>OZ252295.1:0-2651423 GCA_965250195.1 Dehalococcoidia bacterium
TTGACCCGGATGCCATGCGCCGCCCACTCCAAAGCCAGGACGCGGGTCAGCATGTTGAGGGCCGCCTTGGACGAGTTGTAGGCGACTTCGTACTCGAAGGCCTGGGCGGCGTTGTTGGAAGAGATATTTATGATCTTGCCGTAGCCGCGCTCCAACATGCCAGGCGCCACGGCCCGGCAGCCGTACATGACGGCGCTCAGGTTCGTGTCGTAGACAGCATCCCACTCGGAATCGGCGAGCGGGCTGTCGGCGACCCGGCTCACACGAGGAGGACCGACGGGATGGCCGGGAATGGGCACGATGGGGACGTGTATGTGGACGCCCGCGTTGTTGACGAGGATTTCGATTGGGCCCAGTTCGCGCTCTGTGGCGGCGATTAGGGCGTCGATTTGAGAGGACACGGTAACGTCGGCGGGCACTGCGACGGACCGGCGGCCCATTGCGTTTATATTTTCGGCGACCGAGTCGATTTCCGGCACGGTGCGGGCGGCGACTGCAACATCAGCACCAGCTTCGGCAAGAGTCAGGGCGATGGTGCGACCGATGCCCCGCCCGCCACCGGTGACGAGGGCGACGCGACCGTCAAGGCTGAGTTCGGGGAGCATTTTTTCGATTCCAGCTTTTACGTAGATTCGCCGTCTATTCCAGCGTGACTATGGGGTCGCCGCCCTGCATTTGCTGACCGGTCTCGACGTGCACTTCGCGCACTATACCGGCCCACTCGGCCCGCAGGGTCTGCTGCATTTTCATCGCTTCCAGCACGCAGATTTCGTCGCCAGGGACGACCTGGTCTCCATGTTTGACGGCCACCGAGACGATGACGCCGGGCATGGGCGAGGTGAATGCCTTCACCGGGCCCGCGGCGGCCGCCCCAGATGGCTCCGGGGCGGCCCGAGTCTGCTTGGGCTCGGCAGGGGCGGCAGGAGCAGCAGGCTCCGGGGACGAGGCCGCCGGTAGCGCCGCAGTGGGGGCCGGTTTGGACAGCTCCTGACCTGAAACGGGGAACGCGACCTGCACCGGCTCCCCGTCGACCTCGACTTCGATGGGGTCGGAGTCGAGGTCGAGCACCTCGACGTCGTGCCAGGTGTCGCCGATCTTGATTCTAAGCCTGGTTCCCATCTCTCTAACGCACTACCTGATCAAGCTGATAAATACGCCCGCGACCACGGCGGACCCGATTATTCCGGCCACGTTCGGACCCAGGGCGTGGTGGAGCAAAAAGTTTTTCGGATTCTCTTGCTGGCCGATATGGTGCGAGATACGCGCTGCCATAGGTACCGCCGACACTCCAGCCGACCCGATCAGCGGGTTGATTTTGTCTTTCGTGAACAGGTTCATGGCCTTGGCGAACAGTATGCCACCCATCGTCCCGCAGGCGAAGGCGACCAGACCCAGGCCCAATATGAGCAAGGTGTCGATGGAGAACACGAGGTCGGCCTTTAGCTGGGTGCCGACGGTGAGCATGAGGAATATGGTGGCGATGTTCAGCAGTTCGTTGGACGCCGACTCGGTAAGTCGCGGCACTACCCCGCTCTCGCGGAACAGGTTGCCCGCCACCAGCATGGCCACCAATGGCGCGGCCCTGGGCACGACCAACAAGATGATTATCATCAGCAAAATGGGGAAGACGAGCTTTTCGACCTTGGAGACTTCCCGCGTCGGCTTCATGACGATCTGGCGCTCTTTCTTGGTCGTCAGGAGCTTCATTAACGGCGGCTGGATGAATGGCACGGCCGCCATGTAGGTGTAGGCGATGACGGCCGTTATTCCCAGTAGCTCGGGCGCCAGCTTGGCGGACAAAAAGATCGTGGTCGGACCGTCCGCACCACCGATGATGCCGATGGAGGCGGCCTCGCCCAGGCTGAACCTGCCGGGGTCGAGTTCGGAGATGCCGAGGGCGCCCCAGAACGCCACGAAGATGCCCACCTGCGCCGCCGCACCCAACAGCAAGGTTTTGGGGTTTGCAATAAGCGGGCTGAAGTCGGTAAGGGCCCCTATGCCGATGAAGATGATGGGCGGCAAGATGTTCCAAAACGACAACCCGAAGTGGAAGATGACCCCGAGGATGCCCGCGTCCTGTACGCCGGTGCCCTCGGTAGGCGTGATGGCGATGCCGGTGAGGGGCAGGTTGACGATGACGATGCCCAGACCGATGGGCAGCAGCTCGTATGGCTCCCACTCTCTACGAATGGCGAGATACATCAAGCCTAATCCGATGGCCAGCATGACGATGTTCTGCCAGCCCAGATTGTAGAAACCGGACGACTTTAGGAAGTCGACGAGTTCGGTCAACTCAAAGCCTCCTGGTCCCCCACTATCTCGCTGCCGGAAGTGAGCACGCCGACTGCGACTACGGCAGCCATTGCCCGCCGGTCACGAAGAGAGTCGGCGGCGGCCAGGGCCAGCTCGGCCTGCTCGGCGCGCTCTGCCTGACGGCGCAGGACGCGCCTGGCCACGAAACCCATGACGATCAGGATTATGAGCAAGGCCGTCAAAAGCGCGAACGCGGTCCCTGCGCCTATGGCGGTGGTTATCGCGGCCTCTTGTAAAGACGTCTCTTCGATGGCGTGACTCCACTGCGAGAGATGGACTTTCCACAATTCGGGCGACTCGCACGCCTACCGGGGCTGCCTACCTCGGCTACGGGCGCAAATACGCACCCAAACCTGCCCGGATAGCGACGTGCGGCGGTCGTGATTCTACACCAAGGCCCTCTCGCCAGCTACAGAGCCCGACCGATCTCCCAACGCCATAACTGAGGCCTGCGGCTGGTATCACCGGGGTTCGGGGCATATAATCAGTCTCTCTTATCGGACTCTCTTCAGAGATGTCATAAGGGGGGAACATGAGCGCCGACGCCGCCTCACACAAACGAATAGACTTCAACTCCGATATTGGCGAGAGCTTCGGCTCTTACAAGTTGGGCCTCGACGAAGACGTCATCGACTGCATCAGCTCGGCTAACGTTGCCTGCGGCTTCCACGCCGGCGATCCAGTCTGGATGCGACACACGGTGGAGCTGGCGGAGAGCCGCGGCGTGGGCATCGGCGCGCACCCGGCGTTTCCCGATCTGCGCGGCTTCGGCAGGCGGAATATGCACATCGACCCGCAAGAGGTCAGGGACGACGTCGTCTACCAGATTGGGGCCCTCACCGCCTTTACCCGCGACAAGAAGCTGCAGCACGTCAAGCCGCACGGCGCGATGTACAACATGGCGGTCGCCGACGAGTCTCTGGCCCGCGCCATTTGCGAGGCGATTCTCTCGGTCGACCCGGACCTGATACTGCTGGCGCTGTCGGGCTCTCGCTGGGTGGAGATTGCTGAGGAAATGGGGCTCCGGGTAGCGAGAGAGGTGTTCGCGGACCGGGCACTGATGCCGGATGGCACGCTGGCGCCCCGCTCGCAACCGGGCGCGGTGCTGCACGACCCCGAGCAGATCGCGGAACGCAGCCTGCGCATGGCGACCGAAGGCGTCATTGAGGCGGTGGACGGCTCACAGGTCGAGGTGAGGGCCGACAGTATCTGCCTGCACGGAGATACGCCGGGCGCAGTAGAGATGGCGCGCCGAGTGCGAAGCGCCCTGGAGGCCGACGGTGTCGAGATTGCGCCTCTGAAAGACCTGGTCTAAGTCGTATGCACGCAGCGCCCCGATTTTCCGAGGCCGGCGACCGGGCACTGGTCGTGGAGGTCGGCGACTCGATCGACATACCTACGAACGACCGGGTTCGCAGCCTGATGCTCGCGGTCGAGGCCCTGAACGCACCGGGCATCAGGGACCTGGTGCCGTCTTACCGGTCGCTGTTGATCGCCTACGACCCGACCCGCACCGATCACGACAGCCTCGTCGCGATCGTCGCCGGTGCCCATCGCGACATCAGCACAGCCAAGATCGACGCACCCAGGGTCGTTACGCTGCCCACGCTTTACGGTGGGGATCGCGGCCCGGACCTGGCGTACGTGGCCGAGCACGCAGGGATCACCGAAGCCGAGGTGGTGGACCTGCACAGCGGCACCGATTATCGCGTCTACATGATCGGCTTCGCGCCAGGCTTTCCCTACCTGGGAGGCCTTTCAGAAAAGATCGCCTCACCAAGGCTGGAAACCCCGCGCGTTCGCATCCCAGCCGGTTCCGTCGGAATAGCAGAGTCTCAAACGGGCGTCTACCCGTCGGCCAGTCCGGGCGGATGGCGCTTGATCGGTCGCATGCCGGTGCGGCTGTTCGAACCCGACCGCGACCCCCCTTCCCTTGTGGTCGCCGGTGACTACATCAGGTTTTCCGCACTCGGATCTGAAGCCGAGTACAAGGCCCTCCAATCGGCAGTGGCCTCGGGCGACTACGCACCCGAAACGGAGCCCCTACCCGACCCCGCACCCCCCGAACTCCCGGGGTCCCCTGGGCCCGAGTTCGCTTGATGCGGAGACGGACTTGAACCACGCCTTTATGGAGGCCCTTGAACCAGGGTTGCTAACGACCGTCCAGGACACGGGTCGCTATGGCTTCCAGCGCTTCGGGGTCCCGGTGTCGGGGGCGATGGACCCATTTTCGCTGCGCGCGGCCAATGTGCTGGTGGGAAACGACCAGGATGCGGCCTGTTTGGAGATGACGGTCGTCGGCCCCCGCATTCGGTTTCTCGAAGACACTCTCATTGCTATCACGGGTGCCGACCTGGCGATCGCCATCGACGGCGAACGGATGCGCCGCTGGCAGGCGATCCACGTCGAGAAGGGCTCGGTGCTAACGTCCGGCGGCATGGTCGACGGGATGCGGGCCTACCTGGCGATCGACGGGGGCATCGACGTGCCCGAGGTCATGGGCAGCCGCTCTACTTATGTCACCAGTCGTATCGGTGGCCTGAGGGGCAGGCCGCTGAAGGCGGGTGACGTCCTCAGGGCGCTGCCTTCGGACCCGTCCAGGCGCCATGACGAGCGGGCGCTGCCGGAGGACCTGGAGCCAGTACATTACGGCCACTCTCACGTCATCAGGACGATTGTCGGACCCCAGGCGGATGCCTTTACGCCCGGCGCCCTGGAGACGCTGTTCGACTCTCGCTATTCGGTTTCCAATGACTCCGACAGGGTTGGCTACCGTTTGGAAGGGCCGCACCTGCGGCACGAGGCCGGCGCCGACATAATCTCCGACGGCAGTCCGGCAGGTGCTATCCAAGTGCCCGCCGACGGCATGCCCATCGTTTTGATGGCGGACCGGGGCCCCACCGGCGGCTACGCCAAGATTGCAACAGTGATTTCTACGGACTTGGGCCGATTGGCGCAGGCGCGGCCAGGCGACACGATCAGCTTTAGGCAGGTCACGGTGGCGCAGGCCAACTCCGCGCTGTTGGAGCAGGAAGCCATTCTGTACTCGCTCGACCCGGAACTGCTTTCCCACGCGCCCGAGGCCGTGGTGCAGGCGCTCTCGGCGTCAGACGGGACGCCGTCTCCGGCACTTCGGGAGACGGAGCTGCCACACCTCGAGACCCGTGTCGCACAGGCGACTGTCGGAGGCCATACGGTCGAAGTCGAGATCATGATCGAGCGGGACTGACCCGTTGGCCTGGCTCACCGATTTGTCGGAGTGGCTGCTGGGGTTCGCCGAAAGCGGCTGGGCCGTCGGCATTCTCTTTGTCTCGACGTTCACCGAGTCGATTTTCAACCCCATACCCCCGGACCCCCTGCTAATAGCAGTCGCGGTCGCCCAGCCTAACAACGCGATATGGCTGGCGCTGCTTGCGACGGTCGCCTCGGTGGCCGGGGCCTTTGTCGGACATTGGCTGGGGGGCCGCATCGGACGGCCCATAGCGGAGCGCCTTTTCCCGGAAAAGTACATAGTCCGAGGTGAGGAGCTGTTCGAGCGCTACGGTGTGTGGGCGGTGCTTATCGCGGCGTTCACCCCGGTGCCGTACAAGGTTTTCGCCATTCTCGCCGGGGTCCTGGGGTTCGACCGCAGGCTGTTTTTGATCGCGTCGCTCATAGGTAGAGGCGCGCGGTTCCTGCTGATCGGCGGCCTGATTATGGCCTACGGCGATGAGATCGAGTCGTTCGTCGAAAACAACCTGACGTGGATTACCGGGGCGGCGGGAACAGCGCTGCTCGGGGCCGTCGCCGCGTTCGTGGTCTACCGGGTCTGGCGGGCTCGGCGGCCTGCGACAGGGGGCGAGCCGGCTAGTTAGAACCCTGGCTGAACGAAGTCGGCCGGTATTGCAGCGCCTCGGCCACGTGGGGGAGACCGATGTCGGGCTCGCCTGAGCGGTCGGCGATGGTGCGAGCGACTTTGAGCACCCGGTGGAAGCCGCGCGCCGACAGGTGCATCTGGCGCATGGCGGCCTGAAGAAGGCCCTTGGCCGACTCCTCGGGCTGACAGAACTCCCACACCTGCTGCGGACCCATGTCGGCGTTGGCGACCATGCCGCTGCCGGTCAGCCGTGTTTGTTGGAGACGCCGGGCCATCTCTATCCGGTCGCGCACGGCGTCGCCGGATTCGGCGATCGGCTCGGCAACAAGTTTTTCGTAATCGACCCTGGGCACTTCTACGAACACGTCAATGCGATCCAGCAATGGCCCGCTGACACGCCTGTTGTAGCGGCTGATCTCGGACGGCTTGCAGGTGCATTCCTTGATCGGGTCGGAAGCGAAACCGCATGGACAGGGGTTCATGGCGGCGACGAGCATGAAGTTCGCAGGGAATGTCACCGAGCCCTGGGCGCGAGAAATGGTCACCACTTTGTCTTCCATTGGCTGGCGCAGGACTTCGAGCGACGAATGGCCGGACTCCGGCAGCTCGTCCAAAAACAGGACTCCCCTGTGACTGAGGGTTATCTCTCCCGGTCGGGGGATGCGCCCTCCGCCCACAAGCCCCGCTCCCGAGATAGTGTAGTGAGGGGAGCGGACGGGCCGATGCGTTATCAACGGAGAAGCGTTGGGTAAAAGGCCGCTGACGGAGTAGATCTTCGTCACGTCCAACGCTTCTGCATTGGTGAGCGTGCGCATGAGGGACGGCAGCGCCCTGGCGAGCAGGGTTTTTCCACTCCCCGGCGGGCCGCTCATGAGCACGTTGTGGCCCCCCGCGGCCGAGACTTCCAGGGCCCGTTTGGCATGCTCCTGGCCCCGGATGCTGGCGAGGTCGACCGCGCCGTCGGTACCCGGCCCGGCCCCGTTTGCCGAGGGTCTCTCCTGGGCTGCGACCGGGGTTATTGGGGCTTCTCCCCGCAGGTGGGCGACGACCTGCGATAGGTTGCCTACGGGCAGAACGCTTATCCCCTCTACCAACGCCGCCTCGGGCACGTCGTCGGCGGGGACGAAGACGGTGGATATGTCCTGGTCTTTGGCCACCGCGACCATCGGCAGCATTGCCTGGGTGTGCCTTGCCGCTCCGTCGAGCGAAAGTTCTCCGAGAAACATGGCGTCCTGGGGGATGCTTGGTAGCTGGCCGGACCCGAGCAGCAGCCCGACGGCTATGGGCAGGTCGTAGGCCGGGGCCTCTTTGCGCAGGTCGGCGGGAGCGAGGTTAACGGTGATCCGGCGCATGGGGAACTCGAAGCCGGAGTTGCGGATGGCCGCACGCACGCGCTCTTTCGCCTCCTGCACGGCCGCGTCTGGAAGCCCGACGATAGTGAACGCGGGCAGGCCGGGGGAGATGTCTACCTCGGCCTCAACGACAAAGCCGTCGAGGCCGACGACCGCGCACGTCTTCGCACGCGCCAACATGCTCTAGCGACCCTTTGCGTTGATGCTGATGCCGTTCACGGGGCATATGTTACACATCGGCGCGCAGCCGGGAGATTACGGCCGGGTCGAACGGGAGATGGTCGATGTCGGCCCGCGGCCAGGGCTCCATTTCCGGCACGGGTATCGGCAGCAGGTCGATCATGCGGTCGTAGACGAACTCCGCGATGGCCGGAAGCGAAGCGACGTCCTCGGCGTTGTATCGCACGAGGGTGTCGCGCGCACCGCGCTCGCCGTCTTCCCACATGCGCCACAGCCGCACAGCGTCGGCCCCATCCAGACCGGTCAGTTCACCGCGGTCGAGGCCAATGCGGCGCTCTGCGACTTTTAGGCCGCCTCTGTAACCCAATCGGCGCAGGGGCCACATGAGGTCGATGTGGGCTTTTTCATCGAACATGGGCCGCCCGAAGAAGTGCTCCAGAAACGGCATGTCAAACGACTTGCCGTTGAATGAAAGCAACAACTGGTATCGGGCCAGGGCCGAAGGAAAGTCGCGCAAATTCTCCCCGGACACGTAGGCAGTGAAGCCGTCTCTGTCGAACACGCCGACGAGGGTGACGTCCGAGTCGCGGGCCGAGAGTCCCGTCGTCTCGATGTCGACGAACGCGGCACGGTCCCGGAAGTGGGGGTAGAGCCGCCACCGCTCCGACGGCGGCAGCATCCGATCGAAGAACGCGGCGTCGCCGTCAGCGAGTTTCGTCTCGCACTCGGTCAGCAGGCTCTCCAACTCGGTCCTCATTGGCGCGACTTTGGCCGGGAGTTCGGACGCTGAGTGGAACTGGTCCCAGGTCTGGATACCGAGTGCCCAGATCTCTTCTTCCAGCGCTTCGCCGATGCCGGGCAGGTGGATGAATGTGTTACGAATCAATTTGGGATAACCTCAGGAGATCCCAAGAATAAATGTTCTAATGCCGTTTGTCTTCCGATTCATGCAGACGGGATGGTCCGCCGTCGTACTGGGGGCGCTGGCTCTCGGCTGGGCCGTCCTGACTTTCTACTTGCTGACTGCCTCGGAACCGCCCGGCTCCGGACTGGGCTCGGGCGAGGGGTCACTGCCACAGTGGGTGCTGCCGACGCTGGGGCACTTCGGGCTGTTCGCGGGGCTGTCGGTGCTCCTTTTTTCGCCCGTTCTGGCGTCCTCGTTCCCGATGTTTGGTCCGCTGACTCGCCGACCGTTTCTGGCCGCGACGGTAGTCGTGCTGGTAGCGGCGGTTTACGGGGGCGGGCTGGAGCTGTACCAGGCGACCCTGCCCGCCCGCTATGCGACGTGGGAGGACGGGATGGTCAATTTCGCGGGGGCCGCCGCCGGTGTAGTGTTCGTATTACTCGCCACAAGATTGAGCCGAACAAGGGGTAAATGATGCTCACAGATGCCGCAAAGCAGTTCGCAGAAGAAAACGACAAGGCCGTCCTGACCACGTTTCGAGGCAGCGGGGCCGCTCAGATGAGCATCATCCAATGCACGCCTTTCGGGGACGGGGTCGCGTTCACCACGCCCGAGGACCGGGCCAAGTACAAGAACCTTGTGCGCGACCCGCGCTGCTCATTACTGATCTCTCAGGAGAACTGGTGGGGCTACATCGTGCTGGAAGGGAAAGCCAGAATCGACACGGTCGATACTCTCGGTAAACAGGCGTTTCTCGACGCCTGCCGGACAGTCTACCGTCAGATATCGGGAGATCACCCGGACTGGGACGAGTACGACCAAGCAATGCTCGATGAGAACCGGTCCGTCGTAACAGTCGTGCCGGAGCGCGTCTACGGAACCACGATCTAGCGGCGGGGCATTCGCCATTGGACGAGGCCGAAGTCGTAGGCCTCACAACTCACCGTCTGGAACCCACGCGTGTTGGCATTGGGTCCGAACGGTGGAATACCCGTCCCGAGCACAATCGGGAACGAGGTCAGGATGATCTCATCGACCAGGCCCTCGTTCAGCATGATCGTGTTGATCTGGCCCCCGCCGACCAGCCAGACGTCCCGGCCCGGTCCCTCGAGTAGCGAGCTTGTGAAACCCGCGACGTCTTCGTTAACGAACTTCACGTGCGGCTCGTCCTCACGTTCGGCGCGGGTGAAGACGTAGTTGGTCTTGTCTGGGTACGGGAACTCGTCGGCCGTTAAGACGACCCGGTATGTCTCCATGCCCATGAGCGTGGTGTCGATGGAGTCGTAGAACTCCCCATAGCCATAGTCCTCGGCGGTGCCAGCCTCGTCGAGCCAGGCCATGTCCCCGTTGGGGCCGGCGATAAATCCGTCCACACTCGCCGCGATGTACAGCTTCAGCTTCCTCACAGGCTTCGCCTCACTCTCCGGCCACAATACCCGTTACGGTACTCCGCTACACTACCGTGCGACCTTGAGATGACCTAGGAGCGGCCGATGACTGAACGTGGACGTATCCCCACCGAGGACGAGGTCCTGGGGTGGATGGACAGCCTGAGCAACTGGGGGCGCTGGGGCCCGGACGATGAGATGGGGGCTCTTAACCTCATCACTCCCGAGCGCGTGCGCGAGGCCACGGCCCTGGTGCAAGAGGGCGTCTCCGTCACCTGCTCGCGGCCACTGGACACCAATAACGACGCCGAGGTATACCGGCCCACGGTGCGACTGATGCTGGAGAGCGGCGAGGGCTGGGGCCACCACGAAAAGCACACGGACTTCAAGATTCAGGCCGCTCTCGAGTATGTCTCAATGGTGTACCACGGCTATCACGTCACGCACTTGGATTCGACGGCTCACTTTTTCTAGAACGGTCAGATGTATAACGGGCGGCCGTCGTCGCTGGTGTCGACGAATCACGGGGCGACGGTGTGCTCTATCGACAACGCGCGCGACGGGATCGTCGGCCGGGGGGTTCTGGTGGACGTGCCGCTGGTGCGGGGCGTGGACTGGCTGGACCGCCACGAAGGGGTGATGCCCGAGGACATTGAGGCGGCGGAGGAGCGGTGCGGCTTTAAGATCGGGCCAGGCGATATCTTGTTGATCCGTACGGGCCAGCTGAAGCGCACGCGAACCGAGGGGCCGTTCAATCCCGCCGTCGATGGCTCGACGGCCTGCCAGGCCGCCTGCCTGCCCCTGATGAGAGAACGGGACATCGCCGTGCTCGGCACCGATACGTCGAACGACATGATGCCCGCGCCGTATCCCAGAGTCACAAACCCGATCCATCAAGTCGCGCTGATCCGCATGGGAGTGTGGATTCTAGACAACGCCAATCTCGAAGAATTGGCCATCGCCTACGCCGAGCGGAACCGGTGGGAGTTCATGCTCAGCATGGGGCCGCTGCGGATCGTCGGCGGTACAGGCTGCCCGGTGAACCCGATCGCAATATTTTGACCAGGCCTCCATTGACGGGAATCCGCCCTCAGGGCCTCGGCGTATGGCTAACATGGCCGGACACGACCGGTCTCCCCTTAACCAGAAAGGTCCGCAAAAAATGCGCCGACACCTGACGAAATTGCTGTTTGCGAGTGTGTTCGTCGTGCTCAGCGCCGCCGCTGCCTGCGGAGGAACGGACGACGATTCGCCATCGACCACCGGCTCCGATGCCGAGACTACCGGCTCGGCATCGGATGAGGGCATCCAACTCTCAGAGAGTGTCCAGATCGAGGTGGATACCGAAGACGATGTGACCGGCGACATCTTCGAGGTCGATATCGCCAACTTCCAGCACCAATCGATCACGGTGGAACTCGGTTCGACCGTCAAGTGGACCAATGATGACCAGGCACCCCATACCGTGACGTCCGGCAAGCCGGGCGACCAGAGCGACCTTTTCGACACCCGCAACCTTGGCAATAAGGGGATGTTCTCGTTCACGTTCGACCAGGAGGGCGAGTTCCCCTACTTCTGTCGCATTCACCCGACTATGACCGCCACGATCACGGTGGTCTCTGACCTGTCGAGCATCGACATCGACGTGATGGACAAGGACGACGACGCCGTGGCCATGGAAGAGGACGGCGACGTCATGGTCTCCGACGACGATGCGATGGCGATGGCCGTCCCCGACGGCGACTTGATGGATAAGGACGATGACGTCATGGCTATGGAGGAAGACGGCGACGTCATGGTCTCCGACGACGATGCGATGGCGATGGCCGTCCCCGACGGCGATTTGATGGTCGCCGAACAGGTGGTCGCCTCGGAGATCGTGGGCAACAAGCTACAGGACTTAACGATTGAGGTCGGCACGGCCGTCGAGTGGAAGAACGACGACCAGATCGGCCATACATCGACCTTCGGGGTGCCAGGTAAACCGGACGCCGGCAGCATATGGGACAGCGGCATCCTGATTCTGGATAAGACGTTTACCCACACGTTCGGTGAGGAGGGCGAGTTCGTCTACTTCTGCCGCGTCCACCCCAGTTCTATGAGGGCCACGATTACGGTGGTGGCCGCCAATGCGGCGACGGACACGACTACAGACGACGCTGCGGGCGTGATCGAGGACACGGCCACCGGCGACTCCGGCGGCGACGGCGAGACGGTCAAGGTGACCGAGGAGGTCGCCATCGAAATTCAGGCCGCCGCAGAGCCCGAGCCGGTGACGGTCAGTGTCGACATCATTAACTTCCAGCACCAAGACCTGACGATAGAGGTGGGCACGACGGTCACCTGGACCAACCGGGACCCGGTCGCTCACACAACCACTTCCGGGGCCCCGGCGTCGCCCAACGTCCTTTGGGACAGTGGACTGCTCAGCAGCGGCGCCACTTTCTCGCACACATTTGACGAGACCGGGGAGTTCGAATTCTTTTGCATCCCCCACAACAGCTTCATGAAGGCCACAGTCACCGTCATGGATAGCTCTTAAGCTCCGCTCGCCCGGGGCTCGCTCGTCAGGACTTCTTCGGCTTATCGCCTCATCACATTGGCAAACTATGGCCGTCTTGGCTGCCGCTTCATTGGGCGGTGAGGCCGCCGTCTACGACGAGGTGTGAGCCGGTGACGTACGACGAGGCGTCGGAGGCCAGATACAGGGCAGCGTAGGCGATCTCAGACGGCGCGGCCTGCCTGCCCAGCGGAACCCTCGCGACCGAGGCCTCCCTGCCCTGAACGGTGCCGAGGTTTTCGGCGATCATCTCGGTGTCCACCGGACCCGGGACCAGCGTGTTGGCACGGATGCCGTCTGCGGCGTGCTGTATGGCTGTGTGCCGACTGAGTGACAGGAGCGCGCCTTTGGACGCACCGTAGGCGCTGCTCCTCTTGCTGCCGACAAGAGCCGTCGTTGACGCCACGTTGACGATGGACCCCCCGCCCCTGCTGCGCATAGAGGGGATAACGGCTCTGGTACCGAGAAACGCCCCGTCCAGGTTGACTGCCATTACGCGCTGCCAGGTCGCCGGGTCGGTGTGCTCGATGGGCTCGGTCTGGTATAGCCCGGCGTTGTTGACGAGCACGTCGATACCCCCGAAACGGTCGACGGAAGCCCGCACTGCCGCCTCCCAGTCGGTCTCGACGGCCACATCGAGCCGCACGAACAGGGCCGAGCCTCCCCCATTGGCGATTTCGGAAGCAACACTTTCGCCTCGCTCTTCGACGATGTCCGCTACGACGACGCGGGCGCGTTCACCGGCGAACAGCCGTGCCTGTGCGGAGCCGATTTCGCCGCCGCCTCCGGTGATGATGGCTACTTTGTCGAGCAGCCTCATTGGGCGGTGAAGCCTCCGTCCACCACCATCTCGGAGCCGGTGGTGTACGACGAGTCGTCTGAAGCGAGGAAGAGCACCATCCTGGCAACCTCTTCCGAGGTGCCCATCCTCCTCATCGGTACTCTCGACAACACCAGTGGGCCCAACTCCGGGTCCTGCATGATGTGGTCGATCATCTGCGTGTCGATAAGACCCGGGTGCACGGAGTTGACCCGGATGCCGTCCGCGGCGTAGTGAAGCGCCGAGCTCTTGGTGAACAGCCTCACGGCGCCCTTGGACGCGGTGTACGCGCCTTCGAGGGTGTTGCCGACGAGGCCCGCGGTGCTGGAGATGTTTACGATGGAGCCGCCCCTAGCGCGTCGCATGGACGGCACCACGGACTTGGTGCCGAGAAAGACTCCCCGGGCGTTGATGGCCATGATGTCGTCCCAGTCCTCAACGGTGGTCTCGTGTATGAGCGTGGTCCTGAAAACGCCCGCGTTGTTGATGAGGATTCCCACCAGGCCGAAGCGCTCCTCCGCCGCGGCGATCAGCTCAACCCAGTCGCTCTCTTGCGTTACGTCGAGCTTTCGGAACAGGGCGTGTCCGCCCGATGCCTCGATATCGCGGGCAACGCTTTCGCCTTCGGCCACGGTGATGTCACCGAGGACGACGCTCGCGCCCTCGGCTGCGAACATCCGCGCCTCGGTGGCTCCCATCGCGCCCGCAGCGCCGCTGATGACGGCGACTTTTCCTTTGAGTTTCATATCATCGCTCCTCAGCGCGGTCCAAAATTATTTGATCGAAAAGCAAGATTACTATGCCCTGGCCCCAGCCCGGCGTACTAGGGGATTATTGGGCCGTCCAACCGCCGTCTATGACCAGCTCGGACCCGGTCATGTATGACGACTCGTCGGAGGCGAGGAAGAGCACTCCGTACGCTATCTCCTCGGGGGTGGCCATCCGACCCATGGGGTGCTCGGTGTCGAATCGGGCGAGGTGTGTCGGGGTGTACGTTTCGTGCAGCATGGGCGTGTCAACCGGGCCGGGGAACACGGTGTTGACCCGGATGCCGTCGGGGGCGAGTTGGATGGCAGCCGACCGCGCCAGGCTGCGGATGGCGCCTTTCGAGGCGTGGTAGGCGGCGCCCATCTTGCCAGCTGTCATGGCCGAGACCGACGCCACGTTGACGATGGAGCCTCCCCTGTTTCGTCGCATCGCGGGGACGGCCCACTTGATGCCGAGGAACGGCCCGGCGGCGTTTACAGCCATCATCCGGTCCCATATCTCCACGGTCGTGTTTTCGATGGTCTCTGGAGACAGGACGCCCGCATTGTTGACTAGGATGTCGAGAGCGCCGAAGGTCGAGTCGGCGAGGTCCATCGCCCGCTCCCAGTCGCCTTCACTGGCTACGTCTAGTGGGCAAAACATGGCCGTGCCGTCGCCGTGCTCCCGGTTGATACATCCGACGACCGCTTGCCCGTCGTCCACGAGCATGTCGCAAGCCACGACCCTCGCGCCCTGGCGAGCAAACATGGCCGCCTCGACCGCGCCCTGGCCTCTCGCCGATCCGGTGATCAAAGCGATTTTTCCGGCCAAACGCCCCGGTGATGAGCCACGTTGGGAATCCACGCTGGTCATGCTACAGCGGGGTATTGGGGCGCATCAATGTTCGGTCATCCATCATCTGAATAGACAGTATCCAAGAAAACATGTTGACGCGAACGTGTGTTCTGTTCTAAACTTGTTCTAAAGGCGATGGGTGATTAGGAGGTCGGGATGACCGACACAGGATCTGTAAGCCAGTTGGAGATGCCGGGGATGCCGGACGCGGCCTATGCCGATGTCGGCCCGGCCGATGTGGCGCCAGGACAAGAGGTGCTCTATCTGGGCAGGGTCAACGGTGGTCCTAGGTATGGCTCCCGAGGCGTCGTCCGCGAGGTTCGCGGCCGCAAGGCGATCGTGGAGATCGGTCGAGTCAAACGGGGCCGTCCGAACGACGTCTGGCACATCCCCTACTACTTCCTGGCGGTCCCCAGCCGAGCCGCCTAGGCATTGCACGCTGGCCTACTCTCCCTGGCTACGCTGGGTCCTGAGGAACTCCTCTAGCTCGGCTACCATGGCGTCCGAACTGGGCATCTGACCGCCGGGCCGCTCTGACGGAGACTCCGAGTCGTATCGCCGCTCCAACATTTTCACGTACTGGACGATTTCCTCGTCCGCCGAGATGGCCCGCTCGACCTCCCGCTGCCAAACTACCCCCGCCTCCAGCAGTTCGTTAAGCTCGTCGTCCATCAGCATGGTCGGGTCGAGCACGTCCCTGAGCGCGGAGAGCAGCCCGTGCGTGGCCTTCGGATTTGGGGATGTCGTCACGTAGTGTGGCGAGTGCGCCCACAGGCTCAGGTACGGGATGTCTCGCTTCTCGCAAGCATCCATGAGAGCGGTGTGGATGCCCGCCGGACCCTCGTAGCCCGACTCCAATATGCCCAATTCCCCCAATGTACTGAGGTACCGGGCATCTGTGGCGACGCCGGTGATTCGGGTCTCGCGGGAATGGGGGACGGCGTCCATGAGCGCCCCCAGCGTGACGACCGTCTCGACCCCCATGCGGTTCGCCTCCGATAGGAGGATGTCGATGTAGGACCGCCACTTGAGGTTGGGCTCGGTCCCGGCGAACAGCAGCATGTGCGGCTCGCGCCGAGCCGGGTCCGAGTAGGAGAATCCGTTTTCCGGCCAGGAAATGTTCCGCCTACCCGCATCATCCAAGGCCGTGTGAGGGCGAACCTCGGTCAGGACGAAGTACGGATCTGGGTCGATGTTCGCAAAATCTGTGGCCCCGGTCAGACGGGTCAGGTACTTGATGGCGGTGGTCGAAACCTGGGCCGCGTCGGGCCATCCAGCGAAGGCCGCCACAAGGTAACGCGCCTCATGCTGCGGCCGCTCGTGGACTGTAAGACCCTCCATGACCCCAAGATAGCACAGGGGCGGACCGGGACGTAAAGCTGCTCGAAACACGATACCATAGGCTGCGAATTCGAGGAGAAAACTATATGACCAAACGCACCATTGGAGTCGTCGTCGAGGACGGCACGACCGCCGAGACCATTGCAACAATTCAACGAGCGGAGAGAGCTGGAGTTCCAGCCGTCTGGATGATCTCTGTGGCCGGGCACGACGTCATGACGATGTTCGCGGCGGCGGCGGTTAAGACGGAGCGCATAAGGCTGGGCACGTCGGTCGTCCGCAGCATGGCCCGCCACCCGATAACTCTGGCGGAGCAGGCCCGCGTGATCTGGGAGCTGGCCCCCGGCAGACTCGCTCTAGGCATCGGCCCGGCCCACAAGGGTTCGATGAGTCACGACTTCGGCCTGCCGTATGACAAGCCGCTGGCCTATCTGGAAGAGTATCTGGGGATTGTTAAAGACCTGTTGCAAGGCGGCAAAGTCGACTTCGAAGGGAAATACTACACGGGTCGCTTCGAGATGTCTGGCGGGATCGACGTTCCGGTCCACGCCTCGGCCCTGCGCCAACGCTCTTTCGAACTCTGCGGCAGAGCCGCCGACGGCGCCATAACCTGGGTTTGCCCACTCGACTATGTGCGCGATGTCGGGATGCCCGCGCTGAAAAAGGGGGCCGAGGACGCGGGCAAACCGACGCCGGAGATGCTAGTGCACGTGCCGGTGTGCGTTACGGACGATGAGGCGACGGCGCAGGCGGCCCTGCGAGCGAGCCTCGGGTACTTCCCCTACACGCCAAACTACGCGGCGATGTTCGATCTGGCCGGATACCCGAATTCCGAAAAAACGGGGTGGACGGATGACCTGGCGAACGCGGTGATGGTTTGGGGGAACGCCGAGACGGTGCAGCGCCGCCTAGACGAGATATTCGGCTGGGGAGCGTCTGAACTGGTGGTTACGGTGCTGGGGGGCGAGGGCGAGCCGTGGGACCGGACGGCCTCGGCGCTGGCAGAGATTTCCCAGGCGTAGTCCTCTAGAACTAGTTCGGGGCCGCACTTCTCGTGCCGAGGGCCATGGCCACCCCGGCTATGGTTTTCGCGTCCTGGACCTCGCCACGTTCAATCATCGCCTTAAGCTCGCCGACAGGTATGCGCACGACCTCTACGAACTCGTCGGGGTCTGGAGCGAGTGGCGACTCGGCCAGGTCGGTGGCGTGGAAGAGATGCAGATACTCGGTGAGGAAGCCGGGGGCCGAGTAGAAGCCGCCTAGCGGCACCAGTTTGCCCGCGGCCAGGCCGGTTTCCTCGCGTAGCTCGCGTTGCGCCGCAACCACTGGCTCCTCACCGGGATCGATGCCGCCCGCCGGAAGCTCCAGTAACACCTGGCCCAGCGGGTGCCTGTATTGGCGAACTAGAACAATGTTGCCTTCATCATCGAACGGGATGATGGTCACGGCGTTGACGTGCTCGACGACCTCTCTGGTGGCCTCGGAACCGTTGGGCAGCCGCACCCGGTCGACTCTGACGGTCATGATCTTGCCCTCGAAGACGATGTCCTGAGAGACGAGTTCCTCGGGTTCTCCGTTCGCTTCGCTCACTCTTGGGGCTTCTTCGCGCAAGCGCTCATCGCTTTCGCAATCGTCGGGCAATTGGCGCTCATGGCTTTCGCAGTCGCCGGGCCTCAGGCCCTGTCCAGAATTCCCAGACGGCGCGTGAGCGTGGCGTAGAAGTCGCCGGGGGGGCGCAACCTGACGAAGCGCGCCCGGTAAGGGCTGCGAGCGATCGTGACGGTGTCGCCGGGCCGGAGGCGGGCGACGGGGTCGCCGTCTACGCTGAGCAACGTGTCAGCCTCGTTGCCTATGGTCAGGTCTACGACGGTGTCCCCCGGCAATACGAGGCCGGTGTCGAGGCACATGTGCGGAGCCACCGGCAACAGCAGCATGTCCTCGGACCGGGGGTTGATGAGCGGACCGCCCGCTGCCATCGCATACCCGGTGCTGCCGGTTGCGGTCGACACCAATACCCCGTCTGCCCGATAGGTGGTCAGAGCCGCGCCGTCGATGCCCGCCTCCACGTTTAGCAGCTTGGCGCTCTGGCCCCGGCTCAGGACGACTTCGTTCAATGCGTCCGCCTCCGGCACGCGATCGCCGGACGCCAGTTTCACGGACGCCCTGACCATCATGCGGTTGTCTATCCACGCGGACTCGGCCTGGCCGCTGAGGTAGCGGGCGATGCCCGCCTCGGCGACGTCCACCTCCAGTTCGGACATGAACCCGACCTTGCCCAGGTTGATGCTCAATATGGGCAGGTCGTGGGAGGCCGTCACCCTGACCGTTCGGAGTATGGTGCCGTCGCCCCCAGCCGTGATGAGTGTAGAAGTCTCGGACAGCTCGCGCTCGCGCTCGGCGACCACGTCGGCCGAACTCGACCAGGCGCTGTTGACGAGACCGAGCGAGTCTATGAGGGAAGCGACTAGATCGGACGCTCTGGGCACCAGTGCGTTGTAGACGAATCCGATACGGGTTTTTTGGCTGGTCATGAGATCGGTCGAGAGGGCCGGTCTTGCGCTACGGCCACTCCCGTCCCTACCAACATTAAACTATGGGACGACGCTCAGGACCTCGGCGGCCGTCGTGGTCATGCGGATGAGGGGCGTCGGGTAGATTCCGAAGAACAGCAACGCCGCCACGCTCAGGCCGAGACCCAGTTGCAACGGGCGGTCAACCGACACCGGTGCGTCGTCTGCGGACTCGGACAGGTACATGACCTTTATGACCCGCATGTAGTAGTAGGCCGACACGACCGACGAGAGGGTTCCGGCGAGGACGAGCCACGACAGGCCACTGCCGGCCGCCGCGCTGAAGATGTTGAGTTTGACCATAAACCCCACTGTAGGGGGCACGCCGGTGAGCGAGATGAGGGCGAACGCCAACGCCGCCGCCAGCCACGGGGAGCGCCTGCCCATACCGGCGAAGTCGGTTATCCGATCGCTCCCAACCCGGTTGGATATGGCGATGACCGCCGCGAATGCCGCAAGATTGGTGGCGGCGTATCCGGCGAGGTAGAACAGCACGCCGGTCGGGCCGTCGGCCGCGCCGCTACCCGGGTCCCTCGCGGCGATGGCAGCAAGGCCGATCATGATGTAACCGGCGTGGGCGATGGTGGAGTACGCCAGCAGCCGCTTGACGCCCTTCTGAGCGATGGCGACGAAATTACCGAGCGTCATGGACATGATCGCCAGCACGGCGAATATGGCGCTCCATTCCAGGCTCACTGACGTCTCGGGGAAGGCGATGTAGAAGACTCTCAATATGACGGCGAATCCGGCCGCCTTGCTCGCGACCGATAGGAACGCAGTGATGGGAGTCGGAGCGCCCTCGTAGACGTCCGGAACCCACATATGGAACGGCACGGACGAGATTTTGAAGCCGAACCCGGCGATTATCAGCACGACTCCCAGCAGAATCGCGTACCCGCCCAGGGGTTCCGAGGCTTCCGTTGACCCGAGCAAGCCCCGGGCGATTTCACCGAGGTCGGTGCTGCCCGTCAGGCCGTATATCCACACCATGCCGTATAGCAGCAACGCGGAACTGACGGCGCTGAGGATGAGGAATTTCATCCCAGCCTCCGACGAGCGGCTGCTGCCCGCCAGGGCGATCAGTGCGACCAACGGCAGAGCCGTCAACTCCAATGCTATGTAGATCGTCACCAGCTCGAGGGTCGAGGCCAGCAACATCATGCCCGTGAGCGAAAAGAGTATGAGCGCAAAGTACTCCGCTCTGAGGCTGTCAAAACGCCGGATGTAGCCGGTAGACATAAGGACCACGACGATCATGATGCCCGCCAGGAGGAACTTGAAGAACAGGCTGAATTTGTCCACCACCAGCGTGCCGAATATGCCCGTCATGGCGGCCGCGCCGGAGTCTAAGTCCACCCACAACGTGATTGTTAGAGCCAGCGTTACGGCCAGGCCTGCCAGCACGATCGTCGGCAGCACCCTGCGGTCTCTCAGCACGAAGTCAGCGAACAGCACCACCAGCGCCGTGATTACGAGGCTGAGCTCTGGCGAGAGCAGGTAGACGTCGTGCAGGGTCATCGAGAGATGACCTCAGCGACTGAGCGCACGCTGTTTGCTATGGGCTCGACGCCGGTTGCGAGCATGTCGGAGATGAACGCTGGGTATATGCCGAATACGAAGATGGCTGCCACCAATACGACCACGGGCACGAGGTCCAGCCGGGTGGCGTCGGGCAGATCGGCCCAGCGCTCAAGCTGGGGACCGAACATAGCGCGCTGGATCATCCAAAGGATGTATCCCGCCGTCAAAACCACGCCGAAGACGACGAATGCCGTGTGCCAACCCCACACCGGGAATGCGCCTAAGAACACGAGCATTTCGGCTGCAAAGCCACTGGTGCCGGGCAGCCCCAGGGAGGCGAACCCGGCGATGAGGAAGCCCACGGCGATGAGGGGCATCTTGTGCGCCAGGCCGCCCAGGTCGGGGATGTAGCGGGTGTGCGCCCGGTCGTAGACGAGGCCCACCATAAGGAACATCAACCCCGTGATCGTGCCATGCGTGAACATCTGTAGGGCGGCGCCGGTCAGGCCCACGGAACGGGTGTCGGCAGACGCCCCGGCTATGGCCGCCAGGCCGATGAGGACGAAGCCCATGTGGCTGATGGAACTGAACGCGACGAGACGCTTGAGGTCGGTCTGGCGCATGGTCACGACGGCTCCGTACAGCACGTTGATGACGCCCGCGCCCGCCAGCAGCCACGACAGGTCGGCCATGGTCTCGGGCATCATCGCGGCGGTCACGCGAATCATGCCGTAGCCGCCCATTTTCAGCAGCACCCCGGCGAGCATGACGCTGACGGCCGTAGGCGCGTCGGTATGCGCATCCGGCAGCCAGGTGTGGAACGGCCAGACGGGGAGCTTGACCGCGAAGCCTACGAACAACAATCCGAAGATCGCCCCTATTGGCAGCATGAGCTTGGTGTCTACCGAGGCGATCAGCTCCGGCAGGGCGGTCATGTCGAACGTGCCGGTGGACACGAACAGGGCCACTATCCCCACCAGCATGAAGGCGCTGCCGAGGAAGGTGAAGATGAGGAACTTCATGGCCGAGTACTCTTTGCGCCCGCTCCCCCACGTCGATATGAGGAAGAACATGGGCACCAGCTCCAACTCCCAGAACAGGAAAAAGAGCAGGAAGTCGAGTGCGGTGAAAACCCCCAGCACCGCCGTCTGCAAGATCAATAACCAGACGAAGTACTGTTTTACCCGGTGCTTGATTCCCCAAGACGCGTAGATGGCCGCCATGCCGAGCAGGCCGGTGAGCAACACCATGGGGGCGCTGAGGCCGTCTACGCCGAGGAAGTATTCGGCCTTGAAGGTGGCGATGGGTATCCAATCGGTTACCCGGTCGACCATCTGCACGCCGCCCGCGTCGCCGTCGTAGTTGATGAACACGACGATGCTCAGCACGAGCTGCGCCAGCCCCGCAGCGGCGGCCGCGAATTTGACCTGTCGGTCGTTTTTCGCCAGCAACGCGATGCCCACCGCCACGGCCAGCGGCAGGAAGACGACGATTGTTAGCAGCCCGTTAAATTCGTTCATGCCATTAACGGAAGACCAAGTAGATGCCGAGAATCACCAGTACGCCGACGGACAGGACGGTACCGTAGCCCTGCAGTTGGCCGGTCTGGATCTGGGCCATCGCCCGTCCGACGTTGCGGCCCGCCCGGTCTGCCGTCCGCACGATGCCGTCGACGAGGTTCTTGTCGAGCCAGTCCAGACTCAAAGCAAACCGCCCATAGAAGATGTTTCGCGTGATTACGTCTTCATAAAATTCGTCGACGTAGTACTTGCGGGCCATGACCTCGTAGATTCGCCTCACGGGGCGGACGAGGGCATCCGGTGAGATGGCCTTTGACACGTACATCAGATACGCCAGCCCGATGGCGGCTACCGCCAGTAGTGAGGTGACCACGGCGAGGACGCGGTTGAAGCTCTCGACCTCCACATGGCCCCCATCCACCAGACCGATGCCAAGGAATTCGGAGAACCAGTGCATGGGGATGAAGCCGAAGTCCGTCAGGGGGTTCACCAGCCAGCCCACTACCAGGGTCGCAATGGCCAGCAAGACGATGGGGCCGACCATGCTGGACGGCGACTCGTGCGGCTCTGAGCTGCCATGAGACCCATTTCCGGAATCGAGGACCCCTGATTCGGCGACAAGGGGGTCGGCCGCAGCGCCGCCCCGGTACTCGCCCTCGAAGGTCATGAAGATGGCCCTGAAGATGTAGAAAGCGGTCATGACGGCCGCGACCAGGCCCAGCCAGAACACCACGTTCGACGACCAGTCGGTGCCCGCCCAGGCCGCGCCCAGGATCTCGTCCTTGCTCCAGAACCCGGCCAGCGGCGCGATGCCCGCGAGGCTCAGGCCACCAATGAGGAACGCGACCCAGGTCCAGGGCATCTTGCGCCGCAGCCCACCCATGTAGCGCATGTCGAACGTTCCACCGGCGGCGTGGCTGACGCTGCCCGCTCCCAAAAAGAGCAGGGCCTTGAAGAAGGCGTGCGTGAAGAGGTGGAATATGGCCGCCCCGTTGGCGCCCACTCCCAGGGCAAGCATCATGAAGCCCAGCTGGCTGATGGTTGAATAGGCCAGCACGCGCTTTATGTCGTTTTGCACCAGCCCGAGGGTTGCCGCGAACAACGCGGTGACGCCGCCCACTATCGCGACGGTTCGCATGACGTCTTCGGAGGACTCGAAGACCGGGAAGAAGCGGGCCACTAAAAAGACGCCTGCAGCGACCATAGTCGCGGCGTGAATGAGGGCACTGACGGGGGTCGGGCCCTCCATCGCGTCAGGCAGCCAGCTGTGCAGCGGTACCTGGCCGGACTTGCCGACGGCGCCGGCGAATATGCCCCCGGCTATCCAACCGGCGACGGCGCTGGTGAGGACGCCACCCAACGCGACGGCCATGTGGATGTCGGTCACGTCGAGCGGGTTTAGACCCTGGGCGATGAACGCATCGGCGTTGAAGAACAAATAGAGGATCGCCAGCAGGAAGCCGAAGTCTCCTATGCGGGTGATGATGAATGCCTTTTTAGCGGCCGCCGCGGCGGAGGGCTTGTGGAACCAGAAGCCGATTAGCAGGTAGCTCGACGCCCCCACCAGCTCCCAAAACACGAACATCTGCACGACGCTGGACGAAATCACCAGCCCGATCATGGAAGCCGTGAATAGCGACATGTAGGCGAAGTAACGGGTGTAGCCGCCGTCGCCCTTCATGTAAGCCGTCGAGTAGACCTGAACGAGCAGGCTTACGCCGGTAACGACGATCAGCATGATGGCGGTCAGGCCGTCGAGGACGATGCCGACGTTGATGTCGAGGTTGCCGACGGTGAGCCAGCGGTGCGGCTCGAACACCAGCGCAGCGTGGTTGTTTGCCACGCTCCCCAACGCCCAGATCGACAGCGTCACCGACCCGGCGATGGTCAAGATCGTCAGCCAACCGGCCAGCCGCGATTCGGACCCGAACAGCGGGCGAATCAGACCGCCGATGACGACGAACGACCCCAAAGGCAGCAGGAAGATGAACCAGACGCTGAGCTCGCCGATCATCTACAGCTTCCTCAATATCTCGTCGGCAACGTGCTCTCGACCTTTGGGCACCATGACCCGAAAGGGCACGCGCTCTCCCCAGTCGAGGATGTCCCCTTCCGGAATTATCTTGGTGGGCAGGCCCTCGGCTTCCAGCGCCGCCTTCCACATCTCGGCGGTCATCAGGTTGGGGGCTTTTCGGTAGTCGGTAAACACAGTCAGCGTCTCTTGGGATTCACTTGGTTGTCGATCAACTCGATCAATGCTTCATCTCGTTGGCGTCGGAGACGAAGATGGTCTCGCGGTTGCGGAACAGGGAGATGACTATCGCCAGACCCAACGCGACCTCCGCGGCCGCGATGGTGATGATGAACACGGAGAAGACCTGGCCGGTGAGGACCAGTCTGGCCGCCTCATCGAGTGGGCCTGCACCGTCGGCGACGGCCCTCGGGACGATGTAACGGGACATGGCCACGGCGGTGATGTTGACGGCGTTGAACATCAACTCAATGCACATCAGGACTACTATGGCGTTGCGCTTTGTCAGCGCACCGAACAGGCCGATAAAGAAGATGATCGCTCCGACGAGGAGGAAGCTTTCCAGGCCCATCTATCGCTTCCTCAGCAGCGCCAGCGCGCCGATCACCGCCGCCAGCAAGACGACGGACGCGACCTCGAACGCCAGGACGTAGTCGGTGATTAACAGTCCGGCGATGGTGGGCACGGTGTTTTCGAAGACGGCAGCCATCTCTTCAGCCGCCGCCGTAGTGACAACGCCGGTGGCGGCAGCAGTGTCGATCAGGCTCCAGTCGGTGTTATAGACGACGAACGCAACTCCCGCTCCGAGCAGGCCGACGACCACCAACACGGGAGTGCGCAGGGCGTTGAAAGGGCTCCCCTGTTCGATGTCCCTCGTCGTCACCACCGCGAAGATGATGAGCACCGAGATGGCGCCGATGTAGATGAGCACCTGGACGACCGCCAGGAACTCGGCTCGCATGAGGATAAACATGCCCGCGACGCCGAGCAGCGTGACGACGAGGAACAGCGCCGCCCGGAACACGTCTTTCAGCACGACGACCGCCACGGCCGCGACGATTGATGACACCGCTATCGCCCAGAAGACGATGTCTACGATGAGTGTGGACTCTGTGCCCTCGCCCAGCATTAACGCTTCGCCCACTTGTCTTGTTGTTGTTCGAGAGTCGGCTGCTCGTGGCGGCCCGCCTTGGACCATTCCACGTCACCGTCGGCTTTGTGCGGGTCGAAGCGAGCGGCGGTGTGCTGGGGCCGGAACCAGTCGCTGGGCCGCTTTGGCGCCTTAACGAGCCTGTCTTTGCTGATGACGAGGTCGTCGCGTCTATACGTACCCTCTTCGAAGCCACTGCCCATGTGCAGGGCGTCGTACGGGCAGGCCTCGACGCACAGGCCGCAGAACATGCAGCGGCCAAT
Organism: Dehalococcoidia bacterium; assembly: GCA_965250195.1. Taxonomy (GTDB): domain Bacteria; phylum Chloroflexota; class Dehalococcoidia; order Lucifugimonadales; family UBA2962; genus CAUZIR01. Next base: position 25,373 of record OZ252295.1, read on the forward strand.
GTCGATATCGAAGACGTCGAGGTTGTACTTCTGGCCCTCTTGCACCTGTTCGCCGCTCTCAGACGTGACGATCTCGATGATGCCCAGGGGGCAGTACTTGGCGCAGCTCGCGCAGCCGGTGCAGCGCTGCTCGTACCAGGTGAACTCTTCGCCCCTGAAGCGCGCGTGCTGGGGCAGCCGCTCGGGGACGGTGGCCATGCCCGCCATGGCTTTCATGGCCGCGCCCGGCTGTTTTAGGAGCAACGCAAGCGGGTTGGTGCCGGCCTCTTTGGCCAGGCCCAACAGGCCGACCTTCCTGTCCGGGTACTGGATCGCCATCATGCGACTGGGCATGACGAGGTTCTTGGCGGTGACGTAGAGGCCCTTGGCCAGTCCGAGTCCGTACATGTCAGTCGGCCTCCCCAGTTAGCTGACCTGGCGAGGGCTGCCGGTCGGCGTACATGTTGGCCAAAGGCGACGGCACCGGCTCCGGCCGACGCAGCTTGCGCTGGCCTAGCACGTTGGCGATTACCACCAGCGCGACGATGGTGATGATCCAGTTGGCAGCGGCCATTATCCACAGGTCGCCGGTGGTCAGCACGCCGGTGGTCCCGTCCCTGAGCACCTGGAACTCGATGGCCATGGCGAAGATGTTGATGATGGAGAGTGGGAAGAGGCCCTTCCACGCCAGGGCCATGATCTGATCGACCCGGAGCCTGGGCCACGTCGCCCTTACCCACAACAGCGCGAATATGACGACGAAGGTCTTGATGACGAACCAGATGGGGCCGGGTACAGGGCCCCATCCTCGCCATCCACTGAGGAACAGTGTCGTCACTATCGCCGAGACGATGATTGGGGCCATGAATTCGTTCAACTGGAGCAGGGCGAATTTGATGCCGCTGTATTCAGTGTTGTATCCAGCACCTAACTCAGAGTCGGACTCGATCATGTCGAACGGCGTGCGGCTCATCTCCGCCGAGGCGGCCGCGATGAAGACGAGGAAACCCAGAGGCATGACGAGCAGGAACGGCACGTCCTGCGCCAGCACGACTCCGGACAGCGATAGCGTGCCCGCCCCCAGTGCTACGGCGACTATTGAAAGACCCATTGGCACTTCGTAGCTCACCAGCATGGCCACGCCACGCATGGCCCCGAACATCGCGTATTTGTTGCGGGACGACCAGCCGGCCATAAACACGCCGAGGGTGTTTACGGAAGTGATAGCAACGATGAAGACGAGGCCCACATTGAGCCTGCCCAAGAAGCTGCTGCCGTGTAGGGGCAAGACGGTGAACACGAGGAGCGCCGGTACGAGAAAGACTATGGGCGCGAGGTTGAAGACGGGCCGGTCGGCACCCTCCGGGACGGTGTCTTCTTTGGTCATCAGCTTGACCAGGTCGGCGAGGGGCTGGAACAGGCCGAACGGGCCCCACCGGTTTGGACCCATGCGGGACTGGAATCGGCCGAGCACTCGGCGCTCGAACCACGTGTACAGCGCCGTCGACATGATGACGGCGTTGAGCAGTACGCCGCCCAGCACCAAGGCCGTTATGAGGAAAGCCAACCAGTCCAGGCTGTCCGGCAACAGGTCGTCGAAGAAGCCGTATATGCCGGTGAAGTCGAACCCGGCCCGGACGACAGCGTATTCCATTAGCGGTCCACCTCACCGAGCACGATGTCGATGCTGCCGAAGATGACGACGAGGTCGGCCATTTTCCAGCCCACCAGCAGTTCTCGTAAGAGCGTGAGATTGATGAAGGACGGCGCCCGGATGTGCATGCGATATGGGGAGATGCCCCCGTCGCTGACGATGTAGAAGCCCAGCTCCCCTTTGGGTGACTCGGTGCAGTCGTAAGCGTCTCCGACCGGGGGCCGGATGACGAACGGGCCCTCGGTTCGGACGGGACCGGGGGCGATCTGCGCAATGCACTGTTTGACGATGCGGACGCTCTCGCGCATCTCCTGGACCCGTACGAGATACCGATCGTAGGTGTCTCCGACCGAGCCGATGGGTATGTCGAATTCGACGCGGTCGTAAATCTCGTGGGGCTCGGCCTTGCGCAGGTCCCACTCGACGCCGGTGGACCTCAGCACGGGCCCGGTAAGCGAACCGGCGATGGCGCGTTCAGGCGTGATTATTCCGATGTCTCTGGTCCGCGCCAGCACGATCTCGTTTTCGGAAATGAGGCCCTCTAGCTCGTCGATGTAGCCGGGCATGGTTTTTACGAAGTCGTCCAGGGCCGGCCAGAAGTCTTCCGGGGCGTCCTGCAACACGCCGCCGGGCCTCATGTAGCTGACGGTGATGCGCGCACCGCACAGCATTTCGAACATCTCCAGGATGCGTTCGCGCTCTCTGAAGCAGTAGACCAATGGCGTATGAAAAGCGCCCAACTCGTCAAGAAGAAAGCCAGTCGCGATGAGGTGGCTGGCTATGCGCTGGAGCTCGGCGGAGATGACCCGCAGGTACATCGCCCGCTCCGGCACGGGGATACCTCCCAGCCGCTCAACGGTGCGCACGTAGGCCAGGTTGTTGGTCATGGCCGAGACGTAGTCCAACCTGTCGGTGAGGGTGACTACCTGGACGTAGTTGCGCTCCTCAGCCAGCTTCTCGGTCCCACGGTGCAGGTAGCCGATTACCGGCTCGACGTCCAGGACGACCTCACCGTCGAAGGTGACGCGGAGCCGGAACACCCCGTGCGTGGAGGGGTGCTGCGGACCCAGGTTTATGGTTACGGGCTCGGTCTTTATCGGCATTTTTTCGAATGGAGTTAGCGAACGAGATCGGGGGCCGTCGATCAACCCGGTTCGTCTAACGAATGAAGTCCTTTCTTAGTGGGTGGCCCGGAAAGCCTTCCCACAGGAGGATTCGCTTGAGGTTGGGGTGACCTGTGAACTCGATCCCCATCAGGTCCCAGATCTCCCGCTCCTGCATGTCCGCGCCCGGCCACACCTCTATGAGAGACGGTGCCTTCGGCGCCTCGCGTCCGTAAATCCGTGTCTTGAGCACGAAGGTGGTATTAAACCTCAGAGAGCGGAAGTGATAAACCAGCTCGAAGTACTCGATGTAGTCGACCGCCGAGATGGAGTTGAGCATCTGCAGGTCGAGTTCCGGATCGTCTCGGAGAAATTTTCCGATTCGAACCAGCCTTTCCGGGGGGATCCAAACGTCGGTGTCATTCCATTCGGGAGCGACTCCGGCGATCTCGGCGTTGATCCTCTCGGCGACCTGTTCGCCGGACAGTGGACGGGACATTAACGGCCGGCCGCCTGGCCCGCCAGGGAGTAACGCTTGATCTTTTCGTGCAGCTGCATGATGCCGTAAAGGAGAGCGTCGGGCCGAGGCGGGCAGCCGGGTACGTAGACGTCGACGGGGATTATGTGGTTGACGCCCGGCACGACGGCGTAGGACTCGTAGTACGGTCCGCCGCTCGTGGCGCACACGCCCATTGATATGACCCACTTGGGCTCGGCCATCTGCTCGTAGACGCGCTCGATGGCAGGGGCCATTTTCCACGTCACGGTGCCAGCCACTATCATCAAATCCGCCTGTCTAGGGGACGCTCGAAACGCCTCCATTCCGAAGCGGGCGATGTCGAAGCGGGACATGGCGCTGGCCATCATCTCGAACGCGCAGCAGGCGAGGCCGAATGACAGCGGCCAGACTGCGGACTTGCGACCCCAATTGATGAGGGCGTCCACGGATGTGATCGCCAGGTTTCGCTTCAGGTCGTCCGGTACCTCTATGACCGGCTCGGAGAGTGGGGCCGTGTTGGTGGCCTTGAGCCGGTTTATGTAGTCACCCTCTTCGACGTCCAACGCATGAGTGGCCGCGTGCAGGGGTATGCGGCCTCCGTCGAGGTCGATGCGGCCTGTCTCCGGTCCTATCTCCATCTGTTCACCGTCCCTGTGTGCATCGGTGTTATGTCCATTCGAGATCACCTTTACGGAACGCGTATAACCAGCCGACGACGAGTATTGCCACGAAGACGGCCATTTCGATGAGCACGAAGGAGCCGAATTGGGTTGAGAGGACGCCGAAGCTGGAGGCCCAGGGGAAGAGGAATACGACTTCGACGTCGAAGATTACGAAGATGAGGGCGAAGGTGTAAAAGCGGATGTTGAACCCGCTCCACCGCCCTCCCAGGGTCTCGAAGCCGCACTCGTAGATGGCCTTTTTGATGGCGCTGGGCTTGTAGGGCCTGATCCTAAAGAGGGACAACGTCCACGACATCACCAGCATCCCGGTCGGAACGGCGACCGCCATTGCGGCGAAAATCGATATTAGTCCGTACTGTCGGAAGTAGTCGTCCAGCATCGACGTTTATGCCGCAGGCACGGGCCGGAGGCGTGCGGGGGAACTATAGCATAGGGCCGATTTTTCTTTCAAGTGAAAAAAAACACAAACGAATCGGCCACGAACGCCTGTGTTGACACTGTTTCGAGCCCGGTGCTACGATTCGCCATCGTAATACTATGTAGTGCCGCCTCAGCCGTTGCACCCCTGTACGGGCGCGAAAATGGCGGTTCCAGCACACTGCACTGAGGCCCCTGTCGCACGAGCTTTTTTTGCAGCGGTGACAACTCATCCGGCCAACACCACATTGACCGCCACACACACCGACATGACAGACGCGCCAGATGCGGCCGGACTACCCCCGATGTTCAGCCGGTATCGCGACGACCTCGCCGACGCGCTCAAGGCGGGGCTTTCCGAAGACACTGCGTCCCGTCACCGGCAAAGCCTTGCGACCAGGCAACGAGAGCAACCGCCAAAACAACTGGACGTCTACGGGATGCTGCGCTATGGCATGGGCTGGGCGGACACGGACGGGCACGATGTCGAGGCCACGACCGGCAAGGCGCTGCGCCCGACGCTGTGCCTGTTTGCTTGCGAGGCTACCGGCGGCGACCCTGTACAAGCCATGCCCGCCGCCGTGGCTCTGGAGTACATTCACAAATTCTCGCTCATTCACGACGACATCCAGGACCGGGATGAGACCAGGCACCACCGGGCCACGATCTGGGCCGTTTGGGGGGTGCCGAGGGCGATTATGGCGGGCAACGTGCTGCGTACGGTCGCCGACGTCTCCCTCTCTGACCTGACCGGACTGGGGCTGTCCCCCGACGAGATAGTAGGGCTAACCGGCACCCTGACGGGGGCCTATTTGGAGATGATCGAGGGCCAATTCCTGGACCTGTCTTATGAGAGCCGCGGCGACATCTCACTCCCCGAATATCTGGACATGATCGCCCGCAAGACGGGGGCGCTGATCCGCTGCTCTCTCGAACTGGGGGCATATGTCGGCTCGCGCGACCCGGATACGGTGGCGGCGTTCCGACGGTGCGGTCGGGCGCTCGGGACGGTGTTCCAGGTTAAAGACGACGTGCTCGGCGTCTGGGGCGACCCCGGCAGCACCGGAAAACCCGTGGGAGCGGACGTGCGCAGGAAGAAAAATTCATTCCCCGTGGTGCACGCCATGGCCAATTCCACCGGACCCGACGCCGCCAAGTTGCGAGAGGTATACGGCAAAGCCGAGCCCGACGATCAAGACGTCGAGGCGGTGTTGGGGGTTATGGAACGGGCGGGCACGAGACGCTTCGCAGAGGACCTCGCCACCCACTACTCCAAGGAAGCGCTGGACGCGCTGGCGCCGGTCGAATTGGAGCCCGGCGCCAGGCGCCAAATCGAGGAACTGGCCCACTTTTTGCTGGTGCGTGACCACTGAACCGCAAGCCCCGGAGGGGCTTTAGCGATTAGAATGTCGATTCGAACGTCCGCATTCGCCGGGCCGCACAGATAATAGTCCGCCGACGATAGCGTTCGGCGAGCACCAATAAGCAGGGAAAACACAGGGGTAAACAGATGGGAAGACCAATAGAGCTGGCGGCTCGCCTTAGCTGGTACGTTATGAAGAACAAGGCGGCGCGCAGGAGCAAGTTCCCCCTGGTGACGATGCTCGAGCCGCTGGAGGCCTGCAACTTGGCCTGCGAAGGCTGCGGCCGTATCCGCGAGTACGAGTCCGTGATCGACCGTATGCTCACCGTCGATCAATGTATGCAGGCAGTCGAGGACTCGGGCGCCCCCATCGTCTCGATCGCTGGCGGCGAGCCCACCATGCACCCCCAGATCGCCGAGATCGTTGAGCGCATTATCGCGACTAAACGCTTCGTCTACATGTGCACCAACGCCCTGCTGATGGAGCGGGTGATGAAGAGCATCCCGGCTTCGAAGTACTTCTGTTTCGTCGTCCACATGGACGGCATGGAAGACGCGCACGACACTTCCGTTTACCGGAAGGGCGTATTTAAGATTGCAACGCGGGCGATGAGGGTAGCGCTGGAAAACGGCTATCGAGTCACAACCAATACGACCATCTTCAACGGTGTCGATGAAGACGACATGATCGAGATGTTCAAGATGCTCACCGATATGGGCGTTGAGGGTTGCATGGTGTCGCCGGGCTATCAGTTCGACTCCGTACCAAATCAGGAGCTGTTCATCTCCAGGCGCAAGGCCCGGGACGTGTTCACCCGCATTCTCGACTCAAAGCACGGGATAAGGTTCGGCAACAACCCGCTTTACTTGGACTTCTTGCGCGGCGAGAGGGACTACCAGTGCACCGCCTGGTCCAACCCCACTTACACGGTTTCCGGCTGGCGGGAGCCGTGCTACCTATTGGGCGACCGCCACACCCAGAACTTCGACGATCTGATGTCAGACGACATGTGGGAGCGTTACGGCGTGGGCAAGGACCCGCGCTGCGCCAATTGCCTGATGCACTGCGGTTTCGAATCTGCCTCCATCTACGAAGCTTTCGCCAGCCCGGCAGGGGCCGTAAGGATGGTCACCGCCGGTGGGACGAACAAGTCGGGAGTGGCCGCCGGTTAGTGATCGGCGTCGTTTCGGCTATCGGCCGGGAGGTTTCGGACTTCCTCGATCAGGGTGGGTTCGTGGTATCCGACGAACAAGAGGGAGTGCGTTTCTTCGAGTCGGCAACGATGTCGGACGTTGTCCTGGTGGAGGGCGGCATGGGCCGGGAGAAGGCCGAACGCGCCACCCGCCTCCTCGTCGAAACGCGAAAGCCTGACCTGATAGTTTCGGCCGGTTTCGCCGGGGGCGTAAAGCCCGGCTCTAAACCCGGTGACCTGTTCATCTGTAACCAGCTCTGGGCCCTTCCGGGTCCGGCTACGTTCTGGACGGAGGACGGCGCCCAGAGCCGCACTCTCATCGACGGCAAGCTCATGAAGCGCCTGAGCGACAGCATCGAGGCCGTTGCCGGGGACTGCACCTGGGGAACCTGTCTGACTGTGGACGACTTCATCTACAACCATGACCTGAAGGGTTGGATCGGCGAGACGTTCTCGGTGGACGTGATCGACATGGAGAGCTACTGGGTCAGCGAGGTGGCGGCCGAGCACAAGCTGCCCCATCTCGTGGTCCGAACGGTCCTGGACCCCATGGAGCAGCGGCTCCCGCCGTTCGTCAGTGAGGCGGCCGAGGACGAGAAGGCCCGCACGTTGCTCAAGGGTGCGGCACACATAGCGCGCCACCCCGGCGACCTGCGCAAGCTGGTTGCACTGTCCAGCCAGGTGAGGCGCGCCAGCGCCCAGCTGGCCAACGCACTGCACGCCGTGGTCACGGCCGAGTCGTGGACGCCCGCCTACCAGTTGGGGACTGCCTGAGCATGGCGATATGGTAGACACCCACCAGCGGCTTACGAACGAGTCTCTCGGCGATGCTAAGGGAGCCGAAGCTATCGACGACGCGATCTCGCAAACGCAGGCCTACCTCCTCGGCGAGCAGTATGAAGAGGGCTACTGGTGGGGCGAGCTGGAGTCGAACCCGACGATGGAGGCCGAGTTCCTCCTGCTCAATCACTTCCTCGGCCTCAAGGACGCCGACAGGTGGCGGAAGCTGGCGAACCATATTCTTGGCCAGCAAAGGTCCGACGGGACCTGGGGCCAGTACTACGGCGCGCCCGGCGATATCTCTACGACTGTGGAGTGCTACTTCGCCCTCAAACTCGCCGGGATATCCCCGGACCAGCCGCTGATGGTGAAGGCGCGGGAGTTTGTCCTGCGCAAGGGCGGCGTGCCCAATACGCGCGTGTTTACGAAGATATGGCTCTCGCTCTTTGGGCAGTGGAAGTGGGAGGGCGTACCGGTCATGCCCGCAGAGTTGATTTTGCTGCCCAACTGGCTCCCGGTGAATATTTACGAGTTCTCGTCTTGGGCACGATCGACCATCGTGCCGCTCTTGATACTGATGGACCGCAGGCCGGTGCATGAGCCCCCCTCACGGGCCGCAATTCCGGAGCTGTTCCCGGACGGGCCTGACGGCACCGACTATTCGATCAAGAGGCCGACCAAGACCATCGGCTGGGAGTCGTTTTTCTACGCCGCTGATCTCGTGCTCCGCATGGTCGAGCGCCTGCCGGTTAAGCCCGCCCGCGGGTTCGCCATCCGCAAGGCCGAGCGATGGGTGCTGGACCACCAGGAAGCGGACGGAAGCTGGGGCGGCATCCAGCCTCCCTGGGTCTATTCGATCATGGCCCTGGCGACGCTGGGATATGAGCTGGACCATCCCGTACTGAAGAAGGCTATCGAGGGCTTCGAGGGCTTCATGATCGAGGAGGGGGATTCGCTGCGAGTACAGGCCTGCGTCTCTCCCGTATGGGACACGGGGCTGGCGATGATGGCGATGCTCGACTCCGACGTGCCGGGTGACGACCCGGACGTGGTGCGGGCCGGCGAGTGGCTGATGCGCCAACAGGTGGTCAGGGGCGGCGACTGGCAGGTCAAGGCAGGGAACGTGCCGCCGGGCGGCTGGGCGTTCGAGTTCGAGAACGACTCCTACCCGGACGTCGACGACGCGGCCGTGATCGCCACGGTGCTCCATCGAACAAAGCTCCCGGATGAGGAGCGCAAACGCGTTGCCCTGGACCGCTGCGTGCGCTGGATTGAGGGCATGCAGAGTTCCAACGGGGGCTGGGCGTCGTTCGACAAGGACAACACGCGTACGTTCATCGCCCGCATCCCCTTCTCGGACTTCGGGGAGACGATAGACCCCCCGAGCGTGGACGTCACCGCCCACGTCCTGGAACTGCTGGGGACACTTGGGAAAGGTGTCGAGGACGAGCATGTTGGGCGCGGCCTGGTCTATGTACTAAACGACCGCGAGGATGACGGGTCGTGGTTCGGCCGCTGGGGCGTGAACTACGTGTACGGCACCGGTTCGGTGGTGCCGGCTCTGAGGGCGATAGGTATTGGGCCCGATGACGAGAACGTAACCCTGGCGGCACAATGGATGGTGGATCACCAGAACGCGGACGGGGGCTGGGGCGAGAGCCCGGCGTCCTACGTGGACCCGGCACAGCGGGGCAGCGGACCGAGCACCGCATCGCAGACAGCCTGGGCACTGGTGACGCTTCTCGCCGCCGACGAGGGCGATCACCCTGCGACGGCGCGGGGGGTAAATTACCTGTTATCGACCCAGCAGCTCGATGGCGCCTGGGACGAGCCGCACTTCACGGGTACCGGGTTCCCCGGGTACGGCGTCGGTCAGCGAATGGAGCGACTCCCGGTCAAGGGAGAGGAGGGGTTCCAGGGACAGGAACTTCCCGCCGGTTTTATGATCAACTATCACATGTACCGCATCTACTGGCCGTTGGCCGCACTGGGCCGCTACAGAAGGTGGCGGAGGGAGCGATCTCCGCAGCGGTAATTAAGTCTACGGGCGGCCGGAGAGGCCGCTGACAATACATCGTAATGCTAAGTAAAAATAATTGAACAACGACCGGCCATTATGGTAGGGTTCTACCGGATAAATCGGGGTCTGCCCCGTTGCAATTATGAAAGAGGTTGGTAAATGAGAGTGATTGAGGCGTCTTTCAAGACCGCCCTCCAGACTCTGGACGTTAAGACCTCCCAAGCTCCGCAGTTCATCGACATCACCGAGCGTGTGTCGGAGTTGGTTTCGAGTTCGGAGGTACGCAATGGAATGGTCTGCGTGTTCTCCAAGCACACCACTACCGCAATAGTGATTCAAGAGAACGAGCCGCTGCTGATGACCGACCTGGCCTCGTTCGTCGAGCGGCTCGCCCCTCGCGGTGCCCACTACAGGCACAACGATTTCTCCGTGCGCACGGTGCACATGCACGAGGACGAGTGCCCTAACGGCCACTCCCACTGCCAGCACCTGATTCTGGGCGGCTCCGAGACGATTCCGGTCGTCGATGGCGAGATGACTCTGGGCAAGTGGCAGCGCATCTTCGCCGTCGAGCTGGACTCCGACAAGGCGCTGCAAATCGACAGCCGCCAGGTGGTTGTCCAGGTTATGGGTGTGTAAGGGGCCGTACCCCGATTCTAGAGCGCGTCGGGCGGCGGCCATACGGCCGCCGCCCTTCTTTTTTCTACCTCTTTTTCTTTCCTCTTTTTACCTCCCTGCTATTCTGAGACGGATTATGGTGGCCGATCTCAAACAGGCTTACGAGGCCTGCAAGCGGATAACGAAGGCCGAGGCGAAGAACTTCTACTACGCCTTCCGTACCCTGCCGGCCGACAAACGCCAGGCCATTTACGCCGCTTATGCCTACTGCCGACTCTGCGACGACATCGCCGACGCCGACGAGGATATGTCCTCCACAGACAAAGAGACGCGGTTCGCCGCGCTCAGGGCCGACCTGGACTCGGCGCTGGCCGGGAACCCGGGCGACCCGGTCCTGGCGGCACTGGCGGACTCAGCGGACCGGTTCGGTTTCTCGCGAGAGCTTCTGTTAGAGGTTCTCGAAGGGGTCGAGATGGACCTCACCAAGACCCGGTTCGCCGATTTCGGAGAGTTGCGGGAATACTGCTACAAGGTGGCCTCGGCCGTCGGGCTGATCAGTATTGAGGTCTTCGGTTATGAGGACCCCGCCGCCCGGCAGTACGCTGTCGATCTTGGCCTGGCCATGCAGCTGACCAACATTATTCGCGACGTCAAAGAGGACGCAGAGCGGGACCGCATATACATCCCCCTCGACGAGATGGCCCGGTTCGGCTACACAGAGGAGGATCTGAAGGCGGGCGTCGTCGATGAGCGGTTCCGTGGTCTGATGGCGCTTCAGGCGGAGCGGGCACGGGCCTATTTCGAGAGCGGTGCCAAACTGGTCCCGCTGCTCAGTGCCGAGGCGCGGGCCTGCACGTCGGTGCTCGCCGCGCTGTACTCGACCATTCTAGACCGCATCGAGGAGTCGGGATTCGACGTGTTCGAGCGCCGGGTCGGACTTTCGGCTTCGGAGAAGCTGCTGCTGATGGCCCGCCTGTGGGCGCTCAGTTTCGTGCCCAGACTTCCCATCCCCGGCCGCTAGGCCACCCCCGCCATGAGTTCGCAGTCGCCAAGAGAGGGTCACGCGCTGGTGCTAGCGCCGTTCTCGCGGGAAGGCATCGCTTTGCTTCAGTCGCGTATGGCCGCCACGCACGAGAGCTGGATGGACACGCTGCGCCTGTACGACCCGGACGAACTTGCCGAACGCATTAACGAACTTGCCATAACCGCCCTAATCGTAGAATCGGACTTCGTGTTCGCAGAGACTTTCGAACAGGTGAGCACGCTACTGTTCGTCGGCGTCTGCCGTGGCGCACTCAACCACGTGGACGTGGACTCGGCTACCGAGCACGGGGTGCTGGTGGTGAACGCGCCCGGCCGCAACTCTCGCGCAGTCGCGGAGCACATTTTTGGGATGATGCTCGCCCTGGCTCGCCAGATACCGGCGGCACACTGCTATGTGACGGACGGGCGATGGACAAGCCCCGATGAGCCATATCGAACGCTGCGCGGTGTCGAGCTGGGCGGCCGTACGCTGGGCCTGGTGGGCTTCGGCGCGATAGGCAGGGAGGTGGCCGATATTGCCTTCGCATTGGGTATGGGCGTGTTGGCGCACGACCCTTATGTTTCCGAAGCGCCCGCAGGCGTGACTCTGACCGACCTGGACACGCTCCTCGCCGGCTCGGACTTTGTCGCGACCCTGGCTCCACTTAACTCGGAGACGACGGGGATGCTGGACGCCCCTAGACTTGCCCGCATGAAGCCGGGTTCTTTTTTGGTTATGGCCTCGGACGCGTCGATAACGGACCAGAGCGCCCTGCTCGCCGCACTACGCTCCGGCTCTATCAGGGGCGCGGCGGTGGACATTTTCGATACGCACCCCGTCGCACCGGACAGCCCGCTTCTGACGGCCGAGAACTTGTTGCTCACCCCTCACATTGCCGGAGCTACCGATGAGACTATCGAGCGCCACTCAGCGATGGTGGCCGGGGACCTGGTCCGTTTTCTTGACGGCCACACGCCGGTGAACGCGGTCAACCCGGAAGCGATGGCAGATGGCTGAGCAGGCCGTATTGGTGATCGACGCCGGTACGAGCACGATACGGTGCCACGTCTTCGACATGGAAGGCGTCGAGCTGGCGGCCGACCACTCGGCGTGGCCTCCCTCCACTGCCGCGGCCGACCTGCCACTGGCGCGAGAATGGGACCCCGAAGCGGTGCTCTCGGCCGTCTACGGCCTGATCGGGCGAGTGCTGGGCCGTGTAGACGCCCAGATAGCGGCGATCGCCGTCACGTCCATGAGGCAGGCGGTAGCGTTCCTGGACGATCGCCATCAAGCTCTGTATTTGGGTCCAAATGTCGACCTGAGAGCCGTTTTCGAGGGCGGGGCAATCGATGAAGACCATCGAGATCTCGTTTACCGCACCACGGGCCACCTGCCTTCGTTTTTGTTCGCCCCCGCCAAGGCCGCCTGGATGCGGAGCAATCGGCCGGAGCTTTTCGGAAACATCAGGACCGCAGTCACGTTCACAGACTGGTTGATACTGCGGATGACCGGAGAGCTAGCTTCTGAGCGGACGCTCGCCTGCGAAGCGGGGCTGCTGGACGTGGGCACGCGTAAATGGGCGACGGAGATGGCCGAACTTCTCGGGTGCCCTCTGGATAGCGAGGTGCCGCTGATCAGGACCGGAGACACGGTCGGCCGGGTCAATGCCGAAGCCTCGGCGGCGACCGGAATCCCCGCAGACACACCGGTCACGTCGGCCGGGGCCGACACCCAGTGCGCGGCACTCGGGATGGGCGTCGCCGAGCCGGGCCAGGTGGCCATAGTGGCGGGGTGGAGCGCACCGGTGCAACAAGTGACCGACGCCCCCGCACCGTCGGAACACATGGCGACGTGGACCGGGTGCCATCTCATCGACCGTCGATGGGTTGCCGAGGGTAACGCCGGCGACACCGGCCGGGCCTATGCCTGGATTGCCGAGACAACGGGCATCTCGTTCGCCGAACTGGAGGAGGCATCCCGGCTCGTCGAACCAGGCGCCGAGGGAACGGTCGCGGTGCTGGGACCGCCCCGTATGGACATGTCCTCGGTCGGTCTGCGGGCGGGCGGGCTGCTGTTTCCGGTGCCGGTGACGATGAATGAACGCGGCCCCGGCCACCTCGCCAGGGCTGGAATGGAGTCGGTCGCATTCGCGATAAAGGCCAATCTTGCCCAGCTAACGGACGTCACCGGGACGGCCCCGGCGTCGATCGCGCTGGGCGGTGGAATGGCCCGGAGCGGACTGTTTTGCGACGTTGTTGCAAACGTTCTAGACGCCGATATACTGGTGCTCGGCCGCCGGAGCGCCAGCGCGCTGGGGGCCTTCGTGAGCGCCATGACGGCCGTGGCCCGGTTCGATTCTCTAGCGCAAGGTTCGGGCTGGGCTGAGGGGGCGCTGGTCCGGGTCGCGCCCAGTCCCCTGCTCGCCTCGGAGTACGAAGACCATTACGGCCGGTGGCTGGAGGCCTCTTCTAGCCTGGCGAAGCTCCAGTTGTGATGCCCGGCGTAAACATTTACAGATGAGCAACACGTACTCTAAACAACGGGCGGCAGTGGCTGAAGCAGCCCACGAGATGGACCGGCTGGGGCTGGTTTCCGGCTCCAGTGGCAACGTCAGCATGCGCCTGGACGAAGGCGGGCTGATGGCGATCACCCCGATGGGCGTGCCCTACACGGATCTGAACGAGTCGGACGTGGTGGTTGTCGATGCCGAACTCGAATCGGTCGAGGGCGAACTCGCCCCTTCGTCCGAGTCGCTGCTGCATCTTGGAATCTACGATCGCCGGCCGGACGCCGGGGCCGTCATCCACACGCACTCGGTGTTCTCCTCGGTCGCGGCGGTGACGGGCCGCCCGATACCACCCATCGTTGACGAAATGGTGGTGTATGTGGGCGGCGAGATACGCGTCTCTGAGTACGCCTTCCCCGGCACGGAGGAGCTGGCCCAGCGGGTATGTGACGCGCTGGATGGCAGAAGCGCAGCCCTCATTCGCAACCACGGCGCGGTCGGGGTTGGAAGAACGCTGAAAGAGGCGCTGCGGGTGTGTACGCTCATTGAGCGGGTGGCGAAGATTCACGCCTACGCCCTGATGACCGGCGATGTGGGCGAGCTACCGGCCGACGTGGTCGAGCGCGAACAGGCGATTTACAAAATGAGGACCGGGAGACCCCAACCATGGTGAGCGTACCGGCGTTTTTGCTGCGCAGGCTTTATGTCAAAGGCAGCCTTACCGGAGACGTGAACGGGTTCGCGTTCCGACTGAGGAACGGCCTGGGATCGGGCTACGCTCACAAGCTGTGGCCGCTAACGCTGGACGGCGAAGAGGTGCCCGTGGCGTCTAGCTCCTTCATGCAGGGCGAGGAGCGGACGGGATTTGCCGAGGTGTCAAAGGAAAAGACGTTTACCCTGGCGATGAACACCAATATCGAGATAAGCGTGGACGGCGTCGCGCTCACGGACGGGCCGCACAAGATCGGCATGGCGTTCGACGTGCCCGGCCTCGGGACGCTACGCTTCGATTTCAAAGACGAGACAGCTTCCTAACCCCATGCGTGTAGCAGCGAGGAGGCCACGAGCCCAAGAGCCCAAGAGCGAGCCCCGCGAGCGGAGACCATGCGCGTAGCGATAACGGGCTCTTCCGGGTACGTTGGCACCAATTTGGTCCGCCGTCTCGCATCTGCCGACTGGGTGGAGGCCGTCCTTGGCGTGGACGTGCGACCGCCGTCGTTCGACTACCCGGCCTCAGCGACCCACGTCGACCACGACGTTCGCAGGCCGCTCGACAAGCTTTTTACAGACTTTGCCCCGGACGCGGTGGTTCACCTGGCCTTTGTGCTGGAGCCGGGCAGGAACAAAGCCGCCATTCGGCAGGTAGACTTGGCGGGCACGGCGAATGCCCTGTCGGCCACAGCCTCCTCTGGGGCCGGGTACTTCCTCTACTTTGGCAGCACCACCGTCTACGGACCGCATCCCGACAACCCGGATTGGTTGACCGAGGACTCCCCTGCCCGACCGTTGCCCGGTTTTCAGTACGCAGTGGACAAACTGGGCGCTGAAGGTCTGATCTTGGAGTTCTCTGGGGCGCATCCGGAAACCGGCGTCGCGGTTCTGCGGGGCTGCCCGGTGATGGGACCGACCGCGGACAATTTCGTTTCCCGCGCCTTCGCCAAGCGAGTGCTGGTGGGCATGTGGGGGTACGACCCCCCCATGCAGCTACTGCACGAAACCGACCTCATCGACGTCCTGGAGCTGAGCTTGCGCAGGCGAGTCACTGGCACGTATAACATCGCCGGAGACGGCGTCGTGCACTGGAGCGAGATGGCACAGATGCTGGGCCGCCCGGTGGTGACGCTGCCCGCTCCGGTGCTCTATGCGATGGCTGGAGCGACCTGGACGCTGCGGCTGCAGTCGGAGGCACCGGCAGCCGGGCTGGCGTTCATCAAGCACCGATGGACGGCGAGCACCGAGAAGATCAAAACAGAGCTGGGCGTCCGCTTCGCCCACACGTCGTCCGACGCCTGGGCGGCCTACGCCGAGCGATTGGGTCGCCGGAGCGCCAGGGTGGCGCCGCGAGCGTGAGCGCTCGTCCGGTAATTATCGACACCGACCCTGGCACGGACGATGCCCTTGCCATAGCGATGGCCGTTGAGTCGCCCGAGTTTGATTTGCTGGGCCTGACCTCGGTCGCCGGGAACGTCTCGATAGTCGATGCGACACGTAACGCGCTGTGTCTGCTCGAAGCCTTCGATAGGACGGATATCGGCGTATGGCAGGGCTCCGACGGTCCGGAGGGAGGTGTGCCCCAGTACGCATACCACTTCCACGGCGAGACGGGCCTGACTCTCGATCTGGGCAACCCGAAGTCATCGCCAAGAGACGGCGAGGCCGCCGGGTTCATTCTGGACTCGGCCCGGAGACTTGAGGGTGCTCTGGAGATCATCGCCATCGGTCCGCTTACCAACGTGGCGGCAGCGATTGAGGCAGAGCCGGAACTTCCGGGGCTTCTAAAGCGCATCTGGGTGATGGGCGGTGCGCTAGATTGCCCCGGCAACGTCACCCCGCACGCCGAGTTCAATTTCTACTCCGACCCGTTCGCAGCCGATCTCGTTCTCGGCAGCGGGGCCCCGGTCACGGTGGTCGGGCTGGACGTGTGCGATCGGGTGCAGGTGGGCCCGGGCCGCAGCGGCTTGGTGGCTGGAGATTCCCCCGGCACCGCGTTGGCCGCAAGCCTGCTCGAAGCGTGGCTCGCGTCTCACGCCGGCGAGCGATTTTCCATGTGCGACCCGCTGGCGATGGCTGTCGCACTGGACCCGTCTCTGGTGACGCTTAGGTCCGAAGGAGTTGGCGTGACGACGCTGGGCAACGAACGCGGCCGCAGCGCGTTCGACGACAAACGACCGAGCGTAGATGTGGCGATAGGGGTGGATGTTGGGCGTGCTCTCAGAGCGATTGAAGGTCTCGCGTTTGGGGCCGGCTGAAGAAGGGGCCCTGAGGACCAGTTCCACGCGCGGTAAAATGCAGGGAAATTGGGTTTGACTCCGCCCCTGGACGCCTGTATCATGGGAGCGACGTTGTTGACTTAGTTAGTCAACAACAAGCGACAGATGTTGGATTTTTCGGCGCCTCTTATCTTGCTGAGGGCGCCGTCGTGACGTAACGGGAGCCTGTCGCTCCTCATATCATCGGAGGACACATGGCATCAGAGCCACGGGTGATTTCCCGCACATCTGAAATCGAGTCTGACTACCGCTGGGGCTTCATCACCGACATCGACTCGGAGACCCTACCCAAGGGTCTCTCAGAGAACACGGTCCGGTTTATTTCGGCCAAGAAAGAGGAGCCGGAATTTCTGCTGGAATGGCGGCTAAAAGCGTTCCGACACTTTGTAAAGCTGCTGAAGGAAGAACGCGAGCCCACCTGGGCGATGATCGACTACCCGAAGATCGACTTCCAGGACATTCATTACTATTCGGCGCCTGGCTCGCAAGATAGACCGAAGAGCCTGGAAGAGGTGGACCCGGAGCTGCTGGAGGCGTTCGAAAAGCTGGGCATCCCGCTCAACGAACGAAAAAAGCTGGCGGGAGTAGTGGAGGAAGAGGGCAGCGAAGTAGCCGTCGACGCCGTCTTCGACTCGGTCTCGGTCGCGACCACTTACAAAGATCGGCTTGAAGAGGCTGGCGTAATTTTCTGCTCGGTGAGCGAGGCGGTGCACAAGTACCCCGAACTGGTGGAGAAGTACCTGGGCTCGGTCGTGCCCTACACCGACAATTTTTACGCGGCCCTGAATGCCGCGGTCTTCAGTGATGGTTCCTTTGTGTATGTGCCGAAAGGCGTGCGCTGCCCCATTGAGCTGATGACCTACTTCCGCATCAACACAGAGGAGTCGGGGCAGTTTGAACGGACCCTCATCATCGCTGAAGAGGGCAGCTACGTCAGCTATCTCGAAGGCTGCACAGCGCCGATCAGAAAGACCAGCCAGCTACACGCCGCCGTGGTCGAACTGGTGGCGATGGACGACGCCGAGATCAAGTATTCAACGCTGCAGAACTGGTACCCCGGCGACAAGGACGGCAACGGCGGCGTTTACAACTTCGTCACCAAGCGGGGCAAGGCGCTCGGTGACCGATCAAAGATCTCGTGGACGCAGGTGGAGACGGGATCGGCCATCACCTGGAAGTACCCGTCCGTAATCTTGCAGGGCGATGATTCGACCGGAGAATTCTACTCGGTTGCCCTGGTGGCAAACCGTCAGCAGGCCGACACCGGCACCAAGATGATTCACGTCGGCAAAAACACCAAGTCCACGATCGTGGCCAAGGGCATCTCGGCCGGGCATGGGCAGAACACCTACCGGGGCATGGTTCAGATCATGCCCACGGCCGACAATGCCACCAACTTCACCCAGTGCGATTCCCTGCTCGTCGGCGACAAATGCGGCGCGCATACGGTGCCGTACATAGAGGTGCGCAACCCGACGGCCCGGATGGAGCACGAGGCGTCCACCTCAAAGGTGAGCGACGAGAAGCTATTCTACTCGATGCAGCGCGGCATTTCCGAGGAGGAGGCACGCTACATGATCATTAATGGCTTCTGTCGCGGGATATTTAAAGAGCTACCGTTCGAGTTCGCCATGGAGGCCTCTCAACTGCTCAAGGTAAGCCTAGAAGGCGCGGTGGGTTAAAGAGGAAAAATGCTCGAAATTAAAGATTTACATGCCTCGGTCGCCGGCAAAGGCGTCGAGATACTCAGAGGCCTTAACCTGGCGGTGAACGCCGGGGAGGTGCACGCCATCATGGGCCCCAACGGCTCCGGCAAATCGACGCTGGCCAACGTCATCGCCGGTCGGCCCGACTACGTCGTCACCTCCGGCTCGGTGCGCCTGAACGGCGAGGACCTGCTGGCCAAACTGCCCGACGCGCGGGCACTGGCTGGCGTTTTTTTGGCGTTCCAATACCCGATGGAATTGCCGGGTGTTCGGACCTGGCAATTTCTCAAGGCCGCAGTCGACGCCCGGCGCAGTAGCGCGGGCGAAAAGGCGCTGTCCACAAGAGAGTTCGATAAGTTCTTTAAGCAGACCGTGGACAAGATGGGGATGAGCCTGGAACTGATGAAACGCTCGGTGAACGAGGGCTTCTCGGGCGGCGAGAAAAAGCGCTCGGAGATGGTGCAGATGCTCATGCTCGACCCCGCGCTGGCGGTGTTGGACGAGACCGACTCGGGCCTGGACATCGACGCCCTCAAGACCGTCGCGCAGGGCGTCAACAGCCATCGCAAAGAATCCAACGCGGTTGTACTGGTGACGCACTACCAACGGCTGCTGAACTACATTGAGCCGGACAGCGTACACGTACTCATTGACGGCCGGATTGTTAGATCTGGGGGCCCGGAGCTGGCCAAGGAACTCGAAGCGAAGGGCTACGACTGGGTAAAGGAAGAGGCTTCCGAAACGGCCCACCCGCCGGAACCGGCGGTAACGACGGGTTGATGACGAGCGAGGCCAAAGTAGCCGACCCGGAAATAGCCGAGAAGTACGCCGCCTACTTTTCTCAGCACGAGTCACTGTTACGCGCCCGGCCGCTCGCCGACCGGTCACGCCTGGCCGACCTCCGCAGCGAGGGGATCGCCGCCTTGGGCCGACTGGGCTTCCCCGCGGCAAGCCGGGGCAACGAGGACTGGCGCTTCACCTCGGTGGCGCCGATTGCGAATGCGGACTTCGATCACGTCTCCGAACCCGGAGCCCCCGGTGTTGACCTGTCCGACGTCCAAAGACGGGCACTGTGGGACTCTTTCCGGACCACGCTGGTCTTCGTGGATGGCTATCTTTCAACCGACCTCTCGACGCCGACTACGGCTGACGGATTGACGGCGGTGGGCCTGCGCAGTTCAGAGGCGGCCGAAGACGGGCTGATTGACACGACCATCGGCAGCGTTGGCCTCGCAGACTCAGGCGGCTTTGTTGCCGCCAACACGGCGTTCCTGGACGATGGCGCCGTCGTCGTCGCGGCTCCTAATTCGGGCACCTCAGGTACGGTGCATCTCGTCTTCGTGACCTCCGACAGACCGAGCCCACAAGTTACATATCCGCGAACGCTCGTCGTGGCCGGTGCGAACACCGAACTCAGTGTGCTGGAGAGCTACGTCGGCATGGGCGAGGGTGGGTATTTTACGAATGCTGTAACCGAGATCGCGCTAGAAGACGGGGCTCGCGTGTCTCACTACCGGTACCTGCACGAGAGCCCGGCCGCGTTCCATATCGGCTCGACCCGTGTCGCCCAGGGACGGGACTCGTCTTTCACGACGACCTCGTTTTCTAGGGGCTGCCGGGTGGGCAGGAACGACGTGCTTGTCACGCTCAATGAACCGGGTGCCGAATGCGACCTGCGAGGCCTGTACTTCACCGACGGCCGCCAGCACATCGACAACCACATCAACGTCGACCACGCCTCCGGACAAACCTCCAGCGCCCAGTACTACAAGGGCATTCTGGCCGACAAATCGCGGGCGGTGTTCTCCGGCACCACCCTGATTCGTCAGGACTCACAGAAATCGACCGCGACTCAAGCCGATAAGAATCTGCTTTTGTCGGAGGGCGCGAGGGTGAACACCAAGCCCAGTCTGGTCATATACGCCGACGATGTGCAGGCGGCGCACGGCGCAACGGCGGGAGCGATACCGGACGAGCAGGTCTTCTACATGCTGGCCCGAGGGCTGGACATGGAAGCTGCCACTTCACTGCTGATCAAGGGGTTCGCCAACGAGATTATCGACGGGATCGGCCTCGACGGCTTCCGAGAATACCTCGAAATCTATTTCGAAAAGTCGGTGCCCCGCTACCGGTTCCAGGGCTTCGGTAGGGACCGGGCGTTCGGCGGCCCCGCAGAGCGCGTGGCCTAGGTGAGCGCGGCAATTCCCTCATACGGAGCCGGACTGTGAGTTCAGGTCTGGACGACCTGTACCAGGACGTGGTCATGGACCACGGCGGCAGCCCGCGCAATCTGCATCGGGTGGATGGCGCCCAGAGGTCGGCGCACGGATTCAACCCGTTCTGCGGTGATCTCATCGACGTGGAGGTGAGGCTGGAGGACAGCGACATTGCCGACGTCGGTTTCACCGGCAAAGGCTGCGCCATTTCGCGGGCGTCTGCATCACTGATGACGGAGGCCGTCATGGAACGCTCGACCGACGAGGCGAGGGTGATGTTCGAGGCGTTTCGACAGATGATCACCGGAGCGGAAAACGGGGCGGCGGTCTCTGAGGATGACGAAGATTTACTGGGAGACCTGGAAGCGCTGAGCGGGGTGGCTGCGTATCCCACGCGGATTAAGTGCGCGATGCTGGGGTGGCGAACTCTGATCGCGGCGCTAGACGAAAAAGGCACCGCGGAGATGGTCAGTACCGAGTAACGGCCGTAGACCGGCGCGAGACGAAGGGGAAAGGGCAGCGAAATGCATGTACCAATCCAGGGGGATTACGGAATAAGGGCTCTGGTGGACCTGGCGGAGCGCCGGGCCGAGGGCGTGGCGCCGGTGCGAACGTCTGAGATTGCGCACCGGCAGCGCGTTCCCGAGCCGTTCCTGGCGCGAGTGATGCTCAATTTACGAAATGGCGGCATGGTCGAGAGCGTCCGCGGGCCGCAGGGCGGCCATGCCCTGGCAAAAGACCCTTCTGAGATAAGTATGGCGATGGTGATGGACTGCCTGGGGGGGATCGCTCCCCTGCTGGCATGCCTGGACGATCAGACCAACTGCAACCTGTGGTCGGGCTGCTCCCAGAAAGACGTTTGGTCGGTGGTGGTGGAGGCGATGAGGCAGGTGCTGGAGTCAACCAGTATCGGCGACCTGGTGGACAGGCCGCACCCTGAGCCGTTGGCGGTAGGGACGGCCTGAACCGGTCGCAGCGACCGGTTAATTGGGAGAATATCTTGGCTTTTACGAAACTGGGCAAGGTGGCGGACATAACCGAGGGCGCCGGGAACATGTACGACCTCGGCGACCGCTGGATCGGCGTGTTCAAGCTCGAGGGTGAACTACACGCCATCGACGACATCTGCTCGCACGCCGAAGCCTACCTGCACGAAGGAGTACTGAACGGCTGTGTAATTGAATGCGACGCTCACGGGGCGCGCTTCGACATCCGCACAGGCAAGGTCGAGCAAGGGCCGGCTGTGATGCCGATCGACACCTATCAGATCCGGGTTGTCGGCGACGAGTTCGAGGTTGACCTTTAGCGCCGTATGGCAACTTCCCTAGACACGGCTCGCATTCGGGAGGACTTCCCGATACTCGGGCGGGAGGTCTACGGTCTGCCGCTCGCCTATCTGGACAACGCGGCAACCTCGCAGAAACCTCGCGCCGTCATGCAGGCGCTGGTGGACTACTACGAGGGCTATAACTCCAACGTGCACCGGGGTGTACACGCCCTGAGCATGGAGGCCACCGACCGGTACGAGGCGGCCCGGGCGAAGGTGGCAAACTTCGTCGGCGCACCACGGCCGGAATCGGTCGTCTGGACGAGAGGCACGACAGAGTCGATCAATCTGGTGGCATTTAGCTGGGCTCCAGACAACATCTCGCCCGGTGATGCAATAGTCGTGACCCAAATGGAGCACCACTCCAACATCGTCACCTGGCAGCGCGTTGCTTCTGAGCAACAAGCAGAACTAAGAGTCATTCCGCTCACGCCCGAGGGCACGCTGGATATGGCGGTCGCCGAGCAGTACCTGGACGAGCGAGTAAAGCTGCTGGCGATCTGCCACGCATCCAACTCGCTGGGGACTATCAACCCGGTAAAAGAGTTGACGGCAAGGGCCCACGCGATGGGCGCGAAGGTGCTGATCGACGGCGCCCAGAGCGTGCCGCACATGCCGGTCGACGTGACCGACCTGGACTGTGACTTTCTCGCGTTCTCCGGCCACAAGATGCTGGGCCCGACCGGCATTGGCGCGCTGTATGGGAAACCGGAGATTCTAGAGTCGATGGGCCCGTTCATGCGCGGCGGCGACATGGTCCTCGAAGTGTGGAACGACCGCGCCACCTGGAACGACGTGCCCCACAAGTTTGAGGCGGGCACCCCGAACATCGCCGACGCCATTGGGCTCGGCGCCGCAGTGGACTACCTGTCCGAGTTAGGCATGGACAACGTCAGAGAGCACGAAAAAGCGATCACAGGCTACGCCCTGAAGCGATTCGGGGAGTTCGATGATCTGGACCTGTTCGGCCCCTCCGACATGGCCGAACGAGGGGGCGTGCTGTCCTTCCACTCCGAGGATGTTCACCCCCACGACCTGGGGACGTTCCTGGACCGGGCGGGAATCGCCATTCGCACCGGGCACCACTGCACGATGCCGCTGATGCGCTCGCTCGGCGTCGTGGCCACGGCCAGGGCGAGCTTTTACCTCTACAACACCGAGGAGGAGGTCGATCGGCTGGCAGACGCGATGCGGGACGCTCTGCGATACTTTTCCGATGGCGGACTCTGACACTCGCCCCAATGTGGACACAGGTGTGGACACGGGGCTGGACGACCTCTACAACGAGGCCATCCTCGACCACGCCCGCAGGCCCAGGCACGATGCCGTCCCACAGCGATCGGACGCCAGCGGAGATGCGGTCAACCCGTTTTGTGGGGACGAGGCGCACGTGCAGATCGCCGTCTCGGACGGCTCTATCTCCGACCTGGGGATGCAGACGGTGGGCTGCTCGATAAATCGGGCTTCGGGGTCGATGCTGACAGATGGCCTCGCAGGTTTGTCCACGGGTGATGCGCTGGCGCTGGCGTCGGACTACCGGACGCTGATGATGGGCGACTCGCTACCGGAAGACCGGACGAAGGCGCTGGGCCAACTGGTTTCGATGGAGAGCGTGCGCCAGTTCCCGGTGCGCATTAAGTGCGCGCTGCTGGCGCTGACCGCTGTTGAAGAGGCGCTTTCGAAGACCCCGTAGGACCCCTAGGGGTCGAGCCAGACCTCGGCCCAGTGGGCGTACTCGAAGCCGGACAGGTTGGGCCGGAAGTTGCGCACCCAGGGCTGAACGGCCCAGACAGACATCCGGGTGACGGGCATGAAACGCACCGCGGACGCCAACATTCGCCGCTGGATCTCCTTTAGCCGTGCCCGCCTAACGTCAACGTCGTACTCGCCTGCCTGCAGCTCAATGAGGATATCGATCTGCTCGTCCGAGGGGCCGCCCCGGTAGTAAGGACCCTCGCTGTGCACGACGGTGAACAGGAAGGCGTTTGGCGAGGTGACCGGGGGTATGGGACCGAGGAACGCCTGGTAGTTGCCTCCCTTCCAAACGTCGTCGGCGAACGCTACTCTCGTTACCTCTTCTACCGTCACTTCGAAGCCGACCGCCCGAAGCTCCTCGGCAATCCGATTGGCGTGGGCGATGTACGCGTCTCCGAAACGGCCGACCTTTATGGTGACCGGTCCGGTTTCGATGCCGGAGAGCAATTTACGGGACTCTGCAGGACTGGCGATGCGGCCGAGCAGGTCCGTCGCCTCCAGGCCCCAGTCAGGCCCATTGAGGGGAACTCCGAACGACAGGTACCCCGCGCCCAGCCACAGGTCTTCAATGGCCTGGGCGGGGTTGAGAGCGGCGAAGGCGGCCCGGCGCACGTCCGGGTCGTCGAACGGGAATCTATCGGGGTTCAGCGCGAACTCCACGCCCGCACCCGTCTCCGGGACGAAGACCGCCTGCAAACCGTCCTGCCCCTGTTTTAGGGCGTCCCACTCGAACGGCGTCAGCTCCATCACGTCGATCTGGCCGACGATGAAGGCGGCGTCCCTGGTCTGCGGGTCATCGACGATGTGTACGCGCAGCTCGTCGGCGTAGGCCAACTCGTCCCCAAAGTAGTCCTGGAACCGCTCGAATCCGTGGGTGAGGGCGCTTCCGGTTGAGGTGAGCCGCCAGGGCCCGGTGCCAATGGTGGGGCCGTTCCTCAGGTCTCCGTTTAGCTCGACGGCCTCGCGGGAAACGATCTTGGAACGGGCGTCGGCCAGGCCGAGCATGAAGTCGGCGTCCGGGTCCGCCAGCGAGACGGTCAGGACCCTGTCGCCCGTCCCGGCCATGTCGTCAATGGAGCCGAACAGGCCGCCGTTGGGGCCGCCCAACTGGCGAGTGAGGCTGTATAGCACGTCGTTTGCATTCAGTGCCCTCCCGCCCACGAGAGCGTCGTCGTGCCAGCGAATGCCGTCTCTTAACGTGAATTCGAAGGTGACGGGATCGACCATTCGCCACGAGTCACAAAGGTCGCACCGGACCTCTAGACTCGGCTGCTGCACGTCGGGTCCTGAGGTGAACCGCAGCAGGCGGCTGTAGGCGATGCCGGGCCCCCACGTGGCCAGGGCCGGGGACGCCTCGAAGTGGATGTCCTGGTGGGCGATGTCCTCGGACGTTAGCAGTCTCAGAACGCCGCCGAACACGGCGTCCACCGTCGGACTGACCGTCTCAATGATCACCGGCGTGACGTCCACCTGCGTCGTTTCGGTGGGCCGCGCGGTCGGGTCCGGTGTTTCGATTACTTCTGCAACGACCGTTGCATCTGCGAAGGGGGTTGGCACGGGGGTGGCGGCCTGCTGCGTGGCAGCGATTTCGACAGTGGCGACCAGGGTCGGACCATCGGGGGTCGGAGTCGCGTCGCCGCCGCCCGAGCAGCCGGTAGCACCTAAGGCCGCGAGCGCTGCAACCACGTAGAGGGTCTTTAGACGAATGAGCATGGCGCCAGAACGTATGCGAAAAACATCTGCCCTATTATGGCCTCCTATGAACCCCGTTCCAGGCGATGCGCCCTCCCCTACCCGACTGATCGATATCCACACCCACCTGGACGGGTTTTCCGACGCCAATGTTGGCCGGTTGCTCGACGAAGCCGCGATGGCCGGCGTTGGTGCCGTCGTCACAGCGGGCACGACGTTGGATACGTCGGTGAGGGCGGTTCGGCTCGCGGCCGAGCACGATTCGCTTTTCGCGTCCGTCGGGGTGCATCCCACAGACCTGACCGAACCATTGGACGATATGACCGAACGGGCGCTGGCAGCGCTGGCGGAGTCCGTGCGGGTAGTGGCCGTCAGTGAAATCGGCCTGGACTTCCAAGAGCGCTCGCCCGACCGGGCCGTCCAGTACCAGGCTTTTCGACGGCAGATCGGAATTGCCAGGGAACTGGGCCTGCCCATCGTCTTTCACAGCCGGGACGCGCCTCTCGAAACGCTACGCGTGCTGAGAGAGGAGCGTGGCTTTGAGGTGGGCGGCGCAATGCACTACTTCCAGTTCGACGCAGAGGTGGCGCGGGAGGCGATGGACCTGGGCTTTCACATTTCGCTCGCCCGGCCGCTGCTTCGCCTGCCGACGCTTCAAGAGGTCGCCGCCGGGCTGCCGCTGGACCGGGTCGTACTGGAGACGGACACCTACCCGCAGCCGTTTAAGAGGGACCCGCGGCGGCGCACGGAGCCTCGCCACACCCGAGAGGTCGCGGCAGAGTTGGCGCGATTGAAGGACATCCCCGTCGATGAGGTCGGCGTGCAAACGAGCGGCAACGCGCTGCGAATGCTGGGGACGAGGGGAGCGGCGCTGGCCGCGCGAATCGGCTCGGCCGGGGCTTAGCCGCTAGTTTTCGATCACCTCGGCCGTGGTGGTCACGGTATCGGTCGGTGGCGGTAGTTCGGGGGCTACTGGACTGGCAAGGACTATCACAAAATTGATGGAAAGCAACCAAGCTACGACCCAACCGAGGATACCGGGTATAGCGGCCTGGACCCAACTCAGTTTCATCGTTTCTTTGATCGCTTGCGTCCCGATGACTAGCGTCCAGAGCAAGCCCATCAAAAGGGCCGCCTCTCCTAGCGTCTGGCCTATAAGTTGTTCGTTTCTCTCAGACACGGCGAGTAGTGCGGCGGGTGCCGTGGCGATTCCTAATGCCTTGAAGACTGAGGAGCGTCCAACACGGCTTCGAAACACCCAACGACCAAACAACAGCGCCACCGCAGACCAAAGCAACCAGCCCACCACGACGGCGTTCACCCGGAGAACAACCCAGAACAGTGGATGGGTATCGCGGAGTAATGCAGGTTCCTCATTGCGCAATCCGACAGCGATCAAGGCGCCGACCATCAACACAACGGCAATCGAGGAAATCATCGCGCCAGGGTGCTTTCGGATCACGTCATAGACAGCACCGTCCATGAATGCGGCCCGCAGGACCAGTGTCGTGAGGTTGGCGGGAATATCCGGCTCGGAATCGTCTGGCCGCTCGGGCCGGGCGGTCGGCGGCGGCCGCAGTCTCCGTTCGGAGCCACCGGACCCGCCGGAGCGCCCGCGCGGTCGCCGACCTTTTCTCCGGCTAAATGGAAGGGCGCTGTTCATCCACTAGAAGTATTCCATGCCGTGGCCTCCGTGTGAAGAGTTTGGGTGAAGCGTTTGGGTGAAGCGTTTGACGGACCATTTCAGGTTTCGAGCGGCAGCTAACCTGGCCATGTTGGTGCCACCGGCCCTGCCTCATCGTGAAATTTTTCTCGACTTCGCCGGCGCGCCGCCCATATAATCGGAATCTGTCTTATGGTCACCCTGTTACCCCCGGCAAGCTCTATGGCACTGAAGGAATGGGCCGTTGCGTGCAACGCGCTCAGAGACGGTCAGCAGATCGTCATCCTGCGCAAGGGCGGCATCCACCGCGACGACAAGAATTTTTCCGCAGAGTTCGGTGACCACCCAGAGTTCCTGCTCTTCCCGACCTACCTGCACCAGTCGCGTGACCTGGTGAAACCGGAGTTTCACGACGGGCTCGATCGGTCCATCGAAGAGGACGACATACCCGGCCTCACTGCCCTGTCTGCGTTTGCTCTCGTAACGGACCGAATTGAGGTAACCGAACCCGAGACGCTGAGCAGGATTTCGGAGTTCCATATATGGACCGACGATTACGCGGAGAAGCGCCTGCACTGGCGACCAAGTCAGCCGCTGACGGTGGCGGTGGTCCGCGTGTACCCGCTACTGCAGCCCCAGGCGCTGCCGCTGCTCGACGAGTACGCAGGTTGCAAATCATGGGTCGAGCTTGGTCAAGATGTGCCGATGGGCGAGATGGCGCCCGCCGTCGCAGACTCCGACTATGAGAGCCTCAGCGCAGCCATAAAGGAGCGCCTTTCTTGAAGTACAAAAAGCTGGGCCGAACGGATCTGGAGGTCTCGGAGGTGGGTTTCGGGGTCTGGACGGTGAGCACCGGCTGGTGGGGCCGCATTGAGGAGCCCGACGCCGTGAGATTGATGGAGCGGGCGCTGGACCTGGGCATCAATTTTTACGACACGGCCGACACCTATGGCCTCGGCTACGGTGAAGAGATTCTGCCCCTGGCCTTCAGAAAGATTCGGCCCGAGATCATCATCGGCACGAAGTTCGGTTACGACTTTTATACCCACCGGGAGCGCGACGGCCACGCCGAACGCCCGCAGAAGTGGGACCGGGAGTTCATAAAGCACGCATGCGAGCAGAGCCTCACCAGGCTGCAAACGGACTACATTGATCTCTACCAGCTGCATAATCCGAAGATGGACGCGCTGGAAAACGACGAACTGTTCGAGACGCTGGACGAACTGGTGAAAGAGGGCAAGATTCGCCACTACGCCGCCGCCATCGGCCCGGACATCGGCTGGTTCGAAGAGGGCGAGGTGGCGATGCGAGAGCGCAATCTCGACGCCATCCAGATCATCTACAGCGTCATGGAGCAGCAACCGGCACGCCAGTTTTTCCCCATCGCCGAGGAGTGCGACACGGGGCTGCTTTCTCGCGTGCCACACGCTTCGGGCCTCCTAGAAGGCACGTTCACGAAAGACACGGCGTTCGCCCCCGACGACCACCGCGCGCACCGCAAGCAGGCCTGGCTCGAGACGGGCATAAAGAAGCTCAACGCCATTGCGTTCCTGCAAGAGGCCATGGCCTCGTCGCCCGGTCAGACTGCGATCAAGTTCGTCCTGACGGGACCGAACGTCGCATCGGTCCTACCAAACATTCTGAACATGGAGCAGCTCGAGGAGTTCGCGGCGGCGCCGGAGACGGAGGACATACCCCCGGATTTGCTTGTCCGACTGTACGACACCTTCGACGACGGCTTCGGCATGACCCTCGACAGCGAGGGGCAGGAGGTCGCCGAGGCGGCGGCCGAGTAGGCTCGCAAGCCGCCAGGCTCAGACCGGGGCTTCGTCGCCCCCCTCGTCTGCTTCGATTCCTTCATCAACGAGGTTCTCGGGCGCCGGTCGCACCAGCGCGCCGACGGGAAGGTCCTGGCCGTCTGCCAACTCCTTTAATCCCTCTTCGGCGGGAGCCCCCACCCCTGAACGGCTTTGATTTCTGGCCGCGGCGCCGACCCGCTTAATTTCGGCCTCGATGAGCCGGAAGTCGCGCTGGGGCAAGAGATGGACGCTGTCGATGAACGCCAGCGGCCATAGCTCCGGCGCCCAACGCTTGAGGTACTCGAGCCTGGGCGCGAGCAGGAGGGCGTCGATGGCCTCTTCGTCCTCTAATACCAAACGGGGCGCCATTTTTACGCGGTAGCGGAAGTCTTCGCCCCGGTGGGTGGGCTCCCACAGCGGCGAACGGTCTTCGAACGCCTTCGACCGGATGGTGGCAAGTGCGGTCCATCGCTTGGTGTCGCTGACATAGTACAGGACGTTGTCGTCGGGCTGCATGCGATCGGCCCTGCGCCTGTACTTGGCTCCCAGACCGTGCAGCTTGAAGTCCATCTGCCTGGTGATGTGGAAGTTACGCTCGGTCTGAACGAACATCCAGTAGTTTCTGGCCATATCGTTACTCCGGCCCTGTTAACGGAGAGAAAATTCTACCATCGCCCGGTCTATTGACCGGGTTGTACGGCGCCCTCGGGAACGCTAAACGCCTCCGGCCGGACGGAAACGGGCTCCGGCCGGGCGGCGTACATAGCCTGCAGTACGGCCAGGAGCGCCCCGACGGTGTCCGGCTGGTCCTTCGCCCTTCTGACCAGGACACATGTGGACAGCACCATGCGGTGCTCGGGACCGAGGGGGACGATTGCCAGGCTGCCAGCCTCCGCCTCCCGAGCGACGGCGGACCGGGGCACGAACGATGTGCCCATGCCCATTTCCACCATGCGCTTGGCGGCGTCTACTCCATCGAGACGCATCTCGACTCTGGGAACCACCCCCGCCTCAAGGCAGGCCTGTTCGATCATAGGGAGGTAGGAAGAACCGGTGTCGTAGAGGATTAGCGGTTCGGCAGCGATATCCCGGATGCTCACCTCCGCCCGCTCGGTGAACGGATGGCTGGGATGGGCGATCAACACCAGGTCCTCGTCGAACAGACGCCTGGAGTCGACTTCCGGGTGCACCAGGCCGCGAGAAAGGCCCACCTGTACCTGCCCCTCCACGACCATTTGCAGGACCTCTCTCGATCTCGATACCGTGACACTCGCCCTGATGTCCGGGTGGTCGGTTGCGAGCCGGTCGAGTATGTGCGGGAGGGTGTAGGTCCCGACCACAGTGCTCGATGCGATGGTCACGACGCCGCCGGTCGCGTCCTGCGCGGTGGCCACGACCTGACGGGCGTCCCTTAGTGAATCGAGTGCCCGGTGAGCATAGGGCAGAAAGACCCGGCCGGTTTCGGTGAGCACGACACCGTTACCTCGGCGATGAAATAGCTGCGCACCCAGTTCTTGTTCGAGCAGCCGAATACGGTTGCTCAGCGACGGCTGGGACAGGAACAGGGCCTTGGCCGCCCGCCTAAAACTACCTCGGCGCTCGGCCTCGATGAACGCTTCGACTTGGGCTATTTCCAACTGTCCCTCTCCAATCAAGCGATAGGCGGGGCCTATCACCAACCGTTCGACCGATAGTCTAGCACTGGCTTTGCACAAGTACGGCAAGACGGGGGTGATTTGATGGGCAATCACCCCGCCTGCACAACAACTCGCCACCCCTTTGCGAGTCTCCTCGGCTATCATGCGCCGACCTTAAAGGAGGTCGGCCGATGTCAAAGTGCGCAGATTGCGGGTTCTTGGAGCAAAAATTCCAGAACTCGGCGAAGCGAATGCCCATCGCCCCAGAGTTTCGAAAAACGGGCAACCCGCCTACAAATAATCCAGAGATTTTTGGCTACCCGCTGTACGCGGCGGAAGCGCGAGACCTTCAAGAGTGGGCTATGGCCACTCCAGGGGAAGGCCGGGTTGCAAAGGTTCACACTATTTTCCAAGAGGAATGGGATTGCCCCGAGTTTTACCAACATCGCCTCGGTCGCGATACCGCTGAGCACGCCGAAATGCGCGAACTAGAGGTCATTCGCAAGGCGCAGAACGAGCGCGAACAGCAAATGCTCGCACGCGAGGCTGAGCGAGACCGACTTGCCAACGAGAGGGAGGATAAGCGAGATGCCAAATTGGACGCCTGGCAGAAGCGTCAGGCGCGCCGAGAGTCGATTCGCTGGGGTATCACGGTCGTCGCTATGATCGTTGCCGCAATACTCGGCGGCCTGTTTAGTCAGAGTTAACGAAACGCGATGTTAACTCCGAACCGCTCCATCGCCTGAATGAGTTGGCAAACGTTATGAGCAAGAAACTTGAGCAGGATTTCGTTGACCTGTCCGCTATCGCTCTTGGCGCGGACGGCAGGACCGAACTTCATCTTGACCATGGAGAACGTCGTCTCGACGTTGGATCGCTTGTGGTAGTGGGCCAGGAACTCGTCACGATGGAACATGAAGTAGGCATAAAGTTGCTGCCAAACCGGCGAGCCCTTGCCGTTGGTGTTCTTTTTGAAGGGGATGAACGGTGTAACCCCTTGGCCCGCCGCGTGGGCCAGATTCGATTCCCCGAAGTACCCCTTGTCGGCCAGAACCTCGTTCATCTGGAAACGCTCCACGGTGGAATCGAACAGCGTCGTGAACATGCGGTAGTCGTTCACATCCTTGGGGGTGATTTCGATGGCCGTCACGATGTTCGTCTGCACGCCGACCATGGCGTGAACCTTCCACCACTTGCGCGAAATCATGTCCTTGCCCGAGTAGCGATTGACCCAGCGGTCGAACTGGCTGGTACTGAAACCGCTGGCGTCTGCGGCGAAGGTCGTCTCGATATTTCTCATCGGCATAGCACTCGCTTCGATCAGGCCTTTAATGATCGGTGTCAGCGTCGGGTCGGACAGGTAGTTAGACACGCTGTTGAAGTGCGGCACCTTGTCAATGTGGCCGCGTTCGTGGGCGATGCCGAGGTCGCCGGTAAAGCGGCGAGACGAGAAGCCCGAATAGACCTTGAAGGTCGCAGCGAACAACATGTCCGCAATGGAAAGCCGGGGGCGACCACGCTGGTACTCGGGTTGAGGAACGCTGGCGCACAGGTCGGCCAGCAATTCCATAAAACGGTCCTTCTCGGAGACCTGCGCACGGTTGTACGCGGCCCAGGTCGGGGGGAAGTCGGTCGGTCGTTGAGCGCTAGGGCCGAAGGCGCTAGGATTAATCGTAACCATGGGGAAGCCACCACTTTCCTGTCGGCTAGGGGGCGTCGGTGTGAACAGCACCGGCGTCTCCGCTTTATTTCCGCTATTGTACGACCTCTCCGCACCGGTGGCAAGGGCAAAACGCGGTTTATCCCGGCAATTCGGGGCGCGTTTCAGCGAACGTGGGTGTACAGGCCTTCCCGAGCCGCACGATTGCGGCGCATTTCTCGCGGTCATGCCGGTATTCGCTACCTAGTTCTGACCGGCCATTGTGTAGTATGGGTGTGCCCAGGGCGGGATTCGAACCCGCACGATGTAACCATCGGCCGTTTTCAAGACGGCTGTGTCTACCGTTTCACCACCTGGGCACCTAAACGGGGCCGGGCGGCCAGTCAAAGTTGCCCGGTCCCTTTTTATTGGACAAAAAAAAGGAGCACTTCGTCCCGTCTGCCGCTAAAGCGGCAAGGCGTGGTTGGAGTCCTCCTACGACATGCTAGACCCCCATCGTTGGTAGCCGGGTTTCTAGCGCAGTCCTCGTGGCCGAATATTTAGTTGTTACCTAAGACCGTATTCCCCCAGGAGTAACAATGTCAACTAGCATTTTTACGGAACTCCACGAATCCTATTACACGTTCGCCGAGACAGCCCAAGCCCTCGGGCTGAGCAAGCCTTGGCTGCGGCATTTAATCAGTCAAGGAGCGCTGACCACCCACCGTATCGGCCGCGAGGTTTTGCTAGAACAGGCCGAGGTAAAAAGGCTGGCTGAGGAGCGGGGAGTTTTTGTGCAGCCAGACGACTTTATGGGCAGAAGTGACTAGTTGTGCAAGGCCTCTAGCACTCCGGTCAGACGCGAACTAATTGCCGCGCCGAGCCGGTGTATGATTTCGGCATGAAGCCGGGTGAAGGGCCGTGAGTGCCGAATCCTCCAGTACCGTAGGTGCCGTGGTCGTCGCGGCCGGGTCGTCTACCCGAATGGCCGGGCTAGACAAGCAATTCGCGCCGCTCGCCGGTCACCCGCTGCTCTGGCACGCGGTCGATGTGCTGGAGCGCTGTGCACTCGTAGACCGGGTTTCGCTGGTGCTGGGCGCCTCGAGTGTCGAGCGGGGCGTCGAGCTCGTTGGCAAAGAGGGCTGGACGAGCGTCACGGTCGTCGCCGGAGGCGAGCGGCGTCAGGACTCCGTCAGGGCCGGGCTGGATGACCTGGGGAAGACCGCCTGGACTATCGTCCACGACGGTGCTCGTCCCTGTGTCACTCCAGACATTTTCGAAATGGGGCTCGCCGAAGCCCGACAAACGGGCGCGGCGATTGCGGGCGTCCCCGTAAAAGACACGATAAAGGCGGTCGATGGCGATGCGAACGTGACCGGAACCCCGGACCGAAAGACCCTGTGGGCGGTGCATACGCCCCAGGTGTTTTCTACTGAACTGCTCCGGCGCGCGCACGACGACGTGAAAGATGACGTGACCGACGACGCATCCATGGTCGAGCAGATAGGCGGGACGGTGCGAGTTTTCATGGACTCGCATGCGAACATCAAGGTCACGACGCCGGAGGACCTGGCCGTCGCCGAAGTGTTGATCGCCGGCGGAGCAACGCACGATGGGGCCTACGGCGTCTCATCCGGCGGCCGCAGAATGGAAATCGAAAAATGACCTATCGCACCGGGCTGGGGACGGACGTGCACCCTCTCGTAGCAGGGCGAGACCTGATTTTGGGCGGGCACACGGTGCCGTTCGATCTGGGCCTGGACGGGCACAGTGACGGGGACGTGCTGACCCACGCGGTCATAGACGCGCTGCTCGGGGCCGCCGCGCTCGGTGGCATCGGCGCGCACTTCCCTTCCAGTGACCCTGGAAACGCCGGTATCTCCAGCATAACGCTGCTGGAACGGACGGTGGAAAAGGTCCGTGACGCCGGATGGAGGACCGACTTTGTCGATGCTACAATCGTCGCCCAGCGCCCCACTCTGGCGCCCCATATTTCGCGTATCAGGGCGGGACTGGCGGCCGGTCTGTCGTTGGAAGAGACGCAGGTGAGCGTCAAGGCGACGACGACCGACGGACTGGGTTTCACCGGACGTGGCGAGGGCATTGCGGCCCTGGCCGTTGCCACGGTTTTGCGAGCGGGCTAGAGTTCGAATGGGCCCTTTTTAGCGAGATTTCTTTTACATGAAGCTTTATAACACGCTCTCGGGACAGGCCGAGGAGCTAACGACGGCGGGCGAGACCGTGACGATGTACGTCTGTGGGATAACCCCATATTCGACCGCGCACGTCGGCCACGCCATGCGCGCGGTTATGTTCGACGTTCTGCGCCGCTACATCGAGTACCGGGGCCGGTCGGTGAAACACGTGGAGAACTTCACCGACATCGACGACAAGATGATCGACGGGGCGGCGAAGGCCGGCGTCTCGGTCAGCGAACTGGCCGAGGGGAACATTGAGACCTATCTGACCGAGATGGACCGCCTGAATATTGTCCGCGCCCATGAGTACCCAAGGGCAACGGCCGAGATCGAAAAAATCGTGGAAATGGTCGGCGGGCTGGTGGACAAGGGCTACGCCTACGCCTCGGGCGGTGATGTCTACTTCCGGGTCCGGGCCGACGAGGATTACGGCAAGCTGAGCCACCGCGATATCGACAAGCTACTCTCGGGCGCCAGAGTTACGGTGAATGAGGAAAAGGAGGACGCCCTCGACTTCGCGCTGTGGAAGTCGCAAAAGCCGGGGGAACCGGCCTGGGAGAGCCCCTGGGGACCGGGACGGCCAGGCTGGCACATCGAGTGCTCGGCGATGGCTCTCGAATACCTCGGGGAGAGCATAGACATCCACGGGGGTGGCCAGGACCTGGTCTTCCCCCACCACGAGAACGAGTTGGCCCAGTCCGAGTCCTTCACCGGAAAGGTCCCCTTCGCGGGCCACTGGGTCCACAACGGGCTGGTGCGCCTCGGCGAGGACAAGATGAGCAAGTCGCTCGGCAACATGGTCACGATCGGCCAGGCGCTAGAAACCCACTCCTCCGACGCCCTGAGGCTGTTTTTCCTCAGCTCGCACTATCGCAGCCCGCTCACCTACACCGAGGAGAACGTGGCCGCGCAGGAACGAGCCGCCGAGCGCCTGCGCAGCGCGGTCTCGGTGACCGGGTCAGGCGATGGAGAGGGCCTTGATCCAGCCCCGCACAGGACGCGCTTCGAGACGGCGATGGACGACGATCTAAATACGCCCCAGGCGCTGGCCGCGATTTTCGACCTGGCCAGGGACATTCACCGGTCTCGCGACGAGGGGCTGGGTGTGGGTGACGCGCAGGGCGTCTTGCGTGAACTGGCCGCCGTGCTGGGCTTGACGCTGGAGAAACGGGCGGCAGAGGGCGACGCTGCGCCTTTCATCGACCTGCTGATCGACATCCGCCGCCTTCTCAGATCGGCCAAGCAGTTCGAGATCGCCGACGGCATCCGGGACAGGCTTGTCGAGCTGGATGTGCAGCTGGAGGACACGCCAGACGGCACGATCTGGAAACGCCGTTGAGTCATTGCATGACGGCAACAACCCGATGTGGTCATTTGCCAAAGCGATGAGGCCTTGGCCAAAGAAGCCCTGATGAGCGAGTTTTCACTCGCGGGGAACATTGCGGTTGTCACGGGCGCGGGCAAGGGCATCGGTCGGGCCATAGCGCTCGGGCTGGCCGAGGCGGGTGCGGACGTTGCGCTCGCAGCACGGACCGGGTCCGACATTGACGAAGTGGCTACCGATATTCGCGCTTTGGGTCGCCGCGCCCTGGTCGTGCCGACGGACGTGTCCCAGTCCGATCAGGTCGATGACCTGATCGGGGCCGCGTTGACCGAATTCGAAAGGATTGACGTGATGGTCAACAACGCGGGCTTCAACCTACGGCTGCCCCTGGTGCCACTCCCCGAAGGAGTGCCAGAGGGGCTGCGCGTGTCTCGCACGCCGGATCACCCCATTACGGATCGGGAGTGGGACGGCCTGATGGCGACCAACGTTAACGGCGTGATGTACGGCTGCCGGGCGGTGGCTCCCCACATGCTGGAGCGGGGCAGCGGCAAGATAATCAACGTCTCGTCCATCCAGGGCAAACGAGCGGTGCCCCATACGCTCGCCTACTCCGTGTCGAAGGCGGCCGTAAACATGCTCACACGAGTGCTGGCTTTAGAATGGGCGGCGCACGGCGTACAGGTGAATGCGATCTGCCCCGGCGCCTACAAGACGGCGATGTCCGGGGACCAGTGGCAGGTTCCGGAAAAGGCCCGTAGGGCCGCCGCGACGATCCCAATGGGACGGCCGGGCCACCTGCCGGATCTCGGTTCGCTGGCCGTGTACCTGGCCAGCCCCGCCTCGAATTACATGACCGGTCAGACAATCTACATAGACGGCGGATTAGGCGCAGCCTAGTGGCCAATTGCCAAAGCGATGAACGTTTGCGCGAAGAAGCCCCAACAGCGAACGGAGTGAGCAGTTAGCGTAAGACTACGTCAGTCTTACGCTAACCGGCTCGCCCAAGGCGACGCCCAACTCGGCAGCGGCACTGCCGTCCCGCAGCGCTATTTCCAGATAACCGAGGCTTCCGACCAGGGCCATGAGGCCGTCCGTGTCGGCGAAGGTGCGCACCGGCCCCTCGATAGCCCGGCCGCCGATTTTTACGGTGACCTCTCCCCGAGCTATGGCATCCCCGGAGATGTTTGTGCCGAGGTTGCCGAACGAGTCTATGTATACGATCTCGCCGTTGACCGAGTGCGACGAAACCTCCGGAATTGACTGCGGCAAGGCGACCAGCACGTCGGTCTCAGGCCCGAGGCTCGCCGGCTTAACACCCGTTGCGAGGTATGCGGCTACGGGGGCGAATACGTCCCTGCCATGGAAGGTGTTGCTGACGGGGCTGCACCAGTATTTGGCATCCTCCAGCAGGTAGGCCTGGCAGCCGGCCGGCACGGGCAAGGAGCCGGGGCCCACATTGCCCGGGCCCCCATTACCCGGAACAGGACTGCTCAGGTCGACTGACGTCCCTTCCGCAAGACTCAGCACTATCCGGGTCAGCACGCCGTTGTCGGGAGCGACGAAACTCCCACGCGGGGTGATCAGGGCGACGGCCCGGCGACCGGTTCCCACGCCAGGGTCGATAACGCATAGATGAACGGTATCGTCAGGGTATGAGCGATACGCAGCGTCGATGACGAACGCCCCATGGGCGACGTCTTGCGCCGGTACCTGGTGGGTGATGTCAACGATGGTCGCGCCGCGGCAGATGCCCAGGATCACCCCTTTGACCGCACCGACGTAGGCGTCGCGCAGACCAAAGTCAGTGGTCAGGGTAATGATCGGGGGATTGGAAGGCATCCCGTCACCGAAGCTCTAACAGACGTCCTACCGGAGACGCCCCAGCCGAACATGCCCTAGCCGGGGACACGAGACGGAGATCCTAGAAGAGGCGAACGCTGATGAGGGAGGTGATGATGAAGACACCGACCAGGGCGATTGTGAACTGGAAGAGCGTCTTTTCCAGACCTCGGCGGGTACGGAACGAGCCCTCGGCGGAGCCAAACAACCCACCACCCTGGCCGCGTACCTGCATGATGATGACGACCACGAGGGTGACCGCTACGATGATCTGGAGGATGTTGAGGAAGCTGTTGCCCAAGTAATTTGCTCTCTACCCGACCAGCTGGCCCTCGGCATCTTGAGGCTGTTGCTGGGACCGCAGTCTATGGTCCCCATGATACAGGGACATGATGGCTCTAGCGAGACCTTCCGAGCTGTGTCTTACCGGATGTGCCGGGTCGGCGATCTCTGCGTGCAGAATTGCCGCGTGGGCGACGCTCCTGCCATCATCGACGACGAGCTTTTCGCCCTGGTCCGACCCCATATCCCCGGCCTGTTCGTTGGCCATAACGAAGTCGGTGATCTTTTCGTGGGTGTGGCGCTGAAGCGCCTCGAGGTGGTCCGCCACGGAGAAGTCGTCCGTCTCCCCCTCTTGCGTGGCCACGTTACAGACGTACACCTTGGTCGCCCGCGATTCGCGGAGGGCATTGGTGATGCCCGGCACCATCAGGTTGGGCAAAATGCTGGTGAATAAACTGCCCGGCCCCATAACTACCATGTCGGCATCCAGGATGGCCTCGACGGCCTTGGGATGGGCGGTCGGACGCTTCGGCTCCAGGATGAGCTCTTCAATGTCCGCACCGGACAGGGGAATGTTGGACTCGCCGGCAACCACCCGACCGTCGCTGAGCCTGGCCGACAGGCGGACGTTTGCTACCGTTGCCGGGACGATCTGTCCACGCACGGCCAAAACTTTTCCCGATTCCGAGAGCGCTTTGTCGAAGCTGCCGGTCACCTCTATCATGGCCACGATGAACAGGTTGCCAAAGTTGTGGCCTTCGAGGCCCTCGCCCTGGCTGAAGCGGTACTGGAACAGGTCGGTAACGAGCGTCTCGGAGTCGGACAGGGCGACAATGCAGTTGCGGAAGTCCCCGGGGGGCGGAACGCCCATTTCGCGGCGCAGCCGCCCCGAGCTACCGCCGTCGTCCGCCACCGTCACGACGGCTGTGATGTTGTCTGTGTATGCCTTGATGCCACGGAGCAACACCGAAAGCCCGGTTCCGCCGCCGATCACGACGATTTTGGGTCCGCGCTCTCTCGTACGACGCGAACCTATGTTGTCTAACAGGTGACCAACGTCGCGAGACGCGAACATCTGGGGGCCCAGCGAACGCAGCAGACCGTAGATGCTCAGGAGCAGCACGATCACGCCCACGACCATCAGGACGGTTGCTTCGGCCGCTATGGGCAAAATCGACGGCGGACGCAGGTCGAACACCCGCCCGAGTACATAGGCCATGCCGGTGGCGCTGACGAAGACGCCGCCAGCACCGATGACGAGCCAGCGCTTGACACCGAGACCGAACGGCAACAGCTTGTGCAGACTGCTGGTCAACGCCATCTGGGGGGCCAGGTCGGACGGGGCTCCATTTGTTCTGCGGCGGCTACGATTCATGAGCCGCCCCCGGAATCCAATTGCTTGCGCACGAGTTCGTTGGCGAGCGTTGGATTTGCCTTGCCCCTGGTCACTTTCATGACCTGGCCGACCAGGAATTTAATTGCCGTGTCTTTACCGGCTTGGTAGTCAGCGACCGCTTTGGGGTTGGCGCTTATGGCTTCGTCGACGGCCGACTGTACGGCGTCCGTATCGCTGATTTGAGTCATGTCGAGAGCGCTTGCGGACTCTGCGGCCCCGCGCCCGGTCTCGAACATGTCGGCGAACACTGTCTTCGCCATGGACGAGCTGAAAGTACCGTCTTCTACCAACCCCTGTAGCGTAAGTATCTGGGACGGCTTCACCCGGACTTCGGAGATGTCAGACCTGGTTTCGCCGAGCAGTCGGGTGAATTCGCCAAGCAGCCAGTTACTCACCGACTTGGCGGCCTTTTTATGAGCCGCTTCGGTATCGAATTCGACGTCGATCCCGCTTTCGAAATAGTCGGCGAGGTCTCGGGATTCTGTGAGTAGCCCCGCGTCGTAAGGCGAAAGGCCGTAAACCTCTTGGAACCGTGCATTGCGGGCCACCGGTAGCTCCGGTAGGCCGCCCTCGACCTGCGCCACCCAGGCCCGTGGGATTTCGAACGGAGGGATGTCGGGCTCGGGGAAGTAGCGGTAGTCGTTGGCCTCTTCTTTACTGCGCTGGGAAAAGGTGATTCCGGCGCCGTCTTCCCAGCCTCTCGTCTCTTGCACTATTCGCTCGCCCGAGCGGACGGCGGCGTTTTGCCTCTCGATTTCGAACAGCAGCGCACCGTGCACGGCCCTGAAGCTGTTCATGTTCTTTACTTCCACTTTCGGCCCCAGCTCATCTTCTCCAACCGGCCTGATGCTTATGTTGGCATCACAGCGGAAACTACCCTCTTCCATGTTGGCGGTGCTGACCCCGATGTAGCGAAGTATGGACCGCAGGCGTGTGAGGTAGTCTCGCGCCTCGTCGGCCGTACGCAAATCGGGCTGGCTCACGACTTCCATGAGCGGCACACCCGCTCGGTTGATGTCCAGGAGGCTATACGAGCCGGACCCGTCGGACCGATGCATGAGCTTGGCGACGTCCTCCTCTAGATGCACCCGCTCGATGCGAATGGTTCGCCCGCCAGCTTCTGTGTCGACCTCCAGGTGTCCACTGGACGCTATCGGCCGGTCGTACTGGGATATCTGGTAACCCTTCATCAGGTCCGGGTATGGGTAGTTCTTCCGGTCGAACTTGGAGCGTTCCGCAATGGAGCAGCCCAGGGCCAGGCCGGTGCGGACCACGTGCTCAACGGCCTTGCGATTGGGTACGGGCAGGACGCCGGGCATACCCATGCAGACAGGACACACGTCGGTGTTCGGCTCGCGCTCCTGGTAGGCGGCGCTACAACTGCAGAACATCTTGCTCTCGGTCCGCAGCTGAGCGTGGACTTCCAGACCGATTACTGCCTCGTATTCCAAACTTTCTCCGCTCCCGTGCGGCCGTGTAGACGGCCCTCAACTACCACTGCAGGGTATGGCATCCCAGTCGGGCGTACAAGCTAATACAGCCGTCGAAACGCCATCATCCGATCAACTCCGGGTCGTCTTTGGCCCACGCCCCCTCCCCTATCAGAGGGACGAATCTACAGCCACCCAGGGTATGGATGGAAAAGTCGCGGGCGTCCCTGATTACCCTCATTACCTCCTGTGCGTCGGCAGGACCTACCGGGACGACGAGGCGGCCGCCCGGTGCTAGTTGGTCCATGAGGATTCTCGGCAACCGGGGTGCACCAGCGGCCACAACGATGGCGTCGTAAGGCGCGCCCGCAGGCCAGCCCAGTTCACGGCCGGCCCGATGCAGCACTACATTCGAGTAACCGAGTTCGGTCAGTCTCTCTCCCGCGTCTGCCGATAGTTCTGGAAGCCTTTCGACGGACACCACTCGCCCTGCCAACTCGGCCAGCAGCGCCGTCTGGTAGCCGCTGCCCGTGCCTACTTCGAGAACTTTGTCAGAACGTCTGACCATTAGAGCGGACACCATGATCGCCACCATGAGCGGCTGGGAGATGGTCTGCCCGTGGCCGATGGGCAAAGCCGAGTCTTCGTATGCGCGATTGCGCAGATCGCCGGGCACGAAGTGCTCACGCCGAACGCTCTCCATCGCCCGAAGCACGCGTTCGTCGCCCACCTCGGTTCTGATGCTCTCGAACAGGCGGTTTTTCGCGGCACCGAGGCCGCCGTCTTCAGCGTCAGTCAACTCGTTTGACCACCAACTTTTTTTGTGCCAGCCTCCGGGTGCCTCCACGGGCTCTCCATGCGGTGCCTACGCCTTTGACCGCCATTTTGGTACGATGGTATTGTATCTACTGGTTCGGCGAGGAAATGACCCAAACACGACCACAAACAAAGGCTGGCTCCGATCTCGACGCGTTGGACAGGGAGATCCTCAACATTCTCCAGTCCGAATTTCCGCTTGTCGCCCGGCCCTTCGAACGCGTTGGAAACGCAGTCGGCATCCCAGAATCAGAGGCGCTCGACCGTATCGACTCTCTGAAACGGCGCAATGTCGTCCGCCAGATAGGCGCGATCTTCGACACCAGACGGCTGGGCTACAAGACGTCTCTCGTGGCCATGAACTTCCACGCCGGCGAGCTGGACGCCGCCGCCCAGAAGATTAATGAGCACCCCGGCGTGAGCCATAACTACGCCCGCGTCGGGCAGTTCAACCTCTGGTTCACTGTAGCTGTCCCCCCGGAAGAGACCATTGAACAGACGGTCGAGGCGATGGCGAAGGCCACCGGCGCCCTGTCCGTGAGGACGATGCCGACGATCAGGTTCTTTAAGATCGGCGTCAATTTCGATATGGTCAAGGAAGAGGGCGCCGCCACCGACTACTTCAGCCCCGACGGCCTGGGTGCCGGCACGGGCAAAAAAGCGGACGACGCCACGCCCGATTGGAACAAGGCCCAGGTCATCTCCGATTACGACCGGGCCGTCATTCGAGAATTACAAGAGGACTTGCCGCTAGTGGTCGAGCCCTTCACGCCTATGGCTGAGCGGCTGGGAATTGCCGTGCAGGCGCTGTTCGACAAGGCGGCCGAACTGGCCGAGCGAGGGCTCATGCGGCGATTCAGCGCCGTCTTGCACCACCGCAGGGCCGGGTTCGGCAGTAACGCCATGGCCGTGTGGAAGGTGCCACAAGAGCGCTCAGTAGAAGTGGGCAACAAGATGGCCGCATCCAAGTGGGTGACGCACTGCTATGAGCGCCCAACTTTTCCCGATTGGCCGTACACGCATTTCACCATGATCCACGCCACCAGCGATGA
Organism: Dehalococcoidia bacterium; assembly: GCA_965250195.1. Taxonomy (GTDB): domain Bacteria; phylum Chloroflexota; class Dehalococcoidia; order Lucifugimonadales; family UBA2962; genus CAUZIR01. The sequence goes on from OZ252295.1 coordinate 67,976, forward strand.
CCAGTGCGAGCAGGCGGCGCGGGACATCTCGGCAGACACGGCGATTGGCGACTACAAGCTGCTGTACAGCACACGCGAGTATAAAAAGACCCGTGTGAGGTACTTCGTTTAAGTCTCATGCCAGCACCGGTGTACTTCCCTATTTACCTCGATCTACGGGGCCGTAAAGCGGTCGTCGTAGGCGGGGGGGAGAATGGCGAGAAGAAAGTCGCGGGGCTGCTGCCCACGGGGGCCGACATCGTGGTCATCTCGCTTGATGTCGAAGGCTCGGTGGCGAAACTTGCAGATGAGAGCAAGATTAGACGGCTTCACCGGGGGTACGAAGAGGGCGATTTGCAAGACGCGTTCCTCGTGGTGGTCGCCGACACCTCGGACGAGGCCGTTAACCTGGCCGTTCACGCCGAGGCGGCCAGCCGCAACGTGGTGTGCAACGTGGAGGACGTCACGCACCTGTGCACGTTCATCTATCCCGCGGTCATCAGGCGGGGAGACGTTACGGTCGCCGTGTCTACCGGGGGGGCGAGCCCGGCCCTTGCCCGTAAGTTCAGGGAGATGCTATCGGGCACCAGCCCGGTGGCCAACCGGCACGGGCCGATGGAGTTCGCGGACCTGGCAAATATCCTGTCGGACACCAGGCAGCAGTTGAGACGACGCGGGATCACCCTGACGCTGGACCACTTCCAGGCCTGTATTACCGACGAGCTGGTCGATCTGGTGCAGTCAGGCAGAGAGTCCGAAGCTCGGGACATCCTGATGGCCGACCTCCTGCGAGGCACCGATTGCGACTGCGACCCCGGCACCTGCAAGATGTGGATGGAGATGGCCTCGCCCCAGGCCGCCTCCGTCTAGTCAGGGCCTGTTATGAGCGGCGCCGGGACGCGGCATCGCACCTTCCGCATCGGCACCCGGTCCAGCCCACTCGCGAGGGCGCAGGCCGCCGAGGTCGCTGCGGCGGTCCGTACGTCGTCGGACGACGTACGGACCGAACTGGTCATTCTCAGCACTCAGGGCGACCGGGAGAAGGATGTTCCCCTCACCACAATGGAACGGGGCATGTTCGTTCGGGAGATCGACATTGCTCTGCTGGACGGACAGGTCGATGCCGCCGTCCACAGCGCGAAGGACCTCCCGGCCGACCCGGTGGACGGCCTCGTCATTGCGGCGATATTCGAGAGGCGAGATCCGCGCGACGTGCTGGTGAATCGCTGGAATTCGAATCTCGCCGATCTGCCCGCCGGGGCGCGGCTGGGCACCGCCAGCCCGCGCCGCATCGCACTGTTGGGCAGCCTGCGCCCGGACGTGACGGTTACGCCCATCAGAGGCAACGTGGGGACCCGGCTGGGCAAAGTGGGCACCGGTGACTACGACGGCGTGGTCGTCGCGGCCGCCGGCGTGCTACGCCTGGGCCTGACGGACAAGATCGCCGAGTACCTGGACCCCGACGTCTTTACGCCCGATGTCGGCCAGGGAGCGCTGATACTCCAGGTCCGCTCTGACGACGACGCAGCGGCGGAGATCGCGTCGGCAGTTGACCACTTCGATACGCGCGTAGCAGTGCTGGCCGAGCGGGCGTTTCTTCGCACCATAGGCGGCGGTTGCAGTGTGCCCGTAGCCGCCCATGCCCTGGTCAACGGGGGTCGACTGGCCGTACGGGCGATGGCGTCTATGCCCGACGGATCACAGGTGTTTCGGGAAAACGTGGAAAGCGACCTCTCCGATCCGGAAGCGACCGGGACGGCCCTGGCCGAGAACCTGATGGCCTCGGGGGCATCTGACATTCTCGGGAGCGGCACGTAGTGGGAGTGAATGGCATCGTCTATCTGGTCGGCGCCGGTCCCGGTGATCCGGGGCTGCTGACGCTCAGGGGCAAGCGGCTACTCCAATCTGCCGAGGTGGTGGTGTTCGACCGGCTGGTGGACGAGCGGACTCTGTCGCTGGCCAACCCGGCCGCAGAGATGATTGACGTGGGCAAGGTGCCCGGCGATCCGAAGAACCGCCAGGAGGACATTACGGCAATTCTCATCGCCAGGGCGAAGGCCGGCAAGAATGTGGTGCGCCTCAAGGGCGGCGACCCGTTCGTCTTCGGCCGGGGCGGCGAGGAGGCTCTCGCGTTGGTCGGCGAGGGTTTGCCCTTCGAATTAGTTCCGGGCCCCAGCTCGGCCGTTGTCGCTCCCGCCTACGCCGGGATTCCCGTGACCCACCGAGGCCTGGCATCCAGTGTCACGTTCGTCACCGGCAACGAAGACCCGGACAAGGCAGAGTCGACTATCGATTGGGACGCCATCGCTCGCACGGGCGGGACGATTGTGGTGCTGATGGGACGCGACAACCTGCACCACATTGCCGCTCGCCTGATTGGTGGCGGCCGAGCGCCCGACACCCCCGCGGCACTGGTGCGATGGGGTTCGGAGCCCGTACAGCGCACGCTCACCGGTACGTTGCAGGATATCGCCGCCCGCGCTGACGACGCCGAACTGCCCCCGCCGGTGGTGCTGGTGGTAGGAGACGTCGTCGGGCTAAGACCGAGCCTTAACTGGTTCGAGAAGCTGCCTCTTTTCGGCAAGCGAGTGCTGGTAACCCGTACTCGGCAACAAGCCGGGGCGCTGTCCGGTCGCCTCGCCGCACTGGGTGCGCTGCCCCTAGAGGTTCCGACGATAGCGATTGAGGCGCTGCCAGTCGGGCCGCTGGACCGGGCCATCGAAGATTTCGGAAAGTACGCCTGGGTAGCGCTCACCAGCGCCAACGCCGTAGATATCTTCTTCGAGCGACTCCGGGCCGTCGGGCTGGACGCGCGCGCACTGGGCCCGGTCAGGGTTGCGGCGATAGGCCCCGCGACGGCCGCTGCACTAAAGCGCTATGGGGTGACCGCCGACGCGGTGCCCACCAGCTACGTTGCGGAGTCGCTGACGGAGGCGCTGGCGGGACACGATCTCGGCGGCAAACGGGTGCTGCTGCCCCGTTCAGCCGACGGCCGGGACGCCATCGTCTCCGGCCTCACGGCCCTCGGAGCCACGGTCGATGACGTGCATATTTATCGCGCCGTGACACCCAAGGACTCGGCCGGGCGAATCGAAAAGATTCTCGCCGACGGCGTCGACATAGCGACGTTTACCAGCTCTTCCACCGTCACCAACCTGATGGCGCTGGTCGGCGACCCGAAAGCGCTGCGCGGGGTGACCATCGCCTGCATCGGCCCGATCACGGCCGAGACGGCTGGAGAGCACGGCCTATCAGTTGATATAGTGGCCTCTGGGTACACCGTCGATGGGCTTGTGGACGCCCTTGTGGCCCACTACGTCGCCCACGTCGCCCCGACGACCCACCAGGCCCCACGAAGAAATAACGAGGAGATTGCGAGATGGCTGGATTCCCACACGTTAGATTGCGACGCCTCAGGGAGAGCGCCGCCATACGGCGGATGACGAGGGAGACGACGATCTCCCCGGCCGACTTCATCTACCCGCTTTTCGTAACCCACGGCCGCAACGTTCGTAACGAGATCGGTTCGATGCCCGGCATCTCCCAGTTGTCACTGGACCACGTGATTACGGAGGTCAGCGAGGCGAACGAGCTGGGTATTCCGGCCGTCCTGCTGTTCGGCATTCCGGCCAAGAAGGACCCGCTCGGCAAGGAGGCCTATGACTCCGCCGGTATCGTGCAGGAGGCGATTCGGATTGTGAAACAGACGGCCCCGGATATGGCCGTGATAACCGACGTGTGCCTGTGCGAGTACACGGACCACGGCCACTGCGGCGTGGTTGACGGCAGCACCATAGACAACGACGCCTCGCTCAAGCTGCTGGCCAAGGCCGCCGTCTGCCAGGCCGACGCCGGGGCGGACATGGTCGCACCGTCGGCAATGATGGACGGACAGGTTGCAGCTATACGGGCGGCGCTGGACAAGGGGGGCCACCAGGGCACACCGATTTTGGGCTATTCGGCCAAGTATGCGTCTTGTTTTTACGGCCCGTTCCGGGAGGCCGCCGAGTCCACGCCGCAGTTCGGGGATAGGCGCGGCTACCAGATGGACGGCGCCAACGTGCGTCAGGCGATGCGCGAGATCGAGATGGACATCGACGAGGGCGCGGACATGGTGATGGTCAAGCCCGCCCTCGCCTACCTCGACGTTCTCTCTCTCGCCAAAGAGCGATTCAACATGCCCATGGCCGCCTACAACGTCAGCGGCGAGTACAGCATGGTCAAGGCGGCCGCGGAGAACGAGTGGATCGACGAGCGTCGGGTGGCGCTGGAGATTCTCACGTCGATCAAGCGGGCCGGCGCCGACATGATCATCACCTACCACGCCAAGGACGCGGCCCTCTGGCTGTCAGATTCTCCGCTCGACTAGGTCTCGCTCGTCAGGGCTTCTTCGGGCAAGCGCTCATCGCTCTCCGCGCTGGTACGCGCTCGTAAGGGCGTCTTCGGCTTATCGCCTCATCGCTTTGGCAATCTACCGAGGTCTCTAACCGGCCAATAGTGGAGCCAGGCCTTGCCTTCGAGTCGCCGGGTGGCGACTGGCCCGTAGCTGCGGCTGTCGGTGCTAACCATGCGATTGTCGCCCAGCACGAACACTTCTGCCTCCGACAAGGTCCAGTGGCCCTCTTCCAGTCGCCTGGTTCTTGGTCTGTCGGCGAGATACGGTTCGAAAAGTTCGGCACCGTCTATCGACACCCGGCCCTGTTTTACAGCCACCTCTTCCCCCGGCAGGCCGACCACGCGCTTGAGTTGCCGGGCCGGGCCGCCAGCCGTCCCCTTCACCACGACCACATCTCCCCTGTTGGGCTCTGACAGCAAGTAAGCCGGGCGGTCGATTGCGAGGCGACTCCCCGCTCGCAGCGTCGGCGACATGGAGTCCCCGCGCACAATTACGTGCCCGCTAAAAAGGCGCCCAATAACGGAGAGGATTGGTCGAGCGATCATCTTCATGGGAGAGGGGCCGATTGCTACCGGCGACCAACCAGAGACTACCAGTCCCGAGCGGGCAGCGACGCGCTCGGCGGACGGCCTTGATGGGAGACAAATGACCCTGTTAACGTTGTTCCCTCTGGCCTTAATCGGGTACCCGTCACACACACTCAGCCCAATGTCCCTAGGAGGACCCCCAATGAACTTCGTCACCCTTATCAAGCGCCTCTCGCCTGTCGCCGAAGTGCACGCCCACTGCGACATCCCCTGTGGCATCTATGACCCCATCGCCGCCAAGATCGCCGCCCAGACTGTGCAGAAGATGGTTCTGCGTATTGAGGCGATGGAGCCGGACTCGATGGACGCCGCTTCCGGTAACTCCTTTACCCGCTACATCGCGGTGAAAGAGGAGCACGCCCAGATCGTAAAAGACGAGATCGGCATGCTTTGGTCGGACTACTTCAAGCCCGAGCACATCGAGAAGTACCCCGACCTGCACGAGACGGTGTGGAACACGCTGAAGCTGGCGGGCCGCTGCAAGCAGAACGTCGACATGGACGCATCCAAGCAGTTGGTAGCCGCCGTCGATGCGGTATCGACCATCTTCTGGGCGACAAAGGGGGTCGAGTACTCCGACCCCAACGCCGCCGTCCGCTTCGGCGCTTAGGGCGCTCTCCGCGAGGCAAAGCCTCGCTCGTCAGGGCTTCTTCGCGCGAGCGCTCATCGCTTTCGCAATTGGTGGCACCGCGATCCGCTCCGGCTAACGCCGCCGTCGCGTGACGGCGATGGCGACGATGCTAACCGCTATACCAAGCGCTGCCAGGGCGACGCCCGCCAGTAACGCGTCGGAAAAGCCGAAGGCGATGGCCCGGTCTACGGCGTCGCCCGCAGCCAGATACGCTCGCTCCCGCACGGCGAATATCGCCCCGGCGATCGCCACTCCCACGGCGAACGAAAGTTGCCGACCGGACGCTATGGACGCCGACGCCGTGCCGTAACGGTCCCGCGGCACGGACCCCATTATGGTCGCGGTGTTCGGCGGCTCATAAAGGCCGGAGCCGACGCCCGCCAACAGCAGAGCGCCCAGTATGGCGCCCTCAGACCCCGATCCCCCAGCCAGGGCGGCGAGCCAGGCGAGCGAGCCCACCATCGCCGCCAGCCCGACGCCGGACAGCACCCACGCCCCGAAGCGATCGGTCAGCGCACCGCTCAGCGGCGCCAAAAAGACCCGCATGAGGGTGTAAAGCATGATGAACAGCCCCATCTTGGTCGCCGAGAATCCCAGCGCCTCGACGAAGAAGAAGGGCGCGAGCAGCAATATCGCCCCTAGCGAGGTGTAGTGGAAGACCAAAATTCCCAGGCCAAAACTGTAGGCTGGTCGCCGAAATAACGCGAAGTCGAGTATCGGGCGCACCGACCGGCGCTGGGACGCCACCAGCACCGGCACGGCGACTACGAATAACGCGGCCATGGCCAGCACCAGTGGCGAGCCGAAGCCGTCCTCGGCACCCCGGTTCACCACCAGCAAGAACGAGGCGAGCACGGCGAACAGCGCCACCGCCCCCAGTCGGTCCACGGTGAAGTCCTTGCTGCCCTGCCTATCCTGTCCGGCGAGCACCCACCACGATAGCCCGGCGGCGACCAGGGACAACGGAATCCTGGTGTAGAAAAGGGCCTGCCAGCCGAGCACGTCGAGCAGCCAGCCCCCAATTAACGGGCCCAGCGACAGGCCGAGTCCGACCACCGCCCCTGCGATGCCGATTGCCTTGGCCCGCTCCCTGACGTCGAACCGGTCGAGGATGATGGCGTTGACCCCGGCCAGGATCATGGCCGATCCGAAGCCCATAAAGACCCGGGTGGCGATTAGCTGCCAAAGTTCGGTGGTGATGGCCGATAGCCCCAGTGCCAGCGAGCACAGGACGAAACCCAGGGTGTAGGACATCCTTCGCCCGCCCACGTCGCCCAGCCAACCAACGGTCATGACCAGCCCGACCCCGGTGACCCAGAAGGCGACTGAGACCCACAGTACCGTGGAGGTGGACGTATTGAATGCGTCCGCCAGCGCCGGGTAGGAGACCCCCATGACGCCGCTGTCCAGCGTCAGGACGAGGTTGCCCAGCGCCGCGACGAGCAACACCAGCCACTTGTTGCGTTGGGTGCCCGTCACTCCGGACTCAGGCTCTTCTGGAGGCTTAGGCCCTTCTGGCCGCTCAGTCCTGACCGGCGAAATAGTCCAGGACCAGCTTTTTGTACTCTTCCCTCGGTGGGCTGAAAAGATCCATGGCGAGGGACCAGCCGTCCAGGCCCTGGACTGAGTGCTCGACGCCGCCGGGGATCACCCAGCCCTGGCCCGGCCCCAGCCTCTTGGTCTCGCCGCCGATGGTGAAGTCGAACTCGCCGTGGAGCACCATCCCTGCCTGTTCGTTGGAGTGCGAGTGAACCGGCACGATGGCGAAGGGGGCCATCTCGATCATGGAGATCATGATCTTGTCCCCCCACACGAGTTTTACCGTTACGCCGGGCGCCAACTCTTTGCGACCGATCTCTTTGAGGTCATAAAAATACGACATGCCAAAAACTCCTAACTGGGCAGGAAAGGCTGGGCCTTTCCGCCGTCGCGGCGGGCCTGGCGGGCACGCCTGTCGTACGGGGTGAGGGCGGCGACGATGAAGTCGTTGACCGGAGTGGCCACGCCCACTTCCCGGCCGATGCGGGAGACGGCCCCGTTAAGTACTCCAACTTCGAGGGGGTTCCCTCTCGTGAGGTCGAGGAACATGGAGGAGAACAGCACGTCACTGTGCTCCATTAAGTAGGCCAGGTGCTCCCCCTCTACGTCGTCGGAGACTCCGATGCCCCTGGCGCGGGCGACGGTCGCGGCCTCGTTCATCACCTTTTTCGCCAGCTCGAGGGTCTCGGGGGTGGCGAGCACGGCGGCCATGGGTTCCCGCGACAGGCACATCATGCCGCTCAAGGCGCAGATGAAGATCAATTTCGTCCACAGTCCCGAGAGCACGTCGCCGGTCAGGTCGGTCTGGATGCCGGAGCCTCGCAGCGTCGCGTCCACCGCTACTGCTCGCGTAGTCGTCTGGCCCGACTCCTCGCCGAAGACGATGCGACAGAGCCCGCCATCCTCCCGTATGGCACCGGGACCGGTGCGGGACGCCTCGACGTACGCCGCGCCGAGCAACACGACGCCGGAGCCGAACGCCGTCGCCAGGACGTCGCCGGAGCCGATACCGTTCTGCAGCGTGAGGACGGTGGTGTCCTTGTAGACGGCCGGGCGAATGAGGCCGATGGCCTCCTCGTTTGAGTAGCCTTTGACGCAAAACAGGATCAGGTCGGCCTTAAACGAGCCGTCGGGCTTATCGGTTACCAGCGGATCTTCGACGGTGAAATCCCCGGCCGTGACACTGGAAACGACCAGCCCGCGCTCCCTCATCGCATCAGCATGCGCGCCCCTGGCGACGAACAGAACGTCGTTGCCGCCCTTTGCCAGCAGGCCGCCAAAGTAGCCGCCGACGGCCCCGGAGCCCATTACAAGCACGTTCATTCATTCGCCTCCGTAACGGCCAGCATTATAAGCGGGTGCAATGCAGGTCACGAAGTCACCGCGAACGGTCGATTGCCAAAGCGATGAGGCCATGAGCCGAAGAAGCCCTGACAAGCGAGGCGGGGAGCAGGCTAAAACCCGAGGCCGCGCTCTTTCATGGAGGCGTAGGAGTTGCCGCCGATGACGATGTGGTCGAGTAGCTCTATGTCTAGCAGGGCGGCTCCCTCCTGTATCTGGGTGGTGACCGCTGCGTCCTCCGGGCTCGGCGTGGGGTCGCCCGACGGGTGGTTGTGTACGACGACGATGGCGGGGGAGTTCTCCCTAGTGGCGGGCCTGACGATCTCCGAGACGCGCACTATTGAGGCGTTGACGTTGCCGACGTAGACCTGGCGCACGGCCTTGACCTCGTTTTTGGTGCTCAGACAGATCACTCGCAAATGCTCCTGGTCGAGCGTCGACATCTCGGCGCCAAGCAGGTTCATCACGTCCAGCGGAGTGGCGATCACGGGCCGATCTTACTGATGCAGCGAGACGAGCCGCCGTCCCAACTCCAGCGCCGCGAGCACTTGCGAAGCCTTCGCTTCGGAGATGCCGTCTACCTGGCACAGCTCGGCGAACGACACTTTCGATAGCCCTGCCAGTCCCCCGAATCGCGCCACCAGGCTGGCGGACATGTTCAGCACGCTCTCGCCCTGGCGCCCGGTGCGCAGCAGGATGGCCACCAGCTCGGAACTGCTCAGCGCGCCGGGGCCGAGTTCGCGCAGCCGCTCCCTGGGTCGTTCCCCGTGCGGGAGGTCCCGGATAAGCGCGGTGTATCGCGGTTTCATCTGCTCGGCTATTTGTCCCCTCCCCGTGGTCCGGAGATCATAGCTCGCCCCTGCGTAGCTCTTCGATTAGCGGCTCGTAAGCCGCCCGGATGGGGTCGTCTTCGCCCCGGCCGGGAGCGACGACCGACCGATAGTAATCCTGAACGATCTGGCCCTGCTGCTCCCTGTTGAAACTTGAGTACGAGGGGCGCGGGGCCGCGGCGAGCGCCTCCCAACCACCGTATCCGTAACCCTCGGCCCGCTGAGCCCGCAGCGCCTGCCAGATGTAGACGCTACCGACGAGCTGGTACTGGAAGACGTGGACCAGTTCGTGAGTGAGTATGTCGAGGTTCTCTCGCGAGGACCGGCTCCTTCTCGGCAGATTGACCGTGCGAAAGAGGACGAATGCACGACCCTTGTTGAGGGAGAAAAAGAGCGGCAGCAGGCCCCCGTGCGCCACCCGAACCGACCCGTAGTCGACCGTGTCCGCCCCGAACACCTGGGATGCCTCTGCGATTTCCGAGGCGGTCAGCCGTCCGGGCCAGGTCGTCAACCGCCAGCAGGCCTCGATGAGCCAGGGCAGTCGGATGAAGTCCAGAGTTCGAAATAGCCACGCCATGTTGCTGAGCCGCGCCGCCATTATAGGTGGGTGACTCGATGCCACCAACAGACGGACGCTGTGACGCTTGACACCCATTTGGCCGACAATACAATTACCCCGCTCATGCTCCGGCAAAGGAAGACTCATGATTAACCGCGACCGGCTCGTAAAGACGTTCATGGACATCGTCAGCATCGATAGCGTCTCTGGCGAAGAGGACGAGATCGCCGCCGACCTCACCCGACGTCTGGAAGCACTCGGTCTGTCTGTGAAGGCGGACGACTTTGGCAATCTGGTCGCCAATCCGCCGCACTATGACCCGCAAAGCGACCCCGGCCGCGATGTCGTCCCGCTGCTGCTGTCGGTCCACATGGACACGGTCGAACCCGGACGCGGCATTGAGCCTCGCCTGGACGGAGACGTGATCCGCTCCGACGGTACGACCATTGTCGGAGGCGACGCCAAGGCGGGGGTGGCCGCGGTGCTTGAGGCCATTGAATCTCTGAACGAGGACGGTACGGCTCATCTGCCCTACCAGGTAGCGCTGACGAGAGAAGAAGAGACGGGCCTACACGGCGCCCGGCACCTCGATTTTTCGAAAATTCACGCTCGGGAGGCTGTCGTGTTCGACGGTGAGGGGCCGGTGACGACGATCACGGTGGCCGCCCCGACCTACATTGGCTTCACGCTCGAGATCACCGGGAGGGCCGCTCATGCCGGTGTGGAGCCGGAAAAGGGCGTCAACGCTATCCGGGTGGCCGCGGAGCTGATTACCCGGCTCCCGCAGGGCCGCCTGAGTGCGGACACGACCTTCAACGTAGGCCTGATCGAGGGCGGGAGCGTGCGCAACACCGTACCCGAGAACGCCAAGGTTATCGGTGAGTTCAGGAGCCAGGACCTGGAGGCGATCGACAATATCGGTCTGGAGATCGCAGAGGCGCTCGACAAGGTGCGGGAGATGTACCCCGAGGCAGTGCTGGAAAGCCACATGCACACCGAGTTCGAGCACTACGAGTTCGGTGAGGAAGACGCAACGTATCAGCGCGTTGCCCGCGCCCTTAATGCGCTGGGCCTGGAGCCGGAGATGAAGCCTTCCGGCGGCGGAACAGACGGCAACATCTTTCGTCTAAGAGGCATCACATCCGTGGTCGTGGGCATGGCCGATAACGGGATGCACACGGTTCGAGAGCACGTAAAGGTGCCGGAGCTGGTCGACGCCGCGCACTTTTGCGAGGTGGTCCTCAGGGGCTAACGAGTGAGAGTCCGACTGGCATACGGCACTGACGGCCTGGACGTCGAGTTCCCGGACGACCGTACCTCGGTCATTGAGCCGCGCTATCTACCGGGACTCCCCGACGAAGAGGGGGCTCTGCGGACAGCGATCCGCAACCCTGTCGGAACTCGGCCGCTGCGTCAACTCGTTACGAAGAATCAGACGGTCGCCATTTCGGTCTGCGATGTCACCCGGCCCGCGCCGACCAAATTGATGCTGCCCGCCTTGCTGAGGGAGCTGGACCACGTCCCTCCGAAGCACATCACCGTGCTCATCGCCACCGGCACCCATAGGGCCAATACGTCGTCAGAATTTATCGAAATGCTGGGGCGGGATGTGGTGGACCGCTACGAGGTCGTCAACCACGACGCATTCGATGACTCGACCCTCGCTTCGGCGGGAGAGACGAGTGACGGCGTGCCGATAACACTGAACCGGCAATGGCTCAATGCGGACGTACGGATAACAGCGGGCTTCGTAGAACCGCACTTTTTCGCCGGGTTCTCTGGCGGCCCCAAGATGGTCGCTCCCGGCCTCGCCGGGTTCGCCACCACGATGCACCTGCATAACGCCGCCCGGATAGGCAGCGACCTGGCTGCCTGGGGAATTATCGGGGGCAACCCGGTGCATGATGCGGTCCGGGAGATCGCGGCGCTCACCGGCGTCGATTTCGCGCTGGACGTGACGATAAACCGGGACAGGCAGATCACGGCCGCGTATGCCGGCGACCTGTTCAAGGTGCACGAGGCTGCCTGTCAGGCATCTCGCCAGACGGTCATGCAGCCGGTTGAGCGGCCCTTCGAGGTGGTGGTGACGACCAACTCCGGCTACCCCCTGGACCAGAACCTCTACCAGGCGGTCAAGGGCATGTCGGCAGCAGCCCAAATCGTGGCCGACGGCGGCACGATCATCTGCGCGGCAGAGTGCCGGGACGGAGTCCCGGAGCACGGGGAGTACGGTCGCATTTTGCGTGAGGGGAAGTCACCGTCGGACCTGCTGCGAACTATCGAGGCGGCGCCGGAAACGACCCACGACCAGTGGCAGGTGCAGATTCAGGCCAAGTTGCAGATGCGCGCCCAGGTATTGCTGAGGTCGTCTTTTCTCACGCCCGATCAGGTTCGCGCCGCTCACATGGAGCCGATCGAGGACGTGGCCCAAGCGGTCGATGCGGCGCTGCGAAAGCACGGGCCGGATGCGAGGGTCTGCGTGCTGCCGGAGGGGCCGCAGACGGTGCCGTACCTTACGGGATCGTAGACCCCTCAAACCCATGGGCGCTAAAAGGCCGGGGACGCTGCATGGCGTCCCCGGCCTTTTGTGGTTCTGGAAGTCCCGAAGAACCCCTAGGCGACGGTGGCTTTGGCCCCCGCCTCTTCGAGTTTCTCCTTGGCTGAGTTGGCGTCGTCTTTGCCGATGCCTTCCTTTACCGCCGTGGGTGCACTCTCAACGAGCTCTTTGGCCTCTTTCAGGCCCAGGGTGGTCAGCTCGCGAACGGCCTTGATGACCTTGATCTTGTTGGGACCGATCTCGTCAAGTGTGACGTTGAACTCGGTCTGCTCCTCGGTGGCCGCGGCCCCGCCACTGGCTGCGCCACCGGCTGTCGGGGCCGCTACGGCGACGGGCGCGGCCGCGCTGACGCCAAAGGTCTCCTCCAGCTCTTTTACCAGTTCGGACAGCTCAAGTACGGACATTTCCTTGATTGCGTCGAGAATTTCTGCTTTCGTCATTTCCTGTTTACCTCCACTCGGTGGTCAAGCTCTTGATGCTTGAATTAATCGCCTGCGGTCAGTTATTTTCGGAGGCCTCTTCGGAGCCTCCATCTTCGTCGTCGGATGCCTCTTCGTCGGGCCCTGGTTCGTCCTGTTTAGCAGCTTCCCGATCCTCAGGGGCCTCCTCTTCGACTGAGGGGGCCTCTTCGGGAGCGTCGGTTTCGGAGACGTCCGGCTCAACGCTCGCCTCGGGGGCGTCTTGCTCTCCGGCGGTCTCGTCAGCCTCGGACTCGGGTTCGGGCTCTAACGGGGTTTCAGGCTCGGCCTCTGGCTCGGACACTGCGGACGCCGTCGCATGGGCCCCGAGCACTCTCGCGAGGCCCGATATGGGCGCGCTCAGCACGTAGACCAGGCCGGCGATGCCGCCCTGTAACTGCCCTGCCAGCTTGGCAATCAGCACTTCCTTGGACGGGAGCTTGCCGAGCGCCTCGACCTCGCCGGGGGTCAGGGTCCGGTCGCCCATCACGGCCCCGCGAACCTTTAGGGCGCTGCCGACGTCGCGAATAAAGTTGGTGAGCGCCTTGGCCGGCTCCGTCACCTCGCCGTAGCCGAAGGCGACCCCGGTCGGCCCCTTTACGACATCCTTGAGCTGGGGCTTGCCCGCAGAGTCGGCGGCCCTGTACGTGAGCGTGTTTTTGACCACCCGGTAGTCGACGCCCTGCCCCCGAAGTGCACGGCGCAGCTCCGTCATGTCGGTTACTGACATACCCGAGTAGTCGGTGGCGATGGCTATTGTGCTTTCCGATATGCGCTTTTCGAGCGCCGATATGTCCTGTTCTTTTTTGGCTGTGGGCATAGGCTTTCTCTAGTTCGGGTCGTATGGCACAAAAATAGCCCCGAAACACATGCTCGGGGCTTCGTCCGCAGACGGCGTCCCTTACTAAGTGTGCCTCGGCAGGTGTTTTTAATCCGTCGTCGCCACACTCGGTGGTCGAGGTCGGAACCGGCTGTCTCAGGCCTCTATATTGGTGCTTTTTAGTCTAGCTTAAGCTCACTCAAGGCGGCAATGTCCACCGGCACGCTCGGCCCCATGGTCGAGGTGAGGAACGCCGAACGGAGGAATTCACCCTTCACTCCCGAGGGACGCGCCCGCATTACGTGGTCCATGACCGACGTCAGGTTGTCGGTCAACTGGCTTTCTTCGAAGCTGGCCTTACCGATAGGCACGTGCATGATGGACGTGCGGTCGAGCCGGAACTCGACCCTACCCTTGCGAGCCTCGTCCACCGCCCTGCCGATGTCTTCAGTCTGGACCACGGTTCCGGTTCTTGGGTTGGGCATGAGGCCCTTGCGGCCCAGTACCTTGCCCAGTTTGCTCACTTTGCCCATCATGTCAGGCGTGGCGATGGACACGTCGAATTCGCTCCAGCCGTCCTGCTGGATTTTCTTGATGAGGTCGTCGTCACCGATGAAGTCGGCTCCGGCGCTCTGGGCGTTGGTGATTCCCTCGCCCAGGGCAAAAACGGTGATTCGAACCGCCTTGCCCGTGCCGTGTGGGAGCGACGCCACGCCCCTGACTTGCTGGTCGGAGTGCCGCGGATCGGCTCCGGTTCGCAAGTGCAACTCCACTGTTTCGTCAAACTTGGAAGTCGCCGCCGCTTTGACCATGCTCACCGCCTCTGCGGGTGAGTAGTGAGCCTCGCGGTCGATGACGGCCGCCGCGCTGTTGTATCTCTTTCCGTGCCTTACCACCGGGCTCTCCTAGCTCTGGTTCCAGTCGATATCGATGCCCATGCTTCTCGCGGTCCCGGCCACGATCTGCATGGCGCCTTCCACGTCCGCCGCGTTCAGGTCCGCCATTTTGGTCTCTGCAATCTCGCGGACCTTGGACGCCGGTACGATGCCGACTTTCTCGCGATTCGGCTGACCGCTGCCCTTTTCCACACCCGCCGCCTTGCGCAGCAGGTCCGCCGCAGGCGGGGTTTTGAGGACGAAGCTGAACGAGCGGTCTTCATAGACCGTCAGCTCAACGGGAACTATGGTGCCCGCCTTGGAGGACGTCTTTTCGTTGTACTCCTTGACGAAGCCCATGATGTTGACGCCGTGCTGACCCAGCGCCGGGCCGATGGGAGGCGCGGGGCTCGCCTTGCCGCCCTCGATTTGGAGCTTTAGTACTGTTTTTACCTTCTTAGCCAATCTGAGTGTCTCTGCTTTCTAAGATCGTTCGACCTGGAGGAAGTCGAGTTCGACGGGGGTTTCGCGGCCGAAGAACGAGACCAGCACCTTTACCTTGGCGCGGTCCGGGTAGACCTC
This sequence comes from Dehalococcoidia bacterium, assembly GCA_965250195.1. Classification (GTDB taxonomy): domain Bacteria; phylum Chloroflexota; class Dehalococcoidia; order Lucifugimonadales; family UBA2962; genus CAUZIR01. The sequence goes on from OZ252295.1 coordinate 83,130, forward strand.
GTCCACGCTGCCCATGAAGTCGACGAACGGGCCGTCGGTGATCCTCACCACCTGACCCTTGGAGAAGCCTACCCTCACACGGGGCGTGGCGGATTCCATTTGCTGGAGGATGTTGTTGACTTCGTGCTCTTCCAACGGCACGGGCTTTGCCCGCTTTTCGTTCTCGTCTTCTGCCGACACGAACCCGGTGACGCCGGGCGTGTTACGAACGACGTGCCAGCTCTCGTCGTCCATCATCATCTTGACCATGATGTAGCCGGGGAAGACTTTCCTGGGCACGGGAACCCGCTGGCCCTCTTTTATCTCAATCTCTTCTTCGGTCGGAACGACCACTTCGAAGATCTTGTTGGAGACGTCCATCGTCTCAATGCGCAACTCGAGGTTTCGCTGGACTCGCTCTTCCTGTCCGGAGTAAGCATGGACGATGTACCAGCGAGGACTCGGTTCTTCGACGGTTTGTGTTTTCTGACTCTGAGTGCTCATAAGTGTCTAGCTGCCAAGAATGACGCTGATTAGCCGGGAGAAACCGATGTCTACCAGTCCCAGGAACACGCCGACGACGGCGGCCACTGCCAGTACCATTATCGTCAAGCGGGTGGTTTCTTCGCGAGTGGGCCAGACGACCCGCCTTAACTCGGATACGACCTCGCCGACGAATTTGAAGCTAAACGATCGGCGCGTGGCATCGGAATCGACGCGCCTGGGCACTCCCTGGCTTCTTGCCATTGCGCTACCTGATCTCCTTGTGCGGCGTATGCCGACGGCACCGCGGGCAGAACTTGTTCAGTTCGAGCCGCTGCGGATCGTTCCGCCGGTTCTTGCTGCTGTGATAGGTCCGCTCGCGGCACTCGTCACAAGCGAGGTTTATGACGCCGCGAGCGTCTCCCTTTTTAGCCATCTGGTCCCTCTGCTGGCCTGCCCGTTTGGGCGGGCCCTACTTGAGTATTTTTGTGATGACGCCCGAGCCGACGGTCCGACCGCCCTCGCGCACAGCGAAACGAAGCTGCTCGTCCATTGCAATGGGCTGGATGAGCTTGACCTTCATCTCGATGTTGTCGCCGGGCATTACCATCTCGACGCCGTCCGGCAATTCGATTTCGCCGGTCACGTCGGTCGTGCGGATGTAGAACTGGGGCTTGTAACCGTTGAAGAACGGCGTGTGCCGCCCGCCCTCGTCCTTGCTCAGTACGTAGACCTGCGCCTCCGCTTCCAAGTGAGGCGTGATTGACTTGGGCTTGGCCAGCACCTGGCCGCGCTCAATGTCTTCTCGCTCAACGCCTCGCAAAAGCAGGCCGACCGCGTCGCCCGGCTCGCCCTCGTCGAGCGTCTTGTGGAACATCTCAACGCCGGTGACAACAGTGTCCCAGGTGTCTTTGATGCCCACGATCTCGACGGTGTCGCCGGGGCTGACGATGCCCTGCTCGATACGGCCGGTGACCACGGTGCCGCGACCCTTGATGCCAAAGACGTCTTCGACGGGCATGAGGAACGGCAACTCTTTGGGCCTGTCCGGCACGGGGATGTAGGAGTCAACGGCATCCATGAGCTCCCAGATCTTGCCACCCCACTCCGAGTCTCGACCGAGTTGGTCCTCAGGAGCATCCAGGGCGTTCAACGCGCTGACCCGGACGATGGGAATGTCGTCGCCGGGGAAGCCGTGCTCGGTGAGCATCTCGCGCAGCTCCAGCTCGACGAGCTCGAGCAACTCTTCGTCTTCCATCGCATCGACTTTATTGAGCGCGACGACTATCGCCGGCACGTCTACCTGGCGAGCCAGGAGGATGTGCTCACGGGTCTGCGGCATGGGCCCGTCGGGGGCGCTGACCACCAGGATGGCACCGTCCATCTGGGCGGCGCCGGTAATCATGTTCTTTATGTAGTCCGCGTGCCCAGGACAGTCTACGTGTGCGTAGTGCCGGGCCTCGGTCTGGTACTCGACGTGGGTGATGGCGATGGTCACCCCACGGGCCTTTTCCTCCGGGGCGTTGTCGATTGAATCGAACGCCCGGAAGTCGGCGCCACCGGCGGACGCGAGTACGCGCGTCATCGCCGCCGTCAGCGTCGTCTTACCGTGGTCCACGTGGCCGATTGTGCCAACGTTTACGTGCGGCTTGTCTCTGACAAATTTCTGCTTCGCCATTCAGCAATCCTCCGTTTTTGGCGAGCCCACAAGCAGACTCGAACTGCTGACCTCGTTCTTACCAAGAACGTGCTCTACCTACTGAGCTATGTGGGCCCGTGTGGTTACTAATGTGCTTCGAGGTCCGGGAGTGGAGGGAGTAGGATTCGAACCTACGTAGCCCTTCCGGGCGCCAGATTTACAGTCTGGTGGATTTAACCACTCTCCCATCCCTCCGCCACAACAAGTCAGTCTAACATGTGGCAAATTGCCGCGCCTACCCCTTAGCAGCCCCGCGCAGACGGTTTTCTCTCTGTAAAAATGCGCCCACTAAAGAGTACAAAATCTACGTCTCTCCAACAACCTTCCATTGGGTTGACCAATTCGCCCAACTGATACGTCAACTACGCACCTTTCAGCGCATCCCCGCTCGCCGCTCCATCTGGTCGACGAGGTCGATGCCGACCCGCTCGGAGAAAGCCGCCAGTAGCTGAGCGACCACGGGACCGGGCCGACAATCGCCTATCGGCCGTTTGTCGACTTTAGTCACCGGCACCACGAACGGGCCGGTGGAGTTGAAAAACACCTCGTCGGCCGTGTACACGTCGTACGGCTGCAGGACCTCTTCCCTGACCTCGATTCCAAGATCGGAAGCCACCTCGAACATGGTCGCGCGGGACACTCCTTGGAGTATTGAGTCGTCTCCCGGTGTCTTGATCACACCATCTTTGACTATGGCCACGTTGTAACCGACGCCCTCGGCCACGTTGCCGGACGTGTCCAACAGAACCGGCAACGCGTTCGGGTCCACGTCCTGGGCCTCCAACTCTGCGAGGTTGAAGTTCATCCGACTGTAGTGCTTGATCTTGGGTTCCAACGACTCGCCCGGATAGGCCCGAGTCCGCGTTATGACCGCATGGGCGCCGTCCCGGTAGTGGACGCCCCAGGCCAACCAGGGCACAGGCTTGGTGATGATGAGCACGGTCGCCGGCCCCTTGTCCACGCGGGTCGCGGCGATGCCCCTGGTGACGCCCTGCCACACATACCAGTCACCGGCGCTTTCTAACCTCGCCTGTTCGTTACGCCTGACCAACTCCTCGGAGACGGCGATCATCTCCTCTACGTCGATGCCGGGGTCGATGCGGACGTACTTTAGCGACCGGTACAGTCGCTCGGTGTGTTCGCGTAATTTGAAAGGTCGGCCTTCGTAAGTCCGGGCGATGTCGAATACGGCGTCACCAAGGTAGTAACCCCTATCCAACGGGTCGATTTTTGCCTGCTCGTTGGGGATGAACTCACCGTTCATGTAGGCGGTGACCTGTGTCATGACTACGCTCCTTTCTACTCCGTCGAAGTAGAGGGGGAGCCGGTTACGGCTCCCCCTTCAAAACTCCAAATCAGGGATGCAGCTACATGTCCACCGGTTGGAGGTAGGTGGTCTTAGGCTCGCCCACCATCATCGGACCCCACATTTCAAAAAAGCCGGTGTCGGTGCGCCACTGTATGTAGCGCTCATGATGGCCTTTTGACTCCCACTCCTCGTAGATTACCCAGGCGTTGGGGTTGTCGTCCCGCTTCGTCACGTCGATCGATATGCAGCCGTCGAATCCACGGGTGTCGGGGAGAGCGGCCTTCATGCCCTCTTCCATCCCGGCGGCGGCCTCTGGCTTGATTTCTACTTCCAGAATCAATTTGATGCTCACGTCCGCTCCTCCTCCAGAGATTGTCACGGAAGGTTACTAGAGGCCCCCGCCAGTCACAATCGAGTCGCCGTGTTTATTTGTCCCGCACTGCTGAGGCGTCAGCCGTCGTCGATTTAGAGGAGCGATAGCCGAGGTACGCCAACGGGAACGCGACGGCGAGGAGGATCCCCCCGAGCGGGAAGACCCATCTCAGTCCATACGCCTCAGCGACCGCACCAGCCACCAGCGCTATTACCGAGGCGACGGCCGGGCTTATCCCGTACATGACGGCGAACCCCTTACCCTGCATTCCCGGCGGTAGGTTGGCACCTACCAGGGCGTTGAGGGCCGGGGACCGGGCGTTGGTGACGGCCCGCAGTATCGGCGCCAGGGCCAGGAACGCGTTACCGGTCAGGACGGCGAATAGCGCAAGGATGGGCAGCGGCACGAGGGTTAACACGGCGAGCGCCTTGTCAGAACCCCACCGTGCGCCGAGCGCACCGCCTAGCAGACTTCCAGGCACTCCCACCAATATTGTCAGGCTGAGAAACAGGCCGGTGGTCGAGATGCCGCCGATGGTCCCCTCGCCCAGGCCGCCGATGTCCGCGATGGCGACCGGGAGGAATGTGTCGATGCCGGTGGCGGAGGCTTCCAACAATACGACTGCCGCGTACATGACGAGCACCCTGCGGGTGGTGAATGCCCGCAGCACTTCGCCCCAGCCACCCTCTTGCTGTGTCGCTGCCGAGGGCCGGTCGAAGCGGGCCGGGATGATCGGCAGCATCGCCAGCGGCAGCAGCGACACGAAACCGCCGAGAAGGAACGAGGCGCGCCAGCCGAACGCGATGCCGACGCTAATGAGCAGCACCGGAAAGATGCTGAGGCCGACGCTACCGGCCGCCTCATGGATGCCAAGGCCCTCGGTGCGACGCCTCACGAACCGCGTGATGGAAGAGAGGCCGACGGGGTGGTAGATACCTGTCCCCACCCCTAGAACGAACAGGCCCACGGCCAGCATCACGGTGCCACTGGGGAGAAAAATGAGGAAGCAGCCCAGAGCGGACAGGACGGCGAACGCCCCATACAACCCGCGAGAGCTGTAGCGGTCGGCCATGAACCCGGCCACCATTCCGGCTACGGCGCGGGAGGCGACGGTGATGTTGGCGAGCACCCCTAGGAAGAAGTAGTTGGGGTGGTCCACGGCGATGAGGAATAGCAGCGCCGGGTAGATGATGTGCCAGGCGTCCGAGACCGAATGGGACATCCCGGTGTACGCGAGGAGTCTTTTTTCCTCTGGACTAGCGGTGATTAAGCTCAGGCCCAAGCGGGCATCTCCTTGGGTGTGCAATGCGACTGGCGCTAACGCGGCTTACACTCTACTAACTGTGCGAACCATCGTCTTCATTGTGAGTAACAGCGTTCCTGCCGTTTGCGCAATGGATATTTAGGAGCAACAAACCGAGATGACGACCGACACCCAGATGCTCGAAGGTTTGACGAATTTCGACACCCCATCCATCACCAACGTGGTGGCGACGTTCCCCAAGAACCCGCTTTGCTTGGCGCTCTATGACCCGTGGGAGGACAACTGGTATACGGACCAGTCGATTCGCTGTATGTACCCGGAGATGGGGCGACGGGTGGGCTATGCGGTCACCTGTGTGTACGGCTTACCCGACCCGGCGTATCCTGGTCTGACGTTTATTGACGTGGTCGATGCTCTGGACGCTTCGCCGAAGCCGACGGTGCTGATTATCGAGCAAAGGTTCCCGGTAGAGATTGCCGCAAAGGTTGGCCTGGCCGGGGGCAATATGGTGTCGGCCATGAAGGCGGTGGGTTGCGTGGGCCTGGTTTCTAACGGGCCCTCACGAGACCTGGACGAGATTCGGCCGATGGACTTTCAGTACATGCTGACCGGCCTGACGGCCGGCCATGGCGAACAGGCGGTCCACGCCGTAAACACGCCGGTCAGCGTGGGCGGGATGGACGTGACCCCCGGCGAGGTAGTGCACATGGACGAGAACGGCGCATGCAAGTTCCCCGCCGACAAGATCGAGGCGGTGCTCACAAACGCCAAGGCTTTGCAGCTAGAGGAGGCAGACCGCCAGGGCAGGTTGCACGGGGCCGAATCGGCAGCAGAAGTACGGGCGATTTTCGCCGGCCAGGAGTACGCACAGAAAAACGACTGATAGCCGGACGGTCGATTGCCAAAACGATGAGCGCTCGCACGAAGAAGCCCTGACGAGCGAGGCTTCGCCTCGCGGAGAGCCCTAAGCCGGGGCCAGTTCCAAGTCGGACAGGCGAGGCATAACCTCTTCTGCCAGAAGGGTCATCGAGCGTACCCACTTGTCCCTGGGCTCCCACTCGTGCGAGTAGGCAAGCATGACGCCGAAGCCGCCGATGTCGTCGTGCAACTCCCGAATCTGATCGGCCACTTCGTCTGGCGTCCCGACCAGCCACAGGTTATCGACCATGTACTGAAGGTCGATGTCGGCATCGGGCGTGTCAGGGTCTTGTTTCATGTATCTGAGGAACCCGAGCTTGTCCATGACCTGCCTGAAATAGTCCTCGAAGTCGCGGGCCATTACGCCGCTGAGGGCCAATTCGCGCGCCTCTTCTGTGGTATCGGCAACCACGACGTCCCGGCAGATGCGCCACTGGGAACGGTCCGGCACCTGTCCGGCCCTGGCCGCCGACTCGCTGTACACCTGCCACTGCGCTTTGAGGGTGCGGGGCGGTACAAAGTTGATGCCGAGGGGCATCCAGCCGCGCTCGCCCGCCACGACCAGGCTCTCGGAACGGGGGGACATTCCGGCCACTGCTATCGGGGGATGGGGAAGCTGATAGGGCTTCATGTACATGTAGAAGCCGATGTCGTTCATCGGCTCAGGTATGGTGAATTTCCAGAACTTGTTCTCATAGGTGCCAGGCTCGAGACCGTCCCAGATTTTCAGGACCATCTCCAGCGTCTCCCACGTCAGGTCACGTTGCTCGTTGCTGGCGGCGTCGATGCCGAAGGCCGTGAAGTCCGTTGGTGTCGCTCCCGAACCTATGCCCCACATGAAGCGCCCCTTCGCCTGGTGGTCCAACTGGGCGATGCGGTGGGCGAGCTGGAAGGGGTTGTGGTTGGGTAGGCAGGTAACACCGGTGGCGAGCTTAATGTTCTTGGTCATCCCCAGGGCCTGGGCGATGAAGAGCTCGGGCGACGGGATGTTCTCCCAGGGCGCGGTGAAGTGCTCGGCGATCCAGGCCTCTACGTAGCCCAGTTGGTCCAGGAGAACGATCTGGTCGAGGTCGTCGTGGATGTTTTTGGTGTAGTCGCTCCCAGGGTGGTGGAGCGGGTCGACAAAGTATCCTAGTTGCATTGGTGATGTCCTAGTGGTTTTTTGCTCATCGGATGCAGCGCACAATATAACGGAGCCCCGGAGCGGATTCGAACCGGTAACCTGCTGATTACAAGTCTCGAATCGCTGGTTGGCTGCTACCGGCCATTTATGGCCTATACCCCACCACACCGGGGTTCAGAGTATATACGTGATCGGCCCATGTCGGGCCCCATTAGGCCGTGTCGGCCATCGATATAGGACAACTTAGGACAAGAATGAAGGGTGGGGATTCAGGCGACGGTCAGGGCGCGCCGGGGGTTGCGCACTAGCGAGAATCCCCTATCCGTTGACTCGGACCGGCCGGCCCACGCCCCGGATGCTATCAACGATTACCGAAACCGCGTGGCCCGTGGGGTTAAATCCGAGATAGGTGTACTCCACCCGTCGTGCCGCTACAAATTCCTGCCAAGCTCGGAACTCATGGTGCCGCCAACCGGGGTAATTGAAATACTCGTCAAATTGGATTACCGAGCCCGGCACGATCCGTTCCCCCAGGGTGGAGAGAACGTAGGCGGCGGATTCGTAGATATCGGAGTCAATATGGGCGAAGCTCACCGGCCGCCGGTGATCGCTCAAAAAGCCCACTAGTGTGTCCTGGAATAGTCCTTTATGGAGGCGGACGTTAGCGGGGATGCTCGGGGGCTCTCCGCCACGGTCAAAGTGTTTCATGGGAAAGCCGAAGTGCCAGTTTGCCTCTATCCCTTCGAAGGTATCGAAGCCGTGAACCTGGGTCGGGGCGGCGTGCCTTGCAATCACTCTGATAGTCGCCCCCGACCACACGCCGAATTCCAAAATCAACCCGCCCTCAACATCGCGCCGATCTAGGGAGTGCGTGAGCAATTCCGGGGTGCTGAGGGCAATCGCCGAGTGCATGTGGTCGTTGAGGTAGGCGCCGGAATCGAAACCCGCCGCGAGTGTAGCCATGCGGCCGAGGTGGTGGCCTCCGCTGAAGATCCCCGTGTTGAGGAAATCGACCATCGCCGCATGGGATTGCACGCGGACCATTCCACCGAGCTTGTCGCCTAGAAACTGCGTAACCTTTTTCGTAAGCGGATTCGCCATCGTTAAAAAAAGTTCCTTGATCACCTTCCACCAATCGCACTAACGCTGAAACCGAATCGCCGGCCTCTACGGCCACGAACCCACCCGCCGCCGCTACGGCGTCTAGGTGAACGCGGGCCGTTGCCTGGGTGCGCCCGATTGTATAGGTCGCGGAATTGACCCTCTCCCCCACGGGGCTCCCGGGAGGGCTCTAAGAAATCAGGGCCTCAAGAAGACCGGCGGCCTCTCTCTGGGCGTTCGGGACCTCCCCAACATATGTCGAGGCCATCAACCTCACGTCGGCATGACCCGCCCGATCCCGAAGGGTATTAAGTGCCACACCCTGGACGGCCAGTAGCGTCAGGCCGGTCGCCCTCAGATTCTTAAGGGGGATCGACGTCAGCTTCAACTCGCAGGCGGTCTTCTAAAAGAGCTTGGAGAATCGATCGGCGTCGAGTGGAGCGCCGGAGGCCTGGGTCAACACGTACCCGTCGTCACGCCAGAGGGGGCCGGCCAAAAGCCGCTGTTGGGCCTGGATCGCCGCTCACAGATGACCCCGAGTACCTCGCACGGCTCTCGGTGTTTTGCCCGCCCTTGCTGCTGGGGATTTCACCGTGGCTGACGCTGCCAAGCGGATGCGGTGCTCGCGGAGGTCTCTGCGGAGGTATCGGAGTGCCGTCCCACCCCAGCTGTTGGAGCAATAAGATATATTTACCCTCAATCCTTGCCCGGATTACAGGCCACCAAGTAATTTCACGGGAGGTTTTTGTCGTGAACACACTCTCAATTTTCCGACGTCGACGTTTTGTTTCCCTGGCCGGTGGAGTGCTACTTCTGGTTCTCGCTGCAGCAGTGCCGATGGTTGTCTTGGCCGCCGGGAGCGGAGGCGTCAAAATCCAAGTCAATGCCGAGAATTTCAGCACTGCGGACGCCGATGCCGGTGCAATTGGCGACAGGTTAAAGGTCAAAGTGTCTGACTCTTCCGGTACGGACTTCACGTCGCTGACCGGGAACGCCCGGTACACACCTGTTTCAGGTCCGGTACAGATCTTCAACATCGACGAATCCAACCCCATTGGTGGTGGACCGAACCTCGGCATGATTGAGCTGACCGACTCCGGTCGACCGGGTGATCAGATCTTCATAGGCCTCGGTGGCACGCTCGAGGTCAGGGTCCACTTCGCCGGCGGTACGGCACCCGCTCACAGGTTTAGTTCCGGCTTGGACCAACTGGGCCTCAAGATAGGAATTAAGTAGGAATATGTCTGGGAGAGCTTGGCTCGCTAGGTGCCAAACCCTCCCGAAAGTGTAAGCACGCCCGTCTTGTATTGGGGCCGCCCTGGCTCAACCGGCGGGAGGAACTGACTCGAACTGACCAGTTATTAGGCTTCAGTTTCGTCCGTCCGGTCCAGTCTCTATTGACCTTCGAAAAATCGTCTGGGATTGTCCACCATGATCTGGTTCATCAATTCCCGGGAGCATCCCATCTCCTCAAGACGAGCTAATACTCGACGGGTGACGAACAGGTAGCCGTCGGGATTGAACCGCTGCACCTGCTCTTGTGCCTCTTTACTTCCCCACGGTTTGATGACGCACCAGTCATGCGATAGCAAGATGCGATTTCCGTAACCGGCATCGATAAGGGTCTTTACCACCTCGGTCCTTTGTTCCCAATCCGGACGGGACTGAGAATTCTGAGAAAGTTGCGGATCAGGACCCGGGAAGGTATCCATGCCCAACCAAACACCCTTGTCCGCGAGGCCCGACAAGTAGCCGATATCAGTCGTGTCATTGCTGTGCCCAATACACACTCCGTTCAAGTCCAGGCCTTCAGACTCAAATATCTTGACCTGCAGATCTCCCGTCCGAGCTGGCGCGTTTGTATGAGTGGTGATTGGAGTTCCCGTCTGCAGGCTCGCTCTAGCTGCCGCCCTAACGACAATCTCCTCGGCCTCGGTCAATCCATCATCCAAGCCCGCATCGCTCGCCACCTTGATGATGCCAGCTTTGATCCCCGTCTCCTCAATTCCCACTTCGATCTCTTTCACGAATAGCTGGGCCACTTCATCCGGATCCGCGCCCCAAAAAATCCGAGGGATGTCAACATAAAAACCGGTCGACGCAATTACATTGATTCCCGAGCGTAGGGCAACGTCCTTCGTAAGCAGGACGTCGCGACCAAGGTCAAAGGTGGTGACGTCCACGATCGTACGAACACCCTCTTCGTAGGCCGCTCGAAGCTGAGCTACCGCCTTGTCCACGAAACTCTGACGATCAAAGATTTCTGGAAAAGTCGCGTTGACTCCTGCAGCGCTCTGCCAGATGTGTTCGTGAGTCAGAGTGAAGCCTAAGTCACCAGTATTTAGGTCACCAAGAATCGAGTTGATCGCGACCATCTGTATCCCTTTCACCTCGTCCAAGTTAGGGCTGAGCAGACCGTCAGGGTAGCCTACCCCAGTGCGCCCGCCCTGGCTCAACCGGCGGGCTCTACGGCAGAGCGCATTCATGTAGCTATCGACACATTGGCATATCATTCGCGGCACGATGCCGAGTGATTTCATTCAGGGTCGTATTGACCGCCTTCTTGCTCAGGCGGCAGATGCTGCCGACGAACTCGACTGGGACCAGGCGATCAAGTTCGCCGAGGCGACGTGCCGCTCCAGGATTATCTTGTCGAGCCCCGTCACCGCTGCAACCCCGACGGCCGAACCCCGTGCTGCGCAAACTCACTCCAAGAGCGGAGAGTATATCCGTGCTTTAGGGGATGCCGTTCAGGACTTCTGAGCGGATGTTCTTCATCAGCGTAAATGTCGCGCCTCCGTCATCGCTGCGGTAGACGCGCAGCCCGGTGGTCGCCGCGTAGACCCTGCTCGGATCCGACGGTGCGAAGACGATGTCTTCGAACGCGAACCGCTCTCCCGATGCGGTGGAAGCGCCCTCTGTCGTCACCACCTCGTTGTAGGTGCGGAGACCGTCGGTCGATCGAAAAAGAGAGGTCTGGTGGCTGTTGCGGAAGATGACGATGTTGGAGTCCGCGGGAGAGACGGCGACCGGTCCTCCGCCCTGGTTGATTGAAGTGGCGACCCAGCTGCCGCCGCCGTCGAGGGATATCCAGTGTCGGTAGGTGTCCGCCACCGAAGCGTATATGACCCGCCCGTCACTGGAGACTGTGAAATGGCTGACCTCGCTACCGTTAATGTCGGCGGGACCGAAAGCCTCCCAGTTTTGGCCGCCGTCATTGCTGCGCCAGAAACCGGGGTTGAGGGACGTGTCCAGATCACCGCCCGGTGAGGTGTGCAGTCCAAAGGCGGTGAGGGACGACGGCTCTCCGGGATTCATGACGATCGAGGAAAAATTGCTGATGAGCTCGCTATCGCCGACCGGGACGCGCTCCCAGCTCTCGCCCCGGTTTACGGTGACGAACATGCCGCCCTCGTAGAAGTCCAGGGCATCCAGGTTGCCCGTCGTGAAGCTCGGCGCGCCGGCCCCTATGGCGATGACCGCGACGTTGGAATCCGACGGATCGAACCGGACCGACAACACCCTTGAGTTGGTCAGACCGCAGTTCCGGCGGACCCAGGTTTCGCCACCGTCCTCACTCAGATAAACGCCCGCATGGTTGTTGGGAAGTCACCGACGAGGGGACCAGGTGAGCTGACGGTGGCTGCGATCAGGACGTCAGGATCGCTGGGTGAATAGGCGAGGTCGTATACCTCCGGGTAGCCTATCCCTTCGCTCCACCGGAGGCCCAGGCGGGACCGCGTCCAGGTGACGCCGCCGTCTGTGGACTTCGCGAAGCCGTTCCTCTCGGTGCCCATGATCACGGTATCGGGATCGGTTGGATGGACTGTGAGCGAGCGGAACACCGAGTCCCTGTCGTGGGCCTCTGGAGCGGAAGGCCCCGTAATTATCTGGTCCCCGTTGCCCACCTCGTTCCCGCACTCCAGCGCGGCCAGTTCGGCATCCGTGAGCTCGGGTGTGGGAACGGACGTTGGCTCCGGCTCCTCGGGATCATCTTCACCATCCGTTTCAGGAGTCGAAGCTTCCGGTGCCTCCGACGCCTCGGGGGTGGGAGTATCGGAAGGCTCAAGATTCTCCACGGTATCGTCCTGGCGGTCCGGCCCATCGGCCGGAGATTCCGGCGTTTCCTCGATAGACGGGGTCGGGCTCGAGGAGTGTTCATCCTCTTCGGCGCCGACCGAATCGCCTGTAGCCGTGTCGGTCGGGGTCGGCGCGACGGTCGGGCTCGGGCTCGGAGCCGCACCCCCGACCTCGTCGGTGGCCGGCTCAGTAGTGGCGGAGTTCGATTCGCCCGTAGGGTTCGCGGCGGTCCCGGAGGCTCGCTCGACCTCGACTTCGGCGGAGGTGGTCGTGGGATCGGCCGTCGGCCCGGCCAGGTCCTCACAGGCCACGGTGGCGGCGAGCAGCAGGGCGGCCGCCAGCGGCGGCACAATCCGGCTCATGCCCATCGGGCGTTGCTCAAGGGGTGCATGATCGACTCTAACATCGCACCGCAGCGACACCTGATGATGCGTGCTAACCCCAGAACGGCACGCGAAAATCGCCCATTTTCCTGAGCAGGCACATCGGAAGGCGGCGGAACGGGAGGGACTCGTATGAGTTACGGCTGCGCGACTACGAAATAGGTAGCCTGGATGGAGGTTATCGACACCGTTACCGCTGAACCCCCGACATCTTCGCCAACGAGCACCCAGATCTCTTGGTCGCCTGAATCGACCATGAAGACCCAGCTAACCGAGAACGTGTCTATCTTTTCAAATTCGAGCTCCGCCCCTTGGTAAATCAGCGCCAACGAGAATTGACTCGGAACGCCTGGCTTGTCCGCTCTCAAGCGAATACGGGTCTCGTTACCCGGACTGGGCTGAAGGTAGCCCGTCGCTACAACTTGGATCCAGCCTGAGGTCGCCAGATTGAACGCCAGCGGGCCAAGAGCGATTGCCTCGCCACTCGTGACCGGCTGTACGATCAAATCTTGCCTGAATGCGACCCCATGAAGCATCGACTTTGAGTGGGCGCTGAGATCCGCGGTCAACGCGAAGTTGTCGATAGGTTGTCCGCCCAACAAGTCTGCGCTTAGCAGACCGCCCTGCCCGTAGACGTCAAGGACGGCGGAGATTACCTCGTTGCCCGCGTAGCGGGCATGATTGAGAGGGTTGGTAGGGAAATCCGCCCCCATTGCTAGCCGAGCTTGCACATCCGTGTAACCCTCACCGTGGAGCCCGGTATCGTCGCCGTGCGTCCGTAATTCGGCGTCAGTCGCGTATTCGTTTGCTGATCTTCCATCGAGCAGATCGGCGTTAAGTGCGCCGTCTATGCTGAACGTACCCAGGACGGCTTCAACGACCTCTTTTTCCGTGTAACGCCGGTGGTTCAGAGTGTTAGCCGGCGACTCACTCCCCATGGCCGCCCTCGCACGACTGTCTGTGTAGATCTCCACGTGCAGAGCCGGGTCGTTGGCATGCCTTTCATGTTCGATGAGGGTTGCGAAATGCTCGACCGGATAGCCTTGGAGCAGTTCCGCACTTAACACCCCGTTCTCCCCGTAGACGTCCAGAACGGAGGCGATCACCTCTTTGTCCGTGTATCGCCCGTGGTTAAGGGGGTTAGCGAGGCCTTCTGACCCCATCGCGGCCACAGCTGCGGAGTCAGAATAGGCCAGCGTGTTAAAGCCACCAGACCCTTCTCTAACTTTAAATGCGCCTTCGTCCGGGTCGAAGCACAGGACTCCGATCTTCGCATCGGTAATCGGCCCGAGGCCGCACCCAGGGCCTGCCATCGTCAGGACGCTCCCACTACCGGACAAATTCAGGTCGTCCCTGACCGTTAGGTCTCTTTCGATCCTCACGTCCAAGTCGGTGGCCGTTGTCGAGTTCGTGGTCCGTCGCCACCCGCTTTCGTCCGAGAAGATCTGCGTGTACTGGTTGACGACAAATGCCAACGTAAAGGACAAGGAAATTGACAGTAAGGTGACGCTGACCAACTGGTGGGCGGCGAGCTGTTTCAGAACCGCCTTAGTCCACTTTGAGATGCGGATTCTTTGCCGTCCGGTTCTCGACCTAGACGGTTCGTCCCGGCTGCCATCCGGCGATTCTCGATCCAGACCGGCACCTTCATCGAACGCCCCTCGTTCGTCTTCTCCAGACCCTCGAAAAGTCATAATTCAGGCCCTCCCAAAGCTTCGATTTCAGCTGTTGGAGCAACTAAGACAGTCACGCCAGCAACTCCTCCATCGCCTCTCTAGCCAGCGACTGCTGGCCAGTGATGACGTGTGCGCATGCAGTTTCTCGAGCGAGGGTACATGCATCTCCAAAAGGCCGCCCTGGCTCAACCGGAGGCGACTCTTTGAGACAGCGGATCTAGTGCCTGCCCTGCCCATCCATGTAGCCATCGATACATTGGCATATCATTTGCGGCACGATGCCGAGTGATTTCATTCAGAGTCGTATTGATCGACTTCTGGCTCAGGCGGCAGAGGCAGCCGACGAACTCGACTGGGACGGGGTGGTCTCGGCTAAGCAAAGGGTCGTCACCGTCCAGCCCAAGGTCAAGCCCGCCGAAGAGTAATGGCGAGGTCACCAACCGCCATGGCAAAGTTCGCTACATCAGCCCTCGTGCTGGCAGCGTTCGTCCTGGCCGCGTGTGGCGGCAATTCGGCCGTCGCCAGTCCCAGCGCGACCGAAGAGAGCTACCAGAGCTACTACCAGCAGTCAAAAGGCGACGTCTGCGACCCCAGCTACCCCGGCGTCTTCATCGCTCCGCCGCCGCCGGACCTGGTGTGCGAGGAGGTGCCCTACCGCAACTTCGCCGTCATCGGCTCAGACCCGCACGCCTTCGACGCCGACGGCAACGGAATTGGTTGCGAGGGGTGGCTGCACAGTGCCGGCAACTGACGGCGAGCGAGCGCCTGATCGCGCACACGGGCGCGCCTTGGACCCCTATCGCTCTCTGTAGCAATACCGGGTTACCTATGGGTTTAGGGGGGTTCCTTGACGGGGCTTTACTGGGGTAATCCTGGGAGTTTCGTGTGGGCTGCCACAGAGCTGTTACTGAGGCCCCCGGGACCTCAACCGGCGCTCTGGTTCGACCGCGAAGCCACGACAATAGCAGCTCGGGCGCTCAGGAGGCGATGACGAGGCCGGAATATGAATGACAGTTAGGCTCGGTCTGGTGGTTAAAAACCAGGGTCTGGTCGGAACATTGATTGATACTGTTCATCGCTCCACCCCAGTGAGCGGGCGATTTCCTTCGTTTGGTCGATGAATTCCTGATCTTCCTCCATGTGCACCCACAGGTCACCTTTCACGAGGAGATCGCTGTTCACGATAACTTCGTCCTCTCGAACCACAATTGATCTAAGCAAGCGACGGACCGGAATCCAGTCTCTCCAAGAAAAGAAACCGAGGATCGCGGCCGTCCCCCAAGTCACACCAACTCCAACGATGAAGCCAACCCAGGTACCCAGAGACTGCTGAAAGAGGGAAGGAACCGACACTAAGAACGCAACGAGCCCAGTCGGCAGGATCACGGCTAATGCGAATGCCCTAACTGGCGTCATCTCGACCTCTTTGGAATCAATAAGCGGGGCCGCCCAGGCTCAACCGGCGGGGCTAACCACTCCCGCGCACCGCCTTCTTTCTTTCCCACTCATCCAGAGGGGCAAGTAAGCCGCCTCAAGGGTGCTCCCTGACTGTTCGCCTCCCTATCAACCCCACGACGTGGGGTGTAGCCCGGAATTCTCAGCCAGGGTTCCGAAATAATGCGGACAGCAGAAACGATATGGCGATGAAGCCGAAAAACACCGCGGTGAAGATGAAGACCCCCCAGCCGAGAGGTGGGCCCCAGGCACTTTCATATGCGACAATGTCGGCAATTACCAGCGCCAGTGCGAAGGGGAACACAGCGACCTGGGGCCATCGGCCCCACTCGCGCGATAAGCCGACGACCACCAAGTCTGAGAAATACCAGAATGCGATCGCTACGCCAATCCAGTATGTACTTGTCGGGACGCTCGATCCGACCAAATCCGCATAGTCGGTGACAATCAAGGCGAAGAAGTACCCGGCCCCTCCAGCTAGGATCAACCGGGCCAGTCTGCCGATGATTAAGGGCTTTTGTAATGTTCCCGCTTCCGCAAAGTCACCAAGCGGCATCAGAGGACCTCGGCGATCATTCTAGCTGACCGGACCGACTCGGCAGTTTCCCGCGAGGGGCCACATCGCCCCGGATAGCGGCCGCCCCGCCTCAACCGGCTGGGCTTTGGGGAGGCTGACGGCTTGAGCAGGGATGTCGTGGAGGGCCGAATCTGTCCCCGGTTGCTCCCAACATCGCTCCCAAGGCTGGTCGGAAAGAGGGAAAGAGAAACGACCCGCCGTTAAGCGGGCCGTCTATAGGCAAAGAAATGGGTGGAGCCCCGGAGCGGATTCGAACCGCTAACCTGCTGATTACAAATCAGCTGCGCTGCCAATTGCGCCACCGGGGCCCTCGTCAACAGGGTACATGCACCTGTCGCCCACGATCGAGTGGTCTGAGGTCAGGCCGCCCGGTGGTCAATCAGCGGAGCGGTCGAGCAGTTTCCGAGCAGCCTCCCTGGCGCCAGCCAGTACTTCACGGAGCGGCACGCGCTTTTCCAGCGCGATTCTTTTCGCCGTTTCGTACTCGGGCGTCGCGTCGACGACCCTCCCATCCAGCTTCTTGACTTTGACCGGCACCGGCCCGAACGCTGTTCGTACGACTACCTGCTCTCGGGCGGCCTCGTGGCGTCGCACCCGGCTCGACCGGACGCCGAGCGTGGTGGTCTCTCGCATGACGAGGTCGGCTGCGCGCTGCTCCAAAGCAGGCGTAACCAGGGCCGACAGCACCCGGCCCGCGCGACCCTTCTTCATCTGGGCGGCGGTCAGCCAGGCGTCCTTCGCACCCAACGCGAGTAGCCGTTCCACGACGTAGGCCAGTACCTGCGGGCTCTCGTCGTCGATGTTGGTCTCCAACAGGACCAGGGACGTTCTGGCGTCGGTCTCGGACCCGATCCACAGGCCGAGGGCGTTGGGGTATGCAGCGGGGTCACGGGAACCGAGCCCGTAGCCGGACATCTCGACGGTCATTTCCGGCTGCTCGAAGGTGGCCAGGGTGGTAAGCAATGCCGCGCCGGTGGGAGTGACCATCTCTCCGGCATCTTGAATGCCACCGGGCGGCGGCGCTACAGGTGAGCCAGCACTTGTCAGCAGCGCTAACGTGGCGGGCGCGGGCACGGGCGTGGGGCCATGCGACGTTCGCACCACACCAGAACCAGTCGGAATGGGCGAACTGTAGACCGCCTCAACGCCCAATTCGGCCAGACCGGCGACCGCACAGGTTATGTCTACGACGGTGTCGAGGCTGGCCAGTTCGTGCAGGTGCACATCCTCAGGCTCGACGCCGTGGACGTCGGCTTCGGCGCGCCCCAGGCGACGCAGTGTGGCAGTTGCCGAGCCAACCACAGGGCCGGGCAGGCCGGAGCTTTCGACCATTTTTACGAAATCAGATATCGAGTGGCGGCGTTCTTCGTCTCGCTCGACCGAGACGGTCACATGGGTTCCAGGCACGCCCTGCCGCTGGCCAGGCTCGGAGCGGAGATCGACGCCTCCGATGTCGAGGGCGGAGACGACACTACGGAGCGTATCGACAGGCAGGCCGCAATCGACCAGGGCGCCGAGGACCATGTCCCCGCTGGCGCCGCCCACGCACCGGAAGTACCCGACTGTCTGTGACATCTAACCGGCCGCGCCGGTCGGTCAGGCAGAGGCCATTGGTACAGGCGACTGGGACTGGACGCGGAGGCCGCCGTCTTCGTCGCCGTCGATGTCTTCGACGTCCACCACGGCCGTATCACCGGGTCCAAGCTCACCGCCAAGGATGGCGTCGGACAGCTTGTCCTCAACGTGATCCTGTATGACCCGACGCAGTGGGCGGGCGCCAAACGTCGGGTCGAAGCCCTTGTCGACGAGCCACTCCTTGGCCTTGTCTGTGACCTCCATACTGATACCTTTTTGCAGCAACTCACCGGCAACGTCGAACAGCATGAGATCGACGATCTGGGTCATCTGTCCGCGCGATAGAGAGTGGAAAACCAGCTGCCCATCAACCCGGTTGAGGAACTCCGGCCTGAAGAATCGCTTGACCTCGTCTAGCACGTTGGTTTTCATCCGCTCGTAGCGGCGCTCTTCTTCTTCTTCTCCATCGCCCTTGACCGAGAAGCCGATTGATTTGTCCTGGCGAATGAGGTCCGAACCGATGTTCGAGGTCATGACGATGATGGTGTTGCGGAAGTCCACGTGCCGCCCCTTGGCGTCGGTCAGGTGACCGTCGTCGAAAATCTGCAACAGGATGTTAAAGACCTCCGGGTGGGCCTTCTCGATCTCGTCGAGGAGGATGACTGAGTAGGACTTGCGCCGAACGGCCTCTGTCAGCTGGCCGCCCTCGTCATAACCTACGTAACCGGGAGGCGCGCCCACCAGTCGGGCAACCGCGTGGCGCTCCATGAACTCCGACATGTCGACCCGAACGACGGCCTCTTCGCTACCGAAGAGGAACTCTGCAAGTTTCTGTACGAGGTATGTTTTGCCCACCCCTGTTGGGCCCAGGAACATGAATGTCCCGACGGGCTTTTTGGGGTTTTTTAGACCGGACCGAGCACGCCGCACGGCCTTTGCAACGAGGGTAACAGCCTCGTCCTGGCCCACGACCTTTTCGTTCAGCTCGCCTTCCATGTTGACGAGTCGCTCGGTCTCGGTGGAGGTGAGCCGGGTGACCGGGATGCCGGTCCACATGCTCACTACCTCGGCGATGTCGTCGGGGGAGACCACGGGCTTTTCGTCGCCGCGCTCCGCCTCCCACTCTTTTTCCAGTCCCTCGAGTGTTTCCGTGAGTTGGGCTTCTTGCTCTCGTTTTTCGGCGGCGAGCTCATACTCGCGGGCGGAGATGGCTTCGTCTTTTTCCTTGCGCACCAGTTCCAACGACTTCTTGGCCGCCTTGACAGGCGCTGGAGGCGAACCGTAGTCGATCCGCACACGGGAAGCGGCCTCGTCGATGAGGTCGATGGCCTTGTCCGGTAGGAAACGGTCAGCGATGTAACGCGAGGCGAGCTGGGAGGCCACGTCGAGGGCCTCGTCGCTTATCTCTAGTTCGTGGTGATCCTCGTAGGCGCTCTTGATGCCTCGCAGAATCTCGACAGTCTCTTCTGAACTGGGCTGCTCAACCTTGACCGGCTGGAACCGGCGCTCAAGGGCAGGGTCGCGCTCAATGTACTTGCGATAGTCGTCGAGCGTGGTGGCGCCGATCGCTTGCAATTCTCCCCTGGCCAGAGACGGCTTGAGGATGTTCGCCGCATCGACGGCACCCTCCGCAGCACCCGCGCCGACCATGGTGTGCACTTCGTCTATGAACAGGACGCAGTTGGACGCGGCTTTGATCTCTTCAATGACCTTCTTGAGCCGCTCTTCGAACTCGCCCCGGTACTTTGTTCCAGCAACGAGCGAGCCCATATCGAGCGTGACCAGGCGCTTGCCCTGAAGCGTGTTGGGCACGTCGCCGGAGGCTATGCGTTGGGCGAGGGCCTCCACGATCGCCGTTTTGCCCACGCCGGGCTCCCCGACAAGGACTGGATTGTTTTTGGTTCGCCTACTGAGAATCTGGGTTACGCGCTGAATTTCCTGCTCACGTCCCACCGTCGGGTCGAGCTTGCCAGCCCTGGCGGCGGCCGTGAGATCGACTCCGAGCTGGTCGAGCGTGGGGGTGCGTGTACCGGTCCGGGTACCGGACGCAGAAGACGAGCCGGCTGCGGCGCCACCTTCGGCTACGTTCTGTGTGAGGACGCGGCCGGTTTCGGCCCGGACTTTGTCCAGGTTGACGCCCAGGCTGTCGAGAACTCCGGCGGCGACTCCCTCACCCTCGCGCATAAGGCCGATGAGGAGGTGCTCTGTACCAATGTAGTGGTGGCTCAGCCGACGCGCTTCATCGACGGCCAACTCGATGACTTTCTTGGCTCTCGGCGTCAGGCCGATCTCACCGCCAGAAGCGCGCTCGCCCCGGCCGATGATGAACTCCACCGCCGAGCGAACTTTCGTGAGCTCCACGCCGAGGCTTGATAGTACTTTGGCCGCGACACCGTCCGTCTCGCGCACGAGGCCGAGCAGTATGTGCTCGGTGCCGATGTAGTTGTGGTTGAAGCGCTGGGCCTCTTCCTGAGCCAGCGACAAAACCCTGCGCGCTCTCTCGGAAAACTTCTCGAATCTGCTCGCCATTAGGTCTTACTCCCCATATTCGGGCGAGTGTGGGACCCAGAAATTCCGGCTCCCCCAGTCTCCAACTCCCGAAGCACCCAGAGCTCCGGGTGGACCTGCTCGCTCAGGCTGTGAACAGATCCCCCTCTGCCTGCTTGAGGCTTAGCCCCAGCCGGCGGCGCTCCGACTCTATCCGGAGAACCTTCAACTTAACTTTGTCACCCTCGCGGACGACTTCTCTAGGGTGTTGAACCACCCTATCGGTCAATTCCGAGATGTGAACCAGTCCCTCGACGGAGCCCTCCACCCGGGCAAACGCGCCGAAGTTCGTCAGTTTGGTGATGGTGGCGTCTACTACGTCGTTGACGGCTAACTTCTCGTGGATGGTCTCCCACGGCTCGGGCTGTAACCGCTTGAGGCTGAGAGCTATTTTTTTGTTCTCCGGGTCTACCCTCAGGACATATACGTCCAACTCTTCCCCAACTGAAACCACCTGCTCGGGCCTGTCCACCTGCCCCCAAGACATTTCGGAGATGTGCACGAGACCGTCCGCACCACCCATGTCCACGAAGGCACCGAAGCTACTGATGCCGGTAACGCGGCCCCTGCGGACCTCACCCTCTTTCAACTCTTCGATGAGGCGAGCCTTGCGCTCGTTTCTAATCTCCTCAACGAACTGGCGCTCGGAAAAGATAGCCCTATTTCTGCTCCGGTTTACCTCGAGCACTTTCAGATCCAGCACCCTGCCGATATCGGTGTTGGCTTCCTCTTGCGGAGATTCGGGAGATTCGGGTTCGGAAGCGGTCTCTGCTTCACCACCGTCGGCCTCCGCCCCTTGCGTGTCGGTCTCAGCCCCGGTTTTCGGCGGCGCCGCCTGCGCCTCGGTCGCGCTCTCAGGCTCCGCCGCGGCCTCTGGCTCCGGTGCTGCGACATCGGTTTCGGGAGCCGGCTCGCTGGGTCCGGGCTCGTCCCGATCGTCACGCTGGTCCCGGTCCTGACTCTGGTCCCGGAATCTGTCTCTGGAGATGCTAACTAGCTGAGAGGCGGGGACAAAACCGTGCACACCCTCAACCTCGACGATGGCTCCACCCCTGTTAAAGCCGAGGACCGTTCCGCGGACGCTCTCTTTGGTGTCAACGAACTTGGCAAGGATCCGCCAGCCCTTTTCGCCTACAGCTCTGTCCAACGACAGTATTGCGGGCTGTTCACCGGATTCGTTCCTTATGACCACGGTGACGATGTCGTCACCTACTTTGAGGGGACCACCACCGTCGGCCTGGGCGGTTCGCAACTCGCGGGTCGGGACGAAGCCCTCGGACTTGTGGCCGAAGTTCACGTGAAGACCGTCAGACTCCACGCTCATTACCACGCCCTCAACGACGTCACCACGCCGGATGGGCTTCATCGTCTCAACGGAGTCGAGGAGCTGCCCCATGTCCTCGTAACCCTCACCCTGCATGGTGCTATCTCCCTCTAGGTCGATAGCTTCTGGGTCTGGAGGCAAGAACATAAGGGTTTACTTTCGTGAGCCGATTCGAAACCGACTCGGCGTTAATGGAGTGGAATCCTCAGTATATAGCCGCTCCGGGCCCGTGTAAACGTGCCGCGACGCCAATGAAAAGTTTTCGGAACAGGGGTGTAAATGTGGGGAGAGGGGAACGGAAAACCCCTGGCAGTGACCTATTTTCCCACACCCTTGCAAGTGCAGTATCGTAAGCGCTGAGACGTTTCACTACCGTGTTCGGGATGGGAACGGGTGGGGCCGTCTCGCCAGAACCACCAGGGGAAATTTTCGTTTTTTTACGAGCCGCCGTAAAGGCGACCTGTAGAGAGTGTAAAAGGGCGACGCCGACCAGTCAACAGACTGTCGGAGTTGCCGGGGATTGACCATGATCTCGTTGACCACCTAAGTATGCCAATGCTACGATCAAACCCGGTGCCTCGCGCTCGCGCGGCCCGTAACTCGATCCGATCAACCTGACTTTGTGTGAGGTAAGCGCGTGACAACCGATACTCCGGTGATTGAGGTAACGGAACTGGCTTCCCGGAAGCTCGTCGAGGTTCTCGCCGAGCAGGAGAAGGCGGGAAACATGCTGAGGGTCATGGTTATGCCCGGACCCGGAGGCGCCCTGCAGTACATGCTCGGCGTCGAGGACAAGGCGGGGGAGGACGATATCGTCATCAAGACCGAATCGGTGGACGTCCTGATCGACTCCGACAGCGTCCCCCTTATTGAGGGCGCCAGTATCGACTACGTCGAGGGGCTGATGCGAAGTGGTTTCGTCATTAGCAACCCCAACGCTCCGGTGGGCGGCTGTGCTTGCGGCGGCGGCGGTGGCGGCTGTGGCTGCGGGGGCGGCGGCCAGGGTCATGGCGGCGGAGACCATGGGGGCGGCCAAGGCCAGGGAGGCGGCGGCTGCGGAAGTGGTGGCTGCGGGTGCGGTGGCGGTTAAGCCCCGGACGAATTGAGACGAACAGGGGCGGAGTCCGCCGGGCTCCGCCCCCTTTTTATTCGACTCCCACTCCTCCGATGACAGCGCTTTGCCAATGATCGGGCAGCCCCAATGACGAAGCTTGCGCTGATAGGCGCCGACGTGCTGGGAGCTTCCATCGCCCTAGCCCTGAAAAAGGCTAAGCCTGGACGCTTCGAGATAGTAGCCGCGGCGGCAGACCCACAGGTGCTCAAGCAGATCAAGGCCATGGGGGCCGTCGACGAGACCCACGCCGGCGCACGCAAGGCCGTGGACGGTGCCGAAATTATCATCCTCGACACGCCCCTTATTCACACTCGCGACCTGCTCGAAGCCCTCGGCCCCGTGATCGAACCGGGGGCCCTCGTTACAGACACGGGCCTGGTGAAGGCGCCTGTGATCGAATGGGCCGGGAGTTTCCTCCCCAAGGGCGTCCACTTCATTGCCGGAAGGCCGGTGCCAAGAACCGACCTCGCGGGGCTCAAAGACGCCTCAGCCGATGTCGTGGCCGGTGCGGAGTACTGCGTGGTGGCGGAGCCGGACAGCCCGTCTGAGGCGGTCCGGGCACTGGTAAGTCTGGCCGAGATGTGTGGGGCCTACCCGTTTTTCCTCGGAGTCCGGGAGCATGACACCTACAGCTCGGCGATGGGCGTGCTCCCCACGGTCCTTTCGTCGGCACTAATGAGCACCGTGTCGTCCTCCAATTCCTGGGCCGAGATGTCTCGGGTCGCCTCCGGCCAGTTTAGGGACATGACCCGCCTGGCTGACCGAGACCCAGAGGAGAGCCACGCGTCGAGCCTGGTCAACCCGGACGACCTGGTCCACTGGATTGACCAGATGATCACTAGCCTTTATCAGTTCCGCAACCAGGTAAAAGAGAACAAAGAAGAGCTGTTCGGCTCTTTCGTCAACGCCTGGGAGCAGAGAGCGAAGTGGGAGGCCGGTGCCGTTCACCCGGACGACGCGGGCGACAAGCAGCGGATGACCTCGGGCGAGGCCATGGCAGAAATGATGGTCGGCTCGCTATTGATGGACCGGTACCGCAATATGACCGGCAAGTCCCGCAAGCAGTGGGAGTACTTCAGGAAGGGATAGGCAAACGGCGTGATAAGGACTGTCAAAAACGCCGAGCGAGTGCAGGGTGTTCCGGCCCCGCCGGGCGACAAGTCGATCTCCCACAGGGCGGTCCTCCTCAACTCCCTTACCTCGGGATCGGCACACGTGTCGAACTTCTGCGAGGGCGACGACCGTACGGCCATGCTTGGCTGCCTACGCGGCCTGGGTATCTCTATCAAACGCATTAGGCATACCGACGGGCGCACGTGCAGCGACTGTTTTTACGTCCGCGGCCGGGGGCCCAACGGACTCAGAGAGCCCGATCATGTGCTCAGCGCCGGGAATTCTGGAACGACCATACGCCTGGTGACAGGCCTTTTGGCCGCGCAGCCGTTTTTCAGTGTCATATCCGGTGACCGGTCACTAAGGTACCGGCCGATGGACAGGATCGTAAGGCCTTTGGCCAAGATGGGTGCCAGGATCATGGGCCGTGGGCAGGACGCCCTCGCGCCACTGGCGATCAGGGGCGGTGACCTGAAGGGCATCGAATACGAGATGCCCGTGGCGAGCGCCCAGCTTAAGTCCGCCATCCTCATCGCCGGTCTGTACGCGCGGGGGACGACGACGGTCATCGAACCGGCGCCGTCACGCGACCACACCGAGCGTATGCTCAGGGCCATGGGGGCCGATGTAAAGACGGATGGCTCGGCCATAACGGTGAGTCGGTCGGACCTGTTTACCATGGACGTCTGGGTGCCTGGCGACATCAGCGGCGCGGCCTTTTGGATGGTGCTCGCAGCATGCCACCCCAATGCCTCTCTTCGCATCAGCCGCGTGGGAATTAATCCCACCCGCACGGGGGTGATTGATGTGCTCAAGGAGATGGGAGTTGCGATGCGCCTGGAAAATATTCACGAGGATGCCGGTGAGCCGTCCGCCGACATAGTTGTTAAATCCAGCAATCTCAGAGGCATAGAGATAGGAGGCGACATCATCCCCAGGGTGATCGACGAGATCCCAATACTCGCGCTCGCAGCCACGTTCGCCGAGGGCCGCACCGTAATTAAGGACGCCCACGAACTGAGGGTGAAGGAGTCCGACCGCATTGCCGCCACGGTCGAAGGCCTAAAGGCGATGGGCGCCAACATTGAAGAGCGCACCGACGGCCTGGTCATCGACGGCGCGCCCATGCACACAGGCGGGTTGACGGGAGCACAGGTCGATGGCCACGGTGACCACCGCATCGCCATGACCATGGGCATCGCAGGAGCACTGGCCGCCGGTCAGACTCAGGTCACCGGGGCGGAGGCTGCGTCCATCTCCTACCCCCGGTTCTGGGACGAACTGGGCACGGTTACCGGGGGCTCGGTGTCTGGGGAGATCTCGCCGTGACCGAGGGGTCCAGCGACGCCCCGGATGACTCGTCAGCAAACACAACGGGGCCACCCCTACTGATAATCCTCTCCGGCCCGTCAGGGGTGGGCAAAGACGCTGTCCTTTCTCGCATGAGGCTACTGGACCGACCGTTCCACCTGACCGTCACCGTGACGACCCGCCCGAAGCGGCCGATGGAGACTGACGAGATCGATTACATTTTCCTGTCCAAGCGAGATTTCGGGCTCATGGTCGCAAAAGACGAGTTTCTCGAACATGCCGAGGTGTACGGCAACCACTACGGCGTCCCCAAACAGCAGGTCAGGGAGGCGATGGCGGCCGGAATGGACGTGATAATCAAGGCCGACGTGCAGGGCGCCGAGACCATTCGTGCCCTGGCACCGGAGGCACTCGCGATCTTCCTTGCGCCGACCGGTATGGAAGAGCTTGAGGCGAGGCTGACGGCCCGTCTGACCGAGAGTCCGGGTGCGCTGGCGCTACGCCTCGAAACCGCTGCTGCCGAGATGCAAGAGGCGCAAAAATTCGACTACATCGTCTACAATCCGGACGGTCAGATCGACGAGGCCGTCATGAACATCGAACGTCTCGTTAAGCTCGAAAAAGATCGCTTGCCTCCCCGCCGTATCGCTCTTTAAGAGCGGCCCATACCCGACAGATTGGAACCCTACCATTGTCCGATTCCCTGGCGGTAAAGCTACCTGGTAACGTACTTCCAACCGCCTATCAGCTAACGATCACCCCAGACCTATCTGAATACACATTCGACGGCGAGGCGGACATCACCATAGAAGTCCTGTCCTCCACTCGCTCGATCACGCTCAACGCGGTTGAACTGGACATCTTCAGAGCGCGACTGACGCGGCCAGCGGCCGAACCACTGAACGGCACCGTTACTTACGAAGCCGACGAAGAGACGGCGACGATCACGTTCCCTGCCGAGATCGCGCCCGGACCGGCGACGCTCTCGCTGGAGTTCAACGGCACGCTCAACGACCGGCTGCGCGGATTCTATCGCAGCCGCTACACTGGCGCGGACGGCGCGGATCGCTACCTGGCCTCAACCCAGTTCGAGCCCACCGACGCCCGGCGCGCGCTCCCATGCTGGGACGAACCGTCGCTCAAAGCAGCGTTCACCGTGACTCTGGTGGTACCAGACGGCCTGGCCGCGATCTCCAACATGCCCGAGGAGTCGGTGGACCGGGGCGACGGGAAGAGGACCGTCCGATTCGCTACGACACCGCCTATGTCCACTTATCTGCTGGCGTTCGCGGTCGGCGACATGGGCTCCGTCGAGGAGCGCTCAGCGTCGGGGACCTTGATGCGGGTGTGGGCGACAACCGGCAACGAGGAGCGGGGCCGCTTCGCTCTCGAAGTCTCGCTCCGGCTGCTGGACTGGTTTAACGACTACTTCGGCATCCCCTACCCTCTGCCCAAGCTCGACCACGTGGCCATCCCCGACTTCGCCGCAGGGGCAATGGAGAACTGGGGCTGCATCACCTACCGGGAACCCACGCTTTTGGTCGATGAGAGCGCCAGCTCATCAGGCACCAGACAACTCGTAGCAGAGATTGTCGCCCACGAGATGGCGCACATGTGGTTCGGCGACCTGGTGACGATGGCCTGGTGGAACGACCTGTGGCTGAACGAGAGCTTCGCGTCGTGGATGGGCGACAAGGCAGTGGACTCGCTATTCCCGGAGTGGGACAAGTGGAACCAGTTCCTCGTAGACGACACCGGCAGGGCCCTGCGGCTGGACGGGCTGAAGAACTCGCACCCCATCGAGCAGGACGTTGACGACCCGGCCGAGATTGGCCAGCTCTTCGACGCCATCAGCTACTCGAAAGGTGCGTCGGTGATTCGCATGCTCGAAAGCTACATTGGCGAAGACGACTTCAGGGCGGGCATCAACGCCTATCTACAGCAGCACCGTCACGGCAACGCGACGACGGCAGACCTGTGGGCATCCCTGGCCCAGGCCTCGGGGAAACCGGTGAGCGAGATCATGGATAGCTGGACGAAGCAGACGGGTTACCCGTATCTCGACGTTACCGTGGATCGGGCCGATGACGAGGCGCAGGTCTCGGCCACCCAGCGCCGTTTTACCTACGAGGCCCTGCTGAGGGAAAATGGCGGCGACAATACCACCTGGCAGGTGCCGGTGGCGGTCGGGACGCCCGACCAGGTCCGAGTCTCGACCGTGATGGCAAAACGCCGCGTCTCGGTGACGATACCGGGTCCATCAAACCCGGCCGACTGGGTAAAGGTGAATCCCGACCAGACGGGCTTTTATCGAGTCAAATACAGCCGCGCCGAGCTGGCACGTCTGGCCGCCGGAGCGGAGTCCGGAAAGTTGCCCGCGGCCGACCGATTGGGCCTGGCCGAGGATGCTTTCGCCCTGTGCCGGGCGGGGATGCTACCTGCTACCGAGTTTCTCGAGCTGGCGCGACATTACCGAGGCGAAACCAGCCAGGCGGTATGGGCAAGCGTCACCACCAGCCTGGGCGGCCTGGACAACCTGCTCTCTGGTGAACCGACCCACGCAGCCTTCCACGCCTACGGGAGAGACGTTCTTGGACCGATCGGCGCCAGTGTCGGTTGGCGTCCGGTGCCGGGCGAGGGCCACTTGCAGTCGCTGCTAAGGGCCAACGTGCTCTCGGCGCTCGGCGCTTTTGGGGACGAAGCGACGCTCGAACAGGCGTCGGAACGATTCAGCGAGTATGTCGAGGATCCGACGGCCGTTCCGGCGGACCTCAGGCGGGCCGTTTTCGTCCTTGCGGCGAAGTCGGGTGACGCAAGCACTTACGATGCCATGTGGGATGCTCACGGCCAGACGAAGCTCCAGGAGGAGCAGGTGCGGCTGTTGGCGGGCATCTCCCAGTTCCAGCAGCCAGACCTGATAGTTGAGACCTTGACACGCTCGTTCACCGAGCGAGTCAGGACGCACGAGGCGATTGGCGTGATCGTCCGCACGGCAATGTCGGAAAAGGGCAGAGACACCGCCTGGCGGTTCATTAGGGACAACTGGGACGAGGTGCACCGGCGCTACGGCGAGGGCGGCTTCGGGCTGATGTATCTCGTGGAGACGACATCGGGATTCACCACACAACAACGACTGGAAGAGGTCGATGAGTTCTTCTCAGAAAATCCGACGCCCGCAGCAGAACGGACGGTGCGCCAGTCGCTGGAAAAGATTCGGCTGAACATCGCCTGGCTGGACAAGAACCGGCGAGGACTCTCTGATTGGCTGAACGAGCAATCGTCAAAGCGATGAGGCCATGAGCCGAAGAGCCCAAGAGCGAACGAAGTGAGCGGAGAGCATATGAAAATCGTCATCGCACCGCAGGCATTTAAAGGCAGCATCTCTGCGCTGGACGCCGCTCTCGCCATGGAGGCGGGGGTTAAGACGGCGGTGCCCGACGCAGAGACCACGATCGTACCTATAGCCGACGGCGGCGACGGCACGCTGGAGACGCTGGTCGAGGCGTCCGGCGGCCGGGTTGAAACCTCCAAAGTCACCGGACCCCTGGGCAAGAAAGTGAAGGCCGAGTGGGGAGCAATGGGCGACGGGAGAACGGCCGTAATCGAGATGGCCAGGACCTCTGGAATGGTGCTACTCAAGCCCAGAGAACTCGACGCCCGCAAGGCGACGACCTACGGCCTAGGTGAGGCAATACTGGCCGCGATGGACGAGGGCTTCCGGCACTTCATCATCGGCATCGGCGGCAGCGCCACCAACGACGCCGGTGCCGGCATGGCCCAGGCACTCGGCGCCAAGTTGCTCGATGCATCGGGCGACGACCTGGGAAGGGGCGGCGCTGCGCTGGAGAAGCTGCACCGCATCGACATGTCCGGGATCGACCCCAGGGCCAAAGAGTCGACCTTCGAAGTCGCCTGCGACGTGGACAACCCCCTGTGTGGCCCGGAAGGGGCATCGGCCGTCTACGGACCACAAAAGGGCGCCTCCCCGGAGCACGTCGAGGAGTTGGACTCGGCCATGCTCCACTTCTCTCACATTGCCCGGCGCGACCTGGACGTGGAGGTGAACCACATGCCGGGAGCCGGGGCCGGCGGCGGCCTGGGGGGCGGCATGGTAGCGTTTTTGAACGGTAGCCTGAGACCGGGTGTGGACATCGTGCTTGAAGCCGTCGGCTTCATGGACAAGCTGGAGGGGGCCGATCTTGTGCTGACGGGCGAGGGCCAGATGGACTTTCAGACCGTGTTTTCTAAGGCGCCTATAGGCGTGGCAAAACTCGCCGACGACCGGGGCATCCCGGTGGTCGGGTTATCGGGCTCGCTGGGTAGCGACTACCAGAGGGTGCATGAGCACGGCATCGATGCCGCTTTCGCCATCACCAACGCGCCGATGACGCTGGATCAGGCCTCGACCAACGCCGCAGCACTTATAACCAGCGCCACCGAGGAGATAATGCGGACGCTCCGGGCAGGGTCGAGGATCAACGGCTTTTAGTCGAGGCGATGAGGCCTTGCCGAAGAAGCCCCGAGAGGTTAACGCCCTGCGCTAAGCGGAGCCTTCGTCCAGCAAGACGAGATGCACTTCCCCCGGGCCGTGTACGCCGGTGACGAGCGTGTACTCGATGTCGGCCGACCGGCTTGGGCCCGAGATGATGTTCACGTAGCTGGCCCAATCTCGCTCGCCGTAGTCCCGGCGCAATAGCGTGAACAGCTCGTCCAGGCCCGGCACCACGGAGCCTCGCTCTACCACTGTAACGTGGACGGGCGGCACGAGCGCGACGATGCGGCTGACTCCCTGCCCCGCCGCCAGCACGACAGACCCGGTCTCTGCGACAGCGTAGTCGGAGCCGGTCAGACCGAGCCCCGCGTTGATGGCTGTCTCACGCAGTTCTCCGCTCACTTCGCTCGCTCTATTGGCTTCTTCGCGCAAGCGCTCATCGCTTTCGTTTAATGACCGTGCCATCTTTACTACCTTCACGGCCTCGGCGGCGAGAGGCCCGTCTACGCCCAGGCGAGAGAGAACGTCGTGGTCGGACCGCACCAGCGAGGTGATACCGAGTTCGCGGGCGATGTCGACGACCTCACCCAGGGCTTCTTCGGCGTTCGTCGCCCGGTGCACGACCCAGCCCCCGGCCTCGCACGACGTCGCCAGTTCGTCCATCAGTTCGACGGCCCGTTCGGCGATGAGCTTCTGAATCGCGACGGCGCGGGCCATCACTTCATCGTCGGTCGGGAAAGCGCCAGGCTCGGCGGGTTCGCCCGCCCCCCGACCCGATGCCAGCGCGGTTTGAAGCGTCTGGAAAAAGTTCTCCCGCCCGGTCGTCATTCCCTGTCTCCCGGGTGACCGGTGTCCCTCAGATGATCGGTCCAACGGTCCCTGAAGGAGGATCTCGGCAGCGGCCTCAGCGTCCGGTGGCGCGTCCATCCCCCCAGTGACCCCGGCAGCCAGCGGATGGCCCCTTTGCGAACCAGCGGCATCTGCATCAGCCGACCGAATCGGGTGGACAGGCCCAGCAGGCGGTTGCTACTGAACAGCACCCGCCAGGCCCTAAACGACAGTCGTTCTAGGACTGGTGACCGGCGTTCTGATGGGTATTTCTTTCCGTCCGTGAGGTCGCGCCTCAGCGCCAGCAACATGCGCGGGATGTTGACCTTGACGGGGCATGCCTCCCGGCAGGCGCCGCACAGGCTGGAGGCAAACGGCAAGTCCTTGGCGTCTCCTATGCCCGTGAGCACAGGCGTGACGATGGCGCCGATGGGGCCGGGGTACACGTAACCGTAGGAGTGGCCGCCCACCTTGCGGTACACGGGGCAGGCGTTGAGGCACGCACCGCAGCGGATGCAGTTGAGCGCCTCCCGCAACTCCGGGTCGGCCAGCATGCGCGAGCGGCCGTTGTCAACGATGACGACGTGGTATTCCTCCGGTCCGTCCTCATCGGCGCCACGTCTCAGGCCGTTTACGAGCGTGACGTAGCTGCTGATGCGCTGCCCGGTGGCCGAGCGGATGAGCAGGCGCAGGAACATGCCCATGTCTTCCATGGTCGGCACCACCCGCTCCATGCCCGCGAGAGCGACGTGGATGCGCGGCATCGAGGTGGCCATGCGCCCGTTGCCCTCGTTGGTCACCAGCGCCAGCGTTCCGGTCTCTGCGACCAGGAAGTTGGCGCCGGTAATGCCCATGTCGGCGACGATGAACTTCTCCCGCAGCTGTCGCCGGGCCTCTTTGCCGAGGCCTTCTATATCTTCGATGTGAGGAGTTCCGAGCTTGTCCTGGAACAGTTTCGAAACGTCGTGGCGGTCCTTGTGAATGGCCGGGGCGACGATGTGGTACGGCGTGTCGCCGGCGAGCTGGATGACGTATTCCCCGAGGTCGGTCTCCACCGCCTCGATGCCGACCTCTTCGAAGCGCTCGTTTAGCCCCATCTCCTCGGAGATCATGGATTTGCCCTTGATGACGGTGCGCACGCCTCTCGCCTTCGCCAGGTCGAGGACGTATTTGCTGGCCGCCTCGGCGTCCGGCGCGAAGTGGACGACTCCGCCGAATGCAGTGACTCTCTCTTCGAAACGCTCCAGGTAATAACCGAGGTTGTCGATGGTGAGTGTCTTGACCTGCCGCGCCTGCTCCCTCAGCTCCTCCCAGTTGGGGGTGTCGTCCGCCGCCGCGATGCGAGCCTTGTGGAAGCCATTGTAGAGACCAAGCAAGCCGCGCTGGACCTTCTCATCACGTATGGCGACGGCGGCGCCTCGGTTGAATTCTCGGGTCTTTGGTTTCAGGAGAGAGCCTCATCAAGTATCTCGGCCAGGTGCCTCGGTCGTACCGTTGAGTCTCTCTTTTCCAAGCCGCCGCCGATCTGCATTAGGCAACTGGCGTCGCATGCAGTCACCGTGTCGGCCCCGGAGGCGTCGATGCGCTGGACTTTGTCTCTGAGCATAGCCCCGGAGATGTCAGCGTACTTGACCGCGAACGTTCCGCCAAAGCCGCAGCACACCTCAGCCTGGTCCAGTTCGGTGAGCTCTACGCCGGGCAACGCTTTGAGCAGCGTCCGGGCCTGGGTCGTCGCGCCCAGCTCCCGCGTGAGGTGACAGGCCTCGTGGTAAGCGACCCTGGTTTCCGGTGCATCCGGGTTGTCGGGGAATTCGGTGACACCGAGCACATCAACGAGATACTCGGACAGTTCGAAGACCCTCGGTGCCAGGGCTTGCGCTGCTTCGAGATCGTCCGGGTCGTCCTGGAAAAGCTCGGCGTAAAAGACTCGGATCATGCTCACGCAAGAGCCGGAGGGAACCACTACCTGCTCTGCATCGGCAAAGGTTTCAAGGAACTTGCGCGCCAACGGCCTAGCGTCTGACCAGTAACCGGAATTGAACGCGGGCTGGCCGCAGCATGTCTGGGCCTCCCGAAAACTCACCTCAACCCCCAATTTCCGCAGGACGCGGACCGTGGCCTCCCCCACTTCCGGGTAGAGTCGGTCGACGACGCAGGTGACGAAAAGGTCGACGGGAATTGGGCCCGCCTAGAAGGCCCAGCCGTGGACGACGAAGCCGAGCACCCAGGTAATGAGTAGCAGGGGGCCGGTGGTAAATAGTCCGGTCTCGGTGGCGGGCCGGGCCGGGCCATGGGCCCGCAGGTAGTAGATATAGACCAACAGCCCGATGGCCAGGGGCCATACTGACCCAGCGCTAGCGCCCAGTCCGAGGCCTACGAAAAAGCCAGCCAGCCCCCACAAAAGCGGGCTATCCAACCACCGCACGAGTTGTTCTTGATTCACGGTTAGCAAGGATACCGGGGGGCAGCGGCCCATGCAACGAAACCGGCGATCCTGAGGGTCGGGGCCAGGCCGAGAAGAAAAAGCCTCAGGTCGCGAGTCCTCCCAGGACCGGCTGGCAGCCCACGACCTGTATGGGAACGGACAGCAGCTTTTTCATGGTCCCCCCTCACGCCCGCCTTCTCAGGGCATGGCCGGGCAGCGCGCCGGTGTGCTCGCCCCGGTCGATGACGACTGTGCCGTTGACGATGACGTACTCGACGCCGGTGGACAGCGCTTTCGGGTTCTGTAGGGTTGCATGAGCCCGAATCTCTTTGTAGTCGAACACGGTCAGATCGGCCTTGAAACCGTCCCGGATCAGGCCCCGGTCCCCAATGCCAACTCGCAGCGCCGGATAAGACGTCATCTTCCGGATGGCCTCTGTGAGCGGCAGCTTGCCCTCTTCCCGTACTATTTCCGAGAGGATGACCGGGAAGCTACCGTAGCCCATGGGCGGCGGGAAGTCGCCGATGAGCAGGGCGTCCGTGCCGACCATGTAGAGCGGGTGGGCAACCAGATCGGGGATGATGCGGGCGTCGATGGTGTGCGCCTTGAACGACACCCGCAACTCCTCGTCAATGAGCAGGTCACATAGTGCATCGACCGGGTGCTGCTTTCGAATTTCGGCCACCGCCTCGATGGTCCTGCCTTCAAAAACCTTGTTGTGCGGCCGCTTGAAGTAGGTGAGCCACATCTGGTCCCAGGCGAGGTTGAAGATGCCGACTTCTTTTCGCAGCCGTTGCCGAGCGTCTTCGGAAGCCAGCCGCTGCATGACCATTTCCGGGCCGCCGTCATGCAGCCAGTCGGGGAACATGACCAGCAACCGGGTGCCGCCGTACTGGTATGGGTAGCAGTCGAAGGTGACGTCCAGCCCCTCGTCACGCACCGACTCGACCACGTCGAATATGCGGGCCAGGCCTCCGGGCGAGGTGATGCGGCGGTTCATGTGGGTCAGGTGGATGGGGATGCCGCTGCGCCGGCCGATCTCAATGGCCTCTTTGAAAGGATCGAGGTAGCGGTCGCCGAGTCGGTAGCGCACGTGGGTGTGGTAGAAGCCGCCCAGCTTCGCCGCCTCTTTCGACAGCTCGACCAGCTCGTCGGTGTCGGCGTAGTTGCCCGGCGGGTAGTCGAGCCCCGTCGATATACCGAAGGCACCCTCTGACATGGCCTCTCTGAGGAGGGTTTTTTGGGTCGCCATGTCAGCCTTTGTCGCCGCCTTCATGTCCCAACCCATGGCGCCGACTCGAAGGGGTGAGTTGCCGACGACGTAGGCGATGTTGACCGCGACCTTCCGGTCGAACATGTCGAGGTACTCAGAGACCGATCCCCATTTGCCGGGCAGCTCCGGGTCGCCCTCGAGACCAGCGTTGATCTGGATCATCCGGTCCAAGTCATCCGGGTCGCGGAATGGCGCGTAAGAATTGCCGTCGATACCGATGACCTCGGTCGTCACGCCCTGGTGCACCTTTGGCATGTGCTCGGGCTCACTGAGGATCATCAGGCCCGAGTGGGCGTGCACGTCAATGAAGCCGGGGCAGACGACTTTTCCGGTGGCGTCGATGGTACGGACCGCCGGGACGCCCGAGACGTCGCCCCGCAAGACTTCGACAACGCCGTCGCGCACGCCGATGGCAAGGTACTGGCCGGGGTTACCCGCCCCGTCCAGGACGAGTCCGCCGGTGATGAGTAGATCGAGCATAGCCATGCCCGGCACGATGCCGGAGGCTCAGGTTAAGGGCGAGGGGCGAGTCCGGTCAACGCTGGCTGTGAGAAACCGCGTTCGTTGGCCAGTAGCGCGCTCTTGATGTCCAGGCCACCGGCGTATCCTGCCAGCGAACCGTCACCCCCGATTACCCTGTGGCAGGGCAGGATGATGGCGATTGGATTGCGCCCGTTCGCGGCGCCTACCGCCCTGACTGCAGTCGACCGGCCGAGCCGACACGCCTGCTCGCCGTAGCTCACCGTTTCGCCGTAGGGGATGTCCGCCAACGCGAGTCATGCGCTGCGCTGAAACGCCGTGCCGACAAGGTCCAGCGGCGCATCGAACTCCTGGCGATCTCCTGTGAAGTACTCTCGAAGTTGGGCAAGAGCGACATCGAGCACGGGGTGACTCAAGGTCGAGATCGGACCCGGCAGGGGAGCCACTCGGCGGGGCCTCTCGTTCAGCCAGGTAACGCTGCGCAGCCCGGCGGCGCTGGCGACCAGCGTCATTTCGCCGACGGGGCTATCGAAATAGGCTACGTGATAGCCGACTGATCCCACCTCTCACCTCGCCTTCACCGGTAATTTGACGACCATCATATGTGGCGTCCGTGGGACAACGTGGACACATCCGGTCATACTTGACCAGGCCACTGAAGCGTGTCCGAATATGTCCAATGTTGGGCCGGCGATCGATTAAGAATAGAGCAAATGATTGGCACCGAACTCGGCCCTAGGCACGTGAACGCGGTCTCCACCACCGGCATCTATTGCCGGGACGGCTGCGGGGGCAGGCCGCTTGCGGAGAACTGCTCTCCGTTCCCCAGCGCCGTCGCCGCCGAGTCCGCAGGCTTCCGGCCCTGTCTGAGTTGCCGCCCCGACCGTCGCTCCAATGAACTGCTCGATCAGGCCACCCCTGCAATTGTGCGACAGGCCGTCATGCTGATAAGCGAAGGGGCGCTGGACGACGACAACGAGGCGAAGCTGGGCAGCACCATAGGAATAAGCCCGCGTCAGTTGCGGCGATTGTTCCGGGAACACGTGGGTGCAACGCCCGACTTCGTTGCCCGGTCGCGGCGGGCTCACTTCGCCCGCCGGCTACTGGACGAGTCCGACCTGCCCATGGGAGCGGTTGCGGGCGCGTCGGGATTCCACAGCGTTCGCCAGATGAACCGGGTAATCGGGGAGGTCTTCCGCTTCACACCGCGTGCACTGCGGGCCAAGCGTCGAGCAACGGACAGGCTAGTAGCCGACGGAGGCCTGCACCTGCGACTCCCGCACTCCCCCGGCTTCGACTTCGACCGGGCGCTGGGCTACCTGGCGGACAGGGCCATCCCGGGGGTCGAGTCGGTCTGTGACGGCGTGTATCGCAGGGTTACCGACACGTGCGGCCATCCCGGCGTGTTCGAGGTGGCCGCAGCCAACAAAGCCAGCACCCTAGAGGCCGTCGCCCACCTGCCCTCGTTTAACAACCTGGTGGACGACGTGGCCCGGTGTCGACGGATGCTGGGACTCGACACCGACCTGACCGATGGCAGAGCACTGTTGACGGCGGATCCGCTCCTGGGTGACGTGATTTCCAGGCTGCCGGGGATCTCCGTTCCCGGCGCCTGGGACCGGTTCGAGACGTCGGTGCGAATAATCCTCGGCCAGCAGGTGACCGTCCGCGCTGCGTCCACGATTTCGGGTCGGGTGGCGGCGCGCTTCGGTACGCCGGTCGCAGGACTTGAGCCGTTCGAACTGGGGTGCATGTTCCCGTCCGCCGATAGGCTGGCGGACGCCGATCTGTCGACTATCGGCGTGCCGACGGCTAGGGCACACACCGTCGTCTCGCTTTCGCAGGGTGTCGCCGACGGCTCTCTCGATCTGCACAGGGGCGACGAATTGCCCGAGTTGTTGGATCGGCTACAGGCCCTGTCCGGTATCGGACCGTGGACGGCGCAAATGATTGCCATGCGCGTCTACGGGCACATGGACGCATTCCCATCTGGCGACCTCGGCTTGAGGAAGGCGGCGGCAAAGCTCCTGGACCGGCCTGACATCCTCACAGCCGAGTTGGATGCGCTGGCCGAGAACTGGCGGCCGTGGCGCTCGCTGGCGGCCGTGTACCTTTGGCAGTCACTCGCCGACGGCAGCTCCTAGCTACCCTGCCAACCCTCCCAGTGAACTATCTCGGACAGCGGGCGCCTGGGCGCTTTTTTGAACCTGCTCTGCGTCATGTAGCCGACGGGCACCAGCGCGGCCTGCATGACCTCCGGGTATGGGATGCCGAGCACCGCCGCCGCCGCCTCTTCGTCGACCAGGTGCAGGCTGGTCCAGACGGTGCCCAGCCCGCGTGACCTGGCCGCGAGCATGAAGTTCCACGTAGCCGGGCCGATGGAGCCCCAGACTCCGCTCTGCCATGCCACCGACTCGGCGTCAGGGCGACGACCGAAGCAGGGGATGACCATCGCCGGAACCCGGTGCATGTTCTCGGCCAGGTACGAGGCGGAGTCGACGAGCCTGTCCCGCTGCCGCGATGCCGGCGTGGCGTCTTCGACGGGCGTCCTGGTCTTGTTGTAGCCGCCCCAGCCCTGTCGGTAAATCTCGGCTATGGCGTCTTTTTTAGCCTGCTCGGTGATCACTACGAATGACCAGATCTCGTCGTGAGACGCGACCGGGGCCTGCTGGGCGATCGTAATGCACTCCTCGATCACCGCCCGCTCGACGGGCCGGTCCAGGTCCAGCTTGCGCCGGACGGACCTGGTGGTCGTAAGCAGTTCGTCAATTGTCAGATCCGTTTCCATGTGTTTGGTTCTCCTGCGTTGTTAGTAATTCAGTTTCTCGGCAAGCGTGGCGAGAACTTCGATTCCGGCATCGTGCTGAGTGGTCGCGGTGATGTCTGGCACAACGTAACGGTCCAGGGTCACGTGGTCGGACCCTGAGTCCTGGAGAAACCTGAGGTCGTCCAGGACCTGGCCGAGGGAGCCTATGCCCATCACCCGGTCGGTTTCATCAACGCCCTCGTCGGTGATCTTGAGTTGAATGCGGGGACACAGCGCCGGGACGGGCCGACCGAGTTCGCTCGCGATTCGGCCAAGTTCGGCGGCACCTTCCAGGAACTGCTGCCGGGTCTGGTTGATGGGGTGCCAGGCGTCTCCGTATTTCGCGGCTCGGCGCATCCCGGCCCGGGTGTTGCCACCGACCCAGATCGGCGGGTGCGGGGACTGCAATGGCCGTGCGCCCGAAACGCCTTCGAACGAGACCGTTTCGCCTTCGAAGGACACTTCGCCGTCGCCCGACCACAGTGCCTTGATCGCCTCGATGTACTCGTCTGTCATACGGCCGCGGGTTTCGAACGGCACGCCGAGTGCGGCGAATTCGAGCGACGACCAGCCCACGCCGACACCGAAGATCAGACGACCGCGGCACATGTGGTCGATGTCGGCGACCAGCCTCGCAGTCATCGCAGGATGCCTGTAGGGCAGGATGATGACGGTGGTGCCCAGCCGGACCCGGTTCGTCTGACCGGCCAGCCAGGCGAGCGTTACGAACGGGTCCTGAAACGGCGCCGGGTAGCTTTCCGAAACGTCGCTGGTTACAGCCACATGGTCTGAAATCAACACCGAGTCATAGCCCAGTTCTTCGGCCGCCAGTGTCCACCGCAACAGGGCGTCGGGCCCGCCGCCGGGGCCAAAGTTGACCAGATTCACTCCCAGTTTCATATCAGACACGCTCTCCTGTGCAGCTCGGGTCAATGCCGTTTCCGGGAGTCATATTACGCCCCGGCCACAGCCCAGCCGTTTTGAACAGTCAACCGAAATGCCGCCACCTGCATCGAACGGTCGAGACCGTTCCCTTTCAATCGCAGTAGGAGTCCCGATGCCACCAAGCCCCACCGACATAAAGCCGCCGTTCACCGCCGAGACCGCTAGGGCCAAGGTCAAGGCCGCCGAGAACGCGTGGAACTCGCTCGACCCCGAGAGGGTCGCGCTCGCCTACACGCCGGACTCTGACTGGCGTAACCGCGACGAGTTCTTCGTCGGACGCGAGGAGATAGTGGCCTTCATGCGCCGCGAGTGGGCCAGGGAGCTGGACTATCGGCTGATGAAAGAACTATGGGCGTTTACCGACAACCGCATCTCGGTGCGCTTCGAGTACGAGTCGCGCGACGCCTCGGGTCAATGGTGGAGAACTCATGGGAACGAGCACTGGGAGTTCGCCCCGGACGGCCTGATGAGCAGGCGCGACATGAGCGCCAACGACGTGCCGATAGACGAGTTTGAGTGCCGCATCTTTTAGTTTTCATATCGCTCGCGCAGGGAGTCGAGAGGTCGGATTCCACCTGAAATCCGTATTGGTAGTGATGGGAGGCAGGGATTGAGGAAAAAGGGTGCGGCGATTTTGATGGTGGGGTTGGCCCTGGCGCTGACTGCGCTGGCGGCGTGCGGCGACGACCCGTTTCCCGAACCGGTCGACACCAACTAAAGCGCCTTCCGATCGATCGGCGTAGCCCCTGCGGCCTACAGTGACCCGGCGCGGCGGCGACCCGTCACACTTGTGGCGGGCTGATCTGCTTGTAGAATCTCCGTTAAGACGCCAGACGTCATACGGAGGTTCTACCATGACGCAGATTACCGACTCGAGCAGACTACGCACCCACTACGGTGAGCCCCACCCACGTGCCGTCTCCAAGGAGATTGCCGCTCTCGAAGAGCACAGCACCAGGTTCATAGGGCTATCGCCGTTTTGCGTCCTGGCGACCGTCGGCGGTGACGGCAAACCAGACCTCTCGCCCCGAGGCGGCGCGCCGGGGTTCGTGCGGGTGGACGGCCAGACACTGCTGATACCCGACAGCTCCGGCAACAACCGCTTGGACACGCTGGGGAAGCTAGCCGACAACCCTACGATTGCCATTCTGTTCCTCGTCCCCGGTTTCCAGGAAACACTGCGCGTTTACGGCACGACTGAACTGCTAGCCGAGGGCGAGTTCGAGGGCGTGTCGTCCGGCGATTCGAAACCCGCCAAGACGGCCCTGAAAGTCAACGTCAACAAAGTCTACTTCCAGTGCAGCAAGGCCGTCATGCGGGCCGGACTTTGGGACCCTGACACGACTGTCGAGCGCTCGGCCATGCCCTCGCTGGGCCAGATTCTCAACGACCAGATCGGCGATTCGACGCCCGGCGAGACTCAGGCAGAGGTGGAGCAGCTCTATCGCGACACCCTGTAAGAGGGAGCGTGCTATATCTCCGCCAGCTTTTTGCTGCCAGTTTTTTCTGTAGGAGTCGCGTGTGAAGGCCGGTTTGATGATGATGGGTAACCACCCGCCCGAGCGGTCGAAGTTCGACGCTCATAACTGGGACCTCGACGCTATCAAACTGGGCGACGAGCTGGGCTTTGTCGAGGCATGGGTGGGCGAGCACTTCGCGTCGGCCTGGGAGCCGCTGCCGACGGCCGAGCTACTCATCGCACAGGCATTTCAGCAGACCAGCAACATCAAATTGGGCACGGGTGTATACCTGCTGCCCTTCCACCACCCCGTCGATCTCGCCCACCGGGCGGCCTACCTCGATCATCTCGGTCAGGGCAGATTCATGGTCGGAGTGGGCTCCGGCGGCCTGCCGACGGACGTGGCGCTGTTCGACATCGACTACGACGCGGGCGAGCACCGGGAGATGTTCCGCGAGGCTCTGGACATAATGCTCATGCTCTGGCGAACGGACGGCCCGGAGGAGTTTCGGGGAAAGTTCTGGAACGTACGGGCGCCGGGCGCTGACGAGTTTGCCTGGGCTCGCCTGAAGATGAACTGCAAGCCGTTCACCCTGCCCCACCCGCCCATCGCCGTGGCCGCGGGCAGCCCTCGATCAGCAACGCTCCGTATGGCCGGAGAACGCGGCTACATCCCCCTCACGCTCGGTCTCGGCGCCCCTTACCTAGCCTCCCAGTGGGAGGTGATGGAGGAGGGTGCGTCTGAAGCCGGCCGGCCAGCACCCTCGCGCAGCGACTGGCGTATCGTGCGCGACGTGTGGATTGCAGAGACCGACGCCGAGGCTCGCAAGCAGGCCCGCGAAGGGATGCTGTGGCGGGCGTGGGAGCAGTACCTGTATCCGTTCTGGTCGTCCGGCCCGCAGCCCATCGTAAAGTCCATGAAACACGACGAATCGGTCCCAGACGACGACATGACGCTCGACTACATCCTCGACCATTCCTGGTTGGTGGGTTCCCCCGACACCGTCGCTGCGAAAATACGTGAGCTTTACGAGTTTTCCGGCGGCTTCGGCGTTTTCCTGGCAATGGTGCTCGACCACTCCGACGACCCGGAAGGCTTTCGCCGTAGCCTGACCCTCCTGCAGAACGACGTAATGCCTCAGCTAGCCGATCTCAATTTGTAGAACTGACGATAGTTTGCCAAAGCGATGAGCGCTTGCGCGAAAAAGCCCTGACGAGCGAGGCGAAGCTTCGCGGAGGAAATTGAAATGGCCAACCCGCTCATTATCGACACCCATATGCACCTGTACCCCAGCAAGGAAGAGGGGCGCAAAAACGTAACAGACTACGACGGCTGGGAGTTCGAAGCGGGGGGCCGTCTGCCCTCATACGGCAAGTTCGGCGGCGACCCCGCAGACGGAATCGCGGCGCTCGACGAGGCCGGGGCCGACCGGGCCATATTCGTCCAGTTCGAGACCGCGCTAGTCGACCGACGAGAGCGCATCGCGGCGCTGCCCGTCGGCCTGACCGGAAACCGGCGCGAGGCCGAAATCGTGAGAATCTATGCCGATATCGCCGCCTCGCTGCGGGCGTCGAACATGTGGGCCTGTCAGGTGGGCAAGGACAACCCTCGGCTCATCACCTACGTGTGCATCGACCCGCACGTCATGACGCCCGCCGAGAACGTCGCTCATTTACGCGACATGGTGGAGAACCATGGTGCAAAAGGGATAAAACTGCACTCGGTCATACAGGGGTTTTTCATGGGTGATCCGCGCATGTGGCCGGTATGGGAGGCCTGTATCGAGATGGGCCTCGGGGTGGTGGCGCACTCGGGCAGCTCGCCGGTGATGGACCAGTACGGCGACCCGTTCGCGTTCGCCTCGGTGTACGAGCGTTATCCCGACCTGAAGCTGGTCATGGCGCACATGGGCAACGGCTCGTGGCACCAGACCAAGCTCTTCGCCGAGGCATATCCGAAGGCAATTTACGACGTGTGCGAGTTGATGGAGTGGATCGACATCGGCAAGGGGCCAACTCCGGCCCAATTCGCGCAGTTAATCAGGGATGTGGGTGCGGACAGGGTGATGCTGGGCACCGACTTCCCCTGGTGGGACCCTATCGACTGCGTCGAGCGCGTCATGAATCTCCCACTGCTGGCACAAGAGGAAAAAGAGGCGATTCTCGGTCAGAACGCAGTGCGGTTACTGGGTATATAAGGGTCGAATTCGAGCCAACGACCGATTGGACCCGACCTTCTTTGGAGGGCACACCATGATGACCAAACTCCCCAGCCTGGCTGCATTCGCCGTCATCGCCGTCGCGCTGGCCTGCAGTAGCTCACCGGCTGCCGAGTCACCGGAGACGGCGGCTGACGGTGGCGAGGTCGGACGACCCGCCGTATCGGGCCCGGTAACTGGAGATTTTTCCGCGGTGGACGGCATGGGAACGCTGCGGGAGACGTTCGGTACCGTCCTGCTACAGGACGGCCGGGTGATGGCGGTGGGCGGACGGGGACACGCCGGCGGCTACTGGCTGGAGTACGAAAAGACCGCCGAGATATTTGACCCCGCCGTCGGCAAGTGGACTTTCACCGGGGAGATGGCGGTACCTCGGACGGCCGCAGCGACGGTGGTATTGGGCGACGGCCGGGTGCTGGTCGCGGGCGGCGAGGGCGACCGCAACATCCCGGAGGTGACGTGCGAAATATGGAACCCTGCCACTGGCACCTGGTCGACCACCGGGTCGCTGAACGAACCCAGGGACCTGACCGACCCGGTTTTGCTCGCCGACGGGCGCGTTTTGATAGCGGGCGGGCGGAATGAAAATCTCGGCCTCATGGACTCGGTGGAGATATTCGACCCTGAATCCGGTGAGTGGGCCCTGGTCGCACCGATGAACGAGAAGCGAATGTCCCACACCACAACGCCGCTCGACGACGGCACCGTGCTGGTCACGGGCGGCGGCAAGGTCGACCCGCCGTACGCCAAGACCGGTGAGATCTATGACCCTATCGCCGACACCTGGACCGTGATCGGAGATATGACCTCCAGCCGCACCGCCCACTCGGCGACCCTGCTTTCGGACGGCCGCGTGCTCGTATTGGGCGGGCGTGGCAAGCGCCTGACCGCCGACGTGTTCGATCCGGCTGCGGGCGCATTTAGCAGGACGGGCGATAGCAACCAGCCGAGAGCCGACCACAGGGGCTTACTGATGGCCGACGGCCGGGTGATCGTCATGGGCGGCATCGGCAACCGGGACTCGGCCGAGGTCTGGGACCCGGATTCGGGGCTTTGGACCGAGATAGACGCGACGATGACCGCACCGAGATACAACTACGGCGCCGTGTCCCTCACCGACGGTCGCATCATCATCATCGGCGGAAACAGCACCCAGGGGATGCTCGCGACGGCCGAGATCTTCGCGGTGAAGTAGCCCTCTAGTGCATCGCCTTTACGGTACGGCCCGACCGGCCAGGATGCCGGTAGCCTGGCCGTCGTTTACGGCCAGTCGTCCGTTGACCACGACGTGAGGTATGCCGACCGGGTACTGGCGGGGGTCTTCGTACGTTGCGGTGTCGATGACGGTGTCTTCGTCGAAGACGGTTATGTCCGCGAACGCACCCTCGCGGATGACGCCCCTGTTGGCCAGGCCGAAGCGCTCGGCCGGGCGGCCGGTCATTCGGTGGACGACTGCCTCAGCGGTCATGTCCCCGAACCCCCGCCTCAGGCGGCCCAAGAACCGGGGGAACGCCCCGTAGCAGCGCGGGTGCGGCATGGTCCCCGCCGGTGTGTGGTCGGAGCACACCATGTAGTCGTCCCTGGCCAGCAGGGCCATGCAGTCGGCGCTTACCTGCCGCCACACGGCCGTGCTGCGAGGCGGCGCTCCCACCCAGCCAATGGCCAGGTCGTTTTCCTCTAACAGGTCGCAGATGGCGTCTGCCGGGGAGTTGCCCCGAGACGCCGCGACGTCCGCGAAGGTGTGGCCCTCCAGCTCCGGCGCTCCGGCAACGAAGGTGAGCACGCCGTCCGCCAGCATCCCCGGGAGCTCGGACCCCGCCTCAATGTGTTTTACGATTTTTGCCCTGTCGGCGGGGTCGCGCAGGCGGCACAAAATCTCGTCCGGCCCCCCCTCCTGCGCCCATGCGGGCAGGAAGCTGACCGGGATGGACGCGCCCGTCGGGTACGGGTAGATGTCGAGGGTTATGTCGATACCGTCGGCCCTGGCCCGGTCGATGGGGGCCATCAACTCCTCCACGCGACCGGCGTTCTCTTCAGAGGTGCGGAAGTGGGCCAGGTGTAGTTTCGCCCCGGACCGGCGGGAGATCTCGATGGCCTCTTCCACGCCGCCACCGGCGAAAGCCCGGTCGGGGTTGGCCCGCCTCGGCTCGGACATGAAGATAGCTCTTGCATCTGCCACAACTTCGCATAGCTCGACCAGTTCGTCGGTGGTGTACCAGGGGCCGGGGTAATACGCACCGCCGGTTGTGAACCCCACGGCGCCCTGCTCGAGCCCCCCTCTGACCAGCCGTTTCGCCGTCTCCATGAGTTCCCCAGTCAACGGCACGTCCCTGAACCCGGCGGCCTCCAAGCGCACGGTGGCCGCCGGAACGAGATACCCGGTGTTGACGGCCACCTTGCCGTCGTAATGCGACCTGAACGCCGTGACGCTGCTCATATCAAGGTCGGCGGCGGGCAGGCCCAATAAGCCGCCGAGCCAGCGCCTGTAGGCGCGGTAGTTGTCGGGCGACAGCGGCGCGTAGGACATGCCGTCGATGCCCAGCAATTCGGTGGTAATTCCCTGCCTCACGCCATAAGCGTGCTGCGGGTCGG
Organism: Dehalococcoidia bacterium; assembly: GCA_965250195.1. GTDB lineage: Bacteria > Chloroflexota > Dehalococcoidia > Lucifugimonadales > UBA2962 > CAUZIR01. The sequence continues at coordinate 128,053 of OZ252295.1, forward strand.
TGAGCAGGTCGCCTTCTGAATGGGTGTGGGTGTCGATGAAGCCGGGCGCTACTGTCAGGCCGGTGGCGTCGATGCGCTTGCCCGCGCCCGCATCGGCCAGGTCGCCGACCGCCGTGACCCGGTCAGCCGTCACGCCCACATCGGCAGCGACGCCCTCGGCTCCGGTGCCGTCCACGACGGTGCCGCCAGATATCAGAAGGTCGAACATGTCGGCTCCCCTTACCTGGAGTCTCGGAACACGGGCAGTACCTCTTCAGCGAAGAGCTTGATCGACGAGACGACCTGCTCGTGGGGGATGGTGTCTAGCTGCATGAGCAGCATGACCTGGTCCTCCCCCGCTTCTTCGTGACGCCTGATCCCCTCGATGCAGGCGGCCGGGTCACCGGCGATCACGACTCCCCTGTCGCAGAGCGTCGCGGCGTCGAACTCCTCGAACCCCGATCTCTGCACGGAGAACTCGCCGCCACCGACGTCCACCTCTTCACTCAGCACCCACTTGAACTGGTTTTCCAGGTGGTCCGGTATGCCTCCCCAGCCCGCAACGAGCTGCTTGTAGATGTCCCCCTGGCCCTGGGTGTACGGGCGGTTCGGCCCGAAGAACACCTTCATGGCGTTGGCCGCCCGCTCCTGTGCCTCGGCCCTGTCCGGGCCGCAATGGGTGATGGCGAGATGAGCCCAGTGGTCGTTTACGAACGCCCCGATGGGCTGCGCGTTCTTTATGCGTTTTTTGTACTCGGCGATGTACGGGGCCATCTCCGACGGTGCGCCCGTCGATAGCGACAGCATCCCCAGGCCCATATCCGCGGCCATGTTGTAGGTTGACGGCTGCATTCCGGCGAGCCACATGGGCGGGTGGGGCTTTTGCAACGGCTTGGGGATGACGTTGCGTGGAGGGACGGTCCAGTGCTTGCCCTCCCAAGAGAACTCCTCGTCTTCCCACATGCGAGGGATCATCCTCATCGCCTCTTCCCACATCGACCGGGTTTCCCTGGGATCGACTTCGAGGCCGGTCTGCTCGTAGGCCCCTCCCCTGCCGGTACCGAACTCGACCCTGCCGTCGGATAGCTGGTCGACCATCGCCACCTTCTCAGCGACGCGGACGGGATGATGCTGGGGCAGGACGACGACGCCGAAGCCAAGCCGTATCTGCTTTGTAAGCTGACTGGCGGCACCGAAGAGGATTTCCGGGCTGGACGACACCGAGAAGGTGTCGAGGAAGTGGTGCTCGACCAGCCAGATGTAGTCGTAGCCCAGTTCGTCCGCCAGCACCCACTGGGCGAGCGTCTCTTCGATCAGGGCTTTCTCATCGACCCCGCCATCGCCGTTGGGCCGCTGGGTCTCATACATGAGTGAGAATTTCAAAACGGTCTCCTGTCAGGGCAAGAGCTTAACCGCTGCGCCTGTTGCCGGAAACACCGGGCCGGAAACACTGGCCGTTGACCGGACAGGACCGCATCGCTAGGCTGGCCCCATGCGCTTGCAGGGCAAAATCGCCATCATTACCGGCGCCGCCACCGGGCTCACCGGGGAAGTCAGAGGCATAGGGGGTGCGGCCGCCTGGGCCTTCGTGCGTGAGGGCGCGACGGTGTACCTGGCCGACATCAACGACGAGATGGGTGAGCGCACCGCCGCCGAGATCGGCGAGGCCGGGGGCGACGCCCGTTACGTCCATCTCGACGTGACCGACGAGGCCTTGTGGCGCAAGGTAATCGACTCCATCGTAAAAGCTGAAGGAGCTCTGGACGTGCTGGTGAACAACGCCGGCATCGGCATTCCCGACTACGACGGCGACTACTCCGACCCCGATGGCCCGCAGGATGCTGAAGAGGCCCTAAAGGTGGAATTCACCACGGTCGAGGGGCTGGAGCGCCAACTGCGGGTGCACGCCCGCGGAGCGATGCTGGGCATGAAATACGCCATCCCCGAGATGCGAAAGCGCGGTGGCGGGTCGGTCGTAAACGTCTCGTCTATTCATGGCATCGTCGGCGTCAATACGATCACTTCTTATTCGACGGCGAAAGCTGCCATGCGGCATATGTCAAAGACGGTGGCCATACAGTATGCGAGCGAGAACATCAGGGTGAATTCCGTGCATCCGGGCTACACCAAGACGCCGGCGGCCCTGCCCCTCTTCACCGACCCGGAGCTGTACGCCGACCGCACCTCGCAGATACCCATGGGCCGATTCGCCGAGCCCGAGGAGATCGCGGAGAGCATCCTGTTTCTCGCGTCGGACGAGTCGTCCTACATTACCGGTGCGGAGCTGGTCATCGATGGGGGCCACAACGCCCAATAAGGCCTGCGGGCCACAGAAAAAAGAGGAGGCGCGAGATGCTCCGAGTGGGCGGCACGGCTTCACAGAGCCACATCGAGGCGTTCGAGGCGCTGGTGCCGATATTTCGCAAGCGCGGCATCGAGATGGACTGGGTGCTGTATTCGGACTACGACCCGATGGTCGCCGCCTTCGTCGCCGGGGAGATCGACATGGCCTGGAATGGGCCGCTGTCGTACGTAAAGATCAGACGCCTCATCGATGAGCCCTGCCGCGTCATCGCCATGCGGGACGTGGACGTGGACTACGTGACTCACTTCATAACGCCCAACGATTCTGACATTGATGCCATCAGCGACCTGCGCGGACGGCGCTTCGCCTTCGGCGGCCGGGGGTCGGTGCAGGCCAGTCTGCTACCTCACCACTTCCTGAGGGAGGCGGGAATCGTCCCATGCACGGCCCTCTCTGGATTTAGCTTTTACGACGAGCGAGTCGCCGGCGCGGCGTCCGACGAGCGCGATGTGGTGGACCGTGTGGCGAGCGGCGAGTACGACGCGGGCGCGATCTCCGGTCAGACGCTAACGGCACTGGGCGATGAGCCCGCGGTCCGGTCCTTCTGGTCCAGCCCGCTGTACAGCCACTGCTGCTTTACCCTGCGCGCCGACGTGGACCCGGCGCTGACGAGAGCGATCGAGAGTGCGTTCCTGGCCGTCGATGTCGCCGACCCGGACGGCAAGGCGCTACTGGTGGCGGAGGCCTGCGACGCGATGGTCGCCGGGAAGCAAGACGGCTGGGACGTGGTCGAGCAAGCCGCCGAGCGCGAGGGGCTTATTTAGCGCGAGCACGGCTGGCTCAACGGGGCGAGCCTACAGATAGATCTCGCTGATAGTGATGATGGGCTCGACGTTGGTGTAGTTGGGCACGTCCGCCAAAAGCCCGGCCCCCTCGGCTGCGAAGGCGTTTTTGAACTCTTCCACGGTGTCGAACATGACGTAGCCGAGCGCGATGTACGGAGGCGGCGAGTCCCCGGGACCGGCCAACCCCTTATCGACGCCCACGCCCTTAAGGCCGTAGGGCGTGTAGAGCTTGACGCACATATCGAAATGAGTCCCGGCGTAGTAGTCGTGGTCGAACGTGGCGCCCTCGCCGTTTGGGTAAGCAACTGAGACTCTAATCATCGTCTAACGCCTCTTTTCTCGTAGGTGAAGACCAGTGGCGGGAGCGGGAGGGAGTCGAACCCACCGCCCCGACCGAAAGGGCCGGGGCCATTAGTTTTGAAGACCAAGGGGCCCACCGGGACCCATCCGCCCCCACGCCGTCTATAGACTAGCAGACGCCTGTCCCGGCCACCTCTCTGAAACCGGTTTTGCAAACATTTTGCTAACCAACCGGTTTCGAAGGGGCCTTTGGGAGCACGTCCTGGGCGAGGTCTGCGGCCTTCCGATGCTCCTCAGGACCCGGGTCGAGGTAGATGTCCGCCGTGGTCGCCTCAGACGCATGACCGAGGCGCTCCTGGATGATCTTTATGTTTACCCCAGCTGCCAGCAGCTTTGTCGCGTGTGTGTGCCGCGTGTCCTTCAGCGAGACGTTCTTCAGGCCGGCCTTGGTCTTCACCTTCCTGAACGCGGCTGAGGCCCCGTACGGCGACATAGGGCGTCCGTCGTGCTCAGAGAAAACGTACTCGTCGGCGCCGCCCCACTCCCGTCCCACCTGGCGGGCTCGATCCTCGGAAGCCTCGAGATGGTTCCGCAGGAACACCGCACACTCCGACGTGAGGGCGATAAGCCTCCCCGAGCTCTCGCTCTTCGGAGGCTCGATGAGGCCTCGTCCGTCGAATCTGTGGTAGCCGCGGGCCACGACCAGGTCCGCCATGTCCAGGTCGATGTCGCCCCACCTCAGGCCCAGCAGCTCGGACCGTCGCATGCCCGTGTGCAGAGCGACGAAAAACAGAGGGAGGAACTTTGACGTGGAGGCGGCAGCCAGGAACCGCTCCGGGGCATTCCCTCTCATCGGCCGGGGCTTTGGCCTTACCTGGCGCGGGCCCCCGACTGCCTTCGCTGGATTGCGGGACAGGAGCTCCAAGTCGACAGCGTCGTTGAGGGCCTGGGAGAGGACGATGTGGTAGTGCCGAATAGTCGTGGGCGACAACTCCCCTGCCCTTCTGTCTCGGCGCTCATTGGGCCACCTCGCCTGGGCCTCTCGGATGTGCCAGGGCTTGAGGTCAGCAAGCTTGATCGCACCCAGGCTGGGTATCAGCCGCTTCTCGACGATGTACCTGTAACCGGCCAGCGAGGAAGCTCGAACCTTCTGGGTGTCGAGCCACTCCCGCAGGTAGGTGGCCAGCGTCATGTTGGACGGCTCGACGCCGCCTCCAGAGGAGTACTCAGCGAGGAGCTCGACCAGGCGTCGCTCCGCGTCCTTCTTGGTACCCTTGACGGAGATCCAGCGCTGACGGCGCCTACCGGTACCCGGGTCGAGGCCCAGCGACAGGACCACGGCCCAGGAGCGCTCGCCGCGCTTGCGAATGTGGCCTCTCATTGCCGCATCACAAGATCGTCGACCCTGAGCCACTTCGGGTCGGGGCGTGTGTATCTGATTCCGGACCTCTGAACGTACATATATCCGATGCATATGAGGTAATCATTGATCGCCAACCTAATCTCGACCATTCGTCCGACTATCCCTGGAGGAAATGTGTTCGGTTCGGGGGGTATATGCTTTTTTATACGGGAGATGAGATAAGCATCACCACGCTCGACCTTGTCCCACAGGTCCAATGCACCGTAAACTTCCCAACGCTCCTCGGGAGTAGATTTGACTGAGACTTCGCCGTCACCGGAGGAAACCATGTCTGAGCAATTGACCGCCCTGCTATATGCCTACGCCAGCCGTGAAGTTGATCTAGAGGTCCTCAGGACTTGGATTGCCGCCCACATATGGGAGCCCGAACCCGAAGCTGAAGAAACGATCAACGACGTTGGAGCCCAACTGGCGCACCTTGATGATGGCTTGATCGACGAGGACAGGTTCAGAGATTTCGCGGCAGCCATCTTCACCAAGGGCGCTGGTGTCACGATCTTCCACACTATCGGGGCGGTCGGTCAAACGGCGCCGGCCAGCGAGGCCAACGGCACGGCGGCCCTCACCTTCGACGAAGACCGATTCCTAGAGCCGGTCAATTCCCCCGATCTTTCTTGGGTCGTCTGAGCGTCTGAGGCATATAGACCACCCGGAGTGGCATCCTGGTGATCCGCACGTCGTCCAAATAGACGTCGAACCAATACAGCCCCGCCATGTCGATCGTCATTTGCACTGGCATAACTAGATCGACACCACGGTCCTCTTCTCCTTCGAAATTCACTGTGATGTCTTGGGCCGGGCCGAGTTCTCCCGAAGGCTTTACCATGTCCAGACGCAGTGGAATAGGGCCTCTCGCAGACCCTGACTTGAACCGGATCAAGATGGTGAATTCCTTGTTGAAGGCTGTCATTTCCTTCGGGGGAGACGGTCCAATCGCCGTCTGAGTTGTCCGGTCGAACATCCTAATAGCGGTCTTCACCCCGTCTTTTTCCTCAAGCACTCTTTCGCAAATCACAGCCGTCTGAAGGTACGGACCTGTTGCGAACGGATGCGGCAGTTTTTCTTCAGTCACTTGATATCTCCCTGAACTCGTACAACCTCTTCCGGCACTCCAAAGTACTCCGCTAGCTCCCAATCGGCCAGCAGCCCGGCCTCGAAGCCCTCCACCTCGTCGACCAGGAGCCCGTAGGCGAACTCTTCCGCCTGGCGCTCCATGGACGCTGCCAGCCCGGTGGTCGCCCTGAGCCAGACGTGGTTCCCGGGATGCAGCTGGTGATGGCCGATCGCGTGAGCCACGGCCCACCTGCGCCAGCTCGGAACGAGCCTGCTTGAGACCCCCACTGACTCCCCGACCTTGACCTCCTGGACCCTGCCCTTCAGTGGCCAGTTGAAGATCGTGAGGCCGAGTTCGGCTGCCACCGATTCGGCGTCGATGCGACCGGACAGGTCGAGCGTCCGGCGGAGAACTCTACCGAGATGGAGGGCTTTCACGGATCAACTCTCAGAGATTCGTTGGCTGGCACAACATGGTTTGGCGTTGTCACGAGTGTGGTGACATGCTTGACATGCCATCCTCCGCTTTGTAACGTGAATATCTGATCTCCCCATGGATGCTAGTCATCCTTGGGTTATGAACTCCAGCGGGTTGCCTAGCAACCCGTTGTTTTTTTATCTCCAACACACACTGAAGAAGCTTGCATCGAGAGCGACGACGTCGTCCGCCACGTCCCGCAGTACTCTCGAGGTATTTGTGCCGAACAAGGCAACTTCGACGTTCTTCCCGAAGTTCTTCACGTGCTGGATCGCTTCGGCGAAGTCTCCGTCCGCGCTGACCAGGATCGCGACGTCGTAATTGTCATGGGCGGCAAACGCGACCATGTCGGTGGCAAGCCTCACATCTACGCCCTTTTCCTTAGGTGGCACCCCCGGGAAGCCGGGAGAGTAGACCAGGCGCCCCATCCTCAACTCGATCCGTGGGACTCTCCTTAGAATTTCGAGGAACTGCTGCTGTTTCCGGTAAGGGTCAGGCTGTATGGTCTGATCGAGTACCGCGCTGTAGTAGTAGGCTCTGATGAGCTTCCGGTTGCCGCCAAGACGTAAACAGAACTTCTCGAAATCAAGGTCCGTCCTCGCCAACGTCCCCTTCATCGAGTGGTAAAGGTTGCTGCCGTCAATGAACACCATCACTCTTTCAGGCAATTAGTTCCCCTTTCATTCGGCGATGTCCGCCACGAGTCGTTCCAGCGCGCCCTCAGGCGGGTCGAACAGGTACAGAAGCAGGTTGCCGTCAGAGTGGATCACCGTGTTCGATTGGAGGGCGCCACCCAGGCCCAGCTGCTCAAGAGCATCGAGATTCCGGTAGACGTAGATCTCAACCGTGTAGTCCCCGGGCGTCACCTGGTAGGCCCAGCCATCCGAGGCGCCGATGAGCACAAAGATTTGCTCCTGCCCATCTGACAGCGTGTGCTCGTTGATGCGGTCGACCACATCGGCCACCGAGTCAAAATCGTCTGACCCTCCAGACCCACAGGCCACAGCGACCAGCGCCAGTAGCCCTACCGCATATCCCCACTTGCCCATATGACTTCGCTCCTCGTTTGTAGTTGCCCTTCTCGCGCTTCTGCCGACGGACGGCCGATGTCACCGCGTTCCAACCACGACTATTTCCCAGTCACCGAGGGCATTTATCTCCAGGTGAAAGGTGCCGACCTCATGAACAAAGGACTGTTCGAATCTTCCTGATGTAGAAGCAGTGGTATTGACCGGCAAAGCCACAGCGAAGGCCTCGCCGGACTTCATGACGGAGACGCTGAGCAGGGCAGCGATTTCAACGCCCTCGACACTGAGGCCCTTGAGTTTGTATTTGAGTGTCCATGGCGACTGAGAGATCCTGAATGACCCGGTGGTCTTCGCACCATTGCCTGACCAACGTCCGATCTCGACTGGAGCAGCTGTCGTATTGCTTCGGACTGCGGTGGGCGACGCTTCTTCTCTCCCTCCAAGTTCAGCTGAAACAGTAGCTTGTACTCTGGCTTGGACGGTCGCTTCAATGTTAGTTTCTCCGGTTCGACCTGAAGTAGAGCTACGATCTCCCTCAACAATCACCCGGCCATCGACCCCCACGTCCTGACCGGCCGACTCCGAACAGGCTCCCGTTACAGATACCGCGACAAGTAGGGCGATCGTTAACCATCGCGCCCTCACTGACCTTCGCCCTTCTCGCGCTTCTGCCGGCGGACGAACTGGATGAAGTCGGCCACCGACTGCATCTCCTCTTCTGTCAGCTCCGTCGCCGCACCCCGTAGGGCGAGCTCCGCCTCCTCCATGACCGTCTGAGCGGCAGACTCGCGGCCGAGAATGGCGTCGATTGTGACGCCGTAGAGGGTGGCGATCTTGGGAAGATTCTCTGGCATTGGCATGTATTTACCAGCTTCCCAACTGGAAACCACCTGGCGGCTAACCGCAAGCCTTTCACCCACGCGGTCTAGGGTCATGCCAGCGGCGTTTCGCGCCTCTTTCAGTCGGACGCCAACGGCCTTTCTGAAGTCGTAGTCGTAGTCCTTAGTCGATTTCGCCATGTCAGTACATCCTCGATGGCGTCCTGGATCTCAGCGCGAGCCAGTTCTTCTTCTTCTAGCCTCTTATACTCATCTTCGTTGATCGGCATCCGCTCCCCTTGGCCTTAGCTGCCCTTCTCGCGCTTCTGGCGGCGGACGAACTGGTGGAGGGCGTTCATTCGGTCAAGGCGAGCCAAGCCCCACCCTTCAGGTCACCGTTGGCACCAAACACTGAGACGGGGGCTGGATCTGCCTCGAGGATTATGAACTGCACCCAACGCTCAGTCTCGGACCCGGGGAACGAGCTGAAGTCAAAATACGGTTCGGGATTCCCGCCAAGGAAGTCGAACGCCTCATAAACTTCACCCTGCGCCGAAACCACATCCCAATAGCCAATGTCGAAATCGTAGGACTCCTCTTCGGGCCCACTCACGAAGTCAAGTCGTACCAGAAATATGATCAGCTCCTCGCCAGGATCCAACGAGGGCACGAAGGACGTCTCTCCCGCGAATGCCTCGTCCCAGGCGGCTTGACCCCGCAGGATCTGCGTGATCGATATCTCGAACTCAAACCCGCCTTCTTTCAAGGTCGCCGTCGTGCCGAGGCTCAGAGGAGTTTTGCGTGACGAACTTGGGGATGAATCGACTTCCTTGTTGCCCGGAGGGAAGGCCGGACCGAATGCTTCCTGGAAAGACGCCCCCAATTCCGCCAAGGCCTCCTCCACCCGTTCCTCGTCAGACTGCCCGCAAGCAACGAACGCGGCAGCTGCAATGGCAAGCAGAGACATCGCGACAAGTCTCTTCATCAAGGAGTTCCCTTCTCCCTCTTCTGGCGGCGGACGAATTGGATGAAGTCCGCCACGGATTGCATCTCCTCTTCGGTCAGCTCGGTCGCTGCTCCCCGTAGAGCCAACTCCGCCTCCTCCATCACCGTTTGAGCAGCCGACTCCTCTCTCAATCCAACGAGCCAACCCCCGTCAACGCCGTACACGGTGGCCGCCTTGCTTAGGTTGCGGCCTTCGGGCAGCGACCTACCGGACTCCCAACCAACCACTGTCTGCGGCGATACGCCAATGCGGTCAGCCGCCTTCGCAAGCGTCAACCGTTCACGCGACCGCGCTTGTTTGAACCTCGCGCCTTGTTCTTTGAAGGGTTTGTTACGCGCCATAGCGATTCGCCGAACAGGTGTCCTAGCGTCCACGGCACACCATTTCATATGTAAGACTTGACAACAAGCGTCCTTGGCAATTACTGTTAGCTACTGTGGTGACTAAACATGATTGACTGGCGCATCCCGATCCGGAAATACATGAAGGTCAACGAGCGGTCAGCGGCGTGGACGGCGCGGCACATCCCTGTCGACCACACCTACCTGATCCAGGGCCTGAACAGCAAAGCTCACTTCGGGGCCGACGTCATACGGCGCATCGAGACCTTTTTGGAGATGCCGTCCGGTTCTTTGCATGATCCGCTCCACCCCAGTGTCCACGGAAATGACGCTAGTGGGGTAAATGAAGGGGCCGCCGTTGCCTAAGGACCCCACCGGCCACACCTGCTCCAACTGCGGGGATGCGGTGGCGTGCGTCCAGCCCGTGCGCCGGCTGGCCTACTCCGTCAGGGGCGCAGCTGAGTGGCTGAGCGTCGGGGAGACGTTCATGCGCGAGCTGGTGACCACCAAGAAGGTCCGGTCCTTCAAGGAGGGCTCGAAGGTCCTGGTTCCGCACGTAGCACTCGAGGAGTACATAGCCCGGAGGCTCTCTGAGCCGTCCGAAAGCGGCATTGGCACGAGGCTTCTTCTCTGCCATGTCTGCCTCCTCGGGCGGGCGGCACTTTTCCGATCAGGGTTGGGTGCCGTCCGTCTTTTTCTAATAGTCGTCTAGATCATGCGGTCTAGTGTATCAGGAGGTTGCAGTTGGTGGTCATAACCGATGGCCCAGTCAGACGGGAGTACTACACCCTCCGGGAAACGGCCGACTTGTGTCGCGTAGACCGTCTAACGATTCGTCGCTGGATGCTCGCTGACAAACTCGACGGCGAACGCGTCGGGGGCACCGTCCTATTCAAACGTCGCGTTGTGGACAGCCTGGTCGCCGGGAGGACCGCCGTTGCCTAAGGACCCCACCCGCCACACCTGCTCCAGCTGCGGAGGCGCGGTGGCGTGCGAACAGCCCGTGCGCCGGCTGGCCTACTCCGTCAGGGGCGCAGCTGAGTGGCTGAGCGTCGGGGAGACGTTCATGCGCGAGCTGGTGACCACCAAGAAGGTCCGGTCCTTCAAGGAGGGCTCGAAGGTCCTGGTTCCGCACGTAGCACTCGAGGAGTACATAGCCCGGAGGCTCTCTGAGCCGTCCGAAATCAGGCGGGTCGCTTAAAGCGAATTCACCGGCGGGGCGGAGCACCTGGAGCAGGCATCACGGCCGCCCTCGCCAACAGCCACAGAGCAATTCAATCGGAGGAAAGGAGGTGCGGTAAATGCCGCCTAACAAAGCAGAAGGTCCGGAGCCGCTGGCCGATGAAAGCAATGGCACCGAACCCTCTCCCGAAGAACCCAATGGTATCACCCACCGTCAACGGGTGGCCCTCGGGGGCAACTACAAGAGGGGGGAGTTTGACGAGATCCAGGAGCGAGCTGAGGACACGCAGGGACACCACATCGGTGCCGCCTCTCACCTCGGCCGGTACCCGGAGACCGACGAGGTAATGGACGCTCACGAATTGATCGCCTACTCGGCGATCGCCAGAGCCAAGACCATGGCCGAGGAGCACGGAGTGCCTCAGATCGTGGAGGAGTTGAGGGTGGCCGAACACCACCTCGCTCAGTCGGAGATATTCGAGACCTTGAACGAAGGCAACGTCGCCAACGGCCGGTCCCGCGTCGACATGGCCACCGACACCAACCTCGAGGTAATCGGCATGGCCGACCGCGGCCGCAGGGCCAACGCCGACCGCGAACGGGTGGCTCGATGACACTCGACCTCGAGACCCGCCGGCAGATCGACCGATCGATGTCCGCCCGGAGAAACCGCGGCGGTCGTCTCAAGCACGACCTGTGGGGCCTCCGGGACGCGGCGGAGATCCACCAAATGAACACCCAGGCGAGGCGGCCGTGTCATTGCGGCATGGCCTCCTGCACCAACTTGTACGGAGGAGGTAAAGCAGCATGACCAACGAGAACGAGACCGGGATCGCCCCGGCGAACGTGCACGGCCTGGCGATCGTCCAGGCTCCCCGGCAGGCCCTAGAGCACGCCAGGCAGGCGGCCGAGGCACTGATGGAGGTGGTCGAACAGCAAGGGTTGGCAATCGAGATCGGCAACGGGAAGCACCTGCAGTTCGAGGCATGGCAAACTCTGGCCCATTTCTACGGGGTCACGGTCGGCACCGAGTCGGTCGAAGCCAACGAGATGGGTGGATTCACCGCCAAGGCGATCGCCCTGCGGGACGGCATTAAAGTCGGGTCCGCGATATCTGAGTGCAACCCCGACGAGGACAACTGGCGAAACAAGCCCCGCTTCCAGCTGATGTCGATGGCCCAGACACGGGCTCAGGCGAAGGCACTGAGGTCGGTGCTCTCCTTCGTCGCGGTACTGGCCGGGTTCGATGGGACACCGGCGGAGGAGGCCGGGAGAGCGAATAGCCGGGGTAAAGGCAGGGGCCGGTCAAACGGCCGCATGGAGAACGTCGGCGACCTGCTGACCTGGGCCCACCAGGAGCACGGCAGGACACGCAACGACGTATTTACCGAACTCGAGATCGAGTCGCCAGATCAGATCACTGACGTCGCTGCCGCTAAGGCCACCCTTGAGAGGCTCTGGTCATGAGCGACGAACCTAACGTATCTGCGAAGTCCACATCCGAACTGGTGCGGTTGGTCGCCGGCACCGAGAAGAGAATCCAGAAGCTGGCTCGCCTGGCCGGGATGGCCGAGATGGAGCTCACGCAGCGCATCGAGGCCTCAGGCGGCTATGCGATCGCCGACCCCGACTTCGACGTCGAGCTCGCGCCTGGCCGAGTCTCGTACGACCAGGGCAGGCTACGGCCAGCGCTGGAGGTCGAGGGCATACCGGCCGAGGAGATGGTCGGTGAGGGGAAGGCCTACAGGGAGCCCTGGACCGAGACCGTCGAGCACGAGGGCAAGTTCAACGTCCAGCAGCTGCAGAAGCTGGCCCGCAAGTACGGCGGGCGCCTGCCGGAGATCATCGAGGCCGCGACCGTGCCTGGACGGCGCCGGCTGGTGGTCAAGGCGAAAGAGAAGGTGCCGGCATGAGCAACGTCGGCAACATCACCACGCGGAGGCACTGGCCGGACCTAGTTGCCGAACTGGTCGACGAGTTCCGCAAATGGGGCATACCCCGCCACGACCTCGAAATACCTCGACTGGGTGACGCCACACGCGAGCGCATCGTCAAGATTCAGTTTTTGAACGATGGCGAGTGGTATCCGGTCGAGTGCGAGGAGGGCTGGCGAGTCCATGGTATCCACGCCGCTTTGTTGGCAATCATCCAGTCGGTCAAGGCGACGCGACTCGCCGACCAGCGCGGCATCGGTTCTGTGCTAGGCCAGGTCGTGCAGGCCGTGGCCGCCCTGCCGCCCGCCCGAGACGTGGCCGACCCGCACGAGGTCCTCGGCATCACGCCCAGTGTCTCGATGATGGACAAGGTCTCGGCTTACCGGAAGAAGCTAATCACTGCGCATCCGGACCGGGGCGGCACAGCTGAGTCGTTCAAGGCCGTCCAGGACGCCGGCACGAAGTTGGGTATCACCTAATGAAGGAACAGGGGGGTGTCGGTGCGGTCGGGGCTTGGCAACCCGACTCGTGGGCCGTTCACGGTGGCATGAGACGCCCTCGCCAGGGGTTGGCCCCCCTGTTCCAATTCGGTGCGGCGGTGCCGGCATGACAGCCATCCCGACCATCGAGTCCAACAAGGGGTACAGGAAACAGTCCATTCCTCGAGGCCTCAGGACGCAAGTCTTCGAGCGGGATGAATACCGGTGCGTCACTTGCGGCGACTACCACAATCTGACGGTCGATCACGTCGTCCCTGAGAGCAAGGGCGGGCCGACCGAGCTAGACAACCTCCAGACGATGTGCCGCTCGTGCAACTCGAAGAAGGGCACCAGGACCTGATGAGTTGGAGGGCTACCGCATGGGCTAAGGACACCAGAGGGCATGGAAGCTATTCGCAGAAGCTCGTGCTCATGGTTCTCTCCGACTACCACAACACCGAGGCAGACTCGGCCTGGCCCAAGCAGGAAACCCTCGCTGGCGACTGCGAAATGCCTCTCCGCACCCTCCAGCGATGCATTCGCGGACTCGAGACTGAAGGGTTCATCTCGGTCATAAAAGGTAACCAACACAGGCGAACCGAGTACGTACTTAATATGGCGAGTTCGCAGGTAAGCGAAGACGCCAACGACGGAGCACCCGCCAATATGGCGGGTACACCTGCCGAAAACGAGCGAGTGAACCCGCCACTAGAGACAAGTGAACCCGCCATATCGGACACCGACTCCTTATATGAACCTCCAAAGAACCTCCAAAGAACCGCCAATAGAGCCGAGAGGGGGAGCGCGCGCCCGGATTCCGGATTACCGGATATGGCGGATGCAATCCTCGTCGATCCTGGCACCGGAGAGGTAATCGAAGAGCCAGCCTGGCTAGCGACCCTCCGGTCGATCGAGGGCTACCGGGCCGACGGAAGTCTCGACCTGGGCCTGCTGGGCTGGCAGGCAGAGAACGACATTCCAGACGAAGTCCTCGAGATGACCGCCGACGCGATGAAGTCGAAGATGCGGCTCAAGCGGCCCGGCATCTGGACAACCGGCCCGGGTAAAGAGTTCGTCGACCTGCGCCACGCCTTCCGCAACTGGGGGCGTTCAGACGCTAGGAGGCATCGTTCGAACGGCTCCGGCAACAGCGTGATCAAAGAGCGGGCCGGGCCGGGCGGGTTCCGTAGGGGCAGCCGATGGTAGAACGCAGCGGCATGCCCGCCGGCGCCGGCATCCCGGTGGACGTGTTCGCCACCATCCCGCAGAACTGGGGGATGGCCATGTTCGTTCGGACCGGCCCGAAGGACTGGAACACCAGGGCGATGCAGCGGTTCATCGCCCTGGGCCACCGCGGCCACGCCTACGGCGGGATCACATTGAACGTTGACGGTCCCGATCAGAAGATCGAGATCACCTGCCCGAATGAGCAAGCGGTATTCGAAGTACTGGATTGGTGCTGGCGGGATCCGGAGCACCGGCTGTGACCCAGGCCGCCACTACACCCTTGATGCGAAACGGGACTCCGTTCCCGCCGGAGAGCCGCCACCACGACCGGCGATTTGACGCCTTCAAACGGACGCTCAACCGTGCCAATAGCCGTGGCCACGTGTTTGGCCGCTCCATCGACCGGTACGTCCCCATCCACTCCCGGTGCTGCCTCAAATGCGACGGCCGATCTTACCTGTTCGAGAACCAGGATGGCTGGTTTGAGTTCCACGAGCCGCCCCTGCTGCTAATGCAGCGATGCCCGGGTGAGCAGACGTGATGGTCGAAGCCGCGCAGCAGCTCAGCCTGCTGGACTCGGGCCGGGCCCGGGATCTCGGTATGGGCGTCGCAAACGAATATGCCCACGAGGCTTGGAAGCTGGCGGCCGACCGGGCGATCGAGGCCTGCGCCGAGGTCAACGAGTACTTCATCTCCGACGACGTCCACCCGTTAATCCCTGATGACTTCCAGACCCACAACCTCCGGGCCCTGGGCGCTCGAATGAAAGCCGCCCAGGCGTGCGGCCTCATCACGCCGACAGGCTACACCAGGACCTCCCGCACATCTGCACACCGGACGCCAGTCACCCGCTGGCGATCGCTCATCTACAAGAGGGCCGCCTGATGTCTCTGCTCAACCGCAAGTGCTGGCGCTGCTCCGGCCAGCTAAAGGCCGAGTACGACGAGTTCGGGCCCCGGGTGCACTGCCTCAACTGCGGGTGGGACGACCCGAAGGTGCAGTTCCGGTCGTCGCCGGACCGCTCGACGGTGATGGAGATCGTGTGTGAACCGCTAGCCCCTGCCGGCAAGGCCATCGCTTGTTCTACCAGGACGAGGATGCCGACGAGGTGAGGGCAGAGCTTTCGCTCCCCGTAGTTATGAATCCAGAGGGGTACATCACAGAGTGGTCGGAGCGCATCATGCTATCGTCCCCCGACAGCAGGCTCGGAGCCGACTTGAACCCGGCAGCTTTGGGCGGAGGTTCCGCGGATGACGACTCTGGCGATATCGATATCCCAGTTGAGCTAAAGGCGTGAGTGAAACATCGACGTTCAATCCGACAAGGCTAGACCTTGCCCGCCGGTGCAACGGAATCACCAAGCGGGAATTGGCTGAACGGGCAGACATTTCGCTTCGGAGTCTGTCCGGCTACGAGGCGAGTGAACGGGACCCGAACCCTTCAACGATTGACAGGTTCTCCGAGATACTCCAATTCCCGCTGAGCTTTTTCTATGGGCCGGACCTCGAAGAGCCGCCATCAGAAGGGTCCAGTTTCCGCGCTCAGAGCAAGCTCACAGCCAGACTACGGGACAAAGCCCTCGGCTTTGGAACACTGGGGTTAAGGCTATCCGACTGGATCGATGAGAGAGTCACCCCTCTGCCGCAGCCGAATATCCCACAGTATAAAGACGTCGACCCGGAGGCCGCTGCTATGGAGATACGTAGTAGCTGGAATATCGGTGAGCGGCCAATCAAGAACGTAATTCACCTCTTGGAGTCACACGGAGTCCGTATCTTTTCCCTCAGCGAGGATACCTCCGTACTTGACGCGTACTCGTTTTGGCGCGGGGACATTCCCTACGTTTTCCTAAACACCATGAAATCGGCTGAGCGCAGCCGGATGGACGCGGTGCATGAGCTGGGGCACTTGGTTCTTCATGGGCTGGGTGGACCTCAGGGTAAGGAAGCCGAACAAGAGGCACAACAATTCGGTGCGGCTTTCCTGATGCCCCGTGGCGATACTCTCGCCCACGCACCATATGGGGGGAACCTTCACCAAATCATCGATGCTAAGCGTCGGTGGAATGTTTCTGTTGCCAGCTTGGTCTACCGAATGCACAAGCTCGGGCTTTTACGCGACTATCAATACCGTAGGCTGTTTGCTGAGATTGGCCGACGGAAGTACCGCATCGATGAGCCTAATCCAGCCCCGAGAGAAACATCCCAGATTCTAAGCAAAGTATTCCAGTTGCTAAGAGAAGAGGGAACATCGATGGGCCAAGTCGCAAAGACTCTATCTCTCTACCCGGAGAGGTTGAGTAAGCTGGTGTTCGGCCTCGTTATGGTGCCTATCGTGGTCAGCGAACGTCCGGAAGCGGATGAAAGACCGACCCCCCCCCAGACCTAGGGGCCACCTACGCCTGGTCTGAACGTTTGGCCTTAGCCCAACGGGCTTTGGCAGCGCGTCTGGCAATCTCCGAGCGCCGTTCAGGTGTGAGCTTTACAGCGCGGGCCTTGCCTCGCTTCGTGGCGGCAGATTCTTCTTCGGCCTCATCGGACTCCCCAATCGCTTGCTGGAAGACCTTGTAGGCAGTTACCGCCGCATCATGCTCAGCTTTTTTGCGTCGCTTTGCCATGAAGGCAGGCTAGCAGGGGACACTTCCAGGGTCAACGTCAGCTGGATTCAAAATGACACACTACCGGACCAAGCGGTTTCTTGACAAAAGTATGAAAGGAGTTAGCCAGCGGTGACCGGGTTGGCATACCTGTTCACTGACCAGGGCCCAGGCGGCTCGAGCATCAGTGGTGGGTCAGTTCCTTAGATGGCCGTTGTGCTCCAGGAATCCAACCACGACGACCCAGAGCAATGCCACAACGATGAATAAAAGGATCGGCAACACCACCCACGCGATGACTGCGAGACCGATGGTAATCGCCATGATTGTCGAGACAGGGAAGGATTCGGCTAGTTCACGTAAGTCCATCGACACCTCCTATCGATTCCACCGTAGCCGAAGGCCGCGTACCTGCACAGATCAAAAGCAAGCGCGGTCGAGAAGAATCAAGACTGAGCCTGCGAAAACCATCTCCGCGACTCTCCGCAGTGAGGGAGTCAACGGGTGTTTCGTGGTGGCCATAGTCCATCGTGCGAGAGCGCTGGCGATGGCCTTTGCAAGGCATGTCATATTTGACTTCAACACACCTACGTTCCGCCGGGAAGCCCCAATTTCTTATCACTCATGCCTCGAGTGATAAGAGCCGCGAATACGTTCCGGGCTAGTTGACGACCATCAGACAATGGAAGGCATGCAGTTAGAACGAACGTCCTACTGATGCCTACCCGCCCCGCGTCCCACTATGAGCGCTCCATTGTCCAGCGCCAGCCGGCCATGGCTAAGGCTGCCGATCGTGGCCGTCCCTCGGCAGCGAGACGTGGCTATGGCTCCACTTGGCAACGCCTCCGGACGCTCGCCCTGCACCGCGATCCGATCTGCCAGGACGAGTCGGACTGCACCCAGCCGTCCACGGACGTCGACCACATCGTGTCCTTGGCCCGCGGCGGAACCAACGAGCTGACCAACCTGCAGGGGTTATGTCACTCCCACCACAGCCAGAAGACAAACCGCGAGGACGGCGGAGGCTGGGCCGGGCAGCACCGGGCAGCACCGGGCGGCAGAGGCCAGGGGGTAGGGGGTTGAATCTCTGTGGCTGGATGCCTATGGACCGGTGTAGGCAGTGTTCCATATGCGACCGCAGGTTTTCACGGTCGAGTTTTCTCTGATGGGTGAAAGAGGTCCAGCCCCGAAGCCGACGGCGATCAAAAAGGCCCAGGGCAACCCGGGGAAAAGACCCTTGAACAAGAGGGAGCCGCAACCCAGTGTCGGCCGCCCTACTCGACCGACTCATATGTCGAAGGAGGCGAAGAAAGCGTGGAACAAGATGGTGCCGCACCTGGAGCAAATGAAGGTCCTGACAGTAGCGGACGGGCAAATGCTTGAAGCGACCTGTGAAGCCTACGCCGAATTCGTGCAGGCCCGGAAAGTTGTGGCGAAGGATGGCCACACCTACGAGCGGATCACTGGCCACGGCTCGGTAACGATCACTGTCCGCCCAGAAGTCGCCATTGCAGCGGACGCCTGGCGACGGCTCAAGCAAGGGTTGGCCGAATTCGGGATGACTCCGGCGTCGCGATCCCGGGTGCAAGTAGTCGATGCGCCCTCCGACCTGGATCCATTCTCACTGCTACCGGGTGGCAAGGCAGGTTCCGCTTCATGACGACTACAGAGTTGCGAAAGACCAGCCTCACGGCATACGCAGAGTCCGTTGCTACGGGCGAGATTGTTGTTGGAAAGTGGGTTCGCTTGGCCTGCCAACGTCACCTCGACGACCTGAAACACGGCCATGAACGTGGGCTGTGGTTCGATGACGAACAGGCCGACCGGTTGATCCAGTTCTTCAGCTTGCTCCGGCACTCCAAAGGTGAGTGGGCCGGTCAGCCCCTACACCTGGAGCCCTGGCAGCAATTCGTCATCGGCAGTGTATTTGGTTGGCGTCGTGACGACGGGACCCGTCGATTCCGCACCACTTACAACGAGGTGGCGAGGAAGAATGGGAAAGCGCTTTCACTTCTGACACCGCTCGCCACGCCCGATGGCTGGGTGTCGATGGGGGACATTGATGTAGGCGATCGGCTATTCGACGAGACGGGCGCCATTTGCCGGGTGGTCGAAGCAACTCCGGTAATGAACGCCCACGATTGCTTCGAGGTCGAGTTCGCTGACGGGTCTCGAATCATCGCGGACGCCGGGCATTTGTGGAAAACGAAGACACGGCGTAATGGACGCATCATCAAGGGCGTGCCGCGGGCAGATTGGGCATCGCGTAGAGACTCTCAACTTCATACCACTCAACAGATCGCCGATTCACTGGAGTTGGGGGGCAGGCCGGACCGGGTGGAACGGAATCACTCAATCGCCGTTGCGGCAGAGTTGGATCTTCCCGAGCGGTCATTACCGCTACCCCCATACGCGCTTGGCGTGTGGCTGGGTGATGGGGACTCTAAGGCGCCAGTTGTCACAAAGTCGCTACGGGATCGGGCGGTCATGGACGAAGTGGAGAAATCCGGCGTGGTCGTGGAAAGGCTCAAGGATGGGACGAACGGCTCAACACGCTGGCGTCTCGGTGGCATAGGTGCTGCTTCGCTTCGGCCGGTTTTCAAGAGCCTCCATCTTTTGTTCTCAAAACATATCCCTGCGCCATATCTCCGTAGCTCCCGAGAGCAACGCAAGGCTCTCCTGCAAGGGTTGATGGATACCGACGGATATGCCGCTCGCTCGGGCCAGTGCGAGTATTCGACTACAACCCCGGCCCTCGCTGAAGGCGTACGGGAATTGATCGTTTCCCTGGGCATGAAGGTGACCGTTAAGGAAACTCGCGCCATGCTCTATGGCAAAGATTGTGGCCCATCGTGGCGGCTGCAGTTTTGGTCATACTCTGACCGCCCCGCCTTCCGGCTCGCAAGAAAGTTCGACCGTCTGAAGCCGCCGCCATTGAGCCAGACTCGCACGGCGAATCGGAAAATCGTCGCCGTGCGTCCGGTGCCGAGCGTCCCGGTCCGCTGCGTTCAAGTGGACTCGCCTTCCCGTTTGTACTTGGCTGGGAGATCAATGATCCCTACGCACAACTCCACGCTGGCGGCGGGGCTCGGGTTGTATCTCGCCTTTTTCGACGATGAACCCGGAGCGGAGGTTTATTCGGCTGCCACCAAACGGGACCAGGCCAAGATTTCCTGGGGAGAGGCGAAGCGCATGGTGCAGCGGACACCTGGCCTATCGAAGCGCATCCAGGCCTTCGCCGCCAACCTGAGCAACGAGATCGAGGCCCAGAAGTTCGAGCCCCTGTCGGCGGACTACAACTCCATGGACGGGCTCAACATCCACGGGGCGATTATCGACGAGCTCCACCGGCACAAGACCCGCGACATGTGGGACGTGCTGCAGACCGGTACCGGGGCACGCCGGGAGCCACTGACGTTCGTCATCACCACGGCGGGCTACGATCGGCACTCCATCTGCTGGGAGCAACACGACTACGCCACCAAAGTGCTGGAGGGGATCATTCCGGACGACTCGTTCTTCGCCTACATCGCGGCGATTGACGAGGAGGACGACTGGACCGACCCGGCAGTCTGGGTCAAAGCCAATCCCAACCTGGGCATCTCGGTGAAGCTCGACGCGCTTGAACGGGATTGTCAGAAGGCCCAGGACGTCCCCGGGGAGCAGAACGCGTTCAAGCGGCTCCGCCTGAGTGTCTGGACAGAGCAGGCCGACCGCTGGCTCGACATGTCGACATGGGACGCCGCTGAGGCCCGGCGGCCGGAAGATGAACTCGAGGGCGAGATGTGCTTCGGCGCCATCGACCTCTCGTCCACAACCGACCTCACGGCACTGACTCTCTGGTTCCCTCGCGACGATGGCGGCGGTGATGCGCTGGCCTGGTTCTGGCTGCCCGAGGATAACATCGCCCGGAGGGTGAAGCGTGACAAGGTCCCATACGACGTCTGGGTGCGCGAGGGACTGGTGACGGGCACCGACGGGAACGTCGTTGACTACGACGTCATCCGCGCAACGGCTAACGATCTAGCCGAGCGGTACAACATCCGGGAGATGGCGATCGACAGGTGGAACTCCACTCACCTGCAGACTCAACTGATGGGAGACGGATTCGACGTGGTCCCGTTTGGACAGGGCTTCGCATCCATGAGCGCACCGACGAGAGAGATCGAGAAACTCGTGCTCAAGAACCAGCTCCGCCACGGGGGCAACCCGGTGCTCCGATGGATGGCTTCCAACGTGGCGGTCAAGCAGGACCCGGCCGGCAACCTGAAGATCGACAAGGCCAAGTCCACCGAGAAGGTTGATGGCATGGTCGCCCTGGCGATGTGCGTCGGCCGCGCCATGGTCAGCGATGGCGACGACGGGGACTCGGTCTATGAGGGACGGGGGGTCCTCACCATTGGGTGACGTGGGCGCGATCGATGGACTCTTCGTGGTGGGCGCTGGCGCCATCGTTACCGGCGTGGCTTTCATGCACCCGCCTTCGGCCATGATCGTCGGAGGGTTCTTTGCCGCGGCGCTGGCGGTCATTAACGCACTGAGACGCAGGAGGTCGATTAGATGAGCTTGCTCGCACGACTGTTGAACCCGACCATTGAGGCCGGGAGTCCGGGCCCAGCGGACGACTACTGGTACACGGAACTGTCGGCCGGAGGGATCGCCCAGACCGGCATTCGAGTCGATGCTGTAAGGGCGCTCAACGCCTCGGCCGTCTACGCCTGCGTCAAGGTGTTGGCCGAGTCGGTGGCATCTCTCCCGCTGATTACCTACGAGGTCCAGGGGGACGGTGGGAAGCACAGGGCGACAGACCACCCACTATTTGAGCTTCTCCACGACCAGCCCAACGCCTTCCAGAGTTCGTTCGAGTTCCGCGAGATGATGATGGGCCACGTTGCCCTCAGCGGAAACGCCTATGCTCAGATCATCCCTGGCCGGCGGGGATTCGCTGAGCAGCTGATACCCCTGCACCCGGACCGGATGAGGGCCGAGAAACTCGTCAACGGGCGACTGCGCTATGTCTACAACCGAGAGGACGGGCAGCGGGTCGACTTCAACCAGGAGGACATCCACCACCTTCGCGGTTGGTCGGCCGACGGCGTCACCGGGATGTCGGTAGTAGGCCTGGCGCGCGACTCCATCGGCCTGGCGATCGCAACAGAGAGCTATGGCGGGCGGTACTTCAGTCAAAACGCCCAACCGGGCGGCGTACTCGAGCACCCGGCCAAGCTGTCCGACGAGGCAGGCAAACGCATCACCAGCTCGTGGCAGTCGGCTCACGCCGGCGTCCCGAACGCTCACAAAGTCGCGGTGCTGGAGGAAGGTCTCAAATGGCACCAGATCGGCCTTTCCAACGAGGACTCGCAGTTCCTCGAGACCCGGAAGTTCCAAATAGCCGAGATCGCGCGGTGGTTCCGGATCCCGCCCCACATGATCGGCGATCTTGAGAAGGCGACTTTCTCCAACATCGAACACCAGTCGATCAACTTCGTCGTCCACACGCTGCGGCCTTGGCTGGTCCGGTGGGAGCAGGCGATACGCCGAGATCTGATACTCAGGCCGGAGCAGTTCACCGTGGAATTCGTGGCCGACGGCCTCCTCCGGGGCGACACCAAGTCCCGTTACGAGGCCTATAGCCAGGGCATCAACGCCGGGTGGATGACCCGCAACGAGGTCCGCCGTCTGGAGAACCTCAACCCGCTGCCCGGACTGGACGAACCCCTGGCACCACTAAACATGGCGACCGGCAATCCCCCTCCCGCCGCCGGGCCCGGCCAGGCCCAACTGATCGCCGAGGAGGCCGCTGGCAGAGTCGTCCGCAGGGAGACCAGCGCGATTGGCAAGGCGGCGAGGCGGCACAGTGGCGACGTCGAGGCCTTCAACGACTCGGTCCGAGCCTTCTACTCGGACCACCAGGGATTCGTCATCGAGACGATGAAGATCGAACCAGCCGATGCCGAGCGATACGTGACACGTCAAAGGGACGAAGTGCTCTTCGCCGGCGCGACGGTAATCGAAGACTGGGAATCAACCAGGCCGCAGGCCCTGGCTCGAACGGCTCTTGACCATAACGAAGGAGAACAGGCATGAAATACGAGAACATCGTTAGGACCATCAGCGAGACGCCGTGGGCGATCATGCCCGGGAAGCTCGCCCAGATCGTGGAGGTGGTGAACCTTCGCGCGTCTGGTGTTGAACTATCTGAGGAGGAAATCGCCGCCCGCATCGGTGCGCGACACGATGAGCGGCACGTGCCGCAGGCGGGGGCGGTCGCGGTGCTCCCGTTGATCGGCGTCATCTCCCAGCGCATGAACATGTTCATGGAGACGAGTGGGGGCACCTCGACGGAACTGTTCGGGGCGGCCTTCCGGCAGATGGTTGCGGACCCGTCTGTTGGGACGATCGTGATCGACGTCGACTCGCCGGGCGGTTCCGTATCTGGAGTGCCCGAGTTGGCTCAGGAGATTTTCAAGGCGCGCGGATCCAAGCCCATCATCGCGGTGGCGAACTCCCTGGCGGCCTCAGCGGCCTACTGGATCGCGACGGCCGCGGATGAACTGGTGGTCACACCGTCGAGCCTGGTGGGATCGATAGGAGTGCTATCCGTCCACGAAGACTGGTCGAAGATGCTCGAGATGAAAGGGGTCGACCACACCATCATCCAGGCGGGGCGGTTCAAGTCAGAGGGTAACCCCTTCGAGCCCTTGTCCGACGAGGCCCGGGCCGACATTCAAAAGAAGGTCGACACCTACTACGACATGTTCGTTACCGGCGTGGCTCACCACCGAGGCGCTACCAAGACCACAGTGCTGGCCGACTTCGGTCAGGGTCGGGTGTTTAACGCGGAAGAAGCCGTGGCGCTGGGCATGGCAGATCGGATCGGCACTCTTGGAGAGACCATCGCCAGGCTAGTACCCCAGACGACGTCTACCGGCGCCAGGGCGGAACTCGCGGTGGACGAGACCGCTGGCAATGCCAGCCAGGACGATGGGACGGACCGCCGGAACCGCGAGGTGGAGTTAGCCGCCTCGGTCGCCACCCGACATGGTCGTGACTGACCGGGACTTGACAGTGCATGATAGATTTAAAACATAGGTTCTGATCCGACGATCAACCTTACATAGGTAGTGGCCCTAGATAAAAGGCTCCGACGAGACCTGGACGCTGGGGTGACGCGGCAATAGCGCACCATCCGACGATAGGAGCGCACCCGCAAGGCAACCGTGAATAACGGACGCCTGGGGTGCGCTCTTTTGTGTTCTCCGGGCATCAGCAGGAGACACATATGTCGAACATCAAAGAGTTCCTCCAGGAAGAGGCCGACCTGATCGCCGAGCGCAAGGAGCACCTTGACGCGGCGGCCGGCCGGGACCTCACCGACGAGGAAAAAGAAACCGACGACGGCCTGGCCTCCCGCATCGGCGCGGTCCAGGACCGCATCACCCGTGAGCGCTCTGTCCTCGACGCCGAGAAGACGTTGGCCGCAGTTCCCTCCTGGGATGGCGTTGCCCCTGCGCCCGCGGCGGCCGACGCCGAAGCCCCGAAGTTCGAGCACTTCGGCGAGCAGCTGTCGGCCATCTATCAGGCCAGCATCGGGGGCGCACGAGACCCGCGCCTCCAGATCAGGGCCGTCGCTCAGGGCATGGGCGAGGCCGTCGGGAGCGACGGCGGGTTCCTTGTCCAGCAGGACTTCGCCACTGAGATTTTCCGCAGGGTCTACGCAACCGGCGAAGTGGCAAGCCGGGTCCGGCGTATACCCGTCAGCGGGAACGGGCTGATCATTCCCACCATCGATGAGACGAGCCGAGCGACCGGCTCCCGGCTCGGCGGAGTCCAGGCGTACTGGGTCGATGAGGGAACGGCGCCGACGGCGACCAAGCCCAAGTTGGCCAAGATCGATCTGAAGCTCAACAAGCTGATCGCATTGGGCTACGCCACGGACGAGCTGCTCGCCGACGCTCCCGCGATGGGAGCCGTGATGACCGAGGGGTTCGCGGACGAGATCCAGTTCATGACCGAGGACGCCTTCATCAACGGCACAGGCGCAGGGAAGCCACAGGGCATCCTCAACGCCGCAGCCAAGGTCTCGGTCTCCAAGGAGACCAACCAGCCAGCCGCCACGATCGTCATCGAAAACATCGTGAAGATGTGGGCCCAGATGTGGGGCCGCAGCAGGGCCAACTCGGTCTGGTTCATCAACCAGGACATCGAGCCCCAGCTCTTCACCATGAGCCTGGCGGTGGGCACTGGCGGCATCCCCGTCTACATGCCGGCCAACGGGCTGTCGGACTCTCCGTTCGGCAGGCTATTCGGGCGGCCGGTTGTTCCCATCGAGTACGGCGCGACGCTGGGCACGGAAGGCGACATCATTCTCGCCGACCTGAGCCAGTACGTGACGATCGACAAGGGTGGGATCAACCAGGCTTCCTCGATGCACGTGCGGTTCACGACCGACGAGATGGCCTTCCGGGCCACCTTCCGTGTGGACGGCCAGCCGATGTGGAAGTCGGCCTTGACGCCCTTCAAGGGCTCCAACGACCAGAGCCCGTTCGTCACCCTAGCC
This sequence comes from Dehalococcoidia bacterium, assembly GCA_965250195.1. Lineage (GTDB taxonomy): Bacteria > Chloroflexota > Dehalococcoidia > Lucifugimonadales > UBA2962 > CAUZIR01. Next base: position 153,607 of record OZ252295.1, read on the forward strand.
GTCCGAGCGTAGTCGGCACCGAAATCTGAAACCAAGGAGCGAGATATGACTCTCGGACTAGAACAGAGACAGGTGGTCATCGGCTTCGGGCCGGTAGACCTCCAGACCGCCGCCAACAGCGGCGACTGGGTAAGCCTGAAGAACTACAAGCACGTCGAGATCCACTTCGTGTCCGCCGTAGGCACGGCCGGGGACGACCCGACCTTGACGCTGGGCCAGGCCACAGCCGTCGCCGGTACCGGCGACAAGGCCTTGGCGGTGATCGACACCGTGTACAGGAAACAGGCTGCAACCGACCTGACTGGCACTGGCCAGTGGACCAAGGCCACCCAGACGGCGGCGGCGACCTACACCGATACGGACTCGGCAGAGGAGTTCGCCCACTGGGTGGTGCACGTGGACGCCGACGAGCTCGACGTCGACAACGACTTCGACTGCATCCGGGCAACGGTCGCGGATGTGGGCTCCAACGCCCAGCTCGGAGTCTTGTGGTACGAGCTCAGCGAGCCGAGGTTCCCGGCCGCGCCGGAGAACATGCTGTCGGCCATCGTCGATTAGGCCTAGTGGCGGGGAGGACCTCAGCCCTCCCCGCCAACGGCAAGCCCAACAAGAGTAGGAGAACCACCCCTTAACCGCCCAGCGGGGCCGTATGGAGTAGAGAGCAATGCCAGTTACCAAAATTCGAACCAGGTGGACCAGTGGGAACCTGGAGTTCCTGGATTCATCCGGCAACATCATCCTAGTGCCGGGAGCACATGGCACCGATGCCCTTGACCTCCACGGCGCCTGGATCGAGTACACCCGGAAGGACTAGGGCATGGCTGGCACAATAACCCAGTCTCACGGTAAGTTGGGCGCGGTGCGGGTCATCACCTTCGCCGCGACAGCGGACGCGTCTGACGGCTCGTTCCCCAACACGGCGCTCGCCGACAAGATCGAGGGACGACTTCTGGCTCTGGAGACCAACCCTGGCGGTACTGCGCCCACCGACAACTACGACGTCACCCTCGAGGACGGTGAGGGCTTCGATGTCCTCGAGGGCGTGGGGGCCAATCGGGATACCGCCAACACCGAGAAGGCGGCAATCGTGGTCTCGGGCACGAGCGTCCATCCGATTGTTGCCAACTCCGACGCCCTCACGCTAAAGCTGGCCAACAACTCGGTGAACTCCGCCGGGGTAGTACTCAAGCTCTACTACTCGCCGGGGGTGTAGGCGCTGGACTATTCACTGACCGTCAGCTCGGCGCCGGCCGCAGAGCCGATTTCTACAGCGGTGGCCAAGGCGCACCTACGTGTCGACGTGACGGACGACGACACGTACATCGACACGTTGGTAAAGGTCGCGCGGCGGTACGCCGAGACAGCCACCCGCCGGGCTCTGATCGACCAGACCTGGACGATGAAGTTGGATTCCTTCCCGGCTTCCAGCGACTCGCCAATCTGGGTGCCGCTTCCTCCGCTCCAGTCTGTGAGCAGCGTCACGTACGTCGACGTGGACGGCAACACTCAAACATGGACGTCCTCGAAGTACACGGTCGACACCGATTCCGAGCCGGGACGGATCGTGCCCGCCTATCAGGAGGTCTACCCGGACGTCCGGAATGTGATCAACGCCGTGACGGTGACGTTCGTGGCGGGGTACGGGTCGGCAGGGAGCAACGTGCCGGAGGGCATTCTCCAGGGCATGCTCACTCTCATCGCCCACATGTACGAGAACCGCCAGGACGTCATCGTCGGCGGGGTCGTGTCGCGAGTGCCTCAGACCACCGACTGGCTGCTGTGGCCCTACAAGGCCCTGAGGTTCTGACGTGCGGATCGGGAACATGGACCGGCGCATCAAGATCGAGAAGTTCACCACCGCTCAGGACGGCGTCGGAGAGCCGGTCAAGTCCTGGGTTGAACTCGACACCGTCTGGGCTTCCGTGTCTGCAGCCGGGCGAACGGGTGCGGCCTCGGGTTCAGGCCGGTCGGCGGCCGGTACCGAAGGCTTTGCAGCTGACCAGCACCTGGCCAAGAGGCGGTCCACGTTCCGTATTCGGTACCGGTCGGACGTCGATGAAACGATGCGGATCGCGTACCCGACCTCGGCCGGCGACAACTACGACATCGTCTCTATCTCCGAGCTTGGCCGGCAGGAGGGCCTTGAGATCACCGCCGAGGCGACCGTGCCTTAATGCAGGACGCAATATCCATACAGATCCAGGGGCTGCCGGAGCTGCAAAAGAAGTTCTCCGCGCTCAGTGCCAAGGCCCAGCGAGGAGACCTCCGCAAGGCGTTGCGCGCTGCCACTCGACCGGTCATCAAGGACGCCCGTATTCGGGTGCCGGTGGCCAGCGGGCTTCTCAAAAAGCAGATCAAGGCCAGCGTGTCGGTAAAGCGGACGTTCGCTCAGGCCCGGATCGGCTTTGGATCGAAGGCCTTCTACGGGATGTTCATCGAACTCGGCTCCAGGTTCATCGCGGCCCGGCCGTTCCTACGGCCGGCGTTCGACGCCAAGAAGACGGAGGTCGTAGAGACCTTCAATAAGAAGCTGACGGCCGAACTCCTGAAGGTGGCGAAGGCCTGATGGCTGAAGTAGAGCAGGCTATTTACGACCGGCTCAGCAACTACGCCGGGCTGACGGCGCTGGTCAGTACCCGGATCTATCCGATGGTGCTGCCTCAGAACCCCACCTATCCGGCAGTCAGATATCAACGAATCAGCGGGACCAGGCTGAGCGCGATCGACGTGGACATCGGGATCGCTCAGCCGCGGTTCCAGGTGGACTGCTACGCCGAGACATACCTCGGCGTGAAGAGCCTGTTCACCGAAGTGAGGGGCGCCCTTCAGCGATGGACCGGCACACACTCCGGGGTGGTGGTGTTGGACAGCCGCATGGAAGGCGGAGACCGGGATTTCTATGAAGACGATCCACCCGGGAAGCCGGTGTACGGGGTCGGTTCCGACTGGGTCATTGACCACAGGGAGTAGCGAATGAAGTACATCCAATTGGCACCGAGGCTGCGGATCCAGCGGGGAGCCGGCAAGGCCGACCTGGTATCCGAGCGACCGCACAAGCGGGACAAGCACGGGAACGTCGCGTTCAGCGATGACCCCGAAAAGAAGCCGACATTGGTGGAGTTTGACGAGCACTGCCAGGTAGACATCCCTGCCCTGCTCCGCATCGGGGCGATCCGGGAGCAGCCCGTCAAGGAGGTGAAGCGACGTGGCTAATCAGCGTGATCTAAACTCATTTGCCCCACCGAGCGGCGGCTCCCTTCAGCCCGGCGGCACGGAGTTGGGCGGAGGTCGCAAAACTGTTGGGATTTCGCATGTGCGCCTTCATGTGGTCGCTCTTCGAGAGGGCTACGAGGTTCTCAGGGCGATTGTCTTGAGTGTCACCGTTGATGTGATGAACATCCTCACCCGTCTCCAACCGCCGCCCATTCGCCTGCTCCCAGACCAAACGGTGCTCAGCGTAATACCCGTTCGCTGCCGACAGATGGTGCGAAGGTTCGTAAATATTGACATATCCATCGGTGGAAATTCGCCGGCCGCCTTTCCATCCTCCCGCGGCAGAACCCGTTTTCCCTCGCTTAGAGTGGCCGTTAACAAACTTGTTTCGGGTCCGTCCAGTTGTGCCCGTCTGTTGTCCACAACCACAGGCGCACTCAGCAGGTGGCTCTCTCCGGGCGGCATGGTAAGTCTTTGCGGCTGCATGCATCAGACCCAAGTGGTGTCTGTTGATAAAACGGGGATGACTGTACTTGTGCCACGGGCGGACCGGAATTGGTTGAGCACAGCCGCATTCGCATATCGGCCCCATTCGCAACCTCTGAGATCAAGTGTTCTATTCCTAGGAGCATAGTTGAATTGGGAAAATTATCCAATAGCGCCTCCAGAGTGTTCTTCGACGAGTTCGACCTGTCGGGGGATCTGACTGGCCTCACGCTGAATATGACTCCGGAGCTCGGCGTGGTGACCCCGCTCAACGCCACCGGGCCCCGGCGCGTCATGGGCAACTACGACCACGACGCGTCCTTCCTGGGGTTCCTAGAGCCGACCGACGAAGGGTACGACGAGAAGATCTTCGACGCCCTCACGGATACGTCCGATCACTTCCTTTCCCAGCTCTTCGGTGCCAACGCTGAAGGCAGCGTCGCCTACGACCAGGTGGTGCGTGTAAACGGGCAACCGAGGTCTGGCGACATCGGGGGAGCCGTCGCGCTCAATTTCGACGCGGCCGGCTCCAATGGCGTCGTGCGGGGCCTGGTACTGGGCAACGTGACCTCCACAGGAGCGGAGGACCGCACAGGGCGCAACCAGGGGGCGACGTCGCTAAACACCATCTATGCCGTGATCTTCCGCCTGCTGGCCTTCACCGGCACGGACGTCACGCTCAAGATTCAGGAGTCCTCGGACGACGGCTCAGGTGACGCTTATGGCGACGTCTCGGGGCTCACATCAGGGGCACTGGCCGCCATCGGGTCGGTCAGGGCCACAACTAGCGCAGCAACGGAAGCATGGAAGCGATTGAACATTTCCGGCACGTTCAGCTCGGCCACGATCCTCGTGACCGGCGGAACAGTGGCCGGGACGTAGAAGGAGAACGAAATGGCGAAGCAACCTGCAAAAAACGCGAACATCAGCATCAGTTCGGTGGCCCTGGAGGACGACATCGCGTCGTTCACTCTCAATGTCACGCCCGAGGTGCCCACGGTTACGGCGATCTCCGACACCGGACCCCGCAGGGTGATGGGGAACTACGACTACAACCTGGACCTCGGCGGCGCCGCGGACTTCGCGTCCGGGCAGTCGGACGCCACGCTGTTCGATCTGATGACCAACGCGTCGGGCGGAGCGATGGCAGTGGATCCGACGGGGGCCTCGGCCGGAGCCAACGACCCGAACTATGACGCCACCAGCGTGATGGGTTCGGGCTATTCCCTCAGCGGTCAGGTCGGCGGAGCGGTGGAATTCTCGGCCTCTCTGGTCGGCAACTCGGCGCTCAGCAGAGCCGTGGCGTAAGGGGGATAGGTTGGCAAAGCTCAAGCCGAGACGTATCCCGTCGGACGACTTCGTCTTCACCATCGGGGGTGAGGGCTACAAGCTGCACGAAGGGGAGTGGGTGGAGGTGCTGCCCGGACTGTCGGTCGCAGACCTCCGCCTAATCCAAGGCGTGAACGCACTCCAGGACAAGCTCGCAGCCTCCATTGGAGACACCGATGAAGGCGTCCAGACCGTGGTGGCGATGGACGAAAGCGCTTCACAGGCCATCAAACTCCTCCAGCGCAGGGTCGTGGGGTGGAACTGGACCGACGACCAGGGCGAGCCGCTTCCCAGTCCGGTCGACAATCCCAAGGTGTTCGAGGAACTCCAACTTGGCGAACTCTTCTACCTGGTCGGCTTGCTTGTCGGCGAGGGGCCGGAGGAGCGAAAAAACGGATCGAGGCCCTCGCGGACTTCTTCCTCGGGTTCCGCACGACCGCGGAGCCGGAAGTAGAGCGGCGCGGGCCTCAACCATATGAAGGGATCGTATCAGCCATCTGTGAAGCCTTCGGGTGCACGCCGGACGTCGCCGTCCGGCAGGACTGGGGGCTCGTGGAGGCCGTGCTGGACTACAGGACTGCCGCGACAGGCCTTGAGGTAATCAATCACAAGGACAAAAAGCAGGGCATGGAGACCCTGCAGAAGAATCCGAGGCTTGGAGAGATGCTGGTTTGGATGTCCCGGGCCCAGAGAGGTGTCCCTCTGGAAGGCGGCAACGTCGAACAGGAGCAGGCCCAACTGGCAGCGGCTTATCGGGTAGAGGAAGACGAGGAAATCGATGGCGACGCTAGCTGAACTGGTTCTGAAGATCAACGCTAACACCACCCAGCTGGTAGCCGCGCTTGAGGACTCCCAAAAGAGGATCGATAGGTTCGGAAGGAAGACGAAAGCGCTCGGGAAAAACATGGCCCTGATGGGCGGTGCGGGGGCGGCGGCGTTCGGCCTGATGGCAAAGGGCTCGGCCGACTTCGAATCAGGCATGGCGGAAGTCAACACCCTCGTAGGTTTGTCTGAAGGCCAACTGGACAGTCTCTCCCGCGGTGTCCGCGACCTATCAACCGAGTTTGGCCTGAACGCCGTGGATGCAACCAAGGCGTTATACCAGGCGATATCGGCTGGCCAGGAGCCGGCCAAAGTGCTCGGCTTTCTAGAAGTCGCGGCCCGGGCATCGGTGGGCGGCGTCACCGATCTCACTACCTCGGTTGACGGGCTGACCAACATTCTGAACGCGTTCAAGCTAGGGACTGAAGATGCCGAGCGGGTTTCGGACATCATGTTCAGGACGGTCGCCCTCGGTAAAACGACGATGGACGAGCTGTCCTCGTCCTTCTTCCAGGCGTCACCAATAGCGAAGGCCACCGGCGTATCGGTGGAAGAACTGGCTGCCGCCGTCGCCACCGTCACCCTGGCGGGCACGCCGACAAAGGTAGCGATGACCGGCCTGCGCCAGGCGATGGTCTCCCTCCAGAAGCCCACCGTCGATATGAAGGGAGCTCTGGATAAGATGGGCTTTTCCAGCGGGACTGCAGCTATAGAGGCCCTCGGGTTGGTCGGCACCCTCGACGCGGTTCGCCAAGCGACAGAGGGCGATGCCGAAGCGTTTGCAAAGGCCATCGGCTCGGTGGAGGCGTTGACGCCCGTCCTGCAGCTCACAGGCGGCAACCTGAGCGTGTTCGAAGACATCCTGAAGGACGTCTCGAATTCCGCCGGCTCCACGGGTAAAGCGTTCGACATCATGGCGGAGACGACGGCCCACCAGTTCGCCATCATGCGGGCCAAGATCTCGGATGTCTCGATGACCATTGGAGACGCCTTGCTACCGGTTCTCCAAGACTTGCTAAAACAGGTCATTCCTGTGATCGAAAAGTTCGCGGCATGGGCGAAGGACAACCAGGGGCTCATCAAGATCATCGCCATCGCGACGGCGGGCGTGGCGGCCCTGGGCGCAACACTCTTTACGGTCGGACTGGTACTCGGCCCTCTGGTCAAGACGTTCACGCTGGCCACGAAAGGTATCGGCCTGTTCCTGAAGGGGATCAAGCTGCTCACGTTGGCCCACATCCGCCAGGGTGTCGTGGCCGCTGCCGCCTGGGCCGCGACCTTCGCACCGATCACCCTCGGTATTGTCGCAATCGGCGCTGTCATCTCAGCGTTTTTCCTATTCAAGGACAAGATGATCTCGATCTTCAATACGGTCGGTCGGATCTTCGGGGAGTTTGTCGACTTCTACCTGAGTGGTTTTCGTCTCATAATCTGGGCGCTCAACAAATTCGGCCTGAACATCCCACAGATCATGGACTTCGGCAACGCTTGGTCGAACCTGGGCAACGTGATGGGCGAAGGGCTCGACTCGGCGAAGGACGCGATAGACGGACTAATCGGCAGGGTCGCCGATTTCGACGGCGGATTGGCGTCTGTTGGACGTGCCATCGAGGAGTTCGCAGGGAAGCTCCCTCTCATCGCGGCCGGACTTGGAAGAGTCAAGGATCACACCATCGACCTGGGCGGGGCGGTCATCGAGGCCACCCGGAACATGAACGACTTCCGACAGAGCATGTTCGAGGTCCGGCGCCAGGTACAGGAGTTTCAGGTGGGGGCTCGGCTGGCCTACTCCGATGTAGCTGGGGCACTAGGGGTCGCCACCGAGAACGTTCACTCCATGATTAGCGCCCTGGAAATACAAATCCGCCAGGCCCAGGGAGTTCAGGTCGGCGCCATGCTGATTGCAGCGTCAATTTCCGAGGTTGGTCGTGAGGCTGAGATAGCTCGCCAGAAGGCGCTGAACTTCCTGTCCGTGTTTAACGGTCTGGATATGGCAAAGCAGGCCGCCGTCATAGATCAGAAGTTCATCGAAGCTCTCGCCAGCGTTGGTAAGGAGCACCTGGCAGGTGTCAGTGCCTTCGACGTCATTAAGGCTGGCGGGGTTGGCAATATCGGGTCTTTTGCATCCGGCGGCATCGTCCCTGGCCCTATCGGCCAGGCGCAGCTCGCGGTGGTGCACGGCGGGGAAACGATCACGCCTGCCGGGCGGACCGGTGGCGGCATGACAGTCAACATCACCGTCAACGGCTCGGTGACGTCCCGCGACTTCAGGCGCGAAGTGCTCGAGGCTGTGCGAGACGGGGCCCGTGCCGGCAGCCTCGATAGGGTGTTCCAAGGCACTTAGCTAATGGCCGGCGAATTTGGGCACCAATCCAGCGATCGAGCCGCGGCCGGCAAGCTGACTCAGGCCGAGTTCGACAAGATCACGGCGCACCAGTTCGATAGTCAGGCGACGGGCGACATCATGTACGCCTCGTCCGCCACTCAGCTCTCCCGCCTGGGCATCGGGTCGACCGATCACATGCTATCGGTCGTTAGTGGCGTCCCTGCGTGGATGACCAAGTCTGTCCTTCTTCAGAATCTTATCCAGACTGACGCCTTTTACGACATACCGTTCCACGACTGGTCGGAAACGCTCGTCGGGACTGGATCAGCTGCGGAAGGCCCGAACAATTACAACCTGAACACCGGTGCCACCGCTGGCGGAACGGCGCAGGTTTTCACGCCCGACAACCTATCTTTGTGGACTCCGGGTTCGTCGCGCCGGGTCATCAACTGGGACAAGTTGATAATCATCCATTTCACGTTCGTCCAGTTGGCGGGAACGACCAATGGGTTCTTCCGCCTCACGCTTGGCAAGGACAGCGCTGACGGGGTCGCTGACCTAACCGACCACGGCATCGGGATAATAATTGCGGACCAGGCGATCAGCGGCCATCACCATACGGGCGCGTCTGCATCTACAGACAGCCTTAGTTCTTCCACCACCACCGACACAATCCATCGAATTACTATCGTCAGCCTAGCTGGGTCGATGGAATACTTCTTCGACGGCGTTTCGAAATCTACGTCATCAGATGGGCCAGCAGGCAATGGCTCAAATGACCATTGCGCCCTTCAGATGGAAGTGGACAACGGGGCGGATAACGCATCGCAACAGGTGATTCCGCAGAACATAAAGGTCTACGCGGCGGTCTAAAAATGCAGACATATTCCTTCCGACCAATAAAGAATCCCGCCGATATTGAACGAATAATCGGCGCATCTCAAAAGGGATCACGGCTGACCCGACATGCAGGTGGCCGAAAGGGTTACACATACGAAGTCCCCGAGGAACTTGACCCTAAGATCGAAGCCGCCCTCACCGCCTTTATGGCTTCTATGGGCATGACCCCCTGCGAACTATCGGAGCTGAACACTTGATGGCCGTTGGAGCGATAGATGGTCCGGGCTGACTACAAAGTCCTGGTGGACTGGTCGAACGACGGGGACTTCACTGGCACAGGCGAGGACGTCACAGCTCGCACGCTGGTGCCGCTCGAGGTCGAGCGTGGCCGGGATTATGCGTCGGCTCTCACGGGTCGGTCTGTGGCAGGCAACGCCAGAATCATCCTCAACAACGAGTCAGGCGACTACTCGAGCTTCAGCACCGGATCGCCCCTGGCCGGCAACCTGGTGCCCGGTCGCAAGGTCCAGGTCCAGGCTGGCGGCGGCGAGTTCCCATTCGTGTTCGAGCATACGTTCCCTGAGGCGCCGCTCTTTACCGGCCACATTGATAGGTTGGTGCCCATCGCCGACCCGCATGGCGTGGACAAGGTGATCCTTGAGGCCTGGGGTGTACTTGGCCACTACAACCAGAAGGACGTCGAGATCGCCATGCAGACGTCGCGCCGGACGGACCAGGCGATCGGCGACATTCTGGACGCCGCGGGCTTCCCTGCTGCCGGCCGGACCCTGGCCACCGGCCAGACGACCATGACCCGCTTTTGGCAGGATCGGGCCAGGTTCCTCACCGCGTTGCGGACGGTGGAGGAGACCGAGGGCGGGTTCATCAAGGAGCTGCGCGACGGCGGGATCGAGTTCGAAGACCGCCACAAGCGCCTGAAATCCCCGCACACGACCAGCCAGGCCACGTTCACGGACGCGGGCGGCGGCGCGACCGAACGCTACCAGTACGTCGAGCAGTTGGACCCGCTGCCGTTCATCTTCAACACGTTCGAGGCCGAGGTCTTCATCTACACAGTGGAGAGCCTGGCGGTTCTCTACACCCACGAAGAGACGGGTGCAGATTCCCCGCTCCTCGTACCCGGCGAATCGCGGACCTTCTGGTTCAACTACCCGGGCCCTGACGCGGCCACCAACGGATTTGCGGTGGACGCCTGGACGACTCCGGTTTCCTCCACGGATTACACCGCGAACAGCGCTAGCGGAGGAGGCGGCACCGATTTGACAGCCGACATAGGCGTGGCGGTATCCAAGCTCTCGAACGCGATGAAGGTGACGTTCACCAACAACCACGCCACGCTGCCTGCCTACCTCACTCTGATCCAGGGCCGCGGAACGGCCGTTACGGTGTCGGACCCCATACGTGTGAGGGGCACGGACGCCACTTCCGAGGCGGCGTACGGCGAGCGGTCGTTCACGGCTCAGACCAGGTTCTTCCCGGACTCGGGTGAGGCCCAGGACTGGTGCAACTACAACCTGGCGATCTACAAAGACCCGGTGCCCATCATCACGTTGCGGGTCAACGGCAACACGTCGGAGGAAATGCGGGCGCAGGTCTTCCAGCGCGACCTTAGCGACCGCATCACGCTCACGGCGACCGGCAATGCCAACCTCGGGATCAACGAAGACTTTTTCATCGAGGGCGAGCGGCACACCATTGGTCCCGGCGGCGAACACTGGACCGAATGGGTCCTGTCGCCGGCTGACGGTTACTCCTTGTTCTGGGCGCTGGGCCTGGGCGTGCTAGGCACGAGCACAGGGCTGGGGTACTGATGGAAGACAAGATCACGCAGCATTCCGACCACTTCCCCTCCGCCTCGTTGGGGTCGATGCTGGTGCAGCTGGGCATCAAGGGCGGCTATCGCCTCGGCGCCGGCGACAGCGGCAAAATCATCAAGGCCATCGTCAACGGCGGCCGGTGGATGGCCCAATGCCCGACGTGCGGGAGCGCCGCCGTCGTCTCGGTGGACGAGCCCTTGTACGCGTGCCCGGACTGCGGCTCGCCTGAGACCGGCGGCAGCTGGTACCGGGTGGTGTTCCCGCGGGCGCGCCTGGCCATCGAAGCCGAGTTGCTGAAGCGGCCCAGGCCCTACGGCGTCTTTGCGAAGGTTCCGGTAGGCGCTCGCGTCTGGGTTCCTGGGGAGACGGTCGAGGACCTTGCCAAGCAGCGGCGCAAGATGTTCCCGGTAAAGGCGGCCTGAGATGGCATACACGACGCCCGTACTCGCCTCGGTCGGCCAGGTGGTCACTGCCGCGTTTTGGAACGCTGAGATCCAATCGCAGTGGGCGGCGACGTTCGGCAACTCTCCTGGCACGCTGATACATGAGCGCGGCGGAGTCGAACTAGATATTTCCGCCATAACGACCGGTGGGATCCTGCATGGTGCGAGCAGCGGGACGATCGCGATACTGACGGCGTTCACCACCGCGGCGGGGTTGGTCACCCACGAATACGGCGGCATGGAGCTAGACATTTCCTCGCTCGCTAAGGGCGTGATCTTCTCGAAGTCGGGCACGTCGGCAGTTGCCGGACTCGCGGCCGGCACGAACGGGCAGAACCTCGTCGCCGACAGCGGCGAGACGACGGGCCTCAAGTGGGCGAACAACGACACTGTTACCAAGACGGGGTCGGCCACGACTGTCAACAATTCAACAACGCTCGTCAACGTTACCGACCAGTCGTTCTCGGCCGAGGCGAACAAGGAATACATCCTAGAGATTTTCTTCGACCTCACGAACGCGAGCGGGGCGAACGATTCCAAGTTTAAGCTGTCGGTCCCATCGGGCTGTGCGTATGAAGGCCAATTTATCGGCAACAACGCGGCGCTTCAAGATGTGGATTTCATGGTGGACGGCGGGCAGACAACGCAGCGTGGCCCCGGTTCAAACGGATATCGTGTATTCCGGGCGCGGATCACGAACGGCGCGAACGCCGGGACCGTTCAAATGCAATTCGCGCAGCTATCGGCCGAGGCGTTCGATCACGTCGTTCTGGCCGGTGCGCTAGTAAGGGTGAGGGAGTCGGCATAATGAGAGCGTTTCCCTACACGACCCGCAAGGAACGCGACGCCGAGATCGCCCGCGTCACGGCGGGCAAGGTTGAGGAAATGCTGCACGACGATCACAACGTCGGCAAACGTGGCGACCCTCCCCACTTGCTAACATTCGACGCCCCTGCGCCCGACCCGGCGCCGACCCGTGAGGAGATCCGCTTGGACGAGCTCAGGGTGAAGATTCGGGCCAGGACCGCCGACACCACTGAGCTTGCCGAATACCTGGAGCTCAGAGGTCTATGAACGGCACCGGCTTCGAGGCCGAGTACGCGGGGGTCAAGGCCAAGGTCTTCGACACCGGCTACACCAGTCTGTCGGACCTGGAGCGGGACATCTTTTCAGCTGGCTGGCTGGCGGACGTCGTCAACGCACGATTCGATGAATTGAACGAGTCGCCCAGTCGCAGGGAGATGATGGCGAAGGTCGGCGGCGGCTTTACCCTGGTGGGCCTGGCCGCCGCCGCCGGGGCGTTTGTGGCCGGGTTCGTTCGCGGGACCGGGGGGTGATCCTCCCGCACGCTTGAAGCGGGAGGCTAGTCGCCGACCAGAATGAGTCGCAGCTGTGGCTAGCCGCGTGTCGCCCGGTAAGCGGACAGGCCCTTCAAGGCCAGTAAAAGCATGCCTACATGGACGAGGGGCATCACGGCCTCTCGGCTCGGCCTATTACCCGTGATTGAGTCGATGCCATCGGCGAACGCGTCGGAGACCACAGCCGAAACCGACCGGCCGCGCGTCTCACCGAACCATGCCGCGACCTCTCTCGAAAAGGGTGCCAAGCTGGCGTCAGAATGATTGGTCATAGTCCAATTCTAGCAGGCCTGCCCCAGGGGTTTAGCACCGACACCTCCACCAACTAGGGGAGCCAAGTCGGCTACCGGCCGATTCGGTCCAGCCAACCTCGGCGGAACTTCCGCATGACGGCTACGTCTTGCATCACGTAGGGCATGCTGCCCTCGAAGTACACTACCTCGACTCGTTTGGAATACACGTCTCTCAGGGTCTCTGCGGTGGGGTAGTAATCGCTATCGTTGGAAATGATGATGGCGCAGTCGAATTTGTCTTCGGCAGCGAACCGATTTACGTCGCCGCTCAGGGCCGTATCGGCTCCTTTCTCAATGAACCCCTCGTACGATCCCCCGTGCTGATCGTAAAGGGTCGTCCTTTGGAGCCTGGCACGGCGCAGCGTGACGTGTGGGTTGAGGTCGATGTAGGTCAGGAAGGCTTCTGTCCGCTTGCTGTGAGGCCTGCCCGCGGGAGGGGAGGCATTGTAGTAGTGGGTGTGAATCAAATCCCGGGAACCCACCACCAACTGGGCCAGCGCTTCGATATTTATCCAGGTCGGCCAGCTCCGCTCGGCGAGTCGGTGGTAGAGGTTGTTTCCGTCGACAAACACCATCACCCGGTTTTCCGACGGGATGTCGCCTTCTATAGTGTCGAAGTTGGCCATTTGCTTATTTTTGTCTTAAACCGCGTTTAACGCCTTGGAGACGGGAGAAACCGCCCTTGACATGGAAAACGTAGTTATGGTTAGAATGGACCCGTACAGCGCGTTTAACGCGTTGATAGCCACCTCGTAGAGACTTAGTGCTCTGCGAGCAACGGGGGAGCTTCGGCTCCCCTTGTTTTTTGTCTGGAGTTTTCAACGAACTCCTAACGTTACCACGGCATCACCAGAGCAATGATGTACTCGTCCAGGTCATTGGACTCGTTGGCCGGGTGTCCAGAGCTCGTGCTTCATGGGTCGGGATTTATAGGGCCTCCAGGTAGCGGTCTCTCATCTGATGGAGCTCCGAATATGAGTGACCATCCTCGCGGGGAATGTGCCTGACCCAGTACCAGGCCTCTCCATTTCGACCGTGGTAAATGAATCCCTCGATCTCGACCTCTTCGCCACGCCACGGGGTCCAGTCCTGGTACTTCGGGGGCCGGCCCGCGGAGTTGGCAGCGTCGTCCGAGATGACTGCGCGATCGCCGGGTTGAAAGCGCACTCGGAGGCCTGCCTCAAGGGGCGTGGCTGATAACCGTCAACCCGCTTGTACCGGCGAAGTCTCGCCTATTGTGAGTCACAATTGGGACGCCCAGGTGTCGGGCGGTAGCGGCGATCCAGCAATCGGCCACTTTGATTTCGCGTCCAACCTTCCAACGTTCCGCTCTAATTTGGGCGAAGTGTTCAACCATTGCCCAATCGAACGGCACGATCAGGTAGCGCCGGATCTCCGCCCGTAGAGACTCAAGTCTCTTCTCGCCCCAACCTTGGCGATACGCACCTTGTAGAGACTCCGCCACTGTCTGAAATGAAAGGGCCGCTATTTTCCCTTCGATTTCGGGCTTATACAGTTCGGCTTTGGGGTCTGCCTTGAAAATGAATGACAGCACATCAGTGTCAACGAGAACCGTTTGAAGGCCTGTGGGTGGTGACGCCATTGAAGTGGATCAGCTCAGTGCAGCTGCCAAGAATTCTTCCGCCGTCTCGCCTTCTGGCCCCAAAATTTCGGTCGGGAAAGTGTACGGTCCGACCCCTTGCTCGTTAATCAGTCGAGTCAGCGGAGCGGACCAGAACGCGGAGTCGTCGACCGTCTCGTGAATTGCTTCTACAAGCAATGACTGAACTCGACCGCCCTTATCGACGGCTCCAATTCCAGTCACTTGCACGAGTTGGCGAGCAGCTTGGTGCAATAGGTCCCCCATGTCGGCGCCGAACGCCAAACTGACGACCCCGGTCGGCGTGTGGAGCTCCGCGGTGCGGTCGTTCCAATCCACTTCGAGGACCCGCCCAACGTGACTGACCTGTTTCACCTCGGCAGGCCGAGTCCGTGGCTTCTCGAACCGCGTGCCTCGCCCAAGTACGATCCGGCGTTTTGGCTTCCCGCCTACGAAGGTAACTGAGTCAACTCCCTCCTTGATGTCGGCAGGAATCTCCGCCACTTCCCTGGCGACCGCCGGCGGTAACTTTACGTAAGGGTTCTCCAACCCGCCCATCAGGTCTTCCAGAGCATCCAAGCCGTAGTCAAACATGTCAGGTGGTGGTGCCACCTCTAATTCGGCGACGAAAGACCCTTGCTGTGTCGACACGAGCCTGAGTGAACCGGTTTGTCGTACGAAGTCCTTGAGTCTCCCCGCCGCCTGGGCTTCGTGGCCGACCTGATGTTCGACCATGCGCCGAAGCGCACGTTGCAGATGATTCAGGACCCCCATGAGATCGTCGACGCCTACACCATGGGCGTCGATCGCTGGCCCTTCGAATCGAACTGTGAGACGACGATCTTTCATGTCCGGTCCAGTCTAGTCGCAAGGGGGAGTAGTCGCAAAAGCATAAAATGGGCGTTTTATCGGCGACTCGTGCGACGGCATTCCTCAAAGATGTAACATTAGCACGAACGTTCTCATTCGTCCATTAGGTTTGCAAACCGTTTTGCAAACCTGCGGTTCGAGGTTGGGCGGGCGGGTGCGGTGGTTTCGGGGGCGAGAGGTTCGAGAGCGAGTTTAGGCGAGGCTCCAAAAGAGCCAGCCATAGGATTTGAAGACCAAGGGGCCCACCGGGACCCATCCGCCCCCACGCCGTCTATAGACTAGCAGACGGGCTTCCGCAGCCCCTCTCTATGCGCCGGGCACCCAACGAACCCAGTGCCACCCTGCATTACCAGGAAATGACGAACTTGCCGGGTGCGCCGGAGTCGCAGTCGGCGTATGCCTGGGGCGCATCCTCGATGCTCGATGTTCTTGTGATGAGCCGGCCTAATGGCACACCTCGTTCGGCGACGTAACTGGCCGCCTCTGCCAGGCCAAAGGTACTGAATGTCCACGAACCGAGGAGGGTGAGTTGGCGATGGGTGATGTGAGGAGTGACCTCGAACCTCACCTCTCCACCCTCGCCAACCAAACACGTGCGGCCGAACACACGTGTGGCCTCTACCGCGGACACTCGGGTGACGTGTGAACCCACTGCCTCCAGCGTAGCGTCGGCTCCGTGCCCGGACGTGAGCTCCCGTATTTGCCCGACTGCGGTCCCGTCCCTGTCGTCGATAGTCTTCCAAGCACCGGCCGTCCCCGACAACTGGAGCCTGGCCGCGTCGATGTCCACGGCGATCACCCGGGCACCCATCTCAACGGCGAACATGGTGGCCGCAAGACCGACGGGGCCCTGACCGAAGATGGCGAGGGTGTCGCGCCCGGACACTTCGAGCCGCTTTAGCGCGTTGTATGCCGTGCCCGCTCCGCACGCGAGGTACGCACCCTCCTCAAACGTCAGGGCCTCAGGTAAGCCGACGAGCGTCGAGTGGTGCGCAACCATGTAGTCGCCGTGACCTCCGTGCATTGAGCGGCCGTAGTAGAGTCGCTTGTCCTCGACGGGGCAGAGCTGCTGCCACCCGGTCCGGCAGTAGTGACACTCCTTGCACCCTTCGTAGTGGTGCTGCATGACCCGGTCACCGACGGACACGCCGGTTACACGCTCCCCAACGGCGGCCACCTCGCCACACGGCTCGTGGCCGGGGCGCATCTGGGGTGACGCGGGGTCGGCCGGTGACCGGTACTGGGCCAAGTCCGTGCCGCAGATGCCCGAGGCGCGCAGCCTGATCAGGACCTGTTCGGGGCCGGGCTCGACGTCTGGGTAATCGATGACTTCGGCTCTGCGGCCACCCAGGAATTTCAGTCCTCTCAAACTGGACTCCTACTGGTCCACTACCGAGCCGTCGGCGTGCAGCCGCGATACCACTTCCCGCGGGACCGGCGGGCAGTTCTCCCGGGCCCCGGGCTTCAGTTGGACTCCGATGCCGGGCGCGTCCGAGATCACGAGGTAGCCCTCGCCGTCATGGGGGGCCGAGCCCGTCACCATGTCCGACTTGGGCGCTGCGTCCTCGCCGATGGGGTACTCCTGCAGGGCAAAGTTGGGGGCCGTCGCGGCGATCTGCAAACAGGCGGCGGTCGAGACCGGCGACAGCGGATTATGAGGCACGACGCCGACGTGGTGCGCCTCGGCCAGGGCCGCGATTTTGCGGGCTCCCGAGATTCCGCCGACCAGACACACGTCGGGCCGGACGTACTGCACGGAGTTGCGGGCGAGCGCCATCTGGAATTCCCACAACGACGAGAATCGCTCACCGGTGGCGATGGGGATGTTGATCTTGCCGGCGACGTAGGCCATCTCGTCAAAGTTATCCGGAGTGACCGGATCCTCGAAGAAAAACGGGTGGAATTTTTCGATTCCCAGTCCCAGTTGTACCGCCTCTGTGGGGGTGAGGCGTCGGTGAATCTCGATGCACAGGTCGACGCCGCTTCCGACGGCCTCGCGGTACTGGCGAACGGACTCGATGGCGTCGCCGATCTTGTCGGCGTGGGTCTTGAAATAGGGCACGCCGCGCTCTTCGTCGAGGAAGGGGGTGAGGTGGCCGACGGCGGTGAAGCCCTGCGCTTTCGCTTGGGTAATCCCGTTTACCAGGGTTTCGGTGGTGTCACCGAATACGTGGTAGTAGACCCTGGCCCTGTCTCTAACCTTGCCCCCGAGCAATTGGTGCACCGGAACATCGAAGTGCTTGCCCATGATGTCCCAAAGCGCGATATCTATCGCGCTCAAGGCGCCCATGATGGCCGCTCCTCGAAAATGGGAGAAACGGTACATGTACTGCCAGTGATGCTCGATACGAAGCGGGTCTTGTCCTACGAGATATCGGCCGAACTTGCGGACCGCAGCCTCGCTGGCCTCCAAAAATCCCCAGGCTCCTGATTCTCCGATGCCCGAGATGCCGGCGTCAGTTACCACTTCGACCAGCAGGAATCGGTCCAGCATGATCGGCCTCACTTCGGTGATTTTCACCCTCACCTCCTTTGGTATTTGGCTTTGGCCTTGGGCCTGGCAAAACAATACAGGAGAGACCTCGTCGATTGGCGAGACAGACAAGCAAAGACCCCGCCGGTCAGCCGGGCGGGGTCTTGCGCTTTTTAAGCTCGGTCGATTTGGCTGTTAGGCCACGCCGGCCTTTTCGAGTACGTTGTCCACCCTGCCCTTGAGCACGTTCTTGGGCACCGCACCGACGACCTGGTCTACCGGTGCGCCACCGTGAAAGATGAGCAGCGTGGGGATGCCCCTGATGCCGTAGGTACCGGCGGTGTTGGGACTGTCGTCCACGTTCAGCTTGGTGAACTTGAACTTGCCCTCATACTCGCTCGACAGTTCTTCAACCATGGGCGCGATCATTTTGCATGGCGCGCACCACTCGGCCCAAAAGTCCACCAGAACCGGCAGTTCCGAATCGAGGACTTCCGCCTTGAAGGAATCGTCGGTGATCTTCACTGTTGCCATTCGTCGCCTCTCTTTGCTTATTGGGGCTTGCCCCTACTTTGGCGCGACCATCGCCAGCAGCTTCCGGCTCCGGTCCCGCTATTACTTGGATGCGGGACACCGGCCAGAGGTGCGAGGATTCGCCGTTGCTTTCATTGTAACGGAACGCCCATTGCACGGACTCCCGTTACGTAATTACGGCGGTCTCGCGACGCGTTGCGGTTAGTACCGGCCGATGATGTCGTCGGCCGCCGACCACCACAGGGTGTCTAGATCGATGCCGACGGGGATTTCGAAAAATATCCACCCGGTCGCCTGGAAGCCGAGCTCGAGCTGAAAGTCTGTCCACAAAAGCGGCGTAAACGTCTCTTCCTCCGGCATCGCACCGGTAAACTCGACGGCATGTTCGAACGGGGGAAGCGCCTGGATGCGCTGGCCGGCCCCACCATTGCCTATCGCCACCGAATCGGATTCGACCCGAAGCTTGGTGATGTTGATACGGCGGTTGACGACCGTCACATTGACCGCCGCAATGCGGGTGCTCGGGTCCGCCACCTCTATGACCCAGTCCCTGCCGTCGTTGGTGAAAAACACTCGCTTACCAACGACGGGCGTCTCGAAGATAATCTCCAGGTTGCGCCCCTCGACACGGAACGAGTTCTGCTCGCCACCGCCACAAGCCGCCGCTACCACCAGAGTCGTCAGAGCAACCAGTACGATCGGGAGGGCCCGAACTTTGTTCGAAAATCGAAAAATCATTTCACTCCACCCCGGCCAGCGTTGGCATCGCCCGCAGCCTGGCGACCAGGCCTGGCAGCACGTCCAACAGCGCGTCCACATCTTCGTCGGTATTACTGTGTCCCAGGCTCATCCTGAGACTTCCCTGCGCCAGGTCGGCATCCAGGCCGATGGCCAACAGGACGTGAGAGGGCTCAAGGGAGGCGGAAGAGCAGGCGCTGCCACTGGAAGCGCTTATCCCGGCGAAGTCCAGGCCCAGCAATATCGGCTCTCCCTCTACCGCCTGGAACGAGACGTTCACGTTGTTTGCCAGTCGCTGGGTTCGATGGCCGTTTAACCGTACGTCTTCGATGCGACCGGTCAGACCGTCGATTATTCGATCCCTCAAGCGGCTGCAATGCTTGACGGTCGCCTCCCGACCGCTCTCGGCCAATTCCAGAGCGGCCGCCAGCCCGACGATGCCGGGCACGTTCTCGGTGCCCGACCTCCTGCGGCGTTCCTGGCCCCCACCAACGATTTGAGGCTCCATCGGGGTGCTTCTCTTCACGAAAAGGGCTCCGGTTCCTTTGGGGCCATAGAACTTGTGCGCGGACAGGCTGAGCAGGTCGACGCCAAGTTCGTCCACGTCCAGGCTCAGGTAGCCCGCCCCCTGAACCGCGTCGGTGTGCATGACGATGGTGCGGCCGTCTCGCTGAGCCCTCTCCCGCACTATTCGGGATATCTCCGGTATCGGCTGAATTGTCCCGATCTCGTTGTTGGCCAGCATGACGCTAACGAGCACGGTGCGGTCCGTCAGAGCCTCACTGACGCTGGCGGGAGACACCAGTCCGTCTTCATCGACGGGCAAGTATGTCACCTCGAAACCGAACTCTTCGAGCTGTTCGCATGCGTGCAGGACCGCGTGGTGCTCAATGGCGGTGGTGACGATATGGTTGCCCACGCCGCGCAGGGCAAGGGCCGCGCCCTTTACGGCCAGGTTGTCGGCCTCGGTTCCGCCGCTGGTGAAGGCGATCTCGCCGCTGCGAGCCCCCAGAACCGCGCCGACGGTGTCGCGGGATTCATCCAACGCCTTGCGACCGTCTTGTGCGAGCGTGTAGATGCTGGAGGGATTGCCGAAGCTCTCGCTGAAGTAAGGCATCATGGCCGCGAGCACCCGCTCGTCCACCGGCGTGGTGGCGGCGTGGTCCATGTAAATCTGCGACTCGGAGTATGTCTGCCCAGCGACGGGGTCGAGCGCCGGTTTAGATGGGTTTTTCATGGGTGAATTCTAGCACGCTCTCATGAACTTACGTTTGGCCCATGCGCCCGGATGTGCTGCGGTCGCTGCCTCCCATCAAGGCGTATCCGATGAGCTTGTAAACGAGCTTCGCAGCCGTGTAACTACATGCCTCCGGCCCCTCCTCAGGCGCCAGCTCCACGACGTCGAATCCTACGATAGAACGCTCGGCCGCGACTCTCTTCAACAGTCGCAACAGGTCGTGCCAACCCATGCCGCCCGGCTCCGGTGTGCCCACGGCGGACATGATCGATGGGTCGAGTACGTCGAGATCGACTGAGACGTAGACTTGATCGCCCAGGGCAGCGATGACGTCGGCGAGGTAATCGCTGCCGACGCCGGGCGGCCAGGTGACCACCGGCACGCCTTTGCGAGTCATCCACTCCCACTCGCTCTCCTCGGCGCTCCTGACCCCGACTTCGACGATGCTGCAAATCTCAGCCACCCGGCGGGCGGAGCAGGCGTGAGAGTAGCGGCTGCCCTGGTACTCGTCGCGCATGTCGGCGTGTGCGTCCAAATACAACACGGACAGGCCGTCGAACCTCGCCGCCATCGCCCGCACAGCGCCGATGGTGACGCTGTGCTCGCCTCCCAGTACGCCGACCAGTCTTCCGGGCCCTGGGCCGGGCCCGGCCCAGGCCGCGACCGCTTCCTCGACGGCAGCAGCCATCGCCTCCGGTCCCTCCGCCTCGCAAATAACATCCGGCGCCGTGTAGATGCCGAGCGCCGACGGGTCGGCTCCGAGTTCCAGGTCGAAGTCCTCGAGATGACGGGAGGCCTCGATGATGGCCCGCGGTCCGTGGCGAGCCCCTTTCCCGTAAGAGGCGGTGCCGTCGTAAGGCGCCGGCACCAGCACTGCCCGTGCGGTGGACGGATCGATCTGGGAAGGCTGGTAGTCGAGGAAGTTCGAGGCCGGGTTCAGGGCTGCTCGTTTCGCCTCGGCTCCATGAGGACGACCCGCTCTTTTACCATCGCCCCATACAGTGCCCTGGGGCTGTCGTAGTTGATGCCTCGCTCCATGAGCCAGACCTTGACCTGGTCGGCGTCGGCCCCGAATCTCTCGCGAATGTCTCGCTCGACTGCGCCTGTGTCGAAGTCCTTGCAGGAGAACACGTCGACGTTGAGGTAGCCGCGCTCGGGAAACGTATGGACGGAGATGTGGCTCTCGGCGATCAGCACGAAGCCCGATACGCCCCAGTCCTCCGGTTCCTTCCCCCGGTAGGTGTAGACCTGCGGGGGCATGATTTTGGTCATGCCCATGTCGTCGGGACAGCGGTCGAGAAAGCTCTCGACGAGCTGCTCGTCGCCGAGCGTTTTATCATCGACGCCGTAAGCGTCTATCGCCAAATGCAATGAAAGTTCTCCGCTCTCTTCGTTCGCTCTAGGTCGCTCTTCGGCTCATGGCCTCATCGCCTCGGCATCGGCCGCTTCGCTTCCGTGTTCGTTGAATGGGGCGTGGATGTTAGTATAGAATCCCGTTCGGCCGCGTGGGCAGGCCTTCCGGGAAAATCGGGTGCTAAAACCCGCATCCAACTGGCATTCCCCCATTTTCTTCGCAATCTTCCAACCCCGAATCCCGTAGTGAGACTCGAACGTATCTGTTTGGGAGCGTTGAACCTCTCGGAAGAACTCAAACACCATGATTGAACTCGACTCGGTTACGAAGTACTACGGCAACTTTCCCGCCGTTACGGACATAAGCTTCCGTGTGGAAAAAGGGGAGGTCCTGGGCTTCCTCGGCCCGAACGGCGCCGGGAAGTCAACGACGATGAAGATGATAACGGGCTACACGCCTCCGTCCGAAGGGACGTGCACGGTGGCCGGTTTCGACATCGTAGAAGACTCCCTGGAAGCCAGGAGGCTCATCGGCTACCTGCCCGAGACTGTGCCCCTGTACACCGATATGTCGGTAGAGGATTACCTGGGGTTCATGGGCCGCATCCGGGGGATGAGTGGCCGACAGGTGAATCGGCGCATCGACGACGTCATCGAAATCTGCCGGCTGCAAGAGTATTTCACCACCTATATACACAAGCTATCAAAGGGCTTTCGACAGCGGGTCGGAATCGCCCAGGCCATTCTGCACGAGCCCCAGGTGCTCGTCCTCGACGAGCCCACGATCGGCATCGACCCCATCCAGGTGGTCGAAACGCGGGAGCTGATAAGAGACCTCGGTGGGGATCGCACGGTGGTGGTGAGCACTCACATCCTCCCGGAGGTGAGCGCTCTTTGTGAGCGGGTCATCATTATTCACGAGGGTCAGATTGTCGCCATCGACCGGCCGGAGAACCTGGCCACGCGCCTGCGCGGCGTCGAACGAGTCGAGATGGAAGTGCAGGGCCCCACACGAGACATCGTGGCGGCCATGGAGAGGGTGGACTCGGTCACCGCGGTCCATCGCAAGCCGCCCACGGCCGGCGAGACGTTCGGCAGCTACGAGGTGGAGGCCGAGCAGGGAGTGGACGTGAGAGCCGCCCTCGCCGGCGCCGTGGTTAAAGGGGGCTGGAACCTGCTCAAGCTGGAGTCGGTCGGCATGTCCCTGGAAGAGATCTTCCTGCGCCTGACCACAAGTGAAGAGGCCGCCGAGCCGCCCGGTTCAGCCGCAATTGGCGTGGCAGCCACAAATGGAGCCGAACTCAATTGAACAAAGCCATCACAACGTCACTCAATAATCTCTGGGCGGTAACCTGGAAAGAGCTGCGAATATACTTCCAGACACCGACCGCCTATGTGGTAGGCGGCATGTTCGTGCTGCAGGCGGGCATTTTCTTCGTGCTCGACGTCCTCAGCGTCAACCCCCAGGCCTCGGTCCGCCCCTTCGTCGAGGAGGCGGTGATCTTCTACATTCTCCTGGCGCCCCTGCTCACCATGAGGCTCTTAGCTGAGGAACAAAAGCTGGGCACCATGGAGTTGCTTCTCACCTCCCCACTCAGGGACTGGGAGATCGTGTTGGGCAAGTACCTCGCCAGCGCCGTGACACTCATCGTGACGCTGGGGTTCACCCTCTATTTCGTGCTGATGATCTACGTCTACGGCGGGCCGGACAGCGGACCGGTCATGTCGGCGTACCTGGGGATGATCCTCTACGGCGCCGCGGCCCTGGCAATTGGGCTGCTCGCGTCATCGTTGACCAACAACCAGATCGTCGCGGCGGTGCTCGGCATAGGCACGCTGGGGTTCTTGACCATCGTCGACCAGCTCGGTTCACGCCTGGGCGACACGGGGAAGCAGGTCGTCGATGCGATCTCTATTGACGCCCACTTCACCGACTTCACGCGAGGAGTGGTCGACGTGAGCCACCTTGTTTACTACCTGAGCATAATCGCGGTCTTCCTGTTCCTCTCCGTCAGGGCGGTAGAGACCCGGAGGTGGCGTTAGATGGCCGACGATCGCCTTGGGCAAAACGGCCAAGACGCCCCCAGCGAAGAGACGCTGGTGGAGGCTTTCCGCTCACAGATTCGCTCGACCGCGTTCTGGTCGGTAGTCGCCGCTATCGTCGGTGTGGTCGCCTTCATAGCCGGCGGCATTCTGTACCTGACGATCGAGGACATCGAGGGCTTTTCGCTCTCGGTGCTGATAATCGGCGCGGCCCTGGTGTTCGCGGCCGCGGTCATCTCCCCCAGGGCCGTGGCGATCTTCGTGGTCGGACGGCAGGCCAGGTTCGGGACGATCGCACTGATCATGACTCTCGCTTTTTTCGCGATAGTGGTGGGGCTGAACTTCCTCGTCTTTAAGAACAACACTCGATTCGACGTGACCGCCACTCGCTTTTTCACGCTGGCCCCCCAGACGACGCAGATTTTGGACAGCCTCGATGTGAAAATCCGGGCGACGGCGTTCTACGTTGAGGACGACGACCAGCGAGTTGACGTGGAGGACGTTCTCAACGAGTTCGCCCTGGCAAACGACAATTTCGAGTTTCGCTTCGTTGACCCCCAGGTGAGGCGAGCGGTGGCCCTGAACTACAACGTCACCCAGTTCCCGGCGGTCATAATCGAGAACCTGAGCACGGGGAATTTCTCCCCGGCGTTCATTCCCCCGGCCATATCGTCCCTGATCGACCGGGACCTTACGGCGGCCGAGCAGGGATTGAGCAATGAGGCCCTGGACGCCCTGGAGGACCAGTTCTTCCTGGTTTCAGAGCAGCAACTGGTCGAGGCCATGCTCGTTGTGACAGGAGTCCAGCGCAAGAAGATCTACTTCCTCACCGGGCACAAGGAGCGGCCAGCGTCCCGCGACCGCAACCTGCGCGACGTGATCGAGCCCGGAGGGCTGGACCTGGCGCTGGAAGGTATGCAGCGAGATAACTACGCGGTGCAGGCCCTCAACCTGCTGCAGATCCGGTCGGTACCAGGTGACGCGGCGGCGATAGTGGTTGCCGGACCCCAGCAAAACCTCGATCAGCAAGAGTATGCCGCCCTGGACGAGTACCTCCTCGGGGGCGGTCGCATGGTGGTCATGCTCGACCCCAGGTCGCCAGCCACTTTCCACGCGCTGCTCGCCGAGTGGGGGGTCAACGTGGCCAGCGAAAACCTGGCCGACGGCGGCAGCTCCGTTGCCGGTCAGCTACTGACGCCATTAGTGCAAAGGCAGAATTTCCAGTACCCGCCGAACGCGACGGCCGGGTACGAGATAACTTCGGAGATTGATGTGACGTTTTTCCCCGGTGTGACCGCGCTCGCGCTCACCGTTACCGGTGATAACCGCCCGCCCCAGACGAGGTACCAGCCGCTGGCCTGGACGAGCGGCAACGGCTGGTTCGAGGCGAACCTGGACAGGCCGGGCCGCGACTCGGAGGATGAGGTGCTGGCCCAGTACGCCGTGGCCGCTCTGCTGGAAGCCTGCGCCAAGATCGGCGCAGAGCCCATTGAGTGCACTCCCCAGTCTCCCACCACCAAGCTGGTGGTCTTCGGAGACTCCGACTTCGCCTCCAATGACTTTTTCACCAGCCGGGACAATGGAGACCTGTTCCTCAATGCGGTCAATTACGTTACCGACGACATTGAGCTGATCTCGATTCGGCCGAAGATTCGGGTGGAGCGCAACCTGGTTCTTACCAGCAACCAGCGCGATTTCGTCCGCTGGTCGAGCTGGCTGTTGCCCCCCGCTCTACTGATGCTGATGGGGGTCTGGGTGTGGTGGAGAAGGCGCTAGTGCGGAGGCGGGCAAGTTGAATCTCAAGGTCTTAGCGGTTCTCATCGCCGGGGCGGCGGTCGTTATCGCGGTCGTCCTGGTGAACCCGTTCGAATCAACCCCCGAGATTAAAGAGGACGCACCCTGGTTCTACCAGGTCTCGGAGTCAGACATCGATGTCATCGAGGTGCGGTTCCGCAACGAAACGGTCACGTTCCTGCGTGACCCGGACCGCAACTGGCAGTTTGAAGGCCTCACCGGCGTGGCTCCTCAGCGAAAGCGCTGGGGCGGTATGGTGCTGATTCTTACGGGGCCGAAGTCCCGACGTCAGCTACAGGACCGGGTCGACAACCCGTCTCAGTTCGGCCTGACCCGCCCGGAGACGGAGGTGACGGTCAGCCTGTCAGACGGCCGGACCATCCGCGTCAGCCTGGGCGACAAGACGACCGACGGCAAGCACCACTACGGACAGGTTGAGGGGTTCGACCAGCTGTTCCTCATCACCTCGTCCTGGGGAGAGGTGCTGCGGCGCCTGGTGGTGGAGCCCCCGCTGCCGGCGTGGTTCGTGCAGCGAAATCCGAATGACATCACGGAGCTGAGCATCATCAAGGGCACGGACCACGGCGGCAACAATGAGTGGCTCCAGTTCAAGATTCGAGAGGGCGCCTGGACGGTCCAGCGTCACGGAGTAGACACCAAGTGGGTCGGCCTTCAGCTCGACCGCTGGAATGTCGAGGGTGTGCCACTGCTCCAGGGCCCCATCGGCCAGGTGGTGCTCGAAACTCACATCGACGACTTCTCACCATACGGAATCTTCGAAAAATCGACCGCCATCAACCTGCGCTTCGCCGGGCTCACCAGCCGGGGGACGGAGTACGAGGACGGGGTGATCTATCGCATCGGCTTCCAGAACGAGGAAGGCACGGGGTATTTCGCGCGGTCGGAGGAGGGTGAGCTGGCACAGCCCCTGCTGCTGCTGCCGATTTCGTGGGTCGATGGCATTTTCGCCCTCGACGACGACCCGCTGTACGTCGAAGCCCCGCCCCGTCGCGAGGACTATGAATTCCTCGACAACGAGGATAGCGGGTAACCACTAACCGCAACCCGGTTTTGCCGCGCGCACGGCCGCACTGAGGCTCTACATAGTCAGCTTGCGGTACAGGTACAGGAGCCTGTGCGGCAACGAGTAGATGTCGTCGAGAACCTCGTAACCCATCCCCTCGGTCATGGTCTTGAGGTAGTCGTGACCATTGCGATCGACGGTCAGACAGAACGCGTTGACGGCCTTGGCACGCGCTTCGTCGAGCGCCATGCGGGTATCGTGAACTGCGTACTCTTTTTCCACGCCCTCTCGTGAATAACCCCGGTCCTGGGGTCGGCCGTCGCTAATGAGGAAAAGCAGCTTGGTGCGCGCGTCCTGCGCTTCCAACTTGGCGGTCGCGTGTCGGATGGCCGGACCCATGCGGGTGGCGTGCAGCGGTGATATGCGGTCGATCCGCCGCCTGATCTTCTCGGTGAACAGCTCGCCGATGTCCTTGATGGTGTAGAACTCCACGTTCTCGCGCCCGTAGCCGCTGAAGCCGTAGATGCCATAGGTGTCGCCCACGGCCTCCAGGGCGTTGATGAGCAGGACCAACGCCTCTTTCTCCAGGTCGATTATTCGCTTGTATGAGCGTTTCGACCCCTCGCCCCTGCGCGACCTGAGCCACAGCATGTACTCGACCGGGTCGTCGGGAGCGTCCCAGTCGTCGTTAGAACGCCGGGTGTCGTCGATGGCCTCGGCGGTGGACGCGCTGGTGTCCAGCAGGAACACTACCGCCACGTCCCTTTGGACCTTATTGCGGCGCCAGTAGAGTTTTTCCGAAGGGCTGGCGCCGGTGCGGATGTCGACCATCGCCTCGATGACGTCGTCGATGTCGATATCCTCGCCGTCCTGGAGGCGCCGCTCCTTGCGCATTTGCTCCGGCACCATTAGCTCGAACTGCCGCCGAACCTGCTGAACGAGGCCCCCGTAGTGACCGAGAATCTCGCTGTAGTAGCTCGCGTCGCCCTCGGCCATGTTCTTCTGCCTGACGATGCACCATCTCGGTTTGTAGTCGGCGGCCCGGAAGTCCCACTCGTCGTACACGAAGGTCTCCGGCTCGTCGGCGTCCAACTCGCCCCCCGTCTCGTCGACGTGGACGAGAGGGCCCTGGCCGCCGTCTGGATTTTCCGGCTTCTGTAGGCCGACCTCCTTGAGCATGTTCTCTGCGAATTCCTCTGTGATCGACTTGGATTCACCGTCCGGCGATTCTTGCGAGACTTCGACGCTGCTTTCCAGGAGCTGCTCGAGCAGCTCCTGGGTTATCTGGTCGCCCTCCTCGCCGCCGCCGCCGGACTGGCCCTGATCCCGCAGGCGCTCCAACAACTGGGTGAGCTCGGGCTTGAAGTCTCCCCGGTACTCGACTTCCTGTGGGGAGTCGTACTCCTCTTCGCCCTGCTCGGGCTCCGAGTCGGCGTCCGAGCCCCCTCCCATCTGCTCGAGAAGGTCTTTCATGCCCTCCGGGTCGGAGAAGGTGTCTGACTCCGAATCGTCCTCCTCGACGTCCAACGGGTCCCAGTCTTCGTCGTTGACCTGGTCGTTAGCGATCTGCATAAGCAGCGCGTATATGCGCAGCGTCGCCTCGCTGGAGTCCTCCACGGTGGCCCCGGCGACCATGGTATGGAGAGCGATGCGGGAGATCTGGCGGGCGGCGTCCTTGTGGTCTGTGGGCACCGGCACCGACCCGCCGCGGGACAGGCTTATGCGGACGAGAAATTCTACGAGGGCCTCTCTTGCCGGCAACTCATTGATGTCGGGTCGGGCGTCCAGCGAGTCGGCCTGGACTCTTTCGTACGGCCGCTTGATGCCCTTGTATTCGGCCTTTACCTGCGCGTCCACGCGCCCGGTCTCGACGACCGAGAAGATGTCCAGCGCCAGCTGTCTCTCTTCGAACAGGTCGAAGAACCGCTGCAGGTCCGCAGCCCTGGCCTGGCCCGCGCCCGACCCGTCGGCCTCCAGCTGGGGCCGCAGGTTCTCGAAACGGGTGGCCTCGACATCGAACTCGAAGCGGAAGCTACCGAACTCCATTCTCGCTACCTGGTGCGTGGACACCACTTTGAACCAGAGGAAGTTGTCGTCCTTGCTGGGGTAGCGATCCACCAACGACGGGAGGTAGACGGTCGAGCCTTCGGTCGTAGGCGAGTCGGTGGACACCCAGCCGATGTTCTTGTCCACCAGGTCCTGGGTGTCCGCCAGGTCAACTTCTTCGCCCGCCAGCGCACAGCAGTACATTTCGATGAGGGTCTGGATGCGGCTGAACTCTACCCCGGACGAGATGCCCTCAAGGAACTCCTCGGAGTGGGAGGACTCGATTTTGAAGAAGGCCATGCCGCCGTCGCGGTTCTGGTGCAGGACGCGCTTGCCCTCGTCGCACCAGGTGGAGAGCTGCTCCAATGAGATGCGCTCAAGGACCGTGGGAGCGCTCTTTACGAATTCAGGCATGGCGGACGGCATTATTTCCAGGACCGGCTCCGCCATGTCCAACACCAGGCCGTGACATTTGCGGTCCAGTTCGTGCATGGCCTGCGAAATCTCCAGCATGGTGGCGGGCATATTCGTCGCTCCGCCGGCCAGCAGTTTCTCGGCCATTTGCAGGAAGCGCAGGCGCTGGGTCGGCTCGACCCGGGGGAGCGCCTTGGCACTCGCCTCAAAGAACGCTTTTACCTGTCGCCAACCGGTTTCCACCAGCGTCAGAGAAAGTGATATGAATGCGTCTTTGTCCGGGCCGACTATGGGGAAGAGTTTTTGCCCCAGGGCCAGGCACTCGGCCGCCAGGTCGTAGGAATGACGGGAGAGGATGTCGAGAAAGCCGACGAAGCGCTCCAACTGCTCGAACGAGAGCTGGACGAGCAGGTCGGGGCTGCTCTCAAAGAAACGGTTGGCGAGAGTGCTGGACTTCCACGTCCCCTTGTACAGCCCTCTTCCCAACTCGGTCCACGCCTCGATGTGGCGAGATCGCAGGATGGCCATGGTCTTGGGGCCGGCGTTGAAGTATGAGGCGCCAAGTGTCGGTGACTCGAGGGCCAACGACAGGCCGCACTCAACCCACTGCATGAAATAGTTCGAGGGCATCGAGTCGATCACGGCGGGGCTGGCCCGGAAGTACTGGGCGGCGGCGTCCCATGCGTGCGCGCTCTGGCCCGCCATCTCAATGCCCACCTCAAACCAGCGGTCGAGCGCAACCCCTTCGATGTTGTCGCTCATGAACGGTAGCGCGCGCTCGTAGTCCTCGCGGAGAGCGGCGGGGAACTCGGCGAGCGCGGCCAATGCCTGTTCGTTCGGCTTCATCGATCTATTCTCTTCATGTCGTCAATAGCTTCCCACGGGCGAGGGCCTCGATGAGCCGGTCCAGTATGCGTGCCGTGGCACCGAAGATGAGGTGGCCAGCATAAGAGAACGCCGGCATCACCGCCAGATCGCCGTCAACGACCCTGACATCGTCCCTGAGGTTGCGGCTATCCATCAACTCCCTCACCGGCACCTCCACCAACTTGGCGACCTCTGAGTGGTTGACGGTGAAACGGTACGGCTGTTCCCTGATTCCCGGTTTGGGGGTGCCCTGTTCGCCGGTGCCCTTTTCGCTGGACCCCGGCTCGCCGGTTACGGGGCCGATGGTTCCCACGAAGGTACTGATGACGAAGTCACTGCTTGTCGAGAATTGCCCCAGCTCCCCCAGCACCTCGACGTCCGCCGGGACAGCCCCCACCTCTTCGTGGGCCTCACGCAGCGCGGTTTGCAGCAAATCCGAGTCACCGGCCTCACGTCTACCGCCGGGGAACGAAATTTCCCCGGGGTGGGTCTCAAGATTCTCGCTGCGCTTGCTCAGCAGCACAGTGCTTTCTTTACCCGAACCATAGACAAGGATCAGCACGGCGGCCGGGGTAAGGCCAGCGCCACTAACGACCGGGGCGCTCTGGTCTGACAAGGCGCGCCGGACCACCTCCCGGGTGGACCGATCCATTACGGGGAGATTGACCCCACTACTTGAGGCAACACTATTCGAAAATGGAGGCCGTGACCTCCTCGATGCTTCGCTGCACCGAGTAGTCGTCGGTAACCGCCCAGGCGACGGCCACCTGGCAGGCCCGCCGCGGCGTGATTCCGGCAGACATCAGCTTGCCGGCGTAGATGAGCAGCCTGGTGCTCGCGCCCTCGGCGAGGCCGTGTTCGCGGAGGTTTCGCACCTTCTCGCCCAGCTTGGCAAGCTGCATGGCGGTGTCTGAGTCCACCCCGGACTCGTGTTCGACGATCTTGGCCTCGATCTCCCTGGGGGGCGGGTCGAACTCGATGGCCACGAACCGCTGCCGGGTGCTGTGCTTGAGGTCTTTGAGCGCGCTCTGGTAACCGGGGTTGTAGGAAAGGACCAGCAAGAAACCCTCGGCGGCCTCGAGCAGTTCACCCTTCTTTTCTACCGGCAGTATTCTCCTGTGGTCGGTGAGCGGGTGGATGAGCACCGTCGTGTCTTTTCTGGCCTCGACGATCTCGTCCAGGTAGCAGATGCCTCCCACTTTTACCGCCCTGGTCAGGGGGCCGTCTATCCATACGGTGCTGTCCCCTTCGAGCAGGTACCTGCCCACCAGGTCGCTGGCCGTCAGGTCTTCATGGCAGGCGATGGTGACGAGCGGCAGGTTGGAGCCGTTCTCAGCCGCCTTGGCGTCGGCCTTGGTGTCTTTTTTGACCCGCGTTAGAGGGCGGCCGAGGCGCCATGACATGTACTCAACGAACCGGGTTTTGCCAACTCCGGTCGGACCCTTGAACAGGACGGGTATTCGCTCGGCGTAGGCGGCCTCGAACAGCTCGATCTCATCTGCGACCGGCACGTAGTAAGGCTCTTCTTTGAGGTGGTACTCCTCAATTATGTAACTCTGGTAGAGGGTCTTGGTGGACTTTGCCGTGGTTGTCATTTCTGGTTTTTGCGCTCCCGAGCCGATTTTATCCGTGTGCTGAATGCCTGCTCAATCCGGCCCCTCAATTGCTTAAGGGTGCCGTCGTTTTTTATTACCACGTCCGCCGATTCTCGGCGCTCGCCTTGCGACACCTGGGACTTTACCCGGGCCGCGATTGCCTTTTCGTCACCGCCGAATCGAGGCCTCAGTCGGCCCATTACCCTGTCTGCGGGCGCCTCGACCACCCACACCTCGTCCACCATGTCGTCCCATCCCGCTTCGAGCAGGATGGCCGCCTCGACTACCACTACGGCCGTGCCAGCCGTTTCCAGGCCCCGCAGCCGCTCGGCGACCGCCTCGCGGATCAGCGGGTGCACCAGTGCGTTGAGCCTGGCCATCGCCCCTGCGTCCGCGAACACCAGGTTCCCGAGAGCCGCCCGGTCTATCTCGCCGTCGGATCCCACGACGCCCGGACCGAACTGGCCCAGTACGGCTCTGTAGCCCGCCGTGCCCGAGGCATATACCCCGTGGCCCACGACGTCCGCGTCGATGACCATTGCACCGAGCTGCCCCAGGACTTCTGAGACTTTGGACTTTCCTGTGCCTATGCCGCCGGTTAGTCCGATTACGATCATGATGCCGAAACCAAGTGGCCATTCTAGCAGAGGTATTTGGATGTCTCAGAGGGACGCTGGCCTATAATTCATCTGCGCCGCCGGGCCTGCATGGGCGCTGGCATCGTCGCGGCCGTAAACACAGGAGCTTGAGCCGAAGCAGTGACCGAAAAACTACGCGATCTGCCCAGCGTCGACCGGGTGCTGATGGACGAGCGAGTCCATGCCCTGGCCGAGCACTTCTCACGCGAAGCCGTCGTGGAACTGGTCCGCGACGCGCAGGGCCGCGCGCGAGACAGCGTCACGGGCGGCGCCGATGCTCCGAGCCTCGACGATCTGGTGGCTGATGTGCTTGCCGCCTCGGCGCCGTGGCGCCCGTGGCCGACGCCGGTCATCAACGCCACCGGCGTCATCCTGCATACAAACCTCGGCCGTGCCCCGCTCAGCAATGATGCGATGGCCGCGGCCACTGCGGCGGCCGGGTCTTACACGGACCTGGAGTACGGGCTGGATACGGGTCGGCGCGGGTCCAGGCAGGCGGCGATCGCCGAGCTGGTTTGCAGGGTAACCGGAGCGCAGGCCGCGCTCGTGGTCAACAACAACGCCTCCGCCGTGCTACTGGGGCTGATGGAGTTCGCCTCTGGCAAACAGGTGATAGTGTCCCGAGGTGAGGCCGTGGAGATCGGCGGCGGCTTCCGCATCCCCGACGTGCTCCGCCACAGCGGCGCGGAGCTGGTCGAGGTCGGGACGACCAATCGCACGTATGTGCGCGACTTTGAAGCCGCTATTACCGACCGCACCGGCGCGATTCTCGCTGTGCATGCCAGTAACTTCCGCACGGTCGGGTTCACTCACGCCCCGTCCATCGCCGAACTGGTCGAGCTGGGCAAGCGCCGGGGCGTGCCGGTGCTGCATGATCTCGGCAGCGGAGCCCTGCTCGACACCGCCGACTATGGCCTCGCGCATGAGCCCATGCCACAAGAAAGCCTTGTCGATGGGGTGGACCTGGCGTTTTTCTCCGGCGACAAGCTACTGGGCGGCCCCCAGGCAGGGCTTATCGCGGGCACCGCTGAGGCAGTGGCCAGGCTGGCAAAGCACCCGGTGGCGCGGGCCGTACGCACCGACAAGATGTCTCTCGCGGCTCTCGCCACAACCCTGCTGCACTATTTGCGCAACGAGGCTCCTGGGGAAATCCCGGTGTGGCGGATGATCGCCGCATCTCCCGACGACATCGCGACCAGGGCGCGGGACTGGGCCGAGACTGTCGGAGCCAGTTCGACGGTCATCGAGACGCGCTCGACCATCGGCGGCGGCAGCCTGCCCGGCGAGACGCTGCCATCTTTCGCGCTGTCTCTTGATCCCGGCGACGCGGGCGCCGACGCGCTCATCGAAAAGCTCCGGAGCGCCGCGACGCCGATTATTGCCCGCATCGAGGCCGACCGGGTGTTGCTGGATCCGCGCACTGTGCTGCCCCATCAAGACGAGGCGCTGCTGTTCGGCCTGGCGGCGGCTCTTGGCGGCGCACGGGGCGGCGATTAGCGTGGACAGAAATCCCGAACAGCGGCGGCCCAGTATTCTGGACCGAATCTCCGTGCCACAAGAGGTCCACCTGCGCCAGATGCGGGTGCGGCCGGCGCTGGTGAAGCTGGACGCGTTTCTGCGCGATGCTAAAGGCGCGGGGTATCCGAGGGTCCGGGTCATTCACGGCAAGAGCGGCGGCACCATGAAGGCCGCCGTGCGTGAGCACATGACCGGGCACCCGCTGGTAAAGCGCTACTACGACGCCTCTCCCGCCGAAGGGAATGGCGGCGTTACGATCGCCGTCATGAAGTAGGGGCAATGACCCTTTTCGAGAACTCGCCGATATGACGCTCTTCGAGCACCAGGAAGAAGAGACTCTCCGCAGCGAGGCGCCGCTCGCAGCGCGGATGCGCCCGCGTTCGTTCGAGGAGTTCTTCGGCCAGGACCACCTCGTCGGCGCGGAGCACGTGCTGCGCCGCAGCATCGATGCCGACATGCTGCCGTCGATGATCCTGTGGGGGCCGCCGGGGTCCGGTAAGACGACTCTCGCATTGCTGATATCGGGCATGACGAAGGCTTACTTCGAGCCCATCAGCGCCGTGGGTGCCGGGGTCGCAGACTTACGCAGGGTAATAAAGGACGCACGCGAACGGCTGGGCATGGACCGGCGGCGCACTGTGCTGTTCGTGGACGAGATTCACCGCTTCAATAAGGCGCAACAAGACGTTGTTCTGCCCCATGTCGAGTCGGGGGTCGTCACTCTTATCGGCGCGACGACCGAAAACCCGTCGTTCGAGGTGATCGGTCCCCTGCTCTCCCGGTCCCGGGTTTTTACACTCAAGCCGCTGTCGGACGAGCAGATCGGCGGTATCCTCGCCCGCGCCGTGGCCGATTCTGAGCGAGGGCTGGCCTCGCTAAAGCCGGTCTTTGATGACGATGCAAAGCGGGCCCTCGTGGCCTTCTCTGGGGGCGATGCCCGAGTCGCGCTGAACGCACTGGACCTGTCGGTGTCCGCCGCCGAGCCGGGCCAAGACGGCACCCGCCACATCACGCTCCAGCTGGTGGAAGAGACGATGCAGCGCCGGTCGCCGCGCTACGACAAGGCGGGCGACAACCACTACGACACGATTTCGGCGTTCATCAAGTCGGTGCGCGGGTCGGACCCGGACGCGGCGGTCTACTGGCTGGCGCGGATGCTGGACGCGGGCGAAGACCTGATGTTCATCGCCCGCCGCATCGTCATTCTGGCCGCCGAGGACATCGGCCTGGCGGACCCGCAGGCGCTGTCCATCGCGGTCGCCGCCCAGCAGGCCGCCCACTTCGTGGGAATGCCGGAGGCGCGCATCCCCCTGGCTGAGGCCATCATCTACCTGGCAACGGCTCCAAAATCCAACTCCGCGTACGCGGCCATCGGCAAGGCCCTGGAGGACGCGCGTAAGACCCCGAACGAGCAGGTGCCCATGCACTTGCGAAATGCAGTCACTGGGCTAATGAAGGCCGAGGGCTACGGCGAGGGGTACAAGTACTCGCACGACTTCGACGAGCACTTCAGCCCCATGGAGAACCTGCCGAAAAAGCTAAAGGGCCGCCACTACTACGACCCCTCCGACCAGGGCGCCGAACGCGAAGCGGGGGACCGCCACCGGCAGCGGTGGGGCGAGCCGGGGGAGCCTTAGCCCCTGGCCACCCCGTCCATGTAGCGCTCCATTGAGGCGAGTAGCTTTTCGGGGGTGTCGCCGGGGAAGAGCCAGAAGATGTTGCTCACTCCCGCCTCTTCGAAGCGCTTTATGTCGTCGGCTATCTGGCCGTCGGAGCCGGTGAAGGCCTTGCGTTCGCCATCGACGGTCTCTGCGTCTCGCCCGTAGGCACCGGCGTGGTAGGTGATCTCGATTTCGGAGGGGTCCCTGCCCGCCTCTTTCGCCAGGGCGTGCAGCTTGTCCAGCGACGCTTTGAACCGCTCGAAGGTGTCCAGCGGGTTGGCCGGGCTGTAGCTGATGGGGTACCAGCCGTCGCCAATAGTCGCCGCTCGCCTGATGGCAGGAGGACTCTCACCGCCTATCCAGATGGGCAGCGGACTCTGCACGGGCTTGGGCTCGAACGCGACGTCGGAGAACGAGACATGTTCTCCGTGATATTCCGGTTTCGAAGAACTCCATAGCTCCCGAAATGCCTGCAAATATTCGTCGGTGACCCGGCCGCGCGCCTCGAACGGCGGAGCATCGACGGCCTCGAACTCCTCGCGCATCCAGCCGACGCCGACGCCGACCGTCAGGCGGCCATGCGAAAGCACGTCTATGGTGGAGAGCACTTTCGCGGTGTGCACCGGCGCCCGGTAGGGCACGACCATGACCGATGTCACCAACCGGACTTTCGACGTGACCGACGCCATATAAGTAATGGTGGTGAGCAGTTCGAGGAAGCTGGTCCCGAACGGAGCGCTGCCGTCGGCGGTATACGGATAAATGGAGTCGAACGAGGTGGGGACCACGATGTGGTCCGAGGTGTAGGCGTGGGTGAAGCCCAGCTCTTCGCCGCCTCGCGCGATCGCCGTTATCGACTCCGGGACCGCCAGGGGCCCGCTGACGGGTATGTCGTAGCCGTGTCCTACCAATTTATCGCCCTACTTGAGTTCAACGAGGATGACCTTGCCGCCGCCGCCGGTTACCTCGGTGGAGTGGCTGTGGCCGTCCATGAACATGGCGTCACCGGCGTTCACCTCTGCGTCCATTGACTGGCCGTTCTCCACGGTGAACTTCACTTTGACCGAGTCGATGCCGACCGCGACGACGTCGGGGTGGGAGTGCATTTCGGTGACGGTGCCCACGCTCCCGCTGAACTCGAGAATCCTCACCCGCTCGTTCTCGAAGACCACCTTGTAGCTGTCGGGTGCTACTGAAACTGCGTCTGCCATGACTTTCTCCTCTTCGCTGATTAACTGGGCTCGCTGTTTTTGCGGGCTCGTGCCCGGCGCTGATAGGGACCGTCAATGTAAGCACAGCGACGCGCCCAGTCAATCGGCCCGTCAGTCGCCCACCCTTTCGTCGGCCGCACGCTCGTCGAGTCGCCAGAAGGTCGGTGCGACACGGAGCGCGTTGACCAGTACCACCGCTCCTCCGATGGCGATGGCGATGGGCGCACCGATGGCCGCCGCGATGGCCCCGGTGTGGAAGCCGGACACACCGGTCAGGCCCCAGGTCGCCGTCTGGAAGCTCAATACGCGGCCCCTCATTTCGTCGGGCACCACCGTCTGCAACATGGCCCCGAGCAACGTCTCGTAGGCCATCGCACCGCTGTAGGCCAGGGTGATGAAGATGAGCGAAAGAGGCAGCCATGGCGACAGTGCGAACAGGATCAGGAAGCCGCCGAAGGAGCTGAGCCCGATCAGCGCGAAGACGCCCTTTCGCCCGACCTCTTTCACGCTCGAAATTACGACGGTCGTAACCAGCGCGCCCGCCCCGCCCGCGGCCAGGATGTACCCCAGGCCGGATGCACCGGCGCGCAGTTCCAGGGTGGCCATGACCGGCAGCATGGTCTCGTGGGACCAGGCGAAGACTTCAGCCACTATAGCCAGGAGCATGAGCGTACGAACCGTCGGCGCACGGAACACGTACTTCGCTCCCTCTAACATGTCTTTCAGCGGCGGTCCGGCGCGTCCCGTGGGCTTACCCACACCCCGCAGGCCGATCAACGACAGCAGGGCCAACCCGGCGGCGGTGGCGACGACCACGTAGGCCCATGAAATGTCGAACGAGTCGATGAGCCGGCCAGCGGAGAGTGGGGCGATGATGGCGACGAACTGGAGGGCGGCGAAGTTGGCGGCTGTCGCCTTGATGAGCTTGTCCCGCCCCACTAGGTCGAGGGTAAGGGCGCTACGAGCGGGGGCACGAATGGAGATCGATATCCCGTTCACGACGGCCAGCGCCAGCAGGTGCCACAGCGCCTCAACGCCGAAGAAGACGAGCGTGCCCAACAAGGCCGCGACAGCCAGGTCCAACACTGCCGCCGCCGCGACGAGGATCCGCCGGTCAAATCGATCCGCCATTACTCCGGAAACCAGGCTGAACGCCATGATGGCGATGCCGTTCACACCGGCCACCGCCCCCAGCCAGAACTCCGAACCGGTCAGTTCTAATGCCAGGAGCCCCTGGGCCATTATTAGGACAATGGTCCCGGCGTCTGAGAAGACCGAGTTTAGCCAGAGGCGTCGAAAACCTGGATGTGTGAAGACGAGCAACATGGCGAAAAAATAGGCAGGCCGCCACCGGCCTGCCTATCAAACATTCTGGTTGGGGTCGCGGACTAGAAGGCCGCGTGTTCCTTAAACGTGCTCTCGACGACGTCGAGCGCGTGATCGATGTCGTCAGAGGTTATGCCGTAGTGGGTGACGAACCGCCAGCCCGCCGGTAACGACAGGGCTCGCACTCCCCGCTCGTCGAGCTTTGCCAGGATCTCCGTCGGATTTTTCGCGGATACATGACAGAACACGAGGTTGGTCGGGTTGGCGTCCGGGTCGCAGTCGATACCGTCGATTCCCGCCAGGCCGACGGACATCTTGCGGGCGTTGGCGTGGTCTTCCGCCATGCGGTCTATCATCGACTCAAGCGCCACCACGCCGGCCGCCGCTATCACGCCCACCTGGCGCATGCCGCCGCCCAGCGCCTTGCGCCACCGGCGTACTTTCTCGATGTCTTCGTGGCTGCCGACGACCACGGAACCCACCGGGCAGGACAGGCCCTTGGACAGGCAGAACGAGACGGTGTCGGCGTCTTTTACCAGCTCGGCGGCGGGCGTCTCGAGCGCCACGGCCGCATTGAACAGGCGGGCGCCGTCGATGTGGAACTTTATGCCGTGGTCTTTGGCCACCGCTGCGACGCTCGCGACTTCCCCCGCCGTCAGGGGCGTTCCCCCGGCCTGGTTGTGGGTGTTCTCCATGGCGATCAGAGTCGTCGGCGGGTAGTGGATGTTGTCCGGCCTGATGGCGGCCCTGACCTCGTCAGGGTCCATCATCCCTCGCTCGTCGTTGCGCACTGTCTGAACCGCAATGCCACCGAGGGCCGAGTGGGCGCCGGCCTCGGCGTTGAACATGTGCGACTTGTCACCAACGAGCATCTCGTCGCCCCTGGTGCAGTGCGCCATGCCCGTGGCGATGTTGCCCATCGTACCGCTGGCGACGAAGGTGGCGTCTTGTTTGCCCAGCAGCTCGGCGGCCATTGCCTCTAGCTTATTGACGGTGGGGTCGTCTCCGAAGACGTCGTCGCCCAGTTCGGCATCGAACATCGCCTGCCTCATCTCTGGGCTGGGGTGGGTCACTGTATCGCTGCGCAGGTCGACGACTCGGACCCCGGAGGTCGTGTTGGTGGAAGTCTGTTCAGTATTGGATGCGTATCCGCCTCGCATACCTTTCCTCTCCTGTACGGTGGGGTAAATCGGTAGTCGGCCCATTCTAGCAACCCCTATTTTCAAATGCTATAGTGAGCCTTGCCATGCGGCAGACGGCCATCCAGTTCTTCAGCCACGAAATGGCGGTCGAAGGGGTTCTGTCGACCCCTTCCCGATCCCCGGAGTTGGGGGCCAACTCTAAATCCGGCC
Organism: Dehalococcoidia bacterium; assembly: GCA_965250195.1. Lineage (GTDB taxonomy): Bacteria > Chloroflexota > Dehalococcoidia > Lucifugimonadales > UBA2962 > CAUZIR01. The sequence continues at coordinate 192,849 of OZ252295.1, forward strand.
TGGTGATCGTCTGTCACCCCCATCCTTTGCTGGGCGGAGACATGGACAACGCCGTTGTGACCGCCATATGTCGTGCTTTGGACCGACTCGCACTGGCGTCACTGAGGTTCAATTTTCGCGGGGTGAAGGGTTCCGAAGGCCGGTTCAGCAACGGCCCCGGCGAGACTGACGATCTTCTCGCGGCAATGGATGCGATGACTCATTGGCCCGGAGTAGACAGCAAGCGGATGGCGGTGGCCGGTTATTCGTTCGGCGCCGGGGTCGTGCTCGGGGCGATGGACCAGCTGAAAGCGGCTCGCGGCTTCGCCGCGGTCGCTCCACCCCTGTCCGCGATGCGTGCGATGCCCGCCACGGCCAACAGGCCGACACTGTTCATGGCCGGTACAAACGACCGCATCTCGCCCCCGGTCGAACTACAGCGAGCCCTGGACGACGTTGAGGGACCGGTGAAGTTCAAGCAAGTTGCGAAAGCCGACCACGCTCTGGTGGGCCGCCATGACGAGGTCGGCGGTGCCGTGGCCCGATTCCTGGCCCAATTCCTGGCCCAATCCCCGGCAGGGGAACTGGCCGACTAATAACGGGCTTCGCCGGTCCGCTACGATATGGCCACACCGACAAGGCCGTTAAGACGGGAGCAGCGCTTGAGCAAAAATACTCGGACCGAACGGGACTCGATGGGCACTTTCGAGGTGCCGTCCGACGCCTACTACGGGGCGAACACCATGCGTGCCGTCGTTAACTTCCCCATTAGCGACCTGCGCTTCCCCCGCTCGTTCATTCGGGCGATCGGCGAGATTAAGAAGGCGGCCGCCCAGACCAACGCCGAACTGGGTTTGCTGGATAGCCGGCTGGCGCAGGCGATTCAAGAGGCGGCCGACGACGTGATCACGGGCGAACTGGACGATCAGTTCGTGGTGGACATATTCCAGACCGGCTCCGGCACGTCCACCAACATGAACGCGAACGAGGTGATATCGAACCGGGCCATTGAGCGGCTCGGCGGCGTGCTCGGCTCACGCGACCCGGTGCACCCCAACGACCACGTTAACGCGGGCCAGTCGTCAAACGACGTGATACCGACGGCCATCCACGTCGCGGCCCTGAAGGCGATTTCCGATGAACTGATTCCGGGTCTTACCAGGCTGCAGGCGTCGCTGGAAAACAAATCGCGGGAGTTTATGGACGTGGTCAAAACCGGCCGCACTCACCTGCAGGACGCCACTCCGGTGCGGTTGGGACAGGAGTTCCGAGGCCATGCCGGGCAGGTGGAGCGCGGCATTCGGCGCGTGCTCTCGGCCACAGAGGGGCTAAGAGAGGTAGCGCTGGGCGGCACGGCCGTTGGCACCGGCGTCAACACTCATCCTGATTTTGCCGGCAAGGTGTGCGCACGGGTCTCTGGCGCTCTAGGAATTGACATCGTAGAAACCGAAAATCACTTCCAGGCCCAGAGCACCCTGGACGGAGTGGTGGAGATGAGCGGGGCGCTCAAGTCGGTCGCCGTCAGCCTCATGAAGATCGCTAATGACGTGCGCTGGCTGGGCTCCGGCCCCCGGGCCGGAATCGGTGAGATCGACCTGCCAGAGGTTCAGCCCGGCTCCTCGATCATGCCGGGCAAGGTGAACCCGGTCATCGCGGAGTCAGTGTGCATGGCCGCGGCCAGGGTGATCGGAAACGACGTCACGGTGTCCATCGCCGGTCAGTCGGGCAACTTCCAGCTCAACGTCATGATGCCCGTTGCAGCACACGGGCTGCTGGAGTCGATAGACCTGCTGGCGGCCTCGGCGAGCAACTTCAGCGCCCAGTGCATTGACGGATTGACGGCCACAACCAGGGGACCCGAGTTGGTGGAGCGGGGGCTGGCCATCGTAACTACGCTGGTGCCGGTTATTGGCTACGACGCCGCGGCCGCCATCGCGAAAGAGGCCCAGCGCTCGGACCGGACGGTGCGGGAAGTGGCCTCGGAAACGACCGACCTCTCGGCGGCGAACCTGGACCGCATTCTCGACCCGGAGTCTATGACGGAGCCCCAGTCGGGCTCATAAAACCCCGGACCGGGGGGCTGCTATTGGGCTTCGGGCCGGGAGTTCAGGGGGGCGCGGACGAACGCGCGCTCTTCGTCGAGGGAAGTGATGTCTCCGTCCAACCGGGCGTAGAGCAGCGCGCGCAGCAATCGGCCGACGTTCGGACCCTGCACCACTCCCATCTCCAGGAGATCTTCGCCCGTCAGCTCGGGCGTCACGCCGACTAGCTCCTCTACGTAGAGGTTTAGAGCCGCCCGCAGCGTCTCGTCCTGGGTCGCCGCCGCGCAGGCTCTGATCGCGGCCTCGGAGCGGTAGGAGAGGAATGAGTACACCTCACTTCGCCGCTGGAGCCCCGACCGCAGGCCGTGGAATCCGTAACGTATGCCCGCGACGTCCCGTACCACCCTGCCGGTGCGAGAACCGAGGTTCAGCCTTTTCGCCAGGGCTTGGGAGCGCTCGGGCGGGACGGGATACGCCAGGAGACCCGTCCAGGCGTCTCGTCCCCCGGTCCCGTCGGGCCCGTCGGGGAAATTCGCCGAGACCAGAGCATCGGCCGCGCCGCCCATCTCGGCGAACACCGCGCCAAGCACGCCCAACTCCTGTGCCCGCATGAGCATTGGGCCCGCGCCCGGCTCATCAAAAATGCGCTCCAGTTCGTGGCGAACCCGGTCTCCCGAAAGCCGGTCCATGTGGGTCAGCGCATCTCGCAGCAGCGCCTCGGTGTTGGATTCGAGTTCGAACCCCAGCCGGATCGCATAGCGCACGGCTCGGAATATGCGGGTCGGGTCGTCCTCAAAACTGGCCTGATGCAAAACTCGAATCAGTTTACGAGAGACGTCGCCATCGCCATCGTAGGGGTCGATCAGGTCGCCCCACACCATCTCGGAGCCGACGGGCGGGGCCATTACCATGGCCATCGCGCCGATGGAGAAATCGCGCCTGGCCAGGTCGTCTGCGACGCTGCCGGGGGCAACGACCGGCAGCGCGCCCGGTTCAGGGTAGGCCTCCGCCCTGGAGGTTACGAGATCGATCTCGATCTCAGTGCCCTGAGACGGGTCGCTGACGGGCGCGATCAGCTTGTAGGTACCGAACGCCGAACTGGCGACGAAGCGGCCGCCCAGCGCGTCCGCAACCGCTGAGGCGAAGCCACAGTCGACGCCGGGTCCGGCGATGTCGATATCCGGGGCGCCAGGCCCGATTTCAGGGCCGTCCTTGGCAGACCCGGGGGCATCGAGCGCGTCACGCACGACGCCGCCGACGAGGTAGAGGTCGATGGCGCGGCGCTCGGCCACGTCCGAGCACGCGCGGAGTATGCGCATCCGGTCGGGACGCAGGAGATCTTCGAGTCTGGATGCCAGGCTCGTCATGGTGGGGATTCTAACCGCTCAGACCTATTGTGCGGCCTTCGGGCTGTACGGCTTTCGGGCTGTGCGGCCCTCAGGACCTGGTAGCGGCTTTGACTTTGTCGAGGTAGGCCTGGGCACCAACGTTGAGCCAGGGCGTCCACGAGACGCTGAGAAAACGGGCCCCCAGACCCACGTAGTGGTCGGCGGTGTTGTCGTTTACCAGCGTCCCGGCCACCCGGCCCGCCTCGGTTATTTTCTTGAGGGCGCGCTCAACGGTGGCCACAACCTTGGGGTGATCGTACTGTCCGGTATGGCCCATTGACTGGGCGAGGTCGCCGGGCGCGACGAAGAACACGTCGATGTTGTCGACTTCGAGGATCTCCGGCAGGTTGTCTACCGCCACGATGTCCTCGATCAGGACGACGATCATCGTCTCGTCGTTCGCCCTGGTGATGTAGTCCTTGACGCCTATCCCCTGGCGAGACGTGAACATGCCCCGGTGGCCGATAGGGCCGAACTTGGCGGCGTCCACGACCGCACGGGCGTCGTCGGCGGTGTCGACGTGGGGCACGGCTATGCCCATGGCGCCGGAGTCCAGCGTCCGGTAGATCAACCCGGCGTTGACTTGATTGACACGCACTATCGACGATCTGCCCCAAAGGTCGCATGCCCTGGTGAGCTCGGGGATGTTGGCAAAGTCTACTGGCCCGTGCTCGGCCTCCAGCCAGATGGCGTCGAAGTCGAGCTGGCACATGTGCTCGATCAGCTCGGCGTTGAGCGGCCCCATAGCGACGGAAACGATTCCGCCGTCAGCCAGTTTTCGCTTCGCCCGGTTGGGCCTGAGTTCCGCCAAGAGGTCGCCTCGTCGCCCATGAAATGGCCCCGGAACTTTACCGGGGCGCTCGGGCCGCGCAATTATACTCAACGCATGACCCATCCGCGAGCCGAGACCGTTTACTGCAGAGCCTGCGGCGCAACCCTGTCAGAAAAGGTGATCGAGGGATCGCCCAGGCCGTTCTGCGCCGAGTGCGGCCATGTGGAATTCTTCGACCCCAAGGTGGCCGCCGTCGTGGTCACCTCCCTGAAGGACAAGGTCCTGATGGTCAGGCGAGGCGTCCAACCGTCGCTGGGCGAGTGGAGCTTTCCGTCCGGCTATGTGGATCGCGCCGAGGCGGTGGAGGATGCCGCCATACGGGAAGTCTTGGAAGAGACCGGTCTGAATGTGAAGCTTACCCGGCTGGTAGGCGTCTACTCGCGCACCGGCAACCCGGTCATCCTCGTCGTCTTCGACGGGGTTGTAACGAGCGGACGGGAGCGGGCAGGCCACGACGTGCAGGAGGTCGGGCGGTTCCACAAGGACGATCTGCCCGGCATGCCATTCCCCCACGATCGCCAGATTCTTGCCGACTGGCGGGCGGGCCGGGGGCGCGAACTCTAGCCCGAGATCACCACCTCGTCGACTATGCGCGGCCGGTTTTGCAGCGTTTTGGTCACGGGACATTTGGTGGCGATCACCGCGATGCGCGCTCGCTGCTCTTCGGTCAGGTCGCCGTGCAACCTTATTTCTCGGGTTATCAGGTCTATCTTCCCTCCGCTCTCGTCTCCCATCTCACCGACATCCTCGGCGTGTACTCTCTCGTGCCGACACTCGACCTCTACCGAATCCAGCGACCAGCCCTTGTGCCGGGTGTACAGGAGCAGGGTCATGGCCGTGCACGTCCCCAGCGCCGCCAGTAGCAGCTCGTAAGGATTCGGGCCCAGGTCATCCCCAACACCCGCGGGCTCGTCGGCGATAAAGGCGTGGCCCGTTGTCACCACCAGTTGCTGAAGGTTTTGCAGGCTCTTAACTGTCACGCTCGACATCAGCTCTCTCCAATCTCTCCTGAGGCGGCCCAACTCGACACGGACTCGGGCTGCACGGCGATCACCGTGGCCTCGTCTTTTAGCATCTCGAAGTATTGACTGTACTTGGCCCTGAGCGCGACGACGGCGAACACTCTCTCCTCCTCCTCCTCTACGACGGACGCTTTTCCTCGAATGAGCATGTACGAAAGGCGGTCCCAATCCTCTGTGTAACGATCGACCAGCAGCGCCACGCCGGGGTTGGCCAGGATATTTTTGACCCGGCGCAGGCGCTTAGGTAAAACCGATTTCGGCTTTCGGTCGAGAGCGGTGTAGATGCGTCCCGCCTCGTAGACGAAGCACACCGGCACAACGTGAGGGCCGCCCAGATCGTCCACGGTAGCCAGCCTGGCCACCCTGGCGCCGCGTAAATACCGTTCCTGCTCAGGTGTCATATCCATCAGCTATCGCCGTAAGCGACCGGCTTGTGAAAGACGGCAACGTTCTTCCCCGGCAGTTCAAGTCGCCAGTTCATGCGCCCTGCTATCCACCCCATCGTTTCGGCGCTGTAAAAGGCGACGTGGGTGGGGTCGCGCCTGTAATACCAGGTGTTGAAATCGTCCAGTTCCGGCGCAAATGCGGTCATGACGCCGAGCAGGCCGCCCGGCCGGATAAGGCCGTCCAGCCGAGAAAACTCATCGCCGGGTCGGTGCATGTGCTCGGCCGTTTCGGTGCAGACAACGAAGTCGTAGGTGCGCTCCAGCAACTCCGGGCGGGGATCGAAAATGGGGTCGTATCCATCTGCCACGAACCCCTCTTCACACATCATCGCCACGAGCGCCGGTCCGGGTCCGGCCCCGTAGTCCAGCCCGGTGGCGCCCTCTGCCAACAGAGGTTTGACGACGGACCAGAGGCGCGAGAGGAATGCCCGGTAGTCGGGGTCGTGGACTTCGTTGTTGTGCTGGAGGTAGCGCTCTCGCTCGGTCGCCAGTTCAGGCAGGTCGTCCTGTCCGACGGCGATCATGCGGCACACGGGGCAGCGAAAGTACCGCCGCCCGTTCGGCCGGTCAGAGTCGTCGAGAAACAGCGCCGTCTCAGGCGCGCCGCACAACCGACAGGGCTGCTTCAGAGGCCTTGCCAGACACGGCGGCCGTTTTGGCGGACCAGATGGCCGTACCCCTGATCCGGGAAGTGGCCGGACTGAATGAGGGTCCCGGCCGCTTCGAGGTCGTCGAACACGCGATGGCGGGTGCTGCGAGCCACGTCCGGGTCGGTGTCGAAGGCCGGGCTCCAGTTCGTGTAGTGCGCCTGCGCCGAGCTGTGCGCCACGTCGCCCAGTACGAAGGCGCGCTCGCCCTTGGATGACACCGAGATGGATATGTGACCGGGAGTGTGGCCGGGCGTCGGCACCGTTTTTAGCTCCGGGGTCACGTCGTACTCGCTGTCGATCAGGTCGAGGACCCGCGCCTCTTCCAGTGGCAAAACGCTCTCAGTTACGTGGGGCGCGTCGGGCAGCACATCGGGCTGCGTCCAGTGGTCCCAGTCGTGCCTCGGTACGAGATAGCGCGCTTTTGGAAACGTGGGGCGACCATCGGTCAGGTTCCAGCCGACGTGATCGGGGTGCAGGTGCGTCGTTACGACCAGGTCGACGGCCTCGCGGTCGACCCCCTTTTCCGCCATGTCGACGAGCAGACGGCCGTCGGGGCCGTTCATGCCCGTGTCCACTATCACCAGCTTTGAAGAGGACCGGATGGCCAGCACTCCGTAGCGCGGGTGGATCAGCTCCCCGTCGAGCAGTTCGGGGTACTCGGAGCGCCATGTGGCGAGATCGCTCGCCGGGAACACGTCGGTCGCCCCACCCGTGCCCTGCCCGTCCGTCAGGGAGATCATCTCCACATCTCCCACCGTCGCCCTGTAGCTCACCATGTAATGCCTCTCCCGTGTTAGTCCCCTCTAAAGGGCCGCTCATTCTATACTGAACCGTGACGGCGCCCGGCCCGAGCGTCGATCTTTTTGAGGGGAACGAGATGGATCGAAACCATTCCCACGACGCCAGGGAGGTCCGGCTAACTACCCTGGCCTCCTGCGCCGGTTGAGCCTCCAAGTACAGTCCTGAGGACCTGGCGCAGGTGCTGCGCCAGCTACCGCCCGTTAGCGATCCCGACCTGCTCGTCGGGCTGTCGACGGGCGACGACGCAGCCGTTTATCGCCTGCGCCCCGACCTGGCTATCGTCCAGACGGTCGATTTCTTCCCGCCCATAGTGGACGACCCGTTTACGTTTGGTGAAATAGCCGTCGCCAACGCACTCAGCGACGTCTACGCGATGGGCGGCACACCGCTGCTGGGCCTGAACATCGTCGCCTTTCCCGCCGATCTGCCCAACCAGATACTGGCGGAGATACTCAAGGGCGGCGCGTCTAAAGCTCGCGAGGCCGGAGTCTTGGTCGTAGGAGGCCACACGGTGGACGACAACGAGCCCAAGTACGGGATGGCGGTGACGGGCACGGTTGTGCCGGGCAAGGAAATCACCAACGCCGGTGCCCATATCGGCGACGTTCTGGTACTGACGAAACCCATCGGCACCGGCGTCATCACCACTGCCGGCAAGTCTGGCGTCGTAGACGACGCCGTGCTCGCCGGGGCGGTCGAGATTATGAGAGCACTGAACGAGGGATCTTCCCGGGCGATGGTCCGGGCCGACGTCCACGCCTGCTCGGACGTTACGGGCTTCGGACTGCTGGGGCACCTGCGGGAGATGTCGGAGGGCTGCAAATTTTCCGCTCGCATCGAGGCGGCCGCGGTTCCCTTGCTGCCGGGCGCCCGCGAGCTTGCCGACGCCGGGCAGGTACCGGGGGGCACGCGGCGAAACCTGGCATCGGTAGAGCCGGTAACCGAGTGGGCCGAGTCGATCGATTCGATTACAAAACTGCTCCTGGCAGACGCCCAGACGTCCGGTGGGCTCCTCATCGCCGTCCCCTCAACTCAACTCGACGCCCTGGGCGAAGAACTTGAGCGCGAGGGTGTCAGTGACTGGGTGGTGATCGGCGATTTTACCGACCACCACGAAAACGGCCCCGTCCTCATCGTCGAGTAGTGGTTCGATGACCGATTCGAGCGAAAACCCCGGCAACGCGCTTGTGCGCGACACTGTTCGTAAGATGGTCGCGGCCGCCCTGGAGAGGGCCATGAAAGCCGGAGAGTTGCTCCGGATCAACGCCGACAACACGCCTCCCGTGGTCATTGAACGGCCGCAGAAGCCCGAGCACGGGGACTACGCCTCTAACATCGCCCTGCGCCTGGCAAAGCCCATGCGCATGAAGCCCATGGACATCGCCGAGACCATCGCGGCCAGGGTCGAGTCCGAGGGGCCGGTGGCGTCGGCCTCGGCCGGTGCGCCCGGGTTTGTGAACGTAACTCTGGACCACGCCTGGCTGGCCTCACAGGTCGAGGCGATACGGGCGGCAGGCGACCGGTTTGGCCGCGTCACCACCGGAGAGGGTAGTTCCGTGCAGGTCGAGTTCGTTAGCGTCAATCCCACCGGCCCCCTGCACATCGGCCACGCCAGGGGCGCCGTCATCGGCTCCGGCCTGGCGGCAATCCTCGATGCTGCGGGCTATGACGTCCACCGGGAGTACTACGTCAACGACGCCGGTCGCCAGATGGACCTTTTCGCAGGGAGCCTGTACGCCCGGTACATGCAGCATTTTGGGGGCGATGAGCAGGTCCCCGAAGACGGCTACAAGGCCGATTACGTAACGGAGTTGGCAAGCGAAATAGCCGACGAATTGGGCGACCAGTTCAAGGATTTGCCGAGAGATGAGGCGATCGAAAAACTGCGCGGCCTGGGGCTAACGAGGATGCTGGCGATGATTCGGGGCGACCTGGACACGCTGGGCGTCGAGATGGACGTGTGGTTCAACGAGTCCTCGCTGTTCGACGACGGGAGCTACAGGCGCGTAAAAAAGATGCTCAGTGACAAGGGCCTGATCGTCGAAAGAGACGGAGCGGTGTGGTTTGAGTCGACCGCGCTCGGCGAAGATAAGGACAACGTGATCGAGCGCACGGGCGGCGATCCCACCTACTTCGCCAGCGACATCGCATACCACTGGGACAAGTTCGTCCGACGGGGCTTCGACAGGGTTATCGACGTCTGGGGCGCCGACCACCAGGGCCACGTACCTCGCATGAAGGCGGTGGTCGCCGCGCTCGACGTCGACCCGGACAGGCTGGGGTTCCTGCTGACGCAAATGGTGAAAATCAAGCGGGGCGACGAGACGGTCAAGGTGTCCAAACGTGCCGGAGAGTTGCTAACGCTAAAAGAGCTGGTGGATGAAGTGGGGCCGGACGCCTGCCGCTTCTTTTTCCTGTCCCGGTCTCCGGATAGCCAGATGGACTTCGACATGGAGCTGGCGAAAGAGCAGTCGTCGGACAACCCCGTTTACTACGTCCAGTACGCCCACGCCCGAATATCCGGAATTTTACGGTTGGCCCAGGAGCGCGGCATCGATTACTCAGATGGCGACGGCGCGCTGCTCACGCACGACGCTGAACTGGCACTGATTCGAAAAATCCTCGAGCTACCGGAGCTGGTCGACCACATGGCCGAGCGCCTGGAGCCGCACCACCTGCCCCACTATGCCGGGGAGCTGGCCACGGCCTTCCACTGGTTCTACCAGCAGTGCCGGGTCGTTTCCTCAGAGCCCGGTGATGCGGGCATTACGGCGGCCCGCCTGAAGCTGGTCGACGCCGCCCGCGTCGGCCTCGCCCGCTGCCTCGCCCTGATGGGCATGAAGGCGCCCGAGCGCATGTAGTGGTGGGCGTCTAGCTCAAACCTTCGGCCAAATATGCTGCCGTGTTGCGGACGTAGATGTCGCGGTAGCCCTTTATTAGCACCATGTCCTTTTCCTCGACAGCTCGCCGGATACGGGCGGGCAGTCCGGCGACCACGGACCGCTCCGGAATCTCCATGCGGTCCACTACCATGGCGCCGGACGCGATCAGGCTGTCGTCGCCTATGTGCACGCCGTCGTTGACGATGCAGCCGTTGCCGAGCAGGACGCGGTTGCCGATGGATCGGCCGTGGCACACTACCCGGTGGGCGACCACGACGTCGTCGCCGATGTCCACGTCGGCGTCGCCGTGCACGACCGAGTTGTCCTGGATGCAGGTGTTGCGGCCGATCACGATCTTCCCGGCGTCTCCCCGCACCACCGAGCCGGGCCAAACGCTGGAGCCCTCGCCTATTTCCACGTCGCCGATGACGTAGGCGGCCTCGCTGACGAAGGCTCCGGGGTGAATTTTCGGGGTTTTTCCGTTGAAGCTGCGAATCATTGTCGTTTTCCAATCTCTTTCGTCGGTCGTCTGGTCGTTGCCAGCCCGCATTGAACGGGCGCGTGGGCCCATTGTCAACGTCGTCGTCTCACACCTGCGTGCTATCCTGATCTCTCTTCGTTCGGCGGCCTTTGAGGCTTCCATAAACGTCCCCGGTCCATCCGGGGCGCCCTGTATTTCGTAGGTTTTTGTGAATGCCCCGGTAACCGCCAGCAACCGCCGGTAACCGAGAGTCAACGAGAGTAATCGAGCACATACAGACCGACCTGCTACACACAGCAATGACACGCCGCACTCGATACATCGCCCTGGTCCTGCTGGCCGCACTTGTGGCGGTGGCGCTGGCCGCCTGCTCCAACGACGGCGCCGACGAGCAATCCCCAGAGCCGACCGAGACGCCGACGGCCGTAGCAACAGCCCCAGCCGAAGACGCGACGGCCGGAATCGACCTGGAGGCCGCTAATGAGGCCCTGGACGCCCTGGCAGAGGACACCATCGCAGGGGCCGATCTGGACGGCGCCGGTGGGCCAAACGAGTCCGGGGAAGAGGTGGTGGTTTCAGGAGATCTCGAAGAGGAGTCCGACGAGCCCGCCATCGACGTGCTCTTCGACTACCTCCGGGCGGTCTCCCTGCTAAACGCCGGGCAGTACAAAGAGGCCGTTGGCAGCTACAACGTGGTGCTGCGTTTCCACCCCGATCTCTCCCTTGCCTACCATGGGCGGGCCCTTGCGTATTACAACGAAGGCCTGTTCGACCTGGCGCTGGATGACTTTAACAAGGCCATCGAGTTCGAGCCCGACTACGCCGAAGCGCTGCGAAACCGGGGGGTGATGCTGGGCAACCAGGGCCGCCACGCTCTTGCCCGACAGGACCTGGAGTTGGCAGTAGATATCTACCGGGAGAAAGGCAACCTGGCCCTCATGGCCGAGGCCCTGACCCAGCTCCAGCGCCTGCCGTAATCCCCGAGCGCGGTGGAATTTGACTGCTAAAGTGCCTGCGGCACCTGGCGGGTGAAGCCCTAACGGGTGAAGCCGTGGGTGCCCCTGGGACCCGCGTCCCGCCCCATGAACTTCGACACTTTTTCGTAGTCCTCGATCGCCCCGGCCTTGTCTCCTGAAGCCCAGCGGGCCATCGCCCGGTGGTTGTAGGCGAACCAGTAGTCGGGGTCTATTTGGATGGCCCTGGTGAAGTCCTCTATTGCAGCCTCGTACTGGTACAGGTCAGAGCGGGTCATGCCCCTGTTGTTGAAGGCCTCGCGGTAATCGGGGTCGAGCTTTAGCGCGTAGTCGAAGTCGGCAATGGCAGGGTCCGCCTGCTCTGTACGCCGGTACGCTACGCCCCGGTTGTTGAAGGCCATCGGGTCGGTCGGGTCCAGTTCAATGGCCATTGTGAAGTCACGCTCGGCCTCGGAGAGGTTGCCGCTGTCGAGGTGATGGTTGCCCCGCATCATGTAGGCGCGCCGGTCTTCGGGGTCGCGTTCTATGGCGGCCGTCATCTCCGCAACGACGCCGGCAGCGTAGTCCTTGTCGCTAATCCGGCTCTTGTTGATGTCGTCTATCGGGTGCATATCGAAGTCCTGTGTGAGATATTATCCGACTCGACGCCCGCTCAGCACCCAACCAACTTAGAGAGGTTATTCAGATGGTCAATCCGGTCGATCCCAACAAAATCCTGCTAACCGGCGAGAATTCTTTTATACGCTTATTGGCGGCCGAGGGTGGCGCCGAAACCACCCGCGCCAGCCACTGGCGCGTGCTCAAGTCGCCCGGCGGCCCCGGCCACGTGCTGTTCCTCCAGAGCGACGTCACCGACGATGAGGTTCGCATCTACTCGGACAATATCGCCATGACCCGCTGGCTGCAGGCCACCATCGAGTCGGTGCTCTATGCCGGGTTCGCCGACGAGACGATCCCGGTCATCGACTCCGAGTTCGGCAAGACCGGCGACGGCATTAACCACTGGTCCGAGACCATCGATTCGCTGGAAGAGTCGCTCGTGTTGACCTGGTACGAGATCGGCGAGCCGTTCATTCTCAGCGCCGCGCCGGGGGAGATGCAGGGCAATCCGCATGGCGTCTACAGCTGCCTGATCCCCTGCGGGCGGGCCCAGCTAACGCTAAACGGCGAGGCGGCTTCCGGCAGCCCGTTCCCTGAGATGATCGGCAGCCACCAGACGTCGACCGCTTGCCTGGCGTGGTCCGAGACCTGGACCCACCCTCGCTAAACAGGGGCATCGTGGCGACCGTCCCAACCCATCACAAACAGAAATAGAGGATTCGAAAAAATGGCTGATCTGGTCGACCCAAACGAGGTTCGCATGACTGGAGAGAACTCCTTCATCAGGCTAGCTGGGGAGGCCGGGGGCACCGAGACGACGCGCGCCAGCCACTGGCGCATCCTGTACTCGCCCGGCGGACAGGGACACGCCCTGTTTTTGCAGAGCGACGTTACCGACGGCGAGGTCCGCATCTTCTCCGACAACATCGCGGTGGCGCGCTGGCTGCAGGATGAGATGGAGTCGATGTTCTTCCCCGCCTTCACCGATGCGTCGCTCCCGGTCACCGAGGCTGAGTTCACGGGCTCGGGCGACGGCATTAACCACTGGTCCGAGACCGTCGAGACGCCGTACGAAACGGTCTCGATGGCCTGGCACGATTTTGTTGAGCCGTTCGTCATCCAGTCCGCACCCAATGCACGGCCTGGGCGTCCGCTCGGGATTTACAGCACGTTCATACCGGCTCGAAAGGCGCAGCTAACGCTAAACGACGAGGTCGCGTCCGGCGAAGCACAACCCGACAAGCTGGGCGACTCCGTTTCCAGCACCTGCTGCCTGGCCTGGGCGGAAAGCTGGACGAAAGAGCGCTAAGAACCGGGGCTAGGGGCGCACAAAGAACCCGGAGAGCGAGTCGAGCGTGCTCGGCTCAATCCAGCACTCGACCTTCTGACCCCGCCTCTCGACGTGGATCAGCCCGGCCTGACGCAGTTCCTTGATGTGGTGCGAGACCGTCGAAGGCGCGATGCCGAGATCTTTGCCCAGGTCCCCCACGCACTCGCTGCCGCATTCGTCGGGCGTGCAATCGCCGCAACACCCGTCTGACGAGCACTCACTGCCGCATTCGTCTGACGAGCACTTGCCTGGCGAACATCGGGTCCCCGGCACACAACAGGAGACCAGGCGTTGGAAGATAGCCACCCGGTGCGGGTTGGACAGCGCCTTGAACATCTCGGCCGCATCGGCCATCTGGATAGTTTGATATTTCGACATATTTCAAAGTATGGGATAGCCAGGCACGATTGTCAAACCGTCTGATAGGAAGACGGGTTGATGGCTACTTTTTCGAAAAGTTACTTTTGGAAGACGGCTATGGCCGCCTTGTAGCCTCGCTCTGATAGCTCGGGGTCGCCCGACTTGGGCAGCGGCTCCAGCGAACTGAACGCCACGAAGAACGCCCCGCCGGGCGAGGTTATCGTGGGATCGGTCTGCCCGCTGGCAAGTGTCAGTGACAACTCACCGACGTCCCAACCGTACCAGGACACGTGTATCTTGATCGTCGCCTCGCCAGCCGTGATGCACGTCACGTCGGTGGGGCAGCGCGAGTCCGCGATCACCTCCAGGAAAGTCACAGTCAGGCCGCTGCCCTTGCCCGGGCTGGCCATGCGCTCGCCCGTGTCGAGGGTGACCAGCGTGCCCAGCGGCACCACGGTCACTTCCTCGTCGTCGGCCGCGTCGACTACTTCGGTCGAGAACGCGAAGCTGGACGCGTCCCTGCCGCTCGTACTTGAGCCGCCGGTCGGCGTGGGCGTCGGCTCCACTTCTGCTTCTGCCAGGGGCTCCACCGGGTCTACACCAACCAGAGTCGAGCGAGAGCCGGGAACCCCGGTCGCGCAGCCGCCGGAGGCGGCAAAACCTGCCCCCGAGAAGACCTCGCCGGTAATTGTGACGCGGTCGGTGGTGAAGCCTCCCAGCACGAAGATGCTGCCGTCTCTCAGTACGGTGGCCGTATGGCGATACCGCGCCTCCGCCATAGTCGCCGAGTCGTACCAGGTGTCTGTGGCCGGGTCGTATATCTCGGAGGTGCCCTTGTTCAGGCTCCCGATCACCAGCACCGTCCCGTCCTGCCGTAACGTCGCGGTATGCTCCGCCCTGCCTTCCGCCATCGAACCGGCGGGAGACCATTCCCCGGTTTTCGGGTCCCACACCTCCGATGTCTGGCGGATGGTGGAATCGATGTCCGGCTCCGGCTCGCCCTTGCCACCGACCACCAGCACTCGTCCGTCTGTCAGCAGTGTGGCGGTGTGCAGGATACGCGGCAGACGCATGGAACCTGTGGAGGTCCAACTGTCTGACGCGGGATCGTAAACCTCTGCCGTGGCGAAGTACGGGCCGTCGGGCTTGCCTCCGCCTACAACCAGTACTCGCCCGTCGGCCAGCACCGTTGCGGTGTGTATGGAGCGAGCCTGGCTCATTGGAGCGGCGTCTGTCCATTCGTCGGTCGCCGAGTCGAAAATCTCCGAGGAGTCCTGGTCCCGCAGGTTCTTGTTCTTGCCGCCGGTGTAGAACACCGTGCCGTCTTTGAGCAACACGGCCACTCCGCGCTCACGTCCGGTGCTCATCTTGCCCACCGGCGACCACTCACCCGTGTCCGGGTCACGAACTTCGGCCGTCTGCGTGGTGTCCAGCTGAATGTTGGTGCCTCCAGCCGCCAGGATACGGCCGTCAGAGAGGGCGATGAGGGTGAAGAACTCCCGCTCCTCGTCCAACTCGCCGGAGTCCGCCCACTCGCCGATCGCTGGATCATATACCTCAGTGAACGGGAACAGGCGCGGCCCTCGCGGCCCGCCCTTGCCCCGGCCCGCGACCACCAGCACTGTGCCGTCGTCGAGCAGCAGCGCCGAGTGAGACGACCGCTCGTTCAGCATGCGTAGCTCGACGGTCTCGAACTCACCGTAGACGTCGCAGCCCTCGTTGCTGACGACGGCGTCGCCCGGTGTTTCATCGCCCCCTGACGATACGTCCTCGGCCGCCGGAGAGCTCGAGCAGGCCGCGGCCAGAGCGGCCACGGATACGAAGAGCAGTGCAAGAAATCGCTTCAAAGGTTCCCCCTGTTTTTGGCAGCGCGGTCGGACGAAACGACGGTACTGGCGCGAAAGGATAACATTGACGGCCTGCCTGCTAGGCGAACCGCAAGCCTCAGTTGAGAAATGTCCCGCCGTCGATGTTGATCGCCTGCCCGGTGATGTTGCGGGAGTAGTCCGAGGCCAGGAACACCGCCAAACGACCTATGTCCTCCGGGCTCTGGTCCCTCCCCAGTGGTATTTTCGCCGCCACTAGCCGGTCGTAGACCTCTCTTGGGGAGAGTCCTGACATACCGGGCACTGTCCGCTCGGCGCGCACCTCGATGTCGTGGGCCATGCCCGTCCACACGAAGCCCGGGCAGATGGCGTTGACGTTGATGTTGTGGGACGCCAGCGCCAGCGCCGTGGACTGAGTCAGCGATATCGCCCCGGCCTTGGACGCCATGTACGGCGGGTTGATCGGGTCGCCTCTCCTGCCGCCGACCGAGGCCACGTTGATGATCTTCCCCGACCGACGCTCGATCATGTGCGGGGCGACCGCGTCCGTCACCATCGCCACGCCCTTGAGGTTGACGGCGTGCGTGCGTTCCCAATCGTCGCCCGTAAAGCCGTCTCGCTCCACCCAGCCCGGCCCGCCAAATACCCCGGCGTTGTTGACGAGAATGTCGATGTTTTTGAATTTTCCCAGCACGAGTTGCACGGCGGCCGCGATGCTGTCGGCGCTCGTGACATCGAGGGATACGGCGATGGCTCTTTGGCCTGCGTCTTCGACTTCCCGCGCCACGGCCTGCGCCTCTGCTTCGCGCACGTCCGCCGCCGCCACGTTGGCCCCGTGTTCCGCAAGCACCATCGCGATTCCGGCACCGATGCCGCCGCCCGCCCCGGTGACGAGCGCGGCCTTACCTGTCAGGTCCATAAATAAACTCTCGGTGTGCTTCCGCACCAAATACCGGGCAAGGGTACTTGCTCACTAGGTGGAGTCAATCCGAGGGCTGGGCGGCTGCCGTCGCCGTTCCGATTACGTTGGGCAGCGCGATGGGCGTGCCGAAGCGGATGTTGAATCGCTCGATGGTCACTTCGCTGAAACCGGCCGATTCGACGGCCGTGACGATGTCGCGGTTCAGGTGGCATCCCGTCGTGAAAAACTTCCACGCCGGGTTTAAACCAGCCTGAAGGGCCTTCCCGGCAGCGCCACTGGCCACCACGTGCTCGTAGAAGATGAATCTACCGCCGGGCCGCAGTACCCGCCGTGCCTCGGCGACCACCGCGTCCAGGTCCCGTACCGTGCACAACACGAGAGTGGTCAGAACGGTGTCGAACGTCTCATCTCCGAACGGCATTTGCTCGCCCACGTCCTCGACGACCGTAATTGGCCGCCCGTGTCGCTCCGCCCTACTGCGAAGTCGCTTGGCCATGTGCGGATTGGGCTCCAAAAACGTCAGGTTGGCGTCCAACGGGAAATAGCGCAGGTTCGCGCCGCCGCCGCCGCCGATCTCCAGCACGTCGCCGGAAACGACGCCCGCCGTGGCCCGCCTGTAACGGGCGATGCGCCACTCTACGGCGGCGTTGAGAGTGTCGTAGGCGGCGGCGAACGCCCACTGGGACAGCGACATGGCACCAGTTTAGCCCGCGCGGCATCACATAATTGGCGATACAATTAAAGCCTGAGCAGGGCCCCATTGCAGCAAGGGGGGCGCGCAAGTGGGAGATAGGACTGCATGACAACCAGTAACGAGGTCTACGACGTCATCGTCGCCGGGCAGGGCGCAGCCGGTTTTTCCGCCGGTATGTACGCCGCCCGTTACCAGATGAAGCCCGTCATTATCGGCGCCATGTTCGGCGGCGAAACGGCGACCGGCGGCCTGATAGAAAACTATCCGGGCTACCCGGAGATTGACGGCTTCGACCTGATGCTCAAGTTCCGTGAGCACGCCGAGAAGTACGACGTCCCGATAATCGACGACACGCTCGTTAAGGCGGTCAAGACGGCCGACGGCTTCGAGGTTACGGGCGATTCAGGCGAGACCTATAAGGGCCGGTCGCTGATCCTGGCCATCGGCCGCGAACGCCGGTCCCTGTGGCTCGACCACGAGAACGAGTGGACGGGGCGCGGCGTCTCCTACTGCTCCACCTGCGACGCCCCTCTGCACCGCGGCAACACCGTGGCGGTGGTCGGCGGCGGCGACTCGGCGGTCAAGGGAGCCGTGCTCATCAGCAAATATGCCGACAAGGTGTACATCATCTACCGGCAAGACGCCTTCACCCGTCCCGAAGCGGCCAACCTGAGCCAGTTGGACGAAGCCAATAATGTCGAACGCGTATTCGAGACCAACGTCGTGGAGTTGCTCGGCAACGACCAGGCAGGCCTTGAGTCGATCCGTCTTGATCGACCGCTTAACGGCGATGACGTGCTGAAGGTGGACGGGCTGTTCATAGAAATTGGCGCCGACCCGCGCAAGGAGCTGGCGGTTCAGCTGGGAGTCAACATCAACGACCTCGACGAGGTGGTCGTCGATAAGTACATGCAAACCAACGTTCCCGGCCTGCTGGCCGCCGGTGACCTGACAGACGCCTCCGGTGACCTCAAGCAGACCATCACCGCGTCGGCGCAGGGCTCGCTGGCCGCGACGGCCGCCTATGAGTACGTCTCACGGATGCAGACCGCAACCGTCAACGCCTAGCGACACTCACAACCCCTCCGGGAACAGCAAACGGCCGGCTCCTCTGTAAATGGGAGCCGGCCGTTTTTTTATCTTCCAAGGACCCTTCGAGTCAGTTGTGGCAGCCGCGAGCGGGGATGGAGATGACTTCCTCCACCGCGCCGTTGCGCACCGCAATGAAGTTGTCGTAACGGTTGACGGTGAGGTCCTGCTGGGAGCTGCGCAGCGCGAACTTGTCGCCCACTTTCAGCGGCATGTCCCCGTCCGAGACCAGCACACTTAGCTCGTCGTGAATGCTTTCGAACCTGACACCCGGGGTGTCGTCCACGACGGGGTCGTCCCGCCCCAGCATGCTGCCGATAGAGCGGAGGCCGATGTCGCCGATGGCGACGCCCGGCCTGGGCGTGCTGACGACCGTGCCCAGCACTTTGGCGGCGTATTGGAAGTGTCCCTCCATGTAGTGCAGGCTGGTGCTCATCAGGGCGTAGCTGCCGCCCTCGACGTCGGTAATGCCGGGCACCTGCGGGGCCATGTCGTAGGAAAAGGTCTCCCCGGACGAGACCATCGACACTTCGATGCCTTCGGCCCTGATCGCATCTGCCACTTCCATGGTTTTTCGATAGTACTCAATGGCGGCAGAAGTGCGCTCTTCTTCGTCCGCCGGGGTTCCGAACATGGCCGAGTGGCTCATGACGCCCTTGAAGTTGACGCCGGGCAACTCGTCGGCAACCCTGGCAAGGTGGACGCCCGCCTCCACGCTCCTTATCCCGGAGCGCGCCATGTTCGTGTCCACCTCGATGGCCACGTTGATGACGGCGTTCTGTCCCTCGGCCACCCGGGAGATGTCGCGCAGGTTCTGATCTGAGTCAACGCAGATCGTCACGTCGGCCCGCTTGGACATGGCGGCCACCCGGCGAAGCTTGTCCTCGGTCACTATCTGGTTGGGGATGAGCACGTCCTGGATGCCACCCTCTACCATTACTTCCGCTTCGGCCACCTTTGCCGAGCAAACACCTCCCATGGACCCGCCCGCTCGCATCTGCATGTGGGCGATCAGCGGGCTCTTGATGTTCTTGGTGTGCTCCCTGATCTTGACGTCGGAGTCTCTATAGGTATCGGCGATTTGCTGGAAGTTGTGGTCCAGGGCGTCCATGTCTATCAGCAGGCACGGTGTGTCCAGGTCCGCGACGAGCGTGCCGATTGGGGGTCTGTAGTGGTCCATGGGGTCTCCTGGTCTCTCTTGCTCTAGTAGGGTCCGTTGGCGCCAACGGACCGCGAGTTAACGGTACCGGCCCCGGGCAATGACATCGAAAATGCCTTCGAGTCGGCCGTTGCGCGCGGCCATGATGTAGTCAAAGTGGTTGGCCGTAACGGCGATGTCGTGCGGGACGAACCACACCTTGTCGCCGATGCCCAGCTCAGCGCTGGACTTGGTCATGTCTAGATTGAAGTGCTCGGCGCTCAGGTAGATGACCTCGGCACCGGGCACGTTGACTACCCTGGGCAGACCCGTGTCGTTGCCGTTGGTCTTCATGCCAGCATCGCCCACTGCGAGCCCGTCTACGGGCAGGCTGGCGACGGTCCCCATCACCATCGCGGACGCCTCTAGACCGGGGTTGCGGCCCTCGTAACGGGCGTCTACGAGCGCGTAGTTCCCGGCGATGACCTCTGTCACTCCGTCGGCCGATCCGACCGCCTCGTAGTCCCCAGTCGAACCGATTGACACTCTCTCTACCGGGAGCCCAGCCGCCTCAATAGCATCGCGCGTATCGAGGATTTCCTTGACGCCCGCTGGGACGCCCGCCGGTCCCCCGTCGTCTGAGAGGCTCGGACCGGCGTACGTCGTGAGGCCGGCGAACCGCACGCCGGACGGCCCGTCCAGATGTTTGGCCTTTTTCACGGCCGACTCGCCCGGCTCCACTCCCGTCAACCCCAGCCCGGTGTCCAGTTCGAGGAGCAGATCGATTTCGACTCCCGCATCGGTAGCCGCAGCCGCGATGGTGTCCACGGTCCAGCCGGTGTCTACCGCGATGGAAACGGTGGCCCGTCTGGCCAGCGCGCACAGTGCGGCGATCTTTGTTGGGGTTACCGCCTTGCCGGTTATGAACACGTCCTTGATGCCCGCGTCGACGAACGCCTCCGCCTGACCCACAGTGCCGACAGCCACACCGCCGACGTGACCGGGCACCGACATTTGGATGTGTGCCAGCGCCGGGCAACGGTGCGTTCCCACGAACGGCCTGATGGCCGCAGGCCGTGATTCGAAAAAGCCGTGGACCGTTTCTACGTTGGCTGCGAAACGGTCCAGATCGACGACGAGGGCCGGGGTATCCAGCTCCTCGACAGGGGTGCCAATGGGTTTGAAAATTGGGCGTTCCATGGGGGTCTCCGTCAGGTTTCACGGAGGTTAACATACGATCTACCATGGTACCATCGTCCCCTATGGGACGCGAAGAACGGCCCCTCACCTCGGCCTCCAACGGCTCAAAAAGTGGCGATATCACCGACGACGAATATGCATCCGTTGTGGAGGCGCGTTTGCTCGACGGCGAGCGCGTTTTGGCGTCACTCGATCTGCGCCAGGGGCTGCAGCGTCCCGACGTAATTACACCGGATTCCCTGGTACTGACCGAGTCACGTGTGGTGTACGTGTCGGTTGGCGGTCACGAGAACACCACGTCGGTCGTTGCGGTACGCGACGTCGCCCTTGCCAGGGTCGAGTCGGAGCGGCGCGGACCGAGCGCTTATGTCTGGGGCGTTCTCGCCATAATCCTGGGGTTTTTACTCTCCCAGGTCATCGACAACCAGGTCGGCTCGATAGTAGCCGGGCTGGCGGTGGCGGCGATGGGCGTTTACCTGATCGCGGACAAGATCTGGAGCCCCGTCGTGAGCGCGGTCATCGTCGTTCCCAGCGAGGGGAATGGCTTGCGCTGCGAACTCAGGGGACGCCGGGCGAAAACCGATGTTTACGAGTTCATATCCAATGTGTACGCGCGAAAAGAGGCGCTCGCTATGCGCGCAGTGTCTGACGGGAGTGAGTCAGATACGAGCCGAAGGCCGGGCAGGTACGCCGCCGCCGTCAGTCGGGCCGAAGGCGAGCCTCCCCGACGGAGAGGCCGGGAATAACGTCCATGTCCCACTCTTGTCGCGCCCGTTTGCCGGGCTCGACGCGCATCAGAGAATAAAAACCGGCCGTCGCCACCATCGCACCGTTGTCCGTGCATAACGCGGGCCTGGGCATGAGCACCGGAATGCGGGATCGCTCGGTCATCGCGGCTCTCAGGGCCTCGTTGGCCGCGACCCCGCCGCACACCACGATTCCCCGCGCTCCGAAGTCCTCTGCCGCCGCCTGGGTCCGGCCGACTAACGAGTCGACGACGGCTTCCTGAAAGGCCGCGGCGATCTCGCTGATAGCCCTTTCCCGGTCTGGCCTGTCTCTGTCCGGCCTTCGACCCTGGTCAGGCTCGCTTTGGCCGTCGATAGCCGCCACCCCTCGCTCCCTCGCCCGGCGCAGTACGGCCGTCTTCAGGCCGCTGTAGCTGAAGTCGTTGGAGCCCTTCACACGGGGCCGGGTGAAGGGTTCTTCTGTTCCCGTCGCCGCCATTGCAACGCGTTGAATTTCCGGGCCGCCGGGGTACGGCAGTCCCAGCACCCGGGCCGCCTTGTCGAACGCCTCACCGGCCGCGTCGTCGCGAGTGCGGCCGACGAGTTGGAACTCGCCGTGACCGGTCATGAGAGCAAGGTCGGTGTGGCCGCCGGAGACGATCAGGCACATTAGCGGGAAGCCAGGTTCGGTGGCCGGGTCGGCCTCCTCCAACCAGGTCGCGTACACGTGCCCCTCCAGGTGGTTAACTCCCCAGAGCGGCAGGTCGGCGCCGAAGGCGAAACCCTTTGCCGCACTCACCCCAACCAGCAACGAGCCCGCCAGACCGGGGCCGCAGGTGACGGCGATACCGTCGAGGTCGGATAGCTCAATCGCCGCGTCGGCAAGCGCCTGGCGCACGACACCGGTAATGGCGATTATGTGCTGACGGGAGGCGACCTCCGGGACGATGCCGCCGAACTGGGCGTGTATCTCGGCCTGGGACGCGACGACGTTCGAATGCACGATTCGACCGGACTCCACGACAGCGGCCGCCGTTTCGTCACACGAGGTCTCTATGCCGAGTATCTTCAATGGTGTGTCGTCCTCTTGGTCTTCGGCCTTCTTTCGTCCACTGGCCTCGCCCGGACAGGTCACAATCGTATATCCTCCCACCGGTCCGGGCCGGCCATATTCACAA
The DNA here is from genome assembly GCA_965250195.1 of Dehalococcoidia bacterium. Taxonomy (GTDB): domain Bacteria; phylum Chloroflexota; class Dehalococcoidia; order Lucifugimonadales; family UBA2962; genus CAUZIR01. The sequence goes on from OZ252295.1 coordinate 215,408, forward strand.
AAAATCGCGGAGACCTCCATTTGAGAAACGACAGGTCCAAGAGCCTTTATGAACAAGCCCGGCGGCTGATGCCCGGCGGCGTAAACAGCCCGGCCAGGTCGTGGGGCGGTGTGGGCGGTGACCCGCTGTTCCTGGCCAGGGGCGCGGGCTCCCGCGTGTGGGACGCGGACGGCAACGAATACATCGACTACGTCTGTTCCTGGGGTCCACTTGTGCTTGGCCACGCTCAGGCCGACGTCGTTTCGGCAATCAACGAAGCCGCCCAGAACGGCACCAGCTTCGGAGCGCCGACCGAGGCCGAGAACGAGCTCGCCGGACTTGTCATATCTGCCTACCCTTCTATTGACCGGGTGCGATTTGTCAGCTCCGGCACCGAGGCGGGCATGAGCGCCCTACGCCTGGCTCGCGCATTCACGGGCCGCGACAAGATCGTAAAGTTCGTGGGCGGCTACCACGGCCATTCCGACGCCCTGCTCGTTTCGGCCGGTTCGGGTCTGGCCACTCACGGTGTGCCGGACAGCGCAGGTGTGACCGCGTCGTTCGCCCGCGACACCCTGGTGGCCGACTTCAACGACCTCGACTCGGTGCGCGCCCTGCTGGACGCTAATCGGGGCGAGGTCGCCTGCGTGATCGTGGAGCCGGTGGCGGGCAACATGGGCACGGTGCTCCCCAATCCGGGCTTTCTGGCGGGGCTGCGGGAGCTGACGCGAGACGCCGGTACACTGCTCGTTTTTGACGAAGTGATCACCGGCTTCCGCGTAGGCCGCGGGGGGGCCCAGGCGCTCTTCGGCGTGGCGCCGGACGTCACCTGCCTGGGGAAGATCGTGGGGGGCGGGATGCCCGTGGGCGCCTATGGCGCCAGGGCCGAGATAATGGAGACTGTTTCGCCGTTGGGCCCGATGTACCAGGCCGGAACGCTGTCTGGAAACCCGGTCGCCATGGCGGCGGGCGCCGCCACGATCAGAGCCACCGCCGTACCGGGATTTTACGAAGAGCTGGAACGCAAAGGCGTCCGGCTACAGGAGGGCCTGGAGGGCGTTTTTGCCAGGGCCGAGGTGCCTCTAACAGTCAACAGGATTGGCTCGATGATGACCCTGTTTTTCAATCCCGGCCCGGTCACGGGTTGGGACGAGGTGTCGAAGTCAGACAAAGCTGGCTTCGGAAAATTCTTTCACCGGATGCTGGACGAGGGCGTCTACCTTCCCCCGTCGGCGTTCGAGGCGATGTTCGTGTCGGCGGCGCACACCGATGCCGATATCGACGCGACCGTCGAAGCAGCCGCGAAGGCCCTGTCCTAGCGCTCAGCAAGCCAGGCTAGCTGGCGGCGGCCCTGATGCCCGCGATCGCCGCGGCGATTCCCTCCGGCGCACCGAAAACCGCAGAGCCCGCCACCAGAACGGTCGCGCCAGCGGCGGCCACTTCGCCCGCGTTGGCGCCCGATATTCCCCCATCAACCTGTAACTCGGCGCTCGATCCGATGTCGTCCAAGCTCCGTCGGATTCTGCGAATCTTACTCAGGGACTCGGCAATGAACGACTGGCCACCGTAGCCGGGATGGACGCTCATCACCACCACCAAGTCGAGTTCCGAAAGCACGTCGTCGATGGCCGATGCCGGGGTGTCAGGGCTGATTGCGACGCCGGGTTTGGCCCCTGCGGCTCTGATTAGCTCCACCGTCGTCCCCAATTCGGCGACGGCCTCGGTGTGGACGGTGATGTAGTCGGCCCCGGCGGTGGCCAGCGCGGGGATGAGAGCTTCGGGGCTTCGGGCCATAACGTGGACGTCGAACGGGATGTGGGTATGGCGACGGACGGCAGCGATTATGGGCGCGCCAAAAGTCAGGTTGGGCACGAAGTGGCCGTCCATGACGTCGAGGTGGATCCAGTCGGCGCCACCGTCCGCGGCTTCCGAAATCTGCTCACCCAGGCGCCCGAAGTCGGCCGCGAGCACCGACGGCGCGATTTTTGTCGCGCCCATTTCTAGTCCAGGTCCGCCCTCGCCGCAGCGATGGCGGCGGCAACGCGCACTCGGGCTGTCCCGCCCTCAACGTCTCGAGCGTCGATAGCCGAGTCGGCGTTTATCGCCAGCACGTCGTCTTCGAACAGGCCCGAGTGGTTCTTTAGGTCTTCGACCGCCAAATCCTTGATCGACTTGCCAGCCCCGGCCGCGGCCGCAGCGATTCGTGCCAGCACACCGTGGGCCTCCCTGAACGGCATGCCCTTTTTCACGAGGTAGTCGGCGTAGTCGGTCGCCAGCAGGCCGCCGCCGTCCGCCGCCGCCCGCATGGCGTCCCGATTCACAGTAAGTGAATCGACCATGTCGGTACAGACTCCAATGCACGCCAGAAGCGTATCGACACTATCGAAAAGACCTTCTTTGTCTTCTTGCAGGTCACGGTTGTATGTGAGCGGCAGGCCCTTGAGCGTCGTGAGGAGCGCCATCAGGTTGCCGTACACCCTGCCTGTTCGACCCCTGGTCAGCTCGGCGTAGTCGGGATTGCGCTTTTGCGGCATCATCGAAGAGCCGGTGGTGTAGTCATCGGCCAGCCGAACGAAGCCGAACTCGTCGGACGACCACACGATCAGCTCCTCTGCGAGCCGTGACAAATGCATCATGCACGTCGCCGAAGCGGCCAAAATATCGAGCACGAAATCCCGGTCTGATACGGCGTCCATACTGTTTTTCGAAATGCGGCTGAAACCCAGTTCTTTCGCCACCGACTCTCTGTCCAGGGGATACGGGGAGCCCGCCATCGCGCCGCTGCCCAGGGGCATTACATCGGCCCGGTCGGCGGCCTGCCGGAAGCGCTCGGCGTCCCTGCCGAGCATCTCGAAGTACGCCAGCATATGGTGGGCCAGCAGCACCGGCTGCCCTCGTTGCAGGTGGGTGTAGCCGGGCAGGATGACGTCCTGATTCGCCTCTCCCTGGTCAACCAGTACTCCCCTGAACCCGGCCAGCGCGCCCAGTATCCGGGCGGCCGACTCCTTTGCGTACATGCGCATGTCCAGCGCGATCTGGTCGTTCCGCGACCTGCCCGTGTGCAGCTTGCCGGCGACGTCGCCGATCTTGTCGGTGAGCCGCCGCTCGATGTTCATGTGCAGGTCTTCGTACTCGGTCTGCCAGGGGAATTTCCCGGTAGCGATTTCCTCTTTGATCTCGGCGAGGCCGCTGACTATCTGTGCGGCCTCGTCCTCGCCGATGATGCCCTGCCGCCCCAGCATTCGGGCGTGCGCTATCGACCCGGCGATGTCGTGCCCAAACAATCGCCGGTCGTAGTGGATCGATACCGTAAAGTCTGAGGGGCCGTTCTTCATCATCTGATTACTAAGCGGGCCTCTTTGGTACCAGGAACCGTCGCCTCAAGGTGAGCACCGTCTCGCCCCGCTGGTTGATGCCCCGGGACTCCATATAAACGATGCCCCGGTCGTCCCGGCTCCGGGTAGGTGTCGTCTCGAGAATCTCGCTCTCGGCATAAATGGTGTCGCCCTGAAACACGGGTGCGGTGTGCTTGACCGACTCGTATTCGAGGTTCGCGACCGCGCGGCCGGAGGTGTCCGGCACGCTCATGCCCACGACCAGGCTCATGACGAGCGGGCCGACGACCAGAATCTGGCCGTGCTGATGCTCGGACATGTAGTGCTCGTCGATGTGCAGCGGGTTGGTGTTCATGGTGAGCAGCGAGAACATGTGGTTGTCGGCCTCGGTAATGGTCTTACCGGGCCAGTGGCGAAAGACGTCACCGGGGGTGAAGTCTTCGAAATAGCCCCCGAATGAGTCCCTGCCCTCTATGATTTTCTTCTCGCCCATCGTCTGCCCCTAGTCGCTCGGCCCGTCTATTGACTGGCCGCTATAGCTTATACCCGTCCAGCAGGCGCCTAGCGATGAGCAGCTTCAGCACTTCGTTCGTTCCCTCGCCGAGAATCATGAGCGGGGCGTCCCGGTAGTACCGTTCGATGGGCAGGTCCTTTATGTAGCCGTAGCCGCCGTGGACGCGCATGGCGTCCATCGTGACAGTCGCGCACATTTCCGAGGCGAAGTACTTGGCCATGCCGGACTCCAGGTCGGCCCTTTCCCCCCGGTCCTTTTTCTCGGCCGCGTGGTGCGTCAACAGCCTGGCCGCCTGGATGCTGGTGCCCATGTCGGCTAGCGTCAGAGCAACGGCCTGATGCTGGGCGATTGGCTTGCCGAATGTCTCACGCTGCTGGGCGTACCGAGCCGATGCGTCGAAGGCTGCCTGGGCGACGCCGACCGCCCGGGCAGCGACGTTGATTCGGCCGCTCTCCAGGGCCGCCATGACCTGCCCGAAACCCCTCCCTTCGTCACCTCCTACCAAGTTGGCGACTGGAACCCGGGCCTGCTCGAAGAGCAGTTCGGAGGTGTCGACGCCCCGATAGCCCAGCTTGTCCAGCTTGCGACCGACGGAAAATCCCGCCGTGGGCTTCTCGACGATGAAGCAGCTCATGCCCCGGTGGACCGGGTCCGCCTGTGGATTGGTTTTAGCAAGCACCGCGAAGCCGCCGCCGTGCTCTGCGTTGGTGATGAACAGCTTCGAGCCGGTCAACACGTAGTCGTCGCCGTCCCGTTTGGCGACCGTCTCGAGCGCCTGAACGTCGCTGCCTCCCCCCGGCTCGGTGAGGGCGAGGCCGCCCCGTAGTTCGCCTGCGGCCATGCGCGGCAGCCACTTTTCTTTCTGTTCCCCGGTACCTGATTCGGCAATTATCTGGGCCATGACGTGGTGGGTGCCGATGGGGCCGGTCAGGCTCATCCAGGCCTTCGCCAGCTCTTCAAAAATCACCGCGAATGTGGTGTGGTCGAGGCCCAGGCCGCCGTAGCGCTCGGGAATGGTGATGCCGAAGAGTCCCAACTCGGCCATGCGGTCGACCAGCTCGACGGGGTAGATGTCGTCGGGTTCCAGTTCCGAAGCCACCGGCTCGACGTCCCGGCGGGCGAAATCGCGTACCAGCGCAACGATCTGCGCCCTAGTCTCGGCGTTCGCCGTCATGTGCTTACCGGCCCGTCTGGGGGAACTGCCGGTCGCCAAAACTTTTGGCGGCGACTCCATGCACCCGCAGGAAGCCTTCGGCGTCGAGGTGGTCGTAGTCGCCGCCCGCCTCCATCGACGAGTCGTCGGTGTAGAGCGAGTGGGGCACGTCCTCGGCAGACTCAAAGGCGACCGTACCCTTGTACAGCCGCACCGTGACGGTGCCTGAAACCAGCTTCGTCATCGGCTCCAGGGCTGCGAGGGCCGAGGTCGTTGCCAGGTCTAGCCAGTAGCCCTCATATATTTGCGTGGAAATCGTCTGCGACAGGTGCTGATACAAGAGCCTGGCCCGCCGGTCCGCCACCATCTGGAGCAGGTACTCGTAGGAGGCGCCCAGCAACTCCATTCCCGGCGCTTCGTAGATCCCTCTGGACTTGACGCCCACGAACCTGTTTTCCACCGTGTGGGTGCCGATGCCGACGCCGTGCCTGCCGCCCAGCCGGTTGGCCTCGGCAAAGGCGCCCGGGAGGCTTACCTCGTTGCCGTCTATTGCGACGGGCCGCCCTTCGAACCAGGTCACCGTTACGGCGTCGGCGTGGTCCGGTGCATGCTCGGCTGACACGCCCATGCCAGGTTCCACGAAATCGGGGGGGATGGTGACGTCTTCTAAGTCCCCAGCTTCATGAGTTAATCCGAGGAAATTCGCGTCCGTCGAGTACCTGGATTCCGCCCTTGGCTTTATCGGCAACCCGTTCGCCTCGCAGTAGTCGAGCATCTCCCGCCTGCCGGGGAACGCATTTACGAACTCCGGGTCGCGCCACGGTGCATACACTTCCAGTTTCGGGTCGAGCATATTGGCGACGAGTTGGAACCGCACTTGGTCGTTGCCCCGGCCGGTGGCGCCGTGAAACAGGACTCCAATACCCCGCTCTGCAAGCTCAGGGAGTATGGCGGCGACCGTTACCGGCCGGGCGATGCCGGTGGTGTTCCAGTAGCCGCCCTCGTAGCGAGCCTGGGACTGCAGCACCTGCAACCCGGCTTCGGCAAGAGCGTCTCGTCCGTCGAGAATGTCCGCCCGAGCAGCCCCGCAGACGACCATGCGCTCGGCGACGTCGTCCAACCTGTCTTCATCGGGTTGACCAAGGTCGACCGTAAAGGCGTGCACGTCCACACCCCGCTCGCTGAGCCAGTGGGTGACGGTGCAGCTATCGAGGCCGCCGGAGACGGCGCCGCCGAAGACGGTGACACCGGCGTCTTTCAGGTCTTTCCAATTCATGAGTACACGGGCCAGTTCACAACTGCTTCAGGCCTTGGCCGCGTCGAGCGCCCGGTCGAGCCGTTCCACAGCCTCGTCGATCTCCTCCTTGGTCACGGTGAGCGGAGGGAGCCACCGCACGAGATCGGGTCGGGTGACGTTGAGCAGCAGGCCGTTTGCGTTGCAGGCGGGCAACAGCGCGGCCGCGATGTCGGTGGAGAACTCCAGGCCGACCAGGCACCCCATGCCCCGGACGTCGGAGATGATCTCGTACTTGGACTTCATGTCGTTTAATCGAGCCATTAAATAGTTACCCATTTCGGCGGCGTTAGCGGGGATGTCGTTGTCGACAATGTACCGGGTAGATGCGTTGGCGGCGGCGCAGGTAAGGGCGTTACCGCCGAACGTAGAGCCGTGGTCGCCGGGCTCCAACACGTTGGCCCGCTCGTTGCACATGAACGCACCGATTGGCACACCGCCGCCAAGTCCCTTGGCGAGAGTGATCACGTCAGGCTCAACGCCGAACGCCTCGTAGCCGAATAGCGTCCCGAGTCGTCCCAGCCCGGTAGTCACCTCGTCGAGAATGAACAGCAGGTTCTTCTCGTCACACCACGCTCGGACGTCCTGCAAGTACTGGGTAGACGGTATGTTGACGCCGCCCTCGCTCTGGATGGGCTCCAACATGACCGCCACGGTCTCATCAGTAGTGGCCGCCTTGATCTGGTCGATGTCGTCAAAATCGACGTGCACGAAGCCCGTCGGTATCCGCGCCCAGGCCTCCTGATACTTGGGCTGCGCCGTAGCTGCGACCATGTTCATGGTCCGGCCGTGAAAGGAGTTGTAGGCGGTGATGATCTCGCCGGGGCCGTTCTTGTTTAGCCGGCCCCACTTGCGTGCCAGTTTGACCGCGCCCTCGTTCGCCTCGGCCCCGCTGTTGCACAGAAAGACTTTGTCGAGAGCGCTGTTCTCGACGAGCACTTCGGCCAGTTCCAGTTGCGGCACCGTAAAGAACTGGTTGGAGGTCTGGAGCAATGTGCTCGCCTGCTCGGCAATGGCCTTGGCCATCGCGGCGTTGGCGTGGCCGACGTTGTTGACCGCCCAACCGGCGGTGAAGTCGAGGTACTCCTTGCCCTCGTCGTCCCAGACGCGGGTGCCTTCTCCACGCACGATCACCACCGGCTGCCGGTTAACGACGTGCATGTAGTACTTGGACTCCATCGCCCTGTAGTCGGTCATTTTTTCTCTCCTCAAACTCGCATGCAAAGTATATTCGGATGGGGAGACAGACGCAGATCGCCTGAGACGATGATTGTCTGGCGCCCCGGCCAGTGACGGGACCGTCTAGCCTACGCGGGTGCCGGGCGTGGCGCCGAGCAGGCTGTCGCGCAGGACGTTAGGCTTACGGCCGTCGACGATGTGGGCGTTGGAGACGGCTGAAGATAGGGCCGTCAGGCACGCCTCCAGCTTGGGGATCATGCCGCCCGCCACTATGCGCGACGTCATCAGCCCCTTCGCCTGCCGCTCGGTCAGTCGAGGGATCAGCCGCTTGGAAGAGTCCAGCACGCCGGGCACATCGGTAAGCATGAGCAGCCTGTCGGCCCCCAGCGCCGCCGCAATCTCGCCAGCAGCCAGATCGGCGTTGATATTGAGCATCCCGGGAACAGAGTCGGACCCGGCGTTCATGGCGACCGGCGCGATGACGGGGATGCAGCCGCTCTTGAGCAGGTCGATGATGGGTGAGGGGTCAACCTCCGTCACCCGCCCGACGTGCCCCAACTCAGGGCTGTGTGCCGTCGCTTTCAGCAGGCCTCCATCGACGCCCGATAGGCCGACGGCCTTGCCTCCGAGCGCGAGGATTCCGCCGACCAGGGACTTGTTGACCAGGCCCGTGAGCACGGCCACAACGACGTCTAATGTTCGATCATCGGTGACCCGGAGCCCCCGGACGAATTTGGGCCGAATGCCCTGTTTTTCCAGCCATTCGGTAATGACCTTGCCGCCGCCGTGGACGACCACCGGCGAAACGCCCCTTTTTTGCAAGTCCACCAGATCGGCAAGGGTTGTGTCATTGGAACCGAGCGTGCTGCCGCCGATCTTTACGACGACGACTTGCTGAGTCGCCCGCCTGTCAGAAGGCATCGCGGCGTCGACCTCGTCGGGCGCCGGTTCTGCCGGACCGGTCAGGCCGCCAGAGGGGTCGGAGGGGATGGACTGTGACATCGGGGAGTGCATGGCTTTCAGGTCGTGTAGGCGGAGTTGAAGATGACGTATTCCTCGGTGAGGTCGCTGCCCCACGCGGTCGCCGCCGAGTCACCGATATTGAGGTTCACTCCCAGCCGCACCTCGGCCGCGCCCATGGCGCTGACGACGGCGTCCTTGAAGAACGAGATGGCCTTGCCCTCGTCCACGATCTGGATTTCGTTGATGAACATCTGGATCTTCGACTCTTCTATGGTCGCGCCACTCTTGCCGAGCGCCATCATCATTCGGCCCCAGTTGGGGTCGCGGCCATGCAACATCGTCTTAACCAGCAGCGACCCGGCGATCTCCCTGGCGGCTTTGCGAGCGTCAGAGAGGCTCGTAGCACCCTCCACGACTACCTCCATGATGCGCTGGGAGCCCTCGCCGTCTCGCACAAGATCCTTGGCCAGCTCGGTGCACACGTAGGTCAGCGCTTCGCCAAACGCCTGCGCATCTGGAGAACCGGCCGCGATCTCGCTACCTCCAGCGACCCCATTGGCCATGAGCAGTGCCGTGTCGTTGGTACTCTGGTCGCCATCGACGTCGATCATGTTGAAAGACGCATTTACGGCCTCGGTCAATGCCGCCTGCAAAAACCCCTGTTTCACCGGGGCGTCTGTCGATACGAAGCAGAGCATCGTCGCCATGTTGGGGTGAATCATGCCGACGCCCTTGGCCGAGCCACCAACGGTGATCCTGCGGCCACCCGACTCGAAAGAGACGGCGATCTCTTTCGATCTCGTGTCCGTCGTCATGATGGCGCGCGCGAAGTCGCCGCCGCCGTCGGCGCTGAGCCTCACGTTGCCGATGTTTTGCCGAATAAGTGCCATCGGCAGCTCGACGCCGATGACGCCGGTGCTGCACACGAGCACCTGTTCGGGCTCGACGCCCGCGTGACCAGCCGCCAGGGCCGCCATCTCCTCAGCGTCATGGAGGCCTTGTTCTCCCACGCAGCAGTTGGCGCAGCCGCTGTTGGCCACCACCGCCCGGGCGGTGCCGGTCTTGGCCCGGTCCCTACTGAGTACGACCGACGGCGAAACTACCGAGTTGGTGGTGAAAGTCGCGGCCAGGGCGGCCGGGCGCTCGGACAGCAGGATGCCCAGGTCGAGGACGCCCTCGTCCTGGGTCTTGAGTCCGGCATAAGTCCCGCCGGCCAAAAAGCCCATCGCCGACGTCACTCCCCCGCCCTGTATCAGCTCTATCATCGCTGCCATTGCACTGTCCTTAAAACGGCCCCCAAATCGCCGTTTACCAGTCTACGTCCACCCGCACATGAAAAACGAGTATACCACCCCCTTCGGGGGCTTAGAAAGTAAATGAAGGGGCGTCTTTTACGGAGCCTGGGGAAGCGTGACTTCGTAGAGGCGACCGGCGTTGCGGTAGGAGACGTTGCGGGCTACTTCTTCGGCCTGGGCCGTCGATAGACCGTCGGACACCCAGCCGTCCAAGACCCTGCCCAGCGCGCGCCTGTGCACGATGCCGCTGAGCCAGAAGAAGTCCGGCAGGCCGGGGGCGTCGGAGCCGTAGAGCACCTTGGTGGAGGGGGCCACGCTGAGCGCGTCTTCGTAGACTCTGTCGGCGTAATGAGCGGCCACCGGGACCGTGTACGACAGGTCGAAGTAGGCGTTGCCGTAGACGTGGGCCAGGTACGAAACCTCCCGGATGAACGGGAAGCAGTGCAGCATGACGATTGGCGCACCGGAGAAGGCACTGTCCTCAAACACCGGCCGAAGCTGGATGGGATTGGCCGTGATCATGGATGCCTCGGTGTCTCCGAAGGCGGTATGGAACTGCACCGGAATGCCCTGTTCGGACGCCATCTTCAGAGCGATTCGCGTGAGGTAGTCCTCCAGCGCCTTGGTTTCGATCCTGTATTTCCCGCCATTTGTATCCAGCGCTTTTTTGTCTGACTCGAACGCGTCCGAGGCGTCTGCATGACTGGTCGGCAATATGCCCAGGCCGCTGCGGTAGGCCGAAACGCTCTTGAGCCCGTAAACCCGCTTTGCCTTCAAGTCGGTCAGCTCGGCGGTGAGCCCGTCAACCAGTTCGTTCAGGCTGTTGGACTCTTCGAACAGTCGTTCAAAGATCAGTTCGAGCCGCCACACCCGCCTCATCTGGCAGTCCATGTCGGCAAGGAGGTCTTCCATCTCGTCGTAGCTGATCGCATCGTCCACGGGGAACCCGTGGTCCATGATCACGCCCTGAGTGTTGCTGCCCGCCAGGGTCTGACGAGTGAGCTCGGGCATGCCGAGCTGCGCCCTTGCCTCCAGCAACTCGTCTTCCGGAGTGTCCAGAGGCAGGCCCAGCAACTCGGCCATCAGCCTCAGCGACGCCATGTAGCCCAGCGCGTGCTGGACGTGGTCGGCGGTCATGCCGGGGTCGGAGGTCTCGCTGTAATACGACCGGTACGCCTGGGGCGCGAGGTCCTGCCGGCGGTGCATGGGATGGCAGTGGTTGTCGATCAGGGGGATGTCGCCGAGTCTCATTTTGCGTCCTCGGGGGTTGGTGCGCTTTCAGGAATCAGTAGCTCAGCTTTGAGTTCGGTCCAAAGCGCGCTCGGGATTGGAAGTCCGATCATGGTGGCGTTGTCCAACGCCTCCCCCCGGCTGCGAGCGCCGGGCACAGTGGCGGCGACGGCCGGGTGGGCGATGCCGAACTGGAGGGCGGCCGCCCGGAGGGGGACGCCCCAGCGGTCGCAGACGGCTTTAATTCGGCGTGCCCGTTCGATGATTTCCGGTGGCGCGTCCTCATACGTGTACTTGGCTCCCGGACCGATTTCATCGTCGAGACCGGCGGCCAGAATTCCAGAATTGTATGGCCCGGCCAGCGTCAGATAGATGCCCGCTTTCTGGCACATGGGCAGGAGCTCATCGAGGCCAGAGGTTTCGAGAAGCGTGTAACGACCGGCCAGCATGAACAGGTCGAAATCGGCGCCTTCACGGACGAATTTCACAAGCGGTTCTACGAAGTCCACTCCAATGCCGATGGCTCGCACCAGGCCTTCCTGCTTTAACTCAAGGACGGCCGGGTAGGCGGTGGCGAGGACTTCGTCGTAAAACTCCGGGAACATGTGGATGTACAGCACGTCCACCCGGTCCAGCTTCAGCCGGGTCAGGCTGTCTTCGAGAGACCGGCGCACTCCGTCGCGGCTCAGGTCCCAGTGAAAGTCGTTCGAAGCTGCGTTCAGGAAGAATTTTTCATCTCTCGCGCTGGCCTCTTCGGCGCTAATGGGGTCGAGCACGCGGCCGACCTTTGTCGACAGTACGTAGCTGTCTCTCGGGACGCCCGCAAGGGCGCTGGAAAGGTACATCTCGGCCTGGCCGTAGCCGTAAAGGGGGGCGGTGTCGATGTAGTTGTAACCCGCCTCCAACGCGGCGTGCACCGCGCCGACGGCCATGTCTTCGGTCACCACTGAATAGAGGCCGCCGTGGGGGGCCGTGCCGATGCCCAGCTCGGACAGTTCTACGCCGGTCTGGCCTATGCGTGTCGTTCGCATCAGTCCATGTCCACGTTTGGAGGGTGCTTGGTGTGCCATTCGGTCGCCTGCTCGAAGGCGTGAGCGAGGCCGATGATGGTGCGCTCTTCGAAGTGGCGGCCGATGAGCTGCAGGCTGTGCGGCAGCCCTTCGACCGACATGCCACAAGGGACCGAAATGGTCGGGTTGCGGGAGAAGTTGAACGGCACGGTGAATTTCCACCAGGGAACTTCCGTCGGTAGTGTGCCTGCTGTGTCTCCGTCCACCGTCCAGGGGAGCATGGGCATGGACGGGCAGGCGATGACATCGACGCTCTGATACACCCGGTTCAGGCGGCCCGCAAACTGCTGGCCCCTTTCGCGGGCCCTGGCGTAGTCCTCCGGCCGCGTTTTCAGTGCGTCCAGGAGTAGTTCGGAGAACCGGCCGTAGTCCGTGGCACGCTCGGGGAACAAATCGCGGTGGGCGTCGAGGGCATCGACGGAGTCCACGATATTCCAGGTCTCTCTTCCCCCCTCCAGAATCGGCACTTCTACATCTATTAGCTCGGCACCCAGCTGCTCCAGCACATCGATTGCCGCCAGTATCGCCTCGCTGACGGCGGGCTCTACGTCTTCGGTGATGTAGTTCTTATCGACCCCGACACGAAGTCCCTTAACGGGCCGCCCCACGCCGGACCGATAGTCGCCCGCCAGTCCCGGCACGGAGTTGGGGTCGGCGGGGTCGAACCCGGCGATGGCGTCGAGGAAGATCGCCGCGTCCTCCACGCTGCGGGCCATCGGGCCGACGGTGTCGAGGGAGTTCGCCAGTGGGAAAACGCCGTGGCGACTCACCACCCCGAACGTGGGCTTGATGCCGGTGACTCCGCAGGCGGCTGACGGCAGCCGAATCGACCCGCCGGTGTCCGAGCCGATGCCCGCCATGCACAGGCCCGCGGCTACCGCCGCACCGGTCCCTGATGACGACGCACCGGCCCAGCGATTCTCGTCCCACGGGTTCTTGGGAGTGGGCATGTCAGGGTGGTACCAGCCCATGGCGAACTCGGTCATGTTGAGTTTCCCTAGAATCACCGCGCCCGCCTCTTCCAACAGGCGAACGACGGTAGCGTCACGGTCGGGGATCCAGTCCCTCAGGACCTTGGAGCCAGCCGTGGTTCGCTCACCCGCCGTTTCCACAAGGTCCTTCACCGCGATTGGCATGCCATGCATCGGCCCCTTGTAATTACCCGAGGCGATCTCTTTTTCGGCCGTCTCCGCCCGCTCAATGGCCCGGTCCCCCCAAACAGAGAGGTAGCTGTTCAGACGCAGGTCCAGCGTGTCGATGCGGGACAGCATCTCCCTGGTGGCTTCCACAGGGGAGAGTTGCCCCTTCTCAATCAAGTCCGCAGCTTCGGTGATGGTCTTCATGGTGCGGAGGATAAGATACCCGGTCACATCGCGCCAGCGATAGAATCGAATTGTCATGGACCTACCAGGCACTCGGCCCCGGCTGATAGCGATAGCCGGACTCATCGGCTCAGGCAAGAGCACGCTCAGTGCGGAATTGTCGCAGCACCTGGGAATCCCCACGGTGTCGTCCGACGTCACCCGCAAGGCCCTGGCCGGTATCTCCCCAGGCGAACGAGGCGATAGCGACTATGGCGAGGGCATCTACTCTACGGGCTTCACCGAACGGACTTACGAGGCCCTGTTCGCCGAGGCAGCTAGATACCTGACCGGGGGATCAAGCGTTGTCATCGACGCCTCGTTTTCACGCGCCCGCCACCGGGTCTGGCTGGCACAAATAGCGCACGAGGCAGCCACCGAGGCCTGGGTATTTGAGTGCGTGGCCAGTTTTGGCCAGACCCGAAGGCGGTTGGAGCACAGGGCGGCGAGGCCGGGGTCCACACCCTCAGACGGCCGCTGGGAAACGTACCTCGGTCAACGCGACGCCTGGGAGCCGATCAGCAGCGACGAGCCGCTGCGTCACGCGGTGATCGATCAGGCATCGGGCCGCAAAGAGTCTTTCGAAGCCGCGTTAGCGATACTGCAAAAGTGGTCGCTAGAACAGTCGTCGGACTGACCCGTACGGGCAAAATCGGGCCGATAACGCCCTACTGACTCGTGCGCAATTGGCGCTACACTGCACAAAAGCACAGTGACATCCCCGACAGACAGCGGCCCAGACGACCAGCCCCGCGAGGTAGACCCAGGGTTCCTTGGCGAACTCGAAGCCGAGGTAACGGGCTGGCGCGGGGCCGGAATAATCTCAAGCGACCAGGCCCGCCGCATACTCGGCCTCTACGTCGCCGGGCCGGAATCTCGGGCGTCGGGCGCATCAGGCGCGACGGGGGGACGGCTGATCACCGCGCTGGGGATTCTCGGCTCCATCCTAGTTGGGGTGGGTGTGATCCTGGCTTTCGCCGCCAACTGGGGCGGGATCGCCAGGGAGGCCAAGATCGCCCTTGTTTTGATCGCCACGCTATCGGCGTACGGGATTGGCTACTGGCTCCGATATGCCAGGGACTACGACCGCATCGGACTGGCGCTTATTTTGCTGGGCACGCTCCTGTACGGCTCGGCGATTCACCTGGTAGCCCAGGCCTACCACTTCCCGGTAAACGACCCCGCGCTGATGGCGCTGTGGTTCATCGGCGTCGTGCCGCTGGCGTACGCCACCGGATCGCTGGCGATCATGGCGCTGTCGCTGGTGCTGTTCCTGTCGGCGCTGGGATTCCGGCTGCAGGACTGGATACAGGAGGGCGCACGGGAGGTCGGATTCACGGTTATCTCGGCTTTCGCGATCTTCGGGGTGATGGGTCTGATGCTGAACGGGCTGGGCAGGCTCCAGTTCCTGTGGCGGTTTACGAAGATGCACTCCGGCACCTTCCAGGTCGTCGGCCTGGTGACGGCGCTGGGAGCGATCTATCTGCTCGGCTTCCGGGACCTGTACGAAGACTACGCGTTCAGGAGCCCGTCTGGCGCGATCGACCACAACTCGGTTTCTTACTGGGTGGCCCTGTCATTGGCGGGGGCGATTGCCCTGGTCGGTGCGACTCCGGCAGCGCGGCGAATCGTGCGCTCTGGTGAGCGAGACCCAGGCACATTAATCGAGGCCGTCGGGCCGCTGGCGCTACTGGTGCCGCTGATCATCGTGACCTCTCTTCCGGTGGGTGGAGAGGTGGCCTATCCAATAGCTTTCAACCTCGTTTTGCTGGTCGCCATAGTCGCGTTGCTGACGGCCGGTTACGTGAGGGGGCGCGAGTCATTCGTCAATGTCGGCCTGGTGTTTTTCAGCATCGACGTCATCACGCGCTATTTCGAGTTCGGCTTTGATCTGCTTGACCGGTCGTTCGTGTTCATAGGCGCGGGACTCGTTCTGCTGCTGGGTGGCTACCTGCTGGAGCGCGGCCGTCGTCGGGTGATACTCCAGATGCAGGGGAACGGGCGAATGCGCGGGGACAGGGGCGCATCTTGAGCGCGCCTACAAAAGTCGCTTTCTGGCTAATTGTCTCCGCACAGGTGGTGATCCTGCTGGGGTTTGTCGGGGTGCGGGAATATCGGCTCCAAACGGGCACCGAGGTGGTGCTCAAGACGGTGCCGGTCGACCCCCGGTCCCTGTTGCAAGGAGACTATGCCATTCTCAGGTACGAAATCGGCCGATTGCCGCCAAACCTGGGCCAGTTGGACCTGGGCGAGACCGTGTACGTCATGTTGGACAAGCGAGACGGCGCGTGGCGCGCCGTCGCTTACCATGTCTGGAAGCCCGAGATCCGTACGGACGCGCTCTTCATTAAGGGCACCGTCGGGCCCGGCGACTGGCTGGACTTCGGCATAGACACCTACTTCGTGCCCGAGGGAACGGGCATGGACATCCAGGGTTCCGAAGACGTAAACGTTAAGGTCGCGATCGACTCGAACGGGAATGCCGCGATAAAAGAAGTGTTCGTCGACGGCCTGTCGTTCACCTCCGGCGAGGCCCTGGACACCAAGGCAGTGTCACCGATCGGCCCGACAGCGACGCAGCAGCCACTCGCCAAGCCGACCCGCACACCCGAGGCCACACCGGTGCCTAAGCCCGAGCGCTAGCGGCGGGCGGCGTTCGCCCGGCCCGCGCGACCCAGATACTCCCGGCCGCCTTCCAGCACCCAGTCGATCCACGGCACGAGAAAGAGCCGCACGCCCAGGTCGACATAGTGCGACAGTGGCCTGCCGATCGGCAGCGTGCCGGGTGTTCGCCCCGCGGCGGCGATCTGGGAGATGGCCGCGTCCACCGCCGCCGACACGTCGGGGTGATCGGGGCGACCGACCAGACCCATGCTCTGGGACAGGTCCACGGGCGCGACGAAGAAGGCATCGATGTGGTCTACATCCAGGATTGCTGGCAGATTATCGACTCCCTCCACGTCCTCGATGATGACCATGATGAAGGTGTCTTCGTTGGATGCGGTATGCCAATCCCGCACGCCTAGAGACCGGCGCCCGAAAGAATTCCCGCGCATCCCGACCGGCCCGAATTTCGCGGCCCTAACCACCTCACTTGCCTGCGCGGCCGTCTTTACGTGGGGCACTGCAATGGCGTTTGCACCACAGTCCAGAGACCGGTAGATGATGCCGGGGTTGGCCTCGCTCACCCGGACGAGCGGCGTAATGCCCGCCACGTCTGCAGCGCGGGTAAGGCTCATTATGTCGGCGAAGTCGATGGGGCCATGCTCGGTTTCCAGCCAGACGGCATCGAAGCCGGTCTGCCCCAGGTGCTCGATCAACTCGCCATCCACCGGACCGAAGGCTATGGTTACGATTCCGCCATCGGCATCGGCCAGCTTTCGCTTCATAGTGTTGGATCGGTCGACTGTCAGTTCGTACTCCACGTCGGTCTGGCCATGGGAAGTCGGTTCGGCGGAGTATTGCACAGGCGAGAGATGTAGTATTTCGACTGTGAGATGAGGCGAATCGCGCTCGGCCAAACGGCATACCTGCGATCGGCGCTGCCAGTGGCAATGGCGCTGGCGATGATTGTGGCCGCGTGCGGACGCTCCGGCTCGGACATGACCGACGGCCCGAACCCGTTCGCGGCCCCTACCCCTTTCGAAGTGACGGACACGGTGATCGCGACACCGTCTCCCGAAGAGATTCTGTTCGCCCCTGTGGTCAGTGAACTTGGCTATGCCCTGGTTCCGCGATAGCTACCGGACGGGTTTGACCTGGGCACGGTCGAGACGCTGATGTTCCCTTCCAATCCCACCGGAAGGCAGATCTACTCAGAGTCCGCCGATAGCACATTTGAGCTACATATCTCATACCCGATGATTTTCCCGCCCACGGGCGGCTCGCTCTTTGAACACGCCGGGTTTGGCATTCCCGAGGATGCGCTGATAGAACTCCCCCTCAATGGCGGCACCGGGTTTTTGATACGGGGCGGGTGGGACCCGCAGACACTCAGGTTGGAACTTCCCACCGAGGCCAGGTGGGATTACGAGCGGTCGCTGACGGTGATGATCGCCTTCCAAATGGGCTCGGTTGAGCCCGTGTGGGTGGCGGTGCGGGCGGAGCACTTGCCAGACCTATGGATCTCGGTGGCCGAGCTAATCAGCATCGCCGAGTCTATCGACAAGGTGCGCTAGAGCGCTTTCCGGGGCACTTTTCTCACCGTGCGCCTGGGAGAGGCTCCGGTTACTTGCCCTTCATTGGGTTGCAGTCGAGTTCGGCGGGCTGATCTGGTGTGGTCAGCGACTCGCCATTCACCATGTCCACCAGCTGTACTTTTACTAGACCCACGGTCCTAGACCTCCTCGCACGAGATTGGGGTTCAGGCTTGAGCTCAAGAACAGATATATGTTCCGGTCGCCCATGGCCGGGAAAGCGGCCCCATACCCCTTGCCCAACAGGCGCGATTTTACCATTTGGCCCCAAATTGGCCTTCCTTGCCCATAGGGCTATGATTCAGGCAACTGGGCGCCCGGTTGACGGGAACGGTTGGAGGGCAACATGAACGCAGACGCAGACGAGGTGGTCCGAGCGGCCAGGGAATCCGGCGTCCAGCTGGTCACCTTCATGTACTGCGACAACGCCGGAGTAATTAGAAACAAGTCCACTCACGTAAACAGCCTCAAGTGGCGAATGGAGAGCCGTATCGGCTTTTCCACCACCATGCAGGCGATGGCGGCCCAGGACCGCATCATGCCCTTCGAAGGGATGACGGTCGTCGGGGAGTTTCGTTTGGTCCCTGACCCGGCTACCTTCAGGGTTCTACCGTACGCACCTCGGCGCGCGACGATGATAGGCGACATGATGACGTTGGATCGGCGACCTTATGAGGCGTGCCCGCGCAACTTTTTAAAGCGCATGATCGCAGAGGCGGAAAAGGTGGGCATCCGCCTGCAGGTCTCGTTTGAAACAGAGTGGACGCTCGCGCGTGAAGACGATGACCGGATGGTCCCGTGTGACCATACCGTCGCCTACGCCGCCGCCAGCATGACGGAGCCGCTCCAAGTAGTCGACGACGTTATCGAGGCGCTGGGACAGCAAGGGCTTTCTGTGGAGATCTACCACCCGGAGGGAGGGCCGTGCCAGCAAGAGGTCACGGTGAGGCATTCGGACCCGCTCAGGGCCGCCGACAATCAGCTCATCTACCGAGAAACCGTACGCAACGTCGCCCGTCGGCACGGCTTCTACGCCTCCCTAGCACCCATGCCGTTCGCCGACAAACAGGGCAACGGCTGCCATATCCACATCAGCGCGTGGGACATGAAGGGGGAGGAAAACCTGTTCCATGACCCCAAAGACAGCGCCTCGCTGAGTACGACCGGGTATCACTTTGTGGCCGGTCTGCTGGAGCACATGCCCGGCCTCACAGCCCTGACGTGCCCCAGTGTCAACAGCTATCGCCGCCTCAGTGCGAGCAGCTGGGCGAGCGCGTTTATCACGTATGGCCCGGATAATCGAGAGGCCGCCGTGCGCATCCCGTCAACTCTGTGGGGCCGCGAGCATGAGTCGGTCAACCTGGAGCTGAAGCCCCCGGACGCCAGCGTCAACCCGTACATAGCCCTGGGAGGCGCGATTGCCGCGGGCCTGGACGGTATAAGGAAGGCTGCCTATCCTCCAGACGGACTTCGAGTCGACAGCGACCCGGGCCTCATGTCAAATGAAGTCCGGAGAGCCAGAGGCATTCGTCCGTTGCCGGCCAGCCTCGCAGAGGCGTCTGCCGCCCTGGCGGCGGACGATGTGCTGACAGAGTCGATGGGACCGGTGTTGTCCGGCTCGTACCTGGCGGTCCGACGAGGCAAGAGTGAACTGTTTGATGAGCACGATGACGACTATGAGTTCGCTCAACATTTTCATCGTTATTGATGCACTGTTAGTGGGCAACTCACAAGACGAGCATTAGCCGGAGAAGGACCAGGAGATTCAAGGATGAATATGGACGACATCGGTCGGCGATTTGCGTTGGTGGGCGGAGTGGCGACTGGAGTAATCGCGATGGTGGTCGGAGTGAACGCCGCGGCAGATAGCCAATACTGGCAGTCAGCTGTGGCCCTGCTGGCAGCCGCGGCATCGTTCGGGCCGGTAGGCTTTGTATTCAGCAGATCGACCAGCGGGACCGGTCGCGACTAACAAACAAAGCAACGATGCGGCTGTGGGCCCACAGGCCAGGATGAATTAGCGCCTAGATGGCCGCACATGACCCGTAGAGCGTTTTTCATCTGTGACAGCAGGGATTTTAAACGTGCGTTGCAATTTCAGCCCTCAAATCGCCCACTCGGGAACGGCTGCTGGCGTTACTCGACGCAATTCGTTCCTGAGCGTTACTTAGTCTTTGGCCAAAATCAGGGCCCTGAGCTTAGTCACGCGGCTTGGGTCCGAATTCAGGCTCGCCAGCAGAACTTTAACGTTTCCGCAACTTCTGAGGTTTGTGATTTGAAGCTAGAGTCGAACGAGCCATGGACTGCAAAGGGGTTGACACGATAGCGTTTTCGAACGTTCATCATTCGCTCTTCGGCAATTTGAGGGTCCAAATCAGGGGGTATGGCGGGACAGTGGTAACCACGACCGGACATCAGAACGGTCGCTAATCCTCGTTACTTTCACGTTACTATTGACCTCAATTCCAGTTACTTTATTGTTACTATTAAAAACCGGTTTTAGTTACTCATTTGTGACCTAAAACCCGGTTGCTTTTTAAGCTGGATCCGACCACCGGTGAGGCGTCGTGTGGCCTCTTTCGGGTCACCCGGTCGCCAAGCTCACAACCAGGCCGCCACTCGATGTAACGAGGAGGCTATCGCCACGCACAGCGCTCAAAACACAGGCTACCCAGGGGTGGTATTCACTCGACACAAAAAAAGAGGGCTCCGGATGATCCGGATCCCTCTTTTTACTGGTGCAAATGGTTGCGGGGGTAGGACTCGAACCTACGACCTTTGGGTTATGAGCCCAACGAGCTGCCGCTGCTCCACCCCGCGACGTTAATACTGAATCCTGTTAAACCATCCCCCGCCCTGTCGGACTATGGGGAGTTACTAATAGACGCGCCCTAATGTGGGTCAAGTCCTCGGCCGATTAGTACCGCTCAGCTGAAACCATTGCTGGCCTTACACCTGCGGCCTATCAACCCGGTAGTCTACCGGGGACCTTACCCCGACCGAAGTCGGATGGGAAATCTAATCTTGGAGTTGGCTTCGTGCTTAGATGCTTTCAGCGCTTATCACATCCAGACTTAGCTACCCGGCGATGCTCCTGGCGGAACAACCGGTACACCAGAGGTCTGTCCCTCCCGGTCCTCTCGTACTAGGGAGAGCTCTCCTCAAATTTCCTGCGCCCATGACGGATAGAGACCGAACTGTCTCACGACGTTCTGAACCCAGCTCGCGTGCCGCTTTCACCGGCGAACAGACGGACCCTTGGGACCTTCTTCAGCCCCAGGATGCGACGAGCCGACATCGAGGTGCCAAACCTCGCCGTCGATGTGAACTCTTGGGCGAGATCAGCCTGTTATCCCCGGGGTAGCTTTTATCCGTTAAGCCACGGCCCTTCCACTCGGAACCGTAGGATCACTTTGTCCGACTTTCGTCTCTGCTCGACTTGTAGGTCTCACAGTCAAGCTCCCTTATGCCAATGCACTCTAAAGGTGATTTCCATCCACCCTGAGGGAACCTTTGAACGCCTCCGTTACATTTTAGGAGGCGACCGCCCCAGTCAAACTGCCCACCAGGCACGGTCCCTCGAATTTATCGAGGTTAGGGTCAAAATCACAGAAGAGCGGTATTTCAAGGGCGACTCCCCCTCGGCTGGCGCCAAGGGCTCACAGTCTCCCGCCTATCCTACACATCAGCAACTTCGAACCAGTGCCAAGCTACAGTAAAGCTCCACGGGGTCTTTTTGTCCTGTCACGGGTAGCCGGCATCTTCACCGGCCATGCAATTTCACCGAGCCCCTCGTTGAGACAACGCTCAAGTCGTTACGCCATTCGTGCGGGTCGGAACTTACCCGACAAGGGATTTCGCTACCTTAGGACCGTTATAGTTACGGCCGCCGTTCACCGGGGCTTCGGTTCCCAGCTTCGCTTCTCCGAAGAGTCGCTAACCAGTCCCCTTAACCTTCCGGCACTGGGCAGGCGTCAGCCCCTATACATCGCCTTTCGGCTTAGCAGAGACCTGTGTTTTTGGTAAACAGTCGCTTGAGCCTCTTCACTGCGGCCCGATAAGGCGTCAATCCAGCAAGTGGATATCACCTCTCGGGCACCCCTTATCCCGAAGTTACGGGGTTAATTTGTCGAATTCCTTAACGAGGGTTATCTCGTTCACCTTGGGACACTTACCCCTGCCCACCTGTGTCGGTTTGCGGTACGGGCACCACAGTCTCTAGCAACGAGGCTTTTCTTGACGGCATAGGATCAACAGAATTCCCCGGGGCGTAAGCCCTGAAGTTTTCGCCACCCTCAGCTCATAACGTTGGAACGGATTTGCCTATCCCAACATGGCCTTCGATGGTAAACGCACCATGTCCGATGGGTGCGCTCTGCCTACCTTTCCGTGTCCCCCCTTTGCCTTAAAACGATACTGCGGTGGTACGGGAATTTTGACCCGTTGTCCATCGCCTTTGCTACTGCGCTACGGCTTAGGCCCGACTTACCCTACGGCGATCAGCGTTGCGTAGGAAACCTTGGGCTTTCGGTGTTCTGGATTCTCACCAGAATTGTCGCTACTCATGCCGGCATTCTCACTTCCCAGCGCTCCACCAGACCTCACAGTCTGGCTTCACTGCCCTGGGAACGCTCCCCTACCGATCCCCACTTAACGTGGAGATCCCGCGGCTTCGGTGGTGTGTTTTAGCCCCGTTACATTTTCGGCGCGGAAATCCTCGACTAGTGAGCTATTACGCACTCTTTAAAGGATGGCTGCCTCTAAGCCAACCTCCTAGCTGTTTTAGTATTCCCACTTCCTTTAACACTTAACACACACTTGGGGACCTTAGCCTGCGATCTGGGCTGTTTCCCTTTCGACAATGGAGCTTATCCCCCACTGTCTCACTCCCCAGGATCATTACAGGGCATTCGTGGTTTGGTTGAGTTCGGTAAGCTTACGCCCCCTAGCTCATCCAGTGCCCTACCTCCCTGTAACTCCCTGAAGGCTGCACCTAAATGCATTTCGGAGAGAACCAGCTATCTCCGTGTTCGTTTGGCATTTCACCTCTACCCACAGCTCATCCCAGCCTTTTGCACCAGACACGGGTTCGGCCCTCCACCGCGATATTATCGCGGCTTCAGCCTGGCCATGGGTAGCTCACACGGTTTCGGGTCTAATCCAGACAACACACCATGCATGTTGGAAGGTCGGCCACTCAGTTTGCTCCTTCATCCTCGGACTATCCCCCGAAAGGGACCGCCTTTGGAATCTGGTGCGCCCAGAGCGGACTTGCCTCCGCACGATTTACGCCCTATTCGGACTCGCTTTCGCTGTGGCTCCAGAACTTGTGTTCCTTAACCTAGCTGCCTAGATTAACTCGCCGGCTCATTCTTCAATAGGCACGCAGTCAGCCTCCGAAGAGGCCTCCTACGGCTTGTAGGTCTACGGTTTCAGGTCTATTTCACTCCCCTCCCGGGGTTCTTTTCACCTTTCCCTCACGGTACTGGTTCGCTATCGGTGGCCAAGGATATTTAGCCTTGGAGGGTGGTCCCCCCAGCTTCCCACAAGATTTCACGTGTCCCGTGGTACTCAACAATCCATCACGAGTCCGTCGCCTTTCGCCTACGGGACTATCACCCTCTTCGGCAGTCCTTTCCAGGCTCTTTCGGCTAGGAGGCGGATTTCTTACTCGTTGTCTCTTTCTGAGGTTGAGACAGATAGGTGTTACAACCCCCGCCAGACATAGGTCCTCAGACCACTAAGCCTGCCAGGTTTGGGCTCTTCCCTGTTCGTTCGCCACTACTAGGGGAATCTCTGTAGATTTATTTTCCTCGGGCTACTTAGATGTTTCAGTTCGCCCACTTACCTTCCCAATAAATTGGGATGTACCGGTATGACCCGGCACGGGTTTCCCCATTCGGGAATCCTCGACTAAGCCTGCTAGACGGCTGATCGAGGCTTTTCGCAGTCTTGCCACGCCCTTCTTCGGTCCTTGGCCCCAAGGCATCCACCGTAGACCCTTACTAACTTGACCCACATTGGGGCCCATCCACTAGTAAGTAGTTCTTTTCTTTTGCTCGGTTTAACAGGATTCAGTTGTTAAGGTGCACAAAAAAGACGGCAGGGGCATCCCAGCCGTCCTACTGAGAAAACTGATTCGGTATGTTACTTGCGCATTTCCCTCATCAGTTTCTCCAACCCAGGAATTATATTTTCACCAGCCCTGTCAGTCAAGGGACAACCGCCCCTTCCAAACCCTTCCTCCTCCTCTTTCGGATCGTTGTTACCGGTCACATGAGGCCCTCACGATGTCCTGCGCCAACGCCTCTGTACAGGCAGCAATGAGCCAGGGGACTCGTTCGGCTGAGCGCACCGGATCAAATTCGTAATGGGCCAAATCACCGTTCTCAGAGACGGAGTAGACGCCGACTCCTGAGGCGGCGGCAAAGCCGAGTCCGGGGTCGATTTCGCTCCGCGGCTCGTCGTACATGACGTAGGCCTGGGTCAGCCCGCGGGCCAGCCACGGATAGCTGCATGCCCCGCCGTCGGCCCACAGCCTGGCCTTGGGAAATTTGCTCTCCATCCGCTCGAGCAGTCCGGCGGACCGGGTTGTCCATGCCGTTAGGTACTGGGGGCTCATGAGATAGGCGGCGATGATGGAGTCGTCGGAGAGGGACGTGGCGCTGGACGGATTAACCTCGGTCTCATCGCCGGAGTCCAGCTCCTCGACTGTGACCACCGAACCTCCGGCCTTGTACAGCTCTCGGCGGTTGATATCGACAGCTCCGGCCATGACGGGGGCGAATCCCTCGTCAGCGCGCTCCCAAACAGTCAGAACGGACCACCACTCCGCGGGCAGCCCCCGCATGAAATGACCGGAGCCGTCGAACGGGTCACAGGTGATGAGGTGTGGGGCCGGGCCGTTGCCGCCGATGCGCCTGCGGCTGTGTTCGGAGTAGAGGTCGACATCCGCTCCGGCGCCCTCGAGCCAGCGTTGCAGGAGGTCTTCAGAGTATCGGTCGAGGCCGATTTCTACGTCTTCGCTTTCGATGCGCCCGGCGACGGGACCGAGTACTTCGCGGCCCTCTCCCCGGCCACGAAGACGCGGCACCTCCTCTGCAAGCTGCCGCAGGTAGCCGTCGATCGCGCCCCGCAGGCGCTCATTCGCGCCGTCGTTCATAGGGTCGGTACGAGGTCCTCGGCGAAGTGGTGCAGTAGCTCGACGGTGCGATCTGTGCTCTCGGCGGTGACTGAGAGGATCATGTAGTCGAGTCCGGCCTCAGCGTATTGACGCAGGTCGCCGACCACCTCTTCGTCGCTGCCCGTCAGCGCCACGCGCTCGCCGTTCTCCTCGGTTTTCTCGGTCAGATTCATGTTCATTGTAATGGCGGCGCCGATCTCAGACGGGTCACGATCCCGCTCCTCACACAGCTCGCCAAGCCGCGCGAGCATGTCTTTCACATCTGCCGGAGACACGAAGATGCCGTTCCAGTAATCGCCGTAGGTTGCCACCCGCCTCAGGGCGGCATCGGTTTTGCCGCCGACCCATATCGGCGGGTGTGGCTTTTGCACCGGCCTGGGGAAAAAGACTTTTCCGGACACGGAGAAGTGCTCACCTGTAAACTCCGGCACGTCCGATGCACACGCGGCCTTGAAGACCTCCAGGTGCTCGTTGGTCACCGTCCCCCGTGAATCGAAGTCGGCAAAGATGCCCTCGAACTCTTCGGGCATCCAGCCGGTTCCGATGCCGAAGTCGATCCGTCCGCCGGACAACACATCGAGCGTGGCTATTGTCTTGGCGTTCAGTACCGGGTTGCGGAACGGCACGCACAGGATGGTGAAGCCCAATCGGACCCGACGGGTTATGCCAGCGAGGTACGCAAGTGTGGTGGGGGCTGAACATGTGAGGGTAGAGTTCCATGATGTTGGTCGGGTAGACGGTGCGCTCAGAGACCCTTACGGAGTCGAGCCCGGTCTGCTCAGTGGCCAGGGCCACCCTCGACGCGTAGTCGGCCTGACCCTCCGGGGTGATTTCCGGGTTGATCGCGTTAGTGACTGCAATGCCAAATTTCATTGTTGCTCCTCAGAAGGGCCACGGTACTGCATGTGCTGGGGCAGGTCATCGATGATGCCCAGGGCCCTGATCACTCGATGCGCGAGAAATTCAACTACGTCATCGACGGTGTTCTGGTCCAAATAAAACGCCGGCTCCGGGGGAACGACGGTGGCCCCCGCCGCCGCCGCGTCAGTGAGGTTGCGCAGGTGGATTACGCTGAGGGGAGACTCTCTGGGGACTATCACCAAAGGTCGCCTCTCTTTGATAGTCACGTCCGCCGCCCGCCGCAGCAGGTTATCTGCATGCCCGTGGGCGATGGCCGCCGCCGTCGCCATGGAACACGGTACGACCGCCATTCCCGCCGTGGGAAAGGTGCCGGAGGCGATGGGAGCCCTCAGGTCGCCTATCGGGTAGTGGGTAAAGTCGCCCATGTCGCCCCACCTCTCAAGTGCTTCGCCAAGAGTCTCGTCCATCTCCTCGGTCCACACCATTCTCGCGGCAGACGACGCGACGGCGACGACCGGGACGTCTTTCGACAACAGCAACTGAATCGTTTCCCGGGCCAGTACCGAGCCGCTGGCACCACTGATGCCGACGATCACGGGCCGGTTTCCGTTAGTGCTCGTCATTGGATGAGCACGGCTGCCAGGGCGCCGAAAAATACTGCGCCCGAGACGTAGGCGTTGATACGGAAAAAAGCCATGCCCATGCGGGACAGGTCCTCCGGCGAAACCAGGCTGTGCTTGTAGACGAGCCCCACAACGGCGGCGGCCAAGCCGATGTAGAAGGGCCAGGCCAGGCCCATTGCCAGGCCCAGTCCGAGCAGGACCCCGGCGGCCGCGACGTCCATTGACCGGGCGATGTTGAACGCGGGCCTGACGCCGAACCGCTCGGCGATTGAGTGCAGTCCATGAGACTTTTGGAACTGGAAGTCCTGCGTGTGGTAGATGATGTCGAAGCTGCCGGCCCAGAGCGCGACGCCTAACGAGAGCATGACCGGTTCCCAGCTCAAAGAACCTTTGACCGCTATCCAGGCGGCGGACGGAGCTATGGCCAGGGCCCAACCCAACATGGGGTTGGCCAGAAACGTGAAACGTTTCGAATATGGATAGAGCACCAGGTACGCGGCAGCGACGGGGGCGAGCGCCAGGGCCAGGCCGTTGAGACGCCAGGCCGCCACCAGTAGCACGGCCAGGCCGAGCGCCGCGAGGGCCGTCAGGTCCGCCGGGCGCAGCATGCCCGCGGGCAGGTGGCGACCGGCCGAGCGAGGGTTGGCGGCGTCGATATGACGGTCGATCAGGCGGTTGGCGGCCATGCCCAGCGTCCGGGCGCCTACCATGGCGACGGTTATCCAGGCGAACTGGGCCCACGTGGGCAACCCGTCGGCCGCCAGGACCATGCCCGTGTAGGCAAACGGGAGCGCGAACAGGCTCTCGGCGAATTTTATTGCGTCCGGTATCTGGAGTAGTCGGCGAATGGGAGGCGCCGCGGGCAGACTGGCGTCAGGAGCGATGGCCGTCACAGACCGTATTCCTCCCAGCGACCATCTACCAGGGCCTTGACCTCGGCACTCATGACTACATCGTCGGGCCACTCCCTGGGGAAGCCGTCCATCGGGCCCTTCGCTGTCGCGTCGATGCCCATTTTGCTGCCGTGACGGTAGGTCGGGGTTGCCACGTCCAGGTCGTCGAGCGGCCCGTCGACCATGACGATGTCTGTGGCCGGGTTGATGTTGGCCGTCACTCGCCATGCGACCTCGGACAGGTCCTGGACGTTGACGTCTCCATCCACAACGACAATTGTTTTAGCCAGGGCCAGGAGGCCTAACCCCCACAGGGCGTACATAATCTTGCGCGCGTGTCCCCGGTACTCTTTGTTGATGCTAACGATGACCAGGTTGTGGAACACCCCCTCGGCAGGCATGTTGATGTCGACGATCTCCGGCAGTGTCATTTGCAGGGCCGGCAGCATGATGCGCTCGGCCGCCTTACCCATGTAGTAGTCCTCCATGGGCGGCCGCCCGACCACGGTGGCCGGGTAGATAGCATCGCGCCTGCGAGTGATGGCCGTGACGTGGAAGACGGGGTATTGCTCGGGCAGCGAATAGTAGCCGGTGTGGTCGCCGAATGGACCCTCAGTGCGGTACTCACCGGGCACCACGTAACCCTCCAGCACGATTTCGGCCTGGGCCGGGACCTCTAGGGCGACTGTGATGCACTTGACCAGCTCGACGGGCGCGCGCCTTATTACGCCCGAAACAGCGAACTCGTCCATGTCGGGCGGCAGGGGCAGAGAACCTGTCCACATGGTGGTAGGGTCGGCGCCCAGCGCCACGGCTACCTCCAGGCGCTCATCGGCTCGCTGCTCACCCTTTCGGAAATGCAGGGCTCCGACCTTATGGCTCTGCCAGTGCATGCCCGCGGTCCTGCGGTCGTAGACCTGCATACGGTAGGTGCCGACGTTGCGGCGACCGGTTTCCGGGTCGCGGCTGATGACGAGGGGGAGCGTGATGAAGCGACCGGCGTCGTCGGGCCAGCACCTGAGCACCGGCAGGGATTCGAGATCGACTTCGTCACCGGTGACGACAACCTCCTGACAGGGGCCGGAGCGGACCACTTTCGGCTGGCTCCTGGCCAGACCCAGCAAGTCCCCGGCTGTGCGAAGTTTTTCCACCAGGCCGCCGGGAGGACTTGAAGCGAGCGACAGCAGCTTGCGGACCCTCTCGGCGATCTCTTCGACGTCGTCGACTCCGAGCGCCCAGGCGACCCGCTGGTCGGTGCCGAACAGGTTGATCGCCACGGGCATGTCGTGGCCCTCTACGTTTTCGAACAGGAGGGCCGGACCTCCCGCGCGCACGGTACGGTCGACGATCTCGGTGATTTCCAGGTCGGCACTGACTTTCGCGGTGACTCTTTTGAGCTGGCCACGCTTTTCTAAGAGCGTCACGAATTCACTCATGTTCTTGAGGCTCACAGGGCGGCCTCCTCTGTTTCCGCAGCCTCAGCGCGTATCTGGCTAGATGATCCGTCCCAACGGAAGACGGACTCTGGAAGCTCCATGAAAAGTTCTTCAAATTCACTCGGCACTTCCAGACCGGCGAGGGAGTGAAAGGCCCCTTCCACCACTCTCCCGGCGACGAGCAATCTGCAGCCGGAGTCGCGGATCTCTTCCAGGGCCCGAACGACCCCGGCCTGCTCGCCACCGTGATAGACCGAGTCCACCAGCCTGATCGCGGTGTCGTAACCCACTACGAATGTGGTGCCCGGGAAGAGCCGCGCCTTCAGGTTGAAGAGGTGGGCCCTGGTCAGGATTACCGTGGCAGCACCGCCCATTTGGGTGAGCCGGTTTTTTACCTCATGAGGCATAAGCTCCGGTTTATCTACATTCGTAATCGACAGTTCGAATGTGACGCCCGTGCCGAGCTCTTTGCTCGCCGCCTCTCGCAGAGCGACGTGCCCGGCGTGCAGGGGGTTGAAGGAGCCGGGCATGAGCGCGCCGTCGATGCCGGGCTCTGAGGCCTCGGTGCCATCAGCCGCCACGCGCACCCAATTGACGGTGCCGGACGCGAGCAGGTCGATCGGATCACCCCCGAACGACTGAGCCGACCGGACTTGCAGGTGCTCCCTCGGGTTCAGGTCCAAATTTGGCGCCTGCCGTATCCCAGCCGCTGACGCCAGAGCACGGAGCACCATGAGACTTGCCACGCGCTCCTCGGCGGCCCGGTCTCTTTCACCCTTTCCCATAGTGACGCCGAACCCGACGGTGCCGCTGTCTGTCCGGACGGACACGTGAACCCGGTGGTTTCCCCGCCTGGGTCTGTTTGAGGAGATGGCCGCGGTGCATGCGACTCCGGCTACCGGGTAGTCGCCGTCTCGCAGAATCAGTGCCCGTTCGTAGGCCGCTTTTGCCATTTCGTCCGCCACTTCTGGGGACGCCAGGCTGGCGGGCTGGCGTCCCAACGACTCGTGTAGTGAGGCCCGAGAGTATGGCACTGTAGCCTCCAGGACGGTCCCCGAGGCGCCGGGCACGGCCAGGAGCCATGACAGCGCCTGCGAACCGGCTCCGGAGACGGAGAGGACGCAACGCAGCGGCGATGCGTGAAGCCTGGCGACGAGGTCGTGGATATAGGTGTCCATGGCTTCGCTCTAAAGGCAACCGCACCCAGTACGCGATTGACCTCTAATCAAACACACTGCTACAGGCTACCCGACAGCAGCCGTTCAGCTCATTCCGAATTCAACCCTCAGCCAGTCCCACCAGTCTCGAAGAAGGAGGAGCCTTGACGCCGCCTTGTGTACACACCGAAAGCGATGCCAGCCACAGCTATCACGCCAAAGATCGAACCCACGATTATTCCAGTGACGGCGCCAGCGGAAAGGCCGCCATCGTCTTCGTCGGAGACGACTTCTCCCGGTGCCGCCGGTGTGGCTGTGGGCGCGGGCGTTGGTGTGGGTGTCGCCGTGGAGACCGTAGCGGTCGGCGTCGGCGGCACCGAGGTCGGAGTCGGTGTGGCCTGTGCGGTCGGCTCGGGAATGGCGGTCGACGTCTCCTCCGCCTCTTGAGGCACAGGTGTGGGTGTGATGATCGAGGCAACCTGGATAGACCGGGTCACGCGGTCCGCCCGCAACTCCCTGGCCCCCGCGTCCAACACGGTCGTGTACTCGATGATGCCGGATTCACCGGACTCAAGCGAGATGACATCGACGGAATCGGCGACGCTATCGATGTACAGCGTCACGGAGAACGTGCCGGATTCCGCGCCGATGTTGGCCACCGTGGCCCTGACGGTCACCTGCTCGTCAGCGGTTGGAGACGCCGGGTCCAGCTGGAGATCTGTAACCTCGAAGTTCTGAGTCGGAATCTCAAGTCCGCCCGTTATCGCCACCAACGAGAAGCCAGGGAGAGAGACGGTGTAGAACACCTTTTCCTCGTCTTCTTTAAGACGCTTAGTCTGGAACAGCACCCATGAATTAGACCCTTCATCCAACCGCCAGAACTGAACGGCCCATTTGTGAACGGCGTTCGCGTCGAGCCACGCCTTTTCGACATACAGCGTCAGGTGAGCTGAAACCAAGTCCTCATCGGTCGCGTTGGAAATGTCGACACTGAATATTGAGTTGACTATTTGGCCTTCGGGCAGGCTTGGGACTCCTGTCGGCAACTCGGTCAGACCTTCCACTTCGACGGAGATATCGGCAAGCGCACTTGCGAATTTCGCAACGATAGCGTCGATCGGTGCAGGACTGCCGACGAGCTTGACCCACGTCAACACACCCGTCTCCGGCACCAGATGCAAAGCCAGATCATCAGTGATCTGGGTGAACTGCGGCTCCCCCAGTTCCGGATCGAGCTCCGGCAGCTCTTCGGCCACGAGTTGCTCGGTCGGAATATCCTTGAACTTCTCGAACAGCACTTCCTTGTTGATCTTGAAGAAGCTTTCCGGTTCCATATCGGGTAGGCTCGCGACTAGACTGTCAGCATCCATTTGCTAGACGAGTCCCTCCACCTTAGACACATCGGCATCGACCACCTCACCCAACACCTTGGCGGCCGTTTCACTATCAACGACGTTGAGTATGTTGGCGGCCTGTTCAAGCTCGATTTCGACGATCAGGTCACCCGCCTGCTCTACATCGATCACCTCCACGAGGTCCGCGCCTGCGTTGGGCTCAATCGCTTCGAAAATGTCGGTGACGGCCTCAATGTCGATGGCTCCGACGACGTCTGCCACCTCTTCGGCCGTCGCCTCTTCGAGTATGGCCACAGCCTGCTCTACATCGATCACTTCCATTAGGTCCGCGCCTGCGTTGGCGTCAATCTCTTCGAAAGTCTCGGCGGCGGCCTCAGCGTCGAGGGCTCCGACGGCCTCTGCCACGTCTTCGGCCGTCGCATCTGCGAGTAAGTCCGCAGCCTGTTCGGCCGAGATGGATTCCAGAAGCTCGGCCGCGTCATCGGCCGTCCCTTCACTGATGGTGTCGGCGGCAGCGTCAAACGCGGCCTCGTCAAGCGGGATCGGCGTGGCTGTCGGGACCGGCGTGGCAGTGGGCCTCGGGATCGGCGTGGCGGTGGGGGTCGGCGTGGGGGTCGCGGTCGGCGTGGGGGTCGCGGTCGCGGTAGCAGGCACGGTCCCCGTGGTCCCCGTGGTATCACCCGTAGCGACCCCAACAGGATCTGCGAAACGCAGAAGCATTGCCACCACGATCAGCGACACTAGCAACGAGCTAGCCAATAAAAAGGATTTTCTGTTCATTTCATCTGGAGCCGACACACGGCGGCGCAGCCCGATTCAATTCTCGAACCCATACCAGCGTCTCGCCTGACACGCTCACTATATCAAAAACGAGGTGAACCCTGACTGGCTTCTCGTTGGTGTTGCCGGCCAATTGGCGACCCGGGGAGGAGCCACGCGGCGGATAAGGTCCTACCAACAAATTCCGGCCTAGCCAAGGCAAGTTTCGGCCCAACTCCGACCGAACCGAGATCGTGCCTTTTCCGTGGTGTACATAGCGTCAATGCCGCCAGTTCCGCGACTCACCAACCCAAACCCTTTTCTCGATAGAATGCTGGGGACGATAACGGCTCAAAAATCCACGCTTTATCCAGTCGAGAACATTGAAACAAGACGAATCTAGGGGACTCCCCCAGTCTGAACGAAGCACCGGCGAACCCTCGTCAGGAGCTTGGTCGCCCCGACCGGGGGACCGGGTGGTCCGCCATCCACGGGTTGAGGAGATCGGCCCGGTTCGGGTCACTGTCTCGGCCCGTAAGGTCCAGTCTCGGCTGTTCGGCTCCCCTCTAGTCCTCCTGTACATTTTCGCCGCCCTGGTCGCTGTCGGGACCGCGCTGCTGATTCCTCCGTTCGCCCATCATGGTAGCGGCACCACCCCGTTTATGGACGCACTTTTCACGTCCACCTCGGCCGTAACGGTCACCGGACTTGTGGTGCAGGACACTACCACCTACTGGACTCTCTACGGAAAAGCGGTGGTCCTGGGCCTGATGTTCGTCGGAGGCCTAGGGATAATGACCCTGGCGGCCTTCCTGTTGGTGATCCTGGGACAGAGGGTCTCGCTGTTCCAACGGCTTCTCATGAAGGAGAGTCTGGGAATCCTCCCGGTCAACGAAATCGGCGGACTGGTCCGATTGGCCATCCGCATCGTCATCGTCGCGGTCGCCATTCAGTTCGTGGGCTTTATTGCGCTGACCGTTCGCTTCCTCGCCGTCATGGACCCGGTCGATGCGGTCGGGCAAGGACTGTTCATGGCGGTGTCCGGTTTCAACAACGCCGGGTTCTCTGCCCTGCCTGGATCCGCAAGCCTCTCGGCCTATCAGACAGACGTGACCGTCATCGTCGTCATGGGGATTCTCATTCTTCTCGGCGGGATTAGTCTCTGGGTGATGGCGGATGTCGTCACCCTCAGGCGCTTCTCCCTGTTCAGCCTGAACACGAAACTGGTACTGGTGGCGACAGGGTTTCTGGTCCTGCTCGGCTCGGTCGTCTTTTTCGCTTTCGAGTACGGAAACCCGCCGACGCTGCAAGCGCTGTCGGTCCCGCACAAGCTGCTGGTCTCGGTGTTCGAGGCGATTAGCGGACGCACTGCTGGGTTCTCGACGGTCGATTATGGCGAGACCGAACAGCACACCAATTTCATTTTTATTAGCCTGATGTTCATTGGCGGCGCCTCCGCCTCGGTCGCCGGCGGCATTAAGGTAAACACCTTCGCTGTTGTTCTGGTGGCGGTGCTATCGACGATGCAAGGCCGCACTCACGCCACGGCTTTCGGGCGTGAAATTCCGGTGGTGATTGTGCAGCGAGCGATGGTCATTGGGGCCGTTGCGATAGCGGTGGTCTTTTCCTTCGCGTTTCTCCTGACGGCGGTGGAGACGGGATTCGATTTCATCGATCTGCTCTTTGAGAGTGTCTCGGCGTTCGGTACGGTGGGCCTTTCTACCGGCCTGACAGGTGACCTGTCGAGATGGGGACAGTTGATTCTGGTGGTCGCAATGTTTGTAGGCCGCATCGGCCCGCTGGGACTCGGCCTGGCGATGGCGCAGTATTCAGAGCGCGACAACTACAGGTACGCACAGGAACGGGTTACAATAGGCTAGGTTCCCGCACCAGGAACAGCACGCCCACGCCGTGCCCAAGCCGCTCCCACGCTGCGGCCCTACACAACACGAGGCGAGACATTAAATGAAAAAACAGGTCGTTGTAATTGGTCTGGGCAGGTTCGGTTCGAACCTCGCCACCTCCCTGTACAACATCGGCCACGACGTGCTGGCAATGGACACGGCCGAGGAGAGGGTCCAGTCCATGATGGGCCGCGTCACCTACCCGGTAACCGGCAACGCCACCAACGAAATTGTCCTGCGGGAGCTGGGCATTACCGACTATGACGCCGCAGTTGTCGCCATCGGCTCCGACATCGTCTCAAGCATCATGGCTTCGGTTCTACTTAAGACGCTGGGCATCCCATACGTGGTGTCCAGAGCACAAAACGAGATCCATGGCAATACGCTTGAGCGGATCGGTGTGGACAAGGTGATTCACGCTGAGGCCGAGATGGGCACGAGGTTGGCCCACAGCCTGTTCAACCCCAATGTGCAGGAGTATCTGGAACTTGCTCCCAGTTTCGGTCTTAGCCGCCTTAAGGTTCCTAATCGCTTTGACAATATGACGCTTCGTGAACTGGGATTCTCTGGACCAAGAGATCGGTACGGGCTCGCGGTGCTGGCAATCAAACGAGGCAACGACATCACCCTCAACCCGGATAGCGGCGACCGGCTTCAGACGGGTGACCTGCTGGTTCTTGCCGGCAGTGACGAATTGCTGGAGAAGCTGGAGTCCTAAGGGTGGCCACCACCCTCTCTTCGGTGCTGGTCTCTGTCGCCGGAAACGACTCCGACGAGGAGGCGGTGAGGATGGCCTGCGGAATGCTCAACGGCAACAAGGGGCGCCTGCATATTCTCTACATCATCGAGGTCGAGCGAACCCTGCCGGTTGACGCCGAGATACCTCTCGCTACCGCGAAGGGCGACGCCGTCCTGCGCCGGATGGAGGAGGTCGCCAAGCCGTTCAAGCTGAACCCACAGGCAGAACTCCTCCAGTCGCGCGAGGCCGGTTATGCCGTGGTGCAAGAAGCGGTAGATAAAGACGTCGAGGCCATTGTGATGGCCGTCCCCTACCAGACGAGGTACGGGGAGTTCTCTCTGGGTACGACGATCCCCTACGTCTTTGAGCACGCACCTTGCCAGGTGATTCTGTGGCGGGACGAGAGGGACATCACCTCATGACGCTGTTTGATTACTCCTCCCTAGTACCCGGCGCCAAGCGGGTGGTTGTCGTTGGGTGCGGCGGTCTGGGTTCAGTACTGGCCGGCGAACTCGCCGAGGCCGGGCACCGGGTCCGGGTAATGGACCGGAAACGCGAGGCGCTGGACACTCTGCCGCTGGGTTTTGTGTCCGACGGCGTCATCACCCCGGTTCTCGGAGACGGCACCTCGGAAGCAGACCTGATGCGCGCTTCGATCAGAGACGCGGATCTGTTCATTGCCGCTACCGGCTCAGATGCCACCAATGCACTGGCGGCACAAATGGCCCAGTACCTGTTTGATTTACAAACGGCCGTATGTCGTATAGACGAGCCCTCCAGAAAGTCTCTCTATGAGGGGCTTGGATTGGTTGCTATTAGTGCTACGTCACTGGCCGCCGAAGCGATCATGACCACCACCCGAAGCGAATAACGATGCACGTTGTCATTGTCGGCGCGGGACGGGTGGGCTCCTCTGTGGCCAGGTGGCTGGTCGCCTCGGGCCACGAAATCGCGGTAATCGACCGGGATGAGGAACGCTGTGCGGCTCTCGAAGACGAGCTGGGCTCGGTGACCGTGACGGGCGATGGGACAGAGGGCGAGGTGCTTGCCCGAGCAGGTACCGCTAGAGCCGGTGCCGTCATAGCAACATGCGGGTCGGATGCCGATAACCTGGTGGCATGCCAGCTCGCGAGGCACCAGTTCAATGTCGCGCTGACGACCGGCCTGGTGAGGTCTGACGATCATGCGAGGCTTTTTAACCTGCTCGGCATCGACGCCCCGATAAACATGATCGAACTCGTGTCCAGGCGGATCCAGGAGGCCCTCCCAATTGAGGGCGTGGTGCGGTTGATGGACATCTCGGGTTCCGGCTCGGCGGTGATGGTGACGGTCCGAGTGCCGCCAGGGTCCGCTGCAATCGGCAGAAGGGTGAGAGACCTTCCGCTGCCGGTCGGCGCGCTCATCCCGCTGGTAATCGGCAGGGACGGTACCGCGGCGACTCCGAATGAAAACACCGCTCTCAAACCCGAGGACCAGGTCGTCGCCGTCACCAGCATCGACGACCTGGATCAGATGGGGGATCTACTCACATGAGGTCTCTGCTCAATTGACTCCGTCGAAAAGGGCCTACCGGGCGAATTTTGAGTTCGCGAAGCTGGCCTATCTGGGTCCGGCCGGTACGTTCGCCGAGGAGGCCGCTATTGCCTTCGACGCCGACGCCGAGCGCGTCTCCTGCCCGTCGATACCGGCCGTGGCAGAAGCGGTGGAGTCTGGCCGGGCGGACGCTGGAGTTGTCCCGATAGAGAATTCGCTGGAAGGGGCGGTCACTTTTACCGCTGACCTCCTTATCCAAGACTCCAACCTGTTCATACACGACGAGGTGGTGCTGCCCATTCACCACAACCTGCTCGCCGCCCCAGGGACAATTCTGGGTGACATAGGGACCGTCTATTCCCACCCGCAGGCCCTGGCGCAGTGCCGCACGTACCTTCTCCAGAACCTGCCGGACGCCAGGCCGGTCGCCGCGCTCAGCACATCAGCCGCGGTAGAACTGCTCGCTGAAGAGACGGACGCTGCGGCGATCGGCACTCTGAGTTCGGCGCGGATTTATGGCGCAAATGTCCTGGACCGAGCGATAGAGGACAACCCGAATAACGAGACCCGGTTCGTTGTGCTGGCATCTGAAGATCACGGTCCCACGGGGGACGATAAGACGTCGCTCGCGTTCACGTTCGATGAGGACGCCCCCGGACTACTGCACACGGTACTGGGTCACGTGCTAGATGAGGGGATCAACATGGCCAAGATAGAATCGAGGCCGAACAAGCTGGAGCTAGGACGCTACTACTTTTTGCTGGACCTCGACGGCCATCGCGGCGACGCCGCGGTAGGCCGAGTCCTGGACAGGATAAGAGAGAGCGTCACCACTCTAAAAGTCTTCGGTTCGTACCCTCGCCACCGGGACTAGCCCGGTGAGGGTGCGGTCGCCTTTGCCGGTTAGGCAAAGGCCCACAGGGGCCTTCAGTTGCGGGAGATGTCGTCCTTGGAGGACCCGGCGCCGGCCATCTGCTCGATGACGGGGCCTACCGCTTCACGCACCGAATCGACGGCGGGACCAACCCTCTCGCGCACCTGGGCCGCGACCTCTTCGGCCCGCTCGCGCACGACCTCACCGTAGTCGGCGAGGTCCGCCCTGGTTTCGGAACCGGGCTTGGGGGCGAGCAGCAGACCGACGACGACACCAATGACGCCGCCGACGATGAAACCCGTCAAGAAGGACCCTTCGCTTTCTTTGTCAGCCATGCCTTCCTCCCGTGTACTTGGCCCCGGTCTCCGGCCGTGTTATCTAGTCTCTAACTGGCTCCGGTCAATCCTCGGGATCCGGACGCTCCGATTTGCTTATGAACGGCGCCGCAGCCCTGGCGATGCCGGCAAGAAAACCGGCGCCTGCCCCAACTGGGCCGACGGTACCGGCGATGGTTGAGGTGACGTCCTCAACACCTTTAATGATCCGCTTGGTCGAGTCCACCAATGCCGTAACTTTGGCGAACACTATGAGCACGGCCAAGGTCGTCACGAGGGTCGACGCGATGATCGCGATGTCCCTGACTACGGCGACGGTTTCTGTCCAACCCATTTCTTGTTTCGCTCTCGTGCGGCCTACCCCATAATTGAGGTTGTGTGCTCGGTCGAAGGCGGATTTATGTTAGCACTTCCGGTTCGCCAGAGGGGTGCCCCTAGCCTCTCAAGGCTTGATGAGCATCCTGAGGGAACCGTTTTCGTCCCGGCGCTGAGTCAGAACCTCGTGTGTGCCACGCTCAGCCCAGACAATGACATCGTAAGTGTTTAGGACGTCGGGGATGATTACCTCCACATAGGACGTGGGGGATGAGCCCACGTGCTCTTCAAGAGCGGCGAGTATGCCCGCACAGGTCTTACCGGTGCCGTCGATGATGGCCCATTCGCCAGCACCGTTAGTGGCAGCCCCGTTCGCGGCCAGGGCACCGTCCAACACGTCTACCTCGCCTGATTTTCGCAGGTCGACCTGGCGCTTAAACTCGGCCACGGACTCCCAGTACACTCCCTCGTCTCGCTCGCCCTTCGCACAGACGGCACCCCTGACGCCGACGATGTCAGGGTTGACCCTGGCCAACTCATCGAGGTCGGACATTTTCAGGTGACCGGAAAGCGCGGTGCTCATGCCGTCGCTCTTGCCTTCCAGCACCATCTCCTTGAGCTCAGGTTCGGGCACGAAGTCGAAGAGGTTGCGCCCGTCTTTCGTCAGCGTGTCGATGAGCCAGCCGTCGCACTGACTGTCCCTGGCCAGCCTCGGCATTAGATGGGGGTCCAGCCCACCCTCGTAAAGCACGTTGTCGGCGAAAAGGGAGCCGATAAGCTTTGTCTCGGTGCCTTCCAGCGCCTCCTTGGACGCGATGAGAACCTCGACGGCCTTGTCGTATTCGGCCTGCCTGAAACCCACTTTTACTGAGGTCGCGTTCATGCGGCCCGCAGCCCATGCGGCCATCGCCACCGTGCCCTCTTGCAGGGGCACCACGCCCAAAGTCAGGCTGGCGTGGATCTCCATCGGCACTGCCTCCCGCACTGCCTTGAAAATGCCGGGCTTGGCCGAGCCGACCAGCGCCTCTTGCAGGTTCTTTACGTCGATTATGTCCGCACCGCCCTTCATGGCCTCGTGGGCCTCGGGCAGGTTCTGGACGCTAACCATCAGCATCATCGGCTCTGGTCTCCCACGACTGTGATTAACATTATTCCGCTGGCTAAGCTCCAGCTCCCCCCCGCACCCCGGCGAGGTCCGATGCCAGCTCGGTCTTTTCCTCTTCAGTCATGTCGGTGAGAGGGGCCCGGACGTGGCCACCGGCCATGCCCATTAGTTCTCCCCAGTACTTGACCATGGGCGCTGGCAATGCGCCGTTTTGCTTTTTTATGGTCCGAGTCCACCACTCGTCGGAGAGGGCCTTGATGGGTTTTATGTGGGTGTGGTAGTAGTCGCTGTCGACGTCCCCCGCCATGGCCTTTTCAATGAAAGTGACGTAGTGATTGTTTTCGGGCGTGTCGAATCGCCAGTCGGAGGTGTTGGCGAACATAACCTGCTGGGAGAAACCGAGCTCGGGGCCCTTGAACAGTACCCATTCATCCGGAGTGGAGATGATCGCGGTCTCACCGAGCGTCCGGTGTGCCTCTATGGAGATGTCGGGGTTGAAGCTGGCTTCTTTCACGCCCACCACATTCGAGACCTGGCAGACGCGACCCAGGCCCGCGGCGCTCATGACGATGCCGAACTGGGGCGAATTGTAGAACATGATGGCTAGGTCCGTACCGTCTGCGACCTGCCTGACGAACTCTACGACCTGGTCCTCTGTCCTGGTGACGAAGTAG
The DNA here is from genome assembly GCA_965250195.1 of Dehalococcoidia bacterium. Classification (GTDB taxonomy): domain Bacteria; phylum Chloroflexota; class Dehalococcoidia; order Lucifugimonadales; family UBA2962; genus CAUZIR01. Next base: position 254,723 of record OZ252295.1, read on the forward strand.
GGTGCCGCCAGTACCAGCAGATCGAACCCGACGCCCTCGGCGTGGTCGGCCAGCGCCGATACCTCTTTCAGCGATGTGTGGCTGACGTGGGCGGCTATGGGCCACTCCCCCCTGGCCTCGTCGGCGACTACGTCGTACACATGCAACCGTTCGTCGTGGGTGAGGGACCAGAACTCCCCCATGCCCCAGGTGCAACCGGCGCCCCGCGTGCCCAGCGCCCTGACGTGGCGGATGTTGGCTCGCAGCCCAGGCTCGTCGAGCTCGTCGTCCTCGGTGAATGGCGTCACCAACGTGGACCACTGGCCGCGCAGGTTCTCGCGCGCCCAGCCGCCCGCCTCGTGCTTGGAGTAGTCCGCCATCAATCCGCCCACTTCCCTACCCCCTCGGCCCGTGATACCGAGGGGATTCTCTGGTGCTGAAAAATCTGGTCGGACCTTCGGCCGATCAGCGGCGAAGTGTCCGACCCACATAGGGAATGATATCGGTGCCCGAAATCGGGTGTCAATGGCACAACACTGGCGTAAACAGGTCTCCCCACACCCCCGCGATGCCGGCTAGCTGCCAGCCGGTGCGGAGGCCGCCAGGAGTTTGGCGAGCGCCAGGCCGAGCGCGCTGTGCTCCGGCGCCTTCAGTTCCGGGTCCGCCTGGAGCATTGCACTCGCCTCTCGTCTTGCCCGAGATGCGGTGCCCGTGTCGGTGATGCTGGCGACCCGCAGCTCCGGCAACCCGCTCTGGCGGGTGCCGAGAAAGTCCCCCGGGCCCCGAAGACGCAGGTCTTGTTCAGCCAGTTCGAAGCCATCCGACACCGTCTCGATTATCCGCAGGCGCTCGGCCGCGTCCGGCCCGGCAGCGTCCGACAGCAACAGACAGTAGCTCTGGTCGACCCCTCGTCCCACTCTCCCCCGGAACTGGTGCAGCTGGGCCAGGCCGAAGCGGTCAGCCCCGTCAATCACCATAACCGTGGCATTGGGAACATCAATCCCCACTTCAATGACGGATGTTGATACCAGGGCGTCCAGTTCGCCCACCGAGAACCGGTCCATTACGTCTTCTTTTTCCGCTGACTTCATGCGGCCGTGCAACAGGCCGAGCCGGTGCTCTGCGAACACGTCGCGGGAGAGCCGCTCGTGCTCCTCGGTGGCCGCACGAGCCTGCACCGCGTCCGAGCCCTCCACCAGCGGGAAGACGATGAACGCCTGCCTGCCCGCCTCTATCTCGGCCCTGACAAAGTCGTAGGCGGAGTCTCTTTGCGCCGGGACCACCCAGCGGGTCTTGATGGGCTTTCGGCCGGGCGGCATCTCGTCCAACACCGAGACATCTAAATCACCGAAAACTGTCAGCGAAAGGGACCGCGGAATCGGCGTCGCCGACATCGCCAGCAGGTGGGGCCGCAACCCACCGTCGGTCAGGGCCGCCCGCTGCATGACGCCGAAGCGGTGCTGCTCATCGACGATGCCGACGGCGAGGTTGGGGATTTCTACGGACTCCTGAATGAGGGCGTGGGTACCGACGACTATGTCGATTTCCCCGGCGGCTATTGCTCCCACGAGGCGGTCCCTGGCCCGCTTGCGTGTACCCCCGGTGAGCAAGGCGACGGTCACCTGTCGCCCGTTTGGCATTTTGATCGCGGCCACACCGTCGTCGTCGAGCTGGGGCGGGCCTCCAGACAGCAGGCGACCGACCGTGAGGAAGTGCTGCTCGGCCAGTATTTCGGTGGGGGCCATGAAGGCGCCCTGGCGGCCGGAGTCGACCGCCGCGAGCAGGGCGGCAATGGCGATTACGGTCTTGCCGCTGCCGACGTCTCCTTGTAGGAGCCGTACCATCGGACGAGGCTTAGAGAGGTCGGCGGCCACTTCGCCCAGCACTCGCCGCTGAGCGTCCGTCAGGTCGAACGGCAGCGAGCCGAGGAACGCGTCCACCAGGCTCCCTCGTTTCCCATCGTCGACGCCGGACAAGGGGATGCCGTCGGCCTCGTCATGCCACTCCTGACGGCGGCGCAGCACGGCCAGCTGAAGCAGCAGCATTTCGTCAAACGCCAATCGGCGGCGGGCGGCATCGAGGTCGGCCGACGAGTCGGGGTAGTGGATCTGGGCGATGGCGGCGGGCAGGTCCATCAGGCCGGTGCGCTTCCTCGCCTCTTTAGGCAGGGTTTCCCGAATGTCTGCGAGTCCGGCCTTGAGCGAGGCCCGGATGATTCTGCGCATGGTGCGCTGGGGCAGGCTTTCGGTGGTCGGGTAGACGGGCACCAGTCGGCCGGTGTGGACAAGCTCTTCTTGACCGGTTAGCAGCTCGTATTCGGGCGACTCGAACACGTGCCTGCCCTTGAATGTTTTCACCGATCCGCTGATGACCACCTCCGCGCCCGGCTTGAGGGTTTTGACCAGGTAGCCCTGGCCGAACCAGATGGCCCGCACGTTGCCGGTCTCGTCGCCCAGCACGGCCTGGACGGAGACGCTGCGGGGACCGCGCCGCTGCTCCGACGCCTCCCAGACGGTGGCGACGATCGTCTGCTCTTTACCGTGCTCTAGCTGAGATATTTTGGTGACGTGAGCGAAGTCGTTGTGCCGGTGCGGGTAGTGGCGGATGGCCTCCCCGACCGTTCGGATACCCAGTTTTTCCAGCTTCGGGAGGTGCCTGGATATGCCGCCTGCGATCTTCAGTTCGGCGATACCGCCCCTTGGGCCTGGGGATCTCTTGCCGGGCGCGCCGGGCTTGCGGCGGCGCTCAGGTCCAGTTTCGGGCGCCAGGCCCGAGCGCGCAATTCGAGCGACCAGGTCAGCCGTCCACCGGCGCCGCTCGTCGGCTGACAGCACCCCGTAAGGCTTGATGTCACCGAGCTTCGAGCCGAGTGCCTCGGATGAGCCTTGCAGGAAACGGTCGAGCCCTCCGATTACGGCCCGGTCCTGGTGGCCCGTGTCGGCCTCGTGCTGCAGAATCCTACGCAGGGCCGCGACCTTGGCGGCCGCGTCATCTCCCTTTCTGGGTTTGGGTCTGGGTTTGGGCCGAGCCGGTGGGCGGGCCATTCGGGGCTAGTCGCCCCCCGAACGCAGTATTCCGATGCCGAGCGCGCGCGGCCCGACGTAGGTACCGAGGCCCGGCCCGTAGCGGGAAATCATCACGTCACCGTCTGTCATGTCATTGAGTTCGCCAGCTAACGCGCTCGCCTCGTCCGGGGTGGTGGAGTGGAGAACTACCAGGCGCTCGGCAGGGGCCAGGTCGCGCGCCCTCTCCGTAAGCCGGGCGATGCCCTTTTTCCGGCTTCTCGGGCGGGCGAAGGGGTGAACCAGGCCGTCTTTGACCTCGATCATCGGCTTGAAATTAAGGAGTGTGCCGACGAGCGCCTGGGCCTTGCCGATTCGTCCGCCCTTTTGCAGGTATTCGAGAGTGTCAAGAAGTGTCGTGCACTTGACCCTGCCCATAGCGTTTTGCACGCTACCGACGACCGTCGATAAGTCGGCGCCGGAGGCCGCCGCTTCGCTCGCCACGAGGGCCAGCATTCCGATGCCCATCGACGCCTGCAACGAGTCGACGACCTCTATCGGGCAGCCTGCTCCGGCCCCGACCTCACGGGCGCCCTGCACGGCGGCGTTGTAGGTACCGCTTACTTTCGACGAGACGTGGATCGAGATGATGCCGTCAGCATCTCGTCCCACCCGTTCATACATCTCCACAAATTCGCCAATGGACGGGACGGCCGTGGCCGGGTAGTCGTGGCCTGCGGCCAGGCGCCGGTAGAAGTCGTCCGCCGTCAGATCGACGCCGTCTTTGAATTCGGTCGTGCCGAATCGGACGGTCAACGGGATGATCTCGATCCCGTGCCGCTCGACCTGCTCTGCCGGAAGGTCGGCCAGGCTGTCCACCACGATTTTTACGGTCATTGCTGCTCTCCCATCTTCGACTGGCTCACTCTATAGAGAGCAGGTAGTGGTAGTAAGGCTGGTCGCCGTTGACCAGCTCGAACTCGGCGTCGGCAAACCGGTCAGAAATCCGGGCCAACTCGGTTCCCGCCTCTTGCTCCGAGACGGGCTCTCCCCGGAACAGGGTGACGATGTCGTCGTCACCCACATTGGCCGCCTCGATGACGGCGTCCAACACGTCCGACAACGTTGGGCCGGAAGAGATCAGTTTCCCGTCGAGTAAGCCGATGAACTGCCCGGCGATGGTCGCTACTCCGTCGAGAGTCACGTCCCTGGACGCGGCGGTCACCTCGCCGCTCTTTATGGCCTTGTATGCTAACTCCATTGTCGCGAGGTTCGAGCGCACGTCGCCCTCGGCGTTGAACGCCAGCGCCGCGGCGACGCCCTGCTGGATGGTGGTGGTCGCCGCCACGCCCGCGTTCTTGTCAGACAGTTCGGCCGCCTGCATGGCCGCGGGCACGACGTTGCCGTCGTTGGGTATTACGATCACTTCTCGGGCGGGCGCCCTGTCGATTGCCTCTGCGATGTCTTTGACGCTGGGGTTTTTGGTTCTGCCACCGTCGATGACTTCGCATGCCCCCAGGTCGGCGAACAGGGCGATCAACCCTTCGCCCGACGCCACGGCCACGAACGAGACGCTACCAACAGGCCTGGCTACAGCACGGTGACCGGCGGCGAACTCGGTCTCCTGGGCGTCCATGTCCTGCGCACTACGATCGACTACGTTGCCGAGAGTCTCGGCGTACGCCGTGAGGACGTCGGGCTCGCCGGTGTGCGCGTGGATTTTTACGAGTTCCGCGTCGCCAACTACTACTACTGAGTTGGCCAGTTCCCCAACCCGATGCCTTATTTTGGACAGATCGGGCTCGACGCCCTGCGCGCCGGTATCGACCAGTAACTGGGTGCAGAAACCGAACCCACCGTGGTCGGCCTTGTCCAAAAACGCGCTACGGAGGGCGACGGTGGAGTCGATGACCGCACCACCCGGCACTGGCACCTGGACCCCTTCCGTAGGCTCGCCTGCGAGGCCAAGCGTCATGCCACGCAGGATGAGCTGAACGCCGAAGCCGCCAGCGTCCACCACGCCCGCCTCGGCCAACACCGGCAGCATGGCCTGGGTCGCGGCGACTGTCCGCTCTACTGTCTCGTTTACGGCACTGAGCACGTCGGTCACGGTGGCATCATGCGCTGCCGAGGCACTGGCCTCTGTCGCGGTCGCTGCAATGACGGTGAGCATCGTCCCCTCGACGGGCTCCCCGACGCCGCCATACGAACGCTTAGTGGCGGCACTCAATGCGTTTGCTAAATCTCTAGCCTCGAAGTCTTCCAAATCGGAAAGGCCTTCGGAGAGTCCGCGGAAGAACTGGGAGAGGATGACGCCGCTGTTGCCCCTGGCCTCCATCAGCGACCTGCGGGCCATGGCACGCGCGACTTCGTGCACCTTTATGTGACCCTCAGCGACCTGCTGGCGGGCGGCGTCCGCCACCGCCCTCATGGTCAGGGACATGTTGGTGCCGGTATCGCCGTCGGGCACGGGAAAGACGTTGAGGGCGTTGACTATGTGGGAGTGCGCCTCGAGCAGATCGCTCCCGGCGCCGACCATCACCGCCAACCGCGTTCCACCAACCGACGCTACGGGACGGCCCGAGATCGAGCTTGCTGACTCGGCCACGAACCCCGATTCGGGGCCGCTCGCAGGTTTAAATTGAGGCGGTTCGCTCATTGCCGACCGTTGACCCCTATGGTATCTTTGTTAAGATATTCACGAGCGTCTGTCGATGTCCCAACCCCGGTCCACCGGCGAAAACGCCCATCTGAGTCCGCCCCCAATATTACTTGGCGGGCAGCAAAAGGCAAACAATGGCACGGTGTGAAATCTGCAACAGGACCCGCATGTCGGGTAACAACGTGAGCCACTCCAAGCGGCACACGAAGCGCCGCTGGGGCACGAATGTGCACAAGGCCACCGTCGAGATCGACGGTGAGCGCAAGCAGATCAAGATCTGCACCCGATGCCTCAGGACCCAGTACAAGGTGGCCGCGAGGGCCTAGCCGAGCCGGGACTTTCCCGTTCGGACGGCAACCGGCTCTTCCAACTTGCCGTTACTCTCCAACGCGCCGCTTCTCCTGGTCGGCCTTAACCACACCACCGCCCCGGTGGAGGTTCGCGAGCAGGTGTCGTTTACACGCGAGCAACTGGCTCAGGCCATTCCGGACCTGAGGTCTGAGGTGGGCGAGGGCGTCATTCTTTCGACCTGCAACCGCACCGAGGTGTATACGGTCCCGGATGACCCCGAAGACGGCGCGGTTCGGGTGGCCAGGTTCCTGTCCCGCAGCCTCAATGGCTCGGCTAATGGCGAGGAGCCGGAGGTCGCACTGGCACCCTACCTGTATAACGAACACGGCCTGGGTGCCGCCCGCCACTTGTTCAGGGTTTCTTCGGGACTGGATTCCATGATTCTGGGTGAGTCCCAGATTCTTGGACAGGTGCGCACGGCCATGACCGCGGCGGCCGACGTCGAGCCGCTTTCCCCACTCGTCTCCCGACTGTTCCACTCCGCCGTTCGCTCGGGACGCCGAGCCCGGGATGAGACCGATATCGGCAAAAACGCACTTACCGTTAGCTACACCGGCGTCAGGCTGGTGCAGCGCGCACTGGGGAACCTCAGTGGGCTCAGCGCCCTGCTGGTAGGGGCTGGTGAGGCCGGACGGCTGGTGGCCGAGGCGCTCGCCTCATCGGGCGTCGGGCGAGTGTTGGTGGCGAACCGGACGGCCGTCCGGGCCGAGGAGATCGCCTCAGATCTGGGCGCCGAAATCGTGCCTTTCGACAAGGTGGCCGATGCCATCCGGGACGCAGACGTGCTGATTACGGCGGTCGACGCGGACGGGCATGTGCTGTCCGCTGCGGACATCTCCAATTCAATGGCGGACAGAGATCGCTCGCTCTTTATCCTTGACCTCGGCGTGCCCCGCAATATCGACCCCGCGGCGGCGAATTTGGACGGCGTTTTCCTCCACAACATCGACGACCTTTCCACCATTGCCGGCGAAAACCTCGAGGGCCGCAGACAAGCCGTTGGCGAGGCCGAAGCGGTGGTGGAGGACGAGCTGGCACGCTTCGCCGAGTGGTGGGATTCGCGAGAGGCGGCCTCGGTCATTAAGGACGTCCGGGAGATGGCGGAGGCGACGCGCGTTCGAGAGCTGGACAAGGCCCTGCGTAAGATGCCCGATCTAAGTGAGGATGAGAGAGCGAACGTCGAGGCGATGTCCCGCTCGCTGGTGGCCAAGTTGCTGCACCAGCCCACGGTCCGCCTGAAGGACCCCGCTGGCCACCCCTATCTCCAGGCGATAAAAGACCTGTTTGGGCTCTAGCTCGAATTCAGGTGAAAAAGACCTGTTCGGGCTCTAGCCGGACAGCAGGTTAAGGGCTGAGCCCGCCCTGAACCAGGCTATTTGAGGTTCACCCAGCGAGTGGCTTAGCTCCATCTCTTCGGTGGTCCCGTCGTCGTGATGCAACACGCAGCGGACAGGCTTTCCGGGCGCCAACCCGGCCAGTTCGTGCAGGCTCACCTTGTCGGCCTCGCGCACCTTGTCGTAGTCCGTCTGGTCGGTGAAGGTGAGCGGCAAGAGCCCTTGTTTTTTCAGGTTCGACTCGTGGATTCGGGCGAAACCCCTAGCTATTACGGCGGCCCCGCCGAGAAGCCTGGGCGACAGGGCGGCGTGCTCGCGAGAGCTGCCCTCGCCGTAGTTGTCGTCGCCAACAACGACCCAACGTAGCCCGGCGGCCTTGTAGGCCCTGGCGACCCGTGAGACCGACCGGCCAGCCTCGCCACTAATCTGGTTCAGTGTCGTCCCCGCATCGCCGGTGTGGGCGTTGATGGCGCCCATGAACATGTTGTCTGAGAACTTCTCCAGGTGTCCCCTGAACCGCAGCCAGGGCCCGGCGGGAGAAATGTGGTCGGTAGTCGTCTTGCCCCGCGTTTTCAAAAGGACAGGAAGCTCGACGTAGTCTTGCCCGTCCCACGGCTCCCAGGGCGTCAGGACCTGCAATCGCTCGCTGTCGGGATTTACGGAGATCTCGATGCCTGACCCGTCCTCTGGGGGGGCGGCGTAGTACTCCTGGCCCCTGGCGAAGTCGGCCGACGGAACTTCAGGTGCGGGCTTTGGCGGCTCCAGCCTGAACTCCGCGCCACCTTCGCCGGTGAGACTGTCAGTGAGGGGATTGAAGCTAAGTCGACCGGCCAGGGAGAGCGCCACGACTATTTCCGGGCTGGCGATGAAGTTCATGGTCTCTGAGCGGCCGTCGTTGCGCCGCGGGAAGTTGCGGTTGTACGACGTCACGATGGTGTTGGGCACGCCGTCGAGCACCTTCTCCCGTCGCCACTGTCCGATGCAGGGGCCGCATGCGTTGGCCAAGGTGGTCGCGTTTATCTTGGCGAGGGAGCTGAACTGGCCGTCGCGCTCAATCGTTGCCCTGACCTGCTCTGACCCAGGCGTTACCCACAGGTCAACGCCGCACTTAACGCCGTGGACACCGGCCTGCTCGGCGAGGTCGGCGACGCGGCTCATGTCTTCGTAAGAGGAGTTCGTGCAGCTGCCGATCAGCGAGGTTGCGATGGCGTCGACGAAGCCGTTGTCTGCGTCGGCCACTTCTGCGGCCAACTGGGAGATGGGTCTGACGCGGTCGGGCGAATGTGGGCCGGCGACATGCGGCTCCAGAGTGGACAGGTCGATCTCGACCACCCGGTCGAAGAACTTCTCGGGGTTCTCCTCGACCTCTTTGTCTGCCCTGAGCATCTCCCGGTTGGCGTTCGCCAACTCAGCCAACTCGCCCCGCCCCGTGGCGGACAAGTAGGTGGCCATACGATTATCGTAAGGGAATATCGACGTGGTCGCGCCCAGCTCGGCGCCCATGTTGGTAATGGTCGCCTTGCCGGTGCAGGAAATGCTTTTGGTGCCCGAGCCAAAGTACTCGATTATGGCGTTGGTGCCGCCGGAGACGGTCAGCTCTCCGGCGAGTTTTACGATTACGTCTTTGGACGCGGTCCATCCGTTCATTTCGCCGGTCAGCTTGACGCCGATGTGTTTGGGGTGGAGCAACTCCCAGGGCAGGCCCGCCATGACCTCTACTGCATCAGCTCCTCCTACACCGACCGCGCACGCTCCCAGACCCCCGGCGTTGGGCATGTGGGAGTCGGTGCCGATCATCAGGGCGCCGGGGAAGGCGTAGTTCTCCAGCACGACCTGGTGGATGATACCGGCGCCCGGGGCCCAGAAGCCCGCCCCGAATTTGGCGCTGGCATCGCGCAAAAAGTCGTACACCTCGCCGTTTTCCTGCCTGGACTCAAGCAGGTCCGAAGCCCCCTCTACCCGTGCCTGAATGAGGTGGTCGCAATGTACGGTAGTGGGCACGTCGACCCGGCGCCTGCCGGTCTGCATGAAGTTGAGCATCACCGTCTGGCCCAGCACGTCTTGCAGGGCCACGCGGTCGGGCCGCAGTAGCAGGTAGCTCTCGCCGGGCACCAGTTCGGCGCCGTCCGGGTCGTTCAGGTGGGAAAGGAGCACCTTGTCGGCGAGAGTCATCGGCCTGGCGATGCGGCGCCGCACGGCCGCCAGGCGCATCTGCATCTTGCGGTAGGCTTCGCTGACGAATTGGGGAGTCGACTCTATCTGAACCATCTTGCTTCTCGGCGCCGCCGGGCGCCTATCGGGACTGGCCGAAGTACGTGTAGTTCAGTTCCGTGAATTTGTCCTGGTCGTCGGGTACGTCTTCTTCGGCGAAGATGGCGACCACCGGGCAAACCGGCTCACAGGCCGCGCAATCTATGCACTCCTCTGGGCTGATGAGCAGCATTTTGTGCTCGGGAGCCTCGTAGATGCAGTCCACCGGGCAGACGTCGATGCACGCCCGGTCTAGAACGTCCACGCAAGGCTCCGTGATGATGTATGTCATTCCGCGCTCAAACTCCTAGTATCGGCTCCCGATTCTTGGTAGACGGGGATGTAGATGAGGATATCGTCTTCGATTATATCGCCCTTACTTTGCCTCGCTCAATGTACGGCCGCCTGACGCTGCGGACAAGTTGACTTTTAAGTGGGTTAACCGTTAACTGTCGCAGCGGCGGAGGCCGACGCGCTCGGCTAGGCATCGGGGAAAATCGGGGGGAGCTAATGGGCCAGTTGGACGGAAAAATCGCCCTCATAACCGGCGGGGGCACGGGCATTGGCAAGGGCATCGCTCGAGCGTTCGCGAATGCGGGCGCGAGCCTTGTGATCGCGGCCCGGCGTGAGGAGCATCTCCTGACGGCCGCAGAGGAGTTCCGCGGGCTGGGAGCCGCCGTCGAGGCGGTACCGACCGACGTTACCGACGAGGCACAGGTCAAGTCGCTTTTCGAGAGGGTGATCGACCGCTTCGGCAGGCTGGACATCCTGGTGAACAATTCCGGCGCTTTTGACGGCGGACCGATTGAGGACATCCCGCTGGATACCTGGCAAAAGGTTATCGGGGTGAACCTGACCGGGGTGTTTCTGTGCACCCGTGAGGCGATGCGGATCATGAGGGGGCAAAATGGCGGGCGAATAATTAACATCGGCAGCATTTCAGCCCAGATGCCCCGCATGAACTCGGCCCCTTACACGACCTCAAAACACGGGCTCGTTGGCCTGACCAAGTCGACGGCGCTCGAGGGGCGGGCGTTCAATATTTCGGTCGGCTGCCTCCATCCGGGCAATACGGCGAAGGAGACCACGCTGGAGGTGCAGGACGCTGAGCCGATGATGAACGTCGACGAGCTGGCCAGCATCGCCCTTGCGATGGCCGCGCTGCCCGCCCACGTGTCCGTGCTCGAGTCGATAGTCCTGCCGTACCAGCAGGACTATGTTGGCCGCGGCTAGAACGGGAGCATGCGCTGCTGCCTGTTAAATGCCGCCCGCAGCTTTTCGGCGTCTTCGTTTTGCTTACCGGGGAATGACACGAGGATGTCTTTGTTCTTAAAGCGGACGAACAGCAGCGACGTATGCGGCTTGACCCGCACCAGGCTCGTGACTATCACGTGCAGGCCGACGCCCAGGCCCACGGCTGCGATGACGAAGAAGATGACGTTCAATATGTTGAGCGCGGAGTTGGCGCTGGCCGTTACGACGAACCTTTCGACAAGAAGCTGGAGCGCCATTAGCACGGCTCCGACCCCGAGAATCTTGATGCCGGAACCCAGCCTGCTCTCCTGTCCACCGTCGAGGCGCCGCACTCCGTCGATGTCTTTGACCGAGACTACGGACCTGGCCCGGCCGCTCGACCAATCGGCCATCAGACGCAGGTTGGTCAGCACGACGTGGTCGAACTCGAACAGGACCTCCTCGCCCTCGGCCAGGTCCAATCGACGCTCAACTAGTTCGAACTTGTCTGTGCGTTCTGTCTCTATGATCTTGTGCTCGCCGATCTTGTGCCCGCCGGACGTTGACTTAATGATTCCCGATGATCGAGTCTACCCCAGCTTTACATACGAAGCGCCGGGGGGCGACCAGACTGGGCCGCGAGAACCCTAGATGACCCTACAGGTCGCGATCGACGGCCCGGTGGCGTCCGGCAAGACGGCGGTCGGTCGGGCGCTTGCCCGCAGGCTGGGCGCGCGATTTCTCGATACCGGGACGATGTACCGGGCCGTGGCCTACGTCACTATCCAACGCGAGCTCGCACTGGACGATGAGGCGGCGCTGAGCGCCCTGGCCGAGGGCCTCGATATTAGCCTGGCCCTCGACGACGGGGAGCAGTCGCTGATGGTGGACGGCGTGGACGTTACCGAGTTCTTGAGATCATCGGACGTTGAGGCCCGGGTCTCGAGAGTCTCTGAAGTTTCTGGGGTGAGACGGGCACTCGTCGCCCAGCAAAGCACGGTGGCCGGGGACGGCTCCTCAGGCATCGTGATGGTGGGCCGCGATATCGGCACGGTGGTACTGCCCGACGCTCCAGTCAAGGTGTTTCTGGAGGCGTCCCTGCAGGTCCGTGCCAGGCGCAGGCTCGATGAACTGCGCAGAAAAGGCGACTTCCGGGACCCTGAACGATTGGCTGCGGACATCGCGCTGCGTGATAAGATTGACTCTGAGCGCTCGGACTCCCCTCTCCGGCCCGCCGTAGACTCCGTGAGAGTCGATACTGATGGTCTCCGAATCGACCAGGTTGTGGGAAGAATTCAGGAGCTGATCGAGCAACTCTAGTTCCTCGCATGGAAATCCTTTACCCCATCTGTGACCTCTTGCAGCGCGGTGCGGTTCGCGTCATCGCCGATTGGAGGGTTACCGGGGTGGAAAATGTCCCACCCGGTGGGCCGCTCATCGTCGTGGCCAACCACCTGTCCCAGACCGACCCTTCGTTCGTCGCGGCGGCCATTCCCAGACGACCCCGCTTCCTGGCAAAAAAGGAGCTGTTCACTCACCCACTGGCGGGGCGACTGATCCGGAGCTATGGCGGCCATCCCCTCAACCGCGACGGCGTCGATGTGGCAGCCTACCGCTGGGCCATCAATCTGCTCAAGAGGGACGGTACATTGGTTCTGTTTCCCGAAGGCACGCGCAGCCCCGCGGGCGGCATGCGCAAAGCGCGCGACGGGGCGACTCACATAGCGCTGGTTTCCCAGGCACCGATTCTTCCAGTCGGGATTACCGGCACCGAGGGCTTTGGCACCTGGGCCAAGGTGTTTTTCCCCAATTCCCGCATAAGGGTCAATATCGGCAGGGCGTTTACTCTGCCCAGCATTGAGGGCCGTCCCAACAGGGAGGTTCTGCGGTCGCTTACTGAGATGATGATGGAGCGCGTTGCCATGTTGCTCCCTCCCGAATATCGGGGCGAGTACGGTGAAGGGGCGACGAACGCGCCCGAATTAGCCGCGGTGGTGGACTAGCGCCATGTGCGGCATATTCGGCTACACGGGGCCCCGTGACGCCGCTCCCCTGATTCTTGAGGGATTGGCCGCACTGGAGTACAGGGGGTATGACAGCGCGGGAATTTCTGTGGCCCCGCTCTCGGGTCTATCGAAGCTACCGGTGGTCAGGGCGCCCGGCAAGCTCTCTGCTCTACGGGCGCTCGTCGAGCCTGATCTGCCGAATGGCCTCTGGGGTATGGGACATACCCGGTGGGCGACACACGGGCCCCCGACTGAGGCCAACGCCCACCCACACCGCAGCCGCAACGGCAAGGTCGTGGTGGTGCAAAACGGCATTGTGGAGAACTATTCGAACCTGCGCGACGAATTGGCTCGCAGCGGCTTCGAATTTGCCTCGGAGACGGACGCGGAGTGTGTTCCCCACCTCATCGAGCTCTATATGTCGGAAGGGATGGACCTGGCCGAGGCCGTCAGGACCGCCGCCGGCCGCCTGTGGGGAGCCAATGCGATTGTTGCGATGTCTGTGGACGAGCCCGGTCGCCTGGTCGCACTGAGACTGGGCCACGCCGGGGGCCTGGTGATCGGCATGGGCGAGGGGGAGACGATGGTCGCCTCCGACCTCGCGGCGATTGTGCCCCATACACGCTCTGTCTCCTACCTCGGCGGCGGTGAGCTGGCCGTGATAACTCCCCAGGGGGCTTCGTACTCCAACCTCGATGGCGAGCTAATCGAGAAAGTCGTGACCCGCGCCCCCTCGGACCAGATATCGGTGGCCAAGGACAGCTACAAGCACTTCATGCTCAAGGAGATAAACGAGCAACCGGAGGCCGTTGTCAACACGCTCCGGGGAAGGGTGTCTTTCGACAGTGGGCGGGTTCAATTGGACGAACTGTCGATAACCGACGACGACCTGAGAGACATAAACAGGGTGGTCCTGATCGGCATGGGCACGAGCCTGCACGCCGCGATGGTGGGCCGCATGTGGCTGGAGAAGCTTGCAAAGCTACCCGCCGAGGTCGATAACTCCTCGGAGTTTCGCTACCGGGACCCCGTTATCGACGAAAAAACACTGGTGATCTCGATCTGCCAGTCGGGGGAGACTGCCGATACTCTGGCGGCCATGAGTGAGGCCGAATCCAAGGGCGCCAGGCAGATCACGCTGTCCAATCACGAGGGCGCCCAGACGACGAGGATTGCCGACACCACGCTCCAGATACGGGCCGGTGCCGAGGTGGGCGTGGCCGCCACCAAGACGTTCGTTTGCTCGCTCACGGCGCTCTACTTGATCGCTCTCCATCTGGCTCGGGTCCGGGGCCTGGCCGATGACTCGTTGGAGGCAAAAGCGGTGGCCGAACTGGCCCAGCTACCCCGCATGTTTGGGGAGGTTCTCGCCCGGCAGGACCGGTTCGCGGAACTGGCGAGAAAGTACGCCGAATACGATGACTTTTTGTATCTCGGCCGAGGGCTAAATTACCCCCTGGCCATGGAGGGGGCACTGAAGCTCAAGGAGATCAGCTACATTCATGCCGAGGGGTACCCGGCTGGTGAGATGAAGCACGGTCCTATTAGCCTTATTGACCGGCGAATGCCGGTAGTCGCCTTGATGCCGTCCGGCGAGCTGTTCGAAAAAATGCTCAGCAACGTCAATGAAGTGGACGCCCGGGGCGGCCATGTCCTGGCCATTACTACTGAGGACGCTCAGGCACTCAATGGCGCGGTAGATGATGTCGTAACGGTCCCGGCGACCACGTCGATGCTGAGCCCCATCGTTATGGCGCTGCCGATGCAGCTGCTCGCATATCACATCGGAGTGCGACGCGGCTGCGACGTGGACCAGCCCCGCAATCTCGCCAAGTCCGTTACGGTCGAATAGCCGGGCCTTTTGAGCCGTCCACCAGGCTTTGGGCTGCCAGGCCTGCCTCCGGCTCTTTCCTATGCGCCCTATCGGCGCTACTGGGCCGGTGCCATCGCCTCGGTGGTGGGTTACAGCCTGGTCTATTTCACCCAGGGCTGGTTGATCCATGAACTGACCCCGTCTCCCCTGTACCTCGGACTGGTGGCGGCCGCCAACGCCGTCCCGGCGTTTCTGCTGACTTTCGTCGGCGGTGTATATGCCGACCGTCTCGACCGACGGGTGGTAATTTTCAGCTCTCAACTGATCCTCGCGACACTGGCCGCGATCATGGCCGCAATCAATTTCTTGGACGCGGTCGAGCCCTGGCACATAATCGCCATAGCTGCCGCGGTCGGGGCGGTGAGCGCGTTCGACTTCCCGGCCCGGCAGGCGTTTTACCCGAGCCTAGTGGAACGGCGAGACCTCGCGAGCGCCGTGGCCATGAACGCGCTCGTATGGCAGGGGGTGCGGGTAGCGGCACCGGCCGCCGCCGGTTTCCTGGTCGCTTCGATCGACACGTCCGCCGTCTTCGTGATCGGGGCGATCGGTTTCGGGGTGATGGCCGTTTTGCTGCTGGTCGTTCGCCCCCTATTGCGGCCAAAAGCTGCCATGGAGGACGCTCCCATATCGGAGCCTGAAACAGAATGCGAAAGCCCAGGCGGGAGGCCTGACAGGAGACCGGACGCGAGCCCGAAAAACGCGGCGGGACAGCTTACCGAGGGCCTGGACTTCGTGCGCAAGAAGCCCGAGTTCAGGTTCCTCATCGGCATGGTGATGTTCTCCAGCTTCTTTGGCACCGGGTACCTCGTATTGATGCCTGTTTTCGCCGTCGACATTCTGGACGTGGGCGCCCGGGGGCAGGGCTGGATGCTGGCCGCGTCGGGCCTGGGCTCCATAACGGTGACGCTATGGATGGCGACGCGGGGACGGTTGAGGGGCACCGGGGCACTGGTCGTCGGCGGAGCGGCGCTCAGCGGGGTCTCGGTCGCCGGTTTCGCACTGACGACGAGGTACGTCGGCTCATATCCGCTCGCCATCGGGTTGATGTTTACGACGGGCCTGTTCACGTCCACGTACATGATCTCCATCATGTCTGCCCTACAGGCCATGGTCCCTGACCGCCTCAGGGGCAGGGTGATGGCGCTGTACGGCGTTAGCTGGAGCGTAATGCTGCTCGGAGGCCTACAGGCCGGTTTGATCGCCCATTTCCTTGACGCACCCGTTGCCGTGGCCATTGGGGGAATCGCAGTTACCGCATTCGCACTCGGTCCGGCCCTGGCGAACCCCACGATCCGACGACTGGGGGCTGAAGCCTCCGAATCGTTTACAATTGGCCGCGAGGCACCCGGGGCTTCCGGCCGGTGAGAGTGCCGGTGCACCGGCACTCTCACCTCCACTGGATTCAACGATGTCCAAAGCATCAACCGGTTCGGACGACCCCATCGCCGCGACGGCCGCAGACGCGTCTGCCGAAGCGATGCCTCGGGTCCCGCCCTCCGGCACCACGGTGCCTCCAGATACGATGCCGTTCGGCAACAAGACCCTGGTAGTAGTTCTAGGCTTCATCGCCGCTATCGCGGTCGTAGCGATCGTCGCTTCTGTAATGACATTGCTCGGTGGGGACGACCTCACCGCCGGACCCTGAGCGACGGCACACCGGCACCACTGGGAAGTGCGGGCCCGGGGGGGCTGCACGGGGCGGCCCGCCGTATGGGCGTGCCGTTTACCTCCGAAGCGCTGCCCAGAGACGGTTTTGCGAACGTCAACGGCCTGAAGCTGCACTACCTGGATTGGGGCGAGCCAGACCGACCGGCCGTCCTGCTGCTGCATGGCTTCGCCCAGAGCGGCCACAGCTTCGATTTCGTGTCGCTCGCGCTGGCGGACAGGCTAAGGGTGGTGGCATTGGACCTGCGCGGACACGGGGACTCGGACTGGTCGGCCGACGTCGATTACGAGCGGGAAACCCTGGTCTCTGACGTCGAGGAGATTATGAACGGTCTCGGTCTCGGCTCGGCGTCGATAGTCGGACTGTCGTTGGGGGGCACGGTCGGGTACATGCTGGCGGCCGCGAGGCCAGAGCTGGTGAGGTCGCTGGTGATCGTGGATATCGCCCCGAGGGTGGAGCAGGCGGGCGTCAAACGGGTGCGGGGGTTCGTTGAGGGCGGCGACTATTTTGACTCGATGGAGGCGATGGTGGACGCCGTGCGGGCGTTTCGGCCCGACCGCACCCCCGAGCAGCTAAGAGGCGCCGTCCTGCGCAACGCCAGGCAACACGAGGACGGGCGCTGGTCGTGGAAGTACGATCCTGCGATGCGCCGGGCCGAGGGCCGTCCCAAAACCGGACCGGAGCAGGAGCGCGAACTGTGGACGGCTTTGGAGGCCGTGGGCTGCCCCACTCTGATCGTCAGGGGCGCCGACAGCGACATTGTCAGCCCCGAAACCGTCGCCGAGATGGTGCGCCGCATTCCGAACGCGACGACTACTACGGTCTCGAACGCCGGTCACCTGGTGCCGGGGGACAACCCGGTCGGGTTCATCCAGGCGATCGAGCAGTTCCTACTCGACAGCGCCGCCCTTTGATCGGGCTGATCGGGCGTCTGACCCGGCTTCGGGTTCGGCTTCCCGTTCGGCTTCGTGTCCGGGCCTGAACGCCACGAACGGCACGGTGCGTGAGGGGGCGAGGTCCACTGCCGTCCCCACCGGCAGGTCGGAGTATGGCCCCTGCCGACAGCGCACGGTGGCACCGGATGACAGGCCGACGACGAGTATGACCGCGTCGCCCCGGTACTCCCGCGCCAGTACTTCCGAGGCTCCGCCGGGGTTGGGCAGCACGAGGAAGTCGTCGGGCCGAACCAACACGCTGACAGAGTCACCGTCGCCATAAATATTAGAGGAATTTTCGCCCTTCTCTACGGGGCCGGTCCACTGGAGACGGCCGATCTCGGTGACGGCGCGGCCCTCCTCGATCCGTGCGTCTAAAAAGTCGGCGGTGCCGGTTATGCGGGCCACGAATGGGGTCGAGGGCGAACGAAATATAGCGCCGGGGGCATCGACCTGCTCGATGCGACCCTCGTTCATCACCGCCACCCGGTCGGCCATTGAGAAGGCCTCCTCCCGGTCGTGGGTGACGATGATCGTGGCCACTCCCCTGCCCCGCAGTATCTCTTCGACCAGGCCGCTGACGCCCGATCTCATGCCGACGTCGAGGTTGCTGAACGGCTCGTCCAACAGCACTGCAACAGGCCTTGGAGCAAGAGTCCGGCCGACAGCCACTCTCTGCTGCTGCCCCCCGGACAGTTCGTGCGGATAGCGGTGGCTCAGGTCTGAAAGGCCGACCAGCTTTAGCGTTTCCGCCACCCGGTCGCGCTTGTCTGCACGGGCCAGATCGGCCACTCCGAAGCCTATGTTTGCAGCCACGGTCAGGTGAGGGAACAGGGCGTAGTCCTGGAACACCATTCCTACTTTTCGGCGCTCCGCCGGTGTGCTGCGGCCCGGCGTCGAGACCCGCTCGCCCATTAGAGCTATGGCGCCCGAGTCGATGGGCTCGAACCCGGCGACGAGCCGCAGCAACGTGGTCTTGCCACAGCCGCTGGCACCGAGGACGGATACGATTTCTCCGGCGTGAACCTGGAGAGTGGCATCGGCCACGGCGATCATGTCACCGAAGCGTTTTGACACGCTCTGGCAATTGATTACGGGTCCGGGAAAACTCATTTTCGGGGGCCTCCAAAGCGCAGCACCAACACGGCCATCGGCACGGAGGACAGCAATATGAGCACCAGGGCCGGGGCCGCAGCCTTGGCGAAGAAGGCCTCGGACGACGCCGACCATACCTGTGTCGCCAAAGTACTGAACCCAAGGGGTCCGAGAATCAGAGTTGCGGGCAGCTCTTTCATGGTGACCAGGAACACCAGCGCCGCACCCGCGATTACGCCGGAGCGAACCAGTGGCAGAGTTACCGCGAATACAGTCCGTGCGGGCGTTCTACCCAGGCCTCTCGCGGCCTCTTCCAGCGACGGACTGATCTGGGCCATTGACGATCTCACCGATCCCAGGGCGACGGGGAAGAAGAGCACGACGTAGGCGAACACGAGCAGCCATATCGTCTGGTAGACGGCGCCCGCGTAGTTGGCTCCGAAGTACACGAGCGACAACGCCACAACGACTCCTGGGAGCGCGTACCCCACGAAACTGACGCCCTCCAGGGCCCGGGATATGCGGCCCGGATATCGGACGATCATTGCGGCCACCGGGAGGGCCAGAGCCACTGCCAGCGCCGCTGCGACGCCGGAGCCGTAGAGGGAGTTGCGGGCCGCCAGCCAGATGCCGTTGAAGGCACCACCGGCATCGAGACCCCTGGCCAGCCAGTAGAGCAGGACGGAGGTGGGCAGCACCAGGGCGAATGCAACAAGCCCACTGCAAAAGAGCAGGGCCGGCCAGCGCCAGCGCCCCAGTGAGACGAGACTCAATTTACGGGCCGCGCCCACCCCGCTGCGGTGGTACCTCACCCGGCCACGGCTCCACTGCTCGAACACCAGTACACCTATGGCCAGCCCTACCAAAACGAGCGAGAGCACTGCCGCGATGGACCTGTCGAACGCTCCCTGGTACTGCTGGTATATGGACCATGTGAAGGTCTCGTAGCGCATGAGAGAGACGGCCCCGAAGTCGCTGAGCACGTAGAGGGCCACGAGCAGTGCGCCAGCGGCGATGGCGGGTCTGAGCAATGGCACGGTTACGGTGAAGAAGGTCTTTATCGGACCCCGCCCAAGAGAACGAGCGGACTCCTCCATAGCCGGGTCCATCCCAGACATCGACGATCTTGCGATTAGCAGGACATACGGGTAGCTGAGTAACGCCAGCGCCATGGTAGCGCCGGGCAGGCCGTAAATTTCGGGTAGTCGACCGACACCAAAGGGGACTTCCAGGCCCTGCTGCAACAGGCCCTTTGGCCCCAGGGCGGAGACGAACAGGAACGCGCCCACGTAGCTGGGGATGACCAGGGGCAGAATGGTCAGCACGGTCCACAGCCTGCGCAGCGGCAGGTCGGTCCGCGTGGTCAACCAGGCGAGCGGCACGGCAACGAGCACGGAGAAGCCGGTGACCGTTAACACTAAAAGCGCCGTACGACCGAGGGTAGCCGCCGTGGGGGTTCGGAACAGCAGGTCCCAGGCGTCGTCCGACGCTTCCACACTCCGCACGAGCAAGTACGCCAACGGCACGGCCATGGCCGCACCCACGAGCAGCGCCGGGGCGAGGAGCGAGAACGGGGGCAAGCGTAGGCCACGCTGCACGCCCCATATCGAGGCCTTCATCCGCTCCCGGGCCGAGTCGGGCGGACCCATGCCGGGAGGAAGAGTGGAGTTAAGTGCCAAAAGAGCCGTCGCGCCCTAGGGGATTATGCCCAGTTCCCGGAGCATCATCTGGGTACCGGAGAGATCGGCCAGGTCGGCCATGTCGATGTCCGGGATGTTGATGTCGGTGGCGGAGGTGATGAGCCGACTGAGGGTCACGCCTTCAACCAGGGGGTACTCGAAGGTCTGGGCGGCGAAGTACTGCTGGGAGACGGTGGACAGCAGAAAGTCGAGGAACAGCTCGGCGTTGGCCCGGTTGTCGGCACCGGCCAAGATGCCCGCGCCGCGACCAGCACCATGGTCCCCGGCCCGCCGCCGGACAGGTGGTGGTTCCGAGCGGAAAATCCCTCGCCCTGCTCAGCGAGAAAACGGTGCAGGTAGTAGTGGTTGACCAGCCCGATATCGACCTCACCGGCCGCCGTGGCGGCGACTATGGGGGTGTTCTTGGGGTAGACGGTGGGGTCGTTCGCCTGCAAGCCGTCCAGCCAATCACGGGTCCGCTCCTCGCCCCACAGCACCCGCATGGCGGTCGCCATGGCCTGGAATGAGCCGTTAGTCGGCGCCCAGCCGATGCGACCCTTCCACACCGGGTTGGTAAAGCCTTC
The DNA here is from genome assembly GCA_965250195.1 of Dehalococcoidia bacterium. GTDB lineage: Bacteria > Chloroflexota > Dehalococcoidia > Lucifugimonadales > UBA2962 > CAUZIR01. The sequence continues at coordinate 275,372 of OZ252295.1, forward strand.
GAGCGTCGCGGGTAACTGCGACGGGTCGACGGTTTCGGTGTTGTAGACGACGGTGCGGGCCCGACCCGATATGCCGACCCACAGCCCGTCAGGAGATCGAGCCCAATCGGGCACCTGTTCGAGGATTGGGTCTGGCACGGTTCCCAACATGCCCGCAGCCGCCACCGCACCGAGGCCACCGGGGTCCTGGGCGAAGAACACGTCGGCCGGGGTGTTGTCGCCCTCCTCTAGCAACGTGGCGGCTATCTCGCCGGTACTTCCATACTTGACGGACACATCGACGCCAGTAGCGTTTTCGAACTGGTCGATGATGGGGCCGACGAGCGATTCGCTGCGGCCGGAGTAGATGACCAGTTCGCCCGCATCGACAACCGAGTCTAACCGGGAGTCTGCCACCTCGCCCGACCCGCCGGAACAGGCCGCCGCAAGCGCCAGTGCTACCGACAGCGCAGCCGCAAATACCGGACCTTTAACGGGAGAACTCAACCACGCCACCTCTCAACTCCGCCGCACAGCGGGCGAAATTGAGCCCACTTAGTGTTGCCTTAGTAATTCAGTAAGTATGGGTTAAGCAATCAGGTAAGTCAATGCCAAAATCGGGGTGCCGATGGGTTGCGTGGGCTGTGACGCTGAGTGTTTCCCTCTTAAATATCGGGCCTACTTTGAGGTCGCACCCGGGCCCGCAAAAGCGAATGGCCCGGTAAAAACCGGGCCATTTCTCAGCCGGAGTGCCGGGCGCTAGCCCTACTTGTCGACGCCCTACTTGTCGACGAGGGTGTCGCCGGGGTGGTTCCCGGTTTCCTTGCCCCACAGCTCGCGGGACGTGCGCCCTCCTGTGGCCGCCTTTACGAATGCGTCGGTGCCGGCCATGAAGCCGCCATCTACCGGCAGCGTTACGCCGTTTACGAAACTGGCTTCGTCCGAAGCTAAGTACAGGGCGGCGTTGGCAATGTCGATGGGCCTTCCCAGTCGACGCATGGGGTAAATCTGAGCCAGGCGCTCAATCATGTCGGGGTCGGCATCGACGATGGGCTTCCAGAAGTCGGTGATGGTGGTGCCGGGGGCTACGACGTTGGCGCGCACTCCTCTTGGTCCGTACTGGACGGCAAGGTTCTGTGTGAACAGGACGACCCCGGCCTTGGCAGCGGCATACGCGGACAGGCCGATGCCGGTCAGACCGTTTATGGACGCGAGATTAACGATGGCCGCACCGGGCCGCTTGAGCAGCTCGGGGAGTGCGGCCCGGGTGCAGAAGTAGGTGGGCTTGAGGCTAAATTCGAAGTTCCAATCCCAGGTCTCTTCGTCCAACTCTTCGAGCAGGTCGTCGCCCTTGCCGCCGCCGACGTTGTTGACGATGATGTCGAGGTGCTCAAATTCGGCGATGGCCTTGGCCACCATGTCGACCGCGTCGCTCTCCTGGCGTACGTCGAGCCTGGCGTAAGCCGCTCGCCCACCGGCGGACTCGATCTCGCCGATGATGTTGGCCGAGCGGTCCGGGTCGAGGTCCGCTACCAGCACCGCCGCGCCCTCTTCAGCGAACCTGACCGCCGTCGCACCGCCGATGCCGGAGCCGCCCCCGGTGATTATGGCTACTTTGCCCTCGAGCCTAGCTGCCATTGTTCATTTCGGCCTGGCGCTTGTCGTAGATCTCCTGCGCCTCGTCCAGAGACGTGGTCCGCAGCTGGTTGAGGAACTCGCGGTTCTCCGCGTACCAACTCTGCGAGTCCTCAACGCCGGTCAACTGGCCCTTGAACTTGGGCATAACGTAGCGCGCGATCAGTTCGTAACTGTGCCGCACCTGCTCCCTGGTGCCCCAGTTGGTGGATTGGAGCAGGAAGCCGCCGAAGCCGCCGGTCTTCTCGTCCATGCGGTAGATGGCGTCGGTCAGGTCGTCGGGGGTGCCGATGGTCCAGACGCCCGCATCGACCAGCTCGTCCACCAGCCTGTCCCTGGAGACGTCGGGGAACGGCGACGGCACACCCAGTGTGTTTTCGAAGTAGTCGCGCTGGTACGCGGCGGCACCCTCGCGGGCCTGGGCGAGGGCCTCTTTTTTCGTCTCGGCGATGTGGGTGTGCATGACGATCCGCCAGTTGTGACGGTTCATGGTCTGCCCGTGCTCCTCGGCCGACTCCTCGGCCATCTTCCAGAAGTCGGCCAGGGTGCGCTTCTGGGCGTCCGCGCCCTTGCCCCTGTCGGCGACGACGTTGAGGGAGAGCACTGACAGACCGTGTTTGCCAGCCGTGACCATGCCTGAGGGCGACTGCACGGCGGCGACGGCTATCTCGGGGTGGGGGTAGGTGTAGGGCCGCAAGTGCAGCCGTGCCTCCCTCAGTACGAACCAGTCGGACTCGTAGGTTATCGGCTCGGTCTCGGTCCACAGGCGCTTGATGATGTCCACGGCCTCCTGCATGCGGGGGCGCTGGGTGGGTGGCTCGATGCCCATCATGTAAGCGTCGCCGGTGAGGGCGCCTGGGCCCACGCCGAGCATGGTGCGTCCGCGGCTGTGGTGGTCGAGCTGGATGTAGCGGTTGGCGACCATCAGCGGGTGATGATAGGGCAAGGATGTGACGCCGCTGCCCAGCCGCAGGGTCTTGGTGCGCTCCACCGCGGCAGCGATGAATATCTCGGGGCTGGGGATGGTCTCCCAACCGGCACTGTGGTGCTCGCCTATCCATGCCTCGTCGTAGCCGAGGAAGTCGAGCCATTCCATCAGCTCCAGGTCCCGGTGATAGGACAGGTTCGGGTTCTCCCCCAGCGCGTGGAAGGGGGCCATGAAGACTCCGAATTTCATTCGGGGTGGCAGGGCCATAGTTGTTGCCTCTCTCTAACGAAGTTCGGCGATTTTAGCACAGCGCTGAGCGGCCTCACCAGTGGCAACAATCGCGCTTATAGACGGCTAAACGCCCCTTGCTGCCAGCAGTGATTTTATCTGACCCACCGCATCGGCCTGGGGCTCTTTAGCCGCTTGCTCGGCATCCCGCGCCTTTATCTCCACGACACTGTCCTTGAGGTTGCGGGGGCTGACCACCACTCGAACGGGCAGGCCGATCAGGTCCGCGTCGTTGAATTTCACGCCCGGAGATTCAGAGCGGTCGTCGTACAGCACTTCTATCCCCGACGCCTCCAGCTCCGACTCCAACGCCTCGGCCGCCTCCGCGACGCCCGGCTTATCTGCATTTAAAGAGACCAAGTAAACATGGTACGGTGCGATCGTCGCCGGGAAGATGATGCCCCGCTCGTCGTGGTGCTGCTCTATGGCGGCGGCCAATACGCGCCCCAGGCCGATGCCGTAACAGCCCATCGTCACCGGCCGTTGGTCGTCCTGCTCGGTGGAGAATAGCGCCCCCATGGTCTCGCTGTAGCCGGTCCCGAGCTTGAAGACATGACCCACTTCTATGCCCCTTCTCTCCACCATGGTCTCTCCCGAACAGTCGACGCACTCGTAGCCTTCACGCGCCAGTGCGATGTCGGCGACGACGTCGGCCTCGAAGTCGCGGCCGTAGTTGGCGCCACTCAGATGGTAGTCCTCTTTGTTGGCGCCGACGACGAAGTTGGCTCCCAGTTCGACCGAGTCGTCGGCGATGACCTTTATGCCGGAGAGGCCAACCGGCGAGGCGGAGCCCGAAACGAGACCCGCCTTCTTAACTTCTGCCGGGGTGGCCAATTCGATCTCAACCGTGCCGGTAACCCGACGCAACTTGGTCTCGTTAACATCCAGGTCGCCCCGGATGGCGACCACTACTACGTTGCCGCCAATCGAGTAAAACACGGCCTTTATGGTCTTGGACTCCGGCACGCCGACAAATTTTGCCAAGTCCTCGATGGTGCGGACGCCGGGGGTATGGACCTCTTCCAACTCGCCCGGGGCTTCGGGCGGGTTGGGAACTTTTCGGAAAACGGCCTTCTCCACGTTGGCCGCGTAGCCGCAGGACTGGCACACAACTACCGTGTCCTCGCCGGCGTCGGAGAGCAGCACGAACTCGTGGGAGTCCTTGCCGCCGATGGCGCCGCTGTCGGCCTCGACCTGGATGACGTCCATACCGGAACGGCTATAGATGGCCTTGTAGGCTTCCACCATGCGGTCGTAGCTTTTCGAAAGGCCGTGATCGTCAGCATCGAAGCTGTAGGCGTCTTTCATGTCGAATTCGCGCACCCGGATGAGGCCCCCGCGAGGGCGGGGCTCGTCCCGGAACTTGGTGTGTATCTGGTACAAGAGCTTGGGCAGGTCTCTGTACGACCCCACGTTGGCCTTTACCATTCCGGTCAGCTCCTCTTCGTGGGTGGGGGCGACTACGAGGGTGCGATCTCGCCTGTCCTGGAGCGTGAACAGGTCGTCCCCGAACGCCTCGGTACGACCGGTAGCGTCCCACAGTTCTCGCGGCTGAAGCACCGAGAGGCGCACCTCTTGGCCACCGGCGGAGTCCATCTCCTCGCGGATGATCTGCTCTAGCTTCCTCAGCGAGCGCCAGGCCAGTGGCAGGTAGCCGTAGATGCCGGAGCCGACCTGGTGGATCATGCCCGCCCTGAGCATGAGCTTATGGCTGGCTAGCTCGGCCTCGGCCGGGTCCTCTCGCTGGGTTTTTCCGAAGAGCTTGGAGACGCGCACGGAACCTCCGTCTTGTTTAGTCGGGCCTTGTTGTTGAATCTAAAAAGTGGATCGAGGCATCTTCTCACGGCGACGGCCGCCGGTGCTAACGCGCGCTTGCGCCTTGGCGTCCCCGTCCATAATCTACCCGGATGGCACTGGAGAATGTGGTGACTTTTTGGACTGGGTAGGCCTCGCTCTAACGGCCAGCGTGCTCGTGGGAGCAGGCAGCATCGTCGAAAAGCAGCTGGTCAGCCGCTACCTGCACTCCTCTACCGAGTTCCTGGTCTGGCTGGGGCTGTCCGTGCTCCCCCATGCCGTCGTCCTGGTGCCCCTGTTTCCCATTCCAGACGATGCTCCCATGCGCTCGGTCTGGCTCATGCTGGGCGGCGGGTTCCTCTGGGGCAGCACGGCGAACCTGATGTATCGCGCCCTACGTCATTCCGAGGCGTCACGCGTGTGGCCGGTGATGAACGTGGCCCCGGTGGTGGTGGCGATCCTGGCGGTCACGTTCCTGGGTGCAACACTGGGGGGCTGGCAGTGGGCCGCGATTGTGCTCGCGGTATCCGGCACGGTAATCATCTCGATTCATCGCACGTCGGACGGCAGCGGCTTTCGGGTGGACTCAACGCTCGGGATTTTGCTGATCGCCGCATCGGGAATGGCCGCTGGCCAGGTGCTGCAAAAAGCCGCATTCGACGCGGGAATGTCTGAGCCGGCGGGTTTCTGGCTGATGCGCTTCGGGATGATGGTGCCACTTCTGGCGCCAAACCTCAGACCCGCAGTCGTGAGGCAGATGGCGGTGACGGCGAGACTACGGACGCCGATGACCATGCTCTTCGCGGTCGAGATAGTGCTCTTCCCGATCGCAGTGGCGATGTTCCAGAGTGCCACAGCCCAGGGATCGGTCGCCCTGGTCGCTACGCTCTTCGGGACGATTCCGGTTTGGGTGCTGATCTTCGCCACGGCGCTCAGCACTCCGAAATGGAATGTGCTCAACGAACCCCTCGACCACGAGACTCTCGGCCTAAAGGTGGTGGCGATCGGCCTGATCGTCGTAGGGGTCGCCGGGATCGCCCTGCTTTAAGGGCCCCGGCCGGGTCCGGCGCTAGGCCGAAACGATCTCTTTTTCGACCTCGCGGATCTCGGCCATGAGGGCGTCGAGCATGTCGGCCTCTTCGACGATCTTGGACTTTTTGCCCTTGCGGAAGATGATCGCCCGCCCCACGCCCGCGGCGATGCCAACGTCGGCGTCCTTGGCCTCGCCCGGTCCGTTCACCTCGCAGCCCATGACGGCGACTTTTACAGGGGTCTTTGTCTTGCGCAGTAGCTCTTCGACGGTGTTGGCAAGCTTACGAATATCGACGTCGGCCCGCCCACAGGATGGACACGCCACCAACACGGCGCCCTCTTTGCGCAGGTCGAGAGCCTTCAGTATTTCGATGCCGGTGTAGATCTCTTCAGTCGGCTCGTCGGACAGCGACACACGAATGGTGTCACCAATCCCATCGTAAAGCAGGGCGCCCAGGCCGATGGCGCTGCGGATGCTGCCGGCTTTTGCCGTACCCGCCTCGGTGATTCCGAGATGCAAGGGGTACGGGACCAGCTTTGCCATGCGCCTGTAGGCCTCGATGGTGGTGTCGATGTCGAAGGCCTTCAGGGAGATCTTTATGAGATCGAAGTCGAGGTCTTCGAGGATGCCAATCTCCCACAGGCCGGTCTCGACCATGTGGTCGACGACGGAGAACTGACCAAACTCGGTGTCGCTGCCCTTGGGAAGCTCGTTCACACCGTCGGTGTGGCGGGAAATGCCGCCGGTCGCACCGATGCCGCCCACGGGCGGCAGGCTGCCGAAGTTGACGCCGATGCGAATGGGCACGGCGCGCTCTTTGGCTGCGTTTACGATGGTTTCAACCTTGTCACGAGCGCGTATGTTGCCGGGGTTTAGCCGCAGGCAATCCACCCCGCTCTCCAGCGACTTCAGGGCGAGCTGGTAGTGAAAGTGGATGTCGGCGATGACGGGGATTCGAACGCGTTTTACGATCCCGGCGAGCGCCTCGGCCGCTTCCATGTCGGGAACGGCGCAGCGGACTATTTCGCAGCCGGCCTCGGCGGCCTCGTCGATCTGACGAACGGTGGCGTCGATGTCGCGGGTGTCGGTCTTGGTCATGGTCTGGACCGTGACCGGGGCGCCGCCGCCTATTTTGACCTTGCCGACGTTTATGGACCGGGTAACTCTACGTTTCACGCTGACAACGCTAACGCAGGATGCTACCTCCGTTCAAGATGCGCAGTATGTCGAAATAGCTCACTGCGAGGATGAGACCGATGAGCACGACGAAGCCCATCATGTGCACGAGGCCCTCTTTCTGCGGGGAAATGCGCTTGCCGCCGCGAACCCACTCGATGACGACGAACAACAAACGACCGCCGTCTAAAGCTGGAATTGGCAAAATGTTCATGATGCCCAGGCTGACGCTAAGCAGCGCGGTTAGCTGGAACACCCAGGCGAATCCCAACTCGTCTACGACTTCACCGGTGGCCTGCGCGATACCGATTGGACCGGCGATGCCGGGGTTTTCGCCGGAAGAGACTCCCTGGGTGATGCCGTCCTTGGTGAACAGGAGTATGTCTTTGATGGTGCCGAGCGACAGGGGCACCGCACGCCAGATGGGCTCGGTCTCGGCGCGCACGACCGGGTTAGCCAGCACGATTGAGATGCCGATGGCGCCCTGTGCCAGCCGATCTCCCGCCTCGATGTCAGGGTTGTAACGCTGTGCATCTCTGATCGAGACCTCGGTCAGGGGATCGGTCACGGTCTCTACCACCAGGGGGCTCGGCGCTTCTAATCTCGGCACCAGCGTGATGACTTCAGTGGTCGCGAACTCCGGCGAGGAGCCCAGGCCGGAGACGATGGCTCCTCGCCGGACAATTAGTTCAACGGGCGTCCCGCGCCGGTCCCGGACGATGTCGATCAGGTCGGTGGGCTCGGTCACCCGCACGCCATCGACCTGCAAGATCGTGTCGCCCGCTCTCAGGCCCGCGGATTGCGCAGGAGAGCCGGGGGCAATGCCGTTGATCAGTACTTCGGAGCTCACGAGCTTGTCGTGGGGCAGCATGAACAAAATGCTGAAGATGACTATTGGCACCAGAAAGTTCATGGCGGAACCGGCGGCGAGCACGATGGCCCGCTTCCACCGGTCCTGGCGGGCGAAGCTGCGCGGCTCGGTGGGGTCTTCCTCCCCGACCATTTTCACGAAGCCGCCCAGGGGTATGAGGTTGACCGTATAGGTGGTCTCCCCGTACCTGATACCAAACAGGCGAGGGGGGAACCCGAACCCGAACTCGGTGACTTTTATGCCGAACCATTTGGCCGTCACGAAGTGGCCGAGCTCGTGGACGAATACCAGGAACCCGAGGACGGGGATTATGTAGAGCCAGGAGGGTATTTCGAACATGTGCTTGATGAGTGGAACGGGCCCCCCGAGTACCCGGTTAGTTGGGAGCCCGGTTAGTGGGGAGCCAGCTTAGTGATGTAGCTCTCGTGTGCCCCTATTATCCGGTACCTTGAACCGACGGGTCGCCGGTGCCCGCCACCAGATCGGCGACGTGGCGCCTGGCCCAACTCGCCGCCGCCAGCGCGTCGTCGGCACCGGGCTCGGCCACGGGTTCGTGCGCGGCCAGCGCCTGGCCGATCACCTTCGGTATGTCGGAAAAGCGCATTTTCCCGGCAAGGAACATCTCCACTGCCGTTTCGTCCGCCCCGCACAGCACCGCAGGCCAGGTGCCGCCCCGGCGCCCGTAGTCCATAGCCAGGGCAAAGCACGGGTACCTATCGCCCTCCAGTCGCTCGAAGGTCAGGGCGCCGGTGCGCACCGGGTCGAACTTGTTTATTTCGATGTTGGGCAGACGCTCGGGGTGCAGCAATGCGTACTGAATCGGTAACCTCATGTCGGGTGGGTTAATTTGGGCCTTCACCGAACCATCGTCAAACTCGACCATGGAGTGAATCATGCTCTGGGGATGGATGACGACCTCTATGTTCTTCCAGGGCACGTCGAACAGCCACTTCGCCTCGATGACCTCGAAGGCCTTGTTCATGAGCGTAGCGGAGTCGATGGTGATTTTCGGCCCCATGACCCAGGTGGGGTGCCGCAACGCCTCGTCCGGCGTGACGGCGGCCAGCTGCTCGGGCGTGGCGTTACGCATGGCCCCACCGGAGGCGGTGATGAAGAGGCGAGAGATGGTGCGCTCCTCCCCCCGAAGGCACTGCCAGATGGCGTTTGGCTCGCTGTCTACCGGGAGCAGCGAGCCGCCGTGCTCTGCGGCCAGCCGGGTGAGCAGCTCTCCCGCCATTACGATGGACTCTTTGTTGGCCAGGGCGACTGCCTTGCCCGCTTTCAGCGCGGCAATGGTTGGCCCGAGCGCGATGTCGCCCACGGTCGCAGTGACGACGAGATCGACCTCTTCATCTAAGACCATTTCTTCCAGCGTGGCCTCGGTGCAGCCGTTGGAGCAGAGCATCGCCCTTTCGGCCTCGTCGCCCTCGCAGTACACCAGCCGTGGCCCGAACTCTTTCACCTGCTGGTCCAGCAGCCCGACGGATCGACGGGCCGCCAACCCGACGACCTTTAGCCGGTCGGGGAAGCGCCGTACGACGTCGAGAGTCTGTGTGCCGATGGACCCGGTGGAGCCCAGTATCGCAATGCCCTTCATGCCGCGACCCATGTTACGAAGTAGTAGGCCAGTAAAAGGTTCAAGACAATCGAGTCTAGCCGATCAAAGACTCCGCCGTGACCGGGCATAAGGCTGCCGGAGTCTTTCGCTCCGGCCCGACGTTTGAGTCCGGATTCTGCGAAGTCCCCGACGAGCGCCCCGGCCCACAGCACCGCCCCCAGTCCAACTGCCTCAATGCTGGATACGGGGAGATCGAATGCCGCCGTGGCCGCGATGGCGATACCGATGGCCGCCGCCAGTCCGCCTGCGGCACCTTCCCAGGATTTGGCCGGGGAGATGGCGGTAGCGATCTTGTGCTTGCCGAATGGCAGCCCCACCGCGTAGCCGCCCATGTCCGCCGCGGCGATAACCACAAGTATGGCGACGGCCCACTCGTTGCCGTCCGTAAGACCTCGCAGCAACAAACCAAAGGAGAGCAGCCCCCCTGCAACCAGGGCGGAGCCAGCCGTAGCGACGTAGTCTCTTACAGCACTTGCCGTTCCCCGACCCCTGCCGCCGATGCCTGCAAAAGGGAAAGCGACCAGCGACCCCGCCGCACCTGCGATGAGCACCGGTAACACTGTGACGGTAAGGCTGTGTCCGGTGACGTGAACGTGGGTGGCGACGACCAGGCCCACGGACCACGCGATCGCTATGGGGGCGATCGGCCGGGTACCGGCCCGGGACGCCAGCCCGGCCAGCTCGTAGCCGCCGATTGCCGCCGCCGCCGCGAGCAGTGCCGCCAGCCACGGCCCTCCCGCCCATACGGCGGCAATGGTTATGGGTACGATTACGGCGGTCGAAGCCGAACGACGACCCAGGTCGCCCCTGTTTCGGCTGGCCACCGACTCAGGCGAGGCGTGATCACCCGCGCCGGTCCGGGTTTGAGACATGACGGTCAGGGCCTCGATGGGGCCGCCGTGTCGATGCGGCCGAAACGCCTGTGACGACGCCGGTACTCGGCGAGCGCGCTGTCCAGCTCCGCTTCGTCAAAGTCGGGCCAGAGCGTGGGCGTTGAGTAGTATTCGGCGTAAGCAGACTGCCACAGCAGGAAGTTACTCATGCGCATCTCCCCGGCGGTGCGGATGATCAGGTCGGGGTCGGGCATGCCGGACGTGTACAGCTCGGCTTCCAGCGCCTGTTCGGTGACGTCCTGTGGAGCCGTTCCCGCCTCGATCAGGCGACGCGACGCGCCCACGATCTCCTCTCGACCGCCGTAGTCGAAGGCGACGCTCAGGGTGATGGTGGTGTTGTTCCGGGTCAGTTCGACGCTGCGCTCAATAGCCTGACGCAAAGATTCGGGGAGCCTGTCTAGCCGACCCAGGTGCCTGATTCGGACGCCCTCGGCGTGTAGTTCGGGTGTCTCGGATTCGATGGACCGACCGAGCAGTTCCATCAATACCCTGACCTCGTAGTCCGGCCGGTCCCAGTTCTCCGTTGAGAAGGCGAACATGGTCAGGTAATTGACGCCCGCCTCGACGAGAGCACGAATGATGCGCCGCACGTTTTCGGTGCCGGCCCTGTGACCCTCGGACCGCCCGAGGCCGCGCTCCTGCGCCCAACGGCCGTTGCCGTCCATTATTACGGCCACGTGGCCGGGAACTTCGGTGCTCATGCCTCGCTCACGGCCCCTGGACTGCTGCTATCGCCCCTGAAGACAGCCCGACCAACTAGACCTCGAGCACCTCGGCCTCTTTTCCCTTTTTAAGACCGTCCATTTCACCGATGTGCCGGTCGGTGACTTTCTGTACCTCGTCCTGCGCTCTGCGGCCTTCGTCCTGGCCTATTTCGCCGTCCTTTTCCAGCCATTTCAGGCTGTCGTTGGCGTCCCGGCGGATGTTTCGCACGGCGACGTGGCCCTCTTCAGTCTTGCGGGACACGAGTTTGACCAGGTCCTTGCGGCGCTCCTCGGTCAAGATGGGGAGGGTGATCCTGATGACCTCTCCGTCGTTGTTCGGGGTCAGGCCGAGGTCGGACGCGAGGATCGCCTTTTCCACGTCGCCCAATGCGCTGCGGTCCCACACCTGAATCATCAGGACTCGTGCCTCGGGAACGGTAATGGTCGCCAACTGGTTCAGCGGGGTCTGGGTGTCGTAGTAGTTGACGGCGAGTGAGTCGACAAGGCCGGGGCTTGCCCGACCGGTCCTGATGGTGGACAATTCCCGTCTCAGTGACTCGACCGATTTGTCCATCCGATCGTCACTGTCTTTGAGCACGTCGTCGATGGCCATTTAGCCCTCCCTGTCCCAAGAATTGGCCTGTCCCGAGACTTGGCGTGCGCTTTGGCCTGCGATCTGGCCGATCCGGGGCGCGGCCAACAGTTTACGCCGTACTTAGCCGATGCGGGTATCGGACACCAGTGAACCGATGGGCTCACCGGCAATGATTCGAGTGAGGTTGTCCTCGACGTTGATGTCGAAGACCCTGATGGGCAGGCGGTTTTCCATGCACAACGACAGCGCCGTCGCGTCCATTACCCCGAGCCGCCTCTCAAGCGCTTCTTGATAGGTCACGAAGTCGTGCTTTTCCGCATTGGGGTTCTCGTTCGGGTCCTCGGCGTACACCCCGTCGACGGCGTACTTGGCCATGAGCAAGACGTTGGCCTCTATCTCAATGGACCGCAGAGCCGCGGCCGTGTCGGTGGTCATGTACGGGTTGCCGGTGCCGGCCGCGAATATGACGACGCGACCCTTCTCAAGGTGCCGAACCGCCCGACGTCGTATGTAGGGCTCGGCGATTTCCTGGACGTTGATGCCGGTCTGGGTACGGGTGTCCACGCCCCGGAGCCGTTCGAGGGAGTCCTGCAACGAGAGAGCGTTGATGACGGTCGCCAACATGCCAGCGTAGTCCGCCGCCACCCTGTCCATGCCCTCGTGCTCGGCCTCCGCGCCGCGCCAGATGTTGCCGCCACCGACCACCACGCCCACCTGGACGTCCATGTCGTGGACGGCCTGAATCTGGCCGGCTATCCGGTTGACCGCCTCCGGGTCGATGCCGTAGCCGCGCTCCCCTTTGAACGACTCGCCACTGAGCTTGAGCAGGACCCGCTTGTATGCGGACTTGCCATTTTTGGCAACTCTACTCACCCAGGGCGAACCGCGTGAACCTCTTGATTTTTATGTTCTCGCCCAGCCTGCCGGCGGCCTCCAGCACCACGTCCTTTATGGAGAGGGAGGCGTCTTTAATGTAGGGCTGAGACATTAGCACGACCTCGGTCGGGTCCGCTTTCTCGTCGTCGAGGATATCGGCTTCATCGACGTACTTCGGGTTCATTGCCGCGACCTGCATGGCGAGGTTGTGGGCGAGCTCTTTGAAGTCGTCGGTTCGGGCAACAAAGTCAGTTTCGCAGTTCACCTCGACTATGACTCCGACCCGACCCCCACCGTGTATGTATGCCTCGACAAGGCCCTCGTTGGCACTGCGGCCCGCCTTTTTGGCGGCCGATGCGACGCCGCGCTCACGCAATATTTCGCGCGCCTTTTCGAGATTGCCCTGAGCCTCTTCGAGCGCCCTTTTCGCGTCCATGACGCCGGCGCCCATCTCCTCTCTCAGGGCCTTGATTGTCTCTACAGTGATCTCCACGTACGCTCCCGTCCTGTCGTTAGCTTTCGTCGGTTTTTTCTTCCGGCTCGCCAGTCGCCTCGGGTTCACCCGCATCGGGCGCTTCTGGCTCGGGCTCAGGGGCAGCGGGCGTCTCGGGGGCCTCTTCTGGCTCGGGCTCTTCGGTTGCCTCCGGCTCGGGCTCTTCGGCTGCCTCCGGCCGGGGCGCCTCATCTTCCGCGAGCTCCGCCTGCCTCAGCGCCAGGGCGGCGGCTTGCCTGATGGCGGCTTTCTCCTCCTCGTCGGAAGTGTCCCGCAGCTCCTCTTCCATCGCCTCTCGTCTGTTGCGGCCCTCGATGACAGCGTCGGCCATCTGCCCGGTCACGAGGCGGATGGACCGGATGGCGTCGTCGTTGCCGGGTATCACCTGGTCGATCAGGGTTGGGTCACAATCGGAATCAACGAGTGCCACAACGGGCACGCCTACCCGCTCGGCTTCCGCAACCGCGAGGGCCTCTTTTCCGATGTCGACGATGAACAGAGCGCCGGGCATCTCGGTCATCTCTTTAATACCACCGAGATACCTGTTCAGACGCGTGATGGAGTCCTCGAGTTTTTGCGCTTCCTTTTTCGGTCGGCGCAGGAACTCACCGGCGGCCTTTCGCTCCTCCAGATCGACGAGGTAGTCCATGCGCGTCTGGATGGTCTTGAAGTTGGTCAACGTGCCGCCCAACCAGCGGGTGGACACGTAGTAAGCGCCGGACCGCTGGGCCTCCTGGGTAATTGTTTCGTGCGCCTGTCGCTTGGTGCCGACGAAAATGACCTTTTTGCCCTGGGCGGATACTTCCGTTATGAACTCTTTGGCCTGCTCCAGCAGCTTCAAGGTCTGCTGCAGGTCGATGATGTGGATGCCGTTGCGGGCCGAAAAGATGTAACGCTTCATCTTCGGGTTCCAGCGCCTCTTCTGGTGCCCAAAGTGGACACCGGCCTCCAGCAGGGACTTCATCGTCACCGGACCGGCGGCCTCGGAAAGGTTTGCCGGGGGCGCTTCGGCCACTGGTGCCTGGGCGGGTGGTGCTTGGGCTGGGGTTGCCGGGTGAGTCGCCTGAGCCGCGGTTTGGGGGGTAACTTGCTCGACCATGGGGCTGTGCCGCCTATCTGTTATTTGACCGGTCTCGTTTTGCGGTGGGGCGAGGATTTCGCCGCGTAAAAAAGCACACGATAACCCACCGAGACCGAATCGCACTCGTCGCGCAAGTGTAACATGCCAGGGGATGCCAGGACCTCACGCACGCCTGAAGACACGGGCGCAGAGCCCGCCGAACCATTGCCCATGCGCCGGGCCGTGTGCTAGACTTCTACCTGATTAGGCCGGTTGCCTAACTCCCCGACTGGGGCCGACCAGACCGCCAGACACCCAGACCGAGAGATGGCCCGTTTGACCGTTTCCCATTGGATAGAGAAGATGCCCCTAGAAACCGAACGCAAGAAAGAAATTCAGGAACAGTACCGTACCCACGAAAACGACACGGGCTCAACCGAGGTACAGGTCGCACAGCTTACGGAACGGATCACGTCGCTGACCGACCACCTGAGAGCCAACAACCACGACGAATCGACCCGGCGAGGCCTGCTGAAACTGGTGGGCCAACGTCGGCGCCTGCTGCGATACCTCAACAGTGAGGATGTCGATCGCTACCGTACGCTCATCGGACAGCTGGGCCTGCGAAAATAGCACCCCGGCGGGTGCTGTTTTCCGTTTTACCCCGGTCGTCCACAACCCACTCGAAGGCCCGCAGCTTCGGCTCTTCGGGCACAGTGAGCAGTAATCCACACTCCTTAACCCACACATTAAGCATCCCACCGGGCGCGGACGCCGTTCGCCCCAGTAGCCCGGCCCAATAAAAACATCACAAGGCCCGGGCGGCAGGCAGGAAGAGAAGAGAATTAGAGAGGTAAGTTTTGTCCACGTATGAATTAGATTTAGGAGGGCGCACGCTTTCGGTAGAGACCGGCAAGCTAGCCCAGCAGGCGGGAGGATCGGCGGTCTTACGCTACGGGGACTCGGTCCTTTTGGTGACGGCAACGACATCGAAGCCAAGAGAGGGGATCGACTTTTTCCCGCTCACTATCGACTTCGAAGAGCGCATGTACGGCCGGGGCAAAATTCCCGGCAGCTTCTTTAGGCGCGAGGGTCGGCCGAGTTCCGACGCCATATTGATATGCAGACTGACGGACCGGCCCCTCCGGCCGCTGTTTCCCAAGGGCTTCCGCAATGAGGTGCAGGTCATAACGACGCCCCTCTCGGTCGACCTGGAGAACCCGCTCGATGTCATCTCCATCAACGGCGCTTCGCTCGCGCTGAGTTTGTCGGACATTCCGTTCGAGGGTCCCCTGGGCGCGACGCGCATCGGGCACATCGACGGTGAGTTCGTCATTAACCCCACGTTCGAGCAGATCGAAGAGAGCCAGCTAGACCTCATCGTCGCCGGGTCTAAAGACGGCGTAATGATGATGGAGGCGGGCGGCAACGAGCTGGACGAGGATCTCGTTTTCGAGGCAATTCAGCTGGCGCAAGAACAGAACCTGCGGCTTGTCGAGCTGCAAGAGGGCATCGCCGCCAAAGACGGCAAGGAAAAGCTACCGTACGAGGCTCCCCAGTTGCCTGAGGGACTGGCCGAGCAGATCGAGCCCCTGGTTTCCGGCCGTATCGGACCGGCGGTCGAACACTCGATCTCTCCCGACAAGGACACTTCGCAGATTAATGCGCTGCTCGACGAGATCGTCGAAGCCCTGCAGGACACCTACGAACCCAAGGCCATCAAGGGCGCTTACGGGTCGCTGGTGGACGAAGAGTTCCGCACACGAATGCTGGACGGGGTCCGGCCCGACGGACGCGGCCCGCTGGATATAAGGCAGCTGTCGGCAGAGGTCGGCCTGCTGCCGAGAACGCACGGCACCGGCCTGTTCCAGCGCGGCGAGACCCAGGCGCTTGGCGTAGTTACTCTGGGCTCAGTGGGCGACGCCCAGAAGCTGGACAACATCAACCCGAGAACGACCAAGAAGTTCCTGCTGCACTACAACTTCCCGCCCTACTCCACGGGCGAGACCAAGCGCGTGGGTTCGCCGGGTCGGCGCGAGATCGGGCACGGAGCGCTAGCTGAGCGGGCCGTTACCCCGGTGCTGCCGACAGACGAGGACTTCCCCTACACCGTCAGAGTGGTGTCGGAGATTCTCGGCAGCAACGGCAGCTCGTCCATGGCGTCTGTGTGTGCGGCAACTCTGTCGCTAATGGATGCGGGAGTTCCCATCGCGGCCCCTGTGGCCGGCATTTCGGTGGGCCTCATAACCGGCGACGGCGGCAAGTGGCTTGCCCTGACGGACATTCAGGGCAAAGAAGACCACATCGGCGACATGGACTTCAAGGTGGCCGGCACCCGTAACGGCGTCACGGCCATTCAGCTAGATATGAAGGTGAAGGGCATTGGCTTCGACGTCGTGCGCGCAGCGCTCGACCAGGCGAAGGACGCCCGCTACCAGATTCTGGACGTGATGGCCGAGGCCATCGCCGAGCCCCGTCAGGACGTCAGCTCGTTCGCACCTCGAATGCTGCGGGTGACGATACCGGTCGATAAGATCGGTGCGGTGATCGGCCCCGGCGGCAAGGTCATCAGGGGCATCATCGAGGCCACCGGCGCCACGGTGGACGTGCAGGACGATGGCGAGATTCTGGTCGGCGCCGTGGACGCGGAATCGGCCCAGAAAGCCGTCCAGATGATCGAGGGCCTGACCAAGGACGCCGAGGTGGGACAGATCTACACCGGCAAGGTGGTCAAGATTCTCGACTTCGGTGCGTTCGTAGAGATTCTGCCGGGCAAGGACGGCATGGTTCACATCAGTGAACTCGCCGACTACAGGGTGCCCAGCGTGGAGGACGTCGTCTCGCTCGGTGAAGAGATTACCGTGATTGTCAAAGACGTCGATTCGACCGGCCGCATAAGCCTGTCTCGCAGAGCCCTCCTGACCGGAGACGGTGACGGCGAGGGCGGGGATAGAGTCGGTCCTCCCCCCAATGGCGACGATAGGGGCGGCGACGGGGGCGGCTACCGGGGTGGCGGTGATCGGGACCGTGACCGACGCGGCGGCGGTGGCGAGGGCTATCGCGGCGGCGGTGATCGGGGCGGCTATCGGGGCGGCGGCGACCGGGACCAGCGCGGTGGCGGTGGCTACAGGGGTGGCGGCGACCGAGACCGACGCGGTGGCGGGGGTGGCGGCTCCCGTGGCGGCGATCGGGGCGGCTATCGGGGCGACAGGGGTGGCGGCGGCCGAGGCCGTTAAGCCAAACGACTCATGAGCGGCGAGGCTGAAGTTCGGGTCGTCGTCCACGGCGCCCTCGGGCGCATGGGCACCGAGATACTGGGCGCGCTCAGCCGTGAGGCCGACACCAGGCCCGTAGGAGCCGTCGACGTGGCGGCCAAGGGCAACTCGCTTGACCTACCAGAAGGCGCGGGCAGCGTGGCGCTCTCATCGTCACTGGCAGACCTCCTTGACGGAGCTGACGTTGTCGTTGATGTGACGAACGCCGACGGCGCACTTGCGGCCATCAGAGCGGCGTCGGCGAAGGGCGTAGGGGTGGTCACCGGCTCGTCCGGGATTTCCGATTCGGCTATCGCAGAAGCCGGGGCGCTCGCAGACAGGCATGGGGTCGGCATCGTGATCGTCCCCAACTTCGCTATCGGCGGCGTCGTGATGACCCATCTCGCCAGAATAGCGGCCCGGTTCTTCGACTACGCAGACCTGGTCGAGACGCACCACGAACGCAAGATCGACGCCCCCTCCGGGACGGCCATGGCCATTGCACGTGCAGTGATCGAGGGCAAGGGCGAACCGATGACGGCCCCGACGCCGGAAAAAGAGACGATCCAGGGCACGAGAGGCGGCGACGTGGACGGCGTCACCATTCACAGCGCCCGCCTGCCGGGCCGAGTGGCGCACCACGAGCTGGTCTTCGCCGGGCCGGGTCAGACGCTGACCCTTCGGCACGACTCCATCGACCGCTCCGGCTTCATGCCGGGCGTGATCGCGGCCGTGCGTGCTGCTGCCGCGAAGCCTGGGCTGACGGTCGGCCTGGAAGAGGTTCTGGGACTCAAATAGGCGGCGGTCGCCTTTATACCCGGCCCGGCCGGCTGTAAGGTTTTGGGTATGACCGGATTCCGCATAGCCGTGGTGGGCGCGACGGGCGCCGTCGGACAGGTGTTCCTGTCCGTGCTTGAGGAGCGCCAGTTCCCAATAGGCGCGCTGCGGGTCTGCGCGTCCGAACGATCGGTCGGCCGCAACATCGTTGTGAACGGCCGGGATCACGAAGTGGAACTGGTCAGCGACGACCTGCTCGCCGCGTCCGACTTCGTGTTCATCTCCGCCACCACTGACGTTAGCCGTGCGGTCGGTCGCCGCGCGGCGGAACTGGGAGCAGTGGCCATAGACGACAGTTCGGCGTTTCGCATGGAACCGGACGTTCCGCTCGTCGTCCCGGAGGTGAACGCGGACGACCTGGACTCTCATAGAGGCATCGTTTCCATACCAAACTGCTCGACGACGCCGCTGACGATGGTGCTGGACGCGCTCGGAGGTCTGAACCGGGTGGAACGGGTAATCGTGGACACCTATCAGTCGGTGTCCGGGACCGGGTCGGCGGCCGTTCGGGAGCTGCGAGACCAGAGCGCGGTCGTGCTGGGGGGAGGCAGGGCCGAAGCGGAGGTCTACCCGCACCAGATCGCGTTCAACGCCCTGCCCCATATCGACGACTTCGGGGACGACGGCTACACCAAAGAAGAGCGCAAGATGGTCCGCGAGACGCGCAAGATTCTGCATCGGCCGGATCTGCCGCTTTCGGCGACCTGCGTGCGGGTGCCGGTGACGGTGGGCCACTCGGAGGCGGTCCATGTTGAGTTCGCTGCACCGGTGGACCCGGCAGCCGCTGGAGCGGCTTTGGCCGAGTATCCGGGCATTCGGCTCGTGGACGACCCGGCCGGGCATCGCTATCCTATGCCGATCGACTCGGAGGGGGCGGACGACGTGCTGGTGGGCCGCGTCCGCACGGACGCCTCGCACCCGAAGGGCCTGGCGCTGTGGCTGTCCAGCGATAACCTGCGAAAAGGGGCCGCACTCAACGCCATTCAAATAGCCGAGGAGATGGTCCGTCGGGGGCTGGTTGGGCCGCGGGCCTGACGAAAAGTTGGCAGCAGGCGCTCAACAGGGCGCGAGATCGGGATAGAAATTGCCAGAGCTTGGACGGGTGATAACCGCGATGATCACGCCCTTCGATGAGGAGGGTGCGGTCGACTTCGCCGAGGCCGGACGGCTGGCCAGGGCGCTGGTCGCGTCCGGCAGCGACGGCGTCGTCGTCACCGGGACGACCGGTGAATCCCCAACCCTGACAGCAGAGGAACGACTGGGGCTCTATGCAGCCGTCAAGGACGCCGTCGGTGACGGCGCGGCGGTCATCGCCGGAACCGGCACGAACAACACGGCCGAAAGCATCGCCAACAGCCGTAACGCCGAACGCGAGGGCGCGGACGCTGCGCTGCTGGTGGTGCCGTCCTACAACAAGCCCCCCCAAGAGGGCCTGTACCGGCATTTCCGGGCGGTGGCAGAGTCGGTATCCATCCCCTGCGTCCTATACAACGTGCCGGGCCGCACCGCGCTGAACATGACGGCCGAGACGGTCATCCGGCTAAGTGAGGTCGACAACATTGTCGGCGTCAAAGAGGCGGGCGGCGATATGGGCCAGGTCAGCCAGATTGTCCAGGGAACGAACAGTGATTTTAGGGTCTGGAGCGGCAACGATGACGAGACGTTCTACATCGTCGCTACGGGCGGCTACGGGGTCGTCTCGGTCGCCTCGCACCTGATCGGCAGCCAGATCGGGGCGATGATCGGGATGCTGCTCGAGGGCAATATCGAGGACGCGGCGGCGGAGCACCGCAGGCTGCTCGATCTCAATCGGGTGATTTTTACGATCTCCAACCCGATTCCCATCAAACACGCCGTGGCCCGACGTGGATACCGGGTGGGTGCTCCGAGACTGCCGCTGGTGCCCCTGACTGCTCAGGAGGCGGTGCGGATCGACGAGGTCATCGACCGCTACGAGATCGACCTACCGGTCGGCTAGACCTATACGTTAGCCTTAAACAGTCGCCACTAGACGATGGAGCGTACCGTTATCGCCTCTTCCCGGCGGGGGCCGGTGGAGATGATGTCGACGGGGCTGCCGATCAACTCTTGCAGCCGGTTCACATACGACACGGCCTGCGGGGGTAGCTGGTCATACTCGGTCACGCTCTCGGTGGGCTGGTCCCAGCCGGGGTGCTCTTCGTAGATGGGCTTGCAGCGCTCCAGTGCCCCCTCCCCACCCGGCGGCTCGTCGATGATCTTGCCGTCCAGCTCGTACCTGGTGCATACCTTGATGGAGTCGAAGCTGTCGAGCACGTCCAGGCGAGTCAGCACGTTCGACGTGTAGCCGTTGAGCCGACGGGAGTAGCGGGCCATGACCGCGTCGAACCAGCCCACCCGCCTGGCCCGGCCGGTGGTGGTGCCGAACTCCTGCGCCAGCTGGCGGATGCGCTCACCGGTTGCGCCGGTCAGCTCGGTCGGAAACGGCCCGGCGCCGACCCGGGTGCAGTAGGCCTTGAAGACCCCGATCACCCCGGTGATCTGCTGCGGGTGCAGCCCCAGCCCCACACACGCACCGCCGATGGTCGGGTTGGAGGATGTTACGAACGGGTATGTCCCGTGGTCCAGGTCCAGTAACGCTCCCTGGGCGCCTTCCAATACCACAACTCCATCGTTATCAAGCGTCTCGTGCAATTCATGCTCGACCGGCCCTATGTAGGGCCCGAGTAGCTCGGACCACCGCTTGCACTGCGCCAAGACCGAGTCGAAGGGGAGCGGGTCGCCGCCGTAGACCTTCGTGATCAGGGCGTTGGCGTGGTCGAGGGCTCCTACCAATCTCGGTTCAAGGGCCTGGAGGTCCAGCAGGTCTGCCATGCGAAGGCCGTTGCGGGATGCCTTGTCGGCATAGGCCGGGCCGATTCCTCTGCCCGTGGTGCCGATTGCCTTGCTGCCCTTGGCGACCTCGGATAGCTGGTCGATGGCGACGTGGTACGGCATGATCAGGTGCGCCCGCTGGCTCACCAACAACCGCCCGTCCACGTCGATGCCGCGCTCTTTTAATTCGCCTATTTCCTCGAGCAACGGATCGGGGTTGACCACTACACCGCTGCCCATGACGCTCAGGGTCTGGGGCCAGAAGATGCCGGAAGGGACCTGGTGCAGGCTGAAGTGGCCCTGGTCGTTGATGACGGTGTGACCGGCGTTGTTGCCACCGGCGAAGCGCGCGACGACGTCTGCCCGGCGGGCGAGAAAGTCGACGACTTTACCCTTACCCTCGTCGCCCCACTGGGCTCCTAATATGGCGTAGGCAGGCATGGTACGAGCTTAAACGGTCGCCCGGTTAAACGCCCGCGCCCAGTTCGGTTTCCAGCTCTGACAGGGCCGAATCGACCCCGGCGACGATCTGGTCGATCTCGTCGCGTGTAACGCACAGGGGAGGGGCCATCTGCAAGATCTGCGGCCCGAGCATTCCCAGCAGCAGCCCCCGTTGCCTGAACTTCTCGGTCATCCTCTCGACGACGTTGAATGACTCGGGGAACCCGGCCTTGGTCTCACTGTCCGTCACCAGCTCCACGCCGACCAGCAGGCCGATGCCTCGCACGTCGCCAACCACCGGATGGGACGCGGCCATGTCGCGCACCGAGTCCAGGAAGTATTCGCCCAGCTCGGCTGACCGGGCCACCAGGCCCTCACCCTCAATGATGTCGATGTTCGCCAACGCCGCCGCCGCCGCGACCGGGTGCCCACCGGCCGTAAGGGCCGCATGGAAGGCGTTGCCCTCACCCACGAAAGCATCAGCGACTTCCGTCGTGGCGACGACTGAGCCGACGGGGACGTAGCTGCTCCCGAGTCCTTTGGCGATGGTCATCAGGTCGGGCACCACACCGTAGTGTTCGATGCCGAACATGCGGCCGGTGCGACCGAATCCGCACACGACCTCGTCGTCGATTAGCAGCACGCCGTACCTGTCGCAGATCTCCCGCACCATCGGCCAGTACTCCAGGCCTGGCACTATGACCCCGATTGAACTTGTTATTGGCTCGCCAATAAACGCCGCCACTGTGTCCGGGCCCTCGCTAAGGATGATTCGCTCCAATGCCTCGGCGCACAGGACGGCGCATTCCGACGCCGTCGTGCCGCCAAATTCGCACCGGTAAGGGTAGGGCTGGGGTGCGGACACGAGGCCGGGCGGCTCCGGCTCGAAGTCGGCCAAGTTCACGCCTCCACGAGACCGCCCCATCCATGCGACGCCACCGGTCGCACCATGGTACGAGCCCCGGCGCGAGATGATCTTGTACTTGCCGCCCTCCCCCCGCCGAGAGTGATAGGCGCGGGCCATCTTGACGGCGGTCTCGTTCGCCTCGGAGCCGCCGGCCACCAGCCACGACCGCTCCAGATTGCCTGGGGCCAGTTGGCCGATTTTTTCGGCGAGACGAATGGTGGACGGCGCGGCCGTTTGCTCGGGGTAGTAGGCCAGGTCGCTCATCTGATTGAGCACGGCGTCGGCGATCTCGGTCCGTCCATAACCGACTGTGACCGAGGCATAGCCACCGTTGACGTCCAGCCATTCCCGTCCGTCGGTGTCGGTAACGGTGAGGCCACTGGCTTCGGCGACGATGATTGGCTCGCCCTCCTCGGCCAGGTCCCTCCAGCCCTTCGCCTGCATCCACAGGTGCCGAAGCGCGGTATCCCTTAGTTCCTGGTTCGCGGCGTTCGTGGTCGTCATGCCAGCTTGCCGATGCCCATCTCGCCCTCGATCTCCCAGAGACCTAGGTCGACGGCGTGCACGATCTCGTCCGCCTCTTCGCGCGTCAGACATATGGGCGGGCCGAAGTGGAGCAGGTTCTCCCGCGCCCGGAAGATGAGTCCATGTTTTCGAAATTTTTCTGTCAGTCGGGTACCAATGTTTTCTTCTGACCCGAAGGCGGCTTTGGTCGCCCGGTCCGAAACAAGCTCGACAGCTACGAACAGTCCGGTGCCCCTTACATCACCAACCAGAGGATGGTCCATCGGCAACCCCTCGAGCTGCTCCTTTAGGTGACCGCCCACTTCGGCCGCGTTCTCGACCATGCCCTCGGTCTCGATGATCTCTATGTTCTTGAGCGCGGCGGCGGCCGCTACGGGGTGCCCACTGTTTGTCAGGGTGTGCTGGAGGGCGTCGTCCCCGCCGCCGAACCGGTCAGCTATGTGATCACTGACGATAGCCGCGGCCAGCGGCATGTACGCGCTGACGACGCCTTTCGCCACCGTCATGATGTCGGGAACGGCATCGAAGTGCTCCATGCCGAACATGCGGCCCGTGCGACCGAAGCCGGTCACGACTTCGTCGATGATCATCACCAAGCCGTAGCGATCGCAGATATCGCGCACCATCGGCCAGTATTCGTCGCCCGGAACCGGCGCGCCCTGTGGGATCGCCATGGGCTCGCCGATGAAGGCAGCGATGGTGTCCGCACCGTAGTAGAGGATGGCGTCCTCCACGGCCTGGGCGCACAGGACGGCGCACTCCGACGCGGTCTGGCCGCCAAGCTCGCATCTATACGGGTTCGGCTGGGGCACATGCACCATGCCGGGGTACGCCGGCCCGAAGTCGGACTTCGGCTCTGGGGGGCCGTCACCAGCCCATAAAACACCAGCAGTCATGCCGTGGTATGAGCCCTTGCGAGAGATGACCCGGTACCGGCCCGGCTCGCCCCGGCGCTGGTGATACGCCCGCGCTATCTTTATCGCCGTCTCGTTGGCCTCTGACCCACCGGATACTGGGAATACTCGGTTCAGGTCTCCCGGCGCGAGTTCGGCGAGTTTCGCCGCCAGCCGGATGACGGGCTCGGCGGTGGTGCCGACGGGGCAGAAGTTGGTCTTGACCATCTGGTCGTAGGCAGCCTGGGCGATTTCGGTGCGGCCGTAGCCGACGTTGACGCAGCTGTAGCCGCCGTTGACGTCTATCCACGTTTTGCCATCGGAGTCCGTGACACGCACACCGTCGCCAGCCACGATCATGGTAGGACCGCCCGACTCGGCCATTTCGACCCAGTCGCGGTTGTGAATCCACAGGTAGCGCAGCGACGCCTGTCTGAGCGCCTCGTTCTCGGTGAGTGCCACCAACGCCCTACTCCTCTCCGGTGCCTGCCAGTGAAAGGCAGTGATCTCGGCCCCAATAAACCCGCCGGGCGGGGCCCGAAATGCCCGGCTGAAGTATACGGTGGGGCGATCGGTGCAACAAGCGTTTAGGCGCTTACGCCCGGACGGAGGTGGCAATTGGGAGCTTTGACACCCCCCCGACCCTATAATATGATTTCGGTGGGAAAGCGGACGTGGCAACGTAGCTCAGTGGCAGAGCGGGCGCTTCATAAGCGCTAGGTCACAGGTTCGAACCCTGTCGTTGCCACCGTTGCCCCAATTGCACATTAACACCCTCCTGCCGGGACGGTTGGCCTGCCGGGACAGTTGGCTCAGCGGGCCATTGCATGGCGGCAAGTGCCCGCACGACGTGGGCGGTTAGCTCAGCGGTTAGAGCGCCTGTCTTACACACAGGAGGTCAGAGGTTCGAATCCCCTACCGCCCACCAGGCGTTGGGCCACCAGTGGGCAAGAGGAGATTCCGCTACGTGCCGAAGTGGCGAAATGGTAGACGCGCTGCGTTCAGGACGCAGTGCCTGAAAGGGCGTGTGGGTTCGACTCCCTCCTTCGGCACCATCGACTAATCAGGTCCCCGGCCCCGCGCCGGGGACTGCCCCGATTCCCGGGCCCGGTTCTGGGGCCCGATTCCGGGGATTGAGGGCATTAAGGTTTGGTATCACGCGCTTGTAGCTCAGTGGATAGAGCGCAGCCCTGCGGAGGCTGAGGCCGTGGGTTCGAGTCCCACCAAGCGCGCTCCAACATTTTTCAGGATCTACGGGCGATTAGCTCAGCGGTTAGAGCGCTTGCTTCACACGCAAGAGGTCGGAGGTTCGAATCCCCCATCGCCCACCATACGTACAACGCGATAGTGAGCGCCTCAAGCGCTCTACGAGGAAGGCCAGTACCGGGAGCGATGAGCGCTCGCGCGAAGAAGCCTGAAGAGCGAACGGAGAGCGCGGAGGACCACCGTGACGGATCTGGAACGCGGCCGGGAAATAGCCGGGCGAATCGTAGAAAACGTAAAACGCGTCATTGTCGGTAAGGACGAGGCAATAGAGCTCGGTGTCATCGCCCTGATCTGCCAGGGCCATGTGCTTATCGAGGACGTGCCGGGCGTGGGCAAGACGATGCTCGCCAGAAGCTTGGCCCGGTCCTCAGGAAGTACGTTCAGGCGCATTCAGTTCACACCCGACCTGCTGCCCAGCGACGTGACGGGCGTCTCGATCTTCAACCAGAAAACCTCGGAGTTTGAGTTCAAGCCCGGCCCAATCATCTCCCAGATCGTATTGGCCGACGAGATAAACCGCGCCACTCCCAAGACCCAGTCGGCGCTGCTGGAGGCGATGGAAGAACGACAGGTGACGGTGGAGGGGGTGACGCATGTGCTACCTCGACCCTTCACGGTCATGGCCACCCAGAACCCCGTCGAGTACGAAGGGACTTTCCCACTGCCCGAGGCGCAGCTCGACCGGTTCCTGCTGATGATCACTCTCGGCTACCCGACCACGGAACAAGAGCTACAGATCGTCGGCAACCAGCAGTCGGCCCATCCCATCGACACGCTTGAGCCCGTCGCGACGTCCGAGGAGATCGTGGCGATGCAGGACGCGGCGCGCGAGGTGTTCGTCGATGACCTCGTCCGTGAGTATCTGGTCGCGATCGTGGAGTCCACTCGCACGGACGAAGACGTCAGCCTGGGGTGCTCGCCCAGAGGGTCGATTTCGCTGTTCCGGGCGGGCCAGGCGATGGCCATGGTTCGAGGACGGGACTTCGTTTTGCCCGACGATATCAAGGAGCTTGCCGAGCCCATCGTCAGTCACCGGATGATCGTCACCGCGGCGGCGCGCATGAGGGGGACCAGGGGCTCCGACGTGGTCGGCCGCATTATCGACCGCCTCCCCGTGCCAGGCGCGCAGGTCAAGGGACTTATCGGACGTTAGGGACTAGATGAGGTTCTTCGTCCAGCGCAGGTCGTACCTGATAGGTTTCCTGCTGGCCGCCTCTCTCATTACGGGGATGGCCACCGGCCTGGGCCTGTTCTATCGGCTCGTCTACATACTGGCACTGGTCGCCGTTTTTGCCTACGGGTGGAACTGGCTCAGTCTCAGATCGATCACGGTTGCGGTGGACGGCCGCACTCGTCGGGTAACGGTTGGCGACCCGGTCGAAGAGCACATCACCGTGCACAACCCGTCCAATATTCCCAGACCAGTGATTGAGGTGGAGGACCTGAGCGCGCTACCGGGTTTCACCACCGGAAACGCCATGGGGATGCTGCCGGGCGGAACGGTGGACTGGACCCCGACCGGGGTGGCCAGACGGCGGGGCGTTTATATGATGGGCCCGGTGGTGGTGCGCAATACCGACCCGTTCGGGCTTTTCCGCAGGGAGCGGACCTTTCCCTTCACCGACACTGTCGTGGTGTTTCCCCGGGCCCATGACCTGCCCGGATTCAGTGTGCCGTCCGCGAACCTGTCCGGCGATAGCTCGCTGAAACGACGAACCCACGACCTGACCCCTCACGCTTCGAGTGTCCGCGACTACGCACTAGGAGACGCCCTGAGTCGGGTGCACTGGAACAGCACGGCCCGCCTGGGCAAGCTGATGTCAAAGGAGTTTGACGAAGGGCATGCGAGCGACGTTTGGATCGCGGTTGATCTGCATAGGGACGTGCAGGCGGGACTTCAGGAAGACAGCACCGACGAGTACGCGGTCAGTGTCGCGGCGTCGCTCGCCAAGCGCTTTTTGAGCGAGGGCATGCCGGTCGGCCTGATCGTCTACGGAACGGAGAAGATCCTCCTGCAGGCCGACACCGGCGCCGCCCAGATGGACCGAATACTGGCGAGCCTTGCGAGCAGCGAGGCGGATGGATTGGTCCCCATCGCCGACGCCCTCGTGGATGACGAGGCGAACTGGAGCCACCACACCACGCTGGTGGTGGTGACGTCTTCTCCCCGTCCAGACTGGGCGGCGGCGCTAGAGCAACTCGCCCGAAGACGGGTGAAGGTGGCCGCGGTACTGGTGGACGGCCAGTCTTTTGGCGGTTTCTTCGATTCGAGGGAGTCGCTGCCGCACCTTGAATCGGCGGGAATTCCAACGTACGTGGTGGCGTCTGGAGACGACATTCCCACGGCCCTGAGCAGCACGCACAGGGCGGTCGGGGCGCCGCAACTTGTGGCCGCGACACAGGGCCGACATGGCCGGTAGCCAGACCGCGGCGTTCCAGCGTGTGGTCGGGCCCCAGGTGGACGGCAAACAAGAAGGCCGCCCCGAGCGGCCGATGCTCGAAAACCCCATCGAGCTGCTGAAATACTACAGCCCACAGGAGGGCTGGGGTACGTTCGCGATCTTGTGGGGCCTTTTGTTGGTGGTCGCCGTCACTCTGCAGCAGGCCGATTGGACCGATACGCCGGGGATGATCTTCATCGTGCTGGCATCATCTCTAGTCGGGCTCGGTTTGGCGAAGGTCAGATTGCCCTGGCCGTTGCTGATTCTCGCCGGCCTGGCACTGGGGTTCCTATTGGTCTACTGGCAGACGTCCCGACTCGTCCCCGACGAGTCGTTCATCGGCCAGATTCGCCAGACCGGCGTGCGACTAGAAGAGTGGTACCTGGCGGCAACTTCGGGTGGGATAAGCACGGACCTGATGCCGTTTTCCATGGCCCTACTCGGGGCTACCTGGCTGCTGGGCTTTCTCAGCGCGTGGTTCCTCTTTCGCCGGGCCAACGTGTGGCCGACGATTCTGCTGACCGGGGTGGCGCTGTTTACGCACATCAGCTTCCTGCCGAGCGAACGGGTCGCCTCGTTCTTCGTGTTCGTGGCCCTGGTAATGCTGCTCATCGTGCGCATGGGCTCGGTGAAAAGCCAGATGAAATGGAGGGCCAACGGCACCCGCTTTTCTTCCGGGTCGGGCTGGGTGACGGTGGGCGCTGCCCTGGCGCTGTCTGCGCTGGTGCTGGCCGTCTCGGCTTCCTTGCCGCTCAACGTCTACGTGTCCCGCTCGGTCGCCACCATATGGACGCAGGTGCGGACTCCGGTGGCGTCTCTCGAAGGGGGGTTCGCGAGACTGGTTACGGGAATCGCCTCGAAAAAGAACATCCACGGTCGCCCGTTCGGTGACAACCTGCCGTTCTTGGGCGCCATCAATTTCAACGGCGATGTGGTCTTTACCGCCGATACCGAGTTCCCCTCTTACTGGCTTTCGCGGACCTACAGCGAGTACACGTCGCTCGGCTGGATTGCCGGGGAAACCAGGACGCTCGACGTGGGCCCGGACACGGTGCTCCCGTCGCCAGGTGACTCGCTGAAACGAACGGCCGTACCCCAGAGCCTTCGCCTGAATTTCAACAGCACCTCAATGCTGGCCGGGGGTGACCTGGAATGGCTGAGCCGCAACGCGCAACTCGAGGTGCTGTCTCCCAAGTCGTTCGAGATAAAGATTGGCGACCCTGCCGGAGATGCGGAGTTCCCCGGTGACATTCAGACGCTGGCCAGAGACCTGCGGGCGGCGCTCAACTCGCCGGTCGTGAGCTTCGTGGAGTCGGAGGTGGCCCGTCTGCTGCCCGATGATCTGGTGGTGACGAATGTCGAGTACAGCCAGCCAAGCGGCAGACCGCGGGTGGACGGCCTGACGGTGCAGCGCAAGGAGGCGATCTACCCGGACGTGGTGTCGTTCCAGTTCGATCAGCAGCTACTCGAAAGCGAGTCGTATGACATGGTGTCCTTGGTCTCTAGTGCTACGGACGAGGACCTGCGACGGGCCGGGACCGACTACAACTCCTCGATCACCGACCACTACCTGCAACTGCCCGGTGACCTGCCGGACAGGGTTCGTGAACTGGCCGCCCGGTTGACCCGGACCGCCTTGACTCCATTGGACAAGGCCCGGGCGATCGAGACCTACCTGCGCGGGCCGTCGTTCGTGTACTCCCAGGACATCGACGCACCACCCGGAGACGCCGATGGGGTGGATCACTTCCTGTTTGAGTCGAGGACCGGCTACTCCGACTACTTCGCAAGCTCCATGGCCGTGATGCTAAGAACCGTAGGGGTGCCTGCCCGCATGGCCGCCGGATACGCACCGGGGCTGTTCAACTCGGATTCTGGGCGCAACGAGGTTCGCGACTCGGACAGTCACGGCTGGGTGCAGGTGTACTTCCCCGACTTCGGCTGGATCGACTTCGAGCCCACCCCCGCCTGGCCCGACCCGGCCCGGCAGGTTGGCCGCCCGGCCGTCGCAGGTGCCGGCGGCGAGTCCGGGGTCTTCGAGAACCTGCCGGCCTCCGAACCAGAGGGTTTCCAGTTCCCCGCCCAGCTGGGGACGACCGGCCTGGGCCTGGAGGGCGGTTTCGAGCGCCCCGATACCGGCTTCGACGTTCTAAGGCTCATCGTAGCGCCGATAGTGGGCGTCCTGCTGGCCATTCTCGTGGCGATCGCGATCCTACAGATCTTGTGGAACTTCGGCATCAAAGGCCTCGCCGAAGAAACCCAGATATACGCCAAGATGACCAGGCTCGGCGCCTTTGCCGGTCTGGGGAGAGCGCCCAGCCAGACTCCCGGTGAGTACGCCCATGCCCTGAGGAACGCGCTGCCAGGTATTTCTGGCGAGTCTGACATATTGGCGACGCGCTACTCGATGGCACGCTATGGCGCGCCGGGTGCGCCGGGCGCACAAAGCGATGACTCGGAGAACCTGACGAACGCCTGGAGAACCGTCAGGCGGGCGCTGGCTGGCAGGGTCTTTCGACGGTTCATGCCGGGCATGAGCGTCACTTGAAGGCTCGACGGCTCTACTACGATATTTTCGAGACCCGGGCAGGCTGGGTAGGCGCCATAACGTCTGCTGTTGGTGTCACTAGGGCAACCATCCCACAGCCCTCACCGGCGGACTGCGCCGACGAACTGGGGCCGGAACTGGACCTGGCCGATCACGAGCCCGACGCGCTGTCGGGTTTCAGAGACGGTTTGCAGGGTTATTTCCTCGGAGAGGTCGTTGACTTCACGGCCATCCCCACGGACTTCGCCGACGCGCCGCCGTTCATGCGGTCGGCCTGGCGAGCGTGCCAGTCCATACCCAGGGGTGAGACTCGAACTTACAAATGGCTGGCCGGGGCCGCCGGGCGACCCAACGCACCCAGGGCCGCGGGCCAGGCGATGGCGCGCAACCGGGTGCCGTTCCTCGTCCCCTGCCACAGGGTGGTGGCGAGCGGCGGCGGGCTGGGCGGCTACGGCTCCGGCAAGTCGGCCCTCGCCCTGAAGCGCTGGCTCATAGATCAGGAGGCGATGGAAGGCAAAGGCCCTCCCCCGCCCCACTGGTGGCGCTCCTAACGGTCGCCCCATAGCTATGAGGTGGACCGGGCGCGACCCGGCAGTGCAGCCTATTCCTCGGGAGTGAGCTCTTCGAGCACCTGTTGTGCGCGCTCCACGTCTTCTTCGAAAACCATCACCCGCACCGGCTGAAGCGAAACTCCCAAAAAGGAACTGGTGTCGCCCTGGCCCATCATCGAGGGCACACCACTGGCGATGAGCAGGTCGCGCAACATCTCGGCCTGTATCTGGTCGGGGGCGATTTCCAGGACCACCCACTTCTTTCGGTCTCTCACTAAACTCTCCGCCGGGCTCTAAGGCTCTTCGGCCGAGGCCTCATCACAGATCAGGCCTCTAAGCTGACCTGGCCGGAGTCGCCGAGCAGGGCCGCCAGGGTCTCGGCGAGCTCTTCGGTTGCCGCCACGCTGAGGCGCGGCCAGTCCATGCTCACCAGCCTGCCGCCCGTCGCGATTTCGAGGCCGACCTCGTCGTGGCCGCCGTGCTGCAACATTTCCCGCACCACCCTGTCCAGCAGTTGACGATCACGGTCGAGTTCGCCGGATTCTACGATGCGGAGGCTCAGCCTCTTTCGGGTGGACGCAGCACCGTCGTTTCGCTGCACGACGGGGGCCGCACCGTTGGCGGGGGCGGCCTTGACACCATTGGTGGCGACTACCGGCGCTGCGGGTCCGGGGCCGGGGCTGGCAACGTCAGGGGTTACCCCGTTCGATTCACTGGTCGGGGCCGCTACCGGCGGAGCCGATGATGGCGGCGCAGGTGGCTGGGCCGGGGCGTTGGGGACCTGGACGCCCTCTTCGACGGGGTGCTCCTCGGCCGAGATTGCCGAGATGCTGACCCTGTCGTCGCCCCTGTCCCTGACCGTGCCGACAACTTTTACCAACCGTCCCTCCTGCCACACGTCGGCCGTCGTTTTTTGCAACTCTTCCCACACGAACACGTCGATCTCGCCGCCGAGCATCCGCAGGCTGGCGATGGTGAAGGGCCTGTCGTCGCGGGTGAAGCGGTTGGTCACACTCTCGACCTGACCGGCTATGTCGATCCGCATGCCGTTCATTCCGGGCCGTATGCCGTCCCGCGACAGGATGGTGGATGGGTCGGCACTGGCGGCCAGGGAGGCTATGGAACTCTTAACGGACAGGTCCACCCCGAGCAGTTCCATCTCCCAATCGCCCTTTTGTCGCTCGGAGGTGGAGCCTTCTTCGATCTCGATCTGGGCCAGCGGCACGTCCACGCTCTCGCCAAACATGTCGAACATGGTGGTCTGGTCCGAGCCCTTCATCCCGGCCTCGCTCTGGGCCAGTGAGCCTATCCGGGGGGCCGCGCTGAGAATGGACGTGCGGTCGCCGAAGCCGTCGAACGCGCCCGCCTTGATCAGGCTCTCCAGCGCCTTGCGATTCACGGCGCTAAGGTCGGCCACCCTGCACATTTCTTCTATCGAGGCGAACGGCCCGTGTTCTTCTCGGGCGGCGATTATCGGCTCGACGGCACCGGGGCCCACGTTCTTGACCGAGGCCATGCCAAAGCGGATGGCCGGAACCCCGTCCCCGTTGTCTAACGTGAAGTCCACTCCACTGAGGTTGACGTCGGGGACCCGGACGGGGATTCCGAGTCGGGCACACTCGGCCACGGCGCTGGCGATCTTGTCAGCGTTGCCGGAGAAGGTGGCCAGCAACGACACCATGTATTCGCCGGGGTGGTGCGCCTTAAAGTACGCGGTCCAGTATGAGATGAGCCCGTAACTGACGCTGTGCGCCTTGTTAAAGGCATATCCGGCAAACGGCTCGACCAGCGCGAAGACCCGGTCGGCCACTTCCTGCGAGTAGCCCTGCGCCAGTGCCCCTTCGATAAACCGCTCCCGCTCCTTGGCCATGATTTCGGGGACCTTTTTGCCCATGGCCTTGCGCACAATGTCGGCTTCTCCCAGCGAGTAGCCTGCAAATTTACGAGCAATGTGCAGGACCTGGTCCTGGAAGACTATGACCCCATACGTTTCGCGCAGGATTTCTTCGAGGTCCGGGTGGGGGTACTCGGGGGCCGCCCGGCCGAATTTAGCGTCGATAAAGGTGTCGATGTGCTCCATCGGCCCCGGCCGGTAGAGCGCGATCATCGCAGCCACGTCGCCAAGTGAGGACGGTTTCAGGTTCTGGATGTAACGGGTCATGCCGGACCCTTCCATCTGGAAGACGCCGACGGTCTCTCCCCTCGATAGCAGATCGAAGGTCTTGCGGTCGTCCAGGGGAATCTTCGGCAGCTCGAGCCGGGTTCCGGTGCGTTTGTGAACCAGGTCTCTTGCCCGGGCCAGGATGGTCAGGTTGGCCAGGCCCAGAAAGTCCATTTTCAGCAGCCCCAGCGCCGCCACCGGCTCCATGGCGTACTGGGTGGTGTTGACCCCGTGCTCGTCACCCTTTACCGGCCTCTGCAGCGGGACGTACTCCTCCAGGGGTTCCTTGGAAATAACGACCCCGGCGGCATGAGTGCTGGAATGCCGGGCCAGGCCCTCGACTCCCCTTGCGGTGTCCAGCAGCTTTTTTACAGCGGAGTCGGAGTCGTATAGCTCGGCCATCTCAGGGCTCGAGTCCAGCGACTCGTCCAGCGTTATGTGGAGTTTCTGAGGAACCAGTCGCGCAACGGCGTCCACGTCGCCGTAGGACATCGCCAGCGCGCGGCCAGAGTCCCTGATCGCCGCCCTGGCACCGAGGGTCCCGAAAGTGATGATCTGTGCTACATGGTCGCTGCTGTATCGATCAACGACGTAGTTGATGACCTCATCGCGCCGGTCATCCTGGAAGTCCATGTCAATATCGGGCATCTCCTTGCGCTCGAGGTTGAGGAACCTCTCGAAGACAAGGTCGTACTTCAACGGGTTGATGTCGGTGACGCCCAAACAGAACAGGACCAGGCTGGCGGCGGCGCTGCCGCGCACCGCAAAGAAGATGTCTTTTTCTCTGACGAAATGGGCGATGTCCCAGACGACGAGAAAGTAGTTGGGATACTGGGTCTGCTCGATGACGTCGAGCTCATAGGCGAAGCGGGCGAGCGTTCGTTCGTCGGCCTCAGGGAGCCGCCTATCGAGACCCTCGCGGCAGATCTGGCGCAGGTAATCGTTCGCAGTGAGGCCGTCTGGAGGGACGTACTCCGGCAGGC
Organism: Dehalococcoidia bacterium; assembly: GCA_965250195.1. GTDB lineage: Bacteria > Chloroflexota > Dehalococcoidia > Lucifugimonadales > UBA2962 > CAUZIR01. The sequence continues at coordinate 308,975 of OZ252295.1, forward strand.
GAAGCGTGTCGAAGGTCAGTTCCAGTTCGCACATCTCGGCGATGGCGACGGTGTTTGCGAGAGCTTCGGGCACGTCCGCGAACAGCTCGGCCATCTCGTCGGGGCTCTTTAAGTAGTAAGAGTCCTCCGTCATGCGCAGTCGCTTGGGGTCTTCGACGTTGGTGTTGGTGTGGATGCAGATGAGGATGTCCTGCAACGGCGCGTCCGCCTGGTGGACGTAGTGCAGATCGTTCGTCGCCACCAGCGGGATATCCATCTCCTTCGACAGCGCGATCAGGCCCTTGTTGATGGTCGGCAAGTCGGGCACGCCGCCGTGCCGCATCAGTTCGAGATAGTAGTCCTCGAACATGTCCCGGTACCAACCGGCAGCGGCACGGGCATCGTCCAGCCTGCCCTCGGCGATCGCCCTGGGCACCTCCGCACTGGGACAGCCGGACAGGACGATCAGACCCTCCCGGTATTGCTCCAGCAGCTCCCTGTCTAGCCGTGGCTTGTAGTAGAAACCCTCGAGCTGCGCCTTACTCACCGCCTTGACCAGATTTTTATACCCGGTCTCGTTTTTGGCCAGTATCGTCATGTGATACGGGCGCTTGTCGGCGGGCTCGCGGGAGTGTCGGCTCTCGGGTGCGACGTACACCTCGCAGCCGATGATCGGCTTGACCCCGTGCCGCTTTGCGATGCGGTAGAAGTCTATGGCGCCGTACAGGGCTCCGTGGTCGGTAATGGCCAGGGCGTCCATGCCCAGCTCGGCGGCTCGCTCGACGGTCTCTTCGAGACGACTCAGGCCGTCGAGCAGGCTGTACTCGGTGTGAACGTGGAGGTGGGCGAAGCGGTTCGTCAAAGCCAGGTGATGTTCTTAGAAGGGGTTGAAAAAGTGTTTAGGCATTAGACGAATTGTGAGACCTATTTATACCGCCCCCCGGCCCGAATTACCAGTGACAAAAAAGAGGCCCTCTCCATCAGGAGAGGGCCTCTTACTCATGGCTTTGAATTGACGGCTAGTAGTCCATCGGCGGAGCTGCCGGCATGGCCGGTTCGGGCTCCTTGATGTCGGTGATCAGCGACTCTGTGGTCAGCACCATTGCCGCCACGCTGGCCGCGTTCTCGATCGCCGCCCGGGTGACCTTGGCCGGGTCCATGATGCCGCGCTCCAGCAGGTGAGTGAACTCGCCCACCTCGGCGTCGTAACCCGTGTCGCCCTCGGCCTCCAGACTCTGGGACAGGATGACGTCGCCGGAAACGCCGGTGTTCTCGGCGATCAGCTTCATAGGTGCCTCTAGCGCCTGCTTGAGGATGTTGACGGCCGTGGACTCGTCGCCGGTCAGTTCGACCCCGTCCAGCGCTTGCCTGGCACGTATGAGCGCCAGTCCGCCGCCGGGCACGATGCCCTCCTCTACCGCGGCTCGTGTGGCGGACAGAGCGTCCTCTACCCGGTTCTTTTTCTCCTTCAGCTCGACTTCAGTAGCCGCGCCGACTTTGATGATGGCGACACCTCCGGAGAGCTTCGCCAGCCGCTCCTGTAGCTTCTCGCGGTCGAAGTCCGAGGTGGTCTCGTCGATCTGGGCCTTGATCTGATTGATCCGACCCTGGATCGCATCCTCGCCACCGGAGCCATCCACGATGGTCGTGTCATCTTTCGTCGAGACGACTCTGCGTGCGCGACCGAGGTCGCCCACTTCGACGGATTCGAGCTTGCGGCCAACCTCCTCAGAGATGACGGTGCCACCGGTGAGGATGGCGATGTCCTGAAGCATGGCCTTGCGGCGGTCCCCAAAACCCGGTGCCTTGACGGCCAGGACGCTCAGCGTGCCCCTGAGCTTGTTAACGACGAGGGTGGCGAGGGCCTCGCCCTCGATGTCCTCGGCTATGAGCACGACGTTCTTGGTGGCCTGGAGGATCTTCTCCAGGGCCGGGAGCACGTCGGAGACGGCCGAGATTTTCTTGTCGGTAATGAGGATGTACGGGTCGTCGATCTCGGTTTCCATGCGCTCGGCGTTGGTCACGAAGTATGGGGAGATGTAACCCCTGTCGATGGCCATGCCCTCTACGAACTCCTGCTCGTAATCCAGGCCCTTGGACTCCTCGACGGTGATGACGCCGTCCTTGCCCACCTTCTCCATGACCTCGGCGATGAGCGCGCCCATCGCATCGTCGTGGGCCGACAGTGAGGCGACCTGGGCGATCTGTGTCTTGCCCTCGACGGGCTCGGCCATCTCTTCGATGGCCTTGCGCAGAACATCTACCGACTTGTCGATGCCCCGCTTCAGTGCCATCGGATTGGCACCAGCGGCGATGTTCTTAAAGCCCTCTTGAATAATCGCCTGAGCCAGAACCGTTGCCGTGGTCGTGCCGTCACCGGCGACGTCGTTGGTCTTGGAAGCTGCTTCCTTGAGGAGCTGGGCTCCCATGTTCTCGAACGGGTCCTCTAGCTCGATCTCCTTGGCGATGGTGACGCCGTCGGAGATGACCTGCGGTGGGCCGAATTTCTTGTCGAGGACGATGTTGCGCCCCCGCGGTCCAAGGGTTACCCCCACGGTGTCTGCGAGCTTGTCGATGCCGCGCTTCATTGAGGCGCGGGCATCCTCGCTGTACTTAATTTGCTTTGCCAATTTTTTCTCCCTGTATTTGGCCTGTGTCAGGCCTGTAACTGGTGCCCGATCGCTACCGGGCGGGTCGGTCGCCACTGAAGCGCCCTACTTCTTGAAGAGAATGTCGTCCTCTCGAACTATCAGATACTCGGTGTCGCCCTCTTTGTATTCGGTACCGGCGTACTTGGAGTAGACGACGATGTCGCCGACCTTGACCTCGAGGGGCGTGCGCGACCCATCGTCGTTCAGCTTGCCCGGGCCGGTGGCCACGATTTTGCCCTCCTGGGGCTTTTCCTTGGCCGTGTCGGGGATGTAGATCCCGCCCGCCGACACCTGCTCGTCGGACTCGGTAGGCTCGATCACCACCCGGTTGCCAAGCGGCTTGAAACTCGCCATTAGAGACTTCCTCCTGATATATGTTTTTGGCTGTCTGGTTTTGCTACTGCTGGCCCAATTCGAGCCCGACCTCTTTACCCCGGTTTGGGGAAAGGGAGACGGGCCCGTAATTCGGTCGATTCGCCATCGGGCCGAGCGGCCCGATTAGCAGTCTGCCAAACTGACTGCTAATTATCGTAAGAATCGCCGACGGCTATGTCAATAGACAGGCTCGTAGCGCTAGGCGTTGACCCTCATGCCGGCTCTAGTATCATCGACACATGAGCAGCGGCGAACGGAGCGCATCACGGTGGGACGCGGCGGCTTTGACCAGGGCCCTGGTGGTCGGCATGCGCCCGAAGCAGTGGACGAAGAATCTCATCATCTTCTTCGCTCTCCTCTTTACCGTGGGCGAGGCCTGGAGCCCCGGCGACGCCTCGACGGCCGGGCCGCTGATACGCGACGCGGTGTTGGCTTTCTTGCTGTTCTCCGCCCTGTCCGGCGCGATCTATCTCATAAACGACGTCATCGACGCCGACCGGGACCGGGCTCACCCCAAGAAACGCCGACGCCCCGTCGCGTCGGGCCAGCTGACCCCCACGACAGCCCTGACAACGGCGGGTGTGATCATCGGCGTGTGCCTGGCGCTGTCGTTCGTGCTGAAGTTGGACTTCGGCTGGGTGGCGCTGAGCTACACGGCGCTGATGACAGCCTACTCTCTGCTGCTCAAGCGACTGGTGACACTGGACGTGTTCGCCATCGGCTCCGGGTTCGTGCTGCGAGCGATTGCCGGAGCGGCCGTGGTGGGTGTGCCCATCTCGCCGTGGCTGTACACCTGCACGGGCCTGGGGGCGCTCGTCATCGCCCTGGGTAAGCGCCGCAGCGAATTGGTCGCGGCAGGAGAGGACGCCGGGGACCAGCGGGGAAGCCTGCGTGGCTACTCGCTGAGGCTAATAGACCAGCTCACGTACACCGTTGTACCGGGTACGCTGGTCGCCTACATTCTCTACACCTTCACCGCCGAGAACATGCCGGACAACTTCACGATGGCCATTACCATCCCCTTCGTCCTCTACGGGCTGATGAGGTACGTCTACCTCGTCAACATCCGGGGCCTGGGGGAGAGCCCGGAGGACCTGCTCGTCTCCGATACGCACCTCGTGGTTACCGTCGCGCTCTGGCTGGTCGCCTCCACCCTGGTCCTGGCGTTCTTTAGGACGTGACTCCCCCAGAAAACCTTTTTGCCATCATCCCCGTTTGGGTCGGGGTCTACGTGCTCGCCGCCCTGGCGCTGACCGTCGCCGGCCTCGTTTTGTATCAGCGCGTGTTTCGATTGGTCCTGCTCGGTCGGCCCGGCCGCACCGACCGGCCGATTACGCGATTGATCGGGACCCTGCGGCCCGTACTGGGACAGGTGAAGGTGCTTCAGAGCGTGTCTCTGAATGACCGGGCCGGACTGGCCCACCTGTTCATCTTCTGGGGGTTTTTGTCTTTCTCCCTCAGCTATCTACTTTTTATATTCGCCGACTCCGCCTGGCGACCGTTCTCCGCCTGGCTGCTTACCGACACCGGGGTGCGGGTGTTCGCGTCTTACCTCGACGTCGTCGCCCTGGCGTTCCTGCTCGTAATCCCCTGGGCGGTGGCTCGGAGATGGATGCAGCGCCCTCGTCGCCTGTCTTTCGACCTCACCCAGCGACCGGACGCCGGGATAATTTTGGCCCTCGTGGCCCTGCTCATGGCGCTAACACTTTTGACAGAGGCCATGTACACGGCTTCCGGCGGCGGCGGCCCTCACGGCGATGCGATGGTCGGCAGGGCGATAGGCGAGGTGCTGGCCGACGCTGGTATATCGACGGGCGTGGCCAACGGCTTCCAGGGCTTTTTCTGGTGGCTCCATCTCGGCGTGATCCTGGGGTTCGGTATATACATTCCCCTGTCCAAGCACATGCATATGATCGGAGCGCCGATCAGCTTTTTCATGCGCTCCCTCGACCCGCCCGGCACCCTGGCGACGCCGGACCTGGATACGGCAGAGACGTTCGGCGCGGCGAGTATCCAGGACTTCACTCGTAAGCAGCTGCTCGACGGCTACGCCTGCGCTGTATGTGGCCGGTGCAGCGACGTGTGCCCGGCCAATATAAGCGGCAAGATTCTCTCGCCAATGCACGTGGTGGAAAACCTCAAGGAGCACGTGCTCGACGTCGGTCCGGCACTCGCCGGGGGCAACGACGTACAGGACGAACGCCCGTTGGTGGGCCCCTGGCTCCAAACAGAGGCGATGTGGGACTGCCTCACCTGCGGAGCGTGCGTGGCCGAGTGCCCGGTGGGCGTCGAGCACATCGAAACGATCATCGATGTGCGTCGTAACCTGGTCATGGAGAAGGCGGAGATGCCGGAGAGCGCCCAGGCCGCCCTGACCTCCCTGGAGCAGCGCGGGCACCCGTGGCGCGGTACCACCTACACCCGTACAGACTGGGCGGAGGGATTGGGCGTTCGTACACTCGCCGAGCATCCAGACGCAGAGTACCTGCTGTGGGTGGGCTGCACGGCCGCACTGGAGAAGAGAAGCCGCGCCGTAGCGCGATCGATGGCGAAGGTTCTGACCAGAGCGAAGGTGGACTTCGCCATTCTCGGCGAGGAAGAGACCTGCACGGGCGACCCGGCGAGGCGAATGGGCAACGAGTATCTCTACCAGGTCCTGGCCGGCCGGAACATCGAAACGCTAAGCCGCTATGGCATCAAGAAGGTGGTCACGCTGTGCCCGCACTGCTTCAACACGATGAAGAACGAATACCCCTCTCTCGGCGGTGAATACGAGGTCATGCATTACACCGAACTGGTGGCGGAGCTTATCGAGGCCGGATCGATCAAAATCGCAAAGCCTATCGGTGAAATCGAGACGCAAAAGATCACCTATCACGACTCGTGCTACCTCGGACGGCAAAACGGCATTTACGAACAACCGCGCCAGGTCGCGAGCGCCCTGCCGGGCCTCGAACTGACCGAGATGGCGCTCAACCGCAAGAAGGGCTTTTGCTGCGGCGCGGGCGGCGGCCACATGTGGATTGAGGAGAGCAGGGGCGAGCGGGTCAACCACCTGCGCACGGACCAGTTCTTTGCTACCGGCGCGGAGACGGTCGTCACGTCTTGCCCGTTCTGCCTGCAGATGTTCGAAGAGGGTATAGGCGCGCGCGAGGGCGAGGGCCGCAGGGCGGTCGACCTGATCGAGCTGCTCGATGTCGCCATTGACGAGCCGGGTGCCGAACCGGCCCCTCCGCGATGACCGACTCCGACTCGGGCGAGGTTGCCGAGCTATACGCGCGGTTCACCCGGCACGGCCCCGAGCCCAGTATCAAGGCCAGCATGTTGGAGCGATTCATAAAATCGCCCATCACCGTTTGGTGCGACCTGCATGTCGATGACCGGCATCGGGACCCGCCCAACGCCTATCAGGAACTGCTCTTCCGGAGAGGCAATCAGCACCAGGCCGATGTCACCAATGACCTTTTCGGGACGTCCGTCTCCGAGTCGTTCCGAACCGAAGAAGAAGGTTTCATTCGGGTCCTTCAACTGATGGCGCTGGGCACCGACGCGATTGGAGACATGCCGGTGCTGTGTCGCCCCCTGGGATTGGAGGGCAGGCCGGACGTCGTCAGGCGGGTCTCCGGGCAACCCTCGGTCTTTGGAGATCACGCCTACGAGATCGTGGAGATCAAGTCTGCGCGCAATATCAAACGTCACCACATTTTGCAGGCCGCCCTGTACAACCTGATTCTGGGTGAAATACAGGGAACCGCACCGGCCGAGTTTCACGTTGTCAACGGCGACACTGAGATGTCCACCTACGCCGCAGCCGATTTCGCAGACGCCCTGGACGAGGCGATAGCCGGCCTTCGAAGAATTCTCTCCGGCGCGCCGGTACCCCCGGTCTACGGCGGCGCCCTGTGGCCCTGGGAGGGGCATGTTGATGGCCTGGCTGTGAAGGTCGGTGACGCCAGCATCGTGCCGGGCGTGGGGGCATCGACCAGGGACCGGCTGGGCGAGATCGGGCTGCTCACGGTGGACGATGTCGCTACCGCCGACCCGGATCTCCTGACAACGGTGAGGGGCATCGGAGCCTCCAAGGCCGCTCGCGTGGGCAGCGCTGCCCGGGCTATCCGCAGTGGCGAGGTCGTGCACAGGGCGCCGGTAACAAAGATGCGACTGGGCGCGACGGAGGTCTTCATCGACTTGGAGGGTTCAACCCCCGAGTTGTCGGAGGATGGCATCGCCACCGTCAACTACCTCATCGGCTGTCTTGTACGTGCAACAAATGGCGACGTCTCGTCAGACGGTTTTGTGCCGTTTTTCGCCGACGGTCCCGACGACGAGGCCGCCAACACGAGAGCGTTCTTCGCCTGGGCAGCGGGCTTGCCGGACCCGGTCTTCTACCACTGGCACAACTATGAGCGCACTCACCTGACCAAGATGGCCGAGCGATTCTCCGTGCCAAACGACCGGTCGGCGTTCGTGTTCGACCGCATGGTCGACCTGAGCCCGCTGACCACCAACGCATTCGCCTTCCCCACGCACGGCGAGGGCCTCAAAAACATCGCCCGACACCTGGGCTTCGAGTGGCGGCAGGACGACGTAAACGCCCTGGCCTCGGTAGCTCTTTACAGCCAGTGGGTGGGATCGGAAGCGAAGAACTCAGTAGCGAAGCAGAAAATCCTCGACTATAACGAGGACGACTGCCGCGCCACGATGGTGGTGTGCGACTGGCTGAGAACCCGACCGGGCGCCGACTCAAACCAGACTTTCTAACTCCCGGCCCCGAGCCCGGCGATGTAGCGCCTCAGTCGAGGGGCCATTTCCGGCCGGGCCAGGGCGAGGTGTATGGCGGCTTCCAACATTCCGGCCGGGACGCCGACGTCGAAGTGGTCGCCAGGGAACTGGTAGGCATATACACCACTTGTGGGAATGAGGGCCGCGATGGCGTCGGTTATCTGAATTTCTCCCAGGGCGCCGGGGGCGGTCTTCCCCAGTGCCTCGAAGATCTCGTTTGTGAGTACATAGCGACCGATGATGGCGAGGTTGGACGGCGCGTCTTTCAGGGCGGGCTTCTCGACCATTCGATCAACTTTGTACAACCGTTCGCCCAGGTTTTCCGCACCTACGATGCCCAGGCCGGGCACCGCTTCATCAGGTACCTGTTTGACGGCCAGAACGCTCGCAGAGAGGCGGTCGTGGAGCGCGATCATCTCGCCGATGGTCGGCCTCTCCCGTTGGTCAGACTCCTCGGGCCGTTGGTCGGGTTCTTCAGGCCGGATCAGGTCGTCGGGCAGCAGCACCGCGAACGGCTCGTCGCCCACCCAGTCGGCCGCCACGGAGACGGCGTGCCCCAAGCCACGGGGTTGATCTTGAATCAATGTCTCGACGGTGGCCATTTCGGAGATATCTCGCATGGCGTCGGCGACGTCGGGTCTGCCCGAATGACGTAAGGCCTCCTCCAGCGCAGAGTTGGGCTTAAAGTAGCTCTCTATCGCTTCGTCGGTCGCCGAGACTACGACCGCCACCCGCTCTATCCCCGCCGCCGCGGCCTCGGCCACGACAAGATGCAATGTGGGGACGTCGAGCACCGGCAGCATGACCTTGGGTACGGTCTTTGTCGCAGGCAGGAATCTGGTACCCAAACCCGCAGCCGGTATGACAGCCTTACGAACTGAACCGCTCATCAAGCATTCACCCCGACTGCGGCTGGCAACTCTCCAGTGCGATAAACTCGCCGCAGCAGAGGCTGTGAGGCGGAAATGCCGATAACGAACACGACAAAAACTCCGCCGGTGATCTGGAATATCAAGGTGGCGCTGAACACGTCCGCAAGGAAGCCGTAACCGAGGTTGGCGAAGGCCATGATGCCCCCGGCGTGCAGGACGTACAGGCTCGATATTCTGCCCCTGAGCCGGTCGGGTGAGATGGTCAGCACGTACGCTGCGGTAATGGCCATGAAGGTCGCCTGGCTGGCGCCCATCAAGGCGGTGAACAGCGTCGCCGGGAATATGTTGCCCGCCACTGCGAGGAGGATCGGTGCCACCCCGCTGGCCACGCCCGCCCAGAGCAGAAGCCTGCCCTTCGTCTGCTCGCTCGACACCCCGGCCAGTATGAGAACCCCAACCGCCGAACCCGCCCCGAAACCCATCCCCAGCCAGCCGGAGAAGGAGCCGTCGGTCGCTCCCAGGCTCTGGCGGGAGTAAATCGGCAACATTGACTCGAACGACATGACCAGGGCGCAGTGGAAGGCGACGAGCAGTATGAACACCGCGATGGTCTTGTGCGTGTAGACGTACGCCAGCCCCTCGACCATTCCCTTTATCACCCCTGATTGCGGCGTCGCCTCCCCCTTTGAGACCGTTCGGCAACGAGCCGCGAAGATGACCGCCATCCCAGTAAGGACCGCGCTCAGCACCAGCACGCCCTTAACTCCGATGGAGTCAACGGCAAGCAAAGGCGCGGCGACCACGAGACCGAAAAATCGGGAGCCGTGATGTGTCAGGCCGTTGAGCGTAATGGCGTTGAGCAGATGTTTCTGCCGTACCTGGTTGGGGATAAGGGCCTGGACCCCCGGCTCCATCGCCGCCCGGAATCCGCCGCCGACGAAGGCCGCAGCGGCGAGGTGCCATAGCTCCAGCGAGTCCGCCAGAGCGGCAACCGCGACGCCCGCGGCGACGAACGTGTTGAAGATGGTCGAGAGCACGATGAGCCGACGGCGGTCCATGCGGTCGGCCAGCAGCCCCCCTATGGGCGAAACGATGAGGAACGGTATGAGCCCGGCAAAGGCGAGTATTCCCACCCAACCGGACGTGTCGGATCGCTCCAGCGCCATCCACCCGGCGGCGACAATGAACGACCACATCCCGGCGAACGAGAACATGCCGGTCAGCCAGATATAGCGGAAGTCCGGGTAAGCGGTCAGCGAGACGATGTGAGGGATGGCGGGGGGCCGCTCTTCCCCCGGTGGAGTTGGCGGTGACGTCGACGTTGGCGATGCCGGACTGGGGTGCGCCATTTCAGCCCGGGACGGACGGCGACGGCACCGGAGCGGCACCGGGGATGAGCCCTTCAGACTTGAAATCCGCCCACACGCCGGACGGGATGGGGAAACGCACCATCGCAACGTTCTGCCGTGCCTCTGCTGGATTTCTCGGACCGGGCACGGTGGAAACGACGGCCGGGTGTGCCAGGCCGAACTGCAGCGCCGCCGCCTTTAACGGGGTGTCATACCGGTCGCAGACGGCCTTTAACCTCGTCGCCTTCTCGACGACCTCCGGCGGGGCCTTTGCATACCAATACCTAGTGCCAAGCTCGCTCTCGACGTTGGGGTCGGACGCCAGTATGCCGGAGCTGTACGGGCCGCCGTGGTAGACGCCGATGTTGCGCCGCTCACAGAGCGGAAGCAGCTCTTCGAGCGCCGAGTGCTCAATGAGGTTGTAGCACAGGGCGATGAGCACGCAGTCGTAGTCGCCACGCTCGGCCATGTAAATGAACTTGTGGTTTTCGTTGAGCCCCGCCCCAATGGCGCCGACGACGCCCTGACTGCGCAGCTCTTCGACCGCCGGGTAGGCCTGCTCGACTATGGTGCTCTTGATGTCGTCCCAGGCCGCAGGGTGAGGATCGTGAATGAGCAGGATGTCGATCTTGTCGAGGCCGAGGCGCTCTAGGCTGGCCTCTACCGACCGCATGATCCCGTCCCTGCTGTAGTCGAGCTGGTCGAATTTGGGCGGCAGGTCGGAGAACGCGCCGAAGTCGGTGCCCTCACGCTCGGGGGCATCGACCAGGATGCGGCCGACCTTGGTTGACAGCACAAAGGAGTCGCGAGGAAGCGTTCGCAACACCGACCCCATGACTGTTTCGCTACGGCCGAACCCGTACTGGGGCGCCGTGTCGAAGAACCGAATGCCCTCTTCGTAACCGGCGCGTATCGTTTCGGCGGCGGTCTCCGGGTCGAAGCTTTCATACATCCCTGCCAGCCCGGCACCTCCCATTCCAAGAACGGTTACGTCCAGGCCGGTTTCTCTTATTGATCTCTTTTCCATCCGACAGAGTATATTCGCAACGTACACACGCCAGCGACCGGCCAGCGACCGGCAAAAGAGCGAACGGAGAGAAGCCATGCCCCTGGCCGACGAGAACTGCGTCAACCCCAAGATGGGCGGCCCCGGAGCGAGCTCCGAAGCGATAACAGAATTGTCGCGCCTGGTCCCGGGCTGGGAGATCGTCGATCACGACGGTATGCCCCATCTCCAGCGCGCCTTCGGTTTCGCCGACTTCGGTTCGGCGATGTCCTTCGCGGCCGGGCTCGGGGCCGAGGCCGATGCCCAGGACCACCACCCGAGGATCACCGTCGAGTGGGGCTCGGCGCTGGTGGAGTGGTGGACCCATGCGACCGGCGGCCTTCACCGCAACGACTTCATCATGGCGGCGAAGACGGACGGATTGTTCTCCGCTCACTGAGTTCGCTCGTCAGGGCGTCTTCGCGCGAGCGCTCATCGCTTCGGCATTTCACGGTTCAGTTCGCATTTGCCGGCATGCAATGCCCTTCTTCGGCCAAGGCCTCATCGCTTTGGCATTCGAACCTGTTCGCTCGTGTTACTGGCCCTTTGACATGCCGGTGGGGTACGATTTCATCTCGGTGGCCCCGTCCAGTGAAAAGCGCTCGTTCGACGTACTCATAGTAGGTGCCGGTCCCGCCGGGAACCTGGCCGCGCTCCGCCTCACGACAGCGGGCCACTCCGTCGCCGTCCTCGATTGGCGCGGCAACATCGGCAACAAGCTCTGCACCGGCATCATCGGGCGCGAGTGCAAAGAAGCATATCCCCCAGCCGCCGACCACATCCTCCGCGAAACTGACTCCGCAACCGTAGTAGCCCCGTCCGGTCGGACCTTCGCTCTGCGCAAGAACTCTCCCCAGGCCTATGTAATCGACCGGGTGGCCTACGTCGCCTCTTTCGCCGAAAACGCACGGGTGGCGGGCGCCGAATACGTGCTCGGGCCCCGTGTGGGGGGAATCGACGTCGGACCGCGCAGCGTAACGGTGACCACTTCGCTCGACGATCGGACGCAGACGCAGACATGGAGAGCGCGGGCGCTGGTGCTGGCGAGTGGGTTCGGCTCGCCCCTTGTGCGCATGTCGGGAATCGACGTTTCGCCGGGCGGGGCATTTATGACAGGCAGCCAAGCCGAGGCGACCATTGACGGCCTCGATGAGACGTGCGTCTACCTCGGTTCAAAAGTAGCTCCCGGCTCGTTTGGCTGGGTGGTGCCTATAAGTGGCTCACGGGCCCTGGTCGGGCTGGTCACCAGGCGAAAGCTCAACGGCCACATGTCCGACTTTGTCTCGACGCTGCGGGCCGAAGGCACCATCGGCAACGTCGTCGAATCCCCTCAGCGCTGGGGCATCCCCGTACGGCCGCTGGCTCGTACCTACGGTGAACGAGTGGTCGTGGTCGGGGACGCGGCCGGACTGGCCAAGCCCACGACCGGAGGCGGCATCTACTACGCCCTTCTGTCCGGTGAGCTTGCCGCCGGAACGCTGGACAAAGCGCTGACGGAGGGCGACCTGTCGGCCCGGCGCTTGAAGGCCTACGAAAGGGCCTGGAAAGATCTATTGGGCAAGGAACTTAAGATCGGATACCTCGCCCGTCTGTTGTACGAAGCCCTGGGAGACAAGCAGATCGAATTCCTGCTCGGCCAGGTAATGTCGGACGAGGTGCGACCGCAACTCCTGGACTCCGACGAGGTGTCGTTCGACTGGCACAGCGGCTTCATAAAGAGGGCGATGGCGCACCGGACTGTCGGGCGTGCGCTCTGGGCTCTGGGTCCGGCGGGCTTGCAGTCGGTCGCCAGCGGCATCCGCTCGCTTGCGGGCTGATCCCCACGCAATCTAGCCGAGCAGTTCTACCAGTACGGCCATTCGGGCCACCAACGCGTTTTCGGCCTGCCGGTAATAAGCGAGCCGCCGGTCGCCCGAGGCGGCGATGGCGAAATCCCCGCTGCGCTGCATGGGGTTCATCACGATAGCGTCGGGCCCCAGTTTGGCCATGAAATCCGCGCCGATGGTCAGCCCCGGCGCGCCCCGAGCACCCAGTAGCTGGGCGTGCGCCACAGTCCGGGGGGCGTTGAGGTAAACGGCGTCTGCAGAAGCCACTTCCGTCGCGTCCTCGGCGGTTTTGAGTTCAACTCCCCGTTCGGCGCAGAGCTTCTCCACATCCGGGTCGATGCCTCCACTAAACGGGAGTGCGGTTACGGTTATGCCGTCGAACACCGAGAGCCCGGTCAGCAGCGCGTTGACGTTGCGGTGCTCAAGCCGGCCTACCACGGCCACATTAAGCCCGTCCAAGCGGCCCAACTCTTTTTTCAGCGTGTAAAGGTCGGCCAGCGCTTGCGTTGGGTGATCGAGCGCTCCTCCCCCGCTTACCACCGGCATCACCCCGGCGGACGCGGCCTTGGCCATCACCCCCGACTCGGAGCTGCGGATGACGACTGCATCAATCCGAAGGCTTTGCAAAATACCGACCACGTTGTCGATGTAGTTGGGGGTGGTCACCGGGAAGGACTGGGAGGCGTTCTCGGTCTGGTAGAACGACCCGCCCAAGAGGCCCATCGCGCGTTCGAACGAGGCCCTGGTGATGAAGCTCGGGTCGTAGAAGAGGCAGTACAGCGCCCGTCCGCTTAGCTCGGAGCCGGAGTACCTGCGGTCGGCGAGGGAGTCGCATCGGGGAAAGAGGACTTCCTCTATCCAGGAGCGCTCCAGATCGGACGTGGAGATCAGGTTATTTATGGTTCCCATGGCTCCTTCGAGTGTACAACTCTCGGTGCTAATAGGTGCCGATCTCCGGAACCCGGGGACGGGCTGTCCACCGGCCCGCCGTGCTACAATTTTCCCGATTCGCGGTGCATCGCACCGCACCGTCTGGGGCTGTAGCTCATCTGGGAGAGCGCGGCGTTCGCAATGCCGAGGTAGGGGGTTCGAGTCCCCCCAGCTCCACTGACCTTCCCCCCGATCACCTCCGGGTCGTCGTCTACGACCAGTGTCCGTTTATCTTGCACCGTTGGCCCGTCTCCAGCCCTTAGGTCCAAGGGCTCCGCGAGATTGTTTATGGAATATTTACACGCGCGGGTGTCGTGTTTAAGTGATATTAACGCCCCGAGCGGCAATCTGAAATTGTTATGCACAAGGCAATTACAGCCGCCGCGATCATCTTCACCGCCGCTATCGTGTTCACCGGGGTTTCGCTCTGGCAGCGAGCGGACGCCTGCTGAACGCGGACGGTCAGGTAATCGGAATCGCCACTTCCCGGTTCGAGAAGGTCTACGGTAGGACCGCCACCGGAATCGGCCTGGCCATCACCGCCGACCACATCCTCGAGGTCCTTCCCTCCCTGCTCGGTGAGTAACTTCTACCCCACCGCTCCAGGCGAAACATCACCCGACAGCCTCCCGAAAGACCTCCACCCACCGCCCTACAGAATTAGTTCGACCCTCCCCCGTCTCCACTACAATCACCGAACTACCTTGATCCGGCCGTTTTTTGCCCTTTTGCATCGGCACGTTGGCCTTCCGAAATCCGGCCCGCGGCCTTACCTTCTCTTATTAGATATTCCATGAACCTTGCTACTTTCACACGCACACCCCGGTTTGCGTTTCTCGGATGGGTGACCGGGGGGCATACGGTCGTCCACTGGTACGTGGCGCTGCTCGTGTTCGCCGTGCCCCTGATTGAGGAGGAGTTGGGCCTGTCCTCGTTCCAGGTGGCTGCCATCGTCACCGTCCAGATGGGTGTGTCGGGCGGCCTTGTGCTTGCCTCAGGCTACGTCGCCGACACGTTCCGGCGGCGGGAGCGTCTGATACTCATCTCCACCATCGTGGTTCTGGGCCTGGGATACCTCATTATGGGCTCGATCGAGTCGTACGCGGCGGTCCTGATAGCCGCCGCACTGGTAGGGGTCGCGGTAGCCCTGTGGCATCCGGCGGCGATGAGCTCACTCTCTCTGAAGTTCCCAGACAGGCGGGGAATGGCCCTGTCGGTACACGGAGTAGGGGCCAGCGTCGGCGACTCTCTTGGCCCGCTGATAGTCGGGGCAATTGTGTTGGGGGTCGGCTGGCGATTCGTATTTCAAATCCACTTCATACCGGCCGTGGTGTTCGCAGTCATTCTGTGGAAAGGGCTCGGCAGGATCGACAACGACCGCTCCGAGGTCACCGGGTCCGAGACGTACTCCTTCAAGGCCTACCTCGATGGCGTTGGATCGATTTTTAACAGCGCTCAGGCCGTTGCCGTTCTCTCGTCGACCGCCCTGGCGAACATGGCGAGGATGGCGGTTCTCGCCTTCATCGGTATCTATTTCCGTGACGCCCTTGGCTTTTCTTCATTCAAACTGGGGCTGTACCTCTCTCTCCTATACGTGCTGGGCATCGCCTCTCAGCCGGTCATGGGTATGGTCTCCGACCGCATCGGCCGCAAGTGGGTGCTGGTGCCGAGCTTCGGCATCATGGCGGCTCTTTACCTGGCCATCCCGTTCGCTGGCGATGGCATATTGCTAGCGGTTGTCATCATCGGTCTGGGGGCGTTTTTTTACGCCATCCTCAACATCACCCAGACGGCGATCATGGACGTTGCCGACGACAGTGTGCAGGCCTCGACCATGAGCGCGATGGGGATTACAAGCCTGCCCTTCGTGATCGGATCTCCGTTCCTCGCCGGTTACCTGGTCGACCGCTACGGGATAGAGGCCGCGTTCATCTATGCTGCAGTGGCGGGTGCGGCGGCGACTCTTGTGATGGTGCCGATCAAGTTTCGCAACATCCGGGCGTCCGAGCCCTCAACGTCAGCCCCAGAATAGGCCTCTCGCCCCGTTGCGGGGGCGTGCCTATAGGACCCTCGGATACCAAGGTTTCCCTGTCTCTTGACAGGCGTACGAGCGTTATGCTAAAAGTGCGTCACTCCGCATAGGCGGCCGTTCTCGGGGGCCGTCGATAGTGTGGTTCGTACCCGGCAAGCGTCGCGCCGCGCAAGCGCCCTGGGTGTCGAGGCTAGAGTGGTTCCCGAGGTCCGACGGAGGGATCTGATGAGACGAACGCTAATCGCGTCTCTTGCGATCGCGGCGCTCTTCGGCATTGTGGCGGCCGCCTGCTCCAGTGACCCGGAGATCATCACGGTTGTCGAGACCGTAGAGGTGGTTAAGGAAGTCCAGGTAGACGTTCCTGGCGAAACGGTAGAGGTGGAGAAGGTGGTCGAGAAGATCGTCGTCGCCACCCCGACAACTCCCCCGGCGGGCCAGCCCGTTTTCGGCGGAACACTGAGGACGGTCTCCCAGGCCTCCGTGGCCAGCCTTGACTCGGTATGGACCGAGGCATACGTGACCATCGCGGTCGCCTCCCACATCTTCGAGACGCCCCTCGGGTGGAACTCCAAGATCGAGGACCTGCCGAGAATGGTTGAGAGCTGGGAACTCAGCTCCGACAAGCTGACCTACACGTTCCACCTGCGGGACGGACTGAAGTTCCACGACGGAACCGCGGTCGAGGCCGGCGACATGGTGGCTTCCATCAGCCGCTGGCTGGGCGGCATTTCGGCGCAGGCCGGGCTGCTGCGGGAGTTCGCCAACGAGGCCAACCCCCTGTCGGTGGTCGATAGCGGCACCTTCACCGTCAACCTGGATGAGGCCTATGGCCTGGTGACGACGGCGTTCGCCAAGGCCTGGAGCACCCCGGTCATCCTCCCCCAGGAGATATCCGGTACCAAGGCGTCCTTCGAGACATATGAGACCACCGAGCTCATTGGTTCAGGCGTCTACAAGTTCGTCGAATGGAGCCAGGGCGACAAGATCGTTCTGGAGAAATTCCAGGACTACGAGCCCGCTGACGGCGCCCCCGACCTGTACATCGGCGGCACGGTCGGCTACGTGGACAGCATCATCTGGCTGGAGGTCCCCGACGAGGAGACCAAGGTAGCCGGACTTGAGACAGGTGAGTGGGACGTGGTTGACGGAGCCGGTTTCGACTTCTTCAAGCGCCTGCAGGAAAACCCGGACATCATCGTCCCGGTCTACAAGCCCGGTCACCGCTCCTTCTACGGCTTGATCCCGTCGCATCCGCCGTTCGACAACCTCAAGGCGCGCCAGGCGGCACTGTTCGCCACGGACGTCGAAGAGGTAATGTTTGCGCTCGGCGACGATGAGCTCTGGGATATTTGCCCGGCCATCTACTACTGCGGCACTCCCCTGGAGACGGACGCAGGCGCTGACGAGTGGTACGCCCAGGACGACCCGGCCAAGGCCGAGGCGCTCCTGGCCGAGTCACCGTACGACGGTGAGAGCTGGGTTCTGCTGAACCCCACGGACTACGCCACCATTACACCGGTCGGCATCGTGGTTAAGCAGCAGCTCGAGGCCATTGGCTTCAACGTCGAGATGCCCGCCTACGACTGGGCAACGGTTGTGACCCACCTGGGCGCGCCCGACACCTTCGGCGGCTGGACGAGCTGGGGCGCACACTGGTGCTGCGGAGACCCGGTCTCCGACTCCACCGGCGCAGGCACTCAGCAGTTCTGGCCGAAGATCCCGTACGTAACGGACCTGAGGCTCGATTGGGCGCAGGAGACCGACCCGGTAGAGAAGGCCGCGATTCTGGACGAGTTCCAGATAGCGCTCTACGAGAACGTGTACTGGGTCTACCTCGGACAGTTCTTCACGATCTTCCCGCATACCGCGGACTACAAGGGTTTCGAGGTGAAGGCCATGCCCTTTTACTCGAACGCCTGGCTGGATCGATAACTCCGAATCGAAAACCGGGATAATCGACTAGGCAAGACCTAGAGAATTGGCCCGCCTCCCGTTCGTCGGGGGGCGGGCCTTTTTAATAGCGGGGAACCATCTGGTGATGTTCATCGACCGAAATCGCACCCTGGCCGCAACGGCCGCTGTGCTGACCGCTCTGTTTGTACTGGCGACCGTGTCGGCAGCGTGCGGGAGCGCGGCTTCCCCTAACCAGGCTCCTGTCGAAAACACTTCCGAGGATCCCGTTACCGGTCCAACGGCCGAGCCCACACTGGCGGCCGTGAAGGCCGACATCTCCGGAGTGGCGGCCGAGATCACCGACGCCCAGTTCAATGGCGACGGTACATTCACCGTCGGGGACTGCCTGCTGGGTCCCGACACGGCATGCCCCGGCGCGGACTTACGAGGGCTGCGGTTCCGCGAGGGCGGTCAGCAGTGGAAGCAGTTCGAGGGGGTGGAGTTCCCGGGCATCAACCTCTCAGGTGCGGACCTTGCGGGCTCTGACCTGCACGAGGCCGACCTGGAGGGAGCGAATCTCGCCGGGGCGAATCTCACGGCGGTCGGTCTGACCTCTTCGATACTGAAGGACGCCGACCTGACGGGCGCAAACCTGACAGACGCGAACCTCACGTGGGCGTCAATGAGGGGAGCAAAGCTCGATGGCGCCATTTTCTGTCACACGGTCATGCCCGATAGCGAAGAGAACAATCAGGACTGTTGATGGCCGCCCAAAACGAAATGTGTATAATCGTGCCCATCTCGCGGTTCCGCCGAATAGATTGACCCATGCAGCCGTCAATAGACGGCTCCAACGCCCAAATGCCAACGCCCGCGAACCGGGCCAATAACTTAGAGAGGTGCACCGGTGAGAACACTCCAACGCAGGATAGCTGGCAAGAGCGGGTTGGCGTTCATCTTGTTCGCCCTCGTGGCGATGGCGGCCCTGGCGGCCTGCTCCAGCGACGCGGCCTCCTCCACCGAGCCCGAAGCCGATGTCGAGGCCGACACTGTCGCCGCCGCACCCGAGCCAGAGGCCACCGAGGTCAGCGACGCCCGAAAGGCCGAGGAAGAGGCCGAGAGTGCCACTGAAAAGGCCACGGCCGAGGCCGTCCGCAAGTCCGAGGCCGGCACCTGCGAGATAGGGCCTGGCACCGACTGCGAAGGCGCGGATATGAGTGGTGCGGACCTCAAGCCCGGCTCCGAGGGCTGGAAGCAGTTCGGCGGCGCCGATTTCACAGACGCGAACCTGAAGAACGCAGACTTCACCGGCGCCGACATCAGTGAGGGTATCTTCGAGGGCGCGGACCTGTCGGGCGCTAACTTTACGGACGCCAGGCTCCATTCGGCGACGCTGAAGGGCGCGAACATCGAGGGGACCAATTTTACGAACGCAAACCTCACGTTCGCCAGCCTGCGCAAGACCACGGGCACGCCTATCTACTGCAACACGATCATGTCCAATGGTGACACCAACGACGACGACTGTTAAGGGACCGCTGGGCCGTTAGAGCTGGCCAAATATTGACGGAGGGAATGACTTGAAAGTAAACATGTTCCATCTAATGCCGCACCGGGAACTCCCGGACGACTTCGAGGAGCGGTATCACTCCGTGTGGATCGACCCTCCCTGGTCTGAGTTGGCGGACCCGGCACGAGTGGGCCAGTACTACAACTGGACGCTGGACGAACTCGAGTACGCAGCCGAGATGGGCTTCGACGGCGTGTGCGTCAACGAGCACCACCAGAACGCCTACGGTTTCATGCCCTCCCCCAACCTGATGGCATCGACGTTGGCCCGTAACACCAAGGACGCGGCCATCGTGGTCATGGGCGCGACGCTCCCGGCCTCCAACCCGCCCCAGAGAATCGCAGAAGAGTACGCGATGATAGACGTCATCTCTGGTGGTCGTCTGGTCGCCGGAATGCCGCTGGGCAGCTCGCCCGACATCAACTACGCCTACGGCATCCCTCCTATCGAGCAGCGTGAACGCTACCGCGAGGCGCACGACCTGATCAAGCAGGCCTGGGAGCGGGAAGATGTCTTTTCGTTCAACGGCAAGTACACCCAGCTTCGCTACGTCAACACCTGGCCGAAGCCCATCCAAAAGAATCCGCCCGTCTGGGTGCCGGGCACCGGCTCAAAGTCGACCGTCGATTTCGTGGCCAAGCACGGCTACTGCTACTGCTTCCTCAGCTACTTCGGCAACAAGGTCGCAAAAAAGAATGTCGATAAGTACTGGGACAGGCTCGACCAGCTTGGCGAGGAGTTAAACCCGTACCGCCTGGGCTTCCTCCAACTCGTCGTCGTCGGAGAGACCGACGCGAAGGCCGAAGAGGAGTACTTCAAGCACATAAAGTACTTCTACGATAAGTGCCTCCACATCGACCCCAACTTCTTCCTGGCGCCCGGTCACGTCGACCACTCCAGCCTTGTGGGCGCGACGCGCGCCGGAGGGTACGGCGCGGGCATGTTCGACGACCGCTCGGACTGGACGTTCAAGGACTACGTCGACCGCCAGTTCGTCATCGGCGGCGGACCGGAGTCGGTCGCACAGCAGCTCGAAGAGGCGGTGCGCACACTGCGCGTCGGCAACCTGATGGTGCTGCTGCAGATCGGCTCGATGCCGCACGAACTGACCAAAAAGAACATTTCTCTGTTTGCGGAGGAAGTCCTACCAAAGATGCGGCCCATCTGGGACGAGGAAGGCTACGAAAACAAGTGGTGGCCGTCGGGCGCTCGCCAGTCGACGCCACGGGCGGTTATGGTCTGATGACTACCGTCACTCAGAATAAACAGACTCTGACGACCATGAACGGGCGTGTCGAATCGCACGTCACGTCCCAGGGCAGCGGTCCGCCCGTGGTCTTTTTGCATGGCGCGGGTGGACCCCAGTGGGACCCGTTCCTTGACGACCTTTCGGAAAAATTTACCGTCTACGCGCCGTCACTACCAGGAACCGAGGGCGACCCGGACGCCGTGCGGGAGATTCGCGGCCTCTGGGAATTGACGCTCCATTACTACGAGGTGTTCGAGCAACTGGGCCTTTCGTCCCCGGCGGTCATCGGACACTCGTTCGGCGGCATGCTGGCGGCCGAAATAGCGGCCACCAACCCGGAGCGAGTGGGCAAACTGGTGCTCATTAGCTCCATAGGCCTGTGGCGGGACGAAGAGAAGGTGCAGGACTGGATGGGCATGGGCCCCGATGACCTCATGCCCCTGGTGTTCCACGAACCCGAAAGCCAGCTGGCAAAAGAGATGATGGCATTGCCAGACGAAGAGATAGCCAAGCAGGACGAGACCATAAGACGGAGCTGGGCGCTCGCCTGCTCGGGCGCCTTCATCTGGCCCATCCCCGACAAGGGCCTGTCACGGCGCATCCACCGGATCACCGCCCCCACGATGATCGTCTGGGGCAAGGGCGACGGACTTGTGCCCCCGGTTTACGCCTCTGACTTCGCCCGCGCCATCCCCGGCTCAACGACGCTCATGCTCGACCGGGCGGCCCACGTGCCGCAGCTGGAGCGCAGGGATGCCGTGACGCCCGCCGTCATCGACTTCCTCTCAAGCTGACCGGGGCGGATGGCTGAGCTTCTACAGGCCGCGGGGCTGAGCAAGCACTACGGCGCGACGATAGCGCTCGACTCCGTGGACTTCACCGTGCCGCCCGGGATCACGGGGCTTTTGGGGCCAAACGGCGCGGGCAAGAGCACGGCCATCAAGCTCTTTCTCGGCCTGCTCGAGCTTACCGCCGGGCGGGCGCTGGTCATGGGCGAAGAACCTTACGTCATGCCCGAGGCGCGTAGCCGACTGGGCTACATGCCAGAGCACGACTGCCTGCCGAGCGCCATCACCGCTTCGGAGTTCCTCACCCACATGGCGCGGGTGAGCGGTCTGCCCGCCGCCGACGCCCGCACCCGTGCGGCCGATACGCTGCGCCATGTGGGTCTGGACGAAGAACGTTACCGGTCCATCGGCGAGTATTCGACGGGCATGAAACAGAGGGTCAAGCTGGCCCAGGCCATCGTGCACGACCCGGTCATGGTCTTCCTCGACGAGCCCACCGCCGGACTCGACCCCATGGGCCGGGAGGAGATGCTCGATCTCATCAAGCGCATCGGCTCCGACTTCGGCATCAGCGCGCTGGTATCGACTCATCTAATGGGGGATGTCGAGCGCACCTGCGACGAGATTCTGGTCATCGACGCGGGCCGGGTGACGCACCAGGGATCGGTCAAGAGCTTCACTGAGGAGACGCCGACGATATATATCGAGGTCGATGATAGGCGGAAAGAGCTGGTCGCCGCGCTGTCCCAGCGTGGCATTGAGGCAACGGACGAAGGCCACGGCCCGGTGGTTGTTGAGAGGGCGGGCGACGACGGGTTCGATGCCATACGAGACGCCCTGGTGGCGTCGGGAGCGCCACTCCGACGGCTGGCTCACGACCGGGGCGAACTCTCGGACATATTCCGGCCTTCTGCCGTAGGCGCAGACAGATGAACGAACCTCAGGGCGAAGTCTTTGACATCGGCTACCAGCCCTATGAGGGGGTGCGCGAGGGCCGTAACGCAGCCCGCAAGGCGCTCATAATCGACGGCGTGCGGACATCGCTCGGTATCGGCCGTTCGCTTGTTGCGAAAGCCCTGCCGGGCATTCTTTTCTTGTTCCTGCTGATCGTGGCCCTGGTATTCATCATCATTAACAGGGCCACCGCCGACAGTGTCAGCTTTGTCGGGCCGGGCGTTGCCGATTACTTCATTTGGACCATATTCCCTCTGCTCATCTTCTCGGCCATCGTCGCCCCTGAGCTACTGACGGCCGACCGGCGCAGCGGCGTGATGAACCTCTACCTGGTGAGGCCGATTACTTCTCTCGACTATGTCGTGGGCAGGTGGCTGGCTTTTTTCTTGCTGTCATTGATTATCCTCTGGATTTCCCAGCTCGTTGTTTTCCTGGGCGCGAACTCGGCGGGTTCCGACGCCTGGGGGCAGATTCGGGAGAACTGGTTGGATATCCCTCGCTTCCTTTTGTCGGGCGCGGCCCTGGCTCTGTTCACCACGACGCTCCCCATGGCCGCCGCCGCGTTCACCGACAGGCAAGCGGTGGCGGCCGCATTTGTCATCGGCACGCTGGCGATCTTGTTGCCCATTGGCGACGTTCTGAGCAACCAGATACATGGCACCGCCGGACCCTGGCTGGCTCTGATCGACGTCGGAGCCATGCCGCTGCACATCAACGACATTATCTTTGACCGGCCGTTCCAAGGCGCGGGCGCGAGTGCGGAAGGGATTGATTTTAGAAATTGGGTGATCGCAGGCATCTATCTGGTTCTGATTGCGGCGCCGGCGTCCCTGCTATGGTTTAAGTACCGAAAGGTGTCCGTATGACGGGCACTGATATGGGCCCAGGCCCAGCCGCGGGCACTGGCACTGCCGTGACATCAGGAACACAGCCGACCATTCGAGTGGACAACGTTTCGAAGTGGTTCGGCAATGTCGTCGCGGTAAACGAGGTATCCCTGGAGATTCGGCCCGGCATTACCGGCCTGCTGGGCCCCAACGGCGCCGGCAAGACCACGCTGCTGCACATGATCAACGGCCTGGCGGCGCCGTCGGAGGGCGAAATCACGGTGCTCGGCGAGCCGGTAAGAAACAACCCCGGCATCTACAGCCGCCTGGGGGTCATGGCCGAGCACGAGGCCGTCTACAGCTTTTTCACCGGCCGAGCATTCGTAGAGTTCTCGGCCCGCCTGTACGGACTGGACGACATAGAGGGCATGACCGACAAAGCCATAAGAGCGGTGAACCTAGCCGACGCCCAGCACCGGCCTCTGGGTGAGTATTCGCGTGGCATGCGTCAGCGTATGCGTCTGGCCGCCGCCATCGTCCACGACCCGGAGGTGATGCTGCTGGACGAGCCGCTGTCCGGGACGGACCCCCGTCAGCGCATTGAGTTCTCCGAGCTACTGGCCGAGCTGGCGGCAGCGGGACGGACCATTGTGGTGTCCTCGCACATCCTCGAAGAAGTCGAGAACCTGGCGGGCAGCATTCTTTTGATGATTAGCGGCAAGCTGGCCGCGGCCGGCGGCTACCGGGCGATTCGGGCCAAGTTAAACGAACGGCCGTATACGGTCAGCATCGGCTGCTCCGAGCCGCGCCGCATGGCTGCGGCGCTGGTCTGGCTCGACGACGTGGACTCGGTGGCTGTCGACTCGGAGGGCCGGGTGATCGTGCTGAGCAAGAATGTCTCCGTCCTGCAGATGGCGGTACCCAGGGTGGCGAAAGACGCAGGTATCAGCCTCGAACGGGTCGAGCCCCTCGACGACTCGCTGGAGAGCGTGTTCGGTTATCTGGTGGAAGCGTAAGGCATGATCTCCCGTCTCATACACGACCCGATTCTGCATATCTCGCTGCGGCAACTCTCGGGGCCGAGGCGTCTGGCAATCGTGTTGCTCCTGGCGATCATTCCGATCGCCATCACCTCGATCATCGTCGGTGTCAACGGGGAGATCGACGACGAGTTCACGATAAGCATGATCGGCACCATGATCGCCGCCGCCATCTTGCCCATCGTGACGATGACGCTGGCCACCGCGGCCTTCGGCAACGAGCTGGAGGACAAGACCCTTAGCTACCTCGTTTTGAAGCCAGTTTCGCGACTGCGCCTGGTCGTCCCCAAGTACGCCGTCACGGTGCTCATGGCCGGGCCGCTGCTGGTGGTCAGCGGCGTTGTCGTCGCCATAATCGCCTACGATGCGGATGCTCGCACGACCGCTGCGGTGGCGGTGGGGATAGCGGTCGGCGTCGTGACCTACTCCAGCATCTTCATGTGGCTCGGGTTGGTGACGACCAAGGCCCTGGGCTTCGCCCTGTCCTACGTTTTCTTGTGGGAGGCCCTGCTCTCCTCGTTCCTGCCGGGGATAAGGATTCTGTCGGTGCGGTCGTACACGGTTTCAATCATGTACGGCATAGACGAAACCAACCTGGCGGAACTGGACGAGTTCTCCATTCGCCTGGCGACCGCGGCGGTAGGCGCGGGCATCGTCACGGTGCTGTTTTTCTACCTCACCGTGCGGCGTCTGCGCCGCATGGACGTGCCCTAGCCCTCTTTTGCCGCCCTATCCAACCGTCGCCAGACGGTAACCGAGCCAGACGGCGCCGAGCCCCGCGACGACCTGAATGCCGATGCTGGCGACCGTGGCGTTGATGTCCCCGGCTCGCGCGAGGGTAAAGGTCTCGTAGCCGAACGCCGAGAACGTCGTAAAGCCTCCCAGCAACCCGACCATCAGAAACGCTCGGAGCTCCGCGCTGAGCACGTTTCGCTGGTCGATCAGCCCTGCAACGATGCCGATGAGCAGGCAGCCGACGATGTTTACGGTGAGCGTCCCGTACGGGATCCACTGCGACCCGGACGAAACCTGGCCCAGTCCGCGGCCAATCCCATAACGGGCGATTGCCCCCAAGAAACCACCGGCACCCACCACAAGAACGGTAATCATAAGAGTCTCCGGCGATACTGTACTGCAAAGCGGCACCGGTCCTTCTGAGCAGGAGCGTGCAACTATGATTACTGTGTTTGGCTCGATCGCAGTGGCATTGATGCTACTGGCGTATGCACTGGAGGCGCGCTCGCGCTGGTACGTGGCGCTGTTCGCGGCAGCCAGCGCTGCCACCGCCGCCTACAGCGGGGTGGTCGAAGCGTACCCGATCACGGTGATCGAGGCTGTCTGGGCGCTGGTCGCGCTGCGCAGGTTCGCCGTGCGTCGCAGGGCCGAAATCGGCGCGATCGATTGAGCATCGGCCGACTTCACCGTAGTATTGACCGGTCCTCCTGGGAGCTTTGATGGCAATCGACACAAATATCGCAACCCTGTTCACCCACCCCGACTGCACTTACTCCGGCGCCAAAAAGACCGAACTGGACGAAGACGGCGTCGAGTACCAGGAGATCGACCTGGCCGTCCATCCAGACCGGTGGGCGGACCTGGAGGAGATTACGGGAGGCGAACGCATTACCCCGGTCTTCACCGGGCCGGGCGGCCTGGAGATCGGCTACCACGGCGTAGGCTGAACTTTTTAACCCCCGGGCCGTCGGCCCGATTAACTAGGAGACAACATGGCCAAGCCCGTTAATGTTGTAAACGTGGGAGACAAGGCCCCCGACTTCACAATGCGGTCCCTGGACGGGCGCGATGTGAGCCTGTCGGACTACATCGGCAAGCGGGTGGTGCTCTTTTTCTGGGCGTCGTGGTGAGCCTGCCGGGCTCAGCTGCCGGTCTGGCAGACATTCCACTCCGATAACGCGGGCACCGACGTTGAAGTCCTCACCGTCGCGGTCGACGTGCAGGGCGCTGAAAAGGCTCGGCCTTACGTAGAAAAGGCGAACGCCACCTACACCACCGTCGTGGACGAGGCCAATGCGCTGGGCCAGCTCTACGGCTACAAGGCCATCCCCAACCTGTTCCTCATCGAGGCTGACGGGACCGTCGCCTACAAGGAACTCGGCACGTTCAACGTGCGCGAGCCGGAAAAGCGGGCACTTGTTGACACTTGGGCTGCCACCGGGATGACCGCCGATAAGGGCAATACCGAGGACCTGGACGACAGCCACGCCCTGGCCAATGCCCACTTTCTGTTCGGCCAGCAGCTCTACAAGCGCGGCCTGACACAGGAGGCGCTAGCCGAATGGCGCAAGGGCGTCGCGCTGGAGCCCGACAACTACAACATCCGCAAGCAGATCTGGGCGATCGAGAACCCGGACCGCTTCTACGACGGCAAAGTCGACTACGACTGGCAGGACCAACAGCTGGCAAAAGGCCTTTAGTGCCATCCGTTAAGGACCTGTTCGACATGACCGGCCTGGTGGCCGTGGTGACCGGCGGCGGCACGCACCTGGGCACTGCGATGGCTGAGGCGATGGGCGAACTGGGCGCGACGGTCGTGCTGGCCTCTCGCAAGCTTGAGGTCTGCAAAGAGGCCGCGGCCCGGTTGCGGGGACAGGGCATCGACGCCCACGCCGCTCGCTGCGACGCCACCGACGAGGGCGACGTGCAGACTCTAGTGGATGGAGTGGTCGAAGCTTATGGTCGGCTGGACGTGATGCTGTGCAACGCCGGTGGCTCGCCCGCCGACGACGACACGCCAGATGCCGATGTGGAGAAGTTTCGAGAAGCGGTCGGGATGAACATCGACTCCACGTTCATCTGCGCCCAGGCGGCCGCACGGGTGATGATCGAGCGCGGCGGGGGCAAGATAATCACCATCGGCTCCACGCACGGGGTAATGGGCACAGACAAGCGGCTTTACGAGGGTCTCGGGCACAAGCGCTCGTCCATCGGCTACTTTGCCGCAAAAGGGGGTGTCGTCAACCTGACCAGGGCGCTGGCGGCCGAGTATGGCGAGTACAACATCACCGTCAACTGCCTCAGCCCAGGCCAGATCCCCAAGACGACCGTCAAGCCCGCGATGGTCGAGCGTATGCGGCTTCGCCAGCCCATCCGACGCACCGGTCAGCCGCACGACCTCAAAGGGGCCGTAGCACTGCTGGCTTCACCGGCTGGCGACTGGATAACCGGCCTCAACCTGATGGTCGACGGCGGATGGTCGGTGTTTTAACCAAACCTGATACTCATTTCCTGTTAATATGTTGGCACCTTCTAGTTTTGCGGGTCACGTACTGACCTCATAGTCTTGTCTGACAGCCCTTCGACGGGTTTCCGCTTTGCTCTTAGGAATATGCACCGAATGGAGTTCGGTATGAGAATTTACGTTGGAAGTTTGGCAGAGAGTGTTACGGACGAGACGCTGAGAGCAGCGTTCGCCGCTTACGGAGAGGTCGCTTCGTGTGATGTCATTACTGACCGATACACCGGCCAGTCCCGTGGTTTCGGCTTCGTCGAGATCCGGGACGCCGAGGGCGCACAGCAGGCGATCCGAGCGCTGGACGGCAGCGACCTGAATGGCCGCACGCTGAGGGTCAACGAGGCCCGACCCCGCACCGAGAACCGCGGAGGCGGTGGTGGCGGTGGCGGAGGACGCGGCGGCGACTTCGGTGGCGGTGGCGGAGGACGCGGCGGAGGAGGCGGAGGCCGCTGGTAAGCCTCCCGCTAATTAGTTAGCAAGCGCAAAAGCCCTCACCCGGTTAGGGGTGAGGGCTTTTGTTTTTGTCGGCTCTCCGCAGGGCTCTACATGCTCTTCGCTCAAGCGCTCATCGCTTTCCCGCGCGGGCTTCGCCCGGCTCGTCAGGGCTTCTTCGGGTTATGGCCTCATCGCTTCGGCGGACGACACTGTTTCTTGTTTATCAGGTCCGTACCCCAGGGCGCGACGCACGTACGCGCTTAGGACGCCGATGGCGACGGCGGTTATGCCACCGGAGACGGCCAGGGCGAACGGGGCGCTCACCGACTGGGCCAGGAACCCCAACAAAAGCCCCCCAAGCGCCGACGCTCCCCAGCCGAGCTGGTGGATGCTCGACACCCTGCCCCGGTACTCCTCGGCAACGATGCTCTGGAGCAGCGTGTTGTTGACTGTCCCGAAGGCCAGCGCGAACGCGCCCACCAGCGCGATGGCCACAATCGAAATCGGCAGCCACCCGACCAGGGCGAACGCGACGAGGGCAAGGCCCAGGCCAACACCGGTCACCGCCTGGACCCACGCTGAGTTCTTCAGATTCACGAAGTTTGCCAGTACAAGCATCCCGACGAGCCCACCGATACCGCTGGCCAGCAACAGGTGACTGTAACCGTCGACCGGGGAGTCCAGAACGTCGGCGGCAAACGCCGGTAATAAGGTCAGGTAAGACGACGCGAAAACGCCGGTCACCACGCCGATGGCGATCAACGCCACCATCACGCCCTGAGACCGGATGTAGGAAAAGCCAGCCAGCAGGTCGGCCAGGGGTTTGTTGACGCCCGACACATCACTCGACGGCTGGGGCGTAAGCTGCGCGAACACCACGACAGTGAATACGTAGGCGCCGCCGATGAAGAAAAACACGCCCGCGATGCCCCAGGCCTTCATCATCACCGGCAAAAATGTCGGGCCGAGCACTGCCGAGCCCACGCCGAGCATCGACTGTAACGCCAGTGCGTTGACGAGGTGCTCCCTGGGCAGCAGGTTCGGCACCATCGCCTGCCGAGACGGGATGTCGAATGACAGGAGCACGCCGTTGGCTACCGAGATTGCGATCAGGTGCCAGGGCTCGATGACGTCGAACGCAACGAGGGCACCTGTCAAGAGCGCAGTAACGGCGAACATGGCCCGTGTTGCCGTGACCAGCTTTACTCGGCTGACACGATCGGCTAGCACCCCGCCCCACATCGAGAGCGCCAGTATCGGCCCCAGGCTGGCGAAGGTGAGCAAACCGAGCATGGCCTCGGAGCCGGTGAGATCGTAGATGAGCCAGAGCCGACCAGCCATGAGCAGCCAGATGCCGATGTTGGATGCGGCGTTGCCTATCCAAAAGATCCGGTATTCCCGGTAGCGTAGCGCGGTAAACAATAAGCGGTTTAGTTCAGATAACGACTACGCAGGTGTCGCCCGGCGGCGGCACCGGAGGTGTTCTCGACGCCCTCGATGAACTCCCGCACGGCTTTCGGGCCGTTCTCGGCCAGCGCCCCGAAAAAGGCGTCAGAGTCGTTGGGGCGCCTGGGTAGCCACTCCACTTGAAATTGCGTCATCGGGACCCCCGATCGAAGCTCCGACACTTCGTGCGTCAGGTGGTCGGCGGCGACCTCAAGGTTATGCGGGTCGGTCCAGTCGGCCTTGTAGATGATCATCCCGGCCGAATCGACGATGAAGCTCATGTTCGGCAGTTTTCCGTATGCCCGGTGCAGCGCGCCATTCAGGTCGTCGATCAGCATCGGTCGGCGCATGTCCCAGCGCTCGACCATACGCCGTGCGTGGGCGATCTTTTGGTCCATCGTCTCGTGGGGCGGCCAGCCCTCACCCGGATGAGCCTCGCGGGTGTAAACGAACACGAAGCCGATTCCTTTCTCCGATGGCCGTGCGGCCAGCGGTTCCAGGGCCGGCGCCGCCAGCCCACAGTACGGTCACGACGCCGAGCCGAACTCCACGATCAGCGGTCCGCCGCGCCAGAAGTCCGACAGCCGCACCTCGTTACCCGTGCTTGCGTCCACCACCGCACCGTCGGGGGCCTTCATGCCGGGCCGGATGTGGTCACGGAACCCGGCGAAGACCGCCGCGTCCATGTCGATGGGGAACGATTCGTAGTTGTAGGCGTTCATGTGGTCACCATGTTGATCGGGTTGCCGTCCAGAAAAGCAAGCACGTTCTCCACCGCTCCCTCGTTCAGCATCTCCATGCCCTCCGGGGTGACGTCCGCGACATGGGGTGTAAGCACGACCCGGTCGCACGAAAGGATCGGGTCGTCGGGCGGCAGCGGCTCGGACTCGAAAACGTCCAGACCAGCCCCGCCGAGACGACCGTCGTTTAGGGCATCCACCAACGCGCCCGAGTCCAGCAACGGCCCGCGCCCCACGTTGACTACCAGTGCGCCCGGTTTCATTGCCGCGATCTGTTCCCGACCCAGCATTCCCGTGCTTTCTCTGGTGAGTTTCAGGTGCAGGCTCACGACGTCCGAGCGAAGCAATAGCTCTTCGTACCCGACGTACTCGACCCCGATTCGTGCCGCCCAACCGGCATCGGGGTGAAAGGTCCAGGCGATTACCCTCATACCCAGGCCGATGGCCTTGAGGGCCGTCAGTCTGCCGATATTGCCGGTACCGACGATCCCCAGCGTCTTGCCTTGCAGGTACATGCCGTCCACGTTCTCCCACCGGCCGGCCTTTAGCTCGGCGGTGTAGTACGAAACGCGTCGGGCCGCCGCCAGCATCAGGGCGATGGCGTGCTCTGCAACGACCGGTGCGGTGCGACCGGGCTGGTTGCTGACGATGATGCCCAGGCGCGACGCAGCGATGAGATCTATGGAGTCGGTACCAATGGAGCAGGTCGTAATCATCCGCAGCCGGGGCAACGACTGAAGCTCGCCTGCGGACCAGCGCACCGAGCTGCGAGTGTTGAGAATGACGTCCGCGTCCGCGACGCGGGCCAATTTTTCCTCGGCAGTCGTAGGACGATCTGTGTGGATGACCACCTCGCCAATCTCTCTGAGGCGGGCCAGGTGCGGCGAGGTCTGAATCTGCGGCGGGTAGTCCCCCGGCGCAACGAATCGCATGTCGGTAATCGAACCCCTCCCTATGCCAGTGTCCGGCTCCCAGTGTCCGATAGGCCAGCCGTTTCGATCAAGTATGGGGCCTATCTGAACGAGGGTTGGGTACCATCCAACGCCCAATCGGCCTAGATTTGCGATAACCTAGCCTGCAAAATGATCCTCATCAGGCGCCTGCTGACCATACCTCTGGCCATCATTTTTTTTGCCCTGATGGTGCTCGCCGTGTTCCTGCTGGCCGTAAACGACCGGTTCCTGCAGTCCGACACTTACCCCAAGCTCTTGTCGGAGAACGAGTTCTACACCTTTGTCATGGGGCCCCTTCTGACGACGGCCCTGGACGAGGCCCGAGAACTGCCCGCCAGCGAGTTCTCAGAGGACTTCAGCGATAACCCGTTCGTGATGTCGGGCCTCACCACCGAGGAGATAAGCGCCTCACTCAATCGCGCCTTCCCTCCCGAATGGATGCAGGATCTCGTCGATACTTCTTTCGACCAGCTTGGCGGCTACATACGAGGCGAGCGTGACGAGTTCACGGTCCAGGTAGAGGCCGGCGAGCAGGTCAAGATCATCGTCTCTGAGTTCAAGTCCCTGATGAGCAAGGCGCAAGCCTACGACCTGCTGTACGACCAGGGGGTGGACCCGTTCCTCGAAGAGGCCGTCCAGGGAGGACTTCCCCTGCACATTGACGTTCCGGTGAGCCGCCTGACCAGGGCCGCCAGGACGATAATCCCGCCCGACTGGATTCAGGACCAGGTCGCAGGGATCCTCGACGAGGTGACCCCGTATATGGTCGGGGACACCAACCGGTTCCGCATTGCAGTCCCGTTCGACGACCGGGTCGAGATCGCCACCGAAGAGCTCAAAGACATCCTGGCTGAGACCGATGTCTATGAGGTGGTCTACGACGAGGTGATCGAGCCGCTGGTGAAGGACGCGCTCAACGACGCAATCGCCCTGCCGGTGGGCATCACTATCGACGAAGAGGAGGTCATCACCGCCATGCGGGCCGTGGCCCCGATCTCATGGGTACGGGAACAGGCAGAGGGAGTTATCGACGCTGCGGTCCCCTACCTGATCGGTCGAGATGACGACTTCGTCCTCTCCATCGACCTCAGCGACAACAAGGAGGCCACCAGACAGCAGCTGGACCTTTTGGTGGCGGACAAGCTGGAGGAGTTGCTAGACCTGCCGCCCTGCACGCAGAGCCAGCTCGTCGATCTGGCGACGGGGGGCGGCTTTTCCGACATTCCCGTGTGCATCCCGCCGGGCATGCCGGTCGCGGAGCTGGCCGACCTGGTCTCCGAAGGAATCGGCGATCAGCTACAGGCCCTGGTAATAGACAACATACCGAACTCCGTTGAGTTCACCCAGGCCACGCTGCTGTCACAGCTAGCGGCCGCGGGCGGCGAAGATAGCATCGAGCGCATTGACGACATTAGAGAGATCCTGTCAGACGGCTTTACATACACCGACGCCGACCTCAAGGCGGACCTGGTCTCCAACGACATCGTGTCTCTGGAGACCTTCGAGGACATCCGCTCCTTCCTGGCCGACGGCTGGTCGTACACCGAAGATGAGCTGGAGGAGCAGGTGGTGGACGCCGGTGGGGCGATTGACACGTTCCACACCATCCGTGAAAACATCAACCGGGCGAACACGTTCCGCTGGCTCGTGTACCTGCCCATGGCCCTCATTTTGCTAGTCATTGGCATGCTGGGCGGGCGCACGTGGCGCAGCCGGTTCGCCTGGGCCGGCGCGTTCCTGACGGTGGGGGCGGCGATCGCGTTCATAGCCTCCGGCCCCGTCTACGACGAGTTCGGCACTCCACGCATCGACGACCTGAAGGATCGCATCCGCGAGGAGATCCAGACGGAGGGGATCTACTTCGTTGAGACCCGCGCTCTCGCCACCGAGAAGTTGTTAGAGATCTCCCAAGCATTGGCCGACGACTTCAGAAAGAGCATGTACGCCGGCAGCCGCAACCTGCTCATCGCCGGGCTGCTGATAATGGCATTGTCGATCGGTTGGAGCTTCCTGGGGAGGATGATCGTCCGCGGCCGCGAACGGACCCGCTGGCCGAGCGTACAGGGCGCTAGTGCCGGACAGAGCGACTACTCGGACATATCTCGAGACGCCAAGGACGAACACGAACGGGGCGACTGACGGCAGACGCGATTCGGAGTCACCCCAGAATCGCGTCGATCTCTCCCAAGTCCTGCTCGGTCAGTTGCCACTCGACTGAGGCCGCGTTGGCCCGAATCTGCTCGGCGCTGGTCGCCCCGGCTATGACTGAACTGACCGAGGGCCGGGCCAGCAGCCAGGCGAACGCCAACTCCAAAAGCGTGTGGCCGCGCTTCTTACTGAACTCTTCGAGCCCTTCAAGTACGTCGAAATTGGCCGACTCAAGCGGGCCTGTTCTCGACGCCAGTCTCGTCCCTGCCGGTGCCTTCTCCCCCCGCCGATACTTACCGGTCAGCAGGCCGTGCTCCAGCGGGAAGTAAGGCAGCACCCCGACGCCGTAATGATCACAGAACGGGAGCAGTTCCCTCTCCACGTCGCGATTTAGCAGGCTGTAGGCGGGCTGTACCGCGACCATGGGCGACAGGCCCTCCGCCTTCGACGTCCAGATCGCCTCGCACACCCGCCAGGCCTCGAAATTGGAGCAGCCAACGTAGCGAACCTTGCCCTGGCGAACGAGATCTTCCAGCGCCCGCAACGTCTCTTCAATGGGTGTCATGTTATCTACCTGGTGGAGCTGGTAGAGGTCGATGTAGTCGGTTTGCAGCCGACCCAGGCTCTGCTCTACCTCGTACATGATCGCCTTGCGAGACAGGCCCTCGCGATTGGGGCCCTCGCCCATGCGTCCGTGGACCTTAGTAGCTATAACCGCTTCCTCGCGCTTGCCCTTTAGCGCCAGGCCGATGTACTCCTCCGACCTGCCCGCGCCGTAGGCGTTGGCCGTGTCGATGGTGTTGACTCCCACGTCCATCGAGGCGTCGATTAGCTCCGCTACCTCTTTCGGGCCCATGTGGAACGGCCAACGCGAGTTGTCGCCGAAGTTGTTGGTGCCCAGGCCTATGGCCGAGACTTCGAGGCCGGATTTCCCTAATCGTCGATATTGCATTTCCCCTCCCCTGATCCCCGTTAGTCTATCGGCCCGCCCGAACTGGGCGGCCGCTAAGGCCGAACCGGCCGGGCGACCAGCAGCCCGTCTTGCCGCTCAATTTCAATCGCGAAGTCTGCCGAGTCGATGCGCAATGCCATCTCCAAGTCATTGGGGTGGTATTGGCTCTGGGCCGGGTCGTGATACTTCTGGGACTCTTCCCCCGCAAGTACCAGGACGCGTACGGCCGCGGGATCCGGCCGCCTGCCGGCCATGAGGTTTTTCAGGTACAGCGCGCATTGCTCGTCCTCGTCCGACCTGATCGTTCCCCAGGCACCCATCGCAGCCAGAGTTACGTGCTCTGGGCGCAGTCCCTTCACGACCGCGGCGGTGGCCTTAGCGTTCACCAGCGAAGCGGCGAAGATTCGGTCGGCGCCGGCTGCCGCGGCCAACGCGACCCCCGTGGTCCCTGCCCGAGTTGACTGTGCGATCACCTTGCCGGTCAGGTCCGCACCGGCCAGCTCGTGAGGCGAGTTACCGAAATCGAAGCCGTCGGGCTTGCGACCGGCCACCTCGCCGACGCAGAGTTCGACCGCGCCGCTGTCCCGCAGTGCAAGCGCCTCTTCCACTTCGGCGACCATGAGTATCCGGTCCGCGCCCCCTTCGAACGCGACCACAGCAGACGTGAAGGCTCGCAGCACGTCGATCACTACGGCCGTGCCCTTCGCACGCCGCGCCCGTTCGATCAGGCTTTGGATTACCACTTCCACTAGGCTACGGCCAAGACTTTAGGCCCTGCGGAATCCCGGCCGAAAGATGACCAGCGCACCCCAGGCCTTGGCGATCGGCCAGGCCTTGCCAAGCCGCCGCTTGATGTGCAGATAAGACCGCTTCCCCGTGAGCAGATCGCTGACGAGGCCCCAGACGCTCTCACCCCTCCGTGCCAGGTTGAAAAACAACTTTGGAGACACATGAAACAAGCCGTGCAGGTACCTCCCCGCGGCGATTTCGGGCAGCAGCTCACCAGCCAGCTCGTTCTCGTAGCCGGAGAGATCTGCGACCTTCCCAGAGATTAGTAGTTCGGCGGCCACCGCTGCGGCTCGGCCGCTATAGATCGCGCCGTAAATCCCCTCCCCGGTCAGCGGATCGACCAGCCCGGCCGCATCACCTACCAGCATTACCCGGCCCTTCCAAACCGGCGACCGACCGCGCCGTACCGGCAGGTAGTGGCCTCTCACCCCCCAAGCGGTGTCCGGGTCGAGGCCGTAGCGGCGAACCTGCTCGGCGAGCATGGTCCGAAGCTGGGGACCGCTCGAGCGCCAGCCCCCGATGCCGACGTTGACGTGGTCCGCCTTTGGGAAGGCCCACCCGTATCCTCCTCCGACGTCTCCGAAGTCGAACGCGATCAGGCTGTCCCAATCGTAGTTCGCCCCCGGTGACGCCGAGTCATTGCCCACCCCCGGCGCCGGAGAGTAATTGCCCTCCAGGGCGACGCCCCTATTGACGTCGACGCGAAGTCCCAGACGTCGAGCGACCGGGCCGTTGACACCATCGGCTCCTATCAGAACCCGGGCGCGAAATTCCTCGCCGCCCGCCTGCACGTTCGCACCGTCCTTGCGCGGTGTTACGGCATCAACGCGGCGTCCAGGGAAAAAGCCGGCCCCGGCCTCTACGGCCTTGCCCACCAGAAAGTCGTCGAGCCTCGATCGCTGTGTCAGGTAAACGAGCGGGGCGTCCGACCTGCGCGTAAACGCTAACTCTCCCCGCCAGGAGAAGCGGACATCACACACCCGTCGCTCCACCACCGGGTCGATATCGAACGGCAGAAGTGCCGCAGCTCGGGCCGTGACGCCTCCGCCGCATGGCTTGTCCCTGGGAAACTCGGCCCGGTCCAACAGCGCCGTTGACAGACCCCGGGCGGCACTCTCGCGGGCAGCCGTGCTACCGGCGGGACCGGCGCCGACGACTACAACGTCGAAACTTGCCAAGTCGGGACCTGTGGTCTAGTCGGG
Source organism: Dehalococcoidia bacterium (assembly GCA_965250195.1). Classification (GTDB taxonomy): domain Bacteria; phylum Chloroflexota; class Dehalococcoidia; order Lucifugimonadales; family UBA2962; genus CAUZIR01. Next base: position 345,055 of record OZ252295.1, read on the forward strand.
CCGAGTGACCCAGGCCAGGCCGTCCACCGGACCCCGGTCGTAAACGGAGATGCCGGGGACTTTCAGCCGGATCACGTAAGTCCCGAGGGTTCCGGTAATGAACAGCAACTTGGAATCGTAGCCGTAGAAGGCGCAGTTGGTGGTGACGCCGGGGGTACGAATAATGCCCAGTGGCTTGCCGTTCGAGTCGCATACCCACACGCCGCCCGGGCCGGTGACGTAGCCGTTGCCGAGCGTGTCGATCTTCATACCGTCGCCCGGTCCCTCCAAGCGGTGCTCCATGTCCAGCCAGATGCGGTAATTGCTCAGCTTGCCGCCAGCATCCACGTCCAAAGCTGCGACGTTTTGCTCCGCAGAGTTGACCACGTACAGGACAGACTCGTCGGGCGAGAAGGCCAGACCGTTCGGCTTGGAGACCTCTTCGGTGACCGGGCTTAACGTCCCGTCAGTGTCCAGCCTGAACACCCTGGACGCCTTTTGAGTCATGAGCGACGGTGCGAGCACTTCCTCGTAGTCGCCCATGAAGATGGGGTCTGTGAAGAAGATCGCCCCGTCCGATCTGACGACGACATCGTTCGGGGCATTTAGAGGCTTTCCGTCGAACGAGTCGGCGAGAACGGTGATCGTCCCGTCCGGCTCGGTGCGGGTAAGACGCTTGAAGTTGCCCTCGCAAGAGATGAGTCGCCCCTCGGTGTCGAGCGTGTTGCCGTTGGCTCCGCCCGAGTTTTCCCGCAGCACACCGTTCCAGAACGGGGGAGCGTAGCGCACGATCCGCTCGTGCATGACGTCGCTGAAAATCATGAAGCCCTGGGGCAGGAACAGAGGTCCTTCTGGGAAGCCGTAAGTGCTGCCGGCCTCCCAAAGGGGGAACTCGTCGACGAGATCGTCGAAGCCGGGTTCGAACCCGATGTTTTTGATCAGCAATCCAGTCATCTATTTGCCGTCGGCGCGGCCTCGGCCGGGACTTCCCAGTCGCGCAGCTCGCGCGGCAATACGAAGCTCACGTCCTCCTCAACCCCCGCGATGCGGCTGACCTCCTCCGGCTCGAGGGCGTCGATGACCGCCAATACCAGTTCTTCCGGGGTCGATGCTCCAGAAGTGATTCCAACCTTGTCCACCCCGGCCAGCCACTCCGCCTTTACCTCTTCCGGCCCGTTGACCAAATACGCTGTCACCCCGGCCGCTTCGGCCACGTCCCGCAGGCGGTTGCAATTCGAGCTGTTGGGCGCCCCGATGACCAGCACCAGGTCGACCTGCTTGCATAGCTCTTTGACCGCCGCCTGCCGGTTGGTGGTGGCGTAGCACAGGTCATTACGAACGACGGCGTCGGAGAAGTTCCCGGTTATCTTGTCGATGGAAGACTGGGTGTCGTCCACCGACAGGGTCGTCTGGGTGAGCACGACGATGGGTTCGGAGGCTTCCCAATCGGGTAGCTGTACTCCCTCCCGGTCGTCGACGAGATACATATCGGAGTGGCCCATGGTGCCGATAACCTCTTGATGGCCAGTGTGACCGACAAGCAACACCCGTCTGCCCTCACGAGTGTACTTTTTCGCCTCGTTGTGCACCTTGGTTACAAGCGGGCAGGTGGCGTCTATGACATGCAGGCCTCGCTCGGCCGCTTTGGAGAAGTCCTCCGGCGGCGAGCCGTGGGCCGAGAAGACCACGGTGGAGCCAGGAGGAATCTCCTCGACGTTCTCCACGGTCCTTGCGCCCTTGTTCTCAAGAGACTTGACCACGTACGGGTTGTGCACGATCTCGTGTTTTACGTACACGGGAGCGCCGTATTTCTTTAGCGCGATCTCGACCACGTCGATGGCACGGACCACGCCCGCACAGAACCCACGAGGTACCCCAAGATAGACCTTCATTAACCCTACCTCCGAGGTCGGATTTTAGCACAGTGAGCGGCCCGCGCCCGGCTATGGGGCGGGCGGCATGTATAATTGGGGCCCCCGGACGGGTACCCTTTTCGGCGCCCGCACGGACATTTAGAACTACCCGCGTGACGTTTTGACGAAACGCGACCCCACCGGAGGACGAATGAAGCTCGCCAAGAGAATGGAGCGGCTCGGGACAGAGACGGCTTTCGAGGTTCTAGCCAAGGCCAAAGCGCTTGAGGCTCAGGGTAAAGACATAATCCACCTGCAAATTGGGGAGCCGGACTTCGACACGCCGCCAAATATCGTAGAGGCGGGCATGGCGGCCCTGCGAAACGGCTTCACCCATTACGGCCCGGCACCGGGACTCCCAGACGCGAGAGCCCGCGTAGCAGAGGAAGTCGCCGTGACCCGCGACATTCCCGTCTCAGCCGAGAACGTGATAATCACCCCCGGCGGCAAGCCGATCATGTTCTTCACCATACTCTCGCTCGTGGACGCCGGAGACGAGGTCCTGTACCCCAACCCCGGATTTCCCATTTACGAATCGATGATCAATTACGTGGGCGGTGTGCCCGTGCCCATGCAGCTACACGAGTCGCGGGGGTTCTCCATCGATGTCGATGAGGTGGCCGCCCAGATCACCCCGAAAACGAAGCTGATGATCGTCAACTCTCCCAACAACCCTTGCGGCAGCATCATCCCCAAGGCCGATCTGGAACGTCTTGCGGGGCTGGCAGTGGAGCACGACATTACCGTGCTGTCGGACGAGATCTACATACGCTTCCTCTACGAGGGGCAGCACGAGTCCATCACCCAGTTCCCCGGAATGGTGGAGCGAACCATCCTGCTGGACGGCTTTTCGAAAACATACGCCATGACCGGCTGGCGAATCGGATACGGCGTAATGCCGGTTGACCTGGCCAATCAGATGGGCAAGCTCATGGCCAACAGCGTCTCGTGTACGGCTCCCGCGATCCAGATGGCGGCGATCGAGGCCATGAACGGGCCTCAAGAGGACGCGCACGGCATCGTCGCCGAGTTCAAGAAGCGCCGTGAGGTGATCGTCAACGGCCTCAACGACATCCCCGGCATCACCTGCCAGATGCCGAAGGGTGCATTCTACGTTTTCCCCAACGTTACCGGCACCGGCATGACCTCCCGCAAGTTCGCCGACGAGTTGCTCAGCGAGGCCGGAGTGGCGTCGCTCGCCGGGGAGGACTTCGGGAGATTCGGCGACGGCTTTGTCAGGTTCTCGTTCGCCAACTCGACCGAGAACATTGAAAAGGCCCTCGACCGCATAAGAGCCTTCGTCTCTTAGATTACGCTCACTCATGCAATGACCGCACTACGGGTGGCGCTGGCCCAGATAAACGTCACGGTCGGTGATCTCGACGGCAACGTTCGCAAGATCGTCGATAGCGTCGCTCGCGCCCGCAATCTCGGCGCGGACCTGGTCGCCCTGCCCGAGCTGGCGATCGCCGGATACCCCCCAGAAGATCTAGTCTTTAAACCCCAGTTCGTAGAAGCCAATCGCAGTGCGCTCGACGAGGTAATTTCGGCGACTAAGGACATCACTGTGATAGTCGGCTTCGTCGAGCGCGACCAGGACGAGATATACAACGCCGCAGCGGTCGTCTCCCATGGCGAGCTGATTGACGTCTACCGCAAGCAGCTACTGCCAAACTACGGCGTCTTCGACGAGCGGCGCTACTTTGCCTCCGGCACATCCGCGCCCGTTTATCGAATCGGCACCGCCCCGATAGGCGTGAACGTCTGCGAGGACATCTGGTCCCCTGACGGACCCACCGCCCGGCAGGCAGCTCGCGGCGCGGGGCTGATCGTCAATATCAACGGTTCGCCTTACCACCGTGGCAAGCGCGTCGAGCGCGAGGCGATGGTGGCCGAGCGGGCCAGGGAGAACGGTGTAGCCATCGCCTATGTCAACATGGTCGGCGGGCAGGACGAGCTGGTGTTCGACGGCGGCAGCGTGGTCCTCTCCCCAAGTGGCGAGGTGGTGGCACGAGCCCGACAGTTCGAGGAAGACCTGCTCGTTTGCGACGTGTCGATTGCTGATCAGGGACGGTTCGAAGACCACATCGCTATCTCCCACGAAGCTACGGCAAACCACCCTGCCCTGCCCGCCTCCAACGCGAGCCCGCTTGGCGCCCGCCCGCTCGCCGACTTCGAAGAGGTTTACGCGGCTCTTGTCACCGGCACGCGGGACTACGCCCACAAGGCGGGCTTTGAGACGGCCGTGCTCGCGCTGTCTGGCGGCATTGACTCCACGCTCGTCGCCGTAATCGCGGCCGATGCGCTGGGTCCGGCAAACGTGGTCGTCGTCTCCATGCCGTCGCGCTATTCGTCGGAGGGCAGCGTGCTGGACGCGAAGGAGCTGGCCCGCAACCTGGGCATCGAGTTGATGACGACGCCGATTGAGCCGATTTTTTCCGCCTATCTCAGTACGCTCGAGAGTGCGTTCGAAAGCACCGAGTCCGACGTGGCAGAGGAGAATCTGCAGTCCCGCATTCGTGGCGACCTGGTAATGGCCCTCTCCAACAAATTTGGTTACTTAGCCCTGACCACCGGCAACAAGAGCGAGTACGCCACGGGCTACGCCACTCTTTACGGCGACATGTCCGGCGGCTTCGCGGTGATAAAGGACGTGCCCAAGACGCTCGTTTACGAACTGTGCCGTTACCGCAACACTGTCTCGCCCGTCATCCCCCGGGCGGTCATCGAAAAACCGCCCAGCGCAGAGCTGCGGCCGGACCAGCTAGACGAGGACTCGCTGCCGCCATATGAGGTTCTCGACCCGATCCTCAAGGCGTACGTCGAGGACGACCTGCACTATCGGGACATCGTCAAGGCAGGCTACCCGGCCGAGACGGTGAGACAGGTCATAACGCTGGTCGACCGGGCGGAGTACAAGAGGCGGCAAGCCGCACCAGGCGTAAAAATCACCGAGCGCAACTTCGGCCGCGACCGACGAATGCCGATCATCAACCGCTTCAGGCCCTTCTAACGCCCTAGGCGGCCAACAAGATTTCGAGGCTCGTCAGGCAGCCGTTCCAGCCTTCCCCGTGGCTCTGCATGACCTCGATGCTGGGCAGCATCTCGTGGGTCAGGGTGAGCGACGTGCGGCCCCCCCAGGTCCTGTAGTTCGATGGTTACGAGCGTTTCGCTTGCCGCGTATGAATTCCAGGTGAACACGAGTCGCTTGGGCCGGACTATTTCGCGGTAGGTCCCGTGGCTGACCACGGACTGGCCGTCGTCCGTGTGCATGGTCACCCGGTAGTCGCCGCCGACCCGCAGATCGGCCTCGGCGTCCGCCGACCAGGTGGGAGCGACGAAGAACCACCGCGCCATCAGCTCGGGCCGCGTCCAGGCGTCAAACACCTTTTCCCGCTCTGCATCGAACACCCGCGTCAGTTCAAGCTGGTGGCTCACTTTACTTCCCCCCCTCTTCTTTCCCCTCCAAGAACTCGTCGAGCGAGTCCAGGGCCTTGCCCCAAAACCTGTCGTAGTACGCGATCGCCCTTACTGCGGAGCGCAGCGGCTCTGTCCGCAGTCGGCACCAGTTCACCCGGCCCCGCTTGTGTCGCTCTAAGAGCCCCGCGCCCTCCAGCACACGCACGTGCTTTGAGACAGCGGGCAGGGACATGTCGAACGGCGCGGCCAGCTCGCTGACTGACCGTTCCCCCTTCGCCAGGGCCTCGATGATAGCCCGACGAGTGCCATCCGAGAGGCTGTGAAAGACCCTGTCTAGCTCACTCGCGTCAGACTTAACCGATTGGTTGACTTTTTCTGATGTGGTCATTATTGTGAACCGATCAGTCAAGTATAGTCCATAAGCGAGCCGCATAAATGAGTGAGGAGGATTAGATGAGCGACATCGTGCAGAAAATCAACATTGGTGCGAGTCCCGAAAAGGTCTACGAAGCGGTGGCCTCGGGTGACGGGGTGCGGAATTGGTGGTGCACCCGGTCTGATGTGGCCACCACGGTGGGAGCCGAGCACTCCATGAAATTCAACCACGAGGGTCAGGAGATGGGCATGGCGTTCAGGACCGACGCGCTCGACTTTGCGGGCCGGGTGGCGTGGACCTGCGTGGCCAACGACAACCCCATGTGGATCGGATCGACCATAGAGTGGGCGATCTCTCCGTCGGGAGATGGCTCGACGCTGACCCTGACTCACGCCGGGATTGCCGGGGACGGTGAAGCCCCCGAGAGCATCGCGATGGGATGGCAGTACTTCAACGGGAGCCTGAAGTCCTACTGTGAAACCGGGACCGGCCAGCCCTCGGGCTAAGACCATCTAACCCGACACCCCTCGGTCATCCGCGTTATCCTGTTCGGCGGTCAAATGCCGAACGAGGAGGAGACGCACGTGAATTCCGACCTGAAACTGGGGGCAGTCTTCCCCCAGACCGAGATCGGACCGGACCCGGCGGACGTGGCCCGCTACGCCCGGTCGGTGGAGTCGATGGGCTTCGATCACCTGGTCGTCTACGACCACATACTGGGCGCGAACGCGGGCTCCCGGCCGGGCTGGTCCGGCGCCTACAACAGCGACGACCAGTTCCACGAGGTATTCGTGCTCTACGGCTACCTGGCGGCGGTCACCGAACAGCTCGGACTTTCCATCGGCGTCCTGGTGACCCCTCTCAGGCAGACGGCGCTGGCGGCCAAGCAGGCGGCGTCGGTGGACGTGCTGTCCGGCGGCCGGTTGCGCCTCGGGGTCGGCGTGGGCTGGAATCACGTCGAGTACGAGGCGCTCGGTCAGAGCTTCTCCGACCGAGGAGGTCGCATAGAGGAGCAGATCGACCTGATGCGGCGGCTCTGGACAGAAGATCTCATAACCTACGCCGGCCGCGAACACACCGTGACCGACGCCGGACTGAAGCCCTTGCCGGTCCAGCAACCGATACCTGTTTGGATGGGCGGAGGAGCGGACCCGGTGATGGACCGCATAGGCCGCCTCGCCGACGGGTGGTTCTACCCCGGCGATAACCTCGAACCGGACGACTCGGCAGAGCGACGCAAGGGCCTAATACACGCCGCCGCCCGCGGGGCCGGGCGCGACCCGGCATCCATCGGCATTGAAAAGGTCTTTAGCCAGGGGAATCAACCGGACGGTGGCTGGCCCGGCGCCGTAGCCGCCTGGACTGACTACGGCGCCACCCACGTCTCGTTTAACACGATGGGCTCCGGGCTCGGCTCGCTCCACGACCACCTCGCCGCGCTGCGAGGCTTCATCGACGCCGTGCGCGCCTGAACCCAGCGACGGATGACCCAAGCTCAACTGAGACAAACGTCGCTGCACGGGGCGCACCTCGACGCCGGGGCCCGCATGGTTCCTTTCGCCGGGTGGGACATGCCGGTCCAGTACTCCGGGATTCTCGACGAGGCACGTGCCGTAAGAAACGGCGTCGGCCTCTTCGACGTCTCTCACATGGGCCGCCTGCTCATAGAGGGGCCCGGTGCGGCCGAATTCCTCAATCGGGTGCTGAGCAACAACGTTCCCAAGCTACGAATTGGTCGGGCTCGCTACGGCGTTGTTTGCGACGAGTCGGGCGGGATAATCGACGACTGCATCGTCTACAGGCTGGACGAGACCCGTTACATGCTGGTCCCCAACGCCGCCAACACCGCCGCCGTCACCGAATGGCTCGAGCGCTGGGCTCCCACCGCCGCCGAAGCAGCTATGAGCGACGTAACAGGCGAAACGGCCATGATCGCCGTGCAGGGTCCATCCGCGATGTCGTTGGTACAGCAATTGGCAGACGCCGACCTGACTGAGATGAAAATGTTCTCGGTCGTCGAAACGCTGGTCGATGGCGCGCGGTCCACGATTGCCCGCACCGGATACACCGGCGAGGACGGCGTTGAGCTTTTCATCCCGGCCGAGTCGGCGCCCGCGACCTGGTCGAAGTTGACAGAGAGCGGCGCGGTGCCGTGCGGGCTGGGTGCACGCGACGTGCTACGCCTGGAAGCCGGGCTGCTGCTGCACGGCAACGACATGGACACGTCCGTGAACCCCTTCGAAGTCGGCCTGGACCGGTTCGTTTCCGCAGATCGCCAGGCGTATATAGCCGGACCCGCTCTTCGCCGAATCAGGGACGCCGGACCGGCCCGCAAGATCGTCGGGCTGGCCGTTTCCGGCCGCCGCGTCGTCCGCAGCGGGCACGCGATTTTGTCAGACGGCGAACGGGTCGGAGAGGTCAGCTCGGGCAGCTACTCCCCCACCCTTGACAGGAACATCGCCCTGGGCTACGTTCCCACCGCGCTCGCCGCCGAGGGCACCCCGCTGACGGTGGATGTCCGGGGTAACGAAGTTGACGTCGAAGTGGCCAGTTTGCCCTTCTATTCAAGGCCACGATAAGCTGCACACGTGAACCCTCAAGACCTTAGCTATTCCAAAGAGCACGAGTGGGTGCGCATTGAGCCGTCCGGCTCGGCGACGATCGGCATTACCGCCTTCGCCGCGGAGAGCCTGGGAGACGTGGTTTTCGTCGACCTGCCCGACGCCGGAACATCGCTGTCGCAGTTCGGAAAGTTCGGTGAGATCGAGTCGGTCAAGGCCGTCTCCGACCTGTTCTCGCCCATCGGTGGATCTATAACCGAGATCAACCAGGGCGTCGTGGACAACCCTCAGCTGGTCAATGACGGCCCATACGAAGCCGGATGGCTGCTCAAAGTGACACTCACCGACCGGGCCGAACTAGACGGCCTGATGTCCGCTGCCGACTACGAGAGCTTCGTGGAGTCAGAGGGCAGCTAGCCGGGCGAATGGCAACCGCTCGGTCATCACAAGGGGGCTTCACCTCCCCCTACACCCCCAACACCGAAGCCGACCGCAAGGCCATGCTCGCGGCCATCGGCGTGAGCTCGGTCGACGAGCTGTTCGAAGACATCCCCGAGCGGTTCCGCAACCCGACGCTCAACGTCCCGCCGCCCATCTCCGAGCTGGAGTTGGGGCGCGAAATCGCGGCCCTGGCAAAACTCAACGCCGTGCCCGGCGACTACGCCTGCTTCCTTGGTGCGGGCTCGTACAGGCACTTCATACCGGCCATAGTCAGGCAAATCGCCTCTCGGGCCGAGTTCATGACCTGCTACACCCCCTATCAGCCCGAGGTGGCGCAGGGGACGCTGCAGGCCCACTTCGAGTTCCAGTCGATGGTGTGCCAGCTCACCGGCATGGAGGTGGCCAACTCCGGGATGTACGACGGCGCCACGTCCCTGGCCGAGGCGGCGCTGATGGCCGCGCGAGTGACCGGCAGGCACCGTGTGGCGGTGCTGGACTCGGTATCGCCGTCGTACGTTGAAGTCCTCAGGACCTATCTGGACGCGCCGGGTCTGACCATAGACACCGTTCCTGGCGATCAGACTCAGATCGACGACGACACGGCCTGTCTGGTGGTGCAGCAGCCGGGCTTCTACGGAGCGTTCGAGGACCTCCAGTCCCTGTCGGACACGGCACATAAAGGCGGAGCCCTGCTCGTCGTCGTCACCGATCCGATTTCGCTGGGCATGTTCAGGCCGCCCGCCGACTACGATGCGGACATCGTCGTCGGCGAGGGGCAGGCGCTGGGCATCGCGCCCACCTTCGGGGGACCGTATGTAGGCCTGTTCGCCTGTAAGCAGCGCTTCATTCGGCAGATGCCCGGGCGCATCGTCGGTAAGACCGTCGATACCGAGGGTCGCACTGGATATGTGCTCACGATGCAGACGAGGGAGCAGCACATACGTCGGGAGCGGGCGACGTCCAACATCTGCACGTCGGTGGGCCTGATCGCGCTCATGGCGACGATCTACACGATGAGCCAGGGGAAACGCGGCCTGGCCCACGTTGCCGACCTGTGCTACCAGAAATCTCACTATACAGCCTCGGCAATCGAGGCCCTGCCGGGCTACTCGATGCCATTGGGCGATAAACCCTTCTTCAGGGAGTTCGTAGTTTCCTGTCCAGTGCCCCCAGGCGAGATCAATGACCGCTTGTTGAAAAACGGCATCATCGGCGGCCTCGACGTGTCCGGCCGCTTCTCCAACGGGATGTTGCTGTGTGTAACCGAGATGAACTCCCGGCAGGAGATCGACGCACTCGCCGGCGCTCTGGCCCAGGTTGGGAATTCCAGTGTTTGAGCGCCTGACCGCCGAAGACCCCCGCCGTCGACTGGCGATGGACCGCAGCGTGCCGGGCCGCATCGGCACGACCCTACCCTCGTTGGACGTGCCCGAGCAGGCGCCGCCACCGGCCGAACTGGTGCGCGACGAGCTACCGATGCCCGAGGTTTCTGAGAGCGAACTGGTGCGGTATATGACTCAGATCAGCACCTTCAACTTCTCCATCGACCACAACTTCTACCCGCTCGGCAGCTGCACGATGAAGTACAACCCCAAGCTGAACGACGAGATGGCCGGACTGCCGGGCCTGTCCGACATACACCCGTTGCAGCCGGAGTCTTCCGTGCAGGGCGCTCTCGCCCTCATGCACCACCTACAGGAACTGCTCACCGAGATAACGGGCATGGCGGGTGCCTCGCTTTCGCCCATGGCGGGCGCCGAGGGAGAGCTGGCCGGGATGCTCATGACCCGCGCATACCACAGGTCCAGGGGTGATGAACGGCGAGTCAAAGTGCTCGTACCGGACAGCGCCCACGGCACCAATCCCGCATCCGCTGCCATGGCCGGATTCGAGGTCGTGTCGCTGCCCACCGATGCCGACGGCAATACGGATCTCGACGCACTGGGTTACGCGGTCGGAGACGACGTCGCCGGGTTCATGCTCACCCAGCCCAGCACACTCGGGCTGTTCGATAACAACATTCTGCAGGTCGTGCAGATGGTCCGCGATGTGGGCGGAATCATCTACGGCGACGGAGCCAACCTCAACGCTCTGCTCGGCCGGGTCAAGCCGGGCGAGCTGGGCTTCGACGTGATTCATTCCAACCTGCACAAGACCTTCACCCAGCCTCACGGCGGCGGCGGTCCGGGGGCCGGTGCGGTCATGGTGTCGGAGCGGCTGCTGCCGTTTCTGCCAGGGCCGATAGTGGAGAATGCTGGCGACGGAGCGTTCGCATTCGTAACACCGGAAAAATCCATCGGCAGGATGGGCGCGTTCCACGGCAACTTCGGCGCCCTGGTACGGGCCTACGCTTACATCCGAACCCTCGGGGACCTGGGCGTAGGGGCCATCAGCGAAGACGCGGTCATCAACGCCAACTACATTCTCGCGGGCCTGCGTGACGTCTACGACCTGCCCTACGACCGGAAATGCATGCACGAGGTCGTGTTTTCGGCAAAGAGCCTCAAGCGGGACTTCGGGGTCACCGCCCTCGACGTGTCCAAGCGGCTGATAGACTACGGCATCCACCCGCCCACCATGTACTTTCCCACGGTGGTCGAGGAGGCGCTCATGATCGAGCCCACCGAGACGGAGTCCAAGGAGACGCTCGATCATTTCATCGCGGTAATGAAGCGAATCGCAGGCGAAGCGAAGGAGAGCCCCGAGCTACTAAAGCAGGCACCGCACAACACCCCGAACACCCGGCTGGATGAAGCGCTGGCCGCTCGCAAGCCCAACCTGCGCTGGACGCCAGCATTACCCGATTAGTCCCGATTCATAATGAGGAGTTGCACATGGCAGATGTAGGAGACGCAGCACCGGACTTCAAGGTCCCGGACCAGAACGGCGACCTGGTCACCCTGAGTCAGTACAAGGGGTCCAAGAACGTCGTTTTGTCCTTCCACGTTTTTTCGTTCACCGGTGGCTGAACGGACCAGGCCTCCATGTTCCGGGCTAACTACCCGAAGTTCGTGGAGAGAGATACCCAGGTACTGGGTATAAGCACCGACCCCAAGCCCACCCAGACGGCCTACGCCACCTCTCTGGGTAACCTGCCGTACCCGCTGCTTTCAGACTTCCATCCCAAGGCGGAGGTATCCAATGCCTACGACCTCTATAACGAGGAGCGTGGCACCGCCAATAGGGCCGTCCTGATCATCGACAAGACCGGCACGATCCGCTACAGGCGGGTCTATGCCAGCGCGGGCGACATAAAAACCGAAGACTTCCTCGCTGAGATAGACGGGTTCTGAACGGTCGCCCCTTCGAGTTCGGCGAGCACGCCCTGCTCGTCGATCGGCGTGGCCGACTCTATCTGGTGTTGCTGGAGGACGGCAAGCGGTTTAATTCGCACACCGGCCACTTCGCCCACGAGGAGATCGTCGGCCTGCCCGAAGGGTCTTGGGTAACGACGTCTAGAGGCCACCTGTTGCTCGCGGTGCGGCCGACGATGGGCGACTACACACGGTTGATGCCGCGCACCGCGACGGTCGTCTACCCGAAAGACCTGGGTGCGATTATCGTAAACGGCGACATCTTCCCAGGTGCCAGGGTGGTCGAGGCGGGCTGCGGATCGGGAGCCGTCACGTTCGCCCTGATGAGGGCCGTAGGGCCGGAGGGCTTTGTTTACTCCTACGACGTGAGGGAGGACATGGTGGCGCGAGCGACAGAGAACGTCCGCGCGGTTGCCGGAGACATGAGCAACGTGTCCATCCAATTAGGGGACGTCTCCGAGGCGCTGGACGCAAGGGCGAAGTCTGGGGAGCTCGTCGACCGGATCGTGTTGGATCTGCCGGAGCCCTGGGACATCGTACCCCATGCGACCGACGCCCTGGTTCTCGGCGGAGTTCTCCTGAGCTTCCTACCGACCGTCCTTCAGATAAGGGACCTGTCGGAGGCTTTGAGGCTGAGTGGCCGTTTCGCGCTGATCGAGACCACGGAGTCGCTGGTTCGGTCCTGGGTGGTGGCGAACAGGAGCGTGCGGCCCGACCACCGAATGGTCGGCCACACCGGTTTCATCACCACCGCCCGGCTGAGCCAGCCCAGGCCCGCCAAGGAAAATGAGGACTATTCCGAGTCTTCGGGCGACCCCGGCAACTCGGGCGACCCTAGTGCCTCCGGGGACTCTGGCCAGAGTGAGTCCAACTCCAGCGAAAACGAGGGGTAGCCGCCATCCGCTAGCTGCATGTGGCCCGCACCGAGAGTCGGCGGGTCCAGCAGTTCGGTCAGAGCATCGGGCGACGGCCATATTCCGCCGAGGGCCGTAACGCCAGCCCCCTTCTCCTGCACCAGCGCCCGGAAGCCTCCGAGCCCACCGGGTCGGGTCAGCTTATCGAGCCCGTAACGGTTCGCTCGCAATTCGGCCGCCGATAGGCCCATCGTCCCGAGCCGGTCGGCCATTTTTTCGATCCCGTTGCGCCGGAGCAACTCGGTCTGAGCCACCAGCCCGAGGGGCATCAATCCCTGGCGTATTCCCTCAGCCTCTACCAACGAGAAATCGACGTGCGCGGTGATGTCCTGGCGGCCTATGTGCTGGTAGGGACTCAGCCCATCGACGTGGTTGTAGTAGGTTTGCAGAGTTCCCTTGCGACGGCCGTAAATCTCATGGGCCGTTCCTCCATAATCGATTGTCAGCAGGAACCCTCGCGCCAGTGTTTCGCCAACGGACTCTATCCAGGGCCGGACGCCGGGGTTCACCTCGCCCCGTGCGCCATCGGGCAACGGGCCCGGCAGTGAGGCCAGCCGCGTCTGGATCAACTCTGTCACCGGATCCCCCAAAACCTCCTTTAGTGCCGTCCCTTCAGCGTCAACGGTGACGAACACCTCCCTAGCCTCGCCATCGGAAAACTGGAACCGGGCGACGGGCATCGCGTCGAGTAGTTCGTTGGACAACACGCAACCGGTGATGCCCAGAGGGGCCGACTCACCGAGATCCATTGGCTCGTATTCGAGCGCACCGGCGAACGCGGCATCGAGACGGTCGGTATACGACGCCACGTCCGCCGCCAGTCCGCCCGCACCGGCGCCCATCTCTACTACTGTGAATCGTGAGGGCTCACCAAGCGCCTGCCACATGGCCCGGAGCTGGACGGCGATAGCGGCTCCGAACGCCGGGTGAGCCATGGGGCTGGTGTAGTAGTCGCCACCGTTTTGCCGAGCCGTCGGATCCGTGTAATAACCGCCCCCGGGATGATAAAGGGCGACCGCCATGAACTCCCGGAATGTGATCCGGCCCCTGTCTGTTATTCGGGACCGGATCTCCGCTTCTGCGGAGGTCGGTCGGCCGGTGGACTCTAGCACTTGGCCATTTTCTCAGATAAAAAAGGGGCGCCCGAGCAAGCTCAGACGCCCCCGATTCATCGTTCCAGACCTGCCCGGCTAGTTCTTGGCTGCCTTGGCGGCGTTGCTCTGTTGGCGAGCCCGCTTCGCCTGGGGGCTCTCGCGGTCCCAGCCGGAGCCGGGCATGGAGTTACGGAACTCCGACTTCTCTCCGCAGTGCTGACACGTTCCGATGGACGTGGGCCCGTTGGGGCTCTCAATCATCCAGAAGTGCTCGCAGTCAGAACAGGTGGTCTCTTCGGTGGTCAAATCTGGCCCCCTCTTTGCTTGATATATCCGCCGGAGATTAAGCGATTTGTCATCTCTGTTCGAGCGGCACGTACACCCGGTCCATCTCACCGACGTACTGGAGCCGTGGCCGCAGAAGTATGTTGTTCTCCAACTGTTCCACCACCTGGGCCGTCCAGCCGGGAATCCGACCGATGGCGAAGATAGGGATGTAAAGTGACTCCGGGATTCCCAGAATCTGGTATATCGCCCCCGACCACAGGTCGACGTTCTGGGCGATGCCCCGGCGGGCGTACGGCGCCATCGCGTCGACCACGGCCGTGAGAATACCAAACCAACGGGGGTCGCCCCTGCGCTCGCTCAGCCGCTTCGCGTCGTCTTTTAGGTGCTTCGCTCGCGGGTCTTCGGTGCGATAAACCCTGTGGCCGAAGCCCACTATGACTTCCTTGTTCTTGAGCCGATCAGCCACGTACTGGTGCGCCCGGTCTTCGGACCCGATCTCCAGGGCCATCTTCATCACGCCCTCGGCCGCACCGCCGTGGGACGGGCCCTTCAGCACCGCGATACCCGCGGTGACGGCGGAATGGACGTCGGCTTTAGTTGACGCGGCGATGCGGGCTGCGAACGACGATGCGTTGATGCCGTGCTCTGCGTGCAGGACGAAGTCCTTGTCGATTATGGCGGCGTCCTGCGGGTCAGGCTCCTGGTCGAAGAGCATGTACAGAAAGTTGGCGGCGTGGCCCAGGTCCGACCGGGGAGCGATCGGTTCGTTGCCCTGCGTAATCCTCGCTTGTGCCGCGACGATGGTGGGCACCAGGGCGGTCAGGGCTATGCCCTTTCGCAGCGTGGACTCGGTCGAAATGTCGGAGGCCTCGGCGTCCGGTCCGGCACTCGCCGAGACGGCGGTCCTGAGCACGTCCATGGGATGGGACGACGCAGTGAGCCTGATGATGTCGAGGATGTCGCCGGACGCGACACGGCCGACTTTTAACTGCCGGTCGAAGTCGCTAAGTTGGGTTTGGCTCGGCAACTCTCCATAGAGCAGCAGGTAGGCCGTCTCCTCGAAGGTCGAGTGCTCGGCCAGGTCGTTAATGTTGAAGCCACGGTAGAGGAGCTTGCCCTCTTTGCCGTCGATGAAACTGGAACGGGTCCTGTCGATGTAGACGTCCCTTAGGCCTCGTCTAATCTCGACTTTCTTCTCCCCGGCCATGGGCTCCTTTCCGAATGCACAGCGGCTGCCGCGCGGAGGCACCTCGTCCCGAGGCTCTCCGAAGTGCTGGACTGGTCTAAGAGGGTTTTGGGCCGCGAGTCGGCCTACGCCCCTGTTGCTCTGAAGGGCTCACGGAGCCTGCCCGTGACCCACTCACGAGCATTACGATTCTACCATCGCGACGCAATGTAGTCAAGGAACGCGAAAGCCTTGGATGCCTGTGGCACGCGGTAAACGGTTATCGTCTCCGACTTACTTGGGCCGCCCGCACCAGGCCAATTATTACCGTTATTTCTTTCACAAGCCGTTGACGATGATCGACCTCGTACATACAATGGCGACGCCCAGAGCAACCGGGAAATGAGGGCGTTTCCGGCGCATTCTAGAGCGCTGAGGCGGGTCTGCCGCGGTCGCGTAAGGCACATGGGACCGCCGTGCCAAGCGGCACTACCACTGGAGCGGATGAGAGTTTCAATGGCGACCAGTTTCACACAGGTTCCCGAAGTGGTCGTGCTGCGTCTGCCCCTCTACGTACGGGCGCTGACGCAGATGCGCGACGACGGGACGTCCGTTGTCAGTTCCCAGCAGCTGGGGTCACGGCTGCAGATGACGCCCGCTCAGATTCGCAAAGACCTGAGCTACTTTGGCCGCTTCGGCAAACAGGGCCGGGGCTACAACGTAGGGTTCCTGCTGGCGGAGTTGGGCCAGATACTGGGGCTCGATAGGCGCTGGCCCGCCTGCCTGGTCGGCGTCGGCCGGCTGGGCAGGGCAATCGTCAACTACCCCGGCTTCGCTCCCGAGGGCTTCCATATCATCGCCGCATTCGACAGCGACGACGAACAGGTGGGGGACACCGTGGGCGGCCTCGAGGTTCGGCCAATGGCCTCGTTGAAAGAGACGCTCCAGAACGAGCGCATCGCAATCGCAATCGTCGCGGTGCCTGCCCACGAGGCCCAGTCGGTCATTGACGATCTCGTGGCATGTGATGTCAAGGGCATCCTCAACTACGCTCCCGTCGCCCCCCACGTACCGATGAGCGTCGTTCTTCGTAACATCGACCCGGTCCTCTCACTCCAGTCGATGACCTACTACCTGCTGGACGAGGACTACGAGATCTAGCCGATTCCGAACGCGACCCCGGAACGAGAAAGCCCCTCCAAATGGCGGGCCTCTTTTTTTGCCTGAACTGGGACTCGCTGGCTAGGACGGGGGCTGTGCGGAGGCCTCGCCGCGGGCCGTCCTGCGTCGCCTGCGGTTGCCGATGTTGACCCGGGCGCGCGAGCGGCGCATCGCCTTAAGGGCTCGCTCCAGGTCCATAGCCGAATCGGCGGCGGCGACTCTTTCTTCGGCTCGTTTGAGCGCTGCTTCGGCACGCTCAATGTCGATGTCGTCCGCCTGCTCGGCGGTGTCCGCAAGGACCGTGACGTGGTTGCCGATGACTTCCAAAAAGCCGCCCGAGACGACTATCGCCGTCTGCTCTCCGTCTTTCGACACACGTAACTCGCCCGGCGCGAGGCTGGTTAGCAGCGGCGCATGGCTGGGCAGAATGCCCAGTTCACCGGCGGTTCCGGGCGCGACGACGCTCTGCACCTCATCGGAGTACATGAGGCGCTCGGCGGTGACGATATCGAGCTGAAGGTTGGCCACGCGACTACTTCGCCTCTACCTTCATTTTCTCTGCCTTCTCGACTGCCTCGTCGATGGTTCCGACCATGTACAGCGACTGCTCGGGCAGGTCGTCGTGTTTGCCTTCGAGAATTTCCTTGAAGCCGCGCACCGTTTCACGGACGGGAACGTAGCGACCCTCCTGGCCGGTGAAGGCCTCGGCCACGAACATAGGCTGTGAGAGATACCGCTGAATCTTGCGGGCCCGGGCGACGGTCTGGCGATCCTCTTCGGACAGCTCCTCAATGCCCAGAATGGCGATGATGTCCTGCAGGTCGCGGTAGCGCTGTAGCACCTGCTGCACGCCCCTGGCCACCTCGTAGTGCTCCTGCCCGACGACGGCGGGCTCCATGATGCGGGAGTTCGAGGTCAGCGGGTCGACCGCCGGATACAGGCCCTGTTCGGCGATGGAACGCTCGAGCGCGACGACGGCGTCGAGGTGGCCGAAGGTGGTGACGATTCCGGGGTCGGTGTAGTCATCGGCGGGCACGTAGATGGCCTGGAACGAGGTGATCGACCCATCTTTCGAAGAAGTGATGCGCTCTTCCAGGTCGCCCATTTCTGTACCGAGAGTCGGCTGATAACCGACGGCGGAGGGCATCCGGCCCAGCAGCGCCGAGACCTCCATGCCCGCCAAAATGTACCGGTAGATGTTGTCGACGAACAAGAGCACGTCCTGGTTGCGCTCTTCTTTGAAGTACTCGGCCATGGTCAGCCCGGTCAGCGCCACTCGCGCCCTGATACCGGGAGGCTCGTTCATCTGGCCGAACACCAATACCGTGCTCTTGAGCACGCCCGACTCTTGCATTTCACGCCACAAGTCGTTGCCCTCGCGGGAGCGCTCCCCCACCCCGGCGAATACTGATACTCCCTGGTGCTCGGTGCCGATGTTGCGGATGAGCTCCTGAATGATGACGGTCTTGCCCACTCCGGCGCCGCCGTAGAGGCCGATCTTGCCGCCCTTGGTGAACGGGGTGATGAGGTCCATGACCTTGACCCCGGTCTCCAGTACCTCAATTTGAGTGGACTGCTCATCGAACGCGGGCGGCGGGCGGTGTATGGGCCAGTTATCGCCGCCGTCGACGCTTTCCAGGCCGTCCAGCGGATCACCCAGCGCGTTGAACAGGCGGCCCAGCGTGGCCTCGCCCACCGGCACGGCGATCGGCTGGCCGGTGTCGGCGACGTCGGCGCCGCGTTTGAGGCCCTCGGTCGGACCCAGTGCCAGGCAGCGCACCCAGTTGTTGCCCACGTGCTGCTCCACCTCGAGCACGAGTCGCTGGCCTGCCAGCGTCGTCTCCAGCGCGTTGTATATGGTCGGCATGTCGTCGTGCGGGAACTCTACGTCCACGACCGTGCCGATCACCTGGGTCACCTTACCGTTGGCCATTGCTTTCTCCTGAACCGGACCCGTCTTCTTGGGCAGGCCGGTCTAATCTTGTCTCTTTACGGGCGGGGCCCTACGCCCCGACCGCCGCCGCGCCGCCCACGATGTCGAGCAGTTCGGAGGTTATTGATTCCTGCCTGAGCTTGTTCATTTCCAGGGTCAGGTCGGCTTGCATTTCAATTGCGTTATCGGTTGCAGCCCTCATCGCCACCATGCGCGCGCTCTGCTCGCTGGCGACCGACTCCAGCATCGCGTGGTAGATCTGCATCTCGACGTAGCGAGGGAGCAGGTCCGCGAGTACCTCGGCGGCGCTGGGCTCGAAAATGTACCCCACCGTGTCCCTCGACTCCAGCTTGGCCGGGACGACGGGCAATAACGGCAGAATCTCCGGGCGTTGCACAGTGGTGTTTATAAAGTGCGAGTAGACGAGATAAACCGCGTCCACCCGCTCGCTCGTGTAGTCGTCCATGACGACCTGGGCGATGGGTGTGCCGTCGGCCACCGTGGGCCGGTCGCCCAGGTCGGTGAACGAGGCCCTCAGGTTGCCGGTGCGAGCGAAGAAGTCTCGACCTTTTTTGCCCACAGCCACGACGTCCGACTCCAGGCCCAGGTCAATGAGGTGCTGCGCGGCGGACCTGCTAACGGCGGTGTTCATGCCGCCAGTGAGCCCCCGGTCGGGCGTCATGACGATTAGCTGGACTCGCTTCGCCTCTCGACGAACGAGCAGCGGCCGGGTCTCGTCGATGTCTTGGGGCTGTGCGGCGAGGTCCGATAGCAGCGCCAACATGCGCTCTGCGTACGGCCGGGTCTGCAATGCCATCTCCTGCGCTCGCCGCATCTTCGACGCAGCAATCATGGACATGGCCTTGGTTATCTTGGCCGTATTGTCGACGCTGGAAATGCGCCGCTTTAATTGGCGTACAGATGCCATCGGTTAGTTCGCCTTAGCTCCTCTAATTAGCCACTGTTGTTAACTGAGCGGGACTGTCTTTTTGAACTCGTCCAGGGCCTTGTTGAGCCTTTCTTTCAGCTCATCACCTAGCTCCAGGGTTTCGTTGATATCCGCCACGACCTTGGGATGGCTGGAAGTGAGGTAGCTCTGCAGGGCCGCCTCTGCCTCGCCGATCTTGTCGATGGCCACGTCGTCGAGGTAGCCGTTGGAAAGCGCGTACATGACCGCCACCTGGTCGCCCAGCGACAGGGGCCTGTTCTGACCTTGCTTGAGAATCTCGACGGCTCTCTGGCCTCGCTCCAATTGCGCCTTGGTGGCCGCGTCGAGGTCCTCCGTGCCGAACTGGGCGAATGTGGCCAGCTCCCGGTACTGCGCCAGCTCCAGGCGCAGGCCACCGGCCACGGACCGCATCGCCTTGGTCTGAGCCGCTCCGCCAACACGCGACACGGAAAGTCCGGCGTTGACCGCCGGGCGAATGCCAGCGTTGAACAGCTCCGGCTCCAGATAGATCTGGCCGTCCGTGATGGAAATGACGTTGGTGGGCACGTAGGCCGACACGTCTCCGGCCAGGGTCTCAATGACCGGCAGCGCGGTCAGCGAGCCGCCGCCGTGCGCCTCGTCGAGCTTCGCCGCTCTCTCCAGCAGCCGGCTGTGCAGGTAGAACACGTCGCCCGGATATGCCTCGCGACCGGGAGGGCGGCGCAGCAGCAGTGACATCTGGCGGTAGGCCCAGGCGTGCTTGGACAGGTCGTCGTAGACGATCAGGGCCTCTTTGCCCTGCTGCATGAAGTATTCCGCCATCGCACAGCCAGCGTATGGCGCAAGGTACTGCATAGCTGCGGGGTCGGCGGCGTTGGCCGCGACGATGATGGTGTGCTCCATCGCCCCGTTCTCTTCCAGCATGCCCAGGGTCTGGGCCACCTTGCCCGCCTTTTGGCCGATGGCCACATAGACGCAGACGAGGTCGCCGCCCTTCTGGTTGATGATGGTGTCGATGGCGATCATCGACTTACCCGTCGAGCGGTCGCCGATGATCAGCTCGCGCTGACCGCGGCCAATGGGGATCATCCCGTCGATTGCCTTGATCCCGGTCTGCACCGGGCTATTAACCGACTTGCGGGAGGCCACGTCCGGCGCGACTATCTCCGCCGGCATCGTCTCAGTGGTACCCGTGGCACCCTTGCCGTCGATGGGCTGACCCAGCGCGTCGACCACCCGGCCGATCAACTGCTCGCCCACCGCCACCTCGACAATGCGGTCGGTGCTGCGGACCTCGCTGCCCTCTTTGACAGTGCGGGGGTCGCCGAGGATGACAGCGCCCACGCCGTCCTCTTCCAGGTTCAGGGCCAGTCCGGTGACGCCGCCCTCGAACTCGAGGAGCTCTGAGTAACTGACTTCAGATAGCCCGTGGATGCGGGCCACGCCGTCGCCGACCTCGACCACGGTACCGACGTCGACCATCGTCAGGTCGCTACCGAAGTCCTCGATCTGGCGCCTGATGACCGAGGCGATGTCCTGTCCTTTACCTGCCATGTGTTTCTCCGTATTCCCCTACTGGGAAATCTCTCTTTTCATTGTTTGCAGCTTGGTGCGGAGGCTGCCGTCGATCACCCGGTCGCCCACCCTGGCGACCATGCCGCCGAGCACAGCGGGGTCGACTCGTGTCTCCACCTTTACGTCGGCTCCGACCACCTCACTCAGTGTTTTTGTCAGCTGTGCGGTCTGATCGGCCGAGAGCTTCACGGCAGTGGTCACGTCGGCCCGCACGACGCCCTGACTGGCGTCGAGCATGGCCTCGAAATGGTCGACGATCTCAGGCACCACAGCCACCGCGCTCCGGCTTGCAAGCAGGCCAACGAGGTTCCGGGGCAGGGGGCCGACCCCGTCACCCAGGACCTCGTCGAGCACCTTGAGCTTGGTTTCCACCGGCACCTGGGGGGAGTCCAGCAGCGTTGCCAACTCCTGGTTGCCAAGCGCCTGCGCGATGGTCGTCAGGTCGTCGCGCCACTCGGGCAGCTGGTCCGCCTCCTGTGCTATTTGGAAGGCGGCCTGCGCGAATCTCCTGGCGGACTGTTGCCCTGCCATTAGCTAAGCGACCTGATCACAGAAATGCTCGACATCAGCCGCCCTTGTTCAGGGCGCTGCTGTCTTGGAGAACCTTGTCGATGAGGTCCTTGTGTGCCGGGCCGTCGAGAGATCGCTCGACGATCTTCTCGGCGGCGTCCACGGCCAGGGCCGCGAACTCTTTTCGGATTCCCTCGATTGCGGCGTCCCGCTCTCGCTGGATGTCCGCCTCGGCCCGCTCACGCTCGGCCTTGATCTCGGCCCGCGCCTTGGTCAACTCCTCGTCGCGGAAGCGGTCTGCCACCTCCCTGGCCTGGGCGATCATCTCCTGACCCTCGGCCCGCGCCGTAGCCATCTGGTCTTCCATCTCACCCCGAGCAGCAGCCGCCTCTTCGCGCGCCTTATCGGCGGCCTCAAGGCCCTCCTGAATGCGACTTGAGCGCTCCTTCATGGCCTTGGAGATGGGCTTGTAAAGGAGGAGCCACAGGACGATGAACAGGATGAGAAAACTGACGACCTGGGTTACCAGGCCGGAGAGATTTACTCCTAGTGCGTTCATAGTTCCTCTTTATTTCTCGTTCGTTATCGGCGGGCCCGGCGGGATGCCGGGCCGAGCGTTAAACGAACTTGATGATGATGGCCACGACCAGGGCGTAGATCGCGATCGCCTCTGCGAACGCAATTGCCAGGATCATGTTCTGCTGAATCAGACCCACCGCCTCCGGGTTGCGGCCTATCGACTCCATAGCCTTGGCGGCCAGTACGCCGACTCCGATGCCGGGGCCTATCGCCCCGAGACCGATCGCCAGCCCGGCGCCCACTCCATTCAAATCACCTTCTAACATCGCGCTTTACCTCCGCTTGATTTTCGCCCCGCCGATCTCTCTTTGTGTCGGCATGGCTTACCTGCAATTGTTACCTAGTGCGAATCGTGCGCAGCCCCCGCCACCGCGGCGAAGACCAGCGTGAGCATGGAGAAAATAAACGCCTGAATCAGGCCTACGAACAGCTCCAGCCCGAGGAACGGCAATACCCCAATAAGTGGAATGAGGAACGCCATAGCCACCAGTAAGACCTCACCGGCAAATATGTTGCCAAAGAGCCTGAAGGTGAAGCTGATTATCCGCGCGATCTCGCTGACGAATTCCAGGATGCCCACGAAAAACCAGATGGGCCCCTGCTTTATGTTCAGGTACTTACCGGCGTGGGCGAAGAACCCCAGGGTTCGGAACGCCCAGAAGTGGACCAGGAACATGGTCACCAGCGCGATGGCCAGCGTGGTGTTCACGTCCGTATTGGCACCCCGCAAGAAAGGCACCAGTACACCCGCCTGCTTGCCGTCCTCTACCCCGTGCTCCTCGAACTCCTCGGCGGTGATGGCCTCGCTGACCGAGCCGAAGCCGAGGATGCCCAGATCGCCATCCCCGTCAAAGACGTTGAGCGCAATGCTCTTCAGGTTGGGCTCTTCGTGCTCTTCCTCGGCCTCGTGGATCTCGTGCTCAATGAGCACTTCGGCGGGCTCGATCCAGCCGATGGTACCGAAGCCGGGGAGGATTCCCATCCAGTTCGAGACGAGAATGAAAATGAAGATGGTGAACGCGAGAGGCACATAAGTGAGGCCTCTCTTACCGGCGAGGCCCTCACCGATGTTCTGAAAGTACTCGATCATCACCTCGAACATGTTCTGCAGGCCAGTGGGGACCATCGTCACCTGCCTCGATGCGAAGAAGCCCAGGACGATGACCAGCACTATCGCCCCCCACGTCGTCACCATGGTGTTGGTGATGTGGAAGTCGCCGACGTTTGGCCCCGACGTGATGTTCTCGGCCGGGATCTGGAGGTGGGCGATGGGAGCGCCCAGGAAGCCGCCGCCAAATTCGTTACCGAGCGCGCCGCCGGCCAGCCCGATGATGAACAGCGCACCAAAGGCCAGCAAGATGATCAGAACCTTCGGTTTGCGCAGCAGCTTTTCGTCTCCTCGCACGCCCCCTAATCAGCCAGGGGCCAACGGTCACTTATCAGCAGGCGGGCTACTGAGCACCGCCATAAGCATTCGATACATTCCGGCCACCGCGATCGCCAGACCCACCAGAACCCCCACCAGTGTAAGGATCGGCCCGGTGCCCAGCCAGCCATCGAGAGCCAGCCCTCCAATAGCCCCGCCCGCAATGGTCAGAGCGACGAACCAGCCGACCCCGACCAACCTTGCGATCAGAGCCCTTTTTGTCCTCCGGACAGCGGGTTCAGTCAAGTTGCTCGCGCCCCTGTTCACCGGCGTTCACGGGTCTTCGCGACGGCGATTGAAAAGCTTATCACAAAGGCGATTTTGGGGTCAACAATGCGGTCCACGGGGTAACCGAACGGCCCGCTTTCGAAGATTTTCCCTTGGTCCGCAAAAGGTACAAAAAAAGCCCCGGCTTGGGGGGCTGAGGCTCATGCCTGACGGGAGCGGTCGAGGCCGTTGTCCGGCGACCGCGTGGGTGCCTGTTACTCGGTCTTTCCTTCATCGCCGGGCCCCGAATCGCCAGATTGGGGATCGCCTGATTGGGGGCCGCCAGGGGCCGGGTCGCCGGGTTGGGGGTCGCCAGGGCCGAGGTCATCCAGGTCGAGTGTGGAAACGAAGTCGCTGAAGGCCGACAGGCTCTTAAGCTCCTCTTCCCGGAGCGGCTTGGGGGCGCCTTCGCCCTCGGGCACGATGGGTTTCCCCGTTTCGGCGTCCATCTGAACGCTGGCCTTGTCCAGCACGGCATCCTCGACGAAGATCGGCGCCCCCGACCGGACCGCCAGGGCGAGGGCGTCGCTGGGCCGACAATCGACCTCGACGCTTCCCCCGTTAACGCCGAGTACGATCTTGGCGAAGAACGTGTCATTGCTCAGGTCTGAGACCACTATGGAGTTGACCTCGGCGCCCAGCGTGTCAATGACGTTACCGAGCAGGTCGTGTGTGAGCGGGCGGGACACGGCGACATCTTGCAGCTTGACGGCGATGGCGTCGGCCTCGTTTGGCCCGATCCAGATGGGGAGGTACCGGTCCGTATCTTTTACGCGCAGAATTACCACCCGCTGATAGTTCATCAGGCTGACACGGATGCTGTCTATCAACATTTCCCGCATCTGTGAAATCTCTTCCTATACGGTCCGGCTATGGGGTCCGACTACAGACTTTTGGAAACCTCGCACCGAGGTTGATTAACCCAATTCTACGGGCCGCCCCACGGGGGGGTCAACGACGCCGGCACGGGCCCGACGCCTCCGTACAGACCTCTTTGATCCGGCGGGTTAGCTCCGAGCGTGTGAGAGTTACCCGCCTTTTGCAGCCGTCGCAGACCAGGCCCACGTCGGCCCCGAGCCGAACCACCGTCCAATCGTAGCCGCCGCACGGATGCGCCTTTTTCAGCCTCACCGTGTCGCCCATGTTCAGTTCTGTCACTCCCGTCACTGACCGAGTCCCTCGGGGGTCACCAACCGAGCCCCTCGGCAGTGACGACACGGTTGATGTCGTCCCGCAGTTCGCTCGCAGCGGCCCGTGCGGCCTCAGCGAAGTCGTTCGACGACGCGTAGAGCACACCGCGGGAGGAGTTCACCACTAGGCCTCGACCATCGGCTCCCATTCCAGCCTTCACCGTGGCCGCCAGACTGCCGCCCTGGGCACCGACCCCAGGTGCCAGAATGGAAGCGCCCGGTAAGAGGCGGCGCAAGACGGCCACGTCCTTAGGATAGGGAGCGCCCGCCACCAGGCCCACGGCGGCCTTCGAATCCCACTTGGCGACACCCTGTGCCAGCCGCTCGAAGAGACGCACGCTGCTGCCATCGCCGTGCTCCACGCGCACGTCCTGAAGCTCGGCGGCGCCGGGGTTGGACGAGCGGCACCACACGTACACGCCCTTATCAGCGTAATCGAGGAACGGGGCCAGCGACTCACCGCCGCCCCAGGCGTTGACCGTCGTCGCGTCGAAGCCCCACACCTCGAACATCGCCTTTGCGTAGGCGGCGGACGTGGAACCCACGTCGCCCCTTTTTCCGTCGCCGATCAGCACCGCCGAGGGGGCGGTCGCCCTGATGTGCTCTATGGTGTGTTCTAGAGCGGTCAACCCTGGCACACCCAGCGCCTCGTAAAACGCCAGGTTGGGCTTGTAGGCGCAGACCAGGTCCGCGGTGGCATCGACGATGGCCCGGTTGAAATCGGCCACGTCCGGTACCGGCATTTTTGCAGGATCGGGGTCCAGGCCCACGCACAGCAGAGAGCGAGAGGCCGTCATGGAGGCGAGCAGTTTTTGGGAGTAAGGGTGCACGGGCGGAATTCTGGAATACTTTACACCGCATGAAACCCCGGTCCCTCATAAACGAAACCTATCGACGCCTGCTGGCGACGTACGGCCCACAGCACTGGTGGCCTGCCGAGACCGCTTTCGAGATGATGGTCGGCGCGGTGCTGACCCAGGCGTGCAGCTGGGGCAACGTGGAGAGGGCGATCAGTGCGCTGAGGGCCGCTGACGCCCTGTCTCCCCGGTCGATTCTTGCCATGCCACAGGCCGAACTGGCGAGCCTGATTCGGCCGACCGGCTACCATAACGCCAAGGCCCGCAAGCTAAGGGCGCTGGCCTTGTTTGTGGTCACGGAGTTCGAGGGCGACCCGGCGAACATGGCGGCCGTGCCCACCCCCAGATTGCGCGAGATGCTGCTGGCCGTACACGGTGTCGGCGCCGAGACGGCCGACGACATCCTCCTATACGCGGCGGGCAGACCGGTGTTTGTAATCGACGCATACACCCGCAGACTGGCGGCGAGGTTGGGACTGGCGGCCCAGGGGGTCGGTTACGGTGAACTGAGCGCCCTGTTCGCCCAAGCTACCCAGTCCGGGGACACTGGGTCCAGGGACGCTGGGTCCAGGGACGCTGGGTCAGACGCAAACAAGATGGGCGAGTTCCACGCCCTCATAGTGGCCCACGCTAAAGTGGCCTGTCGCAAAACGCCGCTATGTGGAGCCTGTGTGCTCAAGGTCTTGTGCCCAACAGGAATCGAGCGGGCAAAGGCGGTCAACCAGGGCTGAGCACCTGGACCGAGTTGGACTTGATAATCAGGTAAACGTCGGAGCCCGGACCGAGGCGCAACTCTTGCACTGCGGCGTCGGTGAGTTCAACGACGAGCCGGGCACCGACGTCGAAGTACGCCAGAATCCTGCCACCCACCGCGTCCAACTCAATTAGATGGGCCTTTACCACGTTCCTCGCGCTCAGGCCGGTGGGCCGGACGATGGCGACGATGATGTCGGACGCCCGGACCGACACCATTACCCGTTCCCCAGGACTTCCCTGGACATCTGGGGACTCCAGGTTCGCTTCTCCCACCCTGACTCGTCCAGGACGCGACCCTTCGGACGGTTGGAGTATCTCCGCCTCTACCAGGTTCTCCAATGCGTGGTAGTCGGCCAGCGCCCCAACTGCGGGCTGAACGAGGACGCGCGCGGGCGGCCCCTGGGCTATCTTGCGGCCCCCGGACAGCACCAGCGTGTCCTCGGCGAGGGCCATTACCTCGGAGAGGGAGTGAGAAACGAGCACCATTGGTATGCGAAGCTCGGTCCAGACTCTCTTTAGATAGCGGATGATGACCCCGCGCATTACCGCATCGAGCGAGCTAAGCGGCTCGTCGAACAGCAGCAGGTCAGGAGAGGCGGCCAGAGCCCGGGCCAGTGCGACGCGTTGCGCCTCACCGCCGGACAACCCGCTCACCGGTCTTTCGAGGAGCGAGCCGAGTTCCAGCAGGTCGATCGCCTCCTCCGGGTGCAAGGACCTGCGCTCGGGCGGCACCAGCGCGTGGCCGTAGTCGATGTTCGCGGCCACCGACATGTGCGGGAACAGCATGCCGTCTTGGAATACGTAGCCGACACGGCGACGTTCCGGGGGCTGATGCGATGAGCGTGCTCCCGAGCGAAACACTGGGCGCCCCAGAATTTCGATATGCCCCTCGTCGGGACGGACCATGCCAGCCAGGCAGTTAAGCAGGGTCGTCTTGCCACTGCCGGAGCGTCCGAACACCGCAGTCACGCCCGAAAAGAACTGAGCCTCGCACTCCAGCGTGAATGCCGGGAACGTCTTTTTCACCCGGAAACTCACGACCGGTTCCGAACCGTTCGGTCGACTCGTTGCTGCGGTCTTGAGACTCACTGGTTCACCTCAAGACGTCCGCCTCGGCTGAGCAGCCAGTTGTGCACGGCGAGGCTCACCACCGCCAAACCGATTGTTATACCGATCAGCGTAAAGGCCTGCCCGTCTCTGCCCAGCAAGATGTTCGAATACACTGCGAGCGGCAGGGTCTCGGTGCGGCCCGATATGTTGCCGGCTACTACAATCGTCGCCCCAAACTCGCTCAGGGCCCGGACAAAACCGAGCAGCAGTCCGGCAAGAATACCCCGGTGTGCCAGAGGAACGGTAATGGTTAAAAAGACGCGCCAGGGCCCGGCGCCCAGTGTCCTAGCCGACAACTCCAGTCGCCGGTCCACCCCGGCCATGGCCACCATTATCGAGCGGGTCATCAGCGGGAACGAAACGACGGCAGCGGCTATCGCAGCGGCGAACCAGGTAAAGACGATGTCGCTGCTGAACAGCCACTGTGAAGCACGACCGAACGGCCCTTCCCTTCCCAGTAGCATGAGTAAAAAGAAGCCGATAGCCACCGGGGGCAACGCTAAAGGCAACGACACCAACAGGTCTAGAACGAAGCCGCCCGGCATTTTCCTTTTCACCAGCAGCCAACTGACGGCCAGCGCCGGAATCAGGTTCATCGCGGTAGCGACCACGGCCACCTGTATTGAAAGCCCGACCAGGGAAAGCTCTGACGACATGGTGCCTATTGTTACTCGCGAGGTCGGTCGGGTGCTGGGTCAAAGCCGAATCGAGCGAAGATTCGCCCCGCAGCCTCTCCACCCAGGTACTCGGCGAACTCTTGCGCCGCGCCCGACCGCTCGCTGCGGGCCGTGACCACGGCCGGGTAGACGATCGGCGAATGCGAACCGGGCGGGATGATGTCGAGGATGAGGAGGTCGCGGCCGGCAGCTGCGTCGGTCCGGTAGACGATGGCCGCATCGGTGTTGCCTCGCTCGACGTTGGTCAGCGCGGCACGGACGTCCGGCGTGGGCACGATCTTGTCGGCCAGGGCGTCCCATAGGCCCAGGCCCGCCAGCGCCTCCCTTGCGTAGGCCCCGGCGGGCGCCAGGTCCGGGTCCGGTAACGACACGCTGCCGATTGCGCTGGTCGCCAGGTCGTCCAATTTCAGGTTAGCATCTGCCAGCCCGTTACGCGCCACAACCACCAACTCGTTGCCGACCAGGTCGAACGGACCCGCAGACACGACGTCTTGTTGGACCAATAGTTGGACGGGCTGCGCACCGGCGGAAATCAGAAGGTCCGCGGGCGCCCCTTCGATTATCTGTCGGGCAAGAAACTGGGAACCTCCAAAGCTGAACGCGACCTCGACGCCAGTCTCGGCCCGGTACTGGTCCCCCAGCTCCGTCAAGACGTCGGTCAGGCTGGCCGCGGCAAACACCAAGAGTTCGTCGTCATCGCCCCCGCCGCAGGCCATCGAAAGAGCCAAAAAAACCCCGATGGCGGTTGCCACCGCTCGCACCCCACCGAAAGCCGTCCACGGCTGCAAACCCGCCTTCACGAGCCGAGCGAGGTTGTTAGCATGGACGGTAGTTGGTATACTTACGGGCGACAACTTTTCCTCTTCGCGAAAAGTGGGGCCGGCCCCGCTTTTTTTGATTGAAGAGGGATTTTTTGCCGGACTCATGCCGCGCACGATCGGCGCAGGGGAGGGGCTGACAAAAAGTATGAAGAGCGATTTTCTGATCGCGCTGACTCAGCTTGCAGCGGAGCGTAATTTGCCCCGTGAGATTGTGCTGTCCGCAATTGAGGCCGCACTGGTCTCAGCCTACCGGAAGGATAGCATAGCGGCGGGCCAGGACATCTCCGTGAAGCTCGATCCGGGCAGCGGCGAGGTTAGCGTCTACCTTCTCAAGCGGGTCGTCGAGGACGTCGAAGACCCGCAGCTTGAGATGACCCTTAAAGAGGCACAGAAATTCAAGGCCGACGCCGAGGTTGGTGAGAGCGTCGCTTACGAGAGCCTTCCACACAGCGCTGGTCGCATTGCCGCCCAGACCGCGAAGCAGGTGGTACTGCAGCGCCTGCGTGAGGCCGAGCGGGAACTGGTGTATGAGGAGTTCGCCGACAAAGAGGGCGAAGTCTACACAGTCACCATCCAGCGCATTGAGCCGAAGCAGATCGTCGCCGAGCTGGGCCGGGCCGAGGCCATCTTGCCTCCCACCGAGCAGGTCTACTTCGAGCGCTACCGCGTGGGCCAGAAAATGAAGGTTCTGCTCAAATCCATTGAGCGGTCCCTCAAGGGCCCCGAACTCATCGTCTCCCGTGCTGACAAGCTGCTACTCAGACGGCTATTCGAGATGGAAGTCCCCGAGATCTACAACGGTTCGGTGGAAATTAAGGCGATCGCCCGCGAGCCCGGCGCCCGCAGCAAAGTCGCCGTGTGGTCGGCGCAGACCGGCGTGGATCCTGTCGGCTCCTGCGTGGGCCTGAGAGGAATTCGCATTCAGAACATCGTCAACGAGCTCCACGGCGAGAAGATCGACGTCGTCGAGTGGGACCCCGACCCGACAGTATTCATTGCCCACGCCCTCAGCCCCTCACAGGTTCTGAGAGTGGACTTGAATACCGAGGACCTCTCGGCAGTAGCGGTCGTCCCGGACCGTCAGCTATCGCTGGCAATAGGCAAGGAGGGCCAGAACGCCCGGCTCGCCGCTAAGTTGACCGGCTGGAAAGTCGACATTCAGAGCGACGTAGATGCCGCGGAAGCTCCGGTCAAGCCGAAGGCCGCAGCGCCCGCCGCGGCAGTCAAGGAGGCGGTTGGAGAGGTCCAGGCCGAGGCCGTCGGCGCGGCCGCGCCGGAGGCCGTCCCTGCGGTCGCCGAGGAGGCGCCTCTCGACCAGCGCCCATTCAAACAGATACGTGAGTACGCCCGCGAACTGGGCGTTGACCTGAAGGGCATCCGCTCGAAGGCGGACACCTTGCAGGCCATCGCAGACTTCCAGAAGGCGGCAGCGGTGGCGGCCCCGGCGCCCGACGCTCCGGAACCGGAGCCAGTGCAGGTAGAGGCGGGCGCCGAAACGACTCAGGAGGTTACCGGACCCCCCGCAGAGCCCGAAGCCTCCACAGAAGAGGTGAAGGCTCCGGTTGAGCAGCAGGTCGCTGCCCCCGTCTTTGAAGAGGAGAGGGCCGCAGATGTGCCCGAGCCAGTCGGAGTTGCCGCCCCGTCGTTGTCAGAGTTACCCGAAGAGGTTTGGACGGTGCGTCGACCGGCGGCGTCCTCCGAGCCCGGCCAGATAAGGTTCGCCGAGGACATAGAGGAGTTGCGTCCAGACGGGCCGGGACGCCGCCGCCGAACGGGTGGCCGAAGGCGAGCGTACAGGCCGCGCAGACGTTAACTGCCCAGCGCCTGACCAACACGAAGCGGAGAGCGGCCGAGTTGCGCCTCCCAATGCGTTCGAGCCCGAAACCGACCCGCCTGCCCGAGCGGACCTGCATCGCGTGCGGCACCAAAGCAACGAAGTCGGCGTTGATCCGACTGGCACCAGGCCCTGAGGGGGCTCGTTTCGACCCGGAAGGCCGGTTGCCTGGCCGGGGTGCATACCTCTGTTTGAGGGCGGCCTGCGACAAGGCCGAGCTAAGAGCGGGTAGGTTATCCTACGCGCTGCGGACACCGGTGTCTCAGCCGGAGGTGGTCCGTCTGATTTCCGAATTAAAAGAGAGGGAGGGCCTGCGGGGCCCGACAGAGACCAGCTAGATGACAACCAACGGACAAACACAGACACCGGACGACCCTGCCGCGAGCCCTGGCGCCGCTGCGCCGCCAGTTGCAACAGCCGCGCCTGTTCTCGACATACCAGACGCCATCTCCGTCGGGGACCTGGCCGCCCTGATGCGGGTCACCGCGGTCGACGTGATCAAGCAGCTCATGCGCCGCGGCCACATGTATGCGATCAACGAGGTCATAGATTTTGAGCTCGCCGCCGAACTGGCCGAGGACTTCGGCTACGACATTCTCGAGCCCGAAGAGCTGAGCGAAGACGCCACGTCAATCGTCCTCTCCCAGGAGGGGGAAGACCCGGCCGACCTGCAGCCCCGGCCCGCCGTGGTGACGATCCTCGGTCACGTAGATCACGGCAAAACGACTCTGCTCGACGCCATCCGCGACACCAAAGTGGTCGATGGTGAGGCGGGGGGTATCACCCAGCACATCGGCGCATACCAGATAGAGCGGGACGGAGGTCGGATAACCTTCCTCGATACGCCCGGTCATGAGGCGTTCACGGCTATGAGGGCACGTGGGGCGAAGGTCACCGACATCGCCGTGCTGGTGGTGGCCGCAGACGACGGCCTAATGCCTCAGACCGAGGAGGCCATTGACCACATCAAGGCCGCCGACGTCCCGATGATCGTCGCCATTAACAAGGTCGACAAATCCGACGCCGACCCTGAAAAGGTCAAACGGCAGCTCGCCGAGCGCGACCTGCTGGTCGAGGACTGGGGCGGCGACATCATCTCCGTCCCGGTGTCGGCCCTCAAGGGCGAGGGTGTTTCGGACGTCCTTGAGCACATCGACCTAGTGGCCGAGATTTCCGAACTCAAGGCCAACCCCGACCGGCCTGCGCGCGGGGTCGTCGTCGAGGCCCAGGTGGACCGCAGCCGCGGCCCGGTGGCCACGGTTCTGGTGCAGACAGGGACACTGAGAGTCGGGGATCATATAGTCGTCGGTTCGATCCGGGGTCGAGTCAAGGCGATGATGGACGATCGGGGCCGACGCTTCGACGAAGCCGGACCATCGACACCGGCCGAGATACTGGGCATCAGCGGAATGCCGGACGCCGGAGACATATTCGAAGTGGTCGCCGACGAAAAAACGGGCCGCGCCCTGGCCGAGAAGCGCGAGCGTGAAGCGGCTTCCCACGCCGGTACGTCGCTGGGCGATGTCTACACCCGGGTCGAGTCCGGCGAGGCAAAAGCACTCAACCTGATCGTAAGAACAGACGTCCAGGGAACCGTGGACGCCGTCCTGTCCGTCCTCGACGGGCTCGGCACCGAAAAGGTCAAGGTCAACGTCATCCGATCCGCGGCCGGTAGCATATCCGAGAACGACGTCTTGCTGGCGGTAGCGTCCGACGCCATCATCATCGGCTTCAACACCGAGCCCCAGGCCGGCGCCCGGTCCCGCGCCAGCCAGGAAGGCGTCGAGATACGCAGCTACGACGTCATCTACGCCCTCATTGAGGACATCGACAAGGCCCTACAAGGCCTGCTTGAACCGGTGTTCCGCGACGTCGTGGAGGGAGAGGCGACCGTAAGGGCCGTCTTCCCCATGGGCCGTACCGCCCGAATCGCCGGCTTCTACGTTGGTCGCGGCAAGATCACCCGGGACGCCGAGATATACGTCACTCGCGACGGCGAGAGGCTGGCCACGGGCAAGCTTTTGAGCCTCAAACACTTCAAAAATGACGTTCGAGAGGTCGCCAACGGCAACGAAGGTGGCCTTGTGATCGACGGGTTCAACGACTTCCAAGAGGGTGACATCCTCGAAGCCCACCGCACCGAGCAGGTCGGCGTCGGTTAAGGGCACGAGATGACGCGCCGAGTGGACCGCGTCAACGCCAACCTGCGCCAGCAGGTAAGCGAGATTCTGGCCAACGAGGTCAAGGATCCACGCATAGACGGCATGATCAGCGTCGTAGACGTCGAGACGACGGGCGACCTGCGCCGGGCCAAGGTCTTCGTGAGCGTGTACGGCAGTGACGATGCCCGCAAGGTACTGAAGGCCCTCAAGTCCGCGTCGGGCTTCGTCGGTCGCAGGCTGAGCAACCGGCTGGCAATGAGAACGGTGCCCCAAATACAGTTCAGACTCGACGACTCCATTGAGCGCGGCTCCGAGCTTTCCGCCAAGATTCTCCAGGCCTCTGGCGACTTGCCGAGCAACGAGTCCGCGACTGTCGAATCGGGTTCTGCCCACCCGGCAGTGACCGAATCGGCACCCGTGGAATCGATGTCAGCCAAACCTCCCAAGGCCTGACCGGATGACAGCGAAGACGGCCGCTCGCACCATCGACGGTCTGCTGGTGGTCGATAAGCCCTCGGGTATCACGTCCATGGACGTGGTCCGGCGCGTCAAGCGGGCCAGCGGCCTCAAGAAGGTCGGCCACGGCGGCACCCTCGACCCGATCGCTACCGGCGTCATACCCGTCTGCTTGGGCCAGGCCACGCGCATGATGGAGTACCTCGTCGATGGCGGTAAGGAGTACCGGGGCGTCGTCGAGCTGGGCGTCCAGACCGATACTTACGATGCCGCCGGGCGGGTTGTCGCCACCTCCGACGCATCCGGCATAACCGCAGAGCAGATCGAACATGCGCTAGAGGGTTTTAGGGGCACCATCGCTCAGGTTCCGCCCATGTACAGTGCGCTGAAAAAAGACGGCAAGCGCCTCTACGACCTCGCTCGCGCGGGCATCGAGGTGGAACGAGAGCCGCGCGAGGTTGTGGTCGACCACATATCGCTGGAGAGCTACGAACCACCTCTCGCGACGGTAATGGTGCGTTGCGGACGCGGTTTTTACATGCGATCCCTCGCATATGATCTCGGTCAAGCACTTGGTGTTGGGGGCAACTTGAGGGGCCTGGTGCGGTTGCTCAGCGGGCACTTTCGGCTCGAAGATGCCCTGTCGCTCGATGCCGTTGAGGAAATGTTCACTGATGGGAGCTGGCAGGACTCCGTCCGGGCCCCGGACGCCGCACTGTTACACCTGCCAGCGATGGTCCTTGGCGACAGGGTGGTGAAGATAATCCGACAGGGTCAGCCCGTTCCGGTCGGAGCCCGCATCCCACCAAGGCGACCGGGAGATCGGGCGCGCGCATACACGACCGGCGGCGAGTTCGTCGCAATAATGGAATTCGTCGGAGCGAGTGGCCAGTGGCAGCCGGAGAAGGTGTTCAACTTCGCGTACATTGAGCCCGCTTACCAAAAGCCGAGCAAAACCGCCAAATCCGCAGCCGGCAAATCTTGACCCTGCGGCCCCATAACTTTAAACTTGATGGCAGGCACTGTGAGCGCCGGTGGTGACGGGCGCAACCCCGTCCCGAGAAGCTCACGGCTCGCAGCATTTCCCGGAGCAGATACCTTGACCGACTACGCCATAGTGCAAACAGGCGGTAAGCAGTACCGCGTCAACGCAGGCGACGTCATCCGCGTAGAGACCATTCCCGGTGACGAAGGCGACGTCGTCGAGCTTGACGACGTTCGCATGCTGTCGCTCGACGGCGACATAACCATCGGTACGCCGTCGGTGCCCGACGCCAAAGTCGTGGCCCAGATAACGGCTGCCGGCAGGGGCAAAAAGATCATCGTCTTTAAGTACAAGGCCAAGACGCGCTACCGGCGCAAGAACGGGCATCGTCAGCCCTACACCGACTTGAAGATAACGAGCATCTCATAATTGAGGCACCCATCTCGGGTAGCCAACGTCGCGCGGCGATAGCGGCGGACTAGGAGCAACGCATGGCGCATAAGAAGGGTTCGGGCAGCTCCCGCAACGGGCGTGACAGCGCCGGTCAGAGGCTGGGCGTAAAGCTCTACGACAACGAGTTCGCCAACGCGGGCTCAATCATCGTGCGGCAGCGCGGCACCAGAATACGGCCGGGCAACAACGTAGGCATGGGCCGTGACCACACTCTGTTCGCCCTGATCGACGGCAAGGTCAAGTTCGAGCACGCAACCAAAGACAAAAAGCGCGTCAGCGTCTACTCCGCTTAGAGCCTCCGAGGGCTTGCAAGGAGACGACGGAGAAAAACAATGAAAACAAGAATACACCCCGAGTACTTCCCCGAAGCGCAGGTCATCTGCTCCTGTGGGCGCTCGTTTACCACCGGCGCCACCAAGCCGGAGCTGCGCGTGGAACTGTGCAACCAGTGCCACCCGTTCTACACCGGTGAGCAGCGGATAGTTGATACCGAAGGACGGGTCGACCGCATGAGGCGGCGCTACAACCTGAAGTAAGTTCAGCGGGCACAGAGACGGATATTTAGAGAGGGGTGAGCGGGCTCACCCCTCTCTGTTTTTGAACCGGGACGGCCGCGAAATCGCGGCGCTCCCGGTTCCGCGCGATCGAACAATATGAAAAATCCCACCAGCCAGGTCACATACGGCGGTCAGGCCGTGCTTGAAGGCGTCATGATCCGCGGTCTTCGCTCCGCCTCGGTGGCGGTACGCAACCCCGAAGGCGAGATCACCCTGCGCACCCTGCCGCTCAATGGCTGGTACAGTGGGCGCCCGAGGCGCATACCGTTCCTGCGGGGAATCCTGGTGATGGCCGAGACCCTGACGCTGGGCATGCGGGCCCTGAGCCACTCGGCGAACGTGGCAGCCGGCGAAGAAGAAGAGCTGGGCGGAGCCTCCATCGCCGCGATGATGATCGTTTCGATGGTCCTGGCCGTCGGCATATTTTTCTTGATCCCCGTGTTCGCCAGCCGGGGCCTCGAAGGTCTAGTCGGCTCGGACATCGTCAGCAACATCATCGAGGGGGTAATTCGGCTCGCCCTCTTCCTCGCCTACATCACGCTCATTGGCCGCATGCAGGAGATCCGGCGCGTGTTCATGT
The DNA here is from genome assembly GCA_965250195.1 of Dehalococcoidia bacterium. Taxonomy (GTDB): domain Bacteria; phylum Chloroflexota; class Dehalococcoidia; order Lucifugimonadales; family UBA2962; genus CAUZIR01. The sequence continues at coordinate 381,337 of OZ252295.1, forward strand.
ACCACGGGGCCGAGCACATGGCAGTGCATGCCCACGAGCAGGGCGAGGAGCTGACAGTCGAGTCGGTGCGCCGCTACCCCACCGCTCACCCGCGCTGCGGCACGGCCTTCTTGCTGGTGGTGATGTTCGTGGCCATAGTGGTGTTCGCCTTTACCGGCAGGGAGCCGCTGTGGTGGCTGATCACCTCCCGCATCGTGCTGGTCCCGCTCATCGCCTCGATCAGTTACGAGGTCATCCGTTTCAGCGGCTTCCACCCCGGCAACCCGCTGGTGTCGGTCATCGCGCTGCCCGGCCTGGTACTCCAGCGCCTCACGACAAGAGAGCCGGAGGACGATCAGATAGAAGTGGCCATCGCGGCCATGGAAGAGGCGATCAGCGTCGACGCTGCCGAAGGCGCGCCCACACTTCCTTCGGGGTAACGCCCGACGCCGACATCAACACCAGTGTGTGGTACAGCATGTCGGCGATCTCGTCCGGCAGGTTCTCTTTACGACCGGCAACCGCGGCAATGGCCGTTTCGCCCGCCTCCTCAACCACCTTCTGGCCTATCCTCTCGGGGCCACCTTTCAGCAGTTCGGTCGTATAGCTACCCTCCGGCATCTCGGCCTTGCGGTCCTGGATGACGGAGAAAAGCTCTTCGATGATGCCGGAGCCATCGTCAGCCATCTCGAACTCCGGCAGCCCTTCGATGGGGTCGGAGAAAAAGCAGGTCGGCTCGCCCGAGTGGCATATCGGCCCGTCGGGATCGACCTTGAGCAGCACCACGTCGCCGTCGCAGTCGGGCACCGCGCTGCGCACCCGCATGTAGTTGCCGGACACCTCGCCCTTGTGCCACAGGTCGGCGCGACTGCGGGAGTAGAACCAGACCTCACCGCTTTCGAGCGTTCGCCTGAGCGAGCCGGGGCTCAACCAGCCCAGCATCAGGACCTCGCCGGTCTCTGCGTTCTGGGCGATTGCCGGGAAGAGGCCCTTGTCATCTAGCTTAATCATGTTTTCACCCCTGATCAGCCAACATCAAATCAGGTTTCTACCCTAACCGATAGGCCGGACGGCCAGTCCGCGGTCGGCCATGAACGTCTTGGCTTCCGATATACGGAACGTGCCGAAGTGGAATATGCTCGCGGCCAGCACCGCATCGGCGCCGCCCTCCTCCACCGCCGAGCACAGGTGGTCCAGTTCACCGGCGCCGCCGCTAGCGATAAGGGGCACCGTGACCCGCTGAGAGATTGCGGCCAGCAATTCGTTGTCGTAGCCGCTCTTCTGCCCATCGGTGTCCATGCTGGTCACCAGCAACTCTCCGGCGCCCAGCTCGGCGGCCCGTGCGGCCCATTCGATTGCATCAATTCCGGTGGGAGTGCGGCCCCCGTGCGTCACCACTTCCCAGATGGAGTCGGGTGTCAGCGCGAGATCGGCATCAACCTCGGCACTTCCGGCAGGCAGGTCGAGGGCCCCAGGGCCGATTCGACGAGGGCCTATGCGACGAGCGTCGATGGCCACCACGATGCACTGGTTGCCGAACCTCTCGGCAGCATCGCTTATCAGCGTCGGGTCAATCACCGCCGCCGTATTCAGCGAGACCTTGTCCGCACCCGCCTCCAGCATGAGCCTGACATCGTCAGAACTGCGTATTCCTCCGCCTACTGTCAGAGGGATGAACACGCGCTCTGAGACCGTCCGCACCACATCGACCATAGTGTCGCGGCCGTCGGAGCTTGCGGTAATGTCGAGGAAGACCAGCTCGTCCGCGCCCTCGCGGTCGTAGAAGGACGCCATCTCGGCGGGGTCGCCGGCGTCCCTGAGATCGACGAAGCTGACTCCCTTGACCACCCGGCCGCCGTCAACGTCCAGGCAGGGGATGATCCGCTTTGTCAGCATCGTGCTTTATCCGGTAACGCGCCCCGCCCCCTTGGGCACGCGTAGATACTCCACGCTACGCTCGGAAAACGAGCAGGTAGTTGGCGGTGCTAATGTCGTAACGTCCGGTGAACCGGAACCCGGCCTTAAGCGCGAGCTCGGAGGCCGCCGACTCCGACAGCGTATCCTCGTCCGCCGCGCCGTTGCCACCAGACTCTTGCGATTCGATAACACCCAGCCAGCCACCTTTTCGCAGGGAGGCGCGCAGATCCTTTAGAACCTTGGCAGGCTTGGTTACCTTCGTGAGCAGGAACGCGACCAGCGCGCCGTCGACAGATTCCTTGGCCAGCGCCACCTTCGCCTCTTTGGACAGGACGGTTTCCACGTTGCCCAGCCTCACCTTGTCCGCCGCTTCCCGCACCGCGTCCAGCATTTCCTGGTGAATGTCGAGGGCGTACACCTTGCCGTCGAACGCAAACTTGGCGAGTGGAATGGTGAAGTAGCCGGGACCGCAGCCCACGTCGGCCACCTCCTGGTATGGCATGAGCGGTAGGAACGACAGCACCCGATGGGTGTCGAGCGTGTCCGCCCGCTCTTTCGAAAGCAGTTCCTCTTTCAAAGCGGGATTGTATTTTTTGGCCATTTCTCTTTCATCCGGCCGGGGCGAACCCCACTGTCCCGGGAGTGGAATCGTCACACCGGCATTGAAGTCGTTTTATCTCAGAACAATCCGGGGCCGTTCGGGCCACGTCAAGGTCGGATTATCAGAGTGTAGATGACCCGGTCGAGGCAATCGCCTCGGCCAGATCGATATCTCCAGTATATAGCGCCCGACCTACGACGGCTCCCTCCACGCCCAGGGCCGCAAGAGAGACGAGGTGCTCCACCGAGGCGATGCCACCGGCGGCGATGACGGCGACGTCCGTCTGGTCAACAAGCTCCCGGACGGCGCCGTAGTTGGGCTCCGTCAACGTGCCGTCACGGGTCACGTCCGTGTACATGACGCGCCGAACGCCCAGGCGTTCCGTCTCTGCAACGAAAGCGCCGACGCTGGTTCCGCCGTCTTGCGTCCAGCCGGAGACCACGACCTCGCCGTCCCGCGCATCGACGCTCACCAGCAGCCCCTCAGGCCCGAGCGATTCGAGCATGTCCGAGATGACGCCCCCGTCCAGTGCGGCCGTGCCGACCATTACCCGGTCCACGCCCAGGCTCATCGCCTCCCGTGCGACATCGACCGTCCGGATGCCCCCGCCAAGCTGAACGGGAACATCGACGGCGGCCACGATGCGACCGACCACGTCCATGTTGACCGGTACGCCCGTGCGGGCTCCGTCCAGGTCCACAACGTGAATTCGCCCGGCGCCCTGTCCTGCCCATTCACGGGCGACATGTTCGGGGTCGTCGGAGTAGACGGTTTCTTTTTCGAAATCACCCTGCATGAGGCGCACGCAGCGTCCGCCGATGAGATCGATGGCCGGTATGACCTGCATCAGGCGCTCCGGGCGAAATCGACGAAACGGCGATATAGATCGAGGCCCATCTCGCCGCTCTTTTCCGGGTGGAACTGGACCGCTACGAGGGCACGCCGGGCCACGGCGCTGGTGAACTCGACGCCGTACTCGGTCGTCCCGGCTACTACAGCCGCGTCGTTGGGGTCGGCGTAATAGCTGTGCACAAAGTAAAAGTGCGAACCGGCGGCGACTCCCGAAAGTACTTCGTGATCGCCCTTGATGGTGACGCTGTTCCAGCCCATGTGGGGAATCTTCTGACCGGCCGGGAGCCTGCGAGTCCGACCGGGAATCACCCCCAGGCCAGGCTCTGTCCCCTCATCAGAGGCGTCCATGAGTAGCTGTAAACCAAGGCAAACGCCGAGAAAAGGTCGGTCTGCCTCGATAAACTGTGTGATCGGGTCCACCAGCCCGCGCTCTCTCAGGGCCCGCATCGAAGAGTCGTTCGCGCCCTGACCGGGAAAGACAAGAGCGTCGGACCGCTTTATGTCACCGGCGTCGGAGGTCACCAGCGGCTCCGCGCCCACCGCCTCCAGCGCCTTGGCGACGCTTCGAAGATTTCCCGCACGGTAGTCGACTATCGCCACGCGCACCGATTTACCCATCTGGCTTTCCCCTTTTTGGCTCACTCAGGGGGCCGAGCTAGTCCGGCTCGCCGGTCGTCAGTTCGAACGGCAGCGCCCGGTCCTCGTACCTGGCCAGCACAAACAAGAGGTCCGACATGCGGTTGACGTACCGCATCACTTCGTCATTGGGCAATCGACCGGCCTCCCTCAGCGCGACGATGCGCCGCTCCGCCGTTCGGCACATCGTCCGTGCCACGTCGATGGCCGCCGAAGCCTGCGATGCGCCAGGGATGATGAACGCGCGCGGAAGATCGACCTCGGCTTTGTAGGCGTCGATCTCGGCCTCCAATGCCTCGACCATGTCGCCCGAGATCGCCCCGACTTTTTCTTCGAGAAGCTCCCTGTTCTCCGGCGCAGTCGCAAGCTCGGAGGCAACGTGGAACAGCTCCCTCTGACCCTTGAGCAAAGTGGCTTTAACGCGCTCCGAACCGGAGAGAGCCCTGCCCAGGCCCATCATCGAGACCGCCTCGTCAATGCTGCCGTAGGCCTCGGTAGCCAGGTCGGCCTTCGAGACCCGGCCGCCGAAAAGCAGCCCGGTCTCGCCGGAGTCCCCAGACCGCGTATAAACCCTTGGGCTGGACATGCACTCATCTTAAGGCAACGGGCGCCCGAAGGCGGACACGAAAACGGGCCCCGATCGACTTCGTCTGATCGGGGCCCGTTCGCGGTCCACCAAATTGGGGTTTTAGTTGCTGGAGATCTTGATCTCCAGGCGCTTACTGTGGGCGGCCTCGCTCTTGGGAAGCGTGACCGAAATTACGCCGTGCTCGTACCTGGACTCGGCCTTGTCGGCATCGACGTAGTCCGGCAGCCTCACCGACCTGGCAAACCTGCCGCTGCGCCGCTCCCTCAGCACGTAGCCGTCCGACTCGGCGTCCTGCTCGGCCGCACTCGACCCGGCTATGGTCAACACCCCTTCGTCCACCGTGACATCGATGTCCTTGGGGTCGACGCCGGGTACCGAGGCCCGGATCACCACCTCGTCGTCGTCTCTCGTTACGTCCAACGGCAGCGAGTACGTGGCCACTTCACCACTGGGGGCTAGGGGTCGATAGTGAGTGGTGCGCCACAACCTACCGAACGTGTCGTCCGCCCTCTTGAGTTCGTTGAAAGGATCCCATCGCCTGAGAACCATGTGCTTCCCTCCTGTGGGTTTTCTAGTCCAGATTTGCTATTGGGCTTCACTACGGGAGTTTTTGTTCTGGTAGTCGAGCCGTGAAAGTTATAGTCATCAAGTTACTAGAGCTAAGATGTTCATGTCAAGTTCGCTTAGTTGACAAGCACAGATATAATATCCACCAGAGGTGGAGGTAACGGCTTAGGCTGACATGATTCATGAGTGATTACTACAGGGTGCTCGGGGTAAAGAAAAACTCCTCCGACGAGGACGTCAAGGCGGCCTTTCGTCGCCTCGCACGCAAGCACCACCCAGACCTCAACCCCGGTGACGACGCAGCCGAGCGGGAATTCAAGAAAATCAACGAGGCCTACGAGGTCCTGTCGGACGCCGGCAATCGCACGAGCTACGACCGCTACGGCGACAACTGGAAGCACGCCGACCGCCTGAATGCCGAGGGCGGCACCTTTGGACACAGCGCCAACTATGGGAGAGGCGACGTCTTCGGCGGTGATCTGTTCGACCTGCTCGGCGGATCGCCCCGGTTTGGCAGCAGGCGCGCCCCGGCCACTCAGAGGCTGGAGACGTCGGTCGAGGTCAGCCTGGAAGAGGCTTTCCGAGGGACTATCCGAAACGTATCCCTAACCGGGCACGAGGGGCCGAGGACGATGGAAGTCAAGATTCCGGCGGGGGTCAAGTCCGGCTCCACGGTGCGTATCTCGCCATCCAAAGGCGTGCAGGTGATGATCCGTGTCGCGGTGCGACCCCACTCAAGGTTCACACGCAAAGGGAACGATCTGCACGCCGACGTAGAAGTACCGTTCGAGGTAGCCGCACTGGGGGGCGAAGCCGAGCTGGCGACCATGACCGGCTCCGTCGTGTTGACCATACCGGCGGGTGGCGGCAGCGCCCGCAAGATACGGCTCGCCAACAAGGGCATGCCGGTGCTGGGTTCGCCGGAGAAGCGTGGAGACCTGATCGCAACTGTGCGGCCGACGGTGCCGGACGACCTTTCGGACGAACAGCGCGAGTTGCTGACACAGTACCGGGAGTCCCGGTCGGCGTCCTCCGAAGCGAAAACCGATGCCTGATTTCACATCACTCGCGGACGCCCGCGAACAAAATTTGCCTGGGAAAACCGGCCGGAGGGCTCGAAATGAACACGAGTGAACTCTTTAGTCGTGACGAGCCCGTGTTCGTCATCAGCGTCGCCGCCCGCATGTGCGGTGTTCAGACACAGACGCTACGCCACTACGAAACCCTGGGGCTGGTAACGCCCGCACGTACGTCCGGCAACCAGCGGGTGTTTTCTCGCCACGACGTCGATAGGGTGGTGCGGGTGCGCAACCTGGTGGACGACCTGGGCGTGAACCTTGCCGGAGTTGAGGTTATCCTACGGCTGCTGACCCGCAACAAAGCGGCGGACCAGCGAATCGCCGAACTGGAAAAAGAGAATCGCGCCTTGCGTGCCCGTGTTCGAGGCAGGCAGGGGCAACCCCGACGAACGCCAGGTCGTTAACACAAGTATGAAAACTCCGGAAACCCCAGAAACGCACGAGGGAAAAGTGACAGAGCCCGATCACCCAGAGAGCCCAGAGAACCCCCCTGAACCCCAGAACGAGGGCGGAGGAGGTCAATTTGGCCGTGTCGAGATCACCATCCCGCCGGGCTCCACCGAGATCCGCCAATCGCGCTGGGCCTGGATCTGGGGCGGCGCGCCCTGGCTGATCGTGGCCATCCTATTCGGATCTCAGGATCCGGCCGGCGGGTTCTTCATCTTCGCCATCGGCCTGGGAATCGCCGTCACTATCCCCCGCTATCTCGGGTGGCGAAAGACCGCTTACTACGTCACCCACAACTCCATCGTTTTCCAGCGAGGCATGTTGGGGAGCTCGCAGATGTACAACCTCCCCGCCGAGCAATTCCAGCGAGTTGTCGAGCGGCCGGGCCTGTTCGGCCGGTATCTCGGCTACCACGCCGTCGACATCCGCATGCGTGAGGGCGGCAGGGTCAGCCTCGCCTACGTGCCCAGGTCAGCGGCGCTAACCGACCGGGTGATCCGCATGCGCGATCGCTACTCCGACTACGACGAAGAGCAGGAGCTGCGGGAGTTGGCGATGATCGTAGCCCGCCAGCGCGGCGAAATCCCCGAGGACTTCGACCAGCCGAACGGCTCGACCGAGACCCCCGAGACCCAGGCGACCCAAGAGAACCGGGAGACGCCTAAGATACCGGAAACGCCACCGGCCAGGCCGACCGAGGAGAGGCCTGAGCGCCCTCCCGTCAGGCCGACCGAGGCGGGCGAGTACCGGCCCGATGTCAGGGAATACAGGGCCGAAAGCGACGAGCGGGACCGACGGTGATTGAGACCGACGACGACCGACTGCTTCTTATAACGGCCGATCGGCTGCTGGACGGCACCGGCGGCCCCGCCGTCGAAAACGGTGCCGTGTTGATAAGCGGGGACAAGATAGTGGCGGCCGGGAGTGCGCCAGAGGTAGTGCCACCGGAGGGCGCGCCGGTGGAGACCGTGAATTACCTCGGCATGACTATCATGCCCGGCATGGTCGACTGCCACACCCACCACAACGGCTTCGGCGACGGTCGGGTGGGAGACACTCTGGGCGACATGGCCGACGAGATACTCGCACTCCAGTCGGCCCGCAACGCCCACGCTAGCCTGTTCACGGGCGTCACCACTATTCGAGAGAACGGGCCGAAGGCATACACCATGCTGCGCCTGCGGGACGCGATAAACGAAGGCATCGTCACCGGCCCGCGCATGGTGTTATGTGGCCGGGCGGTCTCGATTATCGGCGGCCACATGGGCTTTTTCGGGACAGTCGCAACGGGTGAGAACGAAGTGCGATCCCAGGTCCGCCGCCTCATAAAAGAGGGCGCCGACTACATTAAGGTCACCGCGACCGGCGGCACGACCACGACGTCATACCCGTTGTTGCCCTCGTTCAACATTGACGAACTTCGGGCGTTGACCGATACAGCGCATGGCCTGGGAAAGCTCACCGCCGCACACTGCTCTTCTACCCAGGGCACGATCAACTCACTCGATGCCGGGATCGACATGATCATCCACTGCATCTTCCGAGAGGCCGACGGCTCCGACGCTTTCAAAAGCGATGTCGTCGACCGCATCGCCGAGGCCGGGACATACGTAAACCCGACGCTGGCGGTGCAGCAGGCCGGCGTCTGGGCGCTACTGGGCACAAAGGCCGAGCGGCCATTGAAGAAGGCCGAGCAGGCCAAACTCGACGACGCTGAGCGGAATTTCGAGCAACGTATGGAAGACTCACGGCGCATGCTCGACATGGGCGTAACAATGATCACCGGCTCCGACTCGTCATGGGCCGACTACAAGCTCGGTAATGCGCCTTACGAGACAGAACTCCTGACCGAGGCCGGTATGTCCGGCCCGGCGGCCGTCGCCAGCATCACCGGAGACGCCGCCCGGTCGCTGGGAGTGGCCGACACCGTCGGCACGCTGGCGCCCGGCAAATTTGCGGACGTGGTCGTGATTGACGGGCAACCGGACAAGCGCGCGGCCGACCTATGGAACGTTGCCGACGTGTTCCTTGGCGGCGAACGCATCGATCGGGGCTCGGACGCCTCCCGGGCAACCCTGACCCAGCACCGTCCTGTAGCGGCACACCCGCACAAGCACTAATAGAAAATCACGGAACGAGGTGCGCGCACCGACGTGACGTCTAAACGGGGTCGTCTACTGTGGGAGCCGACTAAGGCGACACTGGAACGCTCCAACATCGCCCGTTACATGTGCTGGCTGCGCGAGAACCGGAGCCTTGCCTTCGCCGATTATGAGGCCCTCTGGGCCTGGTCGGTGGACGACGTCGAGGGCTTCTGGGCGTCGATCTGGGACTTTTTCAACATTCGGGCGCACTCACCCTATCAACGCGTACTGGGCGAGCCAAAAATCCAGTGCGCTAGCTGGTTTGAAGGCGCGCGACTCAACTACGCCGAGCACGCCCTGGCGCGCCGCGACGACCACCCCGCGCTGATCGCCCGCTCGGAGACCGGCCTGCCGGTCGAGATGAGCTACCGGGAACTGGCCGACGCCGTGGCCGCCTTGGCCGAGGGCCTGCGCCGTATCGGAGTGAAAAAGGGCGACCGCGTCGCGGCGGTAATGCCCAATATCCCTGAGGCCGTCATCGGCCTGCTGGCGAGCGCCGCCGTTGGCGCGGTGTGGTCAAGTTGCGCGCCGGAGTTCGGTGTACGCAGCGTGGTAGACCGGTTCCGCCAGATCGAGCCGGTGGTGCTGTTTACGGTTGACGGCTACGTCTACCGGGGCAAACGCTTCAACCTGTCGGACACGGTCGAGGCCCTGCGCCGAGAATTACCCGGACTGAAAGCCACCGTCGTTGTGCCGTGTCTAGAGGATGTTCCGGTGCGAGACGGGCTGACGGCCTGGGACGACATCCTCGTGGCCGGTGCCGACCCGAGCTTTGAGCCGGTCGAGTTCGGCCATCCGCTCTGGGTACTGTACTCGTCCGGCACCACCGGCCTGCCGAAGGCGATCGTGCAGGGGCATGGCGGCATCCTCATCGACCACCTGAAGACGGCGTCGTTGCACCTCGATATTGGTCCCGGCGACCGGCTGTTCTGGTACACCTCCACCGGTTGGATGATGTGGAATTTCCTCATGTCCGGCCTTCTTGTCGGCGGCACCATAGTCCTGTACGACGGCGACCCCGCCACCCCAGACCTGACTGTGCTCTGGCGATTAGCGGAAGACACCGGCGTCACCTACTTCGGCACGAGCGCGACGTTCATCCACGCCTGCATGAGGGCGGGCTTGTCCCCCCGCCGTGAGCTGGACCTGTCGCGCATCCGGGGCCTGGGTTCGACGGGCTCGCCGCTGTCAAGCGAAGGGTTCGAGTGGGTGTACGAGGCGGTGAACCCTGACCTGCTGCTCAACTCCTTCAGCGGCGGAACGGACATCTGCACCGGCATCGTCGGCGCCTGTCCCCTGCTACCGGTGCGCGCAGGGGAGATCGCCTGTCGGCTCCTCGGGGCACCGGTGGCGGCGTTCGACCCGGACGGCCACGTATTGGTTGACAAGGTCGGAGAACTGGTGCTCACCGGGCCCATGCCGTCCATGCCGCTGCACTTATGGGGTGACACTGACGGCAGTCGGTTTAGGGAAAGCTACCTCACGCCGTACCCCGACGCATGGCGCCACGGCGACTTCGTCACGATCACGGCCGACGGGGCATGCGTGATCTCCGGGCGCTCGGACTCTACGCTCAACCGGGGCGGCGTCAGGACGGGCACGGCGGACTTCTATGGGGTCGTCGAGGACATGCCGGAGATATTGGATAGCCTGGTCGTCGATACCGGCGGCGTGGACGGCGACGGCCGGTTGGTCCTGCTGGTCGTGCTGGACGTGCTGGACGAAAACTCGTCCCTGGACGAGACTCTGACGGACCGCATCCGTAGCAAGATCAGGGCCGAGCTTTCGCCGCGCCATGTGCCCGACGAGATACACCTCATCGACGAGGTGCCCAAGACTCTAAACGGCAAGAAGATGGAGGTGCCGGTAAAGCGCATCCTCCAGGGGGCGCCGGCGAACGTCGCGGCCTCGCGGGACGCGATGGCAAACCCCGAGGCGTTATCGGCGATCGTGGCCCTGGCCCCCCGGCGAGCGCCATAACGGCGCTCGGACTCCGAGTTCCGGCCGTCCGGGCCGACGCGCCAATATATGATCAACGTTTGGAGGAATTGAAATGAGTGAGAGCTTTACGCTGGTCAAGGGTGCCCGTCTGATCGACGGCCTGGGAGGACCGCCGTTGGAGCGCGGCGCGGTGCTCATGCAGGGCACCGACATCCGGGCGGTGGGCACGGAAGAGGCCGTGGCCGCCCCAGAGGGAGCGCCCGTCGAGGTGCTCGACTTCCCCGACATGACGATAATGCCGGGGCTCATCGACGCCCACGTACACCTCGTCAGCCTGGGTGACGGCCGGGCGGGCGACGATATGAACCTGCTGGCCGACGAGATTCTCACCCTGCAAGCCGCAAAGAACGCGAGGGCACACCTCTACTCCGGCGTGACCTCCGTGCGCGACTGTGGTGCGAAAAACCGTACCACGTTCTTGCTACGGAAAGCGATGGAGATGGGCATCACCGTCGGCCCCCGGCTCGTCCTGACCGGGAGGCCACTGGCGATAGTCGGCGGCCACCTGAGCTACTTCGGCTCCCCCGCCACCGGACCTACCGAGTGCCGGGCCGCAGTCCGCCAGTTGATAAAAGAGGGCGCCGACTTCATAAAGGTGACCGCGACCGGGGGCAGCACGCGCACATCCAAGCGCTTCCACGCCTCGTTCAACCTGGACGAGTTATCGGCCATTACCGACGAGGTGCACAAGTTCGGCAAGCACGTCGTCGCCCACTGCGCTTCGTCTGACGGACTGGTCAATGCCCTGGATGCCGGGGTAGACACCATCGTCCACGCCATCCACGCCGACAGCGACGGGACGTTTCGATACAGGCCGGAACTGACCGAACGGCTGATCGAGCAGAAAATCTTCGTAAACCCGACGCTGCACGCAATCCGCCACCAGATGTGGTTCCTGGAGGCCAAGGTCGAGCGCGGGGAAACCCTGTCGGGCGCCGAGCAGGCCGACCTCGACGACCTAAGCTACGCCTACAGCAACCACGAGGACTTCGTGGGTCGAATGCGAGAGGCTGGCGTGACGATGGTCGCGGGCTCGGACTCGGCCTGGCTGAACTACAAGATGGGCGAGTTCCAGCACGAGTTGGAAGGCATGACCACCGTCGGGTTCTCGTCCCTTGAAGTCATAACCTCTGCCACCTCAGACTCGGCGCGCTCTTGCCGCATCGATGCCGAGACAGGCTCGCTCGTAGAGGGCAAGCGTGGCGACGTGATCGTCATCGACGGAGACCCGTCCATCGACATCGCTGCCATGTGGAACGTGGCCGAGGTCTTCCAGGACGGGGCAAAGGTAGACCGCGGCAACTTCGTCTAGGCGGGTCGCTGCTTTAGGGAACTGGCGGAGGAGGCGGGGTGAGCGGGGGCGTGGCGGACTTGCGGGACGTAATCGTAATCGGAGCGGGCCAGGGCGGTCTCGGAGTGAGCTACGCCCTGGCGCAACGAAGCATCGACCATCTCGTGTTGGAAAAGGGGCTTCCCGGCGAGACCTGGCGGTCCCAGCGCTGGGATTCTTTCGCCCTCAACACCGACAACGCAACCACCAACATGCCGGGGATGCCCTTCCACCCGGACCGACCCGACTCATTCGAGCTAACCGGTCTGCTGACCGACTACTTCGACCGTTACGTCTCGGAAATGGCGCTGCCAGTGTGCACTGGCGTCACGGTGACTGCCGTGCATCGACAAGGCGACGCCCGTTTCACAGTCGTTTCGAGTGCCGGCGACTTCTCAGCCCGTGCCCTGGTGGTGGCCTCCGGCATCCAGAACGTGCCCGAATATCCCGCCATAGCCGATCATCAGCCGGAGGAAATCAATAAATATCACACGGCGACGTACCGCAGCCCGGCGCAGCTTGACGACGGCGCCGTCATGGTCGTCGGCGGCGGCCAGTCCGGCTGCCAGATCGCCGAAGAGCTGGCGGCGGCCGGTCGTACCGTGTACCTGGCCACCAGCAAGGTCGGCCGGGTGCGCCGGTACTACAGGGGCCGCGACATGCTTGGGTGGTGGGTCGAAAACGGCTTTTTCGCCCAGGGCGTCGGGGATCTGGCCGACTCGAGTGAGCAGTACAACCGTCAGCCCATGATCTCAGGCACCGAGGGCGGCCACACAGTGAGTCTGCAGGCACTGTGGCGATCCGGTGCCCGGCTGACCGGCCGATTGAGGCGGTTCGATGGCGGTGTCGCCCACTTCGATGACGACCTGGGCGACAACATAGCCCTGGGCGACACGTCTTCCAGGCGAATGCGCGGCATGATCGACGCCTACATAGAGGGCGCGGGCATCGACGCGCCGCAGCGAGAGTGCGACCCGGCCGACGACGTGGACGCCGAGGCCCTGCGACTGGCGTCTCCCCCAGCCTCGACCTGGGCGAGGCCGGGGTGACGACCATCATCTGGTCCACCGGCTTCGGCGGCGACTTCTCCTACCTCGACGTAGAAGGCGCGCTGGACGGCCACGGCCAGCCAGTGCATGACGGCGGCGTCAGCCCGGTGCCGGGCCTGTTCTACATGGGCTTCCCCTGGCTCCGGTCCCGCGCCTCCGGCATCATCCTCGGCATCCCCGAAGACGCCGAAGCCATAGCCAACGAAGTCGAGCGGGCGTTGGGCTAGTGGGCGGGTGAAAAAAGAGAGCCCCCGCCGGTCATCGGCGGGGGCTCTGACTCGCTGCTAAACGACTGGCTGCCCTACTTCTCGATGGGCGCTCCTACGATGCTACCGTACTCGGTCCAGGAGCCGTCGTAGTTGCGGACCTTGCTCATTCCCAGGATCTGGGTCAGGACGAACCAGGTGTGGGAGGAGCGCTCGCCGATGCGACAGTAGGCGATTATCTCCCGGTCGCCCTTGATGCCCTTGGAGCCGTATATCTCTCGCAACTCCTCAACGGACTTGAACGTGCCGTCCTCGGCAACCGCCGTACCCCAGGGTATGTTGGCCGCGTCGGGGATGTGGCCGCCGCGCTGGGCACCCTCTTGCGGGAGCGCCGCGGGGGCCAGAAGCTCGCCCGAGTACTCGGCCGGAGCCCGCACGTCAACGAGGCCGACGTTGTTTGTAGTGCCTGCGACGCCCAGCACGTATTCACGAGTAGCCCGGATGCTGGGATCTGGGTCGGAAGCGCGGTAGACACGAGTCGGTCGCTTAGTTTTGCTGGTCGTTGTGGGCCGCCCCTCGGCGATCCACTTGGCCCGGCCACCGTTCATCATTTTGAGGCGCTTGTGTCCGTACAGCCGAAGCTGCCACCACGCATAGGTGGCGAACCAGTTGTTGTTGTCGCCGTAGAGGATGACGGTGTGGGCCTTGGTAATCCCCGAGTCCCCCATGAGCCGCTGGACCTGCTGCTTGCTGAGGATGTCGCGGGTGAGACCGTCGTTGAGCTGAGTCGTCCAGTTCCAGCCCACCGCACCGGCGATGTGGCCCTGGTCATAGGCCTCGGTATCGACATCGACTTCGACCAGTACGATCTTGTCATCGCTCAGGTTCTCCGCGACCCAGTCTGTCTCCACTATCGACTCCGGATGAGCCACTCTTGCCGCCATTTCTTCCTCCTCTTTTTAACTCTTACACCGGGCTGGCGCCCCTTGTCTGATTGGAGGGCGCCAGCCCTGCCGTCCACCAATTCAGTGACGGCGGTTTTGACCTTTACTAGACCAGCGGGGGTGTTCCGCAGAACTGGTTGTAGTCGATCAGCTCGGTGACCGTCGGGTTGTCGCCGCACAAGGGGCAGGCCGGGTCGCGCCTTATCTTGACCGAGCGGAACTCCATGTCCAGCGCGTCGATCAGCAGCAGTCGCCCGCTGAGCGATTTTCCGATTCCCATAATCAGCTTCACTGTCTCTGTGGCTTGAATGGTTCCCACCATCCCCGGCAGCACACCCAGCACTCCCGCCTCGGCGCAGCTCGGCACCTCTCCCGGTTCCGGCGGCTGGGGGAACAGGCAGCGATAGCAGCCCTTGCCGGGCAAAAACACTGTCGCCTGGCCGTCGAACAGTAAAATACTTCCGTCAACCAGCGGCTTACCGGCGAGGTACGAGGCGTCGTTTACGAGATAGCGAGTGGCGAAGTTGTCCGCCCCGTTCACGACGATGTCGTAATCGGGAATTATGTCCATCGCGTTCTCGCTCGTCAGCGGGGCCTCGTGCAGGATGACGTTGACGTCCTTGTTGTATGCCTTGAGCGTCTCGGAGGCGGACAGGGCCTTGGACTTACCGACGTCGGCGTCGGTGTGCAGGATCTGGCGCTGCAGGTTGGTAACGTCCACCTCGTCGAACTCGACGATGCCGATCGTGCCGACTCCGGCCAGCGTCAGGTACACGGCAATGGGAGAACCCAGCCCGCCAGCGCCCACCAGCAGCACCTTGGCATCGATCAGCGCACGCTGTCCGGCCGAGCCCACCTGGGGCATTATTATGTGCCGACTGTAGCGGTTAACCTGGTACGGGCTAAGTGCCTGAGTCGAGCCCGTCTGTCCGTTGGTGCCTGCGGTTTTCTTTTCTGTTGTCGTCATTGCTTATCTTTCCTGTTTCCGTCGGCCCCCAAAAAGTCGAACTGAGAGGAACGACTGAGCGCACGAAGTGTTAGATGATACGGGTTCGCGTTCGGTGCAGCAAAAACCCCACCGTTTTCGCGGTGAGGTGAATCTCGCCTGGCGCCGGTTCGTTATCCGGTCGTTACAGTGTCATCCGGTCGGGCGTGCACACCCTAACCCCCACCGAAAGTTCATACATGCAGCGTGCACATAGGGACGGGAGCCTGGGAATCGGACGTCGGTGAAACGGGCCATCACCGTTTCACTATAGCAGCCGGCAGTTGCGCGTGCAACGATTATTTCTTCATCCGTGCATGCGTCAATAGACTGGGTCATGGGAGCGGCGGCGGCGAAGGGTATAATTGGACACATGTTGCTGGCCATAGACATAGGGAACACAAACATCACTCTGGGTGTCTTTGACGGCGAGTCACTCGTCGCCACGGCGCGAGTGGCGACCGAGCCCGGACGCATGGCCGACGAGTACGGCCTGACGCTCAGCCAGATACTGCCCGCGAAGGATGTTTCGGTTGAGCAAATTGACGCCGTGGCGATGTGCAGTGTCGTCCCTCCCTTGACGCCGACCTTCGTCGGGCTCTGTACCGAATTTTTTCGAGTAAATCCGTTGGTGGTAGGTGCCGGTGTGCGCACCGGCGTACGGGTGCTGTACGACAACCAGCGAGACGTGGGCGCCGACCGCATCGCTGACGCGGCCGCGGCTTTCCACCTGTACGGCGGTCCGGCCATAGTGGTGGACTTCGGCACGGCCACTGTTTTTGATGCCATATCCGCGGAGGGTGACTACATCGGCGGCGCCATCGCGCCAGGCATCAACGTGGCTGCCGACTCGCTCTTTCATGCCACGTCGCAATTGCGAAGGGTGGAGCTGGTGCGCCCGGAAAGCGCGATAGGCAAAAACACGGTGCACTCACTCCAATCAGGGCTGGTGCTCGGCTACGCGGAGCTGGTCAAAGGAATGGTGCGCCGCTTCACCGACGAGCTGCCTGGGAGCACCAGTGCGAAGAGCGCGAAGGTGATCGCGACCGGGGGCCTGGCCGAGTTGATCCAGGCCGAGACCGGGGTCTTCGACGTGGTGGACCCGGACCTGACTCTGACGGGCCTGCGCATCATCAACGATCTGAATAAGTAGTAGAATCGTCGCAAAAGAGGCCTTTACCTGGAAAGGAAGGGACCTGATATGCCCACACCGTTAGAGGGCCGCCACGTCGTGCTCGGCGTCACCGGTTCGATAGCCGCCTACAAGGCGCTGGACCTTGCCAGCAAGCTGGTCCAGGCAAACGCTCACGTCGTCGCCATGCTCACCGAGGGCGCCGCTCGTTTCGTCTCACCGCTGGCCTTCGGCGCCATCACTCATCGACCCGCAGTGACCGACATTTACGATCCGCAGTCGGAGATGGGCATCGACCACGTCGCGATCGCGCAGCAGGCCGATCTCGTCATCGTCGCACCTGCCACGGCCAACGCCCTGGCGAAAATGACACACGGGTTGGCCGACGATCCGGTTACTACAACCCTTCTGGCAACTCAGGCCCCTGTAATGGTCGCCCCGGCGATGGACGCCAACATGTTCGACCACCCGGCCACCCAGGATAATTTGGCCCTCCTAACCCAACGAGGCGTCTACATTGCCGGACCAGTCTCCGGGCGCATGGCCTCAGGGCTCATCGGGACCGGTCGTATGGTCGAGCCAGCCGACCTGATCGGCCACGCCCGGCTGTTACTGGGCCGCAACGGAGATCTTGCCAAGCGAAGAATCGTAATTACGGCCGGGGGCACCGAGGAGGCAATCGACCCGGTACGGATTATCACCAATCACTCCTCCGGCAAAATGGGCTACGCCATCGCAGAGGCCGCCCGTGACCGGGGAGCGTCAGTCACGTTGGTCGCGGCCCGCTCTCCCCTCCCCGACCCGATCGGCGTCGAGGTCGTGCGTGTTATGAGCGCGGCAGACATGGCGAGCGCCGTAAGGGCCGTTATCGAAGGTGCTGACGCCCTGGTGATGGCCGCGGCGGTGTCGGACTGGACGCCGATTGATGTTTCCTCCAGCAAGATGAAGAAAGCCGACACCGACGCGATGACCTTAGAGCTACGCAAGACCGAGGAGATACTCGCGTCGATAGACCAGCCCGACCTGGTAAAGGTAGGCTTCGCCGCCGAGACAGAGAACGTCGAGAAAAACGCTCGCAAAAAGCTGGCAGGCAAGGGCCTGGACCTCGTCGTCGCCAACGACATTACGTCGCCCGGCGCAGGCTTTGGCGGGGACGACAACCGGGTGACGCTGATCGGACCGGACGGCCAGGCCGACGAGTTGCCGAGAATGGCCAAGTACGAGATCGGCCACCGCATCCTCGACCGGGTTATTTCGATACTCTCCAAAGGCGGCTGATGAGGCCCGCGCCGCCGCCTAGTCCGTAAGCTTTCCCAGCATCGCCAGGGGTGTGGTTGCGAACAGACCGGCGTCGACCGGTAGCGTGACCCCAGTTATCCAGCGCGCCTCGCCCGACGCTAAGAAGAGCGCCGCGTAGGCAATATCCCACGCCGTGCCCTCCGTCTGCAGGGGTGCCGCCCGGCGTCTCAGGTCCCGGCCGCGCGCGTCCACCCTTTTTTCCACCATCGGAGTGTAGGCGTGGCCGGGGGCGATGCAATTGACCCGCACGCCATCCGACCCGTGGTCGACCGCCATGGCCGTGGTGAGCGCGATCACGCCCCCCTTCGAGACGGCATACGGGATGGCCCCTCCGAACTGCCCGGCGCGCAGGCCCACTATGGACGACAGGTTGACTATCGAGCCCCCGCCAGCCTCAATCATCGCTGGGACGGCATATCGGGACGTGAGCACCATGCTCTTGAGGTTCACGTCCATCGCCCTCTGATAGCCGTCCAGGTCCAGGTCGGTTACCGAGCCAAGCACGCTGATGCCAACGTTATTGATCAGCACGTGAAGCCCACCGAATCGTTTGACGGCCGCCTCGACCGCCGCCTTGCACTGGCCGGGGCTCGACACATCGGCGACGCAGACAGCCGCCTCGCCGCCCTCAGCCTCGATCAACCCAACGGTGCGGGCGGCCCGGGCGTCGTCCACGTCGACGACCATGACGCGGGCGCCTTCAAGTGCGAAAAGCCTTGCGATAGCCTCGCCGATACCGGTGCCCACAGCGTCGGCGCCGGACCCGGCACCGGTGACCATCGCCACCTTACCTCTCAGCCTGCCAAGTCCTTCCTCTGGATTGTTCATTTGCGGCTCCGTGCTGGTTTTCAGGCCCGAGTGTGCCACGGGACGCAGGCGAGCAACAAGCGGGGGCCATGTTTATGGGGTGGCCCGTTGATGGGCGAGACGGCAGCACCCTAGAATGGGTTACCGAAGGACGTTCATGACCACCAACCGAAAAACCGTTTCCAACATACCCAAGGCCTACGAGCCGGCGGCGTACGAGACCGGTATCTACAAGATGTGGTCGGACGGCGGTTTCTTCGCCCCCGACACCGGGTCGGACAAGACCCCGTTCGTAATCGTCATGCCCCCGCCCAACGTGACCGGGGCCCTGCACATGGGCCACGCCCTGACCACCGCGCTGGAGGACCTGATGACGCGCTGGCACCGGATGCTGGGCGATCCCACCCTCTTTTTGCCGGGGGCGGACCACGCGGGCATCGCCACCCAGGTAGTTGTCGAGCGAGAGCTGGCGAAAGAGGGTACGACGCGCCACGATCTCGGCCGAGAGAAATTCCTCGAAAAAGTCTGGGACTGGGTAGATAGATACGGCGACCGCATAAACGTGCAGTTAGAGCGGCTGGGGGCCTCGTGCGACTGGAGCAGGCGCGCCTTCACGCTCGACTTTGGGCCCAGCCGGGCGGTTCGTCAGACCTTCTTAAATCTTTACGAGCAAGGCCTGTTGTACCGGGGGGAACGGATCATCAACTGGTGCCCCAGCTGCGCCACCGCGCTGTCCGAGCTGGAGGTCAAGTACAGCGAAGAGGACGGTGCCCTTTACCACATCCGTTACCTGCTGGAGGACGGCTCCGGCGGGCTGGTAATCGCCACCACCCGGCCTGAGACGTTGCTGGGCGACACGGCCGTCGCCCTTAACCCGGACGACCCTCGCTTCAGCGCGTTCATCGGCAAGACGGCCGTGCTGCCGATTCTGGGGAGAAAAATCCCGGTCATCGGTGACGAAGCGGTGGAGACGGAGTTCGGCACTGGTGCCCTCAAGGTGACGCCGGGCCACGACCCGACCGACTTCGAGATCGGCGCACGTCACGGCCTCGAAACAATCAACATCATGAACCTGGATGGCTCGCTAAACGAGAACGCAGGGCCGTTCGCCGGTCAGGACCGGTTCGCGGCAAGAAAGGCCGTGATTGAGCGGCTGGAACTCGAGGGCCTGATGGTCGAAATCGAGCCTTACCGCCACTCGGTCGGACACTGCGACCGCAGCGGGGACGTGGTCGAGCCGCTGGTGAGCCTGCAATGGTTCGTCAAGGCCGCCACGCTAGCTGAGCCTGCGATGGAGGCCGTCCGAGAAGGCGCCATAAAAATCGTCCCGGAGCGATTCGAAAAAGTCTACTTCAACTGGATGGAGAACATCCGCGACTGGTGCGTCAGTCGCCAGCTGTGGTGGGGCCATCGGATCCCGGTCTGGTACTGCGGCGACTGCGAAGAGGTGATCGTCGCGGTCGATGATCCGACCGCCTGCCCCAAATGCCGGTCAGAAAACCTGCAACAAGACCCCGATGTGCTGGACACATGGTTCAGCTCTGGCCTGTGGACCCATTCGACTCTTGGTTGGCCCGAAGAGACCGACGACCTGGCCCGCTTCTACTCCGGCACGGTCATGGAGACGGGCTACGACATCCTCTTTTTCTGGGTCGCCCGCATGATCATGCTCGGCATGTTCAACAACGGCGGGCGGATCCCGTTCAGCACGGTCTACCTGCATGGCCTCATCCTCGACCCCGCGGGCAAGAAGATGAGCAAGACCAAGGGCAACGTGACCGACCCGCTGGACCTGGCCGACGCCTATGGCACCGACGCGCTGCGGTTCGCGCTGACCACCGGGAACGCGCCCGGCAACGACATGCGCCTGAACAAGCAGAAGCTGGAGTGGGCGCGCAATTTCGCAAACAAGGTGTGGAACTCGGCCCGGTTCGTAATGATGAACATGGACCAGCACCAAAACGCCCTCTCAGACTGGAGCCTGAAGCCGTCTCCTGAGCACAGAGAGGACCGGTGGATTCTCAGTCGCCTCAGCCGGGTGGCCGATGAGGTCAACTCGAACATGGAGAACTTCCAGTTCGGCGACGCTCAAAAAACGCTGCACGACTTCATCTGGAACGAGTACTGCGACTGGTACATCGAGATGGCCAAGGTGAGGATTCGGTCCGGCGACCTCACCCCCCTGCCCGTCCTGGCGCACGTGCTGGAGCGCATGCTGCGGCTGCTCCACCCGTTCATGCCATTCGTCACCGAGACCGTTTGGCAGCAGCTAACGAGCAAATTGCCCCAGGATGCCCAAGAGCGGATCGGAGGCGAGGACAGAGCGCTAATCGTCGCTCGCTACCCGACGGCCGATGACGGGACGGTCGACGAGGGGGCCGAGCGAGAGATCGAGGCGGTCGTGGAACTGGTACGGGCCGTGCGCAACCTGCGCGCCGAGTTCCGTATCCAGTCCGACAAGCGCATTCAGGCGACGGTGAGCGCCCCGCACGCCGGTGACGTAATGAACGAGGAGGCTGCTGCTATCGGCGCCCTTGCGATGATCGAGCCTCTCAGCTTCGGGCGCGACGGCGAAGCAGAAGACAGCGCCTCCCTCGTGCTGGAGCACAGCACGGTGACGGTCCCGCTGGCGGGCGTCGTAGACCTGGGGGCCGAGGTGAAACGCCTGGCCGAGGAGTTGTCCGGTCTCGTGCAAGGCGCCAAGCGATTAGAGGGACGATTATCAAACGAGCAGTTCCTGTCCAAGGCCCCAGACGAGGTCGTGGAGAAAGAGCGGGAGCGCCTGTCCAGCCTGAACGAGCGCCAAGAAAGAGTGTCGGACATCCTGTCCCGGCTGGCGGATTAGACGGGCCGGGCGCCCCTGACGGCAGTGTCCCTAGCGCCGGCGACGCAATTGGGCCCGCGCCGCGAGTTTCCCCAGCTGGTTGAGGCCCTTCTTGGTATCCGAGGCCATCTTGGCCTGGTCGGAGTGCTTGACCCGGTAGCTAAACAGCCAGTAAGTCAGCTCTCGCCCCTGTCTTAGAGACATTCCCTTGCCCAGCCGCGCGCCGGTGTCGGCCCTGAACGCCGCGACCAGCTCATCTCGGGGGGCGCCATAAAGTCGCTCGAACGCCTCTTCCGTTTCGTCGGTCAGGTACCGAGCACCGCGAGCGACATTGCGCTTGCGCACCTCCCCTTCGACCGCATGCAGCAGTGCCTCCTCCACGGTGACGCCGTAGTGAAAGTTGAGGTAGCCTCGATATTTTTCAATCCCAAGCCGGGCTTTCATAATGTCGCCGAGTGAGTAAGCTCTCAGCCGGTCGGGCAATCGGCCCCTGAGCAGAAGGTCGTCACGCTCATCGACGGGTATCAGGTCGCTGGCTCCGGCACAAAGTCGCTGAGCGAGCAGGGGCCAGTCGAACGCCTCTCCCGATATAAAAAACCGCAGGCGCCTCCCCCGGTGAGTGTCCTCGGGGGCCGACCACCTAGCCATTGCGTCGATCAGCGCGAAAGCCCACTCCTCGCCGCGTTCGATGTCCTTGCGGAAGCGCTCTATGTTTACGGACTCGTCTGGAGGGGCGGACGGGGAGGATTTGTCGGTGTCTTCCAAGGCGGCGCCACGCTCAGGCCCCGTGGCACTTTTTGTACTTCTTGCCGCTGCTGCACGGGCAGGGCTCGTTTCGTCCAACCTTGTTCTTGCCAGCAGGTACAGCCTCGCGGCCGTGATTACCGAGGGCTCCGGCCATCACCGATTTTTGGCCTCGGGCGCCCTGTGCCGCAAGGGCTCGCGCGGGAGCGCCACGCCCGGCCGTCGCCTGCGCGCCATTCGCGCCTGTTCTGGCAGCGGCCTGGCCAACGGGCGTCGGGACCATGTGGTAGATGGCATGGACAACATCATGCTGAATCTTGGCCAGCAGTTCGTCAAACTGGTCTCTCGCCTCTTTTTTGTACATCACCAGCGGGTCGCGCTGGCCGTAGGCGTAAAGGCCAATCCCCTGCCGCAAATGCTCAATGGCGGTGAGATGTTGCACCCAGTTCATATCGATGACCCGCAGCATCACGTGCCGCTCGATAGTGCGCATGAGGTCGGGTGACAGCTCGGCCTCCCGGTCATCGTAGGTGGCATGGGCGATGTTGAGGAACTTCTCTTCGATCGCCTCTGCAGTCAATTCGTACAGGGGTTCGGCGTCGGCGTCGTCGAGTTTGAGGGGGAGGATGGCCGCGATCTCCTTGACCATCGGCTCCAGCTCCCAGTCGTTCTGGGACAGGCCATGCAAGTGCCCGGAAATGGCCTGGCTCAGTTCCGTTTCGACCATTTCGAGGATGTTGGCCCGCAGGTCCGCGCCGGTCAACACCTTATCGCGCTCGACGTAAACGACCTCTCGATGCGTGTTGATTACGTCGTCATACTCGACGAGGTGCTTGCGCATGTCGAAGTGGTGGCCCTCCACTTTGACCTGAGCATTCTCGATGGTCTTGGTGATCATCTTGTTTTCCAGCGGCGTGTCTTCGTCGATTCCGGACCACGACATGATCGTCTTTATCTTATCGCCGGCGAAGCGCCTCATCAGGTCATCTTCCAGGGACACGTAGAACCGCGTGCTACCGGGGTCGCCCTGCCTGGCGGAACGACCGCGCAACTGGTTGTCGATGCGCCGGGCGTCGTGCCGCTCGGTACCGACAACGTGCAGTCCGCCGGCCTCCACCACGCGGTCGTGGTCGGCCTGCCATTCGCTTTCACTGCGGCTGTCCGGGCTGCCACCGAGAATAATGTCAGTGCCGCGCCCGGCCATGTTCGTCGCGACTGTGACGGCGCCCGGCCTGCCCGCTTCAGACACGATCTGCGCCTCGCGTTCGTGGTGCTTGGCGTTGAGCACCTCGTGCTTTATATTTCGGCGCTTGAGCAGGTCGCTGAGCAGCTCCGACTTTACGATGTCTACCGTTCCAACCAGCACCGGCTGCCCCGCCTCGTGCCGCTCCTCTATAGCGGTCGCGACGGCCCTCCACTTGCCGTTCTCGGTGGAGTATATGTAGTCGTTACGGTCCTGCCGGGTATTGATCTGATTGGAGGGGATAGAGACGACATCGAGCTTGTAGATCTTCCAAAACTCTTCGGCCTCTGTAGCTGCGGTGCCCGTCATCCCTGAGAGCTTTTTATAGAGGCGGAAGTAGTTTTGCAGCGTGATGGTGGCGTAGGTGATGGACTCGCGCTGAACCTTCAGGGTCTCTTTCGCTTCCAGGGCCTGGTGCAGGCCTTCCGAGTACCTTCTTCCGGGCATCAGGCGGCCGGTGAACTCGTCTACGATGGCCACCTCGCCGTCCTTGACCACGTAGTCTCTATCTCGCTCGAAGAGAGCGCGCGCCTTGAGCGCGTTCTCCACGAAAGCGACGATCCGCAGGTTGTCCTCGCCGTAGAGATTCTTGATCTTGAGGATGCGTTCCATCCGATCAATCCCGTCGACGGTGAGCGCGACCGAGCGGTGCTTCTCATCGACCGTAAAGTCTGTCTCAGGGGTGAGTTGGGGCACCAGCCGCGAGAACTTCTGGTAATCGGCCGGGGAGTCCTGGGCGGGTCCGCTAATGATGAGCGGGGTGCGGGCCTCGTCGATCAGGATGTTGTCGACTTCGTCGACCACCGCGAAGGCGAGTGAACTCTGCACCCTCTTTTCCATGTCGGCGACCATGTTGTCGCGCAGGTAGTCGAAGCCGAACTCGTTGTTCGTGCCGTAGGTGATATCGGCCTTGTAGGCTTCGCGACGCGAGCACGGCACCATCAGGTCGTCGTCGTCTTTGCTCCCGTCATCTCCTCCATCACCATCGGGCGTGTAGAGGACGGCCGCCTGGTTTTGCAGCGCCGCGGTGCTCATCCCCAGCTTGTGGTAGACCGCGCCCATCCAGGCGGCGTCCCGGCGGGCCAGGTAGTCGTTGACGGTGACGACGTGAACGCCCTCGCCGGTGAGCGCGTTGAGGTAGGTGGGCAGAGTGGCGACGAGTGTCTTGCCTTCTCCCGTCTTCATCTCGGCTATGCGGCCCTGGTGCAACACCACTCCGCCGAGAATCTGGACGTCGAAATGGCGCAGGCCGATGGACCGGCGGGCAGCCTCCCTAACTGCCGCGAACGCCTCGGGCAGCAGGTCATCGAGCGTCTCGCCCTCCGTCAAACGTTGCTTGAACTCGTCGGTGAGCGTCAGAAGGGCCGCGTCGTCGAGATCGACGAAGTCGGGTTCCAACTCGCTTACGTCCTCGGCGAACGGCTCAAGTTGCTTGACGACCTTCTCGTTGGAGTCGCCGAGGAATTTTGTTAAGCCTTTTAGCACTGTAATAAGCCGTTGATGAACAACTGGGGGATGCGTCGATTATACCAGTGACCGAACAGGTCACCCAGGGCTAAACGGCCATCTCCATACTCGAAGTCGCGGCGAAACGCCAGGCGCACCGGCTGGCGTGAGACCTTTGTGTGAGGTTGCGAAACGCGACCGGCCAGGGATTGCAGCCCCGTATGCGGAGGGCCGGAGCCCTCTAAGCCGAGCCGTCGAACATGGCGCCGACGGAATCGCCGTCGTGAATGCGCTGTATCGCCTCACCCAGCACGGCGGCGACCGAGATGACCGTAAGTTCGTCCCAGCGCTTGTCTTTCGGCACCGGCACCGTATCCGCCACGGCCATCTCTACCATCCCGGCTTCTGCCAGTATTTGCGAGGCATCGCCGGAGAGCAGCGGATGAGTGATCGCACAGTGGACCGCGGAAGCGCCGTGCTCCCGCAATGCATTGACCGCCGCCATCACGGTGCCGCCGGTGCCCACCTCGTCGTCCACTATCAGCGCCGTCTTGCCCTCGACAGACCCGATCAGCGTGGCCGCCGCGACCTTGTCCTGGTTACCCAGGCGCTGCTTTTCGATAATCGCCATGGGTGCGCCCAGCAGATTCGCCGTGCTCCGGGCACGCTTGGCGTCGCCGACATCGGTGGCCGCCACCACGAGGTTGTCCCCCCTGAGGTGGTCGAAGTGCCGGGCGAGTATGGGAATGGCCGTCAGTTCGTCCACCGGGACGGAGAAAAAGCCCTGTATCTGCCCGGCGTGCAGGTCCATCGTCAGCACCCGGTCGGCGCCGGCCACGGAGATGAAATCGGCCACCAATCGCGCGGTGATGGCCACGCGGGGCTGGTCCTTTTTGTCGGTTCGGCCGTACGCGTAGTGGGGTATGACCGCCGTGATTCGCCCCGCCGACGCCCTCTTGGCCGCGTCGATCATGATGAGCAGTTCCATGAGATTGTCGTTGACCGGGGTGGACAGCGGCTGGACTAGAAACACGTCCTTGCCCCGGACGTTCTCCAGAATGCGCACGAAGGTGTTGTCGTTGGAAAACTTGAACGCCTCACTTTCGCCAATGGGAATGCCGAGATAGGAGCAGATGTCCGTAGCCAGACCCGGATGAGCGTTACCGGTCAATACCTTAAGGTCTTCGTACGTGGGCATTTTTGGGGTCCTACCAACTCTTGTGGGCGACTCTAATTTCGGGCACCGAACGCGCCGGGAGGGACCGGTTCGGGCGCCCCGAATCTTAGCATGCCAACCCGACAAGAAAGGACTATTTCGGCTCCTTGAGCACTAACGAATCTGCCGAGACCTTACGCCCTTGACGGTCGAGCGCCCGATGAACCGTCGAACGCCCACCCACGGCTGGCTTGACCCTTCGATGCGCCCAAAGCTAAACTGAATTCGCTGTGCTTGTTAGGTTCGGCCCCCTGGTTGCGATAGATTGTCACCTCGGGGCCTTTTATTTGGATGCCCGGCGCCAAAGCCCTGAACTGAGGCCCATTTGACCGATTCCGCGGCTGTTGGCCGTCCCCGAATAGACCCCTCCGAAGTGGACCAACTCGCGCATGAGTTCGAGGACTACTCGGCGCAGGAAGTACTGAGCTGGACGGTGGAGCGGTTCGGAGACAGCGTCGCCCTCTCCACCAGCTTTCAGTCAACTGGCATGGTGCTGCTCGACATGCTCAACCGGATATCGCCCGGCACCCGCATTTTCACCCTGGACACAGGCCGACTGCCAAAAGAAACCTACGAGTTGATAGACCGAGCGCAACAGCGCTACGGGTGCAGCATCGACGTGCAGTCCCCCGACCCGGACGAGCTCAAAGAGATCGTGGCGGCGCACGGCATCAACATGTTCTACCGCAGCTACTCCAAGCGTCTCCTGTGCTGCGACGTGCGCAAGGTCAAGCCGCTCAACCGGGCTCTGTCTGGACTGGACGCCTGGATAACGGGCCTGATGAGGAGCGAGGGCGGAACCAGGGCGGAGACGGCCAAGATCGGGATCGACGAGAGTCGGGACGGTCGGGCCAAAATCAACCCGCTCGCCGACTGGGACATGGACCGGGTGTGGGAGTACATCCGGGCCAACGACGTCCCCTACAACGCTCTCTACGACCGTGGCTACACCTCCATCGGCTGCGACCCTTGCACGCGCGCCATTGAACCTGGTGAGCACACGAGAGCAGGCCGTTGGTGGTGGGAGAGCGGGGTGCCCAAGGAGTGCGGCATCCACCTGAGCCCGAAACTGAAAGCGCAGGCCCTGAAGGTTTCTTCTTCGGGGCAGACTTCGACCGAACCAATTAGCAAATAACCCTGAGCGGACTTTGACCGCTTTAACGGGCAGAAAAAACGGAGATCAAACCAGCTCAATTGAACGCCATAAGCACACATTCGAAACTCATAACCCCTTACGGCGGAGACCTCGTTAATCTGGTGCTCGGCGCCGAGGAGGCCACCGAACTCAAGGCCCACGCAGGGACGCTGCCATCGGTGCAGCTCTCGGCGCGCGCCATGTGCGACCTGGAACTGCTTGCAACAGGCGCGTTCTCGCCGCTAACCCGTTTCATGGATAGCGCCGACCATGCAAGGGTCGTCGATAACATGCGTCTTGCCTCCGGCACGCTCTTCCCTATCCCCGTCACGTTACCGACCAACCCCACCGACGGCGTCGTACTGGGCGCCGAAGTCGCGCTGCGCAGCCCCAACAACGACCTGCTCGCCGCAATGACCATCGAAGACATCTTCGAATGGGATGCGGGCGAAGTTGCCGTGAAGGTATTCGGCACCTCCGACGCCAAGCATCCCATGGTCGCCGAGATGGCTGGCTGGGGCTCGCACAACCTGTCGGGGCCACTGAAGGTCATCCAGTTACCGGCCCACCATGACTTCGCCGAGCTCCGGCTAACGCCCGCCGAGACGCGCGCCAGACTGGACACGTTCGGCCGTGAGAACGTCGTCGCGTTCCAGACCCGCAACCCGTTACACAGGGTGCACGAAGAGCTGACCAAGCGTGCGGCGGAGGCGATCGACGGCGTTCTCATGATCCACCCGGTCGTCGGCCTGACAAAACCCGGTGACGTAGACCACTACACCCGCGTTCGCACCTACCGTGCACTGACCAACAACTACTACGACTCCGACCGGGTGATCCTGTCGCTGCTCCAGCTGGCGATGCGTATGGGCGGACCTCGCGAGGCGCTGTGGCACGCCATCATCCGCCGTAACTTCGGGGCCAGCCACCTGATCGTCGGCCGGGACCATGCCGGGCCGGGCGTCGACTCCACGGGCGAGCCGTTCTACGGGCCCTACGATGCCCAGGAAGCGGTCGCCGAGCACGAAGAAGAGCTGGGCGTAAAGATGGTCCCCTTCCAAATGGTGGTCTATTTGCCGGATGAAGACCGATACGAAGAGATGAACAGGGTCGGAGAGGGCGTAAAAGCCGCGTCAATCTCCGGAACCCAGGTCCGAGACGAGTTTTTGGCCGCTGGAAAAGCCCTGCCGGAGTGGTTCACCCGCCCCGAGGTGGCCTCAATTCTGGCTGAGACGTATCCGCCCATGCACAAGCAGGGTGTCTGCGTCTGGTTCACCGGCCTCTCGGGCGCCGGCAAGACCGCCACGGCGGACGTGCTGACAAATTTGATCATGGAGCGCGGGCGGCAGGTGACGGTGCTGGACGGCGACGTGGTACGAACGCACCTGTCCAAAGGGCTGGGCTTTTCCAAAGAGGACCGGGACACCAACATACGGCGAATCGGCTTCGTCTCCGGCGAGATCGTCCGGCACGGCGGTATCACGATCTGCGCGGCCATCAGCCCGTACATCGCCCATCGCAACGAGGCCAGGGAGATGGCCGGGCCCGAACGCTTCGTCGAGGTTTTCGTGAACACGCCTCTGGAGGTAGCCGAGTCGAGAGACGTCAAGGGCATGTACGCCATGGCGCGGCGCGGCGAAATCAAAGGCTTTACCGGCATAGATGACCCCTACGAAGATCCGCCAACCCCGGAGATCACCCTGAACACCGTCGACTACACGGCCGAGCAAAACGCCCGACGAATCGTGGCGTACCTGGTGGACCGGGGCTTCCTGCTGCCGGACTCGACCTGACCCCCGGCAGGCCGGGTTATGGCCGGGCTGACCCGTTAACGAAGATCGAGTCGCCCTGCAGTATCGAGCCGTCGCGTGGGTCGAGCGGTTGGCCCATGTTTCCCTGGAAAGAAAAGCCCAGGTGCGCTAGTTGGTCATGGACGTCAGCGAACAACGGCTGGCCTTCGTACAGAGTCCGGTAGCTGGTCTCGACGATCAGTATCTTGGCCGAGGCGAGGGCGTGGTCCCCTCCCGAAATCACCTCTTTTTCTCCCCCCTGCACGTCGATCCTGACCAAGAGCTGCGGCCGTATCGCCAGTTGGGGGCCGACGTCATCGAGCCGTCGGACTTCCACCTCCACTCGGGTTTCATGGCGAGAGTGCGGGAACGCCTGCTTGTGAGTGTCGGCCATGGGGAGCAATGAGGAGCTCTGGGGAAATTAGCTGCGGTTCATCTGCACGGGTCCGGCTTCGGCTCCCAACGCGAAGTTGTGAGTGTGAAAGTGAGGATCGTCAGCGCCGTTTCTAGTCAGCTCGACGTAGCAGTCTTGTAGTGGCTCGAAGGAGTGCACGGTGACATCCGGCAGGATGCGCCGGATATCTCGATAAAACTGTCCGGTGTTGGCGCCGATGTCCAGGATTGTGACTATGCCCTGGCTCTTGAGCCACTGTAGTGTCGGATCGGGCCGGGCCCTCCTCACGTCGAGACCGGCCAGCCTAAGCGATTTCCTCGTAGCTGATTTCAACGACCGTATCATCTGCATAAATCCCTAAGGTTCAATCGAACGTAACTCTAGTTCCGCTTCAACCATGATGCCGATGAGGTCTGCGAAGCTGGTTCGTGCGCGCCAACCGAGGCCGCTCGCGGCGTGTGAGGGGTCGCCTACCACCTCGTTGACTTCCCCTGGCCTGTACAGGGACTCGTGCTCCACAACATGGTCACGCCAATCCAGGTCGACCCCCGCGAATGCGATCTCCACGGCCTCCCCAACCGAGTGCGATCGGCCGGTGCATATGGCGTAATCATCCGGCTCTTCCCCCTGCAGCATTAGCCACATCGCTTCGACATACTCCGGGGCGTACCCCCAGTCTCTACGGACTTTGAGATTCCCCATACGCAGCTCGTTTCGCAGGCCGAGTTTTATATCAACCGCGCCCCGGGTGATCTTGCGGGTGACGTAGTCGAGGTCCCGCCTCTGCGACTCATGATTGAAACAGATGCCCGAGCAGGCGAACATGCCGTGGTTCTCACGATAGTTGATGGTCAGATGGTGTCCAAACACCTTCGACACAGCGTACGGGCTCCGGGGGTGAAAAGGAGTCGATTCCCGCAGCGGAGAGGCTTCTGTTCGGCCGAACATCTCGCTGCTGGATGCCTGGTAGTAGCGGGCCTGCGGTGCATATCTGCGTACCGCCTCCAGGAGCCGGGTGGTGCCCATCGAGTTGACCTCGACGGTGAGGATAGGCTCTGCCCACGAACGGGACACGTAAGACTGGGAAGCCAAATTATAGACTTCGTCGGGCCCGGCCAGGCGGACCACATGGTCCACCCTGTCCTGATCTCGGATGTCCCCTTCGACGAGCTCCAGACGATCAACGATGCCGGCGATCCGACTCAGGCTGCCAGGTCCGATGTTCCTCACCAAGCCGAAAACTTCGTAACCCTTTTCCAGCAGAAGCTCGGCGAGGTATGAGCCGTCCTGCCCGGCCACCCCGGTTATCAAAGCGCTCGGCAACTCAGTCTCGTCCCGCCCGGCTTTCCTCGGACCCGCGACTAAAGGCCACGGTATGCCTCCAAGGTCTCTGTCGCGGTACGCTCCCAGCTGAACTGTTCAGCCTTCTGTTTCCCCAGCCGGATCCTGGCATCGGCGAGTCCCCCCTCGGCGACCGTCGTCAGGGCCGCATGCAATGACTCCAACCTGCCGGGCTCGAAATAAATGGGAACTTCGTCCGCGACCTCTTCGGTCGTGGGTATCCGGGAGGCTACAACCGGGCACCCGACCGACATAGCCTCCACGACGGGAATTCCGAACCCCTCGTAAAGGGAAGGAAATACCAAAGCCAGCGAACGGCGGTAGAGGCCGGCCAATGTCGCATCGTCCAGCCCGGATAGGAGTCTCACTTTCTCACCGATGCTCAACTCTCCAAGTAGCTCCAGTTCTCCCGTGGTCCATGCCCCTCCGACAACAACTAGGTCGGTGTCCTGGCGACCCACCCATGCGCCGTAAGCTCGCGCCAGGGTTTCGAACTGTTTATATCCGCGGCGGGCTCCCACGTAGAGCAAAAACGGTTTAGACCCGTTCGTCTCGCCCGTGGAAGAGTCCTCGGTCCTGAACACGTCACTGACCCCCATATAGGTGACGATGGTGCGATCCTCAACGTCGCCATAGGTTTCAACGACGTGTTGGCGGGTCGTCTCTGAGATACATATGACGGCATCGGCCGACTCCACGGCCTGGCGCATAAAGTCGCGTACAGCGTCTCCTTCGATACCCGGATACATATCGGGGAAGAGCTCGTAGATCAGATCGTATACGGTCACCACCCTAAATCCCGCCCATACGCTGGGGACCGAATAGTAGGTGGAATGCCAAATCTTACCTTTGGACCGGCCGGCGAGTAGCCGTTTGAGCGCGCTCTCAGATTTACTCGCGATGTTGCCGCCGATACCCAAGCGACGAGCGGCCGAGCCCAGGGGCGGTACCGAGCGAAGAGTGATCCCCGGAGCTTCCGCGAAAGGCCGCTTCGCAGACCAGGGCTTGAGAACCGTCGTGCGCAATTCCGGCTCCAGCCCACACATTCGCGGAATCAGCTCGCTGAAATACCGGGCCACTCCACCTACAGGGCGGTGGAGAAACACTTCTCCGTCAACGACCAGCTCCAATCGAGCCACTCAGACCGAGTCCGTGACGCCGGCCGCACCGGCTGCGGTAGGAACAGCGGAGGCATTAGGAGGGACTGGCCGCCGCCGCACGGCTATCTCGCCAGCCAGCATCGTCCGGTGCTCAATCGAAACCAACTCCATACCCGCTCTTGCCGCCAACAACTCGATGGCTCCGTCAGTAAACAGGAAGGTGTGCTCTACGTCGTCGAAGATGTTCGCGAACTGAGGCCCGAACGGTGGACTGTACTCATACCGGTCAATCGGTGTCTGGATTATCGCCATTGCCCCGGGTTTCAACAGGCGTGCGGCCTCGCTCAAGAACGCCACCGGGTCCGGACTATGCTCCAGTACGTCGAACGCTAGGAAAAGGTCGACCTGCGGTAGTTCGATGCCGGGGAAAAAGCCGGCCCTCACCTCGAACGAAAACCGACTCCTCAGCCACTCCGCCACGCTCTCGCTGATCTCTACACCCAGGCATTCATAGCCCCTACGCGACAACTCGTCGAGCATAATGCCGGGGGCGCATCCCACCTCCACGACGCTGCCGGTTTTTGGCCCAAAACCCTCGACCAATTCAAGCCATTTGTCCAGACGACCGTCTCTACGGTAAAGGTCACCTCTGCCCTCTATGGTCGGGTGGCCGCCATCGCTTTGGCGGCTCACCCAGTAGGAGTCCAGACCGTAAACCGCGGGCAGGGACTCGGCTTCCACAGGACGGCGGTTGACATAGCTGCCGCAGCTAATACAGGTGGCATAGCTGGCGTGCAGATCAAACTCGGCCAGATCGGCGCCGCACCAGCAACGTTCCCTGGAGCCCCGTCGCATTTCCCTGAATTGATTGACGAGGAGACGGCGACCATATGCCCTCCTGGCCTTCATGACCAGGGCCTTCGCACTGCCCACCGGACGCCGAAAATGACGAAGCTTCAAAGGGTCTGAGGGGTTCGAGCGACGCTCGCATCTGTCAAGTGACTTTGTGTTCCAAGCTATCGAGGGTTGACTTCTGCGGGCCAACGTCGGCGTTCCTGAGTGAATCGTTCAATTCTAGCATCTTGAATCAGGCCCTCCGATGGTATCCGAAGAAATCGGCAGGACGAAGGAGGGTGCCTAACATTTAGCGTTGTCTGACCGCGGCCTCGCCTCTCATGCGACAGGTCCTGGCCATCGGAGGCAGGCGATCGCCGAACTGGGTAACATATCGGCGCGAAACCGCAAACCGGCATCCAGAAAGAGAATTTTCGTGACCCGGGTGCGGTTTGGGAGATGGAACTAAGACGTGGCTTCTATTCTATTTGGACTGGCTGGCTTTGCCCTGGTGGTCATCGCGCTGGCAGCCGACGTGACTAGTTTGGGCTCAACCCCTGGGTTTGGCCTATCACAGATGGTGGCATTATCCTCTGGCGGCGCCTTGATCCTCAGCGGAATCGGCCTTCGGTTCAGACCGGTTAACGCCTGGGCGAAGGTTTTCATCCGGTCAAATGTGGGAATCGCTCTGATGGGGCTGCTTGCGGGATTATTTATCGTCGAGGCGGGCCTCCAAGTCTTGGATGTTGTGGCGCCGAGTCGATCGCCCCCCGGTTCCCAGGGTCTACTTCAGCCTGTCCAGGACGAAAGGCTGGGACTGCGATTGCCTCCGGATGTCGAAGGGCACGACTCAATGGGGTTCCGCAACGAGGCCGTCCCAGATCGGGCGGAAATCGTGGCCATAGGGGATTCCCAGACCTGGGGCATCAACGCCCGACGGTCGGAGGCCTGGCCTCAGGTGCTGGAGAGGCTTTCCAATCGGACCACATACAACATGGGTCTGGGGTTTTTCAGCACCTCACAATATTGGGCAGTCACGGATGAAGCGCTCTCGCTGTCACCGGACATCATCGTGATAGGTCTCTACCTCGGAAATGACATCTGGGGTACGTATGAGATGACGTATACGTTTGAAGTTTCCCTTGATACGTATGCTCGTTTCAAAGATCCACAATTAGCTACGGATCTGTCCGTGGATACCGTTCGCCAGAGAGTGATGGCCCTGGTGGACGACAGAAAACAGGTCGTAGCACAGTTCCAAAGCGGAGGGTTAAAAAGACTCAACGCGTGGTTGGGAAATAAATCGTCCATCGTCAGTCAGTTACAGGACCAGGGATTGTGGTTCGAGACAGCGGCAGAAGCCAGGGCAAAGGCCGTGAGGGGATGGGCCCTGGCCAACCCGGAAAGGGGGGCCGTCTACGAAGTCGACGAGTATTTCACGACGTTCACAACGGCTTACCGGCTGCTGGCTATAGACACTGACGAGCCCAGGATTGCAGAGGGCCTCAGGATCACCAAGGAACCGCTACGGCTCACCAAAGGAAAATTGGACGGCCTGGGAGTTCGACTGTTGGTTTTGATTATCCCGAACAAAGAATCGGTCTTTGCTAGGGTCATGGAAGAAACCAATGGCCCACTCAACGAAACTTATTCCAGGCTCGTCCAGATGGAAACCAAGACAAGGGGCGAGCTTGTAACGCTCTTTGAAGAGGTCGGCATCGAGTACGCGGATGCTCTGCCCGCTCTGTCGGAAGCGGCCGGGCGAAGCGAGCGAATCTACCCGACTTCAGAGGACGGCCACCCTCTACCAGAGGGGTATTCACTGATCGCATCGGTCGTGAACGATGCTCTATCCGAATTGGGTTGGTAGGGGCGAGACGCCGAACAGATCGCTCAGCCGCTCTATCCGAGGCCGCCGGAAATGGCGAAATTTCAGCACCTTAAAGGTATCTGGCCACGATCTCGGTCAGCTCTCGCATGCGTTCAGAGTAGTTGTGGTCCCGTAGAGTTCTCCGTTCACCCGCCCGGGCAATGTCTTCCCGCTCAGCGTCCGACTCCAGGTAGTAACGAATGATCTCGACGCACTCTTCAGCCGTCCGGTATGCGGCCACTTCTTGCCTCTCGGCGAATTTCTGCTCAAGGTCCGGCTTCCAGTCCGTTATCAGCATCGCCCCCATGCCAGTCGCCTCGTATAGACGGAAGTTGTTTGCGAAGGGCGCCACGTCACCGTGGTGGTTCAAAGTTATCTTGCTTCGGGCGAGGGCACGGTACATGTCCAGTCCCCAGGCCGGTCCCATGTGAGCCTCGCGAACCCTCGAATAGCCGTCAATCGCGCCGGACTCGGGCCCCCAAATCGCCACGTCCGCCATGCCGCAGACGGTGTCCAAAAACTCCAACCGGCTCCGATGCACGCCTGAAAAGGAGCCGACGAAGCTTACCGGGACGTCGCGTTCCGGCTGATCAACTAGCCCCCGAACTTCCGGATCGAATCCGAGACTATGCGGCTCGGCCACCACCCCACGTCTGCGGAACCAGTCTACCGTCGGCGGGAAGGACGAAATCATCAGGTCGTATGCATCCCAGTCGGAGCTTCCGGGCAGAGCGGTTGCGGCGTGCTGACCCACCAGCAATCTTAGGTGGCTCTTGATCGGAGCGAAGAAGGATGATCCGAACGCCCTGACGTCGAGGTTGACCACCACGTCGGGGACGAAGCTCTCAATCTGGACGGCGAGGACGTCATCCATCCACTCCGCGGAACGACGGGGCCAGGGCATGACTCCCTTCCTCAGTCCCACACCCCAGCGCCGCCACAACGGGAGTCCCAGGCCGTTCTCTCGAGCCCAGGCCATCTGGGCGAACGGGTTGTTGGCGTGGACCTCGACCGCCCGGTGACCCAGCCTCCGCAGGTACTTGGCGTAGATCGCGGCGACGCCGAAAGCGCTTTCGGCGTGAACGGCCAGCTGTCGTTCATACGACTCCCGGGAGAGGCCCGAGTGTGTACCGTACAGCCATTGCAAGAAGGCAGTGTAGTCGGTGTTGATTACTAGGAATCGCACCGGAACCTCGAGCCGAAACCCACTATGAGGCAGTCGGCGGAGCGGCGGAGATGACCGTGTGAACGGGCGAGAAGTCCGAATGCAGGGGATGATTGGCGTTCAACACCTGGTCTAGCAGGTTCTCCGCGGTCCCACTCGCATCGTCCGTCCGAAACAGAGACCTGATTCCCTTTATCACCCTTCTCGCCATCCGCCCGGCGGAGGTGATTAAGTCAGGTCCACCGCCCTCCTCCACTTCCGGGCCGTATTTCGCTCTGTAATGGGAGGACAGGCCACCAGACAGGTGGCGCCAGAACTCCCGGTCGAACGTCTCCTCGGCTTCACCTGGCGGGATACCGTCAGCCTCCGCCAGGGCATCTGCGATGATGCGCCGCAAGTTTCTTGCGGACGTCGTCCACTTCGGGTGCATCATCATCGAATAGAAACTAACCGTCCGCCAATTCAGAATCCGGTCCTCCTGATACTGGTGGACGGTGGACAGACGATCGATCTCCTTGACCTTGCCACCGATCACCGATAGAGCTGAAACGAGAAACTCGGACCCTATGTAACGCATCGAAACAGAAGGAAAGTGCGCGTAGATGTCGCGCCAGGTGTCCGTTCTGAGCACCGAGTAGAGCGGGCTGATGGAAAACCTCGTGTAGCTTCTCCAGCGGTCGGTCGCCAGCGCCTGCTCAAGGTGAGGCTGTCTGGTGCGCCGCACATACATCACCTCCCCCCGCGACAGGTCCCCTTGGGTCCTGAACTCCAGGCGTAACCCGTGAGCTGCGTTGAAGTCCGGGTTGCGCTCGAGGAAGGTCGCGCAGTCGACAAGCCCTGCCGGTACCTGGAGGTCATCGTCACCGGCCACGGCGGTGTAAGGCGTCCGAATCCTCTCGAGCAGCTCCATCATGCAAATGGCCTCCCCGGAGAACCCGATGCGGTCCAAGCCGGTTTCGCCGGCTCCGACGGGGCACCTCACGAGTTCCACGTCCAACATATCGCTGACCGCCGCCACCGACTCTATATTGAGAGTGGCGTGTTCGGTGCCGCTCGAATCACCGACGATCACCCTTCCCCGGAACTTGACCGAGGCGTAATAGTCCAAGGCCCGGGCGACAAAGGGCGCCCGGTCAAGGGTGGGTATCATGATCGTGATGTCCCGGTCGATCATGCGGAGGACACTGGAGACTTCCGCCACCGACGGTACCATTCCGCGGCCCGCGTCAGCCCCTCTCTCAGATCTACTCTGGCCTTAAACCCGATCTCCGCCTCGGCCAGGGATGTGTCGACGAGCCTGATCGGTATCATCGACGGCTTCGACCGGTCGAGGACCACCTCCGCATCGCCGTAGCCGTCTACATCCAAGAGAGTTGACAGTATCTCTTTGACCGTGTGCCCCCCTCCAGAGCCGATGTTGAGCGCCACGTAACCCTGGGTGCGCCCCACCGACAGGACCATGGCCTCCACCATGTCGTCGACGTGAATGACGTCCCTGACATCCTCACCGCTGCCCCAGACCTGTATCGGGCTTTGGCGTTCGACCACTTTGCGGATGAGCGCGGCCGTCACGTGCGAGGTGGCGGGATCGTAGTCGTCGTAGGGACCGTAGACGTTGCTGGGGCGCAGCACGATGGTGGTCATTGTCTGGTCCAGCTTCTCGCCGTACATGCGGCACAGCGTTTCGCCGAACCTCTTCATCCACCCCACGAAATAATAGGCCTCGTAGGGATCGCCATCAAACATCTCATCTTCCCGCACGGGCCTCTCACCGGTCGGGGGGTAGGCGGCGCTACTGCCGACCCAGACGAACTTCTCCACGCCGGCGTCGTAGGCCGCCTGAAGCATCTGGGTGTTCATGACCACGTTGGGCGTGACGTGGACCAATGGTGTCTTCTCCATAACCGCCGCCCCGGAGGTGTTGGCCGCGCACATAAAGACGTAGCGGCGGCCTTTCACCGCCCGGCGGCAGTCTTCCATCGAGGTCAAGTCTGCGTGCACGTACTCGACCGCCGGGTCGTCTACGGTAGGCGACCTCCGGTGCAGCGTTCCCCGGACCTTTGCGCCCTCGTCCAGCAGGCGCAAGATGAGATTGGACCCGATGAGGCCGGTGGCGCCAGCGACCAGAACTTTGGAGCCGCGTATCGGATCAGGCATGCGGCGCGCCCTCCCATGCGGGAGAGCCGTCCTCGGCCTCACGGAAGTAGTTGACCTTGCTCAGGTGCTGCTCGGAGTTGCCTCGAAACCAGTCCCAGGTCAATTCCAAGCCCCCGCGAAATGACGTGGCCGGCTCATAGCCGATGAGGTCTCGTGCGAGTGATATGTCCATCACGCGCCTGGGGAACCCGGCACCCTTTGTGGTGTCAAAGACGTATTCGAACTCTATGAACTCGTTCAGAGTCTCAACCAATTCACGGACAGAGTAGCCCCTGCCGCTGCCGAGGTTGACGAACCCGCCGCCGGTGCCGTGATGAAGCGCCAGAATCACCCCCTCACCCACGTCCCGGCTGTAGGCGAAGTCTCGGACCGCCGAACCGTCCCCCCACACGACCAAGGGAACCTCACCGGCGTGAATGCGGGCCATCAGGGATGGAATGACCATGGCGTTGGTTGGGTCAAAGTTGTCGCCGGGGCCGTATACGTTGCAGGGCCTGACCACGGCGAAATTATCCAGGCCGTACTCCTCCCTGTATGCGCGAACCTGCATCTCGGCCATGCGCTTGGCCCAGCCTGGATACATATCCATCGGCGTGGAGTCGTACGAGTCGTCCGACTCCTTGAAGACCTCGGCGCTGGGGTAGGCGCCGATGGAGCTGGTGAACACGACCCTTCGTGCCCCGCTCCGTCGCGCGGCCTCCAGCATGTTGGTGTTCATCATCAGGAGCGGTACCAAGAAGCTGGCGGGACGGTTCTTGGTCACCTCGAACGAGCCCTTGATGCCCGCCAGGTGGAAAACGTAGTCTGCGCCCTCCGCCACCTGTTTGCAAAACTCGAAGTTGGACAGGTCGCCGAGCACGTGCTCGGCCCTGGCATCGACCTCGACCCGGTCAAGAGAAGCGATCCGCACCTGGGCCCCGGCGCCCAGAAGTATGTCGACCACCTGCCTGCCTATGAGGCCGGTGCCGCCGGTCACCAGCACTTCTGAGCCGTCGAACGAATTGAGGATTCGATCGTCGATCATCTGTCCGGCAACCCCCGGTTGCTGGCTTTGCCGCGACGCCCGGCTCCGTCATCCATGCCTCACCTCCGGACCGGGCCTAAAGCGCCGCAGGAGCCGGACCTCCGCGGCCAACACCAGGATCAGAAACAGGTAAAGGAGCAGGCCGAACGTGATCCTGAGGCCGATCCTGATATTCCTGGCCAGCGGCCTGAGCGTTGGAGGGATGAAGGATTTGAGCATGGTCAACGGTGCTGGTCTTCGGTCAGACCACGAAATATGAGACCCGTGAGGCGTTGGGAAAGCGCCTAAGCTCCACTTCGCCCAGCCCGAACGTCTCCATGAGCGCTAGGGTCTCCCCCGGTGAGTCGGGATCGTTGAGCTCGTCGAAGGCCACCACGCTGCCGCGCGTGAGTCGAGGTCGTATCAACTCCAGACATGCCTTGGTTGGCTCATACAGGTCGAAGTCGAAGTAGGCGAGCGCCACGATGGTATGGGGCGCCTCCTCGAAGTACTTGCCCAGTTCCAGGGTCGCATCACCAGCACGTAGCTCGAACTTGCGGATATGCGACAGGGGATTCAGTGCCTCGTGGGCCTCCAAAACCGAAGCCAGATACTCCTGATACCGCTCGGATACGGCCAATTGACCCCGCTGCATCATATCGGAGCCACCGTCTTGTGAAGTTATTGATGGAAACCCGGAGAAAGTGTCGAACCCCACTATCCGCCGATGTCGGTTGAAGGGCTCATAAATACCGCGCAGCGCCGAGAAGAGCGCGAGGTTCTGCCCCCACCTGGTACCAAACTCCATCACTATCCCCTGGACATCCACGATCTGGCGGAAGAGGGAGTCCATGAACAGAATCCGGGACAGGTTCTTGGACTCCAGAAACAGGCCCAGATTTGAAAGGAGCTGGTCGGACGGTATCGGGCAACTTTCCAGCAGCCGGGTGAGCCTATCTCTCGCCTCGGACTCCTCTCGGCTGGCATAAGCCTTGATCGCCAGCTTGTCGTCTTGTGAATCGCTCATCAGGTCACTCCGTCGGTTTCCATATGACGATGGAATAGCCGTCGTGGAACAAAGATCCCAGTGTGCGCTGGAGCTTCAGTATCTCCACCCGGCCGTCCGCCTCAAGTTCCCTTAGTCTATCCACAAATCCGTTCAGGTAGTTCCTCTTTAATGTATAGCGGGCGGCGAGGTAGTCGAGCAGTTTTTCGTCGTCATACAATTCGTACAGCGGCTCGGCATGTACGCAAATGGAGGGTCTGCGATCTAGCAGAAACGCCAGAAACGGCTCGAATTCCCGCCCCAACTGTTCGAGTGCGCCGGCAGTATAAACGGCCCCACCCTGTGACAGCCTTATGCTCTGGTCGGGGGCGAGCATGTCGAACCTGTGCGCCGTCACGTCCAATCCTAGTTCTCCGGAAAGTAAGGAGAGTATCTCCATGCTGGAGGCGGCCCAATCGAGGCCATGAAACCGTTTGTCGGGGAACAGTTTCGCCATGGCCGCAATGGTATAACCGCTTCCGCAGCCGAACTCATACACCTCGTTGACATCGCGGAAGCAGGTGGCGAAAAGCCACATGCGGAATACCGAGACGAAGTTGGTCTCGAAGTCCGCGTCCCTAGGCTGGACATACTGGCCCTCTAGGCGGATAACTCCGCCGCGGTTGTACATGGGTACCAATTTCGAGACGTCGAACCCAGAATCCGCGAAGGCCTCAAGATTCTCGCCCCAACCGACTTCCCAGCGGTCGTGTCGATGGGATCCCGCCCTTTCCATGTCCTCGTCCAGGGCTGTCAGGACGCGGACCAATACCCGGTCTCGGTCCGCCCCCTCCAGAACCCTATAGCCGAAGTCCTTGGACTGGATAATCCGCGCGCAAACATCGGGCATCGAACCCGGGTCGCACCCGAACAGGCGCTCGAAGTCCTCGATTCCAAGCTCCGCCCAGGGTGTTTCTACCCCCCTGCCTGGGGGGTTTACCGTTTCGGTCATGCCCTCCCAAACTCCAGGCTCACGGCTCGTCTATCAGGGCGGCGACGGGTTCGGCTCCTTCATGGGCGATCACCCAGGCCCAGTACCTGATTCTACCTTCAGCCAGCGTATAGCCGCCCTCAGGCCGCCTGAGGAGACGCACCGGTTTGAGGAACTCGCCCCCTCGGATCTGCTCGGCCAGTTGGGCGGGGCTTGGCACCGCATTGTGCCGGTTCTCTAAAGCGTCTTGCAGGGTGGGGTAAAAAGGACCACCACCCGTGTCCTCGACTGTGATCTCGTCTACGGGCACCGCACTCACAGGAACAGTGCAGCGCAGCGCTATGTCCTGAGATTCCTCCGGGGAGAGGGTGAAATCCAGGCTCTCAGAGATCTCCCTTACGCGCTCGACGTTTGTTGTGTTCGGAATCGCCACCACCGGCCCTTGTTGGACTATCCAGTTCAGGGCAACCTGGGCCGGCGACCTGCCATGTTCACTCGCTATCTGGGACAGCACCTCCTGCCGCTCTATACCCGGGGCCACCCTGCCCCTGTGCAGCGGGCTGTACGCGATCAACGTTAGCGACTCCTCAACGAAGAGAGGCAGGACCTTGTCCTCGACGCCCCGGTCAAACAGATTGTACTCAAGCTGGTTGGAGACGATCTCACCGGGAGCAAAGGCCCGTCGCGCCTCCTCCAATTCCCGCGGCGAGAAGTTGCTCATCCCAACGTACCGCACTTTTCCTCGCTCGACGAGCAGGGATAGGCCTTCGATGGTGTCCTGTATGGGGACGCCGGGGTTGGACCAGTGGACCTGGAGCAGGTCCAGGTAGTCGGTCCCCAAGCGACACATGCTGTCCTCGGCGGATACCACCAGGTCGTCCCTTGCAACGTCGTTGGGCGGTACCTTAGTGGCGAGAAAGACCTTCTGTCTCATCCCCCGGACGGCTCTGCCGACCCGGCGCTCTGCCTCCCCGTCCCCATATACTGGGGCGGTGTCGATCAGGTCCATGCCGAGGTCGACGGCGGCACGCACCACAGATTCCATCGCCTGGTAACCGGGTCTTCCCCCAGCGTAACCCGCCACTCCCGTGCCCAGGCCAATGGCAGGTATCGATTCGTCAGTCGGTCCCAGCCGCTTTCGAAGCATCACAGCCACCCCACTGTGCGCTCCACAACAGCCCTCTCATCGAGCCCGGCCTGGCTGTGCATCCACTCTCGACTACCGTAACTGAAGGCGTGGGTGTCGGGCAGGCCCAGCCTCAAAAGCCGACGCGGATGATCCCCGTCGGCGATGGCCTCCGACACCAAGCCGCCGAGTCCGCCAACGAGGGAGTGGTCCTCGAGGGTGACGTGCGGGGCATCTCCGGTCTCGGATAGGAACTCGACCGCGTCCAACGGCTTGACCCGGTAGACATCAACCACGCCTGTTTCGACGCCAAGGCCCGCCAGTGTCTCGGCCGCCGCGATGGCCCGGTGCACCATGACACCAGTGCTCACGATGGTCAGGTCGGAGCCAGAACGGAGTCGGACGAACCCGGCCGCCAGGGACAGGTCGTCACTGTGCAGGTCTGGCAAGACCCCCTTCTCGATGCGGACGTAGGAGGGTCCGGCAATCCCTCGCGTGTAACGCGCCAGCTTGGCCGTCAGCGTGGCGTCGGACGGGACCAAGATTGTCATGTTGGGCAGCGTCCGCATGATGGCCATGTCATTGACGGCGTGGTGGGTTGGCCCGTCCGCCGAGTAGGTGTATCCGGCCCCGGACGCGACGATCGTGACGGGCAATCGATTTGCGCAAAGGTCCACGTTGATTTGCTCAAGGGGTCGAAGGGTCATGAATGTGGATATGCCGTACACATAGGGCCTTTTGCCAGCCAGAGCGAGGCCGGCGGCCAGGGAGATGAGGTTTTGCTCGGCGATACCGACGTTGATGTACTGGTCTGGCAGGTCCCGGCAGATGCGCTCCACGCCAAAGGCGCCCTGGTCGTCAGTGAGGAGTATCACGTCCGGGTCGGAGCCCGCTATCTCGTACAGAGTGTCGAAGAAGGCGTCCCGCATGTCCACTGGCCGTAGAGCCTGACCACCCGCCTCTACCCGCATTTCAGATTCCGGACGCAAGATCGCTCCTGGCACGCTCAAGCAGCTCCCCACCCGGGACGTTATGGTGCCAGCCGACCTGGCCTTCCATAAAGGAGACGCCTTTGCCCTTGACCGTCTCGGCCAGGATCATCAATGGTCGATTGGCCTCTCGCTCACGGATCCTGCCGAGCGCGTCAATGAGAGAGTCGAAGGAGTGGCCGTCGACGCGCGCCACCTCCCATCCGCAGGCCTCCCATTTTTCAGCGAACGGTTCGAGCCTGACCGCCGACTCGGTGAAGTCCAGCGTTATCTGGTTGTTCCGATCGACGATGGCCACCAAGTTGCTCAGGTCGTGGTGGGCGGCGAACATGGCCGACTCCCAGACGGATCCTTCGTAACACTCGCCGTCCCCCATCACCACGACGGTAAAGAACGCCCTGGAGTCCAGGTTGGCGGCCAGGGCCAACCCCGCCCCGATGCCGAGCCCGTGGCCCAAGGACCCGGTACTTACATCTACCCCGGGCACCGCCCCGTCCGCATGGCCTCCCAGTCGAGTGCCGTCTTCACCGTAAGTGGCCAACTCGTCCAGCGAGAAGAAACCGAAGTCGGCGAGAACCGCGTACAGGACCTCCACGGAGTGACCCTTGCTCAAAATCATCCGGTCCCTGTCCGGCCAATCCGGACGCGTCGGGTCGACATTCAGGATTCCGCCCTGATAGAGAGTGACCAGGATCTCGGTACACGACAAAGATCCGCCGATGTGGCCCCTTCCGGCGCCAAGCACCATGTCCAGCACCCTGCGACGGGCCTGGAGAGCCTTTTCACTCAGGTGGAGTACGTCCCGCACCGGATCCATTACCTCTCCACGGTCTGTTTCGCAAACCCGTTCAACTCAAAAGACCGGCCTCAAACCGCCAATCCGCGTGAACCATCATAGCCAGCCCTGCAAGCTGATCAAACTCGCCGGTCAGGACGAGCCCCTTGAATCGCTCGAGGTCGACGAGGACCGCCTTCGTGCCCTCACCCGCATCGGCCGCCTGGACCCGGCGTGCGTTCGCCCTGAAAAACCCGTACTGAACCGGCTTGTAACGATTGGACATGAGCCTGCCGCTGCCCAGCGACTTAATTTCCGAGCAGCGGAACCCGGTCTCCTCCAACAGCTCCCGCTCCGCCGCCCTATCTGGCGTCTCCCCGGCACCGACATACCCGCTGGGCAGTTCGAGCGTCGCTCGGCCGGTGGCCGGGCGGAATTGCTCAACCAGCACCACCTCCCTAGCGTCGGTGAGGGCCAGCACCATCACGCTGTCGCGGGAGTCGATCAGATAGTAAGGCGCACCGTCCAGCTCCGGCAGCTCTGGGGGATGCTCGCGAACGATGCTGAACCACTCCGTTTCGAACACCGTCTCGCCGCCGTCAATCGGTTCGTTCGCGCGGTCTATACTCATCCCGGCCCTGACGGCACCATGCCGTCCTTCGTACTGAAGATGATGGTGCTTCCCTCGTTTTCGAACTTGAAGTGCGCGAGATGGCATTCGGGCAGTGCCTCGGTCACGGCCTCCTGTCGCTCGGCCGGCACGTAGAATAGGGCGAACCCCGCTCCGCCGGCCCCCAGGAGTTTGCCGCCGAGGGCGCCCGCCTCTCGTGCTCGCTCATATATGTCATCCACCTTCCGGTTCGTCACCACGGAGCTCAGCCCCCTTTTCACCGTCCACGCTTGATGCAATAGCTCCCCGAACGCATCCAGGGGCCCATCTCCGGCGATGATGGCCACTCCCTCATCGACCATGTCCCTCATTCGCCGCAGCTGATCGGTCCGCCGCGACATGTTGCGCACGACCGTCCCGGCGACCTCCGAGCTGAGGCGACTTGCCCCAGTGAAAAACAGCATGAGTTTGTCCTCGAAGTCCCCGAGGCGTCCTGAGGGAACGTCCACCGGCTCCACGGAGATCTCCCCGTCCGTTGCGAATCGGATAACGTTGAGGCCTCCGTGGGCG
Organism: Dehalococcoidia bacterium; assembly: GCA_965250195.1. Taxonomy (GTDB): domain Bacteria; phylum Chloroflexota; class Dehalococcoidia; order Lucifugimonadales; family UBA2962; genus CAUZIR01. The sequence continues at coordinate 426,209 of OZ252295.1, forward strand.
GCGGCAACCTGATCCTGGCATCCAACTGTTTCTTTCAGCCACTCCTGCTCCAGCTCCATCGCCTTGCGGGCCAGCTCCCACTTGTCGATGGGCGCACCGCGCAGTGCGGTCAAGGAATTGATAAGGCCGACCGAGAACGAGGAGCTGGAACCTATGCCGGCCCGGGCCGGCAGGTCACCCTGGTGGTGGATATCCACCCCCACCGTGTCGTCGAAGCCCAACATACGCAGCCCTTCACGTACTGAGGGGTGCAGAATCTCCGATATGGTCGAGACCGCTTCGTTGTGGGACCAAACCACTCTGTGGGTGGTCTCGAAAGAGGAGGCCAGTCGCTGACAGCTTATGTAGCAGTACTTGTCGATCGTTGTCGAAAGGACAGCTCCACGCTCACTGCGGAACCACTCGGGATAGTCAGTCCCGCCTCCAAAAAACGAGACCCGGTAAGGCGTTCGAGAGATGATCATTCCGCGGAAGCCACGAAAAAGCGGTCGGCCTCGGCGAACGCCCGGGGGGTGCCGATGTCGATGAACGAGGCCTCGCTCTCCAACGCGTAAAGGCCTCTTCCGACGAGGGCGGGGAACACGTCGTTCTCCAGGGATGTCGGCTCGCCCGCAGGTATGCGCTCCATCACGTCGTCGTCCATCACGTAGACCCCGGCATTTATATACGCGGGTACGCCGTCGGTGCCGCCCTTCTCCACGAATGACGTGACGGCGCCCGATTTGTCGGTGAGCACAGCACCGAATTGGGAGGGATCGTCCACTTTGACCAGGAGCAGTGAGGCACGTCCGGTGTGGGAGACGTGGAAGTCGACGAGCTTGCACAGGTCGGCCGTCACATACGAGTCGCCGTTCATGACCAGCATAGACCGCTCCCGGGCACACCCGGCGAGCCGTGCGGATTCGGCGGCCAGGCGCAGAGCACCCCCGGTACCCAGGGGTCTCGATTCGACGACACAGGCCAGCTCGACGCCTTCGAAAACCAGCCCTTTGAGGTGGGTCACCACCTGTTCAGCCAGGTGCCCCAGCGCGAGCACAACGCGTTGCGCCCCGCAGGAAGCCACTTGCTCGATCAGGCGATCGACTATCGGCCTGCCTCCAACCACAGTCAGTGCCTTGGGCAGGTCCGGTTGGACAGCCTCGAGTCTGGTTCCGAGGCCCCCGGCAAGAATGACGACGTGGATGTCGCTAAGACAGCCCAAGCCGTACCCATTGCCGCCAGTGATCGAGCATGTCGCCGAGCGTCCGTTCGTACGGAATCTCCGGTTCCCACCCTGTAGCCGCCTTGAACTTGGACGTGTCCGGGATTTGCAACGTGACGTCGGCGGGACGCAGAAGCGCTGGGTCGACCTGCACCTCTATGCGCTCCCTCGCGTCCGTCATGCTCAAAAGCAGGTCGAGCATCTCGCGAATGGTCATCGTGGTGTCGCCACCGATGTTGTAGACCTCACCAGGAGGGCACTCATGGACTAGCAGCCAGTAAGCCTTGACCGTGTCCCGGACGTCGCAAAACGTCCGGACCGAGTCCAGATTCCCGACCCTCAGGACGGGGTTCTGCACACCCTGCTCGATCCTGGCGATCTGGAGGGAGAAGAACGAGTCCACGAACACCTCGCCCCGCCGAGGTCCGCTGTGAGTGAACATTCGGCTGCGGAGGGTCTTGAGGCCGTGGGCCTGATGGTACATATACCCCAGCATGTCCTCGCCCACCTTGCTCACCGCGTAGGGGCTGACCGGCCGCAGCGGGGTGTCCTCGTTTATGGGCAAGTCACGTTCGTGCACCTGCCCGTATACCTCGGACGAACTGCATATGTGAATCACCGGGTCGAGCCGAGTTATTCTCACCGCCTCCAACAGGTTAACGGTGCCCGTGACGTTGGTCTCGACGGTGTCCACCGGGGCCCGGTAACTGGTGGCCACGTAGGACTGAGCCGCGAGGTGGAATATGATCTCGGGCTTGACCTCGTCCAGCACCGAGATCAGCGAAGACAGGTCCCGCAAGTCGCAGTCGTGGAGGGTCACTCGATGCTCCGCGGTCCGAATGTTGTCTTTCGGACTTCGCCACCTCTTGGTCCCAAACACCTCGACTTCCGGGTGCTCGGCGAGGATGTACTCGGCCAGATGGCTGCCCACGAAGCCGGTTATGCCGGTGATCAGAACCCGCATCTACCCGCCCGTCTCGTCCCGTTGCGACATCACCGGGTTTTTCACAGGCCACCAGATACCCAACTTGGAGTCGTTCCAGGCGTAGGTGAACTGGGAGGCCCGGTCGTAGTAGGTGGACTGCTTGTAATGGAATATAGCCTGGTCGCTCAGAACCAGGTGACCGTTGCCGTATCCGGGGGGCACGAGAACCTGCCTGCGGTTGGCGTCGGAAAGGACGAAGGACTCCCAATTCCCGAACCTGTCCGAGTCCCGGTCGCAGTTCACAACCACCAGGTAGAAGGTGCCCTGCAGGCATGAGATGAGTTTCCAGGTCCGGTCGTCACCATGAATGCCGCGCAGGACGTGCCGGGTGGATGTGGAGATGTCGTCCTGCACGAAGTCAGCGTCGATGCCCGCTGCCCGGTACAACTCTTCGTTGTAGATCTCCACGTACGTGCCGCGAAAGTCCTCGAACACTGTCGGAGGGGTTATCAGGAGGACGCGGTCGAGATTGGTCTTACTTACTTCCACTTTATTCACCGTCGCATGATAGTGGGAGCGGTCCAGCGACATCCTATCAAAAGGGACCCTTAAACTCGGCGATTTCGGGTGCTTCCAGTACCTCGGGCTCCCAACCCTCGGCCGAGCCGCGGACCATAGAGTACGCGGTCCTGGCGACCGTATCGCCGTTCGGATAGAAGAGGTTCTCCAGATTCTTGGTGGTGGGACAGGTTACGGGCGCAAATCCCATCCTCCGTACCATGACGCCCCCGGCCCTTTCCACTCGCTCCACCACCTGCGCGACGACTTCGGCACTCGCCCCGCAGGTCGTCCAGCCATTATCAACCACCAGCAGCCTGCCGGTCTTGGCTACAGACCGACAAATGGAGTCGATGTCCAGCGGGCTCAGCGACACCGGGTCCATGACCTCGGCGGCGATGTCGGCCCGTCCCAGGGCATGCGCCGCCCGCAGGCACTCCACGACCATGAACGAGACCCCCACAATTGTGATGTCATCGCCCTCCAACAGGGTCCGCGCCTTGCCGAAGGGCACGGCATACACCCCGTCGGGAACGTGACCAGTGTATTTGTGAAGCAGCCGGTTCTCCATGAAGATGACCGGATTGTTGTCACGCACGCTCTGGATCAGACAGCCCTTCGCGTCGTAGGGTGTGGCCGGGGCGACCACTCTCAGTCCGGGCACGTGCATGAAGAACGAGTGAAGGGCCTGCGAGTGCTGCGCACCCTGTCCCCAGCTCCGTCCGATGATGGCCCGAACCACCATGGGCACGCTGACCGCTCCACCGTACATATAGTGGCTTTTGGCGGCCACATTGACCAGCTGGTTCATGGCCAGGGTCACGAAATCCATCCGCTCGTGGATCATGATCGGCCTCGAACCGGCCAGGGCGGCACCGCTCGCAACCCCGGTCATGGCGTCCTCGGCGAGAGGGGTGCCGAGCACCCTGTCGTGCCCGAACTCTTCTGCCAGACCCAGGGTGGTCCCATATATCCCGCGGGGGTCGTCCACCCCGATGCCCATCACGAAGACGCCCGGGTCCTCCCGCATGAGCTGGACAGTGGCCTCTTTCACGGCCTGGGCGTAGGTCAGGTTTCGCTCGTTATTACTGGGCGTAGACGTGGCCAAACATCTCCTCATCGGCCGGGAACGGGCTGTCTTCAGCGTACTGAATCGCCTCTTCGATCTCAGTCTCCACACGTTCCTCGATGGACTTGCGGACGACGGGGGCGAGCAGGTCGGCCACGCGGGCTACCTGGTCCAGTCGCTTCCATTTCTCCGCCTCTTCCCTCGTGCGACTACCCACGCCCACATCGTCACCCGGGCCAACGTGCTCTTTAAATCGGTAAGTCATGCACTCAAAGAAAAAAGGGCCGTCGCCTCCCGACCGTAGCTTGTCCGTCGCCCAACTGGTCCGGTCGAAGATCTCCTCCACATCGTTGTCGTCTATGCGCTCCGAGTGCATGCCATATGTCGCGGCACGCTCGGCGATGTTACTGACGGCATGTCGCGCCGACTGGTGAGCCAGCACCGCGTACCGGTTGTTCTCGCACACGAAGATCACCGGCAGCTTTTTAAGTGCGGCAAAGTTCATCGTCTCGTGGAAGACCCCTTCGTCCGTCGCGCCATCGCCGAAGAAGGCGGCAACCACCGAGTCGCCACCCCTCACCCTGATCGAGTAGGCGTAACCCGCCGCCTGGGGGATGGTGGTCCCAACCACGGCCGACATGCCCATCACTCCGTGTTCGGGATCGACGAGATGCATCGATCCGCCCTTGCCTCCAGCCACCCCGGCGGCCTTGCCGTACAACTCGGCCATCATGCCTTTGAGATCACCTCCTTTCGCCAGGTACAACGCGTGGCCGCGGTAGGTGCCGAAGACGACGTCGTCTGGGCCCAGCCCCTCGCATACTCCGACCGAAACCGCCTCCTGGCCCAACGACAGGTGGACCGGGCTCTTGATCTTGTCGGTCGGGTAGATGCGTGCTATCTCCTCCTCGACCCGCCTGATCCTGTACATGCTTGTGTATACGCTCTCGTTGTCCATCGGCATGCTCTCAGCGGGTCCTGGGAGTGACGTTCATGAGGTCGCCGAATACCCGGGCGGCGCGCTCCAGATCCTCGGTGGAGGAACCGGCACGGCTGGCAAAAATGGGAGTCGGCCGGGTCATCTCGTCAAGGCCGTCGGGTGCAACCACGTTCGCATAGTCGAGGATTTTCGTCGCCGTCCGCTGTCGCATCTCAAGAGGGTAGCGGTGCAAATTGATCAGGGAGTATGCCTCGATCCCAAACAGTGACGCGGTGGCCAGGCTCGTGGATGCGACGGCATAGACCGCCATGATACGAGTCCTGTCGCGTCTGAACAACGCCTCTGTTGTCAGATTCTCGGTGAATGGTACGAACCCCGACAGATCGAAAGGTATGGACCCCTCCGTTGGATGCGGCTTGTAATACAGGTCCACGTCATGTGGCTCATAGAGTTCCGTCAGTTTCTTCAACACACTGTTCGTCGTGGCGATGTAGGTTTGCTCCGACATGTCGGGGAAGAGTTTGATCGAACCCAGGCCGTGCCCGACGTAAAGGACGTATGGCCTCTCGGTTTTCTCCGATTCAGGTGCCGGTAGCAGAGGGTATTTGATCTGTAGGACGCTGGGGTCGTCTCCCCAGTCGGTGGCATAAACGAGGAGCCGGTCATACACCTCGCTTTCCCTGTAAAAGGTCCTGTGCGAAACCTGTGAGCCGTCCAATTGGACGGCCACCGACGGGGCCCCCAAGACGGCATAGATGTTGTGCAGGAACGACATGAGCCAGTTGTTTGACCTGGCGCCGGTCCGTGACCTCAGTCCCACGCCGACACGGCACACCTTCGCCCGCCTCGTCTCGGATCGTATCTTGCGAAGAAGGAGTCGCTCGGCCAGGGACGTATCGCTCATATCTGAAAACAGGCACAGGGCCCCCTCTTCGAAGGTGAAGCGCTTCGACTCGTTGAGAAAACGGCGAGTCCGAGCCATGCGCTCTCTTACGCAGCCCGGCGAGAGGGTCGTCGACCAACGGCTCGTGAACGCGGACTCACACTGGGTCATTTCGTTGACCGTGTCGTACCCAGAGAGGTACTCCCCGGTATCTATTCGAGCGAAGTACGGATGTCTGGTGAGGATCAGGTTCTGCTTAACGCCGGGAAAGTACCCCCGGAGGAATTCGCTCAGTCCCGCGAAAAGCGCCAGGTGGGTGAGGTGGCCACAGACGAAGTAGATGCTCCGGGTCATACCCTGACAGACTGATATCCGCGACTGGCCGGAGCCGTACGATCCGGCCCCGCCACAGCTACCAGGCCGTCCGCCCTCCGTCCATGACCAAGCAGGCGCCCGTCATATAGGCGGACGCGTCCGAGCACAGAAAGACGATCGCCGCCTTGTACTCGCCCCGTTCGGCCATGCGACCCATGGGAATGAGATTGGTGAGGCGCTGCACGAACTGGTCCGGCTGGCCGTCGTATACGCCGCCCGGGCACAAGGCGTTCACCCTTACCCCGGCCTCTGCCCAGTAGGTGGCCAGGTACCGGGTCAGCGCGACCAGGCCGCCTTTGACCACCGAGTAGCTCGCCGGCTTTACTGGCTGCCGGTCCGGCGGCAGGCCGTCCCGGCGGTATATGCGCTGGTCCGGCCCGATGAGCGCCAGGTCGGAGGCCATGTTGACTATGGCGCCGCCTCCGGCGGCCGCCATGTTTGCTCCGAAGACTTTGCCGCATACGAACGCCCCGGTCAGGCCGACGTCCAGGTCATGCCGCCACACCTCCAGCGGCAGGCTCTCCAGCCGTGACCACTCCGCGCCGTCTGCAGCCGCCATCGTGGGGTTGACCGCCGCGTTGTTGATGAGGCCGTCGATCTTTCCCAACCCCTCCAGGACCGTGTCGAGCGCCGCCCGCGCCGAGTCCTCCGAGGTCACGTCCAGCTCGACCGCCATGGCTTTTCCGCCGATCGCGCTCTCGACGGCCGCCACCACCGAGACCGCCGCCTTGAGATCGATGTCGGCGACCACCGGGGTGCCACCGGCCTCGGCGATCGCCTCGGCGTGTGCGCGGCCCAGCAGGCCGGCGCCCCCCGTGATGACGACGGTGCGGCCACTCAGGTCGAAGAGGTCTCTCAGTCTTTGGCACCCTTCTGCTGGATGTATGCGTTGAAGTCGGCCACCTTCCTGAACACCGGCTTCACCGGCTCGCCCTCGATGAACGAGCGCAGCGGCCGGCGACTGTCCATGGCCTTCTTCAACAGGCCCAGGGTCTCGTCATAAGCCCCCAGAGCGTAGTCGATGTCCTCCAGATTATGGGCCTGGGCCAGGGAGTGGTAGGCGGTCCACAGCACCCCGCGCCTGAGCAGCTCCTGTTGCATGTAGGACTTGATTTCCAATGTGTCGAAGGCCGGTCCCCCGTCTATGGCGATGATGGAGCGGCAGGGGTAACCGATGCACTCGACCACATCATCGAGGCCATTTTCCACCGCCAGCGCGTTGAACCCGTCCTTGAGGTATCTTCCCACCTTGTCCAGGTGGGCGGGAACGTCCTCGTCCCGAATCTTGGGAATGCAGGCCTTGGCGGCGGCCAGGCCGAGACACTCGCCCCCGTAGGTGAAGGAGAAGAAGGTCTTCTCCAGGGCGAACATGTACTCCTTCTTGCCCACGATGGCCGATAGTGGGATGCCGTTGGATATGCCCTTGGCGAGGGCTGTCAGGTCTGGCATCACTCCGGTCAACTCCTGGGCACCGCCGAGCGAGAAGCGAAAGCCCGTTATCACCTCGTCGAAGATGAGCAGCGCACCATGGTGGTGCGCCAGCTTCTTGACCTCTTCAAGGTAGTTGTCCACCGGCTCAACAACCGTCAGCGGCTCCATGATGACACACGCCACCTGGCCGGGGTGGTCGCGGAATATCGCCTCCAGGTCGTCCAGATCGTTGTAGTTGAACGAGTGCGCCAGGTCCTGGTTAAAGCCGGGGATGCCACTGTTCAGGTCGGTGTTTGCGATGAACCAGTCGTGCCACCCGTGGTAGCCGCAGTAGGCGATATGGTCCCGCCCGGTGACCGCCCTGGCAATGCGAACCGCGACGGTCGTGGCGTCGGCGCCGTTCTTACCGAAACGGGCCGCCTCGGCGCTGGGCACCGTCTCGACCAGTAGCTCGGTGACGTCCACCTCCAGCTCGTTCATCAGGCTGAAGGTCGAGCCCAGCTCCAGCTGCTCGGCCACAGCGGCGTTCACGTCCGCGTCGGCATACCCGAGCACAAGGGGCTGGTTGCCCATAATGAAGTCCAGGTACTCGCTGCCGTCGACGTCCCATACCCGGCAGCCTTTCCCCCGGGCAAGGTACTTGGGTGCGAAGCCCTCCACGAACTGGGTAACCCCTTTACTGAACGTCTGGGACCCGGCGGGGATGATCTCTTTCGCCCTGGCGTAGATCTCGTTCGACCGGTCGATTTTCGGCTTGCCACGGTTCATCGGCTTGTACTGGCCTCCTTCTGCATGGCCTCCCAGCGCTTCAGGTCCTGCGGGGCGTCCACCTCCACCAGCCGTGAGGCGGTCCGCTCGTCGAGGAATACGGGCAATGTTTGGGGGCCGATCAGCTCGCTATTGAGTCTATCCACCTCGTCGGCGAACAGGCAGCAGACGTAATGGTAATGCTCCCAGGCGTCCGGCTTGTCCTGGCGACGGAACACGTCGTTGTCGATGAATTTGGCTAGAGTCCCCGACTCGGGGTCGTGCGACCAAGTGTCGTAGGGGTGCGTCCCGGCCTTTATGAAAGTGCACAAGCTACGGGCGTACCCCGCCTCTATCTTGACTTTGGCCTCATCAAAATCGCGCTTGTCACGGTACATCACAGGGAGGTATATCAGCCACAGAACGGTGCCCGCCGGGTAACCCATGTCGATGACTAGGTTCTGGAATACCGACTTGATCGACACGTCGCACCCGGCCAGGTGCGCCGGCCTCCGGTGGACGTCGTAGCCGGTCTCCTCAGCAAGGCCGACGATCACGGGGTCGTCCGTGGAAACGACTACTCCGTCCAGCCAGTCGAGCCGGCTGAGGAATTCGGCCGTGTGCGAGAACAGCAGCCGGTTCTTGTGGGGGAACCCGACGCTGCCTTCCCGGGCGGGGATGACGGCTACGTGGACCGGCGATGATCCTCGCATTGGAGATTGGGTCACATTAAAAACCGGAGGCGGGCGGCTTCGCTCTCCGATGCTTCGACGCTCGAGGGCAGCCCCTCGGGTTCCCGACCCGGTTCGTCACCCGAAGCCGCTGTCTTCGCGGCGTGGGGTAGCCCATATCGATTCTCGAACTCCGTCCGGAGCATTGCGAGTTTGACCACGTCGTGGAACTCGCCCCTCCAAAACAGCGCTTGACGCAGTATCCCTTCGCGCTTCATACCGACCTTCTCATTGTTGCGGAGGGACATCTCGTTGCCGGCCAATGCGATGGAGTGGACACGATTCATGCCCAACTCGACAAACGCGTATCTCAATAGCATGGTCAGAACTTCGGTCCCGTACCCTTTGCCTCGATAATCGACATCTCCGATTAGACGGCCATACAGACATTTGCGGTTCTTCTGATCTACCTCGCTCAGTCGAGCATTTCCCACGTACTTGTCATTGCTCTTATCGCAAATGGCAAACATATAGGCTGTCGGTGGCTGAGATTCACGGTAGAACTTCTCCAGTTCCGCCCTCTCCGTTGGACCGCTGGCGAGGATGTAATAAGAGATTTGGGGGTCGTTTATCCAATTCAACCACCCTCGGTCAAGATCCTCAAGTTCAACCGGGCGCAAATAGAGCCGCTCACCTTCCTGGACCGCGTGCCTCATTTGGCTTCACCTCCGCGCTCGATGCTGGGGTTGGTAAGTGACGAAGCACTCACAGTCAACGCTCTGTTGACGAGATTCAAATGCTTCCGAGCGTCGCCCAAAAAGTCGTCACCGCGGACCGTCTCGAGCACCAGCGGGCCATCGTATCCAGTCTCTGTCAGGGCGGCAAACGCCCCCACGAAGTCGACTTCGCCCTCGCCCAGTGGGACGTTGGGCCCGCCCGGCGAGCGGTCCTTTACATGTACCCCTCTTATCCTGTCACCGAGGATCGCGATTTCGGCTACCGGGTCGAACCCGTCGGCCACGGCGTTCCCCAGGTCGTAATACACGCCGAAGGCGGGGTGGGCCACTTCGTCCACCCATCCGCTCAGCACGTCCGCAGCCAGGTCCGTTTCCACCGCCAGCGCAAGCCCACCGGAAGCCGCCAGTTCCAGGGCGGGCCGCAACAGTCCTGTGAGACGGAGTCGGCCGCCTACGTCCTCAACTGAGGATTGCTCGATGAACGGCAACAGCATGCACGCGGCCCCGATCTCAACCGTCGCCTCCACCAGCCGCTCAAGCAGCCTCAGGTCGTGGCCTGGCTCACCTGAGATGAGGCCGCCTCCCTTGAAATGGTCGGCGCAAACCGTCGCCGTTCTCACCCCGGACTCTCGGCCGGCGGCAACTATGTCCCGCTGGCCGTCGCCGGTCAAGATGGGGTTGGTGGAAAGGGACCTGGTATCGAGCAGCCACTCGACGGTGTCGAACCCCAATCGGGCCGCCTCTTCGTACTCCACCCTCCATCGGTCGCCCGGGAAGTACTGAGGGTTGTCAGGCCTCGGGGGTGACAGACGACCCTGCATCAAGCCAATCGGATAGCGCCGAGCGGTCAACGCAGCCAATGCGTCAGCACTCACGGCTTTATGGCGAATGTGGAGGGGGAGTAGGCGTTGGGCACCACCTTGAGCTCGACGCCCCTGCTGGAAAAGAACTCGTCCACGGCATCCGACTCCCCCCAGCCCCGCGCGCCGTACTCGTCCATCACAATTACCCCCGCCCTGCTGACCACAGGGTAGAAGGCCTCCAGGGCCGCCTTCGTTCCCTCGTAGGTGTCTAGATCGAGGTGCAGTAGCGAGATGCGAAACCCGGGGTTCTCCTCCACGTAGCGCGCGGCCGTTTCGGCGATGTCCCCGGCCACCAGCTCGACTCTGTCTCCTGCACCCATCGCCCAGGCGACGCTCATCAGAGCCTCGGGCTCGACGCCCTCGAACGACGCCTCACTAACGTATTCCCCTGCGGAGACCTGCTCTTCCTTTCTGAGTTCACCCCCGAACTCTGTGAACGTGTCCAGACCCACGACCCCCTTACTCGAGCCCGGGGAGTAGATCTCCAGGAGCTTGAGCCAGTACATGAGACCCGTTCCCTTGAAGACCCCACATTCGACGACATCCCCGGGGACCTTGAGCGAGCGGCGGAACAGGTCGTAGCGGACCAGCATCTTCCGCACCCGACCCAGGTCTGAGCTGAGCAGCAGAGAGTTGTAGGAGTCCCACAACTCCTGCTCCGACGGGCCGTTGCCGTCTCCAGGGGTCGCCTCAGTCACCAGCCACGCTCCTCAGACCGTGCCCAGGGTGTCTACGCGGCGGAGTTTGTCGATGATGGGCCTCTCTGATTCGTAGACTTTTTTTTGCCCATCACCCCTGGCCCGCTCCCAAATCCGGATGTTCTGGCACAGGAGTTCCAGTCCCCGGCGCTCCAGGCTCGCCGCCTGGTCGGAGCCCCACATCGCCCGGCTCAGGGTAATGTGACGCTCGACCGCCGAAGCGCCCAAGGCCGCCGCCATGACGGAGGTGAACACTCCCGGTTCGTGGCCGCTGTAACCGATGGGCACGGCGAACTCGGACATGAAAGCCGTTATCGCGCTCAGGTTCAGTTCATCCACCGCGGCGGGGTAGGTGGAGGTGCAGTGCATGATGATGTATTGATCTCCCAGGCGAGCCTCCACGATGCTCACGGCGGAGCGTATCTGCTCCATGGTGCTCATACCCGTAGAGAGGATGATCGGCCGGCCTTTGGATGCCGTGTAATCCAACAGGTCACGGTCCGTCAGAGAAGCCGAGGCGATCTTGTAGCACGACGGCGAGAACTGCTCAATGAAATCGACACTGCCTTCGTCCCAGCATGAGGCGAACCACATCATCCCTACCTCGCGGCAGTAACGGTCCAACTCCGAATACTCCTCGCGGTCGAATTCCAGCCCTCGCTTGAGGTCCCCGTTGGTGTCTCCGAATTGGCTCTCCCGCGGACGGGCTAACTCCTCTTCCGTGTACACGACCTCCAAGGTCCGTTTCTGCAACTTGACGGCGTCTACGCCATTGACCACCGCCATGTCTATGAGCTGTTTCGCCACCTCCAGGTCGCCGTTGTGGTTGATACCGATCTCGGCGATTATGAAGCAGGGCTCGCCGTCGCCGACCAACCTGTCCCCGACCCGGACCTTGCTTTTCCTAGCCGGCGTCGCTCCGTCCCGGTTAGACGCGCCCGACATTCCCGCCCCCCTTCACTTCCGACGGCTCGTTGGCACCCGGGCGCTGAAGGTGCCACTCGATCAAGTCGCAGAGCGTGTGGACTAACGCCACGTGACCTTCCTGAATGCGCTGGGTGTTAGTGGAGGGGACGCGGACGAGATGATGAACCCGGCCCAACAACTCGCCGCCTTCCATCCCGGTCAGTCCGGCGGTCACGAGTCCGGTTTCGTTGGCCACACCTACAGCCTCGACGACGTTCTTTGAGTTGCCGCTCGTGGTTATCGCCAGGGCGACGTCACCCGGGCGGCCGAGCGCCTCGACTTGCCTGGCGAAAACTGAATCGAAGGCGAAGTCGTTGCCAATGGCGGTGATCACCGAGGTATCCGCGGTCAGGGCCAATGCGGGCAGGGCCCGGCGCTCCCCGATGTAGTGGCCGACCAGTTCGGCGGCCAGGTGCTGGGAATCGGCCGCGCTGCCGCCGTTGCCGAATACTAGGAGTTTGTTCCCTCCCTCGATCGCCAGGGAGATCGCCTCGCCCAGATCCACTAGGGCGCCGACCAGGGACTCGGAAGCGACCATCGCCCGCTTCATCTCGGCCGATTCCGAGAGGCCTGAAGTGACGATGCCACGAAGGTCGGCTTGAGCGTCGTTTTCCAAGCTGCCCTTAACGGTTCAGCGAGGCTTCCGACGGGATCGGCCGCCCATTAAGCCAGTCCACTGGGTGGACCGACTTGTCATCCACGTAAAGATCAGCGTGGGGCTTTCCCATGATTAGATCGTGGTATTTCACGTTCCACTCGCGGAGTTGGCATTCAGTAAGCTCGCGCCAATCCAAGCCGGTGGTGGCTCCCCTGGCGGTGAAAAAGATTATCCGGTGGCCATCGTTGTAGAGGTCGTTTACGCGCTGTATGACATGGGTACGAGGGCGAGCGGTCTCGTACTGACCGTTCGTGTTGTCACAGATCGTCCCGTCGATGTCAAAACAGAAGTCCAAACGTTCAATCCTCGGTCCGCGCGGATCCGAGTTTCATACGGATACAGCGGAATTCAAGCTATCACCAAGATTACCCGGGGGCCACGGGCCCGCACAAGGGGCAGTCGGGCCTCTTCCGGTCACTGTCCACGGGCACTCATTGGTCGTTTTGCAGCAGAGGGGTTAAGGACTCCACGATCTATCGGCCGAGAGGTCCATCCTGCCCTACGATCACAGAGGCTCCACCTCTCGGGTAATCTCCCATTTCAGCGGTACCAGAAGGGCCCCCACCCGATGGCCACCATGTGTAGTCCCAAAGGGCTGGCCGTTAGACAATTGGAATGAGAAGTCATACCGGTCTGTCCCCCCAGCGCCGAGTGAGGCGGCGACCCCCACCCTGTACCAACCAGCATTAAAGACGTTCCCGGGCAATTCAACTTTGGTAGTGTACCGACCGGGCTGCTGCAGGGTCTCCTCCTGACCCAAATCGTGGCTACTAGAACTGAAGATGTTCATATCATCGGCCCCGTACAGTACGCAACCGATATACGCGTCCGTACGGCATTCTCGTAATGTCACTTCTATTTCGACTGTAATTGGAAAACGATTGTCGAATTCCACTGCAGGCTGCCCGAGATGGCCCAGCAGTCGAATCCGGCGTATCTGAAGTATCTTGTTCTGGTCCTCGGGCAGTGTTAGGTCAATGCGGCCGGACAAATCTCCAGGAACCGACTGCATGGTCAACGACCTGGACAGGTAGCGGTCGACCACCACATCGGGGTCGCCGACGAACTCTACTTTCCCATCCTCCAGTAGCACCGCCGACGTACACAAACGCTTGATAGCACCCATGTTGTGGCTCACGAACAGCACCGTCCGGCCGCCCTTGGCCATCTCTCCCATCTTTCCCAGGCATTTGCGCTGGAATTCTGCGTCGCCCACCGCCAGCACCTCATCGACGATCAGTATTTCCGGCTCCAAATGTGCGGCTACGGAGAACGCCAGCCGAACCGTCATGCCGCTTGAGTAACGCTTCACAGGGGTATCAATAAACTTTTCTACCCCGGAAAAGTCCACGATCTCGTCGAACCTGGCTTTGACGTCACCGCGAGTCATACCCAGGATGGTCCCGTTAAGGTACACGTTCTCCCTACCCGTCAACTCGGGATGAAACCCGGTACCTACTTCCAGAAGGCTGGACACCCGACCCCAAACGGTTGCGGTCCCCGAAGTCGGCTCTGTAATGCGGGCCAAGATCTTCAGCAGAGTGGATTTGCCGGCGCCGTTGCGGCCGATCACGCCCATCCTTTCTCCCCGCTTCACCTCGAAGCCGACGTCGCAGAGCGCCCAGATCACGTCCCGTTCGTCCGCCGACTCGGTGAACGAGGTAAGGCGACGCAGGTTTCGCCAGCCACGGATCGGCTGAAACAAAACCCGACCAATCTGCCCCACTAGCGAGTCCGGCCCGGTTTCTCGCCCGCCGATGCGGTAGCGTTTGGACAGTCTTTCTACCGAGATTGCTGTTTCCATGATCCGACTACGCCACGTCCGCGAAGGTGCGTTCCATGCGACGAAAGTAGAGGCTGCCGAAGAGGAGCACCGCTACCGAGGTGGCGGCACCAATTCCAATCAGGTCCCAGGGCATCGGCGTGGTACCAAGAAGGGCCGATCGGAAACCCCCGATTACCCCCACCATCGGATTAATTGCATATATGAGGTGGAAGCGTTCCGGGAGGAGGCTCACCGGGTAGACGACAGGCGTCCCGTACATGAGCAACTGGGTCACGAGCGCTATGCCGTACCTGACATCCCGGTACTGGATGGCCATCGCCGTCAGCCACATGCCCAGTCCCAGGGAGGTCATGATCAAGATGAGAACTAGGACGGGGAGCGCAGCTACCCAAACCGTCGGCCCGATCCGATACGCCACCATGAGAATAATTACAAGGAGGAACGCGATGAGAAAGTCGATAATCCGAGATGCTACGGCGGACAGAGGGAGGATCGCCCGCGGGAAGTACACCTTCGTCAACATTCCGGTGCTGGCCGAAAGGCTGTTGGTAGCATCGATCAGGGAGTTCGAGAAATAAGCCCACGGGACCAGAGCGACGTAGCTGAACACCGCGTATGGCGCACCGTCCGACCCGATGCCGACCAGACGGCCGAATACGAACGTGAACGCGATCATGAAAAAGACCGGCTGAATGAGCGCCCATCCGATCCCCAGGGCAGACTGGGCGTAACGGGCCTTGATATCCCGCCAGACGACGAAGTAGAGCATGTCTCGGTATCGCCACAACTCCCCCAGGTCGACCGGCTTCCATCCCGAACCAGGCTTGATCACAAATGGCCGGAAGGCGTCCGGATCCCTACCACCGGAGGGTCGCTCTGGCTGGTCTAGTCGAGTCACATCAGCCCGTACTGGCGGTCAGATGCCATTCGATGGTCTGCCTCAGTCCTTCTTCAAGACCCGTCGTCGCCTCGAAGTCGAACCGCTCACGTGCCTGTGACGTATCCAAGCTACGTCGTGGTTGGCCGTCGGGCTTGGTGTTGTCCCAAATCAACCTGCCCTCGAAGCAAGTGAGATCGGCGATCATCTCAGCCAGGTACTTAATTGACACCTCTCGACCCGAGCCCAGGTTGACGGGGTCGGCGCCGTCGTACCTCTCGGCAGCCAGCACTATCCCCCTGGCGGCATCGTCTACGTACAAGAACTCTCTGGAGGCAGCGCCGGTCCCCCAAACGGTCACCGCGTCCACACCCTGCCGTCTAGCGTCCACAAATTTCTCGATCAGCGCGGGGATGACATGGCTAGTGGCTGGGTCGACGTTGTCCCCCGGACCATACAAGTTTGCAGGCATCAAGTGGACCGCATTGAACCCATACTGCTGTCGGTATGCCTGAGACTGGACCAACAGCATTTTTTTTGCGAGGCCGTAGGGCGCGTTGGTCTCCTCGGGATAGCCATTCCAGAGGTTCTCTTCCCGAAACGGTACCGGAGTCATCTTTGGGTAGGCGCAGATGGTACCCACCGACACCAGCTTTTCGACTCCGGCCTTCCACGACTCGTGGCACACCTGCACGCCCATCATCACGTTGTCGTAGAAGTACTCAGCCGGGTGCTCCACGTTCGCTCCGATGCCCCCGACGTTGGCGCTCAGATGGATTACCACCTGGGGATCGGAATCTTGCAAAACTCTGACTACAGCTGCGCGATCCACCAGGTCGTAGTCTGCACTCCGTGGGACGAAAACCTCCCCGGCACCAAGGCGCTGGAGCTCAGCCACCACCCTGCGGCCCAGGAACCCAGCGCCGCCGGTGACCAGCACGTTCTTGCCGGTCCAAAAACCTACGTCCATCGGCTAACGGGCTGGCAACGCGTCCGGGTTCATGAGGGGTGCCGATGACCCCTGCCAGCGATGCCAACCATCGAATTCAGCCTCCAGTACCTTCCGGCCACGTCCCACCGGAGCCAGTCCCACCGCCTCCATGTCCGCGTCGACCATGATGGCAATCAGATCGGAGAAGCTGACTTTCGTCTCCCACCCTAGTTCGTTCCGGGCCCTGGTGGAGTCGGCCCTGAGCGCATTCACCTCAGTAGGCCGCAGGTAACGCTCGTCCGCCTCGACGTGGTCTCGGTAGTCGAGGCCGGCATATGAGAAGGCACCTTCTACGAACTCTCGCACAGTGTGAGAGTCCCCCGTGCCGACGACGAAGTCTCCCCCCTTCTCGCGTTGGAGCATGAGCCACATCGCCTCAACATATTCGGGCGCGTATCCCCAGTCTCTGGAGGCATCGAGGTTGCCCAGATAGAGTTTGTCCTGTCGCCCGGCCTTGATGCGAGCAACTCCCCTGGATACCTTGCGGGGTAGGAACGTTTCACCCCGTCTTGGACTTTCGTGATTGAAGAGAATGCCGTTCGAACAGAACATCCCGTAGCCATCGCGGTAATTGACCGCCATCCAGTAAGCGTACACCTTTGCCACCGCGTACGGGCTTCGTGGCCGGAAGGGAGTGTCCTCTTTCTGCGGTGGGGGTGCGCTTCCGAACATCTCGCTGCTAGAGGCCTGGTAGTAGCGGGCGCTTATGCCGCTGCGACGCACGGCGTCGAGCACCCGGGTGGCGCCCAGGCCGGTGATATCGCCGGTGAACTCGGGCATGTCGAAACTGACTCGCACATGACTCTGGGCACCAAGGTGATAGACCTCCTGTGGCTGCAAGTTGTACACCAAGTTGGTCAACTGTTCCGAGTTGGACAGGTCTCCGTAGTGAAGATGCAACCGAGCGCCCGGTTCGTGGGTATCCTGGTAGATGTGGTCGATTCGCGAGGTGTTGAAGGTGCTGGCCCTGCGGATCAGCCCGTGTACCTCGTAACCCTTGAACAGGAGAAGTTCGGCCAGATAGGAGCCGTCCTGTCCTGTAATGCCTGTAATCAGAGCTCGCTTCAAATTATCATTCGTCCATACCCTCGGGCACAATTATTCTAGCATCGGATCACCCGACGGCGGCTTGATAATCGGGCCAGGACGATTCGGCATTCGCGCCGGAGCATTCCCTACATTCCAGACCCAATTGAGGTTTCAAAGTCTGCGGATGAGGCCACACCTTGTCGTTTTACGTTTATGCCGTCGACCAGCCAGTTGGCGAATAAGGTCCACGGGACCATGGCAATGTAGTTAACCACTGCGTATGGGCTTCCGTCCGACTTCACGTCTGTTAGACGGCCGAGCACAAACGTGAACGCGATCGTGAAAAGACGGGTTGGGCCAGCGCCCTCCTGTTCCGATGGCGGACTGGGAGTAGCTAACCTTGATATCTCGCCAGACAACAAACAGCACCATGTCTCCATAACGTCACGGCTCTGGCATGTCGATGACCGGCCAACCCGGCTGCTGGCCGATGACGATCGGCCGAGTTGGAGTGGGATGCTCGTCTGGGTTGGCACTCACATCCGCCAAGCTGCTCTGTGCTCCAAGCCGTCCCGAGAGTTAACCTAGTCGGAGGGCGCGTCGGGTAGGCAGTCCAATCGTGAGATAATTGTCTTCCCCGGCTATACAGACATGCAACAATTCTATTTTGCTGGCCGCCTGCCCTTCCATTTGACGAATCTCATTAGCCGCTCAGTTTTTTGGGCCGCGGCTCTGTTTTTTGTGGTCGTCACCGCCTGCGGTGGGTCATCGACCGACGACCCCAGTTCGCCCACCTCTCAGTCGCCGACTCCGGTGGCATTGGTAGTCGAGAAGGGCGAGTTGCGCCCGACGGCATCCGGTGGCGCCCGGTTCGACAGCAAGACCGATGAGATCGCCCTCGATTCGCTGGTGGTCTCCACCGGAAGTGACGCTCAACCAACCGAGGTAGAGGTGGCGGTAGTGGCCTTGGGAGAGAGCGTCCCCGCGCTGACGAACTCGGTAGATGTATTCCAGTACGTCCGGATCGAGCACGGAGGCCTGTCCGACGCCGACATCGAAGGCGTGACCCTCTCTTTCTCCGTCCCGGTGAGTTGGCTCGAGGATTTGCGGGCGCCTCTGGACGAGGTGGTACTGGCCCGTTTCGACGAAGATTGGAAACAGTTGCCGACCCGCCTTCTGCAACTGGATGGTGGGATGGCCTCTTACGAGGCCGATTCGCCTGGGTTGTCCTTGTTCGCGATCACCGCGCCCGGACCACCACCGCTGGCTGAGTCCGCGGCCACATTCGAGGCTGCGGCGGTCGTGATCTCTATCGAAGACACTCCGGTAGCTCCAGCAACGCCAACCGAACCCGTCGAGTCGAGTCGGACTCCGACCCCGACGCTCGAGTCCAGGCCAACCCAGTCGGCGACGGCGACCGTTCTCGGGAGGGCTGACACGCCAACCGTGAGGACAACACCGTTCGCTGTCACGCCGACACCCGTACGGGTTTCGCCACCCTCTGCCACCCCGACCGTAGTGGTTCCATCACTCACTCCCACTCCGACTACGGAGATCGAGCCGTCTCTCACTCCATCTCCCACCCCTTCCCCAGCGCCTGCGACACCAACAAGTACTCGAGTACCTCCCCAGCCCACGGCAATACCGGCACCTACGCCTATATTTACTCCGGCCCCTCCCACATCGACACCGATTCCGGGCGACGCAAGGTTCGGTGTCGTAACTCATACGAGCGACCCGATTGAGGTTAAGAGCTTTTTTGGCGGAGCTGGCCGCGCTCTGGTTCATCGACTTCCGAACAGATTCCGGGCATGCCACGACGAATCGGGAGCGGGTACAGTACATCACGGTTCCAACCAGTTCAGGTGTTTGGACTAGCGGAACGGCCGAGGGCATCGCCGAACTCACCGAAAGCCAGGTCGCAGCATTGGGATTTACCGACCCAGCCCTCGTTCGCCAGGTGGCTCGTGACGTCCCAGGTTCTTCCTGGTACATCTTCGGTGAACCGAACCGTCATTTCGGCATCACCGGTGCCAGGTTCGCCCCGGTGTTCAAGTACTACCGCGACCTCATCAAGTCGATGGATTCAACGGCCAGAATCGTGAGTCCCAGCCTACTAAATTGGGACTTCACCTGTGTCGGATGTGGTGGCTATCAAAGCGGGTCTGCTTGGGCCGTTGACTTCGTGTCCCGGTACGAGACTCTTTACGGCAACAAGCCCCCTATAGACGTCTGGGCGATCGACACCTACCCGATAGATTGGATCAACACTCCCAACAACTCGCCCGGTAAGAAGGCCTTTTATGACAACCAACAATTACTCCACTGGCAGATCGCAGTGGCACAGGTAGAGAACCTGAGGGCATTCTTGGATGTCAACGGCTACTCCGGGGTGCCGATATGGATCACGGAGATCTCGATCCATGTCGGATATGACGGTTGGGTCTGGCAGGACGATCGGGTGGCACCAGTCGGTATTTATCATTGGGAACTTTTGGGGAGCTATATTGGATCTGTGTTCGATTGGTTGGACCAAAACTCGGCCTCTTTGATCATCGATAAATGGTTCTTTTTCGTCACGTGGACCGACATAGTCAACATCGGAACCGGCGGATACATGGGGCCTATCCTCTTCGAATCACCACAGATCGGTTCTGACCTCACCTGCCTGGGAGAGATATTCCGCGCCCGGTCGCTGCAAGAGGCACCGGTCGTATGCGATCTCGCCGGAAACACCGTTGCCCGTTAACATGACCATTGAGCCGATTGTCCGACCGGGCCTCGGGCGGACCCAAAACGGAGACCGTATCTGAAACAAGTAATTCTTGACGGAGGCGGCCGCGTTCGCGTGGTCGACGTCCCTACCCCTATCGTCGAGGCGGGTCGGGTCATCGTACGTTCCGAATTCTCCCTCATAAGCTCGGGCACGGAGTTGGCCGCGGCCCAGGGGCGCTCCCAGGGCTTGGTAAAACGAGCGCTCTCGAACCCCGACAAGGTATGGTCGCTCGTAAACACCGCACTGGATCAGGGCCTTGGCGCCGCGGTGGACACCGCCGCCGATTCGCTCCAGCGCTGGGTCCCGATTGGATACAGCCTTGCCGGCATCGTCGAGGGCGTCGGGTCCGGTGTCTCCGGCATCCGAGTGGGCGACATGGTCTCCTGCGCCGGGGCAGGATACGCCAACCACGCCGAATACGTGTCCATACCTCAACAATTGGCCGTTGCCGTGCCACCGGGGGTGGAAGCCCGGCACGCCGCCTGCGCGCCCGTGTCGGCGATAGCGATGCAGGCGGTGCGCAGAAGCGCGGCGTCGATCGGCGAGATTGTGGTGGTTATCGGCCTCGGGCTGGTGGGACTGCTAACGGCCCGGCTGCTGGCCTCGGCCGGCTGCCGAGTGGTGGGAATGGAGCCCGATGCCGACCGGCTCGTCCTGGCCGAGCGCATGGGCTGCACGGCATCGTCCTCCAACGCCGACGGGCTGGCCGCCCTGGTCGAAAGGGAGACCGGGGGCCTCGGCGCCGACGCGGTGATCATATGCGCCGCCACCGACGCTAGTGGTCCTTCCACACTGGCCGGTGAGATGGCCCGAGAGCGGGGCCGAGTGGTGGTGGTGGGAGACGTCGGTCTTGAGATCGATCGGGAGTTGTATTACGGCAAGGAGCTAGACCTTGTTTTATCACGCTCCATGGGTCCCGGACGGTACGACAGGGAGTACGAGGAGGGCGGAAGGGATTACCCGCCAGCACACGTGCGTTGGACCGAGGCACGGAATGTCGAGGCCTGCTTGGCGCTGATGGCAGACGGGCGGCTCGACGTCGGCCCACTGATCGAGGAGGCGGTGCCAGTAGATGAGGCTCCGCGGGCCTTCGAGATCCTCCAGCAGGGCAAGGTGGCGACCCTCATCCAGTACCCGGTGGCTTCTTCGGAGGCTTCGGCGAAGCCCAGCAGCCGGGTGGACATCAGACCCGTGGCCAGTGGCCTCGGTCTAATTGAGGTGGGGTTGATCGGGCCGGGGAAGTTTGCAGGCTCATCACTGCTGCCTTGGATCAAGAAGAACAGGGGCCTGAACCTCAGAGGCCTGGTCGGCCGAAGCACCGAATCTACTAGGCAGACGGCGGACCGGTTCGGAGCCGCTTATGCTTCCACTGACCCGGCCGAGTTGCTAGAGGACAAGATCGTGGACGCGATATGGATCGCCACCCCTCACAATTCCCATGCAGAGCTGGCCATTGCCGCTCTGCGGGCGGGCAAGCACGTTTTCGTTGAGAAGCCGCTGGCGTTGACGGCGGAAGATGCGGCGAGGGTGCGTGGAGCTGTCGAATCGTCGGATCGAGTGCTGATGGTCGGTTTCAACCGGCGATTTGCCAACGCCTCCCAGGTGGTTTCAAGCAAGCTGCAGGATTCGCCAGGGCCCAAGCAGGTTATCTACCGGGTCCGGGGGGATCGATTCGAGGATGACCACTGGCTGGATGACCAGGAGGTCGGAGGTGGAAGGCTAGTCGGGGAGGGCGTCCATTTCTTCGATTGGATGGCGTGGCTATTGGGCGAAGAGCCCACAAACGTTTACGCCTCAGGATCGGAAACGCCTCCCGGGGCGGCCGAAGTCCTGGTGGATTTCTCTGGCGGCTCCAAGGGCGTTCTGGTGTACACAACGTTGGGCACGGCAACCACAGCGAAAGAGCGGGTCGAGGTGTTCGGCGCCGACTTCACCGCGGTGATCGACAACTTTGAACGGGTCTCCATCGAGCGTGGTGGCAGGACTGTTGCAAAGAGGTCGACCTCTGGGAAGGGTCATGCCGAACTGTTCGCAACGTTCGTTTCTGCGGTGCGTGAAGGGGTCGGGGCAAACCCGAACGCCACAGACGGAGTCCGGGCCACCTTGTGCGCCCTGGCTGCGACGGAGTCGCTGTCATCCGGGAAGCGGGAACAGGTCAGCCAAACATGAAAGCGCCGGAAACCGAGCCAGTTCAACTGGACAAGGCCTGATGTATCTTTGCCTGTGCGTCGATTGGCGGTTCTGCCAGGGTCGTGGCCCCGCACTGCGCGAAGGCAAATGGATGATGGGGGAGATGTTCGCATAATGAATCTGGGAGTTATCGGAGCCGGTCCGGTCGGGCTGGTTACCGCCGGGGGCTTCGCCTCACTCGGCCACCATGTGATGTGCGCCGAGCGGGACACGGGCAAGCTTGAGAGCCTTTCCAAGGGCGATCTCCCTATCTACGAGCCGGGGTTGGCCGAGCTGATCGCCGGAACCGCCGAAGATGGGTCGCTCTCCTTCACCGGCAGCCTGGAGCGAGTCCTCGACTTCGCCACGGTGATATTTATCTGCGTGGGCACTCCCGAGGGCGATGATGGAGCCGCCGATCTCTCCCAGGTGGACGCCGTCGCACATGAACTGGCGGCCACCGGCAATGGCTTTCGGCTGCTGATAGAAAAGAGCACCGTGCCCATCGGCACGTACACGCGCATAGCACAGACCATCAAGCGACACTGCGGCCCGGAATTCGACTTCGAGGTCGTCTGCGTGCCGGAGTTCCTCCGCGAGGGTGCCGCAGTTGAAGACTTCTTCAACCCGGATCGGATGATCCTGGGCGTGTCCTCCCCCAGGTCCCGAGAGCTGGTCGAGCAGCTGTATGGCAGCTTCACATGCCCCAAGATCTGGACCGATCCCGGCACCGCCGAACTCGTCAAGTACGCCTCCAACTCCTTTCTGGCCCTGAAGATCTCCTACGCCAACCTGCTCGCCGACGTCTGCGAAGGGACTGGGGCGAATCTCGAACAGCTGTTGGACGGAGTAGGTGCAGACGCCAGGGTAGGAAGGCGGTTCATGAACGCCGGGGTCGGGTACGGCGGAAGCTGCCTGCCCAAGGACGTGCAGGCATTCATTCACATCGCACGCATTTCGGGCGCTGATCCATCCCTGCTTGACGAGGCGGAGGCTGTCAACGACCGACGGCCGGGTCAGCTGGTGAATAAGTTACGGACGGCGCTCGGCCCACTCCGTGGGCGTAACATCACCGTCTGGGGGCTGTCGTTCAAACCTGAAACGGACGATGTGCGCAACGCGCCAAGTATTCAGGTGGTAAAGGCGCTAGCAGATGAAGGAGCCTCGGTAACATGCCACGACCCCGTTGCAACTGAGACGTTCAAGGCCGCACTAGGCGAGGTTGCTCAGGTCACCTACGAAGACCACATCTACCTTGCGGTGGTCGGTGCCGACGCCCTCGTCCTGGTCACTGAATGGGACCACTACCTAGACGCAGACCTATCGAAGGTGAAATCGGCCATGGCTAGGCCACTTATCGTCGATGGTCGGGCAGCGTTAAACCGGCAGACGGCCACTCGCCTAGGCTTCGATTATCTAGCCTTCGGGTTGTCGGACTCTGTCGCGTCCCCGGGCATTACCGTGTCGTCCGAGTCTTTGGGCGCCGGTGAAGTTAAACCGTATGATCGCCTTTGAACTACCTCACATGATCATGTTCACCAACGATATGTCGGAAAGCCAAGGCTACCCGGCATTGATACTGGCCACGGGCAACTCACGAATGATCCGAAAAAGAACCTAAAGCGACCGCGGATTTCCACTGATCGTACGCGTCACAGAGGTCGCCCTACGAGCGAGTCTATTACACCGGGTCTTGGTCTCTTGGGATGAGCCAGAGATAGGGCGTGTCCCAGCTTAGGCGAGGGCCGATTAACTCAAGCGTCACTGACGCATCAGCGGGACCCGGTACCCTTCGAGTCCGCCGATTTCGATTTCCACGCCTTCGGCAATCTCGACCGGCAGGACAGATATCGCCGCGAGGCTGTGGTATTGCTGGGTTGCACAGCGCCCTTCGTCACCGCCGAAGACATTTGCGGAACGGCTACCACGGGACCTGATTAGCCTTCCGACTAGGCATTTGCAGCAGTCCAATTTCCTCACTTCTTGTGAACGTGTGTCGCCGCGGCCCTTGGGGCGTTTCTGGTCCGGCAGCAAATGAGACTCGAACGTTCACCGTTGGGTAGCGACCAAAGCCCTCCGGTGGAGCCTCAAGTCCTCGAGAGCCTGGCGAAGTACTTCAAAACGGTTGGAGAGCACCTTGGGAGAAGGTGCGAACCGTGTCTACGAGTGCAAGGCCTCTGACATTCAGAGGTCACGCCGAGTGGATACGACGCCCATCGCCCATAATCACCCTGTATTAGGAACGGGCAACTGCGGTCATTCGGTTGCGATCTCACTCGCCCACTGGCGATTCTTCGCATACCACTCGACGATGACCCTCAGCCCATCCTCGAACGTCGTATTGGGATGCCAATCCAAATGTGACCGGGTTTTTTCAATATTCGCCCAGGTCGCGCTCACATCGGCAGAATTTCTCTCCATGAACTCGATCCGCGCCTGGCGCCCCACCATCTTTTCCAGCATCGATATGGCATCGTTTAGGACGATCGGACGGTCTGAGCCAACATTTAAGATCTCGAATCCCAGTGGCTTGAGAGCCTTGATGGTCGCTTCGGCCACGTCTGCAACGAAAGTGAAGTCTCTTGATTGCTTCCCGTCGCCGAAGACCAACAAGGGCACGTCTTCGAACAACCACTTGACGAACCTGAACAGGCTCATGTCCGGCCGGCCCGCCGGCCCGAACACTGTGAAATACCTCAATACCGACACGTCCAACCCATAAATGTGGTGGAACGTGTGGCACAGGTTTTCTGCAGCTTTCTTGGAGGCGGCGTATGGAGAAAGCGGCCGATCGGTTTCCATGTCCTCTGAAAAACCGGTCCGACCGATGTCGCTACCCCCGTACACACTCGACGTGGACGCCAACACGAACTTTTTGACACCATACTTGGCGCATAGTTCAAGGAGGTTCAGCGTTCCGTCGACGTTGGATCGGTAATACGACCGGGGATCTTCGACAGATTGCCTCACGCCAGCCCTCGCTGCTAGGTTGATCACCGCCTGAATGTCCGTGCCAGGCGAGGACGAAGACCCGCTTCCCTTGATCGATCGAGGCCATGTGAATACCTCTTCCATGCCTGCCGAGTCCGATATGTCCGCACGGTGGAATACAAACTCACCATTTAGAGTGAGGTTCCCAAGGCGCCACTCTTTGAGCCTCACGTCGTAAGAGTCGTTCATGTCGTCGACCCCAATAACCCGCTGACCGCTAGACAAAAGCGATTCGACCACGCAGGACCCAATCATCCCTGCACAACCGGTAACCAGAATCGTTCCTGACGAGGGACTTACGTGCTTTCCAGTCATTCGATCTCACTATTCATGATTCGGTCCGATCAGCCACTAATTACCCATACCAACTTTGTCTCAACGGGATTTATCTTATCTCGCGTCGCGGAGTTACTGACACCCCAGATCCCCTGCATGGCACTTAGAGGTGGAGCGAACGTGACCGAATGCCTTGAACAGAGGGCCACAACCCACTCGACGGGGATATAATGAGGCACCGAAGCTGCGACCCCGCATTTGTTCTCTCGGTAGACACGGCTTGTTTCGGGTTACCGCGAGTGAAACCCACATGGTCCATCTTTCTGCTAAGTGGGCCAACGCGTCGTGCTGAATCCGGTCGAATCTGGACGAGCGGCTGGCAAGGAGTTCATCCGATAGAGCCCACACTGAAAATCTACTCACCTGAGTCACAACTTCGATCGCCTAAACAGCTTGCGACAGCGATGCTCAGGGACGTCAAGACATCGCGGGAATTGGCCTGGCGACTGGCCGTGAGGGACATCAAGGCACAATACAGACAGTCGATATTCGGTTTGGTTTGGGCATTCGTCCCGCCAGTGGCATTGGCCCTTTTGTTCATCTTCATGAACCGTGCGGGTGTGATCAACTTCCGGGAGACGAAGGTGCCATATCCAGTGTTTGTACTTGTTGGTACCACTCTTTGGCATATTTTCGCAGAGGCGCTCACAGCTCCGATGAAGGCGATGGCCCAATCTCGAGCGATGCTGACCAAAATCTACTTCCCTCGCGAGGCCATCGCCCTTTCTGCCCTTGCACAGGCCCTGTTTGGGTTCGCCATACGTGCACTCATCATCGTCGTTGCATTGGCTGTTTTTAAGGTCGAGCCATCTTGGTGGTTGGCTTTAACCCCACTAGCAGCATTGATGCTGATTGCATTTGGTTTCATGTTAGGAATGCTACTTGTCCCAATCGGTGCTTTGTACACAGACATATCCGCCGCACTACCCACGTTTATGACCCTCTGGCTATTAGTCACTCCAGTCGTCTACCCCCCACCGGACGTGTGGCCGTATTCGCTAGTCGCCGACTACAACCCCGTGAGTCCCCTCCTAACGGGAGTCCGCGACCTCACAACGACCGGACCCATGGATAGCTTCCTACCGTTCGTCGTGATGGCGGGGATAACCATGATAGGAATGATCGTGGTTTGAATTCTTTACCGTGTTTCGATCCCGATCGTCGTCGAACGAATGGGCGCCTGAAAAAGGGTCATGACCAAACGTCATCCGACTCTTCTCGTCGATGGACTTTCTAAGAAGTTTTGCCGCGACCTCAAGCGCTCTCTTTGGTACGGCGTCAAAGACTTGGCGTCTGAGCTTTTCTTAAGTTCAGGACATGATCGCGATCTCAGGAAGGAAGAATTCTGGGCTCTTGAAGACATCTCTTTCGAAGTCCGGCCCGGTCAGACCCTCGGAGTAATCGGCCACAACGGGGCCGGAAAAAGCACACTCCTAAAGCTGGTCAACGGTCTGATCAAGCCGGATCGAGGTCTGATAGAGACGCGTGGAGAAGTGGGGGCCTTAATCGCCTTGGGTACCGGGTTCAACCCGGTGTTGACGGGGCGGGAAAACGTAGTCGTCAATGCAGCGGTTTTGGGGCTAAGCAAAAAAGAGATTGACGCACAACTTCAAGCGATCATCGACTTCGCCGAGATAGACGAGTTCATCGACGCGCCTGTCCGGTCATATAGCTCAGGGATGGTGGTTAGATTGGGCTTTTCAGTGGCCTCTACCCTCAACCGGGACCTGCTCCTTATCGACGAGGTTTTAAGTGTTGGAGATGCTTCATTCAGACACAAATGCTACGAACGTCTGACTAAGTACAAAAAAAACGGGGGTGCGGCCCTGTTTGTCTCCCACAACACTGCCGCCGTGGAGGCGATCAGCGACCAGGTGATGCTCCTTGACCGCGGGGAGTTGGTCCAGATCGGCGAGCCCAGCGCAGTGGCTGTGAAATATGAACAGGCGATGGCCTTACGAAGGCGCGATCAATCACCCGGAGGCAAAACCGGAGGCGACAGTGAACGAGAGATTCTCTTCAATAAAGTAAATTGTTACGATCTGGAGGGTGAAGAGCGTTTGGAGTTCGACTACGGCTCCTCGTTCGTAGTGAGGTTGGAGTACGAAGTTGTTGGGACTTTGACATCGCCTAGGTTCGTATTGGCTCTGAAGAGACAAGGACGGGATGGCGCCCCAGACGCTTATATCTCGATGGCATGGGATCAGTTCGATATCGGTCCGTTGTCGGGTATGGGAGTCGTCAAGTGTGTTATTGAAAAGCCCAACCTGCCTCCAGGCAACTATGTCGTGGAGGCGGCCGTGCAGGCATTGCAGGTAGCAGCGATGGGGTCGAAATACCTCGTTGAACAAAGACCGTATGCGACCATCACGATTCTACCCGGCAGTCTTGCAGATCGCTTGCCGGGGGTCCCGGCCGCATCGATTGTTTCAATGCCTAACTTCGTTCTTCAACACAGGTGGGAGGTGGATTGACGCCGGACGAAAAACGCCTTGGCCTGCTATATTCCGCCGTTTGTCCCAACGCGGAGTCATTGAAGGGGTACGATCCCTGAGATATAGTATTGGAGGCTCTCCACACCGATATCAGGGGCTGGAACGTTAAACTGGCAGCCCTTTTTCAGACAATGCGAACGCCCTACTCCGCCCCCCTGTGCGCAAACCACGCACTGCACGTCACTTAGCTCGAATGTCAACAGATCAGCTGCAATCCCAAGACGATTCGCTCGACTTCAAACGGTACGCCGTCGCGGCCGCGCACTTGTGGTGGTTGATCTTACTCCTCGCGGCGACCGGGGGAGTCGTCGCGTTTTTCTATAGCGATCGGATAGAGCCTGTATACGAAGCCAGGGCTGTCCTTCTTGTTCGTTATTCAGGCGGAACTCTTCTCCCCACTACTGGCAACTTCAATCAGAGCAATGAATTGGCTTCCGCCTACCAACGACTAGTCACGGCTTCCCCCTTCTTGCAGCGAGTCTCCGAGCAAGAGGGCTTCGGGATGAGCTCTGGTGCTCTTCGATCCATGGTCTCCGCTCGCGCGTTTGAGGATCCGCCGATAGTGGAGATCAGGGCGAAGCACTCCGATCCGGATATCGCCGCAGCAACGGCTCAAACTGTCGCGGATGAGTTCACCGAATTCGTCATTGAACGGCGTCTGACAGAGATCGCTCGTATTCAGAACGCGGCCGCGATTCAGGGGATTGAAAGCTCGGAGAGCATACTCACCGCACAACTATCTGCAATCGATACTCTGTCGCTGCTCGAGCCGGTAAGGACCCCTGGAGGCCCGATATCGCCCAGGACGAGACAGACGGCGATTCTCGGGGGTCTGGCCAGCCTTGTGATTGCTGGATTGCTCGTCATTTTACTTGACATTTACCAGGATGCCGTCAAGTCCACCGATCAGATTGGCTCCAGGTTTGGTCTGACCTCACTAGGAGTCGTTCCACGCTGGAAAAACAAGGGACCGGGAACTGAGCCTCTAGCGATGTTGGACGACCCGTCGGGTCACGTCCCATAGAGTAGTGTAAGAGTACGTCATCCTGTTGATATCGTCTAGTCCGCTGCCTCTGCGAGTTCGGCTCTGGGTAGAGCTTCGTTGGAGGTGGTTACCTCCTGTGTCATGTATCGACGGCCGACGGCCCACTCGTCGTGCTGCTCAGCTAGGACGGCGCCGACCAGGCGACGGACAGCTGGGCGGTTAGGGAAGATGCCCACCACATCGGTGCGGCGCCGTATCTCCTTGTTGAGACGCTCCAGGGGGTTGTTGGACCAGATCTTCTTCCAGTGGGCGACGGGGAAGCTGGAGAAGGCCAGGACGTCGGGTCCAGCCTCGTCCAGTCGAGAGGCGACCTGTGGGAACGGGTCCTGGAGCTGAGCAATCACCCGCTCGAGTTGGGCATGCACCTCCTGAGGGGACGGCTGCTGGTAGATGGTGCGTACCATGGTGGCCATCCAGGGCTGAGCGCTCCTGGGGACCCGAGTGAGCAGGTTGGTCATGAAGTGGGTGCGGCACCGCTGCCAACTGGCCCCACCGAAGACAGTTGCGATGGCATCCCTGAGTCCCTGATGAGCGTCCGATACCACCAGTTCCACCCCGCCGAGGCCCCTGGCGACCAGTGAGCGCAGGAAGGCCAGCCAGAAGGCGCCGTCTTCACTGGTACCCACGTCCATCCCAACGATCTCACGCTTGCCCTCGCTATTGACCGCCGTCGCCACCACCACGCTGACGTTGACTATCCTACCGGCCTCTCTGACCTTCTGGGTTAGTGCGTCCAGCCACAGGTAGGGATATGATCCGCCGTCCAGCGGCCGACCCAGGAAGCTCTCCACCACCCCGTCCAGCTCCTGGCAGATACGCGACACTTGGCTCTTTGAGATACCCTCGCACCCAAGAGCCTTGACCAGATCATCCACTCGCCTCGTCGATACACCCTCCACATACGCCTGCTGGATCACCGCCAGCAGAGCTCGCTCGCTGCGACGCCGTGGCTCCAGCAGGCTCGGAAAGTAGCTTCCCTCTCTGAGCTTGGGTATCTGCAACTCCATGGTCCCTACGCGAGTGTCCCATGCTCGAGACCGGTACCCGTTGCGCTGAGTCACCCGCTCAGGGTTGCGTTCTCCATACCCAGCACCGGTCCTCGATGACACATCAGCCTCCATGATCTCCTCGACCAGCACTCTCAGTGCCTCTCGTAGAAAGTCCACGTCACCGTCGACTCCCCTCTTGCGCATTAGCTCAAGCAGGTCCATCCTTTCCTTGACCACCGTTGTCCTCCTTTCTCAGGCTCGTCTTTGCCCGCTAAGGATGACGTGGTGGTCTCTCTTCATCCAGACCCTCTCCTCTTGTTACACCACTTCCTGGGACTCTACTTTTCCTGCTCTGAGCCGACTACGACTCGGCCAAACCTTCAGACTAAAATCAAGTGATGGGACCCGTAGTCCATACCGGCGTCTCGGTGGCAATTGGTGGAGCTGTGTGGGCCGCGACAGGTGAACCGCTGTCCATACCCGTCGCGTTCGGTGCCGGAGCCCTTAACGACATTGACCACCTGCTTGACCACTACAACTGGTACTTCAAGAGAGACACCAGTCGGTTCCTCAGGGTCTTACACGCCTGGGAGTACGTCGTCATTGGCTCAGTTGTGCTCGCATTCGCATGGCACCCGCTCCTGCTCGCTGGCGTCTTGAGCCACTTCAGTCATCTGGCAATCGATTCAGGGGTCAACAAAGTGCATAGAGCGACCTACTTTTTGAGCTTCCGGGCTTTCAAGGGATTCCGCACAAAAGATCTCATATACGCGAAGCGCGACACCTTATCTGAGTACATGACAAGGATGATGCCGTTCTGGATTTTCTTTGAACCTACACTGATGCGGTGGCCTACATACCGCAAAGCTGCGAACTACACACCCGATTTGGAGTGACGGCCAGTGCGGCGATCACTGAGGTTTTTGAAGCGCAAAATTTCTCTGGCCATCCCTATCAACTAGACAGCGACCGAAACAGGGGAACGCTTTACCTGGCGGGACCGGCTGGAAACATGCCTGATTCGCTGAGATATGATCGGACCACTCGCTGGCCAACAGCGGGAATGGCACATGGGAGTGTGTTAGAGCGGTCGGGTAATCGTTAACACGGCTACGAAGTCGCTGTAGGTTAAGGCCTTGACCGGAGGGTTGTTCTAGGCCTTAACCGAACCGTACAGACGCTGAAAGTTCGTAACTCGAGTCGATAGGGGAGCCGGTTTGGCGTGGCTCCGCAGGTTGGAATCGAACCAACGACCGGTCGGTTAACAGCCGACTGCTCTACCGCTGAGCTACTGCGGAGCGTTTTGACCGGGCTCGAGCGGTTTGGTTGGCATACCACCGCTAAGCCGACCGCCAAAATGTCCCTCCGTGGGGCGGTAACTCTGTCGGTCCAGCGGTGCCCACATTGTATCTACAAATGCCAGGGCCCACAATTTAGACGGGTGCATGACGGAAAGCGTTCCCGTCCCGTGTTCCAGTCTGGATAACGGATACGGTCCTAGAACTATCGCGGTTCAGCAATCTCCACGGCCATCCGCTGGACCTGGGTGGACACTGTGGGACCTGGGATTCTCGTGGCAAACAGCCGAACAACTTTGGCAGTGTATGCCAATCGACCATCGAACAAGTTCCACCAATTCGTTTAGAAGAGGTCGGAAGGGCGAGTTGACTGGACGCTCGGCGCCGCCGGTCACTACACAAACGAACTTGCATCCGAAGTTTCGGATCAGTGACTTGGTTCGTCCGCGATTCGAACAGTCGGGAAGCCATGCCGTCGGACCCTCGGTCTTGGTGTTTCTCGACGATCAGTTGACGGGTTGCTGTCTCATTTCCCCGGCCATCCCTTTCAACCGAGCCGCCACACGAGACATAGCTTCTTCGTCCTCAACTTCCTCTTTGAATACGAGAAGGATCTGGTCAACCCACTTCGGCAAAACTCCGGGGGCTGGAATTCTCATTTCTCCGCGGAGGCCAATATCGATCATCGCGGCAGCTTCCCTCGGGTTCCGAGCCTTCATTTCCCCAAGTTGGTTCAAGCCGGCCAACCAGAGTCGTCGGTAAGCTTTACGATACTCCTCCAACCAGTCATCGGGATGTCCGAGGTCGTTTTCAGACTCCCGATCGATTGCAGGGGTTGGAGAGGTGTGTTTGGCCGAACGGGACCATTCTGGACGATACCAGGAGTATTTCATCGCCCAATTGTGAACCATCGACCGGTTTGTCGGCCGTTCAGTTCGTCGGGATACTGCATCCGCGATAGCGTCAAGAGTAAAGCCTGTCTCGTACATCTCTCTGGCATAATTGATCACAGCAACAGGATATCTTCCGGCCATTGTTTGGCGAACCTCTCGAAGCGGTTTTGCTCGGTATTATACAAACATCATTGTTCATGCGCTAATGAAGTTGGTCTATACAGCGCTGCAGGCAGGCAAATAACAAATCACCGTCTTGTTTAATACGATAACGCCAATTGACATGTCGGTTGAAGACCAACCCTCACTGCATACCAACAGATTACCATAATGACTTCCGAGCTGTACTGAATTACGATAACTATTCTCATTTTTATAATGGTTTTCGACGCCTTTTTAGAAATCCACCCACGGTAACGCCTTGACTCCGTAGTGGCAGGTGTAGGCAATCGTCAGGCCCTTAATCGTCTTGCCCGCAAAAACGATCCCCAGGAACCGGAACATCGGATAGCGCGTCACCCCCGCCGCTATGCCGACCAGGTCGAACAGCGGGTTGGGAATCACCGAAACGAGGAAGATCACGATCCACCCGCGCGTCTGCATCCACCCCTGGATACGGACATAGGTCCGACTCTTATCCACTACTCCCCTGCCCCCGTAGCCGACGGCATAGCCCGAGATCTCACCAATCGTCTCGCCGGTCGCAGCGAGCATCCCCAACGCGAACGGATTCAGCACGACACTTACGGCGCATAAGGAGATGAGACCCGGCACCGGCAGCACCATTGCCGCGCTTCCCAGGAAGCTGAGCAGGAACACCCCGGCGTAGCCCACTGTTTCCAGATTGGGCACCGCATCCCTGAGCAGCCATGCGGCCAGCACCAGTCCCAGCCCAGCGAGCAGGAACGCGATCTGGAGCAGCCGCGCCCGGCTCAATCTGCGTCCGGGGCGCGCACCCGTCTCCGGCGGCGACGATGCGTCGGTCCGGGGCGTTTCCAGTGGGTCGGGGAAGCCGGTCTCGTCCAAGGGGCTCCATTCTAGTGGACCCATTCGGCCGCAGGGTTGCTAACCCAAAAAAGGGGGCGGGGTCGATACCCCGCCCCCTCGCGTCGATTCAGCCTCGCCCGCTGCTAAACGTGCGCTGCCACCTCGGTCGACTCCTTCGCGGGCTGCTCGCCGGTCTCCTGCGCCGCCCCCGGCGTCTCTGGCAAGACGTGCTTCGCGGCAAACGTCAGCCCATCGTCACCGGCATCCACCGTGACCAGGTCGCCGTCGGAAACGTCGCCCGCCAGAATCTGCCGAGAAAGATCATTCTCAAGGAACCGCTGGATGGCCCGCCGCAGCGGCCTGGCCCCGTAGACGGAGTCGAACCCCTCTTTGACCAGCCAGTGCCTGGCGGCGTCCGTCAGCTCTATCGAAACCCCGTGCTCGGCCAGCCGGTCCGACACGTCGGCCATCATCAGATCGACCACGCTGCCGATCTGCTCGACGCTGAGCGGGTCGAAGATGATGACGTCGTCGATGCGATTGAGGAACTCCGGCCTGAACGCCTTCTTCAAGGCGTCCTCGATTGCGGCGTTTCTCTTGGCTGCGTCGTCCTGTGACGCCTGTGCAAGGAACCCGACGCCCTCGCGCTCTGCCTCGGCCGTCCCCAGGTTGCTCGTAAGAATGACGAGCGTGTTGCGGAAATCGACCGTGCGTCCGTGGCTATCGGTCAGCCGCCCATCCTCCAGAATCTGCAAAAGCACGTTGAACACGTCCGGGTGCGCCTTCTCGATTTCATCGAACAGCACGACCCTGAACGGGCGCCGCCTGACCGCTTCTGTCAATTGGCCCCCGTCGTCGAACCCGACGTAGCCCGGTGGCGCGCCGATCAGACGCGACACCGAATGCTTCTCCATGTACTCCGACATGTCCACTCGGACCATGTTCTGCTCGTCGTCGAACAGGTACTCGGCGAGGGCGCGGGCTAACTCTGTCTTCCCTACGCCGGTCGGTCCGAGAAAAATGAAACTGCCAATCGGCCTGTCAGGGTCGCTCAGTCCGGCCCGCGCCCGCCGTATCGCGTCCGACACCGCTGTAATGGCGGCGTCCTGGCCCACGATCCGGTCGTGCAGCCTATCCTCCATGTGCAGCAGCCGGTCGGCCTCCGCCTTCAGCAGCCGGTCAACCGGAATGCCGGTCCAGCTGGCGACCAGGGCGCCTATATCCTCCGCCGTCACGGTCATCTCGCCCGGCGGCATCGCATGCGCGTCGATGCGCAGCTTGGAGGCGGCCTCGTCTATCAGGTCCACCGCCTTATCCGGCAGCTTTCGCTCGGTGACATAGCGCTGGCTCAGCCGCACGGCGGCCTCAATCGCCTCGTCGCTCACCGAAATCCTATGATGCGCCTCGTACTTCGGTCGCAGGGCCAGCAGCATCTCGATCGCCGTCTCGACGTCCGGCTCCTCGACCAGGATCGGTTGGAAGCGGCGCTCCAGGGCAGCGTCCTTTTCGATATAGCGCCTATATTCGGTTTCGGTCGTCGCGCCCAGCGCCTGCAGCTCTCCCCGAGCAAGAGCAGGCTTCATCATGTTGGAAGCGTCTATGGCGCCGTCGGCCGCCCCGGCGCCGACAACCGTGTGTAGCTCGTCGATGAACAGGATGATCTCGCCGGCGGCCTGCTTGACCTCATCCAGAACAGCTTTCAGGCGCTCCTCGAACTCGCCCCGAAATTTGCTGCCAGCGACCATCGCGCCCATCTCCAGCGCCAGGACTTTGCGGCCTTGCAGTTCCTCTGGGACATCCCCTGAAACAATGCGCAAGGCCAGCCCCTCGGCGATGGCCGTCTTGCCCACGCCCGCCGGGCCGATCAGCACCGGGTTGTTCTTCGTTCGTCGGATGAGCGTCTGCATCGCTCGGGCGATCTCCTTCTCGCGCCCGATGACCGGGTCCAGCTTGCCGTCCGCCGCGAGCTTGGTAAGGTCCACGCTGAACTTCTCCAGAGACCGGTAGCGCGACTCGGCGTGCTGGTCCGTCACACGAGCGCTGCCCCGGACCGTCTGCAGGGCCTGGTATACGCGTTCGACGGTTACTCCGGCACCGGCGAGCAGGCTGGATATCCCGCTGCCGAGGCCCTCTTCGCTCTTGACCACCGCCAGTAGCAGGTGCTCGACGCTGATGAACTCGTCGTTCAGCCTCTCGGCCTCTTGTTTGGCCAGGTCCATCACCGCCGCGACTCTCGGCGTCATGTAGGCCTGGGTCACAGGCTCCTCTGACTTGGGCGCGGCCTCCAGTATCTGTTCCACCGAGGCGCGCATCGAGTCTGCCGACACGCCCATCTCGGAAAACACGTCGGCGGCGACGCCGTCCGGCTGCTCCAGCAGTGCGACCAGTACGTGCTCGGTGTCCCACTGGGAGTGGCGGTAGCCCACCAGCAGCTGCTGTGAGCGCTGGATGACCTCCATCGCTCGTTCCGTGAATTGGTCTGGACGTAACACCATCGTTTGGGGTTTCTCCCTACTTGGCTGCACCTTGCGGTGCAGGCCTTTATACTCAGGCGACTTTAGCCAGATCACCTGTATCGAATACAGTTTACTAAGACTTGATGCATATTATACATGAGTCGATACATATCAAGGCCACAAGAGATACAACCGCGCTGGCTCAACGTAGTACCGTTGATGTGATGCCGCAGCTAGTTGCGGCGATGTAGTGCGAATCGAGGGCCGATTAGCAGATGAGTCAACCGCTACTAAGGGTCGAAGGCCTGCACACCTACTTCCACACCGTGGACGGCGTGATCAAGGCGGTGCGCGGCATATCGTTCGACGTTCCCGAGAGCGGTGTGCTGGGAGTAGTCGGAGAGAGCGGGTCCGGAAAGACCGTCACCGGTCTGTCCATAATGGGCCTCGTACCCAGGCCGGGGAAGATCGAAGAGGGCTCGATCAAGTTCGCGGGCAACGAGCTACTAATCATGCCCGAGTCCAAACTGCGCGCACTGCGGGGCGGCCAGATCGCCATGGTCTTCCAGGACGCATCCAGTGCCCTGAACCCTGTCATCACCGTGGGCGAGCAAATCCTCGAAGTCCTGCAGATCCATTCGGACCTGACGACCCGCCAGTCCATCCGCCTCAGCATCGAGCTCATGACCCAGATGGGCATCGCCGACGCCAGCCGTGTACTGGACCGGCACCCCTGGGAGATAAGCGGCGGCATGGCCCAGCGTGTAATGCTGGCGATGGGCATCGCAATGTCCCCCAGACTGCTGATAGCCGACGAGCCCACCTCCAACATCGACGTCACCGTCCAGGCCGAGATACTACAGCGGCTCAACGAGCACCGCCGCGAGACGGGTTCCTCCATCATCCTCATCACCCACGACCTGGGCGTAATGGCGCAGATGGCCGACGAGGTGCTGGTCATGTACGGCGGCTACAAACTGGAACAGGCCGACACCCACACCCTGTACGCCAGGCCCATGCACCCCTACACCAACGGATTGCTCGACGCGGTTCCCAGGTGGGACCGCCCGGTCCCCCGCCTGAAGGCCATCAGGGGCGGCCTGCCGACCATGCTCGACGCACCAGACAGGTGCCCGTTCTTGGATCGGTGCAGCCGCGCTTTGAGCGTGTGCAGAACAGACCCCATGCCCAAACTGGAAGAGCCGGAGCCCGGCCACACCGTCGCCTGCTATAACCCCGTGCCCGTGCAGTCGCCTGTAAATGTCGATGCGCCGCGAGTACCGGGCACCCTACCCTAGCGCGCCAGCGACCCCAGGTCCGCCAAAAGAATGTCCAGGGCGACCTCGTCCTTGGCCCTACCGGACTTGATGCTCTCGTCCGTCTCCGTCAGCAGGCGATGGGCTTTCGTAAGGTGGTCCATGGAAAACTTTGGCGCCTTCTCGAGCGTTTTCTGCAACGGAAATCCCCCGACACCGAGCCTGCCGCCCATTTCACCACCTGGCACCCTTTGTCGCTGCAACTCCTTGGCCAGCATGAGCAGCCGCACCTGCCGATGCAGCATGTACAGGACACGCCCCACCGACTCCCCGTCCACCAGCACCCGGTGGAACCCCGTCAGCGCGGCCGCCGTGCGACCTTCCAGGGCCGCGTCCACCGCCTTGAAAATATTCGCGTCTTTGCTCCCGGTCAACATTTCCAAGACGTCGCCGGGCTCGATGTCTCTGGCCCCGACGTAGAGCGTCAGCTTCTCCAGCTCGTTGTCCAACGCAACCAGGTCAGACCCCGCTACCGACGCCAGCCGCGCCACCGCCTGATTAGAAACAGTGCCGCCCTTTGCCTCGATGCGAGTGCGAATCCACCGCTGCAGCTCCCCGCCCCTGGGCATCGGATAGCCCTTAACCTCGGCCACGCCCGAAAGCTCCTTCAGCATCGGATTGGCCTTGCCGGTCAGCGTGCCGTCGATGAACACCACGTCGTTCGTCGGCGGCACCTCGGCGAGGTGCTTGCCGATCCCCTTCCAGTCGGCGATGGGCTTTTTTTTCTTGCCCTCGAATCTCGTCAGCAAGCCTCGCACCATTACCAGTCGGCGATCCGACAGGAACGGCACCGCCATCGCCGCCCCCAGCAGTTCGGCGGGCGTTACGGACGCCCCATCGAGACCAAGCGTGTTGGCTTCGCGCAGATCGGGCGGCCCGACCGCCTCGCGCAGCGAGTTCACCTTCTCCCGGACAGACAGCGAGTCCGCCCCAAAAAACACATAAATCATTTTTACCCCGGCGACGCTCGGACCGTGCCCGCGATTACCGTGATCCCGGCATCGCCACATTCGTGACCTGCGTCTCGACCTGGGCCCGAGTCCGGCGACCCTGTCGGTCCGTATAATACTGGTGCGGGGTCCCGACCCGCTCCCCCATTAAAAAATGTTCGCCATCATTCGATTAATCAGCTTCACCGGCCTGCCCAGACTCATCCTCAAGCTGGTCATGGACAGCCGCGTGCCCACGCTGACAAAACTAATTCTCCCGGCAGCGGTCATCTACTGGCTCTCGCCCATCGACTTTTTCCCCGACGTCTTTTTCCCGTTCGGCAAGCTGGACGATCTCATCGCCCTCGGCGCCGCGCCCCTGGCGTTCGTCGCCCTATCCCCTCGGGCCGTCGTACTGGAGCACATGGGTCGCACCCCGGCTCCCGAGCCGGAGCCGGAGGCCATCGAGACCACCGCCCGGACGCTCGACACCAACCCAGACGAAGGCGAGGGCTAACCGGGCTTGGAAGTCGGCATAGTGGGTCTGCCCCAGAGCGGCAAGACCACCGTTTTCAACGCCGCCACCAGGGGCCGGGCACAGGCGACCGCCCGCCCGGACCGGCCCAACCTCGGCGTCGCCAAAGTCCTCGACCCAAGATTGGGCATCCTAGCCGGGTTGGAGAGTTCCAAAAAAATCACCCCGGCCGAGGTCACCTACATGGACCTGCCCGCCCCTCCCGAGGGCTTCGGCAAGGGAGCGGGCATCGGCGGCGAGATGCTCGCCCATTTGCAGCGTGTAGACGCCCTGGCCGTTGTCGTGCGAGCGTTTGACGACCCCTCCGTCCCTCACGTGCTCGACCGCATCGACCACCTGGCCGACGCCGAGACCCTGCTCACCGAGCTAGCCTTCGTAGACCTCTCCATCATCGAACGGCGCCTATCCCGCCTGGTTGACAGCCTCAAGGGCGCCAAGACAACCGAACGCCAGTCCATAGAGCGGGAAACCGCCTTGCTGCAGCGCCTACAGGCGGGCCTGGAAAACGAAGCCGGAGTGGCCGACCAGCAAATGACCCCGGACGAGCGCAAGGCCGTGAGCGGGTTCGGCCTGCTCACCACCAAGCCGGTAGTGCTCGTCGCGAACCTCGGTGAACCACGGATCGAGCAGGTCGACCAAATGGAGACCGAACTGGCCGAAAAATTCGCCCAAGGCCGGGTCAAGACAACGGCCGTCTTCAGCCTGCTGGAGGTCGATCTGGCATCGATGGAGCCGGAGGAGGAAAACGAGTTCAGGGCGGACCTGGGCCTCGGCGAGTCCGGCCTCGTGAAAATGGTCAGGGCCTCCTACGACGCCCTCGGCCTCATCACATTTTTCACCGTGGGCCCCAAAGAAACGCACGCCTGGCCCATCCGCACAGGCACCAACGCACAGGCGGGTGCGGGCACTATCCACACCGACCTGGAGCGAGGTTTCATCCGCGCCGAGATCATTGGTTACGATCACTTCATCGAGGCCGGGAGCGAAACCGAAGCCAAGAGACGGGGAACGTTACGGCAAGAGGGCAAGACCTACGTGCTCAGGGACGGCGACGTCGTGCACGTCCTGTTCAACGTCTAGCGGTAAAAAAATGCGCGAGTCGGGCCCAATAGCGCTGTACGTGCATGTACCGTTCTGCGCCACCAAGTGCCCCTACTGCGACTTCAACACATACGCATCCATCGAGGGCCTGATGGAACCTTACGTCGGCGCCCTCGGCACTGAGCTTGGCTTCTGGGGCAGAGCCCTGGGCTCCCCAGCCGTCTCGACCGTCTTCTTCGGCGGCGGCACGCCGTCGTACCTGAGAGCCGGGCAACTAGGCGGCCTTTTGCAAGCCATCCGTGATGGCTTCGGGCTCGACCCGGGCGCCGAGATAACCGTCGAGGCCAACCCCGACGACCTGTCTCCGGAAAAGCTCGCCGAGCTGCGCGAGGGCGGCATCAACCGCCTGAGCATCGGCGTCCAGTCGTTTGACGATGGACTATTGCAAACCCTCGGCCGCCGCCACAGCGCCGACGAGGCGGCCGGAGCCATTCGTCGTGCAGGCAAGGCGGGCTTCGACAACCTGAGCGTCGACCTCATGTACGGCCTCCCCGACCAGACGCTAGTTCAGTGGACCGACTCCGTCGAACGCGCCCTCGACCTGGGACCGCAGCACATCTCCATGTACGGCCTCACTCTTGAGCCGGGTACGCCCATGGAGCGTGCCGCAAGCGCCAACGAGCTACCCACCCCTGACCCCGACCTGGCAGCCGACATGTACCTCGCGGCGCAGGAGGCGATGGCCGACCGGGGCTTCCGTCACTACGAGATATCCAACTGGTGCCTGCCCGGCCGCGAGAGCCGCCACAACCTGACCTACTGGCGCAACGAACCCTTCCTCGGCGTCGGTCCCGGCGCGCACTCGTACCTGCGCGGCGCAAGATTCTCCGTCATCCGGTCGCCGCGCGAATACTCTCTAAAGCTGTCCTCCGAGCCTCCGGTGCCCGAGGACACCTCATGGCTCGAAAGCCTTCGCTCTCTGCCCTTCATCGACGAAATAAACCCCATCGGTCCGTCCGAAGAGATGGCCGAGACCATGATGATGGGTTTACGGCTGGACGTCGGTGTGGCGGACGGAAAGTTTCGGGACAGATTCGGAAAGTCCCTACTGGACGCCTACGGCCCCATCATCACCGAAACGCAAGGCGACGGCCTCCTCGAATGGGCCGAGCAATCCGACGGCCCCGATGACGGTATGGGCCGGGCGCTCCGGCTCACCCCCAGGGGCCAATTGCTGGGCAACGAAGTCTTCGCCCGCTTTTTCGTCGGCGTCACCTGAGTACTCAAACATCCGTGCTATTGTGTCCCCCATGCGCGAACAAAAACCATGCACGTAGTCGGCACCGCCGGCCACGTCGATCACGGTAAGTCCACCCTCGTAGAGGCCCTCACCGGCATCGACCCCGACCGGCTTCGTGAGGAAAAGGAGCGCGGCCTCACCATCGACCTGGGCTTCGCCTGGATGACCCTCCCGAGCGGCGAGGAGATCAGCATCATCGACGTGCCCGGCCACGAGCGCTTCGTAAACAACATGCTGGCGGGCGTGGGCGGCATCGACATGGCGTTGCTGGTCGTCGCCGCCGACGAGTCCGTCATGCCCCAAACCCGCGAGCACCTGGCCATCCTCGACCTGCTCGGCGTCTCTCGCGGCCTGGTGGCCATCACCAAGGCCGACCTGGTCGATAGCGAGTTCATCGATCTGGTCGAGGCCGAAGTGGCCGAGTTATTGGACGGCACCCTTCTGGAGGGCTCCCGCGCAGTGCCCGTTTCGGCCGCCGATGGACGCGGCCTGGAGGAGCTGACCGCCGCCATATCGGAAAACCTCACCGGCACCGGCGTGCGCCGGGACGTCGGCCGCTCCCGGCTGCCCATCGACCGCTCGTTCTCCATCTCCGGCTTCGGCACCGTCGTCACCGGCACCCTCATCGACGGTTCTCTCGATGTCGGCGGCGAGGTCGAGCTGGTCGTGTCCGGGTCCAGGTCACGAATACGGGGATTGCAGAGCCACAAGACCAAGGCCGAGCGGGCTCTGCCCGGGAGCCGGGTCGCCGTGAACCTGTCCGGCATCGCGCACGACGCCATCCAGCGCGGCGACGTCCTAACGACCCCTGGCTGGCTAATCCCAACCACTTCCTTTGACGCCCACCTGCGAGTTCTTCCCGAAGTTCCCAGGGCACTGCGGCACAACATGTACGTCACCGTGCACACCGGCAGCGACGAGGCCATCGGCCGACTCCGTCTGCTGGACACCGACCGGGCCGAGCCGGGCGAGTGGGCGTGGGCCCAGCTAAAGCTCGACACCCCGGTGGCGGTGGTAAAAGGCGACCACTTCGTCATCCGGTCCAACCAGGCGACTCTCGGTGGCGGGAACATCGTCGATGCGCATGCCCAGCGGCACCGGCGCAAGCACGCGCCGTTGCTAGAGCGCCTCGCCGTAATGGAGAGCGGCTCGCCCAGCGAAGTGTTGGCCGAGACCGTGCACCAATACGGCCCCATCGACCTCGCCGCCCTGTCGAGCCGACTGGATATGACTCCCGTCATCGCCCAGCCCGAACTCGACAATCTAGAGGCCGACGGAGACCTTCAGGTACTGGGCGTCGGCCCGAACAAGCACTACCTCAGCACGGCGGGATGGCGCGATTCATCGGGCCGGGCCGTCGCCTCCGTGACCGAATACCATGCCCGATTCCCCGCCCGTAAGGGCGAGCCGAAAGAAGAGCTGCGCAGCCGTCTGGGCTTCTCGGCTGGATTGTTCGGCGCCATGCTAGAACGGCTCTCGGAGGCCGATGTGCTGGTGGAAGCCGGCGCCGCCGTCCGCTCCCCCTTCCACGCGCCCAGTCTCACGCCCAAGCAGGAAAAAACGGCCGCCGAATTCGTGGCATCCCTTGAGGCCGGCGACCCGTATTCGCCTCCCACCGACGAACTGCCAGAAGAGGACGTCCTGGACCTCCTGGCAGACCGGGGCCAGGTCGTGCAGGCCAGCGACGCGGTGGTGTTCTCAGCCGCCTCATTCGAAAAAATGGTCGGCCAGATAAGGGTCTTTGTGGACAAGCACGGGGAGATAACCGTCGCCGACGTGCGCGACCTGTTCGGCACCAGCCGCAAATACGCCCTGGCGTTACTTGAGCACCTGGACAAGACCCGCGTCACTCGCCGCGTAGGCGACGCCCGCGTGTTGCGGTAAAGTTCGCCCACTACCATGCCGCTAGACCTCGAAACCACCGCGAGCCAGATCGACCGGATGGCCACCACCATCGCTGGCCGTAGCGACGGCCGGGAGGCGGCGATCCGGGTGGCCCTGGCCATGCTGGACGCACTGGACCCGGACGACTACGAGGAGCGTCGGGCGGCCTTTTCCAAGAGCGAAAACCGGGCCACGGTGCGCTTCTTGGAGCGGCCCGCGTCGACTTATGCGTCAGGTCCCGTCCCTGCCGACCTGACTGTCGCCGCCATCGATGGCTCCCACATCGGCATCGACCGGCATCTCGCCGCTCGCTGCTTCCTTATCAACATCGGCGTCTGCGCGCTGACCTACGGCGCCTCGCCAGGGGCCGTACTGAAGGCCACGCCGCGCCTGTACGCAAGCGACGACGAACTGGTCATCCGAGACGAAATCAGCGACCGCTCAGAGCGCATCGACTGGGCCATACTGGGCGCGGTGCGGCATGTCGAAGAGCTACGCGCCGCTGCGGACGTGCTTGAGAACCTGGGCGATGATCGACCGAGGGTCGTGCTGGTCGATGGGCCGCTCACCGTGGCCGGACTGGCGGGTCGGGTCTTCCCCGACTTCGTGCTTCGCACCCTCATCTCCGAAGGCTTCGCGGGCGCCATGGAGCGTTTTCGATTGGCGTCTGGCGGCCACAACTTGGCAGTGGCCGGCTACACCAGCCTGCCGGGCCACGACGAGGTCGTCAGGGCGCTGGCCCTGGCCGTGCCGGACGACGATGCAATACAGCCAACTGATGCGGTCTCCGACCGGGACGTCTTCGAGCGGTTGCTGCCCCCCGGCCATCGCTCGGCCCTGTTTGCATCTACCGGCCATCCGCTGGAGTCACACCAGTTGGGCCATACCACGGCCAATTTCTATCTCAATACAGGCGTTGAAATCGGCCGCGCCGAGTTCCCGGCGTGGATGGCGGATGACCCGGCGACCGTCGACTTGCTGCACGCCGTGTTGTTGGACCAGTGCCGCCGGGGTGGCGGGTATCCCACCGTGCTCATCGAGGCGCACGAGCAGGCTGTGGTAAACGGGCGGGACAGGCGCACGTTCGTGACGCTCGTGGAATCGGCCCTGAGCGACCGGGGAACACCGGTCGGAACGTCGGAAAAGAACATTTCGAAAACGATCAGGAGACTTTAAGCGCCCACATGACCAGCACTGAAACAGGCCGAATCGGAGAGGTCGTGCGCGCCTCAACCACCGAGTTCGAGACTGAGTGTTACGAGCTTTACCAGAGCCCGGCTCTGGGCTCGCTCGTGCTCTGCGGAGAGACGGCCCCGGTCTTCGGCATCGTCGCCGACTCGGTCACCGAGAGCCTGGACCCAACCCGGCCCCCGGCGCCCAGGGGTGCGGGCATGGCGACTGAGAGCGACGTCTACGCTGACAATCCCCAGTTGTCCCGGCTACTCGCCACCAGGTTCACGTCTCTTACCGTGGGACATTTGGATGGGACAGACATCCGCTGGCGCCTGGCCCCAAACCCGCCTCGCATCCTGTCGTTCGTCCGGCTCTGTGACGACGACGAGACCAGGGACTTCTCGGCCGAGGTGAGCTTCTTACCCCGCCTGCTCGACGCCCGAGTCGGCTCGCCCGACGAATTCGTAGGAGCCTACCTGCGCCGGTCCGCCGCCGTCCATGCTGACCCGGAGGCATTCGTGATTCGAGCCGGGAAAGAGCTGGCCGGAATGTTGCCCGGGCAACTTCGCCGGGTCACGGCCATCCTCAGGACGGCGACGGCATGACCCGAAACGACGAGTTCGATGCTCTCGGTAGAGCAGGCGAAAACGAGGGCAACTGGTCCGGCTCGCTCGTCGGCGGCTCGCTATCTGACGGGCTGGACGTGCGTCTGTCAGAGGGCTCGTCCGTCGAGGACGTAAAAGTCGGCACCCTCGTCACAGTGCAGGGCAAAGGCAGGCGCTTCTTCGGGCAGGTCACCGACGTCAAACTCTCGTCCTCAGACCGGGCCGTCTCCGAGGCTCCTCCGGACCCGGCTGATCGCCTGACCGAACAGGTCGTCTCCGGCACCGTCGCCTACGGCACACTCCGCGTGGAACCGCGGCTGTCCCTGGGAACCGAAAATGCTTTG
Organism: Dehalococcoidia bacterium; assembly: GCA_965250195.1. Taxonomy (GTDB): domain Bacteria; phylum Chloroflexota; class Dehalococcoidia; order Lucifugimonadales; family UBA2962; genus CAUZIR01. Next base: position 471,176 of record OZ252295.1, read on the forward strand.
GACGGGCCTCAGCCCGCCAAAACCGTGCCGCCCCACTTCTCCCAGGTCGCGCCGGCGTCAGAGTCAGACGTAGAGCTGGTCTTCGGCAAAGAGAGCAAGCGCCGGTTCTGGATAGGGTCGCCCCTGGACATGGAGACAAGGCTCTGTCTCGACATGGCCGAGCTGGTCAAGCGCAGCAACGGCGTATTCGGAAAATCCGGCACCGGCAAGACCTTCCTCACCCGTCTGCTATTGGCCGGCATCCTGCAAAGCGGCGAGGCCACCAACCTGGTGTTCGACATGCAGTCCGAGTACGGCTGGCAGGGCTATTCGGAGGGCGGCTCAGGCCACGTAAAGGGGCTCAAGCAGCTCTTCCCCTCCAAGGTCGCGGTCTTCTCTCTTGACGAGGACAGCTCAAAGCGAAGGGGTCTGACCCCGGATTATGTGGTGCGCATCGGCTATGAAGAGATCGAGCCCGCCGATATCGCCATCCTCCGGGGCGCACTCGACCTCTCGCCCCAGGCCGCCGAGGCCGCATATTCTCTTCACAGCCACTACGGCCGCAAGTGGCTGGCCACGTTCATGGCCCTATCGGGGTCCGAGGCCTTTAACGAACTGGCGTCCCAGTTAAACATCAACCAGGGGGCTCTCTCCGCATTGCATAGGCGCCTTACCCGGCTGGAGCGCTTCGACTTCATGGACAAAAGCGGCGTCCACGACTCAGTCAACCACATCCTCAGTTATCTGGACAGGGGCATACATGTGGTCCTGGAGTTCGGTCGTTACGGCCGGGAGCTGGCCGCCTACATCCTGGTGGCCAACCTGTTGACGCGGCGCATCTACGACCGGTACGCCGCCGCCAAAGAAAAGGCGGTCGCGGGCGAAGGTGCCGAGCCCCAGCCGCTGGTGATAACGATAGAAGAGGCCCATAAATTCCTCACCCCCGACGTCGCCGATCAAACCATCTTCGGCACCATCGCGCGGGAGATGCGCAAATACAACGTCACGTTACTGGTGGTCGACCAGCGGCCCAGCGGCATCGACGACGAGGTGATGAGCCAGTTGGGAACCAAGTTCTCCTGCCTGCTCGACAACGACCGCGACGTGGACGCCGTTCTGACCGGCATGTCCGGCGCCCGCAAGCTGCGCCACGTCCTGGCCAGTCTGGACTCGCGCCAGCAGGCCCTGGTGTTCGGCCACGCGCTGCCCATGCCGGTGGAGATCAGGACCCGCGACTACGGCACCCCCGAGTCATATCGTGAGCTGGGTTTTCTGGCCGAAAACGAACGCAAGTCTCAAGTCGAACGCGACGCCGCAGACCTCTTCGGCGGGGAGTCAGCGCGTTCGTAGATCAGCATCGGAAAACTAGTAGCCCAGCTCGTGCAGGCGGTCATCATCAATGCCGAAATGGTGCGCAACCTCGTGCACGACCGTGTCGGCGATCTCTTTGACCATCTCATCGGCCGACAGGCCGAGCGCCTCTAGCGACCCCTGGAACAGGGAGATCTTATCCGGCAGCACCTCGCCGTAGCCATAGCGCTCGGTCAAAGGGATCCCCTCGTAGAGGCCAAGCAGCAGCTCTCCCTCGCCGATCTCATGTCCGGCCAGCTGGTCGCGGTTAGGGACATCCTCGACGACGACGTCGACATTATCCAGGCGGCTCCCGATCTCGTCGGGAATACCCTCCAGCGCCCGCACCACCAGCGCCTCGAACTCCACCCTTGTCATGGGGTCATTCACGGCCCTGAGTCTACCACCGCCGGGACTACCCCAGAGCCCCGGCCCGGAGCGCCAAACCTCTGAAACGCAGGGCGCGCTTGTGATACATTGCACGCATGGCCCAGGCTACTCTCTCCACCAGTGGCTCCAGCCCGAAAGGCCGCCGGTCCCGGCTGATCAAAGACGCTCTGCTGGTTGCCAGTGCGGCCCTCATGGCTGTAACTCTGTACCTGGTCTTTTTCTGGGTACCGACAGAGGCCACGTTGGGAGTCTCCCAGCGCATCCTCTACTTCCATGTTCCCCTGGGCATTTTGGGGATGATCTCCATAGTGTTGGTGACAGTTGCATCAGGGATGTACCTGTGGAAGAAAGAGAAGCGATGGGACGACCTGGCTCACTCGACAGCCGAGCTGGGAGTCATCTTCGCTACCCTGATAATCGTCACCGGCGCCATCTGGTCGAAGCCAACATTCGGGGTGTGGTGGACATGGGACCCCAAGCTCACCACCACCCTCATCCTGTGGTTCATTTACGTCGCCTATCTAATGCTGCGGGCATACGGGCCCCAGGGGGTGCAACAGGCGCGCTACGCCGCCGTCATAGCCCTGATGGGCGCCATCGACGCGTTCATCATCTACATCTCGACCTTCCTGTGGCGAAGCGCCCACCCCGAGTTGGTCATTGGTCCGTTGGCCGAGTCCGACTCCCTGGAGTCCCGAATGGCGGTGACCCTGCTCGTGGCAATGGTGGCCTTCGTCGTCCTGTTCGCATACTTAGTCATGGAGCGCTACTCGCTGAAGCGCTCGGAGAGCCAGCTTGATGAGCTACACCAGATCGCCTCAATTCGCCTCTAGGGCCGCGCTGGCCCTTGCGCTCGCGGCAGTATTGCTGGCCGCCCTGTTCGTACCGGCCGTCTCGTTGGCGGCAGAGGGGTCCGCGCCGGTCCCTGTAGAGCAAGGTCAGCACTTTCAGATAGAAGACAACACCAGCGGCGAGCCGGACGCCAACCTGCCGTTCCTGTTCGCGGTGTTCATGATCACCTGGGGCCTGTTTTTCGCCTACGTCATCTACATGACCCTAAAGCAGCGCCGGATGCAGGCCGAAATCGATGCGTTAAGCGACGCGTTGCAAGAAAAAGCCGAGCCGCCCCCCACAACGTAGGAACAGACGAACAGGCGCAACGCTGAGCGATTTGCGATAATGAAGGCGCCAGCGATGGAGCAAGTGGTGGAGATGAGGAGCAAGAGGAAGCACTAGATGGCCCAACCCGACGGCTACGTACCCAACCCGTCCGACGCACCCGACGGTGAAGGAGCGCTGATTGGCGCCAACAAGCTCAAGCTGCTCGTCGGGGCGATCGCCCTGATCGGCGCCCTGGGTTTTTTCGGCTTCATGGCCTTCGAGAACGCGACCGTCTACTACTACACCGTTAGTGAAGCCACCGAGCTAGGTCCCACAGACGACGGCCGCATGGTGCGGGTCAACGGCAAGCTCATCCCTTCCTCGTTCGACCGGGAGGACGGCTCCACCCAGGCGAGATTCCAGCTAACCGACGGCAGCCAGACCATGCTGGCCGTGCACGACGGTGTACTGCCCGACCTGTTCTTCAACGACCACTCCGAGATCATCCTCGAGGGCACGTTCGACGGGGAGATGGTGTTTCGCAGTCAGAACGTCATAGTAAAGTGCCCGTCCAAGTACGTCGCGCTCGATGAGGAGACCGGATAGCAAGGTCCGCCACAGAGTCCGAACAAAGCAAAAGGGCCGCACAAATGGTGCGGCCCTTCTAATTAGCATTCTTACCCGTCTACTGGCCGGTCAGTCGCCGTGGCGTTTCAGGTTCTCCAGAATCTGCGGCCTCAGCGTGGGTGGAGCCTTCTCCTCAGGTGAGGATTTCAGAAGCGTGACCGTGGCCTTCAGGGTATCGAGGAACGCACGGCACGGCCCGCACTTCTCCAGGTGACTTTCGGCCTTCACCTGGGCGTCACCGGAAACCTCACCATCGACATAATCAGACGAGATGTCGCGTAATTCGGCGTGCTCGTTTTTACCGCCGAATAGCCTTCTTAGTAAACCTGAAGCCATGACCATAAGTTACAACGTACTGACTAGAGTGAACCATACTTTCCGTGGGCTAATTTAGAAGACGCTCGTCCCCGAGTCAATCGGCCGCCAATAGGCTCGTTCGATAAATCGCTTTGCCGTCTCAGGGACCCTTCGATAGAATCTGATGCGAATCGTGCCGGAGCGATTCTCGACCGACCCGACCCTAGTAGGAGAAGACATTCCCTTGGAGAACGCTGGGGCCAAGGCTCCCGCAGACCGGGCCGAAAAAGAAGCCCCTCCGGCCACCTTCGAAGAGGTGGTTGAGCGCTACACAGACCTCGTCTACAACGTGGCCTACCGCTACATGGGTAACCCGCACGACGCAGAAGACGTAGTGCAAGACGCGTTCCTGTCGGCGTACCGGGCCTGGGGGCGGTTCAGGGGCGAATCCAGGGTGACGACGTGGCTCTACCGCATCGCCACCAACGCCGCCCTGATGAAGATCCGCAAAGGCAAGCGGGGACGGGAGCTCACCCAGACCGGCCTGGAAGACATCGACATCCCCTCCCTGGAGATGTCGCCGGAGCGCGGCGCCGCCAACGCTGAACTCGGGGCCAAGCTGAACGAGGGAATCTCCATGCTCGAGCCCAACCTGCGCGCCGCGGTGATACTGCGTGACGTGCAGGGAATATCCAATTCTGAGGCGGCCGAGATCCTGGAGATAACCGTCTCGTCGCTGAAGTCCCGCTTGCACCGGGGCCGCCTGCTGCTACGGAAGCACCTCTCCGACTACGTAGCGACCCGAGAGAACTAAATACTAAGGGCGCCGATCAGTTCGTCGGCGCTCTTGGTATTGGCCCGGGCGGCCATCTCTTCTACGCGAGCCTCGAACGGCGCCCTCGTAGTGTCCTTATAGACTAGTCCCAGTGGGATGCCGTGGCTCTGTACGAGCGCCCGTGCGGCGTCGAGATTCGACGAATCGTGATTGTCGGGAACGGCCCAAGCCAACGGCTCAATGCCCTTTTTCACACTGCCTTTGAGCAGTTCGTACGTATCGTTGTAGGTAGTGCACGGCGACTGGACGTGCACGATGGCGAATCCAGGGTGCTCCATCCCCTCTACAATCATCCTGGTTACGTCCTTCACCTTCGACGACAGGCCGGACGCTACGTAGGACACACCGAGCGTGAGGTAGAGAGCCAGCGGGTGCACCTCCTCCTCCAGTTTGCCGAACGGGGTCGAACTGGTAACCATTCCCTGCTCGGAAGTCGGTGACGACTGGCCCTTGGTGAGGCCGTAAACGCCGTTATCCATGACTACCGCGCATACGTTGAGGTTGCGCCCCGCCTGGGGTGCGATGTGCTCCATGCCGATGCTGAGAAAGTCCCCGTCTCCGGCCACGATCATCACGTTCAGATCGGGGTTTGCCATCTTAACTCCCATCGCTATGGGGAGCGTTCGGCCGTGGATGCCGTGAAAGCCGAAGGGCTGTTCGCCTTCGAGAAGATGCACCATGTTGCCTGAGCAGCCGATGCCCGCGACGACCACGTTGTTCCCCATGTCGGCGCCGGTTGCGGCGTTGCGCTGGGCGACCGCTGCCTCGATCGATTTACGCACCCCAAAATCGCCGCAGCCGGGGCACCACTTGAAGTCATATTCCGGGTTTTTCGCGCTCAAACGGTTATGCCTTTCTTGTTGGCCTTAGTGGGCTTGCTGCTGTTTTTGGTCTTACGAGTCTTACTCGTTTTATTAGATGCTCCGGCGGCCAAAATGCGTGCGGCCAACTCACCCACCTTGAACGGCAGACCGGTGTACTGGGTGATCGCTTCGGCGTTCACGCCGTAGGACCGTAGGATTGTTGCGAACTGGCCCTGGAAATTCAGTTCCGGCACCAGGACCAGGTCCTTCTTGAGCAGCTCTGAAAGCATCTCCGGCGGCAGCGGATTAAGGAGCATCGTATAGTACCAGCCGATGTCCTGACCATCGGTGACTAACTGTTCGTAAGCCTCTCTCGCCGGACCCTTGGAGCCGCCCCAGGGAACTATCGCCATAGTCGCATCTGTATTGTCCGCTTCGAAATCTCCGTCTTCGAGCAGGCTGATCTTGCCCCAGCGGCGATGGGTCATCTGCACGTGCCGTGCGCCGAGATGCGTCGTATCGCCCATGCCGTCGTGCTCGCTGCCGTTGGCCACGTAGCCGCCCGGCCCGCCCGGAATCGGCATCGGCGAGACCTCGCCCGACTCGTAACGCTGGTAGCCGTTGGAGCCGGTGTAGGTGAGCCGGTTCTCCACCGGAATCTCCGATAGATTCGGTTTAGGGATGTTCTGGTTGCGCTCAGAAAGAGCGTGTTCGGAGAGAATCACGACCGGGCCCTGGTAGCGTTCCGCCCAGTTGAACGCATGCACAGCGGCGTAGAAGCACTCCTCCACGGTTCCCGGTGCGATCAGGGGCAGTTTTACGTCGCCGTGTGCCGGGTACATCGACGCGAACAGGTCCGACTGCTCGGTCTTGGTGGGGAGGCCGGTGGCGGGGCCACCTCGCTGTACATTGACCACGACCAGGGGGATTTCGGTCATCCAGGCCAGGCCGAGGCCCTCGCTCATGAGCGAGAAGCCGGGTCCGGCAGTGGCGGTCATCGCCTTCTTTCCGGCGAAGCCCCCGCCTATCAGCGCTGTAATGGACTCGATCTCCGAGCTAACCTGGTAGACGAACTTGCCGGGGCCGGGAGCGTTTCGCTCCATCCACACCAGGATCGAGGTGGCCGGTGAGATGGGATAACCAGCGTAGAAGTTCATCCCGGCGTGCATCGCGCCCAGGCACAGGGCCGTGTTGCCGTTCACCAGGATCTGCTCGTAGTCGGGTCGTTCGGCGGGTGCCAGTTCGCCCAGGGAGAAACCGCTGGACTCGGCCTCTGCCCTCCCCAGGCGCATGGCCGCGAGGTTGGAGCTGATTATCTCCTCGTCGTTCGGACGACCCCGGGAAAAGCGCTTGGTGACGAACTCGTCAAAGATCTCCTGCCGCATGCCGACGAGGTGTGCGAGAGCGCCGATAACCACCATGTTCGCGGCCCGGGCGTTGCCGGTGGACTTGGCCAGTTCGTCAAAGTCCATGCCGAACGAATGCACGTCACCGTTTAGCTCGAAATCGCCGGAGTTGTAGACGATCACCCCATCGTCCGCCACCTCGCCGTGGTGGGTCTCGTACGCAGCCTCGTTAAAGCACACCAGCACGTCCAGGTGATCGCCGGAGCTGAGCACAGGAGACGTCGAGATGCGGGTCTGTGTCCAAGTCGGACCTCCCATGATCTGAGAGGGAAACGTGGCGAAGGTCTGGGCATGGTAGCCGGTCTGGGTGGCGGCCTGCGCCAGGCCTTCAGCGGAAGTCACAACGCCCTGGCCGCCCTCGCCCGCGAATCGGACGACGAAGTCACTCTTAAGCAATGCGCTCTCCATCACAAAATCGGATGAACCCGCCTCTTCTCACGGAAACAGCTTCGCATACTCGACGAAGCCCATAGTAGACGCGCTGACACTAACTTTTACGATATCAGTGGAAAATCACGCGTGTCAATGAGTGCGGATCCTCATTTACGTGGAGTTACAGGCGTCAATTCAATGGAGGGACCGGGGTGGACGGGCTCGGTATCGTCGATGCGAATATACGGCCAATTGCCATCACTTCAGCGAATATTGTTGCTAAGTTACAGAGAAGCTCTAGTCCTGTACGACATATCCGAATCCCAGCGAGCAGACCACCAGAAACACCACGTCGAAGACCGCCAGAACGGGCAGCCACTGGACGGCGTCGCCCCAGGGGGCTCCGGTGATAGCCGGTCCCGACGCCTCCACCGCGGCCACTATCACCGGCACCGCGATGGGCAAAAACAGCAGCGGCAGCATCACCTCTCGGGCCCTGGTGTTAACCGCCATCGCCGAAAACAGCGTGCCGACCGACGCAATGCCGAGAGTGGCGAGCAGCGCCACCGGAATGAACTCCGGCGCCAGTACCGGCAGGTTATAAATGACGGCGAAAATGGGAAACGCCACCACCTCCACCGCCGTCATGAACACGAAGATCGACAGCACCTTACCCAGATAGATCGAGTCCCGGCCCGCTGGCGTGAGCAGCAGCGCCTGCATCCCGCCCCGCTCTTTCTCCACCGCGAAGCTGCGTGTAAGGCCGAGCACACCGCCAAAAGTAAAAGCGATCCACAGAATGCCCGGCGCCACCAGCCCGACATTTTGCGGCGTCGGGTTGAGCGCGAAGTTGAACACCACGATCGACAGCAGTGCGAAGACGAACACGGACACCAGAGTGTCCTTGGTGCGCGTCTCCAGCACCACGTCCTTCCACAGCACGGCCATCACCGGCCAACGCAGCGCCCTGTCGAAAACCGACCTCATCCGCCCTCTCGTCGTTCCGGCTGTGCGCCGGAAGGGCGCTCCCCGGAATGCATGAAATACAAGTCGCGAATGGCCTCGGGACTCGGCACCCCGTCCGCAGCAGATCCGAGGTCCTGCTCGTGGGCCACCCTGCCCCGACCCAGAATCGCCAGCCGGTCGCCCAGCGCCAGGGCCTGGTCAAAGTTGTGGGTAACCAGCAGCACCGCACCGCCTCCGGCCCTGGTCGCTTCCACCACATCTCGCATCAACGCTATCGCCGAGGGATCCAGCCCGCTCTCCGGCTCATCCATTAACAGCACTTGAGGCCTATGAAGAAGCGCTCGGGCGATGGAAAAGCGCTTCTGCATCCCATGAGACAGCGTGCCCGCCCGCTGGTCCAGCCGGTCCGCCATCCCCACTCGCCGCACCGACTCGGCGATGCGCTCCTCGGGCGCATCGAGGCCGAACATGCGGCAAAAAAATCGCAGATTCTCCCGCCCAGTAAGGTCCGCGTACAGCATCGGTTCGTGCATCACCACGCCGGTGGCCCGCCGCACTCGTCCGCCCGCCTTGTCCGCGTCCATACCGGCGATGCGTACCGAGCCCGCGTCTGGCCTGGTGAGCGTGGCGAGAATCTTGAGCAGCGTAGTCTTGCCCGAGCCGTTCGGGCCCAGGACGGAGAGCACCTGCCCCCACTGAAGCGTCAGGTCCAGGCCGTCGAGTACCCGGACGCGACCGTACGACTTGGTAACCCCCCGGACTTCCAGTGCGGGCCCGGCACGGGTCACCGGGAGCCCCGACGCGGGCGTCGGGCGACTCGTGCCCCGCTGCACATCGGCGTTAACGTCGTTTTTCATGGGCTCCGGTACTGTAGTATATGGTCGGATGCCTCGCAACGCAGCGCCGACGGTGTCGAGAGAAAAAATGCCGACAATAGAACAGCTCCAGGAGCAGTACCGGGCCATGGGGGACAAATTCGACGCCGCCCCCACCGTGACCGAGCTTGAAGAGATCGATCCCTCGGTCATCCTCTCCTTCGACTACGACTATCCCGGCAGCGACGCCGAGGTCGCCATCGACACCGACGAGTTCACCGCCGTTTGCCCCTGGACCGACCTGCCTGACTACGGCACCCTCACAGTCCGTTACGTGCCAGACCGCCTGGTCATTGAACTGAAGTCCCTGAAGTACTACCTCATGCAATACCGCAACGTCGGGGTAGTACAGGAGCACGCCGCCAACAAAATCCTCGCCGATCTGGTAGCGGCCGCGAGCCCAGTGTCTATGGGGATAGAACTCGACTACAAAGTTCGTGGCGGGCTGCACGCCTCCGTCACGGCCAATTACCGGCGCCCTTGAGCTCTTACGGCGTCAGCCTGCTATCGGGCGGCCTCGACTCCTCCACAGTCACCGCGTATGCCCGGCGCAGCGTTGACCAACTCACCTCCCTAACCTTTCATTACGGTCAGACCCACGCAAAAGAGGTGAGCTTCGCGGCGGGCATCGCCAGGGCTCTGGACATCGGCCATAAGACCCTCGACATCTCCTTTTTGGGCGACGTCGCCTGGTACTCTGCGCTGACCAACCCCGAGCGTTTCCCCATGCCGTCGGGCCGACCGGAAGAGGAGATCGGCTTCGGCGTGCCGATCACCTACGTGCCCTTGCGCAATACGATCTTTCTCTCATTGGCCGCCGCGCTGCTGGAGAGCGACGCCCTGCACGCCATAGAGGTCAAGGGAGAGGACCCGTCCGCAATGGAGGCCATCGTCTACCTCGCCCCCAACGCCATCGACTACAGCGGCTACCCCGACTGCCGCCCGGAGTTCTTCCAGAGCGCCGTCGAGACGATAAACCTCGGCTCCAAGCTGGCCACCGAACATGGAGTCCGCATACGGGTCGAGACCCCCATCATCGACAAGTCCAAAGCCGACATCGTCCGCATGGCCCTGGAGTTGGACGTACCCTTGGCCCAGACATGGTCCTGTTATCGGGGCGGCGAACGGCCGTGCGGGCAGTGCGACTCCTGCATCCTCCGCGCCCGAGGGTTCGCCGAAGCGAGCGTACCCGACCCGGCGCTGGCGTAAACCTTGATCCGAGTCAGCCGCATGCCGTCGGGCGAGCCCGAAATCTTCTTGTCCGTGCAGGGCGAGGGCCGCACGGCGGGCACGCCGTCTGCGTTCGTGCGACTGGCCACCTGCAACCTCGCCTGCACCTGGTGCGACACCTCTTACACCTGGGACTGGGGGTCATTCGAATACGAAACACAGGTCATGACGATGGACATTTACGAAGTCCTTGCACGGGTCGAGGCCCTTGACACACCGAACGTCGTTATCACCGGCGGTGAGCCCCTCCTGCAAGACCTTGACCGCCTGGTTAGCGATCTGAAACGGGCCGGCCACAGCGTAGAAATCGAGACCAACGGCACCATCGCGCCTTCTCCTGAGCTGGTCGCGGGGGTGACGCGTTGGAACGTCTCGCCGAAGATCGCCAGTTCGGGAAACGCGCAGGAAAAACGAGAGGCCCCAGATGCCCTGCGGTCCTTCGCCGACCTGCCCAACGCCGACTGGAAATTCGTCGTGGTCGATGTGCCCGACGTGGACGAGGCGGCCCGATTGGCCGAGCGCTACGGGGTCCCAACGGAGCGCGTCATCCTGATGCCCGAGGGCGCCGACCGTGCAGCCATTCAGGAGAAATCAGCATGGCTGACGGCGGCGGCCGCCGACCGGGGCCTGGGGTTCTCCTCCAGGCTCCAGGTCCTGCTCTGGGGCGCCGAACGCGGGCGCTGACTCGTGTAATATTGGCAGCCGCTGATGACCAAATAATCAGGAGCCTTTTGAAATGAAATATGCCAGGTACGAGGCCGACGGAGCCGCCCACTACGGAGTCGTCGACGGCGACAACGTCACCCGCATCACGGCGGCGCCGTGGGAGTCCTTTGATACGACCTCAGACAGCCGGTCGCTTGACTCGGTGCGGCTGCTGGCGCCGACCACCCCATCGAAAATGGTCGCCATCGGCCTCAACTACAAAAGCCATCTCGGTGACCGGACGCCGCCCGCGGTGCCGGAGCCGTTCTTTAAGACGCCGTCGTGCGTGGTTGGCCAGGGCGACACAATAGTCCTACCGAGAGACTCGACCCTCGTCCAGGAAGAAGCCGAGTTGGCAGTGGTTTTCGGCAAGCGGTGCCGCAACGCCTCCAAAGAAAACGCGCTCGGCTACGTCTTCGGCTACACCTGCGCCAACGACGTCAGCGAGCGCAACTGGCAATCCGACGACCTGCAATGGTGGCGGGCCAAGTCATCCGACACGTTCGGGCCCATAGGGCCGTTCATCGTCACCGGTTTGAACCCGGGCAATCTCGGCATAGAAGCCCGGCTGAACGGAGGGGTCGTGCAGCAGAGCAACACGTCCGACCTGCTCTACGACGTGCCGACAATCATCGAGTGGGTGAGCAAGGTCATGACCCTTGAGCCGGGAGACGTGATCCTCACCGGCACGCCGGGCACCACGGCGACCCTCAGCCCGGGCGACACAGTTGAAATCGAGCTAGAGGGAATCGGGGTCCTGAGCAACCCTGTCGAAGCCGAGTAGGCGCGGCGCTGACGAGAAAAACCGGCCGCCTCCGCTGCCCCTAGAAGTACTGCTCGATCCTCTGTGCCAGCACGTCGCTGCCGTCCCCGGCCGTCCAGTAATAGATCAGGTACGCACCGGCCCCGACCATGGCCAGGTTCCCGACCGGCTCGATCAGAGGGAAAATCTTTCGGATCCCTTCCTGTATGACACCCTTGAAGAACACCACCCCGACGGCGACGGCAATCATGATCACACCCATGCCCAGCCCGTAGGTGAGCGAGCCGATAATCGTCTCTGCGAAGCCACCGGCGCTGAATGACTGACCGGCAACCACTCCAACCGCCGCCAGGAAGATTGGCAGCGCGCAACTGAGCGAAGCAACCGCGTATGCGATGCCGAACAGGAACACCTGCTTCAGGCCCTTGCCACCGCCCATGTTCAGACGGCTCGCCGCCATGAACCCGATCTTCTTGCGCGAGAGGAGGAGCCACAGGCCGAGACCGGTAATTATCACGCCTATACTCAGTCCCGCGAACGGCAGTATGTCCCCTATCACCCTGCCTCCGGCGGCAAGTAGCACGCCCACGAGGCCGAACACCACCAGGAAACCGGCCGTAGCCGCGAGGCCCACCAGGATACCCTTCAGCGCGGCAAAACCGGGATTGAGATCGCCATCGGCGCTGCCCAGTTGGAAGCCAACATACGCCGGGAACATCGCCGCCCCGCACGGGTTGAAGGCAGCCGCAAACCCGGCAAGAAACGCGAATATTATTGGAACGTCTAAACCGAACAATCAGCATCTCCGAAACCAGGCCCGCGATTGAGCGAGCCCGACTCTAATTATATTTGCTGAGCAACAGCGTCCCGCTAGCGGTAACGCGTGTGATCTCTCTGATGCTACGTACTCGGGGCCGGTTTCCGATTTGACCGGTGTCGCCCCGGACACGGCCCTCGATAAAGCCCAGTGAGAAACCCCATGCGCCAGTCAACGAAGGGGCTGCGGGGTTGTTATTCGGTTGACACCGAACCGCCTCCACTGGTACATTTACCCAATCTTGCCAATACAACAATCGGCCGCCGGCACCACCTGTAAGAACGCCTCGCCTGGATAGATGGTCGGGATAGCAGCGCCGTGATACCCCGCCCTCCAGCGGGGTTTTTTGTTTCAGGCCCAATTTCGGAACAAAGTTCAGCCAGGGCGTAGCGGGGAGACCAGACAATGACCCAGACAAGTCAAAAGACGACACGCGAGCATGTAATCCCCATCTTGCCGCAGGAGTTCGACGACTTCGAGGCAGCCGTAAAGAGCTTTCAGGCGGGCGAGTGGCAAGAGGTAGAGTTTATGGCCTTCCGTCTGCGCCAGGGCGTCTACGGTCAGCGCCAGCCCGACGTGCACATGGTGCGAGTAAAGGCCCCCTTCGGCGGACTCGACGCGGACCAGCTCGACGCCCTGGGGCGCTTCGCCGACCGGTATGCTCCCTTGCGTAGAGGACATGTCACGACCAGGGAGAACTTCCAGTTCCACCACGTTCCCCTGGCCGATTCGGCCGAGGCACTGCGCATGCTGGCGGAAGTGGGCCTGAGCACCAGGGAGGCCTGCGGCAACACCGTCCGAAACGTCACCGGCTGCCCCATGGCCGGAGTCTGCAGCCAGGAACAATTTGATGTCACGCCTTACGCCGCGGCATACGCTCGTTACTTTGTCAGGCATCCTTTCACCCAGTCCATGCCGCGAAAAATCAAGACCGCCTTCTCCGGGTGCCTCAGCGACTGCGCCATCACGCCCATCCACGACATGGGCTTTCTGCCCAAAGTCGTCGATGGGGTGAAGGGGTTCAAGATCGTCGCGGGCGGCGGGACCTCGATCATGCCCCGCATCGCGCCCACCCTGTACGAGTTCGTCCCCATGGACCAGTATTTGAAAGTAACCGAGGCGGCCATAAGAGTCTTCCACCGCTCCAACAAGGAGCGGAAGAACCGCATGAAGGCCCGGATCAAGTTCCTCATCGACCGCGTCGGAATGGACGAGTTCCGCAAGATGGTCGAAGAGGAGATGGAGCAGGAGTGGGCGCAGCGCTCTTTCGACCCCAAGGACCTGTTGTATATCGACGACGAGGCTCCGGACGCTCCCCAGCTCGACGGCGACTATACGCACGCCGTGCCGAATCCCGAGTATGTCCATTGGGTGGACAGCAACGTCATCGGCCAGCGTCAAGAGGGCTACAACGCCGTCACCGTAAAACTGCCTCTTGGCGACATCCAGGCGGAGCAGTTCCACAAGCTCGCCGACATGTCCCGCAAGTACGCGGGCGGTCGCTGCCGCATAACCCACCAGCAGAACCTGACGTTCCGGTGGGTGCCCCAGGCGGCGCTATACGAAGTGTGGAACGGCCTGCGTTCCATCGGCCTCGGCGAGGCCGGCGCCCACCAGATTCAGGATGTCGTTTCATGCCCCGGCACAGACAGCTGCAAGCTGGGCATCACCTCCTCAATGGGACTGGCCAGAGCGATCACGGACTCCATGACCGACATCGACACGTCCGATCCTTTGGTGGCCAAGATGCACGTGAAAATGAGCGGCTGCCCTAACGGCTGCGGCCAGCACCACGTCGCCGACATCGGCTTCCACGGCGCCGCAGCCAAGGCCCCGGGCGGGCAGGTCCCGGCCTACGAGTTGTTCTTGGGTGGCAGTTACGCTGCGGATGACGCAAGATTCGGCATCCGCACCAGGACCAAGATCCCGGCAAAGCGAGCGCCCGAGGTCTTCAAGCGCATCGTGTCGCTCTACCAGCAAGAGCGGAACGAAGACGAAGAGTTCAAGGACTACGCCGTTCGCATGGGCAGAGACCACTTCGACGAATTCCTCGCCGAATTCAAAGAGGTCGGGGAGCTAAATCGGGAAACCCTGCCCACCTACATGGACTGGGACAAGACCATCAAGTACATCCTCGAGCGCGGCGAGGGCGAGTGCATGGTCTAGGGGGCGGCCCCCGCCCCTGATTGGGGCCATAGGGGGGCTTCAGGCCCCTATCTCGGCCCTCGGTCCTGGCGAGTCCACCAATTGTCCTCAGGGTCCTCATCAATCGAGCGGCCCCTCCACGTCTTGCCCGTGTTGGTCGGCGGCCCAGAGGCCTTGCCGAGCGACCGAGCTGCCGGCCGTACGACCGCGAACGCATACCCGATCAGCAAGACCACGACACCGGCCACCGCCATCGGCACCGCGAGCCCCGCATCGGCGATGCGCAGCAAGAAACCAGCGGCGAGCGGCACCACACCGGCGAGCATCACCCGCCCCGGTGAAAGGGCCCAGACCCCGCCCAGGCGTTGACTCATGTACGCGCCCAGGAGCCCTATCAGGCTTCGAGAGTGCTTTGGGGGAGGGACGATCCTCAGCCCGCCGGACCTGTCCAGAATCTCCTCGATCTCGTCCTCGTATCGTTTCGCCACGGCAAAATCGTATGGACGTCGTGCGCCACAAGTCAAGGACGCGGGCGTGGGGACGGCCCGGCCCGCAATGCGATAAAATCCGGCCCGTGAGTACAAACGGCCATCGTCAATTCGTAAAGTACACCTTCTACAAGTTGGACCCGGCGTGGCGTCGCCTGCCGCCCAATCGTAGATCGCAGGACAAAGCTGAGTTCGCGGCCGTCGTCTCGGAGATCGCCTCCGGCATGACCACCCGCACTTACAGCACCGTCGGCCTGCGCGGCGACGCGGACCTGCTGCTATGGCAGGCCACCGACACGTTGGAGCAGGTGCAGGACGCGGCCACCCGTGTGCACTCCACCGCCCTCGGGGGCTACCTCGACACCCCGCATTCATTCCTCGCCATGACCCGCGTATCCCATTACGTCGACGACCATCGCCACAAGGGCCAGGAGGGCCGGACCATCGAGGTCAAGCCCTCCGACGACGCTAAGTACTTCTTCGTCTACCCCTTCCTCAAGACCCGAGAGTGGTACCTCCTTAAGCCCGAGGAGCGACAGGCGATGATGAACGACCACTTCAAGATCGGTCACAAATACCCCTCCGTAAAGATTAATACCAGTTACTCGTTTGGCATCGACGATCAGGAATTCATGGTGGCCTTCGAGTCCGACAGCCCGTCCGACTTCCTCCAGCTAGTCGAAGAGTTGCGGGGAGTTCCCGGCAGCCTCTACACCCTGCGCGACACGCCCATCATCACCTGCATCCGCATGTCCATCGAAGACGCGTTAGACTCTCTCGGGGGATAAGGTGGCTCAGCCGCCCCAAGACGTTCAAAGTCCAGCGCCTAATTTGGGCCGGCACTCGTCCCCGCAAAATTCACGAGGTCCGTTCAATGTCCTACCAAGCCGGTTCACACACCTACGAGTTGCACGAAGGCTGGGGCGACCTGCCAGACGGCTACCGGTTCCACCGCGTCGCCGGAGTGGCCACCGACGCCGACGACAAAGTCTACGTCTTCAACCGCAGCCCTCAGAAAATGCTCATCTTCGAGCGAGATGGGGCGTTCAAGACCGACTGGGACGCCTTCTTCAAAGTCCCCCACGGCATCGCCATCGACTCCGAAGGCAACGTGTACACGGCCGACGTCGGCTCGCATCTCGTCGAAAAGCACGCCCCCTGGGGCGGGCTGATGATGACGCTCGGCACACGGGACGAGCCCTCCGACACTGGCCGCAGCGAGGGCTTCCTCGTCGAACGCGCCGCCGGTCCATTCAACATGTGCTGCGCCGTCTCGGTAAACGACGTCGGGGAGATCTTCGTAGCCGACGGCTACGGCAACTCCCGCGTGCACAAGTTCTCGGCAGACGGCGAACTGTTGTTGTCGTGGGGCGAACCGGGCAAGGGTGGGCCGGGGGAATTCCACCTGCCGCACGGCATAACTATTGACCATGCTGGTCGCCTACTCATTTGCGACCGGGAGAACAACCGCATCCAGATCTACGACCAGCAGGGCAACTACCTCGACATGTGGGACGGCTTTTTGCAGCCCACCTCCGTAACGCAGGCCCCCGACGGCTCGTTCTTCGTCCCCGAGTTGCAACATAGGGTCACCGTCCTCGACCCGGACGGCGGCGTCTTGGCGCGATGGGGAGGCGAGCGCAGCCGCGACCCCGGCAAATTCGTCGCCCCGCACGACGTGGCAGTCGATTCCAGGGGCGACGTTTACATCGGCGAAGTGCTGGAGGGCAAGCGGGTGCAAAAATTCGTCCGCAGTTAGGCAAACCAAGTAATATTCCACCCATATTGAGCCAGGGGACAAAAAAGAAGTGAACGTAGAAACCGCTATTTGCCGCATCCTTAAAGCCGAGGGCATCGACTGGATCGCCGCCTTCCCCAACCAACCGCTCATCGACGCTGCGGTGAAAGAGGGCATCCGCCCCATCATCGTTCGCCAGGAGCGCGCCGGGGTCAACATGGCGGACGCCCTCAGCCGCATGACCAACGGCCGCACCATCGGTGTGTTCACAATGCAGTCCGGCCCCGGCGCCGAGAACGCCTTCGGTGGCGTCGCCCAGGCCTTCGCGGACTCCATTCCAGTTTTGCTCTTGCCTGGCGGCAACCCGCAGGCTCGGCACGGCGTGCACCCCGGCTTCGACTCGGTAGAACACTACAGGGGAATCACCAAATGGGCGGGCTACATAATGTCTCCCGACCGCACCGTGGACGTCATGCGCACGGCGTTCAGCAACCTGCGTAACGGCAGGCCCGGTCCCGTGCTGGTCGAGGTTCCAGACGATCTCGTTGATCAAGACATCACAGGGTTCGACTACAAGCCCGTGCCCGCGACCCGCTCGGCCGCCAGCCCGGACGATGTGCGCGATCTCATCAAGGCCCTGCTTGCCGCAGAACGGCCCGTCATTGAAGCCGGGCAGGGGGTGATGAACGCCGAGGCGACCGACGACCTCGTAGAGTTTGCCGGGCTAACCGGCATCCCCGTTTTCACCACCCTCGCAGGCAAGAGCGGGTTCCCAGAGAACCACCCGCTCTCCCTCGGTTGCGGCGCCCGCACCGCCACCGGCATGGCCAACCACTGCCTCATCAGCGCCGACTTTTTGTTGGGCGTCGGCACCAGCTTCACCAAGTCCGTGTTTGGCGCACCCGTGCCCGATGGCGTAGTGCTCGCACAAGTTACGAACCGGGGCGAGGACCTGCACAAAGACCACGCCGTCGACTTCGGCGCCGTGGGCGACGCCAAACTGGTGCTCCGCCAGATGATCGAAGAGGCCAAATCCCAGGGCGTCAAGGCTCACGAAGGAGTGGCCGAAATGATCGCCGCCCAGCGCGACGCCTGGCTGGGCGAGTGGGAAGCCAGATTGTCTTCTGACGAGATCCCGATGAGCCCGTACCGGGTGTTCCGTGAAGTAGCCAACGCAGTAGACGTGGCCAACACAATCGTCACCCATGACTCCGGTTATCCCAGGGACCAGCTGGTCCCGTTCTGGCGGCCGGTCACCCCCCGCAGTTACATCGGCTGGGGCAAGTCCACCCAGCTAGGTTACGGGCTTGGACTCGCGTTGGGCGCGAAGATGGCAAAGCCGGACATGAACATGATCAACTTCATGGGCGACGCGGCGTTTGGCATGGCCGGACTCGACATCGAGACCGCCACCCGAAACAGCATCGGCCTGACGACCATCGTCCTCAACAACGGCGTCATGACCGGGTACGCGGCCAACTACATGCCCATCGGGGCAGACACCTACCGCACCCACGAACTGGGAGGCGACTACACCATGGTGGCCCAGGGACTGGGCGCCCACGCAGAGCGCGTTACCGCGCCCGACGCCATCGGCGACGCGGTGCGCAGGGCAATGGACGCCAACGCCGCCGGCCAGCCGGCCCTCATCGAGATGATGACTAAAGAGGAGCCCAACGTCTCCAAATACTGGTAAGGCGGTTGAACCGCGACAACTCCACTACGGTCATTGGTGATTGACCGTGATTGGCCTCGGCTGGGGTCGCCGCTTACTGCACCGCCCCGGCCGCCCTAAGTTCGGAGATACGCTCGGCTGAGTATTCGAGTTCGGCCAGTACCTCATCCGTGTGCTGGCCCAAGCCCGGTCCGGGCCTTTGCGCTATCGACGGCGTCGCCGAGAACCGGAACGGCGGCCCCATCTGCTTGATCGGTCCTACGATGGTGTCGGCGGCCACGCTCAACTCATTGGCCTGCGCTTGCGGGTCGTCGTGGGCGTCCATCATGTGCCGGACTCTTGCACACCTGACGCCATGCGCACGGAGGCGGGCCTCGGCCTCGGCGACCGGCAGATCGGCCAGGGCCGAGCCGAACGCGTCGGCGATCTCCCCGTCACCCCCGTCTCGCGACGCCGCATCCGGGTAATTCTCCGATACCTGCTTCAGTCCCAGCGCGCCGCACACCGCCGCGAATCCCGCATCGTCAGAGCACGAAAGAAACAGGTGTCCCCCTATTGCCTCGTAGAGGCGATAGGTCGCCGTCACGCCCAGTTGGCCCCAGCGGCGCTCGTCGCCGGGGCCGTTCGCATACCTCATCAGCTCGCCCGCCTGCACCGCCACGGCCGCGTGCAGGAGCGATGTTTCGACCCGGCTACCGCCCGCGCCCCGACGCCGGGCGAGCAGCCCGGACACCGCGCCGAAGCAGCCCAACATCGCGGCCGCATAGTCCGCCACGGCAACTCGCAGGTAGACCGGTCGGTCGGCCGTGCCCTGCGCGGACATCGCCCCGCTGAGGGTCTGCACCAGCGGGTCGAAAGCCGGGTCGGCCGCGAGCGGTCCGGTGGGCCCGTACCCGGT
Organism: Dehalococcoidia bacterium; assembly: GCA_965250195.1. Classification (GTDB taxonomy): domain Bacteria; phylum Chloroflexota; class Dehalococcoidia; order Lucifugimonadales; family UBA2962; genus CAUZIR01. The sequence goes on from OZ252295.1 coordinate 490,636, forward strand.
CACCGACAGGTACACAATCGATGGGCGCAGCCGCCGCAGCGTCTCGGCATCCACACCCAACTTTTCGGCGGTGCCTGGTCGGAAATTCTCGGCCACCACGTCCGCTCCTCGTACGAGGTCGTAGACGATCTCCTTGCCCTCAGGGGTCCGTAGATCGACGACCATGCCGCGCTTCCCCCGGTTCCACGCCTGGAACGACCCCCCCAACATGCGGAAGCCATCCCCCATTGGTGACTCCACCTTGATCACGTCCGCCCCCAGGTCGGCGAGGAGGCTCGTGCCATAGGACCCGGCGATGTAGCCGGTCAGGTCGACCACCCGGACGCCCGCCAACGGGGCCATTTCAACCCTGTTTCCATCCGAGGCCTTGTGGTTGGGAGCTGTAGCCGGCACCGGCGCCCCGAGCACCGCGACCGGCGGCGCCATCCAGGTCACGTCACCGAGCACCTCGTCCATCTCTTTCTGGAAGACTTCCGAAGCGGCCGCCTGTGGATGATCGAAAAAGTCCTCCCGTTTCTGCACCAGGTCGCGAGGGACATCGTTGTCCCCGAGTACTCGTAGCCAGTGCTCGCCCGTGCCGGTGGCGACGACCTCGGCCACCATTTCTCTGAGGGCCAACCGGTGCTGCGGCTCGATGTTCCACGGTGCGGTCTCAAACCTCGGGTCCTCGGTCCACTCGTACTTGCCGAATGCAATGCACAGCTTGTTCCAGAACGTGTCGGTGCCGCAGGCGATCATCACCCACTCGCCGTCCGAGCACTCATAGAGCTGGTAAAGCGGGTTCGCCCCAAGTTGGCCCATAGCATCCCTGACCCAGGACCGAACGTTTGGGCCGACCACAATAGTCCCCGCCTGCATCGCCAGGGCACCCGCATATAAGGAGGTCTCCACCTGCTGGCCTCTGCCGGTGGCTCCCCTGCTAAACAATGCGGCTCCAATGGCGCTGACGGCAAGAAACGCCGCGCCATAACTGGCGATGGGCAAATGCACATACACCGGGGGCGAATCCCAGCCCCCCTGGTCGCCATAGATACCGGCATGGGCGCCGACCACCCCGTCGTCTGCGGGCGTATCGGCGAGTGGGCCCGACTCCCCGAAGGCGGGAATCGCACAATAGACTGTTCTAGGGTTAATCTGAGCAATATCAGAGTACGCCAGCCTGGCCGCCTCAGCCTCGCGTGAGGTCATAGTCCGCACGACCACGTCGGACTCCTTAACCATCTCCTCAAGGTTCGGCCGGTCAGCCGAAGACTGCGGGTCGAGCGCAACCACCCGCTTGCCCCGATTCCACAAACGAAACCGCGGGTCCCCGGAGAACCTGCCACTATCGACCCGCACGACCGTCGCCCCCAGTTCGCCCAGCATCATCGACGCGTAGGCGCCGGCCAGGTCAGAGTCGAGATCCAAAACCGTAATTCCACAGTACGGGCCAGTATGTGAACCGGTCGAGACCATCCGTCCTCCATCAGTCGAGTTGCCGTCCGGCATCGAACAAAGAGTTGCCTGGCGCAGCGCCTGGTCGGCCGTCGAAGCGTCGGCAAGTATAAGCTGCCCGGCAATCAGATGCGACGGACACCGGATTGGCCGGTCGCGTTAGCGGCAATGCCAAATTGCCCGTGCCATCGGCGGTCTGCTATATTGAGACGTGCGGGGCTTGGTACCCGCATTCCCGGGTTCTCAGGGGCGTGGGGCTGTAGCTCATCTGGGAGAGCGCTTCAATGGCATTGAAGAGGTACGGGGTTCGAGTCCCCGCAGCTCCACCAGCCGCCGACCCCTAACTAGACGCCTCGCCTGGTGCGGGGCGTTTTCTTTTACCCGGCCCAGATCGCGGTTTGACAGCAACCGGGCTCGATACGCCCCTAATCGGGCAGGCCTGGACCGGGGTTTGCTCCGTGTTCTGACGGTGGAGTAGAGGGAGGGGGTGCGTACCTCCCTCGAAAACAGGGGCAACCGGTCAACCGCTGAGAGCAAGCGCGTGCCATAGGCACCCGCGGGTTGCCAGAGAGTCGCCCACTCCACGTCACCCGTGGGCAACCGTTAAACCCCAAAACCTCTCTGGCCCTGCCGGTTGGGCCTGGGCGGCCCGTTCTAAGGGCTATGTGGCCTCGCTTGCGAAACTCACTTGCGTCGTCTCCTGCCGCCTCGAACCACGTTCGGTAGTCCCAGCAGAATTCCGGGGACGAACAAAACCCAGGGAATCACGACACCTCGCAGAGACACCTCGTTGAACCAAGGAGGCCGCCCTTGCCCCGCGTCCGAATAGTATTGGACGCCGACGCCAGGGTTGATCGCCTCCCCTATGGTCGGCGGGATCAACATACCCAAGTAGACGACGAGTAGCAGCCACCAGGCCCACGTTTCGCCTCTCCGGTACACAGTCAGGACAAAGATCGAGGTGGCTATCGTGATGATGGCGAGGATCGACGGGCCGCTGCGAGGAAGGTAAAGGACGGTATGCGGTGGATGACCGATCCCGAACAGAGAATAGACGCCCCAGACGTCCGGTCCGATGGCGTTGCCATGCACTCCCCAGAACAGGAAAAGGAAGATCCCCTCGACCAAGAGCAAGGCGGAGGAAGCCTTAAGGGCAATTGATATCAAACTCTCAACTCCAACCTGAGCCCCGCCGATTGAGCACGTGCGACCCCGGTCTGGCCGCGCCCAGCTAGCCGCCCAGGAATAAGTCGACGATGTTGCCGACGCCGCTACCGGAACGCTTATACAGGTCCGTGTAGCCACACTGCTTGCACGTGACCGTCGTGAACTTGTGGCGTTGGATGTCGAAGAACCGCGACAGGCCTGACCCCGTGGTCCTGATCTCCCCGTCCTCGTGGTCTGTGTGGTCGCATTTGGCGCACGAATACTGCTGCTGCGTTGCCATGGATGGCCTCCCATTCACTATTCACGGTGCTGGGCGACCAATTGTTGCATAACGACATTGATTGACCCACGCCGTTGGAGCCAGGGCGGCCCTATCTGAGGGCTGTGTGGACCTTTTAAAGGCGATGTAACCTAGCGCCAAGAATGTCAATTTCATCCACTCTCAGACTTCTCGGCAGACCCGCCACGATGCTCGGGGGGTTGGCATGGCTGCTCGCATGGGTTCACTTTCTCCTCACGCACGGACCCACCACCAGCGACTACAAGACGCTGCTAGGAATGAGCTATTACGATTCCACGAAGTTGACCGTAATCGCGTCCGCTCTTTGCATTTATGGGTTGGTGAGCCTTGGGACCCGACGGCCAAAGGGGCTCCAAGCTACAGCCGGCACATGGGGGCAATTCCTTGCGGTGGCCGCCATGACCGTAATGGCTGTTGGCATGGCAATCAACGTTTGGAACGTCCCCTGGGGAGATACGACGAGGGTCGGGACTGATCTGATGGACTACGCGTTCATTGCCATGATGATAGCTACTCTCTTCGCACTTGCGGGGTTAACTCTCGTAGGAATAGGCGCAGGGCGATCCAATGGCCTGCCGTCCTGGTCCATCGTCCCGTTGGCCGTCGCCGGGATTGGTGCCGTGCCCTTCATTCATCACACGCCATACGGGCTGCTTATCGGTCTTGGCTGGATCGCTTTCGGGTACGGCTTGTGGCGTTGTAGCCCCGCCGGTTGAGCCTGGGCGGCCCTCTATGTGGGCGATGTGGCTGCTCGCACGAAACTGAGCTATTTGGGGGGCTCCAAAAAGGTGGGCCACCGGCTGAACCTACCGGAGCCTCGAATTCGGCCACGCTAAAAGGACTCCCTTTTGGCCGGCACCAAGACTAGCAAACCCTTACTATAAGCAGTCCAACTCAAGGGGAAGCTATGAATTGTTACGTCTGTCAACAGGAAGGCATCCAAGAGGTCGCTGCAGGCATATGTCGCTTCTGCGGTATTGCTTTGTGCGCTGAGCACGTAGCTGATTTGCAAAAGCACAATCAGGGCGGTATGCACTACACCCGCGAGCATCGAATCCGTCCCGCTACCTCCAAGTAATCGGCTACCCGTAGCACGCTGGTATCGATGCACATGGTGACGTATCTATTCGGCCTTCTGAGTTGTGGCCAGCCGATTCCGCAGACAGAAAAAAGGGAAACGAAATGACTTTGAACCAAGACTGGTGGCCGAACCAGTTGAACCTGAAGATTCTCCGCCAGAACTCTCCCCTGTCAGATCCTATGGGAAAGGATTTCAACTACGCTGAGGAGTTCAAGACACTCGACATTGATGCCCTGAAAAAGGACATCGAAGCGGTGATGACGACGTCGCAAGACTGGTGGCCGGCCGACTATGGCCACTATGGGCCGCTCTTCATCCGGATGACGTGGCACGCCGCGGGCACCTACCGCATCGCCGACGGCCGCGGCGGTGGAGGCTCCGGCCACCAACGCTTTGCGCCCCTCAACAGCTGGCCCGACAACGTGAGCCTGGACAAGGCGCGCCGGCTACTGTGGCCGATCAAGCAGAAGTACGGCCTCAAGATCTCCTGGGCTGACCTGATCATCTTCGCCGGCGACTGTGCTCTGGGGTCGATGGGCGTGGAGACCTTCGGTTTCGGCTTCGGGCGCAGGGACGTTTGGGAGGCCGACGAGACCGACTGGGGGGCTGAGGGCACGTGGCTCGCGGACGAACGCCACAACGAAGATGGGGATATCGACGGACCCTACGGTGCCGACCACATGGGTTTGATTTACGTCAATCCCGAGGGGCCCAACGGCAACCCGGACCCGGCCGCGGCGGCAAAGTACATTCGACAAACGTTCAGCCGAATGGCGATGAATGACGAGGAGACGGTTGCACTGATTGCGGGCGGACACGCGTTCGGCAAAGCACATGGCGCCGTCCCTGAAAGTCACGTCGGCCCAGAACCTGAGGGTGCGCCCCCCGAGGAGCAAGGCCTCGGCTGGAGGAACAGCTATGGCAGCGGTACAGGCAGTGATACCTTCACCAGCGGCCTAGAGGGCGCCTGGACCACCAACCCGCTGAAGTGGGACAACAACTTCCTGGAGAACCTGCACCAATACGACTGGGAATTGACCAAGAGTCCTGCCGGTAAGTCGCAGTACGCTCCCAAGAACGCATCTGAAGTGGCCACCGTACCGGATGCGCACGACCCGTCAAAGAAGCACGCCCCGATGATGTTCACGACGGACCTCTCACTGAAGACGGACCCGGCCTATGCGCCGATTGCAAAGCGCTACCTCGAGAACCCAGACCAGCTTGAAGACGCCTTCGCCAGGGCGTGGTTCAAGCTAATTCACCGTGACATGGGGCCCCGCAGCCGGTACCTCGGGCCGCTGGTCCCCGAAGAGGCCCTTGTTTGGCAGGACCCCGTCCCCGACGTCGATCATGAGTTGATCGCGGAGCAGGATATCGCCGACCTGAAGGCCACGATCCTGGCATCGGGATTGTCGGTTTCCGAACTGGTCTCGACAGCCTGGGCGTCGGCGTCAACGTTCCGTGGCACCGACAAGCGCGGTGGGGCGAACGGCGCCCGCATACGCCTTGCTCCGCAGAAGGACTGGGAAGTGAACAACCCGGCCGAGCTGGGCAAGGTTTTGCAGACACTGGAGCGGATACAGACAGAGTTCAACAATTCGCAGACTGGTGGGAAGAAGATCTCTCTCGCTGACTTGATCGTCCTAGCTGGGTGCGTAGGGGTCGAGCGGGCTGCGAAGGGCTTCGTGCAAGACGTGCACGTCCCATTCACGCCGGGACGCACGGACGCGTCGCAGGAGTGGACCGACGTGGAGTCGTTTGCGGTGCTCGAACCCGCCGCAGACGGGTTCCGCAACTACCTCCGAGCCGGGCACAAAAAAGCGGAGGAGCTCCTGGTGGAGTCGGCAAACCTGCTGACGCTGACCGCTCCCGAGATGACGGTGCTCGTTGGCGGCATGCGCGTCCTGAGTGCGAACGTCGGGCAGTCTAAAAACGGCGTCTTCACGGAGCGGCCTGGGACGTTGACCAATGATTTCTTTGTGAACCTGCTCGACATGAACACCGAATGGCAGACGTCCTCCACATCCGACGACGTGTTCGAGGGGCGCGATCGCGGTACCGGTGATCTCAAGTGGACGGGCACCAGGGTCGACCTGGTCTTCGGTTCGAACTCCGAACTCCGAGCCGTCGCGGAACTTTACGCAAGTGAAGACTCACAGCAGAAGTTTGTGCGTGACTTTGTGGCTGCTTGGGTCAAGGTCATGAACGTTGATCGCTTCGACCTTGCCTGATCTCATAGCTGGGCTACCGGCCTCCTGCACCTGAAACAGTCCTACCGGTCTACCCCGTCCCAGTAGCGCTGGAACTAACAAAGCGAGTCGTACGAATATCGGGGGCGGGTCACCGAGTACACAAGCCGTGTTAAAGGAGTAGTTCGACCCTCCCCCGTCTCCACCAGAAACACGAAATGCCCTTAGCCAGATTGGCTGAGGGCATTTGTTCTTGTAATGGGCTTGGTTTGGCCTGGTCGATCTCCACCGAAAGCACGACTGCGTTGCGGGCGGGTTTGAGTTCAACTGCCCCATTATTGTTGCTGACCTGGGGGTTGGGACACTTGATACGAGACCTCCCCTATTTTTCTGTCGGCCAGTTCAGGACCTCTAACTTGAGAGGGCGGTCTTAGAGTGGATGTTCGGTGAAATGGCGTGGTGACCCCACGCAGAAAGGCCCCGGCGGGTTCGCCGGGGCCTTTCGTTTTCTGGTGGATTCAGTCGGTTTGGTTGGTGATCGGCCTATAAAGCCATGCCTCGCTCAACCATTTTTTGGATCTGCGTGCCAGTATCCAAATCAAGCACCTGATCACCGAGTTCTGTGAGGCGAGCCATCAGGAGACATGCCCGCTTCTCTTGGGAAAACACATCAGTCATTCTGCGGACTCGTCCCCGTCGAACTTCATGTCTTGCGGCCCGACACCCTCGACCCGGCGCTCTGGCCCACGGTAGGTCGAGCCCGTCTTTAGCACTTCTCTAGTAGAGAGGACTTCACTTTCTGCTAATGCGAAATCTCCATGCCTGACGTCGGCGTCAAGCAATGCCCTGTGTCTCGCGTAATGGCGTTTGCTTTTCTGAAACACTGTATTCCAGTGGCGCAACTCCCGATCTTCACTCTTCTCCCAAAGGGCTTCGAGGTCATCGGAAACATTCAGCGTCCCGCCATAGATCAAGACCATAAAGATGTCTGGATGAGCCCGAGACAATAGCTCTTTGTATTTTTCCAGCCGTTGGAGTTCTGGGTATTCCACAGGATGATTGGACCGTTTTATTTCAACAATAACTAGAGATTGCTGGTCGGACAGTGCGAGAAAGTCGTAACGCCCCCTGTCACCCCCGGCCAGATCCTCATCGCCCCATTCCCTCAGTTGCGTTGTCATCGCTTTTTCTTCAGCGAATACCTGCCAGTCGGGGTTCAAGAGCCAAGGGAATCGAGCGATTGCGTCATGAAGATTGTCGTCGCCAACATGCGGGGCAGTTTCTGGAGCCGCCGTGACCAACATGACCTCAAAGTGATCAATTATGTTCTGGCGCCCCTCTATCACCTCCAGGATCGCCCTACTCTCGAGGACTCGCCAATCGCTCAAACGCCTGACAAACTCGGCGAACCGATCCGGATCGTCGTCTTCGGCTACTTCCCGGATGTCCTTAATCACATCGTGAAAGTTCTGGAACTCGAAAGCCCTGACCAGCGAACTTGCTAGAGCTTTCGTTTCCTCAAGTACCTCGTTGTCCCTGAGGCCAAGAATGCCGAGGAACTTTTCAATTTCTTTCCGCGCTGGCTTATCTAGGCGTTCGACCCTGGCGTTGATGTCCTCATCTTCTAGGACGAGCCGTACCGTCTGTGCACCCTTGAAATCCCGGCACTCACTTAGCACTCGGCGAGACTTTGCCTCGCCCCAGTCCTTCAAGCTGAAAGACGATTCATCCTCCCAGTCAATTTCTTGTCGGTCCGTTGAGACGACATCGGAGTCGTCGTCCGCGCCAGCGTCGAGGTAGTCAGCCTCTATATCACCGATGACGTAGCGGGTCGAGTGCTGACCAGATGCCGTCGTTTCAACGTCGAAGAAAAACGGAGGCGCTTGCGCCACCTTGCCGTTAACCAGAATCGAAAATCCCTTGAGGTCTCGGTTCTTGATCACGTTCGTCGCGAAGCCGTACCAATATTTAATGACGTGGCCGTCGGGGAGGGTCTCCTCCTCGAGCGAGTCGCCCTCGGGGAACCTTAAATCGAGTGGCGGGGTGGGGTCTGGAAGAGGCTTGGCGTTCACCTCAATTTGCATTCGGCCCTGGATTGACCGGCTGAATCGCCTCGCGAGGGCGACCTTTAAGTTCTCAGGATTTATGGCAGATTTGTGCTTTAAACCGCTTAGGACGACTTGGGTTCCACTCACCCAATCATTCGGCGGGGTTGTTGATACCCATTCAATAAGGACTTCGGGGGCCTCGTTGTCTTCCGCTTTCAATTTGTCGACATCGAGTGTGAAGCTTATGGCTTCTGTTGAACGCCATGTGGTGACAGTCATAACCTTGCCGAGCCCAAATCCAGCGAGCTTGCCGATCCCTTTTCTGCCCATGACCCGGCGGGTAGGGATTGGGTCCTGATCGGCACCGTCATCGGTGGGTTCTGGTGCATCCTCGGGCGCTTCCACCTCTAGCTTTCCGTCGCCCTCCCCGTCAGGGTCGTTTCGCCGATTTCTCCCAAGTACAAGGTATTCGTCTCGTATTTCTGCGAACGACATGCCCCGACCGCGATCGAGAATTACGATCTCACTTGTGGCACGGTCGTAGTCCCGCTCCGCGGGAACCGTTATTTGTACTAACGACGAACCGGCATCCCAAGAGTTGGCGACGAGCTCGGCTATTGCGGCCTCTCGCCGCTTGTACATCTGCACGCCGAAGTGACTTAGAGTCCGCCCAAGAACCTTGAACGTGAGGCGTCCGGTTGTTTTTTTTGGCAGGGGCTGTTGCTGTGGTCACTGGAGTTCACCTACCTCTTGGGAAGTATGGCCCGGTCAAGATGACGTCTGATTTGAAGGGCGTGCCGGCGGACAAATTCTGGTGGAATGGCGTTCCCGACAAGTTGCGCAGCCGAGAATTTCCCGCGCGACAGAGAGAACTTGTAGCGGCGGGGGAACCCTTGGAGAATTGCGGCTTCGCGGATCGTTATCGCACGATCTTGGTCTGGGTGGAGAAATCGCCCTTTGGAGGGGTTGACGCAGCCACCCGTGATTGTAGGCGCGACGTCCTCCCAGCGCATACGACCGTACACGTCCTTGAAACCGTCGGAGCGCCGGTGGCACGGCAGTTGGAGGCTATCATCCAAATCGGTGCGACTGCCCCCGTCCTTGGGGATCAATTTGATGAGAGCTTTTATTCGTTCCGAGCGGTTCTCCGTGAGATTGTGGAGCGGATCTCTGCTGTGCCCAGGTTGAGGCAGATCGCCAATGGCTTCACGAACAGTTCTTTTTCGTGGTCCCTTGCGGCCGAACGGGATGGTATCGCCTCGACCCGCTGTTACCACCAATCTGCGCCGACGCTGGGGAACGCCATAGTCGGCGGTGTTGAGAACTCGATGCTGTGTTTGGTAGCCCATTTGGCTCAACTCGCTGAGAAAGAGCCGTAGGCGGAAGTCCCGTGCCAGCGCGGGTACGTTTTCTAGCAAAATCGCCTTGGGTTGAAAATGCCGGACGTATTTCAGGAACTCAAAGAGCAATTCATTTCTGGGGTCGTTGACCTCTTGGTGCCCGTTGAGGGTGCGAAGTGTCGAAAATCCTTCGCAGGGGGGGGCAACCAGCCAATAGATCGAGGTCACCTGGCTGGAGTGCGAGGCCGCGGGCCACTGTACTTGGCTGCAGCCGCGCAATATCCCGCCGCCAGACCTTTACGTCCTTATGATTTGAGCGATATGTGGCGGCCGCGAGACGGTCCAATTCGACCGCACCAATTACGTCGAAACCAGCCCGTTTTAACCCCAGAGTCAAGCCACCGCTGCCTGAAAATAGGTCGATGGCCTTGAGACTTGAGCGATTGTAGCTGTGGGAGGCGGAACCCATTAAATCAATTTACCAACTATTCTGGCGATTAGAGCGATCTTGTGGCCCATTTGTCCAGGGCCGCGGCTAGGCTTGCGCTCCACATGGTCAATTCATAAGACGACCCGTAGATAGAGACGGCATGCCGCAGGAGTCTAGCGGAATCGCTGATATATGTCCCCGGAGGGCATGATATTAGACACTCGGCCTGCCAGAATTGTCCTGCTCCCACTAACTATTTTTTCGACGAGTGCTGCTATTTCCTCTCGCATCATGGGTTTATCCAGAGAAGGACGGTCATAGTTTTTACGTGGCACCTAAACGGGCCGCCTAGGTTTGAGGCGGTCATGGATTCGTCCACCACGCCAGCGTGATCACCGCCCTGCAGATTCGGTGTTCGCTAGGATGGGTGGCCAGATCGACGTAGAGCCGCGCTCCACCGCTATGTCGAATAGTGCCCTGAACGCCGCCTTGGGTTGGAAGCCAACCACGCCCTTCTTCTCGATGGTGTCGACGTAGACCGCGTCCAGCATCGCAGTGAGCAGCAACCGCCGCTCACCCATTTCCGCCTGGTCCCACAGTCCCGGCAGGTCCTCCAGCAGCTTCCCAGCCTCGGCGGCAGCGTCAACGGCTGGAGCCACCAGCGTCGCGAGTTGGTCTTTGAGCAGCTTCAGCCGCCGCCGATATTCCTTTTCGACTAGTGCTCCGTCAGCGTAGGCCTGCCCTACCCGCTTAAGCTCCCGTTCGGTCTTCGTACGCTCCTTAGTGATTCTCTTCGCCTCATCGGCCACGTGGATCTGAGCCAGCACCCGGTCCAACCATGCGTCCGGCAATACCAGCGACGTGACCATCGCCTCGACTTGCTCATCGACGACCTCGCACCGGATCGCCTTACCGTCCGCTGGGCAATCGGTCGTCGATCGTGAACGGGCCTGCTCACGGTAGTACCGGTTGCCGTTCCGGTACGTCTGAGACCAGAGAGGCATCCGGCACTGGTGGCACCTGATCAATCCTTTGAGCAGGTATTCGCGTTCTGGCCTGGCCTGCAAAGTCTCGCTCCTTCCGGAGTTTCGGCTCGCTGCGATCTGCACCGCCTGGAATACGTCCCCCGTTACGACGCCCCTGTGGGCACCCTTGCGGACTTGATCACGGTGCCTGACATTGCCGACGTAGAAGGGGTTGTGGAGGATCCCGCGGACCGAAGCGGCCGTGAACAACCTGGGGGCGGTCTCACCGCGTCGATTGCGGGTGCGAAACCCATTGCGGTTCATCCACTTGGCCAGCTGCACCATGCTGGTTGTACCGGTCGCGTACTCTCGGAATAGGTGCTCCACTGCCCTGGCCTCTCTGGGCACCTTGTGGACGCCACCCCGGTGTTTCGGCTCACACGGCTTCCTCCGGCCCTTCTTGGGCGGGTGGCACAACTGGTAGCCAAACGGCACGCTACCCAGGTGCAGGCCCTTCCTCGCCCTCTCGTCGATACCCTTTTTGGTGTGCGTTGAAAGGGCCCCGGAGTAGAACTCTGCAAAGGCTCCCAGCATCTGAGCAACCAGCCTGCCCTGGTAGTTGGACCAGTCGATGTTCTCTGTGATGGAGACCAGTCCGACTCCGTTGTCGGACAGTTGGGTGACCGTCTCCATGAGGACCTTCATGTTGCGGGCCCAGCGATCCAGCGTGTGGACCACGACCACTTGGAAGTCGTCCCCGGCCGAGTCGCCCATCAACTGTTGGAGCACCGGGCGCTTGGCAACGTCGTTGTTGTGGGCGCTTTTACCCTCTTCCCGGTAGACGCGGATGGGCTCCCAACCCCGAGACTTACATAGCTCGCCAAACAACCGCTCCTGGGCGTCGAGGGAGTGGCCATCGACCTGGGACGAGTCGCTGACCCGGATGTAGGCGACTGCCTTCACGTAATCAGTCCCCGGCGTTCCTGCGAGCCACGGAGATTACGATCTCGGCGAGGGTATCGATTAGCCTCTGCACGGCGATGTCATCGAGTTCAGGGGTTGTAGGTACACCGTCATTTGTGGCCGCACACTGTATACGCACGGGTATACAGGTCAACCCCTCGACCGATCCGCCAGAGCCGTTAGTCGACGCGGCCGCCCTACCCTCCTCAATCATCGGTACTCGCCGCAGCGATGACCTCGTCGACGAAGGGCTTGTGGTTAATAAAGCCTCGGAAATGTCGACCGTCCTTCGGGCACGCCAACATGAAGTGTCTTTTGCTCTTCTTGCTCATGACCGGGCTCAATACCAGATCGCGTTGGCAAACTGGGCATCCCACGGGTTTGTTCATGATCGAACCTCCGTATCCAAAAATCGACTACACAGATAAAAAAGAGCGTTGCCTTTGGCATTTGGGTTGCCGCCGGTGTCTCCGACAGGCAGGTCGGCGGGCACTCGATCCAGGGCGCTCTTGACCACGACTAGCTGCTCAGGCGTCAACTGGAACGTCATGTGGCGGAGCTTCGCCCGGCGTCGGGTTTCCCAACCTGCCAGGTGAACGTCCAGTCCAATCGACCCCAGCTCCGACAAGGACGACAGTGCCTCGGCGGACTCAGGGAGCAGGGCCATAACTTCCTCGGCCGACATATGGCGTAGCAGTTCCCGCAGCAAGCTCGCCTTGGCCGCTGGGTCGTCTTCGCCCTGGATCGCGTTCATGGCTTGGGCCAAGAGGCGGGCGTCGGTGTCGTCCACGTCGGCGACCACACAGGGCGCGGTCTCGGCCCCGTCGGACTGCAACGCACGAAGGCGCTGGTTGCCTGCCAGTACCTCGTACCGCCCATCTCCGATTGGCCTGACAACGAGGTTTTCTACAACTCCGAAACGTCGGACGCTGGCAAGCAAACGGTCTTCCATGGCCGAGTCCATTTCGTTCGGGTTGAAGGGTGCGTGGACTAGAGACACGATGGGCAGATCGACGACGTTCATTCGGGTTCCTCTTTCTTCGGATACGGCAGGGTCGGCACCGTCAACTGCGATGTGACGGTGGGGTCGAGCGGATAGACATACCGGTGCTTACCTGGGTTGGTAATAGTGGTGACGTCCAGTCCGGCTTTGCGGAGATACGCGACTGAATGCGTGCCGTAGGCGTGACCGACCGTTCTGGAATGGCGCAGCACGCCGTCTCCCAGGTCCAGGGAGGTCGATTCTTGGGTAACGCCGGTGTACAGCCAGTTAGAGGCCTGATAGATCGTCCCGACGTGACCTTGAACTGGGTCCGCATAAGTAACGACCATGCGCAGCGACGTGTTCCGTTTCAGTTGTGCAAGGGCAATTCCGAGGACCCTGCTTTCTGATCTTGTTGGGAGGGCGTCGGAAAGCCAGAACCGGGTCAATGCGAATACATCAAATGGGTCGAGACCATTGGCCAAATGACTCGCGTTGATCGGCCCGACACCAAATGTCAGGACGCCGACTAGTTGGTCGGAGAACCACACTCCGAGCGCCAACTGTGTGCCGCCGGCCATGGAGTGGAGATAGTGATACGACTCGAGGAGCCTTCGGGCCAGCTTGAAGGGGATCTGGATCAGTCGGAGAGATCGGATCGCCGGGGTCGGAATCGAACCGCCGTCTCCCTGCTGGAAGGCAGGATATGTTGCCGCTACACCACCGGCGAGCAATGTCTCTGCAGGCTTGACCCTAGTCGGATCGCCCGCATCTGGAAGTCGTAGATCCATTTGGAAGTCCATAAATCCCATATGAGCATAGGAAGTGCGAGTTTTTTACAAATCTGTGAGAAGTTTGGGTATAATTTGGAACGATTGAGCTATGGCAACTCTCTACGCAAAAATGGGTTCAACCGGCCCTTGGTACGAAACCGTGATCAAAGTTCACGGTGTCCTCGGTGCTCGGGCCGTGGCGGCCGGACTTTGCCGTTGGGAGTTTGTAAACCAGGAGATCGAATCCCGACTAATCGACGCGCTTCCGAAGCCCCATGGCGCCGCTCCGACTCGACGGACCATGATTACCTGGGCGAACCAGGAACCCGATTTACCGGAGCGTTCCCTGGAGGATGGGTTTGTCGACCGGTCGGAGATCCTCGGGTGGGCCGCCACTCAACTGAGAGGTCAGCCCACGGCACACATGGGCCTGCAGATTCACAAGCCGAAAACTAAGATTGGCCCTTTATTGATTGGCGCCGGGATCCTGTGGCTTCTTTCCAGTGCCGCAAGGAAAGGCGGCAACGGTCCAAACTCGGGCAAGCTTTACGGCCGTTCACGTCGGTCCAAGGTGATCGTCAACCAGCCCGATAGGGATAATCCCGCAAGTAGTTGACCACCGTCGATTTGGAAACCCCGAGCTCCTTGGCGATCTCGCTGTAGCTTCTCCCCTGCTCTCTCAGAGCCCTTGCCGTGGCAGCCTTATCGATAGTCGTCACTCTCTCGGCGGCCCTGCTCTTGGCCGGTGCGACTCCCGATGCGAAGGCCTTGCTCAGCGATGGCTTCCAGAACGAAGGCAGCTCGTTCTCTAACAGTCCCAGGTGATCGGCGTCAGGCGAGTACACGTACGACCATCGGCGTACATCTCCGGTGACTGTGGATAGTTGGCTCGCCGCTTGTTCAGCTAGGTGCCTCAGCTCCGGCCGTTCGAATTCGGGCTGGAGCATGCCCGGCTGCTTGAACACCACGACATTGGCCGATGAGGCGATGTTGCGATCTATCTGCCTCGCCTCCTGGCTGACGAAGATCAACGTCTGATCCCGCTGACGGGAGAGGTTCACAAGTCCCGAGATCGCCCTTCCCTGCTCGGCCATGCTCTCTCTAGAGTGGAAGTGCAGGTAGGCTTCGTCGATCACAGCCACGGCGCCGTGCGGCAGGTCATCTATCGACGAGACGATCCCAAACCACTCCGGCAGCTTCGAGCGAGCCGATGCCGGCACTCCAACGGCGTACGGCCGCGCCCTCAGCTTCATCAGTTCTAGCAGCCTGTAGGCCAGCGCTGACTTGCCGCTCCCCCGCTTGCCAACCACCAAAACCACTGAAGGATGCGGAACCGCGTCGCGCCACTTCCGGTCCAGATGATCGTCGAGGTTGAGTGTGGCCCTTGCCGTCGGAGCGGTAGGTGGTGTCGTTGCCTCGGTTTGGGGAACGGGACTGGGAAAGGCCATAGGTTCTAGGATGTGCTCAGGCCAAGTTGACGGCGAAGCGGGTTGGGTTGGTGGAAGCTGCATTGGCGGGAGCGGCGTGTTCAACAGCTCGACGGTGAAGTCACGGATATCTTTTCTCGTCTCCGTCGGTAGAACGTGCCAACCTACCAAACCAACGAGTCCGACCTGG
This sequence comes from Dehalococcoidia bacterium, assembly GCA_965250195.1. Classification (GTDB taxonomy): domain Bacteria; phylum Chloroflexota; class Dehalococcoidia; order Lucifugimonadales; family UBA2962; genus CAUZIR01. Next base: position 505,926 of record OZ252295.1, read on the forward strand.
ATGAATTTCTCCATAAACGTGGCCATACTGGACCTCCTGGCTAGAGTGGCTGGCCACAGTAGGAGTCATACTGGTGCCGGTCAACCCCGTTCAATGACCGGGTTAGTTGAACGTTTGAGCGGTCAACTGGGGTCAACTGAACGATTTGTTGAACGGCTCACGAAGCGGCTGTGTATACACGCGCGGGTATACAGCGCCAACAGTTTCCATGTCAGTCAAACTAAAGCCGATTGGCCGACTGCTGAAACTGTCGAGATGTGGTCTTGTGCCAATCCAAGAAGGCAAGACCTGGGGTTTAAAACCCGAAGTGCGCTGAGGAACCCTCGACTAACAGAGGACGAAATTTGATTGGTTTGGTCTAGCTCTTACGAGGTCGGCTGCGGCCGCCGTCTTCCAACAACGGCTGGTCGGCCAGTTGAGAGTTCAACAGACCAGGCTTCATCAATTTGTAATACGATCCCGGACCGCCAGGTCTCTTCTGCCGCTTCGCGGACGGAGCCAAGAATCTTCCCTCGGCTCCGATGAGATAGTCCTTTTCGATTTCACCACATATCCAACGTCGGTTCATGTCCTCAGCAACGTCTCCAGTGACGCAACTACCGGCGAAGGGATCGAAAACGGTATCGCCTTCGTCGGTTAGCATCTGGATGAAGAACTCTGGGATCACCGCTGGGTAACGCGCAGGATGAGGAGACAGGCCGTGCTCCTCGCAATACCGCAGGTAACTCGAGTTGCTCTCGGTGTTAGCGGCGGCGATCAGGTTTGGCGGAATTGAAGCTTTGTTGTCCCTCGAGAATTTCTCACTTATGTCATGACCGCTCGGCCGCAGTTTGGCTTTGTAGCCGTTCGTCAAGAGACCCTTCATGCTGTCACTGTATGGCTGCAGAATCCGGCGATTGCTAACCTTTGGCCAAGGTTCTTTCGAAAGCCAAAAAACGTTGTTAACCGCATCCTTGACTCGGATTCGCCTTATGTTTACCCACTCCGCTGGCGTTGGAAGCCGCGAGGGGTTCCACCAAAAAAACTCCTGAGCTAGATGAAAGCCGAACTCTTTTACTAGGCAGATGAGGAGCTCGTATTGATACAAGCTCTTGGTGGGTAGACCAGGGTTCCACGCACCCCCAATATCGATGACCAGCGATCCGGTGTCTTTGAGAATGCGCTTGAAATCGTGGGCGAATGGGCGAAACCAATCAACGTAGTCTTCAGAATCGGCATTGCCATAGGCCTTCTTACGGACCAGACCGAACGGAGGGCTAGTCATCACCAGATCGACGCTACTGTCCGAGATGTTGTCACGCATCAAGTCCAAAGAGTCCGACCAGTACGCGATACCGAGGTCGGTGGACACCATAGCCTGGGGCCGGACTGGCCGCTCTGGCGACGAGCCATTGGTCTTTTGGCCCTGTTGGTTTTTGACAGTTTCGGTCATTTGTTCGGAACCAGTTTGAGAGTATACGCAGGTCTTTCTTCGGTCAACTCGGGAGGACGCGATTGATCCAAAGATCAAGCCTCCGAGATCCGCCGATCAAGTCGCCAGCCCCGATGGGGATCGGATGTCCAGGGGGTATGAACTCCTCCGGGAACGCCGAAACCGGATCCGGCAGGCTATTCATCGCAATAGCGGATCCTGCTAAAAGCTGTTCGGGGTCCTCGCCGTAGTCACCGACGTATCGGACGACTTGCCTGATGGCATCGTTAAACTGGCTGGTCGGATCCGTGCCCCCGCTGTGATGCTTGCACTCGACGACAGCCAGGACTTTTTCCTCATCTTCATCAACGAGCACGATGTCAGGTCTGCGACCTCCGAACCCGGTGCCGTAGGTTTCGGCCACAGCCTGGGAGATACGTTCGTATTCGTCTGGGGGCGCAGGGCTATGGTATTTCGCCGGTTGCACCCCCCAGTAGATCGCTAACTTTCCGACCCTGATTGCAGCTGAGTGGAGTGAAGGCGCCAGATGCTCCACGGACGGCCTCGTACCAAGTCGATTGCCCAAACGTACGGCGATCAGAGCAACAACAAACAACTCGAACCGTCGCCAAGGCTCCGACGGACCAACGACCGTCTCTTTCAGAAGTCGATTGATTGTGGTTTGGTCACCGCGGAGCGCAGATTGCAGGGCCGTCCAGGCCGTCCCGGCCTTCAGATATAGGCTCTTTCTCGATTTGAGAGCCGTGACTATGTCGGCTGGACGTGGCGAGTTCAACCCGGTATCGGACACCAACCGAGCAAAAGCTGCTGTTTTGGCTACTCGATTCGCCTTGGAGAGAGTTGAGGCAATTGACTGGCCATAAGGTGATTCTCTCGCCGCGACAGGTTCGAACGCCGGTTTCAACATTCGACGCACGTTGCCGATAACCGCACCGAGGACTCGATTCGGCCCGTTGTTATAAGTCCTCAAGGAAGAGTTGAAGGCCGAGGAAGCAGGATTATTGGACGAGACGCGGCTCAGAATCGTGCGCGGCCAATCGACGGAGCCGCGAATCAAGCCTGAGCCTTCTTGCCTGCGTCGTTCAACTTCGACTTGAACGTGCCCTTGGTTGGCTAAGAACTCGTCCAGCAATACGTTGACGAGGCGGCTGAACGCCCAATGGAGGGTTAATAGTCTCTGGGTGGATTCAAAGCGGTCGGTTAGTGAGCCTAAGTTTGAAGGGGCTTCACCTGGGCGGAAATAACTAAGGAGGACCTCAAGGAGATGCTCCTCGAGTTCCTTGTCAGAAATTCGATTCTTCAGATCGCGCTCTCATCCAGCTTGTGTTTTAACTGATTTGCTGTGGGCTCATCCATGTCCAGCATCGTGGCCAACTCATCCGCCAGCTGTTCAGCTTGCTCCTTGCCAATCCCTTCCAACTGAGGCACGACATAGACGTCGAGCGCGGCAGCAAGGGTGTCGTTCAGAGTTGCATCGCCCGACGCCGCCGTGACGTCCCAGCCGGGATTCGCTGACATTACATATTCCATGACATCAATGATCGACGCAGGTCCGATCTCTGTTACCACGTTGATTGCCGTCCATACTCGGGACAGCAAGGCCGTGCCTCCCGCTTGTGGAGGTGCGCTCGCGGACCACCCATTGTTTAACGCGAAGCCATAGATGAATTCGGTGAGATCCGAAGGGACGGGCACATATATCCAGGCGAATCTGCGTGCCAACGCGTAGGACATTTGGTAAAGGGATGCCTTGTCATACGTGTTTAGAGTGCAAATCAACCGCCAGTCGTTTCCAGGAGCATATTGACCATCTCGTTTTTCTTCCTCTCCAGGTGGAAGAATTTCAATATGCTCGCTATCCGGGTCGGTCGGATCGAAGAGGAACGGCAGCTCGACCGAATGTCCGCTTAGTAAAGTGAACATGGGACCGAACGCCCGGTCGATGTCCGCGCGATTGAATTCATCGACGATCGTTATTTTGTCAAAGTTCCGAAGCAGCAGGCCAGGGGCAAACCGAATGCCGCCTGAACCGTCAGGCATGTAGCCACCAACGATCTCTTGGGATGTCCAATCACTGGTGGCGGTGATTACCACCGACTGAGATCCGAGCGACGCAGCAATCTTGGTCGCGATAGTGGTCTTACCAGTACCAGGCGGTCCGTAAAGGATCAGATGTCTCTTCTGTGCGAGGGCGCGTTCGATGACTCGGTCTATATTCGAAGGCAGACCTATCAAACCGGTTAGGTTTATTTGGTCAACGAGGTCTGATTTCGTCGAACTCTCGTGGACCTCCTCAACGATTGGATCCACGTAAAACTCTTCATAGAACGCATCTACATCGGCGTCATCGGAGGAGAACACCGTAAGGTCCCCCGCGTTGGTTCGGCGTATCGTCATCCGGCCCGACTGAATGTTAAAAAGGTTGAAATGGCATCAGTGGCTTGCCCATACGTCTTATTCCCATCGACGAGCGCCTCATTGCGCGGTGAGTTCATGAGAATTCCGAATTTCGCATAGTTGATTTTGAGTTCTAAACCACTGGCCTGAGCCTTCAACTTCCCATCATCGGGATTTAGCCAATAGGCCACAGAAGAGCCTCGCATTTTCGGTCGACTTTCTAAACGAGCCTTCTCGCTATCCGGCAATCTAAATACAAGGTTCCATGAATGGTGCGTTAGATCCCAAGAAGAGTTTCCTCTGAGGGCGACCATGAGCGTGAACCCCAGGAGCAAGGGTCTGGGCAAATTGGCGTGGTTGATCTGGCCCAAACGAAGCTCACCATTCTGCGATCTGGGCAGCCGGGCGGTCAGGACATCGCCAATCTGATCTAACAAAACCAAGCATGTTGAGGCTCGAGACGGCTTCGACCATGCTCCAGCTTTCGAGTCGAAATCGGGAACGGGGCTTCGCGATCCACAGAGCTTGAGGCCCACGCCGTGCCTTTCCTTCAGTATCTTAGTGAACTGCATAACCTCAATGTTTCCGTATGTCTCATCCCCGGATCTCGACCAACGCCGAGTTTATAGTCCGGATATGCCGCTGGCTATGACGTGCGGACTTTAGCCCGACGTAGACTGACTCCGTCTCCTGCTTAAAGCGCGGATTAGATGAAAAGTGCCCCCCAACTACTGAGGCCTGTTCCAATGAGTGAGGCCATAAACGACCTTGCCGTCTTGGTTCACTCGCCTCACTTTCCTGTTCGGCGAGGTGTCTAAGCTCCGGACGTTCGTATTCGGCCTGCATCATCCCTGGCTGCTTGAACACCACGACGTTCGCCGATGAAGCAATGTTGCGGTCTAACTGCCGAGCCTCTTGGCTGACGAATATCAACGTCTGGTCCCGCTGGCGGGAGAGATTCACAAAACCCGAGACCACCCTGCCCTGTCCGGCCATGCTCTCCCTAGAGTGAAAGTGCAGATAGGCTTCATCAATTACAGCTACTGAGCCGCTCGGAAGGTCTTCGATCGTAGAAACGATACCGATCCATTCAGGTAACTTTGCGCGAGCCGAAACTGGTACCCCGACGGCGAAAACCTGCGCCTTCAGTTTCATCAGTTCCGCCAGCCTGTAAGCGAAAGCAGATTTACCGCTCCCCCGCTTGCCGACCACCAAAACCACCGACGGATGCGGGATCACGTCTCGCAACGCCCGGTCTGGTTCATCATTCATGATTAGCGGTGTCCGCGCTGTCGGAGCAGTCGGAAGGCTCTGGGCCTCCATCAACTCTGCAAACCGAGTCCGCCAGTCGGGAGCTTGCTCGGCCAAGGGATTCGGATCTGGGAGTTTCGACGGTTCCGGATCAGGCTGTGGAGGAGGCAGCGCCAACTGGGGCGGAGGTGGCGGGAGCTGAAGCGGAGGAAGAGGTCTTTCCAAGAACTCCACGGTGAAATCCTTGATGCTCGTCCTAGTGTCTTGAGGTAACGCCTTCCATGCTAAGAAACCAGCGACTCCTACTTGTGCCAATTTGCCTAAAAACGTGGCCATACTGCGCCTCCTGTTTGATGTGGAGGAGCACAGTAAGAGTCACACCGGTGTCGGTCAACCCCGTTCAATGAACGGGTTAGTTGAACGCTTGACCGTTCAACTGGGGTCAATTGACCGATTTTTTGACCGGCCCAGGAAGGAGCCCTGTATACACGCGCGTGTATACAGAACCGGTCAGACGTGTCTCGAATTGTGGCCGGTAACTTCGGCCAGGTTTACGATCTGCTCAGCCAGCTCAACCGATGACTGCAATTCCCGCATCGACTTGAGGTTCGACGACCTTGGGGCGAGTAAGTACCGATGCAAACTACGAATTGATCGCCATGGACGAATTCCTGCGTCGCACCGCTAGCCGCCTGCCGGACAAGGTCGCTCTAATCGACGGGGAGCATCGCCGCACCTTCCGGGAGCGAGGGTCTCAGGTTAGTCCGCGTCTGGTCCGTTGAGTCGAGCAGTGCCGTACTGCCACAAGCTTCATCTTGACGAACATCCATGAATCATTACGAGCGTCGAAAAGAAAACAAGGCTAGAGTGAAAAGAGCTAACCCGAGCCCCAAGGTCACGATCGAGTTTTCCCAGAGGGCCATTTCGTGTCCAAAAACTTCCAAGCCGACAGCGCCTATAAAACCATCTACCTCCTCCCCTCCGTAGGCAGCTGGCGATATCGCCTGGCGAATCCCGGCCACTGGGTAACTGATCGGGTTTACCTTGGAGAGTACCCCGAGCCATGTGGGTACGTTGTTGATCGGAAAAAACATCCCGGAAATGAACGTCAAAGGGAATAGAACGACGCCGGCGAGACTCGCGCTCTGGACGCTGCGGAGCCGAACACCGATGAGAACTCCCAAACTACCCATGGCGAAGGCGAACAGTAATAGAACCCCTGCCATTTCTAACAACACCCAGCCCTTTAGGGAAATCCCAACTGCGGGTGCGAATGCCAGGACTACCACGACCTGAAAGGCTGAAACGCTGGCCGCGCCGATTATCTTCCCAACTACGATTCCACTCCGGCCAACTGGCGCAACTAGGACGGCCTTCAAGTATCCGTAATGCCGATCCCAAAAGATATGAATTGCGCTTTGTAAACATGTCTGGGAGACGACCATGGCGATCATGCCTGGATAGATAAACTTGAGGAAAGATGTGCCGAGCTCGTCTGAGTCAACAGTGCGATTCAGCCCGAACCCTATGAAAACAAGCATGCCGACTGGGACGAACAAGGATGCCAGGAGGCTCGCTGGCGACCTAATGAACGAGAGGATGTCGTGGTAGGCGACTGCCTTAATCCCTCTGATGTGACATTTGACTCTCAATTAGGAGGTCCGCAAGCTACACGGGTCATTTTCGAGAAAACGTCATCAAGCGTCGGACGATGAATTGAGACGGCATCTATCTCCTCTGTTATTCCCAGCAAGAGAGTCGGGACGAATGACCGGCCTTCGGGAACCACTACCACCACATCGTCTCCGACAATCTCAGATGCCATATTAAAATTCGAGAGCAATCCCCGTCGCACTTGTTCCGGATCCTTCGACTTGATCTTGACCACTTCACTTCCCACTCCTGCCTTCAGGTTGTCCGGCGTGTCTATTACGACGATTCGCCCTCTATCCAAGACGGCTATGCGATCGCACTGTTCCACTTCTTCCATGTAGTGGGTTGTCAAGAAAACGGTAGTACCTTCTTCGGCCCTCATGTCGTTTATGAATCGCCAGGCCTCGGACCGGGATCGAGGGTCTAACCCTTGAGTCGGTTCGTCTAAGATCAGTACTCTCGGTCGATTGAGGAGTCCCCTGGCTAACTCAGCCCTCCTGGCCATGCCACCTGAATATTCCTTCAGCCTGTCGTTCCTGCGCTCCCAAAGATTGAAAAGAGACAGGAGTTCATGAGCTCTATGTTTGAACTCGGTGTCACCAAGCCCGCTGGCGATAGCCTGTATCCTGAGCGTTTGCATCAGAGTCAACTCGTGGTCGAATACTGGACGCTGAAAGACAATTCCGATCGCCTGGCGGACCTGCAAAGGGCTTTCCCAGACATCATGGCCTTCGATTGCGACGGTGCCACTGGAAGGCCGCAACAAAGTCGCCATCATTTCGATCGTCGTCGTTTTTCCTGATCCGTTCGGACCGACGAAACCGAAAAACTCGCCTCTTTTGACGTCGAACGTCACTCCCTTTACGGCCTCCAAGTCGCGAAACGTCTTGGTAAGGTCGGTTGCTTGGATAGCGATCACGTCGGAATTCCTCATAGTCATCAGCCCGAATCACTCATTACGCTGGGAGGACGTGGCGTCAGAAGGCTCGGTTTAAGCTGCGAGAAACAGCGATGGGAAATCCGCCTACATTTAGTCCAGTCGTCTCGCGAACACATCCCGATCTAAGAACCTAAACCAAACCTACATGGGCGAAGAACAGACGGCCTCTGTATCGTCTAGTCGCGTTTGTTTCCCGAGAAGCCCTGCCCATTTTGAACTATTTGCATAACCCAAGAACTCAGAAAAGACCAACGATGCGTTGTGACCGCCAAATCCAAACGAATTCGACAACACGTGACTGTAAGTTCCGGATCGCGAATTTCCGTATACACAATTGAGCTTGCAGTCCGGGTCTGGTGTGGTGAAGTTCAGGATGGGGGGCATGTCGCCCTCTTCGATGGTCTTAGCGACGGCAACCGCTTGGATGGCAGCGGAAGCACCCAAGGCGTGCCCGATAGCAGACTTGATGGCCGTCACAGGCACTCGGTCGAGCTTTTGACCTAGAACCATGCGTAGGGCGTGAGATTCCGCCCTATCACCCGCGACAGTGCTGGTTGCATGAGCGAATACCGCCGAAACATCATCAGGTCCGATGTTCGCCTTAGCGATTGCGCGATTCATCGCGGCTGCAGCGGCTGCACCTGCCGAGGCTGGCCGGGTTTCATGCGAACCGTCGCAGGTGGCACCGTACCCCGTGACTTCGCAATAAATTCTCGCGCCTCGTTCCTCAGCATAGTTTAAGGCTTCGATCGCCAGCACTCCCGCGCCTTCCCCTAGAACGAACCCATTTCGATGTAGGTCGAACGGCCTGCTGGCGCCGCTCGGTTCATCCGCTTCCGGCGACAGAGCCTTTAGCGCCTCATCTCCACCGACTGTCAGAGGTGTAATACAAGCCTCTGTGCCCCCACACAGCATGGCCGATGCATCGCCGCGCTTAATGATTTCTACCGCTTCTCCGATAGCGTGGCCGCCCGTTGCACAAGCCGACGAAACACTAAGATTGTGCCCTTGAAGACCGAGTTCCATGGCAACTTGAGCAGCGGCCATGTTGCTGAGCATTTTGGGAATAAGAAGATTACCAGTACGACGGTAGTCGCCACTGAAATACCTTTTCATCTCCTCAAGCAAAGCGTGCTCGCCGCCGTGGGTAGAACCGATCACCACCCCAACATCAAAAGGGTCGAAGCTGCCTTTATCAAGTCCGGCGTCTATCCAGGCTTCTCGCGCAGCAGCTAAGGCGAATGCGGCGAAACGGTCAATCCTCTTAGCCTTTTTCTGGGTTGTTTCAGGCGGAAGCTGGAATCCTCGCACCTCAGCGGCTACCTTCGTCTTGAACGCGGTCGTGTCGAACTGTGTTATCCAGCCGACTCCAGACTTGCCATCCGTTAAGTTCTCCCAGAACTCGACAACATTGTTCCCCAGCGGAGTGACGACCCCGAGTCCAGTGACAACCACCCTTCGAGAATCTTTTGTTGCGCCGATGACGGTTTTCCTTGCGTTCTTAGGGCGTTACCCGACAGGTCATTGTGGTGCACACGGAGAGGTCACTTCATCTAACCAGATCAAAGGATCGACGTACGTTGAGGGATGTCGTGGATGTTTACATAGGGCGTTAGAAGCCACCGGACTGCTAAGGCTCGGATAACTTCAAACCCCTTGTCTTGCCACTGAGAGTAGTTCTGCTCAAATCGACTCAAAACTCGATTCATGACGTCGGATCTGTCAACCTTGCGGTTGGAGGCCTCCCTCATGGTTACCAGGTTGTCTCGCAGGTAAGGCGGAAAATCATTGAATCGACTGTTGAGATTCAGTCCGAGTCCAATTGCCAACCACTCATGGCCACCTTTTTGAAACTCCTCTATCAAGACCCCACCCATCTTCCTATCGTCTACGTATATGTCATTCCGCGAAATAAGAATTTCAAGCCCAACTAGTTCGTGCAGCGCCTCAGCGACTGACATAAGAAAAACGAAGCGAGCTTGGTGGAGTTGATTCGACGGGAGCGAAGAGCCGGTCCCGGGCCCGGGTGGTCCGTCCACTCTCCGCAACTCGGACCTGTCCAGCACCAGTGTCAGAGCGATGTCATTGTTTGTGCTGACCCATTTTCGCCGCTTGGTTCCCCTGCCATGTGTTTGTTGGTCAGCCAAAATGACGGTCCCATGACTGAGAACGGACGAAGAGCAGCGCTTGGCATAGGTATTGGTGGACCCAACGGACTGCAAATAGATTATCGAGTTGCCCACGAACTCCGTGTCCAGTTGTATGTTGAGTGCCCTGTGCATTATGTCTAGCCTTAAGCCGAAACTTCCTCCGCCAAACTAGTCGAAAGCTGAGTAATCCATGGGAGGTGCATTTCGTCGTCTGGCTTGTCGACCCATGTGGAGCTTTCGCTTCGTTCAGCGGTGTTCGAACCTTCCGAATTGTCACTAGCCGAATGGGCGACTTTGATTCGCAAGTTAGCGTATGTCAATTCTGCATGTTCCACCCAGTGTTTGTAGGCGTGAACAAGTTCGCTGAGAACATCTTTGTCACCGTGGATGTCCGCCGCGCCTGCGGCGGAACAGGAATATAACGGTCCAAACAATGGATCGTCTGTCCTACGGTCGAGAACTACCGGGCGAGGTTTGGCCAAGGCCGGTATGTAAGGAAAGAGTGCTACGGGTAACACTTCGAGGAACCCGTGGTTCAAATCCAGGCTCAGGAGAAATTGGCTGTCATTCAGCGCTTGAAATGCTGAAAACTCCTCCTGATTCAAGCCCGTCTTGAGGTGCTGTGGGGGCGGACTTGCCCAGCCTATCCGCTCGTGCCCACCAAACCCCCATTCACCATCATTTCGAATGGTCGGGAAATGCGTAAAGCCCAACGCCTTGCCGTCCATGCCGTCCGGCCTTCGTTTGTTCATTTGCAACAACAGTTGAGTGTTTTGGAACTTCCGGATCATCACCAGGCAACCACCGGGTTTTAGCTGTGTCTCCCAGCTTCTGGCCACGAAAGGAGAACTAGAATGCACGATTATTCCATCGAACTCACTTTTTGACGCGACCGGAAGTCGGCCGTCTCCGGCGACGACAGCTACATTCTTGAACCCGAGCAACCGCAGCCGTCTTTCCGCTTGTCCGGCCTGATCACGATTGATCTCAATGGTCGTCACTGATCCCGAATCACCCACCAGTTTCGAGAGCAGGCCAGCTGTGTAGCCAGTGCCTGTACCGACCTCTAGCACACTCATACCTGCCTTGAGACCGAGAGCGTCGATCATCCGAATCACAACGCTCGGTTTGGAGTTAATAACGTCTGGTAGGGTGCCTTCTAAGGTCACGACCAACGGCGCGTCCACGTAGATCGATTCCATGTCGTCCGACCTCTCGGGATTGATGGGCCGAGAAGTCCAGGGACCTTGCTCCCCAACGGAATACGTGGTGTGGATGAACGAATGTCTCGGAACGAGGCGGAATGCCGTTTGAAGCTCCTTAGACATCGCGTCGTATCGAGCCAGGACATCGGTCAAAAGTTTTTCCATAAGATGCTCGGTGGTTGGCACTGAGACTCCCTTTCTCAGAGGATGCAATTTGACGTCAGCTCGCTGTCACCGGCATTGTTCCCTCCAATAGATCTGCCAAAGTGGAAAACAGTGGGTAGTCAACGTGTTGTTCGATAAAACCAAATTGGCCGCTGGGATTAATCTCCAGAAAAACATGATGTTCCTCAGGTGTCACTATCATGTCGATGGCGCCGAAATTCAAACCCAGTCCTCTTACAAGGGCCACGCATTTGGTCTTGATCAGTGCGGGCAGTTCGTGCTTCCCGTATCTCAGACCATCTGACTGGCCCAAGCGCCAATCGTGTTTAGTCAAGTCGTTCTCTTGAGAGTACAAGGCTGCGCTGAAAACTTGATCGCCTATCACAGTCACGCGTAGCTCGAAATCCTTGGCGACATATTGTTGATAGATCCCTGGAGTGACCTCCATATTTTCTGTTAGCTCAAGGTTGTTGTCTTTCAAGACATGTGTGTATTGGGACCGACTTTCGAATGATGCAGGAGTCAGCGTCTTGAACACGATCTCCGATCCAATTTCGTCGCGGAACCGAATTACTTGCGCCGGATCGTTAGTGACGACGGTGCGTGGAATCTCCAAGCCCATCTGAGTTGCTAATTTCAGTTGGAATGGCTTCCAGTTAGCGATAAAGTTTTTGGTAGGGTGGTTCACCCACAAGCAGTCCGTGGACTCCCAAACGCCACCAAACGCATGTTCCCGTTCCAATTTCATGAACTTCGCGATTTCGTCGCCGTAGTCGCCTGGCGGTGGCGTCCACCTCGTAGGCCGGCGGTGCCAAATGCTCTTAATCTGACTCATACTGAAAGTGATATCAGGTGTCTCGAACTCCCCTCTCCATACGCTGTTCTCGATCCTCACGGCGATCTTGCCAGCCGCGGGAATATCCCCAGGATCAAACCGAATCACGGGAACGTTTCGCCGATTGAGTAACTGGACCATCACGTCCGCGTGGGGGTCCATGGTGTTGGTGAGAATTAGGACTGTGTCGCGCACAAAAATCGATCCTTGGTGGGGGAACTCCCTCCATGACGAAGGCAATTCATTAGCCTCACCGAATTACCACGCGATTGACGTGCCGCTGCGCCACAGATTGGCGTCTACAACTGTCAAATAAAATCCCGGACACCAGCGGTTGGTCAGCCCATGTACGGGCTATCGTTGCGTTCGGCGGGCACTAGGTGGCCTCTCGGCAGTGGACTCTCCGCTGGATTTCCCGGCTTCCTCGGCAACCGAATCCGCCTAGGACTTTACTCTGGCCTCTCTACAGCTAAATTAGGAGGCGAGTCTGACCTGCCTTGGCGAGCATACAGCCAGGGTTCAATGGTCCGCCGCTAGTCGAAATCGGTATATGAATCCAGAACTTGGGTCCCGTCCATATTCGTCCAATAATTCGTTGTGAGTGGAGTCGGATCCCCTTTCATGACAGGTCTCATCACGCGTGGATCGTCGTCATCCTCCTCGATGCCATGAATCGGTTCACCTGATTCGCCCGACACGAGTATTTGTCTTGTCGAGTCGAACTCGGCATCACGGGGCACGGTGTAGCTAGTCGTAATGGGCCGTGCTAGCAAGAACGCCAAGGGAAGCGGTTTGTTCGCGTCTGACTTGCTTTCCCGAATTGGCGCATCGACTGTTGTGACCATCTTTCGTTCCTCCGAACCTTATGTGTCTAACTAGGCACTATGTGCTTTGACCAATCTACGCTCACCGACATCATCGACATTCGCTGCGCACCGTCTAGGTGGGGGTGACAAAAATGGAGAATAATGGCGACTTCGACACTTTAGCGTCTGGCGTCTAACTGGGCGGCTCTGATTGCGGGTCACGTGTCAATGTCGATGTTGAGGGAGTGTAAGTTCAGATCGGAATTAGATAGTAAAAACGGTCGCGAGCCTAGCAACTGGGCTCGAACCGACGAAAGAGAGGCCTCCTTGACACCCTCTGACCACGAAAGCAAAAGGAGCGGGATACTCGGCAACCGATCGCGCAGGAAACTCACGTTCTCCCTAACTACCACTGGCGTTGGGTCCGTCACGCCAGTGCAAACGAGCAGCGTCACTGTGAGCCCGTTAGTCTCTGCAGCTTTTATGGTCAATAGCGTGTGATTGATCGTACCTAGGCCTGGCCGTATCACAACGACCAGTAGGGCGTCCAGAGCTCGTGCTAGCGTTGAATAGTCTGACTCTTCGTTGATGGGCACCAGAATTCCTCCTGAGCCCTCAATGATTGTCAGATCATGTTGTCGGGAAATCTTCTGACAAGCGTCGACAACCTCATCAAACGAGATGTCCCTCCCTTCCCTCCGTGCCGCGATTGAAGGGGCCAACGGCTCACGCAACGAAACGATAGTGGCTGTCGTCACGTTCGGTAGTGTTCCGACGCTGCGCTGATAAAACGCCTCATCCGTTTCCCACCGCTCTCCCCGTCCTGATTGAATCGCTTTGACGAGGGCGACTTTGAGGCTTTGCTGGACGGCCAAAGCGAGCCAAGCGCTTACCACCGTCTTTCCGACACCGGTGTCCGTCGCCGTTACAAGAACCGTTTCACCCACAGCGCATCTGGGCCAACGCGGCTACTACTGCCTCCACATCCGACTCTGTGTGGGCTGCAGATACAGTGAACCTGATCCGTGATTGCCCTCGCGGTACTGTGGGGGGCCGGATTGCTCGCGCCAAAAACCCCTCATCCCACAACGTGTGTTCAATGTCGATGGCAGTCTGTGAGTCGCCTGCAACAAAGGGAAGTATCGGAGTGACTGAGCCCGTCGGTGGGAGTCCGAGTCGGGCCAATCCTGAACGAAACAGCTCTGCGAGGTGTGTGACGTGATCGCGTCTCCAGGATTCAGTGATCGAAATCTCGAGCGCCTTGAGGGAAGCGGCTACGTTCCCTGGAGACAGTGCCGTGTCGAAAATGAAAGTTCTGCATCGGTTTCTAAGGTGGTCGATAATCCTGGAGTCGCCACAGACGAAGCCACCTAACGAGCCTAGTGCCTTCGAAAGGGTACCGACGATGATGGCGCGCTCGCTTCGAAGATGAAACGACTCCATTGCACCAGCTCCGGATGCACCGACTACACCCGTTGCGTGAGCTTCGTCGAGTATCAGTAACGCTTCGTACCGGTCGGCCAGTTTGACTAGATCTGGTAAGGGAGCCATGTCCCCATCCATACTAAAAACTGTCTCGGAAACAATTAGTTTTCGTCCTCCGGAGTGAGTCTTAAGCAGATCCTCTAGAGCACTCATATCGCGATGGGGATACGTAAGGGTGCTCGCCGGAGAAAGACGGCAACCATCAATGATGGATGCGTGGTTCAGGCGATCGCTAAAAATCGCGTCGCCTTTCGAGGCAAGAGTCGATAAGACTCCTAGGTTCGCCAAGTAGCCGGAACTGAATAGGAGACAAGCCGCCGATTTCTTAAAGTTGGCTAGCTGGCCTTCGAGTTCGTCATGTAAAGGTGTTGAGCCAAAAAGAAGCCTCGAAGCGGACACGCTACTGCCGTACTTGACGATCGCATCGCTTGCAGCTTCGCCTACCCTGGGATCTAGACCTAAACCAAGGTAGTCGTTGGAGGTAAAGAGAACGTAAGGCCGTCCCTGGTGCGTCAGATGCACCCGGGGTCCGGCATCAAGCGTAACTATGTTCCGGGCTAGAGTCAGCCTCTCGATCTGGTTTCGCTCAAACTCTAGCCAATCTGACCAACTACGCGGATTGTCCTGTGACTTTATCGAGACCATAACTTACAGCCTCCACGATCTGAGTTAATTCCACCTCTTCGATTGACAAGGGAGGCATCAGAATGACGGTGTCGCCGATTGGCCGGACGAATACTCCCCGGTCCCGCGCAGCAAGCGAAGTCTTCCAACCGACGAGAAGGGAGGAATCGAATGGTTTCTTGGATTCGCGGTCTGAGACGATTTCGATCCCAACCATAAGTCCCTTCTGGCGGATCTCTCCGACATGGGGATGTTCTTGCAGTTCCTCCCGAAGCAGGTTTTTGAGCACTGGTTCGACGCTTTTGACTCGATCGACGACGTGATCCTGCTCAAATAAATCAAGATTTGCAATTGCCGCCGCACTGCAAATCGGATTACCTGCGAATGTGTGACCGTGGAAGAGCGTTTTCTCTGGGCTGGACTCGTCGTAGAAGGCCTCGTACACGCGATCAGTGGCGATCGTGGCGGATATAGGTAAGTATCCTCCAGACATACCTTTACCGAGCACTAAAATGTCCGGACGGACATCCTCGAGGTCGCAGGCAAACATGGCACCCGTCCTTCCAAAGCCGGTTGCAATTTCGTCCGCGATAAGTAGGACGTCGAACTGGTCACATAGACGTCTTAGCGCTGAGAGGTGTCCTTCCGGTGCAACCACAACCCCCGCCGCTGCCTGGACCTTCGGTTCGACCACCAAGGCGGCAATCTCCCGATGTCGATCTGCGAACATCTCCGACAAGACTTGGACACATGACAGGTCGCAACTCCCCGCCGCCTTGCACATTTGGCACCGATAACTGTAGGGGTTTGGCACTCTCAGCGGTTCGAACAGGAGAGGCTTGTAGGGATCTCTGAATGGCCCTTCTCCGCCAAGACTGACCGTCCCGGCTGTGTCACCGTGGTAGGCCATGTCAAGCGACACGATTCTCTTCTTTTCGGGGTGACCGGTGTTGGCCCAGTATTGGACGGCCATCTTAATCGCCGCCTCAACTGCGCTGGCACCATCACTGCTGTAAAAGGCATTCGAGAGGCCATCAGGCAAATGTGCTACGAGACGTTCAGTGAGCTCCTCGCCAGTTGTATGACTAGCGCCTAAGAGCGTACTGTGCTGCAACCTGTCAGCTTGGCGCTTGATCGCCTCTACTATGTGGGGATGGCTGTGTCCATGTATATTCGCCCACATTGAGGCTACGCCGTCGATGTACTCACGGCCGTAGATATCAATCAGCCGATTCCCAACCGCGCTTTCGATGACGAGCTTTTCCTCGCGATCGAACCGTTCAATGTTAGTAAATGGATGCCAGACGCGACCGGGTTTTGGCTTAAGTCCCGACATTCGGAGTCACCGATAGAAGTGTTCGGATCGGTGACCAACACTGATGCTCGGGATCCTTACGGTTCATGAGAACGGTTCGGAGAGGTTTTTGGCCACAGCATCGCCGAAATTGCGGTCGTGAGCGGTAGGAGGCAACGGCCGATCAAGTCGTCGCTTCGACGAGTTGATGCAGTGAAGGCTCTGCATCAACTTCCAATTCGAAACCGAGGTCCTCAATCATCTCCCACGTCTCTTTTGTGGTCTGGCCTGGTGTGGTCAGATACCCTTCGGTGAACACGGAGTTGGCGGCGTACAGTGCGAGTGGTTGAAGAGACCTGAGATTGACTTCTCTACCTCCGGAGACTCGAATCTCCTGCTTCGGATTCAAAAAACGAGTCAAGGACAAGATTCTCAAACAATCGTTTGGCTTTAAGTAGTCAATGCCTTCAAGGGGAGTTCCATCGATTGAATTCAAGAAGTTGACAGGGATCGACTGGGGTTCAAGATCGCGAAGAGCGTATAGCACGTCGACTACGTCATCTTGAGATTCACCCATGCCGAAGATCGCTCCGGTGCAAAGGTTTAGCCCCGCTCTCCTAGCCGCTTTTAAGGTGTCGATGCGATCTTGGTACGTATGAGTCGTGGTGACCTGAGGGTGAAAATTCTCGCTCGTATTCAGGTTGTGGTTGAGTTGATCGACACCGGCTTCTTTCAAAGCGCGGGCCTTGTCTTCGTCCAGTAGGCCGACGCACATACATACGTCGATACCGACTTCGCTGACGATTTTGCGAGTCGTGTCGGCCAAGAAGTTGACCTCTCTCCAACTCGCACCCCTGCCACTCGTAACCACGCAATATCGTCTCGCTTTGGCCGCTTTGGCTTCCCGGGCACCGTCGATAAGGGTTCGCTCGGCCACCATGGGGAATTTCTCAATCGAGGCCGATGAGACACGAGATTGTGAGCAGTAGCCGCAATCCTCAGGGCATAGTCCACTTTTCGCGTTCATTAAGACGTGAATATGAACCTTGTTCCCCCAGAAAGTCCTCCGGACTTGATATGCGGATGCCAGAACCTCGAGAACGTCTTCGTCGGGTGAATTCAAAACTAGGGATGCGTCCTCACGTGAGAGACGTTCTCCCGCAGTCGATTTTTCAGCCAGGAATGAGTATTTCGAAATCACAGCCTCCTTGCGACTACTGCCTGTACGTTGCTCCGAGTAAACATGATCCGCGATCAGATAGTTAGGTACCATCCGGCTCAGCGCAAACTTAACGGACAACGCAAAACGGAGCAAACATCTGTAGGACGTTCGATATCACTGCTGAACAGCCTATACAGGACCGCCGAACTACTACAGCAGTCGGCTGATGCGATTGAACTTTTACGGATAATCATATCCCCGTTACTGGATAATCCCGACTTTTGCTCCATGCCTCTTCCATGCGGGCGAAGCTTCGAAGTTCGTGTCGTGGTAGAGGCGGATCGGCGGAGAATGTCGCATCGGGATGCGTTGCGTCATGTGTCGTGGCTCTGCTTACCTAGGTTCCGATCAAGTTAGAATCCTTAGAATCAGTCAAGAGGACACCAGCGCGGCTGAGACCGTTTAGCCGTGGCTCACGTGTTGCAGGTGTAGTTCGACCCTCCCCCGCCTCCACCACAAGCTCGGTTGAATCAAGCTACGTCCTGAACTCCGCCTCGATCAGTCCGTCGCGGTGGATGTGTACCGCCTCCAGGATCCCCTGCAGTTGCGCCTTCTGCTGCTTAGCGGGAAGCCCGGCAAAAACTCTAGGAAGCACCGTATCCTACCCGGCAATGAATAGTGATCTGCTCAAATGAAGGAAGAACGTCGTTGCAATTCCGTAACACGCTGCAGACCGGGTGACCGCTGACGCCATGCGATACGTCATTGTCGTAGTATTGATCTCTATAGCGGTCGCGGTCGCTGTAAGCGAATCGGGCGAGGAGGAGCAAACACCGGGCTCACCTCAAGGCCTGGAGGTCGCCGTCATCAGTGATGATGAGCCTGCACCGACCGCGACCAGAGTCAGGGTTCGCGTCACAGCAACTCCACGGCCGACCCCCATTCCCGCACCTACGAGGGAGGCCTACGACTTGGGGGCGCAATCGACTCACGGAATCGGAGATGGTCGAGCTTCGCGAGTTCGCCCTGGAATTGATCAACCGGGACCGAGCGAGGATTGGGGCCGATCCGGTAGTCCTCGGCACGAACCTGGCGGCCCAGTCTCATGCTGAGGACATGTTGGTGCATCAGTACTTTGGCCACTGGTGGAAGGACGGTAGAAAGCCCTACATGGTCTACTCGACCATGGGTGGTACCAGCTACGCCTTTGAAAATGTCGCTACCTCGGGCTGGACGAAGGCCCAGTGGGAAGACAGCGGATGTGACAGGAGCTCTCTGAACTGCACGATCACAAGGCCGCGCCAGGGGATCGAGCAAACCCATGACGCGATGGTTTACGACGACGCCGAGTCTAACTGGGGGCACAGGGACAATATTCTCCAAGTGTCCCACCGGGCGGTAAGCATAGGCATTGCGTCCAACGACAGGCAGGTTGCGTTCGTCCAGCACTTTGAGGGTGGGCACGTGTTGGCCGTGGAGCGTCCGTCCATTTCCGCTGGCGTACTGACCCTCGACCTCAAAAAGGTCACCTATCTGGACTCCGTCTTCCCGGTGATAGGGGTGTTCGTTGACCCGATTCCCACCCCGAAGACATCTGCGGAGATTAGCTTCCTACGGAGTTACTGCCCGGGCGGTGGCTTCGTGGAAACCTGCAACTCGGACGTCTTCGCGCGAATTCTTCAGCCGGCTCCACCTGACCAGTACTACATTGACCTTCTATCCAACGAGATCGAAGCCTCCATTTGGGAGGAGACGGAAGAAGGATTAACGGTGGAGGCGGACCTGAGCGGACTGATCACCGGTGACGCTGTCTATACGGTCGCGGTATGGGCCGATGGCGAAGACGAAAGCGGTGAAATGCTGCTCCTGTTGACCGCTCTCGAGGTGCAATAACCTCCGGTAAATCGCTCAATCGCGACTTGTCCTTTGGTGCTTCAGTTCGGCGCCCTCTCAACGAAAAGTGCCGGACCTCTGTTCTACCTAGCACTTCCGCAGCGCCCTGCCAGCCAAGGCGCCGGTGTGCCTGCCCACGAGGAACTGAGCAACTTGGTGGCTCCAAAAGGGTCGACCGGCAGCTGAACCTACTAAATTCCCGAATTAAGCCCCTCCAGAAGGACTCCCTTTCGGAACTAGGACTCTCAACTTAGAACAGAGGGTGTCAACGGACCTTAATGGCTGGGACCTAAAAGGGCCTGGTGGAACTGGGATTGTTCCACAGCACCTCGATCGAACAGGAAGGGGGCACGTCCAAAATGACGTGCCCCCAATTGCCACAGGTCAGTTTTGGGATTCCGTTAGCTAAGCCGTGGCGGCTCCACAGACGGTGGCAACGATCAACCTGGTAACCACATAAGGATCCATGTTGGCGTTGGGTCGACGGTCCTCTATGTAGCCCTTTTTGTCTCTGGCGACTTGCCACGGAATCCGGATCGATGCTCCCCGGTCGGAGACTCCGTAGCCGAAGTCCTCGTGCGACATGGTTTCGTGCAGACCCGTCAGTCGCTCTTCAATCCTGTCGCCGTAGTTGGCTATGTGCAGTTCGCGTTTTGTTCCGAGCGCCTCGGCAGCAGCAATGCAAGGCTCGTAACTTTCACGCATATCCTTCGTTGAGAAGTTGGTATGCGCGCCGGCACCGTTCCAATCTCCTCTAACCGGCTTTGGATCCAGTAGGGCTGAAACTTCAAAATCCTCGCCAGTCCTGTAGAGGAGCCATCTGGCCATCTACAGCTGGTCGCTAGCCTCTACGGGACCGAGCGGTCCCACCTGGAACTCCCACTGTGCCGGCATCACCTCGGCGTTGATGCCGGCGAGGGCGAGGGCTGCAGTCAGGCAGTTATCCATGTGCTCTTCGACCAAGGACCGTCCATGCACTTCATCCGTCCCGACACCACAGTAATATCCGCCCTGCGGCGCCGGGAATCCGGAGTCAGGCCATCCGAGGGGCCGCACGCCGTCAAAGAGCGTGTACTCCTGCTCAATACCGAACCACGGCTCGAAACCAGCGTATTTCTCGGCTGTAGCAAGGCAAGCGGCCCTGGTGTTAGATGAGTGCGGCGACATGTCAGGAAGGAGAACCTGGCACAGAACCAATTTGTCATCTCCGCCGCGTATCGGATGCGCACACACGAACACAGGGTCGAGTACGCAGTCCGAAGAGTTGCCCTCCGCTTGCTCGGTACTGGATCCATCGAACCCCCAGATCGGCGGCTCCTCGCCCATCGGCACGATCTTGGTCTTAGACCGCAGTTTCGCCGTCGGCTTTTGACCGTCGATCCAGATGTACTCCGCTTTATATGAACTCAACTATTCAACCTCCGCTCATTAATTTTGATCAGCTTGTTTTAGTACCGGCGTCGAATCAGGCATGGTGACTGACGCTCAGGGAGTTATTGGCCCGCTTGTCTCGCTTGGGCTATCCAGCTATCGAACAAGTCCCTGTTCAGGGCGATCCACTCGTCAGCGTGCAGATCAATTGCCTCTTGGCTATTTTCGCCGGCGTTCATCCGATTGTTCTGTTTGAAGATGTCGCCAAGCGGGATTGACATCACCTCGAACAGCTTTTTGGCAGACGGATTGTTATCGAGGAACTCATTATTTGCGACGACCTTGAGATCGGCACCCCGGAACCCCATGAGACAAGGGTCCTTGACGCAACCTTCGATCCCTGCAAGTGATAATTCTTCCACAGGGTACCCATCGGGGTGATTCGGAACCGCGGCTTCTATCCAAACGACGTCGATGCCGGGTACCAACTGGGCAACCGTCCAGTTAGGGGTCCAGGTGTAGAAAAGGACATGCTGGCTAGAACGGTATCGAGATATCTGGTTAGTCATCGCTTCCGAATAGGGCCCCGATCGCTCATCGATGTAATCCCGCAGTCCGCCTTCGTCGAGCTGGAACTCGATAATCAGCTTGCATGCCCAACCCTCTTCGCACCCGATCAAATCCGCCTTACCGTTTCCATCGATGTCATAAGCCAGCCGAACTTCATCGCGGCCGAAATCGCTGAGCGAGGTGATATTGAATTCGTCCGCCCCTGCCTTGTCGACTAGGAAGCCTTGCAAAGCTCCAAACGCCGCCACGGTGCCCGCAATAGATGCGCCCTTGCCGAACGCATCCTGATAGTCATTGTGAAGCGGGAACCAGCCATTAGCCCAAAAATCGACTTCACCGGCTGCCACTGCTTCGTAAAAATCGGCGTTCGCTAGCTCTTGATGGTTGAGCACATCAAACCCTAGCGCCTCCAGGGCCTTGCTGTAGACGGCCTCGGAAAAATACCCCGTATCCCAGGTTGCTCGTGCAGGTTGGACAACGACGCCCGAGCCCGGCAGCATCACCTGAGTCGGCTGACCGGTGACATTCATTTCATTGCTTCCAGGGTCATCTGATCCACCACCGCACCCACCGGCGAACGCCACCAAAATAGCCAATGCCAGTATTGATGGCATAAATTTCCTCTGAATTGAATTACACATTGTGTCTCCTTGCATCAAGCGCCGCCTGAGTCGCACTGGGGAGTGGCAATTCGCTGACAGGAGACTCGCCGAACTCCGCGACGCGAATTTCCGTCCTCAACGATGAGATTGCATCCGTGCCTCGGAACGAGCCCGAGGTCGGTGCCGCACTTCGAGGGTGGGTGGCCGTGGCCAACACAATATGGTTTTCCGAGACGGCTAAGCCGGTTGTCGGATCGTACCCCCTCCATCCCGCGCCAGGTAGATACGCCTCTGCCCAAGCATGCAGTTCAACGGCTGGCCCGTTTGTCGGTTTGTAACCGCTTACAAACCTGGTAGCGATCCCGAGCGCTCGCAGACAATCCATGAGCAAAACGGCGAGGTCGCGACAAGAGCCCGAACGCTGTTTCAGGGTGGTGGATGACGGCCAGGGATCGCCTTGTTCCCGCACCATGTATTCCCATTCATCGTGTAAGTGCCGAGTCAGCGACCCAATGAATGAGACGGGTTCCATGCTCGCCTCAGAAGCAAAAGTTTTTGCCAGGGAAGCAACTTCTTCGGGAACGGCTGCCCCCCGAACATATGGCTTCAAATACTCGTTGTGGTGCCCATACTGCAATGGAAGCCGTTGTGCTTCGGAGTCAAGAACATAATCGAAGGGGTTGTACCTTCCGGTGTCGACCTTCGACCTAGTTGTGATCGACAGAGACTCATGTAGTCCGTCAAACCACACCCGATCCGTCGACGTGCCATCGACATCGATGTTGTGGGTAAGTCCAGCAGGCAGAGGATTAATATCCATATCGAAGTCCAAAAGACTTTGTCTAGCGTCACATCGCGGGCGGAGACGGACAGTCAAAGGTTCCATGAAAACGGGTTTGTCGTATGAGAACTCCGTAACGTGGTGGACTTCATAAATCATCGGCTAGTCGAATCCGAGTAGTCGAAAACCATCACTCCAAGCCAGCGCCCAGGTTGACCGCCGAGTTTATCGGCTCAGAAGTCACGGGGAGTGCGAAATAGGTTTCGAAGATCGACGAGCCAACCTCGATGAGCTTCGCCTGGAAATCGAATATGAACTCGTGCAGGCCGCCGATGATTATTTCGTCGATCTCCGCTGCTTGGAGCTCCCCCACCAGCGTCACAAGGCCCTGGTTCGCGGCATTCCCACCCGAGCCGACCCCATAACCTTCGATCCCCTTTAGAGACTCACCGGCCTCGGTAACGCAAGACAGCATGGAACGGGGAAACTCCGGATTGAGGGCCAAGAACCCAACCACGTTCGCAGGAGTAATGAGCCCGTGATTTTGGCGATACATTTCGAAGGCGCTCACAGAGTTCAATACGGCGAGCCATCTGATCTCATCAATCTCTCCGCCGATGTCGCCGGCGTCGGGCAGCAGGTGGTAGTACATGACGTCGAGGATCCGAGACGTCATATTCGCGCGTTCCAGTAGACGCCCTAGATATCCGAAGTGCCAGCCTTCACCGTGCGCCATGGTGGAGTCCGTGACCCCCTGGAACAAATGGCTGGCCATTTTTACGTCGTTGAAAAACCTGTGAGGAGACTAGGATAAAGAGCCGTCAGTGTTTGCGTCACGCACCATCAGGTAGAAGGTGTTGAGTTGTTCCCACATGTCCGCCGTGATGATCTCTCGCACCGTACGTGCGTTCTCCCTGGCCTCTCTCAAGCAGGAGAAAACGGAGTTTGGGTTTTGATCGTCAAAAGTGAGGAACGCCACGACGGTGTCTCGCGTCGGTTCGCCGAACCTCTCTTGGAATATCTCATAATCACCTGTTGCCTTCAGGAGCGGCGCCCACTGCTCATCAACTCCATCCGGCATATCGAGCATCAGGTGAAGATTGACGTCCACCACACGAGAGACATTTTCCGCCCTCTCTACGTAGCGGTTCATCCAGAAGATGGAATCGGCGACCCGGCTTAACATTCGCCCATGACCTAGGCGAGCACCCAACTATCCTTGCTTCCCCCACCCTGAGACGAGTTGACTACAAGCGAGCCTTTCCTGAGCGCAACCCGGGTGAGACCACCGGGCAGAACGTAGATGTCCTCACCGTTCAATATGAAGGGACGCATATCGACATGCCGCCCTTCGAAGTGGTCGTCGACGATGACCGGCGCCCGTGAAAGGTCCAGGGTCGGCTGGGCGATGTAGTTCCGGGGGTTCGCCTTTATCAAGCCGGCAAACTCCTCACGTTCGGCCGCCGTCGAATGGGGCCCGATGAGCATCCCATAGCCGCCAGACTCGTTGGTCGCCTTCACGACGAGCTTATCTAGATTGGCCAGGACATGGCTCCGCTCCGTTTCGTCCCAACAAATGTAGGTCTCGACGTTCGGCAAAATGATCTCTTCGCCAAGGTAGTATTTCGTCATCTGGGGAACGTAGGCGTAGATGGCCTTGTCGTCTGCGATTCCTGTGTCCGGTGCGTTTGCCAGGGCAACGTTGCCGGCCCGGTAAACGTCCATCAAGCCCGATACACCGAGTTGCGAGTCGGGCCGGAAAACGGTTGGATCCAAGAAGTCGTCGTCGATGCGTCTATAGATAACGTCCACTTTTTGAAACCCCTGGGTGGTCCGCATGGTCACGAACCCGTCGCTGACGGTCAGGTCGCGCCCTTCTACCAATTCGATGCCCATCTGCTGGGCCAAAAAAGCATGCTCAAAGTACGCGGAATTGTAGACTCCGGGCGTCAACAGAACGATCGTGGGCGATTGGTTCTTGTCTGGCGCGAGGTATCGCAGCGTCTCCAGTAGCCGGCTAGGGTAATCATCGATTGGGCGGACCTGGGAGGCGCCGAATACCTGAGGGAATGTTCCTTTCAGGACTTTGCGATTTTCGAGCACATATGACACCCCCGAGGGACACCGGAGGTTGTCCTCCAGCACGAAAAGATCTCCACTGCCGTCCCGGACGAGGTCGGTGCCGGTAATGTGACACCAGAGTTTGCTGGGCGGATTTAGCCCTTCGCACTGCGGTAAACGGCTGGTCGCGGACTGGATCATGTCATTCGGAATGACGCTGTCCTTCACGATCTTCTGATCGTGGTAGATGTCGTCGATGAAGGCATTGAGAGCGGTGATCCGTTGTTTAAGGCCCCGCTCAATTTGGTCCCAATCTTTGGACTCGATGATTCGCGGGACAATATCGAATGGCCAGATCTTGTCCGGTCCGGACTCATCTCCATACACATTGAAGGTGATGCCCAGACGGAGGAACGCCTGCTCGGCGGTCAGCTGCATTTTTTTGAGCTGCCCCGGTGGTAGCGCTTCGACAAACTCTGCCATGACGGCTGAACCTTCACGAGGCGTTCCGAGTAGAGTCCCAGGAAGTGGTGTAACAAGAGGAGAGGGTCTGGATGAAGAGAGACCACCGGTAGAGCCCGCCGTAACAACGATCTCTGCGTCGCGGGTCTCGGTGAGACCCGCGATGTCGCCTGGCCACATGGCCCAAATGGCGACGGCCGCGAGGGCCCCAACGACGGCTGTCAGGGCGATGGCCCTCGGCAGTCGCCCACTAAGGTTTATGTATTTAAGCATTTCCAAACTCCTCCTATTGATTGCGATTTCAACTGACGATTAGTGATTTATCCGTGTTGCGTAGGATTAATTCTGTGTTGTGGCTAGCTTGTAGCGTTGTTGACCAGCAGGGTCAGGCCGCCGACGATGAGCAGGTAGGGGACGAATCCGACCAAAACTACCGCTAGGGGCTTTCAGTTATTGGAGGTCCCGTAAACCGTGCGGGTGGCGATGACCATGGAAACGAACACCCACACCAGGGCCACAAGCGCGATCGCAAGGCCAAGGTTGGGGATGACCCCGAGACCTCGCAGCAACAGAGGAACCTGGGCAAATGCCACGGCACGTGCCAGCTCACTCCAACGGATCGGGTTTTCCGCGGTCTGCAAAAAAAGTCTGGCCGAGCATGAAAGTCACACTGGCCCATACGATCCACCCGACAAATCCGAGGACGATGTTGACCGGCAGGCCGGCGGCCCCCGAGACTAATCCGTCATCGGAAGTGTTTAGTGCAGTCGCCGCCGCAACCAGTGCCACTACTGCGAAAGCCTGGGCCAGAGATCGCCGGTCTGCGGCCACCTCTTTGTAAAGGTCCGACTCCAGCAGTAGCGCCCGGCCAACGCGACCGAGAAAACGACCAAGACCCTTTATAGGACTGATCGGAGTCCACGGTGCGACGATCGCGGATTCACTTCTAACTTCATCCGTTGTCATGTTCCAGAACTCCTCCTTCTTCCAACGTCTTTCGCGGGGTAGAGCCATCCACTCAGCCTCACATAGCGTTGCTATAATGCTTACGTTGCAGGTTACCAACACCTTCGTGATTTGTGGTATTGGAAGACTGAGACCATTTATAGCAAGATCCTGTAGTCAACACGGTAACTGAAACAGAACGAATTTGACGTTTCGCGTAACGACCTTGTTACTGTTGTGGTGGGCAAAACGTTACGCAGACGTAAACGTTGCACAATTCGCCTACTAGAGACCCCGCTGAGGAGGCTTCGAGCAAACTCGGAGTTGCCATCTAGACGTCGATGGTTCACCCAACAAGCACGTCGAAACCGGCAGGTGGCTGCCTCCCGGCGAGAGGCGGAGAAGTGAAGTTGGGAGGTGGGCGTTTATGGAAACGCTGGAAGAGGAGTTGAAGGAGGAACTAACAAAGGGTCATTGCGACGGACGCCAAGTCCCTTCCTTTTCGTTTGCCGAGCTGCTGGTTAGCCGAACGACCTGGGCCGAATCGATTTCTACAAACCAGATGTCACCACCGGTGTCGAACATGATCCGTCTGCCGCTAGCGTCCCATTCGACCCTTTTGCCAGTGATGGTTAAATCGGTTTCCACTGTGCTCAGCTCGATGGGCTCTGAGGTCAGATCGACCATCATCGGACGCCCCTCAGCCTCTTTGGTCTCTCCTGCAATGAATGCCACTCTAGTTCCGTCTGGCGACCATCTAGCTCCCCTGGTGTAGAGACGATCACGGTTCAGTACGATGGCCCTCCCTTTTCCGGTCGGGTCTATGGTGATCACCCCAGCTGTAGCCTCGTAGGCGATTCGGCGCCCATCGGGCAGCCAGGACGGTGTTAGTGCCCATTCGCTGACGCTGGTCAACGGTCCTTTACTAACGCCCTCCATACTCGTGGTCCAGATCTGGGCTCGGTCGGAAGCCCAGGCAATGAGGCTACCTTCTGGAGACCACTCTGGCGTGTGAACGTTGACACCTTCGAGGTCGATGAGACGAATTACATCCGTCCCGTCGGCCTTCATTGAGTAGAGGACCAGCCCACCCTCCCGGTCTGAAACGAACGCCAGGCGCTGACCGTCCGGTGACCATGTGGGGCGAGAATCGAACGCCGGGTGTGAGGTGAGGTTGACGGAAGAACCGGTACTCGGATCGACCAGGTAAATCTCCGAGTTGCCGTCCCGGTCGGTGACCATCGCGAATTGCTGCAATTGGTCGGGAGTCTGGCCAGAAGAGCAGGCAGTGGCGCCGAGCACTGCCAGTACCGCGGCAACGATCGCTATGGGCCGTACCCATCGGGGAGCAAAGTTCATCACTTTCTTGATCTCATTTCCGAATGTATTGGAGTATGGTTCGGCAAAGATTCTTGTGCCAGTCTGTTGCAAATGTTACCGGTTCGTGACGAAAAATCGGTACTTGTTTCATGGATATCTTCTACTCTGAGGGAATGGTTCGGCTCTTCAGGCCGACCAGGTCGGGAGAAAGTACATATTAAATGCGAGCAATTGCCTTTTCGAGGTTTAACGAGCGGGCTGCCTCGGCAGCGACGGCTCTCCGTCACGAGATGGCCTCCGGACCCATAGACCAGATTTGGGCGTTCGATGACCACGGCCGATCGAGGTCGGTGCCTCCGGAATTATGAGAGTTGCTCCCGGATATCGAAGTGCTATGGGTTAGGTCTGGCGGGCAGACGGTCCGGAACGGTGAAGGACCAGACCCACGTAATTGGCCTCAAGTGGGCACGGCGGGGCTTCCTGCCTACCGGAGCTCAGACTCGAATGACGAAGTGGATGGTATGAGCCTAGTAAGTGCTGTCCACATCCCCTGTAGCGACGGCCGACGTGAGGTGGACGAGAGGCTGCTCAAGCTAGGTACAGCGATTCCCACAGCGATCGCTATGACTAGCTTTTATGACGAGCCGTTTGTAGGCGTGATGGCGAACGGGCAGGTGACCCTCGAATCGTGGCCGTCCAACGTTCCAATCTGTTTCTCAAATGGCGTCAAAAGCAACGCACGAGTGATGAACCTGGGAGCCATAATTTTGGGGAAGTCCACCCTGAGCCGAATCAACTACGCCGTTATCGACGTAAGTCCCCCGGAAATCACTATCGTGCGACGGGAGATCCCAGCTCCTTGACTGCCCCGACAACAGAAGTCGCTCCCTTTGGCTGCCGCTGATTTGAAATCGAGTGCACCCCAGTGTCGCGATTGAGCGCGATTGAGTTTGGTCCGTCGTAGCCGATCGGTGAGTCCACGCTGGATGTAGTTGCTCACTATGGCCAGCCCTATTTCTTGCGCCACTCCGGCAGCGACATTGTCCAGCCTCGACGTGTTCACCCCTACGACTTGGCCGAACGTCGATATCACCCAACATGGCCGGTTCCTCCCGACATGCGATGCAATGGAACTAGGAGAGAGGGGCCGTGTGGTGGAGACGGGGGAGGGTCGACCTACTCCCGCCACACGACCCTAACTCGGTGCGATATAGAGGCCAATCGCCTTGGGCACGGACTCAATGCCCCGTCGGTCTGCTGCCCGATGAGTTCCACGTCGATTAGGAAAATGTCAGGGCTCTCGCTGGGTTGTCGACAAGGATGCGGAGGACATCGGCGTCGTCGAAGCCGCGCCGCTTCAATCGCGGTCTAACGTTCGAAAGGAAGTGGTCGTACGACTTGCCCCCGTAAGAGGCGTAGTGGAATTTCATGCATACGTCATGACCCACCAGCACCCGTTCGCCCCGGCCTAGCTCGAATACTCGCTCAATGCGGTCGATACGCTGGGCATCGTTGGGTACGACAATGGGCGGCGGCGCACCGGCTGCGAGATTTGTATCCTCAAACCCAAAGATGTCCCACTCCATGTAGCAACCGGTATCCGCCAGCCACTCGATCACCTCGATTTCCTGGATGAAGTCGAGGTGGCCCATGATCACCTGAGCCGGGTCTGCTCCAGCGTCCAGGAGCACACGCATTATGTGTGCCGGCGAGTCGCGGTGGAAGCCGGGGTGGATGAGGATCGGCGCTCCGGTTGCGGCCTGCGCTCGGGCAGCCGCCCGCAGCACCTTGGTCTCGTTGTCCGAAGGCGGCCACAGGTTGCCCAATTCGCCGATTACACCGGTTTTGACCCCGGTGTCCTTTACCCCCTCGATAACGTCGCGGACGATCTCCTCGAACACCTCCTCCTCGCTCACGGCATCGAAGCCTGGCGGATGCGACGGCGGTATGTAATACCCTCCGCCCATGATCACGTTCAGTCCCGTGGCTCGGGAGATACGCGTTAGCGCTAGCGGATCGCGGCCTATACCGCGACTGGTGACGTCGACGAGGGTTTCGCCACCGGCGTGTTTAAAACGCAGCGCCTCTTCGATCGCGACTTTCTCGTCGAGAAGTTGATAATTATCTGGGAATTGGGGGAACTTGGACAGCGTCGTTCCCCGCCGGTCCAGCGTGAACTCAGCGTCGATCCAGTCTCGCTCGCTAGCCTCGTCCGGTACAGTGAAATAACAGGCTTGGTCACAGAGCAGGTGTTCGTGCGTGTGGGTTATTCCGAGGGTCGCCGGGTTTACCGGACCGAGGACGGTCTGCACCTGTCCAGACGGACCATTTGGTCCGGTATCCAACCTATGAGCCACCTGGAGCATCCGGATCCGGCTCCGGACAGTTGGTGCAACGCCGGAAATCCGGGTAGAGGTTCTCCATGTATGCCTTGGCAATCCTGTACTTCTCGAATGGCATCCAGGACTTCATGCGGTCCTCGAAGTCGAAGGTGTACATGTAGTAAGCGGCCGCTTCCTCGCCCTCCACGTCGCCCCGCTTTTCGGCCCAGATGACGGTCTTTCCCAGCGACCGCGATCGAGTGTCCATCTTTTCCAGCATGGAGACGAGTTCTGGATACGACGCGACGAAGGAGCGGGTGGCACTCTTTTGCACGGCGAAATCATCCTCTGTTTCGTACGTCGTCCCGAGATTGACCAGCGTGCCTTCGGTAACAGCCGCATCGTTCCAGTTCGCAGTTTCAGGGGTTCGCGCCTCCATATGGATATCGACGTCTCCCGACATGAGTGCTTGTTCGAGATCCTCTGGTGCGACTGGAATTATCTCTACGACAAGGTCGAAGGCCCCCTCGGCAATCAGCTTGAGCAACTCGTTGTTGATCCACTCGTAACCCGTTCCGGTGTCGGCCACCCGGATGATCCCGTCGGTTGTGAGGGTTTCCTCAACGGCGACGTCGGCTTCAGGAGACGTTTCCGACGGAGACGCAATCGCAGGTTCCGACTCTTCGTTGCCGGAGCAGGACACTCCCGCCAAAGTGACCATCAGGATCAAGCTGAGCGCGCAGACGGCTGTCACTTTACTCACAACGACACCTCCTCGCTCATCTGTTGTTCATCCGCCGGAAGCCGTCGGCTCGAGGCCCAACGCTTCCTCTAGTTGAGTCGTGTCGAGGCCGAGACTGGCAAGGGTACGTAAGTCCTGCCTCGCGAGTTCAAGCTGGCCAGCAAGTGTATATGCGCGTGCACGCTTAGAGAAAGCTTCTGGATCGCCCGGGCTCAGTCGGATCACTGTGGTGAGATCGTCGATGGCGGCGGCGGCGTTACCTGTCGCCAGGTTGACTGCGGCCCGGTTCGAGAGAGCCAACACGTTCTCCGGGTCGAGCACGATTGACCGGTCAAAATCTGCCCGTGCACCTTCGATGTTTCCTTGCTCCAGAAGGAAAGCACCCCGGTCGTTGTACGCGTCAGAGGCCTCGGGATTCAGCTGAACCGAGATATTCAGGTCGGATATCGCACCGCTGACTTCCCCGAGCTGGTATCTGGCGGTCCCGCGGCTTCTGTAAGCGGCAGCGTGACCGGGGTCGAGTCCGATAACGACGTCCAAGTCGGATATCGCGGCCTCGAAGTCACCTAGGTTCCCCACGGTGCCAGCGCGGCGGAAGTACGCCTGTGTGAAGCCAGGGTCGAGTCGAATCGCCGTTCCGAAGGCCCGAACGGCGTCCCCCGTCCTCCCCATTTGCTCGAGAGTCAGCGCTCGATTGAAGAAGACGACGGCGTTTTTCGGATCGAGTTGGATCGCCCGATCGTAGTCGGCCATCGCGTCCCCGTAACGCTCGAGACCACGAAATGCATTTCCACGGTTGTTGTAGTTGGCCGCGAAGTCCGGGTTGAGCCGGATCGCCTGGTCGAAGTCATCGACGGCCCATTGGAAGTTGGTCAACGCTTGGTAGGCTGTTCCCCGGTTGACGAAGGCGGATGTCAGTCTCGGCTCCAATTCGATTGCCCTCGTGTATTCGTCAATCGCCCGCAGCAAGTCGCCTAACTGGACGTAGGCGAGGCCTCGGTCGTTGTATGCGGCCGCCATGAATGGATCCAACTCGATGGCGGCATCCAGGTCGGAGATGGCCTGGTCAGTCCGACCCAGCCGGTAGAGGGCCAACGCACGATTACGGAAGAGGTCGGCACCATCAGGGTCCAGGTCGATAGCATCCGAGAAATCCAGGGCCGCACTGGCGAATTTTCCAAGACTCCCCAAACTTGCGCCGCGCCGGATAAAAGCCTCGAGGTAGGTTGGGTCGAGGTCAATTGTCGCCGTGTAGTCCTCAACAGCGGCTGTCAGGTCCCCGAGGGCACGATGCGCGTTCGCCCGGAAGTAGTAGCCGTTCGGGTTGTCGGGATTCAGGCGGATGGCTTCGGTGAGCATGTGGAACGTCGGTTGATAATCACGCTCCCCTTGCAGCCGCATGGCTTGTGTGATGAGCCGGCCGGCCTCCTCCTCCGGCGAGTCGAAGTCGGTCACCTCTTGGCCCGGCGCATTCACGACCACATCGGTCACCGGGGCAGGTGCAGACGCCGCGTCGCCCGAGCAAGCGACGACCGCCGCGACGGTCAGTAGCGAGCCGAACACCGGTGCTAGTCGGAACGGCCTCAAAATGACACCGACCTAGAAGGAAACAGGCAGCCCCATGGTGCGATCACCATGGGGCTGCCCCTAGCTACGGAGACGTTATGAAGTTGCCCTATTACCTCTCGAGCCAAGTGTTCGTGTAGAACGGCAGGGCGTTGATCTCGAAGTTCTTCAGAGCGGCCGTAGTCGCGACCATGGGGAAAAACTGGCCGAGGGCCACCGATGGAACCTTCTCGAAGTACTGACGCTGAATTTCCCGGACGATGTCCATCTGAGCCGCGATGTCCGGAGCTCTTACATAGTCGAGCTGCAGGTCAGTCAACTCCTCGTCCCGGATCATCCAATCGATGGTGCCGGAGATGTTGATGTCCATTATCGGGTGGCCCGTATCAAAGTGAGCGGACCATGCAGTGAACATGCTGTACGTCCCGGTGTTCCCGATGTTGGACGTGACGGCAGCCCAGTCCAGGGCTGGCATCTCGGTGTTGAAGCCGATCTCTTCCATCAGGGGCTGTGCCACCAGGCCAAGTGGGGTGATGGTCGCGTAGTCGGTCGGGTTGAGAATAACTACCGTCTCACCCGCATACGACGACTCTGCGAGCAACGCCTGCGCCCTCGCCAGATCGTCCTGGTCATAGAACTCCAGCCCGGTCTCGACCTCAAGCGGGGTGCCGCAGAAATAAACTGCGCCGCATTTGATCCACAGGTCCTCTGGGCCTAGGGAGAACATGAAGTCCTCGGCGTTGACCCCGGCCAGAAGTGCCTGCCGGGCTTTCCGGTCATTAAACGGGCCAATCTGAGGATTGAGCGCCAACCATGCATGGTTGCCCGGCTTGTACTGGGATACTGCTAGGTCCGGGTTCTCTGTGAACCGGTCAAAGAAATCGAACCCTGCACCGTCGATGGCGTCCCATTCGCCCGTTTCCAGACCGGCAACTGCCGTCTCTGGATCGGGGATCTCCAACCAAACGATCTGGTCGATGTACGCGATGCTGCGCCCTGTGTAGTTGCTGTCCGGCTCGGTTCTAGGCACGTAAGCGTCGTGACGCTCAAGCGTTAGTTTATTGCCGAATTCCCACTCCACGAACTTGTAAGCGCCGGTGCCGATTCGCGTTGTCACCTCGGTTGTGGCCGGGGTCACCGCCAACTCCGCTGGCTGAATGTACGGTGTGCCGTGTGCCATACCCAGCAGGTACAAAAGCGATCCCATCGGCTCGCTCAAGGTAATGGTGAACGTGTCGTTGTCGACGGCGTTGATGGCGTCTTCTTCAATGAAGGTGCGCGCAATCGAGGTGGCTGCAAACGGCGAGTCACGCCAGCGCAGTATGGACGGAACCACGTCCTCAGAGGTGAGGGCTCTCCCATCGTGGAAAGTCACCCCTGACCTCACATTGAACGTGTAAGTGAGATTGTCGTCGCTCAGCGTCCAGGTATCGACCAACCGCTCGCGAGTGTCAAGACGGTTGTCCCAGCCGAACGGGGTCTCGTAGATATGCGAGGCTACCGCGTTGGTAACGTAGAAGACTGACCACACCGGGTCGATGGACGCGATGCTGCCCTGGGCGACGATCCGCAAGGTGCCACCGAAACGGGGCACGCCAGCCGCAACCGGAGTCGGGGTGGCGATCAGGACCTTCTCGCGCTCGACCTCAACCTCAACTTCGACTTCTCTGATGACTTCCTTTTCAACCTCAACTACCTTCTCGACCTCGACGATCTTTTCTACCTCAACGATCCTCTCCTCGATGATGACCTCCGGATCGCTGCTACACGCGGCGAAGACTAGGCCGGCTACGACGGCGAGAACGGCGATTACGAAAAACGAGCGATTCATTCAAGAGCCTCCACCAAATTAATGCAGGTTTCGGCCGATCCCTGAACTCAGGGAGGACCGCACTTAGCCAAATAGGTTCCCGACCGGGCGTCGGAAACCATTGTCGACCGGTCTCATCCCGGGCGAGCAATTGGCGGAAAATTAGCATAGCGGACTTGTTCGGTCAACTTAATTACTTATTTCACAATCTCATATCGATTCGATACTTAATCTCTTGACTCGCCCACTCGAATCTGCTGATTTCGGCGTGCGGGATCTTCGGTAACACGAAAGCCTTTTGAAGTGCACCAGATCCCGCCTTCGGTTGGGTCAGTCTGCGACTGAACCTTTTGGAGAGCGTCGAACGTCGGAAGTTGGACCGCGGTGGACCGTTATTCTCCGACCAGCGGTCTAACCTCTTCGCTGAATCGCTGCATCTGCTCCAGGGTTGCGTGGGGCGAAACCGGGTCAACATCGAACCCGAACATCACGCACTTCACACCGTTTCTCGCATAGTCGCGTATGTCCGACGCGATCTGTTCGGCATTGCCGGTGAACACCCGACGATCGCCGTACCGGCCCTCATGCTCCTTGTTGTCGTCGTAGATGTTGACCGCAAACGCGACATTGATCGTGTCTGGGTCGCGCCCTTCTTGCTCAGCGACCTGCCGCATCTGCGCTACTCCGGCGGAGAAGTGCTCGGCCGTGTCCAGCCGGTGGCGTGGGTTGTCGATGATGGGGAACCATGCGTCGCCCACACGGGCCGTCCTCCTCAATGCCGGGAGGCTCTCACCACCGATCCAAATTGGTGGGTGCGGTTTCTGCACAGGTTTCGGCTCAAATGCGACATTCGAGTACGACGCGTATTTCCCGGAATACGATGGTTTCACCGCAGTCCACAAATTTTTGAAGATGCGAATGTACTCCTCTGTAACCGATCCTCTTTCTTCATATGGCGGTCTGCCGAGAGCCTCGAACTCTTCCCGCATCCAGCCTGCACCGCAACCCAGGATCACCCGACCGTTCGAAAGAACGTCCACCGTCGCCAGGATCTTGGCCGTCAGCACAGGGTCGCGATAGGGAACAACCATCACGGAGGTGAGTAGCTTCACTCGCGAAGTCTGTGCGGCGACATAACTGAGCAAGGTCAACTGTTCAAGGTAATCGCCAACCTCACCGAACTCGTTGAACTGGCCGGTGTCGGAGTATGGATACCGAGACCCTATTGCCCGCGGCATTACGAGGTGATCGTTGAACCACATTACCTCAAACCCCAGTTTTTCTCCTGTCTTGGCCAACAGTGACAGGTTCTCCGGTTTAGCGAAAACTCCCTGTGCCAGCGCTCCGAACGCGTACTCCATCGAATACTCCTTAAGTTATTGGGGCACTAGTTTAAAGTCTGTGGAACAGTCGCACCCCCTTTTGAGCCAGGGCGGCCCCTCGGCGCAGAATGGCCATTGAGGAGTTGACGGCCGTGACCGCGCCGGGGAAGATTCGGCAAAATACCAACCGTTTTGGAGGAGAGTCATGATTCGGATGCCGGCAATGAGCCGCCAACAGCTTCGCTCGCGTCTCGACATGCTTCCCAGAGTGCGAATTGCTGCGACCCCCACACCGCTGCAAGAGGCGGAGAATCTGTCGCGCGAACTGGGCGTGCGAATCCTTATCAAACGGGACGACCTGACCGGCCTCGTCTTAGGTGGCAA
This sequence comes from Dehalococcoidia bacterium, assembly GCA_965250195.1. Lineage (GTDB taxonomy): Bacteria > Chloroflexota > Dehalococcoidia > Lucifugimonadales > UBA2962 > CAUZIR01. The sequence continues at coordinate 541,475 of OZ252295.1, forward strand.
CAAGGTCCGGCACATGGACTTCTGCATGGCGGACGCCTTGGAGAAAGGGGCTGATGTCTCAATAAATGTCAACTCGTGGATGTCCAACAACTCCCGCATTATTGGAGCGGCATCTAAGAAAGTCGGCATGGACTACATTTGCGTCGCGCCGGGCAGCAAAGACAGGCCGATCCAAGGCAATTTGCTGATTCAAGACCTGTTCGGGGCCGACCTGCACCTGCTTGACACTACCGACGCAGAAGAGGTTTCAGGCTACGTCGAAGACATCGAGAGTCACCTAAGAAACGAGGGTCGGACCCCGTACAACCACGTCAAAGAGCACATGTCCCGCTCGTCGGCTGCCATCTCTTATATGGACGCCACCCTCGAGATTGCCGACCAATTGGACGCGATAGGCGTCGAGCAGGTGAAGATCTACATCGCCAGCGGCGGAGCCCAGGGGGGCCTGCAAATAGGCGCGGCCATGTTGGGCTTGCCCTGGGAGGTATTTGGCTTCCTAGTAGGCACCCCGGAAGAGTCCTTCGTCGACGTGGTGGGCTGGTCTAACAACGCTCTGAACCACATGGGCTTTGACGAGCGCCTAGCCTGGGAAGACGTGGTCCAAATAGACGATTACATCGGTCCCGGCTATGCCCGGGTAAGCCCCGCCTGCGCCGAGGCGATACGAATGACGGCCGAGCTAGAGGGGTTACTGCTCGACCCTGTCTATACGGGCAAAGTGATGGCTGGCATCATCGACCACGCCCGGTCCGGTGTCCTTCGTCAGGGCCAAACCGTACTATTCATGCATACGGGCGGACTGCCCGAATTGTTCAACTTCGCTGAGGAGTTGCGCAGGCCCTAGATTACGATGGTTTCGAGCGAACGAAAATGGCTATGGGCACAGATTGACTGGTCATCACCTCCAAGCCAGCACCTCGGATGAGGCGAGAATCCCTTCGGCGCCTATGCCGCCGAAGGTCACCACCCGCCCGTCCGACAGGAGCACGGTGGAGGAACGATAACGGCCGATCTTGAGGGGGCTGCCGGTGCTCCATTCGTTGGCGACCGGGTCGTAGATTTCACTCTCTGCAAGGTTACCAAGTCCTCCGGTCACCAACACTCTTCCGTCCAGCAGAAGAACGGCGTTGTGCTCGGCTCTCGCCATCTCCGTCTCCCCGGCGCTGGACCACAAGTCGGTGACGGGATCGTACAACTCAGCGAGCAACCGCTTCCCTCTGCCTCCCACGACCAGCACCCGGCCGTCCTCCAATAACGTGGCCGTGTGGAAGGACCTGGAAACCGTCATGGGAGCGACCGTCTTCCAGGTATCGGTGCCGGAGTCGTAAGTCTCCGCGGTCTTGGAGAAGGGGCCGTCCTCCTTGCCTCCCCCCGTCACCAGAACTCTGCCGTCCAATAGCAGAGTAACCGTGTGATTGAGCCGTTTCTCCGACATTGGCGCCGCTTCCGTCCAGGTGTCGGTGTCGACGTCGTAGATCTCGCTCTGATCCAGGGTGCCGATTAATTTGGCGTCCATCTTGCCGCCCACGACCATGACCCGGCCATCCGGCAGCCTGACCGCTCCCATACCGTCGCGCGTCCGGTGCATGGGCGCGACGGTCGTCCAGACACCTACCGTTGGATCCCATATCTCCGCAGTCTGAGTCGTGAATTTAGTTGGCAACAGTCCGCCCGCCACCAACACGCGACCGTCCGCCAACTCGACCATGGCCGGAGAGCGGCGACCCTCCACCATCGGACCGGTGAACGTCCACTCGAGGGTCTCGGGGTTGAGCAGTTCTGCCGTCTCATGCATGGTTGCAATCAACGTGCCAATCCCCAGGCCGCGCCCGCCCAGTGCCAGCACGCTACCGTCGCTGAGCCCGAGGGCAGCAAACCGCTCCCTGCGGGCCTTCATGTCTGGAGCGCTGACGAAATCGCCTAACTCCACAGCCACGTCCTCGACCGGGGCCTCGTCCTGAACGGAAACGGAAGACTCCTCGACCGGTTTCGTAGGTACGGAACTCGCGGCCGGCGAAGAGCAAGAGACCGCCAGGAGCGTGATCAATATTCCGATTACAGTTGAACGCAACATCTGCCTCATCCCCGGGACTAAGTTGACCGCACCTGAGCACGTCTCGATCTGGCCCCGATCTTAATACGATTCGCCATTTCCCGGAAACCCTGGCCGTTGACCGGAAACAACTCCGCCGCTAATCTCCCCCCATGCGCTTGCAGGGCAAAATCGCCATCATTACCGGTGCCGCCAATGGGCTCACCGGGGAAGTCAGAGGCATAGGGGGTGCGGCCGCCTGGGCCTTCGTGCGTGAGGGCGCGACGGTGTACCTGGCCGACATGAACGACGAGACGGGTGACCGCACCGTCGCCGAGATTCGCGAGGCCGGGGGGGCGGCACACTACGTTCATCTCGATGTGACGGACGAGGTGTTGTGGCACACGGTGATCAACTCCGTCGTCAAAGCTGAAGGAGCTCTGGACGTGCTGGTGAACAGCGCCGGCACTGGCCGCGACTACGACGGCGACTTCTCCGACCCCGATGGCCCGCAGAATGCCGAGGAGGCGCTGAGGGTCGAGTTCACCACGGTCGAGGGGCTGGAGCGCCAGCTGCGGGTGCACGCCCGCGGAGCGATGCTGGGCATGAAGTACGCCATCCCCGAGATGCGAAAGCGCGGCGGCGGGTCGATCGTAAACGTCTCGTCTATTCATGGCATCGTCGGCGTCAATACGATCACTTCTTACTCGACGGCGAAAGCTGCTATGCGGCATATGTCAAAGACGGTGGCCGTCCAGTATGCGAGCGAGAACATCAGGGTGAATTCCGTGCATCCGGGCTACACCAAGACGCCGGCGGCCCTGCCCCTTTTCACCGACCCGGAGCTGTACGCCGACCGCACCTCGCAGATTCCCCTGGGCCGATATGCCGAGGCCGAGGAGATCGCGGAGAGCATCCTGTTTCTCGCGTCGGACGAGTCGTCCTACATTACCGGTGCGGAGCTGGTCATCGATGGGGGCCACAACGCTCAATGAGAGGCCAGCGGGCCGCAACTAGAAGGCGTGAGACGCTCACACTGAGGGGTACGGCCTCGATGAGCCACATCGAGGCGTTCGAGTTTGGATTCGACGGCCAAACGCTGGGCAAGCTGGTAAAACAGGCCCGTCTGCCTGGAAGAAGAAGGGTGGAGGAATGATCGGCCGACTTGCTGGAAAAGTGGCGCTCATCACCGGAGGCGCAAACGGCCTGGACGGACAGTTGATGGGCTTCGGAGGCGCGTTCGCCCGCACAGCCGCAAGAGAGGGCGCCTCGGTCGTTATAACCGATATCGACGAAAAGAACGGCCGCCTGACAGCGTCACAGATTGAAGACAGTGGATCGAAAGCCCTCTTCGCCCGGCTGGACGTGACCAGCGAGTCCGAGTGGCAGGCGGCCATCGGGGCGGCCGAGGACACCTACGGGCGCCTGGACGTGCTGGTGAACAGCGCCGGGATCCTCGCCGCGTTCGACGTGGAGCATACGTCGGAGCAGGACTGGGAGCGGGTGCTGGCCGTACACGCGAAGGGCGCGTTTTTGGGCACGAAGTTCGTCACGCCGGCCATGCGGCGAACTGGCGGCGGGTCAATAGTGAATATCTCCTCGATCGCTGCGATGGTGGGCAGCCCCAGCAGCACTGCTTACCACGCGGCAAAAGGCGCGATTCGCTCGTTCACCAAGTCGGCCGCCATCCAGCTGGCCGGTGACGGCATCCGAGTGAACTCGCTCCACCCCGGGTTCGCCGAGACACCGTTCACAGTCGGCCCGTTCGCAGAGCCGGGCGTCTTGGAGCGCAGGCTAAGCGGGGTGCCGATGGGCCGCCTGGGCACGGCGCAAGAGGTGGCCAACGCCATCCTCTACCTGGCGTCGGACGAGTCCTCTTACGTCACCGGTGCCGAGCTGGTCGTCGATGGGGGGTGTTTGGCCCAGTGATTCGGATGCCGGCAATGAGCCGCCAACAGCTTCGCTCACGTCTCGACGCGCTTCCTAGAGTGCGAATTGCGGCGACCCCCACACCACTGCAAGAGGCGGAGAATCTGTCACGCGAACTGGGCGTGCGAATCCTTATAAAACGGGACGACCTGACCGGCCTCGTCCTGGGTGGCAACAAAGTCCGGCATATGGACTTCTGTATGGCGGACGCGCTGGAGAAAGGGGCTGATGTCTCCATAAATGTCAACGCTGAGACCAACGCCTCCCGCATTATTGGAGCGGCATCTAAGAAAGTCGGCATAGACTACATTTGCGTCGCGGCTGGCAGCAAGGGCAGACCGATCCAGGGCAATTTGCTGATTCAAGACCTGTTCGGGGCCGACCTTCACCTGCTTGACACCACCGACGCGGAAGAGGTTTCGGGCTACGTAGAGGACATCGAGAATCGGCTAAGAAACGAAGGTCGGACCCCGTACAACCACAAAAAAGAGCACATGTCCCGTTCGTCGGCCGCCATCTCTTATATGGACGCCACCCTCGAGATTGCCAGCCAATTGGACGCGATAGGCGTCGAGCAGGTGACGATCTACATCGCCAGCGGTGGAGCCCAGGGTGGCCTGCAAATTGGTGCCGCCGCATTGGGCCTGCCCTGGGAGATAATTGGCTTCCTTATCGGTACCCCGGAAGAAGCTTTCGCAGATGTGGTGGGCTGGTCAAACAACGCCCTCAACCACATGGGCTTCGACGAGCGCCTGGCCTGGGAAGACGTGGTGCAGATAGGCGATTACATCGGTCCTGGCTATGCCCGGGTAGGCCCCGCCTGCATAGAGGCAATACGAACGGCGGCCGAATTAGAGGGGTTACTGCTCGACCCCGTGCATACGGGCAAGGTGATGGCCGGCATCATCGACCACGCTCGGTCCGGCGTCCTTCGTCAGGGGCAGACGGTACTTTTCATCCATACAGGCGGGCTGCCCGACCTGTTCAGCTTCGCCGAGGAGCTGCGCAGTCCCTAGATCGCTAAGGTTGCGTCAGGGTGGTGGCGGTTTCGACGGGTCGGTTGGAAGTCTCCAAAAGGGTGGCCACGACTCCGCACCTAAGATCAGGCCGATTTCGCCCTCTCCAAAAGGACTCCCTTTCGGAGGATTCCTTCAGCTCCGAAATAACCCGCATCTTGCCTTCGCCAAAATGAGTCGGGGGTGCGATCGCCTCAATCCGAACAGTCTCGGTTGGCAACCGCACCCCCGACCACTACGGAGGAGGCTTTGCTATTCAGTTGTCGGGCTAGCTGATCTCGTTGCCGTTGTGTCCGATGAACAGGCGGGCCAGAGGAGCCAGGCCACCCTCGCTCTCGATCATCTGGAGCGAGCCCAGAGGGGGCATGCCAGCGTCCCCGTTGTACCTCGCCTCGACCACGACTAGGGGGCCAGCGATTACAGCGTCGTGGATGTCGGCGCGGACCACCGGAGGCAGACCGTTGCGGTCCTCGTACCGAGAAGTCGCGACGCTAAACGAGTAATTGCTCTCGCCCTGGTCGCCGACGAACCTGACGATCGGGGGGTTCTGGGTCGAGTCCTGGTTGGCCTGGAGCTTGGCTAGGGGGGGCACCTGCTCGGTGTTCTCAACCGTTATGGGGTCGCTCCCGAACTTGGCGGCCGGGGGCACCTGGTCCTCGATCATGACCTGGACCGCGTCCACACCGTATCTAGCGACTGGAGGAGCCTGGTCCTCTGTGATGACCTCGACCGCGTCCACGCCGTACCGGGCGAGCGAGGCGGTCAGGGTACGCATGCCGCGCTCGGAGGCTATCGAGCGCTCCTGGCCAGCTTTCGTAAACTTCTCACCTCACGAGGCGGATCCAGGGTCCTGCCCAGCCGTGTCCAGGAAACCTCCGCTACGTAAATGTTGCCCTGGGAGTCCAAAGCGATGCCATGGGGGCATACAAACTGCCCGGGACCCTCGCCCCAAACAGACTCTCCCAGGCGGCCCAACAAGTTGCCCGACCGGCTGTAGATACTTACCCGATGCCCCACGTCGGGAGCGTCGGCGTAGTAGTCATCGGCTAGGAGCTCGGCAATATAGACGTTGCCGTCTGGTCCTAACCTGATGCCGGCGGGCTTCCAAATGTTGCTCCAGATGGCCTGTAGCCGGCCGTTGGCGTCAAACACCTGGACCCGGTGGCACTCCCGGTCGGCCACGTAAACGTTGTCGTCGCTGTCAACGGCGATGTTGTGGGGGATAACGAACTGCCCTTCATCTATGCCAGAGGAGCCCCAAGACATGATGTGGCGTCCTTGGGCACTGTACTTGTGGATCCGAGCATTGCGATAGCCGTCTGAGATGAAGAGATCACCTGTCTTGTGAGACACCGCCACGCCGGTGGGCTGGTTGAAGGCCTCACCGCTGTAGGGTGGCGCTGGCCGGTCCTTGACCCCTAGGGTCATGAGGAGTTCGCCATCCGGGGAGAACTTCCTGACGGTATGGTCACCCTGGTCCACGCAGTAAACGGAGTCGTCGGGGCCTATGCAGATCCCATGAGCGATGCCGAAGATGCCCTCGCCCCAGGATGAGAGAAAGCTACCGTCGTAGTCGAAGACTATCACCCCGTGCTCACCCCTGGTAAAAACGTATACCCGGTCTTTGCTGTCCACGGCCACGTCGGCGCACTCTTTGAAGGACCATCCCTGGGGCAGCTGGGGCCATCCTTCCACTGCGCTAAAGGTTAGTGTGCCGCTACCCAATACTGTAGTCATCGAGTGCTCGTCCCCTCCAGTTTAGTTTGCTCAATCCTATGGTGCCGGCATCCTACTTGCAGCGCGGCAAAAGAGTAGCCGGGGTCGGTTGAAATGGGGAATCCCGTAAAATACCCGCCGCACCAGAAGCGCGAAGGAGAGTCCCGCCATGCCCGTCATCGCCCACGACAAGCTGCAAGCGTTCATAGCCCGCCTGCTGGAGTGCGCTGGAGCCTCCGCTGAGGAGGCCGGCATCGTGGCGCGGCACTCCATCGCAGCCAACTTGGCCGGACACGACTCCCACGGCGTCATCCAGATGCCGGTGTACATCGACCTCATCAAACGCGGCCACATCGTTCCCGGCGCGCCCTTCGAGGTCACCCGGGAAACCTCCACCACCCTGGTGGTGAACGGCAACTGGGGCTTCGGGTACGTGGTGTCCGAGCGGGCGATGAACATGGTCATCGATAAGGCCAAGCAGCACGGCGTCGCGGCCGCCACGGTGTCGCGCCAGAGCCACGTGGGACGCCTTGCCGACTACCCACTCATGACCTCCGCGCAGGGCCTGATCGGGATGATGACCGTCGACTCCGGCCGGTCGCCCAAGACCGTCGCCCCCTTCGGGGGGCGCCTGAATCGGCTGGGGACGAACCCCATCTGCATCGCCATGCCCAGCAACCTGGAGGCGCCGCTGTACATCGACTTCTCCACCAGCGCCGTGGCTTTCGGCAAGATATCGGTTGCCGCTGCCCGCAACGAGCCCGTGCCGCTCGGATGGATACTGGACAGGGACGGCAGGCCCACCACCGACCCCAACGACCTCGCCAACGGCGGCTTGCAGCTCCCCCTGGGCGGCTCCGAGGGCCACAAAGGCTACGGCCTGTCGGTGATAGTGGAGATACTCTCCGGCATCCTTACCGGCCTGGGCTTCGGCCACGAGCCCTCCGCCTATGCCAGCGACGGCTGCTTCATGGCCGCTTTCGACGTGTCGGCGTTCCGTCCGCTCGACGAGTTCAAACAAGAGGTCACCGAGTTCGCCCAGTACCTCAAGGAGACGCCGCCCGCCGAGGGGTTCACCGAGGTGCTCTACCCCGGCGAGCTGGAGTACCGCCGCACCCGGCAGCGCACGCGCGACGGCATCTCCGTCGAGGACGCCACCTGGAACAGGCTCACCGCCCTCGCCCGGGAGTACGGCGTCAGCGGCCCCTGAATCAGTAGATTGGCGCCTAGATATCGCTGAAAAGGTCTGCATGTATTTCTCCGGGGAGGCGTCCACGACGAGGTGCGCGACCTCGTCCGGCTTGAGCCCCTTCCTCGGTACTAAAGCAGACCCTCTTTGCGCACTTCCGTGAACGACTCCTTGATAACGTCGATGACCGTGTCGATCTCCTCCGGCGTGTGCGCCGCCGAGATGTACGCAATGTGCAGCGGGGGGATGACCACGCCGTGGTTGAGCATGTGCAGGGTCACCGCGTCGTCGGCTAGCTTCATCGAGCGGTCGATGTCGCTTGACGTCTTCACCATCGGCCCCGACTGCACACGCAGGTAGAACATCGACTGCGCGTTCGCCATCTGCCCCGGCATCTCCTCCTTCATGAAGAAGTCGTTCACCTCCTCCGCCAGCCGCGTCCCCTGCTCCTCCATGTAGGGGTACACCTCCTGGTGGTCGCGCAGGTAGGTCAGCGCGGCGGTACCTGCGACCATGGTCAGCGGGTTGCCGCTGAAGGTGTTGGCGGTGAAGATGCCGGGCCTGCTCGTCTCCTCGCCACGGTAGGGTTCGAACTGGTTATCGAACGCGTGCATCACGTCCTCGCGCCCCGTCACCACCCCCAACGGCAGCCCGCCGCCAACCGCCTTGCCGTACATGGCCATGTCCGGCGTCACCCCGAAGTACTCCTGCGCGCCCCCGTAGGCCATGCGGAAACCCGTGATCACCTCGTCGAACAGCAGCAGCACGTCCGACTCCCGGCACACCTCGGCCAGCTGTTTCAGGAACGGCCCCTGGTCCATCCGCGGGTTCGAACCCTGAACGGGCTCGATAAGCACCAGTGCCAGCTCGTCTTTGTGCTCGCGGATGAGGTCGAACGCCGCGTCGTTCATATACGGCAGCATGATGGTGTTCGACAGCGCCTCCTCCGGGATGCCGCTGCCCATCGTGTAGTACTCCGGACTGTCCACCGGGCTCCCCGGCCGCATCTTCACCATCACCGCATCGTGCGCGCCGTGGTACGCACCCCCGAACATGGCGATCTTCTTGCGGCCGGAGAACGCCCGCGCCGCCCGGATGGCGTACATACTCGCGTCCGAGCCCGTATTGCAGAACATCACCTTGTCGGCGCACGGCACCGCCTCCACCAGCAGGCGGGCCAGCGGCTCCTGGTACGGATTGTGCAGCCCCCACATGGTGCCCCTGCCCAGCGCCTCCCGCACCGGGTCCAGCACCACCGCCGGCGCGTGGCCCAAGATGAGCGGCCCGAAGCCCATCGTCAGGTCGATGTACTCGTTGCCGTCGACGTCGATGACCTTGGAGCCGTGCGCCTCCCGGATGTACAGCGGATAGCTCATGCTCACCGTGCCCACGATCTCCTGGGCCAGCACCTCGCCGCTGAGATCATTCATGTTCTCCGAGCCGGGTGCCTTCTCCCGGATGATGTCGCGGATGTCCGCCATGGCGTTCTCCTCGCGGCTGCGCCGCTAGCTCTATTGCGTCCGACCGTCCAGCGGCCGGTAAGTCCTCAAGTCAAAAAGCGTTAGGGAGCGTAGACCACCGTAGTGGCCAGTGCCCTCTCCTTGCCGGTCCCTCCGAACACCAGCACCCTGCCGTCCACCAGCGTCAGGCCGGTGAAGCGATAGCGTGAACCTTCCATGGAGGGACCGGACGACCAGGAGTTGGTGGCGGGATCGTATATCTCCGACGTGGCTATGCCGCCAGTCCCGCCGATGACCATCACCCTCCCGTCGGGGAGCAGCGCGGCCACGTGCTCCGAGCGCGGTTCCTGCGTGTCGCCTGCCGACGACCAGGAGTTGGTTGCCGGGTCCCATAGTTCGGCCGAGGTACGCTTGCCCTTGCCGCCCACGACCAGAACGCGGCCGTCGTCAAGGAGCGTGGCGGTATGAAACGCCCGGCTGAGGGCGAGCGTGCCAGCCGACGCCCACGAGTCGGTGGCTGGGTCGAATACCTCGGCGCTGTCGATGTACGGGCCGTCCAGCTTGCCCCCGCCCACTACCAGGACGCGGCCGTCGGGCAAGACCGTCGCCGTATGATTGTGGTGCGCAACCGACATGGGAGCGGTGAGCGTCCATTTGTCCATCTCAGGGTCGTAGATCTCGGCGGACTTCACCGGGCTGAACAGGTCGTCGATGCCGCCGATGGCCATCACCCTCCCGTCGGGGAGCAGCGCGGTCGCCGCTCTATCGCGTGGGACCTGCAGGTCGGCGGCCTCCGTCCACGTCCCTGATTCCGGGTCCCATAGCTCGGCGGAGTCGGTGGCGAACCGGCCGTCGTTGCCTCCAGCGACTAACACCCGCCCGTCTGGAAGGGCGGCCAAAACAAGCCGGCTTCGCTTGCGACTCATGGGCGCGGTCAAAGTCCATTCGCCGGTCGCCGGATCGTAGATCTCCGCCGAGTCCACCCTTCCGGGGCCCAGACTTTTGTCGGTCACGCCTCGTCCGCCGGCCGTGAAGACACGGCCGTCGGGAAGGAGCACCGCCGAATGGTTCTCACGGCTCTGCTTCAAATCTGTCCCCCGCGTGAACTGCCCGTCGCCGGAGACCGGGCCTGTGCCCCCATCAGTTTGCTCTCCGCCGTTGTCGGGCGCGCCGGCTTGTCCGGAGCATCCGGCCGCGAGGAGAACGAGCACGAGGAGGAACAGCGCGGAGGTAATATAGGAAACGGAGAAGCTCGTGTTTTGCATGGCAGGTGTCCCGTTGCATTGAATCAAGTGCACACCGGATAGGGGGGAGCCTCCCTCAGCTCGCCGAAAACTCCTCCCGCAGCTCCGCAAACACCTCCTTCAAACGCTGCGTCCCCAGCTCCAGCACGCTTCCGACCATCATCATCCGGTACCCCTCCCCGATCCAGCGCCTCGCATGCTCCGGGTCGGAGAACGTCGTCGCCAGCGCCTTCCCGCTGCCCCGTATCCGCTCGGACACGTCACGCATCACCCGCTCCACCTTCTCGTGGGACTTCTGCCCCGGCAGCCCCATCGACGCCGCCAGGTCCCCCGGCCCCACCATCAGCCCCTCGAAGTGCTCCAGCGCCAGCGTCTCGTCCAGCCGCTCGTACGCCTCCACGCTCTCCATCTGCAGCACCAGGAACGTCTCCTCGTTGGCATGCTTTAATTCGTCGTCGGGTGTGATCCCCAGCGGCCCCGCGAACCACGGCGAGATGCCCCGCTCTCCCACCGGCGGGTACTTGGAGAACCGGATGGCGTCCCGGGCCTCCTCCGGATTGTCCACCTGCGGCACCACCACCCCCACCGCCCCGGCGTCGTACGCCTTCTTGATGTCCGCTGGGCTGTTCCAGGGCACCCTAATCACGCCAGCGACTCCGGCCTGACGCGCCATCACGCAGATCGGCCCCAGCGACTCCGTTCCCCACGGCGAATGCTCCTGGTCGATCCACACCCAGTCCGGCCGCGTCTGGTACACCGCCGCCGCGATGTGCCACTCCCGGCTCGGCAGCCCTGTGCTCAACAGCAGCTCGCCGTTCCTCATCTTCTGCCTTATCCCACTCGGGTACATGTACATGCCATCCTGCGTGATTCCCTTATTGATTCCCTTGAGACCACGTCATCACCTGGTTCCGAAGGCCGGTGCACGAACCCTAGATGGAGTCCTGCGAGGCGCCGGCGTCCAGCGCGCGGACGATGGTAGGGCCCTGGTTGAGCCGGACCACGATGACCTCGCCGGGCTGTACAGGCATATCGCTGGGCTTTCTAGGAAGCGCCCGGCTAAAGGCCGGGCGCTTCAGGACTAGTTCAGGTCGCTGAGCTTGGGCATGACCTCGCTCATCAACAGCTCGTGGGAGCAGAGCCACTTGTCCTTCGGCTGCCACTCGTGGCCGACGGCCAGCAGCACGCCGAAGCCGCCGACGTCGTTGTACAGCTTGCGGATCTTCTCGGCCACGTCGTCGGGCGAGCCGACGATTAAGATGTTATCTGCCAACCACTCGAAGGTGACGTCGGAGTCGGGCATGTTGGAGTCGTGCTTGAACAGGTCGAGCAACTTCGAGTAGCGGATGACGTTGAGGAAATACTCGTTGAAATCGCGGGCCATGATGCCGTTGACCACCTCGTCGCGGGCCTCCTTGGTAGTGTCGGCCACAAAGATTTCGCGAGCGATGCGCCAGCGCGACCGGTCGGCCTTCTTGCCGGCGTTGGCCGCCCCCTGCTCCACCACCTCCCAGTGGCTGGTAACGATGCGCGGCGCCACGAACTGGACGCTCATAGGTATATAGTCGCGCTCGCCGGCCACCAACAGCGTTTCGGACTTGGGCGAGACGCCGGCCACGGCGATCGGCGGGTGCGGCTTCTGGTATGGCCGGAGGTGGACGCGCTGGCCGATGCTGTCCACCGGCTCCGGCACAGTGAAGTCCCACCACTGGGACTTGTAACGGCCCGGCTTGGGGTCCTCCCACAGGCCCAGCACGCAGTCCAGCGCCTCCCGCGTCATCTGCCGGTTCTCGCCGGTCGTGAAGTCGAAGCCGAACACCTCGAAGTCGCCCGGGAACCCGCCCGAGCCGACCCCCCAGTGGAAGCGTCCCTTGGCCATATTGTCGAGCTGGGCTATGCGGTTGGCGATCGTGAACGGGTTGTGGTTGGGCATGCAGGTGACGCCGGTGCCCAGCACGATGTTCTCGGTCAGGCCGATCGCCTGGGCCAGAAACAGGTCGGGGGCGGGGATGTTCTCCCACACGGACGTGAAGTGCTCGCCAACCCACGCCTCGGAATACCCGAGCTTGTCCAGGGTCACTATCTGGTCTAGGTCGTGCTCCAGCGTCTCCGCGGGGTCCGATCCCGGCGGGTGCATCGGCATGGTGAAGAATCCGAGTTTCAAGGCGTGTTCCTCGTTTGGGAATTCATGAATCGTGAAGGATGGGTGGACGAGGTCGCGGAGCTCTGACGTCCTAGCTTCTAGGTGTTGGCCATTAGTTCTTCAACCAGGTGTTGCTAAAGAATGGGACGGACTTCACTTCGAAGAACTGCAGGTCGGCCCTCGCCGGCATGAGGGGGAACCAGACACCCAGCGTCAGGTCCGTAACTTTCCGCCAGCGCTGCCTGTTGATCTCTTCAATGATCTCGAACCGTTTGTCTTCGTCGGTCTCCGTCGACCACTCCAGCTGCAGTGAGGTCAGCACCTCGTCGCGGATGATGTAGTCGTACGTACCGGCGAGAAAGTGGTCCTGGGCCGGGTTGCCGCAGCACCAGTGCGAATACCAGTTGGTATTCGCACTGTAGGAGCCGGTGTTACCGAACATGGTGGTTATCGTCGCCCAATCGAGGGTGGGCATCTCTACGTTGAAGCCGATGTCTTCCATATCCTGCTTGAGGACCGGGCCCAGCGGCGTGAGGGTGCCGTAGTCGGTCGGGTTCAGGATGACTGTGGTTTCACCGGCATAGTCCGACTCGGCGAGGAGCTGTCGGGCTACGTCCATGTTGTTGACGTCGTACCCGATCTCGACCTCAGTGCCGTCGTCCAGCGTCACGGTGTAGCGCGCCCCGGCGTCCGTCTCCAGAGGGTTGCCGCACCAGTACAGCGCCGGGCACAAGTCCCAGAGGTCCGCCGGCCCGAGGGCGTGCATGTAGTCTTCCACGTCGACGCCCGCCTGCAAGGCCTGGCGGGCCTTCTGGTAGCTGAACGGCGAGATCGACGGGTTCAGTTGAACGTTCGAGCGCATACCAGGCTTGTACACCGCGACCTGCAGGTCGGGATTGGCGTCCAGCCGCGCGAAGAAGTCGAACCCGGCAGTGTCGATGACGTCCCACTCACCGGTCTCGAGACCGGCGACCTTGGTCTCCTCGTCCGGGATCTCCAGCCAGATCAGGGCGTCTAGGTAGGCGTTGGTCGCACCTGTATTGGCGCCGGGTGCGAAATCAGGGCCCACGCGCTCAAGGCGGGGGACGTAGCCGTCATACCGCTCGAGCACCACCCTGTCGCCCTGCAGCCACTCGACGAACTGGTACGCGCCAGTACCGATTCTGTTCTCCACTGCTTGAGAGATGGGGGTGGCGGCGTCTTTTGCCCGCATGATCGCGTTGCCGAAGGGGATGCTCATGAGGAAAAGCGTCGAGCCTAGCGGTGTTTTCATGCGCCACTTGAACGTCTTGTCGCCAACGATGGTGATCGCCTCGTCGTAGTCGCCGGCGAACCGGCGGATCAGGCTGGCGTGCGCCGTCGGGCCATCCCGCCACCGGTAGAGGGAGCGGGCGACGTCCTCAGCCTCGAGCGGGCTGCCGTCGTGGAACGTCATGTCGCGCAACGTGAAGGTGTATTCCAGCCCGTCGGTCGTCAGCGACCAGGTGTCCACGAGCCGAGGCTTGACATCCAGATTACCGTCCCAGCCAAAGGGGGTTTCGTAAAAGTGGCTCGCAATCGCCTGAACAGTGTAGAGTCCATTGAAGACCGGGTCTAACGTGCCGATTGAACCTGAGGACACGATCCTGAGGGTGCCACCGAACTGGGACATCCCCACGGGCGGCGTCGTCGGCGTCGCCACCACGATCTTCTCGACCTCGACCTCGACGACCTTTTCGACCTCGACCTCGACGACCTTTTCGACCTCGACCTCGACGACCTTTTCGACCTCGACCTCGACGACCTTTTCGACCTCGACGATCTCCTTCTCAACCACAACCTCGGGTTCGTCCGAGCATGCGGCGAGGAGCACCGCGAAGGCCATCAGAGCCACCAGCGTCAGTCCTAACCGTTTCATAGTGCACTCCCTATACTTGGATCCGGCAACAACAGCAACAACAGGCGGTAGCTATACGGCCTCAACGAGGCTTCTCGATCGCGGGGGCCGTTAGCACGAGGCACGCCATGAATTCCCCTGCGATCGAGAGGTGACCGTCCTTATAACACGGGGGGGGGGGGGGGGCGGTCAACAATGTGATTCGCATCACAGATGCCCCAAAGCAGGGGCTGTATGGCGTCATTAAACGTTCATGGTCGATGAAGGGCTGGGCGGTCCCTGGAGACCACTCCTGCACGCCGATTGCAGGCTCGCCGGAAACCCCAAGCTCCGTCGGGCTTCGCGGTTCAAAACACTCTCGGCCGTCACTCCAACACCTCACGCGATCGCCACGGCGTTACCCGCGAAGGCTACTTGAGCAGCCGTGTTTCAGGAGTAGTTCGACCCTCCCCCGTCTCCATTAAGCCAGCGTTTCGGAGCAGAGCGGGTCTTCTTCTATCGCTAAGGACGTGGCGTCCCGGGGACCGGTGGACTAGAAGGCGCCGGGTGGTGCGGCTGCGGGAGGTTCTCGGACACATCCTAACCTGGAAGCTCGAGACTGAGCTCAAACGCTCGACCGGTTCTGACTATTGTCCCCTCAGCTCCACCTCGCAGGAATTGAACCACCACTTACGACGTGGCACTCCAGCCACGAGCTCTCCGATCCGGTTCACCTGCTCCTCCGCTGGAAGCCTCGCTAGAAACCGCAAGGTGTGCGCTCCTATCACCGTTCCCTCAGTCGGGTCACCGAGAGCTAGAATCGCCTCCCTCGCGTGTGGAACTATTCGGAGCAGTCGCAGGACCTAGGTCACGTGAGCCCTAGAGACACCGAGCTGGCGAGCCAACCCGGCCCGGGTAGTAGCCTCTCCTGAGTCGATCCGGTCCTGCCACTCTTGGGCAAGAAATAGAGGGTTGCGGTAGAATCGAGGCCGGGGCTTGGGCTCGTCTTCCGGTTTGGGCAGCCCGAAGACAGTGCCGAAGGTTCTGTCTACTGATGCCTTTGGGGAGCCGTGAGCAGACTGTACGGGTACGAGAACCAGCATGAGTACTGCAAGTCGCTTATCCATGTCGCTTGGCGAAACCATATTCACGCTAGGGGCAATCCGGCGCCTAAAGCCTGATCCGATTCCGGAGTCGGAACTGCGCGACGTTCTGGAGGCGGCGATCAAAGCCCCAAGCGGAGGAAACTCGCAACCGTGGCATTTCGTGGTGATTAGGGACGCCGGAATGCGGGAGCAGTTTGCCCCCCTCTACCACGAGGCCTGGTGGGCAAAGAGGAGGGACGCCGGGATCCGGGGCCCCGAGGACGTTCCGGCAGCGTATCACCCAGCGATGAGGCTGGCGGACGAGATCGGACAGGCGCCGGTGCTGATCCTGTTGTGTGCTACCGAAAAGGGGCCAGGGCCCGTGGAGTCGGTGATACCGGCGGCGCAGAACCTTCTCCTGGCGGCGCGGGCGCTAGGGATTGGAGGTACCCTCACTACCCTGCACCCGCAGGTGGAGGAGCGCGTCCATAGGCTATTCGGCATACCCGACACGGCACAGGTGGTCTACTGCATCCCGCTGGGATATCCCCGCGGACGCTTTGGCCCTACGCAGCGAAAGCCCCTCTCGGAGGTCTGTTCATACGAACGATGGGGCGCCACGATCACCTGACGGCACCAGCCCTGCTCACAACCTGACCGCGAGTACTCGTACGGCCCAACAGCCCTGACATTCCAAGGACCCCAGAAAGTGCCCGGCATAAATGGGTCGCTGTGAAGCTTCTTGTGAAAGAACAGCGACCACGGCCAGAGGCCGTACTCAGTGCCGGGCCCGGCCGGCCCAAGCGGAGGGATGGCTTGGGGTGGCACTAATCGCACCAGAGGTTGACCAGGCGCGGCTCAGGCTGGCCAACTTTCCGATTGGGCACTTTCGGAAAGTCAGCTACATATGACGGGCCAGGTCGTCCACCTCGACGGAGGTAGGACGGCGAAGTAAGCTGTCGCCGATTTCGATCACGAGGAGAACCCAATGAGCCCACGCGGATCCTCTGGCAAAGTCCAGACCGTCCTCGGCGAGGTCGAGCCGGGCAGCCTCGGCGTCACGCTGACCCACGAGCACCTGCTCGTCGACGCGCGCTGTTACTTCCAGATGCCGGAGGAGGCGTCCGAGCGCTGGTACGTCGACCGGCCCGTCACCTTCGGCACGCTGTCCAAGATCAAGACGATCCACTACACCAACAAGGACAACCAGATGCTCCTCGACGAGCGCTTCGCCGTTGAGGAGGTCCTCAAGTACCGGTACGCCGGCGGCGATAGCGTAGTCGACACTACCAGCATCGGCATCGGCCGCGACCCGCTCGCCCTGGCCCGCATCTCACGTGCCACCGGCCTGAACGTCGTCCTGGGCGCCTCCCACTACGTGCCGGAGGCCCACCCGGCTGACATGGACGACCTCAGCGAGGAGTCGATAGCCCAGCGCATCATCGACGACGTGACCTTCGGCGTCGGGGACACCGGTATCAAGTCGGGCGTGATAGGCGAGGTCGGCAACCACACCCCGCTGTCCGAGAACATGCGGAAGGTGCTGAGGGCGTCAGCCCATGCGCAGGTCGAAACCGGCGCGCCCATCCTCATCCACCCCGGCATCCACCCCGACACCCCGCTGGAGATCATCAAGGTCCTGACCGACGCCGGGGCCAAGGCGGAGCAGGTCATCATGGGGCACCTCGACACCATCCGGCCCATGTCGGCCATCAAGGAGCTGGCCTCGACCGGCTGTTACCTCGAGTACGACCGGTTCGGGGGCGAGTACACCGGCATGGGCTTCCGGTCGGGCGACTACGAGACAACCAACGTCAGCGACGTGCAGCGCATGGAGTCGCTGGAGTACCTCATCAACGAGGGCTTCGGCGAGCGCATCACCATCGCCCACGACGTGTGTTGGAAGACGGACACCATCCCCTACGGCGGCAAGGGCTACGCCCACATACTGGAGTCGATAGTCCCCCGCATGAGAAGGCGCGGCTTCACCGACCAGCACCTCGACGACATCCTCGTCAACAACCCGGCGAGAGCGCTCACCTTCGCTTAGCTCGCCAGCAGCTCCCGCAGGGCCCGGTCGATGAAGTCGGTGTCCTCGGGATTGCGCCCGGGTCCCTCGGCGCCGTGGCCCCAAATCGAAGGGGTCGGTCTCGGCTCGGCGTCGGGCATGTGCCCGACCTCGATCTCGTTGTCGGCGACCGGGAAGTACTGGTCTGTCTCCGACGGCATGACGATGGCGCGGGCTTTGATCGCCCCCAGCGCCCGCTCGACGTCGCCGCCGTACCGGGGATTCGCGCTGACCGTCGCCGACGCCCACGTCCTGCCCCTCGCCTCCGGGACGGGAACTTCCTGGACATGTGGGAGGGCTTCCTGCGCCCGTGCGCCATAGCCCAGGCCCCCGACGGCTTGTTCTTCGTCCCCGAGTTTCACAGCCGCGTGACCGTCCTCGACCCCGAGGGTGGAGTGCTCGCGCGCTGGGGCGGAGAGGAGAGCCGCGAGCCCGGCAAATTCGTCGCTCCGCACGACGTGGCCGTGGACTCTAAGGGCGACGTGTACGTGGGAGAGGTTACGGAGGGCAAGCGGGTCCAGAAGTTCGCCCGCGAGCGCCCTACCTAACTGGATTCCAATCTGTCGACAATCGTGCTACGTGGCAACATAGGGGTACGGGCCCGCGGGCGAAAGTCGGGCAGATTTGGAAAGCTTTAGAAGATCGCTATGGGGTTAACCGGGCAGCCGGTCCCGCCGACGATGCGCAACGGCCCCATGTTGACCATGAACTCCCACCGATTGCGCTCGGAGCAGGCCGCCGCCAGATCCTCCAGGTTGGCGTTGTCCAAAATCCACACGCCCATGCGGATGAGCGCCACCTGGTGGATGGGGCTGGTAACGGTCGGGTAGGACGCAGGCATCATGTCGTTTGCCGTGTCCGTCCCCAGCACCGCGACGTCGCGCTCGCTAAGCAGCGGCAGCACCGCCGCCTGGCAGGCCGTCGAGCCGTCGACTGCGGGGTTGAACGGGCCCTCGGTGTTCGTGCGGTGCAGCTGGCCGGTTCGGATCAGCAGGATGTCGCCGGGCTCGACCTTGAACCCGCACCTCTCCTCGGCGGCCAGTATGTCTGACGGCATTACACCCTGGTCGCGGTCGAGCCAGTCGACGCCCCGCACCAGCGGCACGTCCACCAGCACGCCCCGGCCTACGATGCCGTCGCGAGCGTTGTCTATCGAGTTGACGGTGGCGCCGTGGTTGGTGGAGACCATCGACGACGGCCGGCCGTTGTACATCTGCCCGTTCCAGAAGAGGTGGGCCGTGGAGTCGAGGTGGGTGATGTGGTAGCCGTGGTACACCATCGACACATATTCGATGGCGACCTGGGTGCCGAAGTCGGTGTGCTTTTCGTGGTGGGTCCAGCCCTCGCCGCTCTCCAGCATCAAACGTACGGTCGGCCTGTAGACCTCCGCGTCGTTGTTGGTGTCCAGCGGGCGGGAGCAGGTGACGGTTGTGCCGTCCTGGACGAGCGCGGTCGCCGCCTTGACCTTCTCCGGCGTGATCAGGTTGAGCGCGCCGAGCTCGTCGTCCTCTCCCCACCGGCCCCAGTTGCTCAGGCTGTCCATCCAGCCGATGATCTCTTCTTCCGTGGGTACGGCTTGGTGGTCGGTCATGGCAATTCTCCTGGGGTCGGGATCGACCGGGCGGTAGTTTAGCAGAGCGCCTCCCGGGCTCTGCCGTTGCCTCACGATCAGAATTGGCGCCAATCGGCCGTGTTTCAGGAGTAGTTCGACCCTCCTCCGTCTCCACCACAAGCTCTTCAAACTTAAATACGGACCGACCAGTTCGGCTACGAGAACGCCCCGGGGAGGCGGTGCTAACTGAAAACGACCACCCGGGTACGTTTGTGGCACCTAAGTGCTCTGAGTAAAGTACTCGTCGCTCAGTGACGCATTCGGGATTGACCAGAACTGCAATTCCAGGCCGATCCTGACCGACGCGTATAGTGCTTGTATACACGAACGAGCATTCTGCGATGGCCCTATTTAGCGACGACCTTTGGCTAATTTCCGTCCAGCGAAACCGTGACCAATTCGGTGACGCATTCGGCATTGCCTTAACTGCACTGGCAGCCTTGATCGATACGGACCGCCCCGGCATCGGATATTCTAACGTCCAAAGAGAGTTCTACGACGTTGAGGCCGCCTACCTCGACAGTGACTTTCCGAAGTTGCTCGAAGACCGCATTCGATTGGCTCTTAGCGCTTTAGGAGACCGTGCCGAGTTAACGAGACGGTATCGAATGCACTACAAAAGTCGGAAACAAGAGGTGTTAGACAGCCCCTCTCTCGTACATGAATTGCTGGTGAAATCTCTCCCGGATAGCACCTACGAAGAGGTGACCAAAATGCCGGAGCCAGATCTCGACCTCAGGTTCTTAGTTGAAGGTTCGGTCTTGAATGACCACTGGCTCAATGGGGCCGAGGTTGGTATGCAGGCGCAGCTGTCCCTGCTCGCGCTCCGCTGGATGCCAATCCACATCTGGAACGCGTCAGATGCCGTGGACAAATTCCCGGAGTTGCGTTCCCTGATCAAGCCCGGCAAGGAGTATGAGCCAACAACCCACAATGGCCGAGTCTTGGTCAGGGCAGCCAAGGGCATCATCAAGGCCGACGGCATGTCGAAACACCACTTGAGCACCATTTACTGCGACGTCGCGATGTGGGCGATGATCGAAGCCCGTTACAACGGGGTGGTGCCGAGGGCGCTGCAAGAAGGTTCCGATTTCCGGCACAGGTTCGGGTTCGTCGGTCGCCGGGAGGTCTACCGGCGAATCGCCGTATTCGACAAAGCATTAGGAATCGTGAGGCGCGATCGACCCGAACGTCAGCGCCCCGAGCCCAGGGATGTCATCGAGCCACCTATAACCATCGCACCGACCAGAAACGCGACCTGGTATCGGTAATCCCGCCATCGGGGGATAGTCCGCTGTCGGCATTGATCTGCGTGCGCGTTTTTCCCCCACAGGACTCGCTACTCAACTGACCGTACGGTGCCCACGCTTAATGCATGGCACCGGCAGAACAAGGCATGGGTTCCGGAAACCCTCTATTGCCTGGCATCCTGGGCGCCCTCGGCAAGGTCAAAGGACCCGACCGTAACGGGTGGTACACCGCACTCTGCCCGTTTCACGACGACGTTCGAACCCCGAACCTGAGGTTCAACGAAAAGGGATTCAAGTGCTTCGCCTGCAACACGTCTGGCTCTCTGCTCATGCTGGCCAATCGCCTCGGAGTGAATCGCTTGTCGGTGGCGCCCACCGGGTTGTCGATCGCGGAGTTGAGCGCTTCAAAACGGGTCCCTGAGGCATTCCTCCAAGAACAAGGCGTCCGCAAAGGGGTGATCGGGTCAGGCCCCGACCGGCGGGAATGCGTAGACATTCCATATTACAACTCAGCGGGCGAGCTGATAGCGGTTCGTAAGCGTCTTGCCCTGTCCGGTAAGGACCGCTTCCGCTGGCGGAAAAACGACAAACCTTTCCTCTACGGGTTGTGGCACCTAACCCAATTGGAGTCCGGCGACTCTGTCTGGCTGGTTGAAGGCGAGTCGGATTGCTGGGCGCTGTGGCACCAGGGTTTCAGTGCCGTCGGCGTGCCCGGTTCCAGCAGTTGGAAGGATGAATACTCAGACTTCCTTAGCAGTTTCGAAATCTTCCTCTGGGTAGAGCCCGACCAAGGGGGCCAGACTCTCCTCAAGGCAGTCTCGGCAACCCTCCCGGACGCCAGGGTGATCACGGCGCCAGCCGGAATCAAAGACCCATCAGAGCTCCATTTAATGGACGCTGAAGGCTTTACTACCCGAATCAAACAACTCTCCGAGGCGGCTCAGCCCGCATCGGCGTTAGCACAGGACCATGTCGAAGCAGAAGCCTCCAAGCTCTGGACTCAAGTACACGACCTAGCCAACTCGTCCGACCTCATCAGAAAGCTGGCGGGGGAAATTACGGCGCGGGGTTATGCAGGCGACCCAAGGCCGGTGGTCCTGGTCTACATCGCGATCACCAGCCGGCTCCTCGACAGGCCGCCGAATGTCATCTTCATTTCTTAAAGCGCGTCCGGTAAGAGCGCGGCGGTTGGCGCGGCCCTCGTGTTCTTTCCCCCTGAGGCTATCTACATTACGTCGGCTTCTTCGCCTAGGGCGTTCATCTACTCGACCGAGTCCTTCGAACACCGCACCATCATCATGGGAGAGGCCGATTCGATTCCGGAAGACGGATCGGCCGCGTCTGCGTTCCGGTCGTTGATCGCGGACTCCCGGCTGCTCTATGACGTCGTAGAGCCGCGCCGAGACGGGCGGTCGGAGACGCGGCGCATCGAGAAGGAAGGGCCCACGAACATCGTCACCACGAGCACGAAGCCCCTTCGAGAGCAGGCCAGCACCAGGGTGCTCATCGCGTCGATTCCGGATTCGCCCGGCCAGACCGAACAGGTCCTAGAGGTCATCGCTCGCGAGTTCATGAGCCCAACCATCCTTGGTGAACCACAACAATGGGTCGATCTACAGCGCTGGTTGGCCCTCACCGGATCGACGCAGGTGGCCGTCCCGTATGCCGGCCGACTGGCACTCGCCATGCCCAACGGCCCCGTACGTCTCAGGCGGGATTTCAAAAGCATTCTCACCGTGGTCACCTCGTTTGCCCTCCTTCACCAGGCCCAGAGAGACCGAGACGAAGATGGCCGCATTCTGGCAACCCCCGAGGACTACGAGTTAACCAGATGGCTGATTGGCGAGTACTTCATTTCGACCGTCTCCGATGGTGTGACACCGACCGTTCGAGAAACCGCAGAGGCTGTCGCCAAGCTCCATAAACAAGAAGGCCACATTACTGGTGCTCGACTGGCCGAGCACTTGTCGCTCGCTCGTTCCTCGGTCGATTACAGGGTCAAAGCCGCCCTACGTGGAGGCTGGATTGTCGATGCCCGCAAGGCAAAGAGTGGGCCTCTTCAATTAGGCCCGGGGGCGCCACTACCTGAAGTGCAGCCTCTGCCGGACCTCTTTGGGGTCGGAACAGCTAGCGATTTGGTATCGAATGTTCGAACAGCAGGCCGTGAACCAGTTCCCCAAGGCGTTCCCTTCGATTCGAATGCGGGTTCGAAAGGCCGACTCATCGCGGAACCGACGCACCGTGACGAACCTGATTCGAACCTCCTTTCGAATCCCGATGAACCGCATGGCCAAGCCGTTGATGGCCTCGCGATTCGAACGTTCGGCTCTGAGCCGGGTGTATCTCTCCCCCTACCGCCAGAGCGCCGCAAAACGGACCTGGGCGTTATCGAGTGGAGCGCGCAAACGTGGGCGACATCGGTAACCCCGCTATGGCGGTCAATCCTTGATCGGGCCCAAGCCGAAAGCGACGTACGAAAACAGGAGTTCGCCATCTGGATGCTTTCTGAAGTCCTCAGGGACCCCTCATTCGACGAGGTGGCCGTATGACCAGCGCCGGAAGTGCAGTAGCGGCACGGCCCGCATACCGGCGGGCAGGGGGCGGTGCGACTCCGACCCCGGCGCTCCACGACCTGAGAGTGGAGTCCATAGCTATACGGGTGGCCAGGTCGATCGTAGTGCACTTCCACTACCTCCGCTCGATGCCGGGCGGCACGAAGCTGGCATTCGGAGTGATGGTGGGCCGGTCTCTCATGGGGGTGGTCACGTTCGGCGTGGGGCCGATGAACGCCCACCGCCTAGTCCAAGGCCTGGACCGCAACGACATGGCGACCCTGACCAGACTGTGGCTCTCTGACGACCTCCCGACGAACTCGGAGAGCAGGGTGATCGGGGTGGTGGTCAGGGCTCTCCGCAAACACACGTCTCTGAGGGCCCTCATCTCCTACGCTGACCCATCCCACGGGCACGTCGGCACCATCTACCAGGCTGCCGGGTGGCTCTACACCGGGACTTGCCAGGCCACCTCACTAATCGACATCGGAGACGGCAAGCTCCATCACTCCCGCGGCCTCGGCTACACGTATGGCACTCATCCGGTGCGTCACTTCCGGCGGCATGGATTGAACGCCATAACTGTGCCGCAAACCGCGAAGCACCGGTACTTAAAGCTGCTCGACGACTCGCTGACCGGACAGGTAAACGTCCCGCTGCTGCCGTACCCAAAAAAGGAGACTCTGTGATGGAGATCCGACACCTGGCCCTCGGCCAGCTCGTCAAAGCGCCCTTCAATCCCAATCGCATGGACGCCCCCATGCGCAAACGGCTCGACGAGAGCTACGACCGCTTCGGCATGGTGCAGAACTTGGTCGCGCGTCAAATAAGCAAAGACAAATACGAAGTGCTCTCCGGCAACCAGCGCCTGGCCCTGCTCGCTGAACGAAGCATCACCGAGGCCCCGTGCGTGATCGTCGACGTCAATGACGCCCAAGCTCGGCTTCTGATGCAGGCCCTGAACAGGGTGCAGGGGGACGACGACATCGGCCTCAAGGCGGAACTCATCCGGGAGGTCCTCCAAACCATTGATCAAGAGACGGTGCTGTCCCTGCTCCCGGAGTCGGCGGAGTCGTTGGCTGCTCTGTCTTCGCTCGGCGAGGTCGATATGGCAGAGCACCTGCAAGCCTGGGACAAGGCGCAGGCCGCGCGACTCAGCCACATGACCTTCCAGCTCTCACGCGAACAGGTCGACCTCGTCGATGAGGTGATGGAGACGGCGATGGCAGGTGTCAGCGACGACGTCGAGCGAACCAACCCAAATAAGCGGGGCAACGCCCTTTATCACCTGTGTCGGGCTTACATGAAAGAAAGAGGAGACAACTCATGAAACAGATCGGATGCCCCGTTTGCGGGTCAAAGATGGACATCTCGACGGCGCAGAGTCGGCGGTCCAGGCGACCCAAGACTTTCCTGATGCTGACGTGCTCGTTTAAGCGCGGGCATTTCCGCGGGTTCATCAACGACGAGGTATTCGTCAGTCGGGCCCTGCAGCGCGCAGGTATGAATGGCTCAAGCGGTACGGGTACGGGTAC
This sequence comes from Dehalococcoidia bacterium, assembly GCA_965250195.1. Lineage (GTDB taxonomy): Bacteria > Chloroflexota > Dehalococcoidia > Lucifugimonadales > UBA2962 > CAUZIR01. The sequence continues at coordinate 566,161 of OZ252295.1, forward strand.
GGGTAGGGGGTAGGGATCCCCCGCGAGGAAAGGGGACCGATTTCTGTCTGTTGGTAGTAGTTACAGCACATAAGACACAAGACGAGCAGGAGCCTGACACCCCTGCGACGCCGACTGTAAGCCCGCTAGACCGCATGGTCCTGTCTGGTGTGACCGGTCTCAAGGAACGCATTGCCCTGGTTGGGGCCGCCTACTCTATGGCTTCCGAGGGAGTTGCGAGGGCGCAGGTCAAAGATGTGGTCGCTCGAACACTCTTAGACCACGACATCGACGTGACGCCCTCGGTCGCCGGCCAGGCCTTCTCAGATATGGGAGTACAGATGAAGACCAGCCACGGCAGGAACCGGCTGGTGCTGGAGATGGGCCCGTTGGCCGAGATCCACAAGACTTTGGAGGGCTACGTCGAAGAGACCACCGCGATGGTCGACAAGACCCTCGCGAAATTCAGCGGGGTCATGGAGAGGGCAGGGGAGTGGGAGGACAAGCTCAGGGATTCATACCTCCTCGCCGAGCGGCAGCTGGAAATCCAGCGTTACCTGGAGAGCCAGGCGGGCTTTCGCTCCGAAGTGGCTCGACTGGAGAAACAGCACAGTCAATTGACCGAAAGGGTCAAAGCGGCAAATACCCTCAAACAACGTGTTACAGCGCTTGAGGCCGAAGTAGAGACCCTGGACACCGAATCACTGCTGGAAACTGAAACTAATCTGAAAAGTGCCCTGGCCGAACACCGAAATCGGGTCCGCCTTGTACATGCCGAAGAACAGGAACTGAGGGCCCAGGGACGTGACCTCCACAGGCGTATCAACCGTATGGTGCCTGACCAAAAGGCCGCCCACCTTGCCGAGCTGAAACGGTCAATCAGCGAGGCGACCGAGCGACTGAAGGAGCTCGGCAGACAGGTCAAAGAGCGCGAAAAAGAGTTGCGGCACGTGGACCGCCAGTTGGGCCGAAACAAGGCTCTGTTGACCAAGGTGCTGGAGGCCGGCGAGTGATACTCGTCGCCATCTACGCCAGGGTGTCCACTTCCGACCGGGACCAGGACCCTCAGAACCAGCTGGGTCCACTGATCGAGTTCGCCGAGGCCCAGGGTTGGAAGGTCTACGGCGTCTTCATCGACCGCATTCCGGCCACGGACTTGGTTCGCCGGACGCAGTGGAAGCTTCTGCTCGACAGCGCCAGTAAGCGACGCTTCGACCTGCTCCTGGTATGGCGACTGGACCGGGCGTTCCGGTCTGTCTTGGACGCGGCCACGACGCTAGAGCGGCTCCAGGGCTGGGGCGTCGGGTTCCGGTCCTACTCGGAGTCCTGGCTCGATACGACCACACCATTCGGGGAGGCGCTGTACTACATCACCGCGGCCTACGCCCAGCTTGAGAGAGGAATCCTGGCGGAGAGGGTCAAAGCGGGGATGGAGCGGGCCCGCAGACAGGGCCGCCAAATCGGCCGACCGAGGGTTACGGACCGCCCAGGCTTCGAAGATCGTTTTGGAGCGGTTTTGGAGCGCCTTGAGACAGGTGAACTGTCCCGCACCCAGGCCGCTCAAGAACTGGGCATCGGTTACGCGACTTTCAAACGCCTGCTCGATCAGCTCCCCGAACCCCCGCTCACTGAGGCCGGATAGCCAATGGCAACGCAGCGAAAAAACGGCTTAGACGTGGACCCGGTGGGGTTGACGCCTATACACGCGCCTATACAGTGTCCCGCTACAGATGAAGTGGCACCTAACAGCCCTGAGCTCGATGACATCGCCGTGCAGCACTTTCTCGACACACTCGCCGAGGTCGCCCTGGCGGTGACCAAGCGCCGGCGAGAGGCAGATTAGTGAGAGCTGTCTCCTCAATATTGAGAGCTGTCGCCTTAATAAGGGTCAGCGATGCGTCGCAGGTTGACGGTCACTCGCTCGATGCTCAGGAGCGGCAGTTCTACGAGCTATGCAAGTCCCGGGGCTGGGAGCCGGTCCGCGTCTACCGGGAAGAGGGCAAAAGCGCCCACAACAACGACGTTGCCAAGCGCCCGGTCCTACAGCAGTTGATGGCGGACTCGGCCGGTGGCACCTTCGAAGTGGTCGTGGTCCACACACTCGACCGCTGGGCCCGCAACATGAAGGTCCTCATGGAGACGGTCACCCAGCTGTCCGACAACGGTGTCGGGCTAGTCTCCATCACCGAGAACATCGACTGGTCCAACTACCAGGGCAGGTTGCTCGCTCAGATGTTGGGAGCATTCGCTGAGTTCTACTCCGGGGCTCTTTCAACGCACACCAAGAAGGGCATCGACGAGCGGGCGCGGAAGGGCCTACACCTGGGCAGCGTGCCGTTTGGCTACCAGCTATGTGAGCCACCGAAGAGGGGCCGGAGAAAGCCGTGCGAGCCGAAACACCGGGGCGGCGTCCACAAATTACCCAGGGAGGCCAGGGCGGTAGAGCACCTCTTTCGGGAGTACGCGACCGGTACCACTTCGATGGTGCAGTTGGCCAAGTGGATGAATCGAAACGGGTTCCGCACCCGCAATCGACGCGGTGAGGCCGCCCCCAGATTATTCACGGCCGCGTCGGTCCGCGGAATCCTCCACAACCCCTTCTACGTCGGCAAGATCAGGCACCGCGATCAAGTCCACAAGGGCGCCCACAGGGGCGTTGTATCGGAGGAAGTTTTCCAGGCTGTGCAGGTCGCAGCGAGCCGCAATTCTGGCAGGAGCGAGACCCTTCAGGCCCGGCCAGAACGCGAGTACCTGCTCAAAGGATTGATCAGGTGCCACCAATGCCGGATGCCCCTCTGGTCTCAGACCTACGTCAACGGCCAACGGTATTACCGGGAGCAGGCCCGTTCACGTTCGACGACGGACTGCCCGGCAGACGGCAAGGCGATCAGGTGCGATGTCGTTGACGAGCAGGTCGAGGCGATGGTGACGTCGCTGGTATTACCGGACGCCTGGCTGGACCGTGTGCTCGCTCAGATCCACGTGGCCGACGAAGCGAAGCGGATCGCTAAAGAACGCAAGAAGACCGACCGGGAGCTCAAGAGGGTAGGGCAGACCTACGCCGACGGAACCATGGCTGAGAAGGAATATCGGCGGCGCGTGAAACAGCTCAAGGTCCAGCTCGCGACATTGGTGGCGCCGGCCTTAGATGCCGCTACCGAGGCTGGGAAGCTGCTGGAGGACTTGCCGTCCTTGTGGGGTCAGGCCGAACTAGGCCAGCGCAGGTTGCTGCTCACTGCGATGTTAGACGCCGTCTACGTCGACACCATCGAGAAAAAGGGAGTCATCAGCTTCCAGCCCAAGGCGGCGTTTAAGGCACTGTTCGATATCGCTGCCGTCCCAGAGTCCACAGCTATTCTTCGTCCTCAATCTGCCGGTCACGAGCGAACTCAAGGGGTTGAATCAACGGCGTGAAGCCTTGGCCTTGAAGCGCTAACGGCCGGCATTCCTGTTCACCTTAGAACCTGTTCGGCTAGAGCCACAGCCTGCCGGTGATACATACGTGAAGCCGGTTGATACGACAGAGCCTTTTCCAGATGGCGTCTCGCCTCTTTTAAGTTTTCCTGTCCCCAAAAGTGCCTAGCGATTTCTAACTCTTTCTTTTGAAGAATTAAGTCTTTGAACTTTTTACGCCTCGAAGGCATGGAAGAAGCGGCAGAGTTGTACAAGGCCGACCCCTCCCTCACTAGGCCCTGCTTTATTCGCAATAAACCTTCAGTCGCTTTCGCGATTGACCCGCTCGTACCGGCGTCCCAGTCAACTGAGGCTAGTATCACCTCGGCTTCTGCAAGCTTCCCTTGAAGAATCAGCGAATAAGCCAAATTGTTCGCCAGGATTTGATGCCTGGGACTACGTTTCCACGCTTTTCTGAGCAGTTGTTCTGCGTCTGCAAACCTCCCCATGAAATCTGTTTGGACGGCGGAAAGCATTGCAGCTGCGTCCGGATCGAAAGGAAAATCCGACAGAATATCTTCAGCTACGTTTGCCGCGAGATCATAGTCTTCGTTCGCAAAGGCGAACTCTGCACTTGCTTGCTTGAACTGCTTCGACTCAGGATATTTCTCCTCGATTCGGCTAACAAACTTCCCGGCAGCCCGCAGTTGACCACTGTCAATGAGGAGCCGGGCCAAGTTGAACAGCGCGTCGACATTTACAAGCTTCTCGTCTTCGGCACATTTCCTCAGAAGAGATTCGGCTGTTTCGATATCCCCCATATTCAGATGGCAAACGGCCACATTGTTCAAGATTGGACCAAGTTTAGCGTCAACGTCTCCACGTTCTATCGCCAACTTAATCCACTCAAAGTGACGTAATGCATTGCTGACGTTTCCGATGTGGAACTCAGCTACGCCCAGCAGATCTCTAGTTACCCAATGATCAGGGAAGCGGGTCAAAAGTGACTCTAGAGGCGCCACTGAGTCTGTCCATCTTTGAGACGCGTTCAGCAATTTCGCCAGATTCAAGACCGGTTCTGGATCACTCATGTCGAGTTGGATAGCCGATCGGAAAGACCGTTCTGCCTTTTTCGCGTTACCTGCTAGGTGGTGACCGACTCCCAACATGTTGAAAGATTCGGAGGAAGGTTCAAGCGAAGTGGCTTTCCTCAAATGTGCAATCGCCTTGCCCCATTTTTCCAAACTCAGATACGCTACTCCCAAATACATTTGTAAAGAGCCGTGACTTGGCTCGACCTCATCCGCACGTTCAAGCTCTTCAATTGCCTGTGTAAAATCGCCTCTCGCAAGTTGGATGGCTGCAATCGCCTCGACTGCCTCATAGTCAAATCCGCTATCGAGGCAATTTCGATAGGCTTCCTCCGCTTCGTCCATCTTGCCCTCAAGAGCGCTTAGTCTGCCGGCAGTCTTCAACACAGTTGGATTTGCAGGGTCGAGTTCGAGTGCCTTTTCAAGCGCTACTCTCGCGTGTTCAAACTCAATGGCATTCATATGCGCTCTGGCTAGATTCAGCCAGGACATGGGCGAATTGGGGAACTTCGCCGTGCCCACCGAAGCATGCCCAGTACGATTGGCGAGGAATTCTCCAAACCAATTGCTATTTGCCTTCAACCCTTCAAGAGTTTCAAGCATTTCACCGATAGGCACGACGGCCCTCGAACCACCACTCTTTAAATCGATTTCAAAGAATTGCGACAATCCCGAGCCTGCGATAGGCCTCGCCATAAGCGTGGACCGTCTAACCGGTTCGGCAAGGCTACGAGTTTTTTCCAAAACGCCTGCTGCAGTGTTCATCTAAAGGACCCTACTCTCACTATTTTTGCCACCAAACTTTTTCGGGCTCGTCGCCCCTCGACGACCCGAGCTCTCCGAATTCGATCGATTTCCCTCGCCCTCTCCTGTCGCGCCGTGGATATGATCTTGTCCATTTCTGTCGATACGACACCGAAGTCAGTCAGTCTCCTGTCGGGGTCAAATTCTGTGAGACTTTGATATAGCCTCTCGATCCGAACTTCCGCTGCTCCTAATGCCTCGCCTCCAACGGCTCGAATTGTTGGGCGCTTCCTCTCTCTCATCGCGGGTAATAGTTCTTGAAAAGCGGACCGACGGCCTTTCGGATCGAGACTCTTGAATGTGGACGCGAGTTCGAAAAGTTCCTCAAGCGGCAAGATGATCTCGCTGAGCACCTGGCCTGTCAGGGTTTCGAACATGATTGCCCCGAGACTGTAGAAGTCGCCCCTCATCAATTCGTCTTCGTGATCTTCCACCAGGCATAAAAGTTCGGGAGCTGTGTACCTTAGGTCACCCCGTGGGTGGTCGTATGTCTCTTGTAGCGGGGCGAGATTCCCGCCGATCAGCCTCCCAGTTCCGAAATCTCCGACCTTCACCGTTCGTCCCTTAAACACGAGCAGATTCGCAGGCTTTAGATCCCTATGGCATATTCCCTCTCTGTGAAGGCGTGAGATGGCACGACACGCGTGAGCGAACATCTCCATTTTCTTTAGGACGCTCAATTGATGCGTTCTGCCATAGATCTCAGTTTCGTATCCGCGCAGAGCCGCCTCCATGGCGTAGTAAGAGACCTCTAGAGGGACTTCGTATCTCGTAGCCGGGTCCACCAAGTTGTAGGTGACGGTATCTCCAGAGCCGATCAACTGCAAAGCATCACGTTTTCCACGGAGAACCTTGAGCAGTTGAACTTCGCGATCAAATGCTTTTCGCCGATACTCATCTAACCAAGGCGGCGCGAACTTCAGTACAACCTTCCGCCCAGATGCGGTTTCCCCCTTAACCATGACGGAGAATTGGCCTTCTTCTCCGAACGCTTCAAGAGGAGCAAGCTTGAAGTATTTCCCGGCGACATCGGATCGCCCACTTATTAAGCCTTGGAGACTTCTTTTCGGCTTGGCCTCACGGCTTTTGGGATTCACCGAACTTCTCTCGAAGGAGGGCCATAGCCTCACGTGGGTGCCGACGCAATATATCCATTACGTCATCGGGGACCATATCCGCAGCAACTCGTAACTCGTCACTGTTGGCCTCGAAATAGGATGCTACCCGATCAACTACTCGTCTTGACGGGCCTACCTTTCCGGTTTCGACTTTACTGATGTAGGTGTGATCGAACCCAACCTGTGGCGCAAACCGTTTCAAACCCATGCCGTGGCGACGCCTAATTTCCCTAAGTTTTTCGCCGAACTTGTCCATAGCCTTCATATTAGGCAGGGTTGCCAAATTTGGCAACCCTTCGGTTCTCGGAGCTGGATCTTCCATCGGGCTTGATCTGGTTGGTGACGCTTCTACTCGCGCCAGGATTGAATCCATGGCCTCCAAACCCCGACTGAAGCGTGCAACAAATTAGTCGGCGGCTTGACAAGGACAGCGTTTGAGAGTGCCAGCTCGCGTTTAGACGAAAACAAATTCCCCCGGCCTGAGGTCGGCCGGGGGAATTTCGTGTTTCTGGTGGAGACGGGGGAGGGTCGAACTACTCCTGCAACGCGGGCGACCGCTCGTCATTTTGAAGACAGCACCTCGGAGGAGGCGAGAATTCCGTCGGGACCTGTGCCGCCCATGGCCACCACCCGTCCGTCCGATAGCAGAACTATGGAGTGGCGATAACGGCCGGTCTTGAGGGGGCTGCCGGTGCTCCATTCGTTGGCGACCGGGTTGTAGATTTCACTCTCTGTGAGCAAACCGAGCCCTCCGGTCACCAGCACTCTTCCGTCTAGTAAAAGAAGGGCGCTGTGGTCGGCCCTCGGCGCCTCCGTCTCGCCGGCGCTGGACCACACGTCGGCAATGGGATCGTACAGCTCAGCGAGCAGCCGCTTCCCCCTGCCTCCCACGACCAGTACCCGGCCGTCCTCCAACAGAGTGGCCGAGTGGAAGGACCTGGAAACCATCATGGGAGCGACCGTCGTCCACGTGTCGGTGCCGGGGCCGTACGTCTCGGCGGTCTTGGAGAAGGGGCCGTCCTCCTTGCCTCCTCCGGTCACCAGGACTCTGCCGTCTAGTAGGAGAGTAACGGTGTGATTGAGTCGTTTCTCCGACATCGCCGCCGCCTCCGTCCAGGTGTCGGCCTCGACATCGTAAATCTCGCTCTTGTCCAGGGTGGCGACGAGGAATTTGTCGTCGGTCTTGCCGCCCACGACCATGACCCGGCCATCTGGCAGCCTGGCAGCTCCCATGCCATCGCGCGACAGGTGCATGGGCGCGACGCTCGTCCAGGCACTTTCCATTGGATCCCATATTTCCGTGGTCAGAATTGTCTCTTTCTGTGGCCCCAGTCCACCCGCCACCAACACGCGACCGTCCGCCAACTCGACCGTGGCCGGGGAGCGGCGTCCCTCCACCATCGGACCGGTGAAAGTCCATTCGAGGGTCTCGGGGTTGAGGATCTCCGCCGTCTCCTCGACGTGGCCCAACTTTACGTTGCCCAGCCCCTGGCCGCGCCCGCCCAGTGCCAGCACGCTACCGTCGCTGAGCCTGAGGGCCGAAAACCGCTCCCTGCTAGCCTTCATGTCTGAAGATCTGACGAAATCGCCTAACTCCACAGCCACGTCCTCGACCGGGGGCTCGTCTTGAACGGACACGGAAGACTCCTCGACCGGTTTCGCAGGTACGGAACTTGCGGCCTGCGAAGAGCAGGCGACCGCTAGGAGCGTGATCAATATTCCGATTACGGTTGACCGCAACATCCGCCTCACCGCCGGGATAAAGTGACCGCACCTTAGCACCTCTTGATCGGCCACCGGTTCTATCAGGCGTACGGCAACAGATGCGGGCTTTATGTGGGCAGGAGATCTGCCGGAATCTCGGCACCGTCGATTATGTGATCGGCGATTAGCCGCCCAGTAATCGGACTGAGCGCGACGCCGACGCGATGGTGGCCGGTGGCGAGGACCAGCCCCTCTACTCCGGTGACGGGACCGAGCAACGGGAGGCCGGTGGCGCTTTGCGGACGCAGGCCGACCTGTGGCGCGAGCCACTCCGCGTCCGCCAGCGAAGGGACCAGGGCCGTCGTGTGCTCCAGAATCGCCTTCACGCCGCCACCGGTGGACCGCAGGTCGCTGAGGCCGGGCTCCAGGGTGAAGCCCGCGATCACGGTCCCGTCCCTGCGGGGCACGAGGATGGCGTCGGGGCCATATACGTTCGCCGACATTCGGGCGTCGCCGGCGAGGCGCAACTTCACCGTCTGACCCTTCACCGGGGTCAGATCGATCTCCACCCCGATGGCCCCGGCGAGTTCGCGGCTCCAGTAGCCGGCGGCCAGCACGACCGTCTCTGCGGCTACCTCTCTCCCGTCCGCGAGCCGCACGCCGACTACCCGGTCGCCGCTCCGGTTCAGCCGGACCTCTCCGACGCCCTTCCGGACCTTTGCGCCGAGCGACTCGGCGGCCTTGGCATACGCGTGCGAGAGCATGCCCCCGGAGATCGCTGCCGATTCGGCGACATGCAGACCTCCGACGCAGCCGTTGCGCAGGAGTGGCTCCACAGAGCGGACGGCGTCTCCGTCTAGCCACTCGTGCTCGAAACCGTCCATAGCCGGGTGGCCAAGCCAGCCGCGAAGCTCGACCGCTTCGGCCTCATCCAGCGCCACATCAACGCGATCCAAGCGCTGGTACATCGGGTCAATCCCGGCCTCGTCAATAAGCTCTTCGGTGAGTTCCGGGAACATCCCGAAGCTCTCCATCGCCAGGCGGCGCATTTGCTGGTCTTCGGTGCGGACAAAGAGAACGCCGGCCGCCGCATCTGACGCCAGCGCCCCGAGCCGACCGCTCTCCAGCACCAGCGGGGTCGCGCCGTGTCGCGCCAGGTAGTAGGCGACCGAGCATCCGATGACGCCACCGCCCACGATTACAACCTGCTCCGCCTTCTCCGGCATCTCGTCTCCTTTGGCCCTGACATTCCCATGCCCGTCAGACTCGCCGGGGCACAGGTTAACTCCCATGCGAGCGCGCTGAAAGATCGGCGTCCAGGTTCGCGGTTGAACGGTGATCGGCCGTCATATAAGGTCTCGGAACTCCGGTCGAGCGAGTGACTCGACCTCCAAATGGGCGACCAACCAGCAGCCAGGAGAGCCACATGACATCCATCCACGACGAGCTGCAAGCCCGCACCCCTGGTTCCGCGGCAGCGCTGGAGGAGAGCGGCCGGGTGCTGGCGCAAGAGGTGGTGGACACCGTCGTCATCGGACACCCCGTCTACATCAAGGAGGCTCGGGGCTCCAAGGTGATCGACATGGACGGCAACGAGTACGTCGACCTCGCCATGGGCTGGGGCACCCAGCTACTGGGCCATGCCCCCCCGGTCGTCATTGAAGCACTGAAAGAGGCGGTCGACAGGGGCGTGCAGTGGGGCTGGCACAACCCCTACCAAGCCCCCCTGGCTCGCATGATCTGCGAGGCCATGCCCTGTGCCGAGAAGGTCATGTTCTGCAACAGCGGGACCGAGGCCAGTATGTACGCGATCAGGGCCGCACGGGCCTTCTCGGGAAAGGCCAAGATCGCCATGTTCGAGGGAGGCTTTAACGGCGCACACGACGGCGTGCTGGCCAAGGTCGAGGTGAATAGCCCCGCCGACCGGCCCGACTTCTTCCCCATGGGCGACGGCATCGCTCCAGAGAACCAGGCAAACCTGATGATGCTGCCGTACATGCAGCAAGCCGCGATCGACCTGATACGGCAGAACAAGGGCGACCTGGCTATGGTCATCATCGAACCGGTACAGGGGGCCAACCCCAGGCTGGACCAGGGCGAGTTCCTTGGCGCCCTTAGCGACGTATGTCGGGATACCGGGGTTCTGCTGTGCTTCGATGAAATCATCACGGGCTTCCGGCTGTCCTATGGCGGGGGCCAGGAGTACTTCGACGTGGTGCCCGACATGGCCATTACCGGCAAAGTGCCCGGCGGGGGAATGCCGCTCGGGGTTGTCACGGGACGGGCCGACCTCATGGAGGTCTTCCAGCGGCAGTTCGACATCTACCGGGGCGAGGACTCGGGCGGCCCCAGCGTCTTCACTGCCGGCACCTTCAGCGGCAACCCCATGTCCATGACGGCCGGACGGGCGGCGCTCACGTACCTGAAAGACCATCAAGAGGTCTACCCCTACATGGCAGAGCAGGTGACCCGGCTAGCGGACGAGATGAACGACTTCTGCACTCGTGAAGAGCTTCCCGCACACGTCGTCCCGGCCGGCTCGATGTTCTCGGTGGTCATCCAGCGAGGAGGGCCCATTCGCACGGGCCGAGACATCGACATGTCACTACGGGACGCCGATCACATGCTCAACCTGTACATGGAAAAACACGGGGTGATGATGCCGCCGCTGCACCTGTGCTTCATCTCGGCCGCACACACACCGGAGGACGTCGACACCGTCATCGGCGCCCTCAAGGAGTCACTAAAAGAAGTCCGCGCCAACGGCCTGATCTGATCGGCTCCAACAACAACGACCTGGAGCATTGCGCCATCTGGGCACGCAAGATCGCCTACCGAGAACCAACCAGACCCTCGGATGACCCGGCGGCACTAGTACTGGCTCTCGACTAATGAATAGGGTGAGACCCGTAAAAGACTGGGGGCAGTTCATCTGAATATTGGAGTGCCCGGAGGTTGGCGAAAAAGACCACCGCTAGAACTTCGATCACGGACCTGGCTGCGTACAAAATCGCGGGCCGGACACGGTAGAAATATCTAGGAATGTCCAGTTGGCGAACGTTAATTTGCACGACCGTCGCGGACAGAGACACACCCGGAGGGGTTGATTCACATATGCCAGTGAACCAGGACAGCGACGAAAACGACGATCTGATTATGGGATTGGCGGCGACCTCCACTTTGCAGAGGAACCTGATCGGCCTGATCGAGCGACCCAAAGAAGCCAGCGAGGCCGTCGCCGATGTCGCTGCCGCAGCGGCCCAGGCAAGCGAGAAGGCCGTTGAATCCCATGCCGCCAAATGGGGTGACCTCGACAACAGCGAGCTAATCGACGACCCGGTCCGCATGTACCTGCGGGAGATAGGCCAGGTCAGCCTCTTGAAGGCACACAAAGAGCGCGTCCTGTCTCGCCGTCTGGAGGCAGCGAGATACGTCCGGAAACTCGAAGAGGAACTGACCAGCTCAGAGGGTCATCCACCCATGGCCTGGCAGATCGTCTTGCATCTGCTGCGAGGAGTCTCGCGCTCCGAGGCGGAGATCGCCGCCATGAGTCATTTCGTTGGTGTCACCGGCGAACGCACGCTGGCCGAGCTGAGATTCCACCCCAGGCTGCGGGATGCGCTGGACGGTCCGTTGAGTGAAGACACCCTCAACTACCTTGGAGAGATACTCAATAAGGAGCCGCCAGAGGCCAAGAAGGACATCATTGAGCTCTCACTGAACTGCCGCCTGCTGCCCAAGGAGGCGCTACAGCTCATGGACTTGCACGCCCCGACAAAGGAGTTGTGTGCCCGAGTCGAGGACCCTGTTTTGGCCAAGAAACTCCAATCCTACGAGCTGGTATTCCGCAGCTTCTTCGAGGAGATCAAACGAGGCGGCACCAGCGCTCAGAGGCATCTAGCGGAAGCCAACCTGCGGCTTGTCGTCTCGGTGGCTAAGAAGTACATCGGCCGGGGGCTGTCCCTGCTCGACCTGATCCAGGATGGCAACATAGGCCTGATCAGGGGTGTGGAGAAGTTCGACTACCGCAAAGGCTATAAGTTCAGCACCTATGCTACCTGGTGGATACGGCAGGCGGTCACCAGAGCCATCGCAGACCAGGCCCGGACCATCCGCATTCCTGTGCACATGGTGGAGCAAATGAACAAGCTCCTGCGAGTCAGCCGGCGACTGGTTCAGGAGTATGGTCGGGAACCCACCGCTGAAGAGATCGCCGCCGTCATGGACATCCCACTCGAGAAGGTACGGTATGTACAAAAGATCTCCAAGGAGCCGGTGTCACTGGAGACGCCAGTCGGCGAGGAAGGGGACGCCAGCCTGGGCGACTTCATCGAGGACCGTTCGACGATTGCCCCAGCCGAGGCCGCGTCTCATCAGGCCCTCAAGGAGCAGGTGGCCGACGTCCTATCAACGTTGGGAGATCGTGAGGCCCGCATACTCCAGCTCAGGTTCGGGCTGGGAGACGGGAACGCCCGCACCCTTGAAGAGGTCGGGAGGGTCTTCGGAGTGACCCGGGAGCGCATCCGGCAAATCGAGGCCAAAGCGCTGAGGAAGTTGCGCCACCCGACCCGGTCGGTGAAGCTTAAGGGCCTCCTAGAATACTAGGCAGCCAATCCGGGTTGACTGCCAAAACCTGCCCCGGGCGGAGCTTCGGTCTTGGGTCCGACCTTCCCTCGGCTCCACCGAAACACAGTACGCCTAAGCCTGTCTATAGGCTGGTTTAGGGCTTGTTTTGTCCTCCAAAAGGCCTCTCTAATGGGTGGTTCAAGGCATGCAAAAAGGTGCGACGAAACCATGGGAAAAGAAGAAATCTTACTCCAGTCAGTTGTTCGTAGACTCTCCCTCCAAAACTAGATAAAGAAGCTGAATTGATTTGCGAGAGTATCTTCAATGCGAACGCACTAATCATCTTCATTGACCCGCCCCAATTGTTGCACCACTTGCTACGTTAGTCCGACGAGCACCTTGGTGGGCCGGCAGGCAGGATGGCCTGAGGTGCGACGGGCCACCGGTTCAAAAGATGTCATTGAAGACGGTCAGCAGACGCGTCGCGACACAAAAGGGAGTCCTTTTGGAGGGATCCAGAGAGCGCTAAGGCCGTCTAAAGACAGGCTTAGGCATTACGAGCGTCTGGTGGAGACGGTGGAGGGTCGAACTACACCTGCAACACGGACTTCGAACCTTGGATGGGCAGGGCGTTTTGCAGACCTAGCCCAGGCGCTCTCGAGTTACCTAACGATCCAGCCAGACGTTTGCGTAGAACGGGATCGCCCTGACCTCGAAACTCCTTAGATCGGCCGTGTGAGGATACATCGGGAAGAACTGGCCGAGGGTCAACGAAGTTACCTTCTGCCAGCGCTGGATCTGGATTTCCTCCACGATTTCAAAGCGTCTACCGGCGTCCGTTTCAAGGGCGAACTCGAGCTGGAGGTCGATCAGGTTCTGGTCACGGAGGACGTGGTCCAAGTTCCCGGCGATGAAGTGGTCCTGGATCGGGTTCCCGCAGCACAAGTGAGAGTACGCGTCGGTCGCCGTGCTGTACGAGTCGGTGTTGCCAAACATGGAAACGACCGTGGCCCAGTCCAGACGGGGCCACTCTACGTTGAAGCCGATTTCGTCCATGACGGACTCTAATTCAGGACCCAGCGGAGTAATGGTGCTGTTGTCGGTCGGGTGGAGCATGACAGAGTTCTCTCCAGCGTATTCCGACTCGTTCAGAAGCCGCTGGGCGAGGACCATGTCGTTAACGTCGTAGCCGATCGTCGCCAGTGAACCGTTGGAGAGCTCAATTTGGTAACGAAGTCCGATATCGGTCTCAAGCGGTGTGCCGCAAAAATACAGTGCAGGACATGTGATCCAAAGATCACTCGGGCCAAGGGTGAACATGAAGTCCTCGACGTCGATGCCGGTCATCAAGGCCTGGCGAGCCTTGAGGTAGCTGAACGGCGGTATCTGCGGGTTCAAAAAGACGTTGGGACGGTTGCCTGGCTTGTACAGGGCGACGTTGATGTCGGTGTCCTTTTCCAGGCGAGAGTAGAAGCTAAGCACGGCACCGTCGACCACGTCCCACTCACCGGTCTGAAGCCCGGCGATCTTTGTTTCATCGTCGGGAATCTCAATGAACCTGAGGGTGTCGAAGTAGGCGATGTTCTCGCCAGCGTAGGTGCCCGGAGAGCTCGCCTCCGACCTGGAACTGTAGTCCTCGAAGCGCTCAAGAACGACTCGGTCGCCCTGACGCCACTCAACGAACCGGTAGGCACCGGTGCCGATGTTTTCAGGAACTACGTTCCAAACAGGGATCTCCGCTTCGGATGCTGGCATCATCGGCATCAGGCCGTGAGGCAAACCAAGTATTGAGATGACCGCACCGAATGGCTCGTCGAAGCGCCAGGTGAACGTGGTGGCATCGATCACCATAAACGCGTTGTCACCGGTGAATCGGCGCACGATTCCGGCCGCCGGATTACCGCTGTCACGCCACCGTTTGATAGAAGCGACGGCGTCAGCGGACGTGAGGGTAGAACCATCGTGAAATTTGACGTTGGGCCGCAATTTGAACGTGTACTCGGTGCCGTCACTGTTCATAAAGAATGAATGGGCAATGCGCGGCTGTGACTCCAGGTTGCCATCCCACCCGTAAAGCCCTTCATACACCTGGGTCGCAACAGAATTAACGACGTAGGAAAGGGAGAAGACCGGGTCCAACGCACTTAAGCCGCCTTGAGATACGATCCTCAGTTCGCCCCCGAACTGGGGACCGGTCGGGTCCGGCTCAGGGGTACGGGTTGCGGTAGGGACCGGTTCAATCTCGACGACAATTTCTTCGGTTGCCGTCTCGGTGACGTCCTCGTCCACTTCGCGATCGCCGACTTCCTCAACTACCTCGACAACGGGAGTTGGGGTCGGCTCAGGCGTGGGTGGAGTTGGTGTCGCCTCAGGTTTGGGAGGGTCAATCCGCAATGTGGAGAGCATTACGTCGAGGGTAGGCTAGTGCAGGTCCTTCAGGCTCTGGCGCACCATCGAGACTGCTGTGACGTATCTGTCGCCTAAGTCGATTACCAGGAATTTCAGGAAGAATTCCAGCCCGTCCAGGTTTGCAGTGGCCTCAATGAGGACCTCACGTTCGGAGTCGGTCGATCCTCTGGATAGCACCCCGTACTGTTGGCTGCCAAGTCTGAGCGCCAATTCTTCTACCACCACTGCGGCGAACACTTCAAACGAGATACCGCTCGCTGAGTCTATGGTGACAAGTAATGTTGTACCCAAGGGGCCGACAAGGGCATTGCTTCCAAGTAGCCTGGAAATCTTCCATCCCTGTGGATATGAAACTGAGTAGCCGTGTCGGGTGCTATGGAACACTTCACTCAACGCAGCGGGCGTGGCTACCGGTTCCGGTTCCGGTTTCGGCTCCGGCACTGCGGTTTCCGCCGGGGTTTCCTCAACTGGTGTAGTCGGGTCAGGCTGTTTTGCCAGTGCGGTGGAAGTAGCTAACACCCCAGCCTCGACGATGGACTCGAAGTCGACTGGATTTGAATTACCCCGAGCGCTACTTTGATCGCCACAGGCTGATGCCACCACAAGCACGAGGCCCGCAAATGCGAACGCCGCAACAGTTTTCCATGAGGTCCGGGATATTGTTGAACCCAGGATAGCCACGGTGGCCTGTATGGCGATCCCGGTTGACCAAATTGCCATCGTTGTTTCCTTGCAAGCCCTTGGAAGCCGTGACGAAGATCGAGCGCCTATCGGGCGTTGTTTGGATTGCTGACGGTAGGAGAGACTGGTGCCTTACGCACTCGAACAGCCGACTACGCAATTCGTATTGTGGTGGATTATATTATGCGAATCAAATGTTAGGTTTGAGTTCAAACGGCGGAAGTTGAATCGGTACGGTTTGACAGTTTGGGGTGAATGAATATGCGCTTCGTCGCAGGGGCCCTGGTGATTGCTGCATTGGCAGTTGGGGGCTGTTCGCAAGTCCTAGATGAATCCGCTGCCGATGTTGATGCCACGGTCAAGGCGTTGGCTGAGATCGCCATTGCCGCGACGGTGGCCGCTCTACCATCTACAACCTCCGCACTTTCACCAACTCCCACCTCGCAGGTCGCCCCGAGTCCGACTCCGACTGATGCTGCGCAGCCGACTCAGAGCCCGAGCCCACGTCGCATGCCGACGCCTACTCCTCTACCTTTCGAGACCCCTAAACCCACCCCCACGCCTACGCCCGTCTTAGGTCCGGTGACAATCGACTTGGCTCGAGACAGCCTGGATAATGAAATAGATTCGTCGATCATGAGTCCGGGCGACAATAACCGAACGGATTTCAAGAAGGTTCGGGTCGGCGAGCCGGTAACCTTCAAAATCTTTGCCTCTCCATTTTCCGAGGGACTCCGATACAGGATTCTGGTTTCAACCGGGGCCCGTATTTTCGAAATAGTCGTTTCCTGGAATGTAAATCGGTCACTCACGTGGGAGCCTAAAGAATCGAATATCAGCGTATTAACAAGGGTGTATATCGAAGTCAAAGATGGTGACGGCTCCCTTCGCATCGGGTCAGCGGACGATCGGGTTCTATTCAACTACGAAGTCCTGGCAAAATCTGAAAATATCAACGAAGAGCCAGCCCCTACACGGACGCCAAAACCGCCTCCTACACCGACGACTACACCTCGTCCTGCCGGGTCCGCCACACCCATGGTTACACCTCTGCCCGTCGGAACTGCCGAGCCCACGGTTACACCTCTGCGGGACGGAACTGCCGAGCCCACAGTTACACCTGTGCCCTTCAGGACCGTTGCGCCCACTCCCACTCCCGAATTTTTCGGGTATCCGCGAATCGAGCGGGTGGACGACAACTTGGCTCGATTCACCACTTACTCTTCGCGACTCAGAACGGGTGAGTACTACAGTCCATCACAGCAGGTGAGGTCCGGTGAAGTTCTGGTTTTCACCGTCACCGCTTCTCATCCGGCGGGACGACCGCTTCAGTATCGCCTGCGTTTTAATTTCCCGGGTGGGTCCGTCCAAACCGGCGTGGACTGGACAGACAACAACGTTTTGGAGTGGACCGCAAGGACCGGTCTGGTGGCGGGAACCACGACCGTCCGAATCGACATCAAGGACGAAGATGAATTCTTTGGATACACGTTGGGAGTGGATGATCGAACAGTACTTTTGTACGAGGTTGTACGACCATAGCCGAACGGCTGATTTCAGTTATTAACTGTCAGTCAGCTCCAAAAAGTAGTCCTTTTGGAGGGGCCGAAATCGAGGCCTCTGTAGGTTCGGCGAGGAACCCACCTTTTTGGAGCCCCGGTGACGACTGACCGAGCACCCATCTGCTACAGAGCCCGTCGTCCTACGAGCAGTAATCCGCTTCCCGAACCAATAAGCCCTATATATATGGCCCTATAGCTGGGGGAACGTTCCCCCGTGGGAACGGGGGTGACAAGGTTTCAAGCTGGCACGTGTGCAAGCTGTCACAGGTACAAGCTGGCACGGGTGGAAGCTGGCAAGGTACGAGCCTCTGTGTAACGGTTAATACATGACCGTTAGTGATCGTGATCCGCTCAAGCCATTCGTAGCGAGAGCAGTCGAGTTGCTAAGAGAAAACTGGCCTTTGCATTGGGGCAAGTTTTCATACTCAGAGATTGCCCGAAGGTGCGGAGCGTCCAGGTCACGGTGTTACGAATGGCGCATAGGTACAAAGGGTGCCAGCAAGCTACAGCTATTACGGCTCATCAAGATGCTGGCCGAGCTCCAGCCTCAAGAGGCTGAGCACAAAAATAAGACTCTACTGGATGTCTGGATAGCCGAGGTAGAAACAGGTCACCCCGAGCCCGCTCCAAGCGGCTTGGGATCGCGGTCACTGAGGCGACCTCTGTCACCGTCGGATTGGTTGGCATCACGAGGGGTGTACCAGCCCGTACGTCCGACCTCGAACTATTAACCCATGCCTATCCGTTATCGAGTCACTGTTAGGGGGCCGGTACCGGCGGATCTGCCCGCCAGGTTGGCCGCCATCCAGGCCTCGGCGATTCTCAAAACGCGTTCGAAGGTCGAACGGCAGGCCAGAGTCGATGCCGGAGCACGGGAAGAGCAAGTAAGGGAACCGGCACAATCGCATGCCTAACAGGTGGGGCAGATCCGAACGTCGCAGGATCTACAAGCATCTGGCTGCGCTCGATGGCGAACACCGCACCAAATGCGCCAAGACTCCCGACGAGCTAACCCACACCCTCGAAATCGACCATGTTGACGAGAACAAGTTCAACGACGCCCTCGAAAATCTTCAATTCCTCTGCAAACCCTGCAACGCCGGTAAGCAGAACCGAAGCCGAGCACGTCACCGAACCGCGTCGCCGGGGGGCAAGTCTAAAGACACAGAAACGCCAGAATTCCCGAGTGCTAAGAAAAGAAGAGAAGAAAGAACCTCAGCACATGGCCTCCAATTGCAGCGGAGGCTCGAAGACAACTCCGACCTGACCCCCCTTCAGGCCAGTCGCGTGAACCGTCCGAAGTTCCAGAGCTGGCTTGAGCAACAACTCAGCGTGACGGAAATGCTGCCGTGGCTGGAAATCGTTGACGCGGCTGCCTATGAAGTCTCCTGTTCTCAGGCATCTGCGACCAACTACCTTAAGGCGATGACCTCGTTCGTTGGCCCCCTGGAACGATTCCAGAGTGACGACGGGGTCTTGATGGTGCGGTTCAGATCAGTAGCGGCGTCGAGCAAATAAAAGGGTGGTCTGAAAATAGAACCCCTGCGCGCCCGTACAGACTGAGTAGGTTCGGCCACTAAAAGGGAACTTTTTTAACGCCACTCAAGTGTGTGCCCTTCCGGCGTGACGCGACGGACGTCGAAATTCATCGATCGACGGTTTAGACCTACAACGCTGTCGCCGACTGGCCGACCGTTTCTAGTACACGTAAATGTTGGTCCAGCAAGGGCCAATCGCACTTGGCGAGACTATTGATTGTCATTGGCCTGAGCCAAGTCTTCGCATGTTCTACAAATTCATTACGGTCGGCTTTAATAACATCGGGATCACAAGTGATCGACTCACCAACCGGCAAATCGAAGACTTTATTGATTCCATAGAGTCCTGTCCTCCAGTATTTCCGCATCTCGTCATCGGTCAGGTACAAGACCAGTTTTCTACAATCGGCCGGTAGCGAACTGACGGCTGCTAAGTCCCCAAAGACTCTCGCGGCGGCCTTAGTTACCGGCTGGTTCTTACCACTGGGGGTTCTCGAATGTCGTTTGAATTCGCAGCCCGCAAGTAAGCGACCGTCGGAACCGACGATGGCCAGATCCATCCTCTTACCGGGAAGCCGTGGGTGGGGATACTCCCGTTTTATTGATCCGAGATCTACCCCGTGTTGTATGGCGGCAAAGGTAAACATGGCGACCAATTCGGCTTCAGCAAGATGCACCAACGGCTCGAGACGCCTTTCGACGGAGGTCGCGAACGTACGGACGATGGAAGCTACGTCGAGTGGACCGTCAATTGAAGGCATGTAAGTCTCCCTAAGCCACGGGTTTAACGAAATAGGCGAATCTGTTGCGCTGAGAGGCCTCGGCCGAAATGGGTTAGGTAGGAAAGGACCACTCGCGAGAATCCCGAAAGTGCCTCGACGTAACAAAGTGCCGGGGCGAAATGTCTCACCCAAACCGAGCGTCGATCGAGGGTGTGTCAAAAGGGTCCTGGCGGCTCTGTACCTGAAATTACCGGCTAGAGGACCGTGCCAGAAGGAACCCCTTTTGGTATCGGAAACGTGCGGTAGGCAACGGACTGTTTCTTCGGATCCTCATCAACGGTCAGGACCTGCAACCCGGCGTTTTGCTCTCTTGGTCAAAATCAGACTGTGATGAAATGCTGGGTGAATCCGAAATTTCCGTTCTCCCCCAGCATTGTGTTTGAACCTGCCTGCCTGGCTGCCCATTAACCTAATCTGGTGAGGAGAGGCTGCGAAGCTAAAATTGTTCTCATCTATGGCAATCCCCAAGAATTGAGACTCGATGAGAAAACGTATCACCCCTTCGACATTCTCCTCTTCCACCCCACTGCGTCCCAGAATCACAGATAGTTCGTCGTAGGACAATTCAGTAGAACCGCCCAAGAATTCGTACAACATGTCTCTCATGTCAGCTACGCCTGGGTGCCATTCCGCAGACAAAGCTTCCAACGCATAGATCGAATATTCCTCCATGGCCAATCTGAAGTCTTCTTTTGACAGTGTCGCCTGACCTTTGCGACGCGCATGAAACAGCGCATTAACGAATAAGACGATCACGTCACGGGGCCGGCTCAACACAGATCGCTGAACGAGCCTTTTCAAATCTTCGAGGCTGATGCTTGAGTCGAGCAAATCGTTCCAGTTGGCGACACCACTTCCTGTCCGTTCTGCACTGACCGCGATCCTCCGTTCAATCACGCTCAATAGTGAATCTGCATCGTCCCAGTAAAGGACACTATGGCGTATCTTGTCGGGTTCCTCAGCTAGCGCGATTGCAGAAGCGTAGAGATCAGATCGGACGAAAAGAAGCATCCCCCACTTCGGTTCGTGAGATTGTTGTGCTAAGCGAGTATTCCAAGAAGCCCACAGATCTTGTGAGGCCAGCATCGCGGACAAAACAACACTTGAAGACAGTTCCTTGTGACCTTGCCGATCATTCGATGGAACCAAGTCGTCCAGAATCACCTGAATTCCTAAGCGCTGTTCGTCCACATACCCCAGGCATAGCTCTCGAATACGTTGTAGTTCCTTGACATTTAGATGGCGTAACACTGCGCTTTCTTCGCCTTTGGCAAGATCGGCACCCTGAGGCTGCAATTTCAAAACGTCCAACAGCCTGCCTCCAATCGATGTCCGGAATATTGAAGGGTTGTCCTTGGCGAATTCCAATATCTTGCTTTCGCTTTCAGTATTACCGGCCTCCACCGGTTTCAATTCGATTCGCTCAAAACATCTGGACAAGATTTCAGTAGTGATTGTCTATTTCCACAGTACGTCTAACATCCGCATTCGATACGCATGATCGAAACCTTCTATGCTGAGGGCCATTTGACCCAACTCGAAGGTTGCCGGATTTATCTGGACGATTATCAAATCAGGATCAGCGAAGGTCTCTGTTTCCAACACATGAGCTATTGCAGATTTCCCGGTTCCCTTTCTGCCCACAACTATGTCGAATTTTGAGGTGGCGATTTCGTTGAAATGCTGGGTTTTTACAAAATAGGAACCCAAATCAGCTTTCTCTGTCTCAGCTATGTAGTCCCCAAGGTCAAGCGCTTGAAGGATGCCGTCAGCGCCGTTATCTCCTCCGCGAATGTCACCGAGCAAATATTCATCTACGGCAGCCGACTTTGGCATGGAGGGCGTTAAAAAAGCCTTTGTCTTCCGAGCGGCATCGGCAGCGTTCTTATATACGGCCATGAGATCCCGATAATCGATGGGACCTTTTATAGACTCGTTGGAGAGGATCAACAATTTGCGGCCACTAGCTATGGCCATACCGGCAACGAAGGCACACTTGGCGATGTGTTGCTTCGCGTTCGATGCCTGAGCCTGGCCCATATCGATCACCAGCGCGAAGCTCTCATTCAGACGTTTTACATACCAAGTAGCAGGTTGGCCTGAAACATCACTAGGGTCATCGACGACAAAAGGCATTTTTGTCTCTTAAACTGCGTCGTCGATACGTAGGCTCGCTTCGTCCTCACTCGTACTTTTCAGAAACAGCACTTTTGACTGCGTCGCGGTCGGCGTGCCGTCTCCTAGAACTGGTTGTGGTAGTAAGGCGGATCTTTCCCAAGGTTTCTTATTTACAACACCTTCGGCGATTTTCTTGCTGTTGTTGTACTTCCGATAACCAACAGTCGATATGGAGTCCAGAGTCGCGAAATGTGGTCCTTTGGACGCACTTTCATGTATCAAAGGCCAGATTCGCCTTCCGCTCCCGACAGCGAACCCAAGTTCAAACATGACATTGAAGTTGAGATCTGTGATGTCGGCTACAACACAACTCGTCAAACGAATCGCATGACAGATGGCGCAGAATATTACACCTCCCTCAATGTCCAATTCCGTCCAGTCGACGATGGAAACATCAAGTTCAGGATCTTTTCTGACTCGCTCTATCGCTCCTTGAATGCACTGCACTCTCTCAGAGTCTGCAACTGAGTAGGCGAAGAACAAATCTGTTTCGGTTATTTGGCCTTTGCGTACCTCTGAGCACGACGTTTCAGAAAATGGGCACAGACCTTCGGCCAGGCGAGGAGAACTGTCAACCAAACGTGCACCTCCGGAAATGTGCCTCAATAAACCTTCGAAGAGCGTAAGGTTCAGGTAGCGTCAGCCACATTTTAAGCACAGTTTCACCACAATCGAAAACCACCCACCTTAAATCAGCGCGAATTGTGAGATGTGAGCAAGGTCCGATCGAAAAGACGTCGGTGAGCACAGATGCCACAACGGCTTGCAAACTGGGGAAACCAAGTGGTCGGGGTGCCGGGATTCGAACCCGGGACCTCCGCTCGTTGACTGCGTCATTGTGGTAGGCTGTTTTCTAACCTGCCATGACTACCGCAATCGACACCCAGCGCGCCGTACTCTACCTGAGGGTCTCCAGCACCGGACAGGTCGGTGAACGCCACAGTTCGCTCCAGACCCAGGAAGAGCACTGCCGTGCCCACTGCGAATCACTTGGCGCTTCTGTAGTTAAGAAGTTCACCGACGTCGTATCCGGGCGCCGTGACGATCGACCCCAATATGTCGAAATGGTCGAGTTCCTTCGCTCGGGTGGGGCCGACCTGGTCGTCGTCCAATTCCTGGATCGGTTCGGCCGGAATGATAGAGAAATTCTTCGGAGATGGTGGGAGCTGGATGAGCGAGGGGTCAAAGTTGTGGCCTCCGACGAGCCGGAGATCACCAGTGGGCTCGTCCTCAATATGAAGGCCTCTCTTGCCTCAATGGAATCGGACCGCAACTCAGAACGATCGAGGTCAAACATGCGAAAGAGGGCGGAACGAGGTGTGCAGGCCGCAAGAGCGCCGTTCGGCCTCATGAAGCGTTACAAGGGTCAGGACTTCGTCTGGGAGATCGATCCGGGGGAAGGGCCGATAGTCCGGGAGATGGGCCGGCTCGCCGTCGAGGAGAACCTCGGCTTCAAGGGAATCGCCGACCGGCTGAATGCCGACGGTCACCGGGGGCGAGAGGGCAGGACGTTCGGATCGGACAGCATTCGCCGGTACCTGAACAACGAGGCCATCGCGGGCACGTTCGTCTGGGGGAAGAAGCCTCGGACCGGAAACGCTAAACCCGAAGAGGTCCGTATTGAGGACAACTTCCCGGCGATTCTTTCACGCGACGAGTGGGATCAGCTACAGGAACGTCTGGCAATACGCCGGAAGCACTCCCGAGGCCCGACTCATAAGAGCACCTATCTCCTCAGCGGAATCGCCAGGTGTGGAACTTGCGAAGGGCCGATGGTGGGTAAAGCAGGTGCAGAGCGCAAGGACGGCACCAAGTACCGAAACTACTGGTGCTCACGTGCCCAAAAGAGCCGTGACGCGTGTCCGACTTACAACGGAAATGCGACTCAGAAGCTCGAAGACGCCGTCTTGAAATATCTCAGCAGGTACGAAGACCCGAAGCTCGTGGAGGCCGAACTGGCCGCCGCGGAGAGCAAGGAAGTCGAGGGCCGTGGCGAGGAACTCAAACGGGTGGATACTGCCCTAAGCGATGTCCACAAGCAGTTCATGAAGCAGATGGACATGGCGGCCAAGTCGATCATCACCGACGAGGAATTCGAGGAGGCAAACATCCCCATTCGATTGAGGCGCGATTCTCTCAGGGAGCGCAGGCAGGAGCTCCTGGACTGGATTTCAGACCAGGAGAGCAGGCAGAGGGCCGCCGTCAGGCTGCCCGAGAGGATCGGGAGGTTCCTGGAGGTGTTTACCGGCCTTCCTGTTCAGCAGCAAAAAGCGCAGCTACAGGGGATCCTAGATGCGGTCCACGTCCACCGTGACGGGCTTATCGAGGTGGAATTTAGGACTTAGCTCTTTCAAGCAGAGTTTGTGGTGGAAACGGAGGAAGATCGAACTACACCTGCAACACGACTCCACGTTGTCTGATCGCTCTTTGGTGGGAATCCACCTTGAGATCAACTCTCCGTTAGCCGATTCCACCCCCTGGTCACAACCGAATCAACATTGCTTTGCCTCTGAAGACAGACAGCGTCGATAGCCGAGACTGCTGGCTCTTCCCTAAATGGATGGACAACATCTCTTCTTGATTATGCGTATACTCCGCTGACTGATGGCCGGATAGTACTCTGCATGGATTCTAATTTCCGGCTTTCGGAGGATAATTTATGTCCCGCGTCAGATTTTTCCATCTGTTGGCCGGAACCGCCTGTGCCGGTTTCTTGTTCGTCGCCTGCGGCTTCTTCGACTCGGACACACCTGGACAACACCGGCGCCTCAGTTCAAGTCGTTGTGGATTTGCCTCAGCTTCAGCAGGGTGACTCTGCGGAGGTAGAGCTATCTGCCGAGCAAACCGAGGAAATCGGCGTTTCTAAGGTGACGATAACGGTCACGCGAAGTGCATCCAACGTGACCGTCAAGATAACCAAAACCGCTGGGTCCTCTAACTCCTCGCCCCCGTCCGACGATACCTATTCTTATCTCGACATTTCTGCGGATGACCTGCCAAGTGATGGATTCGATGAAGTAGTCATCGCATTCGAAGTGCCCACTAGTTGGTTGGCCGAGAAAGGGGTCGACCCGGACGATATCGGCCTTTTTCGCCTGGTGGAAGGCGACTGGGTGGCCTTGCCAACCGAGTCGCTTGATTCAACCGACGACTTCGTGTTCTACGAAGCCGTTAGCCCAGGCCTGAGTGAGTTTGCAGTCGCTGCCTCATCATCAACAGTGGGGCCTACATTTACTAGAATCACTTGGCCGTCCTCCCAGGAGGACTTGGGCGAGCCGTTCGAGATAGCGGTCGAAGCTACTAATAAGGGCAATACAGCCGCGCTCGGGGGCATCAGCGTGTCATTCCTCAATCTCGATGATCCATCTGGTTTGAACAGTGTGTATTCGACTCCAGATGGAACGGTTGAGGTAATGCGCCACTCAGGTGGAGGAACCCCCCAGTTCTACGCCCGGGATGGTGGACGCCAACTGACGCGAGATAACGGCTCCAAGATTGACCCGAACTACTTGCTGGTCGAAATCGAATGGGACACATGGAGTGAAGACGCTGACCGGTTCCTCAGGCTGAAAGTGACTCCTAAGAGGGAGGGAAATTTCACGATCAATGTGCGCACGTGGGTGTGCGAGTCGAACTATAGGAACTGTAGCTATGATCCGGACCCGCGAGATCCATCGGGCGTGAGTGGCGACCAACAAGGGTGGAAGGTCGATCAACAAACCATTCAAATTGTCGGCGTTCCCAAGAATCCGGACCTGGTCGTATCCAATATTGATGCCCCCAGTGCTGGCACTGTCGGCGAATCGATAGCCGTTTCATTTACGGTCGAAAACAGGGGTGAGGTCGATTCGTCGACCATGACGAACTCCCTTTTCTTGTCTGACGATCCTAATGTCACCGCGTCGGACACATTCCTGGCGAACAGCAATATGAGCGCCATCTCTCCTGGTGAGCGACGGACTAATTCGCTATCACTCACTCTGCCAGTTGGCTTGGGGTCCGGACGCTATTACATCGGTGTCGCCGCCGACTCGAGCGGGACAAATGATGAGTCAGATGAGAGCAACAACTCCAAGGCGACCGCAATTGAGGTGTCTGAGGCCGAAGGGAGTATTGAGGTAATCATCGACCAGGGTCCCGAGGAAGCTAAGTGGAAAGTGAATGGCGAGGGGAATTACACGTCAGGCCAGATAATCGCGGTTCCAGCAGGTGTGACAACCGTCAGCTTGTCTGCGGAGCAAGGGTGGTCCCAACCCGCAGATCTGACCACTACGGTGCGACCTGGAGAGACGGTGAGGCACCATGTCTCCTACCGGATTAGGCTGTTCGAGACTCCTTCTCAGCCACGTGAATCTCTCCAGCAAAGATTCGAAGACTTGGCAAGGCACTGGGCACCAGTGATATTGCAGGATACGGACCCCGATGTTGACCCATTTGGAGGGCGCTCGGACTTCATCACCGCGTGGGATTTCGATGATCTAAATCCACGCAATAACTGGGAAAATCTTGAAAAGGTGCCTGGGGTATTTAACCTCGGTGGCAAGGTTTATTACTGGGTCTTGGAATCTGAACGTCATTGGTACATCGGCTACGGCATTTTCCACCCCAGAGATTGGGGTGGTGAGGCCTTTGTAGCGTGCAAGGATGACGGAAACGCGCTAAGGGTCTGTCACGAAAACGATATGGAAGGCTTGCTGCTCACCATCCGTAAGTCGGCCGATCCCTATGGATCTTTTTTGGTAATGACGACAGTCGCCCACGCCGAATTCTTGACGTTCAAAGATTACGATGCCTCACCTTCCCAAAACGTCGACGGTCTACCGATTCAGTGCAATTTGATTGATTGTGACGTGGAGTTTTTCCAAGGTTCGACCCATCCCTTTATATATGTCGAAGATAAGAGTCACATCATCGACGGTGCCGAACGATGGGAAGATGAAGGCTTGCTTGGGGAAGAGCGCTTTCCCGGGGGGGATGGCGTCACCTACTATCCCACTGGCTTCGCCGAGGTGCCCATTGACGGTAACGACAGATTCGTGGGATACGAATTGGTCGATATCGGCGAATTGTGGGATTACGCACTTGATTCCAGCGTATTCGAACTTAGCCACGACACGGGGGTTGGCGGCCCCTTTCTTGGAGACAACGGCTTCCCTGACAATCAAGCAAGCCCGCCTTGGCGCTGGGGATCCAAGGATTGGAGCGGTGTTCTGTTCCTTGATCCGGCCCGATGGGTCAATGAGAAGCATAATGACCTGGTGCCCTGGAGTGCCGATATCGAGTATCTCCGCTCGTACGTGTACACACCTCCCTCCCGCGTTACCACGTATGAGTTAGTGGTCAATGGCTCAACGGTGACTGAGTCACATGTCGACATCCCTGGCGGAACCGTAGTAGTCGATCCTGAACCTAACACTGGGGAAAGCGAATACGTTGCTGGCACCACGGTGACACTCGTTGTGATCCCTGACGAGGGGTACGAAGGTTCGTGCGAGCTGAGCGTCGCTACCATGACCTCCGACCGATTCGTGCAGTGCTCAACCTCCGAAGTTGATGCCGAAACCTACGTACTGAGAATCAATGGAGTCCAGGTACCGGGTCGACTGTCAGCATCGACGACGGCACTGTCACATTAGCGCCCCCTCCCGACGCAGCAACTAACGAGTACGCGGAAGGTACCGACGTTGTCCTGACACTAGACCCCGATCAAGGATTCGAAGGTTCGTGGGAGCTGAGCGTCGCTACCATGACCTCCGACCGGAACGTTTCCTGTTCGACTTCGACATCGGTAACCCAGGAACTAACCGGCAAGATCGTGTCCAAGTCGAACCGCGATGGCAACCTGGAGATTTACATCATGGATGCGAATGGCGGCCACCAGACGCGTCTCGCCACATTGGCCGGCCAAGACCAATCGCCAGAACTGTCTCCCGATGGCGCCAAAGTGATTTTCACTAGTGCCGCGGCCAACCTGTGGATGATGAACGACAACGGCACAGGGCTCACCCAAATCACCAATAGCGGCGGAGTAAATCATGGCTCGTGGTGTTCCAACAGCCGCATCGCCTATGCCTTGTTCGAAAACAGCCAGTGGGATATTTACGCCATAAACCTGGACGGCACCAACAAGGTCAGACTGACTTCCAACGGCGCCCACGAGACGAATGTGGACTGTTCGGCGGACGGAACGAGAATCGCTTTCGACTCCGGCCGTTCGGGTCTCGCGCAGATCTGGGTCATGGATATCGCAAATATCGGGGGCGAGTTCCTATTGGCATCCGAGAACCAGGGTGGTTCTCCCGCCTGGTCACCAGACGGCAGCAAGATCGCCTACGACTGCGTTATCGGAGGCCAGTCCGACATCTGCGTCAAGAACTCCGACGGCTCAGGCTCGCAAGTGAACCTGACCGACAACCCAGGCAACGACAACTGGCCGAGCTGGTCTCCGGACGGCAATCAGATCGCGTTCCAGTCCGTCCGCGACGGAGCTCTCGCGATCTTCGTAATGAACGCCGATGGCTCCGGGGTCCAGAAGATCACAACCAACGCCCCGTTCGAGGACTACGAAGAAAACTGGGGCGTGAATCGTGTGCCTGTCGACACGGTTACCGTCCAGCCCTCCTTGGCCAACCTCGAAACCGGCCAAACTCAGCAGTTGGTAGTCACATTCAAGGATGATGCTGACAACACCCTGACCAGCCGGGCGGTGGATTGGGTCAGCAGCGACGACGACGTCGCGACCGTTGACTCCAACGGCCTGGTGACCGGCGTGGCCGAGGGTTCGGTGACGATTACTGCGACGTCGGAGAGTAAGTCCGATGCGGTAGCGGTGTCCGTGACCGAGCCACCTGGCTGGTCGAGGATCGCTGACACGGGTACTCGCCGCTCATATATGAGAGTTGCGCTGGCAACGAACGGAAAGATCTATGCAGCCGGTGGGTTCACCAACTCGGGTTCGGCTTTGGCGACAATGGAGTCTTATGACCCGATCACCAACATTTGGGCAACGGCTCACACGATGACCAAGCCCAGAGGGTATTTCAGCCTCGCTTTAGCGAACAATGGCAAGTTGTATGCGGTTGGGGGAAGCGATGATAGAGGACTCACGTTCATGGACGATGTGTCTTCATATGATCCCGCAACAGGCCTTTGGGTTGACGGCTTAGAACCGTTTCCTCAGCCGTCTGGGAGAATGGGTTTAGTCAGCGGACCGGATGGACAAATTTTTGCGATCGGTGGCGAAGATGGGGGTGGCCCAAACTCTAAAGTCTACGCATATGACCCCACTACTAACACTTGGACTCAGAAGACCAGCATGGCGACCCCAAGGTACGGCGTCGCGGTCGTAGTCACATCTGATCGTAAGATTCTTGCAATGGGCGGCCAATCGACTTCTGGTGCTACCGGAAATGTTGAGGAATACGACATCGATCTCGACCAATGGACCTTCAAGGCGGGCCTCGAAAATGCACGTTCGTCGGCCTCGGCTGCCATCGGGCCTGACGGAAAAATTTATTTGATGTTTGGGACGGGTTCCGGGGTGGTGCTACGTGACGACGTAGAGGTCTACGACCGAAGCACCGATGTTTGGACCGTTCCCGCCGAACTCCGTTTTTCAGAACAGCTCGGTAGACTCGGATCGGGAAGTGCAGTTTCGAACGGAGTCATATACCTCTTCGGTGGGGAGAACGCGGCTGGCAGTCAGCAGCTGGACGGATCAGCCCTCAGGCGATAGAAATTGAGGGATCGACCAGGGCTCCAGCCAGGAGGGGGCCGCCGGCAGGCTACCGGATAAGATCGGACGGTTCCTGGAGGTGTTTGCCGGCCTTCCCGTTCAGCAGCAAAAGGCGCAGTTACAGGGGATCTTGGACGCCGTCCACGTCCACCGCGAAGGGCTGATTGAGGTAGAGTTCCAGACCTAGCCAAGAAGACTGGATCCAACTCTAGTACATTCCCCTTAACACTGGTTCTTGAGCGCACAAAAAGGGGGTTCCGTTGCTAGATCTTCTAATTACCGGCGGGCGTGTGATTGACGGCACGGGAGCACCGGCGATCTACGCCAGCGTCGGGGTAGAGGGGGACAGGCTGCGCATCCTGCGTGGTGATGTCTCTGACCTCCAGGCGGCTCGAAGGATAGATGCCGCCGGAAAGGTGGTCTGCCCAGGGTTCATCGACATACACGCCCACTCCAGCCTGGTGATCCTTGACGAGCCAGAGCACATGCCCAAGGTCCACCAGGGCGTCACCACCGAGGTAATCGGTATCGACGGAGTCTCCTACGCGCCGTTTAAGCGGGAGGCGGACCGCCGTGACCTGATTTGGATCAACTCCGGCTTCGACGGCTCCCCAACCTCCGCCAGGACCTGGGGGAGCGTCTCAGAGTACCTAGACGTATTCGATCGCAGCGTAGCGGTGAACATCGCAACTATGGTCGGGAACTCGCCGCTCCGGGTGGGCAGCGTCGGATGGGACATGCGGGCGGCAACGGCGACCGAGATGGACTCTCAGCTCGGGCTGTTAAGGGAGGCACTGGACGATGGGGCGTTTGGACTGTCCACCGGGCTCGACTACCCTCCGGGCAGCTTCGCCGACACAGACGAACTGGTCACCCTTTCAAAGCAAGCGGCCAAGCTCGGGGGCTTTTATCACACCCACGTCAGATATCGACTGGGCGACCAGTTCCTCGACCCGTTCAAGGAGGCCCTTGAGATCGGCCGTCAGGCCGAAGTGCCTGTCCACCTCACCCACCTATTCCGGAGGGTAACCAACCCGGGCGGCGCAGGCCGCATCTTCGAACTGGTCGATAACGCTCGCGATGAAGGAATGGACATCACTTTCGACATGTTCCCCTACCCGTTCGGTCCCACCAAGCTGCTGATCATGTTCCCCGAGTGGGTGCAGGACGGCGGACCGAGGCGGGTCGTCGAAGTGCTCAAGGACGGCGAGGCGAGAGAGCGACTCCGGGACGAAGTGGTCCCTCGAGCAAGAGGTTGGGACGAAATGTGGATGACCAACTTCAAGCTCCCCGAGCACAAGGAGTACGAGGGCAAGTCTATCGCCGCCGTCGCGGAGGCCCGAGGTCAGCACCCAGTCGACATGATGTCCGACCTTCTGCTTGAGGAGAACCTCGGGGTTTCGTACTTCGCCGAGGCGGTGGACCACGACACATTGCCGGACTTTATGGCCCACCCGCTCTACATGGTGGGCTCTGACGCGGTGATGATAGGGGACTTCCCAGCTCCGATGGCCTACGGATGCTACCCGATGTTCCTGTCGAAGATGGTGCGTGAGGAAGGAAGGTTGCGACTGGAGGAGGCGATCAGGAAGATGACGTCCGGCCCGGCGCAGCGACTCGGGATACCCGACCGGGGCATCCTCAGGGACGGGCTCTATGCGGACTTAGTCGTATTTGACCCGGAGGAGATCAGGCCGAACGTGAGTCGCAGCAACCCCAAGGCGCTCTCCGACGGAGTCGAGTACGTGATCGTCAACGGCACGGTAGTGATCGACCAGGGCAAGCACACCGGCGCCCTGGCCGGTAGGGCGCTTCGCAAAAGTTAACGGGTCATCATCCGCAGAGGTGATGCCGGGTCGGACCTGGTCGTTCCTTCAAGACTTCCAGGAGCTCGACGTGCGGCAGCAGATGGGTCACCTAAAGACGATTCTCAAGGCCGCGCATGTGCATCGCGACGGGCGGATCGACCTGGAGTTCCGAACCTAGTCCAGTCTGAGCGATTTTGTGGCGGAGACGGGGGAGGGTCGAACTCCCCCGTGAAAACGGGACGCTCGTGTTGCTCGCGGCAGTGTAGGAGCGTGGCCGTCGACACGCTAGAACCACAAATCATCACCGCCCGGACTTCAGTTTGGAACAACTGCGAAATAATGACATTTTATTTTCGCTTCCGAGCAGTTGAAGAACAACCATCCGTATCTCCGCACATTATCCCAATATACCCACGCCAATATCGGGTGTCCCGCGTCTCGAATGCCTTCGTACAGTTTGGTGTCTGCATTCTCGCGGTCGAGCCCCGTCGTGCCTAGCCCGTAGGCAAAATCATGAGCATCGCACACGTGACCGAAGTTCAAATCTGGTATGAAACCGCCACCGCTCTGAGGTCCACACCCGTTGGAAATAAGCTTTTCCACGAAAGGTTGATATCCCTCGCTCTCGCACGCCCAAGCGCTTGGGTTTTCGTCGCAATATGATCGTGGATCCTCTCCAAAACTGGCGGGCAATGTGCCGGCGTGGAGTACATCTTCGTTGGGCAACCCATTCTTAGCCACGAACTGGGCACTCTCGAACGTATCCGAGGCAGACCAACCCGCGACGCCCCAGACGGCGCGATTTTTACCGCCTGACCAGTAGGCACTACTCTGCTGAACGTGTATGTAGCCCGCTTTATCAGCCTCGATCGAATCTCCGAATACTGCGGCGAATACCGGATTCGCATTTTGACCGCCGATTAGTATCCAATTGTCAAACCCCGACAGCCCATTTTCGGCGCAGGTCTGCACAATCTCCCAGCCGTATTTCCCGTACAGGGAGATAGCTGCGTAAATATCGGCGTCCTGACAATACTGGATTACGACATCTGTTGGCACGCTTGTATCTGGTCCCCACCAATAGTTGACGTGAACGGAACCAGCGCGAAATCCGAACACTTTCATAACGAACTCGTTTTGAGTTGTGCCCTCTAGTCGTATGAATTCGTTCCCACGGGATCCATTCGTCCCGTTCCAGCCGCTCCAGGTGATAGACACCCCGCCATATTTTCGTGTGATTTCAAATGCACTGTATATCTGTGCTTTGACCCCATCCGCCTCCCAACCGACCACAAAAGTGTCTCCATCCCACAGCTCGATGTCTAAGTCATTTTCTGCGGTCAAATCAATCGTGAGATTGCTAACGCCCACCGGAATGGTGCCGACTATGGCGCGACCGTACCTGGAAACGGACTGTGAAAAAGTGCCGATTCCACTCGGAGCCGGGTCACTTCCGCCCGAGCTACCGTAGCTGTATTCAACATCCACGGAACCAGCGCGAAATCCGAACACTTTCATAACGAACTCGTTTTGAGTTGTGCCCTCTAGTCGTATGAATTCGTTCCCACGGGATCCATTCGTCCCGTTCCAGCCGCTCCAGGTGATAGACACCCCGCCATATTTTCGTGTGATTTCAAATGCACTGTATATCTGTGCTTTGACTCCATCCGCCTCCCAACCGACCACAAAAGTGTCTCCATCCCACAGCTCGATGTCTAAGTCATTTTCTGCGGTCAAATCAATCGTGAGATTGCTAACGCCCACCGGAATGGTGCCGACTATGGCGCGACCGTACCTGGAAACGGACTGTGAAAAGCTCCCACCACCACCTTCCGAACCCCCGCCAAAATCAAATCCGCCGCCACCATCGGTTGTTGACTTAAAACCTGCCGTGCACGACCGGTCGCCGTTCATGGTCACGTTGCCATCTGAACAGTCGGAGTGTCCGGTCCACCCCGTGAATGTGTAGCCTTGCGCTGGAGATGCGATGAGGGGTACTTGATCGCTTTCCGGGTAGCTATGGCCGCCTGAACTGGGGGACGTAGTGCCACCATTCGCAGGGGACGACGACATCGTCAATGTGTGATCAATCTGGATAAGCTCGAAGTTCGCCGTGCATGACCGATCGCCGTTCATGGTCACGTTGCCATCTGAACAGTCGGAGTGTCCGGTCCACCCCTTGAATGTGTAGCCCGGGTCAGGAGTAGCGCTGAGTGAAATAGAATCACCGTCCTCGTACAAATGGAAACCTCTGGCCGGCGCTATGTGGCCCCAGAGATGGTTCACATCCATAGTCAACGTCCGTTCGACCTTGGCTACCGCGACCATCTCCCACTTAAACCAGGTGCCACCGTCTACACGAGCCCACACCCAGCCCTCCGAATCGTAGTTTCCGAAGAACATGTAGCTACCATTGCCCGACTTTTTTTCCGAGGAGTTTGCACCCGCTGGGATCACCTCGAACTCCCAGGGACCTGAGCCGCCAGTCCTGTAAACCAACACTGCGTACTCAGTGCCTGCGTCGAAGAAAATCTGCCCATTAAACGACGCGGTTTGATTGAACAACTCCTTTCCGTCTTTGAAGTACCGTAAGTCGACCTTGTCGAGTCCACCTCCAGAACGTCCGTTCGACCTTGGCTACCGCGACCATCTCCCACTTAAACCAGGTGCCACCGTCTACACGAGCCCACACCCAGCCCTCCGAATCGTAGTTTCCGAAGAACATGTAGCTACCATTGCCCGACTTTTTTTCCGAGGAGTTTGCAGATCACCTCAACTCCCAGGGACCTGAGCCGCCAGTCCTGTAAACCAACACTGCGTACTCAGTGCCTGCGACGCGGTTTGATTGAACAACTCCTTTCCGTCTTTGAAGTACCGTAAGTCGACCTTGTCAACGAGTCTCCAAAAAAAAACCGCTAATACAGCCACGACGGCGATGATCACGACGCGACGAGGACCATTCGTCCGGAGCATTCCCGTCAGCGATCGCACTTCGGTAATCATTTCTATATACCTCTCCAGACTGACCGAGGTAGCCAACCTCTTATGCGCTTCAGGAAGCGTATGTCGAGCCCCCAAAGACCCCGGTTCTAATTCGATCGCCTTCGTAATCACCCTAAGACAAAAGTGGACGACCGTCTTGGGACTCCATAGAGAAGGCCCAAGACGGTCGTGGTCCTCGGCAGGGTTTGCGGGCGAGATCTGCTCAGTTTCCCGTGCGGCAGTGTTTCGCCCCAAGAATGGGCCGCCCTGGCTTAGAAGCGCTCGGGCTGGGCGTCCACCTACATTGACTGCTTCAATTGGAGGCCAAGACTCAGTCCCTCAAAAGGGAGGCCCCTTGGAGTGACTTAAAAAGCGCTACGCCCGGCTATGAACAGGCTTAGATGTGCCGTCCGGTGGGCAACTTCCTTGCCATTTGGTAGTAGTTCAACCGAGTCCGTTATTACTACCGATCGGGACCAGCACGATCGCCGATCTCTCCTCAACCTCAGTTGATCTTACTAACCGCGCCGCCTATTTTGACCACCAGATAGGCAACTCCAAGGGTCACTACGAAAGTCCCCACAGCACCTAGCAAACTAACAGTATTGGCTGTATCCACTGTATCCAAATCGAAGCCTCCTATCCTTTGCTACTGGTCTGAAAACTCACAACTAACATGCTGAGGTTCGGCATTTAGAAAAAATCGGGTTATTCGTCATCCTTGCGCAAATTGGTCGTACGCAAATATTCCATCATGGCATCGACAACTTTGGAAATCCTGATTATCAGAAAGAACGCGGCGACGCCAACAATCAAAACAGCTATGGCTGACAAAATGGCGGCGATTTCAGTCATATTCTTCTCTTCCGTCCCGCTACCGTCCCGATACCGGCTTCTCAAACAACGAGGTAACTTTTCTAAGCTGATTTTGGCATTTAATAACACATATCCGATGGATAATCAAACACTTCACCAGTTATTCCGCGACCTCCATCAAATCTAGCCCAGATCCGAAGTCAACACCGGTCCGGTGCGAAGGCTGACGCTTATGGTTCACAGTCGAACCCTGGCGCTTCAGAAGGGAGACCTTTTGGAGGGCCGTAGATCGAGGCCCTGGTAGGTTCAGTCCCAGGCCTACCTTTTTGGAGTTCTGTCCCGTCTCTCTACCCTTACCCTTGTCGCCGGGTGTAACCTCGCTCCCTCTCTGGTTATGACCTGAGCCGACGGCTGTTGGAATGAGGAGAGTCAAGAAAGTAGCCAAGATCGCCGCCAAGACCTTCCTGGTCTTGTTCGTCCTGGCGATAATTTTGATCGTGGCCACGCCCCAGGGTCGGACCGGGGCTCGGGCCGCCACGTTCGTGATGCAGATCATACCCGCGGTCCCGATCAAGCCGCTGACGTGGTTTACCGGGGAGCCGGAACGACGCCCCATACAGTTCGAGGGTGCGGTGGTCACGTCCCATAGAGTAGTGTAAGAGTACGTCATCCTGTTGATATCGTCTAGTCCGCTGCCTCTGCGAGTTCGGCTCTGGGTAGAGCTTCGTTGGAGGTGGTTACCTCCTGTGTCATGTATCGACGGCCGACGGCCCACTCGTCGTGCTGCTCAGCTAGGACGGCGCCGACCAGGCGACGGACAGCTGGGCGGTTAGGGAAGATGCCCACCACATCGGTGCGGCGCCGTATCTCCTTGTTGAGACGCTCCAGGGGGTTGTTGGACCAGATCTTCTTCCAGTGGGCGACGGGGAAGCTGGAGAAGGCCAGGACGTCGGGTCCAGCCTCGTCCAGTCGAGAGGCGACCTGTGGGAACGGGTCCTGGAGCTGAGCAATCACCCGCTCGAGTTGGGCATGCACCTCCTGAGGGGACGGCTGCTGGTAGATGGTGCGTACCATGGTGGCCATCCAGGGCTGAGCGCTCCTGGGGACCCGAGTGAGCAGGTTGGTCATGAAGTGGGTGCGGCACCGCTGCCAACTGGCCCCACCGAAGACAGTTGCGATGGCATCCCTGAGTCCCTGATGAGCGTCCGATACCACCAGTTCCACCCCGCCGAGGCCCCTGGCGACCAGTGAGCGCAGGAAGGCCAGCCAGAAGGCGCCGTCTTCACTGGTACCCACGTCCATCCCAACGATCTCACGCTTGCCCTCGCTATTGACCGCCGTCGCCACCACCACGCTGACGTTGACTATCCTACCGGCCTCTCTGACCTTCTGGGTTAGTGCGTCCAGCCACAGGTAGGGATATGATCCGCCGTCCAGCGGCCGACCCAGGAAGCTCTCCACCACCCCGTCCAGCTCCTGGCAGATACGCGACACTTGGCTCTTTGAGATACCCTCGCACCCAAGAGCCTTGACCAGATCATCCACTCGCCTCGTCGATACACCCTCCACATACGCCTGCTGGATCACCGCCAGCAGAGCTCGCTCGCTGCGACGCCGTGGCTCCAGCAGGCTCGGAAAGTAGCTTCCCTCTCTGAGCTTGGGTATCTGCAACTCCATGGTCCCTACGCGAGTGTCCCATGCTCGAGACCGGTACCCGTTGCGCTGAGTCACCCGCTCAGGGTTGCGTTCTCCATACCCAGCACCGGTCCTCGATGACACATCAGCCTCCATGATCTCCTCGACCAGCACTCTCAGTGCCTCTCGTAGAAAGTCCACGTCACCGTCGACTCCCCTCTTGCGCATTAGCTCAAGCAGGTCCATCCTTTCCTTGACCACCGTTGTCCTCCTTTCTCAGGCTCGTCTTTGCCCGCTAAGGATGACGTGGTGGTCTCTCTTCATCCAGACCCTCTCCTCTTGTTACACCACTTCCTGGGACTCTACTTAACACGGATCGGTGGTTATGGAGGTGCAATCGAAGGAGTCAAGCTAACGGGTCGTATCGAATACATCGTTCGCGACTCCAGTGGGAGCATAAAAGAGCGGGAGGTCATTCACAACGAAGTGACCACTCCAGGACTGGGAGCCACGACCGACCGCCTGTTCGACGAGACCGTCACTACTTCTGCCACTGGGAACGAGGCCTTCCGTGCCATTTACCTCACGTCGGACACAGTCACGGCCAGCTCCATCGCTGACGGCGACGCTTTCTCCGCCCTCGGCACGGCGACCGCCAACGTGGACAACAACCCCAAAAACGACAGTGCGGCGGACACCAGTACCGACGGGACGGCCATCGTCGTCGTCCAGTTCACTGCGTCGGGTACGGCCACTATTGCTCAGATCAAGCTAATCAGGGCTCCGGACGATTCGCCGTCGTTCGTGGGAGCAGATGTGTTCGCGTCCCAGGACGTAACCATCACGCTGGAAAACGGTGACTCGGTCACGTTCACCTGGACGCTAACGGTTTCCTAGGGACGGTTCACTTGGCCGGGTAGCCCGGTTGCGGTTGGGGGGTAACTCCTCCCCCATCGCAGCCCAGCTCCAGGTCAGGCCGAAGAGGGAAGGGGCCGGCGTCGTTCGTTCAAAGGTGAACGAGCCGGCCCCAGTTGCTCATCCCCCCTGGGGTGGAGGCGGTTGGTCGGGTCGGATTCGAGTCTCACCGCCGGGTTAGGTGGTGGTCGCGGAAGTCCCGCCAGCCGCTCCATCCGTGACGGGCAGCGGGATCCGCCGCCCGGTTGGGGTCAACCCCGCCGAAGGGCGTGCCCGCAGGCAACCTCCCATTTGGCCATTCCCTACCGACCTCCGCCACCGAAACCGGCCAATTAGGTAGAAACTATCATTACGGAGACGCTTCCGTTGCAGCAATTTAGCCAGCCAAAATGACCCATTCTCAGGTTCAATATCTCCATTGTGCAAGTGATGTTTACGCTACCGTTACATAAATTCATCGTAGTTCCGGCCTCCACCCGGGACGCCGGGCCGCTCGCCTGCGATCCGGCCCAATCGGGAGTGGAGCACGGGAACGAATCGGCCCACAAACTCCAGGCTGCCATACCCGCAGGCGCGATTGCAGCGCCGTCTGGGGTGAACGTTGTCGGTAACTTGCCGTCACGCCAACAAATCGCTCTACGGGGCACGTGCAACCGCGTCGGGGCATGGCAGGTAATGCTTGTCCACGGCTAATTCGTACGCGCGCGCGCACTACGCTCGCGTGGCACGCGCGAGCCGCCGACTATCGCCTCTCACCAGGCGATACATCTTCGCCTTTGTGTGGAGCGTCCTCATCGTCTCTGCGTTGCTCGGCTGGGGTACGGCGTTTTTCGGCTGGCTAGGGACGGCATCCGCTGCTGAGGTCACCATTGAAACGACGGCGAAAACCGTGGCCAACTAGGACTCGACCGGCTCAAACGTCGTATTCACCGATACGGACACCGGCTATGTCTTTTATGTAGAGACGACCGACGTGGTCGCTTACTACAAGACCACCGACGGTGGCGACAACTGGTCCGGCCCGACCGCCCTTTCCGATCCACCCGCCGGATCCACGATAAACGTGACCTCGGTCTGGTACGATCGCTGGACCCCTGGTTCCGTCGGCACCAAGATCCACATCGTAGTGGTCGGCACCAACGCCGACATGCTCGAGTACAACTACCTCGACACAAACGGTGACTCGGAGCGATCGGGCGGCTGGGTATCGGTACTCGACGTGAAGGCGTTCAACACCGACAGCAGCCCCCCATCCGTGACCGTTGCAACGGATGGCCTCGTTTATGCGCTAGGCGTAGGCGCCGACGGCACCAACGACGTGAAGGTCTACTCGTCGGACGACGACGGAGCCACCTGGACTGACACGAGCTTCTCACCGTTTACGGAGAATGACTCGGACATAATGCAGATCGTGCCCCTGCCGGGCGGAGATGTGCTGGTGCTTTACCAGGACATCAGCGCCGACGATCTCCTGTCCGCTCGCTACAGCACGGGGGCCGACACGTGGGGCAACACCCAGACGCTGAACGCGAACTTCGTGGAAGGGGCCAACGGCTACAGCCAGTTCAATGCCACCGTGGTCTCATCCACCGCGGCGGTCTACGTCGCCGGAGTCAACGACATCGAGACCGCCGGCGGCGATGTCGAGGTCTACAAGTACAACGAATCCGCCAACACCTGGGCCGCGCTCACGAACCCGGTGACCAACTCCGCCCTGCTGCACGACGTGGCAATCGGTGTGGACTCAGACACCGACGATCTTTATATCGTCTACGTCGAGGGCACGGGGGGCTCTACGAACATTCTCAAAACCAGTTCGACCGACGATGGCACGAGCTGGGTACCCACGACTCAGCTCAATGACGTCACGTCAAACGTCGATGTAGTGCACGTCGACATCAACGCCTCCTCAGGGGACCGCCTTTACGCGGTCTGGTGGAACCAGGGGCTGGACGACATTTTGGGAAACACGGCGTTTCCGGTTCCAGTCAACCTCTTCGAGGAGGACACCGAGACGGCCGCTTTCGCTGAAATCCTCGGAATAAACTTCCCTAAGTCGGACACGGGGTCTTTCGCCGAAACCCTCGGCACCACGGTGGCGGGCGTTAAGAGCGACACTTCGAGTCTTGCCGACGCCATCGCGCTCGCCGTGTCCAAGAGCCTGGCCGAGACGATGGGGTT
The DNA here is from genome assembly GCA_965250195.1 of Dehalococcoidia bacterium. Lineage (GTDB taxonomy): Bacteria > Chloroflexota > Dehalococcoidia > Lucifugimonadales > UBA2962 > CAUZIR01. The sequence continues at coordinate 606,038 of OZ252295.1, forward strand.
AACCGATTCGGCCGCAATCGGCCTGGTGGCGACGGACTCGGCTTCATTTGCGGACACTTTGCAGAACGTCCTTACGGCGAGTAAGACCGACAGCGCTACGTTCGTCGACGCCGTCACCAGAGTACTCGGATTAGGCGACACCGAGGTCCTCGCGTTCGTGGAGAATGCCGTCGCCGCGTTCCTCAGTACGGCGTCAGACTCTCAGTCATTCGTTGACTCTGTGGTCTGGAGCATCGGCGCCAGCCGTTCCGACGCCGAGGCCATAGTCGACTCCGCTATAGGCGCCGTGGCCATGAGCCGGAGCGAAGCGGCCACCCTGGCCGAGAGCGTGGCCATCGGCATTCCCACGTCCGAGGCGGCCAGCCTGAACGACCAGGCACTGGCCGCCATCAGCAGTCTGATCACTGACGGCGCGACCCTGGCGGACGCCCAGACCCTGGCCGTCGGGATACCGCGGTCGGAAGCATTGTCCATGGCCGAGTCCGTGGCTACCGGCCTGGCGAACTCCGACTCCCTCTCGACTTTGGAGTCTGTTGTTTCAGCATTATCTAAAGTCGTGGCCGACAGCACGACGGTCGGTGAGACGCTTGGCACCGCCCTGACAATGCTCCAGAGTGAATCCGCGACGTTCACCGAGTCCGCCTCCTCGGCGTTCTCCCTGAGCCGTTCCGATTCGACTTCGCTGGCAGAGACCCTTTTGCAGACCGTGGGCGCTTCCAGGTCAGACACCGCCACGGCGGTGGACGCGGCAGTACTCCAGGTGCAGAAGATAGCGAGCGACGGAGTCAGCGTGGTCGAGGACCTCGCCGTTGGTATCGCCGTTTCCGATGCCCAGAGCCTGGTCGACAATGCCCTCGCCGCACTGAGCCTGCCTCGATCCGACGCCGAGGCCTTTGCCGAAGCCGCCGCAATCGCGGTTTCCATCTCCGATTCGGAGGTCGTCTCGTTCGTGGAATCGGCGGCCGTACTGTGGCCGGTGGCGGACAGCGGTAGCGTTGCCGAGTCGACAGTTGCGGTGCTGGGATTGGGCCGCACGGAGAGCGAATCCCTGGTCGATTCGATAACCAAAGTAGCTTCCATGTCCAGGGCCGATATTCAGTCCTTTGTCGAAGAAGCAGATATCGGGTTTGGTCGATCGGAATCCGCCGGGATTAGCGAGCTGATCGCGGCCGTCTTTGGTGTAACCAGGTCGGATTCCCTGGGCACACTGGAATCTATTGCCCGGCAGATCACATCCGGTCGCTCCGACTCCCTCTCCTTCGGGGAGATCATCGACTCGGTGCTCGGCCGCGCCCCCTCAGACGCGTCCTCTTTTGTGGACGCAATCGTAACGGCCGTCGGCGCCGGGCGCACTGAATCCCCATCCATCGCCGAGGCGATTGGGTTGGCCGTGTCCAGCGGGCTGGCCGACGGCCTCTCCTTCGGGGAGACCGTCGGTATTGGCCGCAGCGTCTCCGACGCGTCTTCGTTCGTAGCGGCCATCGGTCTGGGTCGGACGGAGACCGCCAGCTTCGTCGATGCCGTCGCCCAAAGCTCCGCCTTCGCACGGACCGATAGCTCCACCTTCGTCGATGCGGTAGTCGCCGGCCTGGGCACCGGCAGGGCCGACTCGACCTCTTTCGCAGAAGTTCTCGCGGCACTCCTGGGGACTCCGCGAGCCGACTCCGCCACATTCGCCGACTCGGTCGCCGCCGCCGTCGGCTCCGTCTCCTCGGACAGCAAGAGCTTCTCCGATACCATCGCCGTCGTACTCGGGGCGGTCAGGGCCGACTCCGGGGTGTTCAGCGAGGACAGCGCCTCGGCGATCGGCTCGGGGCAGTCGGACACCGGGACTTTCGCCGACAGCGTGGCCTCGACCCTCGGCTCTTCCGCCGGCGACTCCCAGGCCTTCGTCGATTCGATTGCCACCGTGCTGGCTTCGCTGCGGGCGGACTCCGGCTCCTTCGCCGAGACGCTGGCCGCGCTCATCGGCTCGGGTCGCTCCGACTCCGCCACCTTCTCAGACCTGCTGGTCTGGACTCTCGGGGCAGACGCCACCGATAGCTCCTCTTTCGCCGATGCGATCGCTGCGGCCATCGGCACCGGCAGGACGGAGTCCTCGTCCATCACCGAGGCTGTAGCCGTGTCCGTCGGAATGGGACTCAGCGAGCCCTTGACCGTTGGGGAGGCGATCGAATTCTTTTTCGGTTTATCCGATGTGGAGAGCGCTGACAGCGGAAGTTTCGCCGAGACCATCGCCGCAGCCATCGGCGTCGGCAGGACGGATTCCCAGTCCTTCACCGAGACCGTCGCGCAGATCTCCTCCTTCCCACGGGCCGATAGCTCCACCTTCGTCGATACCCTCGTTTCTGGCCTGTCCATCGGCAGGTCCGACTCGACCACCTTCTTCGATGCACTCGCCGCCACCATGGGCTCTTCACACACGGACCTCGCTTCCGTCACAGATTCCATCGCCGCAACCGTCGGCTCCACCTCCTCGGATACCAAGAATTTCTCCGATGCCATCGCCATCGTACTCGGGGCAGTCAGGACCGAGTCCGGGACCTTCGCCGAGGCCGCCGCCGCCGCTACCGGCTCGGCTCGGTCGGACACCGCCACCTTGTCAGACCTGCTGGCATGGACTCTCGGGGCAGACGCCACCGATAGCTCCTCCTTGGCCGAAGCAATCGCTGCGGCCATCGGCGCCGGCAGGACGGAGTCCTCGTCCATCACCGAGGCTGTAGCCGTGTCCATCGGAATCGGACTCAGCGAGTCATTGACCGTTGCAGAAGTGATCGAATCCGTGTTCGCTTTAGCAGATGTGGACAGAGCGGACAGCGGAAGTTTCGCCGAGATAATCGCCTCAGCGATATTTTCCGGCCGCTCCGAAGTCGTTGGCCTGGGAGAGGGAAGCCTGGCCGACGTCTCGGTCGGAAATGTCGTATCCACTGTTTTCACCGACGACGTCCAGTCGGGCCTTGGCAGCGCAAAGGTTGACTCGTTCGGCCTTTCGGACTTCGCCGCGCCGGGATTCCCTCGAACCGAATCGCTCAGCCCTAACGAGAGCCAGCGGTTCACGACCTCCTTCGGTAGAGGCGAGACTCAAACCATCGTCGATCAACTCACCACGGATGTGAGCAAACTCAGCGATGTATCCGTGACGATCAGCGAGGGGGCCGACCCGATATTCGAGGGAGACGATCTCACGTTCACGGTCGTCGTCGACAACGAGGGGCCGTCCCTCGCCCGAGATGTGGTGCTAGTGGTAACCCTCCCGCTGTTCGAGCAGCTTCAGTTGGTGTCCCAGGCCTCCGACCGGGGTGAATGTGTCACTTCCGGCGCGGTCGTCACCTGCACGCTGGGCAACCTCGACATCAACGACTCATCTGTGTCCACTTACACACTCAGAGCGACTCCAGGCGCCGCCGTAAGGACCGTCCTCACCTCGGTGTCCGTGACCCATACGTTCGAGGAGTCATTCTCCCCCAACAACATCGACTTTGCGGACACACTGATAAAAGAGCGACTGCTCACCGATCTCAGCGTCACCGCCGCCGCGGTGCCCAACCCAGTCCCGGCCGGTGGCATCCTCGCGTACGCATTCACGGTTACGAACCTGGGTCCGGGGCGAGCCGAAAACGTACCCCTCGCCCTTGACCTTGACTCAGCCGTCACCATCGTGAGCATATCGCCCAGCCAGGGCAGCTGCGACTCGAACGGGAACGCGATCACCTGCAACGTCGGTCACCTGGAATCGGGTACCGCGGCGACTGTGAGCGTTGACGCAGTCCCCAACGTAGCATCTGGAGGCAGCACGATCACCTCCACCGCCGTCTCCCAGGCGCCAGCCGAGGTGTTCCAACTCGACACGGTAACGGCCAACAACACGTCCACGGTTGCCACCTCGGTGGTCGCCTCAGCTGATCTCTCCGTCTCTCTGGCCGCCCCGGCGAACGGCACCGTGGCTGATCGAGAGTTCCAATACCAGGCTGTAGCCACAAACCGGGGTTCATCCACGTCAACAGCTGTTTCCTTGCAGTTGGTGCTAGCGGACGGACTCGAGTTCTCGACCTCGACTGCCAGTCAGGGCAACTGCTCCCATGCCAGCGGCACCGTAACGTGCGACCTCGGTCTCATATCGCCTCTGGGCGACGCCTCTGTAACCGTGGAAGCGTTGCCAACCGTGACCGTCCCGGTCGGCCAGACCACGACCGTGACGAGCACCGCGTCGATCTCGGCGCCGGAATCGGACCCGGACCTGTCGAACAACTCCGCCACGACGACGGTGGAAATATTCCACGACGAGGATGTAGACGGAGTGGGAGACCCCATTGAGGACCTCGCTCCCAACTCCGGAGACGGCAACGACGACGGTGTGAAGGACAGCCAGCAGAGCAACGTCACATCGCTGTTGAACTCGGTCGACGACCGTTACGTAACTCTCGAGTCACCAGAAACGACCCAGTTGGCGTCAGTGGAGGCAACAGGGAACCCGTCGGTGGATGACGCCCCTGACGAGAGCTTCCCGATGGGGTTCTTCGACTTTGAGATCAAGGACGTCGGCGTTGGAGCCACCTCAACGGTAACGCTGATATTCCCCGAAGGAACGGTGACTTTAACGTATTGGAAGTACGGCCCGACCACCGCCGATCCCACCGATCACTGGTACGAGTTCCCGTATGACGGGACGACCGGGGCTGTCATCGACGACAACGAGGTAACCCTCCACTTCGTTGACGGCCTGCGCGGCGACGACGACCTGACCGCTAACGGAAAGGTCATCGACGTCGGGGTGCCAGTACTGTCGTCCGCCGATTTGGCGGTCACCTCCACGTCTCCGAGTTCCGCGCTAGCGGGCGCACAGATCAAGTTTGAATATGACATCTCCAACGCCGGTCCGTCGGCGGCACACAACGTGGTGCTCACCGACCAGTTGCCCACAGGGCTGGCATTCGTCACCGCCGAGGCCTCGCAGGGGACGTGCACATACGATTCCGGTTTGCGCCGTCTGACTTGCGATCTCGGCACCATTGCCAACGCGGCCACCTCGACTGTCTCCCTGACCGTGACCGCCTCCGGTAGCCTCAACGGAAGCACGGTGAAAAACGACGCTTCGGTGGCGGCCAGCGAAGATGACTCCAAGGCGGCTAACGATTCGTCCTCCACTTCTGTGGAGATCACGGGCAACAGCGACGTTTCGGTCAGCATTTCGGACTCGTCGGACCCGGTGGAAGCGGGCACGCTCGTCACCTACACCGTGACGGTGCAAAACAACGGACCAACCACCGCTACTGGAGTAACGCTGACGGACTCCATTCCGAGCGGGCTCCTCTTCTCATCGGTGAGTTCCGGTCAGGGAACGTGTTCCCAGGCCAGCGGAACAGTAACCTGCGACGTGGGCACTCTGAACTCCGGCTCCAAGGCCGAGGTCAAAATTCAGGCGAATGCGCTGGCTTCGGCGGACGATTCTAAGGTCGTCAATTCAACCTCGGTAACCAGTACCTCCTCTGACGCGAATTCGCTCAACAACACGGCCAGCGCGACGACGGTGGTCGGTGACTCGGTAGACCTAGAAGTCGTATCCGTCACCCACTCCCCGGCGCCGGCCGAAGTTGGCCGACTGGTCACTTTCGTCGGCGACGTGCAAAACAGCGGCTTGATCGAGGCGACGAACACCAAAGTCACCGTGACGGTCCCATTCGGTAACGAGTTCTACAGCGCCTCCGCAACGGGTGGCTCGTGCGAGGTGCTCGTTCTCGGACTCGTCACCTGCGATCTCGGAAACCTGCCTGCAGGGACGACCGGGATCACCGTCACGGTTCGGATGAGGCCTGCCGCTCAAGCCATAACCAAAGTCACGTTCACTATTCTCTCCGACGAGGATGATCACGATCCCAACAACAACGTGGTCGCAGTGTTCTCTGGAGCCACGCAACGGATCGAGTTGACGCCCGCAGCGCCCGCAGCGCCGGGCGGCCTGGTCCCAATCGAGACGGAGGTGGGCTCGGTGGCTCTGGTGCTCCCTGGCGCCGCTGGCGCGGTTGAGTCCAGTGACGGCCTGGTACGTCTGGAACTGCCAGCAAACGAAAGCACCGAACCCATAGTGGTCCGCCTGCAGGTCGTCCCTGCTTCGTCGGTTCCCGCCGAGTTGGCCGGTCTGATCACACGATACGCATTGATCGAGTTCTTCAATATTCTCGGCCTGCCGATAATCGACTACACGCTTAGCACAGCGGCGGAAACGACCTTCGTCATTACCAACGATGACCTGGCTGAGATGGGTGGCATCCAGGCCTTCACGCTGGAGCACGCCCGCGGAAACCTGGGCGTCTTGCGATACGACCAAACCGAGGGTCTCTGGGTAATTCAGGAAACCCAGGTCGGCACCAATCCGGAGACGCTGACCAGCGTGGTCCTCATCTTCGCCGGGACCAAGACGTACTACGCCATGGTGTGGAACCCGGAAGGATTGATCACCGAGCTTGAGCCCACTTCGACGCCGGAGCCCACACTGACGCCGGAGCCCACTTCGACTCCGGAGCCCACTCCGACGCCGGAGCCCACTTCGACTCCGCTGGCCACGCCGACGCCGGCGCCCACTTCGACGCCATTCCCGACGCCCGATGTCGGTCCCACTTCCACGCCGCTGCCGACGCCTGATGTCGGGCCCACGTCGACGCCGCTGCCTTCGCCGTTCGAAACGCCTGAGGCCCCCATTGTCCCGCCCGGCGCGGGATCCGGGCTACTTCCCGGGGGCTCCGCCTTCGAAGGCTCCGGCCCCAGAAGCCCGATATTCACGGTCGATGCCTGGAAAGAGCTGGGCAAGTGGCTCGGGCTCGTCGGCGGTATCACAGCCGCCCTCGGGGCGTCGGGTTATCTGCTGGTCACCAGAGGGGAGCGCTACGGCGGCGCCGTCGTGCTCGCGACCGGCCTGTTCATCATGGTCGTGGACAAATCCGCTCCCGTCGCGGCAAGTGCGGCGAAACTACCCGCATCAGCGCTCGATGCCGTTCGAGTCAGTGGGATCCACGTGTTGATCTCGGTCCTGGACTTCGGGGAACAGTTGATCACCCGACCCGGTGCGACGCTGGGTAGGTGGCTGCGGGTTCGATGACCATCGAGATTCTCACCGGAGAACGAGTAACATTTGGTAACAACCGGTAGTGTAGGTATTAAGTAGCTATGAAATTCCTCAAGACGTCAGCGGCCCGCGTACTCGTCGGCTCAAGGAAGACATATTCTTTGCCCTGCACGGTGTGCGGAACGGTCACAGACGGGACCAGCCGCAAGAAGTATTGCAGCGCCGCCTGCCGGGTCAAAGCAGCCCGGAACAGGAAAAAGGGCGTCCTGGGTACTTCGGAAGCCCCGTTCGCCGCAGATCGCGACGACGCCCTGGCCCACCAGCACGTGCCAGAGAATCCGTCCGGACTTTCCCAGGCGTCGGCTCGCAGACTGTCAAAAGCTCGTGCGGTTGTGAAGGGCGAATGCATCGTGTGCGGTAAGGGCTTCAAGGGGACCACCCGTCGCCGCTTCTGCTCCGCCAATTGCCGACTTACAAGCTTTCGGCTGGCCAGGAAGGCGTCGATAGTCTAATCAACCCGACACTGGACCGCGCCTTTGTTATGCTTCCGCGATGGACGGGCGAGATTTCAGGGTCGGGCTAACGAGCGACTTCGTGGGGGAAGACGGGAAGGTTCGCTACGGCGACGTTCGGCTCGACCTGCTGGATGACGCTCCGGGTCTGCGCTGGGAGTTCCTGGACGGCGACCTCGAGGAGATCGGGCCTGGGACCGCGGAGAATTTCGACGCACTGGTGGTGCTCGAACCTAGGGTCACGCGCCGTACCTTTTCAGGTGATTCGCGACTGTCCATAGTCTCTCGCTTCGGTGTGGGGTACGACTCGGTCGATCTCGACGCCTGTACGGACAACGGCGCGATAGTGTCGATCACACCTGACGCATCGCGCAGGCCGGTCTCGACGGTGGCTCTCATGCTGCTTCTGGCAACCGGTCACAAGCTGCTCATCAAGGACCGTCTAACCCGGGCGAATCGCTGGGACCTCAAGGGCGCGCACATGGGCTTCGGCGTTACCGGCCGCACCTTGGGGATCATTGGCCTGGGCAACATCGGCCGTGATCTCGCCCGCCTGGTAGCGCCCCTGGAGATGCAGGTGATCGCCGCCGACCCGTTCGTCGAACGGTCGGTGGCTACTGATCTCGGGGTAGTGCTTGTCGATCTTGACGAACTGGTGGGTCGCTCCGATTTCGTTGTCGTAACCGCCGCACTAACCGACGAAACGAGAGGACTCATTGGCGAGCAACAGCTCGCCGCCATGAAGCCTTCAGCGTTCCTCATTAACGTGGCCAGAGGGCCGATCGTCGATCAGGCCGCTCTGACTGCAGCGCTATCCCAAGGCAAGCTTGCCGGAGCCGGGCTGGACGTGTTCGAACGCGAGCCGCCCGACCCCGACGACCCCATCCTCAAACTCGACAACGTAATTCTCGGACCGCACGGCCTGACCTGGACCGACGAGGCTTTCAGGCGCGTGGGGGAGGCGGCCATTTCGGCCGTGCTCGATGTCGCCGCCGGACGATTGCCGCCGGTAATCGTGAACCCCGCTGTCGCAGATAGCCCGGCGCTGGCCACCCGGCTGGCGGCATACAAGGGGGCAACACAGCCTTGAAACCGAACAAGCTCAAATCGATCCTTGACGCCGGCCGGGTGCCCGTTGGAACGGTAGTGTTCGAGTTCGCCACCACCGGAATCGGCCAGATGGCCGAGAACGCCGGCGCCGACTTCATCGTCTTTGAGATGGAACACTCCGGGTTCGGCTTCGAGACAGTCAAAACGTGCATCGCGGCCACCCGAGGGCTGGAAATCACGCCTATGGTCCGTGTACCAACTACCACGTACGAATACTGCGCCAAGGCCATGGATATCGGGGCGCAGGGCATTATCGGCCCGATGATCGAGACGAGGCAGGACGCCGAGACCCTGGCCCGGTCGATCCGCTACCATCCGGAGGGTGTCCGGGGGGTGGCGTTAGGGATAGCGCACGACAACTACTCAACTGGGAACCCGGCGGACAAGATCGCGTTCGCCAACGCCAACGTCATGGCCAACGCCCTCATCGAGACGGCGACCGGGGTCCAGAACGCCGATGAGATCGTGTCCACCCCCGGCATAGACACCGTTTGGATCGGGCAGTTCGACCTCACCACGTCGCTTGGCATTCCCGGCGACTTCGACCACCCCGATTTTCATAAAGCGGTCGAGACCGTAATGGCGGCCTGCCGAAAACACGGGAAGGTGTGCGGAATGATGGTGCCCGACCCGGCCGAGACGCAGGCGGTCCTTGACGCTGGCTTCGGAGCGATCATGTACTCGGGTGACGTGTGGCTTTACGCCCGCGCCCTGGGCGACGGTATCGCCGAGGTGCGTTCGCATCTCCCGTAGCGCCGTAGGCGGGAATAGGGCCGACTGGGTGGCACTCAACGCCGGGCCACTCACCGCCTGGCTGGACGGCATCGACCTGCGATATATCCGCCTGGGCGACCGCGAGGTCGTCAGGCAAATCTATGTCGCTGTACGAGACGTGACCTGGGACAGCGTGCCGCCCACCGTCAGCGAAGTGTCGATAAACACCGGTCGATCTTCATTCGAGGTCACCTTCAAGGCAGACCACCTCGGCGCCGAAGTCGACTTCTCCTGGTTGGGGCGAATTACAGGCGAAACTGATGGCTCCGTAACCTACGAGATGGACGGTATCGCCAACACGAACTTCACTCGCAATCGCATCGGTATTTGCCTGCTCCACCCAGAACGGGAATGCGCCGGGTTACGTTGCACTGTGGAGCACGTAGACGGCTCGGTCGAACAAACCAGGTTCCCTCTGGAAATCTCGCCGCACCAGGCCTTCCGTGATCTGAGGGCGATTACCCATCGAGTGACCGACCGTGTATCGGCCACCGTCAGGCTGGACGGCGAGGTCTTCGAGACTGAGGATCAGAGAAATTGGACCGACGACTCGTTCAAGACGTACGGCACCCCGATGGATCTCCCTCGTCCGGTGGACGTCGAGGTAGGTACCCCAACCCGACAGACAGCGAGGATCGAGCTGGCCCAAGCCCCGACGGGCGGTCCGGTCACTGGCGTAGCCCCCCCGACGTCGCCCGTCCGACTGTTCCCGATGCCCGGAGCGAAGACGACGAGCGCACCGAGCATCGGCACCGGAGCGCCCACGGCTCCAGGCATCACAGCTCTCGGTGATCCGAGCCTGCGGCGCCTGGCGCCGTCACACGTCCGCGTCGATGTGTTCCCCGCAAAGCCAGGCTGGGAGGCCGACCTGGTAGCGGCAGCGGCCCTATCTCAGGACATAAGTGCCGGTCTGGAGTTGGCGCTGTACCTGTCTGACGATTTTGAGAAAGACATATCGGCCATAGGGGAGACGGTCGGAGCCGTCGCGGTGAAGTCCGTAACGGCATTCGCCGCCGGGGCGCACGAGACGCCTGACGGGTACGCAGTCGAGGTGATGCCGGCCTTGAGGGATGCGTTTGAAGGCGTTTTGTGCGGCCTGGGTTCGGCGGCGGACTTTTGCCAGCTAAACCGGGGGCGGCCCTCGGCATCGGGCTCAGACTTCGTCACGTTTTCCATCAACCCTCAGGTCCATGCATTCGACGACTCTTCGATCATGGACACGCCGTCCGCCCAGGGCACTACGGTCCGTTCCGCCAAATCGCTGTACCCGCAGGCCGCCGTGCACGTTGGGCCGATATCGCTTTTGCCCCGGTTCAACGCCAACGTGCCTCCATCGACAATGGGGTTTCGGCCCGCGCCGAGCGACCCCCGTCAGGCGGGACTCTTCACCGCGGCCTGGGCGGCCGCAAGCTATAAGTACCTGGCCGAGGCGGGCGCGACATCACTGACCTACTTCGAGGCCATGGGTCCTGCCGGCCTCAAGCCATCGAGAGGTTCCGGAGTCTACCCCGCGTACCATCTGATGCGCGAGGTGGCGACGTTGGCGAGCAACTCGATAACACCGATGAGCTCCGCATCTCCGAAAACGGCCAACGCCTTTCGCGTGACGGCCGACGACGGGGTGCACACGGTGGCATTCTCCCAGACCGACGACACGACGGCCGTCAGAGTCGAAGGTATTGGAGCAAATATAACGGTGCGAGCACTGGGGCCCGACACGGTAGACGCGGCCTGCGCCGACCCGGAGCGGTTTTGGCGGAGCGGAGAGCCGGGCATCATCAGCGACAATGCGTTGGAGACCGAGCTGGCTCCTTACAGCTTGCTGTTTATCCACCAATCCCAATCTTGAAACCGGTCGGCACCAATTGGCCGCCCTGTTATAGTGGAAATCTAAGTTAGCGGACACAGGGTCCGCATTATCCCCGGCGGTCCGCCCGCCACATCGTGTTTCATCTGGCTGAGAGTGTAACTTGGCTTAGTGGAGCCAAGGAGAACCCTCACTGAACTTCGAAGAACTGAACCTAGACCGACGTGTGCTTGCCGGCGTGGATGCCGCAGGCTACAACTCCCCCACCCCGATACAGGAGCAAGCGATTCCGATCGCCCTCGAAGGCGGCGACGTCTTGGGGCTGGCCCAGACCGGGACCGGCAAGACCGCCAGCTTTATGCTCCCGATCCTCCAACGCCTGATTACGGGTCCCAGAGGCCGAATTCGCGCACTGATCGTCGCTCCTACCAGAGAACTCGCCGAGCAGATTCACCAGAACGCCCGCGAACTCGGGAAGAACACGGCGATACGTAGCCTGAGCATCTACGGCGGCGTGAGTAAACTGCCCCAGGCCAAGGCCCTCCGGCGCGGCGCGGACATCGTCGTCGCCTGTCCGGGCCGGCTGCTGGACCATATCGGCGACGGTGCCATCGACCTGTCCGGCGTGGAGATATTGGTGCTGGACGAGGCCGACACCATGTGCGACATGGGCTTCCTGCCCGACATCAAGCGCATCATCAGCCACCTGCCAAAGCAGCGCCAGACGCTGTTTTTCGCCGCCACCATGCCGCCAGAGATTCGCAGGCTTTCGGACGACATCCTTAGCGACCCGACCATCGTGCAGATCGGCATGATCGCCCCGGCAAAAACGGTCTCGCACGCCCTGTACCCGGTGACGGACAAGCTGAAAAAGAAGCTGCTCTTGGAGCTCTTGCAGCGGACCCCCACGAGCCGGCTGATCATTTTCACTCGCACCAAGGCCCGGGCCAAGAGGCTGGCGGGAGACCTGGAAAACGTCAACTACCGGGTCGCCGCCATGCAGGGCAACCTGTCTCAAAACAAGCGTCAAAGGGCGATAGACGGGTTCCGTGACGGGAAATTCGACGTCCTCGTCGCCACCGATCTCGCGTCACGCGGCATCGATGTGTCGCTCGTGTCTCACGTCATCAATTTCGACATGCCGAACACGGTGGACGCTTACATTCACCGCATTGGGCGCACCGGCCGAATGGAAAACAGCGGCGAGGCATTCACGTTCATGCTGCCCGAGGACGAGCTGATGGTGCGCAAAATCGAGTCCGTGCTAGGTATGCGGATCGAACGGCGCCGTCTGGAGGGTTTCGAGTACGGTGGTTTTTCGCCCCATCCCCAGGCCCAGGCCACCCAACACCAGCCCCGTCGCAAGGGGCCCGGTGGGCCGCAGCGAAGGGCGGGCGCCAGGCGTCACCAGGGGCAAAATGGGCGCGCGGCCCCGAGGTCAGCATCGGACCAGCCCAAGCAGACCGGTCAGGGCGGCCCTGCTCGCCCTCCCCGGCGCGGAACCCGCAATCGCCGGGGACCGGCGCTAGCGGGTGGACGCTCTCGTTAAAAGCACTTAGACGGCCCGCCTAGCGCGGGCCGTCTTGCTTGCTGGGTCCTGCTCGACCGTCGCCGACAAACCGACCCCGAGCCGCCGCAGAGTCCAGGCGCCCACGGTGAGCGACAGGAAACTGAGTTCGGTCGCCGCCAGCCCCTGTTGCCAGACCGGCCAGCCACCTGCCAGGCTTAGCACCAGCGTCCAGCCAAGGCCCTGGCCCAGGCCGAACCCGACCAACAACTGCCGAAACGTCAGCGGCGAGTAGCTGGCCCAGGTCCACCTGATCGATAGAGACACCAGCGTGTGCAACGCTGACCGCTTCGTCAGCAACATTGACGCCCAGGGTCGTCCAACCTCAGTCCTCATCACCTTTCTCCTCCTCATCTTCATCCCTTGGACCAATGCATTTTGTTGACCTTATGATGTCGCTAAGGCGGAGTGCGATTCCTTTGGAACCCGGTGAAACCGGCATTCATAGGCCGAACGTAGTTTTCGAGACAAGTGAGGATTCGGGCCATTTCCAGACGCTCGATTGTCGCGACAGAGCGCCAATCCCGCCGGGCAATTCGCCCCCTGGGGTAGGAAGGATGACCGTGCGGCAACACTACATCAGCGACGAAATCCCGCTAGAATCCTCTGACGCCAACGCGGGCGCGTTAGAGGAGAACTTATATGACCACCGGCAAGATCCAGACGGTGCTGGGGCAAATAGAGCCCGGCGAGTTGGGGATCACCCAGACCCACGAGCATCTCGTCACCGATCTCATCGACTACTTCGAGATGCCAGACGAGGCCAGCGAGCGAGCCTGGGTCGACGCACCGGTGACCATGGAACGCCGGGGCGGATTGCTCAAGCGGTTCATGTACAACAGGGACAACATCCGTCTGTTGGACGAGGCCGAAGCGGTCCAGGAAATCCTGAAATACCGGCACGCCGGAGGCGGCGGCCTGGTCGACACCTCCAACATCGGCCTCGCCCGCGATCCTCTCGCCCTGGCTCGGATCGCCCGTGCTACAGGGCTGAACATCGTCATGGGCGCCAGCTGGTACGTACCCCTCTCCTACCCGCCTGAACTCGCCGACCGCAGCGAGGAGGATCTCACGGGCGAGATCGTCCGCGACCTTACCGTCGGAGTGGGCGAGACCGAGGTTCGCGCCGGGGTTATCGGTGAGGTAGGCAACTTCTGGCCCACTACTGAGACCACTCTCAAGGTGCTGCGGGCCTCGGCCAAGGCGTCCGTAGAAACTGGCGCCGCGGTCCTCATCCACCCCGGCTTCCACCCCGACTCACCCACGCACATTCTCGACACGCTGATGGAGGCGGGCGCCGTTCCGAAGCGCATCATCATGGGCCACCTCGACGTATTCGCGGTCGACAGCGGCTGGCTCCGTGAGCTGGGCCAGTCCGGCTGCTATATGGAGTGGGACACCTTCGGCCTCGAAGACACCAGCCTGGGTGGCGGCAATCTCGACCACACCCGCGTGTCCAGCGACGCCCAGCGTCTTGAGGTACTGGAGTTCATGATGTCCGAGGGGTTTGGCGACCAGATCGTCATCGGGCACGACGTATGTACCAAGTTCCAGCGAGCCAGGTACGGCGGCAAGGGCTACGCCCACATCATCGAGAGCATCGTGCCCCGTATGCGGGCGCGCGGTTTCTCGGAGTCAGACATCAACGGAATCCTGGTGGAAAACCCCGCGCGGGCTCTCGCCTTCTAGTGGACGGTCGCCTGCAAGGCAAGGTCGCCATAGTCACCGGTGCCGCATCGGGCATCGGCCGAACGACGGCCGTCCGCTTCGCGGCCGAGGGGGCGGGCGTCCTGGCCGCCGACCGCAACCGGCCCGGGGCAGAGGAAACTGTCGCCGCCATCAAGGCAAACGGCGGCGAGGCCCTGTTAGCCCAGGTCGACACGTCCAAATCCGACCAGGTGTCGGCCATGGTCGATGCAGCAGTGACGAACTACGGGCACCTGGACATCCTCATCAACGCCGCGGCCATCCTCATCGTCACAGGTCCCATCGCCGAGCACACCGAGCGTGACTGGGACATGATGATGGCCGTCAACCTCAAGGGCGTGTTCCTGTGCTGCAAGTACGCCATCCCCGCGATGCTCAAGAGCGGCGGCGGGTCCATCGTCAACATCGCGTCCGGCTCCGGCATCCAGGGCGTAGGTCGCTCCACCGGCTACGGCGTGACCAAGGCGGGCGTTATCCACCTCACGACAATGGCATCGCAGCAGTACACGAGCCAGGGCATTCGTGTCAACACTGTCTCACCCGGTCCGGTAGACACCCCGCAGTTTCGGGGCAGCGCACGCAGCGCCGAGCAGTTCCAGGCCAACGAGGCGAACCACCCAATGGGTCGCCTGGCCCGGCCGGACGAGATAACCAACGCGCTGCTTTTCTTGGCCTCCGACGAGGCGTCGTACATCAGTGGCGAGAACCTCATCGTGGACGGCGGACAGATCGCCGGGGCCGTGTATTAGGCCCGTGCCGTGTGCAAGGAGGGTGTACTAGTGGCCGGTGAAAAACTCATCGAGATAGCCGACCAGGCCGTCGCCGACTACGGGTTCCGACAGGTAGCGCTGTGGAGCCCCGACGAGGCGGTCGAGCGCTGGAGCCTCTCTCGCACCGAAGAGGCTGTGCTAACGAGCGCGCTGCATGACGCCCTTATCGCTCTGCCCGTACCGGTCGAGCCCGCCGACATCCCCGCCGAGCAGGCCCGCGTAGCCGAACTAATAAAGGCGGCGCTCGGCTAGTAGACAGGGTGCGCCAGCACAACTCCCATTAGCACACCGGGTGTGCCAGCACCTCGGGGGCGACCTTGCGAGGGACCCAGCGGCCATCCGACTGGCTGCCGGTGAGCTTGCCGTCCTCGACGATCACTTTGCCCCGCAGAATCGTCGTTACCGGGTAGCCCCTACACTCGAAGCCCTCCCAGATAGAGTAGTCGGAGTCTGCGTGGAGACCGTCCAGTGTCAGCGTCCGATTGTCCTCCGGGTCGAAAACGACGATGTCGGCGTCGCTGCCCACCGCGATGGCTCCCTTTCTCGGGTAGAGGCCAAGAATCTTTGCAGCGTTGGCGGACGTGATATCGGCGAAGCGCTCCAGCGACACCCGGCCCGTCACGCCTAACTTGGCGTAGGTGACGGCCAGCCGGGTCTCAATGCCGTTGTGGCCGCCGCACACCGTCTCGACCGTGTTGCCCGACAGCTTCACGTCCTTGTAGGTCGTGTAGTCGTCGGTTGCTGTCGTGGAAAGCGAGCCGTCCGCGAGGCCCTCTTGCAATGCATCCCGGTCATCCGCGTACTTGATCGCCGGGTAGGTGTGAATCTTCGTCCCCTCCGGGCTTTTGTAATGGTCAGCCGTAAATTGAAGATAATTGTGCAGCGCCTCGCCATAGATCGGCTGGCCGTGTTCCCTCGCCTCAGCGATGGCCCGCACGCCCTCTTTGGCCGTGGTGTGGACGAAGTAGATGCCAGTGCCGGTGTGTTGGGCCAGCCGAATTACTTTTCGGAAGGCCAGATCTTCAGAGAGATTGCTGTGGACGAGGTGCAGGTTGTAGCCCTGATCCCGGCCCTCGCGCTTCAGCTTCGCCTCCATATAGGTGACGATGTCGTCGTCCTCGGCGTGCACGGCCATGATGCCGCCCGCCTGCCCTACCGTTTCGAATATCGATGCCAGGTGTCCATAGGGGACACGGGCCGGCCCGAAAGTCGTGAAGATCTTGAAGCTGGCCACGCCCGCCTGAATCGCTTCGGGAATCTCACCGATGGTCGCTGCAGAGACCTCCCCGGACAGGATGTGGTGAAAGGTGAAGTCGGTGTGGGAGTGACCGGCGAATTGGGCCACCCTGGTCCCGTGCTGGACCATGATCGGGTCGTCCATCGCCGCATCATCGGCAGTGAGGCGCAGATCGCTGGAGAAGTCCACGACCGTTGTGACTCCCCCAAAGGCCGCCGCACGGGTGCCGGCCTCAGGCGGCTGGGTGAACACACCCGGCCTGCCGGCCCACCGCTCCTGCACCGGGATGCCGATGTGGGCGTGCGGCTCAATCCCGCCCGGGAGCACGAACTTCCCGGTGGCATCGATGACCCTGGCGGCATCGTCGGGCAACGAGCCCGGGGACCCGAGCACGGCGATCGCCTCACCGGTAATGCCGACGTCCGCCTGTTTGGCGCCTGCGGGCGTAACGGCCGTTCCCCCACGAATGATCAGGTCCAGCATGTCAGCGCCTCCCCCGTTTGCCTCAAATCGGCATTTGCCTCGAATCGGTCGGTCTCAGATGACGGCGATGTTATCCCACCGCGACGCCCTACCGGCGGCCGCCTGCCAGGCGCTTTGCCTCGGGCAGGCTACGCAGCCGCAGCATCGCCGCCGTTCCGACCACCGGGCCGATGCCCAGTACGGCGAACGCCACCCCCCAGCCAGGGCCGTCCACCAGCCACGGCACGATCCGGATGCTGATGGCGGTCAGCGCGAAGCCCAGGCCGGTCTGGAAGGTGAGGATGGTGCCTCGATACTCTGGTTCCGACAGTTCCGTGACTGCGGTGGAGAACTGCGCGGAGTCCGCGATCACCGATGCCCCCCAGACCATCGCTAGGACGACGATGAGCACAGTTAGATCGAAAGGAATGAACCCTATGAAGAACGCGATACTCCCGCTGATCACCATTGGCACGATCGTCGCCAGCGTGCGGCCGTAACGGTCCGAGCCCAGGCCCGCGACCACACTCCCGACCGCGCCCACCCCGAACACCAGGAACGCAATCAGCGCCGCCAGTCCGAGCCCGTCTCCTATGAGCGGCCTGGGACCGAGCACCGCCAGCATAAACGCACCGACCCAGGCCCACAGCGCATAGAGCTCCCACATGTGGCCCAAGTACCCAAGAAGCGTCAATCTGAGGCCACGGTTCGTGAACAGCACCAGCAAGTAGCGAGGGTTAAATTTAGCCCCCTTAGCATCGTGCGGGCCGTCCGAGACCAGGAGCGGCGGCATCAGCCCGCCCACTGCCGCCAGGATGCTGGAGCCGATGATCGCCGCCTCCCAGTTGTCCACGAAGATAGACCGCAGCAAATGGGGCGAGCCCGACCCCAGCGTCAGGGCCGCTATCATCATCCCGAGGGCGAATCCACGGCCCCGCTCGAACCAGCCGGCCAGTATCTTCATCGCAGGCGGGTAGACGCCGGCGAGAAACGCACCGGTGGCGAACCGGGCCACGAACACCCAGCCGAAGCCGTCGACCAGTATCACCAGCAGGTTGAGGGCGGCGGCGGCGACGGCAGAAACTGCGAACAGGCGGCGGGCGCTGAACAGATCGGCGAGGTTCAGAACGGCGCTGATGAGGGTTCCGAAGGCGAATCCGAACTGAACCGCGATGGTCAGCCAGGCGATCTCCCCGGAATCGAGGCCTTTTTCGACCTCAAGCGCTGGAGCGACGGCGTTGGTACTGAACCAGACAGCGAGCGCGAAGATGCTGGCAGTGCATACGACGGCAAGTGCTCGCGTTCGGGCTCGTCCCGAGCCCGCGAGGCCCCGCTTGTCAGATTCGCCGCTCACGTCGCCGGGTAGCTTACCCTGCCGAGATGCGGATTTAACCCTCTTCGGCGGGGATGAGCGGACCGGCGATGTCGCTGTCGATGCCTCGGACGAGTGTTGCGGGATTGAAGCCTGCCCAGGCGAACCAGAAGTGGTTGCCGTGCACGACCGGGTCAAGTTTGGTCCCAGCCAATGGTCCTTCGAGAGCCTCACCGAGGATGCTCCACTTCGACCCCGTCTCGTCGTCCACGATGGCGTTGGCGACGATCTTGAACGTCAGTCTGCGGCCGTCCACCACCGGGTCGAACACGCCGGTGGAGCCGATAGTCCGCTTCGGCTGAACGCTCGTCCCGGCGAACGGCGAAAGGGTGCCTCCGGTGTACAAAACCACCACCTGCCTGCCGCCAACAACGTCATTGAGCACCGGTACCTGGGCCAGGAGTAGGAACGGGTAGGCCACGAAATCGCCCGCGATCTCCAGCGTCACCACCCGTTCCATCGGTGGCAGCCGCGGGTCGATGGCGTCCCTGAACCTAAACGGCGTGTTGTTGAGTTGGTCGTAGCCGGCGTAGGGGCCCCGGTCGTAGCTGCTTATCGAGTAGATGCCCGTGTCGCGGGAGAGCACCAGCCCGTCCGGGAACGCCTGGGCGAAGTCCTCGAACGCCACGACCTGCGCGGGGATGAACGTCAGCCGGGTGCCCGTTAGGTCTCCGACGATGGCTTCACCGGTGATCTGCTGCCACCACGATTCCGTCTGGCGATCCCACATAATCAGGTCACTCATGCGCAGGTTGCCCGACGTACCGAAATCGAGCACGCGCCCGTCCACCAACCTCTCGAACACCAGCGACGTGTTGCACAGCGGGCAGTAGGTCACCGTGATCGGTATGCCGCCGAGATCGTCATTAACAATCTCGTGCGAGACCAGAATGGCCAGCGGGTAGGCCTTGGCCTCACCGTCGATCTCGATGCTGATCACCGGTTCGGCCGGGTTCATATAGCCGGGCGCGTCCTTGGCCGCGAAGAACCTGGGGTTATCAATCGGCCGGATGCCGTCACGGGGCGGTCCGCCGCCGAAGATCTCCGTGTACGGGGCCGAGTGGATATCGAAGTTCGTGTCCCAGCCGAACGTCAGCCGGTTGGGCACATCGTCGTTGAGCAGCTTCGCACCGCGAGCAATCGCCGCCTCCCGGGGCTCGAAAATCTCCAGGGTTTCCGTCGCCCTTCCTGCCTCTGGCGCCTGGCTATCGACTTCGTCGCGCGCGTCGCCCGTTCCCTGGGCCGCTTCGAAACTCTCAGTTAGCGTTGGAGTCGGTGCCGCGTTCGCCACGCCGTCGGAGTCCAACGCCGCCGTGCCTGAGCATGCCGACGCCACCAGTCCGACCAGCAGCCCGGCCGTCGGCATCCACCTCTTCACTCGCATTGCTCTCGGTGCTCTCCGCTCACTTCGCTCGCTCTTGGGCTCTTCGGCTGGTGGCCTCATCGCTGCTCCGCTCGGCTCCGCCTCGCTCTTTAGAGCTTCTGCGACCTGCACCTCATCGCTTCGGCAACCCACCGTTCATGACTTGTTTGCCGTCATGCAATGACTTTGATGTTGTCGCAGCCGGAAACGGTCTCGCGGTCATGGTATCGCCGCTATTGACTGGGGGTACGGGCGCCGATAGCCTTCCCCGACATGTACGAATCACCACTCCCATTCCGTTCTCTACCCCGGTGCCATTTACGAACCCCATTGAAGGCGAACCCGAAAAAAACATGAGGCTCGGTTACTTCGCTATGCCACTGCATGAGCCGGGCTCGGATTTTACGCAGAACATCCACGACGATCTCGAGCAGGTCGTCGAGATCGACCGCCTCGGCTTTACCGAGGCCTGGATCGGCGAGCACTACACCATGGCCTGGGAACCAATTCCCTCCCCCGACCTGTTCATTGCCATGGCACTGGCACAGACGAAGAACATCGTCCTCGGTACCGGGGTTTCGTGTCTGCCGAATCACAACCCGTTTCAGCTCGCACACCGTATCGCCCAGCTTGACCACATGGCGAAGGGCCGTTTCATGTGGGGCATCGGCCCCGGCGCGTCGCCCCCCGACTCGGTCAGCTTCGGTGTCGACGCCGAAAACGGCGCCCACCGCGAATACGCCCGGCTGGCTGTGGACGCCGTACTGGACATCTGGGACGGCCTGCCCCCCGGCGACTACAGCAACGAGTTCTGGTCCTTCCACATACCCGAGCCCGACCCCGAGCTAGGTTTCGGTGTCCACCTGAAGCCATACCAGAGTCCCCATCCGCCCATCGCCGTCGCCGGTCTGTCGGAGAAGTCCGGCACGCTGGTCGCCGCCGGGCAGCGGGGGTGGATACCAATGAGTATCAACCACGCACCGTCGCGGACGCTCGTCACACACTGGGAGGCAGTAGAAGAAGGCGCGGCCAAGTCTGGAGCGGCGTTCGACCGCTCGGCCTGGCGCATCGCCCGCGACATCTACATTGCCCCGACGACAGAGGAGGCGCGTGCCGACGCTCTCGATCCCGAGGGCGTTCTTTCCAGGGACTTTCACGGTTACCTGTATCCCGTGCTGAAGAAATACGACTACCTCGATCTGGTGAAGGCGGACCCGGACATGCCGGACGAGGACGTCACGCTGGAGTACATGGTCGACAACATCTGGATGGTGGGCTCGCCCGAGGACGTGGCACATAAGGTCCGCTCCATCTACGACCTGGTCGGCGGTTTCGGTGTGCTGATGATGATGCACCACGAGTGGGCACCCAAAGACAAGTGGCTCCGCTCCACCCAACTACTCGCCAACGAGGTTCTGCCAATGGTCTCTGATCTCCGATGAGGACGTCGATCGCCGAAGCGATGAGCTCTTGCGCGAAGAAGCCCCAAGGGAGAATCCTGTGAGCGGAGAACGCCTGGCCGGAAAGGTCGCCATCATCACTGGGGCCGCCCGGGGGCAGGGCGCCGCGGAGGCCGAGCTGTTCGCCCGCGAGGGCGCCTCGGTCGTGTTTGGAGACATCCTCGAAGACGAGGGGAAGGCCGTCGAGGCCCGCATCGCCGAGGCGGGCAACACTGCGACGTTTCTCCGTCTCGACGTGACCAGCGAGGCCGACTGGACGACCGCAGTCGGGGCGGCCGTCGAGCGTTACGGACGGCTGGACATTCTCGTCAACAACGCGGGCCTCCTCACGTTGGAAACGACTGAAGAGGTGACCAAGCAGCAGTGGGACCGGGTGATGGACGTGAACATGTGGGGCATCGTGCTGGGGACCAAGGCGGTGGTCCCTGAAATGCGAAAGGTCGGCGGCGGCTCCATTGTGAACATCTCCTCGCTCTCGGCCATGACGGCCCTGCCCTGGGCGGCCGCGTACCACGCGTCCAAGGGAGCGGTCCGCATCCACACCAAAGTTGCGGCAATGGAATACGCGAAAGACCAGATCCGAGTCAACTCAATCCATCCCGGCGCCATCGACACCGTCATGATCGCCGATGCCTACTCCGAAGATCATCTGACCGAGGCGCTGGGGACCATTCCTCTGGGCCGCATCGGCACCCCGATGGACATCGCCAACGGCGCACTATTCCTCACGTCAGACGAATCCGACTACATAACCGGCACCGAGCTGGTAATCGACGGCGGCATATACGCAGGCTAGGAGACTTTCACATGACCAGCGTCTTTAAACCGGCCGGACTGCGTGTCGAGTACGACATGAGGGTCCCCATGCGTGACGGCACCGAGCTGTCCCTCGACGTCTATTTCCCCCATAACGACGGTGGCGACGGTCCCTGGCCCGTCATCCTCGTCCGTACCCCGTACAACAATCAGATGCCTATGATCGTCACTGAGAGCGCCACCTTCTTTGCCCAGAACGGCTTCGTCGTCGCGGCGCAGGACGTGCGCGGCCGCTTCGACTCCGACGGCGAGTTCACCCCCTGGGTCAATGAGTTTGACGATGGGTTCGATACGGTTGAGTGGATCGGCGGCCAGGACTGGTCCGACGGCAACATCGGCATGCATGGCCCGTCGTACGTCGGCAACGTCCAGTGGCAGGCCGCGGCCATGGGCAGCAAGTACCTCAAGACCATCGTCCCCCGCGTCATCGGTGACAGCCTGCACGAGTCGCCCCAGTACCAGGGCGGCGCCTTCCAGCTCGGCTGGACCGCCCTGTGGTCCTTCTTCATGGACGGTCGCACGATGCAGGACATCGACATCTACGACTGGAATCGCGTGTTCCACACCCTGCCCATCCGCGACCTAGCGGAGATCTCCGGCAAGGACATCGCCTACTACCGTGAGTGGTGCGATCACCCGGACTACGACGAGTACTGGAAGTTCCTCGCCATCAAAGAGCGCTACGGCGACATCGGCATACCCATCATGCAGATCGGCGGCTGGTACGACTTTTTCACCGCCGGAACGTTCAACAATTTCGTTGGGATGCGAGACGGCGGCGGCACCGAGCTGGCGCGAAATAACCAGCGAGCCATTGTCGGACCCTGGGTGCACCAGGCGGGTCGCCTCACCTACGCCGGGGACAAGGACTTCGGCATGGAATCCACTCAGGACCTTCTGGAGGCCGAACTGGCGTGGTTCGACCGCTGGCTGAGAGGTACGGACAACGGCGCCGACAAGGAACCGCCGCTAAAGCTCTTCATCATGGGCACAAACGAGTGGCGAGACGAGAACGAGTGGCCGCTGGCCCGTACCCAGTTCACGCCCTGGTATCTGCATTCGGGTGGCAGCGCCAATTCGGCGATGGGCGACGGGCTGCTGTCTGCCAATGCGCCGGGGTCCGAGTCGTCGGCGGGGGCCGACAGTGACGGCTTCACCTACGACCCCATGTTCCCCGTCCCGACCAAGGGCGGCTGCAACTGCTGCAACCCGGAGATCGTCGAATGGGGCGCCTACGACCAGCGCGATGTCGAGGCCCGGTCGGATGTGCTGGTGTACACCTCCGAACCATTGGACCAGGACATGGAAGTCACCGGCCCGGTAATCGTAAAACTGCACGCCGCCACCGACGGCCGCGACACCGACTTCACGGCCAAGCTGGTCGATGTGCACCCCGACGGTCACGCCCTCAACCTGTGCGACGGCATAATTCGTGGCCGTTATCGAGAGGCCACTTCCGAGCAGACGCTGCTGGAACCTGGGAAGACCTACGAATTCACCATCGACCTGTGGCCGACGTCCAACGTCTTTAAGGCGGGGCACCGGGTCAGGGTGGACATCTCTTCGTCCAACTTCCCACGCTTCGACCGCAACGCCAACACCGGCAACAAGTGGGGAGTAGACGCAGAGTTACGGACGGCCCACCAGACCGTCCGCCACGACGCGACTCATGCGTCTCACATACTCTTGCCGATAATCCCCCCCGCGGGCTAAAAGCCCGCTCGTCAGGGCTTCTTCGGTCATTGCCTCATCGCTCTGGCGATCGACCATTGATTGGGAGAACCGGATCGTAAGGGCTTCTTCGGCCGAGGCCTAATCGCCTTGGCAATTGATCGTTAACTGGAAGGATTTGCTACGCCCGCACCATGCGGAACTTGCCGCAGCCGCAGGGGCAATAGTACCACTGTAGCGTGCGGGGTGAGCGCCGCAGTCCGCCGAACGGGAGTCGTCCTAATTCGTTCCACCTCATCGCGCACCTCGCCTTGGGGTCGGGTCCAGCCCGGCCACTAAAGACAAGACGACCTGCGGGGCGGGTTTGTTCCCTGGGCGACCCGAGAGCCAGAGCTACGGCGAGTGCCTGCCCTCTGCGCAGGCCGCGCCCATGGCGGCGGTGGCAGCGACGAGCGCGACGGTGTCCACCTCCACAGGCAGGGATGCTTCAAAGAGCGCTTTACTCGCATCTCGGATGCCCGCATCGGCGGTCCTGGTCATTTCACGGATGTCGTTCAGCTCACTGCCGAGCCCTACTTGGCTGAGAGGCAGTCCACTGGGAGTCGCGCCCAGCTCATAGAAGCGTTCGCACGCCCGTTTCCCGGCCGAATCGCCGCCGCCAGAAAACAGAAACACGAGCGCCAGCACGACAAATGCGACGATGGCCAGGCTGATGAAAGTCGCCAGGCACCCGCACCCCGACCGGCAGCCTCGCGCGACCCTGAAGACGAGCGGCCCTTGCGCCACAAAGCGCCGGAACTGCTCCCGCTGTTCCGCCTCCCTGCGTTTTCTGTCTTCATCTGTGAAAACCACGGCCGAATCTTAACCCCAGACCTTCGTGCTCAGGGCTCTACCCCAGCGTTTCCCAGAACCAGCCGACGTCGTCGTGGCGGCGGCGCAGGTCGGCGACCACGGCCGGGTCGAGCGACAGTCCCGCCTCGACCATATCCACGTTGCCCTGAATGTGGGCGGGGTTCTGCGATCCGACGATCGCCGTGTGCACGTTGTCGTTCGCCAGGACGAACCCCATCGCCAGCTCGACCGGGTCGTCGGGCGCGTCCGTCAGCGGACCCTCCTGCGTCATCGCGAGATAGCGCTGATGGTAGCCAACCATCGCCCCGAACTCGCCCCAGTCGCCCTCGCCCGCCAGGGGTGGCTCTGACCGGCCCCAGACACCGTTGGCGATGGGCCGTTTGATGATCACTCCCATGCCCAGTGCGGCCGCCCTCTCAATAATCACACCGGAAGCCTGGTCGATCAGGTTGTACGTCGTCTGCAGCGTATCGAACACCGGGTTCTCGACAGCCCACTGCGCCGCGTCGTTCTCGCCGCTGAGCCCGATGAACCGCGTCTTGCCCTCGCTCTTGAGCTTCAGTAACTCCTCCACCGCCTCGCCGCGCTCCAGCACCGCCCGTCCCGGCGAGTGCAGTTGCAGCACGTCCACGTAGTCGGTGCGTAACGTCCGCAGACTGCGCTCGATGCTCTCGCGGATCGTCGGCCTGCTCCATGGACGCCCGGTCAGCAGGTGGTAGCCGTCCGGGTGGTGGCCAGCTTTCGTCGCAAGTACATACTCATCCCGACGGTGGCTGACAAACTCGCCTATAGCCGCCTGGCTCTGCCGATAGCACGGCGCCGTGTCGAGAAAATTCACCCCGGCGTCCAGGTACGCGTTCAGCGCCCGGCCAGCCTGTTGGAACTGAGAAGAATCGAGCTTCAGGCCGATCTGAGACAGGCCTGCACCCAACCTCGTGACCTCCAGCCCCGTTTTACCCAGTAACACCGTATTAATGGGTCACCTCCGTGGAAGGATTCCAGCTTATCGGCTCGGAGTGTACAATACGCGCTTCTAGCCCATTACACCGCGATAGAACCACACAGGGAATGCCGATGAAACGCCTCTACTTGCTCGCAATACTCGCACTCGTCGCCGCGCTCGCCGCGGCCGCCTGCAGCTCCGACGCAGCCGCGCCCACCGCCACCGACACCGACACCGGCGGAGGCGGCAGCTCAAACGAACCCGAAAAGGAGTTGGTAGTTAGCGACTCCCCCGGCACCTTCACCCGCATCGACGACATGAAGTCCCTGCGCGAGTCTCCCGGCACCGTCACCCTCCAGGACGGCCGCGTCCTCGTCACCGGCGGTCGGGGCAGAGGCGGCGGAGGCTTCTGGCTCAACTACGAGTTCGGCACCGAGATATTCGATCCCAAAACCAACGAGTGGACCCTCACCGGCGAGACCAACACCGCCCACGCCGGAGCGCTTACCGTCGTGTTGCAAGACGGCCGTGTGCTGACCGCAGGCGGCGAGGGCGAGCAGAACATCCCCATCGTCGAATCCGAGATATGGGACCCGGCCACCGGCCTGTGGACCGACACCGGCCCCCTCAACGAGGCGCGTGACCTGACCAACGCCGTGTTGCTTCCCGACGGCCGAGTGTTCGTCTCGGGCGGCCGCGCCGCCAGCTACGCCCTGATGGACTCAGCGGAGATATTCGATCCCGCCACCAACGAGTGGACGCTTGTCGCGCCCATGATCGAAAAGCGCATGGCGCACACCGTCACCGCCCTCGACGACGGCCGAGTGCTCGTAACCGGCGGCGGCAAGGTAGACCCGCCCTACTCCAAGACCGGCGAGGTCTACGACCCGGCTACAGACACCTGGACCCTCGCTGGAGAGATGACAGTGTCTCGCACCGCCCATTCCGCCACCAAGCTGCCCGACGGCAAGGTCATGGTCGTCGGCGGTCGGGGCAAGCGCCTTATCACCGACGTGTGGGACCCGGCGACGTCCACCTTCACCAAATCTGGCGACTCCAACGAGCCGCGAGCCGACCACGTCGCCACGCTGCTGCCCAACGGGCGAGTACTCGTCATCGGCGGCATCGGCGGTCGGGACTCGTCCGAGACCTGGGACCCGGCCACCGGCACCTGGGCCATCGAGGGCATCCTCGACGACGCCCGCTACAACTACGGCAACACCCAGCTACTGGACGGCCGCGTCATCGTCGTCGGCGGCAACGGCATCGAGGGAGTCCTAGCCTCCGCCGAGATCTACGCTCCGTAGGAGCGAACCCGGTTCGATAACGCGAAGAGGCCCCGGCTGAGCCGGGGCCTCTTTTTGGGTTGGTTCGCCGACACCGCCACAAGTCTCACATCGCCGATATCCTGCGCTCCACTGCTACTCGATACGGGCGCTTTTTTCCAAATTGTGGCGCGCGCATAATATCTGGATATTGTGGGCCAAAAGAGATGTCCCTCACTTTGAATACGGGAGGACATGATCGAAGTGAAGATTGTCGCCCGCTCCGCATTTGACGCACAGGCCTCGATCCCTCTGCCATACCTCCAGTTTCACTTCTGACGGGATCACTCGGTCATGTTCAAGCTCGAGATCAGATCGCCCTGGGGCGATTTCCGAATCGCCAATTCCCTCCTGTCTCATTTCGAACCGGAATTTAAACACTTGGCGAGTACCATCAGACTCCGACCATCCTTCAACCAAGTCAAACGTACCGTTAAAGACCCAAATCCCGGTTAGAACTTTCTCGTAAACCCGAACCCGTTCCGGGTCTGCACCCCGTGTTTTGGTCAATCGCGCGGATTCTAAAAACCGTCCGTTTTGGGTAGGCGTCCCATTCGGCGTGAATTGTGGTTGATCGAGAAGTTTGGGCGACAAGATACCTGTCGTTTTAGGCACGTCGTGACCTCCATACTCAACTGCCATGCCATCATCCATCACCCTGTCCCTGTACGGGGCATTCGTTCTTCGACTCATCAGGACCACACTGTGGTTTGGACCTAGCCGGAAGTTCATACCCCGCTGAAGTTGAGTGCCTTCCCGAGTGCACATCGCCAGGATTCATCGCGAGATCATCATCAATTTCCCAACCCGATCGTCCGGCCATTCCTACCCCGCCAGCACCACCGGCAGCACGATGTGCGACGCGTGCTCCGCGTCGTGGTAGACGGTCTGGTGGGCGGTGACCATCGCCGTGCCCCGACCGTTGTCTTCGCCGGTGTTCAGGTTGCGGTCGTACTGGGGGAAGTTGGAACTGCTTATCTCCACCCGCATCCGGTGACCGGGCATGAAGCAGATGCTGGTCGACCACATGTCGATCTCCAGCCGGTACACTTCACCCGGCTCCATTAGCTCCGGATCCCGGGCCCCGTTTCGGTACCGGGCCCGGAGAATGCCCTGGGCCACGTTCATCGCGTAGCCGTCCGGCCGCACGTCCACCAGCTTCACGGTGAAGTCCGTATCGACAGCGGACGACGACGCGTACACAATCGCCTTCACCGGTCCCGTCACCTCGAACGGCTTGGTCATGGGCTCCGACATGTAGCACAGCACGTCCTGCCTGTATTCGATGGATTGCTGGTCCTGTGGCCCCATCTTTATCGGCAGCCCCTCCTCCAGGCAGCAGGTGCTCCCGCCGATGGTCGGCACCGGGTGCATGGGGTCGTAGGTGAAGCTATCGGGGGCGTCGGCGCCCGACTGGTCCGGGCCAACCGTCCCGTCTCCCAGCATCGAGTTCGCGCTGCCGCCGGAACCAAAATACCAGGGCGTGTACTCGGTGCCCGGAATCGGCCACTCGTCCGACTGGCGCCAGCGGTTCGCCCCCATCACGAACACCTTCACCCTGGGCTCGGCGAGGATGCCGTCGTCCTCGCCCTTCAGGTGAGCATTAAGCCACCGGGTCTGCTCGGTCTGGATGTCGATGAGCGAGTTGGGGCCGAAGTCAATGTCGCCCGTCTTGGAGTGGGTGCCCTCGTCGCCCAACTGGTGAATCCAGGGGCCGACCAGCAGCTTTTGGTTCTTGCGGGCCTCCGGCGTCTTCGCACCGGCCGTCATGCCCATGAAGTTGTTCAGCGAACCCTGCAAGAAGATGTCGTACCAGCCCGCCATGCTGTACGCTGCCGCCGACGCCTCCCCGTAATTCTGCCCAATCGGTCTCATACCCTCCCAGTACTCGTCGTACGAGGGGTGGGAGATCCAGTCCTTCCAGAAGCCGACCCGGCGACCCCCTGCCTCGTCGGCGTCGATCATCGGGAGGTTCCAGTACAACGTTGACATGTGATGTTCGTCGGGCATGTACATGGGCTGGTTGCGGTTGGTGCGGGTGGACATCAATAGCGACCAGTTCAGGCAGAACCCCAGTTGCAGCGCGCCGCCTGTATAGACCCAGTTGTGGTACACGTCCGAGTACGCGACCCTCGGCACCATCGCCTTCAAATTCGGGTCGCCGCTCTGGGCCGCCTGCCACTGGGTCAGGCCAAAGTAGGACGCTCCCGTCATCCCCAGCGTCCCGTTCGACCAGCTCTGCGCCGCTGCCCACTTCAGCGTGTCCGCCCCGTCGTCCGCCTCGCTGCGGAACGGGTGCCACTCGCCGTCGGAGTCGTATCGTCCGCGCACGTCCTGCGAGACCACAGCAAAGCCCTGTTGAGCGAGGGATATGGCGGACGGCACGCTGTGGATCATGTTGTTCGCCCGGTCGTAAGGAGTGCGCGATACCACCGTGGGAAACGGCCCCCCCTCGGCGGGCATATACGCGTCCGTCATCAGCTCGACGCCGTCCCGCATGGGGCAGCGCAGGTCGTTGAGCACGGTAATTTCGCGGGTCGTCAGGTCGGTAGTGGCCAATAGAAAAGCTCGCTGGTTGAAGGGTTGCCGGTAGGTTGGCCGCACCGGCACCCATTGTCAATCCCACCCGAAGCGGACCATAGATGTGACCCGGCCCCGTGAGCCAGGCATGAGCAGTCCGACACGAGGAGCCGGACATGAGCACAGGGTGTACCGGATATGAGAGGATCGGCCCTGAACCCGGTAATCCGCCGCCCTATTGGGGTTGGATCGGAAATTCTAGCGAACCGGGCTCGGCGAGTTGGAGCAGAAATGGCAAAAATCAAGATAGCGATAATCGGCTGCGGTGCAATCTCCTACGTGACGTTTCCCGGCTACCTGAAGCACCCCAACGCCGAGATATACGCATTATGCGACCCGGCACGCGAGAGAGCCGAAGCCGCCGCGAAGCGGTGGGGCATAACCCCGAAAATCTACACCGAATACGAACAGGTCCTAAACGACGCGAACGTCGATGCGGTCGAGCT
Organism: Dehalococcoidia bacterium; assembly: GCA_965250195.1. GTDB lineage: Bacteria > Chloroflexota > Dehalococcoidia > Lucifugimonadales > UBA2962 > CAUZIR01. The sequence goes on from OZ252295.1 coordinate 635,872, forward strand.
CCTGACCCCCACGCACATGCACCCGGACCAGAGCATCGCGGCCCTACAGATGGGCAAGCACGTCTCCACCCAAAAGCCCATCTCCCCCACCGTATCCGGGGCCGACCGGGTCGCGGAAGTCGCAGCAAAGTCTGAGGCCATGTTCCGCACCACGGAAAACTTCCTCTACTACCCGCCGTTAGTAAAGGCGAAAGAGTTGATCGACTCCGGCGCCATAGGCGACCTGTCGTCCATGCGTATGCGGACCTTCCTCGGGAAAGCCCTGGCCGAGCCGGAAGTCACCGTGACCGAAAGCGCGCTGGAGTGGCGCAGGGACGCGTCAAACAACCCCGGCGGGCTCACCTTCGACGGCGGCTGGCACAAATTCGCCACCGCCGTGTGGCTCGGTGGTGAGGCGGAGTCGGTTTCGGCCATCATTACCAAGACAAACGACTTCATGGTCGAGTCGCCAACCGCCGTGATATGGAAGCACGCGGGAAGGGATCTGCTCGGCATCATGGAGGCAGTCTACTCACCGGAGATGGAGATTCGGGGGAAGTACTACCCGGTGGACGATTTTTTCGAGTTCACCGGCGACAAAGGAGCGATCTGGGTCACCCGCTCCACCGGCGAGATGCATGACCTGCCGCCAGTCATGCTGTTCAAGGGGATCTCGACGGAGACCTTCCAGACCCAGTCGGATTGGCTGGGAGGTTTTGACGGGGCCGCCGCCGCATTCATCGACGGCATCATCGCGGGCGAGCAGCAGATGATGGACTCGGCGATGTCCAAGGCGACCCTACAGCTCACGTTGGCCCCTTACCTGGCCTCTGACTTGGACGCGAGCGTCGACCCCCGCACAATTACCGAGTAGGCGGCCAAGACGATTCGACCCGGGCCCGGGTTCATGAAAGAAACCGTTCCGGGTCGGGTCTGGGGGACTTGATCTCTACGACGACCGACTCCTCGACCGCCACCATTGCATGCAGGACGCCGGCGGGATGGATGCAGGCGTCGCCGGGGCTCACCTCCCAGGTCTGGTCTGCCAAGGTTGCGGTCATTCTGCCGCTCACGAGGTAGCAATGAGACTCGTGATCGTGGCGGTGGGGTTGAGAGGCGGCACCGGCGGCGCATGTCAGCTTGAGCATGAGCATCTCGTCTCCGGCCAGAAGCGTCTTGACCGTGATGTGTCCGATTACGGGCATCCCCTCAATCGTGCTGAGGACCTGGCCCTCGATCTGATCGCCAGCACCGGCGAGGCCGGTCACCACATTACCTCTACCCAAAATGGTCGATCATGGGCTCGATATTGAGCTCTACCCCGACCTGGGGTCGGCCGGTAGCGGCACCCCCAGTCATGGTGGCGTGACGGTCTCCGCCCAGCCAAGCGTCGTTCACCGGTCTTGGTGTCGTGGGTATTGCCGCCGACACCTCGAGCGACTCCAACACGATGAGACCTCCGCTGCTCGCTTTGCTATTCGCCGCGACCTTTCCGTGGGCATTGTCATACCGGGCCCCAAAGGAGGCAAACGACAACGAGTCGTTTTGGTACCATCCACTCCTATTTCGCGCCCTGGGAGCGACCCATTTGCTTGGCCCGCTCAATAACAGATAGTTTGAGGGACGTAGGTTGTTCGAACGAGTATTGGTTCCACTGGATGGCTCGGACGAGTCCGAGCAGATTATTCCCTACGCTGCCGACCTTGCCCACGCCGCCGGGGCAAGTTTGGACCTTTTGCGCGTGGTCGACACGTCCAACTCGGCGCTGTCCAATCACGCAGACGGCCACGCATTCACTCAGGTAGTCGGCATACTGAGATCTGAGGCCGAAAGCTACCTGAGCGCCGTCGAATCGAGTGGTGAACTCAATAGTGTTCGGGTCAACAAGATCGTCGAGGAGGGAGCGGCCGCCGCAGTGATCGCCGAGTTGGCCGGCCGCCACACTGGCACGGTCGTTGCTATCGCCACTCACGGCAAAACGGGGCTGGGGAGGTTGTTTTCCGGCAGCGTGGCGGACGAAGTTCTGCGTGCCACGCCCAGCTCGGTGCTTCTGCTAGGGCCTCACCACAGTGAGCGGGGCGCGGGCGGATTTGGAGCTGCTGTCGTGCCGTTAGACGGCTCAGAGCTAGGAGAGAAAGCGTTGCCTTTTGCCTCCGGCATATCGCGAGCGCTGGGCACCGACCTGATACTGATGCAAGTGCAACCCGCCAGCGAGAATGTTATTGGAGTTCTGCCCGTCGGGAAGGACAGGAGCCCCGGCGAGCACGAACAACTCGCGCTCAACTACCTGCACGCCGTGAGGGACGACCTGAAAGATCAGGGCGCTACGTCATCCGACCAAAGGCTCGTCTATGGGCGGCCAGCGGACGGAATCATGGAGGTGGCGCGGGAGGTCGAGGCCGAGCAGCCAGGGGCTTTCATAATCATGACCACCCACGGGCGGTCAGGCGCCATGCGTCTGGCGCTTGGCAGCGTGGCGGACAGCGTAATTCACTCCGCCGAACAGCCGGTGCTCGTCATTCACCCGTCGAACTGAGTTCGCGCCCCGGTTAACATCGAGACGCCGATAATTGGGTGGACACGAGTCGCCAGTACAGGCCTCGATGGTTCATGAGCGTGGCATGATCGCCCTGCTCTGCCACCCGTCCGGCATACAACACTACGATCTTGTCCGCCGCCCTTATGGTCGAGAGGCGGTGGGCGATCACCAGGGTCGAACGGCCCGACATCAGCCGCTCAAGCGAGGCGTGGATGAGCGCCTCGCTTTCGGCGTCTAGGTGGGATGTCGCCTCATCCAATATCAGTATCGGGGAATTCTTCAGAAATGCCCTTGCTATTGCTAGGCGCTGTCTCTGGCCGCCCGAAAGCTGCACACCTCGTTCCCCGGCGACCGTGTCATAGCCGTCGGGCAGCGCCGCTATAAACTCATGGGCGGCGGCCATTGTGGCGGCCCCGACGATCTGGTTCTCCGTTGCCGCCGGGTTTGCGACCAACAGATTGTCCCGTATGGACGAGTTGAACAGATAGGTGTCCTGGGCGACGAGCGAGACTTTGCGGCGGAGTTCGTCGAGCCGGTACTCTCGCAGGTCGTGCCCGTCCAAAGAAACTCCCCCGGCTTGCGGGTCCCAGAACCGCATCAACAGGTGTGCGGCGGTCGTCTTCCCGGCTCCCGAAGGGCCAATCAGAGCAACGGTCTGGCCCCGCTCGATTGTGAAGCCCACGCCGTCGAGCGCGGGCGCCAGACCCGGCCCGTAAGCGAACCGCACGTCGCTCAGGGTCACCGTGCCCGGTTTACCAGTACCGGGACGCTGATCAATTCCAGGCCCGTCCGTGACCGACTCCGGCTCGTCGTGTATGGAGAAGATGCGCCGAGAACTACCGAGGGTGTCCGCCAACTGACGGCCGACCTGGGCCACTTCGGAAACAGGAATAAAGGTCGTATAGGCGATGATCGCGGTCAGGGGTAGCAGTTCGAACGGCATGCGGCCCTCGCTGGCCAGGTATGCGCCGGTTCCAAGCACGGCTATGCCGCCCAGCCCCATGGCGACCTCTATCAACGCCCGTTGCCCGGTCAGTAGCCGAAAAAAACGCATCCGATGCTCACCGTACCTAAGCTGCTGAGCGGTCACCTCGTCCAGGCGATCCCGCTGCCTGCCAAAGGCGAGAATCTCCCTCAGCCCCTGGATGCCATCGACCATGTGGGCGTTCACCTCGCCCAGCTGTCGTCTGGCGGCCAACCCCAACCGGTCCAAGTCATCTCGTGCTCGAAACGGCAAGTACGCAACGACAACCAGGAACGGGAGCAAGATGAGAGCAAGGGGCCATTCGATTATCCCGATCACCACCAGAACCGATATAGGCACCGCCAGCGCGACGAAGGCCGGGGCCACGGTGTGAGCGAAAAACAGTTCGACCGTCTCGACGTCGGTGGTGACGGCCGACATGATGTCACCGGAGCGGTGGTTCACCAGATAGGCCGGGGCGAGCCGGTCGATCTTGCGGTACATGTCGATGCGCATCTCTGCGAGCAATCGGAACGCCATATCGTGAGAGACCCACGACTCCCACCAGTGCAGGAGCGGCGTCAGGCCCGCGAGCACACCCAACGCCACTAGCAGCCCGGTCAGGCCCCCGCCACTGGCGACCTGGCGCACAACCAGGGCGCTGACGGCGCCCAGCCCAACCAGCGTGAACACCCTGGCCACGCCCAGCAGGAACGTGCCGATCAGCTGAGCCCGCCAAGGCCGCACCATTTCGAGCAGGCGCCCCAAAACGCTAAACGGCCCCACATCGGCCTCTCGGACACCCTCTATCCAGACGTCGGAAGCGACCGGAGCGCTACGCACCGTTGTTCTCCCAGTTCCTTCCACACCGGTCGGCAGGGTCCGTCGCGGATCGACGTCTTGGACCTGGGCCGACATGAGCCTCGTGTACAGGCCGTTCGCGTCCATCAGTTCTGTGTGCACGCCCTGTTCCACCGCCCGGCCCCCGTCCAGTACGACTATGCGGTCGGCTCCGACCACACTGGAGAGCCGGTGTGCCACGATCAAGGTGGTACGCCCCTCCATGAGGGTATTGAGTGCCCGCTGAATAGAGGCTTCGCTCTCGGCGTCCACGCTGGAAAGGGCCTCGTCCAGGATCAGGATCGGTGCATCTTTGAGCAGCGCCCTGGCGATGGCAATACGCTGCCTCTGGCCCCCGGAAAGCTTGATGCCGCGCTCGCCAATAACCGTGGCGAAGCCCTCGGGCAATGCTTGGATGAAACCAAGCGCGTTCGCCGCCTCGGCCGCCTTCTCCAGGTCACCGATAGTGGCGCCGGGGTTCCCGAAACGCAGATTCTCACCAACCGAGCCATGGAACAGGTAGGTGTCCTGGGTGACCACCGACACCTGCTCCCTAGCCCAAGCAATGGGGGCCTGCCGCAGGTCAACTCCGCCTATAGATATGCTCCCGGAGTTCGGGTCGTAGAACCGCGTGGCCAGCCAGACCAGCGTGCTCTTACCAGCTCCGCTCGGGCCGACTACGGCCAGGGTCTCGCCGGGCCTCACGGTCAGGTCGATACCGACAACGACCGGCACCCGACGACCGGGGTACGAGAAAGTTACAGCGGAAAAACTCAGGCTCGGTTCGGTCGGACCTAGTGGTCGCCGTGCCCCAGCGTCCTCAATTACATCGGGGCGATCTTCTAGCAGGTCGAATACCGCATGGGCCGACGCCATCCCCAGCATCCCCTGGTGGTACAGAAGGGTCAGTTCACGTAGCGGTCTGAACACCTCGACGCCCATCATGACAACGACCAGCAAAGTTGTTAGTTCGAGGCCGCCGTCGGCCACCCGGTAGGCGCCCCAACCCAGCGCAACCGCTGCCCCGCCGGATATGCCCAGCCAGGTGACGCCAATAGTGGCCTGATTTGCCGCCAGTATCGCCATTGTGGACCGGAAAACGTGGCGGGCTTTGTCCGCCAGTACATCTCCCTTGGCTGCGCCTTGCCCGAAAGCCTTGAGTGTGGCGAGGCCCTGCACCGAATCGAGAAAGTCGGCGCTCATATCCCCATAGGCCTCCCGGCGGGCCCAAGACCCCTTCTCATTCCACACGTGGAAAACGGCCGGGGCGAGAAGCGTGCCGAGGGCGAATAGCAAATATATGAGAGCCGTGGGCAGGTCCAGGAAGGCCATGAAGACAAACAGTCCTACCGGCGTCAGCAAACCGACCAGTAATTGCGGCAGGTACTCACCGAAATAGCTCTCCAGCTGCTCCACCCCCTCGACCAGGGAGATAAGAACGTCACCGGTCCGGCGGCGAGCCAATGCCGCGGGCCCAAGCTCCAGTGCACGGGCGTAGAGCGAGCGGCGCAGGGCGACCTGTATGTGTAGGGCGGTGCGGTGCCCCATCATCTCCTTGACGTATTGGAAGACGCCGCGAGCGAGTATCGAGAGCGCGACGCCGAGTATCGCCAGCGACACCTTTGACATTGGCTCTTCTTGAAAGACCAAAGCGACAGCATAACCGGACATCGCCAGGCGGCTTACGCCCGCCGCGGCCGTTAGCAACCCGAAAGCAACACCAACGACAAGCCTGAGGCGAAACCCAAACGTAAATCGCCAGAGGCGAGCGTTGAAATACATCGGGGGGTCAGCGGACCTTAAGTCAGGCCCTCAACTGAGACGGTGAGCTCGGACTAAAAGGGGATAACCCGGTTGCCGGAAGCCAACTCGGCCATGAGAGCCGCACCAATCGCTAGGCTCGCCACGCCAGCCAGTCCAACGACCACGACCTTTACCACCGCGACGTTAGCAGCGGCCGTCAGAGGCGCCCCCAGGGCGAGCGTGATGGCCGCCATCGACAGGATTGTGCCCACGCCGAAAAGTGCCAGGTAGCCCACGCCGGCAAGAGCTGATTCTATCTGGGGAAGCAACGCCAGCATGACGGCTGCGCTGCCGGCGAGCCCGTGGACCATTCCAATCGCAAATGAGCGCGGCCTGAAACTCGGGCGCAGGCTCCGCCACAGGCCGTGGCTATGGCCTCCGTCACCATGGCCCGTCCCGGCTACAACGCCAACCTGGTGCCCGTGGCTTGCATGGATGTGAACATGCGGATTCTCGGCGTCGAGGTGCTCGTGCAGGTGGAGCCTGCGGCGTGCCAGGTTCCACAACACCTGCGCTCCGAGCGCTACCAGCATCAGACCAACGGCGAATTCGAAGTAGGTGGCGAAGCCTTCATACGTAGCCAGGAATCGCCCCTTGAGCGCGAGAATGAAGACTCCGACCACAACAAGCGGGACAGTATGACCGAGCCCCCAAGAAGCGCCTATCCAGATGCCCCGCCAGACACCGCTCCGGCCACCACCGACAACGGTCGCCACGGCCACGACGTGGTCGGCGTCGGTGGCATGCTTGAGACCGAGCAGAAATCCAAGAGCGAGCGCTGCTGTGGCGCCGGATCCTATATCTATCATGCCGCGAACAGTTTACGTCTCGATCCTTCTTAAGTCACAGCGCCAGCGTTTGAGGCTCGGCGACCGGGTACAGGTCGCGCCAAGCGGCAACGCCCCCTTCCAGTGCGACGGCGTCGAGACCCTCACCCCTCAGCGTATGCGCCACACGGGCGCTGGTCGCTTCATCTTGTCAGGCACAGTAGGTGACAATCAACTCCCGTTCGTCGCCCCCAGTGTGGCCTCCTCCAGAGCCGTTGCTCGCGATCTGGCCACGGCTGCGTGCCCAGTCGAGGGCCTCGTCGGGCAACACCCGTACACTGTCCGGAATCTCGGTCGGGTCAGCTTCGTAGCTGGACCTCGACCGCACGTCGAGCAACACCGTCGTGAGGCCCTCCTCCATCCGGCGGTGCAATTCTTCGGGACTCATGCGGTGGATCGTATCCTCGTCATGGGCAAACAGACCGGCTGCGGTCGTTTCCCGCTCCTCCTCCAGGGTCTCCCGACTCACACGCCGCTCGTACCACATGGCGACCGGCGTCGTAGACGCACCGTGTATGGCGGCGGAAGCGAGCACGACAATGCCGACCGTAGCCATGAGCAACTCCGCGCCCGGCACTCCCGCTGCAACTGCGATCAACGCCAGCAAGAGCGAATTGAGGCCGCGCGGCCCGAACCAGCTGATGAACCCGCGGGCCTCCCAGCTCATCCGAGCTGTCGACAGAATGGTGCCCAACACCAGCGGCCGGATACCGATGATGACGATTGCGGCCAGTGCCAGGGCAAGCCCCAGATCGGCCAGATCCAGAATTGCCGAGAGCACCGACCCGAACAGGACGAACGCCAGCAGCATCGCCATCTCGGACGTGACTTCGCCATAGTCCAAGAAGCAGTCACAGAGCGTCTGGTTGAGCAAGACGACCGCCGCTCCGGCCGCGAAGGCGCCGAGGAAGCCGTCTCCACCAGCGGCCGTGGCTGCGGTGTAGGCGGCAAGTACAAGCCCGACGCCGTATAGAGCCTGGTACTAGCGCCGCACCCCCATGGCTCGTTCTACTCTCGCCATCAGCCAGGACCCGAGGCCTCCTATAGCGAATCCGATTGCTGGCCCCAGGAGAAGGAGGCGAGCCATGAAGTCCAGCCAGCCCAGCGTGCCACCGACCTCGTTCAACGAGACAGCGATTAACACAAGAATCACCGGCAGAACCACCAGGTCGTTCATACCGGCCTCGATCTTCAGTACCTGCCTGACCGACTGAGGTATGCGACGGTCGCGGATGACGTCCCTCAATATCACCGGGTCGGTCGAGGCGAGCACGGCACCACCAATAAACGCCAGTGCCCAGCCGAATCCCAGCATCATGGCAAGAGGCACCGCTCCCAAGACGATGATGAGGGCCGTGCCCGGCCCCAGGATGAGGAACGGAACCAGCCATCGACGTCCCAACTCGCGCACGTTCAGCCGAACAGCGTCAAGAAACAGCACCAACGCGAGGGTTAGCGTTGCCACGATCTCAAGCTTGTCATCGTGGGGGCCCATCTCGAGCACCCCCAACCCCCGCTCGCCTACCAAAAACCCGAGGCCGAGGAACAAGATCGGGAACGAGATCGGAGCCCGTTCAACAACGCCGGAAACGAGAGATGCTACCGTCAAAACGATCGCGATGATCCCGAACGCGATCAGGAAGTCGGGCAATCTAGCTTCTCACAGACATCGCTCAGGACGCCTGGCGGTAGCGATTCACCGCCAGGGGTATAAACACCGCCAGAATCCCGACCATCCACACCGCGACCTGCCAGCTGGGCTCCGCCACCGGCCCGCCGAGCGACATGCCCCGGATCGCGTCCACAGCCAAGGTCATGGGATTGACCTTGGCGAATGCCTGCAGCCAGCCGGGCATAGAGTCAACCGGTACGAAGGCTGATGAGAGAAACGTGAGCGGGAATATCCAAGTAAAGCTCGCCGCCTGCGTGGCCTCAACGGTCTTGACGCTGACGCCGATGAACGCCGATATCCAGGAGAACGTCATGGCAAATGCGGTGGACATCCCGACCGCTCCAATAGCCGAGATAACACCGTCGCCGAAGCGGAAGCCGATCGCATATCCAACGCCGATCATGAGAACGATCACGAACAAGTTCCTTATCGTGTCGGCGAGAATGCGACCAGCCAAAACTGCGGCTCTGGCCATAGGTAGCGACCTGAACCGATCGATGAGCCCTTTGGACAGGTCATCGTTAAGACCGATGCCGGTCTGGGTGGCACCGAAAATGGAAGTCTGCACGATGATGCCTGGGAGAAGGAAGTTAATGTAATTGCCGCCGCCTTCAATGGCGATCGCGCCCCCGAATACGTAGTTAAACAACATCACGAACATCACGGGCTGGATGGTGGAGAACACCAGCAGATCCGGCGACCGCACGTATCTCAAGAGGTTGCGCTCGGCGATCACCCAGCTGTCCGTTAACGTCCAGACCGCCTGCCGGCCAGCTTCGGAGATCAGGGTAGTCAGCTTCCGGCCCCAGTCGGCAGGGCCTCGACGCCGTCCCCCTCGACGCGCTGACCTGTGAGCGCTAGGAAGACATCGTCCAAGGTAGGCTGGCGCAGGGAGATGTCAGAGATGTCGATATTGTCCGCGTCGAGCCTTCTCACGGCCTCCGCCAGCGAACTCGCCCCCCATCAACCGTCACTACGACCTGACCCATTTCCTCATGCACCACCGGAGTATCCGAGCCAACCTGGGCTGCCACGGTGCGCGCGTCTTCGATACGGCTCCGGTCCGCCACCTGCACCGTCAACCGGGTGCCGCCGCAACGTCCCTTCAGTTCGGTGGAGGTACCCTCGGCAATCACGGCGCCTCTGTCGATGACGGTTATCACATCGGCCAGCTGGTCGGCCTCCTCCATGTACTGGGTGGTAAGCAGCACCGTCGTGCCGTCATCCACCATTTCGCGGATGACGTTCCAAAGCTCAATGCGGCTGCGGGGGTCCAGGCCGGTAGTGGGCTCGTCCAAGAACAGAATCCTGGGCCTGGCCACCAGGCTGGCGGCGAGGTCGAGGCGTCGTCGCATACCGCCGGAGTACCCCTTGGCCTGGCGGGACGCTGCCTCCGATAGGGCGAAGCGCTCCAGCAGTTCATCAGCACGCTTCCTAGCACGCGCTATACCAAGATGGTAGAGCCTCCCGACCATGGTCAGGTTCTCCCGGCCGGTCAGGTTCTCGTCCACGGCGGCGTTCTGCCCGGCCAATCCGATAACGCCACGCAAGCGTGAAGCGTCCTTCTCTATGTCGTAGCCGTCAACGATGGCGCGTCCAAAGCTCGGCTTAAGCAGAGTGGTAAGGAGGCGTACCAGAGTAGTTTTCCCGGCGCCGTTTGGGCCAAGAAGTCCTCTGATGGTGCCGTAGGGCACTGAGAGGTCGACTCCCCTCAGAGCCTGGACAGAGCCGTACGTCTTGCCCAATCCTGAAACCTTAATTGCGGAAGACTCCCCTTGCGCCGGGGATGCCTCGATGGAGGGGGATTCAGGATCCACGGGGTCCGTTATGATTGTAACCCTACCGGTTCGGACACCGGCCCGTTCACCGGCTGGATATTGGTGGTGTCGCTGACCTTACCAAAGGCCAGAATGAGCGCTTCAATATCATCGTCACCCAGCCTGTGGAGGAAGTGTCGATCCACGGCGGCCAGGTGTCCCGGCGTAGCATTGGCCAACGCCTGTCTACCGCGGCCTGTTAGTGACGCATAGGTACCCCTGCGATCCTCAGGACAGGGCTCCCTGCGGACCAAACCGGCCGCAGCCATGCGGTCTAGCAACCTGGTAAGACCACTTCTGCTCAGCCAGACAGATTCGGCAAGTGCCTGCATCCTCAGCCGACGATTCCGGGCGCACTCCAATTTAACGAGAATGTTGTACCAGGCAAGGGGTAAGTCCTGGTGCTCCTGCATCTCCCGCTCAAGCCCTCCGACCACCGAGGCGTGGGCCTGCAAAAAAGCCCGCCACGCCATGGCACGGCGTTCCTGAGCGGTGTGATCGTCGCGTTCCGTGGACAGTGTGCAGATGACCCTAGCTGGCGATGTCGAAGCTGTACCCCAGGCCCCGGTGCGAGTGCAACAATCGGGGCGCGCGCGGGTCGTCGTGGAGCTTTATCCGGAGCCGGCGCACGCACATTCGTATGGCGGAGTCTTCGATGTACGTCGAGCCCCATACGGCCTCTGCAAGCTCCAAGTTGGAATGATCTTCCCGCGGTTTGTCGCGAGATAGGCGAGAAGGTTCCACTCCGCCGACGTGAGACTGACGTCCTTGCCGTCTATGCGGACTCGTTGCCCACCAAAGTCGATGTGCAGCCCATCCTCGGCGACCACCTGGCCCGTCTGGGACGACGCCGTGCTCCTGCGAAGTACGGCGTTCATACGGGCCAGGAGTTCTGCCGGCGAAAACGGCTTGATTACGTAGTCGTCGCTGCCGAGTTCGAGCCCCTTAACCTTGCTCGAATCTTCAGCCCTTGCTGTCAGGATTATCACGGGAACGTTGGAGGTCCTGCGTAGGTGCTGAAGCACGTCGAGGCCGTCGACATCGGGCAAACCGAGGTCAAGAATAACGATATCTGGCGTTTCGGTCTCCACCAGGTCGGGCACTGCGAGCCCCCGCTCGGTCGAGATTACCTCTGCATCCGGCCAGCGAATGGTGCAGCATAACTCAACCGCTTCGACAACCTCTTCAGCGTCCTCCACGACAAGTATCTTCATTACACTCTAGTAGCAAACTCACGCATAAAAAGCCGTTACGAACTTGTCCAACTTCGTCATGGTAACCGAATAGCGGATAGGCGGACGAAAAACAAGGCGCTAACACACGGCGACTATCAGGGCTTTGCGGCCACCACGATCATCCTGCGAGTCGCCACGGACAAAGGCTCGCCACCATATCCTCCATATACACGTTGGAGGTCCAGTCCCGCCCGCTCAAGCATTCGCGATATCTCTGTGGCCACGTACAGCCGTATGTGGTGGCCGGTTCTTCGCTGCGGGCCACCTGGACCTACAATGCTGAACTCCACGTGGTTCCTACCGGAAACCGAGTCAAACTCCCGCGTCTCCGTATATACCGTGCCGTCGGGGCCTGCTCGCTGTTCATGGCGAACATAGTTTGCCGCCACCCAATCCCTGTTTAGCAAGTCCAGCAAGATGCGCCCGCCGGGTTTAAGGGCCCGAGCAGCGCCATCCAGCACCCGTTGGTCATCGGCCTCATCGTCGAAATAACCGAAGGCCGTGAACATGTTTATCACGGCATCAAACTCGTTTTCGTAGTGTATCTCCCGCATGTCCCCGACAACGGTTTCGATCTCGACACCGGCCTCCAATGCTGCCGAATTGGCCAACTCAAGGTAACTCTCCGTCATGTCCAGACCCGTCACCGAGAGACCTCCACGGGCCAGGGGAACGGCATGTCGACCCTGGCCGCAGCAAAGGTCCAAAACCTTTTGGCCTGGCTTCAGGCCCAGCGTAGTGCGAACGAACTCCACCTCGGACTCTGAACCGTCGGGTGTGAACAGGTGCCCATAGACGTCCAGATAGTCCCGTCCAAAGAAAGACCTGTACCAATCGGAGTCGTGCTGATTCATCGCATGAGAGGGCCCTTGAAGAGTTCGAATGTTAACAGACGAGCCGCAGGCCAACACCGGCCGCGAACCCCAGTGTTAACGGGGAAAGCGGGCGTCGTCTCGACGGGACGGCATGTTAGAATCAGAGTCGTGTCCGACCGGGCTTGAGTCGCCTGGAGAACTGGTTGTTATAGCCAGAACCTCCCGGTTCCACGAGGAATTGTCATGCTTGACCTGCGCGGCCAGGGAGCCGTAGTCGTAGGGGCGAAAAGAGTAGGTGCCCTGGTGGCCCGCCGCATAGCCGACGGCGGTGCGAACGTCGCTATCGTCTACCGCAGTTCCCGAACTGAAGCGGAGGCGCTTGCGAAGGATCTGGCAAAGCGCACCGAAATCGTCACGCTGATCCAGGCGGACCTGTCCCAGGAGCGAGATGTACAGCGGGCGATCAGCACGGCGGCGGACGAACTTGGCGGCCTGCGCTTCGCGGTAAACCTAGCGGCGGGCTTTCCTCGCACTCCGTTCGAAAAACTCGATTCGGCCGCCTGGGAAAGGTCCATCAGGGACGCCAAAGGAAGTTACCTTTTGGGCGTCCATGCCGGACGTGCCATGATGTCCAATTCAGGGCCGACGCGGGGACACATAGTGTTTTTCGCGGACTGGGCGGCGCTTCACGCACCTTACCGCGACTACCTCCCGTACATGACATCCAAGGCGGCGATCGACTTCATGACGCGAGCCTTCGCGACCGAGCTGGCCCCCAGTGGCATTTTGGTGAACGCCATCGCCCCCGGTCCGACCATGCGACCTCCAGACATAAACCAGGAGAGTTGGGAACGTGACGTCCTCGCTAAGGCGCCGCTACAGCGGGAGTCGGCCGCCGAGGAGATCGCCGAGATGGTCGCCACGTTGCTCAGGAGCGAAACGATCACCGGAGAAACCATCAGGGTGGACGCGGGCCGTCATCTTGCCGGTCCGGGGCGTTGAGTATGCACCGGGTCACAAAGACGGTGGACTTTTGTTACGGGCATCGCCTGGTGGACTACGATGGCAAGTGCCGGCATCTGCACGGCCATAACGGGCGCCTTGAGGTAGACGTAGAGTCAGATTTTTTGGACGATCTTGGTATGGTGGTGGACTTCGGAGAGGTCACGGAGGTGGTCAAAGGGTGGATAGACTCCAACATCGACCACCGCATGATCCTCTCCGAACGTGACCCGCTACTGACCACACTGAGGGACGCTGGCGAGCCTCTCTTCGTCATGTCCGAAAACCCCACCGCCGAAAACATAGCAAGGGTAGTCTTCGAAGTCGCGAGAGAGAGCGGCCTGAACGTGACTGAGGTGCGTCTTTGGGAAACGCCCTCCAGTTACGCCACCTACTCGCATGGTGGCAATGACGATCCGGGCAACCCATGAGCGCGAGCGCGGCACTTGTAAGCGGCGGTCTCGACAGCGGGGCGCTGCTCGTGCTTCTGGCAGATCAGGGTCCAGTGCATCCCGTTTACATCAGAGCTGGCCTGCCCTGGGAAAAACAAGAACTTGAGGCTCTCACGGCATTCGCCGATGCACTATTGGAACGGGGTACTCCATTGGAACCAGTGGTCGAACTGTCCGTCGGGGGCGAAGCGCTCTACGGCGACCACTGGAGCATGACCGGCCAGGTCCCCGAGTACGACGAGCCCGATGAGGCTGTTTACCTGCCAGGGCGGAATTTGATCCTAATCGGCCTGGCGGCAGTATGGTGCAGCACCCGGGGCGTCAACTCGATCGCCATCGGCACACTGGATTGCAATCCTTTCAGCGACGGCACCCCGGAGTTTTTCGAAAACTACGGCCGACTCCTTTCTGGCTCCCTCGATCACCCGCTTGTGGTGGAGGCACCGTTCAGGGGCATGGGCAAGGCTGAACTCGTGCGACGGTACGCCCACTTGCCCTTGGGTTTGACGCTTACGTGCATGGCACCGACCGCGGGTGTCCACTGCGGGGCATGCAACAAGTGCAGGGAGAGACGTGAGGCGTTCTATGACGCGGGTGTCACTGACACCGCCAAGTATGCCCCACACCCGGACATGGGCCGGGGACAGGAGGTGGCGTGAACGAATCGGACGACCGACACGGTGAGTTGGACAACGGACACAGGGTCGATGCCCTGAAACCGCTCCTGCGGCAGGTCCTGAAAATCCTCGGAGAGGATCCAGAACGCGATGGCCTGACAAAAACCCCGGAACGCTGGGCCAAGGCGCTACTTGATTACACCAAGGGCAATGAACAGGACGCGGTCCAACACCTGAGTGTCATATTCCAGCTCGACGAGGACGACTACCCACACGGGTCCGACGACATGGTGATCGTTGACAACATCGTGTTCGCCTCAACCTGTGAGCACCACTTGGCCCCATTCAGAGGCCGTGTTCACATCGCCTACATCCCCGACCCGGACAGGCGCGAGATAACCGGCCTCTCTAAGCTGTCGAGGGTCGTCGAGGTTTTCGCAAAACGCCTGCAGGTGCAGGAGCGTATGACCCAGCAGATCGCCCGTGCGATTGACGAAAATCTGAGCCCGCTGGGTGTGATCACCGTCACCCAGGCCGTTCACTACTGCATGATCCAGCGAGGAGTTGAGCAGGCCTCCACCACCACCACCACGACTGCCCGCCGAGGGGTGTTCCTACAGAAGTCCGAACTCGAGGCCAAATTCCAAGAGTATCTCCGGATCAAGCTGGATAGCGCAGATTTCTAGCGGCTCTTGTCGGTTTTCAACGCCCCGCTCCCTTAGCGAACCATGTGGGACTTCAGAAAAGGCCGTATCGTCCCAATTAGGCTTCGATGCGCTCTGTGCAAATCTGCGTAAGGCCCCGGTAAGGCCGCGACTCAGAAAGGCTCCCAGACCGTCTCATCGGACACTAGCCGCGTGACAGTTCGCCGGGTTGCGGTTTACTTCTAGAGACAAAGAGGGCCCGACAATGTCGGGCCCTCAGTCAATCGCCTCGTACGGCTTCCAGATTAGCGCTGGTAGCCCTCTGCCCGGATGCACGCTACCCAGTGGTCCGGCTCCACCTCCTGCAACCCTGGCACACCAGCCTTGCAGTCTTCAATTGCTATGGGACAGCGGGTGTGGAAAACGCAGCCAACCGGCGGATCGGACGGGCTCGGAACATCGCCTTCAAGGATTATCCGCTCGCGCGTTGCCTCAATCACCGGGTCCGGGATGGGAATGGCAGACAGAAGCGCCTGGGTGTAAGGGTGCAGCGGATTGACGTAGAGTTCGTTGCGGTCCGCGATCTCCACGATATGCCCAAGGTACATCACCGCGATGCGGTCTGAGATATGCCTCACCACCGACAGGTCGTGGGCGATGAACAGGTACGTTAGATCGAATTGTTCCTGCAGGTCCTCCAGCAAGTTGATCACCTGTGCCTGAATCGAGACGTCCAGGGCCGAGACTGGCTCGTCGGCGACGATGAAGCTAGGGCTCACGGCCAAGGCACGGGCAATGCCGATGCGCTGGCGCTGACCGCCACTAAACTCGTGCGGGTAACGGTCGGCCATGAACGGGTTAAGCCCGACCACCTCCAACAGGTGTGCAATGCGTTCCCTGTACTCGTTTTTGGTCTCAGACAGACTATGAACGATCAGCGGCTCGCCGATGATGCTGCCGCACGTCATGCGAGGATTAAGAGAGCTGTACGGATCCTGGAATATGAGCTGCATTTCTTTGCGCAGCGGCCTCATCTTCGACGTGCCCCAGCCAGCGATGTTCTCACCGTTAAACTTAATCGTACCCTCGGTCGGAGTGTTCAACTGCAGAATGGATCGTCCTGTAGTCGACTTGCCGCAGCCCGACTCACCAACCAATCCCAGGGTCTCACCCCGGCGAATGGAGAAGCTAACGTCATCTACAGCCTTGACGTCACCGACCTTGCGAGAAAACAGCAGGCCGGCGGTAATCGGGAAGTACTGTTTCAGATTTTCGACCTCGACAATTATGTCTTTATCGGAACCTCTGGTACCCAAGCTCGCTGTCGGCTGGGCATCCTGAGTTTCAGTGGTCTCGTCGGCTACTGTGGTCTCTTCCACCATCTCTCACCTCTCACACTAAGGCTCCGCCTCAGTCCTGTCGTGTTGACCGACGCCCTGCACATTTACAACGCCGCAGGGCGAGTCACGGTTGACGAATTTACTTTTTCATCGCCGCCAGTTCATCCAACTCTGCCGACCGGAAGCAGCGAGCCCAGTGGGCGGGCTTGACTTCTTCCAATTCCGGCATTGACTCGTTGCATTTGTCTATTACGTAAGGGCAGCGGGGCGCGAATGCGCAGGCGTCCGGCAGATCGATAACCAACGGAGGCAATCCCTCAATGGCATCTAGTTTCTCGGGCCTGTCCTCGTCCAGTCTCGGTACTGACTTGAGCAGGCCGAGCGTGTAGGGGTGTTTGGGGTCATGGTAAACGTCGGCCGCCGAGCCGGACTCGATTATGCGCCCGGCGTACATGACGATGACCCGCTCGGCGTACCTGGCGACAACACCCAGGTTGTGAGTGATTATCACGATAGCCGTGCCGAACTGGTCGGCCAGGTCCCTCATCACCTCCAGGACCTGCGCCTGGATTGTAACGTCGAGCGCGGTGGTGGGCTCGTCGGCGATGATGAGCCTCGGGTTGCAGCTAACCGCGAGGGCGATCATGACCCGCTGCCTCATTCCGCCGCTGAACTGGTGGGGGTAGTCTTTCAGCCGCCTCTCGGAGTCGGGGATGCCCACCAACTTGAGCAGGTCGGCCGCCCTGTCGTTTGCCTCCGACTGGCTCATGCCCATGTGGAGCTTCAGGGCCTCGGTCAACTGGTAGCCGATGGTTAACACCGGGTTCAGTGACGTCATCGGCTCCTGGAATACCATGGCGATGTCGTTGCCGCGCACGTGGCGCATATCGGCGTCGGACAACTTCAGCAGGTCCTGGCCCTCGAAATTGATCTCGCCGTGTACCACCCGACCGGGAGGACTCGCCACGAGCCGCATCACCGACAGGGCGCTCACACTCTTGCCTGAGCCCGATTCACCCACGATGGCGATCGTTTCTCGTTCATCGACGTGATAGCTGACGCCATCGACCGCCTTCACTACCCCGTCGGCAGTGAAGAAGTAGGTTGCAAGGTCATTGACCTCGAGCAATCTTTCAGCCATTAAATCCCACTCCTTAGAAACGCCGATTCCAGACATGTCCCAAAAGCAAAAACGCTCCCTGACGCGTCAACCCCATATCGGTTGTCGCAGGCAGGGGGCTTGTGTGGTGCGGAGTCGGCACTTAGGCCGTTAAACGCGAGGTGGCCAGTCTCTCCAGCCATCCCCCGACAGACACCGCCTTATCTGAATAGGGCGCCCCTGAAACGCGGGGCCATTATAGAGTGGGTGCTTCGCAAAATCTACCCAGTATGAGAATCCCTTCACAAACACTCGGGACGACGACTTCCGGCCGATTCTAGCCAACACCGATACAAGGGTAGTGCGTGACCGTTCAGGAATACGATGACGCCCTGCTAATATGGCCCTGGCCGGTCTGCTTCACGCTGCCGGCAGACTACTAGTGACGGCCATTTCGGGGTGGAACCATGCGACTCGAGGGAAAGGTAGTCCTCATAACCGGCGCGGCATCGGGCATTGAGGGCGAGGTGATGGGAATCGGCGGCGCCTGCGCCCGGTTGTTCGCAAGAGAGGGAGCGAGAGTGGTGGTGACCGATCTCGATGCCGTTCGCGGCAATGCCACCGCAGCCGAAATCGAAGCCGAAGGCACCGAAGGTGGTGCGGTCTTTACGGCCCTCGACGTGACAGACGACGAACAGTGGATCCGGGCCATCGCGCTCACCGTCTCTACATACGACAGGCTCGATATTCTCATCCACTCTGCGGGGACGGCGACGGCAGGGACGGTTGAGAACACACCAGCGGACGAGTGGGACGGGATGATGGCTGTGCACGCTGGAGGGGTATTTCATGGTACTAAACACGCGATCCCCGAGATGCGAAAGGGCGGGGGCGGCTCGATTGTCGTCGTCTCGTCCATCGACGCGCTGGTCGGGGGCTCCCATGGCACGGCGTATTCGGCCGCGAAGGGTGCCAGCCGCAGCTTCACCAAGGCGGCCGCGATTCAGTACGCCGACGAAAACATCCGGGTGAACTCCATCCATCCCGGTTACACAGACACGCCGCTGTCCAGGCGCGTGGTGTCCGAGATCATGGCCGACGGCTCAACCGACCCCCGGCTGCCACGAGTGCCCATGCAGCGACTCGCCACCGCGCAGGAGATTGCCGCGCCGATCCTCTTCCTGGCGTCCGACGAGGCCTCTTATATAACCGGCACCGAGGTCGTCATCGACGGCGGAATTACTGCCCAATGACCGCCCAATGACTGGCCAATGACTGGCCAATGACTGGAGTACAAGGTGAAGCTTAAAGACAGGGTTGCTATCGTCACGGGCGCCAGCTCCGGCATCGGCCGGGGGATCGCCCTGGAGATGGCGCGCGAGGGCGCGAGGGTCGTCGTTTCGGATGTCACCGCGACGCCGAAACGGGGCAAGTACCACGAGCAGGATGTCACCACCCCAACCGTGTCCGAGATCGAGAAACTCGGAGGCGAGGCCTTCTTCGTAACCGCCGATGTCTCCGACGAGGCTCAGGTGAGCGCGATGGTGCAGGTGGCCATAGACCGCTTCGGGCGGCTGGACATCCTGGTGAACAACGCGGGCATATATTTCGACACGGGCGCCGTCGATACCGACTCGGAAGACTGGGACCGCCTCATCGGCATCAACCTCAAGGGCGTTTTTCTGGGCGTTAAATACGCACTGCCTCACCTGCGGCGCTCACCCTCGGGCCGGGTTATCAACATTGCCTCAGTACACTCGTTTGGAGGAGGGGGCGGACCGGCCTACGCCTCGGCCAAGGCCGGCGTGCTGAACATGACCAGGGACACGGCGGTGGAGGCGGCGAGCGACGGCGTGACGGCCAACACCATCTGCCCCGGATACATTGAGACGGCCATCCAGGACTCGCTCTCACAGGAGCAGGTGGACCTGGCTGACAAGATGACGCCGCTGCCCCGGCTGGGGCTGCCCAGGGACATCGGCAAAGCGGCCGTCTTTTTAGCGTCCGACGACGCGGAGTGGATAACCGGAGCGGCGCTGCCGGTGGACGGCGGGCTGCTTTCGCCCGTCATGCCGGGTTATTAGGGGCCCAATGCCCGGCTACTAGGAGATCACGCCCGCGTCTTGCAGGCCTGCGATGTCGTCCCAGCTATAGCCGTGCTCCAGTAATACCTCTTCGGTGTGCTGGCCTATTTCCGGCGCCAGGCTCCGAATCGAGGCAGGGGTTTCACTGTACCCGATCGGGTGGTTGGCCAGCTTGACTCTGCCCAGCGCCGGGTGGTCGATCTCGACTATGTACTCGTTGGCCTGCACCTGCGGGTCGTCCCACAGTTCCATTAACCGCTGCACCGGGGCGTATATCTGGTCGCGGTTGGGCGACAGGACCTCGTCCCACTCGGCGTATGTTCTGGTGGCGAAGGTCTCGTCAAGGATGCGGATTAGCTCCTCGTTGTTGGTCGCCCTGGCCTCGGTATTTACGAACCTCTCGTCATCGGTCAAATGGCCCAACCCGATGGCTTCGGCGAACGAGGGCCAGTAGCGGTCGGCCTCCAGGTTGGCGAGCATGAGCCAGCGCCCGTCCTTGCACTTGTAGTAGTTGGATATGGGGTTGTAGGCCCGCGCCCTTGGCGGCTTGGCGGTCAGGTTTATCTCCGACGCCGGTTTGTGGGCGGTCAACATGCCCATGCTCACGCTCAGGCCCTGGAGCCAGATGGAGCTGCCGAGGTGCGAAGCATCGACCCGCTGTCCGATGCCCGTGCGCTCTCTCGCTACCAAAGCTGCGAGAACGCCCCAACTGAGCATGATGCCGCCGATCTGGTCGGAGACCACGCCCTGCACCGGGTAGGGGTCGGAGCCCTCCGGGCCGGTGGCGTACATGAGCCCGCTGCGGGCCTGGCCGACCGTGTCCAAAGCTGGCTTCTCGGCGTCCGGGCCTTCGGGTCCGTAGCCACTACCCGACCCATAAATGAGCTTCGGATTTAGCTGTTTGAGGTCTTCGTATCCGAGTCCCAGCCGCTCGGCCACGCCCTTGCGAAAGTTCTGCAGGAAGACGTCCGCATCACCTACCAGTCGGCGAACGATCTCCACGCCCTCTGGCTGCTTTAGATCGATGGCGATGGCGCGCTTGTTGCGGTGGTTGGCCTCGAAGTAGGAGTTCCGGTCGCCCGGGAGGCTGCGGTCGATGCCGCTGACGGTGAACAGCCCCCGCCCCGGCTCACCCTCGAGCGCCTCGATCTTGATGACGTCCGCGCCCAGGTCGCCCAGCATCATGCCCGCCACCGGCCCGAACTGCCAGATCGTCCAGTCGATTACCTTGACGCCAGCCAGCGGGCCGGGCCGGGCTCCGTTCTGCGATGCGGTCACCGTTCCTCCTGCTGTCTCCCCCGTTAGGCCTGTGAGGCCCGAGTTTAGCACCGGTAACCCTGCCCCGTTAGAATGGCGTCGCCATGTCTGATTATTCAACTACCCCAGGTGTTTTGAGGGCCACTTCCGGGTCCGATTCTGCTGCCGCTTCTGGGGCCGCTTCCGGGACCGTGACAGGCGCCCACGTTCTCGCCCAGACCCTGGAGAGGCTCGGCGTTATCGAGGTCTTCACGATTGCCGGTGACCACGTTCTGCCCCTGCTCGATGTCATGGCCGACGGGCCGTTCCGCATTATCGACACCCGGCACGAGTCGGCCGCCACACACATGGCCGACGCGTTCTGCCGGATTTCAGGCCGTCCGGGTGTGGTGATTTCCACGACGCCGGGCTTCGCCAACGTGGTACCCGCGCTGGCCAACGCGCTGCACGCCGAAGCCCCGATGCTGTCGATCTCCGGCTCCGCGCCCCTGTCCCAACTGGGCCGGGGCGCGATGCAGGAAATTGACCAGGTGGGCATGGCGCGGCCGGTAACGAAGCTGTCGGCCATGGTCACCGACCTGCGCCGCATTCCCGACACGGTCGCCCATGCCCTTCGCGTGGCCCTGGCCGGACGACGGGGTCCGGTGCACCTGACGGTCCCAGTGGATGTACAGCAGGCAGATGTGCAGCAGGCAGACGTACGGCAGGTGCCCCGGGACGCATCGGACGTGGCCTACTTACCCCTTCGCCCGCCGCCGACGACCCGCGCCAACCAGACCGCCGTGAGGGAGGCTATCAGTCTAATATCCGAGGCCCGGCAGCCGATAGCAATTGCCGGAACGGCCGCCTCATACGGCCTGTCGGGGGAGGCGCTGACACGCTTCGGGGAGACGACGCGGATTCCGGTGATGACGGAGGGGGACGCGCGAGGGCTGATTGCGGACGACGACCCGTGGTGCGGGGGTTTTTACGATGTGGCCCTTAACCGGGCGGCCAAGCTGGTGCCCGAGGCCGACCTGGTGGTGCTGATAGGCAAGCGGCAGGACATTTCGATGGGCTACGCTTTGCCGCCCACAATTGGGCCGGACGCGAAGATCGTGCAGATCGACCCGGACGCCGGGGAGATAGGCAGGAACAGGGCAGTCGATGTGGCGCTACTGGGCGACGTGGACATGGTGCTGGGCCAGCTGGCCGACGAGGCTGCAGGCAGGCCCAGTGGCTCGGGGCCCGACCGGTCCGAGTGGCTGGAACGGATTGCCGCGGAGCGCCGGGAGATGGACGCGTGGCTGACGTCACTGGACGAGGACACGGTGCCGATTCACGCGATGTCTGTTTTCAAGGAGCTTCGGCCCCTGCTCACGGACGCCGACAGCGTGGCGTTCGACGGGGGCGACTTCGGCCACTTCGGACGCGCCTATCTGCCGGCCACGGAGCCGCTGTCCCGTCTGTACTTCTCCACCTTTGGCATGCTCGGTGCGTCTATGGGCACCGTCCTCGCCGCTAAATTGGCCCGGCCCGAAGGCAGGGCCGTCCTGGTCACCGGAGACGGGGCGTTCGGCTTTAACGCGATGGAGTTGGACACGGCCGTGCGACACAACATTCCCATAACCGTGATTGTGGGCAACGACGCGGCCTGGGGCATCGACCGACAGATACAGCTGGGAGCGTATGGGAGAGTCGTGGCGACCGACCTGCTGCCCACCCGCTACGACATCGTCGCAGAGGGTCTGGGGGCCGTCGGTTTCCATGTAACGAAGCGGCAGGAACTCGCACCAGCGCTGAAATCCGCGCTGGCCTCCAACAGGCCCACGGTGGTCAATATCGAGATAAGCAGAACGGTCAGTCCGAGGGGCCAGATGGCGGTGGAGCGCTGGAAGGCCGGAGGCAACTAGGGTGTCGAGAGCCCCGAGATTGGAGCGAAATGTCTGAAACAACAGGGCGGCGAGCCGTCGGACGCATGAGAGCCATCATCATCGACGTAGAAGACGTTGACCGGGCCGCGGCGTTCTGGTCCGCCATGTTCGGCGAGGAAGCCGGGGAGCGCCGGGGCCAATACCGGACGATCGGCAAGCCCCCGACCAGCCGAACCGGTGGACCGGCGGTGGTGTTGCAGGAAGTCCCCGAACCAAAGGTCGGCAAGGCCCGATTGCACCTGGACTTCGAGTGCGAAGACCTGGACGCCGCGATCACCTTCGTAGAGGGGATCGGAGGGAGTAAGGTTCACACGCTCACCGAGGACGGCTTCTCGTTGATCGTGGCGGCCGACACGGAGGGCAACGAGTTCTGCCTGATACCGAGTACCGGGTGACGGACCCCTCGGTGAGGAGCCAAGAGAGAACATGACAATCGAAAAAACCGGTTTCGAAACGTACGTGGTGGGCAGCCTGCCGCGGCCACAGTGGGTGCGCGACCTGATCGATGACCGCAAGTCGGGCGCCCTCAGCTGGCAGGCGGCCGATAAGCTGCTGGACTCGGCCGTGCCCGCCGCCATCGCCATGCAAGAGCGCGCCGGGCTCGACTACGTGTCGGACGGTGAGTGGCGGCGGGAGAGCTACGTAAAGGTGTTCGCTGACGCCGTCGGCGGCTTCGGCTACGACCTGCACACTGAGGAGGCGAGTATCAGGGTCTCGTCCCTGCCCTACCCGGCGGTGGTCGATAAGCTGAGCGCCGACCGGCCGATCGCAGTGGATGAGGCTCGGTTCCTCAAGGCCCACGCCACGGGGAAGGTCATCGTGGCCATCCCGTCGCCGTACACCATCGGCCGACGCATGTGGACGGCCGAGCACTCGACGGGCGCCTATGCAACCAGGGAAGAGTTCATCGACGCCTGCATACCAATCGTCCGCGACGAGGTCGCCCGCCTGACGGCCGAAGGAGTCGACGCCGTGCAGCTGGACAACCCCTGGCTGGCACTGCTGGTGGACGAGGCCTACCGGGAACGGGAGAACATTACGGACGTCGATCACGAGATGGAGCTGTCGGTGAACTCGGTAAACGCCGTTGTAGAAGGCGCGACGGTGCCGATCTCCGTGCACCTGTGCCACGCTCATTTCAACCGAAAGCACGGCACGAAAGGCCCGTACGACCTGATCATGGGCGCGCTGGGGCAGATGAATGCCGATCGCTTCGCCATCGAGCTGGCCACGCCGGACGCCGGAGGGATCGAGGCGCTCGCTCGTTTCCCCTCCAACAAGTTGTTGGGATTGGGAGTCATGGACCACACCGACAAGCATGTGGAGACGCCGGAGGAGGTGGTCGCGCGCGCCGAGGCCGCGATGCGCTACGTCGCGCCGGATAAGGTCACGCTCAACCCAGACTGCGGCTTCTCCCCGTCGAGCCAGAACCCCATGGACATCGACGAGGCGTATCTGAAGCTGCGGGCCATGTCCGACGGCGCGGCGTTGCTCAGGGAGCGGCATTGAACGAAATGAACGAACTCAAGTGCCAGGAAGATAAATGCCAAGCGCAGAACTTGTAGCTATTGGGTCTGAGCTTTTGCTCGGGCAGATTGTCGATACCAACTCGGCCTGGATGGCCCAGCGCCTTACCGCCGTGGGGGTGAACCTGTTCCATACCTCGGTGGTGGGCGATAACCCCGGGCGCATGGCGGACGTGATCGACCGGGCGCTGGACCGTGCCGATATCGTGATTTGCGGCGGCGGGCTGGGTCCGACGCAGGACGACATCACACGAGAGGTGATCGCAGGCGCAACCGGGCGCGAGCTGGTGCTGGACAAGGGCCTGCTGGAGACGATCGAGCGCATGTTCCGCAGCCGCGGGTTCCTCATGACTAAAAACAACGAGCGCCAGGCATTCATCCCCGCCGGGTCCATCCCCATCCACAACCCGAACGGGACGGCCCCGTCGTTTGCGGTGGAGGACCCGCGAGGCGTGGTCTTCGCGTTGCCGGGCGTGCCGTTCGAGCTCAAGTGGCTGTTCGACAACGAGGTGGTGCCGTATATCCGCAAGCGCTATGGCCTGTCTGAAGTAATCACGTACCGTGTGCTGAAGGTCGCGCAGCTGGGGGAGAGCAACGTGGACGACCTCATCGGCCACCTCATCGCCGGCTGTTCCAACCCGACGGTCGGCGTGCTTGCTCATCCTGGTCAAGTCGATGTGCGCATCGCCGCCAAGGCGTCGTCGATAGAGGAGGCGAACAAGATTATCGACCCGGTCGAACAAGAGGTCAGGGGCCTGCTGGGAGACCATGTATTCGCCGTCGACGACGACAAGATGGAGGACGTGGTGGGCAGCCTGCTGGCCGAGCGCGACCTGACCATCGCCTCGTACGAGGATGTCACCCACGGCATGGTCGCCGAGCGTATGCGGGAGGCGACTCCAGAGCGCTTCATCGAAGCCGTTGTCGCCAACGGCGTCGGTCCCATCACGCGGCTGCTAAAAGGCGCCGCCGGGGGGGTGCCGAGCGACCCGGCCGCGCTGGCCGACGCCCTGGCGATGTCCGTGCGAGATCAGGCGAAGGCCGACCTCGGTGTCGCTGTTCATGGGGAACCGGATCCCGACGACCACGCCGAGAACCTGGCCAAGGGGCAGACCTACATTTCGGTGACCGACGGTGGGAACGTGCGGCGGCGCACGTTCAACCTGTCCGGCCGGGGCCGACCCGACCGCACCCGTATTAGCCTGGACGCCCTGGCGCTGGTGCGCGCGGCGCTGGTCGAGGGGTTTTAAAAAATGGCAACTATTAACTCGGTTTTGGGTCCGCTCGATACGGCCGACCTGGGCTTCACCCTCTCCCACGACCACATCATCCTGTCCAGTGCGGGCATTCGGCAGGTCTACCCCGAATTCATCGATCGCGCCAAGATCACCAGGGACGCCATTGAGCACCTGACCGAGTGCAAGGCCGAGGGGGTCGACACCATCGTGGACGTGACCCCGCTGGACCTCGGTCGTGATGTCGAAGCGTTGGCGACCGTATCCGAAAAGTCAGGCGTCAACATCATCTGCTGCACCGGTATCTGGCGTGACATCCCCCGCACGTTCTGGGAGGCCGACCCCGACGACATCGCCCCGCTGTTCATCCGGGAGATCGAAGAGGGCATCGAGGGAACCGGCATCAAGGCAGGGATCATCAAGGTGGCCAACGACGCCGAGGGGGTGACGCCGGAGGGCGAGATAATCTTACGGGCCGCTGCTCGGGCATCATTGGCAACCGGCGTGCCCATATCGGCCCATAGCTGGTCGCCCGGCCGCGTGGGCTTCCAGCAGATACCGATCTTCAAGGACGAGGGACTGGACATGGCCGGAGTCTACATTGGCCATTCAAACGACACGACGGATATGGACTACCTCACCGATCTGGCCAAGCAGGGCGTGTGGATAGGCATGGACCGCACGCCGGGTTCGCCGATGAGGAAGGATTCGCCATCGGCCGAGGACCGCACCCAGACGATCAAGAAACTGGTGGACGCCGGGCACGCCGACCGGCTCATGGTGGGCCACGACTGGTCCGTCTATCTGGGCACCGGCGGCGAGTCCACCCGGCGCATCTATGACGAGCACAACCCCGACGGGTTCCTCTACATAACCCGCCGCCAGCTACCCAGACTGCGCGAACTGAGTGTAGCCGAAAGCGACATACACCGCATCACGGTGGACAACCCGCGCCGGTTCTTTTCAGGACAATAAGAAAGGCCCCGCCAAAAGGCGGGGCCTTAGGAGGTGATCCAGGGAACACCTACCGGGAGCACCTCCAAGTACTACTGTCCAATGCGCATAACCTCCTTTCTGTAAGCAGCCCAAGCCCCCCGTACATTCACTGGCGATCGCCAGTTCCGCCAACGTCCCGTGCCTACAAATCGGATTATAAACGCCCCCGGTCCAGCAAGGGAACGTCGCGTGCACCCACCTGTCCGTAAGACCTAAAGAGCCGGGCGGCGCAGGTGGTGATCGGTCGCCTGCTCGTAGGCATAGGCGGCCCGCAAGATGGTGGCCTCCTCGAACGGCCGACCGGCTAACTGCAACCCGGACGGCAACCCCGCTTTCGTAAAGCCACAAGGCACCGAGATGGCCGGGAGGCCCGTGAGGTTGTAGGGACCCGTATAACTGGGCATCGTTGTGACGGCAGTTCCTGGCCCGTCGTCGTGCCTCGGCGCTACTACCGCGAAGGTCGGTGAGGCGATCATGTCTACGCTCGTCAGCGCCTCAGCGTACTGGCGTTTAAGCACGTTGCGGGCCCGCTGGGCTCCGACGTACTCGGCCATGGAGAAAAGCCCCCCTACACGAAACTCCGCCCTGTTCAGGTCGCCGTACAGTCCCGGCCGTTCGGCCAAATTACGTTCATGGAATGCGTAACCTTCTCCCAGCAAGATCACCAGGGCCGCGGCATCGGAAATTTCCAGCGCCGGGATTGTTATCCCCTCTACTTTTGCCCCCAGCTTCTCCAATTCCCCGATGGCCTTTTCGGCCAGCTCCAGGGGTTCGGGTTGTACGAATGGCATGTCTCCGTCAAAGAAGAAGTGGCGCGGGACGCCGACTCGCAGTCCCTCGATGCCGCCCCCTAAAGCGCTGGCGTAGTCGGGCACCGGCTCGCCGGAGCTGGTCGGGTCATCCGGGTCGTACCCGGCGACGGCTCCGAGCATGAGCGCAGCGTCTTCCACTGTCCGGGTTATCGGCCCGGCGTGGTCCAGCGTCCAGCTAAGGGGCAGGACGCCGTGGCGGGACACGCGCCCGTAGGTCGCCTTGAGGCCGACCACGTTGCAGAACGCCGCCGGGGCCCGGATCGAGCCCCGCGTGCATGAGCCCATTGTGCCCATGGCCAGCCCGGCCGATGCCGCCACGGCGGAACCGTTGGAGGAGCCGCCTGCGCCGTGCTCCAGGTTCCACGGATTGTTGGGGATGGGATATCCGTTGGACGGGTCCGGCCCCCCGGCGGCGTTCTCGCTCATGGCCAGCTTGCCCAGCAGCACCGCACCCGCCTCGCGGAGCCGGGCGGCGACGGTGCCGTCCGACTCCGGCACCCGATCGGCAAACACGCGGGAGCCAGAGGTGGTGGCGACACCGCCGGTGTCGAAAAGGTCCTTGAGGGCGATGGGGATGCCGTGCAGCGGGCCCCTGCGCTCGCCCGCGACCAGCTCGGCCTCGGCATGAGCCGCCTGCTCCATCGCAAGGTCCGCGGTAACGGTGATGTATGCGTTCAGCTTCGGGTCGAGTTTTTCGATACGGTCCAAAAAGGCCCTGGTCAGTTCGACGGGGGACAGGGACCCGTTTTCGATCAGGCGTCCGGCCTCGGCGATCGCCAGGTGGTGCAAAGGGGTGGTCGTCAAGACCGGTCCCGGGTTGGCTCTGGCTCGGGGGAGAAGGCGATGGCCATCTCGTCGTCAGCAAGTTCGAGATCGCGAAGCGGCCGAAGGACGTCCATCGCCGCCTCGAACCGGGCCTTCAAATCGGCGAACTCGGCATCATCGAGGCTGAACCCGGCCCTGTCGGTCAGGGCCTTAAAGTGGGCATCGTCCATCATCGCCTCCTATTTTCGAATATTCGACTTTTTCGAAAAGCCGTTACCCGTCGTGCAGTTCTCCGAAATTACGCATGGGGAACTGCCGGTAGCCGTGAGGTTCCAGTGCCGCTTCGTCAAGATCGATGCCCAGGCCCCGTCCAGAGGGAACGGCTATGTGGCCGTCTTTCACACTGAACGGCCTGTCGGCGATCTCACGGGAAACGGCGTCCAGATTGACGAAGTATTCGGTTATCACGAAGTTGGGCATTGCCGCTGACGCATGCGCCGTGGCCGCCAATCCGATGGAGGTGCTGTTGTAGTTGTGCGGCGCGACTCCTACGAAGTAAGTTTCGGCCGTCGCTGCTATTTCACGCATCTCCAGAATGCCGCCTACGTTGCATACGTCGGGGTTGATGATGTCGGCGGCTCCCGTCTCGAAGACCCGCCTGAACTCGAACTTGGAGTAGAGCTCCTCGCCGGTAACTACCGGGATGCGGATTTCGGACCGGGCCTCCACCAGCGCCTCCATGTTCTCTGCCAACACCGGCTCCTCGAACCAGAAGGGCTCGTAGGGCTCAAGCCCTCGGGCCAGGCGCACGGCGTGCATGGGGGCCAGTCTACGGTGCACTTCTACCAATATGTCGATGTCGGGGCCTACGGCCGCCCGAACTGCGGCGACGTTTGCGATGGCGCATCGCTCCACATCCCGGTCTATGTAAGATCGCCAGGGGCCCGGTATCGGGTCGAACTTGAGGGCACCGAAGCCCATCTCGACCGTCTCTGCCGCGCGCTCGGCAAGCTCGGAGGGTTCGGTGGCACCGCCGTACCAGCCGTTGGCGTAGACCCGGAGCCGGTCCCGTACGGGGCCGCCAATGAGGGTGGCAACAGGCGCGCTGAGGGCCTTGCCGGAGATGTCCCACATGGCCTGCTCGAGGCCGCTGAGGGCGCTGAACAGGTCCATCGAGCCGCGCCGGGCGGCGACGTCGTCGTAGACGATCTGGGTGAAGTTCTTGATCTGCGCCGGGTCACGCCCGATGAGATAGCGTGCGAGCTGCTCGACGTGGGCGACGATCTGGGTGTCCCTATCGGACTGGGTGTAGCACTCGCCCCAGCCATGCAGGCCCTCGTCGGTGACTACCTTTACGAAGCACAGGTTTTTCGCACCGGCCCCGTACGCGGGCCCATTCGCGGCCCCGCCGCCGCCGGGGTGCACGAGAAATGTCTTGACGCCGGTAACTAGCATGACGCTGCTACCCCGCGCTCTAGCGCTTGGTGTACTGGGGCGCTTTGCGGGCCTTTTTCAGGCCGTACTTCTTGCTTTCCTTGACCCGCGAGTCTCTCGTCAGCAATCCGGCTCTCTTCAGCGCCGGCCTGTACTCGATATCGGCAACGAGGAGAGCCCTGGCGATGCCGTGACGCAGGGCGCCGGCCTGGCCCGTCGGGCCGCCACCGGAGACTTTTGCCACAACTCGGAACTGGCCACCTACTCCGGCCACTCGGAACGGTGCGTCGATCATCTGCTGCAGGGCCCGAATGGGAAACGCCTCTTCCACGGGCCTGCCATTGACCACGATCGGCCCACGCTCTCGATACACCCTGACCCTGGCGACGGCTTCTTTGCGTCGGCCGGTGCCGTAATAGTAAGTCTGCTGGTCTACCAACTCGGTCTCCTCGTCATGCTAACGCTCCCATGACCCCGAGAACTCAGGGTGATGGCGTTCATTCGGCCTGGGCCGATTGCAGCGCCTCGATTATATCGGCTTTGCGCGCCTTCGACGGCACTGTCACGCCCCGCTCCTGCGCCAGTTCCCGGAGCTTGGCGACGGTCAGGCTCGCAAGATCGTCGGTCGGCGCCTCCGGCTCCGGTGACGCGGCCTCGGGCTCCTGCGCGACGGGCTCTTGTGGGACGGGCGCTTCGGACTTCTTCGGCCCGGCTGTAGGCTTGGGCTTGGGCGTCTTGGGGATCTTGGGCTCGGTCACGGCCTCGGGCCTGGCGGTGTTCGCGCCCTTGCCCAGTTTCACGCCTTTGGCGGCGTTGACCTGGGCTTGGTGAGGGTGCTCCTCGCCGACGTACAGCTTCAGACGCAAGAGCATGTGCCGCCCCAGGGTGTTTTTGGGAAGCATCCCTTTGACGGCCTTTTTCAGGGCCCGTGTCGGGTCCTTCGCCAACACGTCGCCCAGCGTCTCCTCGGTAAGACCGCCGTGGTACCCGCTATGGCGATAGTACTTCTTGGCCGCCAGCTTGTTGCCGGAAACGCGGAACTTGTCGGCGTTGACGACCACTACGAAGTCGCCCGACACGAGATGCGGCGTGTAGCTGGGCTTGTGCTTGCCCTGAAGCAGCGTGGCGATCTCGGTCGAGATCCTGCCCAGGGTCTTTTCACGGGCATCAATTACATGCCATTCGGCGGTCAGGTCCGATTGCCTGACGTTGTGCTGTTTCATTATCGTCGTCATCGTCTTTACTCAGCCTATCGTTTTGTTCAGCCCGAATTCCTCGGGGTATCGTACTTCTACCAGATTCAGGCCTTGCGGCGGCATGGAATGTGCGACCGCTCGTTTTTCGGTTCCACCCAGCAGTCCGGCGACCTCATCGGCGCTCATTCTGCCACGGCCGACGTCCACAAGGGCGCCGACCATTCTCCGTACCTGGTGCGGGAGGAATGCGTTTCCTTCCACTGCTATGTCTATTCGCTCTCCTTCGAGTTCTATGTCGATTCGGCTCACGGCTCTCACCGTACTCGCGTCCGGCCGGGCAAGCGGCCCGGCAAATCGGGCGAAGTCGTGGCTTCCGACCATCAACTTCGCCGCCTTACGCATCCTGTCAACGTCCAGCGAGACAGGGACCACCGCCGCCGAGCGCTCGGCCAACGGCGATCGGCTCGCCCGACGCAGCAACGTGTAACGGTACCTGCGCGACACCGCGGCTCTCCGGGGGTCGAAGCTCTCCGGCACCTCACTCACCCGTCGCACCGCCACGTCCCTGGGCAGGTGGAAGTTCATGCCCGCCGCGAAGCGTTCGGCGCCCAGTTCAGATGCCGTTTCGAATGCCACCACCTGCCCCGAGGCATGTACCCCGGCGTCGGTCCGGCCCGCCCCGGCGATCCGGACGGTCTCGCCGGTCAGTCGCCCGATGGCGCTCTCCAACTCGGCCTGGACTGACAGTGCGTTCGCCTGGAACTGGAACCCGCTATAACGAGTGCCGTCGTATTCAATTATTAATGCAAGCCTCACCCAAATCTCGGGTGCATGGGCCCCGGCTTTCGCCGCCTGGACTAGGGGACCAGCTCGATGAGGGCCATGGGGGCTGCGTCGCCCTTGCGCATGCCGATTTTTACGGTTCGGGTGTATCCACCGGGCCGGTCGGAATATCTCGGGCCAAGCTCTTCGAAGAGCTTGGCCACGACCGACTCGTCGGTGAGGAACGCGGCCGCCTGCCTACGCTGGTGCAGCGTCCCTTTCTTGCCACGGGTGATGGTTTTTTCGGCCAGTCGCCTGATCTCCCGCGCCTTGGCGTGAGTGGTCTCAAGCGATTCGTTGCGCAGGAGGTTGGTCACCGCCCCCCGCAGCATTGACATACGGTGCGCGGTCGGCCTGCTCAGTGCGGAGCCAGCTACTCGGTGCCTCAATTCAGTCCTCCTTAGACACTTAGGGAGAGCCTTCGGGCCCGGAGCCCGCCGGGACTTCAGTGGCCGCACCAGACTCGTCGCCTGAGCCGTCTCCCTCTTCCCCGTCTTCGCTCGCCTGCGGCTCATCGCCGAACTCTGGCAGGGGAAGGTCCATCTCCGTCAGTTTCTCATTCAGCTCTGTCAACGATTTCTCGCCGAAATTGCGAATCTGCAACAGCTCGCTGGGCTTCATGGAAAGCAGCTGGCCGACCTTGTCCAGACCGGCGCGCTTGAGGCAATTGAGGGTCCGGGACGAGAGTTCGAGCCTCTCGACCGGGATGTTGTATTGCTCCGGCGAGATTCGCAGGGTAATCGGCGGGCCCTCTACTCCCCCGGCCTCGCCCTCCTGGGCGTTGGTGAACAGGAAGAAATGGGTGATGAGTATGTTCGCGGCCTGCTTGACGGCCTCCACCGGCGAAATGGACCCATCCGTCCAGACCTCCAGCACCAGGCGTTCGAAGTCCGTCCGGCGGCCGACCCTGGTGGGCTCGACGCTGTAGTTGACCTTGCGAATGGGGGTGAAGATGGCGTCGACCGGCAATACGCCGATGGGCAGGTCTTCACCCAGTGCCGCCTCCTTGTAGCCCACGCCAGGCTCGACATTGAACTCCACAGACAGTTTGGCTTGATTGGAGGACAGGCTGGCCAGGTGCAACTCCGGGTTGACCACCTCGAAGTCGGAGGAGGCCATGATGTCGGACGCGCTCACCTCACCTTGCCCCGACACCTCCAGCCGGAGCTTGCCGGGGCGATCCACCTCCGACCGCAGCCGGATGCCCTTGACGTTGAGGAGGAACTCGGAGACCTCCTCTTTGACGTGAGGGATGGTGGTGTACTCGTGCAGTACTTCGTCGATCTTCACCCACGTAATTGCGGTACCGTCGAGCGACCCGTAGAGGATGCGCCGCAGCGGGTTGCCCAGCGTAATGCCGTAGCCTCGCTCGAGCGGCTCCACCGCGAACTTACCGTAGCTGTCGTCGCTTTCCAGAACCGTGATCTGAGGACTGGGGATCGGCTCCTCTTCCTCAATGGGCAGTTCATTCGGGATTAATGTCTGAAATTCCAGGACCATGCCTGCTTACACCTCTTAGTCTTCTTGGAAGGGCTACATGGCCAACAGCCCGGCGTTACCGCCGAACCGAGAGCGCATGACCCGTTTCGTTACTTCGAATAAAACTCCACTATGAGCCGAACATCGATGTCGGAATCCAGGTGCTCCGCCGTGGGCTCACCCAGTACCTCCGCCGAACCGGCTCCCTGGTCGGGCTTGAGCCAGCCCGGTACCGTTCGCTTGGACCCTGAGTCCATTATTGTTTTTGCAAAATCGGGTAGAGAGCCGTTGCTCGCTTTCCACTGTACGACGTCCCCGGGCTCCACCAGATACGAGGGGATGTCCATTCGGCGGCCGTTGACCGTGAAGTGGCCGTGATTTACGAGCTGCCTGCCCTGCTTTCGCGACTCGGAGAATGACAGCCTGAACACGACGTTGTCGAGCCTGCGCTCCAGTAGCTGAAGGAGAATGTCGCCGGTCACGCCGGTCCGCTCTCGGGCCATCTCGAAATAGTTGTGGAACTGGCGCTCCAGTACCCCGTAGGTAAAGCGCGCCTTCTGTTTTTCCCGCAACTGCAACGACCAGTCGGTTGCCCGCCTGCGCCTCAGGCTGCGGTCGCCCGGGGGTTTCTTGCGTCGCTCGACGGCGCAACGGGGCGTGTAGCACCGCTCGCCTTTGAGGAATAGTTTCTCACCTATGCGCCGGCACTGCCGACAGCTTGGATCCGTATACCTTGCCATTTAGTTAGCCGAGCCCGACCCGCCGCCAGAGGTTAGTCCCTCTTCGACGTCGATCTGATGCCCGCTGCCTCCTTCCTCGTGTTCCGTTTCCCGCTCACGCGTCGGTCCGTGTTGACCGGGCTGAGTTGTTCCGTTCGCCACGCCCACCGGGGCGAGCGCGAGTTCTGATTCCAATATTTGCAGGCTGAAGTCCTCGCGCCTGTTCCTCAGATCGAGGTACATCAGCGCGTAACCGATAGCTATGATCGGCGGGACCACCACTACCGAGATCGCCGTTCCGGCCCATCCAATAAAAACGGCACTGCTAGAACTGTCGCCAAACACCGTTTCCGAAATGATCCCCGGTACCAGGGCGATCAGCAGGCTCACGCCGATGGCCACCAACCACAGGGCCAATAGGAACCCGAAGACCCGCCACCAGCTACCGGCAACCAGTTTTCGGCTTCTCTTGAGCGCCGCGACCATCCGGCTCTTTTCTACCACGACCACCGACGAGCCAAAGGACCATGTCACGGCGTACGCGAGAACGGCCGCGAATGGCACGATGATGATGATGGTTGGCGCCGCGAGAGTCATAACGATTCCCAGCCCGACGGACACCGCCAGGACGGCGGCAATCCGTGGCAGAACGCGTTGATAGGCCTCGCGCACGTCTATTCGACGCCGAAGGTAGTGCTGCCCCACCGCCACGACTCCCGCGCCCGCCACTATGGAGACACCGACGAACAACAGTAATGCGGCGGCAATGTACGCCCACAGGCTGGTCAACCCAACCAGCAGCGAAAACGCGGCCGCAGGCACCATCGCCACCCCGGACAGGAGCATGAACTGGCGGGGATGCCGGAGGTAGATATCCATGGTCGCCAAGAGCAACTCGAACGAGCCGCGCTCTCTGAGCGTGGCTGCGTTACCGGCTACCGGACTGTGTCGTACCAATTCCATGCGTCCTGGCTAAACTCTTCGCCGCTTTCGGGGGCGACAGCCGTTGTGCGGCAGGGGGGTGACGTCGCGAATCGAGGTGACCGCGATTCCCGAGGCGATGAGCGCCCGGACGGCGGCCTCTCGACCGGCCCCGGAACCGCGCATGAGCACGTCGACCTCTCGCAGGCCCTGCTCCTTGCCCTTGCGGGCCGCGTCTTCGGCAGCTCGTTGGGCGGCGAAGGCTGTTGACTTGCGCGAGCCCTTGAAGCCCGCGGTGCCCGCGCTGCCCCAGCACACGACTCCCCCGGTGAGATCGGTGATCGTAACGATGGTGTTGTTAAAGGTTGACTGGACGTAGGCCCTTCCGACGGGGACGGACGTGCGGTCTCTCCTCTTGGTGCGTGATCTTTTTGCCATGACTTACTTGGTCTTCGCTCTCTGGCCCCGACCGGCGACCGGGCGCCTGGGACCGCGTTTTGCCCGGGCGTTCGTGCGCGTGCGCTGCCCGTGCGCGGGTAGCCCCCGACGATGCCGCTGACCCCGATAAGAGCCGATGTCGATGAGACGCCTGATGTTGAGGTTGACCTCTCGGCGCAGGTCGCCTTCGACGGTCAACTCCCGCTCAATGATCTCCCTGATCCGCACGAGGTCCGTCTCGCTCAGGTCGCGGACCCGGGGATTGTCGGCGACCCCGACCCGGTCGAGTACCTCTCGGGCCTGGTGAGGGCCGATGCCGTAAATGCGTGTGAGCGAGTACTCCACGCGCTTGTCGTCGGGGATGTTCACCCCTGCCACTAGTGCCATGGTTAGCCCTGCCTCTGCTTGTGCCTGCGGTTCTCGCAGATTATGTGGACGCGACCCTTGCGCCGGATGACCCGACACTTGGCGCACCTCTTTTTTACCGAAGCCGATACCTTCATGTTGTTCCCAACTTTCTACCTGAAACGGTAGGTGATCCTGCCCCTGGTCAGGTCGTAGGGCGATAGCACGACCAATACCCGGTCGCCGGGGAGAACCCTGATGAAGTTCTTGCGGATTTTCCCCGAAATGTAGGCGTGTACCTCGTGGCCGTTGGCCAGCTCAACTTTGAACGTCGCATTACGCAGCGACTCCTTGATGAGCCCTTCGACCTCTATGGTGTCTGTTTTCTTAGGCATAATCGCTCTTATTCTGTGGCCCTATGGGGCCGTCGTAACTACCGGACCCTGCTCGGTGATGAGCACGGTGTCCTCGAAGTGGGCGGAAAGACTGCCGTCAGCCGTTACGACCGTCCATTCGTCTTCCAAGACGTCGGTCTTGTAGGTTCCCAGGTTCAGCATCGGCTCTATCGCTATCGCCATTCCCTGTCTGAGCAGCGGCCCTCGCCCCGCTTCACCAAAGTTCGGCACCGACGGGTCCTCGTGCATTGCGTACCCGATTCCATGCCCGACGTACTTTTGCACCAGGGCGTAGCCTTTGCCCTCGGCATAAGCCTGGATGGCGGCCGATACGTCCCCGACCCTTGCCCCTATTTTCACCTTTTCAATTCCTCGAAGAAGCGACTCACGAGTCGCGTCGATCAGGTCCGCCGCCTCCTGCGTAATCTCTCCCACACCGATGCTGAATGCGCTGTCGGCGTGCAGGCCGCCCACGATGGCCCCGACGTCCACGCTCAGGACATCGCCCTCAGCAAGCACCCGTGACCCGGGTATTCCGTGCACTATTTCTTCGTTTATCGACGTGCAGATGCTCGCCGGGAAGCCGAGGTAGCCCTTGAACGACGGGATGGCCCCGGCGGCCCGTATGGCGCGTTCGGCGATCGCGTCCAGGTTGCCGGTGGTTACGCCGGGCCCGATGGCGGCCGCAACCAGAGCCTTGACCTCGGACACAACCTGGCCAGCTTCCTTCATCAGCCGCAATTCGGCATCAGACTTGATCGTTATCCCCACAGGCCTCTCGTTGGCCAGTGCGACTGAGCGCTCTATTTCGAGCCTCCCTTTGTCCGCTTTTCTACTTATCCACTCAATTATAGGTTGGAAGGCTTACGAAACGGCCGTTTCCAGCGCCTTCCAGACCTGTTCAATTGTCGAGCCACCGTCGATCTCGGTCAGTACGCCGGTGCGCCGATAGTGCTCGACCACGGGCGCGGTGTGCTTTTCGTACACCT
Source organism: Dehalococcoidia bacterium (assembly GCA_965250195.1). Taxonomy (GTDB): domain Bacteria; phylum Chloroflexota; class Dehalococcoidia; order Lucifugimonadales; family UBA2962; genus CAUZIR01. Next base: position 672,843 of record OZ252295.1, read on the forward strand.
CCAGCCGGTTGGCCACAGCCTCTGGCTTGTCGTCCTGCCGCTCGTACAACTGTCCGCCGCATTTATCACAGACGCCGTCTTTACTCGGCGGCGACGATGTCGCGTGATATGGCGTCTGACAGTCCCTGCATATGGACCGACCACCCAACCTCCTGACCAGTTCCTCCCGAGAAACGTTTATGTACAACACGCCGTCTATGCCGCCCCGCTCGGCCATTTCGGCGTCCAGCGCCCGGGCCTGGCCCAGGCTCCTGGGGAAGCCGTCCAGGACGAATCCTGCCGACTGGTCCAGGGCGGTCACCCACTCCATCACCATCGCTATGGTCACGTCGTCGGGGACCAGCTCCCCGGCTTTCATGAACGAACGAGCCTTTAGGCCCAGCTCCGTTTCCCTGGCCAGATGGTCTCGGAACAGGTCTCCCGAGGAGACCAGGTTAACTCCGAGCTTTTCCGCCAGACGGGACGCCTGAGTCCCTTTGCCCGCACCGGGCGGGCCGAGCAATATTGCTTTTTTCAATGTGCTGAGATTCAGAGTTTCCAGGGGGCGGTCGCCATGTGATGGGCGCTCGTCACCTCAGGAAGCCCTCGTAGTTGCGCATCAGTAACTGCGCTTCCAATTGACGCATTGTATCGAGCGCTACGCCGACCATTATCAGCAAGCTCGTTGAGCTTATGGTCAGGGCGCGAACGTCCGTGACTTGAGTAATACCGAACGGCAGCACGGCGATGAAACCTAAGAACAAAGCGCCGCCCCAGGTAATTCGTAAAATTACCCGATTGAGGTAGTCCTGGGTCGGCTTGCCGGGCCTAATGCCCGGTATGAAGCCCCCGTTTCTTTGCAGGTTTTCGGCCAGCCTCTGTTGCTGGAAAATTACGAGGGTGTAAAAGAACGCGAATATGACGACGAGAATGAACACAGCTAGCCAGTACGGCCACCGGCTAGGGTCGAATGTGTCGGAGAAGAACCGCGCCGCACGAGGCACAAAGCCGTCGCTCAGAGGGTTCCTGAAATAACTGGCGATCGTGGTCGGCAAGATGATTATCGAGAACGCGAAAATGAGCGGAATCATGCCGGCAGAGTTAACCCGCAAAGGCAAAAAGGTCGAGCCCGATTGCCGCTGCATCCGCCCGCCTCTGAATACGCTCCGCCCGTACTGGACCGGGACCCTCCTCTGGGCCTCGGTGAACATGACGATCAGATAGATGATGGCCAGGCCGAATACCGCTAATAGCAGCAGTCCCCCGGCCTCGTCTCTCTGGAGGAAGCCCTGACCGATGATCCTCGGGAAGCTAGCGACAATCCCGCCAAAGATGATTAGAGATATTCCGTTGCCCAGCCCGCGCTCGGTTATCAACTCGCCCAGCCAGACGAGGAACATCGTCCCGGCGACCATTGAGGCCACCATCGCGAGCGTCGCGAGGTTGAGTCCGAATTCGACGTTGGGCAAGACGCCGGACTGGCGCAGCAACGTGAGCTGACCCCAGGCCTGCAAGAGCGCTATGGGGACGGTGAGCCAGTGGGTGTACTGGTTGATTTTTTGCCGGCCGTAGTCGCCCTCTTGCGACAGGGCCTTGAGCGATGGCACGACGGGAGTGAGTATCTGCATCACGATCGAGGACGTGATGTACGGGTAGACGCCTAGCGCGGCTATGCTCAGGTTCGCCAGCGCCCCGCCGCTGAACAGGTCGAGGAAGCCCAAAAGGGCGTTCTGCTCGAAGGCTCGATTCAGTGCGTCTGTGTCAACGCCGGGGACCGGGACGTGGGCGACGAACCGGAAGATCACCAGCATCGCCAGGGTGAACAGAATTTTCGAACGAAGGTCCGGCACCCTCATCGCGTCGATCATCGACTGGATGAGCTGGGGCCGTGAGACCTCCTGCTGGCGCGCCGCCGCTCCCCTCTGTACCACTAGTCGGCCTGCTTCGCCGTTCCGCCTGCGGCCTCGATCTTGGCCCGTGCGGACTCTGAGAACCGGTCAGCGACTACGGTCATGGGGCCTTCCACTTCGCCCCTGCCGAGCACCTTGACCGGCCGGTCGGCGTAGTCGATCAATCCTGCATCGGCGAGGATCTGTGCGTTGACCTCAACCCCGTCGGGGATGCTGGCAAGCTGGTCGACGTTGACCAGCTGAAACTCTTTATGCGACCGCGCGGTGAAGCCCCGGATCATGGGCAGTGACTTGATGAGGGCCAGCTGTCCGCCCTGGAAGCCCACCCTGACTCCGCCACCGGCGCGAGCCTTCTGGCCCTTCATTCCTTTGCCGGAGTAGTTGCCGTGGCCGCTACCGTTGCCGCGCCCAACCCTGGTGCGGTTCTTTTTGGCGCCACGGGGCGGCCCAAGTTCGTTTAGGTTCAAGGATTTGTGTTCAGGCATTGTGTTGCGCTCTGTCTCTTTAGTTAACCGGCTCAACTTGAACCAGGTGGCGGACCTTGTGAACCATGCCCCTGATGGAAGCGGTGTCCTCGTGTACGACCGTGTGGTTGAGCTTCCTCAATCCCAGGCATTCGACGGTGCGTCTCTGGTCCTGCTTGTTGCCTATTACGCTGTTGACCAGCGTGATGGATAACTTGGCCATGGTGATTAGCTCTTTTCAGCCGCGGCTGCCGCGGCGGCGGCGGCGGTCGCGCGGGCCTGTGCTCTGCGGGCCATGCGAACTGCGCCGATCTCTTTAACTGTGCGTCTGCGGGCCTTTTCCGTTTGGTGCTCCCGGAGCAGGGCGAGGGCCTTGAAGGTCGCCTTGACGCTGTTGACCGGGTTGGTGGAGCGCCGGGCCTTGCTCAGGATGTCTTTGATCCCCGCCAGCTCTACCACTGCTCGCACGGAGCCACCGGCAATTACGCCGGTACCCGGTACGGCCGGCATGAGCATTACCTCGGCACCGCTGAATTTGGCGGTTATTTCGTGGGGAATGGTGCTGCCGTCCAGCGGCACGTTGATCATGTTGCGGCGGGCGTAGTAAGCGCCTTTCTTGACTGCATCGGGAACGGCGTCCGCCTTCCCCAGGCCCACGCCGACGTTGCCCGCGCCATCGCCGACGACGACGACCGCGTTGAAGCTGAGATGCCGCCCGCCCTTGACGACCTTGGCGACCCGGGAGATCTTCACCACCCGCTCCTCCATGCCGTCCTCGGGCCCGCGATCCCTATCGCGCCCTCCACCGTAACCCCTGTTGGAGTTCAAATGACCAGACCTCCCTCTCGCGCGGCTTCGGCCAGGGCCTTGACCCGGCCATGGTATTTGTTGCCGCCGCGGTCGAATACCGCCGTCTTGATGCCCTTTTCGGCAGCCCTTTTGGCGACCAGTTCGCCGACGGCCCGAGATGTCACGGTCTTGGTGCGTCCCTTAGAGCCGGTCCTGACCTCGCCTTCCAGGCTCGATGCGGCGGTCAGGGTCTCGCCCAGTTCATCGTCGATGAGCTGGGCGTAGACGTGCTGGCTGCTACGAAACACGGCCAGGCGCGGCCGCGCGGCCGTTCCGCTCACCCGCTTGCGAACACGGGCGTGCCTTATGCGCACCCGGTGTTTAGATGTCTTTCTCAGTGCCAACTACCACTCTCCAAAAAAAATCAAAACGGCCCAAATTCCGTCTTGCCTGATTTCGACTTCGAAGGGGCCAATCTACTGGACTCTTCGGGCAGACTTGCCCGGCTTGAGTTTGATCTGCTCGCCGCCATAACGAATGCCTTTGCCGGTGTAGGCGTTGGGTGGCCTGACCATGCGGATCTGCGCCGCCAACTGCCCGACTTTCTGTTTGTCTATTCCGCTGACGCTTATGAGGTTCTGCCCCTCGACCTTGACGGTCACGCCCTCGGCGGGGGTGACGGTGACGGTGTGGCTGAGCATTACGTTCAGAGCCACTCCCTTGCCCTCCTGCTGGGCCCGGTAGCCGACCCCGACGAGGTCGAGCTGCTTGACGTAGCCTTCGCTAACACCGACGACCATGTTGGCCAGCAGGCTACGGGTGAGGCCGTGCAGTGACCGGTGCCGCCCTTCGTCCGACGGGCGTTTTACCGTAACTACGCCGCTGTCGTTTGCGATCGACATCTCGGAGTCGAAGCTCTGACGCAGCTCGCCTTTCGGCCCTTTGACGGTTACATCGGACCCGGAGATCGTCACGTTCACGCCACTGGGCACGGCTATGGGTTTGTTTCCTATACGAGACATATATAGTTCACAGATCGGTCGGGGCCGCAGCTACCACACATAGCACAGCAACTCCCCACCGATACCCTTTTTCCATGCGTCCCGGCCGGTCATTATGCCCTTAGACGTGGACAGGAACGACACCCCCAGGCCACCGAAGTACCGGGGGATTTCTCCCTTCCTGACGTACACACGGAGGCCCGGTCGGCTCACTCGCTTCAGTCCGGCGATTCCCGGGTCTCCGCGGTCGTGATAATGCAGGAAGATTCTTATCTCTCCCTGCGGGCCGTCGGTCTCTTCCAGCTCGTAACCCAAAATGAAACCTTCGCTGGTTAGAAGCTCGGCTAACGAGACCTTCATCTTGGAGGCGGGAACGTGCACGCTGTCGTGTTCCGCCGTTACGGCGTTGCGAATTCGCGTGAGCATGTCGGCTATTGGATCAGTAACTGACATAGCGCTTACCAGCTGGCCTTTCGAATGCCCGGCAACGTGCCGCGAAGCGCTAGTTCCCTGAAACAGATGCGGCACAATCCGACGTGCCTGATGTAGGCGCGCGGACGGCTGCACCGGTTGCACCGGTTGTATTTCTGGGTCGAGTACTTTTGCGGCTTTTTCCAGCGCGCAACCATTGAGGCCTTTGCCAATCTACGTCCTCCCCTACTGCCGTTCGCCCGGGATGTGTGCCATTACCCGACCGTTCCTTCGCCTGTTTTGGTGAAGGGCATCCCGAGCAACTCAAGCAGTCTCAGGCCCTCCCTGTCGTTTGGAGCGGTGGTCGTCACGACGACTTGCAGGCCCCGCATCCGGTCTACCGCGTTGTAATCGATCTCGGGGAACATTACCTGCTCCCTGAAGCCGATGGCGTAATTGCCCCGGCCATCGAATGACTTTCTGGACAGGCCACGGAAGTCCCGGATACGGGGCAGGGCGGAGGCGACGAGTCGATCGAAAAACTCCCACATCCGACGACCGCGCATTGTCGTGCTCACACCGACGGGCATCCCCTCGCGCAACTTGTAATTGGCGATGGACTTGCGCGCCCGATTCGTGATCGGCCGCTGACCGGTAATCTGGCTGATGTCATTGGTGGCGTTTTCCAATGCGCGAGGGTTCGTGAGCGCCTCGCCCAGGCCTATGTTGACGATGATCTTCTCAATGGTCGGCACCTGCATCGGAGAGCTGTAGTTGAACTCCTTTATCAGCGCCGGACCGACGGTGCTGATGTGGAGCGCCTTGAGCCTGGGCAGGGACCGGGCCGCCCCATTAGCGGAAACGCCAGTCTCGGCGACGCCAGTCTCGGCGACGGGCGCATCGGCCACGGCGGCTACCGCGGCCGGAGCGGCCTTACGACGGGTCGTGCGCTTTTTGGCAGGAGCCTTCGGCTTGGCCGCACCAGTTGCAGTTGCCGGAGCAGCCTTGGCAGGCTTTTTGGCTTTCGCCTTGGCCTTGGCCTTGGGCTCGTCGGCCGCAGTTGCGGACGCGGGCTTTTTGGCTTTTGCGGTGGCCTTGCGAACCCGCTTGGGCTTGCCGTCTTCGCTTTTGGTTTTTTCTTCTGTATCAGCCATGATCGGTGTTGGTGAAGCTCTACTCGATTATTTCGTCACAGCTCTTGCACACGCGCGCCTTGGAGCCGTCCGCCAGAAACCTGTGCCCAATCTTGCCGGGCTCGTTGCAGGATGGGCATACCAGCACCACTTTGGAGACCGGCATGGGCACTTCTTTGTCGATGATTCCGGCCTGGCGCAGGCTGGCCGAGGCCTTGGTGTGTCGCTTGACGACGTTGACACCCTCTACCTGGATGGTTCCCTTGTCGGGGAACGATCTGACCACCTTGCCCTGCTTGCCGCGATCTCGCCCGCTTATTACCAGTACGGTATCTTCCGCTCTAATCTTCATGTTCCGTCGCTCCGGCCGGCCAGCCTAGAGCACCTCCGGCGCCAACGAGACTATTCTCATAAAGTTCTTGTCTCTCAATTCACGAGCGACCGGACCGAATATCCGCGTTCCCCTGGGCAGGTTCTCCGGGCTGACGAGTACCGCGGCGTTGTCGTCGAAGCGAATGTGCGACCCGTCACGCCTGCGATAGGACTTGGAGGTTCGCACGATTACCGCGCGCACAACCTCGCCCTTTTTCACACCGGCGGCCGGGGCGGCCTCTTTGACCGAGGCCACGATGATGTCGCCCAGGCCGGCGTATCGGCGACCGCTGCCGCCGGGCACCCCGATGCAGCTGATTACCTTTGCGCCGGAATTGTCGGCGACCCTGAGGCGAGAGTAGATCTGAATCACTCTTTGTCCTCTTTGTCTTCTGCTTCGGTCTCAGGTTCGGCCTTATCTTCGGCTTCAGGCTCTGGCTCGGCTTCAGGCTCAGCTTCGGGCTCGGCCTCTACGGCGGCCTCTGGCTCAGCTTCGTCTTCGACGACGGCCTCGGGCTCCTCTTCGGCTGCGGGCTCTGGCTCGGCCTCTACGGTGGCCTCAGGCTCCGACTCAGCTTCTGGCTCGGCCTCAGGCTCCGGCTCGGCTTCTGGCTCGGCCTCAGGCTCCTGTTCGGCTGCGGGCTCAGGCTCGGGCTCTTCTTCTACGACGGCCCCGGGCTCATCCTCTGCGGCGGCCTCAGGCTCAGCTTCCGGCTCGGGCTCGGGCTCTTCAGAAGCGGTCTCGGCTTCTTCGAGGGCAGCGGCCTCTCTCGCCGCCGCCGCCGCTGCCGTGGTGGCTGCGACCGCCGCTTCCTGCTCCTCGGCGGAAAGCCTCTGGGCTACCTGCACGTCTTCGGCCAGCTTGATGTCGTCGGGCTGGACCTCGGCGACGTCACCGCGCTCCAAGATCTCGGCCAGACGCCATCGCTTGGTCTTGGATATCGGCCGGGACTCCACGAGCTTGACTAGGTCGCCCAACCGGGCGTCGTTCTCCGGGTCGTGAGCAACGTATCGCTTGCGCACCTGGATGGACTTTTTGTAGAGCCGGTGCGAGCGACGGCGCTCGATATAGACCACGACGGTCTTGTCCATCTTGTCGCTTATCACGCGACCAACTCGAGCCTTGCGTCTTTCAAAGCTCATGCTTCGGCCCTGGCCAGTTCACGTTCCCGCAAAACGGTCTTGAGCTGCGCCACGCGCCGCCGCGAGGTCTTGATCTCGTTAACGTCGGATAGTTGCATGGTGGCCGCCCTGAACCGCAGGTTCATCAGCGCCTTTTGCGTCTCGTCCAACTCCTCGGCAAGCTCATAGTCGCCGAGCGTTCTTATTTCATCTGCCGCCAAATCGATCCCCTAGCGTGCTTCCAGCCACCGGCGGCTAGAACGCATCCTTTTTGACTATTTTTGTCGCCATCGGCAGCTTCGCAGCAGCCAATCGCAGTCCCTCGCGCGCCACCTCTTCAGGTACGCCCGCCATTTCGAAAAGTACTCTTCCGGGCTTTACGACAGCGACCCAATGGTCCACCGCACCCTTGCCGCTTCCCATCCGCGTCTCGGCCGCGCGAGCGGTCACGGACTTGTCGGGGAAGATTCTTATCCAGATTTTCCCGCCACGCTTGGCGTAACGGGTCATCGCCCGGCGAGCCGCCTCAATCTGGCGAGCCGTAACCCAGCTGGGTTCCATCGCTTTTAACGCAAATTCACCAAGGTTGATGGTGCTGCCAGCGTTCGCGACGCCCTTGAGCCTACCCCGATGGTGGTTGCGAAATTTGAGCCGCTTGGGTTGAAGCATTACTTCTTCTTTGCCTCCGGCTCGTCTGAAGGTTCTTCGACCGTCTCATCTGCGGCCGGCGCCTCTTCGGCGGGCTCCTCGGTGTCAGGCGCCTCTTGTTCTGGCGCCTCTTCCTGCGCGGCTTCTTCTTGCCCGGCCTCTGGGGCTTCAGGCTCTGCCACAGCAACGGGGGCCGCCATGGATGGAGATGCGTCTGTCACTCCGGTTGCTGCCGCCACTTCCGACGCCGCCGCGACCGACGCCGCCTCCGCCGCCGCCGCCGCCGCCGCCTCGGCCGCCTCCTGGGCCGCCGACTCTTCGGGACTGAGCGTCACTTCAATTGGCGCCATGTCCTCGATGTCCGGCTCTTTCTCTTGTTTGATGATGTCTCCGTGGTAGAGCCAGACTTTCACGCCGATTCGGCCAAAGTCAGTTGCCGCCTCGGCGATGGCGAAATCTACATCAGCGCGTAGCGTGTGCAACGGCACCCGGCCCTCCATGGCCTTTTCTCGCCTGGCGATGTCGGCGCCGCCCAGGCGACCGGCGATGACGATTTTTACGCCCTTCGCCCCGGCCTGCACGGTCCGGCTCACCGCCTGCCTGATCGCCCGTCTGTAGGCGATTCGGCGCTCTAGCTGGTCGGCCACGCTGCGAGCGACGAGGAATGCGTCCAATTCCGGCTGGCGGATCTCCTGGACGTTCAGACGCGCTCTTCGGTTGGTCAGCGACTCGAGCATCTTGCGCAGCTCTTCGACCCTCTGGCCGCCCCGGCCGATGACGATGCCCGGTCTGGCGGTGTGGACAGTAACGACTACTTCAGACGAGTTGCGCTCAATCTCGACTTTTGAAATGCCCGCGTCCGGATATCGGGTCGCAATGTTGTTACGGATCGACAGGTCCTCTTTGACCAGCTCTCTGTAGTCGGCCGTCTTGGCAGCGAACCACGTCGCCTGCCAGTCCTTGATGATTCCCAGGCGGAAGCCTATGGGATGGGTCTTATGCCCCAACTAGATCCTCCCCCTCGTCCTCGTCAACGACCACGGTGATGTGGCTGTTACGACGGATGATCCTGGCAGATCGCCCGCGTGCCCGTGCCCGGAAACGCTTTGTACTGGTGCCTTCGTTTGCGCATATAGAAACAATCTTTAAGTCCCCGACCCCGGACGCCAGCTCGTTTTCGGCGTTGGCGTTGGCGGAGCGAACGACTTTCGCGATAACTGCCGCCGCGGGCGAAGGCAAAAATTCAAGCGTGTGTAGCGCCTCATCGACAAACATGCCGCGCACGAGGTCGACTATGGGCCTGACCCGCTTGACCGAAAGTCCTGTGTTTTTAACTGTTGCAGTGGATGCCATCTCTGTTGCCTTCGAAAGGGTCTACGTGACCGTGCTGGTCCTGTCCGACCTGCCCATGTGTCCCCTGAACGTACGGGTGGGAGCGAACTCCCCAAGCCGGTGCCCCACCATGTTTTCCGTTATGTAAATGGGCACGTGCCGCCTACCGTCATGGACGGCGATGGTGAGCCCCAGCATGTCGGGCATGATCATCGAGGGCCGTGACCAGGTCTTAATGACGGTCTTGTCTGTGCCCTGGCGAGCCCTATCGACCTTCTTGGCCAACTTGGCGTCAACGAATGGGCCTTTCTTGATAGACCTGGACATCTACTTTTTGCCCCGCCTTCTGATTATGTTTTTGCCAGTGGCCTTGTTGCGCCTGGTGCGGTAACCCAGCGTGGGCTTGCCCCAAGGCGTTTTAGGACCGGGCATGCCAATCGGCGACTTGCCCTCCCCACCACCGTGCGGATGATCCCTCGGTGACATAACGACACCACGTACAGAGGGCCGCCAACCCATGTTCCGCCTGCGCCCGGCCTTGCCGTATTTGACGTTTTTGTTGTCGACCGCCCCCAGCTGACCGATGCTGGCCATGCACTCGCTGTGCAGCTTCCGCACCTCGCCAGATGGCAGGCGAACGAGGGTGTGATCTTCTTCCTTGGCCAGCACCTGGGCCGAGCCACCGGCGCTGCGAACCATCTGGCCGCCACGCCCGATACTCATCTCTATGTTATGGATCTCGGTACCGGTGGGAATTGCCCGCAGAGGCAGGGCGTTGCCGGGGCGGATTTCCGCCTGGTCGCCCGCCATGACGGTGTCGCCAATCTTCAGGAGTTGGGGCGCGAGGATGTAGCGCCAGTCGCCGTCCGCATACTTGATGAGAGCTATGCGGGACGAGCGGTTGGGGTCGTACTCAATTGAGGTGACCTCGCCCGGGACGCCGGTCTTGTTTCTCTTGAAATCTATCTCCCGGTAGCGGCGCTTGTGCCCGCCGCCCCTGTGCCGCACAGAGATTCTGCCCTTGTTGTCTCGGCCGGCCCGTCTTTTCAGACCCTTGGTCAGCGACTTTTTCGGGTGGCGCGTGGTTATGTCGTCGGTCGTCTGGAGAACGACTCCCCTCTGACCGGGGGTATTTGGCTTAAGTGCTCTCAGTGGCATATCTACACGCCCTCGAAGATGGTGATTGATTCGCCGGGAGCCAGTTTCACGATGGCCTTTTTCCAGCTCTTGGCAAACGTGGGCCGGGGACCGAAGCGCTTGGACTTGCCTTTTACGATCATGGTGTTGACACCGGTCACCCTGACCTCGAACGCCGTCTCGACGGCTTCCTTAATTTCCAACTTTGTTGCTCTGGTAGCGACCTCGAAAACGTACCGTCCTCGTTCTTGTAGAGCGGTGCTTTTTTCCGTTACTACCGGCCTGCGAATTACCAATGCGGTGTCCATATTTATGCGTCTTCTGTCCCGGTATCGCCGCTGGCCGCGTCGCCATCGGCCCCGTCGCTTTTGGCCGCGTCGTCGTTGCCTGCCGAGCCCTTGCCTTTTCTCACGAAGGGACCGCCCCACAGCCTCTCGGCCTCTCGGACGGCGTCCAGCGTCATGACGATTCGCCGGTGCTTGAGCAGATCAACCGTGTTGAGCTGGAAGGCTGGCATCATGGTCAGCTTGGGCACGTTCTTGGCCGAGCGCAGGACCTCGGGCTCCGCCCCGTCGGCGACCAGCAGCACCGAGCCGCTCACGTTGAGCGACGCCAGCGCGGCAACGAGGTGCCGTGTCTTGGCTTCGGCGAGGTTGAGTTTGTCGATGACGAGCAGTTCGCCGTCCCTGGCCCGCGATGACAGGGACGACTTCAAGGCCGCCCGCCGCATACGTTTGGGGGTGCGCTGGGTATAGTCCCTGGGCGAAGGCCCGAACGTGATGCCGCCACCCCGCCAGATTGGCGACCGGATCGAGCCGACACGAGCACGGCCGGTGCCCTTCTGGCGCCAGGGCTTTCGGCCCCCGCCGGACACCTGGGCACGGGTCTTAGTGCCGACCGTGCCCTGGCGGGCGTTGGCCTGCTGGGCGACGACCACCTGGTGGACGAGCGCCGGCTTGGCCGGGGCGTCGAACAGGTCGTCGAGGACATCGATGTGCCCGAGGGACTTGCCCTCTATGTCGAGCAGCCTGAGTTTCACTTTGAGCCGGTTCCTTTGATCGAGCTACGAATGTAGACCAGCGAGTTTCTCGCCCCCGGCAGCGCGCCTTTTACGAAAAGCAGGTTGCGCTCCGGGTCGGTGGAAACAATTTCCAGGCCCTGCACGGTGATCTGGGCGGCGCCGAAGTGCCCCGCCATTTTCTGGCCCTTCAGTACTTTGCCCGGCGTGGTACCGGCCCCGATGGAGCCGGGAGCGCGGTGACGGTCTGACTGGCCGTGGGTCTTGGGGCCGCCGTGGAAGCCGTGCCGTTTGACGACGCCAGCAAAGCCGCGTCCCTTCGATGTCCCGGTGGCGTCCACCCTGTCGCCCTCTTCGAAGGCACTGACGTCGAGCTGGGCGCCCACCTCGACCTCGCTCAGGTCGAATCCGGAGCCATGGTCCGCTCGAATCTCGCGCAGATGCCGAAACGTCTTCCCAGAGCGCTTCTGGTGGCCTTCTAACGGCCTGGTGGCGGACTTAACCTCTTCGAACCCGATCTGGATGGCCTCATAGCCATCGGCCTCGGGGGTCTTAATCTGAACGACGGTGCAGGGACCGGCCAGGACCGCGGTCACGCAGTCCACATTGCCGCTCTCGCGCACCACCTCGGTGGTACCGATTTTTTTTCCCAATATCGCTTTTACGCTCATGCTCGTGGTCTTGCCCTTAGAGCTTTATGGAGATGTCGACGCCCGCCGGGACGTTGAGGCTGGTCAGTGAGTCAATCGTCTTGGGAGTGGGCTCAAGGATGTCGATGAGCCGGTTGTGCGTGCGCAGCTCGAAGTGCTCGCGCGAGTCCTTGAACACGTGCGGGGAACGGATTACGCAGAAACGCTTTATCGACGTGGGCAGGGGTATCGGTCCCGCCACCTGGGCCCCGGTGCGCTCGGCCGCTTCCACGATCTGCCCGGCTGACTGGTCGAGGATGCGGTGATCGAATGCCTTGAGGATGATGCGAATTTTTTGTTTGGTGACCATGTGCTTAACCGGCCTTTGCTGCCGTGGCCACCGCCTGGGGAGCCTGTGCGAACTTGTCGAACTCCATTGAGAACCCGGCCCGCCCCTGGGTCAGCGAGCGCAGGGTGTTTGCGTAGCCGAAGCTCTCGGCAAGCGGAATGGTCGCCTGGACTACCTGCGTGTCGTCCATGGCCTCAATGTTGTTGATGTGAGCCCGGCGCCGGCCGAGGTCGCCCACTACTTCACCGAGGTACTCGCCGGGGGCGGTGACTTCCAGCTTCATTACCGGCTCAAGCAGGTACGGCTTGGCCCGCGCCAGGGCGTCTTTCATGGCCATGGAACCGGCAACCTTGAACGCCATTTCCGAGGAGTCGACGTCGTGGGACGACCCGTCTCTCAGTACCGCCTTGACATCGATGACGGGGTAACCGGCGACGGGGCCCGCGCCCAGAGCCTCTTTGGCACCCTGTTTGACGGCAGATATGAACTGCTTGGGGATGTTGCCGCCCTTGACTTTGTCCTCGAAGACGAAGCCCTCGCCCGAGGGCAGGGGTTCAATGGTGATCTTGGCGTGCCCGTACTGACCGTGACCACCGCTCTGCCTGACGAATCGGCCCTCGCCCTCGGCCTCGATGCGAATGGCCTCCCGGTAGGCGACCTTTGGCTGCCCTACTGTCCCTTCCACACGGAATTCGCGGCGCATCCGGTCGACGATGATGTCGAGGTGCAGCTCACCCATGCCGGAGAGGATGGTCTGACCCACCTCCTCGTCGTAGGCGACCTGGAGCGTCGGGTCTTCGTCGGAGAGTTTTATCAGGGCGTCGGAGAGTTTCTCCTGGTCGGCTCTCGTTTTGGGCTCGATTGCCACCGACACGACCGGCTCGGGGAAGGTGATCGCCTCCAGCACGACCGGGGATACCTCCGCGCTGAGGGTGTCGCCCGTGGTGGTGGACTTGAGCCCGACCGCGGCGGCGATGTCTCCGGCCGAGACGGACTCCACGTCTTCTTTATGGTTGGCGTGCATCTTGACGACCCGGCCCAGCCGTTCGCGCTTGCCTGTCGTCGAGTTGTAGACCATCGCCCCTGACTTGACCTTGCCGGAGTAGACCCGGAAGTAGACGAGGCGGCCGATGAACTCGTCGGTCACGGCCTTAAAGGCCAGCGCCGCGAACGGGTCTTCAGGGTCGGCGTGACGGGTGACGGTTTCACCGGTCTTGAGTTCGCGCCCCTCTATGGGTTGGACATCAAGGGGCGAGGGGAGGTAATCCGTGATGGCGTCGAGCAGGGGCTGGACGCCCTTGGTCTTCAGAGCGGTTCCGCAGACGACCGGCACGATCAGGTTGGCTATGGTTGCTCTACGTATCGCGGCTTTGATCTCTGCCGGGCTGATCTCCTCGTCGTCGAGGAACTTCATGAGCAACTCGTCGTCAGTCTCGGCGGTCTTCTCCACCAGCCTGAACCGGTAATCCTCCACCGCCTCTACCATATCGGCCGGGACCGGCGTCTCCTCCGGCACCTGCTCACCCTCGTCGGGGTAGACCCACGCCTTGCGCTCGATCAGATCGACGACGCCTTTGAAGTCGGCCTCGGTGCCGATGGGCAGCTGAATGGCAACGGGGTTTGCGCCCAGTCGCCGCACCAAGCTGTCCATGGCTCGTTGCAGGTCGGCGCCAACCTTGTCAATTTTGTTGACGAAGCAAATGCGAGGGACCTCGTAGCGGTTGGCCTGCCGCCAGACAGTCTCGGACTGGGGCTGGACTCCGGCGACGGCGTCCAGGACGACAACTCCGCCGTCCAATATCCTCAGGCTGCGTTCAACTTCAGCGGTGAAGTCGACGTGGCCCGGCGTGTCGATGACGTTGATTGCGTGGCCCTTCCACGTCGCGGTGGTCGCGGCCGAGGTGATTGTGATACCCCGCTCGCGTTCTTGGGCCATCCAGTCCATCGCCGTGGTGCCCTCGTCTACGCCGCCGATCTTGTGGATACGGCCGGCGAAGTACAGGACCCGCTCAGTGATGGTGGTCTTGCCCGCGTCGATGTGGGCGATGAACCCGATGTTTCGCGTGCGCTCAAGCGACGCGCCGGACGACGCGGCACCTCCGTTGCGAGTTTTGTCTGAAGTCTTGGTGGTCATGGGCGATACCTTGGGGTCGTGGGCTAATCGTGCGGCGAGAGGTTGATGGGGGGAGGGGAGGAGTCGCTTACCAGCGGTAATGCGCGAACGCCCGGTTGGCCTCGGCCATACGGTGCAGGTCTTCCTTATGCTTAACTGCGGTGCCCTCGCCCCGGGATGCTTCCATTAGTTCTTGCGCCAACCGGTCCGCGATCGGTCGCCCAGACCGCTTCCGCGCAGATGCGATGAGCCAGCGCATGGCCAGCGCCACTCGACGCTCCGGCCTGACGTCGATGGGCACCTGGTATGTGGCGCCGCCGACTCGCCGGGACTTGACCTCTAGTGCGGGCACCGCGTTACGAACGGCAAGATCGAATATGTCGATGCCGGGCCGTTTCGCCTGGTCTTCAGCTATGTCCAGTGCCGCATAGACGGCCCGCTGGGCGGTCGACTTTTTGCCTCCGATCATCACCCGGTTGATGAACTTGGCGAGATCGGTGCTCCCATACTTGGGATCGGCGGTGATGAGTCGTTTTACTGCTCTGTGTCTGCGCGCCATGAGAGTTGTGCTCTAACCGCCTGCGCCAGCCGCGCCGCCCGCGTTCTGCGATTTCTTGGCGCCGTACTTGCTCCGACCACGCCTGCGTTCGTCCACTCCAGAGGTGTCGAGCGCGCCGCGAATGATGTGATATCTCACACCGGGAAGGTCCTTCACCCGGCCGCCCCTGAGCATGACCACAGAGTGCTCCTGCAGGTTGTGGCCCTCTCCGGGGATGTAGGCCGTGACCTCCATGCCGTTGGTGAGCCTGACTCTGGCAACTTTGCGCAGAGCTGAATTCGGTTTCTTGGGGGTCTGGGTGCGCACCAAGACGCAGACGCCTCGCTTCTGCGGCGAGCCGCCCGGGTCTCTCCGGCCCCGGTTCTTCAAGGTGTTGAAGATGTATCCGAGCGCGGGCGCCTTGTCCTTTTTGCGTTTGGTCTTGCGACCCTTGCGCACTAATTGGTTAACTGTCGGCATTATTCGCTGTGTCCGAACTCTCTTGTCGAATCACCGGTGTCGAATCACCGGGGTTAAATCACCGCAGCGTGCGCGCTGGCACGCCGTCGCCCGACGGGCGTTCCTGGGCCGGCTCAAGGGTTCAAATCGCGCCTTTTACGAGACACAGTAACACCCCTTCGCCCAGGTAGGCGACAAACAGCTATGCTACAGGCCCGGCGAGCCGGGTGTCAACAGGCGCAGCGCACATTGATGGTACGATTCTCAGCATCCTGAGCGGGGGTGGCGTTTATGGCGGAGGCAGAGGCTACGGAGCACGGTGAAAAAGAGTCTTTCGAAGAGTTCCTGGGCTCGTTCGCATATGGGTCGAGGAATGACCTTCTGTTCAAGTTTTTGCACACCAGAAACGGGCTCAAGGAGCGGGGCGGAGCGGAGTTTTTCCGCCGGTTGCTGGAGCTCCTCGGCGATGCTTTCGATACCGGGGACTACACGGAGGTCATGGCGCACTGCGTCAACTCGCAGATAGACGGCTACACTCCCGCGGAGGATGCCGAACCTCTTTGGAGCTACGACGAAACGCCCTGGAGCCCCCTGAAAAAGCCGCTTGGCGAGTCCCGGTTGGCGCTGGTGTCCACCGGCGGTCTGTTCGTAGATGGGGACGACCCGCTCCCCGACGCGCCTACCCAGCGCCAGGCCATTCCCCGCATCGACGAGTTTCTCCGAATGGAGCCAACTCTCTCTGAGATACCCCTCGGTTTGGACCGAAGCTCGCTGCGCGTTCGCCACCCCGGCTACGACATAAGGGGGACCGAACGCGACCACAACGTAATCTTCCCCATCGACCGACTGACAGAGGCCCAGCAAGAGGGACTTGTGGGCGAGATCGCCGAGACGGCCTACTCGTTCGTCGGAGCCACCTCGCAGCTGCGCCTGAAAAAGCACGCCGCCCCCAGGTGGGCAGAGATGCTCATCGGACGGGGGGTCGACGCCGCCCTCCTCGTAGGTGCCTGACCCGAGTGCCATGTGTCCGTAGGACACACAGCAAGGATTTTCGAAGAGGCCGGAATTGCCACCGTGTGCGTCTACATTCGGGCGTTCGCGCACCAGGCCCGGTTCATCAAGCCGCCTCGCGTGCTGGTGACCAGGCACGTCCTTGGGCGTACCATCGGGGCACCGGGGGACGTCGATCGCCAGTCGGAGGTCGTGGCCGCGGCACTCGACTTGCTGGCCACGGCTACCGAGCCGAACACGGTCAGGGAGCTGACCGCCGAGTACCGCACGGCGCCAGCCCCATAACTCTGGTGCTCCAGACCACCCGCCCGTTCGTTGACCGGCTTACGGGTCGGTGCTAAATTCGACGCCATGGCCACCGGACAGCCCATTAAGCGCCCTACCCGGCGGGGCAAGACCTCGACCAGAGAGGTTCGCCTCTCCATGGCGGCCGAGAACTACCTGGTTTCGATTTTCCAATTGGAGGAGGTCAGCATACGGGTGACCCCCACCCACCTGGCCGATCAGTTGAAGCGGTTGCCGGAGGGAGAGGGCCTGGGCACGTCGCTGCCCTCGGTTGGGGGCATGCTGCGGCGGCTGGTGCGCGAGGGCATGGTGGAGATGTCGCCAGACAAGGACGTCGAGCTGACAACTACAGGCCGCCGGAGTGCCGAGAAGATCGTGCGGCGTCAACGATTGGCAAAGCGCATGGTGGTGGACTTGCTGGGACTGGAACCCTACAAGGCCCACGAGGAGGCGCATCGGCTGGAGCACGCGATCTCAGAGGAGTTGGCCGAGAAGATAGACGAGCGCCTGGGCCACCCCACCACCTGCCCGTTTGGACACCCGATCCCGGGTAGCGGCTTCGTCCGTGACCGGCTCACCGTTCCCCTGGAAAAGATAGTCTCGGGAACCACGGTCACCATCGACCGGATACCGGAGGACGACCGGGAGCTGCTCGAGTACTTCGTGGCCAGCGATGTCATGCCCGGTGTCAGCGCCCTGGTCAAGGACGCGGCGCCGTACCGGGGCGTGGTTACTCTGAACACGGGCGCCGGGGACGTGGTTGTTAGCTACGAGGTTGCCCAACGCATCTGGGTTACGCCGGTGGGCGTGCCCCAAACGCCGGGTTGACGGGGGTTAAGGGCAACAAAAAAGCCGTCTCTGAAGCGAGACGGCTTGAGCCGGTTCACTGCAGTTTTGGAGTTAGCGGCCCTGCTTACCGAAGATGTACTGGACGAGGTGCCAGCGATCTTCTTCCGTCAGTAGACTGCGAAACACTGGCATGACGGTCGGGTTGGGCTGGTCGACCATGGCCAGCGCGAAGCCGGTGCGAGAGCCGAAGGAGATCCAGGCGAATAGCTCGCCCTCGGTCGCCGTCGATCCGTCGCCATCCATCATGTTGGCCGGTGCCGCACTCCCTCCTGCGGTTAGAAGCTTGCTGGCCATCACCCCGTCGCCGCGCAGGCTTTCGCCGTGACAGACCATGCAGTTGACCCGGTACAGTTCGGCGGCTTCAGCCTGTTCGTAGGAGGCGGCGAAGGCCTCCGGCAGCGTCAGTGCAGGGTACTCCTCAGCGGTATATGAAATCTCCACCGGCGCCCTGACGGTCGTGTCCGGTCCGCCGATGGCCACCGAACCCTCGGGCGGCAGCAGCCTGGGACCCTCTTGTACCTTGAACGAGGGAGCGTAGTGCATCTCGGAGAACACGATAACGGCGTGGCTACCGGTCTCGGGGAAGGCGGGCAATTTGAAGTTGGCGACGCCCAGCACGCCGGTCTCGCCGGTGTTGTTGTTGTAGCAACCGGCGAGTGCGACGAGCGCCAACGCCAACATGGGTAACACCCATGTTCGGCGCCAATTTGCCCCCGACAGGGCGGCTCTCGTGGGACCCGGGCGATCAGTCGAAATCGTTCTGCTCCCAGCCACGCTTAACGTCCTCGGCTCCGGCGCCCTTGAGGATCTCTTCAGCCTTCCCTACTCGCTCGGCGTCGGTGGTGACCGTAAGGCCGATGAACCCTTCGGTTACGCGGGTGTCGTAGGCGCCCATGAACACTCGTGGCAGCCGGGACTCGATGATGATGCCGATCACCGTGAAGATGATCGCCCCCAGCATCGTGCCCTCGTACATGATGATCGACATGGGCGGAATGGACAGGATCGGCTTTCCGCCGGTGACCAGCGGGTAGGCGAGCTGCGTGCCGGCGGTGAGAATGAGGCCGATGATGAAGCCACAGGCGGCCCCGATCAACGGGTAGCGATAGAGGCTGTGATGAGTCTCGTCCTCACCGAACGCTCCCTCGGGGTAGGGGGTGCCGGTGAGTATCTCGTACTCATTGGACTCGAACCCGCCCGCGCGAACGGCGTCGAGGGCGTCGGCCGCCTCATCGACTCCCTTGAACAGACCTATGACGCTTCTTCTGGCTATCATGGCGAAACCTCGCCCTTTCCTCTTTTTAGCTGGACCGCTTTTTGCAGCCGCTTTTCTACCCGACTTATCGGGGGCCGTTACTCTCTTATCGAGGCCGGAACCACCCGTCGGCCTATCATAATGGTGTCCCTCAATCGCGTCCCTTCCTTCATGTCGAAGACCGGTATCAGCGGGAAAATCTTGGCGAAGACGAGTATGCCCATGCCGACGAATGCGAACGTGGAGGCCACCAGCAGTATCTCGATAACGCTTGGAGCGTAGCTGCCCCAATCGAATTCAAACGGCTGCCTGCGCTGCAAACCGGGGATGATTATGAGGAACCGCTCCATCCACATGCCGATGTTCACCAGAATTGTGGTAAAGAACATCCACATGGGGCTGCGCCGGACCGCCTTAAACAGCCAGGCCGGAACCGGGATGAAGTACGCGGTAATCATGAACGTCAGGAACAGCGGACCCATGGGCAGTCTGAATACCTGCCACTCCCTCAGCGCCAGCTCCGGTCCCTCAAGCGTGTAGAGGGCGAAGATCCACTCCAGGGCGAAGAAGAAGAACCAGGTGGTCGCCACGATGATGAGCAGCCTGCCGATGGCGTCGAAATGGTCGGGGGTTATGTACTTGTCCCACTTCCACAGCCACACCATCAGCGCCATGACCATGGCCACCGCCGAGACGCCGGAGTGTATGGCCCCGATGATGAAGTAAGGCGCGAATATCGTAGAGTGCCAGCCCTCCACGCCGATGGAGACGGCGAAGTCCCATGACACGATGCTGTGTACCGACACGAAGACGGGCAGGACCAGGGCCGAGAGCAATATGCCCGCGACGGCCTGAAGCTTCCACTGGCTTGGCGTGCCTCTGAAGCCCAGTGACATGCCCGCGTAGAACTTGCGCATGAGCCCTGAACTGCGGTCTCTCAGCGCCGCCAGGTCCGGTATCAGCGCGATGTAAACGAAGAGGGAGCTGCCGATCAGGTAGGTGCCGACCGCGGCCGGGTCCCACACGAACGGGGACCGGATGTTGGGCCACACGCCCCTCTCGAAGTCGTAGGGCGCCACCCAGTAGAGCCGCCAGGGCCGCCCAACGTGGAACATGATGTTGGACAGGGCCGCCAGCAACGAGAATAACGTCAACACCTCGGCTGCACGAGTAACCGGGCGCCGCCACTCTGCCTGTGTCAACCGGAGGATGGCCGAGACCATGATTCCAGCGTGGCTGATGCCGATCCAGAATACGAAGTTGGTGATGAGGAAGCCCCAGTAGACGGGCCGGTTCACACCCAGCACACCCACGCCCTGGTTCAACTCCCAACCGTACGCGCCTATGCCTGTCAGCCATACGAGGAACAAGAATCCGACGGCCCCCAGCCACCACTTGGGCATGCCGAGGACGTCCTTGAGCAGGCCGTGGTTGAGTTCTTTGTCCGTGGAGTACGTGTATTCCTGCATGCCCCGTTACTCCGGCTTACCCAGCACCATCACGACCGTGCGGTGGTACTTCTTATGCTCTTTGTAAAGGAGCAACTCTTTTTGCTCCCAGAGGTTGATAACCGGGATGACCCGGGTGGCCATCAGGTACAAAAACACCGCTCCGCCAATCGCACCGACGACGATGAACACGTCCGCAACGTCCGGATAGATCGTGGGCGGAATTACCTCGATACCCTCGTGGTTGGCGGATTGATCGCTGACCGAGTAGGACGCGACGTACAGCCGGACCCGGTCGAAGAAGGTTCCGATCAAGACAGAGACGGCGATGAGGGTCGGCCCCCAGATGCTGCGGCGCAGGAAGTTCCAAATCATGGTGAAGAGCGGGAACACGAAGACCGTAACGAAAGTCAGGTAGAAGATGGGCATGTACGGCCCCTTGATGAACAGGTCGAATACCGCCTGCTCGTTGGGCTTTTTGCCGTACCACATCACGTTAAAGCTGGAGAACCAGAACCAGAACCAGAGCAGTGAGAGGGCGAACAGCAGCTTACCCAACCCCCAGAACTGGTCGTAGCCGATCTCCTTGTAACCACATACAAATCTTAGGAAGGCCATCGTCAACACGACCGTAGCCACTCCCGCCTGCAACGCGTTGGCGGCGTGAGTCGCCGGGTAGAGCGCGTCTATCCAGCCCGGCACCAGAGTCATGAGGAAGTCGATGGAGAACAGGAAGTGGACCGTGATGAGCATGATGAAGTAGAAGGCGCCGAGTATGCCGATGCGGTGCTTTTGCCAGTCCCACTGCGCCGCCGTGCCCTTCCAGCCTCGCGCCAGCCACTCGTAGCGCCGTCTTGCAGCGCTGCCCTTGGGCAAGCGGTCGCGAATTGCCGCGAGGTCCGGCAGCGCCGAGACCCAGAGCAGGAAAAAACCAACTATGACCAGCGAGACGATGGCGAGCGCCGTCCACAGGTGCGGCGAATATGGGTAGACCTCGCCGGGGTGGTAGAACCACATCGACCGCCTGCCGTCCTCTAGGCTGGGCAGAACCCAGAGCATGGGGATGAATAGCAGCAGGCTGATAAGACCCGCGACCGACCACATCTCAGCCGGACGGGAGATGATCCTGCGCCAGTGGCCCTTTGCGACCCTTGGCGCGATGGCGACCATCGGCGCGGCCGATGCGGTCGTGAGCATGAACGACAGGACCGCCGCCGTGTAGCCCCACTGGGCGGTGTCCGAGACGCCGTCGATGAGCCGCATGACCATGCCCACCACGCCGAGCACGAGCAGCCCGCCGAAGACGGCCGACGCTATCCAGAAGGTGTTACCGGCTTTCTCCCGGCGACCCAACAGGTCGTCGGTAATGATCTCCGGACTGACCCACTCGGGGTTGTCGGCGTAGAAACCTAGGGGAGGGTGAGCGGACTCGCTAGCCATGCGCCTCCTCCGTCACCTTCTGGGACTTATCGACCTTCTTGAGGTAGACGACGCTCGGGTTTGTGCCGAGCTCTTCGAGCAGATGGTAGCCGCGCCCGTCGTGGCCGTGAAGTTCTTTCTCAGCCAGCTTCGCGACCTGGCTGTCTTCGTCGTTAACGTCACCGAATACCAGCGTGCCGGTCGGGCAGGCGTTGACACACGCCGGGTTCAGCGCCCTGTCGCCGTCTTCGACGACGGTGCCGTCTCGCTTGGCGTTCCGGCCGGTTCGTCGGATGCGCTGGATGCAGAAGGTGCACTTTTCCATGATGCCCCGGCTGCGCACAGTCACGTCCGGGTTGAGCTGGTTTTTCAGGCTCTCGGGCCACTCCGGCTCCCAGAAGTTGAAGAATCGCACCTGGTAGGGGCAGTTGTTTCCACAGAACCGGGTGCCGATGCACCGGTTGTAGACCTGAACGTTGAGGCCCTCGGCGTTGTGGTAGGTGGCGTACACAGGGCAGACGGGCTCACAGGGAGCGTCGTCACAGTGCTGGCACAGCACCGGAATGAAGCGCGCCTTGACGTCTGGGTACTCGCCCTCCCAGGTGCGCTCAATGCGTATCCACTGGTTGGCGCGCTGCTGATTGAACAGGCCCTCGTCGTTAATGGGGATGTTGTTTTCCGACTGGCATGCGATCACGCAGGCCTGGCAACCGGTGCACCGGTCGATGTCGATAACCATTCCCCATTTTTCGTCCGCCATTTTGCTTATCTTCCCTTAGCTGTCGGTCGGCGTGATCTTGATTATTCTCTGCTCTTCGTCTCGGGCGAAGTCCGGGTTATTGTTCTCGAACTTCGGCAGTCTCTTCCAGTCGCCGACCTTCTCGATTTTCACCCTGGTGGCGGCCCAGGCCAGCGCGCCCGACTCATCGTCGAGACGGGGAGCGAGTATGGACAGCGCGTTCCCCCCTCGGCCTTCGGCGTAGCGTCCGCCGGCCCTGTGGCCCTGGCCAAGCGGAATCGAAACTACGTCAGGCGGCACCCCGGGATGGGGATATGCGATGGCCGTAATGCCATCCCCGGCAAGGCCATTGGAGCCGTGCGCCGAAACAACTCTGAGTACATCGCCTTCGCGTATGTCCATACGCTCGGCGACTTTGTGGTTGATCTCGACCCAGGTCTCCCAGGTAGCCGAGGTAAGCGGGTCCGGCAGTGCTTGCAACCAGGGAAGATGAGCGCCTTGCCCCTCACCGAGGGACGTTGACGAGAACGGAACGAGGTGGAAGGTCTCACCTTCTGCCCCGGCGGGTCCGGCGAATTCGGGCTCCTGCGCCTCGGCGGGCAGCTCCTTTGTGGTGGCTGCCGGGCCGTTATAAAGCGAGGTAGTGTCCCACCAGCCACCACGCTGTAGGACACCCGCCCGGAAGGCGCGGAAATCG
This sequence comes from Dehalococcoidia bacterium, assembly GCA_965250195.1. Classification (GTDB taxonomy): domain Bacteria; phylum Chloroflexota; class Dehalococcoidia; order Lucifugimonadales; family UBA2962; genus CAUZIR01. The sequence continues at coordinate 695,950 of OZ252295.1, forward strand.
TTGGCTCTCACCGAGCCCCGGCCCAGATCGAACAGCTGCCGGGCGGCGTTTTCGACAAGTTCCTTCATATTTCCTGCTCCAAGGCCCAGGTCCAGCCCCAGCTCGCCGGCGATCGCCATGAGGGCGTCAGGCATGGACCTGGTTCCCAGCTCATCACCACGATTTTCGAAGAACGGCCGCACCACCGGCTGCTGGAAGCCCACCACCTGGTGACCCGGTCCGGCGGCCGGGACGTCTGTGTCCCACTCCTCGAGCGAGGTGTGCGTCGGTAGGATCAGGTCGGCCATGGAGGTCGTGTCGTCCAGATGGCTGGCGAAGCTAAAGATGAACGGCACGTTGAACGAGGCCTCTCGCAGGCCCATCGCGTCCGGCAGGCCGTACATGGGGTCTGACCCATCGATCAAAAGGGCCTTGACTTTACCGTCAGTCATCGCCCGTATGAGGTCGCGCCAATCCCCCGCCGAGCCCACCTTCAGGTTGGCCTCGGCACTGACCAGATCATCGGTCGCGGGAGGGGGGTTGAATACTAGTCCTCCGCGAGAATGCACCGCCCCAACAAGGTAGTTGAGGGAGTAGATGGCCGTCAGGTTGAACAGGCCGTTGGTGTGTGCGCCGGCGGACCCACCACCGATCGCGAGGGCCGGCCGGTTGGTGGCGAACTGCTCTGCGATACGTTTTATCTTCTCTGCCGGGACTCCGGTCTCTTCGGCCACGAGCTCGGGCGCCCAGCGGTCGATATCCACGTTGCCCGCACCGGTTATGTCTCGGGCCGGAATGGGGTCACCGAGGCCGCCGGTGACGATTACTTGAATCATGCTAAGAGCTAGCAGGCCCTCGCGGCCGGGCTTTACGAAAACGTTCTCGTCGGCGTTGGCACCGGTCATCGAGAATCGAGAGTCGACGTGTACCAGCGTTCCCCGCGTCCTGTCGCCCTGGCGGAACTCACCGTACGCTCGCATGTAGCGCACGGGCGAGATCCAGGTGTTGAGGAAGTCCGCTCCGAACGAGAGCAGATATTTGGTGTTTTCTATGTCGAATTCGGGGAGCCTATCCTGGTCGAACAGGTTTTTCATTACCGTCCGCAGGTTCGTGTTTTCCAGCGCCTCGTACCCGATGTGGGTCCCCCGGTACGCATCGACGAAGCTGTCCACGACGACGCCGGCGTGCGAGACCATGGGTCCGGTTACAACGACCACCTCACGGTTCTGCCGGGCGTCACTGACCTGTCCGAGTTGATGGGAGATTCGGGCAACGCCGTCCGACCACCCGATCTCCTCCCAGTTGCCCGCGCCCCTCTCGCCGACTCGGGCCATCGGCCCCTTTATGCGGTCGGGGTTGTACAGGTCCTGTAAGAGCGCCTCGCTGCGGGGGCTATGCCGTCCCTGGTTGATCGGGTAGTCGACGTTGCCTTCGACCTTCTTGGCCCGCCCTTCCATCACCCGAACAACAACGCCCTCTGAGGTCGGGAAGCCACGGCTGATCGTCGCGTACCAGTTGTCCAGCCCCGTTACGAGGTCCTCCGGCATGCCCACCGGAGACTGTACGAACAGCTCGTCTTCGGGAATGCCGCAAGCGGCGGCTATGACGGCGCCGAGCGTGCCACCGCCGACCGTGGTCAGGAACTGTCGTCTGGTTAGAGCCATCTAGTGACCGATTTCGCAACCGGAGTGTTTCGCATTAGTAGTGGCACGTCGTGCAGTCTGTGGGTGCGCTGTTGTCCCGGTGACAATCGACGCAGTTGCCCATTTTCAGGGGTTCGACCTGGCGCACTTTCTCCATTTTTGCCACGGAGCCGTGACAGGTGGAGCACACGGCAGACGCCGGGATGCCGTCCTTTTCAGAGAAAAACGAGATGTGGGCCTGGTGGTTGAATCGGACGTGGTCCGGCACCCTGTGAACCCTGACCCAGTCGATGGGCTGGCCCAACGCCGCGTACTCGCGCAGCTTTTCTACCTCGGCAAGGCCGTCCCCAACAGCGGCGTGGCAGGTCATGCAGAGGCCGACTGACGGCACCGTGGCCGCCGGGCCCTCGGTGACGTTGCGGTGACAGAAGGTGCAGTCCAGGCCGATGCCGCCGTCTTCAACAGTGCCGGCATGAACGGTGTGCGGGAAGGCTATGGGCTGGTCCGGGCCCTCGGTATAGCCGAAGACGCTAAGCGGCCGACCAAGCCACGCGGAGATGACGAAAAGGAGAACGAATACCACCGCGGCGAGGCTGACGAGGCTGACAACTCCAAGCACTCCGAGGAGCGCCATTTGCCTGGGCTCGGGTCTCTTAGGTTGGAAATCGCCCGGAAGCAAGTATCGGTGTTAAGGGCTCAGATTGCGGGGGGTTAAATCCAGTAGTTCGGCCAGAAGTCGCGCAAGACGCCAGCATGATCGACGACTCGCGACAGCATGTACATGGCGGCGCCGAAAGAGCTGATCGCCACCGCGTAGAACATGGGCCTGGCCTTCGATAGCCCCTGGCTCAAGTGGCGCGAACGTATGAAAGACTGCAACCAGTTGTGGGCGATCAGCATGTTGGTGGCGAAGAAAACGATGAACGCCACCATGATCCAGAGATTGGTAAGCAAGTGTCCGAGTTCAGACCACTGTGGATGCGCTAGAACTTCCGGGTCCACTGCCTACCTTTCAGCAAATTCGATCAGCGATCAGACGACGCGGCTCGACGGCCTGAGATGGTCCAATCGACGCCGGGCCCGCAGCGCCAAACCCCAGCAGGGAGGACGCCCGCGAAACCTAGTGAAAATTATCACACCGCATTTTTAGTGTCAAGCATCCGTTTACCCCTATAGACAGAGGAAAACGGCCCTCTCCGGGTTCTCGAAAATCGGCTTTCGGGCCGCACATTTTTCCCACCCTTGTAACGTCGCTGATTGCGCCACTAATATGGCCGTTCAAAGGGGCTAACGATGAGTCATGGCGGTCACAGCCATCAGCACGATTTCGCGGAAAAATTCTCCTCCCCTGAGGCGGTCGCCGAGTACGCGCGCAGGTCCCAGCGGCTGCCCCTACGCAACCTGGGCCTGTGGACGGCGCTTCGGGGGCTGGCGCCAACCGGTACGTGGCTGGACCTCGGTTGCGGCCCCGGCCTGGTGACGTTGGAGGCCGCCCACCACTTCCCTGACCTGCGTCTGATCGGCCTCGACTCGTCCGAGCACATGATCGACTACGCCAGTGACCGGGCGTCGGCGTCGGGCGTCGCGGATCGGGTGGAGTTCAGGGTGGGCGACGCCGCCGATCCCGACGTATTGCGAGGACTTGCACCCGCAGACGGCATCATCTCGACCTACACGCTTCACCACTTCGATGACGGGGTCGAGGCGATCAAGGCGATGGCCGGAGCGCTGGGGCCCGGCGGGCCGATGTTGCTACATGACTTCAGACGAATCTGGTGGCTCAAGCGGTGGCTGCCCACGGCGGACGCCTATCGGCCCGATCGGGCCGCCATGCTGATGGCCGACGCCGGGATGGCCGAAGTACGGGTCAAAAACCACTTCCCGTACGCGATGACCGTGGTGGGCCAACGACCGGTTACACGAACAGGCGATTAGAGGAGAAAAGATGGCTGAGGCGCATTTCGGGCAGGAGATATTCCAGTTCCTGGCCGAACTAAAGGTAAACAACGACCGGGAGTGGTTCCAGGCCAACAAGGGCCGCTATGAACAGCACGTGAAGGCCCCGCTGCTGGAGTTCATCGCAGAGTTTGGCGAGGTCCTGCCGATAATCAGCGGCCACTTCGTGGCCGATGCCCGGGGCAACGGAGGGTCGATGTTTCGTATCTACCGGGACGTGCGATTTTCAAAGGACAAGTCCCCTTATAAGACCCACGCCGCCGTGCACTTCAGGCACGAGCAGGCGAGGAACGTGCACACCCCCGGTTTCTACCTGCACCTTGAGCCCGGTAACGTGGCGGCCGGGTGTGGCATCTGGAAGCCCGATTCGGCTGCTCTTGCCAAGATCCGTGATGCGATCGCGGCCAACCCCGTTGGCTGGACACAGGCAACCGAGGGCGTAGACGGCATGACCACAATGGACGGCGACCCGCTCAAGCGGCCGCCCAAGGGGTACGACCCAGACCACCCCTTGATCGACGTGCTTAAAAACCGAAGCTTCGGCCTGTGGGCGAAGTTTGACGAAAAAGAAGCCACCGCCCCGGACTTCATGGAGCGCTACCACGCAACGTGCCTTAAGGCCGCGCCTATGACGGACTTCATCTGCAGGGCGCTGGGATTGGAATTTTAACCATGTGCCGAAGCATCAAGGTTTTACGAACGCTTGACCCGGCCGCGACGGGCGAAGACACACAGGCTGCCGCGCTCCAATACGTGCGCAAGATAAGCGGCTACAGGCAGCCGTCCAAGGCGAACGAAGCTGCCTTCGACCGGGCCGTCAAAGAGATCGCGGCGGCATCGGACGCCCTGCTCGGGAGTCTCGTCAGCCGCGCTGGTTGAGTGCCGGACGTCAGGTTGCAACGCCGCTCGACCGCACCCTAAGATAGCTTCGCCCCGCTCCCACGGGCGGGCGAGCATCGAGGAAAGGCGGTAGCGAGGCGGCCCATCGCGAGGCGATGAGCGCTTGCGCGAAGAGTACCAAGAGCGGAGCGGAGAACTTTTATGCCCACACCCATTGAGCAGCAGTACATCGACCAGCACCCCAAGTCGATAGAGCGCTTCTCTGTCTCCAAGGACCTGTTCCCCGACGGCGTCACCCACGACGCCCGCCGGTTGCAGCCGTTCCCCATGTACGTCACCCACGCCGAGGGCTCCCGCAAGTGGGACGTCGACGGCCACGAGATAATCGACTTCAAGACCGGCCACGGCGCCATGATCCTCGGTCACTCGCATCCCAAGGTCGTAGCGGCCGTGCAAGAGGCGATGTCCAAGGGCACCCAGATGGGGTCGTCCACCGACGCCGAGATCCGCTGGGGTGGGCTCGTACGTGAGCTGGTACCCTGCGCCGAGAAGGTGCGCTTCCACAGCTCCGGCACCGAGGCAGTGATGATGGCTATGCGGCTGGCCCGCGCATACACGGGCAAGTCCAAAATCATCAAATTCGACGACCACTTCCACGGCTGGAGCGACTACGCCACGGCTGGCGGCGCCGGGCTCGGCGGTATCCCGCAAGAGACCCTCGACACCATGATCGTCCTACCACCGAACGACTTCGGGCTGGTGGAAAAGACGATCACGGGGCGCGACGACATCGCGGCGATCATGCTGGAGCCGACCGGCTCCCACATGGGCCTGCACCCCATCGCGCCGGAGTTCCTGCATCAGCTTCGTGACCTCACTGCCCGCACCGGAGTCGTCTTCCTCATGGACGAAGTAGTGACCGGGTTCCGGCTGTCGTCCGGCGGAGCGTCCAAGAAGTTCGACGTCACCCCCGACATCACCACCCTCGCCAAGATCGTCGGCGGCGGGTTGCCCGGCGCTGCGGTGGCCGGTAAGGCGGACATCATCAACCAGATTGAGTTCCACAACGACCCGGAATACGACACCAACCAGCGCGTCGGCCACCCCGGCACCTTCAACGCAAACCCCCTTTCGGCCGCAGCCGGGATAGCCGCGCTGGAGATGGTGCGGGACGGCCAGGTCAACGAAGATGCCGATACCGCTGCGAACAAGGTCAAGGCCGGGCTGAACGAACTGCTGGGCAAGATGGAGATCCCCGGCCAGGTGACCGGCCACGGCTCTCTGCTGTTCATGCGCCTCGGCGTCGACTTCGAAGTGGAAGACGATGGCGCGACCTTCGATCTCTCCGAAGCGGACTGGGCGAAGGTCAACGACGGCGCCCGCAACTCGCAGTTGCACCTAGCACTGCTCAACAACGGCATCGACCCCATGAGCAACGGCACCCGGCTGATCGTCGGGCAGGCGCACACCGACCAGGACGTCGCCGAGACCGTCGACGCCTACGAGAAGTCGCTAGGCGAGGTTCGGGACATCGGGCTCCTCTAGCCCGACTGCTTACCAGGTCCCTTTAGAGGCGGCGCGCCGGTGCGCCGCCTCTTTTTTTGCCCAGAATACAGGCAATAATCGAGGCTTCGAGTTCGTAACCTTCATGTAACGCCCGTGCAACTCGTGGCTTGGATACTGGCCCCGTTATGAGCAAATTCCAACTATCTGTCTGGCAAATCCTAGCTATCACTCTCGTCATCGCTGCGATCGCAGCGGCAGGAGTATCAGCGTTCTTGCTTTCCCGATCGGATGGCGTTGCACAGGTGGCCGCCCCGACCACAGTGGCGGTGAGCAGCGGCGACGTGACGCTCTCCATAGCCGCACCGGGCAGGGTGGCCGCCACCCGCACCGAGACGCTCGCAGCGCCGGTGGCCGGGCGGCTGGCCTCGCTCAACGTCCGACCGGGCAGCGTCGTGCAGGCCGGTGACGTCATCGCCACCGTTGACACCGAAGACCTGGAGCGGGCCGTCGATAGCGCCGAGACGCGCCTCGCCGTTGCGACCATCGACTGGGCAGACGCACTTGATGGTGCAGAACATGACCTGGCGATTTCCGAGAGCGCGCTGGCCGACTACATGGCGGGCCTCCCACTGGCGCTGGCCTCGGCCGAGGCCGACGTGGCTTCGGCTCTCGTTGCGGTCGATGACGCCAACCGGGCCCGGCCCGGACCGACTGACGAAGGGATGGCCGAAGCGCGAGAACAGGTCGACCTGGCTGAGGCCGCGCTTGAGGCCACCGGACGCGACATCGAATTACAGGAGGCCCGGTCGGTCGAGTCTCTTGCCATAGCGACCGAAGCGCGAGACGCCGCAGCGGTCGAGTATTTGAAAACCTTCGAACGCTGGTTGGGCATCTCTGAACTGCCACAACCAGTCGAGCCGGACGTCTTGCTCGCCCTGTGGGGCGTTGACCTGGTCGCACTGTTCGACGGTCCTGACACAGGACTTACGCCTTCATTCGGCTACGACGACCCTGACACCGCCTGGGACGAGTGGACCGTACACGTCTGGAACAACGTCTTCGTCGGAGACGTGGCCGCCGACTGCAATAACGCTGACACGACAGAGGGCGCACTCTGTGTGCGCCAAGAGTTCGACGCTGCCTGGCAGACTCTCCGCGCTGCTGCGCTCGCACTGATCGTCGCCACGGCCGAGTCAGAGGGGACCGGGGCCCGCGCCGACGGCATGTGGATCGCCGCCCGGCGAGATGTCACCAACGCCGTGCAGGCCCTGACGAACCTGGAAGCCCTGTTCGAGCCGGACCGGGTGCGAGAGCGTGAGGCCGCCGTTTCCCAGGCCGAAGTCGGGCTGGTTGAAGCCCGCGAGTATCTGGCCGCACTTTCGGCGCTCGACGCGGACGGCTCGGCGCTGCCGATGACGGGCGAAGCAAAGGCGTTGCGACGAGGAGTGCTGCAAAACCGCGCGACCGTAGAAGCCCTGGAGCGAGGCGTCGACCCGTCCCTCGCGCTCGACGTGGACCAGGCCCAGTCCAACATGGCACGCGCTGTGCTGCGCGCACCGTTTGACGGCGTTGTTGTCGAAATTATGGCCGAGGCGGGCGACGTGCTCTTCCCCGGGACACCCGTCGCCCGACTAACCGATCCGACCGCCATAGAGATACGCACCACCGTTATCGAGGAGGACCTGCCGTTCGTGCAGGTCGGCCAGATCGCCGTTGTGTTCTTCGACGCCGAACCGGACGCCGCGGTCCTCGGCACCGTGGCCCGCATCGTCCCGACGAGAGTTGACGGACAGGACAGGCCTCTCTACCACGTTTACGTCGCCACCAACGGCGTCCCCGAGTCGGTACTGCCGGGCATGACCGCCGACACATCCCTCGTCGTCGTCGCCAGCGTGGATGTGCTGCGACTGCCCAGGTCACTCGTGAGGGGACCCAGCGGCGGCGCGGCGGTTCTCAAGGTCTGGGACGGCGTCGCGAGCACTGAAAGAGTCGTAGAGGTGGGACTCAAGGGCGACGTGAACGTCGAGATCGTCAGCGGCCTCTTCGAAGGCGACCGGGTGATCGCAGAATGAGCGCTTTCGAAACATCGGGCGGACCTGTGACCCCTGTCATTGAGACCAGCGGGCTGACCCGCACGTTCGTGATGGGCTCCGGCCACCAGGTGCACGCCCTGCGCGGCGTGGACATGCGCATCGCCGCCGGGGAGTCGGTCGCACTCATGGGTGCGTCCGGCAGCGGCAAGTCGACCCTCATGCACCTGCTCGGCTGTCTCGACACGCCGAGTTCCGGTCGCTACCTGTTGGAGGACCGGCAGGTCGCCGACCTCTCCAGCCTGGAGCGCGCACGGGTCCGCAACAGCCGCATCGGCTTCGTGTTCCAGGACTTCAACCTGCTGCCCCAGCTCAGCGCGGTGGAGAACGTCGCCCTGCCCCTGCTCTACCGGCGCGGGGCCCGTTCGGCCCGGCGAAAGGCCATCGCCGCCCTGGACCATGTGGGCCTGGCCAACAGGGCAAAGCATCGCCCCACCGAACTGTCGGGAGGCGAGAGGCAACGAGTCGCCATCGCCCGGGCGCTGGTTGGCGACCCTGCGATCTTGCTGGCGGACGAACCGACCGGCAACCTCGACTCCAAGACCGGCGCAGAGATTCTTGCCCTGCTGACAGACCTTCACGATGCGGGCCGCACCCTCGTCGTCGTCACGCACGATCCCGAAGTTGCCGCGCACACCTCTCGAACGCTACTTATGCGGGACGGCAGCCTCGTTTCGGAAAGTACGAACTGATGTCCCCTCTAGAAACCCTCATGACCGCCCTGCGGGGCCTCAACGGCAACAAACTGCGGGCCGCGCTGACCACGCTGGGCATCATCATCGGCGTCACCTCGGTAATCACCGTGCTGGCGCTGGGGAACGGTGCCAGGGCGGCGGTGGAAGAGAATTTCCGATTCCTCGGCTCGGACAACATCCGCATCACCTCCCGCAACAAGCTCGACAACGACGAACTCGTGCCTGCGGGCCAAATCCTGTCCTACGAAGATGGGCTCTTGCTCCCGACTGAGGCGCCACTGGTTTTCAGGGTAGCGATGTCGGTGGGCGGCTCGGCCCGGGTGCGCCATGAGCGGACCGTACTGGACATGGGCATAAGCGGGGTTACGGCCGAGGCGCTGGACCTGCTGGCGATACAGGGCACCGTGCAGCCGGTGGACTGGTCGGGCAACGGTCTGCTGTTCGGGAGTCACCTGCTGGACAGCGGCCGATTTTTCACCCCGGTAGAGGTGCTGGCCGGTGCCGACATCTGCGTACTGGGCCACAAGACAGCGGCCGACCTGTTCGGCGGGGACGACCCGCTGGACCAGTCCATCTGGGTCAACAGGAGCCGATGCACCGTTGTCGGCGTGCTGGCCGAACTGGAGGCTACCGACCCGTCTCAGAGGCTTCGCAGTCGGCCCAACGAGGCGATTTATCTGCCCATCTCGACGGCGATTTCCAACCTGTTCGACGGCGAGCCCTCGGTGACTCTCACAGCACAAGTGACTGAAGAAAGCCGTATGGAAGAGGCCAAGACGCAGGTAATCGACTTTCTCCGTGACCGGCACGAGGTCGAACAGGGGCTGGACGGGAGCTTCGAGGACGACTTTGACCTGATGACCAGGCGTGACGTGCTGGGCGCCCAACAGGAGTCGGCCCGCACGTTCTCGCTCTTGCTCGCGGCCATGGCGGTGGTGTCGCTCATCGTCGGCGGAATCGGCGTGATGAACGTGATGCTGGTGACCGTCACCGAGCGCACCCGTGAGATCGGAGTTCGGCTGGCCGTCGGGGCAACTCCAACGGACGTGATCGCCCAGTTCCTGCTGGAGGCGGTCGTCATCAGCGCCATCGGCGGCCTGGCGGGCATCGGGCTCGGCATCCTGACGATCCCAACGGCGGCGGCGCTAAACGACGGTATCGCGGTGCTGGCGCCCGGCAGCATTCCCATCGCCTTCGCGGTCGCGGTGGCGACCGGCGTCATCTTCGGCATCTACCCGGCTATCAGGGCCTCACGGCTCGACCCCATCGAGGCCCTGCGCCACGACTGATCGAGCCCAAACACCCACAACACCTGAAACAACTCACAAACGTACAAAGGAGAATCGAGATGGAAACCAGGAAACTAGTTATCGGAATGGGCGCGATCATGGTGGTCGCCGCGCTGGTGGCGGTGTCGGTGACACTGGGGCTGCTGGCGGCCGGAGGCTCCGACTCGGACGGTGAGATCGTGTCGGCCGCCCCGTCAAATCAGGCCAGTCAGCAAGCCGACTCGGGCGCTCGCAGGCCCGCGGGCCGGGTAATGGAGACCGTGATCGACGACGGTAACGGGCCGGTGGCTTCCAGGATAGAGATCCTGCCCTCACCCGACCTGCCCGTCCGTGAGTCCGAGACGTCCGGCATTTTCCTCCGGCAAATCGACAACTCGATATTCGTCGGCACCGGCGCCACCGAGCTCAACGTGCAGATCGAGCAGGCGGCCGACGGTTCGATCGTACCCAGCGTGAGCCTGAGTAGCAACGGTCCAGAGGTTGAAGTGGTCATCACCCACGACACGGTCTTGTACCAGGACGTTACCGAGATCCCCGGCCAGGGTGGCGTACCGGGCAAAGCCGGTGATACCACCGTCACCCAAAAAGTCGAGTTGATCGACACTCTCGACGACCTCAAGGGCAACGCCGAACTCCAGGTGTGGGGCACCAGGCGTGCCGACCGGGTGGTGGCCGACATTCTCGTTTTCGGCATCGTCGATCCGAACCTCGGGTTTTAAGAGTCCCAGATCCCGAACACCGGCGCGCCCGTTCACTCGTCCAGGTGAGGCGCCCCGAGGCGGTCGAGTTCGGCCCTCATCTCAGCAAGTTCGCCCGCGGGGGGCTCGTGCCCCCCGTAAAACGCGGCATTGAAAGCCTCGGTCGATATGCCGGCAAGGTCGCCGGGCACGAGTCGAGCCAACTCTTTTCGGTACTCGCCCGGCGTCGACGACCGGGGCCTGTCGCCACCCCGAGCACCGGCGTGCAGCAAGAGTCTGTAGTAGGCGCGCATGGCCGCCACGACGCCGGGCGGACCGGACGGCAGCTCGATCCGGGCTCCGGCTCGGCGACGACGGAGCGCGGAGGGCAGCAGGCCGAAGAGCATGTTGGCTGCGTCCAAAAATGGGTCGGATTCCCCGAGCACGGACTCCCGGATCGCGTCAACCTGTTGGGGGCGTCTGCGGCGGCGGCGGCGCAGGGCGCGGGCGACTATGTACAGGACGATGGCGACAACAACGGCCAACAACGTCCACTCCAGCGCGATGACGTAAAGCGGGGTGGGACCGGCCTCGCGCTGTAAGAACTGCTCCCCGAACGATTCTCCGAGGGGGGTTAACTCCCGGCCCGGCTCGTCGCCGGAAAGCAGACCTAGGAACAGGCTGACGACTCCGGTTATCACCCATGCCACCGGGACGATGAACACGAAAAACAGGACCGTGCCCATCCAGCCGAGTACCTCGCTGACCGGTGCCCGGACTGTTTCCAGGAACTCTTTGCGCACGAGGCTGAATGCAAACCCGACAGCCAGCACCCCAACGACCGTGGCTCCGACTACTCGGAGCCAGATCGCGGCCCCCTTTTCCCCTCCCGCTCCCCGGCCCAGCCTCGATATCCCGAGTCCCGCCAGGGTGCCGGCGAAAAAGACGAACAGCGCGCCGAAGGTGCTGAGCGCCTCTTCCGAGACCGCGTCCACCAGCACGGCGATAGCCATGAGCAACATGCCGAACTTGTAGCTCCGGTTCAGTGACTCTGAGGGCTCTTCAGCCGAGCCCAGTACGCCGCCGCGCCACCACAGCAGTAAGGCTGCGAAGGCTCCCACCGTGGCAGAGAAATTGGCGCCCTCGACCTCGGAGCCGCCGGAGGCGAACCGGGGCCATGCCAGGTCCCAAAACGCCTCTGACCCGGCGACCTGAGTGCTTATCGTCAAGTAAATGGCTGTCGCCCCGGCGGCGATCTGAAGGACGTACGGCGCCAGCCCTCCGACCGGCAGCCCCGAGAGCACGCGAGTGGTTAGCGCCCCGGCGGCCATCAACGCGAGCACGGCCAGCCACCCGAGCGGACTGCCGTGCGTTCCCATGCCCACGCCGATGATGCCCAGCAGTGCGAACAGCCATGCGCTCTCCGCCGCCACCAGTGAGGCGATTACCGCCCGGTCGCGAGAAGCGGTGCTCATGCCCCGGACCCGGACCGTTCGTCGAACGCCGCCATGTGTGTGCCGATGTCGTGCAGCACGACGCCCGCCGGGACAACGGGCGCCGGGGCTTCGCCGACGTAGACCAGCGACACCGGGTGGGCCCGGGCCCGGAGCCTGCCCAGGACATCGATTAGCTCATCCGAGTAATGGGCCACCACCAACAACACGGTGGCGCCGTGCGGCAGGGTGGTCATCTTCTCTTCCAAATGCGCCGCCATATTCGCCAGCGAGATGGCCTGCAACGTCGCCAGTGTCTCGAGCACCGCCTTTAGCTGCGGCTGGCTGCGCGACGGCCGTAGCTCCGCCGGACGGTCCGTAACCATGGGAACGCCGTTGGAGAGCAGGCCCAGCGAGTAGCCCTGTTCCACGCAATACGAGGCAAGAGATGCGCCCGCCGTTATCGCCCTCTCCAGGTGAATTGGCGAATACCCCTGCCAGTAGTGAGGGGTCGTCTCCACCGACACCGCCAGCACGACAGTTACGTTGGCGCTGGGGTCGAAGGTGCGCACCCTGAGCCTCTGGCTCCGGGCGGTCGCCTTCCAGTCGATGGTGTTGAGGGGGTCGCCGGGGACGTAGTCCCTGGGCGCCGCCGGCCGAGACGGGTCCTGGAAGATGCGTGAGCCACCCCTCACCTCCCCCAGTGGCCGACCGCCAGGTATGCCAATGTCCGGGAGCGGCACAACGCGGGGGTAGACGAGTACCCCGTCCCTGGCTTCCACTCGCATGCGGGAGTCGAACAGGCCGAACATGTCCCCCGAGTCGACCTGCGCCGGACCCAATCTGAAGTAGCCGCGCCGGTTGAATTTTACCGAGTAGTTCCAGCGGATCCGCTCGTACCAGCCAACGGAGGTTCGGTGCTCCAGCGTGGACGAGTTTGGGCTGGCGCTGTGAGTCACTCTCGCACCTTCTACCGTCACGGCGTCGGGGATGGCGTCCTCGGTTCTCACCCAGGCCAGGGGGACCGGCTTTCGGTTGGTGAGCACCACCGACATAGGCACGCTCTCACCTATGAACACGCGCCGCTTGGGCAAGATGCGCTCGTACGTGACGTGGTCGAGTGAGACCCGGCCCCACAGGTAGCTGATGCCGGTCATGAGCAGGCCCATGGCACCGAAGGCGATGACGATGCTCTGCCCGGCGAAGACGCCGATGATGATCAGGACGACAAAGAGCCCGGTCCACAGCTCCTGCCACAGTTGGGACAGCAAGTGCTCTAGTCGGCGAGGTTGCAGGGCGTCGGCGGGTCGCGCTCTATTGGCACGGGCACGGCGGCGAGCACCTCGGCGACGATGTCCGACCCGACGACGCCGCGCAGCCGAGAGCCCCCGCCCATGATCATGCGATGGCCCAGCACCGGCGAAGCGAGCGCCTTGACGTCGTCGGGCAGCACGTAGTCTCGACCGACAACGGCCGCTCTCGCCTGTGCGGTCTTGTAAAGGGCCAGTCCGGCCCGGGGGCTGGCGCCCAGCTCGACACCGTCGTGGTCGCGTGTAGCCCGCACCACCTCAGCGACGTAAGCCCGCACGAGTTCATCGACGCGTACGCCCGGCACGGCGGCGCGGGCCTGGCCAATGGCTGCGGCGTCCGTGACGGGAGCTAAAGTCGGTGCCCCAGAGGGATCGTCAAATCGCAGGAAGATGTCGAGTTCTTCGTCTTTCGTCGGATACCCCAACTCGACACGGACCATGAACCGGTCCAACTGTGCTTCAGGAAGGGGGAAGGTGCCCTCCAGCTCGATGGGGTTCTGGGTGGCCAGCACGAGAAACGGGTCGGGCAGCGGCATGGTGTCGCCGTCGATGGTGGCCTGTTGTTCTTGCATCGCCTCCAGCAACGCCGATTGTGTTCGGGGAGTCGCCCGGTTTATCTCGTCGGCCAACAGCACCTGACTGAACACCGGCCCGGCCCTGAACTGGAAATCGCCGGTCTTCTGGTTGAAGAAGTTGACGCCGAGGACATCGGAGGGCATGAGGTCGGAGGTGAATTGGATGCGCTTGAAGGTGCAGCCCAGCGAGTCGGCCAGCGCACGGGCGAGGGTCGTCTTGCCGATACCGGGTACGTCCTCGATGAGCACGTGTCCACCGCACAGCAGGGCTATGAGGGCGAGTTCGATGGCCTCGCCTTTGCCCACGACCACCCGCTGGACGTTTTCTCGAACGGATTTTACGAGGGTCTGTATTTGCCCGACATCTGCCATTGCGTTGGCCGCTTTACCCGTTTACCTGCGCCTGGCCGAGCCCGGCCGCGTGGGCACCGCCCAGTCGGCCGAATACGGAACCGTGCATCAACCCCGCCGCGCGCAGGCTGCCGTGGTAAAAGATGCCGCCGACAATTTCGCCGGCCGCATACAGGCCAGCAATGGGGCGGTCTTCCATGTCCAACACCCTGGCGTCGGCGTCGATCCTCAGGCCACCGTAGGTGTAGGTGATGCCGCCGGTGACCCGGTAGGCGAAGAAGGGCGGACGGTCGATGCGGATAGCCCAGTTGGTCTTGGGCGGAGTGAGCGTTTTGGTGGATCTGCCGTCCAGCAGCCGGGGCGCGTAGTCGCCTTCGTGCGCCTCGGCGTTATAGGCATCGATGGTGGCTCTGAGCACGCCCGCGTTTACGTCGATGGCCTCGGCCAATCCTTCGATAGTGTCTGACTGGGCGGGGGTCGAACCGCCGTAACGAGGCTCAAGAAGGGGGGCGGAGCGGGCGTCAAAGAGCTGGTAGGCGATGCTGCGCTCCTGCTCCAATACGGCCTCCCCTACCCTTACGAAGGTCTGCTCGGCAAAGGACGCGCCCTCGTCGATGAAGCGCAGACCACCAACATTGACCATTATTCCGAGGGGATAGGAGCGCCTGGGCATGGCGTCGGTTATGGGCAGCTCTCCGGTCACCGGCGCGTCCACGTCGATAGGCGTGCCGTGACAGCCGGTCCACTGCCCCGCCGGAGCCGCCCCCGCGTCGAGCGCCGCCCGGTGCCCATCGCCGGTGTTGTAACGCGAGCCCCGAACCCTGGCCTTTTCCCAGTGGCCACCAAGGTACTTGACCCGCATCTCGGGGTTGGCCTCGAAGCCTCCGCAGGCGAGCACGACGGCTTTTGCCCGGATGGCGTGCCTGCCATCGCCGTCCTGTACTATGAGGCCTGTGACCTCACCGCGCTCACCCAGCGTTAGCTCGACCATCTTGGTTTCGAACAGGACCTGGACGCCCGCCCTCACGGCAGACCTCGTGAGCATCTCGACCAGGCCGGGGCCCGAGCCGTGAGCGGCCAGGCCCACCTGGTTGGGAATGACCGAGGGGGCGTTCTCCAGATTGGGATTTATGTATAGCTCCCAGACGACGCCCCGAGAGTGCATCCAGTCCACGGTGGGACGGGACTGGGCGATCACGACCTCGGCCAACTCTGCGCTGGTGTCGCCATGAGTAGCCTCGCCGAAGTGCCGCCGAAAGTCGTCAGCGGTGTACGGGTCCATAGAGGCGCGGCCGACGTCGGCGTCGGGAGGGAGCAGGTTTTCTCGCAGATCGGCCAGCCCCTCGTGGGTGAAGCGGAATCCGCCGCCGGTGAAGGGGCAGTTCCCGCCCTGGGCAGAGGCGGGGGCCTTTTCCAATACAACGACACTCGCGCCAGCTTCCCGGGCGGACAGCGCGGCGCACAGGGCGGCGTTACCGGCGCCGACCACGATAACGTCGAAGTAGATTTCTTCGGTCATTCAGACACCCCTGTCATGCAAAAACCCCTGGCATTTAGGCGACCGTGGCGCTCGGGCACCCGTCGCAGGGTCGGCCAAGTATAATGCGTGGTCAGCCGTTGAGTGCCTACCCTCTAAGTGCCCACGAGGTAGCGATCGTGACCAGGCCAAACAAACTTAAGACCGCAATCTTTCTGTTTACCGTCGCCACGGTCGCCTGCTCGATAAGGTCGAAGAAGTCCCACGGTCGCTTTCTCGGCGTGCCCTTCGACTGGCGAGTGCCTTCCCTAAACAAGGTCAGGCAGAAGCTGTGGAACCCGACTGATGATCGGCTCTTCACCCCGACGACCTTCGGAATTGGCTGGGTGCCGAACGCTCATCAGTTGCTCCAGCGCCTGGGCTATCTGGGGGGAGGTCCTCGATCCGCTCCGGCTATCGACGACGCGTCCGATGACGCCCCCAGTCGCGGCGACGGGGGCCCCGATGCCCCCGATGACGAAGACGAGGACGGGCCCCATAGCGGAGAGGGCGAGCGGCTGACCTGAGGCTCCGTATTTTTTGGGGCTCTCTAGTCCACGGCTCTCTTGGGCCCCAGACTTTGCCCGGTGGTGTAGTGGTAGCACAGGGGCCTTTGGAGCCTCTAACCCAGGTTCGAATCCTGGCCGGGCAGCACCAAAATTCATTAACGAAGCCGAGGCGATGCCAAACAACATCTATAAATTTCTGAACCCGGTACACGCACCGTCGATTGGCACTGGACGCCGGTTGCCCTCGGCCATCGCGGCTCTGGTCGCCTTGTCCCTGGTCGTCCTGGCACTGGCGGCCTGCAGCAGCTCGCCCGCCACCGACTCGATTTCTACGAATGAAGAGGGCGCTGGAGGTGATGTAGCAGGCGGGTCGGTAGCCTCATCTGGACCCGTTGGAAAATTTGTCCTTACCGGCGAGATGGGCAATGACCGCCAGTACCACGGCGCGGTCAAGCTGTCCGACGGCCGGGTCCTGGCCGTGGGCGGCCGGGGTAAGGGCGTCAGCGAATGGCCCATAGTGCACCAGACCGCCGAGATCTACGACCCCGCCACGGGCAGGTGGACGAGCACGGGCAGCACGCTTGAGGACCGCCAGTTCCCGACTATTGCGCTGTTGCCCGATGGCAAAGTGTTGGTCGCCGGGGGCAACGACAACCGGCTCGTCCCCCACAAGACCTCTGAGTTGTGGGATCCGGCGACGGGCGAATGGACCATGACCGGCAAGATGCTCAAGCACCGGGAACTGGGGGCATCGGTCGTTCTGCTCGACGGTCGCATCATAGTCACGGGCGGCAAGTCCAAGACCTTCCAGCAGCAGGCCCACGCCGAGATCTACGACCCGGTGTCTGGCGAGTGGACCCTGACGAGCGAGATGAGCATCGGTCGGGCCCTGCACACCGCCACGCTCCTATCAGACGGGCGCATCCTCGTTACCGGAGGCGGAAAAGTGGACGGCCCTTACTACGAGACGGCCGAACTTTACGACCCGGCGACGGATAGCTGGTCGGGCGCCAGGGAAATGGGCACAGGCAGGGCTCTGCATACCGCAACATTGCTGTCCGACGGCCGGGTGCTGGTAGCCGGGGGAGTTGGCAAACGGTCGTCGGCGGACGTATACGACCCGGCGACCAACTCGTGGTCCGACGCAGGGGAGATGTCGATATCCCGTGCTGAACACACCGCCACTTTGTTGACGGACGGCCGGGTGCTCATAGCAGGGGGAGTGGGCAAGCGCCAATCGGCCGAACTGTACGACTCGGTCACCAACTCCTGGCAGTCGGCCGGGGACATGAACTTCGACCGGTACCGGTATACGGCGAACCTGCTCGACGACGGACGGGTGCTGCTGGTGGGCGGTCAGAGCGCCATCGCCGTGACCGTCCTGGCCGAGACGGAACTGTACACGCCGTAGCTCCCGAAACCGACCTTGCCAGCCTCCTCAAGCGCAATTCTCGCGCGCCTTGTCCATTTAGTTGTAGTGAAGACGAGTTGTGGAATCTCTAACTGAAATAGAAGCTGGCCCCTGGGGAGAGTTCGAAGCCGTTCGTAGCTGGGCTATCGAGTTTCCGTTGCCAAGACCGGAGATTCCGGCATTCTGCGAAGCGCTTGAGATCGTGATCTCTGCCAAAGGCGGGGCCACCTACTACGCCCGCGATTTCCCGTCCGTAGGGACCAAACGCTGTCGATATGAGTGCCCTTGCGTTTTCATGGTCATCCGCGGAGTCTCCGCGTCTCAATGGTGTTCGACGTCGGTGACGGAGACCTAATGAGTTTGACGGGAAACTACGCGTTAGGTGAACCGCACCTCGGACAGCATCAACTCATGGATCGGCGAACGTTGAGAAGGCTGTCGGGACAGGTACGAAGCGTCATTGAAACTGCTGTGGGGATCGTGGAAGGAAGCGCACTCGACCTGTTTAATCCCTTCGGTTATGTCGAGTTGCCTAAAGCTCACTCCCTTCTACAAACCATTCATTTCAATGGCCGGTCATTATT
Organism: Dehalococcoidia bacterium; assembly: GCA_965250195.1. GTDB lineage: Bacteria > Chloroflexota > Dehalococcoidia > Lucifugimonadales > UBA2962 > CAUZIR01. The sequence continues at coordinate 714,314 of OZ252295.1, forward strand.
AGCATCTGCGCGTGACAAAGAATCGACGGACTCGATTTCAGCCTTCCGCGTAATGGCAAGGACCTACAATGCCGCTTCCTCGGAGCCCGTACTGAACTCCGACATTGAACACTTGGTAGCACTACTTACCGTCCTAGTTGGGCAGTCAGTGAAGCAGGGGCACATCGAGTGGCCTCGGGGCCAGAACCGTCAACTGCTCTATTCCGGCCCACGTCAAGTCAAGTCGTTCTATCCAGGCCGCCGTTATCTGTACCCAGATCCTTCTGGCACCTATTCGACTGACGTGACAAGTACAGCCCAGACCGCGCTGGAAATTCTAGCGAAGACCTCCGTAAATCAAAATCCTAGCTTGTGGCGTGCGATCCTTGCCTACTCAAGCGGCATTTCCCTGCACAGCAAGGAGCCAACCCTAGCTTCTGTGGCATTTATTGCAACCCTGAATAGTCTCGTGGAAAAAAAGCACTGCCCCGGCAAGGTCACATGTTCAGAATGCGGTGCGAGGCCATCTCACCCGGAGCCTAGTGAACCGAACGCAGTGGCAAACTCGATGATTAAGGATCTCTCCATCGAAGGGGACGATGCCGGGCGTGTTACACGGCTATTGAAGCGCGTCTACAGAGAACAACGCTCTGCTTACGTCCACGACGCCGTGCTTCGACACTCAGAGTTGGGCCAAGGGCGAGGAGGGGCAACAATGAGGCCGTCAACTGGCAGCATTAACAGCGACGGCCTGCTCTCCGCGGATGACCTCATGTCGATTAGCCACCTGGCAAGACGAGTATTGTTAGTTCGACTCAGTCCTTTAAGCGATGGCGTTAGTCAAATACAGGAGCGGCTCGGCAACCATCTCTTTCTAAGCAGCGGAGTTGGGAGCTTGATCTCGATTGGCCGCCAGCCGACAGGCCTCAGGCTGCCGGAAGTCGTACGCAATGGCTATCCCATTCATTAGAAAAACGGTCGCTTGAATTTAGCAGAGTTGAAGAAGTCCTCTGGGCCTCAAAACGGCCACCTCTATGGACTCCTGAAGCGCAACTCGCGGGCGTTTTATCTGACGCTGCGGGTGCTGCCCGGCGCGCTGCGGGCGCCGGTGGGGCTGGCGTACCTGCTGGCCCGGGCGGCGGATACGATTTCTGATTCTCGTGCCATCCCCTCCGACCGGCGCCTGGCCCATTTGCTGGCGTTCCGTGCGCAGGTCGCCGGTCCGGTGTCGCAGGCCGCGCTCGATGCCATCTCCGGCGACCTCGTCGACTCACAAGCGTCAGCCGCCGAGGCCGACTTGCTGCGGTCGCTTGTTCCGATCTTTTCGGAGCTGGACCGTACGGACGAGGCCGACCGGGGCCGGATTCGCGCGGTCGTGACCACGCTGACCGAGGGCATGGAGATGGACCTGGCCGGCTTTCCCGCTGGCGAAAAAAGTGAACTGACTGCCCTGCCCGATGCTGCCATGCTGGACCGCTATGTCTACCTGGTCGCGGGCTGCGTGGGGGAGTTTTGGACGGAGATGTCGGTCGCCCACACCCCCTCGCTTGCCAATTGGGACGTCGAGGCGATGTCAGGAACCGGCGTCCGGTTCGGCAAGGCGTTGCAACTGACCAACGTGCTGCGCGACGTACCCGCCGACCTGCGCAACGGCCGCTGCTACCTGCCGCTCAACGAATTGGCGGCGCTGGACCTTACTCCGCAGGACCTTATCGACGCCAGCGTCTCCGACCGGGCACGCCCGGTGCTCGGTGCCTGGGTCAACGTTGCCCTGGAACATTACGCACAGGCGGAAAGCTACGTCCTGGCCATTCCCCGGCGCGAGAGGCGGCTCCGGCTGGCCGCGCTGTGGCCGGTGCTGATGGGCCTGCAAACCCTATCGATATTGGCCAATCAACGGGATTGGCTGGCGCCCGGCCATCCGGCGAAAGTTTCGAAAAATTGGGTCTACTGGATGATGGCCCGGTCGGCCGTGGTTGGCTCCTCCGACGCGCTCGTCTCGCGCTGGATCGCCGGCCTGCGGCGGCGCGTTGGCGCGGCAATCTAGCCGCCTCTTTTCCCCCAGGCAGTAATCACCCAGGTCTGGGCCCGCGTTGACGACCCCGGTTGCCCGTGATACAACGTGCTCACCCCGGCGAGGCGGTGCCACCGCCGCTGCGGCGCCAGAGTAACGGTGATTTCGAGGAGGCAGCATTGGCTCGAAAAGGCCCCACGGGCATGATTCAGACGGTCCTCGGACCGGTCTCGCCTGAGGGGTTCGGCATCACACTGATGCACGAGCACATGGTGCTGGACACGACCTGCTACTTTCGGGAGTCGGAGTACGCCTCCGTCCGGGCGCTGAGGGACATCCCATTCTACCCTGAGATGACCTCCCGGTCGGACGGGCTCTACAACCACCACCTGGACGGAAGCAGGATGTTCGACGAGACTTCGGCGACCGAGGACGTGCTGGAGTTCAAGCACGTCGGCGGCAGTTCGTTCGTCGATACCACCAGCATCGGCATTGGCCGCGACCCCCTGGCGCTGGCGCGCATCTCCCGGGCCACCGGGCTCAACGTGGTGATGGGGTCGAGCTACTACGTGACCTACTCCCACCCGCCCGACATGGACGAGCGCACCGAAGACCAGATCACCGAGGAAATAATCGGCGACGTCACGGTGGGCGTGGGTGATACGGGCGTTAAGAGCGGCATCATCGGCGAGGTGGGCAATTTCCACCCTCTCAGCGACAACGAAATTAAGGTGCTCCGGGCATCCGGCCGGGCGCAGGCCGAGACGGGCGCCGCGGTCACCATTCACTCCGGCGCCGACAACCAGTCTCCGGCAAACATCCTGGACGAACTGGTCGCCGGGGGCGCCGACCCCGTCCGCTGCATTCTGGGGCACCTCGACGCCGCCATCGAGGACCGTGGCGCGCTCAGATCGCTGGCCCAGACCGGGTGCTTCCTTGAGTACGACATCTTTAGCTGGGAGGACACCGGGCCGTTTGTGGACGGGGTCATCGATATGCCGAACGACGGCGGGCGCCTGAGCAAAATCGCCTTCCTCATCGACGAGGGCTTCGAAGACCAGATCGTCATCGCCCACGACATATGCCGCAAGTGGCACATGCGCCGCAACGGCGGCAAGGGCTACGCCCACATCATCGAAAATATTGTCCCGCGCATGAGGGGCATGGGCATTACCCAGGACCAGATCGACAAAATTCTCGTGCACAACCCGGCCCGGGCACTGACCTTTGGCTAGGGCGACGGTCAAGGAGAGCAGAAGAAAGGCCTTTGACTAGGTCGGCTCTCCCAACCGGTTCGATAGGAGGAAACCATGGCGAATAGCAACTCCACCATCGCCGACCTCGTAAGGGGTTGGGGCACCCAGGGCGTCACCCACGTCCAGTTCGAGTTGCCGGATATGCACGGGGTGAGCCGGTCGAAGCTGGTCCCCCTGGCCCACGTCGAGAGCTATGCGGACAAGGGCCTGAACATGTACGGCGGCACCGTGGTGCTGGACACGGCGTCGTCGGTTGTGCCCGGAACTCTTTACAACGAGGAGGTCAACTACGCCGACCAGTACCTCAAGCCAGACCTGAGCACGGCCCTCGTCGTCCCCTGGTTGGATAACACGGCCCGGCTGATTTGTGAGGGAGAGTGGGAGGACGGCACTCCCCACGAGGTGGGCCCCAGGTGGATTTTACGGCAACTTTTGAAAAAGGCCGACGCCATGGGCTACGAGGTGAAGGTCGGGCTCGAATACGAATTCTACGTCCTGTCTCCCGACGACTCGAAACCCTATTTCGGCGGACTGCACATTTTCAACACGATCCGCAATCGGTACGTGCCGGTCATCGATCGGATACTGGAGGAGATGCCCAGGGCGGGAATCGACATAATCACCGCCAACTGTGAGTACGCCCCGTCCCAGTTCGAGATCAACTTCGCACCCGCAGAGGGGTTAGCGGCCGCCGACCAGGGCTTCACGTTCAAGAACGGCGTCAAGACGATCGCCCACCAGATGGACTACAACGCGACGTTCATGACGAAACCACTTCCTGACGACGCGGCCTCCGGCTGCCACATCCACATCGGCCTCACCGACAAGGCCACCGGCGCCAACGTGTTTCTCGATAACGACGACCCCGACGGGCTATCGGCGTTATCGCGCCAGTTCATACAGGGAATGCTGGATCACACCAGGGCGTCGATGGCGCTGCTCGCCCCGACGATCAACTGCTACAGCCGGTTCGTGCCACACCACTTCGCCCCGTCAAACATAAGCTGGGGGCCGCAGGACCGCAGCGCCGCGGTGCGGGCGAAGAACTCGCGGGACGACAACACGCACCTGGAGAACCGGCTCGGAACGGGCCTGGCCAACCCGTATCTGGCCGTCGCGGGTGTACTCGCGACGGGGTTGCTTGGATTGGAGAAGGGCGTCGCCGCCAAGACCCCGGACGCGAGCGCCGGTCCGGTCGAGGACGTCGACAGCTACGAGAAGCTGCCCGCCACTCTCGAAGAATCACTCGACGCCCTCAACGCCGACACCGCGTTCGCAGGCCTTCTTGGAAAAGACTTCGTCACCGCCTACACGATCATGAGGCGCCACGAAATCGCCCGCTTCCGGGCCCACATTACCGACTGGGAGTCCTCCGAATATTTGGAGTTGTATTAGCCGCTTCCCCGCCGGGCTCGTCAGGGCTTGTTCGCGCGAGCGCTCATCGCTTTGGCAATCGGCCGGTCACTCCAGCGTTCGGACGGACTTGTAGGCGGCGACGATAGCCAGCCCGGCTGCGGCTACGACAACGGCGCCCACCGCGGCGGCGACCGGCGCCCCGTAGGCGCCCGCCAACCAGCCCGCCACCAGCCCGCCACCGGCGACCGTTCCCCAGGTCATCATCCAGACCCCGGAGATGCGACCCCGATACTCGGGTGCGACTACCCGCTGCAGTAACGAGCTAACCAGCGTCTGGGTCCCGGCATAGCCCGCGCCGATTACGATCGCGCCCACGACCGCGACGGAGAACGTGGGCGAGACGGCCAGGATGAGCAGGCCGATCCCGGCCGTGATCAGGGAGATGACCACGGCGATTCCTTTTTGTGGAACATCCCCTACCGTGGCGAGAACTACGGTGCCTACCACCGCGCCCACGCCGATCAGGGTAAGGAGCGCACCGAATTTAACCGGCCCCGCGTCGAATACCTCGGCCGCGAACACGGGCATCAACCCGCTGGAGAAGGGAACGACGACGAGAGGGGTGAGCAGCGCCATCAGCATCAGCCCCTGCGCCACAGGGGTGCCGCGCACCAGCCTGGCCGACTCGCCCAGACCCCGGAGAGCGGACCGCACGGTGACCTTGCTCACGGCCTGGATCGGGGCGCGCATCATCACCGCCATGCCCAGTGCCATGAACTGCGAGCCCGCTTCCACGAACATGGTCGGCCCCGGCCCGAAGGCCGCGAGCACGACACCGCCGATTATCGGCCCCACGGTCCGGGTCAGGTTGAACGCCATCTGGATGAGGGAGAAGGCGTTCACCAGCCTGGCCTCGCCCACTATCGCCGGGGTTATCGCCATGCGCGCCGGTTCCACCAGCACCCACGAGAAGCCCATCAGCAAGATGAACGTGAAGATGTGCCAGGTCGCAAGCCAGCCCCCCAAGATGATGACGCCGAAGGTGACACTCAGCGCCGCCTGGTAGGCGGGCACGAATATGAGCAGCTTGCGCCGGTCAAGATTGTCGACCAGCACGCCCCCCAGCGGCCCCCCTATGAGGTTGGGCAGCGTGTCCAGGCCCAGGGCGAGAACGGTCAGGAACGGCGACTTCGTGGTCTCGTAGGTGAGCCACCCGATGACGACCTGCTGGAAGAAGTATCCGCCGGACGTGCCCATGCTGGCCGCGAATAGCAGCCGAAAGTCACGGAGCCTGAGAGACTCGAACGTCTTTATGCGGGAAAGAGCGCCGACCATCGCCAAAAAGCATCACCGTCTAGAGGTACTGCCGCTTAGCAGACGGTTGGCCGTCGGGTCGCGGTGCCGAGGAGATCAGTCTAGCACCGGCGAGGCCCAAAACGTGTATTGACTCCCCGTAACTGGCGACCATAGACTGCTCTACTAGTCGCCAGACGCCCTGGCCCGAATCACCCCGTTAATCCACAAGTGAGATGAGTCTATGTGCGGCATAGCCGGGTTCTTCTATAAAAATGGCGCCAGCGAGGTGCCCCTGGGAACGCGCCTCACCGACATGGCGACGGTCCTCGGCTCCAGGGGCCTGGATTCGACGGGCATGGCCCTGTACGGCGGCCTGCCGGCCGGCCACCTGGCACTGCGCGTTCACTTAGAGAGCGCCAGGGGCGACTCCGAAGAGCGGCTGGCGGAGATTCGCGACCGGGTGGGCGAGGTGGCCACGGTGGCGAGCGCCCAGTACTCGGGAAACATCGCCCGCATCGAGCTAGAGGGCGTGACCGACACCGGCGATTTGGACCATATGACGCGCATTACGCACGCGGTCGAGTCCGCAGGCGTTGAACTTTTCTCCATCGGCAACGCCATGGAAATCGTAAAAGACGTCGGTCCGGCCAGCGAGCTGGCGGTCTACGACCTCAAGGTCTTCCAGGGCTCGCACGGCATTGCCCACACCCGACTGGCAACTGAGAGCAGAGTGGACATTTGCTACTCGCACCCGTTCTGGGCGAGGCCCTTCCCGGACATCGCGGTGGTGCACAACGGCCAGCTGACCAACCACAACAAGCTGCGCCGGTCGTTCCAGCGCCGGGGCTACGAGTTCCTCACGACCAACGACTCCGAGGTGATCGCGGTCTTCATCGCGGACCGACTCAGGGCCGGAGCGACTCTAGAGGGTGCGTTGACCGATTCTATTGAGGGCCTGGACGGGACGTTTACTTACCTGGTCGCCACCAGGGACGGCATCGGCTTCGCCAAAGACCGCTTCTCCACAAAGCCCCTGATAGTGGCTGAAGATGACGGCTTCGTGGCCATGGCCTCAGAGGAGGTGGCGCTGGAGCCGGTGATGACTGCCAATACGAAGGTCCACGAGCCCACGGCCAGGACGGTGCGCACTTGGCATCGGTAAATGCAAAAGGCCTCAGCCTGAGGGAAGTCAACAGGGCGATAAAGGACGGCCTCACCGCCGATGGTGAGGTGCTGGTCACCAACACCGAGTCACGTCACAACCTGGCCGTCGGCCTCAACCAGCCGGGCAAGGTGGTGCTGGAAGGCAACGTGGGCTACTACTGCGGCGGTATGCTGCAGCTCGCTGACATTGAGGTAACCGGCAACGCGGGCTGGTCGGTCGCGTCCGATATGCAATCGGGAAGCGTAGTCGTCCACGGCAACGCCAGCGCGGCCACGGGCGCGGCCATCAGAGGCGGAACACTGGTAGTGCATGGCAACACCGGCCCCCGCACCGGCATCTCCCAAAAAGGCGGGGTGATCCTGATCGGCGGGACGGTCGACTACATGTCCGGCTTCGTCAGCCAGAAGGGCCTCTTCATCGTCTGCGGCGACACCGGCGAGGCCTACGCCGACTCCATATACGAGACCCGGATGTTCGTCCGGGGCAAAGCCGACGACCTGGGGAACGGCGCGACTTTTGAGGACAAGAGCCCCGAAGATCTGACCGAGTTGTCCGAACTGCTCACACGCTACCAGGTGGCCGGGGTGCCGGATGCGTCCGAGTTCAAAAAGATCGTCTCGGACAAGCGCCTTTACAACTTCGACAAGGCCGACTTCAAGATCTGGAGAACCGCACTTTGACCAACGGCGCATCAACCAACGTCGAATCTCAAGACAACCGGCCGCTCCTGCGAGAGAGCTTCTTTTTTGGACCGGAGGTCGTGGAGGACATCCAGGCCAAGTCCGAGTTGGGCCGCTACCGCATCCGGGGGTACGGCACACTCCGCAAGCTCCCTTCCTTCGACGACCTGACGATCATAACTTCCGGTATGAGTCGAGTCCCGTTAGAGGGCTACCGAGAAAAGTGCAGCACTGAGACCGTGCTGGGGGCGCGCAACGCCTCCGAGCCCCTGATCCTGGAGACTCCAATCTACATCTCCGGCATGAGCTACGGCGCCCTGTCGGCCACCGCAAAGACGGCATTGGGAACCGCGGCCACCCGCATGGGCACCATGACCGTCACCGGCGACGGCGGCATGCTGGCGGCCGAGCGGGAAGCATCGAAACTACTGATGTATCAGGTCCTGCCCAGCCGCTACGGCTTCAGCCCTGATGACCTCCGATCTGCCAATGCGCTGGAGATCATCATCGGACAGGGAGCCAAGCCCGGCACCGGCGGGCTGTTGCTCGGCCTCAAGGTCTCAGACACGATCGCCAATCAGCGCGATCTTCCCCCAGGCGTCGACCAGCGAAGCCCCGTTCGACACCCGGACTGGATGGGTGCCGACGACCTGATGATCAAGATGGAGGAGCTCAGGGAGGTCACAGACGGCAAGGTGCCGATCTTCCTAAAGCTCGGGGCCGGACGAGTGACAGACGATGTGAAGCTCGCCGCCAAAGTGGGCGCGGATGTGATCGTGATGGACGGCATGGAGGCCGGCACGGGCGCGTCGCCGGAGCTGCAGCTCGACCACACCGGGATCCCCACCATGCCCGCGACCGCCGAGGCCGTACGAGCGTTAGAGGAACTGGGCCTAGAGGACGAGGTCGACCTGGTCGTGTCCGGAGGCTTCACCAACGGCGCCGACATGGCCAAGGCGCTGGCCCTGGGGGCGAAGGGCATCGCTATCGGAACGGCCGCATTGATCGCGCTCAACTGCAACAAGGCCATCTACAACGAAGACTACGCCGCGCTCGGCACCAGGGCTGGCGCCTGCCACCACTGCCATACCGGCATGTGCCCGGTCGGCATTACCACGCAGGACCCCAGGCTGGAGGCGCGCCTGGACCCGGAGGAAGCGGCGGACCGGGTGTTCAATTATCTCAACGCGCTAACGCTGGAGATTCAGCTTCTTGCCCGCGCCTGTGGCAAGCGGGACATTCACGACCTGGAGCCAGAAGACCTGCGGGCCCTGTCGGTAGACGCCTCGGCCATGAGCGGCATTCCCCTCATCGGCTCAAACAAGGTTTATTAGGCGCTCCGCTCACTACGTTCGCTCTAGAGGCTTCTTCGGCCAAGGCCTCATCGCTTTCGCAATCACACCGCAACCCGAGGAGAGACTTTACCGATGGGAAAGATTTTCGAAATGGAAATGGGCGGCGAAGTCGTCCGGGCCGAGCTGCTCAGCGACGACGCCCCTGAGACGTGCGCGGCTTTCGAGCGGGCCATGCCGACGACTACCTTCGGCGTGAACGCCAAGTTCGCGGGCGACGAGACTATCGCCATGCTCCCGTTCTACGCCCCGCCGGGCGAGAACCAGGTGCCGTCGGTCGGCCCGGGGGACATCGGCTACTACCCCCGCAGCCAGACGCTGTGCCTGTTCTACGGCGAGATCATGCCGTTCGCATATATAAATCTCTTCGCAAAAGTAGTCCCCGAGGACCTGGACAAAGCAGTCGCCGCGGGCAAACGCATTCTTGAGGCCGGCGCGCTGCCGGCCATAGTTCGCATGGAGGGCGAAGCCGGGTCTTCATCGACGCAGGCCGCGAGCACGGGCAACAAGGCGGCCGACGCTCTCAGGGCCGCGACGGCCGACATCTGGGAGAGCGAGCCCGACGACGTCGCCGCGATGCGTACGCACACGCGGCCTCCCATGGGCAATATGCCATGCGTGGTGTACTCGAACTTCGACCTGTTCTGGGGGACCGAGAACCTGCACGTCGCCCGACAGCTCGCCGACGAGTTGCCCGCTCCGCAGGCGGGCAAGGTGGCGGCGGCGTACCTGAGACGGACCGAGGACCGGGTAGGTAAGTGGGGCTTCCCGGCCGCCACAAAGCTGATAACACAAGCCGCCGACGCGGCCGAGGCCGCCGGATCTACCGAAGAGCTGAAGGAGATTCTGGACGCCGCCAACGTCTATCTCAACAGGCTGGGTAGCTGGGTGGACTCCATGATCCCCTGGAACGACATGGATTCCCGGCTGACTCTAGTCAGCCGGTAGCTGCTCCGCGCGCTGCGCGCTCTAGGGGCTTCTTCGCGCAAGCGCCGTTCTTCGCGCGCTGCGCGCTCTAGGGGCTTCTTCGCGCAAGCGCTCATCGCTTCGCAATTGAACTAGCTAGCCAATCAAAAAGACCCCCGGCGGTGCCGGGGGTCTTTCAGTGCCTGTAACTAACCAGTCTCGTCCGGGTCTTTGTTTCTCTCGCCCTTGAGCCACCTCACCAGGGCCCATGTGCCGGGCAGCAGCATGGCCGCGCCGAACAGCTTTATCGCATCGCCCCCGATGAACGGGTAGAGCCCACCCTTGAGGGTCTTGTCGAGAACGTTGTTACCCGCGATGGCGTCGTAGTAGGTCAGGTCGATGCCAGGTATCGACGCCTCGGCGATGAACACGGCCAGCCAGGGGAGGCCGACGGCATAGATAGCGATATGCCCGACCAGCATAGAAATGAGAACCTTCGAGCCCCTGTCCCAACCGCGCTCCGCCAGCAGGCCGACCAGATAAGCGGCAAGTACGAACCCGACGATGTAGCCACCGCTGGACAGGTCCCAGATGAAGCCCTCGGTACCCGACCAGGGCAGGATGAAGTGGAAGTGCTTGTCCGCCATGATCGACGACGAGGGAGCGAACGCGGGCATGACCATGCCGAGCAGCAGGTAGACGACCATGGACAACGGTCCCCGTCTGGAGCCCAGTACGCCGCCCGTAAGTAGCACACCGAATGTCTGGCCGGTGATGGGAACCGGTGGTCGTCGGCAGGCGGATAGCCAGCTGGGCCACCAGCGTCATTAAGAACGCAAAGCTGACTATCAGCCCGGCGTCGACAGCGAGCCGCTGGACTCTCGTCTGTATCCACTCGCCCGGCAGGACGACGTCTATGAGTACCGGGGTTTGTGCTTTCGCTTGCAAGTTCTAGGTTCCCTGGGCGTCGCCGTCTCGCGGCCGGAAGATGGAGTCTTTCGCGAATTCCACCTGCGTGCGGCGATTACGACCGCGCCGGAAAAGGCCTCCGCCTATCGCTGTGAGGGCGAACACCCCGGCCAGCCCGAGCGAGGCCTTCTTGAGGAACGCCCTGCGCGAGCTTCCATTTCCGTGGTTGTCCTGTGAGTCCATGCGGGCCTCCCCTGTTCTGGCCTGGTTTTGTTCGGGTCGGCGAGCCGCAATGCCCCGAGCCGCGGGCAATTATAGCGGGTGACGCGGCCCGTATGAAGTGTCCCGCGACTTACTCGGCGTCCTCGTTGCCGCCTATGAGGCCGTGGAAGTGATCTACCGGGCCGTTGCCCGTACCGACCGGGTACGCGGCGCGAATTGCAGCGTGAACGTAGCGCTTGGCCGACGCCACAGCGTCGCGCACGTCCATGCCCTTCGCCAGGGCGACTGCGGCAGCCGAGGCAAACGTACAGCCCGTGCCGTGCGTACTGGATGTGGCAATGCGGGCGTTGGTGAACGCCTTGAACTCACCGCCTGCATAAAGCAGATCCGTGGCCGGACCCGATCCAAGGCCGCCCGTGATGACGACCGCCCTCGGGCCGAGATCGGCGATGGCCCGGGCTGCGTCCTGAACCTGCTCCAGCGTCTCGATTGGCCTGCCGGACAGGACCGATGCCTCACGCACGTTGGGGGTTACCAGCGTCGCCATGGGCAACAGGAGCCTTGTCAGAGCGCCCTCGGCGTCTTCGCGCAACAACCGATCACCGGATGTCGCGACCATGACCGGATCGACCACCAAAAACTCGACGCTGTGGCGCTTCAGACCGTCGGCGACGGCCTCGATTATCTCGGCGCTGGCCAACATGCCGGTCTTGACCGCGTCGGCGCCGATGTCGTCCATCACGGCGTCAATCTGCTTGCCGATCGAGGTCGCCGGAATCTCGTGGACGTCGGTGACGCCGAGGGTGTTCTGGGCGGTAACGGCGGTGATGACGGAGGTGCCGTAAGCTCCCAGGGCCGCGAAGGTCTTGAGGTCGGCCTGGATGCCCGCGCCGCCGCCGGAGTCGGACCCGGCGACGGTCATTACCCTTGGTGTTTGGGGCGTTTGGGGCGTTTGGGGCGTTTGGGGCCGATTCATTTCGGCCACTTAAGTCCGACGCCAGAGTACGCCTGCTCCCAGAACATCAACTCGTAGCTCAGGGCCGTGTGGGCCAGCCAGTCGGTGCGGGGGGACCGGCGGTCGGGCGGAATCGCGTCCAGGTGGCTCCCCATCCAGGCCACGATGTCACCGAGGGCGGCCGGGCCGTGCAGGTCGATCCACCCTTTATAGAACTCGTTGTCAGGCACCCGACCGGCGTTAATCAGGCGGGTCGCCCAATCCAGATACGTACCCTCCGTGACGTACAGGACCGTGACGATCTCATCGAAAGTGCCCTCGTGCCCGACCCTCGTCAGGAAGTCGACGAAGCCCTGTGTGGCCGGGGACGCCACCGCGGCCGTCAGCTCTTCTGCGCTCGCGTCCAGCTCACGCAGGGCCCTGACGAACAGGTCGTTTTCCGGGTTAAGCACGCCTTCGAGAAAACGATTGATCGGCGCACTGGCGTTGCCGAGGTCCGGTGACTTGGCGATGGCCAGCCCCATCATGGCCACCAGGTCTTTTACGAATATGTAGTCCTGGACGAAGTAGGTGCGAAATTTTTCGATTGGCAGCGTGCCATCGCCCAGTTCAAGAACGAGGGGATGGATGACCACCCGCTCCCAGGCTGCGGCGTGTTTGGCTCGTATGGAGTTGCTGAAGCTATCGGTCATGGTCCGTGCGCCGTTCGGGTTTGCCCGATTAGTCGTACGGCGTCCATCTTCGCATCTCCACTCCGTGGGCGCGTAGTCCTTTGCGCCAGGCTCCGGCTGCGATTAGGCTGGCGAGGTGACTCGTTCCATTGGCACCGACCAGCCAAACCGCTTGCGCCTCGTCGCCATAGCGACAGGTGGGTTTGGGCTCATCGTTACACCCGTCATGATGGCCGCCTGGCAGGCGGAGACCGACTGGTTCCTGGTTATCGGCCGGATGTACTTCCCAGCCTATGTCGGCTCGCTCGCGGGTATGCTCTACTTCAGGCGCCGCCTGCGCGCGAAGCCGGTGTTCTGGGGACGGGCGTGGTTTTGGATTGCGTTCGTGGCGCTATTTATGGGACTGGTTGGCGACGTTGGAACGTTCTGGAGCGACGACGGCAATTTCTCGGTCCGATCACTGACGACGATTCAGGCGGCTTTCTTCCCCTTCGATTTGCTCGGGGCGGCGATAGCCCAGGTCGGACTGCTCTACTACGGCCTCAGCCTTGTCTGGTCGAACGTGGTGCGCAACCGATTCGGCTGGTGGCTCGCTGGTCTGGCCGCTATTGGATTGCCCCTTTCGTTTCTGCACATTCCCAGCGGGACCATCTTCGCCACCACCGCGTTCTGGGTCGCGGCCGCGGTCTGGGACTGGCCAGGAGAGGCCGACCCGATAGGGTCTGAAGGGGAGACCACTCCTGAGCGCGCCTGAGTTCGAACGCGCGGCGGCGAGCGTGGGCGTCGCGCTGGATGCCGGACAACTCGACAGGTTCCAGCGCTATCTGGACCTGCTGGTCGATGGCAACCGGAAAGCCAATCTGGTCGCCGTGGCCGAGCCAGAGGAGATTCGGCGCAGGCACTTTCTCGATTCGCTCACGCTGGCCGTCGCCATCGAGCCCGAACGCATATCCCAGTCGAAGTTGCTGGACATCGGCACAGGTGCCGGATTCCCCGGCCTGCCGTTGGCCATCGCATTTCCGGGTTGCCGGGTGACTCTACTGGAGGCCACGGGCAAAAAGGTAACTTTTTTGCGCACGGTGCAGCGGGAGCTGGGGCTGGAAAACGTGACAGTCGTCGGAGGCCGCTCGGAGCGCCTGGCCCACGACCCGGCCCACAGAGGGTCTTTCGACATCGTCGTCGCCCGCGCCCTCGCCCGCATGGACACGCTGGTCGAGCTGATGCTCCCGTTTTGCCGGGTCGGCGGCGAGGCCGTCGCGTACAAGGGACGGGGAGCGGGACCGGAACTCGCGGCGGTCTCTGGCGCAATTGCGGCGACCGGAGGCGGTGAGGCGAAAGTGGTCGAAGTCACCGATGTAACAGGCATCGAAGACAGCGGTGCGCGCCTGGTGGTCATCCCGAAGACAGGCCCCACACCAGAGCGCTACCCGAGACGGGAGGGGATACCCGGCAAGCGTCCGCTGTAGAATGCCGGGGCAGATGCGACTCTCACGACTCGCGCGGTTCGTCGGCCTGCTCCGAACGCCCGACGAAAACGGCGCCCCTACAGATCTGCGCTCGACTCTCGGTCAGCGTATCTTCTCTCTACCAACTCTCCTCTCGCTGGGGGTGGCCGGGGCGTTCATCTTCTTCATCGCCCGCGGCATCGACCTCGACTGGACAGAAACCCTGAGCAACGTCGGCGACATGAAGGCGTTGCCGTACGTGGTCGCGCTGGCCCTCTACTACCTGAGCTTCCTGTTCCGGGGCTACCGGTGGAGGGTGCTAGCCCGCAGCGCCGCCGCAAAAACGGACCCGGAAGGCACGACCATTCGGCTGCCGTCCGTTCTGCGCTTCTCCCAGCTCATCATCATGGGGTGGTTCGTCAACACCATCGCCTGGCTGAGGCTCGGTGACGCCTACCGGGCCTGGGCCTTCTCGGACGACTCAAGGGGCGGCTTTTCTTGGGGCCTCGGTACGCTATTAGCCGAACGAGCGCTGGACATGGCCACGGTGGCGCTACTGCTGGTCATCGCCATCCTGGCGGCCACGGCTACCACCGACGCAACGGCCCTGCTCTACCTGCTGATCGCGGCGGCGGGGATGGCTACCGGACTGGTCGGGCTGCTGCTGGCGATGCGGCTGGTCGGCATGAGGCTGGCCGCACTCCTGCCGAGCACCCTGCAGCGCATCTACCGGGGCGTTCACCAGGGGACGCTCGGAAGCATCGAACTGCGCCAACTGCCGCTGCTCACGCTACTCAGCGTAATCGGCTGGGGCCTGGAAGCGGGCCGACTCTACTTCGTCGTCGAGGCGCTCGACCTGACGCTGAGCCTCCCCATGATCATGATCGTAGCCCTCGGCCATGCGCTACTCAGCACCGTGCCAACGCCCGGGGGGATTGGTGCGGTGGAGACGGGCATGACCGGCCTTTTGGTACTGAGCATGCCCAAATCGGACGCGGCGTCGGTCGCGGTGCTGGACCGCTCGATTACCCTTCTGAGCGTGATCGTGTTCGGCGGTACGATCTTCCTGCTAAACGGAATTGTCAAAGGCCGCCAGGGCCGCAAGCGGCCGACGGTATAATTGCTGCTTCGTAAACTGAATGGAGAAACTCCCCAACCAATGACCAGCACCAAAACCAATTTGAGACGTCATAGCGCCGTCCAGGTAGACGGGCCCGACCGGGCTGCCGCCAGGGCCATGCTCCGGGGCGCCGGACTCGACGACGACGACTTCAAAAAGCCCTTCGTCGCCGTTGCCAACCTGGCCAGCGACGTCACTCCCTGCAACATCCACCTCGACCGCATCGCCAGGGCGGCCAAAGAGGGCGTGCGGGCGGCCGACGCGGTGCCGTTCATGTTCGGCACCATCACCATTAGCGACGGCATCTCCATGGGCACCGAGGGCATGAAGGCGTCTCTCGTTAGTAGAGAGGTGATCGCCGACTCGATTGAGACCGTGGTGTTCGGGGAGAGCATGGACGGGCTCGTCGTGGTGGCCGCCTGCGACAAGAACATGCCGGGCGCACTGATGGCGATGGCCAGGCTGAATGTGCCGTCTATCTTCGTCTACGGCGGAGCGATATTGGCGGGGAATTACCTGGGCAAGGACATCAACGTCCAGGACATGTTCGAGGCGGTGGGGGCGCACTCCCAGGGCAAACTCACGCTCGACGAACTGATCGCCATGGAGCGCATCGCCTGTCCCGGCGAGGGGGCGTGCTCCGGCATGTTCACCGCCAACACCATGGCCTCGGCCATTGAGGCTATGGGCATGGCGCTGCCGGGCACGGCATCCATACCGGCGGTCGACTCCCGCAACCTCGATGCGGCGCGCCTGGCAGGGCCCGCGCTGCAAAATCTCTTGGCCCGCGACCTCAAGCCCAGGGACATCCTGACCAAACAGGCTTTCGAGAACGCCATAACCGTGGTGCTGTCGATGGGCGGCTCCACGAACGCCGTCTTGCACCTGCTCGCCATTGCGCACGAGGCGGACGTTCCGCTGGACATCGACGACTTCGACCGGCTCAGCCGGGTAACGCCGTACCTCACCGATCTGCGTCCCGGCGGTCGCTACGTCATGCCCGACATGGACAAGACGGGCGGGGTGCCGACGCTCATGAGGGAATTGATGAAGGCCGGGCTGCTGCACGGCGACTGCATCACCGTCACCGGCAAGACTATCGAGGAAAATCTCGCCGATGATCTTGCGGCCACAGGGGCCAAACCCGACAGCAAGGTGATCTACCCGATAGACAACCCGCGCAGCCCGACCGGGGGCCTCGCCATCCTGAAAGGCAACATCGCACCGGAGGGCGCGGTGATGAAGGTTTCGGGGACCAAGCACCACCAGCACGTGGGCCCTGCCCGGGTCTTCGACTCGGAGCGCGACGCGTTTAACGCCGTCACCGGCAGTCGCATCAAGGACGGCGATGTGCTGGTCATCCGCTATGAGGGTCCAAAAGGCGGTCCGGGGATGCAGGAGATGCTGGCGCTGACCGGCGCCATCATGGGGGCCGGTCTGGGGAACACCACACTGCTGCTCACCGACGGCCGCTTCTCCGGCGCCACCCACGGGCCCATGATCGGCCACATCGCCCCGGAGGCCATGGTCGGGGGACCGATCGCGCTGGTTCGAGACGGAGACACGATTACGATGGACGTGGAGACGCGAGAGCTTTCAATGAACGTGTCGGAACAAGAACTGACGGAGCGCAAGAAGGCCTGGTCCGCCCCCGCGCCGCACTACACCCGGGGCGTGCTGGCGAAGTACGCCAAGCTCGTCTCCTCGGCGTCTAAAGGTGCAGTGACTGGCTAGGCCCGCCTGGCGGCAGGTCCACGGGGTACTGTCATGGAACAGGAAATCCGTTTCTGCACCACCGACGACGGGGTGCGCATAGCCTACTCCCTCGTCGGCTCGGGACCGGCGCTAGCCAAGTCGCCCAACTGGCTTACTCATTTGGAGTACGAGTGGAGCAGTCCGGTCTGGCGGTATGTCTAGCGACGGAGAGAGGGGAGCTGTTCGCACATTGGAGGAACGAGCAACATGCGGACACGCCGGCCAGCTAGCCTTTCAGAACGGTCCTCAGGACCTCAGCAAGCGCCTCGGTGCGGGCCTGGTTCAGGTTGATTGGGTTGATGACGAGCGCGCCCGCGTCGAGGCCCGTCTCCTGCACGAAGACCCTCGGCTCACAGCTCTTGAGCTGGTGGGCGATTTCGAAGGCCGTCTTGCCGATAGCGCTCTCATCGAGCACCAGGCTCAGGACAGGGGAGCCCTCTTCGGGCACGTCAATGATCGACTCGGCCGGGAGCCCGCTCAGGCCGTCGGCAAGGTACTCAAGGTATCCCCGTTGCTCAAGGTAGCTGTCATCGTAGCCGTCTTCGACGAAGATCTTCAGGGCGGTGAGCATGGCCACCACCTCTTTTTTCGCCACCTTGAATCCCCGGCCAATCCCCTGCCGAGGAATACCGGGCAGCGAGTCCTTGGGGATGAAATCGGCGGGCGGGTCCCAGATGTCGAATAGCTCGTCCATGTCCAGGTGCTGAAGGGCGGCCGAGGCGATGAGGTCCCGCCGACCGCACAGGATGCCGCTGGACTGCGGACCGCGCAGAGCCTTCCCTCCCGAAAACGCAACCAGGTCGGCGCCGGCGTCTATGAACCGGCCCAGGTTGGCCTTGGGCGGCAACTCACCGGCGGCGTCCACTATGACCGGCAGGTTGTGCTTCTTCGCCACCTCGATGACGTCGTCCAACGGCGGCGCGCTGTCCGGGCCGGAGGCATAGTAAATGGCGGCCGTGTTGGGGGTTATGGCCGCCTCGTACTCCCAGGCCTCGGTGCGCCGAACCCCGGCATTCGCGACCGCCTCGTTCATGCCCACTTCTACGAATTTTGCCCCCGAGAGCCGGGCGGCGTGGTCGTACCCGCTGCGGTGCTCACGCGCGACGATGAACTCGTTTTTTATCCCCGTGGTGTCGGGAAGACGGTCCATTATTCCGGGATTGAGCCCGGCCATTATGGCCGCCGAACCGAGCGTCAGGCTGGAGGAGGCGCCCGCCGTCACGTAACCCGCCTCCGCCCCGGTGACCCGGGCGATATAGCGGCTGGCGCCAGCCTGCAGGTCGACCATGGACACCGACTCGGTCGCCGCCTCGGCCATCGCCTCCACCACCTCAGGCGGCATGAGCGCACCGCTGACCCGGGTCGACAGCCCGGACACGTTGATGATGGTCTTTATCCCGAACTCTTCGTAAACAGACATCTTGTTTTTATCCCCCGCGACTAAATTTCTTGCCACTCGTAAGGTCGGATGCTTCATCGGCCGAACGCGCGCAGCACGCGTGCTGCCGAGCCGTAGTCCCGCCGCCCACCCTTAAAGATGGGCGGCACAAGATACACGTTACTGTGTCCGGCGTCAGCATAGCGCCCGATCAACTCGACGGCGATGTCCACGCCGTCGCGCCCCCCGTCTATCGCGCCCGAGACCCACTGGGGAAGGCTTCCGAAGGTGATGCCGCCCGGTAGGAGAACCTGCACTCCGCAAAATATTGGCTGGGTCAGCTTCTCGCCGTAGGCGTCCGTGTAGGCCGAGGTGAACCTCGTCAGGCGCTCGGTCTCGAACAGGGCCTGGAGCAAGAAGTACTTCGCTCCCAGCTCGACCTTGCGACGCGTGAGCGCGACCTGGCCCTGCAAGGGCATTCCCAAATCGATCGTCGCCCCGACGCAGAAGCCCGTTTGGGAACGCAGCTTCAGGCCTCTGAAGTCCAGGCCCTCATTGAGCCCGTTTATCGATGCAATCAACTCGGTCGGCCGGTAGTCGTCGACCGCCGCCGCCCACTCCAGGTCTTTGCCCCGGTAAGGGTCGCCTTTTACCACTACGACGTTCGGGAGGCCCAGCAAATCGGCACCGAGCAACGTCTCCTGCATCGCCATTTTGTTCATGTCTCTCGTCGAGAGCGTGAATATTACGTCTTGCCCGGTGTTCTGCCCGATGTTCTGGCCGGCGTGTTGGGAGATCCAGTGCGCCGCAGCTACGGTGTTTAGCCTGGGTGATTTACCGGGGTTATAGGCGACGGAGATGAAGTCCGCCGGTAATTCGGAGGCCCCGGACAGCAGAGCCGGGTCACCGCCCCTGGGCGGGGAGAAGTCGCACACGAACACGTGCTCGCCCCCGGCCTGCTCGCACCGCTCCACAACCGTCGTACCGGCGTCCGGCACCCTCGCGTCCGACAACATGGGCGCCAGTGTACGGGCCCATTTGGACAAAAAAAAGACCGGGGAGCCAGACGCTCCCCGGTCTCTTAACTATTCGGGTTTTTGGCTACTTCCAGCCGAGCGAGCTGTTCCTGCCGGGGGTGAGGGAGACGCGGTGTCCCTGCTCGCACTTGAAGCGCTCTTCCCGGATGTCGCGTCGCTTGCCGGACAGGGACGACTGCTCCATGGTGGTCGAGCAGAACGGGCAGCAGACCTCATATACGGCTCGATTACGCAACCGCACCGCCTGGACGTACGCCAGGGTCTCCATGAGTCCCTTGGAGTCGCCGACATAGCGCAGGACGTAGCGGGTGCCGGCGCTGACCAGGTTTGTGGGCCGGGCGTTCTTGGTGCGGTCCACGTACCCGTAGTCGACGTAGCCGCACTTGAGGCACTCGGGCTCGTTGAAGCCCTTGACCAGCGTGTCGCAACAGCGAGGACACTGTGGCCGTCCACCGGTGACAGGCACCGGTCGCCGAACGACATCGGGCCTAGGCTCGACTCGCAGCTGAACCACCACCGGCGGCGGTGTTCCCGGCATGAAGGTTGTGGGAGTGGCCTGGATGACCATGGGCTTCCTCTCTGGTCGGCACTGGGCGATTTGGCGCTGGGGCTCGTGGGATCGGCCTGCGCACCATTCCAATTGGTTTTCGGACAATAACTAAACAAGGTTTGAAACTTTGTCAAGACTCTTTTCAAAGATTTCGGGTGGTTTTCAGCCGGGATTTCTTTTCTCAGGGTTGAAATTGGCTGTGTCGGGACGCGTAAGAATATCCCCTCTGGCACCCTATAGAGTGGCGCAAAGGTCATGTATCGAGGTCACCGGGGGCCAGGTTGTGGCACGGTTGTTCTAGGATTTCGACCGCCGCGTTCGGGGCCCCCGTGGCCTGAAAAGGGACGCCAGACGGCCCTCCAACCGGGGTTTGACACGCCCCCAAACCGGTGCTACATTCCGCCCGCCCACCTTGAAGATAGTTGTTTGTGCCAAGCAGGTAGTTGACCCCGAGACCCCGGTCTCAGCGTTCAAAATTGACCGGCAATTACGCCGGGTGATGCCGTCGCCCGGCATTCCCCCGGTCGTCAATGGCTTCGACGAGATCGCCACCGAGGCGGCCCTTCGCATTAAGGATTCGACGGACGCCCATGTCACGGTCCTGTCTGTCGGCGACGGATTTACGGACGCCGGGGGTGTGGTCGCGGTGATGAAGAAGCCGCTTTCGATGGGGGCCGACGAACTGGTGCTGGTGAAAGACGCTGCACTGGCCGACCTTGACCCGTTCGCCACCGCTTACGTCCTGGCTCAGGCCATCGAGAGAATCGGCGACGTCGATCTGGTTCTGTGCGGGCGCCAGGCCTCGGACTGGGACAACGCCCAGGTCCCGCTCATCCTCGCCGAGATGCTCAACGCGGCCTGCGTCACGGTGGCCCAGTCGGTGACGGTGTCCCAATCGGTGACGGGGTCACAGGGCGTGGCGAACGTCGAGCGCGTGCTGCCGTCCGGCTATGAGGAGATGGAGGCCGACCTGCCCGCCGTCGTTACGGTGAGCAATGAGCTGGGTGAGCCACGCTACCCAACGCTCAGAGGCATTATGGCGGCCGGGAAGAAAGCGCCCACATATCTGACGCCTTCCGACATCGGGCTGGACGCGGACCGACTGGCGCCGAGGCTCACGTTGGAAGACCTCTACGTGCCCGAGTCCGATCGCCGTTGCGAGTTCATCGAGGGGGACGGCGAGGCCGACTCGGGCCGTTTGCTGGCGCTGAAGCTGAGAGAGGACGGCCTGATTTGATCGAGCGCGTACTGGTAATCGGCGAGATGAACGAGGGCCGGCTCGGCGCAGGCACACGAGAGTTGATTGCGCTCGCCCGGGCCATTGGCGACAAGGTCGGGGTGGCGCTTATCGGCGATTTAGATGCAGCAGCCGACGCGGTGGCGCTCGGGGCCGACCGGGTCTACCTGCTGGGCGGCGACGCGCTGGTATCGGGCGGGCAGGATGCCCACCTGCAAGCGTATGAACGGGTCTATGGTGAGACCGAGCCTTCGGTGGTGCTGGTTTCCAAGACCGATGCCGGGTCGGACATCGGCCCCAGGCTGGCGACCCGCATCGGCGCGGCAGTGGCGCAAGACTGCACGACGGTCGGCCTTGCGTCAGGCGGCGAACTCACTGCGACGAGGCCGGTCTACGGCGGCAACGCGGTGGCGCGAATATCTTTTGGGCCCGAACGCCCGGGCATAGTCATCGTCCGGGGCAAAGCCTCCGAGCCATTGGAGCCGGACCCCTCGCGCACCGGAGAGATCGTAGAACTGGCTCCCGAGATAGACCCTGCCCGGGTGCGCGTGCGGTCGATTCGCAAGGTCGAAGCGGCCGCCACCGGCGTCAGGCTGGAAGACGCCTCGGTGGTCGTGAGCGGCGGCAGGGGGCTGGGCGGCCCGGAGCCGTTCGAACAGCTAAGGGAACTGGCCGATCTGCTGGGCGGTGCTGTCGGCGCCTCCCGGGCCGCATGTGACGCGGGCTGGATCGACCACGCCGCCCAGGTCGGCCTGACCGGTCGGACGATCACGCCTGATCTCTATTTGACGGTGGGAATTTCGGGCGCCAGCCAGCACATGGCGGGCTGCCTGGGGGCGAAGAACATCGTGGCGATAAACGGCGACGAGAGCGCGAATATTTTCAAGGAGTCCCGGTACGGAGTGGTGGGAGACTGGAAGGCGGTGCTACCGGCCTTCCTGGCGGCCGTGCGGGAACTCGGCAGCGTCTGAAATTGCCACTTGGCGAACCCGCCCCGGACCGCGTAAAATAGAGAGATCGGGTCCAGGTCACACGCCGCATGGGCGGCTCGTCGACGGCCTCCCCGACTCACCCAACGCCACCGCTATGGAGAGTGCCTGTTGATGGACGGAGACTTCGAACTCGACGTCGACGAGATTCTGACCGACCTCAAGGACGCCGACGTGCTTTCTTTGTTTTTCCCCATGTTCCGCAAGTCGCTCGTACTCGACCTGCGTTCGAGTGAAAATGCAGGACCGATGGTCAAGATCATGCCCATGGTCGCGTCCCCGCAGGAACGGATGAGAGCCATCCGCAGGCTGCGCCCCGGCTTTCCGCGCAGGCACAGCCTCGCTGTTGTGGCATGGCCGCGCTACGTAAATAGCCTCCGGACGCACGGGATCTGGCAGCGGCTGGTCGAGCGCATCGAAGCGGCGGGCCACAAGCAGGCCACCGAGGACATGGACAAGGCCTTGCAGGAGCTACTGCGCCAGGAGAAGGCGGAGATGGCCAGGGTAGTGATGGGCGACAACTATCACACTATCTGGACCAGCCAGCACACGCCTTAACCCACTTCTAAGAACTGCCTCGGGGTTCGCTGTTCCCCTGTCCCGAAACTGGGGCCCGAATCTGGGGACCGAATTAAGGCGCTAAACGGCGACCGCCGCTTTTTCGTGGGCTTCCACTATGCGGCTTGCGAGATGGTCCGGTACCGGCTCCAGCCGCGCTACCGTCATGGTGAACGTGCCCTGACCCTGGGTCTGTGACCGCAGATCGGTGGCGTATTGCAGCACCTCGGCCTGTGGCACCTCCGCCTCAATGACCGTGGTGCCGTCACCCTGCGGAGTCATGCCCTGGATACGCCCACGCCGGCCATTCACATCGCCCATAATCTCCCCCGCCGCGTCGTCCGGAACGGTCACGGTGAGGGTCATGATGGGCTCCAGCAGGACCGGGTCGGCCGCCCTGATGCCCTTTTGGAACGCCTGAGAGCCGGCGATCTCGTAGCAGATGCCCGACGAATCGACCGGGTGGGTGCTCCCGTCCACCAGGGTCGTCCTGACGTCCACCACCGGAAATCCGGCCACCACTCCCCCGTCCATCGCCTTGGACACGCCCTTTTCCACGGACGGGATGTACTCCCTGGGCACTGAACCCCCAACAACTTTGGCCGCGAACTCGAAGCCGCCGCCCCTGGGCATGGGGCCGATCTCCAGCCATACATGGCCGTACTGGCCGTGCCCACCCGACTGCTTTTTATGCTTGTGTTCGACCCGGGCGGTGGACCGGACGGTCTCTTTGTACGCTACTTTAGGTACCGTCAGGTCGACTTCTACGGCGAACTTGCGCTTCATCTTTTCCATCGCCACGACCACGTGCGTGTCGCCCAGGCCGCCGATGAGCAGCTCACCGGTGTCGGGTTGTCGCTCCACCACAAGCGTCGGATCCTCTTCGGAGATGCGGACGAGGGCGCTGGTGAGCTTGTCCACGTCCGTCTTGGCGGTGGGGCGGACAGCCATGCGGTAGACCGGGGTCGGGTACGACGGACCCGTCAGCGTCACCGGACCATCCTTGGCTGTCAGCGTATGCCCGGTCTGAACGGAATTTAGCTTGGAAACGGCCCCGATGTCCCCAGGGCCCAACGTTGGCACCGTCTCGGTGTCCTTGCCGGTGACGACGAATACCTGGCCGACTCGCTCGTCCTGCCCCGCGCCCGAATTCCACACGTGGGAGTCGCTCGTCATCGTCCCGGCCATGACCCGAAAATAGGAGAGCTTGCCAACGAACGGGTCGGCTGAGGTCTTGAACACGAACGACGCCAACTTGTCGTCTGGAGCACCCTGCTCTGCCGCCCGATCGCCCCCGGCTTCGTCCGGAGACGGGAGGAGCGAGATTATGGCATCTGTCAGCTCTTCAAGACCAGCGCCCCTGGTCGCCGCTCCGAACAGCACCGGTACGACATCGCCAGATGCCACTGCTCTCTTCAGACCGGAAGACACCTCTTCCACCGACAGATCCTCGCCTTCGAGGTACTTGGTGGCGAGATCGTCGTCGCTCTCGGCAACTGCCTCGACGAGCCTCTCGCAGGCAGAGGCTACCCGGTCCGCCACCCCTGCCGGTGGGTTTGCGGCGAGCACGTCTTGCACGCCGGTGAAAGAGGCCTCAGAGCCAATGGGGATGTTGAGTGCCACGCACTCTCTTCCGAACGCCGTGATTATCGAGGCCATCGCCCGGTCGAAGTCCGCGTTCTCGCGGTCCATCTTGTTAACGAATATGAGCCTGGGAAGCCCGGCCTCTCCCGCCATTTGCCAGGTCTGGATGGTGCCGACCTCGACCGCCGAGTTGGCCGCGACGACCTCTACGACCGCATCGACGACGCGCAGCGCCGATACGACGTCGCCACGAAAGTCGGCGAAACCCGGGGTGTCTAGGAGATTCAACTTATGCCCGGCCGTGATGACCGGGATGATGGAGGTCTGGACGCTGGCGGTCCTCTTGGCCTCCTCCGGTTCGTAGTCCGAGACCGTGGTGCCGCCGTCGGTGCTACCGAGACGAGAGGTCTGCCCAGCCGCAAAGAGCATGGCCTCTGCGATCATGGTCTTGCCCGCCCCGCTGTGAGACAGCAAGGCTACGTTCCTCAGCTTGTTCACGCCGAACTCGGCCATACTCGGTCCTCCTCGATCGAGCTAGCCTCGTACCCGGCGCGCCACCTTTTACAGGCCGGGCGAGGGTTGAGCCATTGTATGAACGGTTGAAGAGGGACGCAATCGGGCATTGCACCCGCCCCTGCTTGCTGCGGCCCGTGCTGCAAGGGGACAATTAGGAAATGACTTCATCAACTGTCGGCTTTATTGGTGGTACCGGCCCCGAGGGCCGGGGACTGGCGCTGCGGTTCGCCCTGGCCGGACTCACGGTCATGATCGGCTCACGCGACGAGGAACGAGCAAACGCGGCGGTCGAAAAGATCGCGGGCAGCGCGCCTCCCGGCTCGATCACTGGAGCGCTAAACGAGGCAGTAGCGGCCGAGACGGAAACCGTGTTCATCGCCGTGCCCTATACCGGGCAAGCTCCCACACTAAAGGCGCTCGCTCCGAAACTGACCGGCAAGCTGGTGGTAACGGTCGTCGCCCCCGTCAGCTTCGAGGGCGGGGTAGCCGCCGCCGTGTCCGTCCCAGAGGGCTCGGCGGCCCTCCAGGCCGCCGCCCTGCTACCCAACGCTACCGTGGCGGCGGCGTTCCACAATGTGGCGGCCCGTGACCTGTTGAGGCCGGAGGCATCCGTGGACTCGGACGTGTTCGTATTTTCGGATGACACCCAGGCCACGGCCAATGTTTCCGGGCTGGTCCGGCTGATACCCGGTGCCAGGGCCATCGACGGAGGCGGC
The DNA here is from genome assembly GCA_965250195.1 of Dehalococcoidia bacterium. Taxonomy (GTDB): domain Bacteria; phylum Chloroflexota; class Dehalococcoidia; order Lucifugimonadales; family UBA2962; genus CAUZIR01. The sequence continues at coordinate 739,960 of OZ252295.1, forward strand.
CTGGTGAACGCCCGCTACGCCGAGGATCTGACCGCACTGCTGATGAATATCAACCGCATACACAAGGCCCACACCTCTATCCGCATCACCGGTATGTAGCTTCCGGCGGACCGGTGCCCGCTCACATGAAACGCTTTACCTCTGTAGTCGCTTCTCTCGTATTGGCCGCGCTGGTCGGTTCCGTAATGGCGGCCGCGCCGCCCGGTGAAGGAGACTCGGGCGAGGTGGGGAGTCCGGCGGTGGACGCCCGGTCGACCATCAGCATCGTGTCATCTGTACACGAGGTGAAGTTCGCCGATCGCATCGATTTCGTCCTCACGGCGGAGTCCGAGAGCCCGATCAGGACGATTACTTTCTTCTACCGACTGGGCTCTCGCCCGATCTCGGTGTACGGCTACCCGTCTTTTGAATCCGGCACAAATGTCACTGCGGAGTTCTCCATAGACACCGGTAGATCAGCGTACATCCCCAGCGGCGTGGAGATTGTCTACCACTATGTCATTGAGGACGCAGACGGCAACATGCTTGAGTCGGAACAGAGGCGGTTGCTGTACCTGGACCCGGCGTTCGACTGGCGGGTGATGAGCCTGGACAACATCGAGGTGATGTGGCACGACCGGCCGCGTGACACGGTGCGAGACACCGCCGAACAGGTGGACGGGCGTCTGACCGACATTCGAAGGGTGCTGGGGCTCGACGCCGCCCCGCTGATGAGGGCGGTGATCCTCAATAACAGGCGGGAGGCGACCCGGAGTTTCCCAATCATCAGCTCCGCGGCCACCGACAGCCACCTTTACGCCGGGTTCGCTTACGGGGAGTACGACCTGTTCGTACTCGTCGGCCTGGGGGTCGAGGGCATGGTGCACGAGATGACCCACCTGCTGTTGGACGAGGCCATCGTCTCGCCGCTGGGCCGCGTTCCGGCCTGGTACAACGAGGGGCTGGCCCAATACTTCGAGTCCAGCCCGTCCCGAACCGATGTGCTCAGGGCCGCCCGCTCTGGAGCCCTGTTGCCTCTCACGGCGATGCGAGGTCAGCCGGGACGCCCCGCCGACGTTCGCCTGTTCTACGCCCAGGCCCTTAGCCTGGTTCGCTACATGGTCGAGACGTATGGCGAGGAGACCGTCACCCGGGTTGTCGCGGCTCTCAGTTCGGGGGCCCGGTTCGAGGACGCGATCGCCGGCGCATACGAGAGACCTCTCGACATCATCGACGCCGAATGGCGCGCTTCGATCGGCGCGGCGCCAGCCGATTCTGGCCAGACGGCCCCCGCCGGTTCGCACGACGAGGACGAGCCGGTCGAGTCCGCACCTTCAGATCCCCGGGACGACGGCTTCGAACGCAGCTTCGAAGTGGACCCCGGCACGTTCGGCACCTCGCTGCTGCTGGCCCTGGCGTTCGCGTTCGCCGCCGCCGTCACGGGAGGCGGCTGGCTGCTGCGCCGACGCAGAGTCGTTCCCGCCGTCGTGGGCGATGAGCCCGAGGGTTTCGACCCCCGCTACGACACGCCTCCCTAGGTCCGGGCTAGAATGGCCCGCATGAAGTTACGCATCCTCGGCGTAAACAACATGGAGAGCGACGGCACCCGCATGGCCGGGTATGTCGTCAACGATGTGCTGGCCCTGGACGCCGGAAGCACCTCCCGCTCACTGACATTCGATGAGCAGCGGCTGATCGAGGCGGTGCTCATTACCCACGAGCACAACGACCACGTGCGCGATCTGCCCACGTTAAGGCACAACATCAGCTACGCGGGCGGCACGTTTGATCTCTACGCCCTGCCGGAGACGCTCGATTACATCTTGGACCGCTATTTGCCCGAGTCAACGGTGCGCGGGGTGCCTCGAAACGCCGTCTCCTCCCGCGCCGTCGACAACGGCGACAGCTTCACGGTCGGCAGCCACGAGATTACGGCCATGCGCGTTCACCACAGCGTGCCGGGCACAGGCTACCACGTTTCGGACGGCGAGGCGTCGCTGTTCTACACCGGCGACACAGGGCCGGGCCTGGGCGAGATCTGGTGTGCGGTAGAACCGGATGCCCTGTTGACAGAGATCACTTTCGGGGACAAGAACCATGAGACAGCCGACACCCAGGGCCACCTGACTCCCTGTCTGCTGGAGGCGGAACTGAAGGATTTCTACTCGGTCAGGGGCTACTTCCCGCGGGTCATCGTGACCCACATGAATCCTCCCTGGGAGGCCGTCGTCCGAAGCGAGATCGCCGCTCTTGCCGAGGCCATGGGCGCCGATATTTCGGTCGCCAACATGGGCGAAACGCTCGACATCCAGCCCGTTCGCCGGTAAGCCGTGTCCCTCCGACAACCGGCCGCGTCCGGGCGGCGCGCCGCCTTCGTTTACTCCGACGAGCTGTCTCAGCACGTCCTCAGCGATTCTCATCCGATGAAGCCGGAACGGCTTCGCTATACGCGCGACTTGCTCCAAAGCTACGGCGCTTTCGAGCCCGACAACGCCCTGCTGGTAGAACCTCGGCCCGCCACCGACGCCGAGATCCGCAGCTACCACACGCCGAACTATATCGACGCCGTGCGAACTTATGGGCGCGGAGAAGTACCCGCCGACGCGCACCTGTTCAATTTCGGCCCCGGAGACAACCCTGCTTATCCCGGCATCTTCGACGCCTCGGCGCTGTCCACCGGGGCGTCTGTGGTCGCGGCGGAACTGCTGATGAACGGAGACGCCGAGGCGGCCATCAGCGTGTCCGGCGGGCTGCACCACGCCATGCCCGGCTACGCATACGGCTTTTGCGTCTTCAATGACCCCGTCGTAGCGATAAAAACTATGGTCGCGAAAGGCCTGCGCGTCGCCTACGTCGACGTGGACTGCCACCACGGCGACGGGGTGCAGAACGCCTTCTATGACACGGACCGGGTAATGACGATTTCCCTGCACGAGTCCGGCACCTACCTGTTCCCCGGCACCGGCTGGGCGCAGGAGACGGGCGCGGGCCGGGGTCGAGGATACTCGATCAATTTGCCCTTGTACCCCTACACCACCCCCGATAGTTATTCGTGGGCTTTCAGCGAGGTGGTGCCACCGCTTATCGAGCGTTTCGCACCCGACATACTCGTGACCCAGCTGGGCATCGACACCCATTACCGCGACCCCATCACCCATCTCGCTCAGACGGTGCAGGGGTTTTCTGACGTGGTCAGGGCCTTTTCGACAATGCCGTATCCGTGGCTCGCGCTCGGAGGTGGCGGTTACGACCTGCAGGCCGTGGCCCGGTGCTGGGCGCAGGCCTTCGCCATCATGTCGGGTCAGGAGTTAGCGCCGGAAATCCCGGAGTCCTACGCGAGAGTCCACGGCATCGAGTCGCTCTACGACCCCGACGACCTGCCAATCACCGAAGAGGTGCGGCGCGAGGCCCGCACCTACGCCGAGGGCGGAGTACAGGCGCTGCACGGGCTGATCTTCCCCATGCACGGGATTCGGTCGGCTTAGGAGGAGAGACCAAAAAGAAGAGGGCGCTTTCTCGATGAGAACGCGCCCTCTAACCCTTCGATAAAGGCCGACTCTAGACCTCTTTGAACTCGCCGTCTATGGTGCCGTCGTCGGAGTCGCCGTCGTCCGGTCCGCCGTCGTCCGGCGGCGCTTCGCCTTCTCCTCCTCCGGGGCCCGCACCTTCGGCCTCGGCCTGCGCCGCGTAGACGGCCTGGCCAACTCGCTGGACCGCCTCCTGCAATTCCTGCACCCCCGCGTTGATGCGGCCGGAATCGTCCGCTTCTAGAGCACTTCGGACTTCCGCAACTTTTTCGTCGATCTCCGCTTTTTGCTCGTCGGTCACGTTGTCCGGGTTGTCGGCAATTAGCTTCTCGGCCGCGTGGGTCGCGCCCTCGGCCTCGTTGCGAGTCTGAACAGCCTTGCGCCGCTCCTCGTCCTCGTCGGCATGGGCCTCGGCGTCCTTGACCATCTGGTCGATCTCGGAGTCGGACAGGCCGGATGAAGCTGTAATGGTGATCTTCTGCTCGTTGTTGGTGGCCTTGTCCTTGGCCGAGACGTTGAGGATGCCGTTCGCGTCCAGGTCGAAGGTCACCTCTACCTGGGGCGTGCCCCGGGGCGCGGGCAGGATTCCGTCCAGCATGAATCGCCCGATGGTCTTGTTGTCCGTGGCGTTCGTCCGCTCGCCCTGCAAGACGTGGACTTCGACGCTCGTCTGACCGTCCGCAGCAGTAGTGAAGGTTTCGCTCTTGGCCGTGGGAATGGTGGTGTTACGCGGTATGAGCGGAGTGGTCACGGCGCCCATGGTCTCTATACCCAGGGTCAATGGCGTTACGTCGAGCAGCAGCAGGTCCTGTACCTCGCCCTGCAACACGCCGCCCTGTATGGCGGCGCCCATCGCCACCACCTCGTCGGGGTTGACGCCCTGGTTGGGCTCCTTGCCGAACAGGTCGATGACGGCCGTCTGCACGGCGGGCATTCTGGTCATGCCACCGACGAGAATGACCTCGTCGATCTCCGAAGAGGAGACTCCGGCGTCCTTGATGGCCTTTCGGCACGGGTCCATCGATCTCTGAACCAGGTCGCCGACCAGGCTCTCCAAATTGGCCCTGGTCAGGGTCATTACGAGGTGCTTTGGCCCGGAGGAGTCGGCGGTGATGAACGGCAGGTTGATCTCGGTCTGCATCAGCGTGGACAGCTCGATTTTGGCCCGCTCGGCGGCCTCGCGCAGGCGCTGCAACGCCATCCGGTCGGCCTTGAGGTCGATGCCGTCGCTCTTTTTGAACTCTCCCGCGATCCAGTCGATGATGCGCTGGTCGAAATCATCGCCACCCAGGTGAGTGTCGCCGTTTGTGGCCTTGACCTCGAACACTCCCTCTCCCAGTTGGAGAATGGTGATGTCGAAGGTGCCGCCACCGAGATCGAATACGGCGATTGTCTCGTCGCCCTTCTTCTCCAGCCCGTAGGCGAGAGCGGCGGCGGTTGGCTCGTTGATGATGCGCAGAACCTCGAGGCCCGCTATTCGGCCGGCGTCCTTGGTGGCGTTGCGCTGAGAGTCGTCGAAGTATGCGGGCACGGTGATGACCGCCTGGGTGATCGTCTCCCCCAGCTTGGCCTCGGCGTCCGCCTTCATCTTCTGCAAGATCATCGCAGAGACCTCGGGAGGGGCGTAGCTCTTGTCGACCATCGTCACGGCCACGTCGCCGTTGGACGCCGCCGCCACCTGGTAAGGGGTCAGGGCCAGGTCTTGCTTGATTGCGTCTTCGCTGTAGCGCCTGCCCATGAAGCGCTTGACCGAGTAGACGGTGTTCTCAGGGTTGGTGACCGCCTGTCGCTTGGCGGTCAGCCCGACATAGCGCTCACCGCTCTTGGGGTTTACGGCGACGACTGACGGGGTCGTCCGAGCCCCCTCCGAGTTCTCCACCACACTCGGGTCACCGCCCTCAATGACGGCCATGCACGAGTTGGTGGTCCCCAGGTCTATTCCTAAAATCTTTGCCATACGTAGTTAACTCCGCAGTTGTGTTTGCTGTAATCCGGCGCCGCTACGGCGCTTTCGACACTGTCACCTGGGCGGCCCGGAGGACACGCCCATTCTTTTTGTAACCGGTTCGGATGACCGACAAAACCCGGCCCGCTTCCAGTTCGGTCGTCTCCTGGAACGCGATCGCCTCGTGCTCTGACGGCTCGAAGGGTTCACCCTTAGCCTCTATGGCGGCGACACCCTCCGACTCGAGCAGGTGGTCGATTCCCCGTTGCACCAGCTCCAGCCCCTCGCGCCAACCGGGAGCGATTGCGCCCTCAGGAACCATGTCGACGGCTCGATGGAAGTCGTCTGACACGCCCAAAACCTTCAGGATGAGCTGGGACTGGCCGAACCGGCGCAGCTCCTCTCGCTCTTCGGCGGCCCGGCGCTTGTAGTTCTCTAGGTCCGCCGTGACTCTCTGGGCGAGCGACCTGAACTGGTCTTTCTCCCGCAGGGCCTCCTCCAATTCAGCCCGGAGATTGGGCAATTCGGCCCCGAGATCGGGCGATTCGGCGGGTCGATCGGGTTCACCGGAACCGGCGGCGTTTTCGCTCGCCTCTTCCGGATCACCGGCCTGCCGTCTTTCCTCGTCGTTCATTTGTCTTGCACTCCGACCGGTCGTCTCCTCGTAATGGGGTCCAACGGCTCTACCTCGCCCCCACTCCGAGCATTTCGAACAGCTCGGCCAGGCTCTGGTCAACCATTCGCTTTAGCCGCTCACCCTGCAGCGACTCCGAACCGGCCCGTAGACGGAGCAGCCGGTTGAAAACCGCCAGCACCAGTTCCACGCCGGCCAGGTTCAGGCCCAGGTCTCCGACGAGATGCTTTATCAGCCTGAGCCGGGCGATGTCCTCTTCTGAGTAGAGGCGAAGCATTCCCCCGGTCCGAAACGGCGACACCAGCCCGATGCGCTCGTACTTGCGCAGGGTCTGAGGGTGCATTTCAAGGATGCGCGCCGCGACGCTGATGATGTAAACGCCGTCGTTCGTCGCGTGGTATTCCGTCGGTCCCCGCATCATGTGACTTCGCCTCCCTCCCATCACAGCCTCAGGTTCACCGCTCTGGGGTCACCGTCTGGCGTCCTAACCTCTCCTCCGGGTCGCCGTTGTATCCCACGACTACGGAGAACAGATTCACTCAAACGAGTGTATGAGTTGATACGGTCTGTGTCAACTTGCTTCATTCGAAGTGGCCAAGCTACGAACGATGCATTGGAACGCCTGAATCTCAATTCGGGGGCGGACATCGAACGTAGTAACTGTCTGTACAGGCGCCGATGAGCGGAGATGGCGGCGGTGGAGTTACCGCTAGTATTCGGTGAGCGAATATTACATATCAACAGAAATTACTTAACAAAATATTCTTCTGGGTGAAAAATGGTGGTCCGACGACAAAGTCGGTTAGAGATAAGAGGAACTAGAGATGTTGAAGCTGAAGAACTGCGCCAGGTGCAAGGGTGACATGCACACCAATCGGGACCTATACGGCTCGTACGCCGAATGCCTGCAGTGCGGCCACATGGAATACCTGAAGGACACGCACACGCTCCAGACCCGCGTCAGGACCAGGGCCAAAAAGCCTGCGGCCGCATAGCGACCGGTTCACCGGACCAAGACGAGAGGCCCGCTCGACTCGAGCGGGCCTCTTTTTATTTCCGCTTGTTCCCGCTCGTTACCGCAAGTCGTCGCGGAAGCGCTGCTCCTGCCACGGGTCGCCCTCCATATGGTAGCCCCGGACTTCCCAGAAGCCAGCGGCGTCTTCGGCCAGGAACTCCAGGCCGTTGACCCACTTGGCGCTCTTCCACCCGTAGCGTTTCGGCACCACCAACCGCAGTGGCCCTCCATGTTCCCGAGCGAGTTCGTCCCCATCGTGCCGGTAGGCGAAAAGGACGTCGTCGTCGTCGAGCACGTCCAGGGCGATGTTCGTGGAGTAGCCGCCGTAGCAGCGCACCATGACGAATTTTGCCTCTGGGAGCGGCTCCACGGCGTCCAGCACCGCTCGGATGGGCACGCCTTCCCAGGTGTTGACCAGGCGGCTCCACTGGGTCACACAGTGGAACTCCGCCTCGACCTGAAGGCGGCCGAGGGCCGTGAACTCGTCCCAATCCAGGACCGTTTCGGCGCCCACCAGTCCGAATACCTTCATCCGCCACTCGCTGCGATCGACGTGCGGCGCGGACCCAAAGGTCAGCACGGGGAATTTCTCGGTGACGAACTGACCTGGCGGAACACCTTCCTCGGGTGTCCGAGTCCGATTCACCCTGCCCAGGTTTTTTAGCATGGATTTTCCACCGCTTCTTGGATTGTTCCGGAGCTTTCGTGAAACTCGCTTACGGGTCCGGGCAGTTACCGGGCCGGGCGGCTAACCGGCGATACGGTTCAGGCCGTCCAGCGCCGCCGTTTTGTAGCACTCAGCCAACGTAGGATAGTTGAACACGGTGTCCAGGAAGTAGTCCACCGTTCCCCCATAGGTGAGGACCGCCTGTCCGATGTGGACAAGTTCGCTCGCCCCTTCGCCAATAATGTGAACGCCCAGCAGCTCCATCGTTTCCAGATGGAAAATCAGCTTCATAAGCCCGGAAGTGTCCCCGATGATCTGGCCCCGAGCGATCTCCCGGTAGTAGGCCTTGCCGACTTCGTAGGGCACGCCCGCTTCCGTTAGCTCCTCTTCAGTCCGGCCAACCATAGAAATTTCCGGGATGGCGTAGATGGCGAACGGGAAGAGCTCGGGCAGGTGGTGCGCCTCCTGGTCGAAGGCGTGTAATGCGGCGTGCCTACCCTGCTCCATTGAGGTAGATGCGAGGGACGGAAAGCCGATCACGTCTCCCACGGCATAGATGTTTGAAACCTGGGTCTGATAGTCGCCATTGACCGAGACCCTGCCCTTTTCGTCCGGCGTCACACCGGCCGCACCCAGGTTCAGTGACGCCGTGGCGCCGCTACGGCCGGCGGCGTAGAGGACCTTCTCGGCGGCGATCTGCTTGCCGCTGGCCAGCTCGATCTTGACGCCCGGACCGCGGCCGTTTTGGTGCGAGGTCATGCCGGTGACCTCCTCTCCCAGCCGGAGTATGGTGCGGTTCTGCCGCAAGTGGTATGTCAGAGATTCGACGATCTCCCGGTCGACGAACGGGAGCATGGCGTTACGCATGTCGATCATCGTCACCTTGACCCCGAGCGCGGCGAAGATGCTGGCGTATTCGCAGCCGATGACGCCCGCTCCCACCACCGCCAAGGTCTTAGGGAGTCGCTCCAGCTGCAGGACGTCTTCGGCCACGAACGCTACCTGGCCGTCCAGGTCGGCGTTGCCTGCGATGGATGATCCGCTGCCGGTGGCGATTACTATCTTGTCCGCCGTCACCCGACGATGCGTGTCTTCACCCACCATGTCCAGCCTGAGCGCGTGGGCGCCCTCGAACCGGGCGCTCGCACCAATTACCCGGACGCCATTGCGGTGGAGCTGGTCACGAATTACCTCGACCTCGTTTTTGACCACGTGCTCGGTCCGGACCATCAGGTCGTCCATGCTGATGTCGTCTTTGACCGCGTAGGAGGCTCCGTAAATCCCTTTGAGCCGGGTCCCCGACAGATAGAGGGCCGCTTCACGGAGCGACTTGCTGGGTATGGTCCCGGTGTTGATGCACACGCCGCCCACCACGGTTTTGCGTTCAGCCAGCGCGACTCGTTTGCCCAACTTGGCGGCCTGGATGGCGGCTCGCTGACCGGCCGGCCCCGAGCCTATTACGAAAAGGTCGTAGTCGTAGTTGGAAGCTTCCATCGTTCAATACCGCGCCCCTTCCTCGCATGAAGAACGGACCCGAGTACCACTCCATCGTATACCGGGGCCATCGTTCGGCCACCACCGGGCCAGCCCCCATTAATTGGGGAAATCAGGCGCGGTCCACCCACCGGCGGGATTGCGCCCGGCCAATGCTAGAATTCTGTTGATGGCGACCTCCCCACCCGGCCAGTCCTCCGCAGGTCCGCGGCACCAAAAAACGACTCTGGACAACGGGTTGCGCGTGGTGACGGGCGAGATGCCCCATACCCGGTCGGTCAGTATCAACGTCTTTGTAGGCGTCGGCTCCCGACACGAGTCCGATAAAAACGCCGGTGCCTCTCACTTTCTTGAGCACATCCTGTTCAAGGGCACCACCCGCAGACCGGACCCGGAGATGATCAGTGGCCCGGTGGAGGGCGTCGGCGGCGTTCTGAACGCCGAGACCGAGCAGGAGATGACGGTCTACTGGTGCAAGGTGCCCCAGCCGTACTTCGCAGAGAGCCTCGACCTTCTCATCGACCTGGTCCGCAACCCTCTCATGGCGGCCGGGGAGATCGAGCGAGAGCGCGGCGTGGTGATCGACGAGCTGGCAATGATCCACGACCACCCCGACTACAAGGTCGAGTCGCTGATCGACGATATGCTCTGGCCCGATCACCCGCTCGGCAGGGACATAGGCGGCACCAAAGAGACCGTCGCGGGCCTGAGTCGTGACGTGCTCGTCGGTCATCTCGACCGCTATTACGCTCCAACCAACACCGTGATTAGCGTGGCCGGAGCGATCGACCATGACACCGTTGTCAGCGAATTGGAGCGTCTGACGGGCGATTGGGAACCGGGCGCCGCACCGGAGTGGTCCCCATTCCAGTCCAAGACCCGGCCACCGAGAGTCCGTATGGACTATCGGCGCACCGAGCAGGCTCACCTGTCCATCGCGCTGCCCGGTGTATCGCTTTTCCACCCGGACCGCTATGCCCTGGGGCTGCTCAGCGTGGCGCTCGGCGAGGGCATGAGCTCCAGGCTGTTTCTGGAGCTAAGGGAGCGCCGCGGCCTCGCCTACGACGTGCATTCCGGCGTTTCCCACTTCATGGACTGCGGTGCATTTCAGATAGGGGCCGGCACAGAGCCGCGCCGCGTGTACGACGCCGTGGACACCATAATGGCCGAGGTCGCATCGATAAGGGACGGCATTACGGAGGAGGAGTTCGACAGGGCGCGAAGGCTCACCTCCGGTCGGTTGATGATGAGGATGGAAGACACGCGCGCCGTCTCGTCCTGGTTTGGCGCACAAGAGACGCTCGCCGGAGAGATCCTCAACCTTGACGATGCGATCTCCAGGCTAGATGCACTTACGTCTGAAGAGATCGACAGGGTGGCGAAAGACGTCTTCGTCAGCGACGGACTGAGCATGGCGGTGGTCGGCCCCTGCCGGGGGCAGCGCCGTCTGGAAAAAAGCCTCAGCCTGTAACAGGGCAATCGCCCCAAACCGCCGCTGTTCCCGATCGAAGGGAGCTTGGAATCTCTCGCCGGGTGCCCGCAATCCAATAAGTTGGTACCCTAAAGCCATGAAAGACGTGTTCCAGGAAGCGATGACGCAGTTGTCAAACGGCCACAAGGCCGTCGTGGCAACAGTCGTCCGGACAAAGGGCTCGACGCCGCAAAAGCCCGGCGCCAAGCTGCTGGTGCGAGAGGACGGCACGGGCGTGGGCACGCTCGGCGGAGGCTGCGTGGAAGGCGATATCTGGTTCGCCGCCAAGGAGCTTCTCTCCCGGGGCGGTTCCGCCCAGTACCGGGAATACGAACTGAACGAAGACCTGGCCGCCGAAGACGGCCTGATATGCGGCGGAACGATGTTCTTCCTCATTGATCCCATCTACACGCCAGAGGAATTGCTCTCGTACGCCGAAGAGATCGACGCCGCCTATGAGGGCCACGGTTCGGTGGCGCTGGCCTCGCTAATAAAGCTCCCAGGTGAGGACGACGGCCCGCTGTTGTCCGGCGCTGCGACCGGACGAAAGCTCTTCATCCGCCAGGACGGCACGACCAACGGGTCGCTCGGCTCAGAGGCACTCGACAAAGACGCCGAGAAGCGTGCGATCGCCCTGATGGACCATGGGCGTAATGAGTACGTCGTCGCAGAAGACGGTACCGAGTACTTCATCGAGGCCTATACGACCCCGCCCAGACTGATTCTCGCGGGAGGAGGCCACGTTTCCAATTCCATAGCCCCTCTCGCCACGAAGCTTGGTTTTCAGGTTTATATAACCGACGACAGGGCCGAGTTCGCCAACCCGGAGCGCTTCCCCGAAGCGGTCGAGACCGTGGTCGCCAGACCTGAGGACGCGATTCCCAACCTGCCCACCAACCCCAATACGTTCATCATCATCGCGACGCGGGGGCACCGTTTCGACAACGTCGCCCTGGCCGCTGCCGCAGCCACAGAGGCGCGCTACGTGGGCCTACTCGGCTCAAAGCGCAAGACGATTCTGATCTACGAAGACCTGCTGCGCATGGGAGTTTCGCTGGAGCGACTGCGGGAGCTTCGCGCCCCCATCGGCCTGGATATTCACGCCCGCACCCCGGACGAGATAGCCGTCAGCATCATTGCCGAGATGCTCATGTTCCGCCTCGGTGGCACCGGCGCCGTGATGAAGCTGGCAGACGGCCTGGTGGACAAGGCCTATGCCAAGTACATCGCATCCGAGTCGGCCAGCCGAGTGCCGGAGGCAGCCGCCTCCTCCTCAGACTAGCCGCCCCCTATCGGCGGGCCTGATTTGACCGTCTCGGCCATTCTCACCGCGGCTGGAGAGTCCGTCCGTATGGGACGGCCCAAGCCCCTGCTCCCGTGGCCGGACGGATCGGGTTCGGACATGGCGCTCATCGAGTACCAGATAACCCAGTTGAAGGTCGCCGGTGCGCACGAGGTTATTGTGGTATTGGGTCACCGGTCAGACGAGGTCGCCCCGCTCGTAACCGGCGCCGGGGTTAGCTACGTGGTTAATCCAGACTACGCCGCCGGGAAGACTACCTCGATTAAGGCGGGGCTGGGCCGGGTGGACCCGGCGGCTGAGGCGATCGTGCTGATGGCCGTGGACCAGCCGCGACCGGAATCTATTATCAGCCGTGTCCTGCAGGCTCACCGTGAGAGCGGGGCGGCGGTCACCTCGCCCATCCATCGTGGCCGGGGCGGTCACCCAATCGTCTTCACTGCCCGCCTGATCCCGGAACTGAAAGAGATAACCGAACTCAACCAGGGCATACGAGAGGTGATCGAGCGCCATCGCTCAGACGTCCACCGGGTGGAAATCGGGGACCCGAACGTTCGCCTGGACCTCAACACCCCCGAGGACTATGAGGCGGGTTACGCATCCGTCACGGCCCCTTAGGAGTCACCGGCCTTACAGCGGTCGCACAACACGTCGATCTCGATGCGGTGACCGACGATGTCACCCTCGACCTCGGAGCCTATGGCCCGCATCAGGCGCTCTATGGTGGCGTCCCGGAACTCCTGTACCCGGCCGCAGTTGAGGCAGACAGTGTGGTGGTGGTGCTCAACCCGTGCGAGGCTGTATCTGGGGCCGCCGGCCGGCGTTTGCAGCTTGCACACGACGCCGGTCTCCAGCAGCAGCTTCAGGGTGCGGTAGACGGTCGCCCGGCCGACGCCGGGTAGCTCATCGCTCAGCGTCTCGGCCGAGAACGCACCGCTCTTTCCCTTTATCACGTCGATGACGCTCAGACGCGGCCCGGTAACGCGGTGGCCCTGGTCTTGCAGGGCGGCAACCATGTACCGCCCACCACCGTTGATCGAGCCCCCTTCAGATACCGGTGTCTGTTGCTGTTTTGTCGTCACTGCGGTCACACCTACAAACTATCATCGCGGCCGTATCGCCATCAAACGAGGCGAGGTCGGTCGCCGATCAGTCGAAGCTCTTCACGGCCTCGACCGTGGCGGCATCCAGTCGGCGCACGACACCCGCCACTAACGCGACGAGGCCGTCAAAGTCGGACCGTTCGATCACCCCGGTATGGCTGTGCAGGTAACGGGTCGGCACGGTGACGTTGATCGATGGCGCACCGGCGCGGCTTTTTTGCATCTCGGCCCCATCTTCCCCGTAACCGGCGAGCACGTTGTACTGGAATGGGATGCCCTCGGACTCGGCGGTCGCCACGAACAGATCACGCAGCTTGAGGTTGGGCAGCATTGAACTGTCGTGCAGGAAGATGCCGGGGCCGTCTCCCAGCCGCTCTTGCGCCTCGTCTTTGGTGATGCCGGGATGGTCCCCCGCGACACCGACCTCCAGGCTAATGCCGATATCGGGGTTGACCTGGTAGCTCGACGTCTGCGCCCCGCGAAGCCCGACCTCTTCCTGCACGGTGCCCACGCCTACTACGGTGTTGGGACCGGGGTCGGCCCTGATGGACTTCATCACCCCGACGAGGGCCGCACAGCCGATGCGGTCGTCCAGCGCCTTGGCCATGTAGCGCGTACCTCCGGCCAGCTCTGCGAAACGGCTATCCGGCACCACCGGGTCTCCCGGCCGAATGCCCAGCCGGGTCTCGGCGTCTTTCTTGCTCGTTGCGCCGACGTCGATGAACATCTCGTCGCGCTTAAAGACCTTCTTGCGCTCATTGGCGTCCATGACATGCACCGACTTCATGCCCGTGAGGCCGGGTATGGGCCCGTTGCGCGTCAGGACCGTCCACCTCTGGTTGATGATGGACTGGTCGAGCCAGCCGCCGAGGGGCAGGATTTTCAGATAACCATCCTCGTCGATGTACTTGACCATCAACCCCAGCTCGTCCATGTGAGCGGCGAGCATGACCCTGGGCCTGTCGGACTTTCCCTTCTGCGTCGCGATCACCGAGCCGATGCCGTCCGTCTCTACCCCGTCAGCGATGGGCACAAGCTCGCGTTTGAGGATGTCCCGGACCGGACCTTCGAACCCGGTAGGTCCGTATGCGTTTGTCAGCTCTTCGATCAGTTTTCTTGCTTCGGGCAATTCACTTTCTCCAGTTCGTTCAGTGGGCGACCTAACCCTTGAGGTAGACGCCGCCGGGGTCGACCTCCCGGCGCAGGAGTTCGACTATATCTCCAGACGGCGGCTCGATGGTGGGAATGCCGTGAGGTCGTTTCAGATCGAAGCCGGTGTTTTCTTGCACTTCATCGAACCCTACACCGGGCGCGAGCTTGCTCACTGCAAGTGTCCCGGTGGACCGGTCGATCTCCATCACGCACAGGTCGGTGATGACTGATATCTCCGGGCACGGTACGGGCAGACCCGCCACCTTTCGGGCATCCGGACCATCAAGATAGCCGGGACTGGTTATGTAGTCACAGCGCTCGGGAAAGCGGCGGCGCTCGTGCCGGGTGATGATGAGGATGCGCGGCGAATGAGAGGCGAGGTCGTTCGCGCCGCCGCTACCGGGCAACCGGACCTTGGGTCTTTCGGGATCACCAATGACAGTTGAATTGAGGTTGGCGTATCGATCTATCTGGGCGCCGCCCAAAAACGAGACGTCAGCCAGCCCCCGTTGCAACACGCCGCCCAGCGACGAAAGCAGCGAGCCGTGGCTGACCGCCCGGTGCATGACGCGCGGGTCCGAAACGGAGATGGGCGTGGGCAGGACCCTCGGTGCCACAGGTCCCGTTTCGACGATGTAGCACATGTTCGGCGCATGGGTGCGCTGGGCGAGCAGCCCCGCGACCATGGGCAGGCCGGTACCTACGAGCACGACGTCGCCGTCGCTGATGTGGCGCGCCGCCTCCACTACCATCAAGTCATCGGGCTCGTAACCGCTCAAATCAGACGCTCCATCTCGTTGCGCAGTTCGGCCCTTCTCTCGTCGCTAACGGCCCAGTCCAGGAAGCCGTCGAAGTCGGTGGGCCCTTCGATTGCGAGGCGTAGATAATCAGCGTACTCGTCGCCACCGGCGCGGGCGACGCGCTGGTACTCGACGATGTGCTCACGGTCGTGCTCGTAGCGGCGGTACACGGACGTGGGGTAGCCGCCGAAGGGCTGCTGCACGACCGCGTCGACGAACAGGAACGGCACCGTGGTTTCTCCCGGGTTGTCCCGAAAATAATCCGGGCCGACAAGCTCTTCGCAGCTTACGATTACCGCCTTGGACGCCTTAACCATCTCCGGCTCGTGGGTGGAGAAGCCATCTATCGCGAAGTTGCCGGATGCGTCCGCCTTCTGGACGTGGACGATAGACACGTCCGGGCTGAGCGCGGGCAGGAGCGCGACGGGATCGTCCTCCTCGGAAAATGGATTGTTGATGAGCGCGTATTCGGGGTCGGGGCCCTCGGCACGCTTGGTGGCCAGAATATCGGACCCGAGCAGGCTCTTGATGGGCATGAACGGCAATCCCAGTGAAGCAGCCAGGAACCGGGACGCCATACCGAGGTGGCTGTAGTCGGCGACGGTCAGTTCCCCCGCCTCGGCCGCCGCCCGCCAGCGAAACGCGGTGCCGTAGCGCTCCAGGTTGCCGGTGCCGCACTCGGTGCGACTGACCAGGCCCGCGCCGACGAGCACGTCCATGGACATGGCCAGGTTGCAGCCCACTATCGTCAGGCCTCTCTTACCTTGCCTGACAATCTCAAACGCCAGCGCCATGGGGCAGCGGCCGATGCTCTGGCCGCCCATGCCCAGGACGGCGCCGTCGGGCACGAAACGCTCGACCGCCTGGGCCGCCGTTATCACCTTATTTTTCGAAGATTTCCCCAACGCACTTCCCTGCATCCCAACGTAAGGCTCACCGGCCTCGTAGGACGCAAAATTGTAGCAGGCGCGCGGGTGCAGCTATGATGCGGGCCAATGGGTTTAGCCGGTGGGTTAGGGGGGACGGATTTGGAGCTTGGCCTCGCGGGAAAAGTGGCGGTCATAGGTGGGGCCAGCATGGGCCTGGGACGCGCCTGCGCCGAAGCGCTTGCGGCAGAGGGGGCGGCCCTGGCGATCTGTAGCCGCGACGAGAAGCGCATCGCGGCCGCCGCCAAGGAGATCGCCGAGGGGACCGGGGTCGACGTGCTTGGTCTGGCCGCCGACCTGTCTCGGCCAGAGGAGATTCAGAGGCTGATGGCAGCAGCGGTCGACCACTTCGGCCGCCTGGACATTCTCGTTAGCAACTCGGGGGGCCCGCCGGTGGCCACGCCGATGGAGGCTACCGAGGCGCAGTGGGACCGGGCGGTGCAACTCTCGCTGATGTTCTTCGCACGCATGAGCCGTGCCGCCGTCCCGCACATGCGTCGAGCAGGAGGCGGTCGCATCACCAACATCCTGGCGAGCACGGTGAAGCAACCGTTCCCCTCACTCATGCTATCCGGCGCTACTCGCCTCGGAGCGGTCGGTTATTCGAAAGCCCTGTCGGACGAGCTGGCGCCGGAGGGGATATTGGTCAACAACATCGCGCCGGGGTTCCTCACGACAGAGCGCATGATGGAGGTGGTCACGGGACGCGCGGCCGGGGGAGAGATGACGGAGGATGAGGCCCTCTCTGAACTGACGAACTCAATCCCTATGGGCCGCGTCGGGAGGCCGGAGGAGCTGGCGGCGCTGGTTGTTTTCCTCTCCTCGGACGCGGCCAGCTACATCACCGGCACGACCATCCCCGTCGACGGCGGCTTCGTCCGCTCCATGCTCTAAAGGGGCGAGGCCCGTCCAGAAATGACCATTCAGCCTTGATTACTTTTTAATGGCACAGTTTACGGAGATTGCCAAACAGGCTCGGGCGTTTATGGTCGAGCGCGGCATTGGCGGCTGGCTCCTCTACGACTACCGGTACTCGAACCCGGTCATGTGGGACGCGCTCGGGCCCGTCGCGTTCCTCACCCGCCCCTGCTGGCTGTGGATCCCGGCCGAAGGCGAGCCGGTGCTGATGCCGAGCACGGTCGATCTGAGCCGATTCAATGACATGCCCGTCGCCAAACAAGCATGGTCTAGACGGGACGAGATGATCGAACTGGTGCATGGCGCGGTCGCCAGCTCTGGGAGGGTTGCGATGGAGTACTCGCCCAGGGCCGAGCTTCCCCGGGCCGCCAGAGTGGACGCGGGCACGGTTGAACTGGTGCGCGAGGCGGGGGTGGAGGTGGTGTCGTCGGCCGACCTGTTCCAGTACGCCACCCAGCGCTGGGGGACCGAGCAACTCGCGTCGCACAGGGCCGCAGCCGACCGCCTGTCCCAGGTCGTGCTGGAAGCATACGCATTTATTGGCGACCGGCTGTCGGACGGCGTCCGGGAGCACGACGTGGCAGACTTCATCCGCCGCAGGTTTACGGACGAGGGCCTGGCCATCCTGGACGGCCCGGTGGTGGCCGCCAACGCCAACTCTGCCGACCCGCACTACGAGCCGACGCTCCGGCGCTCGGCAACCATACGGCCGGGCCACTGGGTGCTCATCGACCTGTGGTCCCACCTGGCGGGCGAGGGCACCATGGCGGCGGACATTACCTGGACGGGGTATGTGGGCTCCGAGGTGCCAGCAAAGCACAGAGAGGTCTTCGACACCGTGATCGGAGCCCGCGACGCGGCTGTCGAGCACCTGCGCATCGCCCACTCGCAGGGCAGCGTGCTAATGGGCTTTGAGATGGACAGGGTCGCCCGCGACTACATCACAGAGGCCGGGTACGGACACTACTTTAAGCACCGGCTGGGCCACAGCATCGGCCGGGAGATCCACTCAAATGCTGTGAACTTAGACGACTACGAAACCAGGGACACACGGCAGATCATCCCGGGCATCTGCTTTTCGGTGGAGCCGGGAATCTACCTGCCGGAGTTCGGGGTGCGATCCGAG
This sequence comes from Dehalococcoidia bacterium, assembly GCA_965250195.1. Lineage (GTDB taxonomy): Bacteria > Chloroflexota > Dehalococcoidia > Lucifugimonadales > UBA2962 > CAUZIR01. The sequence goes on from OZ252295.1 coordinate 758,017, forward strand.
ATCGACGTGTTTTTGTCGGAAGACGGCCCCGTGGTCACGACGACGATGCAGACCGAGCCGGTTTTGGTCGCGGTCTAGTCACCCGCAGATCGTCGCGGGATCACCACAACAAGCACACACGGTCGCGCGACGACGGTTGCCGGCACGCAGTGCCTAATCTGAACTGGGCAGCCGCTTGGGCTGCTGGACGACCATCTCCTGGCCGTCGCACTTCACCACGCCGGTGCCCGCCTTCGTGCACAGGAGCGTGACGCCCGTGTCGAGCGCCCGGTAGCGTTTGCCCAGTTGGGTGGCCACTGCTACTTCTTCACCTCGAGCGGCCGGTCGCAGCACGTCAACGCGCCGTCGTCGCCGCGAGTGACCACGAACTCGGCGCCGCAGTCGGAGCACACTAGGCGAGAGCCGGTCTTGTTTTCGGGTTCGTCGGCCATGTCCGTTCGATTATATCGACGCCGCGCTACCGAGTTCCACAATTCGTGCGAGCTAAATCGCCTGCCAGATGCCGCCCGCCAGGACGATCAGCCCGAAGAAAATTACGAAACTCCCAAGGTTGACGCGTTCGGCTACTCCCATGAACAGGCGAATCACGACCAGACCTACTACAAACGCGATCGCCGCCGATACAAGCGCCTCGCCGGACCAGGTGAAGCTCTCACTCAGACCGGCCCAGAGTGCGGCGCCAAGTGAGGCTGGAACGCTCATTAGGAAGCTCAGGGCCAGCGCCTCGCGCCGATCGATGCGCCGGGCGAGCAGGACGGCGACGGTGGTGCCCGAACGGCTAAGGCCCGGCAACACCGCAAGGCCCTGGCCGATGCCCGCGATGACGGCGTCGCGCAGCGTCAGGTCGGCACGGCCTCTCTCACCGGCGACCTTGCTGCGCAATTGCATGTATCCGGTCACCAGCATCAGTACTCCCACGACGGCCATGACCGAGGCACCGACCCGTGCGGAAAGCTCTTCCAGGCCGATCAGCAGGCCCAGTCCAATGGGCGCACTGACGAGAGTCGCGACGATGAGGAAGGTGAGGAACGGCGACGGCCGACCCCGAAGGCTCGTGACTTCCTTGACGATCCCAATGCAGTCCCGCCTGAGCACGATGAGCACCGAGGGCACGGTGCCGATGTGCAGCCAGAGGGCGAACTGGACGGCCTCTTCGAAAGACTTGTCGAAGAAAAACGAGTAGCTGGCCGACACGACGCCCTCGGACGACACCGGGAGCCACTCGAACACGCCCTGGAGGGCGCCGAGCAGGAGGGCTGCTGTCACTGCGGGCCAAGCCCGTGCACGCCTGTAAGCACGGGTTCACCTTAACCTAACGGCCGCCGAACCCGGAACCTGCCGGAGATATAATCGAGCTGCCAGCCCACGTGGGGAAGTGTCGGAATCGGTAGACGAGCATGATTTAGGATCATGTGCCCGAAAGGGCGTGCGGGTTCGAGTCCCGCCTTCCCCACCAAGCTATACAAGATCAAGAACATTCGGATTGAGATTCAGCTTGGCTCTGTAGGTTCTACTGGAGACAGTCTCCGTCAGTACCAGGACTCGATTGGCAATAGAGTATGAAGTACATCCGACAATCATGGATTCAGAAACTGCGCCGGGCGTTGGGAACGAACCGGGGCGGCATGTCTCGTATGTACACACCCTCCACTAGAGGCGGCACACCCATCCGGCAAACGAAACTGTCGCCGGACGGGCTGGAGTTCACCGAGGACGTGTCTGAGGCCCGGTGGGTGGAGGAGAGCTTCTCAGCCTTCGGGACGCTGCGTTCCTTGCTGCCCGAAGGGTTTGCGGCGTACGCCCGGATTTTCCACCCTGCCTACCTGAATAGAGATGAGGATAGGCCGGTCCGGTGGTCTACGGTGGCCGAGTGGACGGGACGGACGGTCCATCCGCTGATGCAGTTCGAACGTATCGCAGGTCTGAGTGAAGACCCTCAACAGATGTACAAGAATCCACCGTGGGGTTCCCATCCACGGATAGGGTCTATCCCTGAACGGGAGTGCCGTACCCTGGTCGAGGTGCTCAGGGGTTTTACCTCGACCCCTGACAGTTGCTACTTTTGCCTTTGGGAAGGCTATGGAAACATCGACACTAGCCTCTACAAGGCTAGTTCTCGGGTGAGAGCTCCGGGGCGGGACTACCTGCTATTCCGCGGGCCTATCGATGCCATCATGGCATTCATTACAAAGGATGGGCCTTTCTGGGGGCATTCGCCGAGCATCTGGTGGCCGGAGGACAGGGCGTGGTGTGTAGCAAGGGACATCGACCTGTTCGACACCTATGTTGGTGGGAGCCGAGAGTGCATCGAGGCGGTCCTAAGCAACCCGGACCTGGAGGCGTTACTTACAACTCTAGACGCTCGACTTGATCTAGGTGGAGACACCATCAATGCCAGGTACGTGTCCGGAGGTTGTGGCTAGGGACTAGACTATACGAGGCCGTAGGAGTGTACTGATAATTACCGTCATATCGGCGTGGACGGCCCATCTATCGGCCTGGGCAGCCAGTGTCTGGTTGGTGCTCGGTCCGGCGTACCAGGGAGTGGCGGTAACGACCGAGGGGACCACACGGGTCAGCGCTACCTTCATCGGGACAAACGGTCTGCACTTTATCTGGGTGCCGATCGTACCCGTCCTGCTGAGCGGTATCGCGTTGATGGCCGTCAGGCGAACCGGTCCCGGGCCGACCGGACGCAGGCTGCTCCTTTGGACAATCTCTGTCGTGTTCCTGGGGTTCTGCGCACTGGGGTTATTTTCTTTCGGCTTCCTCTATCTGCCGGTGGCGCTCTCACTGATCATCGTGGCGGTGGCCGACCTGTGCTCGGCATCGCAGCGATTGTCGTGGGGATGGCGCTAGTTGCGATTACCCTTGTTGCGCTGCCGGGACTCGCCACCACGTTTGAAGCGACGGTAACCACTTCCTGGGACTCTACTCGGCCTCGGAGTTATTGATGATGCCTCTGATGCATGTTGACCGCTCGCCACCCGTTAGGGGTCCAACGCTAATGGTCCCTTGTCCTCCAACATTGGGGCGTGACTCCCACCTGGAGTATCCGTCAGGGCCTCGGGTCAGCACCCAACAGCGAACCTCCGGGTCCTGGCTCTGCATCCACAACAGGGAAAAGAAGCCGAATCCCACAATCGCAGCGATCAACAGCCCTGCAACAGTGGCAGGTGCCACAGTCGCCAACGGGCGCCTCGCGACAGTCAGACTTCTGACAGCGGCGAACCAAATAACGAATGTCGCAGGCAGAAAAATGAAAGCGATCGATGAGAAGGTTGAGAAGCTTCCGACTAACGACAGTAGACCCACACCCAGAAGCAATCCACCGCGTACACCAGGTTCTCGCACCCTAGAGGCAACGAGCGCCAGCACATACGGCGAGAGGAGGAGTAGACCCCACGCTACATATCCCACACGTTGAGCGGCGACATGGGGTTCCTGTGACAAGAACCAGTAGAAGGCCAGCGTGATAGCGGGAATGAGGCCGGCAGCGCTACCAATCACCGCCGCTCGAGTCCCGCGCTTCTGATTCTTCAATTCACTCATCTACAAGCCAGTCGGTCCGTCACTTTGACCTGTCCCCAATAGTCGTACCACAGGTTATGAGGCATTGATAGCCCTTGGGCAGAAGAAGCGGCCAGTACAAGCACCGCTAACCCAAGGATGCTGGGGATCAGGGATGACATGATCCTACTTCCACGATGCGCTAGGCGCACGGTCTCCATTCGACATCCAAGGGCCAGGGTTTGAACTGTATGGTTCGGCCGCTTTCGGCGGTGAATACTGCCAGGTTATCGTTGACCAGTTCCATGATGCCCACACCATCGGCGGGAGCCCAATCCAGTGGCGGATTGCCGCTACCGTCGCTCAGCATGGGATCGGCCATCCAGAGTCGCCCATCGAAACGAGCGTCGCGAATACCGCAGTGGACGTATAACGTGTATGGGTAGCCTGTCCCAATTTCTACACCTGGTCCCTGTGGCGGTCCCTCAAGGTGATCCTGCCCTGGCGTAGGCATTGGCGCGGGTGTCGGTGTTGCAGTGGGGGACGGGCTATCCGAAGTCGTGGGTATCTGCACTTGCAACTCGTGGGTCTCCGTTACAAGCACCTCATCAGGTGGCCCCAAATCAGTCTGGCCCAACGTCAAGACACCACGCACTACGTAGGTACCAGGAGGAACGGGCTCTCCTCGGTTGTCCACCTGCTCCCACTCGCCAACCAATTCCAGCTTCTCTCCAGGTTGTAGGGTCTTGCCATCCCGTACGCTATTGGTGATCTTGCCGCACATCCAGAACCAGACCCCTTCACCTCCAGGCGTCGTCACAACAAAATCATACGGGGGCCTCCCGCCGAGAACAAAGGCCACCGGTTCATCGGTGGCGTTCTGTATAGTCAGTTTCATCCGCACTGTCTCTCCGTAGGTGACCCGAGATACTGCCTCCAGAGAGTAATCGAAGGCTCGAAGGGAAGCTTCCTCGAAAGATTTCCCGACCTCATGAGGCCATTGGCTAACGCCCTCGCATCCATCTTCGATCACAATGGCCTCGCGGGGGATATCGAGTGCCGTCAAGACTGCCTCCAATTCACCACGAGTCCCGCGCCGTGGATAAAGGCCGATGTCGATGCGGTTCGCCGTTTCGTTCAGGTCAGTCCAGGCAATACCTCTGATACCCCAGATCACGTCACCTAACCTCTCATACCACATGGCCAGCTCGCCTATGCTGTATTCCGCCTCAACCAGCGTCTGGGGCGGAGTCGTGGTGCTCCTGGCAGTCGGAACTGCCACAGCGGTCGACCTGGTCACGCTCCACACGACTTCCGTGCCGTCCATAACACGCTTGCTGATCTTTGCCGGGCCAGAGGGGGCCGTCTCGCGAATCCCTCCCTCCCAACTGAAGGCTCCATGGTCGAGCGACACATTTCCTAGTTGCAGCACGCTCCCGTCCGAGAACTCAATGCTCAGCTCGACTCTCTCCCCTTCGTGAAAGCCCCCTCCGGAAATAGTGAACCGCTCACTGAGGGTTATCGGGTCTGGGAGTATCTCGAAGTGCTCGACCCTTGGCATGTACTCTTGGGCGCGCTCGAACCACTCCGTCAGCGCGCTCGACACCACCACGTCGTTACGGTGGAGCAACTGCCAATGGTCCGGCACAGGCAGGCAGTTCGTCTTCCTCCCTTCCGGTGTGAGTTCGCATCTCCTCACCTGGCGGACCGACCAGGTTGTGCCGTTACGGAACCTGACGTTCATGGTCAGGCTACGGACCGAGGCCCCGACGAGTTCCTCATCCATCTGCACGGCCGTTCCGTCCGCCATCGCACCGAGCAACCGGTCGATGATCGGCGCGTCAACGTCCAGATCTCCCCACAGGGGGTCGTAGCGCCCCGGGAACAGGAATGGGGGTTGGCGTTCTTGGGACGCGTACACGACCTCTACGTCCGCAGCCTCGACAAGCGGCACCGGCAACGTGGGCTCGACCGTAGGTTGCGGCTCAGCGTCGTTGCATGCTGCTACGGCCAGCATCAGGAGAACTGCCAGTCCTCCAATGATAGTCCGGGTCGTCACCCCGAGCCGCCGTCCTAATCTCAGTTCCTTGCCGTGAAGCCTCATCGTACTGACCGTACCGCTTCCCTGGAGACTACCGGTGGCACAGGAAGGACTCCCTGTCCTGCCGCGCCGTTCAACCGGCACATCTGATTAAGGATACAACTGGTAGACGTATCCGCCCAAGAGAAAGTTCCCGATGTACGAACGAAACCGGACAGCTTTCCTACGCTGGCCCCGTCCATACATCACCGCGCTAGAGTGAGCCCATACTTGATAGTACGCTTCAAACCAAGAAAACGTTCCCTCACAGGGGCAATCCGGCGGGGTCGGCGCAGGTGATGACCGGACTTAGCTGGCAACCTTCCTGCGGGCCCGAGCATAGATGTCGGTCCTTCCGGCTTAATGAGATTCGCTGCCTCGCCGAGCGCATGACCTACACCACACCACTTCCTGGGACTCTACTGGCGGAACCATTGCGAGCCACAGTGATGCTGTCATCGACTACGAATCACCCAACGCAGCTCTTTCGTCGCCTTGCCTCCATTTCAGAATGTTCCATATCGCAAGCCCTACAAGGACCAGCGCGACAGGCCCATACCAGTGCGCAGTTGTCAGGAATACCGGCGGAGCAAGGGATGCCCCCAGGTATAGCAAGGACAGTCCCAGGCCCAGGAAACCCCAACGCCCCCTGTTACGGTCGCTCCAGATGATCGCAGACCCCGAGGCAACCCCTATCAATCCAATCGGCGCCAGGACGGCTGACCAGTACGGGGCGTGTGGTGGAGGCGATGAACCAAGCGGTATGGCGATGAAGAGCGCACTTAGGGCTATCGAGCAGCAAGCAGCTACCAACGACGCAATGGCAAGGTGGCTCACGGGCATCCTGTGGCCTCGTAACCGGCGGAGGTACTGCCTCGCTATCCAGCTCACACAGAATGCCACAGATGCTCCTCCACCATAGATGACTGTGAGGGCGAAGACGAACGCGACGGGGTGGGAATCTAGAGAGAGGTTCCCATAGATGGCCATCGCGATGGAGAGGCTCGCCAGTACGCCGACCGGGAAGAACCAGGCATGCTTTAGCTCTGGCGATAGCCAACCTGCAACGAATGGGGGCGACACTGCTAGCGGGATTGCCGTGGCAAGGATGAGAAGCCAGGTGCTCGTGGAGCTACCAAGCTCCGTGAAGCCCAATGCGACACCCGCGCCTGTGATAGCGGCCAGTCCAGCCGTCACCACGGGGTGGCCTTTGGGGAGAGCCAACGTCACGAAGTCTCCCTCATAACGGTAACATCAGAGCAGGGTCGCCATAGGTCTGCTGCTACCGCGTCGTCGGATTCCGTGTATGGTCTAATCTCCAGCTCCATCATGTCCTTTCCCTCACACGTCCCTGGCATTGATGGTGTCTCCGTGAAGATCTAACCGTGCATCACTGGTCGTAGGAAGCGCCTCGAGATTCGGGCTGCTTACCTCCACCAACTGGACAAAATCAAAAATCTTCATTCGACGGACACAATAGACACGGAAAACTCAGGTACTCGTGGGCGGCCGATTTGGGTCCATTCAAGCCAGGTCGGTAAAGCGGACTCAAAATGGGTGTGTCACGTCGTCCCCGCGTACCCGAACGTGTCACCAGGCCCGATGAGCGGTTCGATCCTTCTCAGGTGGGCCGTGTAAGACTGAATTGCGAACTTTTCGGTGGGAGGTCGCAATATGAGAATCTGGGCTTGGTGGGCAAACCTGGACAGTAGATGGCACCGTCTTCGAGATGTGGCTGGGTAGCCTGTGAGCCTAGCCGGAGGCGTTTTCGCCTCGCACTACCGCATCGCGATAGTCGGTGTCGAATTCCCTCCTGGCTGGAATCTGAGACTGCCTTCACCGTGTAGTCCTCGGCAGGCAGCGTTAGGCCGGCTTGCAGGTAGGTTCCTGAGGATCATGTATCTGTGTCCGCATAAGGTCCGGCGTGCAGCCGCTTGTAGATGTCGCGGAACTCATCCTCCAGCCCGGCCGGGGTGTGCTTCAGGAAGATCCGGTAGACATCCTCTTCAGTCGGTTCACGACCTTCCGTCCGCATGAGGTACAGCTCCCTCACGGCTCCCGACATCGCATCTTCTCCCAATAGCTGAAGGAGGCTATCCAGGAAGAGCTCACCCAAACAAGGAGGACCATCTTTGTCCAGCAGTTCTTGAATGTTCCTGTACCCCTGTTCAACACAGTCTGGAAGGTCGTACTCAGAGGTGGTCTCGTGATAGATCACACCCCTATGATTGCCTTCCCCTACCCATCTTTGCGCTGCTATATGGTTTCCAACATGGTATCCAGAGACACCCACTCTATCCGAGTCGCCCATCAAGAGGATGATATCTGTCGTGGGGAAGGGCACTCCCATGAGCGCCTCTGAGGCTCGGGCGGCGTCCTTGAGCAGCTCGATCGTGTCGTCTGAAGCGGGAAATGGACTGTCCCAGAAGGCCCACACATCCACGTCGCCGGCCAACGGGAGCGTAATAGTCCCGGACCGAGCGTAAGGCACCCGAAGGAAATCTCGATACACGGCATCCGACTGCTTATCTCTGTTCGTCACCGCTAGGAAGGCAGTCTCTTCATCAGTCAGACCATCGACGAACCAAGGCTGATTCACCAGGAGCGTCATGTCATCGGTTCCAACAAAACGGGACAACGATGTGATGGCGTGCAAGCCTCGATCTCTGAGAGGATCATCGAGTATGCCCATGCCGACGACCTGTCGCGCCAATTCAAGGTCTCGGCTGGCGAGGTGGGCCAGCCGATCGATGCCATCCGACTCTCTCTCGGATGCCCCGTCGGCCAGCCAGGAGTATCCCAACAGCCGGTCGGCCAAGTCCGGGGCCTGCCTGGCAATGCGAGCGATTCCGATGACCGCCGGAAGTTCCTGAGCATTCACACCGTCGGCCAACCAAGGGAAATCCGCAGCCTGCCCGGCGGACTCGGAGATTAGTCCCAACAGGTAAGGCGCAAGCGTACCAAGACTGATCTGTCTCGCTGCCTCCGGATCGTCGTCGACTAGGTTGTCTAACTCTATTAAGAGTTCCATCTCTTCCCCTGTCACACCGTCGGCCAGCCACTGGTAGTCCATTACCTGTTTGGTCGCTTCTATTCCCGCCTTTTCCTTGAAGTAGTAGAGGACGGAGAGCGTTTTCTGTTCATGGTCGGTAAAGACACCACCCAACCAGGTGTACTTCAACACACGCTCGGCGAAACTCGGATTACGCTGGGCAATGCGGGCGATCGCGATAACGGCCGAAAACTCGCGTGCATTCACGCCGTCGGCCAACCACGGGTATTCCGCCGCCCGCCTGGCGGGCGATCAAAGAGACAACAAGTGTCGTGGGACCGGAGCTTGGTGATGTCAGTAATCTCATCTGGGTCATCGCTCGTGATTTCAGATGGTGTGGGAGTGCGTGATCTTGGTCGTGTCACGTAGGCCCTGGTTGGTCTTGTCGGTCAACTGAGGGGGAGTCTCACACTCCAGGACAACCATTAGGCTATGTCTCCAACCCATATGTTCCGTCATCAACATTTGCAGCTGGCTCGTGGGCGGTCTTCCGTCAACCGACTACGGCGATGTCCAATCTGGACCAGAGTCAACCTCAGGGTCGTTGGTTAGCCGTGTTAGTTCGCTGCCGTCATGCCTAATGATATAAATATCCCAGTTCCCGTCCCGATCTGAATAAAACGCTATTCGCTGTCCGTCTGGCGACCAACTGGGTCTTCTATCTTCTGCTTCATGATTGGTCAGACGCGCGACCCCGGTACCGTCGGGGTTCATCACGTATATCTCTAGGTTCCCGTCCCGTTCTGAATGAAACGCTATCCGCTGTCCATCGGGCGACCAACTGGGGACAAGATCTATTTCTTCATGACTGGTCAGACGCGCAACCCCTGAACCGTCAGCGTTCATCACGTATATGTTCCAGTTCCCGTCCCGTTCTGAATGAAACGCGATCCGCTGCCCGTCGGGTGACCATCTGGGGACAGCATCCGTTTCTTCATGACTGGTCAGACGCGCAACCCCTAAGCCGTCGGCGTTCATCACGTATATATTCCAGTTCCCGTCCCGTTGTGAACCAAACGCGATCCGCTGTCCATCGGGCGACCAATTGGGACTAGAGTCGCCTGCTTCATGATTGGTCAGACGTGTGACTCCCGAGCCGTCGGCGTTCATCACGTATATCTCTAGGTTACCGTCCCGATCTGAACGAAACGCGATCCGCTGTCCATCGGGCGACCAACTGGCGTTCGAATCCCGTCCTTCGCTATTGGTCAGACGAGTGACGCCGGAGCCGTCGGCGTACATCACGTAAATCCCGTAATTCCCGTCCCGATTTGAGGTGAACGCTATCCGCCCGGCCGGCGGGATCGGCGGGCCTATCTGGACATACGCTGGGCGCCTCAGAAGCTTGCCAGCCGTATAGATCGAGTTGTCAAACTCGATCGGAATCTCCAGGCTCCGCTCCGTTAAGCCCGAAACGGTCAACCTGAAGAGCAGCCCAAAGTTGCCGAAGGCCACGGGCTCCGTGGAGGAGACGTCGTAGAAGCCCTCGGGGTCAGGCCCCAAGAGCGTCCAGACGTCCAGCAGTCCGCCGTCCCGCCGGGCCACAAGCTCCACGCGGACCGGCTTCGGCGTATTGAGCCTGAAGCGTATCCGGTCGATGTTTCTGGGCATATGGAGAGCGCGGACGAAGGCCGTCGCCTGTTGGGCGCTACGGTCGACCGAGGGCGGATCGAACTGGATCACCCCCTGGTTGTCCGGCCCAAAGAACTGCGCAACGTCGAACGTGCCGGTCTGCATGCTTCCCCTGACGCCGTCCAGCTCAACCGCCACTCCGGTGCTATAATCGCCGGCCCTCCTCAACGTTATGTAGCTGACCTGGTACTGGCCCCGCAGGTCGTTCACGAGGAGCTGAAGCTGCTCCTGAAGCAACGATACGTCGCGGGCCGGGTAGTAGCCGCCTCCGGTCGACTCGGCCATCTCCCTCAGCTGTTCTTCCTGGAACACGTCGCCGACGCCCATCGCGTAAAGCTGGACGCCACGATCCCCCGCATGACGCCGCACCTCGTCGCGCACATTGACGCTGCTCGTGTCCCTCCCGTCTGACAGGAATACGAGCGCCCTGATGGCGCGGGGGTTCTGCTCACGGGTAGAGAAGAGGTTGGCCCCGGCGACTACGCTGTCCCAGACCCGCGAAGAGCCCGGGTCGAACCCGCTCTGGGAGAACGCAGCGATTCTGTCGCGAATCGCCTGTCGGTTCGTCGTGAGGGCCGACAGGACTTCGGGATCTGCGTTTCTGTCGTGGAACTCCACGACGCCGATCCTGTGTGCGCCAGGCAGCACGTCGAGTCCCGCGTTGAAGGCGTCCAGCATGGCTGCTATACCGTCGCGCCCATCCGGAAGCCTCGCCTGCGCCATGCTGTTTGTGAAGTCCAGTACGAACACCACCTCGAGGTCGAAGTTCTCCGCCGTGTGAACGAAGAAGCTCGTCTCCGTATAGTCAATCTCCTCCCACCCGTCGGTCCCGGGCCCGCGCTCGTACACCTGAGTGGCGTTCTGAATCTCTGCTGCCGGGAGAACGATGGCGTGCCCTTCCTGATTCCGGAGGGAAATACGACCTGCACCTGGCTCGGCAGGTTCGTATTGGTGACCACGCCCGCGAAATTGATCTGCTCTGTACGAGCCGGCTCGGGAGTGGGAGTGGGAGTCGGCGTCGGCGTCGGCTCAGCCTGCGGGGTAGGCGGGGCTGTAGCGGTGGGCTCGGCCTGCGGAGTAGGCGTGGTTATTGCGGTGGGCTCAGCCTGCGGAGTGGGTGAGGCTGTAGCGGCGTCCTCAGCCTGCGGAAAGGGCGTGGCTGTAGCGGTGCGCTCAGTCGGCGCGGTAGGCGTGGCTGTAGTGGTGGACTCAGTCTACTCAGCAGGCGTCGCTGGTCCTGAGGCGATGATCGCGTACAGGTGGCCGTCGTCCGACCCCACATATACGATACCGTCTGACATCGTGGGCGACGAAGACACTCGATCGCCGGTCTTGTAGCGCCAGATCAGATCTCCGGTTGCTGCCTCCAGCGCGTAGAGGTGATTGTCGTCCGACCCCACATATACGATACCGTCTGACATCGTGGGCGACGAAAGCACTCGATCGCCGGTTTTGTAGCGCCAGACCAGCTCTCCAGTTGCTGCCTCCAGCGCATATAGGTGATTGTCCTCCGACCCCACATATATGATACCGCCTGACACCGTAGGCGAGGATCGCACAACCCCGCCGGTCTCGAAGCGCCAAATTAGCTCTCCGGTTGCTGCCTCCAGTGCGTAGAGGTAATCGTCGTCCGACCCCACGTACACCACCCCGCCCGACACCGTGGGGGGGGGCGTCCACATCGATTCCGGTCTTGTAGCGCCAGACCAGCTCTCCGGTTGCTGCCTCCAGCGCGTAGACGTAATCGTCGTCCGACCCTATGTACACCACCCCGCCCGACACTGTGGGGGAGGAGTCCACATCGTCTGCTCCGATGTTGTAGCGCCAGACCAGCTCTCCGGTTGCTGCCTCCAGCGCGTAGAGGTGTTCGTCGTCCGACCCTACGTATACCACCCCGCCCGACACTGTGGGGGACGATTTCACCCACGCGCCGGTCTCGAAGCGCCAGACAAGTTCTCCGGTTGTTGCATCCAGCGCATATAGGTGATTGTCCTCCGACCCCACGTACACAACCCCATCCGACACCGCGGGAGACGAACGCACACGACCACCGGTCTCGAAGTCCCACATCCGTTCTCCTGTGGCCGTGTCCACCGCGTAGAGGTAGTCATCATAAGACCCCACGTAAACCAAGCTTCCGGACACCGTAGGCGAAGAGTAGATGACATGTCCTGTTTCGTAACTCCAGACGAGTGTTCCCGCCATCTGGGTCGCTTCGCCGGCCTCACTGGTGGCAGGCGTGTCGGTCGCTTGGGCAGAATCACTGGTGGCAGTCGTGCTCGTCGCTTCACTGGCGTCACTGGTGGCAGTCGGTTCTGCCTCCGAATCAGCCTCGTTGGACGTAGCCGTGGCGCTGTCGCCTTGGCGCGTGTCACCGACTCGCTCAAGCACGACCGCTGGGGCTCTCGCAGGATCCGTCGGTGGCCACCGGGTATCGTGAGGGCTTGCGAGCCACCGCATCATGTAGCCTTCGCGGGCAGTGGTCGCGGCGGCCAGGCCGTCCTGGAACTGTTGCCGAAGCTGGACCAATTCCCCCTCGAAGTCGCCGAGCTGTGAGGTCAAGTCGCCTAGCTCAGACTCGAATCGGCCTGCCGTCGAGGCTAGACCCCCGATCGCACCCCCGATGAGCGGCGTGTCTGACGCGTCACGCAGTGCCGATTCCAGACGCCCGGCTGAGCTTTGAGCCTCAGACACTCCGCTCTTGACGCTATTCACCGTATCTGCGGCGCTCTGGGCTGAGGAGGAAGCGTCGTTGAACAGCCTGGCCAGGTCTTCCCCATCCAACTCTCCCGACTCTCTCAGCTCGGCGACAACGCTCGTGCTTCCGACCAGTTTCTCGGTGTTCTCACCCCAGCGATTTAGCTCCGAGTTGAGCGAACGGATGGCCTGCTCCGCCGTGTCCAGGCCCGGATATGACGACTTGACGACGTCCATCGCAGATATCCTGCCCCTGAACGGGATGTTGGCAGCTATCGAGTCCAGCTCGTTGAATATGTCCACGGCCTGGTTAGAGAGTGAGCGTACGCTGGAGATACTGGAGTCGACCCGCTCCACGCCTTGCACAATCTCGGCGATTCCTGCGTAGTCCAGGTCGTCGAGCACAGGTTTCCATGCGTAGGAGTGCAGTATGTTGTCGGCGAGGTCGCGGCTAGTAACGGGCGGTCCAGACTCCGCGAATATCGCCAGATCCTCCCCATACTCGACCAGCACGTAGGTCTGGTCACCGTATGTGTGGAGCGCCACTTCCCGGCCCACCGGCGGCGCACCTCCCAGGCCCAGGAAGAAATACGCTGCCGCTGCAACTCCGACGGCCAAAACAGCTGTCGAAACTAGAATGCCGATCAGAACGCGGTTCATAGCATCAGCTCCTCAGTTGATGTCTGGTCCATTGCCTTCAGTTGGCGGTTGAACTCCATTTGCGAATTACAGCGAGTAACGGGGGCTTGAGCTCATCGAGAACCGTGGCGTGCCGCAGGACTGACAGGCCGGCGGCACGAGGTGTACCTCTACTGGACTTCCCCGCCCCGCGGCATTCCACGGTCGTCCTGCAACAACGCCTGCAGTGACGAATGCGATGCCGAGTCGAGCCAACCAGCCAGCTTCGCATCGTTTACTCCAACTCGCTGCGAGCGTACACAAGTGCGTCCTTCAGAACCCCGACTTGATTGTGGCGGGGATCGAGTCCCTCGACGCTCAGGACAGCGGTGCCCTTGATGAGGAGATCAGCAAAGCGGAGCGCCAACTGAGGTCTGTCCAGATGGAAGAGGACCGCGCTATCAGACTGTATGTATCTGGGAAGATCACCGAGGCCCAACTTGACCATCAGCGCAAATTCATCACCGAACGCCTGGAACTCCTCCGGAGTCAACTCGATGACCTCCAGGCCAGGGCGGCGAGCGGAACTGCAAAGCGCGCTACGATGGAGGCAGTCCTGGCCTGGGCTGGAGAGGTTGGCGATGGACTGGACGACATGACACCCGAGCAACGTAAGGCCGTCCTCCAGTTGGTTCTCGATGACGCTATAATCGACAAGCACAACCAGGTGCGCATCAACCTGGCGATCCCTGTAGAAGTACCTGTGTCGATTGCATCTGCTTCATCAGCATGGACTTGAAGGCGACGGCGTGCTCCCGCTTGCGGGTGAAGCGGGAGAATTTCCACACCAAGATGACCTCAAAGGGAGCGTTGGGCTTGCCGCCCTCCTCAATCATCTCCCGGAACTGGGGCCTGTCGGCCACGCGGCCGCTCTCGGCCTCGTCCACGTACTCGCGGGCCACGGAGTAGCCGTTGGCTCTGGCGTAGTCCTTGAGCGCCCGCAACTGGGCGGACACGGACAGGTCCACGTCCTGCCTGTCGCTGGAGACTCTGGCATAGAGCGCCGCCGGTGTGAGCGGCTGTAGGTGCTTCTTTTTCATGTCGTCCTCCTTGTCTGGAATGTCGTCGCTGTTTTCGAATTCAACCTCCCGCCACCCGGACCCAAACAATCCCGTCAACGTGTTCAAAGTGCCCATCGGCTGAAACGAGATCGGCGCCCGTTTCCATAGCATGGGCCGCAATCCAGACATCGTTTGTCGGAATTGGCCGCCCTTTGGCCTTCAACCCTGACATTACCCGTGAGTAGCGGTCCGCAGTCACCGGACCCACAGGAACGAAGGACGCGTAGGGACGTTCGAGGAAGGACCGAAGTTCCGCAAGGTTCTGCTCGAAGTGCGCACCCTGCCGGAAGCCGAATAGCTGCTCACCTACCACAACAGCCGAGAACAGCACCTCCTCAGCGGCGTGTATCAGGTCTCTCACCTGGTGGTTGCCCCGCATGAACGCGGAGTAGGCGTTGGAGTCCAGTAGAATCCTCATGCCCACGCGGACTCGTCCACAGTCTCGAAGACCTCAAGGGCAGCATCAAAACCCTCTGCCTCATCTCGGCTCCATACGCCGAACAGGTCGTCTAACGAAGACCCTATCGCGTTCGGATTCCCCTTGCGGTCCGTTATGCCGGCACCCTTCCTGAGCAGCCTCAACGCAGCTTGATTCAGAGAGATTCCCTCCTGCCTTGCGAGGCTATGCATAATGGTGCTCAGTTCGTCGTCGAATCCTCTGAGCGTAAGTTGGTTCATGTCGCGTTACCTCCTTGCGAGTCATTGTTAGAGGCGCTACGAGTCAGTATATCCGTCACCCATGCGCGGGTCAAGGCTCGTCGGTCAATTCTCAGATGAACAGTCGCCACGTGAGCAGACCGCAGATGACGAGCAGCACGACGGCGGTCACGCGGAGCATGGTAAACAACTGCTTCGTCTCCTTGTGCGCGGCGGTCTCCTTCCGGTACGCCTCCTCAAGCTCCGCATACGCCTGTCTGCTGGCGGATACGGACTCTCTGGCCTCGTCCCGCTCCCTCTCCAACTCGGATGCTCCATGCTGCAACTCCGAGGCGCTTTGTTCCAACTCCCGCACGGTCCGCTTAAGCTCTTCCTCCCTGATGATGGCCCGGCGCAGCAGCTCCTCGTCGCTCAGATGCTCCGGCCCGTGCATCCGCACGAACACCCGGCGGCCCTCCCTGCGGACCTCGACATCTCTCCTCCCGATCATCCGGTCGAGGGTCGAGAGGGATACCTCCAGTTCCTCCGCCGCCTCCGCTTTCGTCACCCAGCGGACAGGCTCGTCCATCGCTGCTTCCTCCCTTTAGGCTGACACGTCAGGGGTGCAAACGTGCAATCAAGGTGTCTTCGGACCCGCCCCATATTTTAGCATGGCGTCCCACTTTGGACCTTGATACGTCATACGATGCGTCAACCCCCTTCCGTAGCTAAAACAGGGGTGAAATGAGCATCGGCGGACCCTGAAACTCGCCCCGCGAACGC
Organism: Dehalococcoidia bacterium; assembly: GCA_965250195.1. Taxonomy (GTDB): domain Bacteria; phylum Chloroflexota; class Dehalococcoidia; order Lucifugimonadales; family UBA2962; genus CAUZIR01. The sequence goes on from OZ252295.1 coordinate 774,146, forward strand.
AACTTTGCAGCCCCCAACCGGCATGGAGGGCAGATAGCGATGCATCAGCGCTATCTACGTGTCACCCCCTACAGGACGCATCCGGTGGTAGAGGGAGTCCCATCGGTAGGCCCGCAGGTTGGACAGCGCCAGTCGGGGGGACTCCGCCTCCCAGAGAGGACGCCAGGACTTTCCCAGTATCCCTGTGGTTAACAGCACGGGGATGCAGGACACGAGGATGGGCAGCGACATGGTGGCCAACTGGGACGCCGTGCGCACGTAGGTGTCCTCGATCTCCTCGGTGTCCACGACAAAGAGCGTGGTGGGGAACGGAGGCTGGTCTTCCTTTGGTGCGGGAGACCAGTAGTAGCTCTCATAGGGGTCCAGGCGGGCAAGGACTCCCCTGGGGTGACGGGCACGTAGCTCATGCTAAAGATAGAACGGCACGTGAAGGCCGCCGGTAAGCAGATGCCCCACGGCGTCGGGGGCGATGGCCGACTCCCCCCAGTTGTAGGCACGGTCGGACCTGGCGGTGGGGACAGACCACTGGAGTTCGCTCGACGAATCCTCTCTGGACTCCGCTTCAAGCTGCGACAGGAACCAGGTGATGCCGTCGGCGTGCTTCGTCTGCCGCGCCCACGTCTCGATGCGGTGACCCACGTGTCGTCTCCGGCCCTGTTTGTCGGTGGTGAGGGCCGTGCTCCAGATGCCCCGCGTGGTGGGAAGCTCGGCGCGGTCCCGGTGCGTAATGTAGCGAATACCCTCGGCGGACAGGGTGTAGCGAACGTCGCCTCGTTTGCCGTGACGCTCGATGAGGCCCCAGGTTTTCCCGAGGTTGTGCATCATCTGGCTGACTCGTCCCTCGGAGACGCCGAGCCAGGTCGCCAGGTGCTCACGGGGGATCATCGGGTGGTCGGTGATGAGGTCGAGTGTCCGCTTCTCCGAGGGTGTGATGCCGAAGGCCGGCGCAGCCTCCACCATCCGCTCAGGACGGGGTATCGAGGCGCGTTTGCGCTCCGGCGACTCGGTGCGTGGCCTTCCGCCGGGGCTGCCCTGGGAGCTGACGTGATTGAGGGTGTGGTACGTGCCACTAAACAGGCCTGAGGTCTTCTGCCAGACGTGGTAGTTCCGTCTTTCGAGTGTGTCCCGAGACTCCACACCGACGTAGGAGTCTTCAAGATTCAGTTCCATGCAGAACCTCGTCGTCAGCCTCTGCTCCCAGACGCTGGGCGTCAGTATCAGGACAGCGTCGGGGCGGCGCGTGTAGTCGTACTCCGCTATAGCCTTCAGCCGGTCGTAGAGGGAACGGCGGCGCAAGGCAAGGCCCTGTCGGACCACGCCTAAACTGCGACCGTCGTGGAGGGTGATGGTAGCGTCGAAGCGACCGCGGCGGTGGAACTCCGCGTGAGAACGGAGCCCGTCGACCCCGGGGGACAGTGAGGCAGCGAGCCGGTAGATTGTGGCCACTGCGTCCATCCGGCGGATGAGCAGCGCCAGCCACTCCCTGGACACGGGGTAGGCCCGCACGAAGTCCGAGGGCGTTTCGAAGCCGAGGACCGAGGTGGCTTCTCCGATGCCGCTGGCCGTCAGGTAGTACCTTTGACTCGATGGCAGATATGCGGTGCCATGGCTGATGCGCCCGGCAATTCCGTCGGCCAGCAGACCGGTCAGTTTGCGGTGGACCGTCGCGTGCGGCTCGCCGAGGATGCCTGCCAGCTCTGACGAGTCGATGAACGGCATCCTGCTGAGGGCATCAAGTAGCTGCCGACCGTCTGCCGATGTTGTCTTTGTTTGGCTTAGTGTGCCCAGTTGCTGCGTCTTCATTCCGTTTCCCGGCTGCAATGCTCCAATAGTCCATTGTGAAGGCCGGGAATGGTGAAGGTAATACCCTGCAAGCCCCCCATTGCTCAATCAGGGGGCATCCCGCGAACTCTCTCTTACCCATATGTGCTACTGGCACGGCCTCCATTCGACATCCGACGGCCAGGGTTTGAACTCGATGATCCGGCCGCTGTCGGCCGTGAATACCGCCAGTTCATTGTTGACCAGCTCCATGACGCCCACGCTATCGGCGGGAGCCCAATCCATCGGCGGATTGCCACTACCGTCGCTCAGCATGGGATCGGCCATCCAGAGTCGTCCATCGAAACGGGCGTCGCGGATACCGCAGTGGACATACAACTCGTAGGGGTAGGCTCTCCCGATTTCTACGGCTGGTCCTTGTGGCGGCACCTCAAGACGATCCCGCGCCACCGTGGGCATCGGCATAGGAGTGGGCGTTGCCGTAGGAGGTCGGGTATCCCCAGTTTGGGCGGATCTGACCTGGAACAGCAGGAACACATCGTCGGCTGTTTTCAAGAACAGACTGTCGCCATAGATGCCGTACCGCAACAGACGGTTTATCAGGGCAAAGTATCGCTCCTCCTGCTCCATCACGCCGTCCGGGTCCACGCATCCCGCTAACGTGAGGTGGAGGAGGTGGGCGTCGACAGTGATCGACCCGTCTTCGAGCTTCGCCGGACCCCCGTAGGAGTTGCACCCGGAAAGCCCTTCCAGGCCGTACTCGTCGAACCCTATAGTCACCTCGGTTCCGTCGAGCACATCGGTGGTCCGGTGGCCCCACGTCCCGGGGTCGAGCTGTCTGCGCTCGACGAACGCCACCAAGGACCATTCCGCGTCCCTGATGTCCTCGACGATCGGCGGCAGCGGCTCGAAGGTCAGCGTCTTGCCCCTGATGCTCCAGATTCTGAGGAGACTCGATCCTCCTTCTTCGTCAACCGAATACTCCCTCGCCCACGTCAGAAAGTCGCCGAACTCGCCCTCCAGAGTCCGCGCCTTCTCTCCGAGCGACTGCCACGACTGCGGGGACCGTAACATTGATTTCCACGGAAAGCGCAAAGCCCCCTCGGACGCTCTGTACGTCGCAACGTAACTGCGACGCGCGGTCGCGCCGGTGACCAGCCGATCATCCAGAAAAACCAGAGTCGCCGCACGAACGCCGTCCATCGTGTCGCCCTCGCTCAGGAGCCGCCACGCGGTGCCCTCCAGGTCAACGGGACGCCCTGGCAGCGGCGGCGCCTTCACGAAGACCAGCTTGGCCGCGTCGCCACTGTCGAGGATCTCCAGCCGGTCATCCGTAATGCGGAACCTCTTCCCTTGCATGAAAGCCGACATGTAAGCGTCCGCCTGGTCCATCACCCCCTCGGGTTCGAGACACAACATCTCCGTGACCGCCACGCCGGGTGGGATTTTGAAAACCCCATCTGCGCCGACGACAGGCGTTCCATCACGAGACTGCCCGCCGTAGCGGTTACATCCATTAATGCCGTCAAACCAGTCGTCTCCAATCCTCAGCGTTATCGCGGAATCTTCGATGACCGGTCGACCGTCCAGCAGTTCGAGGACCCAGGTGCCTTCGGCAGCCAACTCTATATCGGGGTTGGGCGACCGGGACACGTTGGGGCCGTCGGTCGTAGGCGTAGATCCTGGGAGTGGCTCAGCGTCACCGCAAGCGACGGTCGACACCATTAAGAGGACAAGTAATCCTCCGAATGCGCCAAGCTTTAGAACCCCCAATCGCCCGCTCATTCCGAGCTCTTTGGTGTAAATCCTCATTTCCCTACCTTCCCATCGGAGATTGTATTGCCGCAGGAATCTCTTCTGTCTTGCCGCGCCACTCACCCACAGTGCTGAAGTGGGTCTCTAATGGGTAAGACGCATTGAACCAAGGAAAAGTTCCCCGAAGACGACTAAGCCTACGGGCCAGGGTATACATATCGGTCCTTCAGGCTTTGACCTGCCCCTCCCCCGAGACTAACATTCCACTTGGACCAATTCGGGGATTGGTGAAGCCCCTGAGCGTTTCGACCAGGGTACGGCACTCCGCTTCCGGGATTGACCCGACCGTCGGATGCGAACCCCACGGCGGGTCTGGTCCATTGACGTGAGGGCCTTCGGGCAGACCTGCGACACGCTGGAACTGCATCAGGGGATAGACGGTCCGTCCCGTCCACGAAACCACGTGGACCATCTGACGGGCTCTCCTCGTCGTCGTTTAGATAGGCGGGGTGAAACACGCGGGCGTATGCCGGAAACCCGTTTGGTAACAGGGAATGCACGTCGACATGTTTGAGTCCGATAGGCGCTCTTCTACCCACCTGGCCTCCGACACGTCCTCGGAGAACTCCACGCCATCGGGCGCGAGCTTGGTCTGCCAGATGGGAACGCCTCCTCCGGAGGAAAGCATCGCAAAGCTGGTCATGTCGGAGCCTCGCCTGCGCGACCCCAAGCGCGACATCAGTCTGGGAAACCACGATCGCCTGACGTACTTCATCTCCATTGTTACATCCACTTACACATTCCGGGCCGTCGCAGACTGAGGACTACACCTCCAGCCTGAACCTGAGGGCAAAAGTTCTTGATTTTGTCAAGTTTGGTGGGCCGGGGCATACTGTGCTGCGTCCTGCCTGAGTGACATTGACGCCTGCCCCGGAGAGATCAAGTTCGACAAGCCGCCTTGCTTCCCGCTGAAGCTCTACGAGTGAGCAGGGTCTTTCAACTACTCGAACTGGGACGCTGGTCCGCAACGTCCGCACAAGCGCGGCCATCCTGTGAGGGACTTGTCCCTTCCAGTAGAGGATCACTTCCCCCTTGTCATTGTCAAGCCGCATCCCTGTGAGGCCTTGCATGCCTTCTCTCTGCCAAAGCTCGTAAATTTGACTCGACGCATCTGCTAGAGGCATCTGCCTAACGATCCTAGGGTCTATTGTTCGAGGGGGGGCCTCGTGGGATATCGATTTGTGACCAGTTGCCGATTCGTAACCACCTGTGCCTCGGGCGTACAAGAACCCCGCAGCGGCAATCAACGTCAGCGCCACTACCAGAATTGCAGAGTATGTGAATCTCCGGCTCATACCAAAGCTTCTTCGTCTTCACGAATGCAATTACTACAGCAATGTCGTCAAAGCCGACGAACCCTACTAGAATAGAGAGGCATCTAAGTTTCGATTTTACCCCGCCGGGGTTTAGCCATCTCAATTCAGGCGCCCCGTGATATCCGGAGGTACTGTGCACCAGACGCCATAGAGGTTAGTGCGGAGGGACATCTGAGGTCTATCGGCGTAGCAGCAGTATCTGCATGGGTCGCCCATGCCCTGGCCTGGGCTGCTGGGGTCTGGTTGGCGTTCTGGCCCACCTATGAGGGTGCGTCGGTAACGGCGACACTCCCTGGTGAGCCTGGCGGGGAGGTGATTCGCTCTAGCGCTACGGCAATAGAAGCGAATGGCCTGCACGTAATCTTGTTGCTGCTAGTGCCTATCCTGTTGACCGCCATCACTTTGTTGGGCCTTCGGCTCCAACAGACGACGATGCGCAAGATACTCCTCTGGAGCCCCGCCGTCGTGCTTCTGGGATTCTGTTTTGTAGCGATAGCTTCGATCGGCATGTTCTACCTGCCAGCGGCCCTCGCGCTCCTTGTTGCAGCCATTGCTGATCTCGGAGGTCAGGAAGGCAATGAGCCGATCTAGTCTCTCGGTCGTCACTGGGGCCTTTGGCTACAGTGGCAAGTACATCGCGCGGCGGTTGCTGGAACAGGGAGCAACTGTAAAGACGTTGACCCGTACTCCTACTTCCCACAGCCCATTCGGTGATCGGGTGGAGGCTCTACCGCTGGACTTCGGCGACTTTAATAGGTTGGTGGAAAATCTTCGGGGAGCCGCCACTCTGTACAACACCTATTGGATTCGCTTCGCACGAGGCACGGTTACTCATGACATCGCCGTTCAGAACTCCCGCATCCTGATAGGAGCGGCGGCCGAAGCCGGCGTTACACGCATCGTCCATATCAGCGTCACCAACCCCTCGGAAGACTCGCCACTTCCTTACTTCCGGGGGAAGGCGCTGGTGGAGAAGGCAATCCACGAGTCTGGGTTATCCTACGCCATCCTCAGACCCACGATGCTGTTCAGCCCCGAGGATGTGCTGATAAACAACATCGCCTGGTTCCTGCGGCGGTTTCCAGCGTTCCCCATCGCAGGGTCTGGGGACTATCCGATCCAGCCGGTGTTCGTAGACGACCTGGCGCAACTTGCCGTGAATGCCGGGGCGGGAAGCGAAGATGTCGTGTTAGACGCCGTGGGTCCAGAAACATTCACGTTTGAGGAGATGGTACGGCTCATAGCTCGCCGAGTAGGCAGCCGAGCCCGGCTGATTCACGTACGGCCTTCGGTGGCGCTGCTGGCCGCCCGAATGGCGGGTTGGTTGGTGCGGGATGTGGTGCTGACCAGGGATGAAATCGACGGACTGATGGTGGGCCATCTGGTGTCGGCTGACCCACCCACCGCCTCCACCCGGTTCACCGAATGGCTGGAGGCCGAAGGCGCCACGTTGGGACGGCGCTACGCCTCGGAACTGGGCCGCCACTACCGCCGCCCGTAAGGTCGCACATACTTGTTATCAAATAGACACCAATAGCTCAGATACTGGTGGGCGGTTGACTTAGCTTCAGTCGGAGGTAGCAATACCAAAATCCCCAGATAGTAGCATAGTGGGGCTGGAGCGCCAATCGGAAATTCGTTTACGTTCTGTGTAGAGTGTCAACCGGCCCAATACGAATCGGATGTTGACGCTGAAACCGTAGAGATATGCTGATTGCCGCCCCAGATTCGGGAGCACTACAGCATTAGCCACATGGGATGTGCCGGTTCGATTCATATAAGGACACGCTCCCTAACCGGATGTCTTCCTTGCGAGAATGGCAAGATGGGATTGTCCGTAGTTCCTATCGGGACTACTCGCTGTTCTGAGAGAGCCGAGCGACATCGGCGCGGACGCGCTCCAAGTTAACACCCATGCTCTCCAGGACCCCGGCCGCCACACCCTCGCCCTCCCGCATGATGCCGATGAGCAGGTGCTCGGTGCCAATGTAGTGATGACTCAGGCGCCGTGCCTCATCCACGGCCAGCTCGATCACCTTCTTGGCTCGGGGCGTCAGCCCTATGTCGCCGGGGCCAGGGCGCTCGCCACTTCCAATGATGAACTCCACCGCCGACCGCACCTTGGAGAGTTCCACACCAAGGTTGGTCAGGACTTTGGCGGCTACGCCTTCGGGTTCCCGTACCAGTCCAAGCAGGATGTACTCGGTCCCGATGTAGTTGTGGTTGAACCACTGGGCTTCTTCCTGCGCGTGGGACAGAACGCTACGCGCCCCTTCTGAGAACTTCTCGAATCGACCATGGGGTGCCTGTGTGTGAGCCCCTTGGATATTCGGTCCAACTGGAGAGTATCGGCGGTGAGGAGACGCGCCGACCTGCCAGGACTTGGTTCGCGAGGGCCAAGGTATAGTCACCAGTAATGCGCCGAGTAGAGCCGCGCTGACCAGTGAGGCAGGGGAGTCTGCCAAGAGGCTCACGATGAGCAGCGGCACTCCCATAAACATGAGCTGAAACGGAACCATGGGCTGTAACCGATTGGGGAAGACGAAGAGACGTCGTTCCTCCGAAGGCAGGAAAGGGGCGCCCCGGGCCACCGACATCGCCCCTATGACAACGGCTCCCGCCAACATGCTCAGCACCACCTGGACTGCGACTTGGGATGCTAGTTGAATCCCCACCAGTGGCGCCAGCACCAGGATTGATGTAAGCGCACCAATGGCGACGCTCATCAGGCTCTGACTGAGTTGGTTCATCAACCCTATTATAGCCCCTCCCAGACACAGCATAGGGACGTTGTTTTTTACTCGACGGGCCGGTCCGTCTAAGGGTCTGCGTGCGCCGGCTGCGGCTGTCCCAGCGGACCGTGTCGGGAGGCATGGTCAGCTCGTGTTCCCTGATCAGCCCCTCGACGAGGTTGCTCAGCTTGTCCCTGGTATCAGTGAACTCAACATTCCCCTTCCGCCGCAGGCCTTTACCACAAAACCGTTCCCAAAACAATGGCTTGCAGGGCATTACTTTCAACGTTCCCGGCCTTCACAATGGACTATTGGGCCATTGCCGCCGGGAAACAGGATGAACACGCCGAAACACGGAACGCGAAACCAGACAAAGCCTCTTCCGAGGGGCCGTAATCTAACTGGCCCTATCGGGGCCTCCCTACGTGCCTCTGGGCTAACTCCGAGCCGAGCGCGTGGGAGGTAGCGACATGGCCCTCTCCGGACGACAGATCCTGCAATCCCTCAGCCGGATGCCGTTCATTGATTCGGCGGAACTGGCGCTCATCATAGGCGAGCCTCACACGACCGTCCACCGCGCCCTGACCAGCCTGCTGGCCGACGGCATCGCCGGGCGCGTGAGTCACGGCACTGCCCACCTACCATCGAGCCGGAGATACTATCTGACGGGCAGCGGCATCAGAGAGGCTGCCCGGATGCTCGCCTTCGACACGCCCTCGGACTTCGTGCGGGCCTACCCCGTGTCCAGGGAGTGGTTGGCGCTGCTGATCCGCCGGATGGACGCGGTGGCCTCCGTCTACCGACTCGCTGCCTCATTGTCCCCCGGCGTTGACGGGCTCCGGTCGCACGTGGAGTTCCACCGCCGGGGCCGGTTTGACGCCACCATCACACTTCACAACTGCCGGACATTCGGAGTGGTACGCCAGGGACTAGCTCTGCGCCGCTGTTCCCTCTACGACCGGATGAGAGCCATAGCCGAGTACCACTACACGCGCCGCCCCGACACGATCTTGGTCCTGGCCCCCAGCGTCTGGGAGCAGAGGCTGACGACGAGGTTCTGCATGGAACTGAATCCTGAAGACTCCTACGTCGGTGTGGAGTCTCAGGACACACTCGAAAGACGGAACTACCACGTCTGGCAGAAGACCTCAGGCCTATTCAGTGGCTCGTACTACACTCTCGATTTCGTGAGCTCACAGGGCGACGCCAGCGGAAGACTCTTCACCGAGTCCCCGAATCGGAAGCGGGCATCGCTACCCCGTCCAGCGCGCATGGTGCAGGCTGCGCCGACCTTCGGCATCAGCCCAGCTGAGAAGCGAACGCTCAACCTCGTGACCGACCACCCGATGATCCCCCGTGAGCATCTGGCCCGTTGGCTTGGCGTCTCCGAGGGGCGCGCCAGCCAGATGATGCACAGCCTCGTCGATACCTGGGGGTTGGTGGAACAACGAGGAAAACGAGGCGACACCCGCTACACGCTTTCAGGCGAGGGCATTCGCTACGTAAACCACCGGGACCGCGCTCAGCTCCCGACCACGCGAGGCATCTGGAGCTCGGCTCTCACGACCGATCGTCAGGGCCGGAGACGGCATGTGGGACACCGGATCGACACGTGGGCACGTCAGACGAGGCACGCAGACGGCATCACATGGTTCCTCTCAAAGCTTGAGGCGGAGGCCAGGGACGATCCCGACAGCGAACTGCTGTGGTCGGTGCCCACCGCGAGATCCGACCGGGCCTACAACTGGGGTCAGTCGGCCATCGCCCCGGACGCCGTGGGGAAGGTGGTCGCAGAGGGCCTTGAGATACCGTTCTACCTCGAGTACGAGCTGCGCGCCCGTCACCCCGAGGGAGTTATTGACCGCCTGAGTCCCTACACGAGATACTACTGGTCCACCGAGCCCGGCGAAGACCAGCCCCCGTTCCCCGTCACGCTCTTCGTCGTGGACACAGAGGAGGTCGAGGCAACCTACGTGCGTACCGCCGCCCGCATGAGCCGGATGTCGCTGCCCGTCCTCGTGTCCTGCCGGCCCGTGCTGTCCACCACAGGGATACTGGGGCGGTCCTGGCATCCACTCTGGGAACCGGAGTCTCCGCGACTGACGCTGTCCGATCTGCGCGCCTACCAGTGGGACTCGCTCTACCACCGGATGTGTCAGAGTCCTGTAGGGGGGAATAGATAGCGCCGGTGCGTCGCCATCTGCCCGATATGCTGAATGGGGGTTGCAAAACGGTACATCCTGGCCTGTCGGCGAGGTCTTGAGGGGGCGTAATGCGCCCCATCTGCCCCTGTTTTAGCTACGTAACGGGCCGAAAGACCCGTTGACCGGTCAGCGCTGGAAAATGCAAATGATTGGGAAGCTGTGCTAAACTACGATGCCTCTCCGACGACGACTTGTTTGCACTCTTGCAGCAGTTGACGTGTCAGCATGTAGCGAGGAAACAGCTACGGATGGGCCTGTCCGGGGGAGCCGGAGGGTTGATGCGGACAGGATTTGGCGTGTTGGCGACGATGGCGGCCCAGTTTGGCCCATCGATTTTGGCGCGAAACGATGTCGGGGTGCGTGACATGATTTTGGGGCATGGGTAGGAGCGGACATCCTGGGCCAGCCAGCTAATGCTTTTCGCCACATTCGGAGTGTATGACCGAAATCTGTTAGCAGTATCTGTAAAGGGCTGGTTCCACCGAAAAATGGATGAAATTGCAAAAGCGGCCACCCCCTGTAGAAAACGGAAATGACTCCTGGGAAGCCAAAGAGCAACGGCGGGCCAGCATCGCGGGCCGACGACAGTCAGCCCGACCTCAAGTGGGTTGTGGAGTGGCTCGTTGGGCGGGAGGGACAGCGCCGGACGGCGGCCCTCCTGGGTGTGAACCGGAAGACAGTGGCGCTGGCCCTGCGCCGGGAGCGGTTGACGGGCAGGGTGACCCTGGCCGTCCAGCGACTCATGGGCAACCTGGACGACCCCGGATGGGAGAGAACGACGCCACTGGACCGGTTGGAGGCGAGGATGAGGCTGGCGATTGAAGCCGTGGACGATCTGGCTAGGCTCGTAGAGCGTCTGACCCGGCGCGTGGAGGCCCTGGAGGCGGCACAGAAGTCCGAAGACGTCGCCGGGGGCCAGGAGTCGGTGGATGCGCCCGACGCCGGGGGGCGGGGCTTGCGTCTGTTCGACTGGAGGCGGAGGCGTCAGCCACAGGGCGAGGAAAAGAGCGATGGATGAGCACGTCCGCTGGGTGACGAAAGCGGAGGCGGCGCGAGAGATGGAGATATCCCTGTCCACCCTCGACCGGAGGATCAGGAGTTGAGAGGTCGAGGTGGTCAGGGAGGGGCGCCGGGTCTACGTGCGTATGCACGAGCTAGAGTACGTGGGCGACGACGAGCTGTTGCGCCGGTCCCTTGTTCGGGAGGACAAGCTCCAGCGGACGGTATGGGAGTTGGATAGGACAGTCACAGAGTTGGAGCGAGAGCGAGACGTGGCCAGGGAAGCGGCGTTAGCCAGCAGACAGGTGCATAAGGAGCTTGAGGAGGCGTACCGGAAGGAGACCGCCGCGCACAAGGAGACGAAGAATCTGCTCAACATGGTCCGCGTGATCGCCATCGTGCTGTTCGTGCTGCTGGTCGGCAGCGTTCTCGTGTGGTGGTTTGTGCTGAGATAGGGGCGCCGCCGCCAGCCCGTCGACGTTCCTGCCGGCCCGGACCTCCGGTTCTTCCAACGCCATCCGCCTCTCTTACGCGTCGATGTTCCATTGTCCCCAATCCGTAGCTGCCGATGCCCCATCACGCAATCCAAAGCCCATGTTCCAATCACGTCCGCGAACGCCACCGGCATTTTGTCCACTTTCGTAGCTGCGACTGTCCAGTAGGGGTGGAACGAGTACCGGAATCAAATTGCTCGCTCCGATTTAGCAGGATGCCCCATTCACCCCGATTCCAGCTACGGAATCGCCCGAACTGCGACTTGGTGTCCCGTGCGATCTCCCGTACACGGGTATGACACCGCCAGCGACCCCTGGAATCTCGCGCCTTCTGAGGGGGGTCTGCGCGCGCGAGCCCTACCCGGTCCGTTGCCGTTGTCCAGGCGCTTGCGCTGGAGTCACTAACTCACTACAATGTATCTGGACATCTACCCTCCGGCTAGGGCAAGCTGAGACGAAGGAGGCACGACATGGCCATAGACCAGAAGGACAAGTACCGAGAAATGGTGATCCGAGGCAAGTACCAGAGACTGTACACGTACCTGAGCAGTCTTCAGGTGCAGGAGTGGAGGACCTCCTTCAACGAGGTCGAGGCAGTCATCGGATTCGAGCTGCCTCCGTCCGCACGGCTGCACCGGCCCTGGTGGGGAAATCAGAGAGGCAGCAATGGCCACAGCCACGCCCTTGCCTGGAGCGTCGCCGGCTGGGAGACGGCGGAGGTCGATATGGATGGCGAGATGCTGCTGTTCCGGCGAACGCACCCGAAGCCCATACCCAGGCTCTCTCTCGACGAGGCGTGGCCCGTCCACCCCACCGCGGTGTGGCCGGAAGGTCTGAGCCTCAGACGTGAGGACCTCTACGAGGAGAGGGTTTAGTCCCGCCATGTTCATAGACACCAACGTGCTGGTGAAGTCCCGTGTCCCCAGCGCGCCTGACCACGACGCGGCTCGGGCGAGCCTGGAGCGTGCTTTTCGAGACCCTGAACCGCTAAGGATCAGCCGTCAGGTGATACGAGAGTACCTGGCCGTCGTCACTCGACCGCAGACCTGGCCAGTGGCCATCACCCGTGAGGATGCCCTGGATGACGTGAGCAGGCTGATAGGCAGCTTCGAGATACTCGAGGACGGTCCCGTGGTGACCGAATCGCTCGTGGGGCTGTGTCGAGAGATTCCCGCGGGGGGACGGCAGATTCACGACGCCAACATCGTCGCAACCATGCTGGCGCATGGGGAGCGCAGGCTATTGACGTTCAACGCCGCAGACTTCCGCCGTTACGGTGACCGCATAGAGCTGGTGGATGGGTAGCAGGTTGGATCGGCTATTTGAACATGTAGGAGGAATTCTATGATGAAGACCAACAATCTAACGGCATCGCTTATTGGTTCGGTAGTCGTTGCCGTTTTCATGGCTGCCGCCTGTGGGGGAAGCGACTCAATAGCTCCTTCAAAGTCCGATCCCCCAGCGTTTACAAAGGCTTTTGTGCAGCGGGCCATTGACCGCTACGACGAAGAGGGTAGAGACGCTACCATTGCTTACTACAACACCAAGGAGAGTGTGGACGGCGAGTGGTACATCTTCATCACCGACGAGAGCGATGTCACCATCGCCCACGCCACCGTTCCGGACAACATAGGTCAGAGCATGCGTGGCCCTCTCGGGGTGGATTCTACTGGCTACGCCTTCGGTGCCGTCATGGCGGACGCCACGGAAGAAGGCATGTGGGTGAGCTATGTCTACTTGAATCCGGTCACGGGTGAAGAAGGGACAAAGCACTCTTGGGTAGTGGAGCGTGACGGGCTTGTCTTCGGATCGGGTTGGTATGAGCCTACCAACTGATACAGTTGCTCTGAGTCAGTAGGGGGTGATAGTGGAGGATAGGCCAATGGTGACCGATACGTTGATGGGGTTCTGCAGGAATGTCGCCGCGGGAGGATGACAGATCCACGACACCAACGATGGTAGACGGTAGCTAATGTTCGGCGTGAAACGCCCTGGAACAGGCGGAACCAAGAAGGAGGACGACAGCATGAAACGACAATATCAACCATGCACCCCGGCGGCGCTCTACGCCAGGGTGTCCAGCGACCGCCAGGACGTTGACCTGTCCGTGTCGGCCCAGCTCAGGGCGCTCAAGGACTACGCCAAAGCCAACGGATACTCCGTGGCCCGCGAATACGTGGATGAGGCCGAGAGTGGCCGCGTGGCTGACCGTCCCCAGTTCAGGGAGATGATCGAGGAGGGCAGCCAGCCCAAGGCTCCCTTTGAGGTCATCCTCGTCTGGAAATTCAGCCGCTTTACCAGAAAGCGTGAACACGCCGTGGCATTCAAGTCCATGCTACGGCGCAAGGGTGTGAGGGTTGTCTCCATCACTGAGCACGCCGACGACTCACCCACAGGGAAGCTCATGGAGGCCATCATCGAGTCGGTGGACGAGTTTTACTCAGAGAATCTCGCGCAGGAAGTCGTTCGGGGGATGCGGGAGGCGGCATCGAGAGGCTTCTTCCTCGGCTCCAAGGCTCCCTTCGGCTACAAGAGGGTCAAAATCAGCGACGGGGCGAAGGAGCGTCCCACTTTGAAGGTTGACCCTGCCACTGCTCCGATAGTGAAGGAGATATTCGAGAGCTCGCTCAGAGGCAACGGCCTCAAGGAGATATGCAAAGAGCTGAACGATAGGGGCATCACCAACCGTGGCAAACGCTGGTACAAAGGTGGACTCCACTACCTGCTCACCAACGAAGCCTACACCGGAACTGCCGTCTGGGGCAGGACGGCGAAGGGAGAGCAGGCCCCGGAGCCAGTGCGGGTTGCCAAGGCCTGGAAACCCCTGGTGTCCAGAAGACTGTTCGAGAGTGTGCAGCAGGCCCTCCATGAGCGGGCGCCGGTGGCACAGAGGCCCGCACGGGTTGGCAGCAAGTTCCTTCTCAGTGGACTATTGAGGTGTGGCGTATGCGGCAGGCCATACATAGGCCAGGGAGCCAAGAGCGGACAGTACGGCTACTACATCTGCGGCACGCTGTACCGAGAGGGCGCGGGAACCTGCGAGGCCCGCTACCTGAACGCCCCAAGGGTGGAGGGGTTCATCATAGACAAAATCAAAGAACGGATCCTCACCGACGGGACCATCACGGAGCTGGTCACCTTAGTCGCCGAGGAGATAGACGCTATGGCCGGTGAGATGAACGGGAGGCTGAAGGTCATATGGGCAGAGCTTGCGGACGTGGAGAGCAGGCTAGAGAACCTCTACGAAGCATTGGAGACGAAGCAGTTGACCATGGATGCCCTGTCGCCCCGCATCCTGTCCCTTCGGCATCGCCAGGACCAGCTCACTGCAGCACGGCAGGAGGCTGCCAGCCTAATGGAGCAGCGAAGGGTCGACCTACCCGGCACGGAGGAGATCAAGGGGTACGTGGCGGACTTCCGGGAGTTCTTGCAGGAGGGGACCTTCCCTGAGCGCAAGGCCCTCATCCGCAACTTCGTGAAGGGTATCGAGGTGACGGGAGACGAGGCCGTGCTGACCTACACCATCCCCATGCCGTCGGATGGAGTGACTACAGAATCGGCCTCGGTTCTCGATTTCGTCCAGTCCGGCCCACCATATCGAATAAAAAAGACTCCCCCCGGTGTTGCGTCCAGCGTTACCGGGGGGAGCTTGCACGAGTCGAGGCCAAAAACCCCGATGGCCGGATATTAGCACCGAGTCAATGACAGGGGAATAACCAAATGGTCATACACACCCAGGCCGCGAACACTGTTGAAACGAAGCACTCCGGTGGTCAAAATGGAGGAGACCCGGCGTTAGCGTACGCAACTGTTCAATGGGTGGACGCAATGCGGCGAGCGGGTGTTAATGAGAGGACGATTTCAGCCGTTTTGACCGAACACGATAGCCCACCGATTCCAAACGATTTGGTAACCGCCAAAGAGGCCGGGGCTCGGTTCGGCATCCCTGTAGGCACCGTTCATACTTGGAAGCGCGCCGGTCATCTAAAAGAGTGGGACCGGCGAAAAGGGGCGGCCCGTGGCGGCGGGTTCCCTCTTTTCGATGCGGTCCAAATTCAGGCGCTAATTGACAACCCACCAAAGATGGGCCGACCCCGGACACGGCCGAATAATAAGTAAAGAAACCTATTGACAAAATAAAGCACCGCCTGTAAATTGCCCTCAACTTTAACGAGTTGAGGGTTTTTTTATGCCGGGTGAAACCCCCGAGCCCCAAAAGGAAACGGCCGCGATTCGGGCGAATGTAGCCCAGGCGGACCACGAGCGATACAACAAGGCGGCGGGCAACGCCGCGACAATCCTTTTAATAGTTATGGCGGGCCTCTCGGCCGTCGTCGCCGGGCTTTCTGAGTGGTGGGTAGCGGGCCTCGCGTTCGCCTTGTTTGCGATGGCCGCGAGCAAGTACAAGATGCAAGAGCCCGTTACCGCCTGGGTGTTTCGGTGGAAACACAAGCGGCCCCCGACGTTCGGCGAGAGCGATAGTTGAGCGGCCAAATTCCGGCGCTTGCGGGTGGTGTTCTCACCATCCCAAAAGGCGTTTCAAGGCTGGACCCCGGCAACAAGGCGGGCAACGTCACCGCCCGGTGGCTCTCTTACCGGGGCGGGCCGTTCTGCAATATCTGTCAGAACCCCGTAAACCTTTTCGATTTTATGGCCCACGGCGGAACGTGCGAAAAGCACCGTTCCTACGGCCTCAACGGCGTGGCCTGGGTGTATCAATGCCCCTACTAACCGCCCCGGTCGCCCAGGACTGGGCCGAGTTTTTCACCGTCTTTATGTACGGCCACGAGCTAACCGGGTGGGTGTATGACCGGCGCGGCAACGGCGTTTACTGGTCCCTCTGTTTCAACTGTGACCGGGTAGTTTGGGCGGCCGATTGGTTGACCGCCCAGGCCGTCGGCGCCATGACCGAGGAACGTTGCGAGGGCGGGGCGTAACCGTGGCGAGCGACAAGCCTAAAGGACGGCCGTGGAGCCCAAAGACGCGGCAATTCGCCTACGAGATATGCGTCATACGCGACGGCGAGTTTTGCCAGCTGTGTGCCCGGTTCCCGGCCCAACTGGAAGACCCTCTAGAAGTCGATCACAAGAACGGCAACCGCAACGATGATCGGGGAGCTAACTTCCGGCTTCTCTGTAAGACCTGCAACGGCCGCAAGGGCGGCTTTGAAAGGGTAATCCCGGTGGCTGACCGGGGTCGTTTTCAGCCAGAGGTGGATCGCATGGTTTCAGACTCAAATGGAGGGGTGCGAATAAATCAGGGAGGGGTGCGATTAAATGGTAATGGCCACCACCCGCCGCCGCCTGTATCTCCACAAAACGGAGATTCAAGGGGTGGTAATAATCTATATACCGACAGCGAACCCCAGCCCCTCGGAACCTTACGGTCCAAAGAGGGCATCGACGCTTCCACGGCACCGCCGGGAATCCTGTTGAACATGCGGTATGAACGGGCCTTCAAGGTCTGGCTGTTAGATGAGATTAAGAGGGGCGAACGCTGGACGAAAGAGGGGGCCGCCAATGCCGGGGCCGCCCTGGTTGACTGCTCACCGAACATCGCTCTCGGCTACCTGAAAAAGATCACGTCGGATTATGGCGAGCTACAAGAAGCCCCCGACGGTCAAGGGGTGATCTGGCTTGAGCCCCGATATCCAATGTTCGACTACCACCACGTTCTGCTGGCGAGTCTTCGGGCGGAATGGTCCGGTGACGACCTGGCCGGGCTGCAATCAATGTGTCCGCCCCACGTCAGGGTCATCCGGATGAAGACTCGCCAGCGTCCACCAACGGCCACCACGCGACCAATGGAGTGAAGCCCCAATGACCAAACCAGACAAAACGAAACAACCCGAAGGCCAGTTGGATATGGACGGCGATGTTCACCCGCCCGAAGGGTCCACGAACGGCACTGGCGAAGTTTCCACGGCGGCCATCGAAGTGAGCATTCCCGAAGCCGAAGTCGTGGCGGTCAGCAGCAAGCAAACCCAAACCGGACCCCGGCTGCGAATCACACTCGACGCCCGCCTTGGCCCTGAGTCGGTAGCGGCGATGGGCCTGGTAGGCACCACGGTTCAGGTCGGCCTGTTTTCCAATCAGACGGCCTTCGTATTCGAAGCGCCCACCCCACCAGATGCGCCCGACGGCGACAAAACGGAGTGAAAGGTAACGCCATGAAACCCAACCCCGACTGCCGAGAATGCGGCCGCCTAGCGCACGAGGCCATCGTATGGCCAACCGGGTCCGGTCCGGTGACCGTCTCGACCGAGAAGGCGGCCCCGTACCGCGCCCACAAGGCCAGCGCCCACGGCCAACGGTCGTAAGCGACCGCACCCGAAGACTACAGAACGTTGCATGACGACTCCCACTTTCGGATCACTATTCACCGGCATCGGCGGACTGGACCTGGGCCTAGAACGGGCCGGGCGGAGCCGGCTACGTCCGTAAAGACGCCCCGACGGATCAATAGGGAGAGCAGCGTTATGGATTACTTGGAGAAAGCCGAACAGCACCTGGCAAAGGGGGATGGCGTGTGCGGAGATTGCGACCGCGACCAATCTAAAGGCGTTCTTGGAGAGGGTAGCAGCGTGCCACCAGTGCGAGAAAGTAGCAGGAAAGCTACCAGGAACGCGGTCGTGCTCGCCTGGCTGGCTGGCCTGCTGATGGGAACAGGTTTTGGCCTCATGACTACTGCAAACGAGTTTGCCAACTGGTATTTCGCCGGTGCTGCCGGGGTATTCGCCGCAGGATTAGTCGCTTTCGTGGCGACGATGGCATCATGCAAGAGGCTTAATTGCGAGGTCGGCAGTCATCGCCCTGGATCGCGCGCTACTGGGCGTGACGAATCGACAGGGGAAGGTTGCATAAGTGACGATCGCTGAATTTAGGGGCCGGATAACAGACGAGCAAATCGAACGCGCCTCCTTAGAGGAATTGGAGGTGCTATCCGGGGAACTGCTCCGTCGGAGCGCTGCAATCAAGGACAGTTTGGAGCATGCGCACTCCAACCGACGGATGACGGGAGAATACGCCGATCCAGACTGGTATCGACGGGCAACCTCAGCAAAGCGGTGGGTGGGTCGCCAGATGCAGATAGTCAACCGCCGGCGCGGTGAACTTCGACGGGCCGACAAAGAATCTAGGCGTCAAGAAACGAAAGAACATACGAATTCCGGCAGGCAGAGTTTCGACCGGGCGTTCGTAGGCGCAGCGAAGGAAATCCTCAACAACGAGACGTTCGGCCGCATCGTTGACCGGGCGACCACCGTAGTCGAACAGGCACAACAGGACTAAGCAATAGGTAAAGAGGAAACGATGGCACTAATAGACCTTCACCCGGCCGCCCGCAACGCCATGGCGGAATCGCTCGACAAGTTTGAGACAGGCGACATCATCCAATACCTTGTCTCTACTCGCGACAACGTGCCGTCCATCGTCGATGTAGAGGCCGTTCTGTCGTGGCTGGAGCAGGAGGGATTCCCGCCTGCCCTGGCCGACCTGGTAGAGCGCGGCCCTGCGTCACTGGCTGAATGGTTCGACATCGAGGCCCGGCTGGCCGGGCTGCACCAATAGGTACTCAATGACGACGACGTTGCCGCGACACCCCTTGCCTGTGGTCATGGACCCCGAAATGCGCCAAGGCGAACCGACTATTCCGGGCACCCGTATACCCGTAGACATCTTGCTCGCCCGGGTCACACACGCCTTTGAGAAGGTCGGCAGAGAGTCGCCCGGCATTCCGTGGGACCTGGGGGAAGTCAGCCGCGAAGCCGCCATCGACTTCGCCACCGACTACACCCACATCTCCATTCACCAGGCCGAACAGGCCATCGGGTTCATGTTCCTGGCCCTGGCCGAACGGGCTTTGGAGTGCAAGGCCGCCGTGTTTGAAAAGGCGATCTCGCGCCAGCTGGACCGAGAGGCCGCGACGAATCGACAGGGGAAGGTTGCATAGATGAACTTGTGGAAATCAGGCCACCTAATGGGTTGGATGGGTGGATTCATGTTGGGCCTCGGAACTCTCGCCGCCGGCATCGCATCCGAAGACGGCGAGTGGGAAGTCTTCGGGATCGGTGTATTCGCTGTCGCCTTCGGGGCGCTTCTCTCTGTGGCCGGGTATCAGGCCGCAGAAAAATCGATGAAACAAAACTAAGCAATGAGTAACAACGCCGCGACACTCTCGGCCGACCGAATTTACAGGTACACGCTCACCCGCGAGGTGGATATGTTCGGCAACGGCGAGGCCGCCATGTTCTTGATGCTTAACCCATCGACGGCCGATGAAACGGAAGATGACCCCACCATCCGGCGGTGCATCGGCTTCGCCCGACGGTGGGGTTACTCAACTCTGCATGTCGCCAATCTGTTCGCCTTCCGAGCGACCAGCCCGGCCGATCTAAAGATGGCCTCAGACCCCATCGGACCCGATAACGACCGGCATCTAGTCGAATTGGCAGAGCGTAGCGGGGTCAGGGTGGCGGCATGGGGCGTTCACGGCGAGTTGATGGGCCGGAGCAGTGCGGTCAAGCGCCTGGTCGGTCGGTTTGGCCTAAAGGCTTTGGGGTTCACTAAAGACGGCCACCCGCGACACCCGCTGTACGTTCCGAAGGGTGCCGAATTACTCGACTACGCGACAGAAGGTACTCAAACGTAACGTGCGACAGCTAATCGACATCGGCGCAGAGACGATCCGGGCCGCCATTGAGGAACACGATCCCGTCAAGGTATTCGCCTTGGTATCGGGCGGCTACGACTCGACTACAGCAGCGCATCTATCCGCCACTCACGGCCCGCGCGTGGACGCCATCGTTCACGTGAACACCGGGATCGGCGTCGAACAGACTCGGGACCACGTACGCCGATTCGCGGTAGCTTTGGGCTTGCCGCTGATTGAGAAGTTCCCGCCCAGGCGCTACGAAGATTTGGTGATGCAATACGGCTTTCCCGGCCCGGCTGCACATCGGTATATGTATAGCTGGCTAAAGGAACGCGCCCTCCGGGAAGTTCGCAGGGAAGCCCAACAAGGCATGCGCCGCCGGGTCGTCTTCCTCACCGGGGTTAGGTCGTCGGAATCGCTACGGCGAATGGGCCGCGTTGAGCCCGTCAAGCGAGACGGGAACACGGTTTGGGTGGCTCCAATCCGTGACTTCACAAAACCCGACGTGCTGACCTATCAGGCGCGTTACAGCCTGCCGCCGAACGCGGCGGTCACAGCCCTTGGCATGAGTGGGGAATGCCTCTGCGGCGCGTTCTCGAGACCGGGCGAGCTAGACCGGATCGCAGCGCACTTCCCCGAAGTGGCCGCCCGGATTCGGCGTCTCGAATCAGCGGCCCATGAAGCCGGCGTCAAGAGTAGCCATTGGGGGCCGCAGAGCAGTCGAAATATCCGTGAGTCGGTCGGCCCGATGTGTAGCGGCTGCCAGCAGGCCGAGACAAAAGTATGAACAACGTAAAGGCGGCCGCCCCTCTCCTCCCTGTTGCGCCGGGCGTACCAGCTGGCACGTGCCAGCGTTGGGCGGCCGCCACTACCACCATACGAACCGGACCAAGCGGTTATTTGACGAACTGAGGGAAAAGGTAGCAAGAGTATGAAGCTGACCGGCTGGCAGGATATCGGGACGGTTGGAATCAACACCGGCACGCTTGTTGTCGGTGACCCCGCCAACGTCATGGATATCGGCTGGGATGAAGAAATGCCCCGGGTGATCGCGGCCCTTGGCCAGCGGTTTCACACGCTCACGTCTGACGGTGAGGGAATCCACATCTCAACCGGTTGGGGGGATGGGGCATACCCCGTTTACGTCAAATATATGCGTGACGCCGGCGGCCCTGGTGATGGCCGCCCGGCAGCCGTCCTAATCTGTTTCGACGGCGAAGCTGACCCAAATTAGCGACCGTCCCTGTTCGAGGTGGCGCTGCGCTGGTTCCAGGAGACCCCAAGCACCGAGCGGTTCTTCGCGGTGCGATGGGACGGGGACGCCTACCGGCTGGTGGTGCCGGAGCAGGCTGGGACCGCCTCGTCCCTCACCTACCGGCCCCCCGCTGGCGTGGTCGCCGAGTTCCACTCCCACGGAAAGACCCGCGTCTTCTTCTCAGGCACCGACGACCGGGACGAGCAGGGCTTCCGCATCTACGGCGTCGTCGGAAAGCTGGACACCTCTCGTCCGGAGCTGAGTCTCCGAATGGGGGTCTACGGGCTCTTCGGCCCGCTCCGATGGGGCCAGGTGTTCGGCGGCCCGAACCCCGGCGTCCGTCTGCTGGCCGAAGAGCCTGAATCACTTCGAAGCACAACCTGAACCAAACTTAGGAGGTAACCAATCCATGCCCTACTACCTGGACAACGCATTCCTGCAAGACAACCCCTGGATCACCGTGGTCGGCTGCGGCGGCACCGGGGGATATGTCGCCGAGGGCCTCTGCCGTCTCTTTACCGGACGGGAGGCCACCATCGTCCTGGTCGACCATGACAGGGTGGAGCCCCACAACCTGCTGCGCCAGAACTTCTACCCAGAGGATGTGGGCCGCTTCAAGAGCCATGCTCTCGCCGACCGGCTGGCGCGGGCGTACGGTCGGCCCATCGGCTACTCGGTCTACGCCTTCCGCGAGGGGGACTCCGGTTCCTACGGCCACCGCTACGCCGGTCTTCCCCGCTACGGCAACTGCCTGCTCATCGGCTGCACCGACAACGCCGCCGCACGCAGGGCTATGGCAGCGTGCTTGCGGGGCGGGCGGCAACAGTGGCTCATCGACGCGGGCAACGACACCAACTGGGGTCAGGTCCTCGTCGGCAACGTGGCCGACCCGTCGTACCGGTATGAATCGGCCTTCGACGGCGAGACCTGCTACCTGCTGCCCGCGCCGACACTCCAACGCCCAGACCTGCTGACCACCGTGCCGACAACCCCTCCGGACGTGGACTGCGCGGCGGCCCTCGATCTCACCGACCAGGACCCCACCATCAACCAGATGATGGCCTCCCTGGTGCTCATGGTGGTGCGCCGGATGGTGGCAGGCACCTGCCCCTTCATGGGGCTCTACCTGGACATGGAACAGGGCACGGTCACCCCGACCTATGTCACCCCCGAGGCGGTGAATCGAGTGATGAGGTCGAGCCGCCGAGGGCGGCGAAGGACAGTTTGACACCCTGGACGGCAGGATGGCGCCCTAATGATTGGCGCTCACGACTTACCCAGCGAAGAAACAAAGAGAGGAGAAACCATGCTTGACGAAAAGGGAAAAGCCATGACCATCCCAACCTGGCAGGACAAGCACAGCGGGTACCGCAGACACAAGCTCATGACCAAAGAGCTTGGAGTCAAAATCCCCGCCATCGGAGCCAACGAGGATGTCGACGACTACGACGACGTCCTCGCCCAAGCCAAGCTTTTCAGCCCCTACACCGGCTGGCGCTGGTACATCACCGAGTGGGACCCCGAGACCGGAACATGCTTCGGCCTCGTCGAAGGGTTTGAGACCGAACCTTGGATACTTCCACCTCACCGAGCTTGCGGAATCAACCGTGCTCGGAAACGTTCCCGCCGTGGAGCGCGACCTGTACTGGGAGCGGAAGACCATCGGCGAGATCAGGAGACGGTCGCGATGAGACGCGAAGCACAGGTAAGGCCCTCACGAACGCGGCCAGAGTAGGAACGAAGAACCAAGGAGAGGAGAAATCATGTCTAACGAGAACGATACGGAAGCGTCCCGCAAGGATGCCTTGAACACTTACGAAAGTCTCTTCGGCGATACGTCAGCCGACCAGACTGTCACGGTTGCCAACGAAGAAGCCGACAAGAACGAGACCGAACAGGCCCAGCAAGATTCGGAGATCGGTGAGGACCAGACCGGCGGAGACGAGACCGCTCCGCCAGAGGACCTGAAGGTTGTCGTGTCGATCAAGGACGGCAGGGCCACCATAGGGGTGCAACGACCCTCGTCGGACCCCCACATCGAGCCGGTGGATGGCCTGGACCTATCCGGGCTGACACAGGAGGTCTTGGCGGTAGCTGAAAGGGCGAGAGCCAAGTGGGAAGACGAACCCAAGTATCCCTCTCACGAGCGACCCGCTGCCTCGACTCGCCGTCGGCCCCGGCGTGAGCAGGGGTCGGCACAGGATTCAACAGCGGAGGAAGAGGCAGCCCAAGGCCAGCCCCAGTCGAGGCTGTTCTAAGCGCCTGGGTGGAGCTTTTCGCAGAACGGCCTGCAAAGTGGAAGGGACGCTGAGCTTGAAGCAACAGAGAGAGGAGGAGATGGTCGGCACAGGGCGCTGACTTGTGCAAAACAGGGGCAGCTAGCGTCCTCAAACGCTAGCTGCCCCTGCCTATCCATATGTGAGGTCTTTTTTTGTTGTCCATTAGAGTACGTGGTCGGCAGAAACGCTTCGGTCTATGACGAATACGGAGCACGGGAAGAGACCACATCGAGGTCCCCCTTCATGTGTCCGATGCCAACCACCGTTTCCTCAGCTGTCTGACGCTGCGGCTGGATAAACCCAAGGAAAACTGTGGAAGGTGCCTCACCATTGCAAAACATACCGTGAATGACTATCATGGTGCCTATGGCGAATGACACACTCCCCCGCCTCGTTGGGCCAAGCCTTCAGGACCGTCTCCGAGTCATGCCTGCGGTGGTGGTGACCGGAGCCCGTCAGACGGGGAAGAGCACCCTAGCCCAGGAGCTTATGCCGGGCGGACGGCGCTTCCTCTCCCTGGACGACCTCGACGTGGTAGATGCAGCCCGCCGCGATCCCGAGGCGCTCCTGGGGGGCAGCCAGCAGGTGACTCTCGATGAGGTGCAGCGAGAGCCGAACCTTCTGCATGCGGTGAAGCGGGCCATAGACCAGCAGCGCCAGCCGGGGAAGTTCCTCATCACCGGTTCGGCCAATCTGCTATTGATGCGACAGGTCTCCGAGTCCCTTGCTGGCCGGGCCAGCTATCTGACCCTCTGGCCGATGACCCGGCGAGAGCAGCTGGGTCTCGGACGTGGGGGCATCTGGGAGGAGCTGCTGAAGGCCCGCGACGAGGAATGGCGCGACCTGGTGGCTGCGCAACCTGACCAGCCGGAGGACTGGCGGGCGCTGGCGCTTCGCGGTGGCTTCCCGCTACCGGCCATCCACCTCAAGGCCGCTCAGGACAGGGCCGTCTGGTTTGACGGCTACGTGCGCACCTATCTGGAACGGGACCTCCAGGACCTCTCTTCCATCTCGGCATTGCCAGACTTTCGCAGGCTGATGCGGGCCGCCTGTCTCCGCATGGGCAACCTTGTCAACCAGGCGGAGCTTGGCCGTGACGTGGCGTTGCCTCAGCCGACGGTGAGCCGCTACCTCAACCTGCTGGAAACGTCGTATCTCCTCGTCCGGCTCCCCGCCTACGCGGTGAACCGCACCAAGCGGCTGATCAAATCTCCCAAGCTCTACTGGGGCGACACCGGGGTGGCGTTGCATCTCACCCAGGAGGAGGAGCCCCGAGGGGCACATCTGGAGAACTTGGTGCTTCACGATCTGCTGACCTGGCGGGACGCACGGCTCGACCGGGCTGAGGTCCTCTACTGGCGCACGGCCATCGGTGAGGAGGTGGACTTCGTGATTGAGGCTGGGGATCGGCTGCTGCCCATCGAAGTCAAGGCGACGGAGCGGCCGCGTCTCCGAGATATAGCCCATCTGCGCACCTTCCGGGCCGAGTATGGCGATAGGGCCAGGGCAGGCCTGTTGCTCCACGCTGGCAATACCCTGGAATGGCTGGCACCGGATGTGCTTGCTGCGCCCTGGTGGAGGGTGCTATGAGGCGTCGTCTGGCGGGGATGGTTCAAAAGTCATCAGAGTTTTGGATATCGGCTCCCACAGAGGACCGCCAGGGTGGAGGCAAGTCTACTAGGGCCGGACCGGGTGGTAGCGATAAGCCCGCGCCATGGTTGGGTGGCCCGCCGCCGCTGGGATGTTCGGCGAGGCGCTACGGGCTGACCCTTTCGAGGAGGTCACGGTTGGGAAGGACGACGACGCGGTGGAGGACGGGCGAGCAAGGACGATGATGGGCGCGTCCAACCCGTAGGAAACGATCCTAGGGACACGCTGGGATTCAGAAGTGCAGCCGAAAGGCTAAGGCCGGTTGCCCTATTCTCCATCGGAGTGAAACTACGGAACAGGAGGACCTTGGTGACAAGTTGTAACATACCTACCCTCCCCGAGTTTGGCCTCGGCAAACGCAACCCCAGCCGGGGACGGGTCTTGCTCATCGCTGTTTTCTTCCTGACATTGGCGCTTGCCATTGCATCACCTAGTACGGCACAGGCGCAGTCGCGGTGCGACGACAGCGTTGCCGTACCCGACCCTTCCGCCAATTCCGGCCTAATCGCCGATTGCGAAGCGTTGCTGGACGCAAAAGCAACTCTTGACCCCGGCAATGTGTTGGACTGGAACGTCAACACGCCTATCACTGACTGAGAAGGCCTCTCCGTCTCGCATGGCCGGGTCACGGGACTCACCGCCAATGGGAAAGGGCTTGCAGGTTCGATCCCGTCGGAGCTGGGCAACCTCACGGACCTGACGATTCTCAACCTCTCCGGCAATAAACTCGGCGGCGCCATACCTGCAGAGTTGGGCGACCTCACCGACCTGACGATCCTCTATCTTTCCAACAACAAGCTCACTGGCCCCGTCCCCGCTGAGTTGGGCAACCTGACCGACCTGGCAATCCTCTACCTTCACGACAACCAACTCACCGGTCTCATCCCCCCAGAGCTGGGCGATCTGACCGCGTTGACCCGCCTCTATTTCTATGGCAACGAGCTGAGCGGCCCAACCCCAACTGACCTGGGCGACCTCACCGACCTGACGATCCTCTATCTTTCCAACAACAAGCTCAGCGGCCCCATCCCTGCAGAGCTGGGCGACCTCACCAACCTGACCCACCTCTATCTTCAGAGCAACAAGCTCACCGGCCCCATCCCTGCAGAGCTGGGCGACCTCACCGACCTGGTGCAGCTCAACCTCTCCGGCAATAAACTCGGCGCCGCCATACCTGCAGAGTTGGGCGACCTCACCGACCTGACGAGCCTCAACCTCGCCGACAACCAACTCGCCGGTCTCATCCCCCCAGAGCTGGCCAACCTCACCGACCTGACGAGCCTCAACCTCGCCGACAACCAACTCAGCGGCCCCATCCCTGCAGAGCTGGGCGACCTCACCAACCTGACCCACCTCTATCTTCAGAGCAACAAGCTCACCGGCCCCATCCCTGCAGAGCTGGGCGACCTCACCGACCTGGTGCAGCTCAACCTCTCCGGCAATAAACTCGGCGCCGCCATACCTGCAGAGTTGGGCGACCTCACCGACCTGACGAGCCTCAACCTCGCCGACAACCAACTCGCCGGTCTCATCCCCCCAGAGCTGGCCAACCTCACCGACCTGACGAGCCTCAACCTCGCCGACAACCAACTCACCGGCCCTATCCCTGCAGAGCTGGGTGACTTGAACGTCCTGACGGAGGTCTACCTCAACGGCAACGAACTCACCGGCCCCATCCCACCAGAGCTGGGCAACCTCATCAAACTGTCGGTTCTCAATCTAGGCGGCAACAAACTCAGCGGCTCCATCCCCTCAGAGCTGGGTGACTTGAACGTCCTGACGGAGGTCTACCTCAACGGCAACGAACTCACCGGCTCCATCCCACCAGAGTTGAGCAACCTCATCAAACTGTCGGTTCTCAATCTCCATTGCAACACGTTGACGGGCGCTGTCCCACCTGAATTGGGTAACGCTGCCTTCCTCACTACACTGACCATCGGTGGAAACCACTTCACCGAACCCCTGCCGGCTCTTGGCGGAGTCACGGTTACCTCGACCGATGAAATGTGCGGCAGCGCATTCAACGCCAGTCCCACCTTCAGTGAAAGTGGCCCTGCTACCCGGATCGTTGTCGAGAACTGGAACACCAACCACGACATCGGAAACCCCGTCGAAGCGACCGATGCCGACAACGACTCACTCATCTATTCTCTCTTGGGGAATGACGCGGCATCCTTCGGAGTCGACTCGTCGACCGGGCAGCTGAAGAAAAAGGCTGCACTGGACAGGGCGACCAAGGACTCCTATTCGGTGACCGTGAGGGCCGATGACTCCTACGGTGGTTCCGCCATCATTTCGGTCGCCATCAGCGTTATCGCCTTACCCTCCGAGCCCATCATCGGCACGATCACAATAGGGAATGAAGAATTGACGGTGCCGTGGAGCGCGCCCACCAGAGACAGCGGCTCTGCGATCATCGCCTACGACCTGCGATACCGGCCCAGCGGAGGCGCGGAGTGGGAGTTAGTGGACGACGCCTGGACTCGAGGGACCGGAACGCCGCCTTTCAGATACAAGATACGGTCGCTCACTAACGATACTGTGTACGAGGTGCAGGTACGAGCGGTGAACGGTGTCGCGGAAGGCCCATGGTCCTCTACGGAGGCAGGGACGCCTGTTGCTGTGGCGGAACCAGCCGTGAACCCAAGGCCCCCGGAGACGGACAAAGGAGGGGCACAGCTTTCGGCCCTAGCAGTGGCGCTGATGGTTATTGGAGGGTTGGCGATCGGAGCAATCGCTGGAGGCATCGTAGTAGCTGGGGTATACCGTCGATGGGGCTGGACGAGCTTCTTATGGGGGGCCGACAGTCCCCCAGCAGTGATCGCCCGGGGCGTAGCCACGGCAGTGCGTTGGCTGAATAGTTCGCTCACATCCATAGCCCGCGCCGTAGCTACAGCCGTGCGGACAGCGGTGCGATGGGCGTTGGATAGTGCGCTCACATCCATAGCTCACGACGTGGCAACCGTAGTCCGAGGTGTGGTGCGAATGGTGAGGCGAAACCACTAGAGGCACGATTGGCGTTAGGAGCCTTGAGCTGAATTGACGTGGCTCCCACGCCCCGCTGGTGTCCAGGACAGCCCCGTGCTGGCATGTAAGTCGGATAGTCAGTTCCCTTGGGTCTGCTGCAATCCGTGGGGATTACCTTGGAGCGGCACGGGGCACTCCCAGAGCAATGTGGCTCCTGGGATGCAGACACTTATGAGGTTACCCCCAGCCATGACGCTGGCGGGAGCACGCCTCGCCCGGGGTTCAAATCGCCACCGTCAGCTGAAGAGTTTGTAGTACGATACACGGGTCACGTCCCGTCAAGTGGTGTAAGAGTGCGTCATCCTGTTGATGCTGTTTAGGCGGCAGTCGCATCGGCGAGATCGGCCTCCGGAAGGGCTTCGTTCAGGGTCAGAATGGCGGGGGTGGGATATCGACGGCCGACGGCCCATTCGTCGTGCTGCTCAGCTAGGACGTCGCCGACCAGGCGACGGACAGTGTTGTCAATCAGCAAAAGTGGGACACTTTGAGACCCGAGAAGGTTATTGATATGAGGAGTGTCGGGCGAGCTCCTTGAGGGTCCTATTATAGCGTCTTCTCCGTTCGATCGTGTGGACCTGCACCTCCTTCCTCCGTTGTAGGATCTGCTCCCGCCTCCCGTTGAGCACGTCAGCAGGCGTGACGTTGCCCAGGGCCATGTGATAGCGCTTGTGGTTGTAGTAGCCCACAAAAGCGGCGATTGCCTCCTCGAGGTCGGACGGCACCTCGTAGGGGACCTGGTTAACGTCCTGCTTGATAGTCTGGTGATAGCGCTCCAGCTTGCCGTTGGTCTGAGGGTGGAAGGGTGCTGCCAGGATGTGCCTGATGCCCACCAGGTGCAGGTAGTCCCTGAAGGCACGGGAGACGTAGCCAGAGCCGTTGTCGCTCAGTAGGCTTGTCCTGTCTTGCACCGGGATCTCAGTCATGCCGGTCTTGTCCACGGCATCCTGGACCGCCTCGATGAAAGAGTCTGAGGTCATGTCGCGTTGGAGCTTATGGGCCAGGATGAAGCGGGAGTGTAAACCGTCAGCGAAAATGGGACACATTGGAAGGGTTGAAAACCCGAGAGTTTGAAGGTGGTGTGAGCTCCAGGACTGAGGGTAGAGTACCCAAGGAAAGGAGCAGACGTGTCCCAGTCACAAGTAGGCAAAGCAGAGGCCGCCGAGGAGCGGACCGAGCAGACCAGGTCCTTCGTCAGACGAGTCAGAGCAGCTACCCAGCGTAAGTACATCCCCGAAGAGAAGATCCGTATCGTCCTAGAGGGGTTCCGTCGTGAGGTCACTGTGAATGACCTGTGCCGACGGGAGGCCATCAAGCCTCACTCCTACTACTCGTGGACCAAAGAGTTCATGGAGGCCGGGAAGGAGAGGCTTACCCGTAACAGCGTGCGCGATGCCACCAGGCAGGAGATCCAGGCGCTCAAGCGGGAGAATGGTGAGCTGAAGCAACTGGTCGCTGAGCTGTCCCTTGAGGCCTACCGTTTGAAAAAAACGGTCATCCCTATGCCTCAGGACGGCGTCGGTATCGCCGGATGAGCGCCGCGGAGAAGGAGACAGTCCTTTCCAAGGTGACCTCATCACCTCTCCCCAAGCGTAGGGTCCTCAGAGAGCAAGACATCCCCAAGAGCACATACTACCGGTGGCTCAGGCGGTCCTGGCGGTAGCACGGCGGTCGCCTGAGCTGAGCTGCCGTCAGTTGGCCGCCTGGATCACCGACAACAAGGGCTTCTCTGTCTCCGAGTCCACCGTCTACCGCATTCTCCGTCGGGAGGGTCTGGTCAAGTCACCCGAGATGCAGCTCAAGGTCGGCAAGGAGTACCACCGCAAGACCACCGGCCCTCACCAGATGTGGGCCACCGACGCCTCCTACTTCAAGGTGATCGGCTGGGGCTATTACTACATGGTCACGGTCATGGATGACTACTCACGCTTCATTATTGCCCATAAGCTCCAGCGGGACATGACCTCCGACTCTTTCATCGAGGTGGTCCAGGATGCGGTGGACAGGACCGGCATGACTGAGGTCCCGGTGGCAGACAGAACCAAGTTGCTGAACGACAGCGGCTCTGGCTACGTGTCCCGAGCCTTTGGAGACTACCTCAGGCTGGTAGGCATCAGGCACATCCTGGCCACGCCTTACCACCCTCAGACCAACGGCAAGCTGGAGCGCTATCACCAGACCATCAAGCGGGACGTCAACCAGGTCCCCTATGAGCTGCCGTCGGACTTCGATGCAGCCATCGCCTCCTTCGTCAGCTACTACAACTACCGGCGCTATCACATGGCGCTGGGCAACGTGACACCCGTTGACGTGCTCACGGGTCGGAGGGAGCAGATACTACAGCGCAGGAAGGATGTGCAAGCCCAGACAATCGACAGGCGACGGAGCTACAACAAGACCCTCAGGGAGCTCACTCTCAGCTCTTCATAACAATAATCTTCTCGGGTCCCGATCTGTCCCACTTTTGCTGATTGACAACACCCAATGATCTCCTGCTTGCCCTCGCCATTGACCGCCGTTGCGACCACCACGCTGACGTTGACGATCCTGCCGTCCTCCCTGACCTTCTGGGTCAGTGCGTCCAGCCACAGGTAAGGGTAGGGTCCACCGTCCAGCGGACGGCCCAGGAAGCCATCCACCACCACGTCCAGCTCCTGACAGATACGCGACACCTGGCTCTTGGAGATACCCTCACACCCCAGGGCCTTGACCAGGTCATCCACCCGCCTTGTGGATACCCCTTCCACGTAGGCCTGCTGAATGACCGCCAGCAGAGCTCGCTCGCTGCGACGCCGTGGCTCCAGCAGGCTCGGGAAGTAGCTCCCCTCTCGAAGCTTCGGGATGTGCAGCTCCATAGTCCCTACCCGGGTATCCCACGCCCGGGACCGATACCCGTTGCGCTGCGTGACCCGCTCAGGGCTGCGCTCTCCATACCCAGCACCGGTCCTCGCAGACATCTCCGCATCCATGATCCCCTCTACCAGCACTCTCAGAGCCTCCCGTAGGAAGTCCACGTCACCGTCCATTCCCCCCTTGCGCAACAACTCCAGCAGGTCCATCCTTTCCTTGACCACCGTTGTCCTCCTTTCTCGAGCTTTCTTCTTTGCCCGCTAAGGATGACGCGGTGGTTTCTCTTTCTCCAGACCCTGTCCCTCTTACACCACTTCCTGGGACTCTACTCCCGACGCT
Source organism: Dehalococcoidia bacterium (assembly GCA_965250195.1). Taxonomy (GTDB): domain Bacteria; phylum Chloroflexota; class Dehalococcoidia; order Lucifugimonadales; family UBA2962; genus CAUZIR01. The sequence goes on from OZ252295.1 coordinate 805,537, forward strand.
CTCCGGCGCATTGGGGCGATTGTGGAGGAGCCAAGCTTCTACCCCTACCTCAGCGGACGCAACAACCTTCGCTATTTCCAGGGCATCGGCGGTACTGAGGGCTTGGAGAACAGCTTCTTTGGGAGGGGACGTGGCCGAAGTCTTCGGCAGAGCCTGCTTCTCCGTACTCCCCTACGGGGCCCTTGTGGGCCTTGTGGCAGTGGCGACTCGCTCCTCTGCGGCGGGATGGGCGTAGGCCTAGGGTACTATTTCTTTGAGCAGATCTTCCTAGGCATCTTCATCAATCTCTTCGACTGGTTCCAGAACGTGGCGGACTTCCTGCTGATTATAATATCGGCGCATGAGCGGTGGAGATGCAGAAGGAGCGAGTGGCGCCATCGGTGGCACTCTAGGCGATGCTCCGGGGGAGCTCCTTGCCTTTCTGGTGCTTGCGGCCTACGCTCTCGTCTTGGGCGGACTGGCCTTCTACCTTTTCCACCGCCGTGATATCCCCGGCGCCAGCAGGTCGTAGGAACCCGTTAGGGAGTTGGGCCCTCGCTGGAGTTCGGACAGCCGAACACATCGGTTGATGCCGTTTTGGCTGGAGTGCGCCTGCGCGATGCCCTTAGGAATAGCCTTCGACAAGCTCAGGACGAATGGGCCGGGGCCCTCTAGCCCTTTGCTACAGGGGAGATTGGGTTGGAGTAGCAAATTAGTGGGTGAGGATCTTGCTTAGAAAGAGTTTGGTGCGGGACTCTCGCGGGCTGGTGAAGAACTCCTCAGAGGTTCCGACTTCGACTATCTCGCCCTCATCCATGAAGATCACGCGGTCGGCGACGTTCCTTGCGAAGCTCATCTCGTGGGTAACGCAGATCATGGTCATACCGGACGCAGCCAACTCGCCCATCACCTTGAGGACCTCGTTGATCATCTCCGGGTCGAGCGCGGAGGTGGGCTCGTCGACCATCATCAGCTTGGGGTTCATCGCGAGAGCGCGGGCGATGGCGACGCGCTGCTGCTGGCCGCCTGAGAGCTGGCCGGGGTATTTCTCCGCCTGTTCAGGTATACCTACGCGGCGCAGCAGTTGGAGCGCGAGTTCCTCCGCCTGCTTGTGCGGCATGTGGCGGACCTTCTGCGGCGCGAGTGTTATGTTGCGCATGACGGTGAGGTGCGGGAAGAGGTTGAACTGCTGAAAGACCATTCCCGTGTCGGCCCGTATCTTGGCGAGAGTGCGGGCGTCGTCCGTCAGCTCGACGCCGTCAACGACGATCCGGCCGGAATCGTGTCGCTCGAGCTGATTTATGGTCCTGAGCAGGGTCGATTTGCCTGAGCCAGAAGGCCCGATGATGACGACGACCTCGCCCTCGATCACTGAGACGTCGACTTCTTTCAGAGCAGCGAAATCGCCGTAGCGTTTCACCACTTTTTCTAGACGGAGTATCTCTTTGCCGCTCTGCTTTGCCATGTACCGGTCCTCTCTATAGCCTGGTCCGTTATCTCGTGCCCAGTCCTAATCGGGTTTCCGCCGCTCCGCCAAGCCGGGATAACAGATACGAAACCAGCCAGTATATGAGCCCTACGACAATATATATCTCGAAGAAGGCGCCCTCCGCTATGTCCGTCTGGCCCCCGAGGATCTTCTTCGCCTTTTCCAGTGTGTTGACGAGCGATATTGCGGCGAGTAGCGCTGTATCTTTCCATAGGGCGATGAAGCGCCCGATAATTGCCGGGATAACCGCCTTGATCGCTTGCGGCAGGATGATGAAGATGTACTTCTGCGCCGCGGAAAGACCTATCGCCTCAGACGCCTCATGCTGGCCACGCGATATGGACTGGAGTCCGCCTCGCAAAACCTCAGCGATGTAGGCCCCGCCGAAGAAGGCAAAAACGATCATGACTCGATATACGAGGTCGATGTTGCTGAACGCTTCGCCGATAGGTCCGAACTCGTCATCGAGGAACGTGGCGAACAGTAGCCAGACGAGCAGCGGGGCAGCGCGCACGACCTCGATGTAGCCGACGGCGGAGAACCGTATAGTCCAGTACGGAGAGGTGCGGCCCAACGCCAGTCCGAGACCGATGAAGAAGGAGAAGAATCCCCCCACGGCAAACACCAGCAGGTCGAGGAATGCGCTCTCCCAGTGGCTGCTGGACACCCCCAACTGGAGCAAGACGATCATCGGGATGAGCAGGACCCACGCTGCGCCGATCGCCTGAAGCAGTATCGGATTGCTTCTCCATCTGGAGAGGCGCCTGCCCGCCCAGGCTCCTCCTATCAGGACCGCAAAGAGCCCAGCGAGTAGCAGCCAAGATGTACCGAACGGAATTGCGAGTCCCAGTGAGAGCGAGTAGAGCCAGCGGGGTGCCCAGCCACGCTCCCACACCAGTTCTCTGTGGACACCGCTCACGATTGCGGTCTGTCCCGCGGACTGTATCTCTTGGGTGCTCTGTCCCTCCTGGATCTGCAGATCGGTCCCCAGGCCGAGTGTGAGAGTTATCACCGCCACCACACCGATCGCCACTATGTAGGGCCGCAATCTTCCGATCCAGACGCCATAGGTAAGGGCAACCAGAATTACCACGATGAAGAGGGATATCCATATCCGGAAGGTGTCCTCCGCAGGATAACTGCCGACGAAGAACAGCTTTCGGTTGATCGCGACGAGGCCCCAGTTGGCCTGGAACAGAACGAACCTCAGCATCAGGAATCCGGCGATACCGCCAGCCGCTATGGTGGCTAAGCTGAGGACGGAGTTACGCCATGAATCGAACAGGTTTGTCCTTGCCCAGGTCAGACAGCTGGAGACGATGGAGCGATACGCTGCAGATGTCGTCATCTGATCTGGACTTTTCGGTTAATCGCATTCATGATCAGCGAGATGATGAGGTTCGTGATGACGAAAACGAAGAATATGAACAGGTATGTCTGCAGGAGGTTCCCGGTGTTGTTGATGATCCTATTGGATATCAGGACTATCTCGCCGTAGGCTATGGCATGCGCAAGCGTCGAGTCCTTGTTGGCGTTTTGGTATTCGTTGTTCAAAGAAGGAATCATGATCCGCAGGGCCTGGGGCAGAATGATCAGCGAGAAGCGCTGGTACGTTGATAATCCAAGAGATGCGGAGGCTTCGGTCTGGCCGTGGGGAACCGCCTGGAGCGAGCCACGCACGATCTCAGCGATGTAGGCGCTTATGTATAGGGTGAGCGACACCAGCGCGCTCAGATAACCCAACCCGAGCAGATTGCCACCGGTATACGAGAAGAACCCGGACGCCGATTGAGTCACGTCAGGAAGAGTTAGGCGCACCGGGAAGAGCAGTCCGGCGTATGCCACCGCTCCTATGAGCACAAAGACCGCTGTTCCCCACACATTGGGGCGCAGGCTCTCGCCCGTCTTGGCCTCCCTGCGCGCACGGCTCCTCCTCACGAGCCACGCGCCCATGGCGGCGCCGAGCAACGCCACGGGCCACAGCCACCAGAGCGAATTGGCGGTCTCGAGCCAGGGGATGGCCAGCCCGCGGTTGCTGATGTAGAGGAGACCGCTCCACCCTGAGCGCTCCTCTATCTTGGGCAGTCCCCTGGACACCGCGAAGGCGAAGAAGAACATGATCAGCAGCAGGGGCAGGTTCCTGAACAGGTCGACGTAGAGCTTGCCCAGCCGGTTGACCATGGGATTGGAGGAGAGTCGGGCCACGCCAACGGCCAGGCCCAACATGGAGGAAAGGAAGATGGCAAAGACCACGACTGCTATGGTGTTGCCAGCACCTTTGAGCATCCCCAGCCATCTCGGGTTGCTCGCTTCTACGTTCAGGAACTGGAAGATCGAGCTGCGGTCCGGACTGCCGTAAGGCCCGAAGAGGAAGTCGAAATCGAAGAGGTTGATGGCTATGGAATAGCCGACGTAGCCCACAACGATCCCGGAAGCGGCACCGACGATTAGATTGACCGCGAGGTAGCGCGAGCGTCTCTTGAACCAGATGTCGTTCAGGCGCTGCATCATCGCCTAGCAATCACACGAAATCCAACGTATGGGCAGGGGTATGCCCGCCCATACGTTCCGTCCTTGTCAGAAAGCACTCTTAGCGCATCGGCGGGGCGTAGATCAGTCCGCCATCTAGATAGGAGGCGTTCAACGATCCGGCACGGGTGAGTCCTACCTGCTCGAGCGTAAGGCTGTAGGCCTCACCGTAGTTGCCGACCTGATCGATCACGCTCTGCATGAAGGTGCTGGCGATCTTGCCGTGTCCGATGCCCAGGTTGGTAGGAGGGCCGCCGTCGAATCCCACTCCCAGGAGACGGGCCACTGTGTTGTTCGGCGGGTTCGCCGCCATCTGACCCATATTATCCGAGGTGACCCCCTGCTCTTCGGCGATGATCATGCCATTCACTACCCAGCGCACCACGTCTTCCCACTCCGAGTCGTAGTCGCGTACACTCGGACCGAGAGGTTCTTTGGAGAGCGTCTCGGGGAGCACGATGGCGTCGGTCCCGTCCGCCTTTAGGGTGAACTGGTGACCGCCCAGCTGTGATTTATCGGAGGACCAGGCGTCACACTGATCGTTGATAAACGCTCCGCGGAGCTCCGGGTTGGCCTGGAAGGTGAGCTCAGAGTAGGTGAGCCCCTGTTCGGAGAAGAAGTCGGAGACGGCGCCCTGGGTGCTGGTGCCGTCCAGGATGCAGATAGTGGCCCCGTCGAGCTCCTTAGCGCTGGACAGTCCGGCGCTCGCCTTCACCATGATGCCGGTGCCGTCGTAGAAGGTGGTGGGCGCGAAGGCGACGTTGAGGTCGGTGTCGCGGCTGGCGGTCCAAGTGGTTGTGCGGATGAGCACGTCGATCTCTTTCGCGGCGAGCAGCTCGAAGCGGTTGGCGGAGGTGGCCTCCTTGAACTCGACCTTGCTCCTGTCTCCGAAGACAGCCGCGGCCATCGCGTGGCAATACTCCACGTCGTTACCTTGGGCCGTGCCGTCCGGGTTGAGCACGCCGAAGCCTGGGGTGTCAGCTTTGATGCCGCAGACGAGGTATCCTCGATCGAGGATCTCATCGAGCGTATTCTCTCGGGCCTCTCCTTCGTTGCCTCCACACGCAGCCATGGCTAGCAGCGCGACAACTACTACCATCCCAGCGGGTAAACGTACGTACCTGTCCATCTTGCCTCCTGACAACGACATCGGTTTTGGTTATTCGTCTCCTGATGGGTCACGTCCCGTAAAGCGGTGTAAGAGAGAGCGCCATCCTGTTGAACACATCTATGCCGCTGCCTTCTCTAGATCCGCCTCGGGTAGAGCTTCGTCGATGCTGTTGGCCGCAGGTGTCATGTAGCGTCGGCCGATGGCCCATTCGTCGTGCTGTTCGGCCAGGACAGCCCCAACCAGGCGAAGCGCGGCTGGCCGATTGGGGAAGATGCCCACCACGTCCGAGACCCAGCTGCTCTCGCCGGGTCATCGGCCAGAGGGTCAGATAGCTGGCCCGGCCAGCAAGGGACTCGGAGACCTGTCGCATCAATAGCAGATTGGCCGAACCGGTGATGAGGAACTTCCCCGGCTGGCGCTGCTGGTCTATGGCCCGCTTCACCGCATGCAGAAGGTTCGGCTCTCGCTGCACCTCATCGAGAGTCACCTGCTAGCTGCCCCCAGGAGCGCCTCGGGATCGCGGCGGCTGCATCTACCACGTCGAGGTCGTCCAGGGAGAGGAAGCGCCGTCCGCCCGGCATAAGCTCCTGGGCTAGGGTGCTCTTCCCCGTCTGACGGGCTCCGGTCACCACCACCGCAGGCATGACTCGGAGACGGTCCTGAAGGCTTGGCCCAACGAGGCGGGGGAGTGTGTCATTCGCCATAGGCACCATGGTAGGCATTCACGGTATGTTTTGCAATGGTGAGGCACCTTCCACAGTTTTCCTTGGGTTTATCCAGCCGCAGCGTCAGACAGCTGAGGAAACGGTGGTTGGCATCGGACACATGAAGGGGGACCTCGATGTGGTCTCTTCCCGTGCTCCGTATTCGTCATAGACCGAAGCGTTTCTGCCGACCACGTACTCTAATGGACAACAAAAAAAGACCTCACATGAGCCTGTCTCAGAAGTCGGTGAACTGGTGAATGGAACCGTGTTAGGTGTACCTTTGAGGCGACATCAACGAAGGAGAGATGGAGATGCCGCTTCCGGATATGGACCGAGAGCAGATGTGGCTGTTGCCGCCGTCTCTTGACGAGCTGGTGCCATTGGATCACCCAGCGCGATTCGTGGCTGAGTTCGTGGACGCGTTGGATAGAGAGGGCTGGTCAGAGCTCGGCGTGGAGATAGAAGGGGACACGCTGGGAGCTCCGGCCTACCGCCCTCGTGCGCTGTTGAGCGTGTGGCTGTACGGATTCATGACCGGGGTGCGCTCGTGCCGGAAGCTGGAGGCGGCCTGCCGGGATCAGATACCATATCTGTGGCTGACCGGGTGGCAACATCCAGACCACAACACCCTGTGGCGATTCTACAAAGGACACAGGCAGGCCATGAGGAAGCTGTTCGAGCGGACGGTTCGTACGGCGGTGACGATGAAACTGGTGGCCCTGGCGGTGCAGGCGGTGGATGGTACAAAGGTGGGCGCCAACGCATCGGTCTACAGGGACAGAGGCTCGAGTTTCTACGTATCCACCGTACGAATGGAGTCCCGTGGCGTCTGTACCGGGCCTCTGGAGGCGTCTGCCAAGCGTGCCCGGCCTTCGGAGTCTGTACGAGGTCCAAAGAGTTCGGCCGCAGTCTGGCGATAGGGCCTTACGACGCCGCGCTGCGCCGTCATCGTGTCTGGATGTCTACCAACGAGGCCGGGGAAGCGTACAAGCGGAGAAAGCCGTTGGTCGAACCGGTCTTCGGAATCATCAAAGAGCAACTGGCGGCACGGAGGTTCCTGCTGCGCGGCATGTTCAACGTGTTGGCCGAGTGGACTCTGTTGGCGACTGCCCTCAACCTGCGCACCCTCTGGCGGGTGTGGTGCCTCTGCATCTTCGTTAATCTACTTCGCGGCCCAAAGCATCACTTCGCTTCTTAGGCCCTCGCGATAACAGCGGGCACCCACTGGTCGCAAGTCCGGTCACCTGCTTCAGCCCTACAGGCTAGTTCGTTTGGCGAGTCCCGTTGACCTAAGCTGGTCGCAACATCGCTTTTGGGACAGGATCATCTACCGGCCTTTCAGCCTGCCCTGTCCCGGCGCCAAATAACTGCGCCGCCCGATCCAACAACTGGGTCTTCCATTGCGTGATCTGGTTCGGGTGCACATCGAACTGGCTTGCCAGCTCCGAAAGTGTCCGGTCGCCGCGCACTGCGGCAAGAGCCACCTTCGCCTTGAACTCTGCCGAGTGGTTACGGCGGGGTCGTCTGCTCATCTCTCGCTCCTGTCTCCGAGAGCACTATCATGCCCTCAATCAGGCAGCGATTCCACTTATCCCCCTGTTCAGATTTCCGGAGCCACTTCTTAAGTTTACTATAGCCAGAACCACGTTTGAGTTTGTCGTTACGATCAGAAGCCCTATTGGACTAGGTGGTGGATTTTAAGATGTCATGTACTAGCTATTTATGGGCTTAAAAGCGTTGTACGTTTGGCAGATAATGGTGTAGCCTCGAGTTGTATTCCGCACATGGTTTGAGGTCAGCTCGGAGGCACACGCCGCGCACGAATCTAAGGGGGTGGCACGTCTTCTATGCGTTCTAGCTCCCGGCTCCTAAGACTGTCCCTGGCGGCGGCGATCACTCTTTTGATCATGGTCTCCTGGTTCATTGGTCGATCAACCACGTCTGCGCAGAGTGACACCGCCCCGGAACAGCCGTCCGGGCTGTCCACCGAGGCTGGCGACACCCAGGTGAGGTTGAGCTGGGAGGACTCCGACGATTCGACGATAGACAAGTACGAGTTATGGCAGATTGCCGAAAGCGCAACGCTCACTGCCGCCAACAATGAGTTCGGCTATTCCGTGGCGGTGGCTGGCGACATCGCTGTGATCGGCATGCCCGATGATGACGAAAGCGGCCCTGATTCCGGAGCGGCCCTCGTATTCAGCAGGGTTGACGGTGTGTGGACCCAGAAGTACCAGCTCAGGACCGGCGATGATGCCAGCGTTGTTAAGGATGATGGGTTCGGAAGCTCTATAGCCTTCGACGGTGAGACCATAGTCGTTGGCGCGCCTTTCGACGACAGCAAAAAAGGCGCTGCGTACCTTTTCGTCAAACCTGACGACGGATGGGACAACCCGAACGGCACTGACCCGGTCGATCTGACTGACCCAGCCAAGCTTACCGCTCCCAACGCCGCGGTGGAGGACGAGTTCGGCTATTCCGTAGCGATGGACGGTAACACCGTTGTGGTCGGAGCGTACTCGGATGACAGCACGGACACCGACGGCAATCCCGTCGCTAATTCCGGTTCGGCCTACGTATTTACCAAGCCCGGCAACGCCTGGGTCTCCACCAGCACTGCGGCCACGTTGACCGCCTCCGACGCCGCGGCGGGCGACGAATTCGGCAACTCCGTAGCGGTTGACGGCAACACCATCGTGGTTGGGGCGAGCGGTGATGACGGTGATGCTCTTGAATTTACGGGTTCGGCTTTCGTGTTCGTCAAGCCCAACGGCGGCTGGGTCTCGACCAGCACTGCGGCGAAGCTGATCGCCTACACCCGCGGGAATCAAGACTACTTCGGCCGTTCCGTAGCAATAGACGGTGACACCATCGTGGTTGGGGCCGACGGGCAAGAAAGTAATAGGGGTTCGGCTTTCGTGTTCGCAGAACCCAGCGGCGGCTGGGTCAACAATACCGAGACGGCCAAGATCACCGCCTCCGTCCGCTCCGGCGGCCACAGGTTCGGGTTTTCCGTGGCGCTGGACGGCGACACTGTCGTAGTTGGGGCCTACGGGGAGGCCAGCTCGAGGGGTTCGGCATACGCCTTCACCATGCCTGGCACCGGCTGGGCCACCGGTACTGAGACGGCCCAGCTCACCGCCTCCGACGCCGCGGATAACGATAGGTTCGGCTCTTCCGTCGCAATAGACGGTGACACCGTCGTGGTTGGGGCGCAAAACAACGATACGGCCTACGTGTTCGACATCGTGGACTGGGAAGACATCGCCGGTAGTAACGCGGCGACCACGTCCCACATCATGACCGGTCTGACCAACGACATCGACCACACCTTTCGGGTGCGCGCGGTGGGCGACGCCGAAGCCAGCGATCCGTCCGACTCCGTGGCAGGAACCCCGAAGGCAGCTTCCTACGCTCCGGTCAAACTCTTAAGCTTTTCCGCCGCGCAGACTGGCGACGGTGAGGTGGAGATGACGTGGGACGCGCACCGCTACCCGCTGACCGTCAGTGGTTATGAGTACAACCAGGACGGTGGCGATTGGGACGCCATCACGGGGAGCGATTCCAGCACCCATTCCCATACCGTCACTGGCCTGACCAAGGGCACCACGTACACCTTCGCTGTACGCGCCGTCAACGGCGCCGGTTCAACTAAGTCCGACTCCAGGTCCGTAACTATCGTCGCCAAACCGGCGGCGCCCGACTCATTCACCGCCGTCGCGGGCGACGAACAGGTGTGGTTTGGCTGGAGAAGCCCCGCGAATTTCACCATATCCGGGTACGAATACCGGCAGAAGGAGGGAACCGACGACTTCGCCGTTTGGCAGAAAATTCCCGGGAGCAGGTCCGGGACCGCCTTCCACATCGTGACCGGCCTGACCAACGACACGTCCTACACCTTCCGGGTCCGGGCCGTGAACGCGGCCGGGAAGAGCGATGCGTCCCGCGAGCAGCCCGCGACGCCGGGGGCGGCGTCTCCGGCCCCGGGCGTACCCGAAGGCTTTGCCGCCAGACAGACCGGCGTCGGCCACGTGGAGTTGACGTGGGTGGCGAGTTCCAACCCGTTGAACGTCAACGGTTACGAGTTCAGACAGGACAACGGCTCTTGGACTACCATCTCCGGGAGCGATTCCCGCACCGTCTCCCACTCCGTCACTGGCCTGACCCAGGGCGTCACTTACACCTTCCGGGTCCGCGCCAAGAACAGCGCCGGCAATGGCGCCTCCTCTGGCGCCGAGTCCGTGATTGTCGTCGCCAAACCGGCAGCGCCGACCGATCTCATCGCCGAAGCGGGCGACACCCAGGTGGGGCTGACCTGGAAGGACCCCGGCAATGCGTCCATAGCCAAGTATCAGATCTTCCAGTTCCCTGAGAGCATCGTCAAGCTGATCTCCAGCGACCGCGATGACGAAGACGAGTTAGGGTGGTCGGTCGCCGTGGACGATGACACCCTGGTGATTGGGGCCCTCGGGGACGACGACACCATCAAACTATCCGGTTCGGCCTACGTATTCACCAGGGTTGTCGGCGGCTGGACCCAGGCGGGCAAGCTCACCGCCAGCGATCCCAAGGAGGATGCTGGCTTCGGGCATGCGGTCGCCGTGCATGGTGACACCATCGTGGTTGGAGCGTACGAGGAGGACCACACCGACGACGACGATGCTGGCGCTGCATACGTCTTCACCAGGCCCGCCACCGGCTGGGCCGACATGACTCAGACGGCCAGGCTCACCGCCTCCGACGCTGCGGCCAACGACGAGTTCGGAACGTCGGTGGCCGTGCACGAAGACACCATCGTGGTCGGGGCGCCCGAGCAAGGCGCTGGCGCGAGGGGTTCGGCCTACGTCTTCACCAAGCCGGCCAACGATTGGGCCGACATGACTGAGACGGCCGCACTGAACGGCCAGTCAAATGGCGACCGGTTCGGTCGCTCCGTAGCGGTGCATGGTGACACGGTCGTGGTCGGGGCGTTCGAGCAAGGCGCTGGCGCGAGGGGTTCGGCCTACGTCTTCACCAAGCGCGCCGCCACCGGAGTTTGGGACGATTGGGATGACACCAGTGTCAGCAATGCAACTCCCGAGCTGACCGCCTCCGACCGCGCCAGTGGCGACCGGTTCGGCCGAGCCGTAGCCATGGACGGAGACACGATCGTAATTGGTGCGCCCTACCACGACTACGACGACCCCGATGACAACACCAACGATGTCAGCAACTCCGGTGCAGCGTACGTCTTCATCAGGCCCGCCACCGGCGTTTGGGCCACCGACACCGAGACCGCCAAGCTAACCGCCTCCGAACGCGCGGAGAACGACCAGTTCGGGTATTCCGTCGCGGTGGACGGCAACACCGTCGTGGTTGGTGCGGACCAAGACGACAGCAACCGCGGTTCCGCGTACGTCTTCACCGAGCCTCAAGGCGGCTGGACCGATACAGAAGGTACGGACCCGCTCAAGGCCTACGATCGCAGTGGGAACGACCGCTTCGGCAACTTCGTGGCGGTCGACGGCGACACCGTGTTGGTTGGGGTGGTCGGGGACGACAGCGATAAGGGTTCGGCCTACGTATTCGGCACCGGTGAGTGGGCCGACATCCCCGGCAGTGGAGCGGGGACGATCTCTCACATAGCCAGGGGTCTGCGTAACAACGTCAAGTACACTTTCCGGGTCCGCGCGGTGAACGCGGTTGGAGAGGGCGGTGCGTCCGAAGTGGCGGCGACGCCAGTGGCGGCGGAGTCGGGCCCCTCCAGACCCGCTGGCTTCACCGCCACTCAGACCGGCGTCGGCCAGGTGCGCTTGGCGTGGACCGCGAGCACTGAACCGCTGACCGTCAGGCGTTATCAGTACAAACAGAACGATGGTAGCGGCTTCGGTAATTGGATCATCATCTCCGGAAGCGATTCCGGCACCGCCTCCCACACGGTCACCGGTCTGATCGACGGGATCGAATACTCCTTCACCGTCGGCGCCGTCAACGGTGGCGGTCAAAACGCCTCGGAGGTCGAGTCCGTAACTCTAGAAGCCCAGGCCGCGGCGCCCAGCAATTTGGACGCGGGCGCGGGCGACGAGCAGGTAAAGCTGAGTTGGCACGATCCCGGTGATTCGACCATAGACAACTACCAGCTCTTACAGATCGACCCGAGCAAGCTGACCGCCGCCGACGGCCTCCGGGGCGACGAATTCGGAATCTCCGTCGCGGTGGACGGCGATACCGCAGTGATCGGAGCGTACCAAGACGACGACGCCACCAACGGCGACAATTCCGGTTCGGCCTACGTGTTTACCGAGGTCTCCGGCGTGTGGAGGCAGGTAGCCAAGCTCACTGCCGATGACGGCGCGGCGAACGACGAGTTCGGGTATTCCGTCGACGTGGACGGCAGCACCATCGTGATTGGGGCGCGCCAGGACGACGCGCGTAACGGCGCGGCCTATGTCTTCACCGAGCCTACCGACGGGTGGAACGGCGAAATCACCGAGACGGTCAAGCTCACCGCCTCCGACGGCGCGGCCGACGACGAGTTCGGAATTTCCGTGGCGGTCGACGGCGACACCATCCTGGTGGGGGCGCACCAAAACGACGCCGATACCAGCAACAACAACGAAGGTGCAGCCTACATCTTCACCAAGTTCGGCGATGTCTGGGGCAACCCTCCGGCCCTTGGAAACCACCGAGTAGAGACCGCCAAGCTCGTCGCCTCCGACGCCGCAGCGGACGACGAGTTCGGAATCTCCGTTGCGTTGGACGGCAACACCGCCGTGATCGGGGCGCGTCAGGACGACGCCAGGAACGGTTCGGCTTACCTATTCACCAAGGTCTCCGGCGTGTGGAGCCAGAAGGCCAAGCTCACCGCCTCCGACGGGGCGGCGGACGACGAGTTCGGCATCTCCGTGGCTGTGCACGGCGACACGGTGGTGGTTGGGGCACGTCAGGACGACACCAGCGACGGTGCCGCTTACGTATTCACCGAGGTCTCCGGCGTGTGGAAGCATGTAGCCAAGCTCACTGCCGATGATGGCGTGGCGAACGACGAGTTCGGAATCTCCGTGGCCGTGGACGGCGACACCATCCTGGTGGGGGCGTACCAGGACGACGACAACGGCGATCTATCTGGCTCGGCCTACGTCTTCACCCGGGACTCCGCCGGTGGGTGGCGCCAGAGGGACAAGCTCACCGCCTCGGACGGCGCGGCGAGCGACCGCTATGGGTATTCCGTCGGGGTCAGCGGCGACACCGTCGTGGTTGGTGCGTATTCGGATGATAGTAACGAAGCCAATACCGGTGCGGCTTACTTTTTGCGCATTCCGGGTTGGACCGACATCCCCGATAGCGCCGCGACGACCACCTCTCACATCGTCACCGGCCTGAGCAACTACGTGGAGCACACCTTCCAGGTGCGCGGTGTGAACGCCGCAGGCGGGGGTTTGGCCTCGGACCGCGCCGGTGGTACGCCCACGTTTGCGATACCGGACCTGTCGGAAGGGCTGACCGCGGACGCGGGCGATGCCGTGGTGGATCTGACTTGGGTTGACCCCGAAGATTCGACGATAGAGAAGTACCAACTGCTCCAGATTATTCAGGGCGGCAAGCTGACCACCGCCTCCACCGACGACCCGGTGGTGCGGGGCGACGGTTTCGGAATCTCCGTCGCGGTGGACGGCAACACCGCGGTGGTCGGGGCCTACAGGGACGACGACGATGGCGCCAATTCCGGTTCCGCCCACGTCTTTGCCAGGAGCTCGCCTACCGCTCCGTGGAGCTGGTCGGCCAAGCTCACCGCTTCCGACGCGGCGGAGAACGACGAGTTCGGAATCTCCGTGGCGGTAGACGGCGACACCATCGTCGTGGGAGCGCACCAAAACGACAGCAACAAAGGCGCCGCCTACGTCTTCACCTGGAATTCCAGTAACAGTAAATGGGAACAGAAGGCCAAGCTCACCGCTTCCGACGCCGCGGCCAACGACGAGTTCGGAATCTCCGTGGCGGTCGACGGCGACATCATCGTGGTCGGGGCGCACAAGGTCGACTACATCGATCTCAACAACAGTAGCAACAATTTGGCTGATTCCGGTGCCGCCTACGTCTTCACCAAGCCCGAGAGCGGCGGCTGGGCCGACGCCACCGAGACCGCGACCGCCAAGCTCACTGCTTCCGACGCCGAGGCCAACGACGAGTTCGGAATCTTCGTGGCTGTGCACGGCGAAACAGTGGTCGTAGGAGCGCACCAAAACGACGCCGATGACCAAGACACCAACGAAGGTGCGGCTTACGTCTTCACCAAGCCCGGGAGCGGCGGCTGGGCCACCGCCACCGAGACCGCCAAGCTCACCGCTTCCGACGGCGCGGAGAACGACGCGTTCGGAATCTCCGTGGCTGTGCACGGTGACACCGTCGTGGTCGGGGCGCACAAGTACGACGTCGATGACAACGGCACCAGTATACCCAACGCCGGTGCGGCCTACGTCTTCACCAAGCCCGAAACCGACGCCAACGACGACGACTCGGAAGACTGGAAAGGCTGGGGCTCCCTGGATGACGAAGGCAAGGCCGGATTGACCGCCAAGCTCATCGCCTCCGACGCTGCGAGAGGAGACGAGTTCGGGATTTCCGTGGCCGTGGACGATGACGAGGAGACCATCGTGGTTGGGGCATACCTGGACGACGACACTGGCGACAATTCCGGCTCGGCCTACGTCTTCACCCAGAATGCTAACTCCGGCAAGTGGAGCCATACGGCCAAGCTTACCGGCCCCTCCCGCGGACGGGACAACTGGGTGGGGCATTCCGTTGCGGTGGTAGGCAATACCGTCATCGCCGGAGCGGACGAGTCCAACATCAGCGGGCCCGATTCAGGCGCCGTCTACCTGTGGACAGTCCCGGGTTGGACCGACATTGCCAATAGCGACGCGACGACCACCTCCCACACTGTCACCGGTCTGACCAACCGGGTCGAGTACAGCCTTCAGGTCCGCGCGGTGGACAAGGTGGAAGGGGCTGGCGCCGGCCCGCCCTCGGACGTCAGGGCCACACCGCTAAAGCCGAGGCCAGCAAAGCCAACGGGGCTCTCCGCCGCGCCCGGCGATACCCAGGTGAAGCTGAGCTGGAACGATCCCGTCGAGGGCTCGCCGCCCATCAACAACTACGAGCTATGGCAGCATGCCGAGCGCCCTATGCTGACCGCCGACGACCGGGCGGCGAACGACGAGTTCGGGTATGCCGTAGCGATAGACGGCGACACCGCCGTGGTCGGAATGCCCGGAGAGGACAACCCCGATAATTCCGGCGCCGCCTTCGTGTTCACCAGAGACTCATCCGGCACGTGGAGCCAGGTGGCCAAGCTCAGAGCCAGCGATCCGAATGCTCAGGATAGATTCGGACTATCTGTGGCGGTGCATGAAGACACTTCGAATGGCGACACAATAGTGGTTGGCGCTCCCCACGGCTCGAGCAGTAGAGGTGCGGTGTACGTATTCACCGAACCCAGCGACGGCTGGGCCTCCACCAGCACTGCGGCGAAGCTCACCGCCTCCGACCGCACGGATGACGACGAGTTCGGGGATTCGGTAGCGGTGGACGGTGACACCGTCGCGGTCGGGGCCCACAACAATAATGCAGCCTACGTCTTCACCAGGCCCGCTACCGGCTGGGTCAACGATACAGAGACACTCAAGCTCAGTGGCAGCGGGAGCAGCAGTTTCGGCAGGTCGGTAGCAATCGACGGTGACACCATCGTGGTTGGGGCCATTGGACAAGATGACGATAGGGGTTCGGCTTTCGTGTTCATCAAGCCCGCCACCGGCTGGGCCAACAGCCCAGGCACTGAGGTGGCCAATCTCACGGCCTACTCCCGCAATAGGGACGACAGATTCGGGCGTTCAGTAGCCATCGATGGTGACACCATCGTGGTCGGGGCCTACGGGAACGACAGCAATAGGGGTTCGGCCCATGTGTTCACCAAGCCCGCCACCGGCTGGGCCAACAGCCCAGGGACTGAGACGGCCAAGCTCACCGCCTCCGTCCGCAACGCCGAAGACCACTTCGGACAATCGGTAGCGGTGGACGGTGACACCGTCGTTATCGGGGCGGACGGCCTGAACAACGACGAAAACCCAGGATCGGCTTACGTCTTCACCAAGCCGGAGAGCGGCGGCTGGGCCGACAGTACCGAGGCGGCCAAACTCACCGGGTCCGGCACCGCTAATGGTGACAGGTTCGGGCTTTCCGTGGC
This sequence comes from Dehalococcoidia bacterium, assembly GCA_965250195.1. Lineage (GTDB taxonomy): Bacteria > Chloroflexota > Dehalococcoidia > Lucifugimonadales > UBA2962 > CAUZIR01. The sequence goes on from OZ252295.1 coordinate 821,574, forward strand.
GGTCGCTGGCGTCACCGTCATGGTCGGGGCAAACGGGCAAGGCAGCAACAGTCAGGGGGCCGCCTACCTTTACGACATCGCGGTGTGGGCCGACATCGCTGGGAGCACGGGAGAGACCAGGTCCCACTTTGCGACCGGCCTGACCAACGGCTTGGAGCACACCTTCGCCGTCCGCGCAGTGAACGACGGCGGTGCAAGCGGCCGGTCTAATCAGGCGTCAGAGACCCCGGCGGGGGCCGCCTCGCTACCCATCAAACCCAGGAACTTCTCCGCGGTGCAGACTGGCGCATACGAGGTGCGTTTGGAGTGGGAGCGGAGCGTCCAGCCCCTGGCCGTCGCCGGTTATCGCTTCATCCAGGACAACACCTCTAGTGACGATGACGTCCCCGCTTGGACCCCCATATCCGATAGCGATTCCAACACCAGCTCCCACACGGTCTCCGGTCTGACCGAGGGAGACACCTACAACTTCGCCGTCCGCGCCTTTAACAGCCAGGGCGACAGCGACTCCTCTAACTCTCTGTCAGTCACGATCGTCGCCACGCCCGCGGCGCCCACGGGGTTCACCGCCTCCGCGGGCGACAGCCACGTGGAGCTGAGTTGGGGAAATCCCGGCAATTCGTCCATAACCATGTACCAATACCAGCAAGGGGCGAACGGCGCTTGGACCGACATCCCGGGAAGCGGAGCTTTGACCACCTCCCACCTGGTTTCCGACCTGACCAACAACCAACAGTACGCCTTCCGGGTCCGCGCGGTGAACCGGGCCGGAGAGGGTGCGGCTTCGCCCCCGGTGACCGCGACCCCGGCCAAGGCGGGTGCGGCCCCCGGCAAACCTGCAAACTTCAGCGCCGCGCAAACCGGCGTCCTCCAGGTGGGGTTGACGTGGGACAAGGCTTCTCAGCCCCGGACCGTCACCGGTTATCAGTTCACCCAGAACGGCGATTCCAGTTGGACCAACATCGACCGCAGCGATTCCAGCACCGCCTCCCACACGGTCTCCGGTCTGACCGAGAGGGACACCTACACCTTCGCCGTCCGCGCGATAAACAGCTCCGGCGTAAGGACCTCGGATTTCATCTCCGTGACAATAGTCAAAAAGCCAAATCCACCCACCGGACTCAGCGCTACCGTCGGCGACACGCAAGCGACGGTCGACTGGAGTCAGACCGTCAAAACGGGCGCGCCAATTGACAAGCACCAGCTATTGCAGGTCCCCCTGACCAAGTTGATCGCCGAAGGCGGCGCTGACAACGACGAGTTCGGATATTCCGTCGCAGTTTATAGGGACACTGCCGTGATCGGGGCGCACCAGCACGACGTCAACGGCAACGCCAACGCCGGTGCGGCCTACGTCTTCACCAGGGATCCGCTTTCCCGTGAGTGGAGCCAACCGATCAAGCTCACCGCTTCCGACAGCGAGGAGGACGACGGGTTCGGGCATTCCGTAGCGGTGGTCGGAGACACCGTCGTGGTCGGAGCATACGGTGACGACGGCAACAGGGGTGCGGCCTACGTATTCACCAGGCCCGACGGCGGTTGGACCTCCACCACCACTGCGGCCAAGCTCACCGCTTCCGACGGTAAGGAGGACGACAGGTTCGGGCATTCCGTAGCGGTGGTCGGCGACACCGTCGTGGTCGGAGCATACGGTGACGACGGCAACAGGGGTGCAGCTTACGTATTCACCAAGACCGGCGGCGCTTGGACCACCACCACCACTGCGGCCAAGCTCACCGCATCCGACGGCGAGGCTAACGACGAGTTCGGGGTTTCCGTAGCGGTGGACGAAGATACCGTTGCGGTAGGAGCCCACCTGCACGATCTCGACGTCGACGGCGCCAGTATGCTCGATGCCGGTGCGGTCTACGTCTTCACGAAGCCAGCGGCCGGATGGACCAGCAGCACTGAGTCGGCCAAGCTCACGGCAACAGACGGCGCGGCGGGGGACGAGTTCGGAATTTCGGTGGCCATCGACGGTGATACCGTGGTGACCGGGGCCTACAGGGATGACAGCATGGCCACCGACAGCGACGATGGCCTTGATTCCGGTTCGGTCTACGTATTCGACAGGGACCCTGAATCCGGCAAGTGGAGCCAGACGGCCAAGCTCACCGCTTCCAATGGCGACGGAGGCGATAGGTTCGGGAACTCCGTTGCGGTGGACGGCGATACCGCCGTCGTCGGCGCGTACCTGGACGACAACCCCGGCATTATCCTTACTGATTCCGGTTCGGTCTACGTGTTCACCAACCAGTCAGGTGTGTGGAGCGAGGCGCTCAATCTCGCCGCCCCCGACGCCGACGCCGACGCCGCGACGGACGACCACTTCGGGCGTTCCGTTGCGGTGGCAGGCGGTACCGTCCTGGCGGGCGCGCCGCAGGACGACGATACCGGTTCGGCCTACGTGATGGAAATCGCGGGCGCGGGTTGGACGGACCTGGTCGCTGAAGAATTGACCGTATCTGAGGGAGAATACTTCTACCGGGTGCTCGGTCTGACCAACGACCAAGAGTACGCCTTCCGCGTGCGTTCGGTGAACGCGGCCGGCAATGATCCGACTGCGGAAACCAGGAGCGCCACGCCGATGCTTACAAAGCCGGTCAAACCACCCGGGCTGGTTGCGGAGGCAAGAGACCGTGCGGTGGAGCTGAGCTGGGACCTCTCCGACGATTCGACCCTATCCCGCTACCAAGTATTGCAGCATCCCGAGCAAAGCAGGCTCACCGCGTCCGACGGGGCGGACGGCGACCGGTTCGGGAATGCCGTGGCAGTGGACGGTGGCACCGCCGTTGTGGGTGCGCCCGAGCACGACGGCACGGACACCGGAGGCAACGCCATCACTAATTCCGGTGCGGCCTACGTCTTCACCAGGGACCCGCTTTCCGGTGAGTGGAGCCAACCGATCAAGCTCACCGCCTCCGACGGGGACACATCCGACGAGTTCGGGTATTCCGTAGCGGTGCACGGTAACACCATCGTGGTAGGAGCACGCCAACTCGACTACCAGAGCGGCGGTCAGATCGTGAGCAGGCCAGGTGCGGCCTACGTATTCACCAGGCCCGACGGCGGCTGGGTCGCCACCAGCACCGCGGCCAAGCTCACCGCCGATGACGGGGTGAACGGCGACCTGTTCGCGTACTCCGTAGCAGTGCACGAGAATACCGTCGTGGTTGGGGCGTACTTCCACGAAGTCGGCGCAGAAGACAAAGCTGGCGCGGCCTACATATTCACCAAGCCCGACGGCGGCGATTGGACATCCACGAGTACCTCCTCCAAGCTCACCGATTCCGAGGGCAAGGAGAACGACTATTTCGGGCACTCCGTTGCGGTGCACGGTGGCACCATCGTGATCGGGGCGTACCTCCACAAGACCAATGACATTCCCACTGGTGCGGCCTACGTATTCACCAGGCCAGTCGGCGGCTGGGTCGCCACAAGCACTGCAGCCACGCTCACCGCTTCCGACGGGGCGGACGGCGACCAGTTCGGGCATTCCGTTGCGATGGACGGTGCCACCGTGGTGGTCGGGGCCCGCAAGAATGACGCAGCTTACGCATTCATTCAGGACTCCGGCGTATGGGGCCAGGCGGCCAAGTTCACCGCCTCTGACAGCGATGGATATGAAGAATTCGGATCCTCCGTTGCGGTGCGGGGTGGCACCATCGTGGTCGGGGCATACTACGCCAACGTCGACGAATGCGATCCCGACGAATCCTACGACGTCGACGGCTGCGACGAAGACCCTCGTTCCGGCGCGGCTTACGTATTCACCAAGCCTGCCAAGGGTGTCTGGGCCACCAGCGCCGAGGCGGCCAAGCTCATCTTACCCGCCGGCGGAGAGGAAGAAGAGGACGACCAGTTCGGGAACTCCGTCGCCCTGGACGGCGACAGCATAGTGGTCGGGGCGCCCCAGGGCGACGTGGACCCCGATGGCGATGGCTTCGGTACGGCCTACGTGTCGGACATCCCGGTATGGAGGACCGATATAGAAGACAGCGGGCCCGGCGAAGCCAACGCGGCCTCCTACACGGTAGTTGGCCTGATTAACGGCGTCGAGTACACCTTCCAGGTCCGCGCCGTGGACAACGTCGGCGAAAGCCCGCCCTCGAACATCGCCCAGGCCACGCCTCTGGTGCGCAACCACGCTCCTGAATTCGATCTCGGCGAGAGCGCAACCCTCGCCGTCGATGAAGAAGAGCCCCCGGACAACCACGTGGGCAGCGCCGTCACCGCCACAGATCCCGAAGGCAATACCCTCGCCTACTCCCTCTCAGGAACCCACGCGTCTTCCTTCGACATCGACGCCTCCAACGGTCAGATCGCCGTGGGCTCCGGGACCACGCTCGACTACGAGTCCGGCCTCAGGGAGTACAGCGTCATCGTCTCGGTCCACGATCGTCTTGACACAGACGGCGACCAAGACACCACGAACGATGACTCCATCAACGTCACCATCAATGTCAACAACGTCGACGAGGCCGGAACCGTCTCCATGTCTACCACCTGGCCGCGGGAGGGGACTACACTGTCCGCCTCCCTGACCGATCCGGACGGCTCGGTGTCCGACACCTCCTGGCAATGGGCCAGGTCTGCCAACGGCTCGACCGGGTGGCGCGACATCGTCAGAGCCAACTCCTACAGGTACAGGCCGGTCGCAAACGACGGGGGCAACTACCTCCGCGCCACCGCCTCCTATACGGACGGCCACGGCTCGGGCAAGGAGGCCGCGGTAGTTTCCACCAATAGGGTTCGTAGCCTCGACAGGTCTGAAACCAGTCCCCCTCCTACGCCGACTCCGGTGCCCATCACTGTGGTCCCCCCAGGTGTCGGAGATGCGACAGTCCCTCCAGGTCGGAGATGCTGTTGGTGATCGGACTCATGGGCATGCTGCTGGTGATCGCGGGGAGCATAGTGGTCCGCGAGCGCAGATCGAACAGGCGACTCTGATTGTCTCTCTGATTCCCAGCATCACGCAGGCCGACTCGAACCCGCCGTTGGCTCGGTCAACATCAGCCCGGCGGAAGGTCCGCCTATCACCAGCGCGCGTGCGTCCCCAACGCCGCGCCGCTACACGCCTCCCCCGTCATACCTGTATGTGTTAGCTAATTCGTTGACAGATTGGCGTGAGAAGGTAGGCCGATCTGGAGACGAAGATGACCGTGACCGGCCCCCGATCTTTGTACGACCCGTTATGTTAGTCCTGCAAGGACTGGGACAGGGCAGGCAGGACGACTTGCGGTGCCGGTGGTGTCTGTAGCGCAGTGAGTTTTGTGGCCTGATGCGGTTGTAGGTCTGTCTGTACTGCTCTGTGAGTCTCTGCACCTCCTGCAATGTGTAGAAGATGTCCCGGTCTAGCAGTTCATCCCTGAGGTTTCCGTTGGAGCTCTCCACGTATCCGTTCTCCCATGGTCAGCCTGGCTCGATGTACAGCGTTTTAGCTCCCACCTTTGTCAGCCACTCCCGAGTAGCCCTGGCCGTAAACTCTGGCCCGTTGTCAGAGCGGATGTGACGGTCTGCTCCTTTCATGGGGTACTTTACCCTCGCTTCAGGAGCTCACACCACTCTCAGACTCTCGGGTTTTCCACCCCTCTCAAGTGTCCCATTTTCGCTGACGGTTTACACCAGCTATGCAACGAACACCGTGAAAGGAGACCTCTACCTGGGCGGACTGGCGGGGAGGAACACGGGGTCCATCAAAGCCAGCTACGCCGCGGTCGCGGTGACCGGCTCCGCCAGCAGTGAGGCATACGAGGAGTTGACAGAGGCGTATCGCAGGGAGCGCGCTGCGCACCGCAGAACCAAACGGATGGCTCGAACCCTGGGCGTGGTCGCCGTCACGCTGTTCGCGCTGCTGGCCGTTGGCATCCTTGTGACGTGGCGTCTGTTCACGTAGGAGGGCTTGCCCCGATTGCACAAATGCAATTCTCAAAGCTGGCGATGTCCTCTTCGACCCTATTTCTCCGATTGCACTTCTGCAATCTCCAAAGCTGCGACTGTCCTTGTATGTTGGTTCTGGGTGGTAATAATGACTTCACTTAGGTGGATCGGGGTGCGGCAGACCGATGTGTCCTTGGTCATCGAAGACCGTCCTACAGCGAGGGTCGCCGCACCCCCAGGGGTTAGAGCCCGAACAGTTGCCTGGGCCAATCGAGCCCGCATCGTGCAAGGACGGGCCAGAGCTTTACACAGGAGGTATAGATGGAACAGGAATCGACATACGTAGGCATCGATGTGGCAAAGGCCCAGGTGGACGTCGCCGTCCGCCCTACAGGCCAGAGATGGGCTGTCTCCTACGACGAGTCCGGGGTTGGGGAACTGGTCGCCCAACTGGATGACCTGGATCCTGCCTTGGTGCTGCTGGAGGCGTCGGGCGGCCTGGAATTGCCATTGGTGGCAGCTCTGGCAGCTGCGGCGCTGCCCGTAGTCGTCGTCAACCCTCGTCAGGTTCGAGACTTCGCCAGGGCCACCAGGACTCTGGCAAAGACCGACGCCTTGGACGCGACCGTCCTGGCCCACTTCGCCGACGCCGTTCGTCCCTCTGTGCGTCCTCTACGGGATGCCGAGACCCAGGTACTCAACTCGTTGGCTGCCCGCCGGCACCAGATGATGACCATGCTGGTCTCGGAGAAGAACCGCCTGGGCACCGCCATCAGCGCCGTCCGGCCCCGCATCGAGGCACACATCGCCTGGTTGGAGCAGGAGTTGGACGACCTTGACGAAGGGCTGCGCCAGACTCTCCGCAGCAGTCCCGTGTGGCGGGAGAAGGACGACCTCCTGCGCACCGTCCCCGGCGTGGGGGAGCAGCTCTCCCTCACTCTGCTGGCCTACCTGCCGGAGTTGGGCACGCTGGACCGCAGGCAGGTCGCCGCACTGGTGGGCGTGGCTCCCTTCAACAGGGACAGCGGGACTCTGCGGGGCAAACGCACCGTCTGGGGTGGACGGTCCCGCGTGCGGGCCGCCCTCTACATGAGGACGCTGTCCGCGACCCGCTGCAACCCCATCATACGAGACTTCTATCAGAGACTGTTGGCCTCTGGTAAGCCGAAGAAGGTGGCCCTCGTCGCGTGCATGCGCAAACTGCTCGTCACCCTCAACTCCATGCTTAAGCATCGCTCCCCCTGGTGCGGCGTGACTCCGGCAGTCGTTTGTCATTCCGCTTGACTTCCAACACAGTTGCTATAGGGGTGGAAGGAGCACCGGAATCGGATTGCTTGCTCCGATGTGGCAGGCTGGCCCATTCACCCTGATTTCAGCTACGGAATCGCCCAACCTGCAACTTGCTGCCCCACGAGTTTTTCTGTACACGGGTAGTACACCACCAACGACCCCGGGAATCTCGTGCCCTGTGAGGGGGGACCTGTGCATGAGCCTGTGTCAGGACCGCTGCCGCCGGAGCATCATGTTGTCCCCAGTAGTCAGCAGTGTGTACCCCTGACATTATTAACTGTATACGTTAACATCATCAGCAGTGCACCGATTTAGAGATGACGACGCGCAACGCCTCTTCGCCGGACAAACGGTTCGGCGATTGCCGCCCGACATCCAGCGCAGGGCGCGTTTGAGGTTACAGCGAGTGGTAGCCGCGGAGGCGCTGACCGATCTTCAGGTGCCGCCATCCCATCGGCTGGAAGCATTGCGGAGAGACCGGGAGGGCCAGTACAGCATCCGCATCAATGACCAGTGGCGCGTGTGCTTCATCTGGACAGACCAGGGTGCGATGGAAATAGAAATCACCGACTACCACTGAGGAGGAAACCCATGACCGTCCCCGAACCGATACATCCGGGCGAGCATCTGTCGGAGATCATGGAGGAGTTGGGCATCACCCAATATCGCCTAGCAAAGACCATAGGAGTGCCCCCGATACGCATCCACGATATTGTCCACCGTCGCAGGTCCATCACAGTGGACACCGCGCTGAAGATAGGAAAGGCCCTGGGGACAACTCCGGAGTTTTGGCTGAATCTCCAGAGGATGTACGACCTGGATGTGGCACGAGCCACTACCGACGTAAGCGGGATCGAGCCGCTTGTGGAGGTATCGGCCTGAAACCGCCGGGAACCTTCGCGATAGAACGAGGAGGCTCAAGGAGGACAGCATGAAGAAGCACCAAACACCAACACCGGCGGCCCTGTACGCCAGGGTGTCCAGCGACAGGCAGGACGTGGACCTTTCGGTGGCGGCCCAGCTACGGGCGCTCAGGGACTACGCTGAGAAGAATGGCTACTCTGTAGCCCGCGAGTACGTGGACGAGGCCGAGAGCGGCCGGGTCGCCGACCGGCCCCAGTTCCGGGAGATGATAGAGGAGGGGAGCAGGCCCAATGCTGCCTTTCAGGTGATTCTCGTCTGGAAGTTCAGCCGGTTCACCTGTAAGCGGGAGCACGCCGTAGCATTCAAGTCCATGCTCCGCAGAAAAGGCGTGAAGGTCGTCTCCATCACCGAACACGCCGACGACTCCCCCACTGGGAAGCTCATGGAGGCCATCATCGAGAGCGTGGACGAGTTCTACTCTGAAAACTTCGTACTCAGGTTCAGATTGATGCTGTGAGACGGTCGCCGACTGGAGGCCGCCGCGGGGCATCATGACGGACGCTGTCGTCACCCTGTCCGTATGGAGCGCACTGGGGGAGGAGCACCGGCCCGCGGCCAGTGAGCAGGGGCCGCGAATCTCGGAACGATTGGCCGCTCGGCTTGGGTTGGCCTATCTGAGCTTCGCCGTCCCCGAACTCAATGTCACTGGCAAACCCCACTCGCCGGTTGTTCGTCTTATGGGGAGAGGCGAGTTCCAGGCGATGAGAGGGTCAACACCGACAACGGACTCGGACCCATTGGTATGGGTCGTCGAAGCTCAGGGTTCCTGGCGAACCGGCGGCATCGTACCCAAGAATAGGCGGCAGGACCTGTCGGTAGGTCTGGTAGCCTTCGATGCCGACACCGGCCGACGATATGGCGCCTTCCACGGGAACATCTCGCTGCTGGGAACGCCCGGTGGATCTCGACCCTCAACGCCAACCCCGGAACCCACCAAGGTGCAGATCAGGCCCGCTGGACCTACGCCAACTCCTGTTCGAGAACAAGCCAGGACGGCCGGGCCTCGTTGGCCCACGGCCACGCCCACCAACGTCCAGATAATCGACCTAGCCCCCCATCTGCCCGACGAAGACAAGGTTGATGTGGTAGTTAAGACATCAAGTGGGGAGCGCTATCGCTATCGCATAGACCCGGAGGTATCTCCCCGCTCTCTCCTTGGTGAAGGCGACAGGGTAGCGAAAATAGTCCCTCCCAAGAGCATCATGGGAAACTATCCGCCTCGGCCGACTCCGAAACCGCCACCACCCCCAAAATCTACTCCATCTCCCCCGCCGAACATACCGGACCTTGCACGAGACACTGTGAGCAGCGAAGAGCGGGAGGAGGTCAAAGCACGGCGTGGACCACCACCATGGGGACCGCATACTGCGGGGTCCGTGATCCAAATCGCGGGCCATCAACTGCAGCTGCCATCAGACGTCTACGTAGAAGCGATAGTCTCGGAAATACTGTGCATTGCAGGTGAACCCTGCCCTGTGGCGCCCTTGTATGTCCTCCGCCGAGGGGATTCTCTCGCGAGCATCGAGAAGCGAACGGGACGATTCGCGCCTGGGACGCCCGTCTCCACTATGGAAACGTTCGACTTCATTGAGAAGGCTTTGCGATGAATCAGACCATGCCATCGTGAGAGGCCCTAGAGTGAGACCACTAGCCGGAAAGTTCGCAATTCAGTACACGTAGGCCCACCAAAGCCCACAGCACTCGAAGTGCCGCCCGATCGCCGATTGGACCACACAAGGAGCGCCAAGTGAAACAGCCCGAGTTCTCGGATTTTCCGCTGGAAGAGTACGTGTCGCGTGCAAGCAGGCTGAGGGCCGTGCTGCAACGCGAGGGCATCGACGCCATGCTCGTCTCCAACAAAGAGAACATGACCTACTTCAGCGGGCTCATCCACGGGTACTACTGGGTCACAAGCTGGGACGAGGAGTCGCAGTTCGCGCTTCTACCGGCCTCGGATGCCGAGGAGCCGAGCCTCATCATCGCCGAGGGCCTCGAAGAGACGACGCGCACCAGCTGGATCGACGACGTGCCGCTCTGGGCCCAGTACCGGCCGGGATCTGATCGCACGCCCCTGGCGGTACTCGTCGACACGATCAAGACGAAGGGCCTAGCCAATGGCCGCATCGCCGCCGAGATCGGTCCGTTCGACCGCATGGCGGCGTCGCCCTACCTGTACGAGGGGCTGAAAGAACAGCTGCCGGACGTCGAGTTCGTGTCTTGCTACGAACTTGTCAGCGAAATACGGGCGATCAAGTCGGACGCCGAGATCGAGTGTATTCGTAGGGCCTGCGACATCACTTCGAAAAGCTTCGAGGCGGGCATGAAGGAACTGCGGGCGGGCATGTCCGAAAAGGAACTGGCGCACATCATCACCACGGAAATGCTCAGGCTCAACCCGGAGGCGGTGGCGGCCCATCCCTGGTCGCTATTCATGACGACGAGCGGCCGCAGTCCGGTGCTGTTCGACGCCCCGCCGAGCGACTACCGGTTCAAGAAGGGCGACACCGGGTGGATCGACGGCGGCACCATCTACAAGGGGTACTGGTGCGACATGCTCAGGTGCGTCTCGATAGGGCCTCCAAGCTACGACGTCGCCCGGTTCTACGAGGTGAGCCGGCGGGGTAACGAGGCGTGTATCGAGATGGTCAGGCCGGGGGTGAAGTTCACCGACCTGTGGGACCGCTTCGTCGAGGTCAGCCAGGAGATGGGATTCGCCTCCAACATGCAGCTATCCATCGACCATGGCTACTCGTTTCTCGGACATAGCATCGGTCTGTCTCCGCATGAGCAGCCCTTCATCACCGCCGACGCGCAGGGATGCGTGCAGGAGAACATGACGCTGTCGATAGAGGGCTTCGTGCCGGAGGCGCTGCCCTGGTCGGAGACCAAAATCGCGATGAAGAGCGAGGACAACCTCGTCGTCACCGCCGACGGCCACGAACTGCTGACGCCCCTGTCCCGCGACCTGTGGGTGACGCCGGACTAGTCGGGCTACGCCAGGGTCGCGGTCACACTTAGCTCCACGTTGCCCGCCATTGCGCCGGAGATGGGGCAGCCCTCTTTTGCGGCCTCTGCCGCTTTCCCGAAGGCCGACTGGTCGATGCCCGGGACAGTGCCGCTGACCGTCAGGGCGCTGGAGCTGACGTAGAAGCCGCCGCCGTCTTTGGGGGTAAATGTGACTTCGGCGCTCGCTTCCAGTCGCTCGGGGGGCGTGCCGGCGTTGGCCAGCTCGAACGACAGGGCCATGCAAAAGCAACTGGCATGGGCCGCCGCGATCAACTCTTCGGGGCTGGTTTTGCCGCCGGGCTGTTCGGTTCGCGCCGCCCAGCTCATCCCCAGATCTGAGAAGGCCCCGCTGCTCGCCGCGCTCACCACGCCGCTCCCGGACATGAGATCGCCCTGCCAGACCGCCTCTGCTCGCCTTACTGCAGCCATCGTTTTCCTCCTGAGTTCACGGTAAAAGGCGCCCCGGGGGCCGCCAGAGGGCCGCATCCTAACACCTATAATTGAAAGTCATGGAAGCGTCCCGCATCCGCAACTTCTGCATCATCGCCCACATCGACCACGGCAAGTCGACGCTGGCCGACCGGCTGCTGGCCGAGACCGGCGCCGTCGATCCGCGCGACCTGCAGGAGCAGCACCTCGACTCTATGGACCTCGAACGTGAGCGCGGCATCACCATCAAGGCCCAGGCGGTGCGCCTTGAGTACGAGGCGGACGTGGGCGAGACCTATCAACTCAACCTCATTGACACTCCCGGCCACGTGGACTTCACCTACGAGGTTTCGCGGTCCCTCGCCGCGTGTGAGGGCGCGCTGCTGGTGGTCGACGCGACCCAGGGCATCCAGGCGCAAACTCTCGCCAATGTGTACCTGGCGCTGGAAAAGGACCTGAAGATCATCCCGGTCGTCAATAAGACCGACATGATCGCCGCCGAGCCCGAGCGAGTGGCCCGCGAGGTGTGCCAGACGTTCGGCTTCGACGAGAGCGAGGTTATCTACGCGTCAGGCAAGACCGGCGACGGCGTGCACGACCTGTTGGAGGCCGTTGTGGGCCGGGTGCCGCCGCCGTCCGGCGACTCGGACTCACCCCTTAAGGCGCTGATATTCGACTCGAAGTACGACTCGTACAAAGGCGTCATGGCCTATGTCCGGGTGTTCGAGGGCGCCGTCCCCCCTCGTGCGCAGATCAAAGTGATGGGCAAAGGGACCACCGGCGAATCCCTGGAAATAGGCGTTTTTGCGCCAAAGGAAACCCCGGTGAAAGGCCTTCGAACGGGCGAGGTCGGCTACATAGCCACCGGGTTCAAGAAGGTGGGCGATGCTCCTGTGGGTGACACGATAACCCTCGTCAATCACGGAGCGACGGAGCCGTGGGATACCTATGAGCCGATGAAGCCGATGGTCTTCGCGGGTCTCTACCCGGCCGACGGCGAGTCGTACGCCGACCTGCGCGAGGCACTGGAACGGCTGGTGCTCAACGACGCCGCGCTTGTGTACGAGCCGGAGCACTCGGTGGCGCTGGGACCGGGCTACCGGTGCGGCTTCCTGGGCCTGCTGCACATGGACATCGTGCAGGAGCGCCTGGAACGCGAGTACGAGCTGTCACTGCTAGCGACAGCTCCGAGCGTGGCGTACAGGGTCGTGCTGGCGGACGAAACGGTGGTGGAGGTAGAAAATCCGGCCGACATGCCGCCGCCGCAGATGATCGGCGAGGTTCACGAGCCCTGGCTCGACCTGACCGTGCTGGTGCCCGACAGCTATATCGGCCCGGTAATGGAACTGGTGACTGGCAGGCGGGGCGAGATGAAAAGGATGGAGTACATCCAGAGTGGCAGCACCGACGGGCCCGATAGCAGCAATGGGGGCGGGGCAGGAGCCGGCGGCCTCGCCGTGGCGCAGGGCCAGCGGGTGATGCTGGAATACGCGGTGCCCCTATCCGAGGTGCTGATCGACTTCGCCGACCAGCTCAAGTCGCGCACCCAGGGTTACGCATCCATGGATTATTCGCTGGCGGAGTACCGGACCGGCAAGCTGGTCAAAGTGGACATCCTCGTCAGTGGGGACCCCGTCGATGCATTATCGATCATCGCCCATCGTGATACGGCTTATCAGCAGGGACGCGACCTGGTGGCCCGGCTCAAGGAGTTGATACCGCGTCAGCTCTTTGAAGTCCCCATACAGGCCGCCATCGGCAACAAGATTCTCGCTCGCGAAACGGTCAAGGCGCTGCGCAAGAACGTGCTGGCCAAGTGCTACGGCGGCGACGTGACGCGCAAGCGCAAGCTTTTGGAGAAGCAGGCTAAGGGCAAAAAGCGCATGAAGCGGGTGGGCCGGGTGGAGATCCCGCAGGAGGCTTTCCTGTCCATCCTCAAAGTCGAGCGATAGCGGACTTCGGCCGTCCCCGCGGCTGCGTCGCATGCGTCGCGGGTGCTACCATGAAACCGGCCGTGCTAGGCGGGGAGCTAGCGGTGTCCTGTACTCGCAATCCGCTTTAGCGAGGCTGAATTCCCCTCGGAGGTCCCCCTTCCGAGACCACTGTCCCCGGGCGTCGGCGTTGATAGCCGGGTCCCACGCGGCGAGAGCCTGTGAACCCCGTCAGGTCCGGAAGGAAGCAGCGGTAAGCAGAGTCTTTCGGGTGCCGTGGGTCCACCTGGCTTGAGTCGGCCCCGAAGGTCATGTCTCGCAAGGAGATCGAATCAGGGGTGCACGGCCACCTCCACCCTATCGCCACGCTTTTTGGCGTTGTGGGCGATACTCTGCGATGACCTATGCAGTCAACTACTCGCCAGCCGCCGGAACATCGACCCAAGCGCTCGCTTGGTCAGAATTTTCTCATCGACGAGACGATCTCGCTCCGTATCGTCAATGCTCTCGACCTGACCCCCACAGACGCTGTCGTGGAAATCGGGCCGGGTCGGGGTGCGCTCACGACCCTGCTGGCCGAGCGGGCGGGCCATGTGACGGCGATCGAGATGGACGACCCTCTGGCGCCGGAACTGGCCCGTCGTTACTCCTCTGACGACTCTGTGACGATAGTTCACGGCGACGCGCTGGAGGTCGATCCGGCGGACCTCGCCGGGCCGAGCACGGCTTACAAAATGGTCGGCAACCTGCCCTACAACGTCGCGTCTCCCATCATTCGGCGGTTTCTCACGGCCGAGCACAAGCCGGAGCTGATGGTCGTCATGCTGCAACTGGAGGTCGCCGAGTCCATGGCCGCGGCTCCGGGGGGCATGACCTACATGTCGGTGGAGGTTCAGCTTCGGGCATTCGTTGATGTGCTGTTTCCGGTCCCGCCAGAGGCGTTCCGGCCCCGGCCCAGGGTCACCTCGGCCGTCGTCGCGCTGAAGCCGCATAGGCAGCCGGTGCTCGATCTCGAATCAGAGGCGAAATTCCTCGAAGTGGTGCGGGCCGGGTTCTCGGCCAGGCGAAAGCAGCTTCATAACAGTCTTGGTCGCGGGCTCGATCTCGGCGCGGCCGATGTACGAGCGATGCTCGAAACGGCGGGCATCGACGGTACCCGGCGGGCGCAGACGTTGTCGCTGCCGGAGTGGGGAGCCGTCTACGAGGCTTTTCAACAACTGGGGCGGGGCGCATGAACGAGGTCCGGCTGCTTGCGCCTGCGAAGGTCAACCTGACGCTGGAGGTGCTGGGCAAGCGGACCGACGGCTACCACGACCTGGCCTCGATACTAGTGGCGGTCGATCTGGCCGACGAGCTCACTCTTCGGGACGCGGACGAGATCGGGTTGGTGTGCGATGTGCCAGAGCTTGGAGGGCCGAAAAACCTGGCGCATCAAGCCGCCGCGCGGCTGCGAGAGGCGGCCGGGATTAGCGGCGGCGTTCGAATTTCACTATCGAAGAAAATCCCGGCGGCGGCTGGATTGGGGGGCGGCTCCAGCGACGCGGCTGCCGTGCTGATCGGCCTCAACCGGCTGTGGAAGCTGGGGATGTCGGCCCCGGACCTGACGCCCATCGCGGCGGAACTGGGATCGGACGTGCCGTTCTTTCTCTACGGGGGCACCGCGATGGTGCAGGGGCGCGGAGAGGTAGTGCGGCCGCTCCCATTTGCCGATATGAAGCACGCGCTCGTGCTGTGCCCGGACATTACGGTCGATAACAAGACGGCGACTCTATTCGGCCTGTTGGGTTCCCCGGCACCGTCTCGGGGCGCGCTCACTCGCAAGCTTGAGGCGCGCATACGGGGCGGCGGGGACGTACCCGCGCAGTTCCTCTACAACCGGTTCGATGACGTCGCAGACGAGGCATACCCGGCGCTCAAAGAGTACCGAGAGGCCCTGGGGAATATGGGCGCGACGGAGATTCACCTGTGCGGCGCGGGCCCTTCGATGTTCACGCTGGTGGAACGGCGTGAGGTTGGCACGACGCTCGCACTGCTGCTAAGTCACCGGTACGGCTGGGCAGCGCACCTGGTGACGCCCACGCCGCCAGTCCAGTGGCCTCCCAACACCGCTGCACCGGGAGCGTCGCATGAGTGACGCCGTAGTCGCCGGGGCTTTTCTGGGGATGTTGATGGCGTCGGTCTTCGTGTCGGTGGGCGCGGTGATCCTGCTGCCCTACATAAACCCGCACTCCCCGACGCTGCAAATGCTCGCCGAACGGGGGGGCAATACGACCCGTTTCGTGATGATTGTCCTGGCGTTCTACCCGGCGTGGGCGGCTATCGGCGCGGTCAACGGGCTGGTGTTGGTGGCAATCGAGCGGGGGGCGCCGGGCAACGGACTGGGTAGTCCAAATCTCGTGTTCACGGCCGTCCTGGTCGGTTTTGCCATCCTGATCGCGGCACCGGCTGCGCTACTCTTGCGCCGCTCGGTAATTGGAGTGGCCGTGATGGGACTTTCGTTCGCCGGCATCTTCGGCTGGGCGCTGCCCCATTTCGCGAGCTAGACTGGGCGAGCGAAATCGAGCCCGACCTCTGGAGGTCGGCCACAGTACGAGAGTGATACGAGAGTGACAAGACCATAAGACAGCTACTTCCCACCCGCACGCCGATTCTCGAAGAGGAGTGGATAGCCCTCGACCTCGAGACTACGGGGCTTTCCCCCAAGTCCGAGGCGATTACCGAGGTCGGTGCGGTGCGGTTCCGGGGCGACGAGAGGCTCGGAACGTTCGAGTCTTTCGTAAACCCCGAACGAAAACTCAGCGACTTCATCGTCGGGTACACCGGCATTACCCAGGCCGACGTGGACACCGCACCCCTGTTCGCCGAGGTAATCCCAGAACTCTCCGATTTCATCGGTGATGCGCCAATAGTCGGCCACAACGTGGGTTTCGACCTCGGCTTTTTGGCCGCCGGGGGACTGCGGCTCAGCAACCCCACTTCGGATACCTGGGACCTCGCGTACGTCCTGCGGCCGGGAGCCTCGGCGTATGGGTTGGCGAAGATCGCCGCTGAACTCGGCGTCAACCACGACCGGCCGCACCGGGCGCTCGAAGACGCCGTCGTCACCGGCCGCCTCTTCATGGCCTTGGTGAAAGAGGCGAACGCACTGGAGACGGACCTGCTGGCCGAGATCGACCGGGCGGCTCGGCGCTCCAACGCGCGGCTGGCATATGTGGCTGCCGGACTCGTGGATCAGCGGCTGGCCGAGTTGGCAGCGGGACGTGAAGGCGACGCTGCGCCCACGATCGGCTTCGATCTGGCGGGCATCAAGGCCCGCATCCAGAGGGCGCCGGCGCTGCGTCCCGCCAAAGAACCGGGACCAGTGGATGCAGACGAAGTCGCCGCGATGCTGGGGGAGGACGGGCCGATGGCCGCTTCCCTGCCCGGATTCGAGCACCGGGCCGAGCAGGTGGCGATGGCACGCGCGGTTGCCGAGGCGGTGAACGCCGGTGCGTCCGGAGGCAATGGCCGACTGATAGTGGAAGCCGGGACGGGAGTGGGGAAATCGCTGGCCTACCTGCTGCCCGCGGTGATCTACGCCCTGCAAAACGACGCCAGGGTGGTGGTGTCAACGAACACGATCAATCTGCAAGAGCAGCTTCTGAGCAAGGACCTGCCGGTGCTCATGCGAGCGCTGGAGGCGGCCGGGGTGGAGGGCGTTGACCCCAATAAACTGCGGGCGACCCAGCTGAAGGGGCGGTCCAACTACCTGTGCCTGAACCGGCTGTTGCGGCTGCGGGCGAGCGAGTCGCCGTCGGAGCCCGAGGCCCGCATGTTTTCCAAGTTGCTAGTGTGGCTCAGGGACACGAAGACGGGAGATCGGTCCGAGCTCAATCTCGGCGGACGGCCCGTCGCTGCACCGTGGGACCGGCTCTCAGCGCAGGGGGCCAGCGACTGCAACGGCGTGTCCGGGGTCTGCTTCCTGCGCGCCGCCCGCGAACGTGCGGCATCCGCCCACCTGGTGATCGTAAATCACGCCCTGCTGATGGCGGACCTGGCGACGGACAATTCGATTCTGCCGGAGCACGACGTACTGATAATCGATGAAGCTCACCATTTGGAGGAGTCGGCCACCCGGCAGCTCGGGTTCGAGCTGAGCCTGCCCGCGATGCAGGAACACCTGACCTCGATCTCCGGCGACGGCGGCCTGCTGGCGACCGCGGTCGGCGTGCTCAAGGGAGAATCGGTGGCCGATTCTCGTCGCCAGACGGTACAGAAAGTGGCCGACGACACGGCCGCCATGGCACCCAAAGTGCGGGAGGCGCTGGCAGATCTTCTCGGCGACATTGGCTCCGTGGCAAACGACGCGGGGCCAGATGACCGTAAAGGCTCGCAGAGGCCGGGCGGCCGATCCCAGGACATTCGGATCACCAGCGCGACGAGGGCGCAACCCGCATGGTCGGACCTGGAAGCGAAGTGGGAAAAGGTCGACCTGGCGCTGGCCGAACTGTCAGTAGAGCTGACGCATCTGCTGACTGCGTTAGATGACTTGGAGGAGGCCAACCTGCCGGGCTATGAGGGTCTACTGGTCGAGACCGCCGAGGCGTTCCAGGCCAACGACCAGATGCGCGCCCACATGGCGGAGTTCTTCCCCCACCCGAACAAGGACTCCGTCTACTGGGTCGCCCGGTCGGCGAGGCAAGGCAGACGGCCGCCGGAGTTATCGCTAAACGCCGCGCCGCTGCACGTCGGGACTACTTTGGAGGAGATGGTGTACTCGCGCACGGGCACGGTGGTGATGACCAGCGCCACGCTGGCCGCCGACGGGAAATTCGACCACCTCGTCGACCGCACGGGCTTCGAGGACGCCGAGCACCTGCTGGTGGGCTCGCCGTTCGACTATCCGAACGCCGCCCTCGTCTGTTTGCCAGAGGACGTGCCGGAGCCGTCTTCGTGGGCCTACCAAGGGGCCGTCGAGCAGGCGATCGTTGACGCGGCCGTAGCAGCGGGAGGGCGAACCATGGCGCTGTTCACCTCGTACGCCTCCTTGCAACAGGCCGCCCAGGCCGTGCGCCCGGCGCTGGCGCCGCAGGACATCGCGGTACTGGCGCAGGGCACGGACGGCACGCCGCACCGCATCGTCGCGGACTTTCTGGCCAACCCCAAGTCGGTGATTCTCGGCACGTCCAGCTTCTGGGAAGGGGTCGATCTGGCGGGCGAGTCTCTTCAGGTTCTGTTAGTGGCGCGGCTGCCGTTCTCGGTGCCGACGGACCCGATCTTCTCGGCCCGCTCGGAGCTTTTCGAGGACTCTTTTCGGCAGTACGCCGTGCCCGAGGCTGTCTTGCGGCTGCGGCAGGGATTCGGGCGCTTGATCCGAACAGGTTCGGATAGGGGCGTGGCGGTGATCCTGGACCGGCGAATCGTGTCGAAGGGCTACGGCAAGACGTTCGTCCGCTCGCTGCCACCGGCGACGTTTGCCCAGCTACCGCTCCAAGACATTCCGGGCGCCATACGCGAGTTCCTGGACCGCTAGACTCCCGTTGCTGATCCCCCTGACCGGCCCCCTCAACCTGGGCGCTACCCTCCACAGCGGGCAGGCGTTCCGCTGGCGTCGTGACGGGGACGGCTTCCAAGGCGTGCTCGGGGATTCGGTCGTCTCGCTGCGCCAGATCGACGGCGGACTGGAGTTCTCGTCCGCACCGGGATCCGAGACGGGGCTACGCCCGCAGATCGAAAAATACCTGGCTTTGGACATGGACTTGGACGAGATTTACCTGTCGATAAATACCGACGAGCACATCGGCGCTGCCATCGACCGGTTCCGGGGGATGCGGGTGCTACGGCAGGATCCGTGGGAGTGCCTGGCCTCGTTCATCTGTTCGTCCAACTCCAACGTCACCCGCATCCGCCGCAACATCGAGGATCTTTCGAAACTGTGCGGCGAGCCCATATCCGGTGCCCCGATTGGCGACGATGGGGAGAGCCGACACGCCTTTCCAACTCCGGAGCGGCTGGCGCTTGTCGGCCCGGAAGCTCTGCGACGCTTGAAGCTGGGCTACCGGACCGAATACCTGCACGAAGCCGCCGTGATGGTGGCGGAGGGACGGGTGAGCCCTCTGGCGCTCCGAGAGGTGAGCTACGAGGAAGCGCTGGAGCAACTATTGACCGTGCCGGGCGTCGGCGACAAGGTGGCGAACTGCGTCGCGCTATTCTCGCTCGACCAACCGGGCGCGTTCCCGGTGGACGTATGGATACACCGGGCGCTGGAGGAAATATACCCCTCTGAGATCAGTGCGCATCGTCGCAAGATCATGCGCCGAGCAGGCCCGAATCGGCCGCATCCGGGCAGGCGCAAGGACGGCGCAATCGTCGCTCGCGAGCGTCTACGAGAGTGGGCGCAGGACCGTTTCGAAAAACACGCCGGGTGGGCGAACCACTACCTGTTTCACGACCGCCGCAGCCGGGCCTAGCCGCCGGTCAGGTTCGCCAGGACCTGTCGCGCCAGCGGCACCATCGCATCCTGCGACACTAGTGGCTCCCCGTCCGTCGGGACGGTGCTGTTGAACTGGACGACGAATCCACCCTCCCGGAACCCGAGCACGCTGCCCACCCCCTGCTCGTTCAGCGTGACGGCGTAGGAGGCCGAGCCCAACACGTCCTCGCTCAGTTCGGCGTCCGGGTTTACCGCCTCTCGCATGGACCTGATCTCACCTGCGACGCGGCGATGGTGGCTGTCGGCGTCGCCCTCGGTCGCAAAGGAAAGGACCAGCAAGGTCAGCGCGGGGCCGGAGCCGCCGTCAATGGGCGGGGTGACGTACTCCATGACGCACAGGCCGATGATGAGTCCGGCGGCGGTCCCGGAGTTGGGGTTGAGGTCGGCGACGGTGACGTCGTCACGACCGGCGGCACTTGCCACCTGTGCCACGTCCAAGAAGCCGGAGCAGGTCTCGAAATCTGCCGGTGATGTCGCCGACGGCGCGTCCGTGACGGCGTCGCTCCCGCCGCACGCGGCGAGCACTGCAACCGCAGCGAGCGAGGCGACCGCCAGGGCTGGGCGAGAAAGCTTAAAGGGCATTGGCAGAGAGTCGGGGATTAGGTGGCAGAATTAAGTGGCCGTCAGGCCGCCGTCGAGGCTTAGGCAGGAGCCCGTGATGTACGAGGCCCTGTCGGACCAAAGGAAGACCACCGCGGCGGCGATCTCCTCCGGCGTGCCGATCCTGCCGATGGGGTGGAAGTCTTCGGCCACTTTCCGAACCTCGCTGCCCACGGGGTACGTCTCGGTAAACAGCGGAGTCTCCACACCGCCGGGGCAGACCGCGTTTACGCGAATGCCCTTGTCGGCGTACTCCAGCGCCGCCGCCTTGGTGAGGCCCACCAGGCCGTGCTTGGCGGCGGTGTAGGCGGCGAACTTCGCGGTGCCAATGAGGCCGTTAGCGCTGGCCATGTTCACGATGCTGCCGCCGCCGTTCTTGAGCATCTGCTGGAGCTCGAGTTTTACACAGACGAACGCGCCGCGAAGGTTGAGGGCCATCACCGACTCCCAGTCCTCTTCGGTGACCTCGTGAACGACGACCCGCTCCCCGCCGCCGCCGGCGTTGTTGCAGGCCAGGTCGAGCCGCCGGTAAGCCGTGACGGCGCCGTCGATCAGCGCCGCGATCTGATCGGGGTCGGAGGCGTCGGTGGGGATGAAGGTCGCCTCGCCGCCGGACTGTTTGATCTCCGCCACAAGCCCGGCGCCGATCTCTTCGTTACGGGCGCCGATCACCACCTTCGCCCCCTCGGCCGCCGCACGCACGGACACGGCTCGTCCAATGCCGTAGGTGCCGCCGGTGACCACCGCCACTTTTCCGTCGAGCATTCCCATGGCTACTGCGCCAGCAACCCGGCATCGACCGACATGGCGTGGCCGTGTACGAAGGCTGCGTCGTCGGTGCACAGCCAGGCTGCGGCCTCGGCGACCTCTTCGGCAGTACCCATGCGGCCCAGGGGAGGCTTTTTCGAAAACTCTTCGTACGACCCTGGGTGTGAATTCCAGAAGGGGGTATTGATGTCCGTACCGATGACGCCCGGTGCGAGGCAATTGACTCGGATGCCCTTACGGGCATATTCGAGTGCTGCCGATTTCGTCAAGCCGACGACTGCGTGCTTGCTGGCGGAGTAGACGGACCGGCCGGGGTCGCCGACGAGACCGGCCTTGGAGGCGGTGTTGACGATGCAGCCGCCGCCGCTCTCCAACATGGCGGGGATTTCGTACTTCATACAGAGGAAGACCCCGGTGGCGTTGATCGCCATCACCCGGTCGTAGTCGGCTTCCGTATGTTGGTCGATAGTTTTACCGAACAGGCCGATACCGGCGTTGTTGAAGGCGATGTCGAGGCGGCCGTACTCGCTCATAGCGATGTCGATCAGACTTTCAACATCGGTTTCCGAAGAGACGTCGGCGAGGACGAGCGTTGCGGTTCCACCGGCTGCGATGACGAGCGAGACGGTGTCATGGCCGCCCTGTTCGTCGATGTCGGCGCACACCACGGTCGCGCTGCTTTGTGCGAACCGCTGCGCCGCCGCCCGGCCGATGCCGGAACCCGCGCCCGTCACCAGCGCGATCTTCCCTGCGAACTGTGCATCCGTCATTAGAGCTTCACTACTGGGCCGTGGCCCCGCCATCGACGGTCAAAGCGTGTCCGTGCATAAAAGAGGCCTCGTCGGAGGCCATCCAGGCAACCACCTCTGCGACCTCTTCGGGCTCGCCGTAGCGTTTAATTGGGAGCACCTCAAGCCATTCCTGCTCAGATTCGGGGAACTCGTCCCAGAACTTCTGGTTGATGGGGGTGCGGATGATGCCGGGGCAGATGCAGTTGATGCGCACACCCCTGGAGCCGTATTCCAATGCCGCCGATTTGGTCAGTCCGATGACGGCATGCTTGCTTGCGACGTAGGCGCTCAGGTCTGCTTGCCCCACCAGCCCGACCATGGAAGCGGTGTTGACGATCGCTCCCCCGCCCTGCTTCATCATCTGGGGGATCTGGTACTTCATACCGAGAAACACGCCCTTGGTGTTCACGCCCATGGTGCGCTCGAACTCGGCCAGGGTGTGCTGGTCGATGGGCTTGCCGAGGCCGCCGATTCCGGCGTTGTTGTAGGCGACGTCCAACCGGCCATATCGCTCGACCACGGCCTGCACCATGGCCTCGACGTCGGCGGCTTTCGAAACGTCGGCGCGCACGAAAGACGCAGTGCCGCCAGTGTCTTGCACCAACTCCACGGTCGCCTCACCGGACTCTTCGTCAATGTCGGAGCACGCTACCGCCGCGCCCTCGCGGGCGAAGACCAGCGCCGTCGCCCGGCCGATGCCCGAGCCCGCCCCGGTGATGAGAGCTATCTTTCCGTCTAGTTCGCCCATGTGTTTATCAGGCGGGAATCCTAACCGCACCGGCCCTACTGCGCCACCCAGCCGCCGTCGACGACCAGGCCGTTGCCGGTCACGTACGACGCGTCTTGAGAACACAGCCACAGCACGGTGGCGGCGATTTCCTTCGGTGCACCGAAGCGACCGATGGGGTGGAGAGCGAGGGAGCGCTCCTCGAAGCCGGGCATTCGGGCGTAGCTCTGGGCCACCAGCGCCGTCCTGACCACGCCGGGACAGACGGCGTTGATGCGAATGCCCTTGTCCGCGTACTCCAACGCCGCCGCCCTGGTCAGCCCGAGCACCGCGTGCTTGGACGCCGTATAGGCGGAAAGGTCGGGGTAGGAGATGACGCCGCGTATGGACGAGGTATTTACGATCGCGCCGCCGCCCGTCTCGAGCATGGCGGGGATTTCGTGCTTCATCGACAGGAAAACCCCGGTCAGGTTGACGCCCATCAACGCGTCCCAGTGCGTCAGGCTGGTCTCGTGGGTGGGCAGACCTTCGCCGCCCATCCCCGCGTTGTTGTAGCCATAGTCGAGTCGGCCGTAGCGACACGTGGCCACGGCAACCATGCGCTCGCAATCGGACGCCTGCGTCACGTCCGCCTCGACAGGGGCGGCCGTTCCGCCTTCGGCGTCGATGAGCGCCACGGTCTGGGCCGCACTCTCGCCGTCCCGGTCGGCGACAACGACGGCCGCACCGTCGGCGGCGAAAGCCAGGCTCGTCGCCCGGCCCAGACCAGCACCACCCTCGGTCACCACGGCGACTTCATTGGCGAATCTGTTTTCTCGAATCACGCCACACTCAGGACGATCTTGCCGAAGAAGTTTGTCTGGTCCATCAGGCGGTGGGCGTCGGCGGCTTTTTCGAGAGGGAAGGTTTCGGCAATCACACCGCGAATGGTGCCGCGACCGGCCAGGTCAACTATGTGGCGGAGGTCGGAGTTGCGACCCATGAAGACACCGAAGATCTTCTGGTGCTGTAAGAACAGCAGTCCCACCTGCAACTCAACCTTGAGGCCGGTGGTCGCGCCGCAGATGCCGTAGCGTCCGCCCACCGCCAGCGCCCGCGAAGCGGCAGGCCAAAAGTCCGCGCCGACGTGGTCGATGACGACGTTCACTCCCTTGCCGCCGGTTAGCTCTTTCACTCGGTCGGCGATGAATTCCTCTTTGTAATTGATGACCTCGTCCGCACCCAGGGCTTTTGCCTTTTCGGCCTTCTCTCGCGAACTGGTGGTCGTTATCACGCGGGCCCCGACAACGTTCTTGGCCAGCTGAATCCCGGCAGTTCCCACCCCGCTCGACGCCGACAGCACCAGCACCGTCTCCCACGGCCTCAGCGCTCCGTGGCGCATGAGGATGGACCAGCAGGGCAGGAAGACAGTCGGCAGCGACGCGGCCTGCTCATAGTCCAGATCGTCCGCTATGGGGATGCAGTTGTTCGCGGGTGCCACCGCCAGCTCGGCGTAGCCCCCGTTTGCCGTCGCCCCTATCATGCCGGGCCGCTCGCACAGCTCCGTCTGCCCGGCGACGCAGGCGGGGCACTGGCGGCAGGTGATGCGAGGGTTCACCACGACCCTCTCGCCGACAGCCAGGCGCGTCACCTCGCTGCCCACTTCGACGACGTCTCCAGAGATATCGCCGCCCAGTATGTGGGGCTCGTCCAGCGCCAGGCGGGTGCCGCGCTCACCGGCACGGGCGTAGAGGTCGAGCCGGTTGAGGGCGCAGGCCCGCACCCGTATCAGGGCGTCGTTCGGCCCCGGCGTCGGGTCGGGCCGATCGCCCACCGTCAGGGCGTCGGGCCCCCCGTGTTCGGTTATGTAAACGGCTTTCATGGCTCTCGCATTTCTTAACGGGGTGCCGGGAGGCTTGTTTAGCTAAACAGGTTCCCTGTGAGCGGCCTGACTTTGGTCGCGAAGCGGTCCATCCGCCTCATCGTCTCATCAATGGTCGCCCCCTCATAGTCCAGCATCAGGTGTTCGACGCCGAGGTCGGCCAGGGCGGCGATGTCCCCGGCCACCTGACCGGGCTCGCCCGTCAGCAAATGACGCCGGCCGTCGGGCTCGTACCGCGGGCCTGCGTCGGAGTAGAACATCTCGGCGCTGTAGGCGATGCGGATGGCGTTGCGGTCACGTCCTGCCACCTCGGTTTCGTCCCGAAGTCTGTCGATGCCCGCCTTCAGCTTATCGAGCGAGTCGAGAGGGTGGCGCGGGTTGTTGCCGAAGGGGTACCAGACATCTCCATACTTCGCCGCGCGACGAACGGCGGGCGGGCTCTCACCACCGATCCATATGGGTGGGTACGGCTTCTGAACCGGCTTCGGCTCGAAGGCGATATTCGAGAAGGCGACATAGTCACCGTCGTATTCGGGATAGTCGGCCGTCCATAACTCTTTGAAGGCGGCGATGTACTCGTTCGTGACGGCGCCTCGGCGGGCGTAGGGCGGTGACTGGAGGGCGACGAACTCCTCTTCCATCCAGCCCGCTCCGCAACCGACGTCGAGCCTGCCACCAGAGAGGACGTCTATCGTCGAGAGGATCTTCGCGGTCAGCACCGGCTCCCTGTACGGCAGCACCGTGACCGAGGTGAGCAGGCGGATGCGATCGGTTCTGGCTGCAAGAAACGCCAGCACCGTTAGCTGCTCGAACATGATGCCGGTGCTGGTGGACTCCTCGGTGTGGGCCCACTCACCCGCGAACTCGCCGGACTCGGTGTACGGGTAGGTAGATTCGATCTCGCGCGGAACGACGATGTGGTCGCCGAGGGCCGCGATCTCGAAACCTAGCTCCTCGCCGTGCCGGGCGACCCGAGTCAGCGCTTCGGGGCTGGCGAGGGCGCCCGTGGCCGGGACTTCGAAGCCGAATTTCACTTTCTCGTCGTCCTATCCGACGAGCGGCCGAATCTCGCGGGCGAAAAAGTCCATGCGCTCGGCGGACTCAGTGGTGGACGTGGTCTGCAGGTCGAAGCCGAGCACGTCGATGAGGATGCTCTCCACGCCCACCTCGGCCAAGCTTTGGATGTCGCCGGCGATCTGCTCGGGCTCGCCCGTGAGGATGAGGCGGGTGCCGTCCTCGGCCTGCTGTTCGTTGCGCTCGTCGTACCAGCTGGCGGCGTATGCCAGGGAGATCGCCTCGGGCTCGCGGCCGGCCTCTTCTGCGTGCTTTTTCACCCGGCCGTAGTACTCGGCCAAACGGGCGGGTGTGCCGAGCCGGTGGTTGGGGTTATTACCAATGGGGTACCAGGTGTCGGCCAATCTGCCTGCTCGCCGAAGGGCCGGGGGGCTCTCACCGCCGGTCCAGATTGGCGGATGCGGGCTCTGGACGGGCTTGGGCTCGAAGGCGATGTCGGAGAACGAGACGTAGCCGCCGGAGAACTGGGGATTCGCCGCCGTCCAGAGCTCTTTGAAAGCCGCGATGTACTCGTCGGTCACCCGGCCGCGACGGTCGTAGTCGGGGGCGCCGACGGCCTCGAACTCCTCCCGCATCCAGCCCGCACCGATGCCCAGGTCGAGACGGCCCTCAGACAGCACATCGATGGTGGCGAGAATCTTGGCGGCGTGCACCGCGGCCCGGTACGGCACCACCATGACGGTGGTCAGCAACCGAGCGGACCCGGTGGCGGCCGCAATGAAGCTGAGGGTCGTTAGTTGCTCCAAGCACTGCCCGACGATGTCGCCGCCGGGAAAGTCGCCGGTGTCCGAGTAGGGGTAGCGCGAGGCGATTGAACGGGGGATGACGATGTGGTCTGAGACGCCGATGAAGTCGAAGCCGTGCGCCTCACCGCGCCTCGCCAGGTCAATGACACCCGCCCGTGTGGCCAGCGGCCCCCTGTTTGGTATTGCGAACCCGAATTTCATTTCCCGCCTCCCAAATGATTGATGAACGGTCCCAATGCGAGGCGATGAGCGCCAGCGCGAAGAGCCATTAGAGCCAGACCTCGTCTGGCGGAGACATTAATTGCGGTTAATAGGGCTGTCGACGGCTTGACAGACATAGAACGCTAGTGCTAGCTTTTGTCCAGAACATCCGTGCGTCAGCTGGGCGCTGAATGGGCGAGGACTGCAAGATGGTCAAAAAGCTGTCAGACAAACAGGACCGAATACTCGGGTTCATCCAGGGTTTCCTGGACGAGCACTCGTATCCACCCACGGTCAGAGATATCCAGGCCGGCTGCGACATCTCATCCACCTCGGTGGTGGACTACAACCTGCGAATTCTCCAGCGGGAGGGTCACCTCAAACGGCGAAACGAGGTGTCGCGGGGCATCGAACTGCTCGGGTCGGCTAGGCGGCCGGGACCGAACATGGTGACGGTACCCATAATTAGCTCCATCGCCGCCGGCAAGCCGCTACCGGTACCCACCCAGGACACCTGGAACAACGAGAACACCGAAATGCTGGACCTGCCGAGCTTCCTGACGAAGGGCAAGGAGAACGTGTTCGGGGTTCGGGTCAAGGGCCAGTCGATGATCGACGCGCTGATCACTGACGGCGACCTGGTGCTACTGGAACCAGTCGAGAGCGCCGCGAACGGCGAAATGGTGGCCGCCTGGCTCCAGGACAATGAGGAAGTGACGCTCAAGCGCTTCTTCCTCGAGAACGGTCGCGTCAGGCTGCAGCCCGCGAACCCGACGATGGACCCGATCTATGTACCGGCCGACAAGGTTTCGGTGCAGGGCCGCGTCGTCGGAGTCATAAGGTCGGTCAACTAGCGCTCTGTTTACAGGCGCGGTATCATTCCCCCGTGGCGTAGCTTAGGCGCGCAGCAATAGGAGGAGTGAGATGCCGTTTCGAGTAGGACCTACCGAGCTAATCATCATTTTGGTGATCGTGATGCTCATTTTCGGCGTGGGACGCCTTCCCGAGATCGGCGGCGCGCTGGGCAAATCAATACGGTCTTTTAAGAAGTCCGTCACCACCGACGAAGAGGAAGTGTCAGACGTGGTCAAGTCCATTAACGACGCGGTGGAAGAGACACCGGAGTCCAAGACCTAGCCGATTCATTGGCGATTACGAAAGCCCCCGGCTGAGCCGGGGGCTTTTTCTTTCACTTCGTAACGGAGTATCGAATTGCCCGAGCTTCCCGAGGTCGAGTCGTACCGGCGCTTTTTGCACGCCAACGCGCTTGGCCGCCGGATCGCTCTAGTGCCCCATCTGGACGCGTCGCTCGTCCGCCACACCGAGCCGGCGGCTCTCGCCTCCCAGCTAACGGGCAGCCACATCTCCTCCACCTATCGGCACGAGAAACTGGCGTTCGCCAAGCTGTCCCGGGGTGGCCACCTGGTCCTGCACTTCGGCATGGCCGGCGACCTGAAGGTTCATCCCCCCGGGCAAGCGCCGCTTCACGCCCGGTTGGTGCTCGATTTCGCGGCCGGGGACTCCCTAACGTACATCTGCCAGCGCAAGTTCGGGTATCTGTCGCTCACCGATGACCCGGAGGGTTTCGTGCGCGGACTCGGGTGGGGGCCCGACACACTCAACCAGCTCGACGAGCGCACGTTCGCCGCGGGACTGGCGGCGACGAGGAGCCCGGTCAAGGCGGCGCTAATGGACCAGAGACGGTGGGCGGGCATCGGCAACCTGTACGCGGACGAGGCGCTGTTCCAGTCACGCATTCGGCCGGCCGCGCCATCGAATCGCCTCGGCCCCCGCAGAGTGCGCCGTCTTTACGAGACGGTCAAAGAGGTCTTGCGAGCCGCCGTCGAGCGCGACGCCGATTTCGACGCCTATCCGGACGGGTACCTGCTGACGAACAAGGGCACGGACGTCCCCTGTCCTCGCTGCGGCACCGGTCTGCGGTCGATCAGGGTCGGAGGCCGGACCACCATCTACTGCACCCGATGTCAGAGCAGGTAGGTAAAATCGCCAAGCGATGAGCGCTTGCGCGAAGAGCCCTAGAGCACGGCCCGGCCGTGCGGAGAGCGCCCTAGGCCGTTTCTTCGGTTGCATTCTCCCGAGACCGGTTCCGGTTGTGCGCGCCGAGCTTGGCCAGCCATATACCGACCTCGTACAACACGATGATGGGCACCGCGACGATGGTCTGGTTGATGGGGTCCAGCGTGGGGGTGATGATCGCCCCCAGGATGAAGGCGATGATGAACGCGTATTTGCGCCTCTTCGCCAGCCATTCCGACGTGACGACGCCAATGCGCGATAGGAAAAAGAGCACCAGGGGCGTCTCGAACACGATGCCCATCCAGAACAGGAGCCGCAGCATCAGGTCCGTGTAGGTGCCGATTCGGGGCAGAGGGGTGGCTACCTCGCTGCCGAAGCTGAGCAGGAAATCGACCATCGGAGGGAACAGGACGCGGTAGCCGAACGCGGCACCGGCGAGAAAAGCGATCAGGCTCATCGGTAGCAACGTGTAGAGGTAGCGCTTCTCCGTCTTGTTGAGCCCGGGCGCGGCGAACATGATGATCTGGAAGAGGACGAACGGTATGGACACCGCCATGCCCACCAGTAGCGAGACTTTCATGGCCACGCCGATGAACTCGGTCAGGTCGAGGTAGACGGGCTTGCCCTGGGGTACGTTGGCGAAGCCCTGCGCCGGCTCCATGAGCAATCGCAGTATCTCCACGTGAAAGTAAAACGCGGTGCCGGTGGCCGCAAAGACGAAAATGGCGGACCACATGAGCCGACGGCGCAGTTCGCGTATGTGGTCGCGCGCTGGCATTTCGCGCTTGCTCTTGCTCACCCCCCGGCTCCGTTTCGGCCGGAGCCGCGTTCTTTGGGATCGTCTTGTTCGGGCGCCGCCTCTGCCCTCTCGCTCCCAGAGCCGCTGCCCGAATCCCCGCCGGGGTCGCCATCGGGGTCGCTATCAGCAGCGCTCTCGCCACCCGACCTGAAATTAACCGGCCCGTCGTCCACGATGTCCCTGCCGGCTCCGACGGCTACCGGGGGAGACGCGCCGGTGAGGTTGCGAGTCCCGGTCGGATCGACGTCGTCGAGCTCCGGCATCGCGATGGCCTCCTGCAGACCCTCGCTCATCTTCCGCAGCTCGCGCACGAGCTTGCCCGCTTTCTTGGTCGTGTCCATCATGCGCTCGGGCCCAATGAGGACGAAGGCGATGAGGAAGATCACCAGGATTTCGAGTGCGCCCATGCCGAGGAAGTTCATACGGCGGCCCCCGCTCTCACAACAGCGGCCGTGTGACAGGCCGCGCAGGAGCCCAGGTCGAGGGCCGAGCCGGTCCCGGGCTCAGCCTTTTCCAACAATGCCGACAGCCGGCACAGGGGTAGGCCAACCACGTTGAGGTAGCAGCCCCGCACGCCCTGGGTTGGAGCGAACGCGAGGTCCTGAATGCCGTATCCGCCCGCCTTGTCGAACGGCCCACCCGACGCCACGTATTTATCGATCTCGTCGCCGGAGTACCGGCGCATTCTTACGACAGTGGTTTCGAAGCCGGTGAGGATTTCCCGGCCGCCGGGGGCAGCGACGGCCAGGCCAGTGGTGACGGAGTGCTCCCGGCCACGCAGCGACTGCAGAATCGTTTTCGCCTCACCGGGGCTCCCCGGCTTGCCCTGGGCCAGTCCGTCCAGCTCGACTACCGTGTCGGCGGCGATCACCAGCGCCCCACCTGGGCGCGCCGCTGCTTTCTGGGCCTTGGCGGCAGCCTGGGCCTTGCCGGCGGCGAGCCGGATAGCGTAGTCGGCGGGGATTTCCCCGGACATCGGCCCGTCCTCGTCCACGCCCGAGGGGCGCACCTCAAGGCTTCCGGACCAGGCATCGGAAAATATCTGCCTGCGCCTGGGGGAGGCGGAGGCCAAGATCAGCATCGGCACTGGCGAATCATCGCCCTGTTTTGTGGAGGGACCGGGCATCGCACCTATTGTATCGAAGGCCGCCGGGCGCTGGACCGCTCGTCCGCCCGCTCCAGTGTGACCACGCACTCAACGTGGTGTGTCTGTGGGAACATGTCCAACGGCTCGACTCGGGTCACCCGGTAGCCCCCCATCACCAAAAGGGCGATATCACGCGCGAGGGTCACCGGGTCGCAGGAGACGTAAACGACCCGACCGGCCCCTGTTCGGCCTGTCGCGGCAATGGCGTCCGGGTGGCAGCCAGCCCGTGGCGGGTCCAGTACAACGGCGTCGGGTGAGTGGGCCAGACCCGCAAGCGCATCTTCGGTCTTCGCTTCTACGAACTCGATGTTGCCGAGGTCGCCGATGTTTACGGCGGCGTCTTTGACCGCGGCCGAGGACTCCTCGATGGCGATCACCCGCCCGGCGTCGGGGGCCAGCAGCGCGGCGAAGGTGCCGACGCCTGCGTAGGCATCTACCACTGTCTCAGTGCCGGTCAGGATCAGCCGCTCCCGTACGAGTTCGCCCAGCGCCTCGGCCTGTGCGGTGTTGACCTGGAAAAACGACGGGGACGCGATTCGAAAGGCCCTGCCGGACAGGCGCTCCCGGTAGTGAGTCTGGCCTGTAGGCATGGGTAAATCCGGACTCTTCATGGTCGGCTGGATGAGCCATTCACCGGTGTTGATGCCGTAGCGAACCGACAATTGGGAGGTCTCGCCCACCAGCCCCTGCAGGCGACCGAGCATGTCGTTCACGCCCTCGCTCATGAGCAGGCACTTATCGACCTCGACGAAGCGCCCGGTGACGCGATTCACGAACCCCATCCGCCCCTCTCTGCGAACGGTGAACCGGGCATGATTGCGGTAACCGAGCTGGTCCGGGCTCGGTAGCGTGGGCTCAACCGACACACCGGCAAGCTCGGGATACTCGGCGAACGCGCGCTCGACCGCCTCGCGCTTGAGCGCAAGCTGATAGTCATAGGCGATGTGCTGCCACTGGCAGCCGCTGCACGGACCGTAGAAAGGGCACGGGGGCGTGACCCGATGCTCGGATGCGTCAAGCACGTCCGTGACCATGGCCGCGACCATTGGGCGCTTGCGCTTACGATAACGGTGGATGCGGGCGACGACGCGCTCACCGGGGATGCCGCCGAACACCTCGATGCGACCGTCCTCGAATTCGGCCGTCGCGTCGCCTGAAGGCGCCAGTTCACCCAGCACCAGCTCGGCCATCTCTTCAGGTGGTTCGGCAACGGCGGCTTGTTCGATCTTCTCGGTCGTCATCGGATCATTCCTCACGCGGCGAGACGCCAATATAGCATCGGCGGCGGGTGGACAGGCGTTCCCGACGGCTCTGATAACATTGCCTTTATGGTCGAGAGCCCGCCAACAAAGCCGCGCAGACGACTGCCCGAATGGCTGAAGGTCAAGGCCCCGGGGGGGGAGAACTACCTGCAGCTTCGCAGTCTGCTGCGCGCTGAGTCGCTCAACACCGTTTGTGAAGAGGCGAACTGCCCCAACATCGGCGAGTGCTGGGACCGGGGCACCGCGACGTTCATGATACTGGGAGATGTCTGCACGCGGGCGTGCACCTACTGCGCGGTCAAGTCCGGCACGCCCCTCGCCATTGACCCGGCGGAGCCGATGCGTCTAGCCACCAGTGTGGAACGGATGGGCCTGACGCATGCGGTGATCACGTCGGTGGACCGCGACGACCTGCCGGACGCCGGTGCGTCCGCGTTCGCCCAGTGCATCAAACAGATCCGAGCCCGCACGCCGGACTGCCTGATTGAGGTATTGATCCCCGATTTCGGCGGGGTCGAGGAATCGTTACGGGTGGTCATGAGTGCCGGGCCGGACACACTCAACCACAACATAGAAACCGTACGGAGAGTTTTCCCCACCGTCCGCGCCAAAGGCGATTACGACCTGTCGTTGGAGTTGATCGGCAAGGCCGGTGCGATGCGGCCCGAAACGCCGACCAAGTCGGGCATGATGGTGGGGCTGGGGGAGACCTACGTAGAGGTGATCGAAACGATGCGCGACCTGCGCTCGGTCAACTGCGACCTGCTGACTATCGGGCAGTACTTAAGGCCATCGCCAAAGCACGCTCCGATGACGCGCTGGTGGTCCCCGGAGGAATTCGACGGGCTGCGCGACGAGGGCATGGCCATGGGGTTCAGCCACGTGGCGTCCGGGCCGCTGGTGCGCAGCTCTTATCACGCCGACGAGCAGCACGCCGCCGCGACTTCGTAGCGCCGTTCCCGCAATGAGCGCCGGTCGGCTGAGCGGCCGCTTCCCCTTTTACTACGGCTGGGTAATGGTGGCCGTCGCCGGGGCCGGTGTTTTCGCCTCGGGGCCGGGCCAGACCTACATCGTCTCGGTCATGGTCGAGCCGCTGATCGAGGAGACGGGCTGGTCCCGCACGCTGGTGTCGGGGCTGTACAGCGCCGGTTCCATTGCGGCTGTGGTCGGCGCCATCGCGGCGGGCCGTGCACTTGACCGCTTCGGTGCGCGCATCGTGCTGACAGCCGTCGCCGCGCTGTTCGGGCTGGCGGCACTGATGATGGGGAAGATCACCAGTCCTGTCCACCTGTTCTTTGGCTTCTGGGCCATCCGCAGTCTGGGTCAGACGGCGCTCGTGCTCGTCTCGACGTCTCTCGTCGCCATCTGGTTCGTGCGGCTCCGGGGCCGGGCCACGGCGTTTACGGCGCTGGCCGCCCCTGGTGTTCGGCATCATCGCCCTGAGCGACTGGCGCACGGCCTGGACGGTCATGGCAATCGCGATCTGGGTGCTGCTGCTCCCCGCCGCGGTGCTGCTGGTCAGGCGCAGCCCGGAGTCCGAAGGACTCCTTCCGGACGGCGACAGGCGACCACCGCCGACCAGCGCCGCCGCGAGCGGCTCTGATTCGGAGCAGCACTGGAGGTCGGGAGAGGCAATGCGAACGCGGGCCTTCTGGCTGCTCCTGTTCGCCGGAATGGCCCTGCCGCTAATCGGCACGGCGCTGACTTTTCATCACATCTCGCTGATGAAAACCAAGGGCGTGGAAGAGGGCATGGCGGCGGTCATTCTCAGCGTGGTCGCACTGGCCGCGCTCGCCACCACGTTCGTCGCCGGGTACCTGCTCGACAGGTTCCCCAACCGGATGGTGCTGGCCGTAGGTCAGGGAGTGATGGTTGTCGCGATGCTCTCGACTCTGCTGATCTCCTCCACCTGGGAGGGATTCGTGTACGGAGTGCTGCTGGGGGTGGCGCAGGGGCTGGTAATGACGACCAACATAGTGATCTGGCCCAACTACTTCGGGCGCAGACACATCGGCAGCGTGCGAGGCGCGGCGTCGATCGGTATGGTGGTTTCTTCCGGGCTTGGCCCCCTGCCCTTCGGGGCGGTGCTGGGCTTTCTCGCGCTGCCGGTGCTGTGCGGGCTGGCCGCGCTGGCAGCGTCGCCGCCCAAAAAGGAAGCGCTTTTGCTTGCGCCGACCTAGTACAAAGCTAACCAGGAAGAAATCATGAGCACATCGGACATCGATAGCGCGGCGGCGAGGTATTCGGAGGCCGTCGCCGAGCTGACCGAGCGCTTCATCGAGGTCCCTACGGAAAACCCGCCGGGTGTTCGCTATGAGGACTTCCTGACGCTGCTGAAGGGCGAACTAAAAACCCTGAATATCAGCTACGAGGTGGTGCCCATCTCGGGCGGCGACATGCCCCGCTGGGCCATCGTCGCAGAGGCGGGCTCGGGCGACACGGCGTTCCAGTTTCACGGCCACTACGATGTGGTTCCGGCCTTTAGCCGCGACCAGTTCAAGCCGGTGCGCCGCAATGGCGAGCTATGGGGCAGAGGCGCGACGGACATGAAGGGCGGACTGGCAGCGCTCATTCTGGCGGCGGCGGCTGTCAGGGACAGCGGACAGGGGCGCGTACGATTGATGATCGTCCCGGACGACGAGACCGGCGGCAAACTGGGCGCCGGGTGGATGCGCGATAACGGCCTGATCACGGCTCCCGACGTCCGTGCCGTGATAGTAGGCGAGCCGACCGGAGACATGGTCTGGCACGCCTGCCGGGGCGCGATATCGATGAAGGTGACCGTACGCGGCAAGGCGTCTCACGTGGGCCTGCACTACAACGGGCTAAACGCCTTCAAAGGCATGGCTGATGTCGTGGCCGGGCTGCGGACGCTGGGCCGAGACGTTGCGGGCCGGGTCACCGAGCTGGGGATCAGCCCGGCCGAAGCGAAGGCCAGCATCATGCTGCTGGGAGGCGAATCGACCGGGGGCGTGAACTTCAACGTGGTGCCGGAGATATCTACGTTCACCATCGACCGCCGATTCAACCCGGAAGAGGACCGGGACACGGTGCTCGGCGAGATGGTGGGCATCTTCGAGTCCGCCAAAAAACGCGGCATTGACGTGGACTGGGAAATCTTCCAGGACGAGCCCGCGGCCGACGAACCCACCGATTCGCCGCTCGCCATAGCAGTGGCCGACAGCCACGAGGCGGTCACCGGCGCGCGGCCGAGGTTCGAAATGTGCCCCGGCCTGCTAGAGATTCGGTTCTACTCGGGCACCGTGCCGGTGGTCTGTTACGGGCCGGGCGTGGTGGCCACCATGCACGGACCCACCGAGCACGTCGCCATCGAGAACCTGCGCCAGGCCGTCAGGGTCTACGCCAGGACCGCCGTCAGCGTCTGAGACGAGCGCCGTGGAGGCGCGTGAACTAGCTCCCTGGCATGCCACCGGTACGACCAGGCGACGGCCTTGAATGCCACTTGTGTTTGCCAGCACGCCTGTTCTAACATGGTCCGGTGATCTCCACCGGCATCGATGACTATCGGCGCACGCTAAAGGACGTCTTCGGCTACCCCGACTTCCGGCCCGGTCAGGCAGAGGTGCTGTCCCGCCTGACGGACCGCGACGTGATGGCCGTGATGCCCACAGGCTCGGGCAAGACGCTGTGCTATGTGCTGCCCGCGATCAGCAAGGGACGCACGGTGGTGGTCTCGCCGCTGATCGCCCTGATGCGGGACCAGGTCCAGTCGCTGAAGGCGGCCGGGGTGCGAGCGAACTTCATAAACTCGTCACTCAGCCGGTCGGCGCAGAACGCCAATTACCTGGACTTCATCGAGGGCCGGGCCGACCTGCTCTACGTCGCCCCCGAGCGCTTCGCTAACGCGAGGTTCGTCGAAGGGCTGCGCAAGGCAGGCGTGAAGCTGCTGGCAATCGACGAGGCGCACTGCGTGTCAGAATGGGGGCACGACTTCAGACCCGACTACCTCACCCTCGGTGCCGTTCGCGAGGCGCTGGGACGGCCCCGCACACTCGCACTAACGGCTACCGCAGAACCGAGAGTGCAGGACGACACGCTGGTGCGACTGGCCATCCCCAACGCGGCCCGGGTGGTCACCTCGGTCGACCGGCCCAACCTGCGGCTTTCGGTGGAGCACCTGCCGGAACTGGAGCGCCGCCGCGACCGACTCATCGAACTGGTGACGGAGCGCAAGGGCCTCTCCGGCATCGTCTATGCGCGAACAAGGCGCTCGGTCGAAGAGTTGGCTGAAGCGCTGTCCGGCGTCGGCATCGCGGCCGAGCCCTACCACGCGGGCCTGGACATGAGCAGGCGTGACGAAGTGCAACAGCGTTTTACGGTAGACGAAGCGCCGGTGATCGTGGCCACCAACGCCTTCGGCATGGGCATCGACAAACCCGATGTGCGCTTCGTCGTCCACTTCAACATGCCGGGCCGGGTCGAGGCCTACTACCAGCAGGCCGGGCGGGCCGGGCGGGACGGCGAGTCGGCCGACTGCATCCTGCTTTACGGCGGTCACGACATAGCCGCCCAGCGCCAGTTCATTGAGCGCGGCCACCCGGACGAAGCCGACGTGCGGGAGACCTGGGTTTCTCTAGTCGCGGCCCATTCGGCTGGACCGTCAGACATTGACTGGACGGAGCGCATCGACCGCAACTCCGACGGCTTCGCCGCCGCCATCGCCGCGCTCAGGGCGTCGGGGCTGGTAGACTCCGGATCCCTGCGGCTCCTTTCCAACGACGCCAACGCGCCTATCGACATGACGACCATCCGCGAGCACCTGCGTCACGCGGAAGACCGGCTGAGCCAGATGGTCGAGTACGCCGAGTCGACCAGCTGCCGACGGGCGATGATCCTACGGTACTTCGGCGAGCGCCCCGCCACATCTTGTAGTGCCTGCGACAACTGCCTGGGCGAGCGGAGGGAAACCGAGACCGAGTACCCGCCGGACCTTTACGAAAATCTGCTCAAGCTCAGGGAGAAGATCGCCCGCAAGACGTCCCGTGCCCCGTACCAGGTTCTCGAATCCCGAACGGTGCGCGAATTGGCGACCCACCGGCCCCACGACCGCGTTGAGCTGATGGAGACCTGGGGCATCGGCGAAGTGAAGGCCGACTGGTTCGGGGAGCGACTTGTCAGAGCGATACGGGTCTGGGAAGACAAGAATCCCGACGCCCCCGAGCGTGAGCGTCGCAGGAGCCAACGGTCGTTCGCGTCCGCGCTGGCCCCTGCGCCAGTCATCGACGACGACCCGCTCTACAACGAGCTGCGGGCTTGGAGGTCGGAGCGGGCGAAGCTCGACGGGGTGCCCGCCTACATGGTCTTTTCGGATCGCACGCTAAAGGAGCTGGTGTCCGCCCTGCCCGACAGCCGTGATTCGCTGATGCAGGTGAGAGGCGTCGGCCCGGCCAAGATCGAGACGTTCGGCCCCGACGTGCTTCGCCTTATTAAAAGCCAGGCGGTCTCCGCCTCGTTCGTCAGGGCTTCTTCGCGCTAGCGCTCATCGCTTTCGCTATCCTCCTTCGTTAGTTTTTGAAGATTCCAAACGAGAAGGACTCTTCTAGCTGGGTGACGGCCGAGGCTCCCGACTCGTCGGTTTCCAGAAACTCGGTCATCCAGGCAGACCAGCGGTCGACCACGTCGCCCCGGACCTTGCGCCAGTCTTCCTCGGTCAGTGCCGTGCAGTGAACGAAGAGCATGTCGCCGTGTTTGTAGATGACCATGCTCACCCCGGCGGCCGATATGACTTCGGCCAGGTCGGGCCAGATTTCGTCGTGCGCCTTTTTGTACCCGGCGTATGCGCCTGGCTTTAGCCTCATCACCGAACCAATGCTGTACATGCCTCTACTCCTCCGATTGCGCGTCCGTTCCCGAATGCTTCGCCACGTGATCCCACAGCGCCCGCGCGCGCTCAGTGCCTCCCGGCGTCGACGGGTCAATGACGCGGCGACAGGCCCGTGTGTACGAGCCGATTACCTGCAGGTCTGAGCGCTCGCCGGCCCACTCCCAGGCGGAGCCGTCGGCCTTTGTGAAAACCCTCTCGCACAGCGCTTTGTCGACCGGGACCGCCCGGGAGAAGCGACGAGAGCCCTCGCCGCCCTTGAACACCCAGAACCCGTCCCACAGCGCCGGGTCCGTGAGCCCCCGCCGCAGGTGGGCATTTTTTTGAAGGCCCTGATGACGTCGTCCGTTGGTCTCGAACGGACGCCCTTCATTACCCCCTCTACTCGCAGAACGCCGACCAGGTAAAAGCCGTGGCGTCCTGTCGGGCCTTTCGGGCTACCCCCGGACCACTCGGCCAGGCGGACGAGAAAAACGAGGTAGTCGCCCGGACCCGCCGACTTGAGACCGGCCGCACGGGCGTTGGCCTCGCAGTTGTCGCCGTAGGTGAATGTCTCGAACTCCGGGTCGTTGTGGGTGGCCAGCGCTCTCACGCGCTCCGGGAAATAGGCCGCCAGCGACTGGTCCGGGTCGTAGAAAGACCGCAGGTCGCCGTAGCGCACCGCCAGCGGCCCCGGCAGGTCGGGCGACTCCGGGATGGGCAGGAACTCGAAGCGCCCGTTCGGGAACACAGGCCCGGCGAACCTGTGAGATGCGTTCGCCCCCACGTTGGCGAGGTATATCCTCCCGCCGGTCATCGCGCCGCCCCTGTCTGCGCCGGAGCCAGCGCGGCCTCGATTTCCGCCAGCGCCTCGCCGTCGCGCTCGGTGCGCGCCGCTTCGCGTAGTGCCGATTCCGCAGCGTCGGTGGCGATGCGACCGAGCGCCCAGGCGGCGTGGCCTCGCAGCATCGGCTCCTCGGCGCTCGCCAGCACCCGGGCGAGCCCCGGTACGGCCGAAGGATCGCCGATATTGCCCAGGGCGACGCAGACGTTGCGCTGAAGACCCACCCGCTTGGCCCGTCTGATGGGGCTGCCCCTGAAGCGCTCAATGAAGCCCTCGTCCGTCAGCTCCAGTAGCGGCAACAGGGCCGGTGCCGAGAAATCGTGACGCTGGGTGAACGCGGGCTCAAGGACGCCGACGGCCTTGCGGTTGACCGGGCAGACGTCCTGGCAGATGTCGCACCCGAAGACCCAGTCGCCCACCTGAGGACGCATGTCTCTCGGAATTCCGCCACGCAGCTCGATCGTCAGAAACGAGATGCACTTCGTGTTGTCGACTACGTACGGTGCCACTATCGCGCCGGTTGGGCAGTCGTCGATGCAGGCGGTGCACGACCCGCAGGTCTTTTTCAATGGTGCGTCTGGTTCAAGGTCGAGATCGGTAATGACCTGGGACAGAAAGACCCACGACCCGTGGCTGGGGGTGAGGATGTTGGTGGACTTGCCGAACCACCCGACTCCCGCCCTCTCGGCGGCCGCCCGGTCGTTCATCGGACCGTCGTCCACGAACACCCGGGTCGCGACGGGCCGACCTACCACTTCAGGCAACTCGGCAACGAACGCTTTTAGCCTGCGTTTAATGACCTTGTGATAGTCCTCACCCCAGGCATAGCGGGCGACTTTGCCTTCCAACTGATCGCCAGTCGAAGGACCACCGGTGTTGTAGCTAACGGCCAGCGACACCACCGAGCGGGCGCCGGGCAGCAGCTCGGCCGGGCGGTTGGCCTTGCGCACCCGCTCCTCGGTGTACCACGGCAAGCCGTCCATGAGGCCGTCACGCACGCGTTGGACTGCCGCCGCCTCATCTCTAGCGAACGGCTCGGCGCCGGTGATGCCGACCAGGTCGAAACCGACCGACAGCCCCAGTTTCTTTACTCTAACTTCCAGTCTTGTCATCGTTAGTCAGCCTGCCGATTCTACCCCTGTTGACCGGGGTTCGCGCCCAGGAATATGCTTGAACCTCAGAACACTTTTCTCTTCCCAACAACAAAAACACCACCACATTCAGGGGGTACCACATGGCCGTTCCGGAGATTAAGGAGCTTACCCGGGCCTACGGGTTCGACGAAGTGGCGATTGTCCCGGGGGACGTGACCATCAACCCGGACCAGGCCAACACCCAGTTCTCGGTGGACGGCCAGACGTTCAACATCCCCATAATCGCCTCGGCCATGGACGCCATCGTCTCGCCGGAGTTCGCTGGTCACATGGAGAGGGCCGGCGGCCTGGCGGTGATGAACCTTGAAGGGGTGCAGACACGCTACGAGGATCCGTCCGAGCCGCTGGCCCGGATTTCCGCAGCCACTGACGACGAGGTCACTGCGATCATGCAAGACGCATATTCGCAGCCCATCCAGGACAATCTTATTGGGCAGCGGGTGGAAGACATCAAGGCGGCTGGCTCACGCTGCGCGGTGTCGGTTACACCGGCAAACACCAAACGCATGGCGTCGGCCGCGGTGGAGGCGGGTGCCGACCTGATCTTCGTGCAGTCGACCGTGACGACCGCCCGCCACGCATCCAAGTCCAAACGAGGCCTCATCTTCTCCGAGCTGCTCGAAATGGTGGCCGTACCTGTGGTGGTAGGAAACTGCGTTTCTTACGACGTTGCCCTGGAGCTGATGGACACCGGCATCACCGGGATTCTGGTCGGCGTGGGGCCGGGCGCAGCCTGCACCACCCGCGAGGTCACCGGTGTCGGCGTGCCCCAGGTTACGGCGACCATCAACGTTGCCGCCGCGAGAGACGAGTACCTCAAGCGCACCGGGCGCTACGTGCCGGTCATTACGGACGGCGGCATCCGCACCGGAGGAGATGTCTGCAAGGCCATCGTCAGCGGTGCGGACGCAGTAATGATAGGGACGCCCCTAGCGCAGGCAGAAGAGGCTCCCGGCCGGGGCTACAACTGGGGCATGGCCACCCCGCACCCGTCGCTGCCGCGAGGCACGCGGGTCAGCGTGGGCGTGAAGGGGCCATTAAAGCAGATCCTCTTCGGACCCACGTCGCTTACGAACGGCACCCAGAACCTGGTCGGCGCGATCGAGATCTGCATGGGCATGGTGGGCGCCTACAACATCCAGGAAATGCACAACGCCGAGATGGTGGTCGCCCCGTCGATCAAGACCGAGGGCAAGTACTTCCAACGCGGCGGTCGCTAGGATCGCGCCAGCGCCCTAAATGGACAGCCGTCCTCGTAGGACGGTCACGCACCGGCCTCCGACTTTCACCCAGGACGGCTTGCAGTCTTCGACGCCGACGGTCACCTCGATTCGGCTGGGCCGCCCTATTTCGCTGCCCTGGGAGATGGTGAAGGCGGCCTGCCCACCGGTTACTTCTAGCAACCCCTCGGACGCAAGATACGCGCCCAGCGCACCGGCGGCACTCCCGGTCGCCGGGTCTTCAACGATCCCCGAGGTGGGGCTGAAAAAGCGCACCCGCACGGCATCCGACCTCTCAAACGCGAACGCGCTGACGCCGGTGATTTCGAGTTCTTGCTCTATGGTGGCGAGCGCGCCCAGGTCCGGGGCAAGCGACGAAAGTGCCTCCACGCTCGCCAGGGCCACCATCAACTGGCGCAGTCCCGTCGATGCGACCCTCGGCCCCGTGCCCGACGGCGCGAAGTCACCGACCGTGCAGCCCAGCGCGGCCGCGAGGCGGCCCGTGTCGAGAAAATGCTCAAAGAGCCGGGGCTCGCCCTGGGTCATTATTATCATCGGGCCCGTAGTCGTCGGCTTGATTTCGATGGGCAGGACGCCGATGTCCACTTCCTGCTTTACGATCAGGCCGTCGCCCAGGTCTCCCAGCCGACCCTCTTCTAACAGCACATGCGCGGTGCCGATGCCTGGGTGCCCGGCGAAAGGTAGTTCCCGGTTCGGGGTGAAGATTCTGATCCTGTAGTCGGCGCCGGGCCCGGTCGGAGGCAGGACATCAGTGGGCGGTAAGACGAATGTTGTCTCGGACAGGTTGGTCTCGGCCGCCAGCCCCTGCATGGTCTCGCCGCTCAGCTCCCCCGCATCGAGAAAGACGGCCAACGCGTTGCCCGCCAGCGCACGGTCTGTGAAGACATCTACCTGCCTGAATTCCAACTCGGGCATCAGCGACGGGGCACCGGTCCGACTTCGAGGACCCTCTGCAACCCGAGCAGGTCCTTGTGGATAGTGACCGGCGTACCGGGGAAGGCTCCGGTCGCCAGTCTCGCGGCCAATGGCCCGGCATCGGAAAAAATCTCGATCAGCATCCGGCCGTCGTCGGCCAGCAGACCGGCCGCCTGCTGCATCAGCTTCCGCGTCGGGTCAAGGCCGTCAGCGCCGCCATCCAGGGCCATTCGGGGCTCTGCCCTCACCTCCGGTGACAGGGTTTCGAGCACCTTCGATGGTATGTATGGCGGATTGGAAACGATGACGTCCCAGCGCGTCCGGGCGTCAACGAAACCTGCCAGCAGGTCGCCCTTGTGGAACGTCACCCGGTCGGTCAGCCCATTCGCTTCCCGGTTCTGCACGGCCACGGCGAGGGCGTCTTCGCTCAGTTCGATTGCGTGGACGTCGGCGCCGGGGACGTGGGCAGCGATGGCCAGGGCGACGCATCCGGAGCCGGTGCCAACATCTAAGACCGTCGGGGCATTCGCGATTCCCGCACGCTCTATGGCCAGTTCTACGAGAATTTCCGTCTCTTGCCGGGGAACGAGGACGGCCGGGGAGATTGCGAAGTCCATGCCGTAGAACTCGCGCCTGTCGGTGATGTAGGCAAGGGGCTCCCGGCTCTCGCGGCGGGCGAGCAGGCCCTCGAACTCCACAGCCGCCTCGTCGGACACGGGCTCGCGCTGCATGGCCAGGAACGCGACCCGGTCGACGCCGAGGGCCGTCCGCAACAGCACCTCTACTTCGAGGGCTGCGTCGTCGATGCCAGCGCGCGTGAGGCGATCACTCGCCAACGCCCATAGCTCATGTGCAGACAGGAGCGACGATTCGCTAAGGGGAATCAGTTTCACCACGGTCGATAGGTCCAGGCTAGCCTGGCTAGATTCCGGCGGCTTCTAGCTTTTGCTCTTGCTCGCGCTCGATCAGCGAGTCGATGAACGGCTGGATGTCGCCGTCCATGACCTCGTCGAGGTTGAACTGGGAGTGGCCGGTGCGGTGGTCGGTCACCCGGCTCTGGGGGAAGTTGTAAGTACGAACCCTCTGAGATCGGTCGCCGGAGCCGACCTGGCTCTTTCGCTCCTCGCTGATCTCGCGCTGCTGGCGCTCGACCTCGCGCGCATAGAGACGAGAGCGCAGGACGGCCATGGCCTTTTCCTTGTTTTTGTGCTGGGAGCGCTCGTCCTGGCAGATGGCCACGAGGCCCGTGGGCTTGTGCGTAATGCGGATGGCCGTCGCCACCTTCTGCACGTTCTGGCCGCCGTGGCCGCTGGCGTGGAAGATATCGATCTGTATGTCCTCGGTCTTCATCTCCACGTCGACCTCTTCGGCCTCCGGCAGCACCGCGACGGTGGCAGCGGACGTGTGGATGCGACCGCTCGACTCGGTTACGGGGATGCGCTGGACCCGGTGGCCGCCGCTCTCGTGCTTGAGGGAGCTGTACACCCCGTCGCCCAGTATTTTTACGATTATTTCCTTTACTCCGCCCGGCGACGACTCACTGGTGGACATGACTTCCAGGCCCCAGCCCATGCGCTGGGCGTAGCGCGAATAAAGTCGATATAAGTCCGCGGCGAACAGGGCTGCCTCCTCGCCCCCTGTACCGGCTCGAATCTCCATCATCACGTTCTTGGAGTCGTTGGGGTCTTTGGGGAGCAGTGCGACCTTCAGGTTCTCTTCCAGCTCTGCCTTGCTCTGGTCGAGTTCTGCGAGTTCGGTGCGGGCCATGTCGACCATTTCCTTGTCCGACTCCTCTCGGATCATGGTCTGCATGTCGGCGGTCTCGGTGACGACTCTTCGATATTCTCCGGCAAGCTCGGCTAGGGGTCTGAGCGTCGCGTGCTCCCGCATCAGCCCCTGGGAGCGGCTGAAGTCGGCGGACACCTCGGGGTCGGCGAGCTGGGCCTCGATTTCGGCGAATCGGGCCTCTAGAGAGGCGAGTTTATCCTGCATCTTCGCGTCTGCCTCCGGCATTCAGAGTAGAAGCGATGTCGCTACGCTTGACTGAACTCTGCTGACTGGTCGCGAAGTCGCGAAGGGTGACGGTGCCGTCGCGCAGCTCATCCTCGCCAAGAATTGCGACGTGAGTAGCGTCAATCGCAGACGCATACCGAAACTGGCTCTTTAGACCTCGGGCCGGGGCGACGACTGTGGCGACGCCCGATCTTCGTAACTCGGCAGCGAGAGTCACCGCCTCGCGCCGGGCCTCGTCGCCCATGTGGGCAACCAGGACTTTTACAGTAGGAGACGCCTCTGTCGAAGGGTCCTTAGAGAGAGC
Organism: Dehalococcoidia bacterium; assembly: GCA_965250195.1. GTDB lineage: Bacteria > Chloroflexota > Dehalococcoidia > Lucifugimonadales > UBA2962 > CAUZIR01. The sequence continues at coordinate 865,811 of OZ252295.1, forward strand.
GGCTACCACGCGCTCGATGCCCATGCCGAAGCCGATGCCGGGCGTGGGCTTGCCTCCCAGCTGTTCGATCAGGCCATCGTAGCGACCGCCGCCGATGATCGTGCTCTGGCTCCCGGGCTGCTCCGGAACGATCTCGAAGACGGTGCGCGTGTAGTAGTCGAAGCCGCGCACGAGAGAGTGCTCGATCTGGTACGGGATGCCGAGTGCGTCAAGATGACCCAGAAGGGCCTGCCAATGGTCCGCGGCGTCGGGGCCGAGGTGATCGATCGAGCGTGGGGCGCCGGCTGTAATCTCGGCCATTCGTGGGTCTTTCGAATCGAGGACTCTAAGCGGGTTGGTCTCGACCCGCGACCTGATGTCGTCAGGTATGGCATCCAGGTGTCCCCTGAAGTACGACTGCAATTCGGCCACGTACGCGGACCGGGTGTCCATATCTCCCATAGTGTTTAGCAGTAACTTGAGGCCAGGTATACCGAGACCCCCGAGCAGGCTCCAACCCACGTCGATGACTTCGGCGTCGACCTCGGGCTCATCGCTGCCGATTACCTCGATGCCGAACTGGTGGTGCTGCCGGTATCTTCCTGCCTGAGGCCTCTCGTAGCGAAAGACCGGACAGAAGTAGTAGAGCCTGACCGGCTGAGGAAGGTTTCGCATGCCGTGTTCCAGGTAGGCTCGGCACACCGGGGCCGTGCCCTCGGCCCTGAGCGTGAGGGGGTCGCCTCCCCGGTCGTCGAACGTATATGTCTCTTTTTCCACCACGTCGGTGACTTCCCCGATACCCCGGGCGAACAGGCGCGCGTCCTCAAAGAGCGGGGTGTCTATGCGGCCGAAGCCAAAGGTCTCGGCGGTCTGGCGGGCGGCCCCCGTCACACGGCCCCACCGGGGCTGGTCTTGCGGGAGCCGGTCGTTTGTGCCCCTGGGAGCCTGGAATTTCATAGTCGGACCGAGATGTGCTTACTGGCGCCCGCGCCGTCTTAGCGGGGTGGACAAGGGGTAGATAGCGATTTTATCACAGCGACGCTGGGCGAATTGGCGCAGATCTCGTCCGATCCGGGGACCGAGTGCATCTTAGGTATAATTGAACACAAGAATATGGTCGAAGCCCTCATAAAGAAGGCTCGCAAGTACCTGCCTGAGGACCGGCTGGAACTGCTCACACGAGCCTACCAATTCGCAGACGAGGCCCACAGTGGCCAGACTCGGCTGTCGGGCGAGCCATACATCGAGCACCCACTGGCGACGGCGGTGTTCCTGGCCGAGCTGAGGCTGGACCCGAACACGCTGGCCGCCGCCCTGCTCCACGACGTCATGGAGGACTGTGACGTCCCCTACGCCGATCTCCAGGAGCGTTTCGGCGACGAGGTGGCAAAGCTCGTGGACGGCGTCACCAAGCTGACCAAGAACGAGGCGCTTGCCGACAGGCGCGCGTCCGTAGTTGCCGAACTCGCCGCTGATACGGACCTGCTCACGAACAGAACATCTTCGGGCGCCGACCTCCCGGCCCCAAAGTCGGCAGCCGAGCCCGAGCCCGAACTGTCCGGTGAAGACAAGGACATGGCGGAAAAGGAGCAGGCCAGGGTCGAGAGTCTGCGCAAGATGCTCATGTCGATGGCCGAGGACATCCGCGTAGTCCTCATCAAGCTCTCCGACAGGCTGCACAACATGCGCACCCTCAAGGCCCATACCAAAACCAGGCGAGTCGCCATCGCCCAGGAGACGCTGGATATATATGCCCCCCTCGCTCATCGGCTGGGCATCTGGGAGATCAAGTGGCGGCTGGAAGACCTGGCGTTCCAGCACCTGAATCCACCCGTCTACAAAGAGATCTCCAAGATGCTTCGCTCCAAGCGCGCCGAGCGCGAGGAGTACATCGACCGCGTGCGCACCACCCTGTCCAGCGCCCTGGAAGAGGCCGGTATCGAGGCGGAGGTCACCGGACGGCCGAAGCACATCTACTCGATCTACAAAAAGACCCAGAAGTACGAAGCCCAGAATATGACGATGGGCGACATTTACGATTTGTTCGCGCTCAGGGTCTATGTGCGTGAGTTGCCGGACTGTTACGCCGCACTGGGGGTTGTGCACGCGCTGTGGCGTCCCCTACCGAACCAGTTCGACGACTACATTGCCAACGCCAAGGACAACCTGTACCAGTCCCTGCACACCACGGTTCTATGTGAGGGAGCGTCTCCGGTAGAGATACAGATACGCACCAACGAGATGCACGAGGTGGCCGAGTACGGGGTCGCCGCCCACTGGTTGTACAAAGAGGGACGGGCGACCGACGCCCAGTTCGAAAAGAAGATGACGTGGCTGCGCCAGCTGCTCGATTGGCAAAGGGACGTCACCGGTGCCGAAGAGTACGTCGAGTCGTTCAAAACCGACATTTTCGACAGCCAGGTCTACGTCTACACCCCCAAAGGAGACGTAAAAGAGTTGCCTGCGGGCTCGACTCCCCTGGACTACGCCTACCGAATTCACACGGACGTTGGCAACCGCTGCGTCGGGGCGCAGGTCAACGGCAAGCTGGTGCCGCTCCAGTACGCTCTGCGAAACGGCGACACCATCCACATCGTCACCTCCAAGACGGTCAGGGGCCCGAGCCTGGACTGGCTCAACCCCAACCTCGGGTATGTAAAGACCAACTCCGCCAGGCAGAAAATTCGCCAGTGGTTCAACAAGCAAGAGCGGCGGATCAACGTCCAGCGGGGCAAGGAACTGTACTCGCGGCAGATCAAGCGACTGACGACCGACCTCGATGAGGCCGCGATCGGCGAGTTGATGGGCATGGCCTCGGTGGACGAGCTCTACTACTCCCTCGGTGTCGGTTCGTTAAGCGTTTCTCAGATCGCGGGCAAGCTGTCCACCGAAGAGGTAGCCCCACAAGAGGCGCAGCCCCTGCCGGTGACACCGACCGGACCCGCTGCCGGGATAGAAGTGCTCGGGGTGGGCGATCTGCTCACTCGCATCGCGCGCTGCTGCCAGCCTCTGCGCGGCGACGACATCATCGGCTACATCACCCGCAGCCGGGGTGTCACCGTGCACCGGCGTGACTGCCCCAACATTGCGGCTGAGAGCGTGCAGGAGCGGCTCATTGAGGTGGGCTGGGGTAAGACGCAGACCCTGTACCCCGTCAATATCCAGATCGAGGCCTACGACAGAGTGGGGCTGCTAAAGGACGCCACGGCTCTGGTGTCCGGCGAGCATGTTAATATTGCCTACTGTGTCACCCGTGAGGTGGAGGACCGTAGCGTCATCTCGATGACGGTCTACATCAAGGGGATCGACCAGTTAAATCGACTATTCGCCAAGCTCGAAGGCATCAAAGGTGTCATCGGCGTGGCCAGGTCCATGGAACAGCCAGTATTGCCCGGCTGACCGACAGGAGACAACTCACTTGCCCAGCGCCAAGTCACATCGAGCCCAGACCCGGCGAGCCGCCCGCCACTCACCCCTGCGCACCCGTGCCAAGTCGACGGTTGCCAGCGCCCGCGCGGCAATAGCGGACGGTGACATGGGCGTCGCCGAGGAGCGGGTACGCTCGGCGGTCGTGGCCCTGGACAAGGCCGCCAAAAAGGGCGTCATCCACCGGGCGAACGCGGGCCGCCGCAAGTCCCGCATCATGAGCCAGCTGGCCGCCGCCAAGGCGTCCGACTAGCCCGTCACGCCCGTGTCCGCCTAAGCGGACACCCCTTTGGCCGCGAGGTAGTCCTGCAGGCGCCGCACTATTGCGGAGTTCTCCTCCTGGGAGAAGCCGTCCACCATCGGCACGTTGTCCTGGGTCATGCCGTCAACCAGGCCCGCTTCAACGAACCCTTCTAGGATTTCGGCTTCGCGACCTACCGAGGCCAGCACATTGCGTCCCGATTGCTCGGATAGGGCCGCCACCAGACCGTAGCCGCCCCAGTTGGAAGTGCTCGCGATAACCAGGTCCGTGGTCAGAGTCACGCAGGGCTTGCCAACCAGGGACTCGGTAGCGGCAACGACATCGGCGTGGTTGCCCATGCCGATCTCGTTGCCGCCGTCCCCGACACCGACGGTGCGCTCGTGCCGGGTAAAGAGAAAGTCGGTCCTGGCGTTATAGTCGCCGATGTCCCGTCCGTGCATGTTGAGGAACTCGCCCTCGCTCGTTGCGCCGCAGCGCTCTATGGCGATCACAACGGACGGTGAGTGGCGAGACAGCAGGTCGACGGCGAACGCCTCGCTGTCTTCGACCGATGTGATGGGGTATTCGACCACCTCCGCGGCGTCCCCGACGACCTGCCTCAGGGATGGGACCGTGTACCGGTCCGAGACGTAGACCACCTCGTAGCCGAGAGCGTCCAGCCCCTCACCAATGACCACTGCGCCGGGCGGCCCGTCAGTTTCTGACGCCCCGGCGTCGAGTATGTAAAAGCCCGTCACTATGAACACAGTGCCCGGCGCGCTCAGGATCAGGTCTGCGGACCGGGTGCAGAAATCGGGCGCAACGTGGGGCCGCAGCGCGGAGATTCCCCGCCGGTCATGGTCCAGAACGATGTCTTCGATGGTCTCCAAATTGGCTCCTTACGCGGCTCTCAAAATACGGCGTAGTCCTCGTCCACCGCGTCCGTAATGAACATGTAACCGGGCGCGTGAGTAATCATGAGCGGGGGACGCGAGTTCATGGCAACCGCCTGGGGCGTCACACCGCAGGCCCAGAAAACCGGCACTTCGCCGTCTTTGATTTCGACCGGCTCGCCGAGGTCCGGCCGACTCACGTCACCAATGCCGATGGCCTCCGGGCTACCGATGTGGAACGGGGCGCCGTGAACCGCCGGAAAACGTGAGGTGACCTGAGTGGCCCTTACTACCTGCTCGCGGGGGATTGGTCTCATGGACACGACCATCGGCCCGGACAGGGAACCGGCGGGCTCGGTCGGAACATCGGTGATGAACATGGGCACGGTGGTGCCGCAATCGATGTGGCGCATCGCCACACCCGCCCGGATGAGGGCGTTCTCGAACGAGAAGCTGCACCCGAGCAGGAAGGCCACCAGGTCGTCTTGCCAATAGTCGGCGATGTCCGGGACTTCCGCCTCCAGCTCGCCGTCACGGTAGACCCTGTAGCGGGGGACGTCGTATCGCAGATCGGCCCCTGGTGCCAGACGCTTGGGCTCGTAGGAGCCCGGCTCGGTGACCTCCAGCAATGGGCAGGGCCTGGGGTTGCGTTGGCAAAAGAGCATGAAATCGAAGGCCATGTCGCTGGGCAAAACAACCAGGTTTGCCTGTACATGACCGGGGGCCATGCCAGCCGTCGTTTCGTCTATTTCGCCCCGGCGAATGAGCTCTCTAACCTTTGCCGGATCGCGGGGCAGGGCTGTTACCTGCATTGACGCACCTCCTCGGGCCGACACGCGCATCGCCCGACGGGGGGCGACCTGTCCAGATTATACGTTCCGGGGTCGCCGCCGGCCTTGCCAGTTTGGAGGTTTCTTTAGCGTGGCCCGGCCTGCTGATGAGGCATTGCTTGCGCGATTCATCATTTCATATCACTTCTAACGCGCAAATCCTCATTTGAGGATTAACGGGCGTCGTTGGGCGCAATCGGGTCCCCTTAGTCTGCACGGAAGCCAACTCGACTTCAGTGTAACTTCTGATGACGCCAACCGACCACCCGCTCGTACCGGGCGAAGGGCTATCTGGCGAGTCCCCTCAGAGTGGGTCCGCCCAGAGCGGGTTCCCACAGGGTGGGTCCTCCCCGAATGCGTCCCTCCCGAGCTGGTCCAAAGAGGAAGGCGTGACGGCCTGTAAGCGTTGCGGAGGTGAAGATATCGCACGCCACGGCAGCACGGGCCGGCGCGAAACAGCGCCTCAGGTGTCGGACCTGCGGGGTCAGGTTTCTGGACAATCTCGCCCCTCCCCGGATGAGGTTCTCGACCGAAGTGATAGCGGCCGCCCTGGAACTGTTTTATGGGGGAGCGACACTCAAGGAGATCGTGGAAGGGCTGGCGGTCCAGGGCCATTCCGGCCCAAACCACGCGAACCTGCGCCGCTGGATCGTCCGCTACTCCACGGCGGCGGTGCTAGCGCTGGCCGAACTGACTCCTGTGGTCGGGGATATCTGGCTGGTCGTGGGCTCCATAGTTTAGAGTCGGGCCACAGGCGGTCGGCCCGCGTGGTCATGGGACGTCTTTGACCAGAGCACCAGCGTGCTGTTGTGCTCGCATTTCTCCAATAACCGGACCGAAGGAGGCCATCAACAAGCGTTACAGCGCGCCGAGCAACGGGCGGGCAATCGGCCCACGCAAGTGGAGTTCGGTAGCCGACCGAACACGGCCGGGGCGACCGACCGGTTCGCATCGCACCTTCACCGCAGGCGAGACGTGGTGGCTTCGATCACCAGTTTCCGCATACTCGAACTCGTCATTGAGGGGTGGCGCGAGGACTACAACGTGCTGCGGCCCCAGGCGGAACTCGGCGACCTAACTCTTGTCGAGAATGCGGGTGGGCCGGCGCCCGTCTCCAGCTGGAAAGGAGTAATCGAGAGAGCGTAACGTTGCTCGTAGCTTCTCTATGCCGCCCTGAGGTCAATCCGCCTGGATCAGGACTGGTCCCGAGCCCTCTCTTTGAGGTCGTAAAGTTTCGTTATCGCCTCGAGCGGCGTCATTGCCGACGGGTCGATCGCCAGCAACTCCTCCACCACCGCGGACGGCGTGCCCAGAAAGCTGAGCTGCTTTCCCGACTCCCCTTGTGGTGCGGGCCCGTTGCGCGACCCCGTCCGCTCAAGGTCTGAGAGCACGTCCCAGGCCCGGTCGATGACTCCGGGTGGGAGACCGGCCAACCTGGCGACATGGACACCGTAACTGCGGTCGGCTCCTCCTGGAACAATGCGGTGCAAAAACACGACCTCGCCCCCGTCTTCGGCCACCGACACGTTGTAGTTCCGCACTCGTGGCAGCGTTTGGGCCAACTGGGTTAACTCGTGGTAATGGGTGGCGAACAGCGTGCGGCAACCGAGACCGGGATGGTTGTGAATGTACTCGGCGGTCGCCCGGGCGATGGCCAGGCCGTCGTAGGTAGATGTTCCCCTGCCGATCTCGTCCAGGACGATAAGCGACCGCCCGGTAGCGTGGTTGAGAATGGCGGCCGTCTCGACCATTTCAACCATGAACGTCGATTGGCCTACGGTCAGGTCGTCCTGCATTCCGACGCGCGTGAAAATCCTGTCCACCAGGCCGACACGCGCCGAGCGGGCCGGGACGAAGCTGCCGATCTGCGCCATCAGCGTGATCAGGGCGACCTGGCGTATGAAGGTGGACTTACCGGCCATGTTGGGCCCGGTCAGGACCACCAGCTGTTCGCCTTCGGCCGACAGCTCCGAGTCATTGGGGACGAAGCGGCCCGCGGGCAATATCTGCTCGACCACCGGGTGCCTCCCCTGCTCAATGTAGAGCACCGTATCTTCGGCCAGCACCGGCCGGGCGTAGTTGCGGGCCGCGGCCACCTCTCCCAGCGACCGCAGCACGTCTACCCTGGCGAGGGCGCGGCCGGTGGCCAGCACCTGGTCGGCGGACCGGGCGACCTCGCCGCAGACGCTGCGAAACAGGCCGACTTCGACCTCATTTATCTGGTCTTGCGCCGTCAGAACACGGGACTCGTACTCCTTCATTTCTCCGGTTACGTAGCGCTCTGCGTTGACGAGCGTCTGGCGTCTCATGTAATCGTCCGGCACCCGGTCGGTGTTGGCCTTGCTCACCTCGATGTAATAGCCGAAGACCTTGTTGAAGCCCACCTTCAGGGACTTGATGCCCGTGCGCTCCCGCTCTTGAGTTTCAAGGCCCGCGATGTAGTCACGAGCGCTCTTGGCCCCGTCCCGAATGCCGTCGAGCTCGGTCGAGTAGCCCCGCCTGATCACTCTTCCCTGGCCAACCGAAGGGGACGGGTCATCTGAAATAGCCGCGCCGATAAGGCCGACGACCTCCTCATGCGCACCCATGCTGCTGGCCAGATCGGCGACCTGGGCTGCGTCCGGCCCCTCGCTCAGGAGAGCACTGATGCGGGGCGCCAGCAGCAGGCTTTCCTTCAGGGCGACTAAATCACGAGGCGTTGCTGACCCACCGCGGACCCGGTTAATTAATCGCTCCACGTCGGAGACTCCTGCCAGCGCCTCGGCAACACTCCCCCTGCGCAGGACGCCTGCGTGGAACCATTCGACGGCGTCCAGCCGGGCCTCCAGGCGGGCCAGGTCGAGCAGCGGCGTCCCGATCCATCGCCTCAGCAACCTGGCGCCCATAGACGTTCTCGTGTCGTCGAGCACTGACGTTAATGAGGCCTTTCGGTCGCCCCAACGCCCTCCTTCGAACAGCTCCAGGTTACGAATGGTCTGGGGGTCCAGGACCATTTGTGACGCCACCGAATAGGTGGTCAGGCTGGTCAGCTGCGCCAACCCGGCACGATGGCTCTTGCCCAGATACTCCACCAGAGCTCCGGCCGCGCCGGTGGCCAGGGGCAGTCCCTCGCAACCGAAAGGTTCCAGCGAGGCCACGCCGAAGTGACGTTTCAGGGTCTCAGCGGCGGTCTCCGAGCCGAACGTGTGAGGGGGCACATCCGCGCTCGGTCGGCCAGCCGTTTCGATCTCCGTGCCCTGCGGCAACAGCACCTCGGCGGGGGTCAGGCGGCCAAGCTCGTCGGTGAGCAGATCGGCGTCGAACTGGCCGGTGGCGAACTCGGAGGTGGTAATGTCCGCATACGCCAGCCCGACCTGCCCGCCCTGCACGATGGCGGCGGCGAGATAGCTGTTGGAGGCCGGGTCGAGGATGAAGTCTTCAACGACCGTGCCCGGCGTCACTACGCGGACTACTTCTCTATCGACGAGCCCTTTGGAAGTGGCCGGGTCGGACGTTTGCTCGCACAGTGCCACCCGGTGCCCGGCCCTTACCAGCTTGCCCAGGTAGCTATCGAGCGCGTGGTACGGGATGCCTGCCAGGGGGACCCGCGCGCCCTTACCGAACTCGCGGGAGGTGAGGGCGATTTCTAAGACCTTGGCGACTACCTCTGCGTCCTCGTCGAAAGTCTCGTAAAAATCCCCCATGCGAAACAGGAGGATCGCATCGGGGTTCTCAGCCTTTATGCGGAGATACTGGCGGCGGGCCGGCGTGGTCATGGCCCTAGTTTAGGGCACCGGAGCCACGGTCGATTGCTGAAGCGATGAGCGCTTGCGGGAAGAAGCCCTGACGAGCGAGGCTACGCCTCGCGGAGGGCTAGTCCTGTTTCCAGAAACGCTCTTCTTCCACCGAATAGCCCTGGGGAACGCAGCGCTCCTTGATGTCCTCGATCATCCCCGGATGGCCGCAGGCGTAGATCAGCGTGTCTTCAGCAGCCAGGCCCCACTTTTGCAGGTACTCCTCGGCTACCTCGTTAGCCCGGCCGGTCTGCCCGTCCCAGCCATTGTTGCGGGGCTCCCCCGGTCGGCTGATGGTGGGCACGAACGTAACTAAACCCGGGTGCTCGGCTGCGATCTCAGACAGTTCCGTGTCGTAAACGAACTCGTCCGCGTAGCTGGCGCCCATGAGCACGTACATGTGATGGTCCGTCTCGCCGAGGGCGCCCTCGACGAGATCATTCAGGTACTGGCGGACGATGCTGACATAGGGGACGATGCCGGTCACGGTCGCGAGCATGAGATGGTTACGCCATTCGGGTTTAAAGACAAAAACGCCTTTGCCCCTGGGCCGGATGGAGACGGTATCTCCTTCATTGAGGTCCCAAATAAGAGGGGTTAGAACGCCGCCCTCGTCTTTGGGTACCAGCTCTACGAACAGCTCCAGTTCGCTCTCATAAGGGGCCGAGACAATCGAGTATGCGCGCTCGATGCCATCAACGCCGATGGTGCAGTACTGGCCGGGTTTGAACGCGAAACCTTCCGGCTTCTCGATCCACATCTTGAGCAGTTCTGAGGTGAAGTCTACTCGCCTGGTCACCTTCACCCGCTGGAGTTTTTTTGCTTTTTGCGCCCTGAGCTGGGCGATTCTGGCTTCGGTGGTCAATAAACCCTCTCTGACTTTGTGCGCGCAAACACTAACTTAATGTTGCACGCACATGCCCCCGTTTCAAGGGTATCGCCACCCGGTCGAAATCGACGAGACCTAGTCCTCGACCTCAACCTTTGGCCCAGGTGACACGGGTGGCTCGGGGGACACCGGGTCCAGGCGCACCGGCACGAGCGGCAGTCGCTCGGCGACCAGCATCGGGTCCGGCGCCTTGGATGCGTCGAGCACCCCCGCCAGCGCACCGAACAACTCGGTGGTGGCGACGAGGCCGGGCTGAACCCCGTTGACGTGCACCACTCCGCGCACCCGCCGGTCTTTGCCGACCAGCTCGACCAGGTCGCCGTCGCCGACGCCCAGTCGCTCGGCGTCGTCCGCGTGCACCTCTACAATCTCTTGTCTTTTTATCTCATTACGACCGCTTTGGGCCACAATGTCCAGGTGCCTCTCCGACTGCAAAAGGACGCGGCCCGGAGCAAGGAGCATCGGGTATTGGGGATCGACATGCACCGGGGTGGAGGAAAGCTCGATCATCGCGAACTTGCCGGCGTGATCGGAGTCTTCCGTAACCCGGTTGATGATGGGTGTGCCGCGCGAATCCGGGCTCTCGCAGGGCCACTGCATCGAACGCTTCCGCAGGTTCTCGTGGGACATCCCGCCATAGGTGTCCACCTGCCTGGCCATCTCTTCGAATACTTCCCCGGCGGCCTCATACTCAAAGCCTTCTACATCCATCCGCTGGGCGATCTGGGAGAGGATTCGCCAGTCCACGTCCTGGTCGCCTCGCGACCCGATCGCAACCGACAGCAGTTGGACGCGGCGTTCGAGGTTGGTGTAGGTGCCGTCGGCCTCGGCGAACGTGGCAGAGGGCAGGACAACGTCGGCCCGCTCGGTAAGTTCACTGGGGAACGTCGCGTGCACGACCAGCATGTCGAGCTTCTCCAGAGACTCAATAAAATTGCCCAGCTCCCCGTTCGTTAGAGCGGGATCCTCGCCGATCACGTGCAGCGCGCTTATCCGCCCATCGCTGATGGCGCCACTCAAGTCGCCCAGCCCGATGCCGGGCTCGGTTGGGACTTCGTAACCGACGGCCTGCTCAAAATTGCGGCGGGCGTTCTCGTCAGCCAAGTCTCTGTAGCCTGGCAGGTGCATTGGGCTGCAACCGGCGTCTTTGGCGCCCTGCTCATTGGCGCCTGTGAACAGCGGATAGACCCCTGCCGACGGACGACCGATGTTGCCGGTGGCCAGCGCCAGGTTGACGATGGCCCGGACGCACTGTTCGCGCAGTTCAGGGGCGACGGTCTCGAGCCCGTACAACGATGCCGCGGGAGCAGCCGAGGCAAACAGGCGGGCGGCCTCCTGAATACGTTCCTGCGATATTCCGGTCGCACGAGAGACCTGGATGAGATCGAACGAGGCCACCGAGTTCTTCATCGCCGCGGCGTCCCGGCAGTGCCCGGCGACGAACTCGTGGTCATCCAGAGACTCGTCCACTATCGTCCGCAGCATGCCTCCGATGAGCGCCGTTTCGCTGCCCGGCCTGGGGCGGAGCCAGATGGTGGCGAACCGTGTGAGTTCGGTCTCCCTGGGGTCGATGACTATGAGCTTGGCGCCTGCCTTGACGGCTTTCTTGATGGGCACACCGACGACGTTTTGCTCTTCAGTAAGGTTGCTGGAAACCACCAGGAAGCAGCCCGAACCCTCCAGGTCCCAGATGGGGTTGGTCGCCGCCCGGTGGCCGAGCATATCTCCCAGCGGCTCGACCAGCTCCGGCCTTACGTTAGAGGAAACGTCGATGTTGTTGGTGCCCATGACCGAGCGGGCGAACATCTGGGCCACGAACGCATCTTCGTTGGTGCCCCTGGGCGACGCCAGAAGCGCATATCCGTCCCCGGCCGTATGCGTCTTTAGGAGGCGTTCGGCCACCATGTCGAGCGCCTCGCTCCAGCTCGCCTCGCGCAGTTCCCCGTCCTCCCTGATCAGCGGTGTTTTGACCCGCTCCTTGCGGTTGACGAAGTCCAAGCCGAACTTGCCCTTGAAGCAGGCCTGGCCTTGGTTGGCCTCGGCGTGGGGGTCGGGTATGGCGCGGATCAGCTTGTTGCGCTTGTTGACCTCCAGCGTGAGGCTGCAGCCCACCGGGCAGTGCGGGCAGACCGACTTGATGGTCTTAACCGCTTTGTCCCACTTGTAGTCCCGCTCCACCAGCGCGCCGGTGGGACAGGCGTCAATGCAGGCCCCGCAGAACTCACACCCGGACTCGAGCAGGGACGCCCCCTGAGACGTCCCGATCAGAGTTTTCCCCGCCCGGTTGAGGAACGTCAGGGCGGAGTCGCCCCTTATCTCATCGCATACGCGCACACATCGTCCGCAGACGATGCACAGGTTCATGTCCATGTCCCAAAACGGGTCGGCGACGCTGAGCGGCAGGCCCCGGTTCTGGTAGGTGAGCGGGGTCTCCATGTCCATCTCGAGCCAGCGCACCGTGTCTTTCAGCTCGCAGCGCTCGTTTTTGGGGCAGGTGACGCAGCGGTCGTTGACCGACACGTGGCGCAGGCATACGTCCGCCGGGCCGCACAGCTCGATGCGATGGCAAGTGAGGCAGCCGTGTGGGTGCTCCGAGAGCAGCAGGTCCATGATGCCCCTGCGCAGCTCGACAATGTCGGGGGTGGTGGTATTGACCACCATGTCCGGTGCAACCGGAGTCGTGCAGGAAGCCGGAGAGCCGGGCCGACCCTCGACGTTGACCACGCACATACGGCAGGCGCCGAACGGCTTGGTGCCGGGGTAATAACACAGGTACGGGATGTAGACACCCGCGCCCATGGCGGCCTCCAGCACCATCTGGCCAGGCTTCGCCTTGACCTCGACGCCGTCTATTGTGATCGTCAGTTCGTCAGCCAAATGCGCTCTCCACTATTGACCGGCAAGCTCGGGCGCCAGTTCCACTGGTTCTGGTGGTTGGGGCGGCCCGTCAGGTCCGCCAATGGGCGCCTCTGCGAACGGTCGGGCGTTTACCGGGGCATAGGCGGGTCTGCGGCATGAACCGGTCGGGCATCGATTCTCTTCCATGTGGGTCTTGAAGTCAGACTCAAAGTGCTTAATGGCAGATTCGATGGGGTTGAAGCCAAGCTGACCGTGGCCGCACAGTGAGCCCACCTGCATGGTCTTGCCCACGCTTTTCATTAGCTCCACGTCGCCCGGCCGGTCCTCGTGGTTGCAGATGCGTTCGACAATCTCCAACAGATTCGTGGTGCCCAGCCGACACGGGAAGCACTTGCCGCAGGACTCGTACTGGCAGAAAGCGACAAGGACACGAGTCAGATCGACCGCGCACGTTCGCTCGTCCGCGACGATGATGCCACCGGAGCCGAGGATGGCGCCGGCCTCGCGCATCTCGTCGAAGTCCAGGCGCACGTCCGCGGACTGGTCGCTGAGCACGCCCCCCAGGGGGCCTCCGGTCTGCAATAGCTTCAGGCTCCGGCCCTCCGGCACACCGCCGCCAATCTCGTTGATGACCTCGCCGATACTCAGTCCCATAGGAACCTCGTAAAGACCAGGGTAGACGATGTTGCCGCTCAGACAGATGATGGCCGTGCCGGTGCTCTTATTCACGCCTATGCCGGAGAACCACTCGGCGCCGCGCTCCAAAATGGACGGCGCGTAAGAGAGGGTCTTTACATTGTTGATCGTGCTGGGCCGACCCCATACGCCGAAGGCGGCGGGGAACGGCGGCCGGGCCCTGGGCATGGACCGCTTGCCCTCGACGGCCTCCATGAGCGCCGTCTCTTCCCCGGCCACGTAGGACTCTCCCGTCAGCGACACCTCGATGTCGAAGCTGAACCCGGTGCCGAGAATATTCTCTCCCAGCAGGCCCGCTTCGTACGCCTGGGCGATGGCCGCTTCCGTGCGGTCGATGGGCCCGTCGTGGCCGTGGCGGATGAAGACAATGCCGTTGGATGACCCGGTGGCATAGCCCGCGATGGTCATGCCCTCCAAGTTCATATATGGATCGGATTCGAGGATGGCCTTGTCGTTAAAGGCGCCGGGGTCGCCCTCTTCGCAATTGCACAGAATGTACTTGGGGTTCTCGCCCCTGGTCATGAAGCTCCACTTCACGCCGGTGGGGAACGCCGCCCCGCCCCGCCCCCTGAGACCAGAGGACTTCATCTCCTCGATGACGTCTTCGGGCTTCATCTCGGACAGGCAGCGATTCAGGCCCGCGTAGCCGCCCCTGGCAACGTACTGATAGACGTCGCCGGGCGCGGTAGTACCCGCGTTGCGCAGCACCACCCGCTCCTGGCGGCCGATCTGGGGAAGGCCGGCCAGGTTGGCAGCACCGTCAATGGGGGCCTGGCCGTCCTCGGCCAGGTACCCGAGCACACCCTCGGACGGGACCGTGCCGTCGTCAATATACCCATCGATTATGGCGTCAACTTCGTCAACGCCGACATTGGCGAAAAACAGGCGGGCCCCGCCGGGCATGGTTACGTCCACGAGGGGCTCGGCGAAGCAGAGACCCAGGCAGCCCACCTCGTCCACCCTCGCATCCACGCGCGACGACTCCAACTTCGCCTGGAGCGCGGCGAGAATGTCGAAGGCGCCGGCGGCGTGCCCACAGATGGCCGTGCCCACCCGCACCCATGGGCGGTTGCCTGCGGTCAGCTCGTTCCAACGCTCGTCAGCAGTCGTCTTTAGTTCCGCGTAGGTAACCATCAGTCGGCCTTGACTCCCCTAAGGGCGGCAACTCCAGAGCCTGCTGCGTCCGGGGTTAAGCGACCTATCAGCCGGTGGTCGATGCTCATGACCGGGGCCTGGGCGCACGCCCCCAGACAGGTATTTAGCTTCATCGTCGCTACACCGTCGGGGGTGTCCCCTTCACCGTCGAGGCCCAGTTCGGTCAGGACAGCGCTTATGACCTCAGTCGCACCGACGAGATGACAGCTCGGTCCCCAGCAGACCTCCACCGTGTGTTCGGCGGGCGGCGCAAAGCGAAAATTAGGGTAGAACGATGCGACGCCCCATACCTCGTTGATCGTTGCGTCGCGATGGGACGCCACCAGCTCGATGGCCTCTTCCGGGATATAGCCCAGCTCGTCCTCAATCGCCAGGAGGGACGATAGGACAGTCACGGTGGGCCTTTTTTGAGACTCCACCGCGCCGCGTATTCGCTCTTTTAGGGCCTCTGAATCGGCATCGGCCGTGGGGCCGATTTTCGGGGTGACATCGGGCGGCAAGCCCTATCTCCTGTGGTGTTAAAACGGTTTTGTAGAAGAGTTCGCAAATGTTACCAGAAACGCCCCCGCCCAACAAAGACCGGCCCTTCTGTAGGGCCCGGGCCCTACGCCAGATCGCCAAGCATCATGCGCGCGACCGCCCGGCCCATGCGCACCGAGTAATTGGTGCCCCGGTCCTCCGGGTATATTTGCGTCGTGTTCGCCAGGTACAGGCGCTCGAACGGGGTGCGGTGATCCGGGATGCGCTCAGAATAATTGGTGCCAATAATCGGCTGAGCAGCGCCGACCCTGTGGTGGTAGCTCGTCTCAATCCAGCTCTCGTCAAAGTCGGGGTTTATCTTGCGCAAATGGGGCAGGTACTCGGCCAGCAGCTCGTCCTTATCCATGCCAAATAACGGATGGTCGGTACCGAGATAATTGGACAGGTAGACGATATGCTTCCCCCCGTAGATCGAGCGGTCGATCATGTTGGTGTGCTCGATGACCCCCACGAACGGGATGGACCGGTCGGCGACGTTGAGCCAGTAGACGTCGGTCAACGGCCGGTCGAGTATGAGGATTATCAGCACCGCCGCCATGTAGGTGACCCCGGAGAGGCGCTCAGCGTACTCGTCCGGCATTGGCGGTACCAGTTTAGGGAACACAAACGAAGGGGTCGTCGCGAGGACGGCGTCGAATTTTTCAGTGCCGGACTCGCCGTCGCCCGTTTGCACCTGGAGCCCGGTGGCCGCGCCATCCTCGACCACTACTCGCTCGACGGCGGCGGCCAGGTGGACCTCGCTGTCCATCTCGCGCACCTTGTCCGCCAGGACTTGAAAAACCTCGCCGAAGCTGCCCATGGGGTAGCCCAGCAGCTCTTTCGTCATCCCCTTGCCCCGGGAGGCGAAGCGGGTGTGAATCTTCCCCCAGAACCAGGGCATGCCCACCTCGTCGAAGTGCTCTTCACCGAACTTGCCGCGCAGCAGCGGCCCCCACACCGTGTCGTACACGCCCGACCCGGCCCAGCGCCTGATCCACTCGTCCGCCGTTACGCCCTCTAGCGACCTCCAGTCTTTGCGCCAATTTAAGGCCATGGTGACCGCCCCCAACCTGAACCGGTCAATCAAACTGAGGGGCGAGAAGCGCAGCAAGTCCATGGGCGTGACCAGGCTGCGGATACGGCCGTCGCCCGAGAGGATACCGACGCTCGACTCGAACCAGCGCATGCGGTCGCCAAGGCCAATCTCCTCTATTAGCTGGAGTATGGCCGTGTCGGACGTGAAGAGGTGATGATACCCGCGCTCCAGTGGCGCGCCGCCCACATCGAAGGTAGAGGCCTGGCCCCCTAAGAACGGTGCTCGTTCATACACCGCCGTTTGGTGACCGGCTTTGCCCAGTTCGTAGGCGGCGGCCAGACCGGCCGCACCGGCGCCGACAATTCCAAACCTCATTCCGTTGCTCCATCTGATTCGGCCGGTCTACCCGAGCGCCACAGGCGCCGCAGAGAGACATGGTCGGCCCACAGTGTCCCCTGCCCCATAACGATCATGGGCAACAGCAGCGCCGCGTGCACGACGGCCACGTACCCTCCGGCCACCGCTCTGTCCACCATGCCCAACGGCAGTAGCACCAGCGTCTCTCTGGCGATCAGCTCAAAAAGCCCGATACCCCCTGGCGCGGCGGGGACCGACGCCCCTATGTTCGCAACGGCGGTCACGAGAACGGCCGCGACCATGAGGTTCCCGTGTCCCCCGATCGGGCCCTGCAGGTCGAACGAGATAGCGATCATGTAAAACAGGCCCGCCTCGAAAAGCCAGATAGGAACAGACAGGAAAAACAGCAGCGCAATGGCGCGGGCGCTCTTGAGCGGAACCAGACCGAGTATGAAGGTCGCGGCCAGTTGGGTAACCAGGCCTCCTATGCGAACGGGGAGAAAGCCCGCGACCCGGTCGACCACGCCCTGAGCCGCACGGGGGTAGCGAGCCACCGCCACCAT
The DNA here is from genome assembly GCA_965250195.1 of Dehalococcoidia bacterium. Taxonomy (GTDB): domain Bacteria; phylum Chloroflexota; class Dehalococcoidia; order Lucifugimonadales; family UBA2962; genus CAUZIR01. The sequence goes on from OZ252295.1 coordinate 883,027, forward strand.
GACCCCGAAGATGGCCACGAACGGCACCGTCGCCCCGAGCACCAGCAACGGCCAGGCGACCCCGGAGCGTTCGCCAAAACCCTCGGCCACCCCGCCGAGAGGTATGAACAGGGCGATGACGATGATGAAGACCATCAACGTCAATGCGTCCAAAACGCGCTCGACGAAGATCGTCGCCAGGGCCGCACTCTTGCTCACGCCCTCCCGCTCGCCCACGTAATAGCTGCGCACCAGCTCGCCGAGCCGCATGGGCAGGATGTTGTTGGCCATGTAACCCACCACGACCACGGGGAAAAGGCGGGACACCGACACGGGTTTCATGTGCAGCAGCAGCACTCGCCAGCGCAACGTGCGAATCGCGACCGAGACGAGGTACAACGCGATGGCCGGGATGACCCAGACGTAGTTGGCGTCGGCCAGTGCATCGACCATCCGCCGTACGTCGATGGTGAGCAGGAACAGCGCTAGCAACGCGACGCTGACGCCAAGCCCGATCCACAGCTTTCCCCGGCCGATCACGTCACTAGGTTACACGGGTGCTGCCAGCGTACTAGCACAGGAACCGCGATGTTCGCGTCGCCCTGACAAAGTCCGTTACGGGGGCGTCGCCGGGGTGAAGTCCCGCAGCTGCTCGTCGGAGAAGAACACGAACGCGTCCTCGCTCCCCAGCCTGAAATTCACCTCGCGGTAGAGGAAATAGTCCATCGCCCTGCGCCACGAGTCCCGGTCGCCAAACGATTTTACGAACTTCCCCAGCGTCAGCCCCCGGTAGGCCTGTTCCGGGAACCACCACCGGTGCTTGATCCGCACGCCGTCACCGAACTCCTCTTCCAATACGGGGGAAGTGTCCTGTTCATTGTTCGCATGGACCACCAGCACCTCCGCATCCGGAGGTACCGATGGCGTGGCGCCGTCGTAATTTGGGTACCCGGCCTGGGCGATGTCCCGCAGGTACCAGGCCCACGGCCACTGGAAGCCGCTCGTGCCATCGATCGTGACCCTGGGCAATTCGCCCTCAGACGCCGAGGTCGAAATGACGCTGGCCAGCTGCGGGATGTCCGGCGACGTCTGGGTGTAGACGATCATCTCCACCGGGACGTCGCCGTTGCGGTAGGCGGCCCTGGCCCCGGTTATAACCGTAATGACGGCCAGTACCGCAACCACTCCCACCACGGCCATGGCGGCGAACGGGCGGCGATCCACCACGCCGTAAAGGTAAAAGCCCGAGTAGATGACCCCTCCGGCTCCGATCAGCAAAACGACGAGGAGCCAGAGAGCGTTGCTGGCGTCCCCCTCGCCGAACAGCGCCAGGTTCCACAGCAGGAACCCCAGTAGCACCACCCAGACGGAAACGGCGAGGGCGGGCAATTTGAGCACACGCCTTAGCTCCAGGCCACCAAAGAGATCTCCAATAAACTTACCCCCCAGCACGATCAGCGGCAGCGTGATGTTCACAAGAAGCCAGGGCATCTTCTCGCTGGCGACCGTGTAAAGGACGAACGTTATGAGGGCCCAGTAGATGAGGAACCGGCCCAGGGGGTCGGGTCGCTTCCAGTAGTAAATGGCGGCCAGGCCCGAGAGCAACAGGGGCAGGAACTCGTACAGGGGCGTCATGATGAGGTAGTAGTAGCCGGGCTGATTTCCCCGCGCCTCGCCCTGCTGCACTATCCAGTAGCCGAGGCCGCGCCAGAAGCCCGAGCCCACTCCGCCTAAACAGGTGGAGAGCCCCTCCGAGCAGTTGGTGAAGAACGTGGTGTGCATGGGGATGAAGATCAGGTAGAAAATCAGCACCGCCCGCCACCACACGCCCCAGCGCCAGCGCCAGCCGATGTACACCGAGACCAGGGCGAGAGCGATCACCACCACCGTGGCGAGCGCGACCCCGCCGCCCGAGGGCGCTCCAATGTTGCCGCTCCTCGCCGCAAGGACTAAGTTCGAGCCGTCCGACTGGAACACGCTCACAAACGCCGACCACAGCGGCAGCGTCAGCGCGCCGATGAGGATGAGCAGCGACGCCGGTCTGGACGCCCCGGCTACCGCGCCCTCGCCAAACAACTCCCCCCATCCGGCGGCGAGTATGCGCCAGGCGGCCACCGGAGGGGATACTCCGTAGAGGCGGTCCCGGCCCAGCCCGGTGTGAATGCGTTCCCATCCCCGTTTCACCACGAGGAACCCCAAGAACAATGCCATCACACCGGTGACTAGATACGCACTTTCTTTCGTGGCAAATGCCAGGCCCAGCAGGGCGGCCGAGCCGTACAGATAGCGGTTCTTGCCAGAGTCCATGTAGCGCCACATGAACACCACCAGGCCGAGGGTCCACAGGGCCATGAGAATGTCGTTGCGGGCGAACCGGGAGAAGTAGAGCATCGAGGGCGAAAACGCCAGCATGGTCGCCGTTGCCAGGGCGCCAATGCGGCCCAACCGGTGCCGCAGCAAATATGGCACCGCGACTATCGCCACCCCGGCGACCACATACAGGATGCGGGCCGTAAAATCGCTCGCCCCGAACAGGTAAAACAGGCCCGCGTTGGCCTCGAACTGCAGCGGCCCGTGCATCATCGGGTTGTGCACGAACGACTGCCCCTCAGACAGCTGCCATGAGAAGTAGGCGTGCAGGCTCTCGTCGTGGTGCAGGGCGCGGGAGCCCAGGTCCCACAGCCGCATCCCCGCAGCGACGCCTATCAGGCTGACGTAGGCCGCCAGCTCGGCCCAGCGCAGCCGCCTGTCCGGCCAGTCACCGTTTACGAAGCTGGTAAGTGCGCCCAGGGCACGCCGTGTCGGGTCTCGCAAATGGTCCGTAGAGACGCCCAGTATTGCTGACGTCAAGACCCGGCCCCAGACGCAGACCCGGCCTCGGGCAGCCGATAGATCACCACCGTTTGGTTGGAAAAGACTCTAATCATGAATTTTTCGAACTTTCTGATGCCGTCCGTGCCGTACGTCCTGCGCTCTCTCGGACCGACGTACACGTACTCTACGTCGTACTTGCCGAGCAAGTTCCTGGCGATCTCGAAGTCCGTTGACTCATAGATGAGCTGGACGTCGTCCTCGCGCCCGTCGAACGGCTCAGACGAGCCGCGCCACTGTCGTTCGTGACCGGGCCAGCCCAACACGGTGGGCATGCCGGTGGCTGATGACACACGTCCGAACTCGGTGTACGAGCCGCCGATGGCCTCAAGTATGCCGGAGTCCCCGTCGGCGCTGTCCCGGAGGAACTCGATGGCCTCGAGTTCGTCCGAGTTCCCGATCGCGAGATGCGCCAGCCCGTCCAGCCCGACTGGGCCGTCCGGCAGATCCGGCTTGCTCCCAAGCGCCGCTGCCGGGTAGTAGAGCGCCATGACCAGCAAAACGCAAAAAGCTCCCGCCCACACGGTGGACAGCACCCGCTCATAACCCCTCGAAACGCCCATACGCGACGTCCAATAGTAGAAGGCGAATCCCCCGGCGAGCGAGAGCAATATCCAGGCCTGGTAATAAAACTTGAAAACCGTGTTCATGCGGGTGCCGAACTGGTCGCCAACGAAAACCAGCTCCGGCCCGAGCAGCAGCAGCAGGCCGAACACTGCCAGTGCCGACGCGAAGCCGAAGCCCGGCAGACCCCGAGGACGCTCCTTGAGCACCCATAGCACGGCGTAGGCGCCGACCGAGACGAGCAGGGCCAGCGGCAGCAGCTGGAAGAAGCGCTCGACCACCCCGGCATCATTCGTAGATCCCCACGCCAGCACCCCCAGCCAGGCGATGAACGGGCCAAAACCGATGGCCAGCGACGTCAGGGCCGTACGGCGCCATCCCGAATCCAACCGGGCAGACCAGAAACCGGACACCAACATCGGGACGACCGCGAAGAGCAGCAGACCCCAGACGATGAGGAAGTGGACCGGCCGGGTGGTCGCCTCGACCACCGGGCGAATGCCGGAAAACTGGCTCTGAAACGAGCCGAAGTAGGGCAGATAGAAGACGAACGCCAGGCCGATAACAACCAGCCCCACGGGCACCACCGACAGCAAGATGTCTCTCAGCGACGGCCCCCGTGCGGCGTATGCCCGGAGCGCTGCCACACCCAAAAAGACGGCCGCGAACACCGGCAAATCCCAGGCGTTGATGAAGCCCAGGCCGCCAAGCGCAAGTCCGAGCAGCGCTAGCGACGGCAGGCCTGGGGCGAAGCCCCTTACCCAGGCACCGGTGGCGACGGCCGCACCATGCCGTCTGGAGACCCTCGCCAGGCTGCCCGCCCGAGCGGCCAAGGGTCGTGCGGACGCCATGAAATTGGCGCACAACGCGAGAAACAGCACCACAAACGGCAGCGACATAAAGTGCGGGTGCAAGTCTCCCAAAAGCGTCGAAAAGAACGGGAACTCCTGGATGGTGAAGTCGATTCCCTGCCCGCCTTCGAAGGTGTTTATCACCCGGCTGGAGCGCCACCACCACCAGAACTCGTTCGGTCGCCAGCCCTCCGTTAGCTGGGGCGCCGGGCCATCCAGGCCGTCAATACCTATCCAGTCCCAGAACCGGCCGGAGCCCATGCCATTGGCGCGCATGAACTCTAAAACCCCCTCCAGGTTCGCCGCCGCCACCAACAGCAGCGCCGCCAGCACCCCGGACGCCAGCGCGATTTTTATGCAACCCCCGGTGGCGGTTACGAGGTTGTAGACCAGTCCCACCGCTCCAGCCGCCGCCATCGCCGGAATGAGGGCGAGCGACAGGTTGTAAGCGACACTCGACACTACTCCCGTGAGATTGCCGAGCGCGCCCATCATCCAGAAACCGAAGTAGTAGTAGCTGACCGCTTCGCCCCGCAGCCAGGGGTCCTCGGGCGGAGCGAAGTCGGCGCGCATCGAGGCGTTGAGGAATGCCAGGTCCATGGGCTGCTCGGTGTGGCTTATGGCCGGGTCGAACGCCCGGTAAAGCGTCCAGCCGACAAAGACCCCTAAGAATACGAGCTCTGCTACGACGAGCGCCTTCCACTGGCTGCGAATGTGGGCCAGCAACTCGTCGCCACGTTTGTAAACGATCCACACCGCCAGGGCGGCCATCAGAATCAACGCCACCTGGGGTCCCAACCGGGCGTTGGGCAGGATATGGGCGGCGCTAAGTATCCAGGTCAGGTAGCCGATCAGCAGCATGCCGAGCGGCTTGGCCAGCGTCAGTCCCCTGTCCTTTAGGCCACCCAGGGCGACAAACGCGAGTGGGATGGCGACGAGGCCGATCACCTCGATGCCGATCAGCCACAGGACGGCGTCGAGCAAAGTAACTAGCCCCCGGTCGCCGAGAAGAGGGCGTCGGCGAACGCGCCGGGCTCGAACGGGGCCAGGTCGTCGAGCCCTTCACCGGTGCCTAAAAACAGTATCGGCAAACCCAGTTCCGCGACGATGGCCAGCACCACGCCGCCCTTGGCGGTGCCATCGAGCTTGGACACTACGACGCCATCACAGCCAACGGCATCAGTGAACGAGCGCGCCTGGGCCAGCCCGTTTTGCCCGGTAGTCGCGTCCAGGACCATGATCACCCGCAGCTCCCCGCCCTCGGCCCGCTCCACCACGCGCCACATCTTTTTGATCTCCTCCATCAGATTGGCCTTGGTATGCAGGCGGCCGGCGGTGTCGATAATGGCCACGTCGATGCCCTGGGCCTTCGCCGCCTGGATGGTGTCGAACGCGACGGCGCCGGCGTCGGCCTCCATGCTGTGGGCGACCACTCGAACGTCGAGCTTGTCCCCCCACACCTGCAACTGTTCGATAGCCGCCGCGCGAAACGTATCGGCGGCGCCCAGGATCACCCCCATTCCACGGGAGCCGTACAGGTGGGCCAGCTTGGCGATGGTGGTCGTCTTACCCACGCCATTGACGCCGACCATCAGCAACACGAGAGGGCGGCTGCCCGCAGTCGGGTCGAGCAACCGGTCGAGCTGGTTCGCACTGTCATCGGCAGCCAATAGGGCCCCGACCTCTTCCCGGAGCGCGGCAAACGCGACGCTCGCGTCGGCTATTCGCTCTGTTGCGACGCGATCTCGCAGGCGCTCGATCAGGGCGAACGTGGTCGTAACACCGACGTCGGCGGCGATCAGGGCCTCCTCCAAGTCGTCCCACAGCTCGTCATCAAGGCTTCCACGGCCGAAAAGAGCCGACATGCGCCCGGTCCAACTGCGGGCGGTCTTGGCCATGGCGCCTTCGGCCTTTTTCTTGCTGCCTATCCCGAACAGTCGCAGATCGCTGTCTCCAGGGTCGTTATTGTACTGGTCAAACGGGCAGGGAGCCCGGTGCCATCGGCTCCACGAGACTACCATGGAGGGCACTCCATGACCAGTTTGCCTCGCCAACTGCCCCCCGAATTGGACAGCTAACGGGGGGACAACAAAAAAGGAGCGTCCGCCTGAGCGGACGCTCCCCATTTTGCTCAAAAGCCAGTTCCGACCGCTAAGGTCGGACCTGGCCAGAATTGGCTACCGGCGTCGCATGATCGAGCGGTAGTCCCTGCGTGCCTCGTTGATAGTGGGTCCGCCGACTGTCCGGCTGGCACCCAACGAGCGCAGGTAGTGCTCGAACTCGGACGAACCCGTGCTCTCGCGCATCGCTGTAATGAACTTGTGGAACATAATTCTCCCCCTGTCTTGTTTCTGGGGCCCTGGGACCCTCTTTTACTTACAAACAATTGTCTCGCCGTAGTAACATTGCGTCCACACATGTTGCTAGATGATAAACATCTAATGTCTAGATGATGTAACGCGGCAGGAGGATGGCATGGAGCTAAGAGAATTGAGGAGTTTCACCACGGCGGCGAAGCTGCGCAGCATCACCCGCGCCGCGGAGGAGCTGGGCATGGGCCAGCCCACAGTCACCACCCACATCAAAAAGCTGGAAAAGGAATTGAACACGGTCCTCTTCGACCGGATCAAGCGGCCGATCCAGCTCACTCCTGCTGGCGCCACCCTGGCAGAGCTGGCAACGCCGTTGGTCGAGGGCATCGACTCTCTGGCGGCGGACACCGGCATCGCCGAGCGGGAGAGCCCGGTGCGCATGGCCTCCACTCACGACATCATCCCCCACCGGCTGCTGCGGGTGGTGCGGATATTCCTGGCCTCGCACCCGCACGCGCACCTGCGCATCCTTTCAGGCCGCCGAGAAGAGGTGGTTCACATGGTCGAAGACGGGACTGTGGACATGGGCCTCGTACCGGGCCCGGAACGGGGGATGGAGTTCGACTTCCAGCCGCTATTCGGCTACGAGCGGGTACTGATAACCCCGGTCGGTCATCCCCTGTTGGACACCCCACTAACGACGTTGGACGAGATCGCTCGCTGGCCGCTAATCATGATGGGCCGGGGCACCTACACTAGGGTCATGCTGGAGGGCGAGTTTCGGCGCCGGGGGCTCGATTACGAAATTATCGTAGAACTCGACTCGATGGACATGATCAAGCGCTACGTGGCCTTGGGAATGGGTGTTTCGGTCGGGCCCCGTTTGGCTATTGACCCCGAGGACCAGGAACAACTCGGAGTCGTCGGCCTCGCTCACCTGTTGCCGGTGGAGCAGGCCGGCATCATCACGCTGCGGGGCAAGACGCTTTCGACGCCCGCAAAGATGTTCATCCAGACGTTAAGGGACGCCCTGGCCGTACGGGCCACTTAGGCCCGAACTCCCACGAGCCTGGCGGGAGCAGGCCACTTAGGCCCGGACGCCAACCAGTTTGGCGGTGACCAACAGCCGGTGGCTGTAATCGAGCCTGGGCACACAGGTGACCAGCGTGATGTAGACACCGTCGGTCTCGTACAGCCGCAGGTCGTCCGCGTGCATGACCTGGGTCGCCACCACCTCGTAAAGGTACTCCCCGGTGTCGCTCTCCACGACGACATAGACCGCCCCCTCCCCGACCTCGGAGAAGTGCTTCAAAAGCTGTGGTATCTCGGGCAGTCGCTGGAACACGTTGCCCTCGCCCGCGAACGGGCTCTCGAGGTGGCCGAAGAACCAGCCGTTCCCCAGCTCGCCGGGGTCGGCGGTGTCGGGAATGTGGCCCACGGTGTTGTCCGGCGTCTCGTACTCCCGGCTATTACCGAGATCAAGAATGGCCAGTTCGTTCACCCCTGACTCTACGTCGATGGACGGAATGCGCAGCCCGTGAGCCACCGTCTTTGGCTCGGCAAAGCGCCGGTAGTCGTCCGCCGACGCCGCCTCGAAGCCCTCGGGCAGGCCCAGTACGGTACGAATATCGGTCCCCGCCCTGAGGGGCTCATGCCAGTACTTGGGGTGCAGATCGGCGCCGGTGTACATGGCGGCGTAGCGCCTCGCCAGGGCCCCGGTCGAGGCCAGGGTCGCGGTGGGAGAGTCGGCCGGGTCTTGTTCTACAACAAGGCTCGCATCAACATCTTCGGCCGACGTCCCGACATCGGGCGCCGCAGCATCGGCGACGGGTTCAACTACCGGGTCGGGCTCGGAATCTCCCTCGGAGTCGCCGACGGGGCGAGCGACCGTTACGCGCTCCACTTCCTCGACGTTGAAGTTTAAGTCGTCGAGGTTGGAGCGCCCGTAGGCTCCGTAACCAACGTAGGAGCCAAGGGCTGCCAGGACGACCACCCCTAGAATGATCATGCCGTACCCCACTCGCCGGCCCGTAAACGAGCCTGTGAAGCGGGAGGGAAGAAAGCTCATCTGCATCTTGTACGCGAGACCGGCCGGGCCGGTTCCCCCAGGTGGATCAGCCTGGCGCATGCCCCGTGGCTAGCGCATGCGGGGAGAGTGGGCGGCCCCGTTGGTGATGGGCTCATTGATGTAGACGTCCCCGTTGCGAATCTTGATGTTGTATCCGCACTCGGGGTTGGAGCACACCCAGGCCTTGAAATGGATGGGAGCGCCCTGGCTCCCGAAGTCGGAGAGTGGCAATAGATCGCCATCCTCGCATTTGTGACAGTTGGGAAACCCGTGACCCAGCATTTTTCGCCTCCTCTCTCCACTCTCGTCTCGCGGCCTAAACCCCCAAGGGTCGCGCTTGCTGCTAGCGCACCGGCACGACGGCGCGGCGCCGAAAGTGTAACACAGGACCAGGGCCGTCCAGCACCTGGAGACCAGCCTCTAGGCGTTCCCGGTGTCTGAACCAAGGCACGCCGTTAGGAGAGTCCGGTACCGGGGGCCGTCCCTGTTCAACTCGCTGGCCATCAAGCTTACCGATTCGGCCCTGAACACGGCCGCGCCAGGGGATGAATCCTTCAATATGTCGAAGGCGCCCACCCGATCGAGCACGGCGGCGCCGCGGGCCAGCCGGGCCAGCGTAATGTGTGGCGAAAACGCGCGCTTCTCGTTTGGATGGCCGAGTCTCGTGAGCGCCACTTCCAATACCCGGTGGAGTCTGCGGGCGGCGGCCACGTCGCCCTTCAGGCCCACCCACAGGACCCCGGGCGGACCCTTCGGTGGAAACGACCCCACTTCGTCCAGCTCAAGCTCGAACGGCCGACTCTCCCCAGCGACAACCGCGAGAGCCTCGGCGACGGCGTCGAGCCGGCCCTTCGAAACGTCTCCGAGGAACCGTAGCGTGATGTGCGTTGAGCCGGTTGCCACGGGCCGCAGGCCCGGCAAGTCAGCTTTTCGCAGGACACTCAGGGCCGGTTCGAGTGCGACCGCCGCGTGCGGGGGCAGCCCAATAGCGATGAACGCCCGCATCAGGCCCTGGGCGACAGGCCGAACAGGCGGGCGGCGTTTCCGCCCAGCATCGCGGCCCTATCGACCTCCGACAGTCCGGAGGCTTCGAACTGTTTTCGCACTCGGTCGAAAGGCATGAGCGGGTAGTCGCTGGCGGCCATAATGCGGCCGGGACCAACAACGGAAGACACCGTTTCGAAGACTTTCCGACCGTATAGAAACGGCGACGCGGCGGTGTCAAAGTAGACGTCCGACAGCGACTCAGCCACCTCGGGCATGAGGGCGTAGAAGGGCAGGCCGCCGCCCCAGTGAGCGAGCACCAGTGTTACTCCGCTCGCCATACTGACCAGCCTCATCAGCTTGTCAGGAGTCGTTCGCCCCTTGCCGGGGTAAGCGTGTCCCACCGGTTCGGAGCAGTGGACGGTGAGCGCCAGACCTTCGGCCCTCAATACCTCCAGCACAGGAGCCATGAACCGTGGATCGAAAATATCGAACCCCTGGGTGTCGGGGTGCAGCTCGCCGATGCCGCGCAGTCCCAGTCCGGAGCATCGTTCAATCTCCCGAGTCGCCCCCACAAGCGCCGGATTGACCACGCCCAAGCCCAAAATGCGCCCCAAATTCGGGGAAGAGTAGCGGCTCGCGGCCTCGGCGATGTAGTCGTTGGACTCGCGGGCCAGGCCAGGGTCGGCCCAGCCGATGCCCATCGCTATCGACACATCGACGCCGCCTTCGTCCATATCGGCGACCAGGTCCTCGGCCGTAGCCATGCGCGCGGCCGGGTCTGCAAACATCTCGGCGAAGGTGGAGTCGGCGGCGACCAGCCGCTCTCTGTGGCGGATCATCTCCGGAGAGAATATGTGAACGTGAGAATCGACGATCAATTGTGTTCGCCGATCACTTGTGTTGGAAGGGAGAACGGGCAGGCCTTCACACGCGCCTGTAATCGTCCTGGAACCGCTCGATGTCGTCCTCGCCCAGGTACGTCCCGGTCTGCACCTCGACAATTCCGAGCGGAATTTCGCCGGGGTTGGACAACCTGTGCTTGACGCCTCGCGGCACGTAGGTGGACTGGTTCTCGTTTAGCTCGAAGCTCTTTCCATCGCTCACGACCGAGGCCGTTCCGCGAACCACCACCCAGTGCTCGGCCCGGTGCTCGTGGCGTTGCAGCGAGATCGACGACCCCGGTTTGAGAGTCAGGTGCTTGACCTGGAAGCCCTCGCCGCGCTCGATGACCTCGTACGTGCCCCAGGGTCGGTGCACCTTGCGCGGGTCCAGCTGCTCGTCCCGGTCACCGGCTCGCAGCTCCGCCACCACCTGCCTGACGTCTTGGTCCCGACCCTTCCCGGCGATCAGCACCGCGTCGGGCGTCTCGACCACCACCAGGTCCTTGATGCCCACTCCGGCCAACAGGCGATTCCCGGCAATCATCATCGAGTTCTCCACGTCGTACGTGACGACGTCGCCTTTGAGGACGTTGCCCGCGGCGTCCGCCGGTGAGCGGTCCTGGATCACCGACCACGCCCCCACGTCGGACCAGCCCGCGTCCAGCGGCACGACCGCAGCCGGAACGCCCCCCTTCCCGGTCACTCGCTCGGCCACCGCGTAGTCGATGGAGTCGGATGGGCTGGCCCCGAATTCGTCGGCCGCCGGCCGAAAGAAGTCTCCGTCGATAGTGCCGGAAGTGTAGGCAGCACGGCAGGCAGCGGCGATGTCGGGTCGGTGCGTCTCAATCTGGTCTAGCCAGACCGAGGCGAGCAACATGAACGTGCCGCTGTTCCACAGGTACTCCCCCTTCTCCAGATAGGCTTTGGCGGTATCAATGTCCGGCTTCTCCACGAACTCGGCGACTCTCAGAGCACTCGGGTCCAGCCCCGCACCCACCAGTTCGGCGGTGACGCGAATGTAGCCGTAGCCTGTCTCCGGGCCGGTGGGAGGTACGCCAAAGGTGACGAGGTGCCCATCTCTCGCCAGGGACTCGCCCTCGCTCACGGCCTTCCCGAAGACATCGACTTTGGCGATGTGATGATCGGCGGGCATGACCAGCAGCGTCGGGTCATCGTCCCTTTCGGCCGACCACAGCGCGGCCAGGGTGAGCGCCGGTGCGGTGTTTTTGCCCATCGGCTCCAGGATGATCGCCTCGGGGAGCCTGCTCACCTCCCCCAGCTGTTCGATTACGAGAAACCGGTGCTCCTCGTTGCCGACTACCAGTGGTCTGGCCAGCTCTTGCCCGGTCTCCGCCGCCGCATCCAGGCGCAGGACCGTCTGTTGCAGCATCGTCCCCTCGCCAAGAAGCGACAGGAACTGCTTGGGGTAGTGCTCGCGGGAGAGCGGCCATAGCCGCGTTCCGGAGCCTCCTGCGAGAATTACCGGCCTGATCATGCGCGTCTTTTTGTCACTTTACGGGGCCGGTCACGCTACTGGGCCGTCACTCCGCCGTCGATTACCAGTTCAGACCCGGTTATGTACGAGGACTCGTCCGAGGCGAGAAAGAGAATCCCGGCGGCGATCTCTTCCGGGGTAGCAAACCGGCCGACGGGTATCCGAGAGATCACCAGTGGGCCGATCACCTCGTCCTCAAAGCCGGGCTGAGTCATCGGCGTCATGGCGTAGCCGGGGTGGACGGAGTTCACTCTTATGCCTACCGGCGCGTACTGAATGGCCGCCATCTTGGTGAAGCTGCGAACGGCGCCTTTCGCCGCATGGTAGGCCGCGAGGGTGGGGCTGCCGGTCATCGCGTGGACGGAAGAGACGTTGATTATCGAGCCGCCGCCGCGCTCCCGCATGGCCGGTGCTACGTGCTTCGTCCCGAGCCATGCACCGCGCCCGTGCACCTGCTGGTGGGCGTCCCAGAGTTCGACCGTGGTCTCCTCAATGTCGGCCAGCACGCCGATGCCCGCGTTGTTGACGAGCACGCTAACGGGGCCGAATTTTCCGGTTGCTGACTCGATAGCCGGGACCCACTGGGACTCTTCGGTGACGTCGAGATGGACGAACAGTGCACGGCCGCCAGCGGCCCGAATCCCAGCCGCCGTTTGCTCGCCCGGCTCGTCGGCCACGTCGGCGATGACGACGGCCGCGCCCTCACGGGCGAACATGCCCGCAGCGGCCCCGCCGATACCCATCATCCGCCCCTCGACGCCGTTGGCGGCGCCGGTGATCAGGGCAACTTTTCCTTGCAGTCTCATCGGCAACGGATTATACCAACGGCGCCCCATCAGGCGGGCGCACTGGCGAGTGCAAGGGGGTGTATATTGCGGACCGCGTCATGAGCAGAATCGGAATAAGAGTAGAGAACGACCCGCGCCTATCGCTCGCCGACCTCGTAGAAATAGCCGTCGCGGCCGAAGCAGCAGGCGCGGAATCGGTGTGGGTACCGGAGGGCGGGGGCCGCGACGCCCTGTCGCTGCTGGCCGCCTTCGCCGGTGCCACCTCTCGACTGAAGCTCGCGACGGGCATCCTGCCTATCTTCTCCCGAACGCCCGCCGTCACGGCAATGTCGGCCACCGGCATGGCGGCGATCTCCGGCGACCGGTTCGTACTGGGCCTGGGTACCGGCCACGGCCCTGTAGTAGAAAACACCCACGGCATCCCCTACTCGAAGCCGCTCGCACGCATGGAAGAGACGGTGGCCATCGTAAAGGGCCTGCTTCGAGGAGAATCAGTCGATGAGTCGGGCCACCACTTCGCCGTCTCGGGCGCCAGGCTGGGCAGGGCGACGGCGGGCGTCTCCACCCCGGTCTACGTAGCGGCGCTAGGGCCGAAAATGATCACGCTATCAGGCCGGATGGCCGACGGGGTGCTGCTGAACTGGACGGCGGCCGAGCACATTGCGGGCTCCGTCGCCACCCTGCTCCAGGCAGCCAGGGCGGCCGGGCGGGACCCGGCGTCGGTAGACGCTGCGGGCTACGTACGAACGGCGGTCATCACGGGAGACGAAGAGCCAGCCATTCGAAAGAGTCTGCAGGCCCAGATCGCGGGTTATGCGGGCCACCCCTACTACCGAAACTTCTTCGTCTCAACCGGATTTGGCCGGGAGATGGACGAAGCCGAGCGGGCGTTGGGGGCCGGAGACGCCGAGTCGGCGGCGGACGCGATATCAGTTCAGATGCAGAGCCAGGTGGCGGTGGTGGGAAGCGCCGAACAGTGTAGAGAAGAAATCGAGCGGCGGCGCGGGCTGGGACTGGCATTGCCGGTAGTCGCGCCGTTCGCCGTCGACGACGACGTCAAGGGCGCGTATATGCGCGTCATCAAGGCATTCGTAAAGTAGAGGAAAAAATGACCGGAAGCAGCGAGCTGTTCGCCGAGCTGGGCATTACGCCCATCATCAACGCCCACGGGCACCCCACCACCATAGGCGGGAACAACCCGTCTGCGGTGGTCAAGGCGGCGATGGAGGATGTCTCCGGGCAGTACGTAAAAATGAGCGAGCTGGTCGAAGTGACCGGCGACCGCATCGCCGAGATGCTGGACGTCCCGGCGGCCATGGTCACGCCCGGCTGCGCCTCGGCCCTGGCGCTGGGGGCGGCCGCCTGCATCACGCGAAACCACCCCGACCGCATGGAGCAGATACCGGACACCACCGGTATGCCCAACGAGTTCATCATCCAGCGCCAGCTGCGGGTCATCTACGACAAGGCCCTGACTATACCGGGCGGCGTGCTGATAGAGGTCGGCGACGAAGACGGAACAACTGAAGACCACATTGAAGCCGCCATCACAGATCGCACGGCCGGTATCCACTACCTCGCCGGTGGTCTCTACGATGACCCCGACGAACGAGAAACGCGCACCAACATCGTGCCGTTTCGGAGACTGGTCGAACTGGCCCACAGCCATGACGTGCCGCTGATAGTCGACGCCGCCGGGCAGGTGTACCCCACCGAGCGCCTGAGCCTATACGCGAGGAACGGCGCCGATTTAGTGGGATACGGCGGCAAGTACTTCGAGGGCCTCAACACCTCCGGGCTGTTGCTGGGGGCAAACGAGGAGCTGGTGCACATGGCGTACCGGCACAGCTTCATCGGCTTCGAGTACGAGCAGGCCCGCATGTTCGGCCGGTCGATGAAGATGGACCGCCAGACGGTAATCGCCACCTACGTGGCCCTGCGCGAGTGGCTGACCACAGACCACGAGGCTCGGCTGACGGGCTACGTCGACCGGCTCGACGCGCACGTTCGTCCGGTGCTCACCGGGCTGCCGGGGATTACGGTGTCGGACTTCCCGGACCGGGGCCTGCTGGAGGGGCTCCGGGTGACTGTCGATGCGTCAGTCGCCGGTATGAGCGCCGCTGAGTTGGAGCACCAGTTGGCGGAGGGCAGCCCGAGCATTCACGTCAGAGCAGACGAGGTCCCCGACTCGTTCATCATCCGCATCCAGACCGTGGACGAGGGCGACGAGACGGTGATAGCCGAGAGGATTCGGCAGATCATCGCCGGCTGAAGCGGCCCGGACGCCCAGGGCCGAATCGGGGCAAGCAGCGGGATATACTGGCGGTCTCCCGCCATAGATTGGCTCCATTGCTAGACATCGAACTCATCCGCTCCGACCCCGACGCCGTCCGTCTCGCACTGGCGAGGCGGGGCGACCGCGCGCCCATCGACCGCGTGCTCTCCCTTGACGCTCGCCGTCGCGCCATCCAGCAAGAGGCCGACGACCTGCGCGCCCGCCGCAAAGCAGTGAGCAAACAGATCGGCCAGGCCAAGCCGCCGCCCCGCGAGGAGCTGGTGACCGAGATGCGCGGCGTCTCCGGCCGGGTCAAGTCGCTGGAAGCGGAGTCGCGAGAGGTCGAAGAGGAGATACGGCAGGCCCTGCTCGCCATCCCCAACCTGCCCAGGCCCGAAGTGCCGGACGGGGCCGACGAGTCAGACAACGTGTTGGTACGCAGCGTCGGGGATATTTTCGAGCACGGGTTCGAGGCCGTCCCTCACTGGGAATTAGGCGAGCGCCTGGGCATCATCGACCTGGCCGCCGGCGCCCGCATCTCCGGCTCGCGTTTCTACGCGCTCAAGGGGAAAGGGGCCAGGCTTCAGCGGGCGCTCGTCTCATGGATGCTGGACGTCCACACGGCCGAGCACGGCTACACCGAGTTGTACCTGCCCTACCTCGTCGGCACCGCCACCGTCACCGGCTCGGGCCACCTGCCCAAGTTCGCCGACACCATGTACCACGACGACGAAGACGACCTGTGGCTCATCCCCACCGCCGAAGTGCCCATTACCGGCATGTTCGCCGGGGAAACTCTGGAGCCCGGCGTCGTCCCCGCGCGCTTCGTGGCCCACACCCCGTGCTTTCGGCGGGAGAAGGCGGCGGCCGGTCGAGACACGCGGGGCATCAAGCGGGTGCACCAGTTCGACAAGGTGGAGATGTACAGGTTCGCCCACCCTTCAGACTCCGACTCCGAGCTGGAAACGCTGGTAGCCGACGCCGAGGACCTCATTCAGCGGCTCGGCTTACCGTACCGCGTTCTCGAACTATCGGCCGGCGACCTCGGCTTCTCGGCCGTGCGCACCTACGACATTGAGATGTGGGCGCCGGGCTCCGGCGAGTGGCTCGAAGTCAGTAGCTGCTCCAATACCGGCGACTTCCAGGCCCGCCGCGCCAACATCCGCTACCGTCCCGAGAAGGGTGCGAAGCTCGCGTATCCGCACACCCTCAACGGCTCCGGCCTGGCGTTACCGAGAGTCATGATCGCCATCTTGGAAAACGGGCAGCAGCCCGACGGCTCGGTCGTAATCCCCGAGGCCCTGCACCCCTACACCGGGTTCGAGACTATCGACTAGCCAGTCGGATCAAGTCGCCCCGAAGCGTTCTCGCAGCTCCCGCTTTAGCACCTTGCCCAGGGCGTTGCGGGGCAGCTTTTCGATCATCACCACCGACTCGGGTTTTTTGAAGCTTGCCAGCTTTTTCCGGCAGTGCTCGATGAGTTCGGCCTCGTCGAGGCCCTGTCCGGCGACGGGCACCACGACGGCCCGCACCGACTCGCCCCAGTGGGGGTCGGCTACTCCAATCACCGCGGCATCGTCGACCGAGGGGTGCTCCCTTAGCACCGCCTCCACCTCCTCGGGCGAGACCATCTCCCCGCCCCGCTTGATGAAGTCCTTCGCCCTGCCCGACAGGTACACGTAGCCGTCTTCGTCCACCCGGCCCAGGTCGCCGGTGTGCAGCCATCCACCGCTGATGGCTTCGGCCGTGGCCGCGGCACTGCGCCAGTACCCCTTCATCAGCCGGGGGCCGCGAGCGACGATCTCGCCGACCTCGCCGGTGACGACCTCCTCGCCTCGTTCGTCAACGACCCGGACCTCCACGTCGTCCAGCGGTCGGCCTATCGAGCCGAGCCTGCGACGACGCTTCGCCACCAGCTCGGGCGCGCCGGTCAGGTCATGGTCTTCGGGCGGAAGTGCCGTGATAGTCGCGCCGGTCTCGGTCTGGCCGAATGCGTTGATGAAGCGCACGCCCGGCAGCAGCTCAATGGCCGAAGTGATTACGTCGCGCGGCATGGGCGCTGCGCCGTAGGTGAGGATTTCCAGGCTGGACAGATCTCTGCTAGGAAAATCGGGGTGTTCGATGGCCATTTTCAGCATCGTCGGCACGACGGTGGCCCTGGTCACGTGTTCTTCTTCGACGAGGCGCAGCCAGTTGCCCGCATCGAACTGCGGCTCGACGACCAGTGTGCGGCCGCCGTAGATGGACGAGAGCAGCACCTGCACCCCCGCCACGTGATACAGGGGGACCGACAGCAATGTGGTCTGGGCGTAGTCCGGGTCTGCCGGGTTGACGTTTTCCAGGGGGTACGAGGTGAGGGCTTCATGGGTGAGCATGACGCCCTTGGGCCGACCGGTCGTTCCGGCCGTGTAGAGGATCATTGCCGTGTCCTCGCCGTCTCGACCCGATTGAAACTCGTCGCCTGTTTTTAGCAGGTACTCGTACGCAGCCCAGCCCTCCGGCGGCTGACCGTCTATTGCCACGAGAGTTTTGATAGAGTCGAGCCGGTCGGGCTCAGAGGCCATCAGATCGGAAACCGCGCTTACGTACTGTGGCCCCACGAACAGCACCCTCGCACCCGAATCCTCAATGACAAACGCGAGTTCATCGTCCCTGGCCCGGTAGTTGATGGGTACCGAGACGGCATCGGCCCGGGCAACGGCGAAGGCGGCCTCGACCTGTCTGTCGCCGTTCACGTCCATCCAACCGACCCGGTCGCCGGGTGTTACGCCGATCTCCATCAATCCGGCCGCCAGGGCGCTCGCACGAACGTCCAGGTCGCCGTAGGTGGTGCGCCGGTCGCCGAGTATCGTCGCGGTGCGCTCGGGCACGATCTGCGCCGCGATCGACAGCAGGTCGCCGACGTTCACAGGTCCTGCCCGATCAAACGGCCGCGTACCATCACCGATTCTGCCCGAGCAAACGGCCGCGTGTGATCACAGGGTTTCCGCCAATCGCCGTTCCAGGCCCAGGCCCGCTTCCATCGGCACGTCCAGGCCGTCCAGCACGGCCGCCTTGAGCGCCGTCAGGACCGGTGCCTCGCGCTCGGCCAGCGCTGCGGCGATCTCGTATGCGGTTTGCTGGAGCTCGGCCCCCGGCACGACCCGGTGCACGAAGCCGTTCGAAAGAGCCTCGGCGGCGGTCATGCGGTCGGACCGCTCGGCCAGCAGCCGGGCCATCGCCGTGCCCAGCCCGACGGCGCGCGGGAAGCTCTGGGTGCCGCCCGCGCCGGGGATCATGCCGATCGTCACTTCGGGCAGGGCAAACACGGCGTCCTCCGCCGCGAGGCGGATATCGCACAGGCCCGCGATCTCGACGCCCGCGCCGATCACATAGCCGTGCAGCGCCGCCACGATCGGCTTTCGCAGCCCGGCCAGCAGCCCCCATACGTCGCGGCGTTGCCGGGTGCGGCGGGCGACATCCTGGGACGGGGCGGTGCCGAACTCGATGAGGTCGGCTCCCACGCAAAAGCCCCTGGCTCCCCGGCCTGAGATGACGGCAACCTTGGCTGCCGGGTCGTCCGCAAACGCCATGAGCGCCTGGAAAAGATCGTCTCGCATGGCCAGGTTGAGCGCATTTATGCGTTCCGGTCGATTCAGCGTCAGCCGGGCGACCGGGCCGTCCACGGCGTAGAGGATAGTCGGCTCACTCACCGCGGAACTCCGGTGTGCGCTTCTCCGCGAAGGCGCGTAAACCCTCAGACCTATCATTTGTAGAGTGCAGCAGCGTGGCCAGGTCGACCTCCAGGCGCATCGCCTGGTCGAGCGCCAGGTCCGCGCCTTTATGTACGGCTTCCTTGAGGTAGCGAACGGCCACAGGGCCGTGTTTTTCGATTATTTTCGCCAACGCAATCGCTCGCTCGAGCGCTTCTCCCGGCGCCGTCACCTCTGCGACCAGTCCCATTGCCGCCGCCGCCTGCGCCGTGATCACCCGGCACAGCAGAATCATTTCCAGCGCACGCGAACGGCCGACTAACCTCGGCAGGCGCTGGGTGCCTCCGTCCCACGGGATGCCCCCGGATTCGGCTTGCGTAAGGCCGAGTCGGGCGTCTGTGCCGGCGATGCGGATATCGCAGGCGAGGGCCAGTTCGAGGCCCTGGTCCAGCGCCTCGCCCTCGATCGCGGCGAGGGTGGCTTTTCCCACGCCAGCAATGTCGGAAGCAACGGAGTGAGACGAGATAAGCTCGCCCGACGGAGCGCCCGTCAGCCCGGAGCCGCGACAAAAGTCGGTGCCGTCCCCGGTAAGTACTATCGCCCTGACAGAGCCGTCGTCATCGAGCGCCGTCAGCGCCTCGCGTAACTCCGCCGCCGTCACCTCATCGATGAGATTGCCCGCATCGGGGCCCCCATCGGAACCGGCCAGGGCCAGAGACACGACGGCAACGCCGCCGGAGACCTCCAGGCGAATGCGGGCAAATGGCATGGCGAGCCGAAGCCCTAGTAGGGCTCCGCGTCGGACGGGCTGACCACCACCCGGCGGTCGGGCCCCTCCCCCGTGCTCTGGGTGAACACCCTCTCGTTATCTGCCAGGGCGATGTGGATGAGCCTGCGCTCATACGGACTCATCGGCTCCAGGCTCACCGACCGGCCTGAACGGGTCACCCGCTGGGCAATGTTCCTGGCCAGGTTAAAGAGCGCGTCGTCCCGCCGCTCCTGGTACCCGGACACGTCGACCACCGCGTTGGGCCGCTCGCCCAGTTCGACGGTGGAGATGAAGTTAACGAGAAACTGGATGGCCTTCAGGCTCTCGCCCTTGCGCCCGATGAGCAGGCCGGAGTCGTCGCCATCCACGTCGAACACGGGCCCGCCGTCGTTGTCTCCGTGCGCCCGTTTGAGGGTGGCGACGGCGTCCACGTCCATCAGGTCGAGCAGCTTGTTCAAGACCTTTGACACGACCCTGACTGTGTCGCCGCCGGTCTCGTCCTCTTCGGAATCAAGGAGAGTTACCCTCACCCGAGCTGGCTCGCCGCCGATACCCAGGATGGATGACCTCCCCTTGCTAACGACGTCTATTTCTACTTCGTCGCGCTCGGCGTCTAGCTCCCTTAGACCTAGCTCTATCGCGTCCTCGACCGTTTTCGCCGTCGTCTCTATCGACTCCCTCTCCACTTGCGGCCTCCTCGTCGCCGGACGCTGCTACCGCAGGCGCCGGCGAGGGTTTTGGTGTTCCACTGAATTTTAGTATGCCCTTGAGCGGGTCCCACCCGGTCACGAACCCCTGTATTACCACACCTATTATGTTCGATACCACCCAGTAGACCGCCAGGCCCGCCGGGAAGTTGAGTGTAAAGAAGCCGAACATTATCGGCATCATCCACAGGAGCATCTTGTTGGTGGATGCCTGCTGCGCGGAGGCGGAAGGCATCGTAGTCATCTTCTGCATGACGTACATCGAGACGCCCACGAGAATCGGCAACACCAGAGGCAGCGGGTTGTTCTGCGCGGTATCCGCCAGGTTCAAACCGAGGAACTGGCCGTTGAGCGGGACGGACTGGTGGGCGAGCGGTAGCCACGTATAGAACTTGTCCGAGAGCCCTACTAACTGCTCGGGAGTAGAGGGCAGGGTCTGGGTTATTGCACGGTAAAGCCCGATCCAGATGGGGAACTGAATGAACATCGGACCCAGGCAGCCGAGCGGGTTCACCCCCTGCTCGCGGTACAGCTTCATTGTCTCGGATGACGCCTTTTGCTTGTCGTTTTTGTACCGTTCCTGCAGCGCCTTGAGCTGGGGCTGAATGGACTGCATGGCCTTCATCTGCTTGGCCTGCTTGATCGTCATGGGGATCAGCGCCGCGCGGATGACGATGGTGAACAGGATGATCGCCAGCCCGAAATTGGAAAACGCGATGTAATACAGCAAGACGAGGCTGTTGATCATCGGTCGGATGATCCCCTCGTTCCATATGCTGCCGATAAATTCCATTTCGCCTATCGCGCCTTTAGCAAGACGACACGTCAGTCACGGGGTTTTCGGACACGGACCGGTCGGTCTTATAGACCCACCTCGTATTGAGCACCCCAAAGTTGTTGATCTCCAGTGCGCGCACGGTATGGTCCCATGCCCCGAGATACACCACACCATCCGAGCCAATCACGTTGGTTCGGAGCCGGTGGTCGATGTCGCACTTTCGCTGATTGCCCTTATCGACGAGCGACACGGTCCACACGTTGCCGTCGTCGGAGGCGACGACAAGATATCCATCTACCGCCGCCGGAGTGCCGACAATTCGTCCATCGGTTTCCAGGGGCTCGGGCCAGATCTGTTCGCCCGTGTTAGGCGACAGCGCGTAGACGTTTCCGTCAAGCGAAGGGGCGTATACGGCGGTCTCTGTAACCAGAGCAGCCGCCCAAAACCAACCGTTGGCATCGAGGAAACGCCACTGCTCCGCGCCGGTCGAGGCGTCAAGCGCATAGAACACCGAGTCAAACGCCCCGACGAAGATGCGGTTGTCCAACTTCGCCGGTGGGGCCGCGACCGCACCGTCGAGTTCAACCTTCCATAGTTCACCACCCCCGGCAAGGGCGACGGCGTAGACGTGCTTGTCTAGTGAGCCGAAGTAGACGACGCCCTCATCCACAAGTGGCGTGGTCCAGACCATCGAACCGGTCTCGAAGCGCCAGCGCTCGCTCCCACTCGCGGCGTCGAAGGCGTAAATGTAGCCGTCGGATGAGCCGACTACCACCACGTCGTTTCCGTACCCGACGCCACCTACAATCGGCTCTTCATCGTTGCCGACCGTGACCTCCCAGACAGTGGACCCTTCGGCCCTGGAGATAGCATAAAGGTGGCCGTCGTAACCGGCGGCATAGACTAGGTCGCCCACCACGACGGGGTCGCCGTAAAATGCGTGTCGTCGGTCGTCTCCACCAACCAGGCCGTCGAACTCCCACAACGCCCGCCCGCTGACGATCTCGACCGCCAGCAGCGTCCCGTCCATCGAGCCCGTGTAGAGGATTTCATCCACCACCACGCCCCCGGACCAGCCGTCGGCGTTAGCCACGCCCGTGCAGGCGGCCGACGCCGCGAAGAGGAGCAGCAATGCGACCGGCACGAGCCGAACGCGAAGCGACGAAAACAAGCGCCGAGCCCCTAAGGGCGAGGTCGGCGAGGCTGACAAGGCAGGCGAGGCAGGCAAGCGAATCATGGGACCGGATCGTACCCCGACGTCCCCAGAGGCCTGCAGCGGGAGAGGCGAACAGCGGCCATGCGGACGCCGCTGACCACGCCGTGCCTGGTTATGGCCTCGTGAGCGTACCTGGAACACGTCGGGTCGTGCCTGCACACGCCGCCGACATACGGCGAAAGGACGATCTGATAAAGCCTTATCGCCCCCAGGGCCGTTTTGGTTAAAAGCATTGTTTGATGACTGTTTCGATCAGGCCGGACCCGTCCCGTCCTGCGAGCTGGCCGCCGAATCGGTCGGGCCGCCGGGCATCGGGCTCACGCCCGCGCGCCTGAGCAGTCCGGTCATGGATTTTTGAATTTCTAAATACTCTGAGCCGATAAGCCCTTTACGCGGGATTATCAGAACGTCCCAGCCCGGCCCAGGGTAGGCTTCGGCGACCGCCGCCCGCAACCTCCGTTTGGTTCGGTTGCGCTGCACAGAGTTCCCAATTCTTTTGCTCACCGAGAACCCGAACCGGCTGGGAAGCGACGCCGAGCCGTTTTCCCGTTCGCGCCGCGTCGCCGCGACCACCAGCAGTCGGTCGGCCCAACTCTTTCCGCCCTCACGAATGGCACGGAAATCGGACGTCCTTTTGAGGCGATGGTCGCGGTTCAACGGATGAACTGGGAGGGGCGCCGCCTGCACCGACCGTTAAACGGTCAGCTTTTTGCGGCCCTTGAACATGCGACGCCGCAGTACGTTTCGCCCCCCGGGGGACCTCATGCGCGAGCGAAAGCCGTGCACTCTCATGCGACGCCGTTTCTTCGGTTGGTAGGTTCTCTTGGACATAATCATCGGCCCCTGACAGTACAAATTGCTGCAATAGGGTCGCCAGCGAATTATATTAGCCGCCACGGGCTCAGGTCAATTTGACTTTCGGGCCGTCTGCGCCTGTTTACCGCCGTACATAGCCAGTCGATGCGTGGCCCCCGATACGTGACCGGGGTAGGATGCACAACATGAACGACAAAGAAGCGATAGCAGAGGCGCTGACCGAGAGGGCCCAGCGGTTATGGGGACCGGAGCGGGCGGCGAAGGCCAGGGCCAACATCGAAGAGGCCGCCGAGTATATCTGGCTCATCGGTCGGCACCCTCTCACCAACGACGACGCGCCGCTGTTTCACCCCCCGACAGGCAGCTAGACGGCTCCGACGACTAGGCCTCTAAAGCCGCTGCCTGGGCCTTGATCAGCTCGGCGATTCCCAACCCGGCAAGGTCCAACACCTTGTCCAACTGCTCCCGGTCAAATACTGACTCTTCGCCTGACCCTTGCACCTCGACGAAGCGTCCATCGTCAGTCATAACGACGTTGAAATCGACGTCCGCACGAAAATCCTCTTCGTAGTTCAGGTCCAGCAGCGCCAGACCCGCCAACAACCCGACGCTTGTAGCGGCGACCGGCTGCCTGATGGGCGACGAGCCGATATCCCCCCGTTGGATAAGTCCCCGTATCGCCAGCTCCAGCGCCACGTAAGCACCGGTGATAGCGGCCGTCCGGGTGCCGCCGTCGGCCTGCAGGACGTCGCAGTCCACCGTTAACGTGCGCTCTCCCAGCCCCTCCAGGTCCATGATCGCCCGGAGAGACCGGCCGATCAGCCGCTGAATCTCCTTGGTGCGGCCCTTGTTGATGCTCGATCTCGGGGTGCGAGTGAGAGTCGAGCGCGGCAGCATCGCGTACTCGGCCGTAACCCAGCCCCTTCCCAGCCCACGCAGGAACGATGGCACGCCGGTTTCGACCGTGACTGCGCAAAGGACGCGCGTGTCGCCGGTTTGGACCAGGACCGAGCCTTCGGGGTAGTCCTGCGCTCCCAGGGTCATTTTCACCGGCCTGAGCTGATCTGATTTTCGGCCGTCATTACGCGCCATATCGGGCTCCTGTTTGGTCTGCTGCAGTCTGCCCGTTTTGGGGCCGGACCAGTCTATCAGCCTGCGGGCCGGGTTTTGTTTTGCTCAGGAAGGGCGGCCAAATAAGCGGGCCCAGCCCGAGCGGCCGCCGGTGTAAAATAGCGCGTGGTACGACTGGAGGCTTCGATGAGTTTGGACATGTCCACGAGGGGGATCGCCCACGCCAGCGCCAGCAGGCCCTGGACCACGATCGCCGTTTGGATCGTGCTGATCATGATCAGCTTCGGCCTGAACGTAACGCTACTGGGCGACGCTTTGACCTCCCAGTTCTCCTTCTCCAACGAGCCCGACGTGATTCGCGCCGACGGGTTGCTGGAAACACGCCTGCGCGGGCCAAAGCCGATCCAGGACATCATCCTCGTTAAGTCCGAAGACCTGACCGTCGATGACTCCGCGTTCCAGCAAAAGGTCACCAGCATTACCGCGAGCGTGGTGGGGTTGGGTCGCGAATCGGTGGCCTCGGCCGTCAATTTCTACATAATTGGCGACTCCTCGCTGGTCTCAGACGACCGCCACACCACAATCATCCCGATGGTCATGGCCGGAGACCTCGACCAGGCGACCATCAGCGCCGAAGACGTGCTGGACCTGGTGCGCGAAGAGAACGGCAAGGACGGGTTCGAGGTCTACGTAGTGGGCGAGTCCAGCATCACGGCCGAGTCCAACGAGCTGGCCACCAGCGACATCGAGCAGGGTGAGCGGTTCGGCGTGCCCGTGGCCTTGATAATCTTGTTGGTCCTGTTCGCCGCCGTGGTCGCGGCGTTGCTGCCGCTGTTTTTGGCGATCATCTCGATAATCGTGGCGCTGGGAGCCACGGCCCTGGTTGGACTGGCCTTCGACCTGGTCTTTTTCGTGACATTGATGATCACGATGATCGGGTTGGCGGTCGGCATCGACTACTCACTCATCGTCGTCTCCCGCTTCCGCGAGGAGATGTTCAAGGGCAAATCCAAGCTGGGCGCGGTGACCCGGGCGGGCGCAACGGCGGGCCGCACGGTGTTCTTCTCCGGCGTCACCGTGGTTTTCGCGCTTGCCGGAATGCTAATAATCCCGGCCACAGTCTTCCAGGCGTTGGGCGTCGGCGCGATCCTCGTCGTCCTCGCCGCCATGGCCGCGTCGCTGACGTTGCTTCCCGCGGTCCTGGTGCTCATGGGCCACCGGGTCAACTGGCTGAGAATCCCTTTCATCTCTAGCAAACTGACCGCCGCCAGCGCCGAGCCCACCGGCAAAGGATTCTGGGGGTGGGTCACCCGCGTCGTCATGGGCCACCCGTTCATAAGCCTGCTGCTCGTGGGCGGACTGCTGATCGCCGCGGCGGTGCCCGTGTTCGACCTGAAAACGGGCTTCAACGGCGTGGACACCTTCCCCGACAGGCTGCAGTCCAAGACAGGGTTCTTCCTGCTGGACGAGGAGTTCTCCTTCGGCGTCGCCGCTCCTACGGAGATTGTGGTCGATGCAGACGTCGAGTCCAAGGCCGTTCTGGACGCCGTCGCGTCCCTGACCGCATTGATGGCCGACGACCCGGACTTCGTCGGCACGCCGACCTGGGAGACCAATCCCGAGGGGGATCTGGGTCTGCTGACGGCCTCGGTAGCGGGCGAAACCTCCGGCGAGCGAGCCGTCAGCGCCGTCAAGAGATTACGGGACGACTACATCCCCGAGGCGTTCGCCGGTACGGGAGCGGACGTGACCATAACCGGCTTCACGGCCTTCAACATCACGTTCTTTGACGTGGTCAACACATACATGCCCATCGTGTTCGTGTTCGTGCTGGGCCTGAGCTTCCTATTGCTCATGGTCGCCTTCAGGTCGATCGTCATTCCGGCCAAGGCCATCATCATGAACCTGCTCTCGGTGGGTGCGGCCTACGGGTTGCTGGTACTGGTCTTCCAGAAGGGGATAGGGGCGGACATCGGCCTGTTCAACGAGTCCCCGATCATCGACGCCTGGATCCCTCTTTTTATGTTTTCTGTGCTGTTCGGGCTGTCGATGGACTACCACGTCTTCCTGCTCAGCCGGGTACGGGAGCGCTTCGACCTCACCGGGGACAACGACGACGCGGTCGAGTACGGCCTGCGGTCCACGGCGGGCCTCATTACGGGCGCCGCCCTCATCATGGTCGCGGTTTTCTCCGGCTTCGCCTCCGGCAAGCAGATCGGCAACCAGCAGGTCGGCTTCGGCCTGGCGGCGGCCGTGTTTATCGACGCCACGCTCGTCAGATCGGTGCTCGTCCCGGCGAGCATGAAGCTACTGGGCGAGTGGAACTGGTACCTGCCGAAGTGGCTGGAGTGGCTTCCCGACATCCGCATCGAGGCCGAAGACCCCGCTGCCGCACCCCAGCCGACGCCCGTACCCGACCCCGCACCTGAGCCCGCGCCTGGCGGGGGGTCGGGGTAGCCCCGACTTACGGTCGCTAGAGACCCAAAGGCGCCGACCGTCGGTAGTCATCTCGACGGTGCCGTCGCGGTCGGTACGCAAGATGAGGCCGTCGGATATGTGCCCCGATAGCGCTCGCAGCGTCGTCGGATGAGGGTGGCCGAAGCGGTTGTTCTCCCCCGGTGATATGACTGCGACAACGGGGTCGACGGCGGCGAGAAACGCACCCGAAGAAGAGGTGCGGCTGCCGTGGTGAGCGATTTTTATAACGTCGGCTTTCAGGTCCAGGCCCGACACGCCCATCGCAAACAGACACGGGCGCAATCAGGCGAAGCTGGTCCCGTTTTCGGTCTTGACGCCAGACCGTGTAGGGTTGCGCCACCAACTGCGACGGGAGACAGCGATATGAAGGTGATAACGGGCGCCGCACTGATCGACGGCACCGGCGCGGATCCGGTCTCCGGCGCAACTATAGTCATCGATGACAAAGGCCGAATCGAACGGCTCGGTCCCGGCATTACGCCCCCCGGAGGCGCCGCGGTATGGGACGTGGACGGGCGCACCGTCATGCCCGGCCTCATCGACTGCCACGTCCACTTCATGATCGACATCGCGCCCATGCACGAGCTCGCAGCATTGCCGCTCAGTCTCAAGATACTGCGAGCTGCCGACAACGCCCGAAAAACCCTCGACGCCGGCGTTACTTCAGTGCGCGACGCCGGTGGCTCGCCCCTCGGTTTGAAGCTGGCGGCCGAGCAGGGACTCATCCCGGCGCCCCGCATGAAGATCGCCGTATCCATCCTGTCCCAGACCGGGGGCCACGGTGACTTTCTGCTCCCCAGCGGCCTGCACTACCCCATCGGGATGCCACACGAAGGCCTTCTGCCGGAGTGGCCTTCGTCCGTGTGTGACGGGGTAGACGAGGTGCGCAAGACCGTGCGGGCCACCCTGCGCGCGGGGGCCGACGTGATCAAGCTTTGCTCCAGTGGGGGTGTTTTATCCCCAAGCGATGAGCCCACGTCAACCCAGTTCAGCCCCGAAGAGATTAGAGTCATGGTCTACGAGGCCGCGGCCGAGGGCAAGACGTGCATGGCACACGCCCAGTCAACCCAGGGCATACGAAACGCCATAGAGGCTGGAGTGGAGTCGATAGAGCACGGCGTGTACATGGACGAGTCGGTCGTCGATGAGATGAAAAATCAGGGCACCTTCCTCGTGCCCACGCTCTTGCCCGGCGAGACGCTGTTCGACCTGGCGCGTGAAAAACCCGGCTCGGTGCTACCCCAGTCCCTGCGGAAGGCCGAAGAGGTGTTCCCCCACCACCGGGCCAGCTTCCGCATGGCCGTCGAAGCCGGGGTCCGCATCGCCATGGGCACCGACGCCGCCGTCTGCCCGCACGGCGAGAACGCCCGCGAGTTGAGACTCATGGTGGACGGCGGCATGACTCCCATGCAAGCCCTGATCGCGTCCACTAAGACGGCCTCCGAAGCAATCCACTCCGACGCCGACGTGGGCACGCTCGAAGTCGGCAAGCTGGCGGACCTGCTGGTAGTCGATGGCGACCCCCTCAGCGACATCGGCCTTTTGGCCGACAAGTCCCGGCTGCTCCTCATCATGCAGGGCGGCCGGGCCCACAAAGACCTCGTCTCTTAGCCACGCCAGGGTCAGCAGCCCAACTATGGGCAATCTGCCGGGCTCGAACAAACCCCCGGCAGCGCCTTGGACATGGGATAAACGGCGCCCAGGTCTCCTTGACCCGCCTCGGCGGCTCTACCTATAATTACCGTGCTTTACCCCCCTTTCGGAGTTAGTCATTACCGATAAAGTTGCCGCCCGCGCAGCTGAGATTCAAGCCAGAGCCCTGAAAGAGCTTTCAGGCACCTCCGACGCTGAGGGGCTGGAGGCCTGGCGCGTCGCGTATCTAGGGCGCAAGGGCGAGGTAACGTTTCTCAAGCGCGGCATCACCGATGTCGCCCCTGGCGACCGGCGGGCATTCGGCCAGGCCGCCAACGCCACGAGCGAGGCGCTCTCCGCCGCCTTCGACGCCAGGCGAACCGAGATCGAACGTCCGGCTGCCGACGCTGATGCCATCGACGTCACGCTGCCCGGAATACCCTCCCCTGTCGGGAGCATTCACCCCATCACCTCCACGGTGCGCGAGATATGCGCGGCGTTCGGGGCGATGGGTTTTGGGGTCGTCGAAGGCCCGGAAGTGGAGCTCGACCACTACAACTTCGAGAAACTAAACATCCCGAAGCACCACCCGGCACGCGACAGCTTCAACACCCTCTGGGTGGATAGCAACGACCCCAACGGGGAGTCGCCGCTGCTGCTTCGTACCCATACCTCGCCCATGCAGATTCGCACCATGGAGCGCCAGGAGCCGCCAGTGCGGGTTATCGCGCCCGGGAAGGCCTATCGTTACGAGGCGACCGATGCCACGCACGAGTGGCACTTCTCCCAGGTCGAAGGGCTGGCGGTGGACAGGGGCATAACCTTCGCCGACCTCAAGGGCACGCTGTACGAATTCGCCCGTCGGCTGTTCGGAGAAAACGTGCGGGTACGATTCCGCTGCGACTACTTCCCGTTCGTGGAACCCGGCGCGGAAATGTCCGTCGACTGGTCGTCCCGGCCCATGGGGAAAGCAGGCCGCGAAAAAGAAAACTGGGTCGAGATACTGGGCGCGGGCATGGTGCACCCCAAGGTGCTGGAGGGCGTGGGATACGACCCGGCTGTCTACACCGGGTTCGCCTTCGGCATCGGCATTGAGCGGATTGCCATGCTCAAGCACGGAATCGACGACATCCGCCTGTTCTACTCCAACGACGTCCGTTTTCTCGAGCAGTTCTCCTAGGGCCCTCAATGCTCGCTCCTCTCAGCTGGCTCAGCCGCTACGTAAAGATTGACCTCGCGCCGGAAGAACTCGCGCACCGCCTGACCATGGCCGGTGTGGAAGTCGAGTCCATCGAACAAATGGGCATGCACCTCGACCCGGAGCTTGTCGTCGTGGGCCTGGTGACGGACATCGAACCCCACCCGGACGCCGACCGGCTGAGCCTGCCCACGGTCGACCTGGGCAACGGCGAGACCGCGAAGGTGGTGTGCGGCGCGCCCAACGTCGCGGTGGGTCAGAAAATCGCCTTTGCCAAACTTGGCGCGCGGCTGTACAACACCCACTCCGAACGGGAGGAGCCCCTCAGGCCCGCCAAGATTCGCGGTCTCGAGTCACGCGGCATGGTCTGTTCGGTCAAGGAGTTGGGCCTGGGCGACGACCACGAGGGCATCCTCGTTTTAGACCCCGACGCAGACATCGGCTCGCCCCTGACCGACATCGTCGGCGACATACTCTTCGACATCGCCGTTACCCCTAACCGGCCAGACTGTCTGTCCGTTCTCGGCATCGCCAGGGAGGTCGCGGCACTTACCGGGCAGAGCGTAATCGAGCCAAACACCCAATACGAAGACGCTGGCGATCCGATCAGCGGCCGGGTCACAGTCACAGTTGCCGACCCGGACCTGTGCCCGCGCTACACCGCCTCGCTCATTGAGGGCGTCTCTGTCGGGCCGTCGCCGGCATGGTTGCAGGACACGCTGGTCAGGGTCGGGCAGCGACCCATAAACAACGTGGTGGACGCGACCAACTTCGTCATGTTGGAACTCAACCAGCCCCTGCACGCCTTCGACCTGGACCTGGTCAGGGACCAGACAATAATCGTAAGAAAGGCACGCGAAGGCGAGGAATTGGAGACACTGGACGGCCAGCGCCGCAAGCTCGCGCCGCCGATGCTGGTCATCGCCGACGCCACCGACGCCGTTGGCCTGGCAGGGGTGATGGGCGGGGGCAACTCCGAGGTGTCCGAGAACACCACCCGAATTCTGCTGGAGTCGGCCAACTTCGACCCGGTCAACACCCGGCGAACGGGTGCCGACCTGAAACTGAGCACGGGCGCGTCTTACCGATTCGAGCGCGGCCTGCGGCAGGAGCTGGCCGAGGTAGGCCTGCGTCGCGCGACCCGCTTAATCGCGGAGATCGCGGGCGGAAAAGTAGCGCGGGGGATCATCGACGTGCACCCCGACCCCGCGGCCTCACCAATCGTAACGTTGACGGGCGCTCGACTGAAGCAGGTGTTGGGCACGGACATCCCGATGCCCAGGGCGAAAGAGGTTCTCGCGGCGCTCGGTTTCGAGACGAGTTCCGAAACGGCCGATACCGTTTCGATAATCTCACCTTACTGGCGCTCGGACATTGAGATACAGGAGAACCTGGTGGAAGAGGTCGCCCGGGTCATCGGCTACCAGGAAATCCCCACCACCATGTTGGCGGCTCCCATACCTCACCATCACGTCCAACCGATGTGGGATCTGAAAGAGCGGGTGCAGGACACGCTCGCCGCGGCCGGGATGCGGGAGGCCATCAACTACAGCGTGGCGTCGGAAGAGAATCTGCGAGCGGTCGGCGCGTGGACAGACGCCGCGCTCGCGCTGGCCAACCCCATGAACGAAGCGCAGCGCTACCTGCGTACCAGCTTGCGGCCCAGTGTGCTGCAATCGGTAGCCGACAACCGGCGGACACTGGGCCGGGTCGGCCTGCGGATGTTCGAGCTGGGTCGCGTCTTCCTTCCCGACCCCTCGGCCGGAAATCCCTCGTACGGCAACCCCGCGCCAGGCGACGAGAACCTGCCGGACGAACGCGAGACCCTGGTTGCCGCCCTCTCCGGACGGCGCGGTCCACAGTCCTGGCAGGGGCCAGAAGGCCCGGACGAAATGGGTTTTTACGACGCCAAGGGTTTGGCCGAGGATCTGCTTGGCAGGCTGGGCATCGAGCCGACCTTCGAGCCCGCGACCGACCCGGCCCTGCGTCCCGGCCGAACGGCGGGGATCATGGCAAACGGAGAGCGGCTGGGCACCGTCGGCGAGGTCGCCGAAGGTGTGCTGAAGAAATTCGATCTGGACGGCGCCACCGTTGCGCTGCTCGAAATCGACCTGCCGAGCCTTTTGGCCGTCGTCGCGCCCCACGACCTGCGTTACAGGCCGTTCAGCCGTTACCCGGAGTCGGTGCGCGACCTGGCGCTGACGGTGGACCGGTCCGTCCCGGCCGAGCAGATCAGGGAAGTGCTCATAAAGCACAAACTGGTTAAAGAAGCCCGGGCGCAGGACGTCTACACGGGCGAAGGCGTCGCGGAGGGGAAAAAGTCGGTCGCTTTCGGCCTGGTGCTCCAGTCCGGCAAGGGCACTCTGACCTCCGAGCAGATAGACCGGGTACTGGAGGATCTGCTGCGCAGGCTCCAGCGCGCCGTGGGAGCGGAACTCCGCAGTTGACGGCGATGACCGAGCACAGGCACAAACATACCGAGGCGATGCTCAGCGTCGAGGACGCTCTCGAGAAAATCCTCGCCTTCTTCGAGCCCTTAGAAGCTGTGCAAGTCCCCATCGCCGAGGCCGCGGGAATGGTGCTGGTCCACGATGTGACCAGCGATCTGGACGTGCCCCCGCTCGATAACTCGGCGATGGACGGCTATGCCGTCCGGGCCGATAGCGTCGAGTCAGCCTCCGAGACGCGGCCGTCTGTACTCCGGGTCGTCGGTACGGTCGCGGCCGGTGAGTTGCCGTCGGCCACCGTTGAACCGGGCACCGCCATACGCATAATGACCGGGGCGCCAATCCCCCCCGGCGCTGATGCCATAGTCCCGTTCGAGGACACTGACGAAGTGGAGCGCCGTAGCGAGTCACGACCGTTGGACGAGGTGTCCGTCAGGGCGCCAGCCGGCCCCGGCGACCACATCCGGGCCGCGGGCCGTGACATTGAGCGGGGACAGACCGTGCTCAGGGCGGGCACGGTGCTAAGACCGGCGCAAATCGGCCTGCTAGCGAGCCTGGGCTACCAGACGGCAACGGTGCACCGGCGACCGGTGGTCGCCGTCCTGGCCACGGGGGACGAACTGGTTGAACCTGGAAACGAGTTGCCAAAGGGCAGAATCTACGACTCGAACAGCCCCGGTCTGACCGCCGCGGTAATAGAGGCCGGGGGCGTGCCGAAAGCCATCGGAATCGCCGCAGACGACCTAGACTCGGTCAACGCAAAGATCGACGAGGGCCTCGGCGCCGATCTCCTGATCACCTCGGCGGGTGTTTCGAAGGGTGACTTCGATATGGTCAAGGACGTGCTCAGCGAGCGTGGTGAAATGCAGTTCTGGTCGGTTCGGATGCGCCCGGCCAAGCCCCTCGCATTCGGGCTCCTGCGCTCCGGTGACAACCCCGGTGACAACAGGGGAACCCGGAGCGTTCCGCATCTGGGCCTGCCGGGCAATCCGGTGAGTGCGCTGGTCGCCTTCGAGCAGTTCGGCAGACCGGCGATCGCGAAGATGCTGGGACGGGGGCCGGTACCGCGACCGGCAGTGCGAGCGGTCCTGTCCGACCCCATTCGCAACGCCGACGGAAGGCGCGTATTTGCCCGGGCGGTGGTAACCAGACGCGACGGCAAGTACCATGCGTCGTTGACCGGTGATCAGAGTTCGAACCTGCTCACGTCGATGGCCGGGGCCAACGGTCTGGCAATCTGCCCAGAGGACGTACCCGGCAAGCAGGTGGGCGACGAAGTCGAGGTGCTGATGCTTCAGTGGCCGCCAGAGGTTTTCTGAAGGGGAAATGGGAGAAAAAGGGAGAAGAGCGGTAGATGACGACTGACAACGGCAACGGCTCCGAGCAGAGAGAGCCCATCAGGTATTTTGTGCAAGTGGCCGAGAGCGACGCGAATTCGGTATCCCTTCTCATATCGGACCGCCGAGATTTCATGTCACAGCAACACGACACTCTTGAGGACGCGGCCTCGGCGGACCCAACGGCAATGATCGATCAGATCGCCGACCAGTCGGCCGACACGGCTGACTTTCTGCTGCCGGACACCCCCCTCAAAGAGGCTGTGTTCCGTGTACTGTTGGCCGGGCGCAACGAGCCGATGAGCGCGGCCGACGTCAGCGACGAGCTGAAACAGCGCTGGACGATGAGCACTTACCCCCGAGACCTGTCTCCACCGGTCATCGGTCGGCTGCTAGAGAACATGACCGCCTATTCGATCGGCCGGATTCTCCCCCCCGAGCCAGAGCCCGAGCCCGAGCCGAAGGCGCCCGACACCGACGATAGCGCCGACCCGGAGCTAGATGTCTAAGTCGCTGGCGTTCTTTCAGGGCGAGATAGTACCCATCGAGCAGGCCAAGGTCGGCGTCATGACGCACGCCCTGCACTACGGTACCGCGGTGTTCGAAGGCATACGGGGAAACTGGAACGCCGAGCGAGAGACTATGTATGTGTTTCGCATGCGCGAGCACTACGACCGGCTATTGCAGGGCTGCCGAATGATGATGATGGACATCCCCTACGAGGCAGACGACCTGTGCGCCATCACTGAGGACCTGATCAAGGCAAGCGGCCTCAGTCAAGACGTCTACATCCGACCACTCGTCTACAAGAGTGAGGAGCTGGTAGCGAACCTCAAACTGCACGAGATAGCCAGCGACTTCACGCTCATAATCGTGCCGTTCGGCGCCTACATAGAATCTGACGGCGCCATCAAGTGCTGCACTTCATCGTGGCGCCGCATGGACGACACCGTCATCCCGCCCAGGGTCAAAATATCGGGCCATTACGTCAACAGCATCCTTGCCAAGACCGAGGCGGTGCTCGCCGGTTTCGACGAGGCGATCATGCTCAACCAGGACGGAGGCGTCTCGGAGGGCACGGGGGAAAACCTGTTCCTCGTCTCCGATGGCAAGCTGCACACCCCGCTCGTGGCCGAGAACAACCTCGTGGGCATCACCCGCGACTGCACCTGGACCCTCGCGACCCAGGAGTTGGGCCTGGAGGTGGTGGAAAGGCGTATCCGGCGAAGTGAGTTATACCTCGCCGACGAGGTCTTCCTCACCGGAACCGCCGCTCACATTACCCCGGTCGGCAGCGTGGACAACCGTCCGGTCGGGGATGGCGGCGTGGGTCCGATCACCACACAGCTCCGGTCTATCTATGCACAGGCCGTGCGCGGCAACCGGGAAGACTACATGCACTGGTGTCACCCGGTAACCGTGGAGCCCGCCTGACAACCTGGCCATGAGTCCCTTCGTAGCGGACTACCTGATCTTCGTTTTCTGGGCCTCGGCCGGAGCCATCCAGGTGGGGGCGTCAATTGGGCGCTTTGACGGCCTGCTCCTCCTCAAGCACACCCTGGCGGCCCATGCGCTTGGGCTCGCGTTGGTCGGCGGTGCTATCGCGTGGTTCTTCCTCACCGACGAGCGCAATATCAACGACATCGACGGAGGCCTGGACGCCAACCAGCAGGCCATCGGCTTCTTCGGCGGCGCCGCGGTGGCCGTCATTGCGACTGTGGCCGTCACCTCGCTCATCAACGCACGCATGCACCGGGGCGAGCCTGGGGCCGACGAAGGGCTCGACGCCCTGAGGAAGACCGGTTACTTCCAGGCCGCTCGAGCCAGCCTGCCCGTCCGGTGGCGCGATTCGCCAGCGAACATCGTGCGTTTCTACTCCGGCGACAGGTCCGGCGTCATCTTTAACCTCGCCGGACGCCTGACAATGCGGGCGAAGCAGGGATAGGGCCCATGTTCATCGATGGACCAATAGGACGTTGGGACGTCGATGCTCTGTTGTGGCTAAACGGCCTGGTGGGGCGCTGGGGCTTCCTGGACGGCCTGATGAAGCTGCTCGTCAGCGACTACCTCATTCCCGTCACTGTGGCGCTCGGGTTGCTGGTGCTGTGGTTCGCGGGCCGGAACGAGGCGACCCGTTACAGGTACCAGATAGGGGTTTTCGTCGCCCTCTCCACCATGGCTTTCACCAGTTGGGCCACACAGGAGATAAGCCAGGTGGCCGAACGGGCGAGACCGTTTCTGGACCACGAAGTGGACCTGCAACTGTTCTACCCTGCTACCGACTTCTCGTTCCCCTCCAACTCGGTGGCGGCAGTGTTCGGCGTAGCCGCCGGGGTGTTCGGAGCCCACCGGCGGCTTGGGCTGACAATGTTTGCGCTGGGAGCGGTGCTGGGCTTTGCCCGGGTCTACGCAGGCGTGCACTACCCGATCGACGTCATCGCGGGCGCGCTGATCGGCCCGGTTATCGCTATACTCGTGTACCAGTTCCGAAAGGTCATTGAACCCCTTCCCACCTGGTTCATCAAGACCGCCCGCATCTTCCACTTGGCATAACTGATTGGCTGGCGTGACCGATTGACACCGAATCAGGCAGAGGCCAACAAACAGATCGTCCGCCGATACGCCGAAAACGTGTTCGGCGGCGGCGGCCTCGACGCGATTGGGGAGACGATAGCGCCCGACTACGTACACCACTCCCCATCGGCGCCGGACGTGGTGGGCATCAAGGCCATGGCGGACCTTGTAAGGGCGTTCCACAGCAGCTTTTCCGACATCTCCCTGACGGTGGACGACATGGTGGCGCAAGGAGACCGGGTCGCGACCCGGCTGCGCATATCCGCCGTTCATTCCGGCGAATACGATGGCATCGCCGCCACCGGAAAGCGGGTCATGCTGCACGGAATGGCGATAGACCGGATCGAAGGCGGCATGATCGCCGAGGGTTGGGAAATATCCGACGCCCATGACCTGAGAAACCAGATCCTCGGTGACGAGTCCGAATCTTCCCATTAGGAGCGCTCTTTGACTAGCTTCGAACTGGTCCTGCGGGGCGGAAGGGTTATCGACCCGGAGTCAGGCATGGACGCCCAGCGCGATATC
Source organism: Dehalococcoidia bacterium (assembly GCA_965250195.1). Lineage (GTDB taxonomy): Bacteria > Chloroflexota > Dehalococcoidia > Lucifugimonadales > UBA2962 > CAUZIR01. Next base: position 919,338 of record OZ252295.1, read on the forward strand.
GGCGTTTCGAAGGGCCGTATCCAGGCCGTATCCAGGCCGTAGAGGAAATATGGGGCCGGGGCATCACCGGTGCCGAAGAGATAGATGTCACCGGCCTGGTCGTCGCCCCTGGCTTCATCGACCTGCACGCTCACGGCCAGGACGCGGCGAATTATCGGCTACAGGCTCAGGACGGCGTCACCACCGCGCTGGAGCTGGAAATAGGCACCTCCGACGTCGATGCCTGGTACGACGTGAGGCAGGAGCGAACCGCCATCAATTACGGCGTCAGCTCCGGCCACGTGCCCTCTCGCATGGCCGTGATGGCCGAAGACGGTCCCGGCCTCATCCCCAGCGGTGAAGCCGCCCACCGGGAGGCCTCCGATCAGGAGGTCGGCGAAATCACCAGGCTCATCGAGCGCGGCCTGGAGCGGGGCGGGCTGGGCGTGGGGTTCGCGCTCCAGTACACGCCCGCCGCGGCGCGGTCCGAAATCATGGCGGCCTTCCGTGTGTCAAACCGCTTCGGCGCACCCTGTTTGGTCCACGTCAGGGGGATGGGCGAACCTCCCTCAGACCTCGGTAGGCCCGGCGGCGTGGAGGGACTGCAAGAGGTAATCGCCGTGGCCGCCATAACCGGCGCCCCGCTGCACATTTGCCACGTGTCGAGCGTGGGGTTATCGGCGACCGCCGACATGCTGGCAATGGTGGAGGGCGCAGCCGACAACGGCATGGACATCACTACAGAGTGCTACCCCTACGGGGCCGGTCTGACGCAGCTGGAGTCGGCGCTATTCGAGCCCGGCTGGGAACGTCTTACGAGGGTGGGCTACGCCGAACCGTTATGGCCTGCGACGGGCGAGGTACTCAACAAAGAGCTGTTCAAAAAGTACCGGGCCCAGGGTGGCATCGTCGTCATCCACTTCATACCGGACGACGCGGTTGACGCCGCCGTGGCCAGCCCGTTAACGGCGATAGCCAGCGACGGCTGGATGATCGACGGCGCGGGTCACCCCCGGACCGCCGGCACCTACGCCAGGGTGCTCGGCCGTTTCGTGCGCGAACGAGGGACATTGACGCTAATGGAGGCGATACGCAAGGCGTCTCTAATGCCCGCCAGGCGGCTCGAGCGCCGGGCGCCATCGTTCCTGTGCAAGGGCCGCATCAAGGTCGGTGCGGACGCCGATCTGGCGGTCTTCAACCCCGCGACCGTGACAGACAACGCCACTTACGAGAAACCCGGGCTACCGTCGTCGGGCTTCGCCCAGGTGCTCGTCAACGGTGTCCCCATTGTCAGGGACGGCCGGTTCCAGGAAGACACGTTCCCGGGGAGAGCCGCCCGGGCGCCGCTCGTTTAACCAGCCCAGAAGGCTTAAGAAGCCAATAGGGACATGAGTCCCTAGGAGAAGCGCTCTATCTGGGGCAGGTCCAGTTCGGCCGTGATGTGGTCGAACCACTCGATCACTTCCTTGTGGAGCGGGATGCCGTTGGCCTTGCGGTCGATCTCTTCCTCGTGCTCGGAAAGGCCCGGGTACAGGACCCGGTCGTGGCCGGGGGCGGGCTTGGTGGTGCGCAGCGTCTTTAGCATCTCGTCCATCGTGTCGAGGAACCAGTCCAGGTCGGTGAACGCCTCGATGCTGTAGGCGGCGAAGTAGTGATCCTGCGCCAGCCGGTCGCCCGGTAGCATGGCCGGTGTCGCCCCTGACAGCATGGTCCCGAGAATCTCGGGGATCATGGCCAGGCCGTATCCCTTGTGCGACCCCTGTTCGCGCGTCCCGCCGAGAGGCAATTGCCAGTAGTTTTCCCTGCCCGGAGAAAGCTCCGGCTCCAGGATCGGGGTGCCGTCGGTCTTGGCGATCCAACCGGGCTCCAGCATCGCCCCAACCCTTTCGGCCAGGTAGATCTTGTTACCGGCGATGGCCGTCGTGGCCGCGTCGTATAGCAGATACGGCTCGGTCCGCGCCGGTGCGGCGATGGAGATCGGGTTGGTGCCCAGGCGCGGTTCCGCAGCGAAAGTAGGCAGCACGAACACCCTGGTACCCGCACCGCCCGACGTGGTGGCCATGCCCACCATGTTTTCTTTGGCGGCGAGCATGGCGTGGTGGCCGACGGCGCCCATGTGGCCGCTGTTCTGCATGACGGCGATGCCGACTCCGACGTTCTTGGCTTTTTCGATTGCCCGGCGCATGGCGCCGGGGGCCACAATCACCCCGAGGCCCCGGTCTCCGTCGAGCGTGACCGTGCCAGGAGTCTCACGAATTACTTTCACGTCGGGTCGGGCGTTAATCTTCCCGGTCTGGAACTCTTCGACGTAGTAGCGGAGCATGTTCGAGACTCCGTGGGTCTCTACGCCCCGCAGGTCGGTGTGCACCAGGGTGTTCGCACCCTCAGCGGCGTCCTCGGGCGAGCAGCCCATCTTTTCTAGGACCGACTGGACGGTCTTTCGCAGGGCCTCATGTCCGATGCGTATCTGGTCTTCTTCGGGAACCCTGAAGCGTTCGAGCAAAATATTCTTCCTAAGCTTTTTACGGAGCCAAAATCTTACGGAGGTTTAATTAGACGGAACCGCTAGTCGTTGCGCAACAGCTCCTGGCGAAGCCGTTCGATCACGACCCCGAGTTCATCGTCGTCGAGGTTGAGCGGGTCTACCGCCAGGGTGTCTGGGCCGCCCAGCCAGTGCAGGAAGATCTTGGTGTCGCCCTCTTCCATGCGCCTCAGCACATCCTCGCGCGTCGGGCCCGTCCAATCATCGGTGAACCTGAAGACGGCCGTCGGGATGAGCCAGTCCTTTTTGTCGTGTCTCACTTCCACGTCCAGCCCCGGCATCTCGATGAGGGCATCGACCACCCGCTGGGACTTCTCCCGAAACGCGGCGTTCTCGGCGTCTTCGTCCTCGGTGACGAACGTGTTTAACGCCTCCACCAGTCCGACGATCTCTTCTTTCGTTACCTTGAGTCCTCGACCGAAGAACTGGTTGGGGGAGCCGTTGGCCCGGGCCGCCTCAATGAGGTCCTTGCGACCGGCGAGAATGCCGGTGCCCTGGGGTCCACGGATCGCCTTGCCGCCGGAGAATATGACCAGGTCGGCGCCATCGTTAATGTAGCGCGTCAAGTTCTCTCTAGGCGGAACCATAGTCGCAGCGTCCACTATCACCGGGACGTTGTGGGAGTGGGCTATCTCGGCGACCTCTGGCAGTGGCATCGCGTAGGGCGCCACGAACGGCGCGACCAGGTAGGCGACCGCGGCCGTGTTCTCGTTGATCGCCGCCTCCAACTCCCAGGGCAGGCAGCGAAGGAAGTCCCCTACGCCGACCAGTTTGGTCCCAACAGAGGTATAGCACTGGTCGTAAGGAAATCGATGAAGGTTATGAATGATGATTTCGTTCTTCATCCCCGTGGTGTCGGGCAGGCGCTTCATCTTCGCCTTGTCTGTTCCGGCCACGACGGCCGCTGCCTGGAGCACCAGCGCGCCTGCCGAGCCGGAGGTGACCATGCCGGCCTCGGCTCCGGTGTGCTTTGCAATCACGTCGCCGGCGGCGTCATTTAGCTCGGACATGTCCACCATCACCTGGGAGGCGGCATTCATGGCCGCATGGACCTCTGGGCGGAGCTTGGTGCCGCCGAACGCGGTGGTGGGGCCGGAGGCGGTTATCGCGGGCTTCACCCCAAGGGAGCGATACACGTCGGCACGGTCATTACTGGCAGCCATACAAATATCCTCGCTCGATCACTAAGGAACGCCGACGGACAGGCGTCCGTCCAGCGGCAAACACGACCGCGATTATAAGGGCCGCCCCCGAGCCCCGACAAGCGGCCAGACAATGCGCGGCCAAGTCAGGAGTTGGAGCGAACCCATTTGCCATTGGCATTTTTATTCCACCCGGCAAGACCCAACAATGAAGCTTCCCACCGTTCACCCTCCTTGGAAGCCGTTTCAAGTTGTCGCCGGAGCCTCGCGACCAATTTCGGCTCACTCACCACCTGTTCCATAATCCGATCGAAATCGATAGAAATGAAAATCGACGATTCAAGTCTGGAATCCGCGAACTTAATCGTGGCGTCAGCCAACTTCGCAGTTATGACTTCGGTAGGTTTCTTGAATTCACCCCGTGACAAGCCGACGTACAGGCTGTCATTTTTCAACCCGTTAAACATTTCCACCTCTTTGGCGGCTTGTCTTACCCGACTCAGTGCCGCAGGACCGCCTAAATTCTGTGGAATCGGTCTCGTGATCACAGCTGTCTGCATGACTTTTAACTTGTGACTTCTGAGCTGCTTTTCAAGCAACTTTGTGTCCAATTCGTCTCCCGCGATCAGCTTCAACTCAGCTCCGAACAGGAGGAATAGTCTTGCCAACTCCTCCATGGCGAGATGGGCGAGGGTATAGGCACGTGAGTTGTGATTGGCTTTCCTCAGAATCTTCGCCTCCTGCCAAAGTTCCTTCGCGTGTTCACGAACTTTCTGTCTGCCGTCAGCCAAGTTTTCCGCGGTCAACTCAAATTCTGGAGTGGCCGTATAAATCTCCTAAACGATTAGCATCGCGTCGCCGAGGGAGTAGAAGCGGTAGCGCTGTGCCACCGCCTCTGCGTAGGCGGCGAGGACCCGCTCGCGACCGGCGAAGGCGCTTACCAGCATGAGCAACGTGGAGCGAGGGAGGTGGAAGTTCGTCACCAGGCCATCGACGATCTTGAAGTGATGACCGGGTGCAATGAAGTAGTCGGTGCTGCCGCGGCCCGGCGTTAGTGGGCCGCCCGCGTCGTGACGTGACCGCTCGAAAACCTCGCCGTTCGGGCCGCCGTCCGCATTCGACTCCAGCAGCCGCACGGCGGTGGTGCCGACGATGATGACCCTGCGGCCCTCCGACTTCGCGTTGTTGATCCTTGCCGCCGCGTCTGCCGACAGTTCGTAGCGCTCCGAGTGCATCCGGTGATCGAACGGGTCGTCCACGGTGACGGGCCGGAAGCTGTCCCAACCGACGTGCAGGGTAACGAATACGGTCTCGACGCTCCGTTTTCGTAGCTCCCCAAGCAAGCCGTCGGTGAAGTGCAGCCCGGCCGTCGGCGCGGCCACGCTGCCCTCAGGCCGAGCGTAGACCGTCTGGTAGCGCTCCGGATCGCCGAGTGGCTTCTTGATATAAGGCGGCAGCGGGACGACCCCGACGGCTGGCAAGTCGAGGCCCGCGGGTAAGCGGACCAGCCGGGTGCCGTCCTCGGCGACCTCCAGCACTTCGGCCAGGTCGCCCCCGTGCCCGTCGACGAAGAAACTCGAGCCTCTTTGCATGCGACGACCGGGCCGGACGAGCGCCCGCCACTCGCGCCCGTCGCGCCCATCGACTCGTTCCAGTAGCAGCAGTTCGACCCGGCCGCCGCTCGCTTTACCCCCTACCGGCTTGCGGCCGTACAGGCGAGCCGGGAAGACGCGGCTGTCATTGAAGACCAGCACATCGCCCGCGCTTAAGAACCCCGGCAGGTCGGAGAAACGCCTGTGCTCCAACGACCCGGCCGCCCGATCTACCACGAGGAGGCGGGACGCGTCACGAGGTATGACCGGCGCCTGGGCGATCAACCCTTCCGGCAGCTCGTAGTCGAAGTCGGCGGTACGCATCCCCATATGGTAGTGTCACCGGGCCGCCCGAAACTCAGTTGCGGCCATTGCAAGCTGGAGGAAAGATGCTGCCGGAGTTTGAGCTAAACGGGAGAGTCGCCGTCATCACCGGCGGAGGACGAGGGATAGGCCGGGACATCGCGCTGGCGTTCGCCGAGGCGGGAGCCGAGGTCGTGTTGGCGTCGCGCTCCAGTAGCGAGATCGACGACGTGGCGGCCGAGGTCGAGGCGGTGGGGCGGCGTGCTCTGGCTGTTCCCACCGACGTGACCGACTCGACGCAGGTGGATCACCTCGTCGCCACAGCGATCGAAAAATTCGGGCAGGTCGACATCATGGTCAACAACGCCGGGGTGGTGCACTTCCTTCCCCTCGTCCCCCTGCCAGGCGGCGGGCCCGAGTCCGTGCGCATCAGCAGGCCACCCACCTCGCCAGTCACCGACGAAGAGTGGAATCACGTGATGGAAGTGAACGTCACCGGCGTCATGTACGGCTGCCGCGCCGTCGGCCCGCACATGCTTGAGCGGGGCTCCGGCAAGGTAATAAACATCTCGTCGACGAACGGCCACATGGGCGTCCCCTACGTGTCGCTGTACAACGTGTCCAAGGCGGCGGTAAACATGCTGACTCGAGTGTTGGCCTTAGAGTGGGCGGCGCACGGCGTCAACGTAAACGCCCTCGCCCCCGGCGCGTTCCACACGCGGATGACCGACAGCGTGTGGACAAGCAAGTCGGGTGCGGCGGAGAACCTGGCGGGCATACCGATGGGCAAGCATGGCGACCTGCGCGACCTCGGCCTGCTGGCCGTCTACCTGGCCAGCCCGGCCTCCGACTACATGACCGGGCAGATCGTCCACCTCGACGGAGGCCGGACGGCCAAATAGGCCATCGCGTGGCGCCCGGCCCCGGCCGGTGCTAGGCTTACCCGAATTTCCCAATCGAGCCGGATGCCCCATGGAGGAGGATGAAGGAATGAGCCCGAAGGGTCCCTCAGGCAAGGTCCAAACCGTGCTCGGTGCCGTAGAGCCCGGCACACTCGGCATCACGCTCACCCACGAGCACCTGCTCATCGACGTCGGCTGCTACTTCGAGATGCCGGAAGAAGCAAGCAGGCGCTATTACGTCGACAAGCCGGTCACCATGGACATGCTCGGCAAGGTCTGGGGGATGTGGCAGGGCATTCACGACCAGCAGGTGTTGCTGGACGAGAAAGTCGCGATCGAGGAGGTGCTGAAGTACCGGTACGCCGGTGGCCACAGCCTCGTCGATACCACCAGTATCGGCATCGCCCGCGACCCGCTTGCGCTCACCCGGATATCCCGTGCCACAGGCCTGAACGTCATCATGGGCGCGAGCCACTACGTGCCCGTATCCCACCCGGCGGACATGGACCAGCGCAGCGAGGAATCCATCGCCCAGCAGATCATCGACGACGTTACGGTGGGGGTGAAGGACACCGGCGTCAAGGCGGGCGTCATAGGCGAGGTGGGGAATTTTCACCCGCTTTCCGAGAACGAACGAAAAGTGCTAAGAGCGTCCGCCCATGCACAGGTCGATACCGGCGCGCCCATATTGATTCACCCCGGCCTGGACCCGGAGAGCCCGCTCGACATCATGCGCGAGCTGACCGACGCGGGCGCCGACCCGACCCACGTGATACTGGGTCACCTGGACGCCATTAAACCCCTCAGCGCAATCAAGGAGCTGGCCCAGACCGGCTGCTATCTCGAATACGACCGATTTGGCTCGGAAGATACGTCGTTCGATTACAGCGTCGGCGGCTCGTCTCTGACCAATCCCTCTGACGTGCAGCGCATGGAGACCATGGAGTTCCTGATAGCCGAGGGCTTCGGCGACCGGCTGCTGGTCGCCCACGACATCTGCACCAAAACCGATCTGACCCGCTACGGCGGCAAGGGCTACGCTCACATACTTGAATCGATAGTGCCCCGGATGCGGAACCGGGGCCACTCACAGGAACAGATCGACAACATACTCATCCACAACCCGGCGCGAGCCTTGACGTTCAAGTAATGGTTGATAGGAGAATTCAATGAGCCCAAAGGGACCGACGGGAAAAGTCCAGACTGTACTCGGTGAGGTGGAGCCGGGGTCGCTCGGCATCACGTTGACTCACGAACACCTGCTCATCGACATGCGCATGTACTTCCAGATGCCGGAGGAGGCCTCCGAGCGCTGGCTGGTCGATCAGCCGGTGACCATGGAACTGTTGGGCAAGCTGCGGTCGAGGTTCTATACCAACAAGGCCAACCAGCAGCTCTTAGACGAGCGCTTCGCCATCGAAGAGGTGCTCAAGTACCGGTACGCGGGCGGCAACTCGCTGGTGGACACCACCAGCATTGGCATCGCCAGGGACCCCCTTGCTTTGGCCCGTATTTCCCGTGCCACCGGCCTTAATGTCATCATGGGGGCCAGCCACTACGTCCCTCAGGCGCACCCGGTCGATATGGACACGCGCAGCGAGGAATCGATCACCCAGAACATCATTGACGACGTCACAGTCGGGGTGAACGACACCGGAGTGAAGTCTGGAGTCATCGGCGAGGTGGGCAACCACACGCCCCTGACCGAGAACATGCGCAAAGTTTTGAGAGCATCCGCCCAAGCGCAGGTAGAGACCGGCGCTCCAATTCTCATTCACCCCGGCATTCACCCCGACACGCCGCTGGAGATCATGCGCGAGCTAACTGACGCCGGGGCAACGGCCGAGAACGTCATCATGGGGCACCTGGACAACATCCGGCCCATGAGTGCGATCAAGGAACTGGCCGACACCGGCTGTTATCTCGAGTACGACCGATTTGGCTCGGAAGACACCTCCGGGGTCTATCGCTCGGGAGATATAGAGACGTCCAGCGTCAGCGACGTGCAGCGGATGGACTCGATTGAGTACCTGATGTCGGAGGGCTACGGCGAGCGGATCACCATTGCCCACGACGTGTGCCTGAAGGTGGACAACACCGCGTACGGCGGCAAGGGCTACGCCCACATCCTCGAGAGCATTGTTGGGCGAATGCGCAATCGCGGGTTCACCCAGACCCAGTTAGACAACATCCTCATCCACAACCCGGCCAGAGCCCTGACCTTCGCCTAGCAAGGGCTAAATCGCCGAGGCGATGAGCGGTAACGCGAAGAATCCCTGACGAGCGGGCGCTAGCCCCCTAGCCCGCGGAGAGTCGCGCTGCTTTGAGCGTGTTCACCAACAGCATGGCTATGGTCATGGGGCCGACGCCGCCGGGCACGGGGGTAATGGCCGACGCCTTCTCGGCCACGGGCTCGAAGTCCACGTCGCCGACAAGCCGGTAGCCGCGCTTGCGCTCCGGCGCATCGACCCGGTTGATGCCCACGTCGATCACCACCGCGCCATCGGCCACCATGTCGGCCGTGATGAAACTGGCCCAGCCCACGGCCGCTATGAGGATGTCCGCGTGCCGGGTGATGGCGCCGATGTCGGCCGTTCGAGTGTGACAAACAGTCACCGTGGCGTTTGCCTCGTCGTTACGCTGCATGAGCAGGGCCGCAACGGGCTTGCCGACGATGTCCGAACGGCCGCAAACCACCACATGCTTGCCGGCAGGGGCGTTGCCGGTGCGCAGCAACATCTGCTGCACGCCCGCCGGGGTGGCGGACACAAAGCGGGGTGTGCCCGCCAGCAGCAGCCCCATGCTCACGGGGTGCAGGCCGTCCACGTCCTTCATGGGCGAGATCAGTTGGATGAACTCTTTTTCGTCCAAATGGTCGGGCAACGGCAGTTGCACGAGGATGCCGTGCACCGAGGGATCCGCGTTCAGGATATCGAGTTTCGCCCTCAGCACTTCGGCCGCAGTGTCGGCGGGCATCTTGTGATCTTCGGCCACCATGCCCGCCTCGCCCGCCGCCTTTTGCTTGTTGCGGACGTATACTTGGGAGGCGGCGTCTTCACCCACCAGCACAACCGCCAGGCCCGGCGTTACGCCGGTTTCGGCCTTTAGCTTCGCGACGCCGTCGGCCACCTCGGCCCTGACCTCGGCCGCTATGGCCTTGCCGTCTATGATGTCTGCCGTCACGAGTACCCTCCAACCACGCCGATTATAAGCCCGAGAGCGAGGCCCGGAGCCGGCCCCCGAGGGCGGCAAGCGGTAGGCGTAGAATCTGACTGTAGAAAATGCTTGTTAACGGCGTGGACATGATCGAGATTCCTCGGGTCAAACGGGTGGCCGAGAGGTACGGGCAGCGCTTCTTTGACCGGATTTACACCGAGGGGGAGCAGCGCTACTGCCGGGGTCGCGCGCCCCAGCTCGCCACCCGCTTCGCGGCAAAAGAGGCGGTAATGAAGGCCCTCGGCACCGGGATACGCGGCGTGCCGTGGAAGGACGTCGAGGTGGTCAGGCGACCTGGCCGCGCGCCCACCATCGCGCTGCACAGCAAGGCGGCCGCGCACGCCGAGCGCATGGGCATCGATCAGGTGGCCGTTTCCCTGTCTCACTCCGAAGAGTTCGCCATCGCCTTCGTGGTGGCCGAGAGCAAGCTCCCCAATTTCTAAAGACCTGACTGAACGCGGACCGACACCGTACAGAGCGTAATGAGAATAGTCACATCCGCCCAGATGGGAGAGATCGAGCGCCGGTCGGAGGCGGCCGGTGTAAGCACCGACACCCTGATGGAGAACGCCGGCCTTGCGGTGGCCGAGACCTGCCGCCGGACTCTTGGACCTGACGAAGCCGGGCGGCTCCACGACGCAGCGGTGCTGGTGCTTATCGGGCCTGGCAACAATGGCGGCGACGGCTTCGTTGCCGCACGCCACCTGTCCGGCTGGGGGGCGAAAACCACTGTTTATCTGGCCATCGCCAACAAGGACCCTCACCCGAAATCTGCCGACCTGCCGTCGGACGTCCGTGTTGTTCGAGCCGAAGACGACTCGGATTTGGCCGCGCTGAAACGCGAGCTTTCGAAAGCGGCGCTAGTGGTCGATGCGGTGCTCGGGACGGGGGCGTCCCGACCGATATCAGGCGGCCTCGCGGGACAATTATCCGCGCTGGCCAGTGCAAGAGACGAGCGCATTGAGCTACTTCTGGTCGCGGTCGATCTGCCAACCGGCGTCAACGCCGATACGGCCGAGGCCGACCCGGCAGCGGTCAAAGCCGATATCTCCGTGGCGCTTGGCTACCCCAAAATCGGCCACTGCGCCCTGCCGGGAGCCGAGGCGTGCGGGCTGGTTTCGGTCGAAGACATCGGCCTGCCCCCTGGTTCGGAAGAGGGCCAGGACGGGGGGCCAGACGAGAGTGGGGATCTGTCGCTGATCACGCCGGACTGGGCGGCCTCCCACCTGCCGGACCGGCCGACCGGTGGGCACAAGGGCACTTTCGGCAGGGCACTTGTCGTCGCCGGGTGCCGCAACTACGTGGGTGCGGCATATCTGGCTGCGACGGCGGCAAGCAGGGTCGGCGCGGGCCTGGTCACGGCCGCGGTGCCGTCATCCATCCAGATGGCGATAGCGACGGCGGCTCCCCACGTCACCTACCTGCCCATGCCCGAAACGCCTGACGGCGGCATAGCGGCCGACGGCGCAAGCGAGATACTCGCCGAATTGCCGGGCTATGGAGCCCTACTAGTAGGCTGCGGACTGGGCCGGTCCAAGGGCGCCGGCGAGATGGTGACCCGGCTGCTGTTTTCGAACCATGATTTACCCATCACAGTGATCGACGCCGACGGCCTGAACCTGCTGTCAGAGACGGCCGACTGGCACGAGCGCCTGCCGGCAAACGCAATCATAACCCCGCACGCCGGGGAGATGCGCCGCCTAACAGGACACGACGTCAGGCTAGAAGGTGCCGAGCGAATCGAACAGGCCCGGAGGGCGGCGCGTGACTGGAACAAAACTGTGGTTCTTAAAGGAGCCTACACAGTTGTCGCCGGTCCACACGGCCGGGCCATGGTGAGTCCGTTCGCCAACCCGGCGCTGTCCACGGCGGGCACAGGCGACGTGCTTGCGGGGGTGATCGCAGGGCTGGTGGCCCAAGGGCTCGGCCCGACTGACGCAGCCGCGCTCGGAGTCTATTTGCACGGGTCGGCTGGAGAGAGCGTCTGGTCACAGATGGGAGAGGCGGGTGCGATCGCTGGGGATCTTCTGCCCGAGCTTCCCCTATCTATCAAGAGCCTGGTCAACGGCTAGTACTTGGCCACGCTGAAGGGCCGGGAGAGGGCGGAGTATGTGGCCGGGATGTTCGGCCGAATATCCCGGCGCTACGACCTGCTCAACACCCTGATGTCCGGCGGCCGACACCACGCCTGGCGCCGCAAGGCCCTGGACATGGCCTCGGACGGCGAGACGAGGGAGGGCCCGGCGCTGGACCTCGCCGCCGGTACCCTCGACTTCGTGCTGGATGCCGCCACATCCGGCCGATGGATTGCCACTGATTTTTCGGCGCCGATGCTCCAGATCGGAGAGGAGAAGGCGCGTCGCGCAGGCATGGCGGACCGGGTAGGGGTGGCCCTGTCCGACGCGCACGCGCTTCCATTCAGGGACGAGAGCTTCGCCCTGGTCACGGTGGGCTTTGGCTTGCGCAACTTCATCGACCGGTCCGCAGCGCTCTTAGAGGTCCATCGCGTCCTGAAGCCGGGCGGGCGACTGGCGGTGCTGGACATCGTCTCTTCTCGTGAGTCGGGGGTTGTCGGAAGAGTTTTCGGCGTTGCATTCAGGACGGTGGTTCCGGTAATGGGTATGGCGTTCGCGGGGAATCGTGACGCCTACACCTACCTTCCGGAGTCTGCCGTCGGATTCACACACCGTGGCCTGGTGCGGGACATGGATGCGGCCGGTCTGACTCCCGTCGACTCTCGCAGATTCGCGTTCGGCACGGTCGCGATCGTGGTCGGCGAGAAGAGCGGCACCGGGTCGACCAAGCGGGTCTAACGCGGATCCCTATCTGGGACGAAGATGCGGGAAGAGGATTACCTCGCGGATGGAGCGGTGGCCCGATAACAGCATCACCAGGCGGTCCACGCCCAGGCCCAGACCGCCGGTCGGCGGCATGCCGTGCTCGACGGCAACGAGGAAGTCCTCGTCCAGCCGGTCGTAGACCTCTTCTGCCTCGTCGCCTTCTTCTGAGCGCAAGGCCACGCGGAGGGCCTCCTGCTCTTCGAACCGGGCCCTCTGGTCGATGGGGTCGTTTAGCTCGGTGAAGGAGTTGCAGATCTCCATGCCGGCGACGAACCCCTCGAAGCGCTCGGCCACTCTCGGGTCATCACGGTGCCTCTTTGCCAGGGGCGACATTTCTACGGGGTAGTCGACGAGAAACGACGGCTGGATGAGCTTCGGCTCGACGGTGTCGGAAACCGCCTTGTCCAGCAGTCCGGCCCAGCTGTTTTGCTGCGACGTGTCCAGACCGAGAGACCGCATTTTGGCGGCCAGGGAATCGAGATCGGGGAACTCAAGGAAGTCGATGCCGGCGTGCTCGATGAGCTGATCGCGCAGGCTCAAGCGCGGCCAGGGCGATGTGAGGTCGATTGTGTTGCCGTCGAACTCCACGGTCATTTTACCCAGCGCCTCTTTCGCGATGGCGCCGATCATGGCCTCGACCATTTCCATTACGTCGTTGTAGTCGGCGAAGGCCTCGTAGCTTTCCATCATGGTGAACTCGGGATTGTGGTACAAATCCACTCCCTCATTGCGGAATACACGTCCGATTTCATATACTTTCTCTAATCCACCAACGATTAACCGCTTAAGGTAAAGCTCGGTGGCGATGCGCATGAACAGGTCCGCCTTGAGCTGGTTGTGGCGGGTGACAAACGGCCGCGCCATCGCGCCCGCCGCAACCGGCACCAACACCGGCGTCTCGACCTCTATGAACCCCCGGTCGTCGAGGAATCGGCGCATAGACGAGACGATGCCCGAGCGCAGCACCGCCACGCGCTGAGCATCGTCGTTGGCGATCAGATCGAGGTAGCGCTGGCGAAACCGCAGTTCGGTGTCGGCAAGGCCGTGCCACTTCTCCGGAAGTGACCGAAGTGACTTAGAAAGGACGGTCAGCGACTCCGCCTCAATCGTCGCCTCGCCCGTTCTGGTCCGCATAACGGGCCCGCTGACGCCGAGCCAGTCGCCGATGTCGAGGTCGTCAAGCAGCTCGTACGCTTCGGCCAGGGTGTTGCGCCGAAGCAGGGCCTGGATGCGACCTTCGCCGTCTTTGAGGTCCACGAACGTCGCCTTGCCCATGCCCCGCACCGCCATCATCCGGCCCGCCACGGTCACGGTTTCGGTACGAACGGGGTCTTCGACGTTATCGGACGCACCTTCAGCGGCGTCTAGCAGATCGCGCGCCTCGGCGCTCGTGTGCGTGCGGGCGAACGCGTGCGGGTAGGGATCGACCCCGCGCGCGCGCAGCCTCTTTAGCTTCTGGCGCCTGACCCCGATGAGGTCGCTTTCCTCGACCGAAGGCGAGCCGATCGGGGCTTCGCCGTCACCGGCCATTATTGGATCTTCTTTATGGTCAGGTTCTGGTGCCCGGACGGAGTCTCATAATCTACCTTGTCGCCCTTTTTGTGGCCCACCAGGGCCTGGCCCAACGGGGACTCGTTGGAAATTTTGTTTTCCAATGGCGCCGCTTCCGCGCTGCCGACTATCTGGTAACGGTGAGGTTTGCCATGCTGATCCGCAACGGTAACTGAGGACCCGATTTCTACGATTTTTCGCGACTTGGGGTCGTGGCGCGCGACGCGGGATGTTGCCAGGATGTTTTCAATATCCTGAATGCGGCCTTCGACGAATGCCTGCTCGTTTTTGGCCTCTTCGAAGTCAGCGTTGTCCGTTCCCTCGCCGGAGTCGACGGCCTCGTGTATTCGCGACGCAACTTCTTGGCGTCGCACATTTCGCAGATGTACGAGCTCCTCTTCGAGTTTCTTGACGCCATCTTCGGTCACGTAATGGACGGTGCGGTCTCTACCGGTCATGGTTCGGCTCCCTCAATTCGGGGTCCAATTCTAACCGACGCCCACCTTCACAGCACAAGGACATTTCTTAGACATTTTCTAAAACTTGTATAAAAACTACTTCTATGCTGGCGACGCCGCTGCTACTATCGCGTCACTTTCGATGGCTGGGTACTGGGACGCGCAGAGGCTTCGAGGGGTACTAAGAGGCGGATGAGCACCCGAATCTCCGGCGGTAACGAGAGGGGCCGGAGGCTGAGAGCGCCGAAGAGTGGGCTCAGGCCGACGACCGAAAAGGTGAGGGCCGCGATTTTTTCGATGCTGGGAGAGAGCGTAGAGAACGCCAGGGTCCTGGACCTGTATGCAGGGACCGGGGCAATGGGGCTGGAGGCGCTGAGTCGAGGGGCGGCTGGCGCCGACTTCGTAGAGGGGGATGCTAAGGCATGCACCACGATCAACGCGAATATCAGATCGCTCGGGTACGACGACCGGGCGAGGGTAATAAGGGCCAGAGTGGAAAAGACGGTGGAAAAAGCGACTGGATCGCAGACCATACTCCATGGCTCCATCGAGGGGGCTGGCTCCAGGGCGGGTGGCCGACAAGGACCGGGATACGACTTGGTATTCATAGACCCGCCGTACGATGACGACCCCTGGGACGAACTCTTGTCGGGCCTGAGTGATAGACCGCTCTTGAGCACCGAGGCAACCGTGGTTGCCGAGTACGGCTCGGGCCGCAGCTTGGCGGCGTCCTACGGCCGACTACGCCTGTCTAAAACGAGGCGCTACGGAGCCTCGACGGTCTCGATTTTTGATATGGCGCTCGCTAATGGCTAAGGCCGTCTATCCCGGCACGTTTGACCCGGTCCACAAGGGCCATGTGGATGTCGCCCAGAGGGCGGCCAAGCTGGTCGATAACCTGGTTGTCGGGGTCTACGACAGCCCCCCGAAGTCGTTGCTATTTACAACTGATGAGCGGGTGAGCATGTTCGCCGACTCCCTGACGGGACTGGAGAACGTGGAGGTCAGGCCCTTTTCCGGCCTGGCCGTGGATTTCGCCCGCAAGGTGGGCGCCAAATTTATCCTCCGAGGACTGAGAGCGGGCTTCGACTTTGAGGTCGAGTTCGAGATGGCTCACATGTGGAGGAGCCTGGCACCCGATGTGGACGTGGTGTGCGTGATGAGCGCCCTGGAGCACCAGTTCATGCACTCTTCGCGAATCAAGGAGGTCGCCCGACTGGGCGGCAACGTGGAAGGCCTGGTCCCCGCCGGGGTGGCAGACCTGCTGCAGCAGAAACTGAGCAACTGAATTGGAATGGAGGAGAGCCGGATGTCCCACGCGATAGACAATATTCTCGATGAGCTGGACGAGCTTGCAAGGAACTCAACCAAGGTTCCGGGCATGCGCAAAAAGGCGATGGTGGACTCTGCCAAGCTGGCCGCGATTACGGCCGATCTGAGGGAGTCTGTCCCTCACGACGTGCTGGAGGCTGGTGAGGTTCTCAAGCAGAAAGAGAGCATCGTCAACCAGGCATACTTGGAGGCCAAGCGCCTGCGAGAGTCGGCCAACCAGGAGGTCTCGGCCATCACCATGGCCGCTCGCAACGAGCACGAGTCTCTGGTTAGCGAGTCTGAGACCGTCAAGGCGGCCGAGATAAAGGCGCAAGAGATCAAGGACGAGGCGCACCGGCAGGGCAACGACATCGTGCAGGAGGCGCAACAGCAGGCCTTCCGCTTGATCGACGACGCCGAGGCGACCGCCTCCGTTCGCCGCGAGGGGGCCGATCAGTACTCCCGTGAGGTGCTGTTCAGCATTGAGGAGCGACTGTCGCAGATGCTGGGCCAGGTGCGCAGAGGCATCGACGCGCTGGGCACCCAGGTCGAGGCAGAGAGCGCAGAAGAGGCCGTCGCCGAGCCCTCGGTCAACGGCAGCTCGGCCTCTTAGGCCACTCGCCGCCCTTTAACCGAAGGCGTCCTGGAAGGCGGCACCGTCGTTTCCTACGATGACGCGGTCGCCGACGACTACCAGCGGGCGCCGTATGAGGCGCGGCTCTTCGGCCATCATCGAGAGCATCTGGGCGTCTTTCAGGGCGTCCGGGTCCAGGCTGAGCTTGCGGAATGACGGGCTCTTAAACGAGAAGAAGTCCCGCGCCGGACGGTCGCCGAACAGGCCCTTTAGCTCGACTCGGGTCAGCGGGTGCTTAAACATGTCTCGTTCGACGAAGTCTACACCGAGTCCTGAAAGCGTCTCACGCGCCTTCTTACAGGTGGTTCAGCCCCGTTTGCAGTAGAACCCGGCCTTCAAGCCAACGCCGCTGCCGCGATCACGTCCGTCAGTTCCGTTTCCAGGCCGTCGGGGAAGTACTTCCCGGCGAAGATGTCGCCATCCGGCCAGTGCTCCTTGGGTAGCTCGTAGTAGCACTCGATCTCGTTGCCATCGGGGTCGAAAAAGTAGAGCCCAATGGAGATGCCGTGGTTGCCTACGCCCGCTTTCACCCCGCTCGCTGCCAGCTGGTCTCGCAGGTCTCGGAGGGCGCCGAGCGAGCCGAACCGCCAGGCGAAGTGGTACATGCCCACGCGGTCGGACTCGGGGCCGGGCGCGTCCGGGCCGACGGACATTAGGGCCAGCTCATGCGATGAGTCGTTTCCCGAGCTAAGGAACACCATCTGGTCCCCGTAGCGGGCCATTACGTCGAGGTCCAACAGGCCGGTGTAGAAGTCCTGGGCACGATCCACGTCCCGGACCCGCAGCACGACGTGCCCTAGATTTCGCGGCTTGACCATTGTTTCCCCTTTTGTTTGATTTGGGCCTGTCCGTTCCGGACGGGCTGTGTGACTAAGGCCCCTGGGCCGAGTTGGCGAATGGGTTTACCGGTACGGTTGGCGTCGCGATCGCGGTCTGGGCGAGCTGCTGGAGCATCCAGGCGTATATGTCGGAGTCGAAGGCTGCGTCTATTTCGTGGTTGTTACGCTCATTGTTTATCCAGTCCTGTAGGGCACGGGATTTTTGCTCCTCAAGGTCGGACGGCGACAACTCCCTTGCCGCGTCCCGCTCTGAAACCATGAAAAACAGGACCGTCTTGGGGCTCTCGACATCGGTGACGGGATCGCTAACAACTCCAAGTTCAAGGTTGAGGATTGTCTCGGCATAGACCGCCGTAGAGGCCAGCGGCAGCCAGCCAAGGTCTCCCCCGAGTCTGACGATCTCCGGGTCGTCGAGGGAGAACTCACGGGTGATCTCCATCCACACCGCCTGGCGCTCCTCCGAGGTGGTGGCCTCCTTGAGGCCGTCATTGAGCTTAACCAGCATGATGTCGACTTCGGTCCCAACGGTCATGACGATCCGATGGTAGTGGACCTGCTCGGCGATTCGCGGGACCTGCTCACCGACGAATTCGCGGAACTTGGCTCGCAGGACGGACCTGCCTGTGAGTTGGCGGTGATCGGCCCGGGACACCTGCAACTCGTTGAGGCGCTGACCGTATATCTCGTCAAACCCGATGCGCAGGGTTTCCGGATTTAGGAACACGTCGGTGGCCAGGAGGTCGCTCTCGATGAGGCGGTCGATCTCTTCTTCTAGAACGACGATGCCGTACTTGGCCGCGACTTGCGAGAGTATTTCGTCTTCTACGAAGAGCCGCAGCGCGTCGAAGATTTCCTGGCTGGCCTGGAAGTCCAGGTCGAACAGGCGTGACTGCGCCTGCTGGGCTCGCAGCGCGATTACCAGGTCTCCCCTGGAGTAGGTGACGTCGTTGACGCGCACGATGGTCTCCCGGGGAGGCAACACGAACGCGATGACGAAGCTGGCGGTCAGGATGCCGGCGACGACCAGCAGCGCCAGCCCGATGGTCATCAGGGTGAGACGCTGCCTGGCGGAGTTAGTGCGCCGCAACACGGCCAGCCTGCGGCGGTCGCCTGAGCGATTCCTCAGCCCGGCTCGGCGGGTTTCGTGACGCCCCGTGCGGCCATCGCGAGTGTGCTTGTCGCCAGTGCGGCTATCGATCGGGTTGTCTTCCACACCTACACTCCTGCAGGGTAATACGTCCCTCGCGCAATATCGGTTGGGGCACCGTCGTCACCGAGAACGGATTCAGTAGGTGCTATCGCCGAGGGGAAGCGTACATGCCGGCGTGGCTCGGACTGAACGGGAGCAGCGCGATGATGCGCGCCCTTTTGATGGCGGACGCGAGGGCTCGCTGATGGCGCGAACAGGTGCCGGTCTTGCGTCGCGCGTCCATCTTGAACCTGTCCGAGACGTAGTTCTTCAGAACTTCGATGTTTTTGTAGTCGATGTGCTTGACTTTGTTTACGCAGAAGCCGCACACCTTTCTGCGGGCGTAGAACCGGCCCCGTCCGCCTCCACGACGTCCGCCCCCGCCGCTCCGCTGCTGTGTCATCTGTTCAAACTCCTCGTATTTAACGTAGTTGTCATGGCCGCTACCAAGGCAGGTCTTCCAGGTTGTCGTTTCCCTCGGATGCCGAGGCTCCGGCGCCAGCATCCCCGCC
The DNA here is from genome assembly GCA_965250195.1 of Dehalococcoidia bacterium. Lineage (GTDB taxonomy): Bacteria > Chloroflexota > Dehalococcoidia > Lucifugimonadales > UBA2962 > CAUZIR01. The sequence goes on from OZ252295.1 coordinate 938,348, forward strand.
ACCGTTGCTCGCCCCACGGGACTCTCTCGTCGCGCCGCCGCCGGACTCACCGGCGCCCGACTCGCCCCCGCGGTCGAGGAACAGGACCTTGTCGGCGCTGATCTCTAGGCTGACGCGCGTCTGCCCATCATTGCCGGTCCAGGTGTCGGTCTTGAGCCTGCCCTCGGCGTATATTTTCATGCCCTTGGTGACGTAGTTGTTGCACTGCTCGGCGAGCTTCCCCCAGGCGCTGATCCTGAACCACTCGGTCTCTTCGTGGCGCTCACCATCCGCGGTGTTGTAGACGCGGTTGGTGGCCACGGTGAAAGAGGTTACGGCGTTGCCGTTGGGGGTGTACCTCATTTCGGGGTCTCTACCGACGTTGCCGATCACGAGGATCTTGTTCATTGTCACGGGTTCACACCTTCACGATGAGATGCCGCAGGACCTGCTCGGAGGTTTCCAGGCTCTGACCCAGTGCCTGGGCACCCTGGGGGTCGAGGGTGAATCGGGTAACTGCGTAGTTGCCCTCTTGGAATTTCTTGATCGGGTAGGCCAGGCGGCGCAGACCCCAATTGTTTGTCTCGCCAACCGAGCCGCCCCGCTCGGTGATGAAGGCGGCGTTGCCCTCGTTGGATGTGTCAACCTCGGCCTCAGTGGCGTCGGGGCTGAGTATTACGACGAGTTCGTAGTCTCTGGGTTTGTCGGATGCCAATTCTCTATCTCTATGTCTATCTCGATGTTTCTGGCAGCTCCCGCACGGGCGGGTTGAGAGCCAGGCGACAAACACGAATTATACCACGCCCCTACTGGGATCCGGGCGGGCGACCGGGTTGCGGCGGCGCCGGTGGACGGGCGCTCCGTATACCCTTGAGGGCCGTCCATCATCTAAGTTCGATGAGTCACATGACCAGAATTCTTGAGTTTGCCAGACATAGCCTCGAATCCACCAGGGCCGGGCCCGTGCTGGCGGCGGTGGGCATAGCGATGCTAGCGGCCCTCTTGGCGGCAGCCGGGGCCTGCGGTGCTAGTGGCGGCAGGGGCGGCCCCGATAACGTCGTTTCTGTGCTACCGGACGATGCGGTCGCAGTACCCACGCAGGTCAGACCCGACGCCGAGCTTACCCCGACACCGAACGAGGGCGTCGAGACCCTGATCGACCGCGTCCTTCGGGATGGCGATCCGCGCCAGCGGGACGATTTCCGGCAGTTGCTGCGGCGGGACTCGATAGAGCCCATCTATGACCCGCGGTTCGTGTCTCCGGACGAGGCTGACCTGGAGCCGGGCGAGCTGGTGATGGGAGTCTCGATCAACGGTGACTCCCGAGCCTACCCGATTCGCTACCTGCGCTGGCGAGAGATGGTCAATGACGAGGTCGGGGGTATACCGATACTCGTTACCTGGTGACCGATCTGCTATACCGGTCTCGTGCATGACCGGCGGGTGGATGGCAGGGTGCTGACGCTGGGCAACCAGGGTGCCCTGTTCATGCGGGCCATGACCTGGTGGGACCACGAGACGGGCAGCATCTGGTCGCAGCCCTGGGGCGCGGCCATCGAGGGCGAGCTGGCCGGCACCCGCCTGGACCTGATACCGGTCGGCATTGAGCCCCTCGATAGCTGGGTGACCCGACACCCTGACACTCAAGTATTGGCAGTTGAAGGCAGCGCCCGTATCGGCCTGTTCGAGCCCAGCCGGAGTATCGACTTCTTCGTCATCGGCGTAACGCGCAACGAGCACGCCAGTGCCTATCGCTACGAGGATGTCACCGATGTGGGAGTGGTGAACGACCGGGTCGGAGACGAGCCAATCGCCGTTTTTGTCGACCCCGACACACGGGAGATCAACGTGTACCTCGCAACGCCTCCGGGCCGGGACGGCCCGCTCATGTTCAGCCCCCACGGTGAGAGCTTCTCAGACACACAGACCGGGTCCGAGTGGGACCCGTTCACCGGCGAGGCGACATCCGGATCACTTAAGGGCACCCGTCTGACCAGGCTGGCCTGGGTGTCGTCTTTCGACTGGGCCTGGGAGGACTTTTTCCCCCACTCACGGTTTTACCAGCCCTCGCGTTAGAGGCGGGCCGTTAACGGCGCGGTGTTTGACAGGTCCGTCGACCGGGCTTAGCCTCGGTCCGGTCTGTAAAAAGAGCCGAGGGGGGCTGATATTGGATTCGAAAAGGTTTGCCGACGCTGACGAGGTGATGTCCTACCTGCGCGCGAATAGCAACTGGGGCAGGTGGGGTGAGAGCGGGGCCGCCGGGGCGATCAACCTGATTACGCCCGACAAGCGCAGGGAGGCGGCAGCATTGGTGCAAAGTGGCCGAGCCGTGTCACTCGCTCGGCCCTGGGCTACGGTACCCAGCGCCGAGAATCAAGAACCGGCCCAGCGCTTTACCTACACAATCGATGAATTCATCGGCGACTGGCGCTCCGCCCACGACTACGTCGGCGTCGCCTTTCACGGCACCTCCCACACGCACGTGGACGGGCTGGGTCACATGTGGGGCCCGGACGGCATGTGGGACGGACGCGACCCGAGTGTGGAGATTCGCGGCGAGGGCGTGCGCTACGGCGGCATCGAGGAGTGGGCCGACGGCATTACGACCAGGGGGGTGCTGCTGGACATTCCCAAGCTGCGCGGCAAGCCTTACGTCACTTACGAAGAGCCGGTGCACGGGCATGAACTGCAAGAGGCTGCCCAGGCGCAGGGCGTGACGCTCGGCTCGGGCGATGCGCTGCTAGTGTATTCGGGGCGCGAGGCGTTCGCCCGCGACCACGACGGCCTGTGGGCCGGGCATCCGGAGTGGCCGGGCAACTGGGCCGGGCTGCACTCAAGCTGTCTGCCGTTCATTAAAGAGACGGACGTGGCGGTGGTGGGCTGGGACATGATGGACCAGTGGCCGAACGAGTACGGTCTGTCACTGAGCGTGCACGCGGCGCTGTTCTATTTTGGCGTTGCGCTACTGGACAACGCGCTGCTTGAGCCCCTCGCTCAAGCATGCGAGGAAGAAGACCGCTACGAGTTCATGCTCACGCTCAACCCGCTGGTCATCCCCGGCGCCACCGGCTCCCCCGCCAACCCGGTGGCGCTTCTCTAGCCACGGCCCAGGCATCGGCGGACGTGGCTTGACGGACCTCAGGGAGCGTGCCCGACAGCTTTTGCTGTCGAACCTGCGGGAAGGGTACGACCCGCACTTCGATCACAGCTATCGTTATGTCTGTCCGTCGCTGCACAAGTACCGGTGGCAGTGGTACTGGGACTCGTGCTTCCACGCCCTCGCCCTGGCTCACCTGGAGCCTGAACTGGCGACGGCCGAGATTGAATCGCTCCTCGCAGCACAGGACCCGGACGGGGCTATCGGCCACGTCACCTACTGGAGCGGAGCGGCCCGGTTTCCGATTTCGCGGCAGATGGAGGGGCGATTCAGTCTGCGGCCCCACCACTCGGCGCTCATTCAGCCGCCGCTGGTGGCCCAGGCGGTCGAGCGGGTTTTCGCGCTCACCAGCGACCGTGATTTCCTGCACCGGGTTTACCCCGACCTCTCGGCTCATTACCAGTGGATCGGAAAGAACCGGTGCCCGGACGGCGACGGGATGATCGTGCTGATAAGCCCGGTCGAGTCCGGTATGGACAACACCCCCGCCTACGACCCGGCCCTGGGAATCAGGGGTCCGCGACCCGGCTGGTGGAGTGTCAGGCTGCGGGTGGCAGGCCTGCACGTCGGGCACCTGGCCCTGGGGGGAAACTATGATCTGCCCCAAATCTATCGGCGGGGTCGGTTCAACGTCAAAGACGTCGCGGTCAACTGCATCTACGCCGAGGCGCTCCGGGCTCTTTCACGCATCGCGGGAGAGGTCGGGCGTCCGCAAGACTCCGACAACTGGCGCATCGCGGCTGAGCGGGTCGAGCTGGCGATTATCGAAAACCTCTACGAAGAGCAGGCGGGGGCATTCTTCCCCACTTACGGCCCGGAGCGGCGCACCAGCCGGGTGCTGACGGTGGCATCTCTTTTTCCCCTTTTACTGGAGTCGCTGCCGCGTCGAATGGCCGAGGAACTGGTCAGCCGCCATGTCACCAATGGGAAAGAATTCTGGACGGAGTACCCGCTGCCCACGGTGGCGATGTCGGAGCCGTCGTTCGACGCCGACCCCGGCGAGGGCAAGCACCCGCTGATATGGCGCGGACCGAGCTGGATAAACACCAACTGGTTCGTCTCGCGCGGGCTCCGGCGACACGGCTTTTCAGACCTCGCGGAGAAAATTGAGCGCACGTCGGTCGAACTGGTGGAGCGCTCGGGCTTTCGCGAGTTCTATCACCCACACACCGGAGCCGGTCAGGGGGCCAGGGACTTCAGCTGGTCGACGCTCGTTGTCGATATGGCCTGAGCGTCGCGGGCCCGACCTCGTTCCCCCGGCATCATCGAAAAGCCTGTTAGGGTGACATGCCCGCCGATTTAGGAGTTGATACGTGGACAGAGAAATTCCGACTAGAGACGAGATCGCCGCCCACCTGAAGGACCGCAGAAACTGGGGCAGGTGGCCGGATAACCCGAGCGCCGGGACGACCAACCTTATAACTGATGAAAAGAGGCTGGCCGCCGCCGCACTGGTGCGAACGGGCCAGACTGTTTCCCTGTCTCGACCACTTCCCACCGAGCCCGCGCCGGACAACCCGCAGCCGGTGCAGCAGTTCGTAAAACGGCTGGACATGGAGGACGGGGTGGGCGCGGCGATGGATCACCTGGGCGTGTTCCAGCACGGCTTCTCGGTCACTCACATCGACGCCCTGAGCCACTTCTGGGACGCCGACGGCATGTTCGAGGGGCACGACCCGGAGGAGGCCCTGGGCTTCGATGGCGCGGCGTTCGGCGGAGTCGAAGCGTGGAGCGACGGGATAGTCACACGGGGCGTCTTATTGGACGTGCCCAAGCACCGGGGAGGCGCCCATGTAGACATGGACACCCCGGTGCACGGCTGGGAGCTGGAGGAGATCGCAGCGGCCGAGGGGATCACGCTGGAATCGGGCGACGCGGCGGTCATCCACTGTGGCCGCGAGCAGTACGCGGCGGCCAACGGCGGCTTTTACGCGCCCGTCGGCGAGCCGTATCCCGGCCTGCACGCCTCGGCCCTCCCGTTCTTCAAGGACAACGACGTCGGCCTGCTGATCTGGGACATGGAGGACGCCGCCCCCAATGAGTACGGCCTGCCGGTGACGGTGCACGGTGCCATTAACGCCTACGGGCTGGCGATGGTGGACAACGCGCTCGTAGCGCCCCTAGCAGCGGTGTGTGCGAAGACCGGCCGCTACGAGTTCATGCTGGTTTGCGCTCCCCTCGTTTTTGAGGGAGGCACGGGCTCACCGGTCAATCCACTGGCGCTTTTTTAGCCGGAAACCACCATCGCAACGAACTGTGAACGGGAACTGCCGATGACCAAAAAGATGCGGGCGGTACGCAAGCTGGGCCCCGGTCCGGGCGCCGAGGTGCTGGAAGTGCCCATCCCGACGATAGGGCCCGGTGAAGTGCTGGTAGAGGTGGAGGCGGCGAGCATCTGCGGGACGGACCTGCACATCTGGCTGTGGGACGAGTGGAGCGCTGCCCGGGTGAAGCCACCGATCACGATGGGCCACGAGCTGGCGGGCACCGTGGTCGAGACGGGTACCGGCATGGAGGGCGCCAAGGTGGGCGACTTCGTTTCGGCCGAGAGCCACGTAACGTGTGGGGTCTGCTTCCAGTGCCGTACCGGACAGGCGCATATGTGCCCATCGACCAAAATACTGGGGGTGGACCGGGACGGCTGCTTCGCCGAGTACGTGGCGGTGCCGGAGAAGGTGCTGTGGCACACGGACCGCTACAAGCTGCCGCCGGAGATCGCCACGTTGCAGGAGCCGTTCGGCAACGCTGTCTTCTCGGCCCTGGCGAACGACCTGACGGGCCAGAGTGTAGGCGTGCTGGGCTGCGGGCCTATTGGTTTGTTTTCCATCGCCATCGCGAAAGCGTCTGGAGCGTCACGAGTTGTTGCTTCAGACGTGAACGACTACCGCCTCGCTCTCGCCCGCAAGATGGGGGCGGACGAGGTCTTCAAGCCCACGGAGGGCACGGGAGAGGAGACGGCCGCGTGGCTGTCGCAGTCGGGCGGCTACGGAGTGGACATCGTTCTGGAGATGAGCGGGGCCCCGGCCGCCATCGACGGGGCCTTCAAAGGGGTTCGCAGGGGAGGCTTCGTAAACCTGTTCGGCATCCCGTCCAAGCCGGTGCTCATCGACGTGGCGGAGGACATGATCTTTAAGAACCTTACGGTTTTGGCACTCAACGGCAGGCGCATTTTCGAGACCTGGTACAAGACCCGATTGCTACTGGAGACCGGAGTTGTTGATCTGGCGCCGCTGGTCACGCACCGCATGCCACTGGAGTCCGTGGGCGAGGCGATGGACCTGCTCGCCAGCGGCGAGGCGGGCAAGATCGTCTTATTGCCCCAGCCCTCTTAGACCTTGACGGCTACTACGTCGAGCCAGTTGCGGGTCGTGTAGGTGATCTTCATCTCTTCGAAGGTCTCTCGCACGGCCTTCTTCAACGCCAGGCTCGCCTCGTTCAGGGGCACGCCGGGCATGGCGCCCTCGATGAAGTCGGAGAACGCCGAGATGTCCAGCCAGCCCTGGAGGGGCACCTTGACCGCGTCGACTTTTTCTTTGGCTATTTTGAAGCCGTGGCCTTCGAGGAGATCCCGGTAGTCCTGCGCCGTTAGCTGCTTGCGGGACTCGACCTTTTCCAGCCTCTGGATGGACAGGCCGTGCTCTCGGCGCAATATGCGCTGGGCCTTGAACATCCACTTGCGGAAGAAGAGGCGGGTGGCCTCATCGACCGGTCCTTCGTAGAAGGAGGTGTTGAACACCAGCTTACCGCCCGGCTTGATGGTGCCGGCGATGCGGTCCAGTAGCTCACCCTTGTCGGGGACGTAGTGGATGGCGTTACAGAAAAACACAACGTCCACTTTGTCCTTGATGGCGTCGGAGACGTGCTCAACCTGGCTGTGCACGAACATGACGGCCGTGTCGCGGACGTCTTTGAGGTCGGTGACGGCCTGTTTCAGGGCGGTGGCCGAGTGGTCGACGCCGATGATTACGGTGTCGCGGGCGCCCTTGAGGTTGGCGATTATCCGGCGTGTTACCAGGCCGGTGCCGCAGGCGAGGTCTACGATGCGCTCGCCATCTTTGACCTCGGCAAGCTCAATGAGCCTGTCGGTGAGCTTCTGGTAGAAGGGATTGGACGAAAATGCCGCGAAGTTAAATTCTTCGTTGCTCATGTGACTCCTATTGCCCGGCTTTCGGGGCGCCCGCCTTTGTCGCCAAACCACGTACCGACCAATTCAGGGTCGCGGGCCTGCCCCGATTATAACCCCACTACCCGGCCCGGTCTGTCATTTATCTTCCGTTACCGAGGCCCAACCCCGCGAGAATGCCGGGAATCTGCCCTCGTTCCTCGTCGCTCAGGGGCTTGAAAGGGGCCGTGACGTGGTCGGTCTCGATGACGCCCATATGCAATAACGCCGCTTTGAGTCCAGAGTACACAGAGCCAGGCACGCTGCTGCCGCTCTGGCCCAGGGTCTGCAGTTTTAGACCCGCCACAATCTGGGCATCGTATCCGCGTGCCGCTTCGATGTCGCCGGTGCGGCCGGCCTCCCAGGCACCCGACATGATCGCCGGCAACGCATTGGCCAGGCCGGGGATGATGCCCTGGGCTCCCATCGCATCGCCAGTGGTTGCGCGCAGCATGGTGCCGAGAGTCGAGACCAGCTCGAACGGACGACCGGCGCGGAGCGCGTGCAGCTCTGCAAGCAGTTCTCCCGCACCGGAGCTGTCCTTGATGCCACTGACGACGCCCTCCTCGGCCAGGTCGGCCACTGTGGTTGGGGCGACGGGAGTTTTGTGCATCTGAGGAATGTTGTAGACCCACACCGGCACGCCCAGCGCCTCTCGTATGAGCCTGTAATGGATCTTTATCTCTTCCTGGGAGTGCGGGTAGTAATAAGGGGGCGTGGCGGCCACCGCACCGACGCTGCTCGCCACTTTGCGGCCCAGTTCGATGGTCAGAGCCGTGCTGGGCATGGTTATGTTGGCAATGACCGGTGCGCGGCCCGCCGCGTGGTCGGCCACGATCTCGATGCCGGCAATGCGCTCGGCCTCGGTGAAGGCGGCGAACTCGGCCGTGGTGCCCGAGGCCCAGAGGCCGGAGACGCCGTTATTTAACTGGTAGTCGACGAGGCTGCGAAGCGAGGGCTCGTGCACACGTTCGTCCGCGGTGATGGGCGTCAGGAGCGGCGTAATTACGCCGCTAAAGCCGTTGGAAGACATGTGCGCTCCTTGGTCAAAACCCCTGTAAAAAGAGAGAGCCGGGGCGATGCCCCGGCTCCCTATTCGGTCAAACGGTTACCCGGCGACTACTAAGAGCCGTTCTTCTTCCACAACGCTTCCATGACCGCGGTCGGGTTCATGGGGAGCACCTCCATGCGCACTCCGACGGCGCCGTGGATGGCGTTCGCCAGAGCGGCGGGCGGCGGCACGATGCAGACCTCTCCCACGCCCCTGACCCCGTAGGGATGACCGGGATTGGCCACCTCTACGACGATGGTGTCGATCATGGGCAGGTCCAAAGCCGTGGGCATGCGATAGTCCAGGAAGCTGGAGTTGTCCAGGTGACCGTCCTTGGAGTAGTAGTACTCCTCGTTCAGGCCCCAGCCGATTCCCTGCACGACCCCGCCCTGAAGCTGTCCCTCGACGTAGCTGGGGTGGATGGCCTTACCGGCGTCCTGGGCGATGGTGAAACGAAGCACGTCCACCTTGCCAGTCTCTGGATCGACCTCTACGTCGGCCACGTTCACCGCGAAGGCGCCACCAACTCCGGGCGGGTTCACAGCGCCGCGCCCGACGATGGGACCGCCGGTGTCGTTGAGCTGGGCCGAGAGGTCCTTAAAGGTCATGTTTAGCTCGGTGTCGGTCTTGGAGCGGACCACGCCCTCTTCCATTTCGACCGAGTCCGGGTCCACGCCCCAGATCTTGGCCGCCCGTTCGACCAGCTGCCGTTTCACATCGTTGGCCGCCTCGTAGGCCGCCCAACCGGTGGCGAACGTGGTGCGAGAGCCGCCCGTACCGAAGGAGAACCCTATCGAGTCGGTGTCGACCACCGAGGGGTTGACCTCCTCTGCGGAGATGCCGAGCACCTCGGCCGCCTGCATGGCGATCGCGGCTCGGCTGCCGCCGATGTCGGGGCTGCCCTCAACCAGGTTGATGGTGCCGTCGGCGTTGACGCTAATGGTCGCTGCGGACTGAAGTCCGGCGTTGAACCAGTAGCCGAAGGCGATCCCTCTGCCTACTTTTCCGCCGTTTTTGGCGGGAGTGATCGGCGAGTTCCAGTGGGCGTGGGCCTTGACCGCCTCAAGCGTCTCAATGCCGCCAATCTTGGGGTTCACCGGCCCGTCGGCGCGGCGCGTTCCCTCTTTGGCGCAGTTTTGCAGCCTGAACTCAAGCTTGTCGATGCCGAGCCCGTCGCAGATCTCGTCCACGACAGTCTCGGCGGCCATGGCCGCATGGGTCGCGCCGGGTGCACGATAGGCGGCGGTCTTGGGCTTGTTGACGACGACGTCGTAGCCGTCGATGACGACGTTGGGAATGTCGTAGGCCGCGAACACGCACATCGCGCCCGCGTCCACCGGTGAGCCGGGGAAGGCACCGGCTTCGAAAACCAACTCGGCCTCGGCAGCGGTAATCTTGCCCTCTTTGGTCGCCCCGATCTTTACGCGCATGTGCGAGCCGGGCGTCGGGCCCGTGCCTTCGAAAACCTCTTTACGGCTCATGGTGATCTTGACCGGATGGCCCGTCTTCTTCGACAGCAGTACGGCGGCGATTTCGTGGTACAGGGGGAATTTGCCTCCGAACCCGCCGCCGATCTCCATCGGCGTCACCCGGACCTGCGACTGGGGCAGGTCGAGCGCCAGGGCGATGGCGTCGCGGAACTGGAACGGGCCCTGAGTGCTCATGTAAACGTGCACCCGGTCGTCGTCGTTCCACAGCGCGGTGACGTTCATGGTCTCGATGTAGCCCTGGTGCACGGTGGCGGTGTCGAACGAGCGCTCAATGACGACGTCGGCCTCTGCGAAGCCCCTGTCAAGATCGCCCATTTTGTGCTGGAAGTGGTTGGCGACGTTGGTATTGCGATCGGTCTTGTTGCCGAACTCGGTGGTGAACAGGTCGGCGTGCAGCACCGGTGCGCCGTCGGCCATTGCCTCACCGACGGTGAGGACGGGAGAAAGCACCTCGTAGTCCACCTCGATAAGAGCGATGGCCTCCTCCGCCACGTGTGCGCTCACGGCCGCCACCGCGGCGACCGCATGGCCCCCGTAGAGAACCTTGTCCCTGGCGATGGCGTTGTCACGCAGGTACTTCATCGGCTGCGGTCCGAGACCGAAGTCGGCAGGGTCGGACTCTCTCGTTGTGGGCATGTCGGCGCCGGTGACGACTGCCATTACGCCGGGCATCGCCTCTGCCTTGGAGGTGTTAATCGACTTGATATTGGCGTGGGCATGGGGGCTGCGCAGCACCTTGGCGTAGAGCAGGCCGGTGGCAGAGTAGTCGCCGCCGTACTTGGCCTTACCGGTGACTTTGTCGGCACCGTCATGGCGAATCGGCCGGGTGCCGACGACCTTGAACTCCTGGGTGGACAGAACCTGGTTCGGCTCATACGTAGTGGTCATCGTTTCTCCCTAAGCACCCCCGGCTATCGCCGGGAGGAAATGAACTTCGCTGCTCTCTCCGACCTCGGCGAGGACGCCGACCGGGCTGACCTCGCCGTCTACCGCGACTGTAATGTTCCCCTTCAGACGAAAGCCGTCCATCAGCCGGGCCTTCATCCCAGGGTACGGACCCTCCAGGGCGTTTACGATCTCACGCACCGTCGCGCCCGCCACCTCGACGGTCTGCTGACCGTCGGTGAGGTCTTGCATGAGCGACGGTATGAAGACAGTGGCCATCAGTCTGCCCCGCCCGGGGCTCCTCCCACTTCGCTCCCTTGGCTAGCTTCCCCCGTTCGCCCAGCTCGCCTCCATTATGGCTACGGAGTTGATGGGAAGCGAGGTCATGCGAACGTCCGTGGCGTCCTGGATGGCGTTGGCAACGGCAGCCTGCGGCGAGACGATGTTCGCCTCCCCAACGCCCCTGACACCGTACGGGTGACCGGGGTTGGCGACCTCGACGATGACGGTGTCGATCATGGGAAGGTCCAGCGTGGTGGGCATACGGTAGTCCAGGAAGCTAGAATTGTCCATCTTGCCGCCCTCGGAGTAGTAGTACTCCTCGTTCAGCGCCCAGCCGATGCCCTGGACGCTGCCGCCCTGCATCTGGCCCTCGACGTAGCTGGGGTGGATGGCCTTGCCCGCATCCTGCACGGTGGTGAAGCGCAGGACGTCGGTCTTGCCCGTCTCCGGGTCGACCTCGACATCGACGATCTGCCCGCAGAACGAGCCGCCAGCTCCCGCCGGGTCGACGGCCGCGCGGCCCACGATGGGTTCGCCGGTGTCGTTGATCTGCTCGGCCAGCTGCTTGAACGTCATGTTCAGTTCGGTGTCGGTCTTGGAGCGGATGACGCCGTCTTCCATTTCCACGGAGTCGGGCTCCACGCCCCATATCTTGGCCGCCCTCGCGATTACCTGTCGCTTGACGTCCTGGGCCGCCTCGTATGCAGCCCAGCCGGTGGCGAAGGTCGTGCGGCTGCCGCCGGTGATGGCGGTGTAGCCAATGGAATCGGTATCGACGACCTGCGGGTGAACCTCCTCGGCGGTGATGCCGAGAACCTCAGCCGCCTGCATCGCTATGGCGGCACGACTGCCGCCGATGTCGGTCGAACCCTCAATGAGATTGATGGTGCCGTCGTTGTTGACCGCGATGTTGCAGGCGGAGGCGAAGCCGATGTTGAACCAGAACCCGACGGCGACGCCGCGTCCTGTTTTACCACCACGCTTGGCCGGGGTGATGGGCGCGCTGTAGTGCTCGTGGTCTCGCATGGCCTCCAACACCTCGACGCAGCCGATGCGCGGGTGGACGGGACCGTCGGCGCGACGCGTGCCCTCTTTGGCCGCGTTCATGAGGCGGAACTCGAGCGGGTCGAGATTTAGCTTCTCGGCGAGTTCGTCGACCACCTGCTCGGCAGCGAACGCCGCGTTGGGCGCGCCCGGCGCCCGGTAGGCAGCGGTCTTGGGCTTGTTTACCACGACGTCGTAGCCGTCGATGACGACGTTGGCCACGTCGTAGGCGGTGAACACGCACATGCCCGCCGCTCCAACCGGAGAGCCGGGGTATGCGCCCGCCTCGAACTGCAACTCGGCCGAGGCGGCGACGATCTTACCGTCTTTGGTCGCCCCCATCTTGATGATCATGTGGGAGCCGCAGGTGGGGCCGGTGCCCTCGAAGACTTCTGCCCTGGACATGACGATCTTGACGGGCCTGTTGCCGGCCTTTTTGGAGAGCATGGCGGCAACCGGTTCGCCGTACACGTTGATCTTGCCGCCGAAGCCGCCGCCGATTTCCATCGGGGTGGCCCGGACTTTCGAGACCGGTACCGCGAGCGCCTCGGAGACCGAAGCCCTCACGACGAACGAGCCCTGGGTGGAGGAGTAGATGTGGATGCGATCGTCGTCGTTCCACAGGGCGGTGACATTGTGAGGCTCGATGTAACCCTGGTGCACAGTCTTGGTATCGAACGAACACTCCACCACCACGTCGGCCTCTGCGAAGCCTTTGTCCAGGTCGCCCATCTTGTGCTGGAAATGGTCGGCTATGTTGGAGGTGCGGCCGGTGTCTTTACCGAATTCTTGTGTCGTCAGGTCGGCTATGAGGATTGGCGCATCGGCCGCCATGCCCTCTGGCGCCGTTAGTACGGCGGGAAGCACTTCGTAGTCGACCTCGATGAGCCCGATGGCCTCTTCCGCGATGTGGGGGCTGGTGGCGGCCACCGCCGCTATTGCGTGCCCTCTGTAAAGCGCCTTGTCACCGGCGAGCAAATTGCCCCGGAATCTGTCCATGGGCTGGCCACCCAATCCGAAGTCCGCGGTGTCCTTGGTCAGCGGGAAGTCTTTCGAGGTGACGACGGCCCGAACGCCCGGAAGCCCCTCGGCTTTGGACGTATCGATGGACTTTATGCGGGCGTGGGCGTGCGGGCTGCGCAACGTCTTACCGTGCAACAGTCCGGCGGCCGTGTAGTCGGCGCCGTACTTCGCCCTGCCCGTGACCTTGTCCGCACCGTCGTGCCGGATGGGCCGGGTGCCGACTACTTTGAACGTCTGGTTCGAAAGAACCTTGTTAGGCTCGTAGGTTGTTGTCATTGAAGAACGCTCCTAGGCTGCCGCGCCTGACATCTGACCTGCCGCATCGAGTACTGCTCTGACGATCTTGTCGTAGCCGGTGCAACGGCAAAGGTTGCCGGCCAGCCACATCCGAATGCGCTCCTCGGAGGGGTTGGGCTCTTTTTCCAGCAGCGCCTTCGATGCTACGAGGAAGCCCGGCGTGCAGATGCCGCATTGCAGCGCCGCGTGCTCAAGGAAGGCCTGTTGGATGGGGTGCAAACCACCGGGGGAGGCGATGCCCTCGACGGTGCCGATGCTGGCGCCCTCGGCCTCGACGCCGAGTACCAGGCAGCTGTCTACTATGCGCCCGTCCATGTTGACGGTGCAGGCGCCGCAGTTGCCGTCGTTACAGCCCTCTTTTGCGCCGGTGAGCTGGACGACGTCCCGCAGGACCTCGAGCAGGCTCTGGCGCGGCTCACACAGGAACTCAACGGACTCGCCGTTGATCGTGGTTGTTACGTGGACTTTCTTTCCGGACATTACTTGGCCTCCCGCGCGCGCTCGATGGCGGTGTGTAGCGCCCTGCGGGTGAGGACCTCGCAGAGGTGCTTTCGGTATTCGATTGTGCCGCGCATATCGGTAATCGGGGTGGCGGCGTCTGTCGCCGCGTTCGCGGCGGCCTGGATGTTCTCGTCAGTCGGCTCCTTGCCCGCTAACGCCGCACCTGCGGCCTCAACGAATAGGGGCTTGGGAGCGACGGAGGCGAGGGATATCCGAGCCGACTTGATAGTCCCGTTGCTTAAGGTCACCGAGGCGCCCACGCCGACGACGGCGATGTCCATCTCGTTCCTGGGGATGAAGCGGATGTACCGTGCGCCAAACCCCTTCGAAGGGGCGGGCAGGTGCAGGGACACCAGCATTTCATCGTCTGCCAGCTGGGTCCTACCGGGGCCGGTGCAGACGTCCTCGGCCGCGATTTCTCGCGTGCCGTTTGGACCGACGACCTTCGCCACCGCGCTGTGGGCGATGAGTGCGGGAATGCCGTCCCCGCTGGGAGCGGCGTTCACCAGGTTGCCGCCCAGGGTCGCGCGACCCTGGATCTGGATACCGCCAATGAGCGTTGCCGAGTCCATCAGACCACGGTATGCAGCGGCGATGGCATCGTCACCGTACAACCTGTAGCAGGGAACGGCCGCGCCAATCGTCAGACCTTTCTTGGCGTCGTAGCTGAGCTCGTTTAGCTCGTCGATATGCTTGCCGTCGATGACCGCGTCGAGCTCGTAGCGGCCGCCTCGCATCTGTACGAGCAGGTCAGTGCCGCCGGCCAGAACCCGGGCCTTCCCCTTGTACTGGCTTAGCAGTCCAACGGCCTCATCAACGGATGTGGGCCTGTGATAGTCGATCCACTTCAATGGTCCGCCTCCTTGGCGTGGTTCTCACAGATTCGGCGACGCGGCGTCTATGCCATGGCGACCCGAAGCGAAAACCCCGAGCGCGTGGATAAGGACCCTCAACCGCCGTGTCGGACCCTCCTCGGACCCGAAAACCGCGGCCAGTATAACAGACGGATTAAGGGCGCCACAATGGCGCGTTTACGTGGGCCTTTCGGGCGGCAAAGGCCGTGTCCTCCGCTCGCCCGGGGGCGCGCTGAGTCCGTTGCGGGCGGGGCCGCCCGCCGACCTGAGTCAATGGGACGGGCAGCATGCACACAAATATCAAACAAAAGCCTAACCATCTGTCGTTGATTCGTCAGGTCCGCGCAGTATTCTGTCAACGCCCGACCATATCGACAACTTCAATTGACTACCAGATTCGACATATCTCCGGGAACTCCTTCGGCCTTCGTGGTCGACGACGAACTGCGTATCCGTGAGTATCTGGAAGCCGTGATAACCCAAGCGGGCTGGCGGTGCGTGTTGGTGGAGTCGGGTGATTGGGCGGTCGAGGAGGTTCAAAAGAATCACTATGACGCCGTCTTTCTGGACCTCGTGATGCCCGGAATGAACGGTTCGAGGCGCTGCTTGAGATAAGGGCGGCCGACCCGGCCACGAAGGTTGTGATCGTGACTGGCTATCCCGACTCCGCCCTCATGCTGGACGCCTGCCGGTTCGATCCTGATGGTCTGCTCGTCAAGCCGTTCGGCATAGATGAGGTCCACTCAATTCTCGAAGACGTCACGCGCCCCAACTACTCGAGTAGCTAGCAGGCTCACGCCGGCGTCGGGCATGACTAGCGACCGGCGGTAAATGTGGGCCTTGGGACCTGGGCCCGCCAGTCCAGCCTCGACCCGGCATCGGTCGCGTACAGCGGCCTGACGGAGTGCAGCGCTTGATGTGCCGCACGCCGCCCCGACTCGAGAGCACCGTGCACGCCGGTCGCGTTCCCGTTGGTTGAGGTGGCTTCGCCCGCCCAAAACAGCGGCGGCGTCGGCCAGGCCAGTTCTTCTCGCAGCCTGTGACCGCCGACCTGGGCCACGCTCAGGCTGCCGCATGCATACGGCTCGGCCGTCCAGTCCCAGACCTCCAGGCTGAGCAACTCCGCCTCGATGTCGATGTCCGGAAACATGCCGGCCAGATCACCGAGAAAAGCCGCTCGGACCGCATCTTCATCGCCGCTCAGCTCCGCACCCCGCAGTCCGATCATGGCGCTCAGCACCGGGGGTCCGGGGCGGTCCCAGAAGAGCGCCTCCCAGCCGTGAAACACTGAGTCCGCGTTTCTGAAACCAGCCACGTTACCGAGCGAATCTTCCCACCAGGGCCGTTTGAACTCCGCGAATGCCTTGATGGTCGGCCCCATGACAAGGCCGTCAATGGCCTCGCTCGTGGCTTGTGGCAATGCGGGTTTGAAACGGACCATGCCCGCCTGCAACACTCCGACAGGCAGCGTCACGACGCCCGAGTTGGCCTTGTGATCGCCTGACGGCGTCGATACCGTCACTCCCTCAGCCCTGGACCCGCTCCAGTCGATGGCCGTCACCGGCGCGTTTAACTCGATGGAGTTTTCGAAGGGCGCCGACATACGGGCCCACAGCTCGCTGTAGCCCTCGACGATGGCGAAGTTGGGTAACCCCGTGCCGTTAAAGCGAAGGGCCTCGGCGGCCCCGCGCGACGAGAGCTGATCGGGGGGTATCGGGCAGAGCACGTTGAACCGCCCATCGGCCGCGACGAGTTGCTCGCCCTCCATACCGGAGTCGACCAGGGCCTGGTGCACCGAGAGGCCGTCTGAAGCGGCGTCCCCAAACCGGTGCACGAGTGCGTCCATCAGGCGCTGATACGCCTGTTTGCGCAGGTCGTCACCATCGGTCCAGCGGCCGCCCGCGAAGACGGCATCAACGCCTCTTATGCCGGGAACGAGGTAATGAGTCGTGAGGCCATGCCGATGCAGGTACTCCCACGTCGCGATGGTGGGTCCGTGAATCTGTTGGGCGCCCCTCTCGATGGGCGTGCCATCGGAGAGCGTGCCGCTCTGGGCACGGCCACCCAGGACTTCCTGCGCCTCGACCAGTACAAAGTCGGCTCCGGCTTCCGACAGAGCTACGCCGGCGGCCAATCCCGAGGGGCCGCCGCCGATTATTACGCAGTCAAGCAAGGTTGACGGGGGTCATGAGGAACCTAAGGCGCCCACACCTCGACCTCGGTGGTCACCCCCCGCTGGTCGCCGTCGGTGGAGTTGCCGCCGATGACGAGCACTCTGCCGTCGTCGAGCAACGTCATCGAGTGAGCGTAGCGCGTCTCGACCATGTTCGCCCCGACCGACCAGGTGTCGGTAGCCGGGTCGAAGATGTCTGAGGTCGCCACCTTGCCCACGCCCCCGGTGACCATGACGCGACCGTCGGCCAGCAGCACCGCGGCGTGCTCGGCCCGCCACTCGGACAGCGGGTCGAGCGTCGTCCAGGCGTCGGCTGCCGGATTGTAGATTTCAGCAAGGGTCACTTTTCCCTTGCCCCCGGTAATGAGCACACGGCCGTCCTGAAGCACCGTGGCGGTGTGCGCCGAGTGGGCGACCTGAGTGGGTGCGGCCAGAGTCCATTCACCAGTGGCCGGGTCGTAGATTTCCGCCGTCTTTAGGTATGGAGACTCGCGTTTACCGCCGCCGACTACCAGCACGCGGCCATCGTTTAACAACGTGACGGTGTGCAAGGCGCGGGCCTCGGCCAGGGTGCCGGCAGCGGACCAGGTATCGGCCACCGGGTCGTATATCTCGGCTTCTGCCACCAACACTAAGTCGGCCTTTTCTCCAGCGACGACCATGATCCGGCCGTCTTCGAACATCACCGAGCCGTGCCGCCATCGCTCGGTAGCCATGGGAGCGACCTCGGTCCAGGTATCTACGGCGACGTCGTAGACCTCGACGCTGGTGAGCGGCAACTGGCGCAGGGCCGAACCGCCGATGGTGATGACCCGGCCGTCCTGCAAGAGGTGGCCGGTGGGGGCCTCCCGCACGGTGGACAGGACTGCGGCGTCGGTCCACTCGCCGGTGGCGGGGTCGTAGATGGCGGTGTCCTCAATGGATGACGGCTTCCAGGCCGATGCACCACCCCGGCTCTTACCGGCGATGACCATGACGCGTCCGTCGGCCATCTTCACGGCGGCGTGGTAGCCGCGAGCGTCGGCCATTTTACCGGTGGAAGAGTACTTGCCGGGCCCGGCGGGCGTGGTGACCTTAGCAGTGTCGGTGTCGCCACCGGTGTCCCCTGCGACCTCACCACCGGAGGAGGGCGAGGGCGCGGCCGCGTCGCCCGCGCAAGCAGCGGCGAGGGTTAGAACGAGAGCCAGAATCAATAACGATGCGGGAAACGCGAACCTGCGCATATCCACCTCCCAGTGCTGCCCACCCCTAATTACCCGTACCGAGGGAGCATCTCATTTATCTTTTTGCCTTCAGACTTCGTGAGGGTGCGTAGTCTAACCCATCACCGTCGCAACCAGTCCGCGCCCGACCAAACCGGGGCTGACGGGCAACACTGTGGTACGCTTTCGGCCAATTTTGGCGACACCGATTACGGCGACGCCAATTTCTCAGACTGGGAGGGACCGATGGGCACCGTTACCGGGAGTTACCTGATAGCACGCACCCTTAAAGAGGAGGGCGTGGAGGTGCTGTTCTATCTGATGGGCGGCCCCAATTTTGATCTCGTCATGGCCGCCCAGGACCTTGGTATCAAGACCGTGGACTTTCGGCATGAGCAGGCCGCAGCCTTCGCCGCCCACGCCTACGCCCGCGTCACCGGCAAGCCCGGCGTGTGCACGGCCGCGTCCGGTCCCGGGACTTTGAACCTGCTTACCGGCGCCTATACGGCGTCCATCGACTGCACTCCGATGGTCATCCTCGGCGGTGCCGGGCCGGTGCACGAGATCAGCCGGGGGGCGTTTCAAGAGGTGGACCAACTCGGCATTTTCGAGCCGCTGTGCAAGTACGTGCATCAGCCCACCCAAGCCGCACGCTATCCGGAGATCGTCAGCACGGCGTTCCGGCAAGCGACGTCCGGTCGGCCGGGAGTCGTCTACATCGACTGCGGTGCGGACGTGCTGTACGAAGAGGTGGAAGAAGACTCGGCCATTCGGCCCAGCCGCGCCGTCGCACATTCGAAACCGGCCGCCGACCCCGCTGCGATAGGCCAGGCGATCGACATGCTGGCCGGGGCCGAGCGCCCGATTGTTTTCGGCGGCGGGGGCGTGTTTTTCTCCGGCGGAGCGCCCGAATTCGAGCGGTTCGTGGACGCCACGTCTACGCCCTTTTACACGGCGCCTATGTCCCGAGGCCTGGCTCCCGAAGACCACCCCTTGGCCTTCCCCGCGTCCCGCAGCACGGCCATAAGGGAGGCGGACGTTGTGCTGGTAGCCGGTACTCGCATGAACTGGATGATGCAGTACGGCCACCGCTTCGCCCGCGACGCCAAGATCATCCAGATCGACATCGACGCCGCCGAGATCGGCCACAACCGGGACTGCGAGCTGGGCATCGTCGCAGACGCGGGGCTGGCCCTGCGCCAACTCGCCGACGCCGCCGAAAAGCGCGGCGCCGATTTCGCCGGACGGCGGGAGTCGCCGTGGGTGGCCAAGCTCTCCGAGTACCAGGCCAACAAGGCCGCCCAAATGGACGCGCTGCTTACCTCGTCACAGACGCCGATTCACCCCCTGCGCCTGTGCAACGAGATCAACAATTTCCTTGATCGCGACGCCATCGTTTCGGTGGACGGTAACGAGATTCTCCACTTCGGCCGACAGTCGATCAACACCTGCGTGCCCGGCCACCGGCTCAACTCGGGCGTCACCGGGACCATGGGCGTCGGTTTGCCTTACGGCATCGGCGCCAAGCTGGCCAAGCCCGACAAGCAGGTGCTGGTGCTGCACGGCGACGGCTCTATGGGCATGAACGCGATGGAGCTAGACACGCTGGTGCGCTTCAATCTGCCTGTGGTGACCGTGATATCCAACAACGCGGGCTGGACTGTGCGCACGCCGTACTCGCGCAAGCCGGGCCGGGAGCTGGGCTTCACCGCCTACGACAAGATGGCACAGGCGCTGGGCTGCTACGGAGAAAAGGTGGAGGATCCGGACGACATCGCTCCGGCGCTGGGCCGTGCGTTCGACTCGGGCAAGCCCGCCGTGCTCAACGTAATCGTTGAACCCACGGCCGCCGGGGTCTCGGCCGCCTGGGGCGGCTCCCGCATGGAGTAAGGGCTAGGAATCTAGCCCATCAGCTGCGGGGATCCTGACCCCGCACCCAGTCGGCGATGTTGTCGATTACCTGCTCCAGTTCACTGTTCAGCCCAGCAGATGGAGTTTTTGGGCGCGCCAACCTTGGTCCGAAGGGAACGTCGTCGTCATACGGACGAGCTCAGGGGCGCCATCAAACCAGTCTTCCACGGTGCTGCGCCACTTAAGGTAGTGAGGATACGTCTGGTGCGCCTCGAACGCGCTCTCGTCGGCGTAGACCTCGTACAAATAGAAGCGGTCCGGGTTCGTCTCGTCGCGGCAGATATCGAAGCGGAAACACCCCGGCTCGTCCCCTACAGACCCTCGTGCATCACCAAAGCTGGCCTCGGTGAACCGGTCTCTGAACTCGCTTTTAACGTCAATGGTCACGAATATTGCGAACATGCCTCTCCTGTCTTGCGCAGATGATCGAGCACGAGCCGAGCGGCATTATACGGGCCGCTGATATAACATTTCCCCCTATGAATATCCAGGGGGAATTCGGGGGGGACATCGAGGGCCTGATACGCGATATCGCCGATTTCCCAGAGCCGGGTATCGTCTTTAAGGACATCACGCCCGTGCTGGCGAACCCGGCGGCGTTCGCAGCAGTCGTAGACCATTTCGTGGACCGCTACACCCGTCGCCCCGTAGACGCCATTGTGGGGGTCGATGCCCGCGGCTTCCTACTGGCGGCGCCTGTCGCGTACCGCCTGGGCCTCCCCCTCGTGCCGGTGCGCAAAGAAGGCAAGCTTCCGTTCACCACACACTCCGTGGCGTACGAGTTGGAGTACGGGCGCAACGTGGTCGAAATGCACACGGACGCCCTGACGGCCGGATACAGGGTGGCAATCCTGGACGACCTGCTCGCGACAGGAGGCACCCTGGCGGCCGCTGCTGAACTGGTGGAAAAGGGCGGCGGCGAGGTGGCCGAACTGGGGGTCGTCATCGAACTCGGCTCCCTGGGAGGACGAGGCGTATTGGGTGGACGGCCGGTGCATACGTTGATAACGGCCTGATGGTCTCGAAATCGCAGCGCCCGGCTGTTGACATTCGAGAGGCCTCACTGTCACCATTTAGCACCTCTCAGACAAGCCTTGCATTCCCGATGTCGTCAAACCTGGGAAGCGCCGATCACAAAGAGTCGGCTGTAACGACGAGGAGAGAGTCATGGCCGTAATTACGATGGGCGGACTGACAGGCAGTGGGGGCAGGCAGCTGGGCCAGATGGTGGCCGACCGCCTGGAGACCGATTACGTCGACCGGCTTATCCTCACCGGTGCCGCCAAAGAGGTTGGGGCGACCGTCGAAGCCTTGCTCGAAAGAGAGGCGCGTCCGCCCACCAGGGGCGAGCGAATCTCCCGCCTCATCCAGCGCATTTTGGAGCGCTCCGCCGTTAGCGGCGCGGGCGGAGACCCATACTTCGGACCGGGCACGGTAGCCTTTCTCACTCAAGAGTACGAGGACCTGCCCCAGCCCACCATTACCAAGGGCCACGAGGTGGAGGACGAAGCCTACCTTGAAGGTCTTCGTAGCGTTCTAAAGGACGTTGTTTCGTCCGGCAACGTGGTGATCGTCGGGCGCAGCGGCTCGGCCATTCTCAAAGACGATCCGCGAGTGTTACGTATCGGCGTCTTCGCCGAATACGAAGACCGCCTGGCCCGGATAATGGAGCGCGACGGCATTGGCCGGGACGAGGCCGCCCACCTGATCGCCGACAGGGACCGGGCCAGGGAGTACCACTTCAAGCGCTTTTTCGAGCTGGACAATCCCGAGGATGTTCACCAGTTCCACATTTGCATCAACACCAGTGAAATCGACTTCGAGTACGCCGCCGGCATGGTGATCAGGGCCGCCGAGGGTCTGGCCACCGATCAACTGCGAGCCGGCGTCACGAGGGGGGTGTAGCCACGCCGACCAGACGACAGAGGTACGCGCTTGCTTGACGTGCCCCAACCACTGATCGACGACATGATCGCCCACGCCCGGGCCGAAGACCCGAACGAGTGCTGCGGAGTGATCGCCGGGGTGGACGGGGCCGCCGGGCGCGGGTATCGCATTACCAACACCGCCGCCAGTCCGTTCCGGTACCTGATGGACCCGCAGGAATTTTTCAACGCCGATAAGGACGCCGAGAGCCAGGATATGTCCCTGGTCGCCTTCTACCACTCGCACACCCACAGCACCCCGTACCCGTCTGACACCGACGTCAGGATGGCGCTGGAGAGCGGCTGGCTGGACCCTTACTACATCCTCGTCTCCCTGGAGAACAAGGACGACCCGGAGGTTCGCCTCTACACCGTCACGCCCGAAGGCGAGATCATCGAGGCCGAGCTTCGGGTCGTGTGACCCCGCCCCTGGCGCTAGTCGGGTACCCGGAAGCGGAGCGCGTAGTCCGGGAAGCTGACGAACCCGGAGGCCGTGCCTCCCCCCACTATCAAGACCGAATCATCTGACAGTAGAGCCACCGCCAGCAAGCTGCGCCCGTCCGGGAGCGACGCCGCTATCCGCCAGCTATCAGAGGACGGGTCGTAGACCTCTACGGCAGAGATAGCCAGGCCCACCAGGTCTTCGCCGCCCACCACCACCACCCGCCCGTCGCCGAGCGTGACGGAGGCGTGGCCCCGTCGCGGCCTCAGGTCGCCGGTCACCAGGTCCCAACTGTCCGTGACGGGGTCGTAGATCTCCGCGCTTGTTTCTGGACCAAGCAGGTTAGATGCACCAAGGTCAGACCCGCCGATCACTATCACCCGTCCGTCCCGCAATAGCGACGCGGAGTGGCCGGAACGCGGTCGGACCAGGCTGGCCACGGTCGTCCATGAACCGTCGGAAGGGTCGTAGATCTCCGCGGACGCAAGGGCGGTCTCTCGCGTCTGCCCACCCACCATCAGCACTCTCCCATCCACGAGCTGGGTCGCCGTATGGAACTTGCGAATCTGAGACATGGGCGCGACCTGGACCCAGACGTCTGCGTCCGGGTCGTACACCTCTGCGTCGGCGATGACGCTTACGCCGTCTGAACCGCCGGCGACGAGTACCCTGCCGTCCTGAAGCAGTACACCCCCGGCGCTCTGCCTGCCCGTTTCCATGTCGGCGACGTCCGACCACTCGCCCGTCTTTGGGTCATATACCTCCGCCGAGGTAAGGTCCTGCCTGCCCCTGAATGGCCGGTCCTGTGCCTCCTCGTCGCTCAACACCTCGCGCCCGGAGCCGCCGGCCACCAGCAATCGCCCGTCGGGGAGCCGTGCGGCCATGTGGAAGCTTCGCTCGAAGTGCATCGGCTCGGTCTTGAGCCACTCGGTGCTGCCGGCCGCCAGCAGTTCGGCCTCGATGGGGGCGTTGCGGGAGAAGCTCCGGCGCTCCTGGCCTCCCACCGCAATGACCGTTCCGTTACCCAGCACCGTCGCCGTCAGGCCCCAGCGACCTTGTGCCAGGTTGCCAGCGAGGGCAAACCCAGGGTCGAGGGTGATGTTCGGCTGGTCGCTAACTACGGTCGGCACCGGGGTCGGGGTCGGGGTGGGCACTGGCGTGCCGACCGGGACCACCGTGAACTCCCAAACGGCCGTCGGCGTGGCATTGGCTCCCGCTCCGGCTGCCTGTGTGCATGCGAGCGCCCCAATTGCCGCAAGGGCCACGAGCAACGTAACCGGCACAAAAAGGCGGGGCAGGGGAATCGCGGGGAACCGCATCAGGCCTCGCCCGTCAGGGCGCGGCGGGGATTGTCGACCATGATTTTCTCAAACTGTTTTTCTGTCAGACCGATTTCCTTTAGATACGGGTACAGGCGCTTGGAAATGAATTCGTAGCCCCCGCCTCCACTGGTAACATAGGCCGACTTCAGGCAAACATCGTGGGCCAGGAGAAGGTGGTCTATATATCCAGCGTCAACGATCTTACGGATATTCCCCAGGTCGCGCTCCAGCAGATAGCGGTTGCCCTCCCCCATGCCGTCGAATGAGATGAAGGCCCCACGTTTTGCGATCTCGGCATGGTACTCGTGCTCCGGGTAGTCGTGCGCATGGCCGACGACGACCCGTTTCGGATCGACTCCCTCCTCGGTCAGGATGTCTAGCTGCTCGAGGCCTACGGGCGCGAACAGGCCGTGGGTGGTTATGGTCAGCCCTGTCTCCAAGTGGGCGCGGGCGCCTGCCCGCAAAACCCGCTCTTCGACTGGCGACACCCAGGTCTCGTGCGCGCCCAACTCTCCAATGATCCCAGCGCGAACTCCGGTGCCGTCGATGCCTTCGGCAATGTCGCGAATCATCTCGTCAGCTACTTGATCAGTGGTCTCCCGATACAGGCGTGGTTCGTAAAACGGCTCCCTGTACCAGCCGCAGCCGAGGACGATGTTCAACCCCGTTTCCAGCGCCATCTGACGTACGCCCAACGGGTTCTGCTCCAGCCCTTTGTTCGTCTGGTCGACCACGGTGCCGCCGCCGGCGTCTCGGTAGCGTTGCAGCTCCGTGCGCGCGGAGTCCGGGTCGTCCAAGACCCGATTGGTATCAAGGTAATCAGGCAGGATGGACAGGAACACGTGTTCGTGTATCAGCGTGAACCCGAGCTCCTCGGGCCTCACCGGCCCGGTCACGGTCATCACTTCTGAGAGCATAGATGCGTTACTCACCGGCCAGCGCCCTTCGCGGGTTCTCTACTGTGACGTGCTCCCACGCCTGCTCCGACACCCCGGCCGCGATGACGCGCTCGCGAAGGCCGGTGACGGCGAACGAGTAGCCTTTTCCGCCATAAGCCGATAGGTGTTTTTTTGTGGAAACTCCAGTGGACACGAGAACGTGGTCGATCAGGCCCGCGTCCACCATGGTCCCGATCTGCCGGGCGTCGCGGTCCAGCAGGTCCCGGCTTCCCAGGGGAAAGGTGTTAAAGCAGGTGAACGGACCCCGGTTCGCGATGGCTTGGTGCAGGTCGCCATCGGCCACGCCGTTGACGTGGTCGACGATGACGCGCGTCATGTCGGCGCCCTCTTCGGCGAGTATGTCGAGCTGCTCCATTGCGGTGCTGGTGTGGGTGCCGGTGATCGCCAGCGCCACCCCGGTCGCCCTCTGGGCGCGGGCGGCGGCCCGGTGCATGCGCTCCTCGCCCGGCGTCACCCAGCGGGCGTGGACGTTGATCTCGCCGATCAGACCGGCCCGCACGCCGGTTTCGTCGATGCCCTCGGCCAGGTCGGTGACCATGACCGCCGCCAATGCGTCGGCGTTGGTCCGGGGAAAATCGAGATCGTAAAAACGCTCCTTGAACCAGCCAGTGCCGGTGACGATGTTCAGCCTGGTTTTTTCGGACAGGCGCTTGAGCGCCAGCGGGTCGCGGTGCACACCGCGGCCGGTCTGGTCCACTACCGTCACCACCCCGGAGTCACCGGCCACGACCAGCTCGCGCTCGGCCACGACGGGATCATTTAGCAAATTGGCTCCCATCCAGTTGTCGAGCATGTGGTCGATAAAAACGTGCTCATGCGGCAACGTGGTGCCAAGGTCGGCGGCTTCGACAGGGCCGGTTACCGTCTGGATACTACTCACCGGTCAGGGCCCTGCGCGGGTTGACGACCATGAT
Organism: Dehalococcoidia bacterium; assembly: GCA_965250195.1. Lineage (GTDB taxonomy): Bacteria > Chloroflexota > Dehalococcoidia > Lucifugimonadales > UBA2962 > CAUZIR01. Next base: position 963,921 of record OZ252295.1, read on the forward strand.
CTGGGCGAACATGTCTTCGGTGATCCCGATTTTTGCCAGGTGGACGAACAACCGGGTGGGGATGAAGTCGTAGCCGCTTCCGCCGTAGGCGACGTAGTGGGTACGGTAACACACGTCGTGGGACAGGAGCAGGCGGTCGATGTTACCCGCGTCCAGAACGGCCTTGATGAACCCCACGACCTTGTTCAACTCGTATTCGTTGGTGTCCGACATAGTGTCGAACGACAGCCACGCGCCTCGGCGCACTATCTCCTCGTGGAACTCCGGGTAAGGCCAGCTATGGGAGTGGCCCACCACCACCCGATTGGGATCGACGCCCTCTTCAGACAGAATGTCGAGTTGTTGCAAGGCCACCGGGCTCTTGGTGCCGTGCGTGGTCAACGTTACGCCGGTCTGTTTCTGTGCCCGGGCGCCCGCCCGTAACATGCGCTCTTCGACTGGCGAAACCCAGCGGTCGTGCGCACCCAGCTCGCCGATAATTCCGGCCCGGACGCCGGTCTCGTCGATGCCCACGGTCAGGTCGGCGACCATCTGCTCGGCGATCTGGTCAGCGTACCAGCGGGCGAGGTACGGCTCATAGTACGGCTCCCGGTACCAGCCGCAACCGAGCACGATCTGCAGGCCCGTCTTCTCGGCGATGGCCCTGACCGCGAGGGGTTGTTGACCCAGTCCACGGCTTGTCTGGTCCACGAGGGTCACCCCGCCAGCCTCTTTGTAGCGGCTCACTTCACTTAGTGCCAGCTCGGGCTCGTACAGGAGGCTGTTTACCGACCACGAGTCTTTCAGCAGGTCGAGCAACAGGTGCTCGTGCATGAGCGTAAAGCCCAGCTGACTTGCGGTGACGGGACCGGTGACGGTCATGATCTCGTGCATCGCGACATTCTAGAGCAATGGCATACTAGTACACTCCCGGTGAGCTCCAACACATGGCATTGAGCAACACATGGCGATGAGCACGGGCGGCGAGCGCCGTTACCGCTTCCAGCAGGTGGCACACACCATAAGAGAGCGGATACTCTCGGGGCATTACACCGAGGGCGAGCGACTGCCATCCCAACACCGTATGGCACGGGAGTTCGACGTTGCCTTCAACACCTTCAAGGTCGCGCTGGACACTCTCGAATCGGAAGGCTACGTGACCCGCAAGGTGGGCAACGGAACCTTCGCCGTCAAACCTGACTCTCGCCGCCCGCGGGCCCTGGCCGTGGACGACGACGGCGGCGTGCGAGAGTTCCTGGTCAGGGCGATGGAGCACTGCAGGTGGGACTGTACCGCGGTGGAGTCCGGCCCGTTGGAGCTACGGGAATTGGAGCACGCGACTTACGACCTGCTTCTGACCGACCTTGTCATGCCCGTGATGACCGGCGCGGAATTGATTGGAGAGGTCAGGAAGAGAAACCACGATGTCCAGGTGGTGATCATCACCGCCTACCCGGAAACCACCCTGATGGCCGAGGCCATGGAGGCCGGACCGTTCGCAGTACTCAGAAAGCCCACCCGGCTCGACGACCTGCGCCAGGTTCTCGGGACGACATCGAGGCCCTCTCGCCGGACCGACGGGCCCCAACGAGGGGAAGCTAATGGCTGGGCGTAGTCCGGCCAGGAGGTCGCGGTCCCTGGTCGAAGAGAATTCGGTGCTGGCCGAGATAGGCCGCATTGTCAGCGTCTCTTTGGACTTCGCGGATGTCTACGAGCCGTTCGCGGCGGCGCTCGCCCGGCTGGTGCCGTTCGACCGGCTCAACATCGTTACTATCGATCACGAAGCGGGCACCATTACCAACGCCTTTGTCACCGGTGCTGTGACCGTGCCCGGCCTGGAGGTGGGCGATTCTTCGAAGATCATCGATTCGTCGTCTGTCAGGGCACTGGTGGAAAAGGGCGAAGGTATTCTCATGAGCAGCGCCGAGCAGGACGAGGTCCTGGCCCGCTCCGGGGTCGAGCGAGCCAACCGCGCGGCCGGCCTTCTCTCGAAGATCTCCGCGCCGTTTCTGCTTGGGGACGAGATCGTGGGCCTCATGAACATCCGCTCCCGGCTGCCCAGCGCCTACGACCGGGAGCACCTGAGGCTGGCACAGTTAGTAGCCAGTCAGATAGCGGGTTTCTTTTCCAACAGCCAGGCATACCGACGCAGGGTGGAGGCCGAAGAGGCCCTGCGTGAAAGCGAGCGCCGGTTCCGCGAGATGTTCGACGAAGCGCCGGTCGGTTACTACGAAACGGACCGGGAAAGCAGAATCACGGCCGCCAATCGGACCTTACAGGAGATGCTCGACTACTCGTCCGTCGATCTCGTTGGTCGGCATTCCTGGGACTTCATGAGGGAGTCGGCCGCCGCCCAGCAGATGTTCAACAAGTGGCTCACCTCTCCGGGAAAGGTCTTCGCCGGTATCGAGCGGACTTTCCTCCGCCGGGACGGTCAACCGCTCTACGCCATCGCCGAGGCCCGGCAGATTAGAACCGCCGACGGCGGCGTCCAGGGCTTGCGAATAACCGTCCAGGACATCACCGAACTCAAGCGCATCGAGGCGGGGATGCGAGAGACCTCTCACCTAGCGTCGATTGGCGAACTCGCGGCGGGGGTGGCACACGAACTCAACAACCCGCTGACCAGCGTGGCCGGCTTCTCCGAGCTACTCCTCGACGAACGCGACCCGCAGCGAGTCCAGAACTACGTTCAGCGAATCAACATCGAGGCTCAAAGGGCCGCCAGGATAGTGCAGGGGCTCCTGTCCTTCGCCCGGCCGCGCGAATTGGAAATGAAGATGGTGGATCTGCGAACCATCGTAGGGCGGGTGGTCGATCTCAAGACCTATGACCTGCGAACCGCCAACGTCACGCTCGATATCGACCTGCCCGAAGAGCCCGCCTCGACCCGGGCGGACGAACACCTGCTGACCCAGGTCCTTCTCAACGTCGTGACAAATGCCGAGCAGGTGCTCAACGAACTCCGGGACGGCCGCAGTATTCGAATCTCGCTGAGGCCAATGCCCGACTTTTTTAGAATTACCGTTTCCGACAACGGGCGCGGCATTGCACCGGACGTCATCAACAGGGTTTTTGAGCCGTTCTTCACGACCAAAGACGTGGGCGAGGGCACGGGCCTGGGTCTGAGCATGGCCTACGGCATTGTCCGGCAGCACGACGGCGAGATCAGCGTCGAGAGTCCGCCAAGTGGGGGGGTGAACTTCCACATCGACATCCCTGTCCGCCTGGAGGAGGACTCCGCGCCAGGAGACGGACCCCGGAGGGCCTCGCCCGACCCGGCCAACACAGGGGCCAACAGGGTGCTGGCGATAGACGATGAACCCCATACCAGGGAACTCGTCAGGGCCGCTCTTTCTCGCCTCGGCTTCCAGGTGGACGTGGCTCGTAACTCGCACGAAGCACTCATCTTGATGGAGGACTCGCCTTATCAGTGCCTGATCCTCGACTTGAAGATGCCGGGGATGAGCGGGGAGGACCTGTTCGGCATCATCAGTCGCAACCGGCCCGACCTCGCTGAGCGCGTCTTGTTCGTGACAGGCGACACGGTGTCACCGCGAACCCGGGACTTCCTGGCGAGCACCGGCAGGCCCTGGCGCAATGAGCCGGTTCACTTACAGGAGTTGGCTGGCGAGGTGGTCATGGTGTGCGAAGCGGCGTCTGCATTAGAGCAGAGCCGGCCACAAGGTGAGGGCCGGTGACGAACGGAGGCCCGGTGGGATTAAACGGCAAGGCCGCCATCGTTACCGGCGGCGGTGGCGGCATTGGCCGCTCGGTAGCGCTGGCACTGGCTGCCGAGGGGGTCTCGGTCGCCGTCGCCGACATTTTCGAGCATTCGGCCAACGAGGTGGTTGACGAACTCAAAGCGGCCGGAGGCCAGTGCATCGCCGTCGCAACCGACGTGACCAGCCGAACCAGCGCACAAGACATGGTCGACCGCACCCTGGCAGAGTTCGGCAGAGTGGATATTCTGGTGAACGGTGCGGGGGTCCAGTTCGTGGCACCCATATTGGATTTCCCAGAGGAACAATGGCACCGGCTGATCGCCATAAACCTGACTGGCACGTTCCTGTGCTCCCAGGCGGCGCTTCGCTCGATGATCCCCCAGGGCAGCGGTCGCATCATTAACATCTCTTCGACCCTCGGAAAGGTCGGCGCCAAGTTCAAGCCCGCTTACACCGCCGCAAAACACGGCGTCATCGGCCTGACCCGGTCAATGGCGCTGGAAGTGGCAGAAGTGGGCATCACCGTAAACGCGGTCTGCCCCGGCGTGACGAGAACAGCGCTCGTCGAGGGTCAGTTGGACGGGCTGGCGCAGTCTCACGGCATCGACCGAGAAGAGGTAATGGAGCAGGTCTTTTACCCGAACATCCCGCAAAAGCGGATCATCGAGCCCAAGGAGATAGCCGACTTCATCGTCTATCTTGCTTCTGACAGGGCTCAGGCGATAACCGGCCAGGCGATTAACGTCTCAGCCGGATGGGTCACTCACTGACGAGCGAGCCCCGAGAGCGGGCATGCGGTGATCTCCCGCGCGAAGAGCCCGAGAGCGAACGAAGTGAGCGGAGAACCAACTAGTCGGGCCGCAGCACCCGGATCTCGACCGGCTGCTCCCTGCCCTTGACCTCGATTGTGCGGGGCTCAAGGCCCGGGTACCGGCTGGCCACAGAGCCGTAGACCGCCTCGCTCATGACGATCTCGCCTGCTTTCGCCTGAGACTGTAGTCGGGCGGTGGTATTGACGGTGTCGCCGACGGCGGTGAAGTCGTTGACGTTCTCCGTTCCCACCTTGCCCACGTAGGCGGGCCCAAAGTGAAGTCCGATACCGACCGGAATGCCGTCACCGATGCCCGTGCCGACCGTATAATGCCGACCGCCGTACCCACTCCGCCTCGCTCAGGTCTCCACCGACGGTCGAGGGTACGAACAGGGCCATTACCTCGTCGCCGATCATCTTGTCGATCACCCCCCTGTGAGCGACGACTGCTTCGGAGGCGATGCCGTAAAACTGGTCCAGCAGCCCGGCGAAATCCCGTGGGCCCATGCGCTCGCCCAGCGCCGTCGATCCGCGGATGTCGACGAACATCACCGCCAGGTCTATCTCCGCCCCGCCCGGGGGCAACACGTCGTCTCAGTAGTTACACAGGTGCGGGTTGCGCTGCGAGGTGCTGCGGCCCGCCATGCGCGTGACCACGCCGCCGACGCCGTTGAACGGCAAGGCGCAGAGCGCGCAACGATGGGAACCCGGCAGCCGCGACAGAGTAGTGCGGTGACCGGTCAACAACACGTGGTGCCACATCTCGGTGGCTTCGTTCGTGGCGTCACTCATGACTGCTGGGAGTTGTAGGCGTCCAGGCCGTCCAGGAAGCGGTCCACGTCGTCAGAGTTGTTGAATACGTGCGGGTCGATGCGGAACAGGTTGCCGGCGTAGTAGGTGTCCACCTCCCGGTCGTGCAGGAACCTCCACAGCCCCTCGGCGTCGTCATGGATCGCCGCGACCACGCCCAGCCGATACTCGGGGTCGTCAGAGGTGACGACGTCCATGCCCCGCTCCCTCATGCCCGCGATCGCTTGCCCTGACAGACCGAGGTTGTGGGACTGGACCATGTGCATGTCGGTCTCCAGCAATATTTCGAGCCCCGGCTTGGAAAAGGCCAGGCCTAAGAGGCTGGGCATACCGAGTTCGAAGCGCCTGGCGTTGTCGCGCAGCCTGAAGTCGTGGATGTCGAAGGAGTAGGTGCCCTCGTGGGCCGCCCGGGACGGCAGTCGGTCGTGGTGTCGCTTCGCCGAGTACATGAAGCCCACACCGGCGGCTCCCAGCAGCCACTTCATGGCGGTTGAGGAGTAGAAGTCCACGTCGGTCTCGTGCAGGTCGATGTGCATGGCACCGGCGCTCTGGGCCCCGTCCACTATGAGCAGCGCCCCTTTTGCATGGGCTATCTTGGCCAGGGCGCCTATGTCCTGCCGGAAACCCTCTATTGGCGTGACGTGGGAAACGCAGACGGCCAGCGTGTTCTCGTCTATCGCGGCCTCGAAATCTTCCAAGTGCATGACGCCGTCCCTGGCGTGAACGAAACGCTTGGTCACGTCCTCGTGCGGCGGCAAATGCCAGGGGAAGACCGATGAGGGGTAGGAGAAGTCATCGAGGACGACGTTGGCGCCGGGCCTGGGCGAGATAAGGTCGATCGCTATCGACGAACCCTCGCCGGTCGAGCTGACGATGGCCACCTCGCCCTCGTCACAGCCCATCAGCTCGGCGAACATGCGTCGGCAGTCCGAGGCGTCGGCGTCCAGCCCGTTGGCGTACATGTCGTCGGGGTCGTTGGCAAGCCAATCCAGGTGCGCCTTCATGGCCGCCTCGTGCCTGGTGGACACCGGGGCGATGCCCCCGGAGAACATGTAGGCGCGTTTTTTGGTTATGGGAAAGAGATCTCGTATCTCGGCTGCGTTCATCTGATTCTCCTCGTCAGGTTGCGGCAATATATCAGATCATCAAGTCTCCGCCGTTGATGTCCAGTGACGCGCCCGTGATGTAAGCCGCGCGGTCGGAGGCGAGGAAGGCGACCAACTCCGCCACCTCTCGGGGCTCGCCCATGCGCTGAATGGGGAACGAGTCTGTGAAGCCCCTGGCGCGGACTTCGTCAATGGTGTTGCGCACCATCTCGGTGTCGATCAGGCCGGGGCAAACGGCGTTGACGGTAATGCCGTGCCCGGCCTCTTCTTTCGCCAGGTGACGAGTGAAGCCCAGTATTCCGGCCTTAGCTGACGTGTAGTGAGCGCCCCCGACGGTGGAGATGTTCTTGCCCGCTGTAGAGGAGAAGTTGACGATGCGGCCCCACCCGGCTTCGCGCATAGCCCGGAGCACGGCCTGGGAGCACAGGAACGTGCCCTTGAGATTGACCGCGACGACCCAGTCCCACTCGTCCTCGGGAATGTCGATGACTTTGGTGGGCCGCAGCACCCCGGCGTTATTGACCAGCACGTTTATTTTTCCGAATTTTTCCAGTGCGGCCCGCACCACCCGTTCGACGTCTGCCTTGTTCGTAACATCCCCTGCCACGCCGATGGCCTCCGTGCCACCGGATCGCAGCGCCGCGGCGACGGCCTCGACGGCCTCGGGTCGCACGTCGTTGACCACCACCGACGCACCGGCAGCGGCCATCCGTTCGGCCACCTCGCGGCCCATGCCCTGCCCGGCGCCTGTGACGATGGCGACGCGACCGTCCAGCTCGTTAGGGTCGATTGCCACTTCTAAATGACCCCCTGCTCTTTGCCCGCCTCTTCGAATGCCGCGAGTGCCCGGTCGAGTTGCTCCCGGGTGTGCGCCGCCGACATCTGCAGCCGGATGCGCGCCTCCCCCCTGGGCACTACGGGGAAAGAGAACCCGACGCAGAAGATGCCACGTTCGTTCACCGCCTTGGCCAACGCGACATTCTTTATCTCGTCGCCGATCATCACCGGCACTATGGGGTGCGGACCAGGGATGACGTTGAAACCCAGTTTTACGATTTCGGCCCGGAAGTAGCGCGTGTTCTCGTGCAGCTTCTCTCTTAGCTCCGGGTGATCTTGGAGGATCTGAAGGGCCTTAAAGGCCCCGCCCACTATGGCCGGGGGCAGCGAGTTGGAGAACAGGTAGGGCCGGGATCGCTGGCGCAGGAAGTCCACGATCTCTTGCCGTCCGGTAGTAAAACCCCCCGACGCGCCCCCTATGGTCTTACCCATCGTCGAAGTCGTGACGTCGATGCGGTCCATCACCTCCAACTCCTCGGCGGTGCCCCTGCCGTTCGGGCCTATGAACCCGGTGGCGTGCGAGTCATCGACCATGACCATGGCGTCGTATTGTTCGGCCAAGTCACAGATTTCCGGGAGCAGCGCCAGATCGCCCTGCATGGAGAAGACTCCGTCGGTGGCTATCATGCGGAAGCGGGAGTCGGCGGTCTCTTTCAGCTTCTCTTCTAGACTGGCCATGTCGGAGTGCGCGTAGACCTTGCGCGTGGCCTTGCACAGGCGCACGCCGTCGATGATGGATGCGTGGTTTAAGGCGTCGGAGATGATGGCGTCTTCTGGACCGAGTAACGTCTCGAATAGACCTGCATTCGCATCGAAACATGACGTATAGAGGATCGTGTCCTCGGTGCCCATGAAGCGGGTGATCTGGGCCTCCAGTTCCAGGTGAATGTCCTGGGTGCCGCAGATGAAGCGCACGGACGCCATGCCGAAGCCGTGCGAGCGCACGGCCGCCATGGCCGCCTCTTCTACCTCGGATGAATGGGACAGGCCGAGATAGTTGTTGGCGCAGAAGTTGACCAGGTCGCCCTCGGTCGTGTGGACGTCTGGGTTCTGGGGGGACGTGATGACCTTCTCGTCTTTGAAAAGGCCGGACTTGCGGATGTTGGCCATCTCGATGTCGAGCTGGTCCTTGTAACGCGCGTACGCGGTCATTGACTCCTCCTCGCGGGTACGGAGTGGAGCGTACCGCCGCCGATTTGGCGTGTCAACGAAGTCGGGAAGCCCCACGAATTGCCAGAGCGATGAGGCATGAAGCCGAAGAAGCCCTGACGAGCGAGCTGGAGGCTCGCGGACGGTGACACAATAGCTCCATGCGAGCCATCGACATGCACGTCCATCCACCCCGACGTCCGGAGTTGCCGGACTCCGAGATCGACGGTAGCCTCCGCCGGTTCTTCAAGATGCAGGAGCCGCCGGAGACGGTCGAGGCGATGGCAGAGCGCTATGAAGCGCTGGACATCGTCGGCGTCCTGCTTACCATCGACTCGGAGACCAAGACCGGCGATAAGCCCGACGGCAACGACTACACGGCCGAGATCGTAAAGGCCTATCCGGACAGGTTCATCGGCTTCGCTTCGGTGGACCCACACAAGGGCGATGCCGCCGCGACGGAGCTGGAACGGGCGCTGGGTGATCTGAAGCTGTCGGGCCTCAAACTGCACCCCATCCAGCAGAGCTTCTTCCCCAACGATCGCCGCCTCTATCCCCTGTACGAGACCTGTGTCTCCCGGAGGGTGCCGGTCATATTCCACTCCGGGTTCGGGGCGTCAGGCGCGGGAATGCCCGGCGGCGCGGGGTTGACGATGGAGCAGGCCTGCCCCATCCCCTGGGTCGATGAGGTGGCGGCCAATTTCCCGGGATTAACCATCGTTCTCGCCCACCCCTCCTGGCCCTGGGTCGAGCATCAGATCGCCGTGGCCCTGCACAAGCCGAACGTTTTTATCGACCTGTCCGGCTGGTTACCGCGCTACATCCCGGAAGTGCTGTGGAGAGAGGTCAATACCCGCCTTCGTGAAAAAGCGATGTTTGGCTCGGACTACCCGTACATAACCCCAAAACGATGGTTAGACGACCTCGCGCACTCGGTGCGAATACGCGACGGCGTGATGGATTTACTCATGACCGAGAACGCGAAAAGAGTGCTCGGCCTCAACTGAACGTGCCCAAGCCAGCCATGAGGGTCCTGTGCCTGGGCGGCAGCTACACAGGCATGTACCTGGCCCGCAATTTCCCCGAGGCCAACGTAACGTTCCTCGCTCGTGACCCCGAGCGCCTGGTGGCCGAAGGGCTTGCCGTCGTAGACCCGGACTCGATCAACGGCGGAGCGCGTTTTGACCTGGTCCTGGACACGGTGCCGACGGTGAAGCTGGACGGGGAGATACATCTTCCGTACCAGGCGGTCTTGGAGCTGCTGATGACGGGGCCTGACTCGCCCGTGTTTCTGCACGTTTCCACCACGTCTGTTTACCCGTCCGACTTCACCGCAGAGGACGAATCGGACCTGCCGACGCAGGATGAAGACACCCCCACCGGTCCCGATTCTGATCGTGCGAAGGACCGCCTAGTGCTTGAACACGCGGTGGCTGCTGCTTACGCTGATGCACGAATACTCAGGTGCGGAGGCATCTACGGCCCGGGCAGGTGCGTCGCGACTCGCTTTCGCGACGGCCACTTCTCCAGGGCCGGCTCCGGAAACCGGATGGTTACTCGGATACACGTCCACGACCTTTGCAGGCTGATCCTCGCCTTCGGCAAGGCGGACGTCGCCCTGCCCGTAAGCACCGTCAACGCCGTTGATGAACGATCCTCATCAAACAGAGACACATTCGCCCATCTCGAAGATGTGCTGGGCATCACCGTACCCGGTGACTGGCGCACCGCACGGCCGATGGGACGCAGCGTCGTGAGCCGATACGCCGCAGGCCTTTTGGGCGGACAGTACCGGTTCCCTACCTACAAAGAGGGTTTTTCGAACTGTCTCGGAAGCTAACTAAGCGGCCGGACTAGCGAGCGAGAGATCATGGAACGCATAACTCGGGAGCCAGCTTGGACGACCGACTTCGAGCGTCTGGGCCACATGCCGGACGAAGACATCGACCTGGCTGTCGCCGCCCTGTTCATCGCCCAGTCCGAGTACCCGGACCTCGAGGGCGAGTCGGAGCTCGAGGCCCTCGACGGCATGGCCGCGGTCGCCCGACAGCGCATCGAGGACGACGGCGACGAGAGCGCACTCCATCGGATGAACGTCATCAGCCGGTGGCTGGCAGACGACCTGCGCTTCTCCGGCAACCACGACAACTACTACGACGCTCGCAACAGCTACATCAACGACGTCCTCGACCGCCATTCCGGCATTCCCATCAGCCTGTCGCTCATTTACATTGAAGTGGGTCGCCGGGCCGGTGTGCCGCTGGTGGGCATCGGGATGCCGGGCCACTTCCTCGTAGGCCACAGCGGCATCGACGACCACTACATCGACCCGTTTCACAACGGAACTCTGATCTCGCGTGACGAGGCGAAAGCCCTGTTCGCACGCATGATGGCCGATGCGCCGGTCAGCAACTCGAACGGCGGCGCGCTGGATTGGAACGACGCCTACCTGACCCCTGTCACGAACAGGGACTTCGTCACCCGTATGCTCCGCAACCTCAAGGCAATTCACCTGCGGTTCCAGGACTTCGGAAGGGCCGTCAGCATCATGGACATGCTGGTTGCCATGCATCCCACGTCGCCCGAGGAACGGCGCGACCGGGGGCTGGCCCACTTCAAGCTGGGCAACCGGGCGCAGGCGCTGTCGGACCTGAAGGCGTTTGCCGAGTTCCAGCTGCCGGGCCAGGGCGACACCACCATCGACAAGATAATTCACCAGCTCGGGTCGTAAGCATGACTCGGTTTAGTGTCCGGCCGCATCTGATCAGCTAAAGAGCAGCACGAATCCCCCCTGAGGAAGAAATGGCCACGAAAACCACGCCCGTGCCGAACCCCGAGCCGAACCCCGAGCCGAACCCCAGGCCGAACATAGAGCAGAGCCCGGCCCACGAGCCCGTTCACAGGCGTGCCCTCGACCAGTTGGACAACGCCGCCCAGCGCCTCGGTTTGGACCCCGGCATCCACCAACGCCTCAGGCGACCCGTACGGGAGTTGACCGTCAGCCTCCCGGTGAAGATGGACGACGGCCAGACGCAGGTCTTCACCGGCCACCGGGTCCAGCACAGCCTTGTCAGGGGACCCGGCAAGGGCGGGTTCCGCTACCACCCCGGCGTGTCGCTGGACGAGGTCCGTGCGCTGGCCATGTGGATGACCTGGAAGGGCGCCATCACCGGCATTCCTTACGGAGGGGCCAAGGGCGGCGTCACGTGCAACCCCAAGCAGATGTCGCCCGCCGAGCTGGAAGGCCTTACCCGCGCCTACGCGAAGGGGATCGCTCCCATAGTCGGCCCCGAGCGGGACATTCCCGCGCCCGACGTCAACACCACCGCGCAGATGATGGCCTGGTTCATGGACGCCCTGAGCCCGGCCGGGGGAGCGCCCAACTACGCGACAGTTACCGGCAAGCCCGTGACTCTCGGCGGCTCGCTTGGCCGTACCGAGGCGACGGGCCGGGGCGTAATGGTCGCGGCCCGACAGGCGGCCGCCCACCTCGGAATCAGCCTGGATGGCGCCCGCGTCGGTGTAATGGGTTACGGGAACGTCGGGTATTGGGCCGCCCACCTGATGTGCCGGGAGGGCGCTCGACTGGTGGCGGCCTCTGACAGCACCAGCGCTGTCTATTTGGAGCACGGCATGGACGCGGACGGTCTGCTCGAGTTCAAGCAGCGAAACCGTTCGTTTAAGGACTTCCCGAACGCCGACGCCCTGGCTCCCAAAGACATCCCCGGCCTGGACCTGGACATACTCGTACCCGCCGCTCTGGAAGGCCAGATAAACGGGGACAACGCCGATGGGATCAAGGCCAAAATAATCGTAGAGGGCGCCAACGGACCGACAACCAACGAAGCCGAACTCATCCTCAGGGACAAGGGGATCCTGGTCGTCCCGGACATCCTGGCCAACGCCGGCGGCGTGTTGGTCTCGTACTTCGAGTGCGTACAGAACGTCCAGAGCTACGCATGGGAGCTGGACGAGGTGAACGCACGGATGGAGCGCATCCTCACCCGGTCTTTCGAAGAGGTTCGCGAGACGGCAACCAAACATGACACCGACATGCGGACCGGTGCGATGCTACTTGCCGTAAGTAAGGTCGCCGAAGCTATGGAGACGCGCGGCGGCGTTTAACCGGCCCCAGGCTCCCGACTGCCGCCATCTGGACCCCTCGTGCTAACGTAGATTCAGGCAACGAGGAGTCCCATGAACTGTCCCAGAGATAACACCGCCCTCGAGGTAAAGACCTACAGGGGCATCGAGGTAGACGAGTGCCCGGCCTGCAAGGGCAGATGGCTGGATCACCACGAACTCGACGAGCTGGAGGACCAGGCGTTCGACAGCGAGCATCGCAAGGGCATGCGCATGTACGCCCAGCGCGACAGCGACATCAACTGCGTCAAGTGCGGCAAGCTCATGACGCAGTTCAACTACCGGGCGTACAACCTGCCCATCGACTTCTGCCCGGACGAGCACGGCTTCTGGCTCGACCCCGGCGAAGAAAAGCAAGTCTTGGAGCTGATGAGTAAGCGCGTCAAGGACATGAAGCGGTCGGGCTCGGCACAGGTGGCCTGGGACAAGAGTGTCCGGGGAGGCGGACGGTCGCTGACCGACCGCATTAAGGGCTTCTTTAAGTAGTACGCGGAGCGTGCGATACGAGAAAAATCGCAAAGCGATTTGCTCGGGGAAGTAGAGCCTCGACGGAGTCGAGGCGGAGAGCCCGTCAGTTAATGCGTTTTGCGACTCCCTGCCACTCGCGCTCGCGCAGGACGTATTTCTGAATCTTGCCGGTGGCCGTCTTGGGCAGTTCGCCGAACTCGACGTATTTGGGCGCCTTGAAATGGGCGATGCGCTCCCGGCAAAATTCGATGAGTTCGGCCCCGTCCACTTCCGCGCCGGACCGTGCAACCACGAACGCCTTGGGCACCTCTCCCCACTTTTCGTCCGGCACGCCCACAACGCAGACCTCCAGCACTCCGGGGTGCTCCATGATGACCTTCTCAACCTGTTGGCTGGAGATGTTCTCCCCGCCGGAGATGATCACGTCCTTCGCCCGGTCCTGCAATTCGATATAGCCGTCCGGGTGCCAAACGGCCAGGTCGCCGGAGTGAAACCAACCGCCCCTGAACGCCTCCGCAGTGGCCTCGGGGTTGTTGTAGTAGCCGGTGGCGACGTTGTTCCCCTGCATGACCACTTCGCCCATTGTAGCGCCGTCGCGGGGCACGTCGGCCATGTTCTCGTCGACCACCCGCAGACCGGTTTGGGCGACGATGAACGGCACCCCCTGCCGGGCCTTAAGGCGGGCCCGCTCGGCAACCGGCAACGACTCCCAGCCGGGCTGGATGGCGTAGATGGTGTGCGGGCCGTAGGTCTCGGTCAGGCCGTAGATGTGGTGGATGAAAGCACCCATGCCCTCGATCGTACGAATGACCTGGGGAGCGGGCGGCGCACCGCCGGTCATGATGGTCAGACCGGTCAGGTCCTGTCCCTCGGCCGCCGGTGATGCGTACATGCCGGTGAGCACCGTGGGCGCGCCGCACATGTGGGTGACACCTTCGTCCCGTACCAGACGGAAGATGTCTTCGGGGCTCACCCGTCTCAAGCAGACGTGCGTCCCACCAACGGCGGTGACCCCCCACGTATAGCACCAGCCGTTGCAGTGAAACATGGGCAGCGTCCACAGGTACACGCCTCGCCAGTCAAGGCCCATCTCCAGCGTTTCACCGAGGCCGTTGAGGTACGCGCCGCGGGCGTGGTACTCGACCCCTTTGGGCAGTCCGGTGGTGCCGGAGGTGTAGTTGATCGCCACCGTGTCCAGTTCGGAGTCCAGCTCGTCACGGTGAATGCCCGGCGGCGCAGCGGCGAGGAAGGAATCGTAATCAGGGCCGGGTATATCGTCCGCTCTGGCGAACTCGTCCACCACCTGCACGAAGGTCTCCACCGTCTCCAGGTCGGCCGTCATTTCCCGGACCTGCGGTGCGAATTCTGTATCGAACACCAACACCTTCGCACCCGAGTGGTTGAGGATGTATGTAACCTCCCGGGCCGAGAGCCGAAAGTTGATCGCCACCAGCACTGCCCCGATACGCATGGGCCCGTAGTGGCCCTCCAGCATCGGCGGAATGTTGGGGCACAGAAACGCCACCCGGTCACCCTTGCTCACCCCCGCGACCTTCAGCGCACCGGCCAGGCGATTAACCCGATCGTCAAACTCGGCGTAGGTGAACTGGACGTCTTTATAAACGACAGCGGTTTTGCCTGGAAACACCATGGCGCTACGGTCCAGAAACGAGACCGGGTTCAGGTTGTGGAACGAGACGTTGGTGGCCACGGGCGGCTCCTTATCAGTACCAATTCGCGCCGGTCCAATTGGCTCGACCCTATTTGGCCGACGGGGGCGAATTGGCGGCCATTATAGCCCTGGCTCGATTAGCGACCGGGTCGGGCGCGCATGGCGAAGCTGCTCAGCGTCGCCGCCACAGCCGCGGCGAGTACCATGTAGAACACCGTGTCCAGGCCGGCGATGTCGCTGCGGTCGGCTCCCAGCAGCCCGGCCAGGACGGCCGCCCCGGAAATGCTGCCAAGATATCGGCTGGTGGACAGCGTGCCCGAAGCCGACCCGGCGTGCTCGGCGGAGGTGGACTCCACCGCCGTCGCCTGGATGCTGGCGCCCGACAGGCCCAGGCCCACGCCGACCAGGGCCAAACCTACTATGAGTATCGGAATAGACACGTCGGCGCCCGAGAGGGCTATGGGCAGCGCCCCGGCGGCCATTGCCAGGTGCCCGGCGACCGTGAGTATACGGCGCCCCAAGCGGTCGGACAATCGACCGCCAATCGGCGTCACCACGATGGCGGCGGCGGACAGCGCGATCAGGATGAGCCCAGAGTCGAGCAGCGAGTCGCCGTAGCGCGCGGCCATCAACAGCGGCACCGAGATGAGCAGCGTGTACATCGCCATGTTGCCCAGGCCGATGCCCGCGTTGGCCGCGGCGAAGGCCCGTATTTTGAAGAACCTGGGTTGGATCACGGGGTCCTTATGACTAAGTTCGTAAATGATGAATGCGGCAAAGACGACTGCGGTCGCAACTCCAAGAGAGATCGGCAGCGCCACGGCCGTGCCGTCGCCAATCCAGGAGATGGCGAGCACCAACCCGACCAGCATCAATGGCAGCATCGCCACCGCACCCAGGTCGAAGCCAGTTCGACGGGTTTCCGGCTTGGTCCTTGGCAATTTCGTAATCGCCAGGTACAGAGCCGGGGCGATGACTAGCGCGTTGACGTAGAAGATGGATTGCCAGCCTGCGAACTGGGCCAGGACGCCGCCCAGGGCCGGGCCGAACGCGGCGGCCGTTCCCACGGCGGCGCCGAGAATGCCGAACTCGCGACCCCGCCTGGCCTCCGGCACCACCTCCCTCATGAGGGCCGCGCCGTTGGGGAGGATGAACGCCCCGGAGACCGCCTGGAGCATTCTGAACACCATTAACCACTCCAGATTGGGAGCGAATGAGGCCGCCACTGAGGCGCCCGCGAATGCAGCCAGTCCGCCGATGACCAACGGCCGACGGCCCAGCCGGTCGCCGATCTTTCCGGTGACCGGCTGCAGCGATGCCATGATGATGAGGTAACCCGTTATGAGCCAGGTGGCGCTGGCCACACCGGTTCCAAAGTCATCCATAATGCCGGGCAGCGCCACGGCAATCATGGTGGAGTTGAGCGGGGCGAGCACCGTCCCCAGTGCGACCGTGACAGTCACCAGTCGCACCGACGTTTGGCGCCCTGACGTCGGACGCATGGGCGTTTGGCGCACCGACGTGGTGTCCTCGGGCTCTATGACGCCGTTAGTCGGAGGAGGCGAGGATCCGGACCTCACCGGCGTTCCCGTCGACCTCGATGGTCTGGCCATCCTTGATCGCCGTGGTGCCGGAACTGGTACCCACTACGGCGGGAATGCCATATTCGCGCGCGACGATAGCGCAGTGGCTGAGCACTCCTCCGGCGTCGGTGACCACCGCGGACGCCGTGCCGAAGAGCGGAGTCCAGGCGGGCATGGTGGTGGTGGTTACCAGGACATCGCCACGACCCAGCCTGTGAGAATCGGCCAGGGTTCGGATTACCCGAGCCGTCCCCTTCGTCTTTCCGGGCGAGCCCGGATTTCCCGTTATCACGTTCGGACGCTCGGACGATTGAACGCGAGCCCGGCCGAAGAATTTCCCCAGGGCCACGCTCATCGGATCGGAATGCTCGCGGTCGGACGGCATTGTGCCGAGCGGCGAGGGATTCATGCGGCCGAAATGCTCCATCTCCGCCTTGCGCTCGGCAACAGTGTCGCGCCTGGCGGCACCGCCGGGGTTCAGCGCCGCGTCGCGAATTTCGGCGGCCGTCAGGTAGAAGACATCGTTGGCCTCGTCCACCGATCCCGCCGACTCCAGACGACGTCCAACCTCGAGAATCGCCTGGCGGACCTTGTTCGAGCCAATCTGGTCAATCCAGTAGTTGTGATCCTCGTGCATCTTCGCGCCGGATTGGGCGCGAGAGAGAAGGAACTCGAAGTGGTCCCTGGCCTCTTGTGGATAGCCGGCCAGCCTCTCCCGTGCGCTGGCGACGGCCTTCTCCCGCTCAGACGCGAGTTGCGCGAGTTCGTCCTCGACGTCGCGGTCGGGCTGGCCAACGAAGTCCTTGAGGTTGGAAATCGGCGTCGAGGGGTCTTCTTCCCAGCTCGGCGCCCCCAGCTCGCAGAACACGTCCGTCCTCTGACCCCACACTGCCAGGTATTTTCTAAACTCTTCCAGGTACGCGCGTCCCTCTTCGCTCGTGCCCAGGGCGCCAACTACCTGGTCGCTAACATTGTTCTCGATTGCCGCCTTTACCGCATCGGATTTGAGCGCCTGTTTGCTGAGCGCCCAGAGGGCGTGACCGCCCTCCACGGTCTTGTTCCCGAAGCCCTGCAGGAGCTTCTATGAGTTCAGTTCGTCATCGTCACTGAGGAGGTCCCTGAAGACCTCGTCAAAGAGGCTCATGGCGAGTATGGCCGGGACCTCAAGCAGGAAGTGGATGTCCCAAAGTCGTGCGAGGCGCTCTCTGGTCTCGTCGTAGTGGGAGGCCAGCGCCTCGGGCGACGCGCCGGGGAGATCGAACCCGTCCCAAAACGCCAGATGCTCTTTCACCTCCGGCAGCCACTCGTTTCCCCAGCGGTCCGGAAAGGCGCCGACCGCCTCTTTCAATCGCACTTCCGCCTTGGCGCCCTGTGCCTCCATCTGGTCGGGTGCCACAGCGAGGGTGTTGCCCATGTAGGCGTAGCTGTTTATGCGCCGGTGCACGAGTCTGACCGGCATCTCGTACGTCCCGAAGGACCTGTCCACACCGAGCGTGAAGGCGTCGGCGAAGACCTCCATCGCCGGGGTTACAGTCTGGGGAAAGTGGAGCGGGTCTATGTGCCAGAAGGCCATCTCATCGGACGGGTCTTCCCACTTGACCGGGAAGTCGTCCGGTATCGGTAGCGGAGCCGGCGGGGCCCCCGCTGATTGTGTCTCTGCCATGTCTATCTCCTCGTCAGCTCTTCCTCGTCCCACTCATCCCAGCGTCGTCCTCATCCCAGGGTAGTTACTGGCCTGCATTGGAGCAGATAGAGGGTGTCACCTTTGAACGCGCACTCGACGTCCGCCGGGTAGCCCATGCGCTGCTCCAGAGAGACCGCGAGTTCGGCTATCTCTGTCGCCCTTGCCTCGTCAAGGCAAGGACTGTGGCGCATCATTTTCGGCACTCCGACCTCTTTTACGCCGCCGGGCACCGGCACGGCCATGGCGGTTTTGTCAGAGACACGGGTTTCAAAAAGGCTCATGTCGTCTTTGTTCATTACGAAGGTGTCGGGGGTGACAGAGCCCGACGCGATGGTCTCTCCCAACCCCCAGTTGGCATTGATGACGACCTTTGACCTATCGCCGGTTACCGGGTCGGCGCCGAATGCCACCGCCGATACATCTGCCGGCACGAGATGCTGAACGAGGACCGCGAGGCCGGCGACGTTCTCATCGATGCCCCGGTCGCGTCGATACCCGACGGCCCGGTCGGTGAACGCCGAGGCCAGGCACTTCAGGGCGGCCTCGCCAACCGCTTGCGCCCCGATTACGTTGAGGAACGTGTCATGCAACCCCGCGAGCGAGGCCGACTGCCCGTCCTCGTCGATGCCGGAGGACCGCACTGCAACGCCGGGTTCCGGCGTGCCCGTGCCCTCGGCCAGGGCTGCGTATGCCGACTCGACTACGGCACCGAGGTCGGCGGCATCGAAGGCCGACGGGGGTATGCAAAAGCCCGGTGGCACGAGGTAGTCGGCCGCGAGGATGCTCAGGTTGGCCGCCTTGCCGCCGACCGTGCTCGAAACGTGGCAGTCGGCGTCTCCGAGCCAGAGAAACTCCGACTCAGGCATCGTCACCCGAGGACTGGAAGATCAGATCGTCCCCTGTTCGCGGGCCTGCTTCAGGGTCGTTTCGAAAGCGTCGATCGTTCGATTGACGTCTTCCTCGGTGTGCGTGGCGGAGAGGATGAAACTGCCGACGAAGCAGTAGATGCCATTGTTGATCATGCCCTGGTCGAGGATCGAGTGAACGGCGCCGGTGTAGGGCGTGCCGGACGCTTCACCGTAACCGCCGAATTCGGTGTCGAAGGACTGATCGATGCCCAGTTTGGTGGCTACGATGGACGCAACGCCGTAGGCGTAGCCGGGCACCTCCATCCGCGTCAGGACCTCGTTTAGGCCGGCCTTGAGCTGCTCTGCGCGGGCGTCGGCCGTCTCTAAAATGGGCTCGTCCCGTACTATCTGCAGCGCCGTCATGCCGGCGGTCGCGGACAGCGGGTTGGCGTTGAACGTGCCAGGGTGGGCGATCTTGCCCTTACCCACCGTGTCTATAATGTCGGCCCGACCCGCGACCGCCCCACCGGGCAGCCCACCGGCCAGGATCTTGGCCATCGTGGTCAGGTCGCCGGTGATGCCGTAGCGGCCCTGGTTGCCGCCCAGCGACCAGCGGAACCCGGAGACGACCTCGTCGACGATGAACAGCACACCGTGGCGGGTGGTCATCTCCCGCAGCCCCTCGATGAACTCGGGTTTTACGATCACGTTGCCCTGGTAAATCACGGCGGCGACGTCGTCGTTGTCTCTAAGGGCGGCCTCGACCTGGTCGAGATCGTAGTCGACGATGATTATGGAATCCCTGGTGCCCTGGGGAATGCCGTTGTCACCAAGATCGGTGTCGGTGCCCACGTATGGGTTGTCCGCCCAGCCGTGGAAGGCGTCGCGGAACCTGATGATCTTCTCCTTGCCTGTATATGCGCGTGCCATGCGGAAGGCCATCATTACGGCCTCGGTGCCCGAGCTGTGGAAGCGCATCTTCTCGGCGGAGGGGACCAGTTCGGTGATCAACTCACCCCACTTGATCTCCATTTCGGAGGAGGCCGACAGGTGGGTGCCCTTGGCAATCGCTTCTGAAACGGCGTCCACGATACGAGGGTTCGCCTGGCCGAGAATCATGGAGCCGTGGCCTGTTCGATAGTCGACGTACTCGTTGCCGTCGACGTCCCACTTGCGCGAGCCTAATCCGCGGTCCATGTACATGGTGAACGGGTCGGCCCGGCGGATGTCGTGAGTGACGCCGTCGGGGAAAAGGCGACGACCCTTCTCCGCCAGGGCGGCGGATTTCGGGTGCAGCTCGAAAAAGCGTTCGGTGATGGTGGACATGCGGGCTCTCCTCGCGTTCGTGGCGGGGATTATAGCATCGGAGAGGGGTACTCAGACGGCACTTCGCCGTTACTGATCGAGCAGTCGATTCGCCCTGTGCAGCTGAACGTACCGTCCTCCTCTGGCAAGGAGACTGGCGTGGTCGCCCTCCTCCACCAGCCTGCCACCGTCGATGACCAGAATGCGGTTGGAGTCTCGAATGGTCGAGAGGCGATGGGCGATCACTATCGCCGTCCTCCCCTTCAGCACCGCCCCCAGCGCCCGCTGTATCTTCAATTCCGTCTCACTATCGACCGAAGCCGTCGCCTCATCGAGTATCAGGATGCGCGGCTCCGAAACGATGGCCCGGGCGAAGCTGACCAGCTGGCGCTGACCCAAACTCAGATTGACGCCCAGCTCCGCAACTTCCGTGTCGTACCCATCCGGCAGCTCGGATATGAACTCGTGCGCTCCAACAGCGGTGGCGGCTCGTACCATCTGGTCGTCGGAAACGTTTGGATGATTGAACTTGATGTTGTCGCAGATCGAGCCCGAGAACAAGAATGGTTCTTGCAAGACCATGCTCATCTGGGTGACGAGAGAGGCGCGGGTGACGTCGCGAAGGTCGTGGCCGTCCACCTCGATCGCGCCCCTGCCACGCTCGACGTCGGCGAAGCGCGAGAGCAACGAGACCATGGTGGTCTTGCCCGCACCCGACGGACCGACGACGGCGATGGTCTCGCCCGGCTCGGCCGTGAAGCTAACGTCGGTGAGCACGTCCACGCCCGGGACGTAGGAGAAGCCTACGCCCTTGAACTGCACGCGCCCCTCTATCGCCGGGAGATCGGGCGCGCCGGGCGCGTCGGCCAGTTCTGGCGCGGCGTCCAGCAGGTCGAATATGCGCGCGCCCGACGTCATCGACCGCTGCAGCTGTGTGTACTGCATGGTCAGGCTGCGCACCGGGTCGAAGAAGCGCTGGATGTAGAGCACGGAGGCGATTAGCACCCCCACCTCGATGCCGCCGCCGGAGACCATGCGGCTGCCGAAGAACACGACCAGGCCCATCGCGACGCCGGTGAGGATGTCTACCGACGGCAACAGCCCCGCCGACCACTTCCCCGCAACCATGTTGGACTCTAGATGGTCGCGGTTCCTCCGGTCGAACCGGCTCAGGTTAGCCGCCTGCCGGTTCATCGCCTGGACCACTCTTACGCCGGAGATGTTTTCGTTGAGGTCGGCGTTGACAATGGATATGGCCCACCGGACCTTGAGGAATTCGCGCTTGGCGAACGGCTGCCAAACGACAACGATGATGGCGAGCGCGGGCAACGTGGCCATGGAAATGAGGCCCAGGCGGACGTCGAGTGCGAGCACCGCGCCGATGATGAACACGAGGCTGACGAAGTCGGCCAGGGTCATGACGACGATGGACGTCATCTCCTGCATCTGGCCCACGTCGCCGATGACGCGGGAGATGAGGCGGCCCGCCTCGGTGCGGTCGAAGAACGAGACCGACTGGCGCTGCAGATGGGCGAACATGTCGCGCCGCAGACCGTAGAGCAGGCCCTGGCCGACGCGCTCCATGGCGATCTGCTGGACGTAGTTGGCCGCCCAGTTAACCACCGCGACGCCGACGAAAGCGCCCACCACCCACCACAGGCCGGACAGGTCCCCGGCGACAATGTAGTCGTCGATGGCGATCTTTATGATCCAGGGCACGGCCGTGAGTGAGGCCGTAAAGACCAGCACCGCCACCACCGCGACCGTCAACTCTTTGCGGAATGGCTTTATGTACACGAACATGCGAGACACGACCCTGGGGTCGTAAACAGAGCCGAAGACCTCTTCGTCGCGCTGGGCCCCGGTCGAGCCGCCCATCATCCATCCGGACATCATGCGGGGGCGCCCCCTAACTTGCCGGGCTCAACGCCCTCTGGCGGCGCCTGTTCACCAGTGTCGTAGGCGCCGGACGCGGCATCGCCGGGGGTCGTGTGGCCCCGCTCCGGGCCGGTCAACGGGCCGCGAGCCCGTCGCCCTGTCGAGCCGTCTACAGAGGCCTCGCGCGGCCGCAACTGCAAATCATAGATGCGCTTGTACGCACCGGCGGCGGCCAGCAACTCAGCATGGGTGCCGCGCTCGACGATGCGGCCGTTGTCCAGGACGACTATCAGGTCGGCCCGGTGGACGGTGCTCAGCCGATGGGCGATGACGAACGTGGTCCGCCCCTCCATTACCGTCTCCAGGGCGCGCTGGAGGTGCTCCTCGGTCTCGGTGTCCACGCTGGACGTGGAGTCGTCAAGGATAAGCAGGGGCGGGTCGAGCAGGAGGGTGCGGGCGATGGCGACCCGCTGGCGCTGCCCCCCGGACAGCGACGCACCCCGCTCGGCGACGGGGGTGGCAAGGCCCGCTTCGAGGCCGTCCACAAAGTCGCCCAGCCTGGCCAGGTCAGCCGCCTCGCTCAGTTCAGCGACTGTGGCGTCCAAGCGCCCGTAGGCTATGTTTTCACCGAGGGAGGCCGAGAACAGGAAGATGTCCTGCTGCACAATGCCGATGTTTCGGCGCAGGGAATTCAGCGTGGCGTCTCGAATGTCCGCCCCGTCAATCGTCACCCGGCCGGAGGTGACATCGTAAAAGCGGGGGATAAGGCTCACCAGAGTGCTCTTGCCCGAACCTGGCGCGCCCATCAGGGCAACTACCTGGCCGGGTTCCACGTCTAGATCGACGTCGCGCAGCGCGGTCCCGCCGTCCCCGTAGCCGAAGCTGACGCCCTCGAAACGCACCGCGCCCCTGGCCCGGCCCATGCTCTTCGCACCGGGAGCCTCACTGACGGCGGACGGCTCGTCGAGGATTTCGTAGAGGCGCTGGCCAGCCGCCAGGCCCCGGGCAATGGTGTTGATTACCCAACCAAACATTCGCACCGGCATCATCAGACTCTGCATGAGGAAGATGAACTGGGTCAGCTCGCCCGGTGTCATTTCGCCCCTGATGACGAGGAACCCGCCGTAGCCGATTATGGCGACCATGGTCATCATGAACCCGAAGACTGTGACGGCTATGGACCGGGTCCGCAGCGCAGTGGCCTTGACGTTGTCGGCGGCGACCTGCACGTTCACCTCGTCGAACTTGGCCTCTTCGTGCGCCTCGGCGCCGAACGCCCGGATGACCCGCACACCGGTGAGGTTTTCCTGCAAGACCGTGCTCAGGTCGGCCATGCCCTCTTGAATGCGCTGCCACATGGCTCGCATCTGGGCCCGCATCCCGAGGGACAGAGAAATCACTATGGGCATGAGCAAAACGGTCAGCAGGCCCAGTCGCCAGTCCAGAACCAGCAATATGGCGGCCACGGCCACGAACTGGATGAGAAAGAATGGCGCCCTGAGCAGGCCCATGAAGATGAAGAACCGCACGTTCTCCACGTTGGTGACGGCCCTGGACATGAGATTGCCGGTGTGGTTGCGGTCGTGGAAGGTGAAGCTCTGGTTCTGCACCCGGTCGTAGAACGCGTTGCGCAGGTCGTAGGCGACTCGTTGCGACACGGCTTCTCCCAGATACGTTTGACCGTATGAAAAAGCGCCGCGCAGGACGCTGAGTACGACCAGCCAAATGACGATCGTGAGAATGGCCCCCTCGTCGAGCCCGTTTTCCCCGGTCGTTTCGGCGAGCTGGTCTACGGCGCTGCCGAGGAAATGGGGCAACAGGAGCTGCGACGCGGTGGCCGCGAGAGTGGCAGCGTAGACCGCGACGACGAGGAGGCGGTAGCGCAGCATGGCGCGAGTGATTCTGAGGGCGACGTTCATACGGGACTATCTGATTCTACAACCGGTGCCCCGGCGCTCGGGCCGGCCGACGCCACCCCGCTAACTAACGACTGGCAGACTGGGTGCCGATGGCCTCTTCGTTGCGCCACAGCGGACCAGAGGGTGCGTCGGGGTAGAGCGCGGATACGAGCGCCCGGTAGAACAGTTCGAACTCCCACCTGATGCGGTCGACGCGCTGCTGGCGATCCTCGGGGTTGTGCCCGCTGATGTTGATCGGCTCGATCCTGAGCATCTCCCCGTCCCGCTCCAACGTCACGACGAGGGTGCCCAGTTCCGTCGAGCGCTCAATGGAGATGCGCGTGGACGGCATTTCGATAGGGTTCAGGGTAACGACCACCCCGGCGTATTCGGCCGATGCCCGGAGGTGGTCGCGGACCGCGTCCAGGTGCTGCTCGGCAGCGGCGATGCGGCCCTGCTCGATGAGCTTGCGCATCTCCTCCGCCCTTTCGCCCGCCAGTTCGGCATGCGCCTGGGCCTTGCCGTTGTCGGAGCGAGAGAACGTGAGCATGACGTTCTCCTTGGTGAGCTTCACCCAGTACAGGGTATCTCCCGGCACCGTATCGTCGGCGGCCACCGCGGCAATGCTGCCGAAGGCCGCGAACACGAGCACAAAGCCAAAAACGGCCGCCAGCGGCAGAGCCACCACGTTGGGGACGCTTACTCCGAACCATCGCTGCCGCCGCCGCGTAGTAATACCGGCGTCAAGCTCGCGCCGAAGCCGCGCCCTCCCTCTGGCCTTCGCGCCATGAACGGGCGTTAATGATGTAGCGGACGAGAGCGTCGTATGGGCGGACTCCAGCAGGGCCCGCAGTCGCTGGTGGTGCTCAGGGTAGCGCTCAAGGCACTGTTGGACACTGTGGCCCTCGGCCATGAGGTCGAGACAGTCATCGAAGATCTCATCGAGTTCTTTGTCGATCTCGAACGGGTCCAAAGACGTGTTCCTGATGAGGGCTGCTGGGCCCCTATACCGGCTGCCGCGCGTGCTGCCCCGATGAGCCGCCGCCCGGCATGAGGATCTTGCGCAGCTTCTTGATACCCGCGTGCTGAAGGGCTTTGACCGCGTTCTCGTTGCGGCCGACGGCCTTCGCCGTCTCGTTCACCGACAGCCCCCCGGCGAACCGCAGGGAGATGACCTGGCGCTGGAGGTCGGTGAGGTCTTCCATGGCCCGGTTGACCTCTCGCATGGCCAGTTTGGTCTGAACGTAGTTGTCCAGGTCCACGCTCGATTCACCGACCACCGCCAGGACTTTATCGAGCGGCACGCTCTTGTCTCGTCCCTTTTTGCGGAAATGATCGACAACGAGGTTGTGGGCGATACGGAAAAGCCAGGAAGAAAACGGATGTCCCCGGTGCTTGTAGGTGCCAATAGACCGCAGCATACGGAGGAAGACCTCTTCGGTGATGTCTTCGGCCGCCGTTGGGTCTCCGGCCTTAAACGAGACGTAACGGTAGATGCGCTCGTAAAAGTGGTCGTAGAGCGCCTCGAACGCAGCCGTATCCCCGGCCTGTGCGCTCAGTACAAGCTGTTCCAACTGCTCTTTGGTGGGCGACCGTTCGTCGCTCATCGTCAGTGACCTCCCACTCCAACCCGGCCCGGTCCAACCAGGATAGAGTCAATTATAAGTAACGTACGCGCTCCGGTGGAGGTTAGCTCTCAATTGTTCCGACATTTGGAAGGCTCGAACTGCGTAAAAGCTCACCCAGACGGGTGACACGGGGCGTACGGGCCGATGCTAAACTGCCGTCGTGGCCGTAGACCAAAAACTCCGCACCATGCCCTTCGTGGTCCGACTCATGACCGGGTCGGACCTGCACCGGTGTGCGCGCGTCGAGCGTGAGGCCTTCCCAAGCTTGTTCCCGCCCACGTCGTTCAGCCGTGAGCTGAAAAACCGCCTGGCCCACTATCTTGTGGTGGAGCCAGACGGGAGCGACGGCGAACGCGCAAAGCCGGAGACCAGGCCCGAGAAGCTGATCAAGCGGCTGCTCTCCGGCTCGGCCCCTGTCCCATGGCGTTCCCCCATCGCCTGGCGCATTGGAGTAGAGACCAGTGACGTGATCGGCTTCATCGGCGTGTGGTACATGGCCGACGAGGCCCACATCGTAAACATCGGCGTCGCTGGCGAATACCGGGGACGGGGGTTCGGGGAGCTACTGCTCATAGGCGCGGTCGAGCACGCGCAAAACCAGGGCGTTCGGATGGTGACGCTGGAGGTGCGGGAGTCGAACTTCATCGCCCGCAACCTGTACCGCAAATACGGCTTCGCCGAGCGCGGCCTGCGCAAGGCCTACTACTCGGACAACCGCGAGGACGCAGTCATCATGACGACCGAGCCAATCGCAGAGCCAGCCTTCCGCGACAGATTCGCCGGGCTGATCAAGGAACACGAACTGGCCCGAGGCACCTCGCTCCGTACTTTCGACTAGCCTACCCTCGGCCGGACGGCCCGTGACGACGGTTTCCTACCCGCACCGTTGCGGAACGTCACCCGCCGTCATGCAATGACCTAAGGGGGCCAGACGACCATGATTACCGGCACGGCCACCGCCGCTACCACTATGGACAACGGCAGGCCCATCCTCCAGTAGTCGGTGAAACGGTAACCCCCTGGCCCCATCACGAGCGTATTGGACTGGTGGCCTATGGGCGTGAGGAACGCCGCCGACGCCCCGATAGCCACCGCCATCAGGTACGGGTCCGCACTCGATCCCAACCCGGTGGCCATGTCTATTGCGATGGGCGCCATAATTACGGCCGCCGCAGTGTTGTTAACAATCCCTGAAAGCACCATCGTCACGGCCATGACGATCAGCAGCGTCAGGGCCTGTGGCATGTCCCCTCCGGTGAAGTTGAGGGCGTCCGCAATCGTCTCGGAACCCCCGGTAGTGACCAGCGCCTCGCCAATAGGGATCATTGCGCCGAGAAGGACGATGATGGGCCAGTTGATGTTCTCGTAGGCCTCGCGCAGGGTCACGGAGCCAGAGACGGCCATAACCAGGGCGGCGCCCACAAAGGCGACCTGTATGGACAGCACACCGGTCGCCGTCAGGACGATAGCCAGAGCGAACACGCCGATGGCGAGAGTGGGCTTGGGGCGGGAGCGCCCCAGACGCAGGTCGCGCTCGACGAGCGGCAGGCCGCCCATGCTCCGCAGCCCCTCCCTGACGGCGTCGGACCGGCCCTGGATCAATAAAACATCCCCGACGGAGAGACGGATGTTTCCCAGCCGTTCCTGGATGTGCTCGCCCTGCCGGGAGATCGCCAGCAGGTTGATCCCGTACCTGGCCAGCATGTCGATCTCGGACGGGGTTCGCCCCTCCAGCTCGGAGTTGGGAGACACGACGGCCTCCGCCGTGACGATCTCGTCGCCGTCGTCACCGCGCCTCGCCGACCAGTCGCTCCCCGCAATCTCGAAGCCGGTCGCGGCTATTAGCTCATCGAGATCCTCCGGGTCGGCTTCGACTATGAGGACGTCGTCCGATTTGATCTCTTGCAGCGTCGAGGGGGCCTCGTAGCGCCGCTCGTCCCGGATCAGGCCGACCACGTCGAAGTCGGCGTCCATCGCGTTTTTGATCTCGCCCAGGAGCCTGCCCGCCATGCGCGCCCCGCCAGGCACAATGACCTCGGTCACGTACGCATGGATGCTGAAGGATCGTGGGTCGAGCGACGGGTCGCGGCGACCGGGCAGCAGCCTCCAGCCGATGGCCACGATGAAGATCAGGCCGGCCGCCGCCACGGCCAGCCCAACGGGAAAGAAGTCGAACATCCGGAATGGGTCCTGACCGGTCTCAGCCCTGAATGTGGCGATGACGATGTTGGGGGGCGTGCCGATGGCCGTCAATAGCCCGCCGAGCAGGGAACCGAATGCCAACGGCATGAGGATGTAAGAGGGCGACCAGCCGGTGCGACGGGCGGTCTCGATGGCCACCGGCATCATCAGCGCCAGGGCGCCGACGTTGTTCATGAATGCCGACAGCACGACCGTCAGGCCGGTCAGAGCACCGAGCTGGATGACGTGACCGCCACCGAGGGTTGCCAGACGGCGGTTGATGCCGTCGGCGACGCCGGAGTTGGCCAGGCTCCTGCCAATAATGAGCACTGCGGCAACAGTCACCACGGCGGGGTGCCCAAAGCCCGCGAAGGCGTCCGCGGCCGGGACGAGCGGGGAGTCTACAACCGGGAAGCGGTGCGCTACTACAAGGACGAGTAGCGTGAGGAGGGCGACGAGGTCGAAGCGCCAGCGACCCCACAGAAAGAGAGCCAGCGCGACTCCGATGACGGCGAACACAAATGCCTGGTCCGACATTCGGAGTCCGCCGTTGCGCGCTCTATGGTTTCTTGCTCAGTCACTTCTTTATCCCTCCGCAATCGCGGAAGCGTTATTTTACCGGGCTTACAGGCATCCACGCCAGCGGAACACGACCCCCGTGAGAGCGAATCCAGGAATCCGCCGCATGCCGGTGGCATCGTAGTGTTTAGTTAGAAGGGGCGGTGACGGCTTGATAGGAAAGGTAATCTTCATCGGAGTAGCGTTGCTGTTCGTGTCCCGGCTGGCCCTGCCCCAGTTCCGAACCGCGACCATAAATATCGTCCGACCTTCAGAGGACGTGACCGTCACGTTAAGGGGCGAGACCGCTGCAAGCCCGGTGCTCGGTTCCGAGACGACCGACCCCGACTCCCAGTTCCAGATGGTTACATTGCTGGGGTTCGACGCCATCCCGGCCATACTCGATCCAGAGTTCGTTACGGCCGCCGAGGCCGAGGACTGGATGTTGACCGACGAGCAGGTGCTCGGCCTGTCCATAAACGGAGAGCACAGAGCGTACTCTGTCCCCTTGCTCAGTCGGCACGAGATCGTCAACGACGTTGTCGGGGGTGTGCATGTCGCCGTCACCTGGTGACCGCTGTGTTACTCGGGCATCGTGTATGCCCGGCAGGTGAACGGAGCCCTGTATACGTTCGGCGTGTCGGGCAAACTGATTCGCAACGCCATGGTCATGTACGACCACCAGACCCGGTCGCTGTGGAGCCACTTTCTCGGTCAAGCGGTAAAGGGCGACCTGGCGGGCACCGAGCTGGACTTCGTGCCGGTCATCCACACCACCTGGGCGGCCTGGCGTGAGCTGCACCCGGACACGTTGGTGCTGGACAAACCCGGCCGCTTCAGCGGGGACAGCTACACGAGCTACTACGCCAGCGGCAGCGCAGGGGTCATCGGCGAATCGGTGCGCGACGAGCGTCTGCCTAGGAAAGAGCGCGTTGTGGGAGTGGCCGGCGCCACCGGTGTGAAGGCATACCCGTTCTCGGCGCTGGCGCGGACATTGGTGGTCAACGACACCTTTTCAGACCTCGATGTGGTGGTTTTTCTCGACGCGCCCACTCAGACCGGCCTGGCCTACAGCCGTACCGTGGACGGCCGCACTCTGACCTTCGACCTCGCCCCCGTCGGGTCCGGTGTGCAAACAGCATTCATTGACAGAGAAACCGGGTCTCGCTGGCTGGCGCTAACCGGCAGGGCGGTCTCTGGAGAGCTGAAGGGCGCTACGCTGGAGCGGGTGCTGTTGCACCTGTCGTTCTGGTTCGCCTGGACCGACTGGAACCCGGATACGGCCCTTTACGAAGGTTAGCTCACCTCTTGCTTGAACGGGCACTTGACGTCCCCGTACGAGCAGAAGACGCAGCAATCGCCCCTCTCCGGCCGCAGCAACTTTTTGCAGTTCGTGCACTCATAAAAAAAACTGGCAGGCATCGGTCGGCATTTCCTCTTGCTGGGAGTGGCCGCAGTGCGGGCACTTTATGGTTCCTCGGGTGACTACGGGCATGTCATCGTCTCAACCATTTCTCCATTTGGGCCGCGACGCTTAAATACCCTTAAAGCGTGCTCTCGATGTTGCCCAGGCGGCCGGTCAGCTTCTTGTTCTCCCGGTAGTCGATGGGCACCGTGATGACGGTCGGCCGGTCGGCAGCAAACGCGGCCTTCAGCGCACCCGGTAGTTCGGCTGAGCGCTCGACTCGCACCCCGATGCAGTCGAACGACTCGGCGAGCGCGACGAAGTCTGGGTTGCCGAAGTCCAGGTCGGTGTGCCGACCGAATGCGTTGTCCTGTTTCCACTTGATGAGGCCGTAGCCGCCGTCCTCCCAGATCATCACCACGATGGGCAGGCCCAGTCTACGAGCCGTCTCCAGGTCCTGGACGTTCATGAGGAAGCCGCCATCGCCGCAGATGGCCAGCACGTTGCTCTCCGGGTGGGCGAGCTTGGCGCCGATGGCGCCGGGAAGCGCAATTCCCATAGACGCAAAGCCGTTGGAGATGATGCAGGTATTGGGTTCGTCGCAGTGGTAGTAGCGGGCGATCCACATCTTGTGCGCCCCGACGTCGCTCAGCAGGATGTCCTGCGGCCCCATCGCCTCTCGCACGTCCCACAGCACCTTCTGCGGCTTCAGCGCCCCCTCGGCGTCGTCTTCGGAGTGCTCGGCGATGTCCTCGAGCATCAGCCGGTGGGTCTTTTCGTAAAAGGCCGTGTCGAACGACGTGTTATCGGACTCGGCACGCTCCGTCAGCATCCACAGGGCGTGTGCGAGATCGCCCACCACCTCGACGCCGACATCGTAATGCTCATCCACCTCGGCGGGTAAAAAGTCCATGTGCACGATGGGCTTGTCCCCGTGGCTGTTCCACATCTGCGGGTGGTATTCGATGAGGTCGTAGCCGACCGTTATGACCAGGTCCGCGTCGTGCACCGCCCGCCAGATTAGATCGCGAGCCTGTAAACCGACCGTAAACAGGGAATAAGGCGCGTCACGAGCGACGGCCCCTTTTCCCATGAACGTGGTTATGACGCCCATGCCGGTGATATCGCAGAAACGGCGCAGCTGCTTGCTGGCCCGCTTTCTTATCGTCCCGTTACCGGCCAGAATCACCGGCCTTTTGGCGGCGCGGATCATGTCCCAGGCCTGCCCGATCACTTTCTCGTCAGGGACGGGCCGACGGGGGCGCTTCGGCTGCACCGGCCCGACCGAATCCACCTCGGACCGAGCGATGTCCTCGGGCAGCTCGATGTGGCAGGCCCCCGGCTTCTCCATCTTGGCCAGCTTGAAAGCTTTTCGCACCACCTCCGGAATGTTGGCGGGGTGGATGATCGGCGTCGTCTTCTTGGTTATGGGCTCGAACATGCCGACGACGTCCATGAACTGGTGACTCTCTTTGTGCTGCCGCCGGATGTCGGCCTGGCCTGTTATGGCAACGAGCGGCGCACGGTCCAAATACGCGTCCGCTACGCCCGTGACGAGGTTCGTCGCACCCGGCCCCAGCGTGCCCAGGCACACGCCCGGCTCGCCGGTCAGGCGGCCGTAGACGTCGGCCATGAACGCGGCCCCCTGCTCGTGCCGGGCGAGGACGAAATTGATGCGGGAGTCCTGCAGCGCCATCATCAAATCGGCGTTCTCCTCTCCCGGTACACCGAAGACGTACCGGACGCCTTCCGCCTCCAGGCACTTGACGAACAGCTCGGCCGCTTTCATAAATGGGCTCCTATGTTGCCGCCGATAAGCTCAGAAATCTGAAGTGCCCTGAAGATGTCCGCCCGGGACATCAGCCCGGCGACCTTTTCGCCGTCTACCACTGGCAATTGCTGATAGCCGTAGCGGCTCAAAAGCACCAGCGCCTTTTCCAGGTGGTCGGAGGAGGCCACAGTCACCAGTTGCTCACGCGGGGTCATCACCTCTGAGATCGTCGTTGATCTCCAAAGGTCTGATGCCACCGAGCGCAGATCGGATGTGGTCACGATGCCCTCCAGCCTGTCGTCGGACATTACCAGGAACGCTCGCTGGAATCCGCGCTCTGAGAAGGTACCCACAACATCTCTGACGCTGTCGTCCGGTCGCACGCGGGGGAATTGCGGATTAATGGCGTCGGCCACCGTCTTGCCCGACATCGTCAGCGTGGCCGTGGCCCTCGTCCTGCGTCTGGAGGCGGACGCCGAAGACCGTACGAACCAGCCGATGAACACCAGCCAGATACCGGTGACGAAGGCCACCGAGAAGATCACGAAGATGCCGCCGATCATCATCACGGTGCCCACCACCACCCCGACTCTCGATGCAACGGCGGTCGCACGGTCGAGGCTGCCCGTCGAGCGCCAGACGACCGACCGCAGCACTCTGCCCCCGTCCAACGGGTAGCCGGGCACCAGGTTGAAGACACCGAGCACAATATTCACGAAACCGAGGTAGAAAGACACGCCTCGAACCTGCTCGTTGCCGTCGCTGCCGACCGCCCAGAAAACCACTAGAAACGCCGCGCCCAGTAACAGGCTGCTCAGCGGACCCGCCGCGGCGATCCAGAACTCTTCGCCGGGGCTGTCCGGCTCGTCGGCCATCTGGGAGACGCCACCCAGGATGAACAGGGTGATCGATTTCACCTTGTGGCCTCTTGAGAGCGCTACCAGGGAGTGGCTGAGCTCATGGGCCAGCACCGAGGAGAACAGCAGCAGGCTCCCGAGAATACCCATCAACCAGTAGGTGCGGCCCGACCAGTCCGGGTAGATCGAGGGAAAGTAGCTGTTGGAGAGCGACCAGGTCAGCAAAAGCAGGATGATGACCCATGAGAAGTGCAGCCTGATCGGGATGCCGAACAGGGTGAAGACCGTTACCGCTCCCGGCATTGCCACCTCCCCTAGCGTCGAGCCCAAATATCGCTTCAACTAAATTTTTGGCGCAATCCTTGAAACGACCCGGACCCGGTTTCGATTATATGACCAGTCCGTTGGTCCGCCGGAATCCCCGGCAATCGGATCGAAAAAATTATGTGAAAATACCGGACCTGTGGTGAATAGATGAGGGCCAGCAAAACGTGAAGCTACCGGAATATGTGAGATTGGCCGCCGGAGAGACGGTCGGCACCTATTTGTTGGTGCTGTTCGGCACCGGCGCCGTGGCGGCGGCGGTCATCACAGGTGCACAGGTCGGGTTGTGGCAGGTCGCGGCCGTGTGGGGGCTCGGCGTCACCCTGGCCATCTACGCCACCGCGCACATTTCCGGCGCGCACCTCAACCCCGCGGTAACGCTGGCCTTCGCGATCTTCCGGCGCCGCCAGTTCCCCCTGCGGCGCCTGCCGCTGTACTGGCTGTCCCAGCTGACTGGCGGCGTCCTGGCCGGCGCCACCGTCTGGTGGCTGTTCGGTAATTTCATAAAACGGTTCGAGGCCGACAACGGGCTGGTGCGCGGCGAGGTGGGCTCCGAACACTCCGCCATGGTCTTCGGAGAATATTTTCCGAATCCTGACATCTACGGCACGGGGGAAGCCGCACTCGGCCTGATATCCCCCGGCGGGGCGATGGCCGTCGAGGCGTTCGGCACCGGGGTGTTGGTTCTCGTTATCTTTGCCGTAACGGAGCGTCGCTCGGCCTGGCTCTCATCGAAAAACCTCGCTCCCCTGCTCATCGGCTTCACCGTGGCGGCGCTCATCAGCCTGTTCGCGCCCCTGACTCAGGGCGGCTGGAACCCGGCGCGGGACTTTGGTCCCCGACTGGTAGCGCTGGCAGCCGGGTGGGGCGACATAGCCGTGCCCGGACCGCAGTCCAGCTTCTGGATTTACATAGCGGGCCCGCTCATTGGCGGCCCGATAGGAGCCGCCGTGCACGAGCTCGTGCTAAAGAGGGGTCCGGCCGAGAAAACCGAAGAGCGCTAAGTTCGCTCGCTCTGACTACTCGGCGGCGGCCTGTTCGGCGGGTGCGGGTTCCGGGCGATCCTGCGGGTAGGCGGGCCACAGCCACTCGACGCCCTCGTTGCGAGGGGTCTTCATTACCGGCCTGTTCTTGATGACGTGCAGCCCGTACTCGACCAGGTCGAGTGCGGTCGGCCGCGAGTACCCGAACGAGTCCACCAACCGGTTGACGATCGCGCTGTATCGCCGCTGCCACTCGACCTTCTGACGGGCAAAGCGGGGCTCCGTCAGGGCGCGCTCAATGACGCGCGGCGACGGCAACAGGCGCTGCTCCACCGCTGTCCGCAGGCGAGGCTCTGACCGGTAGTCGAACACCTTGCCCTTGGCTTTCCAGCCGCTGATCAGCTCGTGCAACTCGTGGCGGAAAGGGGCCTTGTCGCGCGCCGACATCCCGATTGCCCGCTCGAGTTCCTGCATGTCTCGCTCGTTCGGAGAGCGGGCGCTGACCTTGCCGGCCTTCGACGAGGTGGTGGCGGCGTAGTAGTCGGCGATGTTGCCAACGTAGTTGTCGAACAGCATGTTGACGCTCTCGTGGAACGAGTCCTCGAACGCTATTTGCAGCTCTTTGACGGCCAGGTTGTTGTACTCCTTGACCGTGTCGGAGATGAACCCGACATAGGTCACGATGTCTTTCTGGTCCAGGCTGATGTTCTCTTTCAGGCCCTGCCACAGGCTGTCAATGGCGGCCAGGGGCGTCACGACGCCAGCCGGGGAGCTGGCCACCACTCCGATGCGGTTCATCACGTAGCGCGGGGAAATTCCGCCCATGCCCTCGTTCGGATGGTGGCGCTGCATCTCGACGACGTCCCGGCGCCGGTATGGGCCCACCTGCTCGCCGTCGTAGAGCTTGACCTTGTCGAGCAGCGACATCCCCTGCTTGGCGGGTGCTTCCAGCCTCGACAAGATGGCGAACGTGCTCACAACCCGCATGGTCAACGGAGCGATGTCAACGTTGTGGACGGTACTCTGGCCCAGCATCTTGTTGAGAATCTTGACCTCTTCGGTCACCCGAAGGTTGTAGGGGATCTTTATCGCGATGATCCGGTCTTTTAGGGCCTCAGAAGAGTCGTCTTGAGCGAATGTGTTGAAGTCGCCCTCGTTGGAGTGGCCGACTATGACCTCGTCGCCATAGACCGACCCGAACTTCTCCATCTTTATCAGCTGCTCTTGCGCCAGCGACAGCAGGGTCGACAGCAGGCTACGGTCGGCCTTGAAGATCTCGACGAACTCCATGAGGCCTCGGTTGGCCACGTTCAACTCGCCGTCCAGCCTGAACGCACGCGCCGCCACTTCTTGCCGGTCGCCGTCGAGCTTGGCGGCGTTGTAGCTGCCCACCAGCACCGAGGGGTCGGGCGGGTTGGGGTTGTTGGCAATGTAATACCCGATGCCTCGCGCCTGCGGTTCGGAAAACACCACTCTCGTAATGGGCACATCGGACGGATCGCCCCTGTAGTCGCGCTCCAGCAGGAACCGGCAATGGAAGCACAGGTCGCCCTCAATGTGCAGGCCGTGGTCCTCAGCCAGGCGTTGCCTCAGGCCAGTAGGGACAAGATGCAGCGGGTCTTCCTGCATGGGGCAGGCCTGAATCGTGTAGACGGTGCCCTCATCGGTCTTGGTGTAGTCCTCTAGGCCGCGCTTGATGATGTCAATGATTGAGGACTTGCCGCTGGCCGGTGGACCCAGCAAAAGCAAAATGCGCTTCCTGACTTCGAGGCGCTGGGCCGATGCCTCGAAGTAACCGGCGATGCTCTGAAGCGCCGATTCGAGGCCAAATATCTTGTTTTCGAACAGCCCGTAGACCGGCTCGCCGTTCAAATCATCGTCGATGCCGACGGACCGGATCGAGTCATTGACGAGTGAATGCGACAGCCGTGCGAGAGACGGGTTGGCAATAGCCATCTCCAGGTACCGGGAGAACGTGCCCTCCCAGCCATACTTGCCGGCCTCCTGTTCGCTCTCGGAAAGGATCTCGCCGGCGGAGACCTTGCGGTTGATGCTCCGGAGATTCCCGCCGGGCGATTGGGCCTGGCCCTGACGTGGGCGGCCTACCGGCGGCTCCGGGGACCCGGCCGTGTCCTGCGTTGATTCGTTCGCCATCTTCTCGGCCTGTGTACCTCTGTTTTCGTCGGTAGCGGCGTTTTCGAGGTTTGCCATTCTATCAACCCGAAACAAATACCGACGGCGCCCCTTCGAGGTCTACTCGACAGGAACGCCGTTTACAGCCTCGGAAACCCGACTGAAAACCGGGAGGTTACAACTCGACGCTGGTGGTGGCGATCAGCAGACCAAACACGCCCAGGGCGGAGCCTCCGATCAGCAAGAACCAGCCAGCGACCAGTCTAATGGCCTGGAACGGGATAGCCTGGTGGAAAAAGATGATGCCGGAAGTAATGGCTAGAATCAGCGTGGATGCGCCCATCGTCAGCCATGGTCCGTCTCCCCCATAGCCGTTCGTCATCTCCACAACGAAGTAGACGAGAGCGATCACCGAGACAATGGCGACAAAGCCAGCGAAGAACCCGACGGCCCGCTCCTCAAGATCAAGGAAGCTCTGCACCGCCATGGCCACTGCAAAAACGGACCACAGCAGGATGAGGCCCTTCATAATCGTGAGGTTGGCCAGGGCCTCTGCGGCAGTGAGCCCGTCGCCCTGAAGCAGCATCGGGTCCATGACCAGCGACACCAGCGCCACGAGGCCTAGTCCACCGACCACGATACCCATACCACGCCCCTCGGCGAACAGGCCCAGATGGTTCCAGGACTGGGCGAAAAGCGCCCCTCCGATAAGTACTAAGAACGCGGCTTCCATAGTTCCTCCTCGATGGCCCCCGTGTACGTGCATGGATGCGGCCGCAAAGGGCGCCGCACCCAGTTGATGCGATATCTCGCCGGGCTGGCAACCGACACAATTTCACATAGTTACAAGAAAGTGTCTAGGACTTTGCAGCCCTTTTAACCCCGGGCTCTGTGCGGCCACAGGTGCAAGTGAATGGCCGGAACGGGGCACACAGGCAGTTTCAGGAACGGTCTGCAATGGGTACGTAAGCCCGCTCGGCCTCCCCTGTGTAGACCTGCCGCGGCCGAGATATGCGCAGTTCGGGGTCGTTGCGCATCTCCTCCCAGTGGGCCAGCCAGCCCGACGTTCTAGGTATAGCAAACAACACCGGGAACATGGATGTGGGGAAGCCCATCGCCTGGTAGATGATGCCGGAGTAGAAGTCGACGTTCGGATACAGGCTGCGCTCTACGAAAAACTCATCTTCCAGCGCAATGCGCTCCAGCTCCACGGCCACGTCTATGAGCGGGTTGCGGCCGCATACGTCGAACACTTGCTCGGCCAGGTTGCGGAGGATCTTCGCCCTCGGGTCGTAGCTCTTATAGACCCGGTGGCCAAAGCCCATAAGACGGAACTCTCTCGCCTTCACCTTTTTTACGAACTCAGGCACCTTTTTCACGTCACCGATCTCTGTGAGCATGCGCACCACGGCCTCATTCGCACCGCCGTGCAAAGGCCCGTAGAGGGCGGCGATGGCGGCGGAAACCGACACGTACGGGTCGGCATCGGAACTCCCGACGTTCCTCATAGCGGAAGTCGAGCAGTTCTGCTCGTGGTCGGCGTGCAGGATGAACAGGACGTCCAGCGCCCGCTCGAGCACCGGGTCGGGCGAATACTTTGGCTCGGTCGTGCGGAAGATCATGTTCAGGAAGTTCGCCGAGTAGCTCAGGTCGTTGTCCGGGTAGGCGTACGGACGCCCGGAGCTGTAGCGGTAGGCGAAAGCCGACAGCGTCGGCATTTTTGCTATCAGCCGCCTGATCGAACGCTTGCGTACTTCCTCATCGTGCACGTTCCTCGACTTCGGGTAGAACGTCGATAGCGCCGCCACCGCGCTGACGAGGATGCCCATGGGGTGGGCGTCGTAGTGGAAACCGTCGAGGAAGCGCTTGATCTTCTCGTTGATGATCGTGTGGTGGGTAATGTCGTACGTCCAGGCTGACAGTTCGGAGGAATCGGGCAACTCCCCATGCACGAGCAGATATGCGACTTCCAGGTACGTGCTGCTTTCGGCGAGTTGCTCAATGGAATAGCCACGGTAGCGAAGGATGCCCTCATCCCCGTCGATGAACGTGACCCCACTCTGACATGAAGAAGTATTGGTAAACCCGGGGTCGTGGCCGAGCAGGCCGAAGTCCCCGTCGGCGGTCTTTATCTGGCGCAGGTCGGACGCCTTTATGGCCGAGCCGTGCTCCGGGTATGTGCCCGCGAACACCGGCACGTCGTAGCTCTCTCCCGTCCGATTGTCGGTGATGGTCAGCGAATCCGTCATAACCGTCCCTTACTGCCCTTTAGGCCGCCAGGGCCCTTCACTGGGTCGTCCGCCAGATGCGCGGGCTCCTGGTGACCTCCATGATGCCGCTGTATTTGCCGAACAGGCTGCGGCGCTCGGCGTTGTTCTCCCACGCCCACCAGTAGTCGATGCTCTCCCACCTGCTCACCGTCATGAAGGAGTCCGGGTTGTCGGCGCTAAACACCGTCTCCCCGGATATGTATCCGGTGGTGTTGCTGGCGATCTCCCAGAGCTCGGCCTGGAGCCGCTGGATATCCCTGAGGGATCCCGGCTTCATTCGCCTCTCTACCGTCACGACTACGCTCAAGGGTCCATTGTCTCCAGTCGGGCGATCGCGGCCTCGTCCAACTCAATGCTCAATGCCTCGATACTGGCGTGCACCTGCTCCGGCCTGCTCGAACCGACGATCACCGAGGTAATGCCGGGCTTTGCCAGGGCCCAGGCCGTCGCCACCTGCGCCGGGCTGTTCCCCAGCTCCGCAGCGAACGCCTTCACCCGCTCCACTACCTCAAACGTGGCTTCGTTCCAATAGCGACTTCGGGCCGTCCCGGCCAGGCTGGACGCCATGTGTGTGCCCTCCGGTGGCGACTGTTTCGGGTCGTAGGTGCCGGTGAGCACGCCCCCCGCCAGGACCTGGTAGGGCAGTATCGCCACGTCCTCATCGAGACACGCGGGCACGAGCTCGTCTTCGATGTCCCTATGGGCAAGATTATAAGGGGGCTGAACAGTGTCGAATCGAACGTGCCCGTTCCCGTCACTGGCCCACAGCGCTTTCACCAGCTGCCAGCCCTTGAAGTTGGAGCAGCCCACGTACCGCACTTTCCCGGCGGTGATCAGGTCATCGAGCGCGCGCATCGTCTCGTCCAGCGGCGTCTCCGCGTCCCAGACGTGCATCTGGTAGAGGTCGATATAGTCGGTGTCCAGGCGCCTGAGACTGGCGTCGACGGCCTCCATCAGGTGGGCCCGCGACAGACCGCCCTGATTTGGCCGGTCGCCCATCGGGTACCCGGCCTTCGTCGCCAGGACCACCTCTTCGCGGCGATGTCTGATGGCACTCCCAACGACGACCTCAGAGCGGCCGAGGTGGTAAATGTCGGCCGTGTCGATGAAATTGACGCCAGCGTCCAGGGCCGTGTTTATGACGAGGTCGGCGCGTTCGTCGTCCACGTACCCCGCGCCGAACATATTGGTGCCCAGGCACAGCCGCGAAACCTTCAGCCCGGTTCGCCCGAGTTTTACAAATTCCATCTACGGGAAAAGAGGGTCTGGACTCTGCAGCAGTTCGGAGAACCGTTTGAGGAACTCGGCGGCCACCGCGCCGTCGATGGTCTGGTGATCGACGGTCAGGCTGAACGTGCACACGTCCCGCACGACCACTTCGCCGTCTTCCACTATTGGCTTTTGGCGAGTGGACCCAACGCCGAGAATGGCGGACTGGCCCCGGTTGAGAATGGGCGTAAACACGTCCACCGTCCCCAACACACTGATGGTGAACGTGCCGCCGGCCAGCTCGTCTGGCGATATTTTTCCGGCCGTCGCCTTTTTCGTCAGCTCGGACGTCTGTTTGGCCAGGTCCGCCAGCGGCGTGCTGGCCACGTCCCTGATGACCGGAACTATCAGACCCTCGTCGAGAGCAACCGCAATGCCGATATTGATCTCGTGAAAATAATGGACGCTGCCGCCAGCCAACACGGTGTTGTAGACGGGCAGCTCGCCGATAACCAGCGCGCAGGCCTTGGCGAACACGTGCGTATTGGTTACCGGGCTCTTGTTGGCCCGCGACCACTCTTTGCGGTGGCGCTGAAGCTCGGTTACCGGGACTTCTAGAGAGAAGGTCAACTGTGCGGTCGAGAGGATGGACGCCGTCATGTGCTCGGCGATGCCCTTGCGCATCCCCGCCATCTTCACCACTTTCGCGGGTTCGGGAAGCCCGGCCAAAAGCGCGGCCCCGTCGTCGCTGCCGCCCTTGGCCGCCCCCGCGCCCGACTCCGAATAACCGCGTACGTCGGCCTCGACCACTCTTCCTCGTGGTCCGGTGGGGGTGACCTGGGACAGGTCCACGCCCAGCTTGGCGGCGAGCTTACGAGCGCCGGGGGTAGACGGCACGGCGTCGCTGGCGGCCCGTACAGGCGTCGCGCGTTTCGCCGCTGCTGCTCTGATAACCGGCTCTACCTGTTTCGGCGGCTCGGGCACTGGCTCCCCCTCGGCAAGCAAGTATCCCAAGATGCCGCTCACGGCAACCACGGCCCCCTCGGAAGCAACGTGGTGCAGGAGGCCGTCGCTGGTGGCCTCCAGCTCGTAATTGATCTTCTCGGTCTCGATCTCGGCGATCACCTCGCCCTGAGAGACCTTGTCTCCGGCACCCTTCATCCACTTCGAGACCGTTCCCTCGGTCATTACCATGCCGAGTTTGGGCATCACGATTTCGGTCGCCATCGGTTCCTCCCGTGTCAATATGGCCGTGTCGTTTGGACCGCGTCAGTTGGCGCGCTGGGCGCCGGCCTCCGAAGTCCGACCTGTGATTGGCCGCACCGCCGTAGCGACGGCGCTCGGAGGTCACGCCGTAACTGTACCCGCTGCGCTGCACCTTGTCGAAACAGGCATTATCATCTCCCCGTCGGCCCCGGTACCGGGGTCAGCACTGAGGAGAAACATGATCGGAACGCCGGAACCGACCCGCGAAAAATGCCTGTGGATGTTCAGGACCATGGTTCTCATCAGGCGCTTTGAGGAGCAGGCCAAGCGGGAGCAGGACTCGGGCCGCATCCGTTCCACCCACTCGGCCATCGGGCAGGAGGCCGTGCCCACCGGCTTATGCGCCAACCTGCGCGACGACGATTACCTGCTAGGTAACCACCGCAGCCATCATCACGGGATCGCCAAGGGGCTGGACCCCCGTGAGATGATGGCCGAGCTTCTTGGAAAAGTCACCGGCACCAACCGGTGCAAGGGCGGAAGCATGCACATAGCCGACTCCGCCAAGGGGATGCTGGGCGCCAACGGCGTCGTCGGCTCCAACATACCCGTGGCGACCGGCTGCGCGCTGGCGGCAAAGGTGCAGGGCCGAGACAACGTCTCGGTGGTCTTCTTCGGAGACGGGGGCAGCTCACAGGGCTCGTTGCACGAGGCGATGAACCTGGCATCCATATGGGACCTGCCGGTCATCTTCGTATGCGAGAACAACCGTTACGCAGACTCCACACCCTTCGAGTACTCGGTCGCCGGTGGCTCCGTCGCCAACCGCGCTGCCGGTTACGCGATGCCGGGCGTCACCGTCGACGGGCAGGACGCCCTGGCCATGTTCGAGGTGTCGGCAGCGGCCATTGCGCGAGCGCGGCGCGGTGAGGGGCCCACGTTAATAGAGGCCCAGACGTACCGGTACCTGGGGCACGGCGGCCACGACAACCCCCTTCTGTATCGAACCGAGAAAGAGCAAGACTATTACAAGGACCGCGACTGCATCGAGAGGATGCGCGCCCACATAACGGGGACCGGTTACGGCTCCGACGAAGACCTCGACCTGCTGGCAGCAGATGCCAAAGAGCAGGTGGAAGAAGCGACCAGGTTCGCTATCGAGAGCCCGTACCCGACGGCGGACGACCTGCTAAGAGACGTCTACGTCAGTTATCCCCAATAGGCCACCACAGGCCGGTCTACTCCAACACCGCGACCGCGGCTTCGACCACGTCCTCGGCGCGGGGCGGGTGGTACTTCTCCAGCGCCGGGCTGTAGGGCACCGAGGCGTGGGG
The DNA here is from genome assembly GCA_965250195.1 of Dehalococcoidia bacterium. Taxonomy (GTDB): domain Bacteria; phylum Chloroflexota; class Dehalococcoidia; order Lucifugimonadales; family UBA2962; genus CAUZIR01. Next base: position 1,005,676 of record OZ252295.1, read on the forward strand.
CGCACTCACGCGCCTTGGCGGTGCGTCCAGGTAATCGAACGCCTGCTCGACGGCCAATGCCGAGATGTCCGACGCCACCGAGCAGCGGGGATAATCCTCGTCGGTGATGACAATTTTCCGGGTCTTTTTCACCGAACTCAGAATCGTGTCCTCGTCCAACGGCGAGAGCGACAACAGATCGACGACCTCGGCAGAGTAGCCCTGCTCGTTCAGAATCTCGGCCGCTTCAAGGCAAGTCCGGGTGCTGAAGCCGATACCGGTCAAGGTCACGTCCGTACCCTCGCGCACGACGCGAGCCTTGCCTATCTCAATCTCGTATGCCTCTTCCGGCACGTGCTGACCCCCATAGCTGGCCCCCATCGACCGGATGCCTTGGAAGATGATGACCGGGTCGTCGTCGCGCATGGCTGCAATCTGCAGCCCCTTCGCCGTATAAGGATCGGAAGGCACCACACACTTTAGCCCTGGGAAGTGGGTGAATATGGACCAGATCGTCTCGGAGTGCTGGGCGGCGTAACCGCCGTCTCCGGCGCCCGTCTGGGCCATCACCGTGATGGGCAGCTTCACCTTACCGCCGAACATGTAGTGCATCTTCGCCATGTTGTTGAAGATCTGGTCGCCGCACACGCCGACGAAGCCGACGAACATCAGGTCGACCACCGGCCGCAAGCCCGCCGCCGCCGCACCAACGCCCGCTCCCATGAAGCCGGTCTCGGAGATGGGCGTGTCGAGAATTCGCTCCGGCCCGAACTCCTGTATCAGGTTCTTCGTCAAGCCGAACGTGCCGCCGGCGTGGTCGATGAAGCCCTGGTCCGCCCGGCCCGCCGCCCCGGCCACGTCCTCGCCCATGACGATGACGTTGGGGTCTTCCCGCATCATCGTCCGAATGGCCTCGTTGGTGGCCTGGACGAAGGACAGTGGCCTTTGTTCGGGGTTCCTCATACCTGCATTTCGGTCGCCCGAGGGCACCTACTCCATCGTGGCGAGCGCCTCTTCGACGATGCGCTCCGGCGTCGGGATGAACAGTTCCTCCAGCACCGGGCTGTAGGGCACCGACGTATGCGGCGGATTCACCCTTCTTGGCGGTGCATCTAGATAATCAAAAGCTTGCTCGGCAATGACCGCCGACAGCTCCGAAGCCATCGAGCAGCGCGGGTAGTCCTCGTCGACTATTACCACTTTGCGTGTTTTCTTTACCGAACTGAGAATCGTGTCTTCGTCCAGCGGCGATAGGGACAGCAGGTCCACGACCTCGGCCGAGTAGCCCTGCTGGGCCAGTATCTCGGCCGCCTTCAGGCACAGGTGGGTCGTGTAGCTGATGCCGATCAGCGTCACGTCGGTGCCCTCCCGCGCGACATGGGCCTTGCCGATTTCCACCTCGTAGGCCTCTTCCGGCACGTGCGGTCCGGTGCCGACGCCGCCCATGAGCAGCTTGTTGTTGAACACGATCACCGGGTCGTTGTCCCGAATCGCCGCGATATGCAGGCCCTTGGCGTTGTACGGGTTGGAGGGCGCCACACACTTTAGGCCGGGGAAGTGCACGAAGATCGAGTACAGCGTCTCGGAGTGCTGCGCGGCAGAACCCACGCCAGCGCCTGTGGACGTGATCACCGTTAGCGGCAGTTCGACCTTGCCACCGAACATGTAGTGCATCTTGGCCATGTTGTTGAAGATCTGGTCGCCGCACACCCCTACGAATCCTACGAACATGAGGTCCGCTATCGGCCGCAGGCCGGCAGCGGCGGACCCCACGGCCGCGCCTATGAAGCCGTTCTCGGAGATGGGTGTGTCGCGCACACGCTCCGGCCCATACTTGCCGATCAAGCCGCGGGTGAGCTTGAACACCCCGCCCCAGGCGTCCTCGAAGTCGTCCCTGCCCGCGCCCCCTGCCACGTCCTCGCCCATGAGGATGACGTTGGGGTCGCGCTCGAACTCCTGGTGGAAGCCCTCGTTCACCGCGTGCGCGTAGGTCAGCGCTCTAACCTCAGTGGTTGTCATATTTAGCTCCTCGTTTACCTGATAGTGGGATTGCCTTGCTCTTTAACCAGCCGGGCAACTAGGGGTATTTGATGTAGACGTCGGTGAGAATCTCCGAGGGGTCCGGGTACGGGCTCTCGACGGCGAACTTGGACGCCGCCTCGACCTTGGCGATGGCATCGGCATCGATGGCATCGAGCTCGTCCTGCGTCATTGTCCCGCTCTCCAGCAGGAACTTGGCCGCGGTGATGATGCAGTCCCGTCCCTTGTAGTAGGCCTCTTCCTCTTCGGTGCGATAGCCCAGCGGGTTATCGGCGCCGTAGTGGCCGTGGTAGCGATAGGTCTGAGCCTCGATCAGCGTCGGACCCTCGCCGCGCCTCGCACGGGCGACCGCTTCGCCCGCCACCTCGTACATCTCCATGACGTCCTGGCCGTCCACGGTCACGCCTGGCATGGCGTAGCCCGCAGCGCGGTTGGCGACGGACTGGCCCGCGACCGAGTACTCGAACGGCGTGGACTCAGCGTAGCGGTTGTTCTCGCATACAAAGAGGACCGGCAGGTCCCATATCGAGGCCAGGTTCATCGACTCGTGCAGTGAGCCCTGGCTGGACGCGCCGTCGCCGAAGAACACCACCGAGACATTGTCCCGGCCCTGCACCTTCGCCGCCAGTGCGCAGCCGGTCGCCACCGGAATGTTCGACCCGACGACACCGTTGGCGCCCAGCATCCCCTTGGTGGCGTCGGCAATGTGCATGGTGCCGCCCTTGCCGTTGTTGGTGCCGGTGGCCTTGCCTAGCAGCTCGGCCATCATCTCGTTCACACCGACGCCCTTGGCGATGCAGTGGTGGTGGCTGCGGTGGTTACCCAGAACGTAGTCGCCGTCGTTGAGGTGAGCGCAGATGCCCGTGGGCACCGCCTCTTCACCGATGGCCGAGTGCGTGCCAAGAATGCGACCCTGGTCGGCCTCCCGCTTGGCCTGCTCCTCGAAGCGGCGGATGAGGACCATAGTCTCGTACATCCACGTCAGCTTTTCCTTGGGAATCGCTCCCTGCGCGGTCGTCATAAATCATCCTCCGAACGGTGGTGGGAAAAACGCCTTTCTCCGGCCGACGAACCCCGATGGTCCGCTGGTGGCGGGATTATAAACGATAACCCTATAATCCGGCCGACACTCCTCTTTTCAGGTTGCGCCCAACCACAAAGGAACTAACCATGCGACGCATTCTCATCGCCGACCAGCTAATCGACGGAACCGGCGCCCGCGCCGTACCCAATGGCGCGCTGATACTGGACAACGGCCGAGTCGAGGCCGTGACCACCCGTGACCAGCTGGGCGCCAACCCGGACGGCGAAGTCATCGAGCTGGCCGGGGGAACGATCATGCCAGGCTTCATCGAGGTGCATGCCCACATGCACTGCTCCGCAGAGGCCGACGCCTACGAGCACATCATGACCGAGACCCACGACGAGCTGCTAATGCGCTCGGTCGATGCCGTGCGAACCACTCTCGCTTCGGGCGTCACGACGATGCGCGACCTGGGCTCCCGCAACGAGGTCGCCTTCCCGGTGAAGCAGGCGATTCTTGACGGGAAGATTCCCGGCCCACGGCTGCTCGTCACCGGCACGCCCATCACGACTACTGCCGGACATTGCAACAGTTTTGGAACCGAGGCCGATACCGTCGAGCAGGTGGTCACCGCGGTGCGGCGCCAGATCAAGCTGGGGGCCGACTACATCAAGATGATGTCCACCGGCGGCGCCTTCACCCCCCGCTCCAACGTGCGTGCCGCCCAGTACCCCGTCTCCACCCTGCGCGCTGCTGTAGAAGATGCCGAGCGCATGGGAGTGCGGGTGGCGGCCCATTGCCACGGCACCGTGGGCGTGTCCAACTGCGCCGAGGCGGGCATCCACAACCTCATCCACAGCACCTGGCTCTCGGAGAACCCTGACGAGACCTGGGATTACAAACCCGAGGTGGCCGACGTGATGGCCGAGAAGGGCCTGTGGGTGGACCCGACCATCGCCATCGCCGCCATACGCGACACCAAGGGGGTCGAAATGGACCCCGGCGCGACCTCGGCGGTACTCGACGACCCCGAGGGTCGTTACTCCATCCTGCGGGACATGTGGGACAGAGGCGTAAAATTCGTCACCGGCCTGGACACCGGCATGGCCCACGTCGAGTTCGGCGACTTCGCCTTCACCCCGCAGGTCATGGTCGAGGGCATGGGTATCTCCGAGATGGACGCCATCGTGTGCTCATCAAAGACATCAGCCGAATGCTTAGACATCTCAAGCGAGACGGGCACATTGGAGCCCGGCAAATCAGCCGACGCGCTAATAATCGCGGGCGACCCGCTGTCGGACATCCGCACGCTGCACGACGTCGACATCATCGTCAGCCAGGGCGCCGTGATAAAGCAGGGCGGGGGACTACTGATTTAGGCGTTCCCCGCGAGGCGGAGCCTCGCTCGTCAGGGCTTCTTCGGCTCATGGCCTCATCGCTTTGGCACCCCAAGCTCGGCGAGGATGCCCGCGAGCCGGGCCTTTTCATCGGCGGTGAGGTCGTGGAAGGGTGGGCGCACCGAACCCGCCTCGATGCCGACGTACTCGGCCGCGGCCTTGAGCACGTTAGTCGCGAAGCCGCCGAAGTCCTCGTCTACCAGCCGCCAGAAGGTGGACTGGCGTGAGTGCTGCCGGTCTGCCTCGGCGTACTTCCCCGCCTCCAGCAGCGCCCAGAACTTGGCCTCGCCTTGCGGCCAGAACGCGCCGATCCCGGTTATGTACGAACTCGCCCCGTGCTGGTGCGCCAGCCCCGCGGTGTGGCCGTAGGAGTTGTCGACGATCGCAAGACTGTTCGAAAAGCGGTCCATCGTCTCGACGTAGTCCTGGAACGAGGGGAGAAAGCCGCGCTTGATGGACACCACGCTCGGTATCTTCGCCAGCTCCGCCGTGGCCGGTCCGTCCACGCTGCCGCCCAGGCGACGCCAGGACTGGTCGTAGATCATCAGGCCGATCTCGGTGCCCTTGGCGATCTCCGCATACCAGTTCACGACCCCTCGCTGATCCATGCCGTGGTAGTAGTACGGCGGCGGCACCATCGCCACCTTCGCCCCCAGCGCGAGCGCGGCGTTGCCGCGTTCGATCACCTCGAAGTGCGAGCTGGACGCGACTCCGACGGCTATCTCGATGTCTCCGTCGGCCGAATCGATAGCAGCGCCCACCACATCACTGTGCTCACTCCGAGACAGCGTGTTGTACTCGCCGGTGCCGGACGGGCAGATGATGAAGCCCTTGCCTCTCGATATGCCGCCCTCTACTACATGGCGTATGTTCTTGCGCAGGGCGTCGGTGTTCAGGTGGAAGGCCGAGTCGAACGGCGTCATCAATAGCACCGCCGGTCCTCGTAGCTCTTTGCGAATCGCGTCGTAGTCCATCAGATCCTCCCCTTCGTTATCGCTCGAATCTTAGCAGTGGCCCGTGGCTCGCCCGTCCACGCCGGTCGGCGACGAGGAAAAAGCGGCTAGACTGGTGGCCGCGTCACTGCCCGTATCACCGAAGGGGGGAAGCCATGACATCCACGCAGACGGGAATGGTCCAGACCGTGCTGGGCGCTCTTGCGCCAGAGGCACTGGGCATCACCATCATGCACGAGCACCTGCTCGTAGACCTGGCCTGCTACTTCGACATGCCCGAAGAGGCGTCGCAGCGGGCGTGGGTGGATGCTCCGGTGACCATGGACCGCCTGGGCAAGATGATGGCCAACTGGTCGCATAACCACGACACCGGCAGGTTATGGGACGTCGAAGTGGCCATCGACGAGGCCCTCAAGTATCGCTACGCCGGAGGGGTGTCGCTGGTCGATGCGACGAGCCTGGGCATCGGCCGCGACCCGCTGGCGCTGGCCCGCATCTCCCGGGCGACGGGGCTCAACATCATCATGGGCGGCAGCTACTACGTGCCGGTGTCTCACCCGACCGACATGGACGACCGCACAGAAGACGAGCTAACCGACGAGATCGTGCGGGACGTGACGCTGGGGGTCGATGAGACGGGCGTAAAGAGCGGCCTGATCGGCGAGGTGGGCAACTTCCACCCCCTCAGCGAGAACGAGCTTAAGGTGCTGCGGGCGTCTGCCAGGGCGCAGGTCGAGACCGGTGCGCCCATCATGATCCACCCCGGCCTGGACGACTGGTCGCCGCACGGAATCCTCGAAGTTTTGGTAGAGGCCGGTGCGGACCCCCACCACATCGTGTTCGCCCACCTCGGTATGGCGATTTGGGATTTGGGGGCTATGACAGAGCTTGCTCAAGCCGGGTGCTTCATGGAGTTCGACCACCTCGGTGCATACGAGGACTCGTCCATCATGTACATGGGCAAGAACAGCGAAAAGGCCGCTAGCGACGACCAGGAAATGGACAAAATCGAGTTCCTCGTGGACAAGGGCTTCGGCTACCAGGTCGTCATCTCGCACGACGTGAACTTCAAACACTCGCAGGCTCGCTACGGCGGCAAGGGCATCGCCCACATCCTGGACAATATTGAGCCCAGACTGCGTCGTCGGGGATTCGAGAGCGACCAGATCGACGCCCTGCTGGTGGGCAACCCCCAGCGCGCCCTGACCTTCGCTTAGCTCAGCGGCGAGCCTTATATGGCGGAGCCCATCGACAGGCAGGTGACGGTGCGGACGATGCCACCGATCGTGTGTATCTTCGAAGTCACCAGTTCACCGACGGCGGTCAGGTCGTCGGCATCGACCACCGCGATAATGTCGTAGGGGCCGGTGACCGCGTCCACCGTGACCACGGTGGGCAGGGCCTGCAGGGCATTGGACACATCGGTCGTCTTACCGACGGACGTCTCGATCAAAACATAGGCTTTAGTGCTCAAAAGCTACCTCCCCCTCAGCCCAAGTCTAGGAGCGCCCCGGAATGGGTGTCAAACAAGCCTCTTGCATAATTCGGTTTGGACGGCACCACGACCGGCGGCGATCAGTAGAATGACGCCACCTTTACGTGGGAGTGCCTCATGCCGTCTATCGACTTCCTTGGATTCGTCAAGATGATGGAACACCTTTTCGGCGAACGGTGGGGAAGGAGGGTGTCGAGGCTCGTAGTGGGGCTTGGCCTACTCGCCGTTCTTTATTACTTCGTGCGGAAAGTGGTGATCGACGGGATAGGTACCGACATCGCCGATGCCGGTGACGTGACTCTGTCCGTAGATATCCCCGCAGTCATCTACGCGGCTGTGGTCGTTGTCGGGGCTGGACTGGTGGGGTGGTTGCTTTGGCGCTTCGTCGTGAGGCGTCAGATCGTCCAAATGAACTTCTCCATTGACGAGGTACGGTCGGGACTAAGGGCGGCTCGTAGCGATTTCGTAGAGACTCAGGGGCGGAACGCGGATTTCTTTGAGCGTTCGACCTCGGTGGTGTCAACGATTGCAGAAGGGGAGTCTCGTTCCGTCGAAAATCAGGCCTGGGTTGTGTCCCATGTCCTAGATTTATTGGACACATTCCGACGACTCCGCCCTGGTGAACTTCCCACTCATGGCCCTGGAGGCCTGCGGGAGGAGTTCGAGGAAATCAAACGCGATTTACAAGCGTCCCGGCAAGAACAGTCGCCTGATGAGCAATCAGAGACAGATAAACATGCGCAGTAACTTTCCGCAGCCGTCGCGTACTTACCATGTTCAAGGCTCGTTGAGTCTTGAGCCGTCCGAACACGCGCTCGACGGCTACACGTTGCTTCGAAAGAGCCTTGAACTCGGTGGACTGCTGCCGGTCTTTTCCCCGCGCCCACAGGCGCTTATGGCCCTTATTGACCCGGATGATGGGTTGGGCGCTGTAGTTCTTGCGAATCAGGTGGAACAAGTCCTTCCCGCTGTACCCCGCGTCAGCCATCACAAAGTCAGGATTGAACCGCGAGTGGGTAAACCGGGCCTCGGAAAGAACGTTCGTGGCCCTCACCATGTCGTGGACATTACCCGCAGAAACGTTCGCCGAAATGGGCAATTCCGTTTCGCAGTCCACCATGAGGTGGAGTTTGTACCCGTAGGTGATCTCCTTTGCTCCCTGCGAGCCAGTCTTGATGGAGAAACCGGCCTCAGGGTCGGCCTTTACGGGCCGGCTGCCGTTCGACCAAGCCTTGATCACCGAGCCGTCCAGGGCAACTCGGTTGCCGAACCCCGGAATCGTCGCGTAACAGCGGCGCACCAGGGACCGGGAAACGTCCTTGAGTTTCGGCATCTTAAACCGCCTCGTAAGCCGGTCAATGAACCGGCTGAACGTGCTCTCGTGTGGTATCTGATCCGGGTCGTAGATACCACACGCCCTCATCGCATAAGGGTTGTCGTGAAGGGTCCGCAACATCGCAGCCGTAGAGGGCAGCCCCATCGCGTAGCGCATCAATATGCACCGCAGCAGTATCCGGGGATCGTGCCCCTTCGGCCCTCGTCGCACCGGCCCTTCAAGCTCGCGGATCAGCCCTTCGTCTTCAATCTGTTCAAACAGGTCGCCCAATATGGTTACGATGGGCGGCCCTGAGATACCATTCCTGTAGATCATCGGGAAGCTCAACCCTTCCTGCTGATTAGGGGGCGCTCGGTGTGTCAGCACCGGCGTCCCCGTCCTATCCCTCGCCACCACCTTCGTGGTGGACCCCTTGGAAGGTTTGCCCGATTACTCGTCTGGTATCCTGAAAATGTAAATAGCGCGTCTGCGTCCTTCATGGCCGCTCTCCTTTCGGGGGTCGCGTTGTTTCATCACAGCGGCGGGGTAGCGGCTAGAAATCGAAGCCCCGTCGCTTTTTGTTGTCCTGTTGTTAAGTCTGCCCAGGTGTGTCTGATACCTCGGCCATCAACTTCTCGATCCGGTCCATAAGTTTCCCTTTGTCCTCACCGGGCTCGCCCAGGAGCTCAATGAGCTTCTGGATGTACTGCATCCGGACTTTAGACACATCCATCGGAGCGGACCGTTCTTCCCTGTTGTCCGGCGGCTTCACTTTGGCGTTCGGCACCTCCGTAACGAGCGTTCCTTGAAGCGACTGAACCTTGGGCTTTGTCTTCCTCTGCCGACTGCCACCGCCACCCACCATGGAACCACGCTCAGGAATCGGAACCTTCGTAATCAGACCAGCGTCGCGGGATAAGCCCACGAATAAGGTGATCATGCGGTTCCTTTGGCCGCCCGGAGAGTAGGGGCGAAACGCGCTGTCAAGGTCTCTCTCGTTTGAATTCTCCGGGTCCAAAACGGCGAAGATATCCGCATATGCGCCCTTTAAGATTCCCAACAAGACCACGGGGTACTCTTGGTCTGACGCGTATCGCAGGTTGTGGAACAACTCGGTCGTCGTCCCGTCTTCCCTGATCAGGCCGAGAAACTCCAAGGTGGCCCACACCTTGTTGAGCAGGCCTTCACTCACACCGATCTGCGTCAGTCTGATCTTGTCGATCTGTTCCGGCACGTCGCGCTCACGAAAGTGGTTGATCACCTCCTTGACGGTGCTGGCCGGAGCATAGGGGGCCCACCGACCCCGGTCCTTTACCTCTACCTCTTTGTTGTCTAACATTAAGATACCTCTCACGGTTCTGGATTCTGGATTCTGGGTTCTGGGTTCTGGGTTCTGGGTTCTGGGTTCTGGGTTCTGGACTTCACGGTACCAGAAGCCAGAAGTCTGGTCAAGGGTACTGGCTCATCGGGCTGGGTACGCTACTCGACAGGCCCTCGTGGGAGGCCTCTAATTATGCCATTCACGCTAATGGAGGGCGCAATGGCTACGGAAGCATCTTACAAAGTATTGCAGTCTAAAAGCGGCTGGCTGGCAAAGGATTCAGATCGTAATTTAGCGGCTGAGGGCAAGACCCGAGACGAGGCTGTGGCCAACTTGCAGCGACTCCTCAGCCTCACTGATCGATTAGATGAGAAGCGAGAAGCGTCGCAGACGTCCTAGTCGCTTTCGTGACGGCGATGGAATTATGCAAGAGGCTTAAACGGACCCCCGGCTCCGTCGGCTCGCAATGCGTGGTCTTTTGCGGGTAAAGTTCGCTGGCTGCCGCGCCGACGGACGGGACCGTTCGGTCGTGCCTCGAAATTGCGCAGGCCAGAGGATTCGCGTTAATGACGACCGCCGCCGTGACTGCGGACCACGCCGAAGAGGGCCACCCACGCCGGTGGTGGATCCTGGCCGTCATGTGCCTGAGCCTCATCCTCATCGTCGCGGCCGTCAGCTCCCTCAACCTGGCCATACCGACCATCAGTAAGGCCCTGGACGCCTCCGGCTCCGAGCTTTTGTGGATCGTCGACTCCTACGGCCTCGTCTTCGCGGGCTTCCTACTGCCCGCCGGAGCGCTGGGCGACCGCTACGGCAGGAAAGAGGCGCTGGTCGTCGGTCTCGTCATCGTGCTGATCACGTCCATCGGCGCCAGCTACGCCAACTCCCCCGCCGCTCTCATCGGCTGGCGGTCGGGGATGGGCGTTGGCGCCGCGCTGATCATGCCGGCGACGCTCTCCATCGTTACCGTCGTCTCCCCGGCGAAAGAGCGCTCGCGCGCCATCGCCATCTGGGTCGGCTTCGCCGGTGCGGGCGGGGCGCTGGGCCTGCTCGCCGGGGGCGTGTTGCTGGAAGCGTTCTGGTGGGGGTCCGTCTTCTTCGTCAACGTGCCCGTAGCAGGCGCGGTGCTCCTCGCGGCCGTGGCAATTGTGCCGACCTCGAAAGACTCTCAGCACAGGAAGCTCGACTACGTTGGCGCCATCGTGTCGATCGTCGGGCTGGGTGCGCTGCTGTTCGCCATCATCGAAGGCCCCGAGCGAGGTTGGGGCGAGCCGCTGACCATCGCCGGATTCATCGTGGCGGTCGTCCTCCTGGCGGGCTTCGTCTTGTGGGAACTGCGCACAAAGTGGCCCATGCTCGACCCCAGGTTCTTCCGCATCCGCAGCTTCTCCATCGGCAGCATCTCCATCACGCTCGTGTTCATGACCATGTTCGGGTTCTTCTTCGTCATCACGCAGTACTTCCAGTTCGTGCAGGAGCACTCACCCCTGGCGGCGGCCGTGCGCACGCTGCCCCTCACCGGCATGTTCATCCTCGTCTCGCCGCTCAGCGTCAACCTCACGCGCATCTTCGGCGGTCGGGCGACCGTGACCTTCGGGCTGCTCGTCGGCGCGCTCGGGTTCGCCCTGTTCGGGCTGCTTCAGCCCGACACCCCCTACTGGCTAATCGCGTTGCCCATGATCATCATGTCCGGCGGCATGGCGATGATGATGGCGCAGTCTTCCGAAGCCATCGTTACCTCCCTGCCACAGGACAAGGCGGGCGTCGGCTCGGCCGTCAACGACACGACCCGGGAGGTCGGCGGCGCCATCGGCATCGCGACCATGGGCACGATCCTGGCCGTCGGTTATAAGTCAGGGCTGGGGGATGCGACGGACGCCCTGTCGCCCGAGTCAGCGGAGATGGCGCGGGACTCCATAGGGTTCGCCCTGTCTGTCGCCTCCGACCTGCCGACCGAGGAGGCCCAGCCCCTGATCGACGCGGCGGCGAGCGCATTTACCGAGGGGTTGGCCCTGGCGTTCTTCGTTTCGGCGGGCGTGCTGGTGTTCACCGCAGTCGTGGTAGCCGTCTTCCACCCCGGCGAACCCAAGACCCCAGAGGCGTAAGGGCGAGGCTTAGTCACCCGTTCGGCTGGACTATAATCTGGCCTACTCCGGCAGGCCGTGCGGCCGTCTGGAGTTCGATTTCGAACAGGAGATGCTGCCGTGCCCGATACCGATCTGTTCAGGAAGGCCTGGGGCAAGTTCGCCACCGGGGTCTCGGTCATTACGTCCACCGACGATGAGGGGAAGGTTCACGGCATGGCCGCCAACGGCATTGCCTCGGTCTCCCTCGACCCCATGCTGGTGCTGGTCTGCGTCGACCACCGGCGCAACACCTTCAAGCGCATCCGAGAGTCCGGGCAATTCGCCATCAACGTGTTGCGCGACGACCAGGTCACGGTGGCCGAGCACTACGCCCGGCCCCCGGAGACGCGTGTCGGTTCGCCCGACTCCGACGTCATCGTCACCGATACCGGCGGTGCGAAGATCGGAGGCTGCCTGACGTTCATGGATTGCAGCGTGCACGAGGAGTTCACCCAGGGCGATCACACCATCTTCATCGGCAAAGTGGAGAACCTAGAGGTCGGCGAGGGCAAGCCCCTCATCTTCTTCGAGTCCAAGTTCAACGATCTCGCCCACGACGGCACCGCCCCAAATTGGGGCTAGGGGAGAGAGCGCTCCGCTCGGGGTCCTCGCTCTGGGGGCTTCTTCGCGCAAGCGCTCATCGCTTTGGCAATCGACGGCGACACTGGCTCCAGCCCGCTCGCGTAGCGTTGGGCGTGTACCATTAGTGGTTTGTAAAATATTTCACTAAACCTCGAATTATTGAGAGTACTGTTTGGATGAGCTTTCTCATCCGGCCCAAATTCGCACAGAACTTTTGGCCGGACTCACCGTCTCGCTGGCACTCGTGCCCGAGGCGGTGGCCTTTGCCTTCGTAGCCGGAGTCGGGCCCCTGGTCGGGCCATACGCTGCCTTCATCGTCGGTTTCATAACCGCGCTAACCGGTGGTCGTCCCGGCATGATTTCCGGTGCCACCGGGGCGCTCGCTGTGGTGATGGTCGCGCTCGTCAGGGACCACGGCGTCGAGTATCTATTCATCACCGTGGTACTCATGGGCATCATCCAGGTGGCCGTGGGAGCGCTCAGACTGGGCACGCTCATCCGCATGGTGCCCTACCCGGTAATGCTGGGGTTCGTTAACGGCCTGGCCATCGTCATTTTCCTCGCCCAATTGGAGAGCTTTAAAGTCACCGGTGCGGACGGCCACGAGTCCTGGATGCCCGTGCGCGACATCGCCATCATGGCCGGGTTCATCGCCCTGACCATGGCGGTCATCTTTGCGTTGCCCCGCCTGACAAAGCACTTCCCCGCCGCGCTCGCAGGCATAGTCGTGGTCTCGGCGATCGTCATCTTCGGAGGCATCAACACCAACACGGTGGGAGACCTCTCCAGCATCGCGGGCGGCCTCCCTTCGTTCGGCATCCCCGACGTGCCGTTCACCTTCGAGACGTTCCGAATAATCGTGCCGTTCGCCCTCATCCTGGCGGCCATCGGCCTGATCGAATCCCTGCTCACCCAGACGCTGATCGACGGCATAACCGAGACCAAGAGCCAGAAGAACCGTGAGTGCATGTCGCAGGGCGCGGCAAACGTCGTGACCGGGTTCTTCGGGGGAATGGGCGGCTGCGCCATGATCGGCCAGAGCATGATCAACATAAAGTCCGGCTCACGTTGGCGGCTCTCGGGCATCGTGGCGGCGCTGCTGTTGCTCGTCTACATCCTGTTCGCCTCTTCGCTCATCGAGCGCATTCCCATCGCGGCCCTGGTCGGCGTCATGTTCATGGTGGTAATCGGCACGTTCTCGTGGTCGAGCCTGAGGATCATTCGCAAAATCCCCATCTCAGACGCGCTGGTGATAGTCATAGTCTCAGCGGTGACAGTGGCGACCGACCTGGCGATTGCAGTGGTAGTCGGGGTCATCGTTTCGGCCCTCGTTTTCGCCTGGAATACGGCACGTTCCATCTACGTTGACATCACGACCGAGACGGTCACGGGACGGCGCGTCTACACGCTGCACGGCCAGCTCTTCTTCGCGTCGGTCACCGCGTTTAGAGACCTGTTCCACCCCATAACCAACCCCGTCGAAGTGGTCATAGATTTCAGGCACTCGCGGGTCTGGGACCACTCGGGCATCGAGGCGGTCACGGACCTGGCGCAGCGTTACGACCGGGCGCGCAAGCGGTTGCACCTGCTGCACCTGAGCCAGAATTGCCAGCGGATTCTGGAGCGGGCCAATGTAATCGCCGAAGCCGCCCCCCGCGCGGACCCGAACTACCGGGTCACCGTCTCAGGGTTAGACGGTGGCGACTGGGGGCATTAGCGGGATAGGACCCGGTAGATAGTCACCCGCTCGTTGGTGTAGACCGGGTCTAAGAACGGCCGCAGGCCCCCCTCGAACTTGGCGATTCCCTCTTCCGGGTAATAGTTGTTCTCCAGCTCGCCGACGTAGATGTACTCGACTTCGTATCGTTCAATGATCTCCAGCGCCCTGATCGGGTCCTGCGTCTCGTACAGCGTGTTGACCTGGAAAATGCGCTGGGCGATATCCCGGCGGTAGTCCCAGCGCTGCTGCTCCTGGTGCCACTGCCAGCCGATCACGCTAGGCAATCCGGTATAGATGGAGATGCGGCCGCCCCACCTGTACGTCGGGGTGTGAGCTTCGACAATGACCGGCGTGCCCTCGATATTGCGCTGCATCCACGTAATGCCTTCGTAGTCGAAGCCCAGCCCTACCGATCCCACTTCGTCGGTGAACGTCGTATCTTGCATGTAGGCCATGCCGTCCAGCGTCAGGGGCTGAGCGTCGTTCCGGAACCGGTCGCGTAGCCGGTCCTGGGTGCCCATGATCGGGTAGATCGCCGCCCCTGCAATCAACAGCACCAAACCCACCAACCAGACAGACCGCCCGATGCTGGGCAGGGATCGAAGTCGCGCCGTCGATTGCCAGAGAGATGACGCCTTGGCCGAAGAAGCCCTGACGAGCGAGGCCTCGCCTCGCGGGGCACTCATCAGCCGCCAGAGGGCGTAGGCCGAGCCCACCCCCAACATTACCCATATCTGCAGGTAGGTCTTGAACACCGAATTCATGCGCTCGATGTCGCCCTCCACCCGAAACACGTCAAGCCCGATCGCGAGCAGAAGTGACAGGCCGATGGTCACGGCCAGGAACGCGTCCATGCGGGCCGTTGGCCCGAACGAGGCAACGCGGGCGACGCCGACGACGGCGACCAGCGCCACCAGGCCCGTTAAAAACGGCACCGTGCTGCCCGTCTGAAGCACGAACCCGTAGGCGATGGCGGCAACCCCGAACGCCAGCCCAGCAAGCGTCGCCACCCGAGCGCCGAGAGGCCAGGTTTCGTCGCTGCGGCCTGCAAACCAACCCGCCGCCCGTCGCAGGGACGCGCCATGCACCGACCACGTCTCCCTCAGGTAGAAGCTGCCGATTATGAACACTGGCAGGCCGCTGATGGCCAGGAACTGCCACAGCACCGTCGTGTTGGTGGTCGTCTCCAGGCTGGAAAAGAACACCTCGTAGCGCAGATGGAACGGCAGGAAGACGAGGTAGCCGACGAGGAACACAAAGGCCGCTTCCATCGCAGGCCGTATCAGCATGGAAAGGCCGAGGCCGCCGTGCCTGAAGTACCCGGCGAGGAAGACGGCGGCGATCGCGACCACCAGATAGGTCGGATAGTCCCAGGTGTTGATAACCCGCAGCGCCCCAACCACCACCCCCAGCGCCGCCAAAAGAGCCAGCCAAGACAACGAGACACTCCCTGCGACGGTCGATTGCGAAAGCGCCTTCCCACCACGCCGCAACACGACAGCCAGCGCCAGACCCAGCGCGAGCAAAGTGAACGGTATCGCCATCAGGTGGGCGTGCAGGTCCGCAAACAGGAACGTGAAAAACGGGAACTCGTTTATCTCAAAGCCCGGCGGGTCGGGCGCCATCATCCGGCTTGAGCGCCAGAAGTCGAACTCCCCGAACGGCAGACCTCTCGCCACGTTGACGACGCCCTCGCCCACCTGAATAGCGCCGTCCAGGTTGCCCAGCACGGCCACGAAAGCGACCCCTACCAACCCCGCCCAAATCGGGCCCCAGGCCGGGAGCGAGCGATGCTCTCCGCTCACGGGGTACGCTCTAATGGCGTCTTCGCGCGAGCGCTCATCACTTTGGTGATCAGCGTCCGACGGCTCTGTTCCCGAGCCGCCAGCTGGCGAAACGAACGGAACGGTTGGTCGAGGCCGCAGCCTTCGCCTGCTGGCTTCCGTCAGGTTGTAGACCAGGCTGAACGCGCCACCGGCCGTGAGGGCGAAAAACAACGGAATCGCCAGGTTATAGGCGATGCGCACGTCGATGCCGGTGGCCTTGATCAGCGTCCCGGTAATGAACTGGCCGAAGTAGTAGTAGTTGAGGAACCCTCCCGAAAACCACGGGTCGAGCGGAGGCATGATGGTCGAGCGTGTTACCGCGTTGAGGTACGCCAGGTCCATCGGCTTCTCGCCGCCCCTGAACGGGTGCCACAGGTCGGGGTTGGCCATGCGCAGGCCCAAAAACGCGAAGAAGGCCGCGAGGAAAACGATCTCGCCGATGAGGATCAACGACCAGCGCCGCCTGATGAACCCGACAATTTCGTCGCGCCGATACATCAAGACGACGGCAGACACGGCCGCAAGAATCAGTGCCGCAAGGGCAATCGAGCGCGGGGAGAACCCCACCCACTGCAGGCTGGCCAGCAGCCACACGATTATGCTGACGAATAGGATGCCGATGGCTTTCGAAAAAAGGTAGCCCCGGTCCGAGAGCGGCCGCATGAGCCACATCGTCAGCGGCAGCGCCAGAAGCGCCAACCCCTCCACCACCAGGAGCCATGCCAGCACCGGCATGCGAGACGTCCAGCGTTCGGGGGTGAAGATATCGGTCCAGGTGCCGCCCTCGCGCTGGGTGGCGAACTCGCCATCGGTGAGAACGGGACGCTCGTGCGCGGTTGCAACGGGGATTCGGGGCGGCGTCTCGGCATCCACCAGCTTGCGAATCGCCTCGGCATCGTAGCTTTTAACGTTCCTGAAAACCAGGACCGTCGGGTGGTCATAGACCGAAAAACTCTCGTCGGCGTGCCCCAAACTTATGGGGATCGCCGACGGCCGGAAGTCATCCAGAGGCTCCGGCACCGGCAGTCCCGGCCGCGAGAACGTGTCGTGCACGAAGCTGACCCCGAACAGCGAAGGGTAGGTGGCCTCGTACTCCGCCAGCTCGTACCCCAAACGGCCGGAGAACAGCAGCTCATAGTAGGCGGTGCTCGCCGAGTAGCGCTGGGGGATGCGCGGCAGCGTGCCGTAGAGCCGGTCGGAAAAGAAAACCAGCGTCTCGGCGTCGGCCAGTTCTTCCGAGAGGATGCCGAGTTTCTGAGGTCCGTCCGGGTCGTACATCGGCAACTCATTGAGCCGGTAGGCATGCAATCCCGGCAGCCCCTCCTCCCAGTGCTCTTTCAGCACCAGCGTCGACTTGCGCACGTTGTCGTTTATCCACTCCGACGCCCGCACGGCTGTGTGGGTATCGGAGTAGACGTTCATGTAGGCGAGGGCGTAGAAGGTCGTTGAACCGGCAATGAATAGCCCGACAACCACCGTCGCCCAGCGTGTGTGGCGGAGAAATCGGCCATCCCACAAGCGTCTGGAGTGCTGCTTTGTCTGCTCCCAGATGGCGAAGGCGAAGCGCGACCCGAACAGCACCAGAAACGGCGTGATCGGGATCATGTAGCGCATGAACTTGACCTCGAAAGCACCGGTGATGAGGAAGTACGGCACCACCCAGGCCAGAAACAGCACCTCGATGCGGGTGTCAGCCCGACGCAGCGGCAGCGTTGCCAGCAGGGCCGCCGTGGCAATCGCGGCTGCCAGCGCCACAGTGAATATCGAGTTGGAAAAAATCAGGATCCCGCCGGGTAGGGCCAACCCCAGCGCCACGTACCCCAGCGCGTGCCGCCATGAGAGGCCGCGCACTGCGACGAACAGCCCGCCTCCCCATGCCAGGATGCCGAGAGGCAGGCCCAGACCCCAAACGGCGTTCTGTTTGATGAAGTACCAGTAGGGTGTCGTGTCGGCGTACTGGCGGGTGAATGGGTAGTCGCGGATGCGCCGCACCATCTCGGACTGCTCGGTCAGGTCGGCCCTGTAGCGGCCCCAGTCGAGCAGAGCATATGGCTGTGTGATGAAGAAGGCCAGGAACGCAACGGCAAGCCCGACGGCCGAGCCCCCTAGGACCGTGCGCAGCCTCGTTTGGAAGTCTCCGAATGGGTGCTCGCCGCCCGCGAGGTTGAACAGGTACATGAGCTGGGCGACGCCGAAAGCGAGCAGGATCGGCAGCTGACTGGCCTTCGTGGCCAGGCCTAACCCGATAAACAGACCGGCCAGCGCGGAATTGCCCACGCCGCCCCGTCTCGCCACGCGATACATAAAGAAAAGGGCGACCACCGCGAACATCGCCTGGAGCGTGTCCACGGCGAAGAAGTGGCTGAGCTGGATGTGCAATACCGTGACCGCCAGCAGCCCGGCGGCGAGCAGTCCCACGCGCCTGCTATAGATGCGCGACGCGAGCAGGAAGACCACCAGCAGCGTGGCCACGTCGGCGAGGCCCGATATGACTCTGCCGGTCACCCTCAGGTCGGTGATCTCGGCGCCGACTGCCTCCGACACCAGTTGCACGCCCCTGAGCAAGTACAGGGGAAACGAGCCATAGGGGAACCACTTCGGGTTCCAGGTGCTCTCTTCGGCGTCAAACAGAGAACCCACGTCACCGGGGGCGGGAGGCGAAAGCTCGGCAACCTCAAAGAGAATCGCGCGCTCGTCCGGGTGGGGCGTAAAGGGGATGCCCTCGTCCCAACCGAGGCCGTACATGCGCAGCGACAGGGCCAGGCCGATGATGAGCGCCAGCAAGCCGAGTCTGACGTAGCGCCGGGGCATTCCCAGCAGCCGCGCCTCGCCCGCGAGCGCGTTGATACCCGTGTCCGGACCCATAACCCGCCTATCTTATCCGGCTTGTGGCCGCCGTTTAGCGCCCGGGAGCCACCTCCGCACCCGTCGCACCCGTACGTCGGGGATTACGGATTGGCCCGAGGCACGGATTACCCTGTGCTAGGGTTTCCCGATGCCCTCTGTACGCTCAACGCCGGACCGAACTGGGCGAGGCGGGGCTTTCTACGGCTGGTACGTGGCATGGGCCCTCTTCTTCGCAGCTTTCATCTCGGTAGGCCTGCGCCAAGGGTACGGAGTCTTCGTCTCTACCTGGCAGGACGAGTTCTCCGCATCCGTCGCCACCATCTCCATCGCGGCCGCCGTGGGCTGGCTGCTGAACGGCCTGGCGCAGCCCATTCTCGGCAGGCTCACCGACGTCTGGGGCGGGCGTCCGGTCATAGTGGCGAGCATGGGTGTGATGGGCGTTGGTGCGGTCGCCATGGCCGCGGTGCCCAACGTCTACGTCCTCATCGGCCTGTACGGCTTCCTCGTGTCCTTCGCCACCGGTGGTGTGTCATTTACGACCTCCGGCGTGATAGTGGCCCGATGGTTCCGGCGCAAGCGCGGCACCGCCATGAGCCTGGTGACTGCCGGAGGTTCCGCCGGTGGGTTGATATTGGTGCCGTTCGCGGCATACCTGCTGATACTGACCGATTGGCGCACCACCTGGCTGGTACTGGGCGGCGCCATATTGCTGCTCGGCGTGCCCTTGACCGCGCTGGTGGTTCGCAGCGCCCCGTCGGCGATGGGACTGCGCCCCGACGGAGATCCGTCGTCGAGCGAAGACGGCGAAGCCGGGAGTGCGGTCGTACCGAAAGGCCCTCTCGACGCAGCGGGGTGGCGCGACTCCCTGTCTTCACCTCCAATGTGGCAGCTATCTCTCGCTTATCTGGTTTGCGGGATCACCACCGCCTCCATCGCCGTCCACTTCGTGCGCTGGGCGGAGAGCGAGAGCATCTCCCCTGGCACCGCCGCCATCGCCATCGGAGTGCTCAGCGGCATCAACGGCATCAGTGTGCTGGTCGTCGGCACCCTTTCGGACCGCATGCCACGGCGGTTCTTGCTGGCCGGCATCTACCTCGTCCGGGGCTTTGCGTTCCTCGCCCTGGTCTTCCTTCCGGGCCAGGCGGCGTTGTGGGGCTTCGCCATTATCGGCGGCATGTCTTGGCTGGCCACCGTCCCCCTCACCACCGCACTGGCAGCCGACGTGTACGGCCTTCGGCACCTCGGCGTATTGGCGGGATTGATCAACATGGTGCATCAGATCGGAGGCGCGGCGGCGGTCTACGTCTTCGGCCTGATATTCGACCGATTCGGATCCTACGACCCTGCCTATCTTGCCGGCGCCGCGCTGCTTCTGTTCGCCAGCGTGACGGCCCTGTCCATCAGAGAGCGTCGGTACTCAGCGCGCTACTCGCCAGTGGCAGCGGCGCCACCCACGTGACCCCCATATGACCCCTATAGTTTTGGCCCACCACGAGGCCGCCATCGACCCGACACTGGTCGACTGGATCAGGCACCAGATCGACTCGGCAACCGGCCTCGGTCCGGGAACAATCGTGTTCGCCCTGGGAGCGATCGTGGTGGCGGTGCCGCTTGTCATCGGAGTGATGGCCCTGCGCAATCGAAGCCGGAGCATGAAGGAGCCCAATGGCTAAATACGACCTGCTAATCAAAAAAGGCCACGTAATCGACCCGTCGCAGGGCATCGACAAAGTCATGGATATAGGCCTGGCCGGGGGCAAGGTGGCGGCCGTGGCCGAGAGCCTGCCGGAAGCTGATGCAACGGAGCTATTGGATGCAGACGGGATGATCGTAACCCCCGGCCTCATCGACCTGCACGTGCACAACTACTGGGGCGCTAACGAGTACGGCATCGAGCCCGACGCCACCAATCTTGCGAAGGGTGTGACGACAGCCCTCGACGCGGGCTCGGCAGGATCGACGAACTTCGCCGCCTTCCGCCGCTTCATCATGGAGCCCGCTTCAACGAGGTTGCTGGCCCTGGTCAACATTTCGAGGATTGGATTGGTGTCCAAAGACATCGGCGAGCTGACCGACCTGGACCTGGCGGACGCCGAAGCGGCGGCAAAAGTCGGCCGAGACAACCGCGACCTGGTACTGGGCATCAAGGCTCGGCTCTCCGAGCCCATCACAAAAGGCAACGACGTTTGGGCTGTAAAGAGAGCCCTCGAGGCCGCCGAGGCCATGGGTGGCTTCCTCATGATCCACGTCGGGAACACCGTCACGCCCATGGAGGAACTGGTCAGTCTGCTCCGGCCCGGCGACGTCGTAACCCATTCCTACCACGGCACCAAGCATGGGATTTTGGACGATGGCGGGAAGGTCATCGCCGGAATGTGGGAGGCGCAGCGGCGCGGCGTGATCTTCGACATCGGCCACGGAGCCGGCAGCTTCTCGTTCCGGGTCGCCGAGCGAGCCCTAGCCGACGGTTTCTACCCCGGCAACATCTCCAGCGACCTGCACGCCTACAACGTCAACGGCCCGGTGCACGACCACGTAACCATCCTGTCGCGGTTCCTCCATCTGGGCCTCTCCTTGTACGACACGATTCGGTTGACGACGCAATCCACGGCGGAGGTCATGGGACTTTCCGGTGGCCTCGGGACGCTCAAGCCGGGCGCCGAGGGTGACGTGTCCGTACTGAGGCTGCAGGAAGGCAGATTCGACCTGACCGACTCCTACGGGACCACCGTCACCGCGGACAAGCGGCTGACGCATGTCCACACCATACGAGCGGGCCGCCGGTATCAGTCGCCATAGCTAACCCGTTCCTGTTCGTCGTCGAACCGTGTCATATCGAATTCGGGGTCCAGCCGATGGACAGTGTCTAGGTCTCGCGCAGCCTCATCGCTGCGGCCCGCCCGATCCAGCGCCAGCGCCCGGTTAAAGAACGTAGCGGCGCTGTTCGGGTCGAGTCGAATCGCCCGTTCGTAGTCGGCCAGAGCGTCTTCGTAGCGCTCCATTTCGCGATAGACATTCCCTCGACTCAAATGATTGGAACCAGAGATCGGGTCCAGCCGGACGGCCTCGTCCAGGTCTGACAACGCAGACTGGTATTCGCCGAGCGCCAGATTGGAGACTCCCCGATTTGCGTAGGCGACGGCTTCCCCCGGGTCCAGGCCTATCGCTTTCGAAAAATCGTCAATCGCTCTCAGGTGCTCCCCCAGCGCTACGTAAGCCAGGCCCCGGTCGTTAAAGGCCGCGGGCTGCGCCGGGTCCAGGCCGACAGTGCGGTCCAGGTCCGCGATGGCCCGTCCAAAGGCACCCATCTGAAGGCGAATGCGGGCCCGACTGCGATAGATGTCGGCCCGGTCGGGGTCGAGCGCGATAGCGGACGATAGGTCCTCCTCTGCCCCGGCCAGATCGCCGAGTTCCTCCAGTGATTCGGCCCTTCCCAGGAACGCCTCGACGTAGGCGGGGTCCAGTTCGACCGCCGCCGTGTAGTCCTCCATGGCCTCGGCCATTTCCCCTGTGGCGCGATGAGCGTTGGCCCTGAAGTAGTAGCCGTTCGGGTTCCGGGGGTCCAGGCGAATCGCCTCGGCCAGCAGGTGGAAAGTCGGCTGGTAGTCTCGCTCGGTTTGCAGCCGCATGGCCTCCGTAATGAGCGCCGCCGCCGCCCGCTCCGGCGAGTCGGCAGCCTGCGGCGTTGGGGGCGTGGTCGTCGTGGCACCGGGCTCCCCGCCGACCGAGCAGACCGCCAGCGTCAGTGCGAGCCCGAGTGCGGCGAGGGCTCTCGTCGCCATGCGGCCCGGCATCGGAGGGCCTAAGAGTCGCGCTCCGAAACGACGGCTGCCACCTCCGAGCAGCGCATGAACCGCGCGTCTGGATGCGACTTGATGTGCCGTATCAGCTTGTCCAGCATCACCACCCGCGACATGTGACCGCTGACCTGGGGGTGGCAGGTCAGCATGAACGCGCCCCCGTCCTTGTACATCCCATCAAACTCCCACTCCCACGCCGTGAGCACATCCTGGGGGGTATTCATAGAGCCCGCGCCCCGGTGGAACCAGAAGTACGGCGCGTCGTCCTGGAACCAGTGCACCGGCAACTCCACCAAATTCCCAAATTTCGTTTTCAATACGTATGGCAGGTCATCGTCCATCATCGACGAGTCGTACAGAAAGCCCCTCTCGGCTACGAGGTCGAGCGTATGTACCGAGAGGTCCCACGAAGGGGACCGATAACCTGCGGGTTTTTCGCCCGTTATGCCCTGGAGAATCGCCAGCGACCGGTCGATCACCTCGATCTCTTGCGCCAGATCGAGGCTCGCCGGGGGCTCATGCATGTAGCCGTGGTGGCCGACTTCGTGGCCGCGCCTGACAATCTCGCGCACCGTGTCCTCGTTGCGCTCGGCTATGTAGCCGGGGACGAAGAAAGAGGCCGTTACTTGGTGTTCGTCGAGCAGATCGAGAATGCGCCAGACGCCACGTTTCGGCCCGAAGTCCGACATCGAAAGGACCGTCGGGTGCTGCTCGGCGTCCGGGTTCCGGTTCAGGGCCAGGGTCCGCCCGTCCAGGTCGAACGTGAGCATCACCGGACAGCGGATATCGTCAGGCCACACTTTTCGACGCTTCTCGGCGGGCCGCTCCTAGCCCCGGGCGAACCTCAGAGCCTGTCCCGGAATATCGACTCCAACCTTCTCGCTCAGGGCGGCGATCAGCTGCTGAGTTATGGGGCCCGGCTTGCCGTCGGCGATGTCGCGAAGATCCACCTTTGTCATGGGCAGCACACCCGGCCCGGTGAAGGTGACGAACATCTCGTCCGCGGTGTACACGTCGTAAGGCTGAACCGCCTCCTGCACGCAGGGGATGCCCAGGGCCTCGGCCAGCTCGATGACGCTGGCGCGGGACTCGCTCTGTAGTAGCTCGCTGTCGTCGGGGGTCTTGATGACGCCGTTCGTGACTAGAAAAACGCTGTTCACAGTGCCTTCAGTTACGTTGCCCTCTTGGTCCAAAAGTATTGGGAAGGCGCCATCATCCACGTCGCCCGCCTCCAGCTCGGCCATGTTGAAGTTCATGCGGCTGTGGTGCTTGACCTTGGGTTCGATGGAGGTGTGTGAGTAGCTGCGGGTCTTGGCGATCACGCCGCGCGATCCCACGTCGTAGAGGCGAGCGAAGCGGTCGAAGTCGACCTGGTAGGTGTCGACGACCACGGTGGGCGGCCCGGCTTCGTAGGCCCAGCGGCCCGGCCCTCTAGTCACGAAGGGATAAATATAAAAGTCGCCCAACTCGGGCAGGAGGTGGCGGTTGCGCCCTACCGACTCCTCCCAGATGTCGCCCATCTCGTCCCTGGTCAGGCCGGGGTCGATGCGGACGAACTTGAGGGAGCGGTAGAAGCGGTCGAGGTGTTGCTGCTTGCGGTAGATGACGCCATCGAACGTGCGGGCGACGTCGAACACGGTGTCGGCGACGCGGAAGCCCCGGTCCCGCCGGTCGATCTTCACGTCCTCGGAGTCGATCCACTCCCCGTTCATGTAAGCAACCAGTCCGTCTGACATATCAAACCTCCTCGTTTGAGTCGCCCAGTATAAGTGCGAGCTTAGTGGCCAGCTAGGGTTTCCAGTGGCGGGTGGCCTGGTCGACCACGTCGAGGCCGACCATTTCCGACCAGGCGGCCAGTAGCTGTCTGGTCATCGGGCCCGGCTTGCCGTCGCCCACCTGCCTGTGATCGGCCTTCGTCATTGGCAGCACGCCGGGACCGGTGAAGGTGAAAAACGCCTCGTCGGCCGTGTACAGGTCGTACGGCTGCAGCGGCTCTTCCGAAGCTGGGATACCGAGTTGCGCGGCCAGCTCCAGCACCGTCTCACGAGATATCGACTGCAAAATCGAGTCGTCGCCGGGCGTGCGCAGCACTCCACCGCTGACCAGAAACACGGAGTTAAACGTGCCCTCCGTCAGGTTGCCGTTGCGGTCCAGCAGTATCGCGAAGGCCTCCGGGTCCACATCAGCCACCTCCAGCTCGGCAAGCTCCATGTTCAGGCGGCTCTGGTGCTTTAGCTTGCCCTCCAGCATCTCCGGGGCATACGAGCGCGAGCGAGCAATTACCCCATGAGCACCAGATTCCAGGTACGGAGCCATGCGCCAGAACGGCAGCTGATAGGCGACCACCCCGACCGAGGGCGGCCCGGCATCGGTGGCGAACCGGCCCGGTCCACGAGTGATGAACATGTAGATCTGAAAGTCGCCGTCCTCGTCAAGGCGGTCCTTGTTGCGCTCGACGGTCTCTTCGACGACAGATGCGAAGGCGTCTTCGCTCAGACCCGGGTCGATACGTACGTACTTAAGCGACCGGTAGAGCCTATCGACGTGGCGGTCCAGCTTAAAAATGCGCCCATCGTACGTGCGGGCGGCGTCGAACACCGTGTCTCCGAAGCGGAACCCGCGGTCGGCCCAGCCGATGCTGACATCATCCGAAGGAATCCACTCCCCGTTCAGGTATGCCGTGTACATGCGCCAAGGCTAGGGGGTTGGTTGATGAAAATCAATTTCCGCCCGGCGGGTCGGCAGTTGGACCCCACCGCTATGATTACAGCACCGAAAAGTGAATCCACCCTCAAGGGGCGAAGACAAAAATGACTTTGACCATGGTTTCAGAAGAGATCGAGCGCTACGCCGTCGAGCACACCACGGCCCTGCCGGCGCACATGAGCGATCTGATGCGCGCCACGCAGGAGGGCCGCGAAGATTCCGGAATGCTGTCCGGCCCCATCGAGGGCACGCTGCTCCAAGTATTGGCCCTGGCTGTCCGTGCACGACGAATACTTGAGGTCGGCACCTTCACCGGGTTCTCCGCCCAGATGATGGCGGCGGCCCTACCGGAAGACGGCGAACTGATCACTCTCGATGTGGACGAGGAGACCGGCGCCTTCGCACGCGAGTACATGGACCGGGGTGATCTGGGCGCAAAAATCACCCAGCGTTTCGGACCGGCCCTGGAGACCATGGCCACCCTGGAGGCCCCGTTCGACCTAGTGTTCATCGACGCCGACAAAGAGAA
Organism: Dehalococcoidia bacterium; assembly: GCA_965250195.1. Classification (GTDB taxonomy): domain Bacteria; phylum Chloroflexota; class Dehalococcoidia; order Lucifugimonadales; family UBA2962; genus CAUZIR01. Next base: position 1,031,336 of record OZ252295.1, read on the forward strand.
CTACATAGCCTATTACGAGCGGGCGATGGAGCTTCTCTCACCAACGGGCATCATCGCGGTAGACAACACCCTCTGGGGCGGGGCAGTACTAGACCCCAAGCAGAGTTCTGACAAGGCAATTGCGGCGCTCAACGACCACGTAAAAGCCGACCGACGTGTGCTACACGTGCTGCTGCCGGTCCGCGACGGCGTGATGCTGGTCACCCCAAACCGGGCCGGGTAGCGGATCGCGCACGTTGCAGTTCTCCTACCTCAGATTGTTCGTCGGGCTCACCCTCCGGGTTGCAGGTGCCGCACTCATCGCGATTGCCGTTTTGTCAGCCGCCTCCTGTGCCAACGGGAGCGGGCCGGTGGACGAAACGGGCCGCTGGTCGGTCATCGATACCGGGCTACCGGCCGCTCTCATCTCCATCTGGGGCACCGGCTCCGACGACATCTGGGCCGTCGGCGCCGACACCAGGGACGGCACGGGGCCGCTGGTCTTCCACAACGACGGCACGTCATGGTCGCACATCGAGACCGGCCGTACCGGCGACCTGTGGTGGGTATTCGGTTTCCCAGACGGCCCGGTGTTTTTGGGTGGGCAGAACGGCATGATCCTGCGCCGCGAGGGCGACCGGCTCGACCTGATGGAGACTCCCGGTAGGGGTACCGTCTTCGGCATCTGGGGTATGGCGCCCGAGGACCTGTGGGCGGTCGGCGGCAACGTGGCCGACGGGGCGTTCGTGTGGCGTTACGACGGGGAGCGGTGGCGCGAGGCCGAGGGCTTCCCCCCAGACCTGGCAGACGCCCACTCCATGTTCAAGGTCTGGGGCCGGTCGGCCGACGACGTATGGGTCATCGGGACCGGTGGCGTGGCCCTGCATTTCCAAAACGAGCAGGTGACCCGATCGGCCACCGGCACCGCCCGCAGCCTGTTCACCGTGCACGGCAATTCTAGCGTCACCGTCGCGGTCGGCGGCTCGGGAGACGCGGGCCGACTGCTCCAACACGACGGCGACGAGTGGTCCGATGTCACTCCCGAGGGCACACCGCACACCATCGGCGTACGCATGACACAAGACGTCGGCTACGCGGTCGGCGTCGGTGGCTCGGTCGCCCGCTGGGACGGCGAAACCTGGCGGCGTATCGAGACCGGGATTACGCTATCCGAAGCCTTCCACACCGTGTGGATCGACCCCGACGGCGGCGTGTGGGCGGTGGGCGGACGCGTCGTAGAGCCGCCCCTGGTAGACGGCGTAATGGTCTACCGCAGCCCCTGAGAAATCTGTCCCGCTACTCGACGGTAAACTCGTCCACCATGCCCAGGGCGAAGTGCGGTGCGCCCGTATCCGGGTCCTCCACAAAGCACAGCAGCGCGTAGGTCCGGTTCGGCATGAACGTCGTGGTGAAGTAACCCTCGTCGCCAAGTTCGATCACCTGGACTCCCCCCACGGGTTTACCGGGTGGCGGGCCCGGCGGCGCGCCCGGTGCGAACGCGGCGAGGAAGTCCTCGGCCGAGGCGCCCCGGTTGAGCTCGACGAGGAGCGCTTCTTGGTCCTGTGGTCCGGCGTTGGTGACCTTGAACGTATGGGTGCCGGCCGTGACCTCCTCTGACAGCTCGAACCCGAAGTCGACCAGGTCCATCGACAGGTCCTCCTCCGGGGGTTCCCCAGCATCCGCGTTGGCGGTGACCGTCAGCGTCTTGAACATCCCCAGGGCGTAGTGGGGCACCCCCTCGGGGTTGGGAATGGCGCAGATTAGCAGGTACTCACCCGCCTCCAGCTCCGCATAGGCGCTGTTGGCCGTGCCCGGAGCGGCGGCGCTGGGGCCGCCCGCCAGTTCAAACGTCGCGAATGCATCGCTGCCGGGGTCCACCTCGGCCCCGCCAAGCAAGGCCAGCAACTCGTCTCCGGTCGTCCCGGTGGGGAGTCTCACCAGTTGGCCATGGTGCAGTTCCCGCCCGATGTTGGCCACCCGCAGCTCCGTCCAGCCCGCGGAAATCTCCGACGGCCCCTGGAACGCATAGTCCACGGCGGTGAACACCTGCGCCTTGTCGGCCTCATCATTACTCGAGCAGGCTGCGGCGAGGCCGAGCAGAGTCAGTGCGAATGCGAAAGAGATACGAGCAAGATTTTTCGCCATTTGAAACGCTACTCCGTTGGGACCAAAAATTCTTCTTCCAGCGCTTGCCAGAGGGGGCCGTCCGTGCGCTCTGCGGCCCGGTACTCGGCCGCGTCATCCGTGGGCCGGAAGCCCCAGTTGACCGAGGGGAAGCTGAGAGCGGCCACCAGCACGATGAGGCCCCCGGCCACGGCGACGAGCCACGTCAGCGATATGAACCCGGCCATCGCCCTTCTGGGCATGATCCTCGATAGCCCCCAGAACGTCACCGGTCCTCCCGCCGCCGCGGCGAACAGTAGTGCCGCCGCCGGGGCCACGCCCATGCCGAGCAAAAGCAACAGCGCCACGAGGGGTATCTCGAACATGAGCGGGACATTTATCAGAATCCCCAGCGTCGCGGCGATCAGCACTCCGCCGACATCGTTACCCACAAGCGTCCCGACCTTATCGGGGTCGATGAACTGAATGACCAGGCCGGAAGCGAACCCGGCGGCGGCCATAATGGGGCCCAGGCGAACGAAGTACGAAACGCTCGAGCGGGCGAACTCCCGGAAGCCCTCGCGCATGGCCTCGCCCCAGGGCTGGGCCAGGTCCTGCCCCACGACCATGTCCTGGAGTTCTCGTGCGGCCTCGGACGCCTCCTCCTCTGCATGCTCGCTGCCGCGCCGGGCGATCCACGCCACCGCCGGTCCGATAGCCAGGGCGCCGAAGACACTCATCGCCACCCTGCCGCCGCCGAGGAGCGGCGCGAAAATCAGCGCGCTCATCGACAGCGCAGGGACGTTCATCGTGGACGAACCCTGCACCAGTGCGATGGTGCCCTCAATTCCCGCCCCGCTGCGTTTAAGCGCCGACGACACCGGCACGATGCAGGCCGAGCACAGGTTCATCACCGGGCCAAGGGCGGCCCCCTTCAGCGTCCTGCCGATAACTCCGCCGCCCGACCACAGCCGCGAACCGGGCGGAAAGAGGAACGCCTCGGCAAGGCCGGCCATGAGGAACGCGAAGGTCATGCCGATAGTGACCAGCCTCAGATAGGTCACCGAGAAATCGACCCAGCGCGAGACGAACGAAGAGTCGGGGTCGCGCTCAATGCAAAAGCCCTGGAAGCACTCCACCACCGGTCCGGACACGGCGTCGAGGTCGCCGCCGACTATATCGAGCTTGGGCAGCCGGTTGAAGGTGAAGAAAAGCCCCAGGATGACGGCCATCAGCACCAGCCCGACGAGCCGCTTTTTGGCGACGCCAGACGTTAGGGGAAAGGCAGGGAAGCGATATCCCCGGCCCTGTAGCTGCTCCATGTGCTAGCGGCCCCTTATCAGCCTGCGCACTTTGGAGCCGAGATCGGATTCACCTGGTCGCGGTGGCAGGGCCACCCATACGCCGAAGAGCACGGAGAACACCACGCCTGGTAGCACTGCTTCCAACCACCATTCGGGCATGGCCCCTCCCGCAATCACCGGCGGGCAGAGGCCCGCCAAACGATGTGATTTCAACCAAATGGTATCACGCGACACAAGGCCTCTCACGGCTCATCGAGCCCGGTTCGGCCGCGTTTAAGGACATCTGGCCGTTCGTTGATCGGTCTCCCTCACCCTCTTTTCACCCCCTTCATCACCTGATCGGGGGAGCCGAATATCTCCCACACCGGGGAGACTGGGAACTCCACATGTGTGGGTGGCGCGGGAGAATTTCATGATGAACCAGCCGGCGGAAAATATCTGGTACAGCTCCTGTCCCAGGTGCCGGGGAAGCCGTTACCGGGACGGCGATTACTACGGCGAATACCTACTTTGCCTGCACTGCGGGCATGTCACCTATCCATTCAAGGCGCCCGAGCCGAATGGCTCGCCAGGCGATTGCAGATGCCGGGCGTCTACAGGCCTCTCCGGCCATGCCCCGAAAAGTCGGCTAAGCCCGACCGCAACGCTCTGCGTCCAGGCTTGCCCCTCAGCGCGTGAGGAGGGGTATACGATGGCGGCCAATTGAAATTCACCCTCATCTATCCAAACCAGCCGGGATTCTGCGATCCCGACCTCGCCGCCTCAATCGCCGAGGCCGCGGAGCAGGCGGGCTTCGAGACCCTGCTCGTATGGGACCACTACAGCGTGCCCTGGGGTGCCGACACTGTGGATGCCTGGGCGTTCCTGGCCTACGCGGCGGGGCGCACCTCGCGCATCAAGCTGGGGACGTGCGTCACTCCCATCCCGTTTCGCCCACCGGCCCAGCTGGCGAAAGTAATCTCCACCGTGGACCTTTTATCCAAGGGTCGGGCGATTCTGGGCGTGGGCGCGGGCTGGCACCAGCCCGAGTTCGACGGGTTCAGCAAGTGGGACTCTGACGCAGTCAGGGTGGCCAAGACCATTGAGGGCGTCGAGCTGATAAGGCGCCTTTGGACCGAAGACAAAGTCGACCACGCGGGCGAGCACTACACGGCCATTGGGGCCGAGCTTGAGCCCAAGCCGGTTTCCAAGCCCCATCCGCCCATGTGGTTCGGGGTGAGAGGCCCGCGCATGCTGCGCCTCGCCGCCGAATACGCAGACGCCTGGATACCAACTCTGCTGACCCCAGAGGAGTATGCGGAGGACAAGAGAACGCTTGGCGAGCTGCGGTCCGAGTTGGGCAAGAGCCCGGAGATCTACGGCGCCCTGCAGGTCTTCGAACCCCCCCAGACCACCGACGCCGCACTCAAGGACATCGAGGCTTTCGCAAAAGTCGGATGCGACGAATACGGCATCGTCTGGTCCTACCCGCCCGAGGAAGCCCTCAAGCGCATCGACTGGTTCGCCCGCGAGGTGATGAGCCGCGAGGCCGCCAATGGCTGATGGCGAAAAGCGAGTAGCCGATAAAGTCGCGCTCATCAGCGGAGCGGCTCAGGGAGTGTCCGGAAAACTGATGGGCTTCGGCGGCGCGTCCGCCCGGCTGCTGGCGGAGCACGGCGCCAGCGTGGTGCTCGGTGACATCGACGAAAGCAGCGGCGAGCTGACCGCCTCGCAAATACGCGAGTCCGGCGGCCAGGCAACATTCGTCCGCCTCGACGTCACGGTAGAGGACGACTGGCGGAACGCGGTCCGGGCGGCGGTGGCAGAATATGGCGGCCTGGACATACTGGTGAACAGCGCCGGTTCCACAGCACCAGGAGCGGTCATCGACACGACCGTGGAAATGTGGAACAGCCAGCTCGACCTGCACGGCAAGGGCGCGTTTCTCGGGATCAAGTACTCCGTGCCCGAGATGCAAAAGCGCGGCGGCGGGTCGATCATCAACCTGTCCTCCACTGACGGCATGGTCGGCGGCGGGTTCTCCGCCGCCTACTCCGCGGCCAAAGGTGCCAACTGGCTGCTGGCCAAGACGGCGGCCGTCCAGTACGCGCCGGAGAACATCCGGGTCAACTCGCTGCACCCCGGCGAGCTGGACACACCGCTGGCTCGCTCGGCGATGAAAGACATATTGATAGAGGACCCCGATTTTAAGGATCCCCGCCTCGACTGGATCCCCCTGGGCCGCCTGGGAACAGCCGACGACGTCTCGCACCTCATTCTCTACCTGGCCTCCGACGAGTCGTCCTACGTCACCGGCTCCGAGTTCGTCATCGACGGCGGCATGATCGCCAGGGGAGCCCCTTCGTAAGCATGACGGCCAGCGACTTCGAGTTCTCCGGCTTCCTGCCTGGCATGGGACCGGGCGGCGCCACGCACGGCCACCTCGCACTGACGCTGCCGTACGATGAAATCTTCCGTACCGACATCACCAGTGCGGGCATCTACCAGTTGGCGGCGGGGCAGCCTGACCCTCAGTCGCCCCACGAAGAGGACGAAATCTACTACGTCCTCAGTGGTTCGGCCGCACTGGAGTTCGGAGAAGAGCGCATCGACGTCGGTCCCGGCGCATGGGCGTTCGTACCCGCCCTGATGGAGCACCGCTTCGTGGATATCACGGCGGACCTGACCATCCTGGTCGTCTTCTCGCCCCCACATCCCCCTAGCCCGGCCTGATGCCCCCCAGGCCGGCGCCGCGGCACTACGGCTACTACCTGTTACTCGGGCTCGGTGACTATTTGTCACCGGATGCACTGGGGCCGGAGTGGACCAGTCGGTGGGACTTTTCCGAATGGGAGCGCCGTCTGGACGAGCTCGTGCGCCTCGGTACGAACACACTCTTCGTTTATCTAGTCGGCGGCCGCCTGCCCTTTGCCAGCGAGAGCTACACCGAGCTGATCGAGCCCGGCCATGCCAACATCGAGCGTGACTTCTTCCAATCCGTAATTGATGGAGCGGTCGAACGAGGCATGGAGGTCGTCGCGGTCCTATCGACCACAGGTCATGCCAGGGCGCTGACCGACGCCCGACCGGAGCTGGCCATAGAGACCAGGCCCGGTGCGTCGGTAACCGCTCCGAGCGCTTTCCCCGAGGGCATGCATGACGACGTCGTGGCCGACCGGGACGGCGAAGCGGTGGTCGGCACCGGCATCCTCTGCCACCACAAGCCGGGCGCCCGCGACTACGCGATGAACCTGGCCAGCGAGTGTCTCACCCGTTACACCGGCTTCTCCGGCTACGTGCTGCACCCGCCCGAGTTCGTCACCGGTTGCCTCTGTGCGCATTGCCAAGCCGCATACCGCATGCGCACCGGCGGCGAGCTCGCCGAAGCTTCAGACGAGGCGGTGCGAAATTTCTTCATGGAAACGAACCTGCGGTTCCAGCGCGACGAGCTGGAGCCCATAGTGTCTGAATTGAACCCCAACGGCCGCGCCTTCACCTTCTCCATTCCCTGGATATTCGAAAGCGGGTTCGACAAAGTGGCGGACCTCATTCCCTCCCACCACACCATCATCGAGTGGGACTACAACCAGGCGCCGGAGCGAATTGCGACGCTCGCCGACCGCATCCGCGAGTACGGCTCCGCGGGCCACGACGTGTGGTTCATGCCGTCTGCCGGACTCGCGTTCTCGCCAGACACCGCTGTCGACCAGATCACTGGCACGCTGCGCCAGATTGAAGTCGCGTTAGACGCGGGCGTCGAAGGGATCGTGTATTTCGTCGGCCCCTACTGGTACCCGTACATCGAGCCCACCAGCTGGCACCTCGCCCGCTACGCCAGGTAGCTCTTGGGAATCTCCGCGCCCACCGTGTACTCCAGCTTCCCAAGCTTCACCATCTGGTAGACGTTGATGCGGAAATCCGGGTTCACGCAGGCGTGAATGTAGGCTTCTTCCTGGGAGAAGCCGTAGTCTTCGACAACCCAGCTCATCAGGTCGCGCACCGCCCCGTGCACCGCGTCCTCCAGCGGCCGGAACGAGTAGACCGAGATAAGTGACTCGGGCTTGTCCATGCGCAAAAACGGGATTTTCTTGTTTTTGATCACCCGGCACGACACCGTCACCGTGGACGCCGTCTCGTCCGCGGCGCCGTAGTACTCCGTGTCGCCCTGGGAGCCGTGCACGTCGCCGATATAGAGCAGGCCGCCGTCGTGGTAAACGTTCACCATCACCTTGGTGCCCTCTTTGACGTCCCGCATATCGAGGTTGCCGCCCCACGGCCCCTGCCCGATAGAGCTGGAGTGCACCTCGCGCTCCGGGGCCACTCCAATAGTCCCGATCATCGGCGCCAGGTCCCAGGAAAAGCGGTCGTTCAAGATTCCGCGACCGTCGCGGGTGGTACCAGAGGGCCCCGGCTCGTGCTTGATGATGTGGATCTGCCCTTCCGAGAGCCCCATCCACTTGATCGAATCGCCCAGCGGCCCGATGTCCTTGGCGAACATCGTCCAGCCAAACTCCACCGGCTCTATCGCCTCGATGGTGATCTCCAGCAGGTCGCCTCGCTCGGCCCCCTCCACGAACACCGGTCCGGCGATGGGGTTGCCCTTGATGGGCTCTGCCTGCCACTCGTCGGACGCTCGTACCTTCCAGTACTCCGACCCGGAGTGGATTTTTCCGGACCCGGCGTCCCAGGTCTCCAGCTGGAAGGACTCTCCCTGATCGACGCGGATGAGCGGATCGTCCCGCCAGTTGAACTCGTACTTTAGGGCCTGGTCCCTGGTTATCTTCTGCATGGAACTCCCTCGCTCATCGTTGCCATTGGTGCCTAAGGCACCTTGAAGAGGTGGTCACGATACCATTTCAGCTCGGCGATGCTCTCTCGAATGTCGGCCAGCGCCAGGTGCGCCTCCGGCTTTTGCGGCGGCGACGGCTCCTTCGGGTACCAGCGCTTGGCCAGCTCCTTAATCGTCGAAACATCGACAATTCGGTAGTGGAAATAAGCGTCCAGCACGGGCATCTCGCGCCGGAGAAACCGCCGATCTTGATGGACCGAGTTGCCACACAGGGGCGACGCTCCAGAAGGCACCCACTCCCTGAGAAAGTCCAGCGTTTGGCGCTCCGCGTTCCCAGGGTCGATGTCCGACGCCTGGACACGAGCCAGCAGGCCCGAGGCCTTGTGGGTGCGAGCACTCCACTCCTCGATGCGGGCGAGTTCTTCGTCCGTACGCCGCACCGCAAGATTCGGCCCCTCGGCCAGGATGTTGAGGTCCGGGTCGGTGACGATCGTGGCGATCTCCACGATCACGTGCCGGGCCGGGTCGAGCCCGGTCATTTCCAGGTCGATCCACACCAGGTTCCGGGCCTTGTTATCGGTCACCGGCCGACCCTCTTCCAACCGGCCGTTTCGAAAATCGTCACTCCGAACGGCTCAGAATAAAGCCGATCTCGCCGGTAATGCGGCTCTCGTTTGGCCTGACGATAATCACGCCGGCCACTGACCCATCGACTTTGGATAGATTTGTTTTCCACTGCATGACCACTCCGGTAGCAGGAAGGCCGTCGGTGACGAAATGTACCTCGTCATACTTAGCCAGCCGCCGGACCGTTATCGAGTCGCCGGCCCAGCGGGAGGCGCCCCCCAGCTCCTCGCCGAAATCCAGTGACACAGACGGCACATTGAAATCCACTTCGAGGCTGATGTCCACCGCCCCGTCGGTGCCGGGAACGAGGACCGAGCCTGTGAAATGCTCTCTGCTACCAGCCTCGTCAGCCTTGCCGCTCATCGACTCTCCTCGCCTGCGCCACGCAGGAACTCGCGATGGGATTCAGAGCCAATATAAACCACATCGCCGCCGTGGGTCTCCGCCGATTCCCTGCTTTGCAATTAACGAACCTGGCCCGCGCCGCCCAGCGCATCGACGATCAACCCCACATCCGTGCGCATCATGTCGATGTAGTTCTCGGCTCCGCTGCCGGGGCTTCCCAGGGAGCCGGTGAACAGGCCCGCGACCACCGTCACCTCGGTCTCGCGGGCCAGCTGCTCGATAAGGCGTCCGCTCTCGACCGTCTCGGCGAAGACCGTCAATACATCCAGCTCCCGAACAGTCTCAATGAGATCGGCCAGATCACGCGGCGCTGCCTCCCGATCCGTAGACGTGCCCGGGATCGCGGACCCTACGATAGTGAAGTCATAGCGTCTGGCGAAGTACGACAGCGTGTCGTGGGAAGTCACCAGCATTCTCTTGTCGACGCTGAGTGTCTTGACCCGCCCCTCGATCCAATCGTGCAGCGCCTCCAGTTCGGCGACGTATGTCTCGGCGTTGTCCAGGTACGTCTGGGCGCCATCCGGATCGACGGCCGCCAGCCGGTCGGCGATCTGCCGAACGGCGACGATTGCCCTGAGCGGGTCCATCCAAAAATGAGGATCCCACAGTTCGCGGTCGTCTTCCTCCTCGACAATGACATCTGTCTCAGCCGCGCCGGAGGCTTGCAGCGGTTCCACGAGGGGCCCCAGCTCGACTACCGCCGTGCCCTCCGATACCTCCATCACCAGGTCTTCGAGCCAACCGGATTCGAGGCCCAGGCCCACCGTGAACACCACGTCGGCCTCGGCGACGCGCGCCACATCCCGAGCGCCGGGGCTGTAGCCGTGGGGACTCGCCCCGACCGGCAACAGGGCGCTTAGTTCGACCCTGCCCGCTCCCACCGCCGACACCCAGTCTGCGACGATGTTCGAGGTGGTCACGACCGAGACGCGTGCGTCCGCGCCCGTCGGCTCCGGTCCCTCGCCCGAGCAGGCGGCCGCCACGGCCGCGGCCATCGCCAGACCGACGAGCGGCACCCGCAAGGGAATTGTGCCGACAATGACACGGACGTTATTGATACACCGTCTCAGTAATTTCACGCATCGAAGGCTACATTTGGTCCGCGTGCCGGGTCAACGCGGGCCCGCTCGCGACCACAGTTAAACGGCGTTTAACAGGCGCATAACGGACGCTTTATCTCCCTGGTGTAGCGTGGTGTCAGCGTGTGGAAGCGCGAGGCCGCCGGGCCCCATTGAGGAGAACCGAGTGAGAGACAACAAAATAGACTCGATATCGCCCCGAGTGGGTGGGCTGCTCGCAATGGCGCTTCTCGGCGTCGCGGTCGCCGCGTGCGGCGGTACCGACTCCGGACCGGGCACCGGGCCGGATGGTTCCGGGTCGGAGAGTCAACTACAGGGAGTCGTAGAGATAGACGGCTCCTCGACCGTCTTCCCCATCACCGAAGCGGTCGCCGAAGAGTTCCACAACCTGAACCCAAAGGTGCAGGTCAACGTGGGGGTATCCGGCACCGGCGGCGGCTTCAAGCGATTCACCTCCGGCAGCACCGACATCTCCAACGCCTCCCGCGTGATAAAGACGTCAGAAGTAACCGCGGCCGCCGAGGCCGGAGTCGAGTACCTGGAACTGAGGATTGCCACGGACGGGCTCTCGGTAGCCGTCCACCCATCAAACGATTTCGTGGAATGCCTCACCACCGAGGAACTAAGGCGCATCTGGGAGCCCGGTAGCTCCATCAAGAGGTGGAACCAGGTAAGGTCTGACTTCCCCGACAGCAAGATCAGTCTGTACGGCCCCGGCACCAACTCCGGCACCTTCGACTACTTCACCGAAGTGATCGTCGGCGAAGTCCAGGCGTCTCGCCCCGACTACACCGCTTCGGAGGACGACAACGTCTTGGTGCTCGGCGTCTCGGGCGACCGCAACTCGCTCGGGTACTTCGGCTACGCCTACTACATAGAGAACGCCGACAAGGTCCGGGCGGTCGGCATCGACGGAGGCAATGGCTGCGTTCTGCCCACGCAGGAGTCCATCGAAGCCGGGGACTACTTTCCTCTCTCGAGGCCCCTGCACATCTACGTTAACGTCGAGAGCCTGGCCCGCCCGGAAGTCGCGGCGTTCGTCGAGTTCTACATGAACAACGCCGCCGAGCTGGCGGCGGAGGTTGGTTACATCGGCCTGAGCGAGGCCGAGTACAGGGCCAACATCGACGCCATCAAATAGGCCACTCCCACTGGCCAATCGCTTTCGCTGATAGCATTTGGCCCCGTGACCACACTACGGCGTTTGTCGTCGCTCCCAAAGCCGCATCGGCGCTGGGTCGTGGCGTCCGCCGCGTTCCTGGTGGCCACCGTCTCCATCGGCTCCTACCAGTACATATTCGGCCTGTTCATTGAGCCGCTGGAGGCGGAGTTCGGCTGGTCCCGCACCCAGATAAGCGCGTCGCTTTCCTTTGTGGCGCTCGGTACACTCACTGGCCCATTAGTGGGCCGCATGATCGACAGGCACGGGGCCAAGCCGGTAATGCTCGTCTCAGTCGCTCTCACCGGACTCAGCTTCTTGGCGCGCCCTTTCATGACCGAGCTTTGGCACTTCTACGCCATCAGCGCCCTGCAGTTCATCGCCTTCAATGGCACCGTCATGCTCCCGGCCGGTCGGTTGGTTGGCGTCTGGTTCAAAAAAAACAAGGGTCGCGCGCTGGGCCTGACCATGATGGGCAACAATTTTGGGGGTCTGGCCCTGACCCCGATCATCGGCCTCGTGCTGGTCGTCTCGTCGTGGCAGGCCGCCTACTACGTGGTCGCGGGCATGTTCCTGTTTGCGTTGTTGTACACATTCGTCTTCGTCGATGAAAACCCGCCCCCCGACCCCGAAGAGGGCGAACCCCAAGACGCCGGTCGGCCAGCCACGCGCCGGACCCTACCCCAGCTCACCGGGGCCACCATGCACGAGGCCCTACGATCGCGCAACTTCTACATATTGGCCATCATCATCCCCATAGGCTCGCTGGCATTCGCGGTGTTGCTGCCGCACATGATCGCCAACTTCACCCATGCCGGCATCTCAGTGCGCACCGCCACCGGCGCCCTCAGCGTGCTCGCGATAGGGGGCATGTTCGGCAAAGTGGTCTTCGGAATGTTGGGGGAGAGAATCTCCGGCCGAAACGCGATGATGGTCAGCTTCTCGGTCACAGTTATAGGCATCGTTTTGATGCTCAACCCTGGTTCCATCGCACTCGTATGGCTCTCGGCCGCGCTATTCGGCTTCGGCATGGGAGCGTTCGGCCCCCTGTACACGCTGATGGTACAGGACAACTTTGGGCTGCGCAGTTACGGGGCCATCTCCGGCCTGCTCAGCCTGACCTCCGGCGTCACCTTCGCCGGCGGGCCCATATTGGGTGGCCTGACCTACGACCTGGCCGACACCTACCGCCCCGCCTTCATCGGCGTCGCCTTAGTCATCGGCGCCGGAGTCTTGCTTCTCACCCAGATACGAGCCCCAAAGGGCCAGTACTAGTGAGGGCAGCTACTAGCGAGGTCCCTTGTTGGCGAAACTGGCGACTACGGCTTTGAAGCCCTGAAGTTTATGCCCATCGTCTCGTAGGCCGCGGCGCTGGAGCTCTGTGGGGCGCCGGAAAAGACGTCGCCTTCCCAGGTCACCTCGAAGCCCTCGAACCCCGCCGTCTCGACCACCGTCTGGAGCTCTGCTTCCAGCAGAGCACCGGCGATTCAGCCGGTCCACAAATCGATGTCGGTCTTGGCGTCGTCCGGCACGGCCCTGTGCACCACGATATCGGCGATCTGCAACCGGCCCCCCGGTTTCAGGACACGATTCAGCTCTCGTAAGACCGCAACCTTGTCGGGAACCAGATTTAGAGCGCCGTTGGAGATAACGACGTCCGCCCACCCATCGCTTACGGGCAGTGACTCGGCATAGCCCTGCCGGAATTCTACGTTCTTCATTCCCGCACCCTCGGCCGACCGGCCAGCCTTATCGACCATGGCGGGCGTCATATCGATCCCGATGACCCGGCCGTCGGGGCCAACCTTGAGCGCCGCGATCAGGCTGTCGATACCGGCGCCGGAGCCCAGGTCAACCACCCGTTCACCGGGCTCAATGGGGCCGAGCGAAAACGGATTACCGGTACCTGCGAACGACTCAATGGACGACTCCGGAATGCCGGACAGCAGGCTCTCGTCATACCCGACCTTCGCTGCCAGTGCGCGGCCGGTGTGGAAGTGAAACCCCTTCCCCGGACTTGAGGCCACCACCTCGTACTCGGCCTGGATCTCGGAGCGCAGGGTCTCCCTGTCCACCCCCGGAACGGTCACTTGCTGAGCCATATCTTCTCCAATTCGCATGATCGGCTCTCTCGCCCGAGTGCCCCTGTTTCACGCCGCATCATACCTCGTGGGAACAGGGGCGTAGGATTGGTCGCCATGGAACTATTGTCGCTCCTAACGCTCGCGGTTTCGGTCGCGGCGCTGTTCGCGGGCGCGACCGTGCTCAGCGCCGCGGGTTTCGGCATGGGGATGGTGGCGCTGCCATTCCTGCTGCTCGTGGTCGATCCGGTTACGGCGATCCTGGCCCTAAATACCACACAGATACCGTTGTATCTGGTAGTGCTTCGCGACACCCGCCTCCACGTCCACACCGGCGAGGTCGGGCCGCTGGCGCTGGTCGGCGTCGCCGGTGCGGTGTTGGGGGTGTTCGCGCTGACGGCATCGGCCGAGGGGTTTCTCCGCATCGGCACAATCGTCTTGATACTGGCGCTGGCGGTGCTGGTCGCGGCCAACCCCCGACCGACCTTTCGTGCTCCCAAAAAGCTGGGACCCGTTCTCGGCTTCGGGGTCGCCGTCCTGCTCGGGACCGTAGCCATCGGCGGCCCTGTGATGGCGCTCTACGCCCTCGGTCGCGGCTGGGCGAGGGACTCGGTGCGTGGGACGCTGGCCGCCTACTTCCTGGCGGTAATGGTGGTGCTGGTTATCGGCTACGTGGTGGCGGGCATCTACACGGCCGAGCGGGCCGCATTCATCGGCATCGCGGTCGGGCCGGTGCTGGCGGGGGCGATGCTTGGCACCCGGCTAACCCGGCTCCTAAGCGACACCGCGTTTCGCCGGTTCGTTGTGATCCTCATCGTGACCACGTCCGTCGTCGTCCTCATCCGAGAGTTGGCGTTCTAGGGCGCGTTGGGGCGCGACTGCAACTCGGCCGACGCATCCCGGGAAACGGTGGGCGCCACCACCATCTCCGGGACCATCGCGCGGGCGGGCAGTGTGGCGACGAAGACCACGGCCGCCGCCACGTCCTCCGGCTGGCACATCGTCTCCCTGGCGGCGGCGTCCGGCGGCACACCCCTGTCGTCCAGAATCGGCGTCACCACTTCGCCGGGGCTAATAACGCAGGCCCGCACGCCGGTGTGCTGGAGTTCGTCATTGAGGAACTGGTTGAAATTGTTCACCCCCGCCTTGCTGGCCCCATAGGCGACGCCGGACATCATTCCCGGCCGCAGCGCAGCCATTGACGACACGTTAACTATGCTCCCCGCGCCCTGCTCCAGCATCTGGGGCAGGGCCGCCTTGGTGCAAAATATGGTGCCGGTGAGGTTGATCGCGATCAGCCGTTCGATCTCCTCCGGGATGGTATCCAGAATGCCCCTGTGGCGCACGTTGGAACCTGCGTTATTGACCAGCACGTCCACTCGCCCCCAGCGCTCGATCACGTCCGCCGTCATCCCCGAGACCGCGTCCCAATCGGAAACGTCCTCGGCGTAGGCGCGGGCAGATCCTCCGACCGAGCCGACTTCGCGGACCACCGCGTCGAGCTTGGATTGGGTCCGACCGACCACGGCGACCCGTGCGCCCAGCCCGGCCATGGCCAGCACCGTCGCCCGGCCGATGCCGCTGCCCCCGCCGGTGACGATGCAGACTTTCTGATTCAGTGTGGTCATTTACGTCCCCGCTTCTGGATTCGGGCCCATTGAAACCGATGGTCGTCGTAAGGGCAATCGCTTGACGGCGAAGGCCGTCAATGCCACCCTCATTCTCGCCCAACCTCAAAGTAAAGAGTCGGGGCTCCGCCCCGACAATCTCCGGCTACTGGCGCTATCACAAGCAACTATGAACGAAACCGAACTCGCATTCACGTCCGCCGTCGAGCAGGCCCGACTCATACGAGAAAAACGGGTCTCGCCCCTCGAATTGGTCGACATATGCTACTCGCGCATCGAGCGTCTCAACCCGACCCTCAGCGCCTTTACCACTCTCGACGCCGATAGAGCCCGCGCGGCCGCCATGCAAGCTGAGGCCGCCGTGACATCGGGCGAACCACTGGGGGCCCTTCACGGCGTGCCGGTGGGCATCAAAGAAAACGAGATCACCGAGGGCATCGAAACCACCTGGGGCTCGCTGTGGATGAAGGGCCACGTGCCACAGGAAGACTCGGTGGTAGTGGAGCGCCTCAAGGCGGCCGGGGCCATCGTCCTGGGCAAAACCAACATGCCCGACTGGGGCGTGATGATCCACATGGTCAACAAGCTCGGGCCGCCCACCCGCAACCCCTGGGACACCGGCCACACCTCCGGCGGCTCCAGCTCCGGTTCGGCCGCCGGGGTGGCGGCGGGCCTGTGCGCCCTGGCCTCCGGCACCGACGGCGGCGGCTCCATCCGGGCGCCCGCCAGCTTCTGCGGCGTCTTCGGCATTCGGCCCACTCTCGGTCGGGTACCCCGCTACACCGGCGTCAGCCCGACCCACATAGCGAACCAGTTCAGCCAGCCCGGGCCGATCGCGCGAACCGTGAGGGACGCCGCCGCGATGCTCGGCGTCATAGCCGGGTACGATGCAAGAGATCCCGACGCATCACGTCTGCCCGTGCCCGACTACTCCTCATCGTTGGGTAGGGGCATTGAGGGACTGCGCATCGCCTACAGCCCGGACTACGGCTACGCGACTGTGAACGAAGAAGTAGCTGCGTGCGTAGAGGACGCCGTGCGCATGCTGAAGAGCCTGGGAGCAATCGTAGAGCGCATCGACCTCGATTGCTCAGGCGCCTTCGAGGCCTATTGGCCGCTAATGTGCGCCAACCAGTATGCCGGTGCGGGCGGCAAGTTCGAGACAAGGCCGGACGAACTGACTCCCGAGACGCACCGGGTCTACGAATACGGCTCCCGAGTCACCGCCGAGGAGTACGCCCGAGCGCTTGGTGAAATGGACCAGCTAAAAGTGCGGTTCGACGACGTATTCGAAAAATACGACCTGTTGGTGTCCCCGACCATGCCCACCACCGCGTTCCGGGTGGGCGAGCCGGTGGCGTCGGTGCGGCCGCCGCTGGGCGAGCACATGTGGGGGTTCGCGGCCGACACCCCGTTCACCTACCCCATCAACGCCATCGGCCACCCCGGCGCCAGCGTCCCCTGCGGGTTCGACGGGGGAGGCCTGCCCATCGGCCTGCAGATCATCGGCCGCCGCTTCGAAGAGGCCACCATCCTGGCGCTAGCCGCCGCCTACGAGCGTGCGCACCCCTGGGCCGACGTGCGGCCCCCAGTGAGTTAATGAGGCACTTGGCCAGCTAAGGCGTTATCAGCACCTTTATCTCGTCCGTCGGGTGCTGCAGCCCGTCGAACGCCGACTGGATGTCGTCCAGCGGGATCACCCCGCCCTCCGGCACCATGGGCTCGGTACGCACTGCGCCGCTTGCTAGCAGGTCGAGTGCGATCTCCCAGTGGCGGGAGTGGTGCTGGAGGCTGGTGACCAGGTCGATGTCGCGGGTTATCCAGTCCACCGGCAGCACCATATTCGGCTCCCACGACAGCGCCACCAGCGCCACCCGTCCGCCCTTGCGAACCGTCGACAGCGCCTGCTGCAGCGTGCCCTCCGCTCCGGCGCACTCGAACACGACGTCCGGGCCGAGGCCGCCGGTAAGGGCGACCATTTCCGTCTCGACATCCTGCTCGGTCGGGTCGATCACGGCATCGGCGCCCAGTGCTTTCGCGGCTGCGGCTCTAGCAGGCGCGGGCTCGGACATGATCACCTTGGAGGCACCTGCCGCGCGGGCCGCCTGCATGCAGAACAGGCCGATAGGCCCGCCCCCAAGCACGCCGACCGTGTCGCCCAGCTTGATCCCTGATGGCCGAACGGCATCGATCGCGGTCGTCAGCGGCTCCGCCATCGCGGCCGCCTTCGCCGACACACCATCGGGGCGTCGCAGCGGCTTCCACGCCTCCATCACCGTGTACTCGGCATAGGCCCCGTCGAACGACGTCATCGCCGTCCAGCCCATCGTGCGGAAGTTGAAGCGAGGGTTGTCGTTGATCGCGTCCGGCGTGCCTGGCGGGGCCGTGCCGCCCCCGGCGACGACCGGGTCGCCGATCTGCCAGCCCGTCACGCCTCCGCCCATCGCCGACACCTCACCGGTGAACTCGTGGCCCAGCACCGTCCCCGGCGGCACCGTGTCGTACATGAAGCCGTGCACGTCCGTGCCGCAGATCCCGCTGTAACTGACCTTGATCAGCAGCTCACCCGGCCCCGGCTCCGGTATCGGCACGTCCCTTATCTCGAACTTGCGGTTGCCCGTGTAGACCGCTTGCTTCATATTCTCTGTGCCTCCCCGATACGCCCCGCCCATTGACCTGGCGCGGCCCCGTCCATATTGGCCGCATAGTCTTGTCCCGGCAAGTCCGGTCCAGAAAAAGTGGGAGAAGGCGCATGTTGACAACGCCCCCACAATAGAGTGGTGGAGGTAAAGATGCTGATCAGGCTCGGGGCCATGTCGGTCATCGCGATGCTGGCGTTCGCCGCCTGTGGCAGCGCACCGGCCTCCGTCACCGACGCGCCTAGTGGCTAAGCGCCCGTAGAACCTGGTGACCGCATCGCCGACGGCGAGTCCGTGTCAACCGACGAGATGAAGGCGGCCCGCCAGCTCCACCCCATGGTCGTGCTATCCGACGGCCGGGTGCTTGCCGTAGGCGGCCGGGGCGTCGGCGTGGCCGAGGGCTTTGCGGGGGTAAACGCCGAGGTCGATCTGTACGATCCGGCCACCGGGCTCTGGACATCCACAGGCCCGCTGGCGAAAGAGCGGCAGGACCCCATCCTGTTCGAGCTACCGGACGGCACCGTGATCGCCGCCGGGGGCATGCATGGCCACCAACTTCGAGTTCCCCGTAACCACCGAGATCTACGACCCGGCCACCGGTCTGTGGTCGCCCGGCCCAGAGATGAACTCTCCCCGAGAAACCCCTGCCGCGGTGCAGCTGGCCGACGGGCGCATCTTCGTTTCCGGAGGCCTGCACGACCGGGACCTGGTAACCGTCGCCACCTCCGAGATGTACGACCCGGCAACCGGCAAGTGGACCGAGACCGCGCCCATGGTCGAAGCCCGCCAGAAACACGTCGCCACGCTGCTGGCCGACGGGCGCGTGCTCATCACCGGCGGGGGCCGGCCCGACGGCCCCTACACCAAGAGCGCTGAAATATACGATCCCGCAACCGACTCCTGGTCCTCGGCCGGGGACATGGCCCTCGGTCGCACGCTCCACACCGCCGTCCTGCTCGACGACGGCAGAGTGCTGGTGATCGGTGGCAAGGGCAAGCGCAAGTTGGCCGAGTTATACGACCCGGCCACCGGGTTATGGTCGGAAGCAGGCGAGACGCGCGACCCCAGGGCAGAGTCCGTCACCGTCAAGCTAAACGACGGCACCGTGATGGTCGCGGGCGGCATCGGCCGGGTGGGTTCAGTCGAGGTGTGGAACCCTGCCACCGGGCAGTGGACCTACGTCGGCGATCTCGTCGAAACGCGATACCGGCACGCCGCAGCCCTGCTGCCGGACGGGCGGGTGCTCATCACCGGCGGCGTCGGCATCGTCGGCGTCCTGGCCGAAAGCGAGATTTACGAGCCCTAAGAAAAGGCTCTCCGCGCGAAGTGCGCTCGTCAGGGCTTCTTCGCGCAAGCGCTCATCGCTTGGGCGAATCGATGCTCTTTAGGCGAACGCCAACGCCCTTGCGGGGTTGGCTACGAGAATCGCGTCGATCTGGTCTTGAGTAAATCCTCGACCCTTTAGTCGGGGCACTATGCTTTCGAGAATGTGGGCGTAGCCCTTGCCCCCGTAGCGACTGAGCTGCCGGCCTTGGCACACGTCCTGCGCGATCAGTACCTGGTCCAGGTGCCCCTGGGCGACCATGAACTCCACGGCCTCGATACGCTGGGCGTCGCTCTTCATATCGGCGTAACCACCGAGGTACATCAGGTTCGTGTCCTCAAAGCCGAAAATGTCGTGCTCCATGTAGACACCGGTGCCGGCCAGCTCGGCCATTTTTTCAAAATCTTTTAGCGCAAAGTCCTGGTGCCCCATGATGACTTTCTTCGGGTCGGCCCCCGACTCGACCAACACGTCCAGGATCTGCATGCACGAGTCGTCATTCGCGCCGGGGTGAATGGAGATCGGCGCGCCCGTCTCGGCCTGCGCCCGTGCCGCCGCTCGCAGCGCCTTGCGCTCGTTTTCCGAGAGCGGGTACATGTTGCCCAGCTCGCCGATAACGCCGCTCTTGACGCCCGTATCGCGTACCCCGACCGTGACGTCAGAGACAATGCGATCAGTGATCTCCTGCTCAGTCAGGTCGTCCATGTTCGCCGGGTGGGCGATGGGCACATAGTGGCCGGAGCCCATCACCACGTTCAGGCCCGTTGCCCGGGAGATGCGCTGCAGCGCCAGCGGGTCACGTGCGAGATCGAAATCGGTTGTATCGACAATGCCGCCCCCGCCCGCATGGGCGAACTTGAGCACCTCTTCAATCGACGTCTTCTCGTCGTAGTACTGCAGATTGGCCCTGTTCATCGCCCAGATCGTGCCCATCTTGCCCAGCATGTCCATCGTGATCGGCCGGTCCGCGTACGACCGTAGCGAGGCCTCATCCGGCACGTGGAAATAGGCCATCAGGTCAACGAGCAGGTGTTCGTGGGTCATGGTGATGCCCATCTGCTCCGGTTCAATCGGCCCCAGCACGGTCTGAATCTTTCCGGTCATGTCGCTCATTTGTTAACCCTCACTCCGTCGTCTTGACTATTCAGGCGTCGTCACTAGCTAAAGCTGGCCTCTAGTTCAAGGTACTTGTGGTGCCACGGGCGCGTCCGCTCGAAGGCGGCGCTTACGGCCAGCACCGTCTCGTCATCGTGCCGCCGCCCGATGATCTGCATGCCGATGGGCAGATTGCCGTCCGCGAACCCCGCCGGAATGGACGCCGCAGGGTTGCCCGTGTAATTGATCGGATACGTCATGCACCAGCCGATGCAGCGCTCCATCTCCTCGCCGTTAATCTCGACCGGGCCCAGCGTATCGCCGTCGGTGGCGTTCACCGGCGGCGGCGAGGCGAGAGTGGGCGTAACGAGCACATCGTAATCGTCCAGCACGTCCTGGATGGGGTCGTACACCTTCGAGCGCAGCATCTCCCCCGCTCGCTGGTCCCAGCCCGACATGGCCTGGCCGATCTCCAGAGTCTTCGCAAACGTCGGCGACAGTTGAGAGTTGTGCTCCCCCAGCAAGTCGATACCCATGGCCTTGGCGCTATGCGCCAGCTCCAGGTGCACCAGTGCCATCTGGCGAATCCACAGGGCGGACAGCTCTTGCTGGGTGGCATCGATCTTGATGTCCACTTCCTCGATGGTCGCTCCCATTTCCCTGAACGCCGGGAGCGCCGCCCGCACCGTCGTCGCCACCCGCTCGTCGACCGGGTAGATACCGAAGTCCGGGCTGTAGGCGACCTTCATGCCCCGTACTGATCGTCTGGTAGCCGCAACGTAATCGATGCCCTGGTCCGGCAGCGACATCGGGTCGCGGGGGTCGTGGTGCGCCATCACCGACATCATCAGCGCCGCGTCCTCCACCGTACGGGTAATCGGTCCAGAAAAGATGAACGGTGTGTACGAAAGAAAGGCATTGGGTCGGATGATGAACGGGATGCGACCGTACGACGCCTTGTACCCGTATGCGTTACAGCAAGACGCCGGAATGCGAATCGAGCCGCCCCCGTCCGTGCCCTGCGACAGCGGTGCCAGGCCCGCGGCCACCGCCGCCGCGCTGCCGCCCGACGACCCACCGGAGTTGTAGCCGATGGCGAACGGCGTAGAGGTCGGCCCGAACAGGTAATTGTCGGTAGTGCCCTTGTGGCCGATCTCAGGGGAGTTGGTCATTCCGAGAGTTATGGCACCAGCACCCTCGAGGTCCGCGACGTAGCTCGACGTATCCTGCGCTACGAAGTCTTTGAAGGGGACCGAGCCACCTGTCGACCGCACGCCCGGCTTGTAGGTGAACAGGTCCTTGAGCGCCAGCGGCACGCCGTGCAGCGGGCCAAGCTCGTCCCCGCCCGTGACCGCTTCCTCGGCCGCCTTCGCCCGGTCCCGCGCCTCGTCTCCGAGCACGTCAACGTAGGCGTTTATCGCCGGGTTGCGCTCTGCGATGCGGGCGAGGAAGTAGTCGACCACCTCTACCGGCGAAAGGTCCCGGCTCCGTATGCGGCTGGCAAGCTCCACCGCGCTCATATACGCAAGTTCCGCGCCCATCTTTCCCCCCACGTTTACTATCGTCGTTTGCCATCGCCGCCGCGAATTGGGGAGATGCGAGGGGATTATAAGGGCAACCGCCCCTACAGGCGGCTAGGCGGGCGGCCGCCCGGCCTGCGAGTCACGGGGTCGCGACGACCCCTAGGAGGAGTCGGAGCGGGAGCTGACGAAAGTGTCAGCCATAACCACTATCGCCAGGACGCCCATGAGCAGACCGCCCTCGAACCAGCCCGTGACGCCCAGTTTCCAGGACTTGTCCGCCAGGCCCGCCACCAGGCCGATGATCCCGGCGGCGACTCCACCGAGGAACAGCAGCCTCCCCATCCAGACCATCATTTCTTTGCTATCGCCCATAGCCGAGACCTCCAGTACACTTCCGCCCCAATTCCGGTTCCGCCCCTGGATGGCCCACATACTACTCTGCGCGCACGGCGCGCTCTAGGGCTCTTCGGCTCTCGGCCTCATCGCATCGGCAATTAAGCCTCTCGCATATTTCGGCGGCCAAGAGGCCTTCGACGCTGGCTGCCACACACGGACTTAGTGCACTGTGGCCGATGTCCGGGAGGTGTACATAGAGGGTGAACAAGGTACCGATCGTGGCGTGAGCGTTAGACGTTGGAGCATTGGAAGAAATCTTGAACAGCCCGTCGGCACCGGCCATCCGGTCGGCGACGGCTCGCACTAAGCGAGGGGCAACTCGAAGGTGAACTTGGACCCCTCGCCCGGCGTGCTGCTGGCGTAGACGGTCCCGCCGTGCGCTTCTACGATGTGGCGTGAGATGGTAAGCCCCAGGCCGGACCCGCCCGTCTCCCGTGTGCGCGATGGATCCGCGCGGTAGAAGCGGTCGAACACCCTTCCGGTATCCTCGGGCGTCATGCCCCGGCCGCTGTCCGTCACCGACACACCCGCCATTCGGCCGTCGGTTATCCACATGGCCACCCGAACCGATCCCCCCTCGGGAGTGTGAGTGACAGCGTTGTCGAGTAGATTGCCGAGCACCTGCGTAATGCGGTCTCCATCGGCCATTACTTCGGTGTCTCCCGTCACTTCGAGCGAAAGCTCGACGCCCGCGGTCGCCGCTCTTGGTTCGAAGACCTCTACCCCTGACCGCACCACCCCTGCCAATGCGATAGGGCTTAACGTGAGAGGCAATGCCCCCGCCTCCGCCAGTGCGAGTACTCGAAGGTCCTCGACGAGCCGGGTGAACTGTCCCACCAGCCCTTGCAGGCGCCCCAGAACCTCGGGGTCCGGCGCCAGCACGCCCTCCTGCATGGCTTCTACGTACCCCTGAATGTTCGAGAGCGGGGTACGCAGTTCGTGGGATATGTCGGCGACCATTTGCCGCCTGTTCGTTTCTGCCTGCTCAAGGTCGGTGGCCATCGCGTTAAACGTGTCGCTGAGTCGGCCGATCTCGTCCCTGCCGGGCTCGGGCACCCGCTGGCTCAGGTCGCCGCGCCCCAGTTGCTTGGCCGCTCCGCTGAGGACGCGCACCGGCCGCAAAAGGCCTCGCGACATGAGAATAATGAGAAGCACCCCGGCCGCAGCCGCCACGCCTCCCGACCACATCAGCGTCCGGTTGACCGCCGCCACAATGCGGTCCGGTGGCGGGTCGCGCAGAACATCGGCCTCGCCTCCGGTCAGTCCGCTCGCCGTGAAATCGGCGTCAGGAGACGGGTTCGCCAACTCTACGGTAAAGAAAGCCGCCTGCCTGTTGCCCGGCCGGACGAAGACGTACCCGCCGTCCCCGTCCACCGCCAGCACAGCGTCGTTCGGCGCGCCCCTGTTGGGCCGAAGCCGCACATCGCCGGGGCGGTCAGCCGTCCGTCGAGTGACGTCGGCCAGGGCAAAGTCCGGGCCATCGGTGAGCAAGATCTCCCAGCCAAACAGTTCGGCTGCCTGCTGAACCCGCCTGCGCACCTCCTCGGAATCAACGTGACCGCCGGACTCGGCCACGAGGTCCTGTATTCGCCGCGCCCGCGCACCGGCCACGTCCTCTTCAAACCTGTTCGTCTCACGCGCGGCCACGCCACCGACATAAAGCGACACGCTGGTGAGTGCGATCGCCAGTACCGCGACGAAGCCGACGACCAGACGGAACTGGAGGCTGTGAAAGATATTAGGCATCGGCAAGCCTGTAGCCCACGCCATAGACGGTCTCAATAAGATCGCCGCCCGACGAGCGCTCCTTGAGCTTGCGGCGCAGGTTGGACACGTGCCTATCGACCGTGCGGTCAAAACCGTCGAAGTCGTGCCCGAACACGGCGTTGATCACGTTATGGCGGGTAATCACCCGTTTGGGGTTGGAAAGCACGTGCACCAAAATTGCGAACTCGGTGCGAGTCAGGTCCATGAGGGCGCCGTCCACGCTCGCCACTCTGCCCGCCGTGTCCACTGAGACATCCCTGTGCGTCAGCACGCCACCCGGCGCCGCATCGCCGTTGGGTGCCGCCCGCCGCAACACGGCCCGCACCCGGGCCGCCAGTTCTCTCGGGCTGAAAGGTTTCGTAAGGGAATTACATACTATTTTAGCCAAAACCCCTTGACAAACGGGCCGCAGTTGGCTAAAATAAAGCTGTAATTCATACGGAGATGCAAGCGCAAATGGTAACCAAACGCGGCCCAGGAAAAGCCTACCGAAAGGGTATCAGCCTCCTTGAAGTCACGCAACGCTTCGACACAGTTGAGAAGGCCGAAGCGTGGTTCATTGAACAGCGCTGGCCCAGCGGCGTGGCCTGTCCCGGATGCGGAAGCGTTAACGTTCTCACTGTCGCCAGCCGGAAGCCCCAGCCGTTCCGTTGCCGAGACTGCCGCAAGTGCTTCAGCGTCAAGACCGGAACGGTACTCCACAGTTCCAATATCCCGCTCAACAAGTGGGCCATAGCGTTCTACCTGTACAGCACCAACCTCAAGGGCGTGTCGAGCATGAAGCTTCACCGCGACCTCGGCATTACCCAAAAGGCCGCTTGGCACATGGCCCACCGCATCAGGGAGACGTTGACGGCGGCAGGCGGCAGGTTCACCGGGCCGGTAGAGGTAGATGAGACGTACATCGGCGGGAAGGAACGTAACAAGCACAACGCCAAGAAGCTACGTGCTGGACGCGGGCCAGTCGGCAAGACGGCAGTGGTTGGCATGAAGGATCGCGAGACGGGCCAGATTGCCAGTAAGGTCGTTGACCATACAGACGCGCCGACGCTACAGGGATTCGTCCAGGAGCACACGGAGACTGATACGACGGTCTACACGGACGACGCGCGGGCCTACAAGGGCATGCCCCGACAGCATGAGGCTGTCAAGCACGGCGTGAGCGAGTACGTTAGGGGTATGGATGGCCCACACAAACGGCATGGAAAGCCACTGGGCGGCCCTGAAGCGCGGTTACGACGGTGTCTACCACCACATGAGCGCCAAGCACCTGCCGCGCTACGTCTCAGAGTTTGCGGGTCGCCACAACCGGAGGCCGCTTGATACCGCTGACCAGATAGCAGTCATGGCGAAGGGCGCGGAGGGCAAGAGCCTCCGATACGCCGACCTGATAGCGGACGCGGCGGCTTGACAGATACTGGCGCTGGCGTGTACACAACTGCGCATCAGGAAAACGGAGGTACAGACCGTGGCCGTTCCTGACGTAGCCTCAGTCTCTTTGGAACGACCGGATCATCTAGCAACCAATAGGGATGAGGTTGTCTTGGCTTGCGAAGACAACCTTGCCTTTATGAAGAAGCTGCACGATGGTCAGATGAAGTTGGTCGTCACTTCACCGCCCTATAATCTGGGCAAGGACTACGAGGCCAAGACCTCACTGGAAGATTACCTTGAGGTACAGGAGCGCGTGATAAGCGAGTGTGTCCGAGTCCTCCATCCTCAGGGATCGATTTGCTGGCAGGTGGGGAACTACGTCAACAACGGAGAGATCGTCCCCCTTGACGTCGTCCTCTATCCCGTGTTCCGCAATCATGGGCTTAAGCTCCGCAACCGAATCGTCTGGCACTTTGGGCACGGTCTTCACTCCACGAGACGACTGTCCGGGAGATACGAAACCATCAACTGGTGGACGAAGAACGACGATTACACGTGGAGCCTCGACCCAATCAGAGTTCCGTCGAAGTATCCGAGCAAGCGCCATTTCAAGGGTCCGAATATCGGCAAGCTGTCGGGAAACCCAAAAGGAAAGAACCCGAGCGACGTATGGGAATTTCCAAATGTCAAGAACAACCACCCAGAGAAGACGATACACCCATGCCAGTTTCCAGTAGAACTGGTGGAGCGGCTCGTCCTTTCCATGACTAATGTGGAAGATGCGGTATTTGACCCCTACATGGGCGTGGGGTCGGCAGTCATTGCCGCGCTAAGGCACGGCCGGGCGGCCTACGGTTGTGACATTGTTCCAGAGTACGTGGATATTGCCCAACAACGAGTTGGGCAACTCTACGATGGCAGTCTCCGCACTCGTCCGATGGGTAAGCCCATCTACGATCCGGCGAAGCCCAATGGGGGGCATTGATGCAGATCAAGGCTCGCTACTCACATTTGAACGGCGAGGACTATCTGCTAGTCCACCGCAAGCAGCTATGGGATGAAGTACAGAGCGCAATAGGAGAAGTAGACGCCTACGCCTGCCGGACTAAGGTCTCAAAAGAAAAGACCATGCGAGGGAAGATGCTCTTCTCTCCTACCGATATGAACCGCGCTTTCACGGACGAACTGAGTCGGCTAGGCTGGAACGAGCGCCGGAACACGTTCTGGGTGACCGACGACGAGAAGATACTCCGCGGAATCTATGCTCTGGCAGAGGGTGAGCAGAGGCAGGCCATTGAGGACGCCGGTCTGACGCCCATCATGTCCTACAATCAGACCGACTTTGTGAAGGACAGGGTTGCCATCGAAGTCCAGTTTGGTAAGTACGCATTCGTGGCGCACGACCTGTTTGTGAAACATCTCAGCTTCTACGTCTCGGACATTATCGACGTGGCGATTGAGATACTTCCCATGAAGGGATTGGAACGAGAGATGTCATCTGGCGTCCCCTACTACGAGCGCGACCTATTGAACGTGCTGCGTCAAGGGCGGGGTGTCCCAGCGGTTCCTCTCGTGCTAATCGGCGTTGCACCTTGAATGGCATCAGGGTTATATCTAAGGAGTACGCGTATGCCGAAGCGTAAGAAAGAGCGGGGCCGTCCTATGAAACGGCCCTACCCGCCTAGGATAGACGCGACACCGGAGCAACTGGTACAGGCTATGTTCAACGCGCCGCCGGATGCCGTCTTTGAGGAACAGGAGTACCGTTGCTCAGACTGCGGGCGCGAGGTTGGCTACCCTGAGACGCTGTACCGCGATGGCCGTTGCGAGGCTTGCCACACGGTCAAGGTCTAGGCGTCCGCATCGGGGTTTTGGCTAAAATTGTATGTAATTCCCTTTCGTAACGTAGTCATCCGCCCCCAGTTCCAGGCCGGTCAGGCGATCTTCTTCGTCCACCATCGCTGTGAGCATGATGATCGGGACGGCCGACTCTTCCCTTATCGCGCGGCATATCTCCCAGCCGTCCAGGCCCGGCAGCATCAGGTCCAGCACCACCAGGTCCGGCTTCTCCTCCCGGGCCAGCCGGAGACCGGCGATGCCGTTGTTGGCGGACAATACGCGGTAGCCGTCCCGCAGCAAAAAGGCCGTCACCAGCTTCACCGTGTCGCGGTCGTCCTCGACAATCAGTATCCGTTTAGGCTCGTCTACCCGCGCCGTTCCCATCGCATGCTCCGCTCACCAGGTTCGCACTAGGGCTCTTCGCCTTATCGCCTCATCGCGTTCTCCGCTCACGGGGTTCGCTCTAAGACCTTGCGGCCTCCTCTCCCTCACGCAGGGTCACAAAGCCACAAACCCAATCTATGTAACGATCTGGAAGGAATTATGAAGGTGCGCATGGCGGCAAGTAAAAAGTGCCCCGGCCGCAAGGCCGGGGCACTTTGCTCCGGAGCGGCCCCTAGACCGCGTCGTCCAGAGAAGTCGGCGCTGGCGTGATGTCCGCCGGAGCTTCGTGGCCGAAGCCCCCAAACCCATTGAAGCGCTGGACCTTTCCGAACCCGGGGCCGCCTCTGCCGTGCCCGCGTCCACCGCGCCTGCCGAAGTCGTGGTCCAGCCCGTCCGGGCGATCCTGAATCCACGTCATGTCCTCATCGGCCTGTTCTTGCGTGATCAGACCGTCGGCCACCGCCTCGTCGAACCGGGCCTGTAGCTGCTCAGTCATGACCTCCGCCCGGGCCTGCTGCAGGGCATCGCCCAGCGCTTGCGGCTCAACGCCGAGGATCTCGGCCGCCTTGTCGTTAACGTCGTCCGCCGCGCCGCCACCACCACCGAAGTTCGCCGCCGCCACGCCCCCGGTAATGGCCAGCGTCAACAGCCCCACCATCACCGTCACGTAAATCCATCTCTTCTTCATCGCCTTCTCCTTTTCTTGCCAGCTGAGCCCAGAGGCCAGCGGGTTCATTTGAAAAAGACGTTACGGACCGGATGTTACGAAAGTTGGAACAAAACTTCCAGACATTGAGAACAGCGCCGCGGCACTAGCTCTGCGGCGGATAGTGCTTCCGCCACCAGTGGGCGATGTCGATGCGCCGGGCGAACCACACGTCCGGCTTGCCCGTGGCGTATTGCAAGAATCGGCGCAGCGCCACCATACGTGCGGGCCGCCCGACGATGCGGCAGTGCAGCCCAATCGACATCATCTTTGGACTATCCGCCCCCTCCTCGTACAGCAGGTCAAACGTATTGCGCATCGACTCCTCGAAATCGCTTGGGGTAACCATGCCACCGCGCCAGAACTTCGTGTCATTGACCTCCAGCGAGTAGGGCACCACCAGCCACGGCTTGTCGCCGACGTCGGTGTAGTAGGGCAGGTCGTCATCGTATGCACAGCAGTCGTACTCGAAGCCGCCCTCTTCCACGACGAGTTCTCGGGTGTTTATGCTGGGGCCATAGCGCACGTACCAGCCCAATGGTCGTTGCCCGGTCGTGCGTTTTAGCGACTCCACGGTCTTGCGCATCGCCTCGCGCTCCTCGTCCCGGCTCATGCGGAACGACTCCTCCCAGCGGTAGCCGTGGCCGAACACCTCGTGGTCGCGTCGCACAATCTCCGGGCCGACTGCCGGGTTACGCTCCAGCGCCAGGGCGCAGCAAAAAAACGTCGCCGGAATCTTGAACTCGTCCAGTGTGCGCAAAACGCGCCACACCCCGACCCGGCTGCCGTACTGGAAGAACGACTCGTTGGCCAGGTCGCGTTCTCCCGGCGGGACCGGCGACGGCACCTCGTTGTTCGTTTCGTGTTGGTGGTCACCATCCAGCAGGGAATACTCCGACCCTTCCTCGTAATTCACCACCACCGAGACGGCGATACGGGCTCCGTTGGGCCACTCCACCTTCGGCGGGTTCGGCCCATATCCAATCAGGTCTCGTTCCATGCGGGTTCTCCCATCGCTAAAGGTTGTCGTCGAAGAACTTTACGATTCGGTCACGGTACTCGTCCCCAGCAGCCGTCGCCCCCTTGGCATGATCGGCGCCGGGGATCAGCCACAGCTCCTTGGGCTCACCTGCTGCGGCAAAAATCGCCTCGCTGTCCGCCGGCGAGATCGTCTCGTCTTCCAGGCCGTGAGCCACCAGCAGCGGTCGCGGCGAGATGTCCCCGACAATGCGCTCCGGCACGATGTCCGCGCTGTCGATGCCCGCTTTTTGCTCGGCCAGCCAGACCGTGATCGGCGCAAACGGGAAAGCCGGGAGGCCTATGAAATGAGTGAAGCTCTGGGCGATGGCCGAGTCCAGGCTGCGGAACGACGCCTCGGCGACTACCGCGTCCACGTCCTCACTGACAGCGGCCGTCAGTATTGCCGTCGCCCCGCCCTGCGATATCCCCAGCAGGCCGATGCCATCCGTTCCTACGTCGGACCGTGACTTGAGGTAATCAATGGCGGCCTGCGCATCGTCTCGCTCGTAGAACCCAAGGGAGACAAAGTCTCCGGCGCTCTCGCCCCGGTTGCGGAAGTCGAATAGAAGCACCGTGAACCCGGCACCGTAGAGCATGTCGGCATGGGGCAGCACCTCGCGCCGGTCGCAGCGGTAGCCGTGCAACAGGACAACCGCCTGGTCCCTGGTGCCCGGCAGAAGCCAGCCTGCGAGCCGGGTGCCGTCCGCACTCTCGAAGCTGATCGGTTCGACCGCTTCCTCCAGGTCCGGGTACTCCGACAGCGATGGCAACTCTTCGCAGTCATTCGGGTGAAGCGCCCGTTCCGAGCCGATCCATGCGACCCCGAACAAAAGTGCAGCCGTCAGCACCGAGCTGGCGACGAAGTAGCCGGTGGTCCCCCGTCGGTGCCACGGTTTATCTGGCGGACGAAGGCAAAAGTAGGCGTAGACGAACGGCGCGGGCACGAAGACCCAGACGATCCCCAGCGCGGCAAACGACGGAGCGCCCACGCCCATCAGCGCCGCGAACGCGGCAACGGCCGCAAGGAAAAGGCCGACTCCGACCTTCAGTGAGGTCCCCATCCCCGGGCCTGGGCTGGCTACGGGCCCGTGCGCAAGAAGACGATCAGTTCCTCCCCCGGCGCATTCATCGTCAACTTGTTGTCCCGAATGATGAACGAATCAACCGACGTCAGGAGTTCGAAGTACCGTGCCTCCTGCTCAAAAATCCCCTGCGGTTCAGTGCAGCCGATCTCTGTCCACGACACGTTGCTCGTCGAGAACGCCCCGTCCCCGATTGTGTAGTTGCCGCTAAAGGAGTTGCAGCCACCCGATCCGTTAATAGTCGTCCCGTCGGCGGAGAACTGGATGGTCACATCGACAAGAAACATCGCGGGCACCGGGAATCCCCTCGGTCCCAGTTGAATCATCTTCCACGTCGTGCCCGCCACCGGGTCGCCGCCTCCTCCTCCGCAAGCCGCCGCCAGTGTCAGCACCGCCGTCAATCCAACCAGAAAAATGGCCGCCTTAGTTCGCATGTTTCATGCCTCCGGCTGCCAATACTACCGTTTCCTGCAGGCGGCCGCGCCGCCCGCGGCCCTAGCCCTTGTGCCTGGCGAGATGCGCCTTCAAGTACCGGCCCGTGGACGACTTCTTCAGGCTGGCGATCTTTTGCGGCGTACCGGTGGCGACGATCTCTCCCCCGGCGTCCCCGGCGCCCGGACCGAGGTCGATAATCCAGTCGGCGTTCTTTATCAGGTCCAGGTGGTGCTCAATCAGCACCACCGTGTTGCCCGAGTCCACCAGCCGGTGCAGCACCCGCAGCAGGTATGAGCAGTCGTGGAACGACAGCCCGGTCGTGGGCTCGTCCAGTATGTACATCGTGTTGCCGGTCGCCCGCTTGCTCAGCTCCGTGGCCAACTTTACCCGCTGCGCCTCGCCGCCCGATATCGTCGTGGCCGGTTGGCCCAGCCGAATGTAGCCCAGGCCCACGTCCTCCATCGTCTGGAGCTTTCGCCTGATCGACGGGATATTCTCGAACAGTGCCAGGGCTTCCGTCACCGTGGAGTTCAGCACATCGGCAATCGACTTGCCCCGGTACTTGATCTCCAGCGCCTCGCGGCTGTAGCGGGCGCCGTCGCACACCTCGCACGGCACCGTGACATCGGGCAGGAACTGCATCTCGATCTGAATATAGCCGTCGCCCCTGCAGGCCTCGCACCGGCCGCCCTTGACGTTGAACGAAAACCTGCCGGGCTTATAGCCCCTCACCTTCGCATCGGGCATAGACGCGAACAGCTCCCGTACGGGAGTGAAGGTGCCGGTATAGGTGGCCGGGTTCGACCGTGGCGTCCGGCCGATGGGCGACTGGTCGATGTCCACGACCTTATCGACGTTGTCGATGCCGTCGATGCCGTCGTGCTTACCCGGCCGGTCCTTTGCCCGGTAGAAGCGCCTGGCCAGGGCTTTGAACAACACTTCGTTGATGAGCGTACTTTTGCCTGACCCCGAGGCCCCAGTTACACAAACCAACTTACCCAGGGGAATGTCTACGTCGATCTCTTTGAGGTTGTTTTGCGCTGCGCCTGTGACCGTCAGCGTCAGCCCGTTGCCCTCGCGCGTTTTATCCGGCATCGGGATCATCCGGCGGCCGCTCAGGTAGCCGCCCGTCAGCGACCCCTCCTCGGCGATGATGTCGTCCACAGTGCCCTCGGCGACGAGATGCCCGCCGTGCTCACCCGCGCCCGGCCCCAGGTCCACGACGTGGTCGGCCGCCCGCATGATCGCCTCGTCGTGTTCTACGATGAGAACCGTATTGCCAAGGTCCCTGAGGCGCTTGAGCGTGCCGATGAGGCGCTCATCGTCCTCGGGGTGCAGGCCAATCGAAGGCTCGTCGCACACGTAAAGCACGCCCATCAGGCCGGAGCCGATCTGCGTTGCCAGCCGAATACGCTGCGCTTCTCCTCCAGACAGAGTCGAGGCCGTGCGACTGAGCGTCAGGTAGTCGAGGCCGATGTTGACCAGAAAGCTCAGCCGCTCGGCGATCTCCTTCAGTATCTGCTCCGCGATCGCCATCTCGCGAGCGCTGAGCTGCGGCGGGTCGTAGTCGGCGTCGTCCTCCTCGTCGCCGGCCACCCCGTTGGCTCCAGGCGCTCCGAGTGCTGTTGTGGCGTCGTCACCTGGCACCCGCAGGCGATTGACCCACTCGGTCGCGGCGGTGATCGACTTGTTGGTGACCTCGATTACGTTTTCCCCGCCGATGCGCACCGCCAGCGCCTCGGGTCTTAGTCGATGGCCGCCGCACGTCTGGCAGGTACGCTGCGCCATATAGCGCTCGATCTCATTGCGGACGTTATCGGACTCCGTCTCCTTATAGCGGCGCTGCAGGTTGTTGATAACCCCCTCGAAAGAGGTCGTCCATTTAAACTTGCGCCCCTTCTGAGTCGTGTGGGTCATCTTGACCCGCTTATTGCCGGTGCCATAGAGAACGAGGTTCAGATGATCGGGGTCCAGGTCGGCCACCGGCGCGTCCGTGTCAAAGCCGAACGACTCCCCCAGCGAGCGCAGCAGGCTGGCGAACCACGGGCTCGACGTACCGCTTCGCGCCCACGGCTCGATTGCTCCCCCTGCCAGGCTCAGCTTCTTGTCCGGCACGACCAGCTCCGGGTCCACCTCCAGCTTGTAGCCCAACCCGGTGCACTTCGGGCATGCCCCGTGCGGATTATTGAAGCTGAACGTGCGCGGCTCGATCTCCCCCAGCGAGATATTGCAGTGGACGCAGGCGAAGTTCTCCGAAAATAGCTGCGTCTCGCCGTCGATGACGTCGACCAGAACCGTGCCGCCGGCCAGCCGCATGGCCTGCTCAACGGAGTCGGCGACCCTGGTTGCGTCGGCGCTTTCGCCGATCACCAGCCGGTCCACCACCACCTCGATGTCGTGCCACTTTTTTTTGTTGAGGTCGAACTCCTCGGACAGTTCGTGCATCTCGCCATTGACCCGCACCCGCACGAAGCCCGCCTGCCGCGCCGACTCGAACACGTCCTGGTGCTCGCCCTTTCGCCGCCGCACCACCGGCGCCAACAACTGCAGCCGACTGCCCTCTTCCAACGACATGACGGCGTCCACGATTTGCTGCACCGTCTGGGCGCGCACCGGCCGTCCGCAGTTGTAGCAGTGCGGCCGCCCCACCCGTGCGAACAGCAGCCGGAGGAAGTCGTAAATCTCCGTCACCGTCCCGACGGTCGAGCGCGGGTTGTGAGAGACGCCTTTCTGGTCGATGGATATCGCCGGGGAAAGCCCCTCGATGTAATCGACGTCGGGCTTGTCCATGCGGCCCAGGAACTGCCGCGCATAGGCCGACAGCGACTCGACGTAGCGCCGCTGGCCCTCCGCGTAGATCGTGTCGAAGGCGAGTGAACTCTTGCCCGAGCCCGACACCCCCGTCATGACGACGAGACGATTACGAGGGATCGTTACATCGACGTTTTTGAGGTTGTGCTCGCGTGCGCCTTTAACGACGATGTTTTCCAGCGGGCTGACCGGCGCCCGGCCAATATCCGCGCCCTTCGCCGCAATTGGGGCAGCGACCGGCCCATTGGTCGATACGGCTGCCTTGAGGCCTTTCGCCGTGGCCTTCTTGCGGGTCTTGACGGTGGCCTTCTTCTTACCCGGCAACGGCTATATAGACCTCAAAATCGCATCTGAACAAATGTTTGCAAGGGCCTCCGATTGTAGCACCGCGTCTCCGCCCTCGTGCTAGAATAGCCGTACGAGTGGCACGGTGCCGCTCGCGTTTGTTTTTTGCCAGCGGTGCCCACGGTGCCCCGCAACAGCAGGAGGAAGGCTTCTTGGCCTACGTCGTACTCAGGGATGGTGAAGATGGGGAAGGGCTCCTCAAGCGCTTCCAGTCCTCCATCCAGCGTGGCGGCATAATGCGTGAGCTGCGGAACCGCCGCTTCTTCCGCACCAAGGGCGAGCAGGCACGCATCGACAAGGCGCGTGCCATTCGTCGCGCCCGCCGTCGTCGTCGTCGTCGCTAGGGGAAGGCTGCCGAACGGGGGGCGGGCCGGTAGCGTTGTCGTTACCAAGCAGCTGACGCCCGGACGTTAGCCCACCCGCCTTCGGAGGGCCGCCATCACCCAGCTCAACGCTTACCCCCGTCTCCATCGCGTCACCTTGTTGGTCGCCGTAGCGGCCGTCGCCATGCTCGTGGCTGCGGCATGTGGCACAGCGCTGCGCGAGGAGCCCGCCTCCGTCTCGGTCGACGATGCCAACACGGCAGAGGCCATAGAGACCCTCGCCCAGCCAACCGCCACCGGCGTCGCCACCGACAACGCCGTGACCGAAGCGCCAGCCCCCGAAGCAGCCCCCGAGCAAGCTGCCCCCGAACAGGCTGCCCCCGAACAGGCTGCCGATAAAGTAGTCATTGAATTCCCGGACAGCACCGTCGAAAAGTTGCTGGACGATGCCTTCGTCAATGAGATCGATGAAATCGCTTCGGGCGGCCCGGCAGACGCCACGCTCCTGGCAGAAGAGCGCCCAGTTCTGACCACTGTCGACGTGGTCAAGCTTCTAAAGCCCTCCGTCGTCCACATCGCCACCGAGTTCCTCACCTCCGGCTTCATGGACCAGCCCGAGCCCGGCTCTGGAGTCGGCACCGGCATCATCTTCGACAGCGACGGCCACATCCTCACCAACAACCACGTCGTCGCCGGCGCCCAGTCGCTGACTGTCACCCTCAACACCCGAGAGAGCCGCCAGGCCGTCATCGTCGGAACCGACGCCCCCACCGACCTGGCCGTAATCCGCATCGAACCCGAGGGCCTCGGCCTGCTCCCGGCCCAGCTCGGCGTCTCCGGTGATTTGCAGGTCGGGGAAGACGTCATCGCCATCGGTCACGCGCTCGGCCTGCCCGGCGGGCCCACCGTCAGCAAGGGCGTCGTCAGCGCATTGGGCCGGTCCATTTCGACCGACGTGCAAAACACCATCGTCGACCTCATCCAGACCGACGCCTCCATCAATCCCGGCAACAGCGGCGGCCCGCTCGTCGACGAGCACGGCGAGGTGATAGGGATAAATACAGCCATCATCCAAGAGGGTCGGGGCATCGGCTTTGCGATTAATATTGACGACGCCAAGGTAGTCGCCGAGCAGTTGATCGTCGTCGGTTACGTGGACCGGGGCTTTTTGGGGGTCACCCCGTTTAACCTCACGCCCGCGTTGGCCAATGAATTTGGCATTCCCGTAGAAGAGGGCGTCATCATTCAGCGGGCGGTACCCGGCTCCGGCGCCGACCAGGCAGGCCTTCAGCAGGGAGACGTAATCGTGATGATGGGCGGCGAGGAGATTCGCAACACCGGCGAGCTGTCCCGTTTCCTCATCAAACACATCGCAGGCGAGACCATCGCCATCATCTACTTCCGTGGCACCGAGCGAATAGAAACGACCGTCACGCTAACGGCCCGGCCCGGCTAGGCTCTCCGCTCAGGGGCTTCGCTCTCGGGCTCTTCGGCTTATCGCCTCATCGCTTGGCTGGGCCTACCTTGCCTTGCTCGTCGGCGCTGAGCAGTGCGTGGAACGGGTAGCCGCGGCGTATTACCTCGGCGCTGCCGCCCTCGTTGCGGTCCAGCACGCAGAGCGCCGCCGTCACCACGCACCCCGCCTCTTCCAGCGCGTCCAGCGCCACCAGCAGGCTGCGGCCGCTCGTGCAGGTGTCGTCGACAACCGCGACTTTCATTCCTGCCTTCACGGAACCCTCGATGCGGCGACCGACGCCGTGCGCCTTGGTCTGCCCCCGCACAATGAGCGCGCCCACCGGCGTGCCTTCCATGTGGCTCACCGTCGCCACCGATGCCACGATAGGGTCCGCCCCCAGAGTCGGTCCGGCTATCGCCTCGGCACCGCTCCCCAGCACTATCGGCAGCAGGGCTTTAGCGACGAGGTACCCGCCCTCCGGGTCCAGCGTCAGCAGCCGCCCGTCAAAGTAATAGCTCGACGTGCCTCCGGCCGACAGCTTGAACTCGCCGTAGCGCAGCGCCCCGCGCTCCTCGGCGATCTGCTGTAATCTGGAAATGGTTTCGCCGGGCATAATCGACCTCTTCTCCCAGCGGCCATTCTAACGCCCGAACAGGCCTCGTAACTTAGCTCGAAAGGCACATTGATGCCCGCACGCCGATCCGTCACCCTGGCGCTCGCCGCCCTGGCCGCGGCCCTGATCGCCGCCGCCTGCTCCTCGGGCGCCGTCGCCCAGCCCGATCCGACCCCGGCAGCCGACCCTACGCCCGTCCCCACCAGAGCCGCAAACCCCGAGCCCTCGGTCGTCGTGATCGAGCCGACGCCGGTGGTCACACTAAACGACTCGTTGACGAGAGAAGACGTGCTCGCCGTCATCGGCGACGTGGCCATCACCGTAGAGCAGCTACAGCCCCAGGCCATCGACGACTCCGAGGCGCCCGTGCCGGTCAGTGCAATCGCCTCGTGGGTAATCCTCGTCTTCCAGTCCCCCGAACCGGGACCGGCCATCGTCTTCTCCGTAATGACCCTCGTGTCCGCACAGGACGCCCGAACAATCTTTGACGAGGTGCAAAAAGGAATGGGTGCTCAGTCCGTCCCGGTTGGCCTGGGCGACGACAGCGTGGCCATCGAGCCCAACTCTGCGGGCGTCGGATCTCTGCTGACATTCGTTTCCCGGGACCGGGTGATCTCCTTGACGGCCACCCTATCTCCGAACGGCCTCACCCTCACCGACCTGGACGGACTGACGTCGCTGGGCCGCACCGCGGCCGACCGCCTACCCCGCTAGCGCCGCTCCGCTCAACGTGAGGGGTTGACCCTTCACGCCCGGCGCAGCCCACCGCGGCCGTCTGCCCGCAGCAGCGACGTTAGCCCCAGGCCCTGCGCACCGACAGCCTCGGCGCCTCCTTCGAGGCGGTCCAGCACGCAAAACACCCCGGTCACCTCACAGCCCGCCTGTCTGAGCGTCTCAATCGTGCGAACTAGAGTGCCGCCCGACGCGCAGGTATCGTCCACCACCGCCACCCCCATACCCGGCGTCAGCCTGCCCTCAATCGCCTTGCCCGTGCCGTGGTCTCTTGCGGCCGTTCTGACAACCAGCGCGCCCAGAGTCCGGCCTTCGTCCAGATGGCTAAGCAGCGAAACTGACGTGGTAATCGGGTCTGCGCCCATCGTCGGTCCGGCCGCCGCGTCTGCGCCCGTCTCCCGCACCAGCGGCAGCATGGCCATGGCCACCAGGTGAATCCCCTCCGGGTCGAGTGTCAGCAGCCGCCCGTCGAAATAGTAGTCGGATTCCTGCCCATCGGCGGACAGGACGAACTGGCCCCGCCTCAGCGCGTCGAGTGAATCGATCAGCTCCAGAATCCGGCCTATAGGTTCTGGGGGCACTAAGAAAGCTCGTTGACGCGGACGGCGTACAGGCCTCGCTCCTCGATCTCGGCGGCTTTTGGCAACAGCACTTCCGGCAGATCGTTCACGCCGATCTGGAGCCCGGGCAGCTCGTCGAACTGACCGGCTGCGACCCGAAGCAGCGACGCCACTGCGTCCTCCATCGAGTCCGCCTTGCCGGAGGAGATCAAGTCACGCACCCCCTCCACAATCGGGTTGCTCACCTCGGTATCCGGGCGGGCCGCCGTGTAAACCGTCATGTCCGTCTCGACGGTGCCGGGGTGGTAGGCCATCACCGACACGCCGTAGTGCGCCGCCGAACCGGCCAGGCACTCCGTCCACAGCGTCAGGGCCGCCTTCGACGTGCAGTAGGCCGAATAGCCCGGGCTGGCGAACCCTGATGCGGCAGAGGAAACGTTCACCACCCGGCCGCTGCCCCTGGCCACCATGCCCGGCATCGCGGCGTGGGCGAAGTAGAACTGGCCCAGCACGTTCACCTCCAGCACCCGCCACCACTCGGCCGGGTCGATGTCCCAGTCGTTGCCCGTCGGTCCGGCCACACCGGCGTTGTTGATCAGCACGTCGAGGGGTCCGAGCCGGCTCTCCGCCTCCTTCACCGTCGCCTCCACCGACCCTCTGTCGACCACGTCACAGGCGAGAGTAACCGCATGGCCACCGGCCGCCTCAATCAACGCCGCGGTCTCCCTGAGGCCCGACTCCGAGCGCGCCACCAGCGCCACCGCCGCCCCGGCTCCGGCTATCGCCTGGGCGAAGCCTTTGCCCAGCCCCCGGCTCGCACCCGTCACAAGGGCTACCTGCCCGCTCATGTCAATTTTTTCGCTCATTTTTCTCCCTCGCCCCTCCGGGCACCCTGTACAGGCCTTGTCGATCTATATACTCCGCCACACCGGTCGGCACCAGGGCCGTAATCGGTTTCCCGGCGGCGACCCTCCGCCTCACATCCGACGAGCTAACGGCCACCGGGGCACCCGCCAGCACGACTGCCCGCGCCCCAGCGCCAGGCTCTATCACGTCGAGTAGCGCCGCATCCTCGTCTGTGCCCCTTGCCGCACCTGGGGCCGCACCTGGGGCCGCACCGGGGCCCGCACCCTCGTCCGTTACGGGCCTGTCCAGTACCACGACCTGTGCGAGATCGAGCACCCGCCCGGGGTTTCGCCAGCGATCCATCGACGCCAGCGCGTCCGAGCCGAGCAGCAAGAAGAGCCTCGCTCCCTCGTTTTCTGTCGCCAACTCTTGCAGACTATCGACCGTATACGTCGGTCCCGGCCTGCGCACTTCCCTGTCGTCGGTCACAAACGAGGGCTCGGCCGACACCGCCAGCTCGACCATCTGGAGGCGGTGCTGTGCGGCAATCACGGCCTGCCCGGCCTCCCTCTTCATCCAGGGGTCCCCGGCGACCATGAAGATCACCCGATCGAGGTCCAGCAGCGTCAGCGCCTCTTCGGCTTTGATGAGATGGCCGTTATGGACGGGGTCGAACGTGCCCCCAAAAATACCGATCTTGCCAGTCAAACTCTTTTCTCGCGACAGTTTGGGGCGGGCCTTACGTCCACTCCCATTCCGTCTCGCCAAGCTTAACCGTGTCACCCGTCTTAATGCCCAGCTCTTCGAGTTTTTGCACGATGCCCATCTTGCGCAGGTGGCCATAGAACTGCGACCTGGCCTGCCAGTTCTGCGGATCCACCATCAGGGCCATTCGTGCCGCCCTGGGAGACTCGATTACGAAAACGCCGCCAACCACCGACACGCTGGCTCGTTTGACGTTCACAGGGGCCGGCCGTATCGCCGGGACAGCGCCGGTTGTTGATGCCCTGGTCGATGGCCGGATCTCCTTTTTCTTCACCCGCGTCCCGGCGAGGCGTTCGGCCAATGTCGGAACCTCCCCACCAGCAGTCTCCTCTCGATCCAACGCCTGCACGACAGCGTCCAAGACATCTTTCAGGCCGGTGCGGGCGGCGGCCGAAATACGCACGACGGGCGTGCCCCGGGCGCGAAACGCTTTCGCCAGTTCGGTCGCTCTCTCAGCAGCCTGCGGGATGTCCATCTTGTTCAGCGCCACCACCCTCGTCTTGGTCGACATTCGCGGGTCG
Source organism: Dehalococcoidia bacterium (assembly GCA_965250195.1). Lineage (GTDB taxonomy): Bacteria > Chloroflexota > Dehalococcoidia > Lucifugimonadales > UBA2962 > CAUZIR01. The sequence goes on from OZ252295.1 coordinate 1,071,025, forward strand.
AACAGCGCCATCTCCCGCTCCACCTGGTCGCTATCCGCCACGGGGTCATCGGTCGATGCATCCACCACGTGAACGATCACCCTTGTGCGCTCGATATGGCGAAGAAAATCCAGCCCCAGTCCTACTCCTTCGTGAGCGCCTTCGATCAGTCCTGGTATATCGACCATGAGAAAGTCCGCGCCCCGGTGCTCGACCACGCCCAGAACCGGCTCCAGGGTCGTGAACGGGTATGGTGCGATCTTCGGACTGGCGCCGCTGACGGCGGCGAGCAGGCTGGACTTCCCGGCATTCGGCAAGCCCACCAGGCCCACATCGGCAATCAGCTTAAGTTCCAAACGGAGCGCGCGCTCCTCGCCAGCCTCGCCAGCCTCAGCCAGCATGGGGAACTGGTTGACCGATGTCGCGTAAGAGGCGTTGCCCCGGCCCCCGGAGCCGCCTTTTGCGACCACTACTTCCCGGCCGTGATCGTCCAGGTCGACGAGCATTTCGCCCACCATACCATCGCCGTCCAACTCATGCACCTGGGTTCCCACCGGCACTGTTACGACGACGTCCTTGCCGTTGGCGCCATGCTTCAAAACAGGTAGTCCCGGGCCACCGGGCGGCGCCTCGAACCTGCGCTTATAGCGGAACTCCACCAGCGTCGTCATGTTCCGGTTGGCTCTCAGGACGATACTGCCGCCGTCCCCGCCGTCTCCGCCGTCCGGGCCTCCCTTGGGAACATACTTTTCATGCCGCCCGCTAATGCTCCCATTACCCCCTTTGCCGCTAATAACGACGATGTCTGTTTTATCGATCATAGGGAGTAGGAGTAAGAACTAGGTAATAGGAATAACAGTAATGGTGTTAAGAGTGTGGAAATCGCCCACGGACGCCGGTGTACAGCGATCTTAGCATGATGAGAGATGTTGACCGGCGGGTTCGCGGTGGGGACCGTAGAGGAAGGGTGTGGACGAGGCGGGAGCAGTCGAGCCAGCCCGAACCGATTTCAACAATTTCCCACACCTGTCAACACCAGACCAACACAGAGTTAACAACACTGTGGATAGTGCACCGAATGCCGACCATAACGCGGCAGGGCCTGATTTGCCCAAGCGATGAGACGATAAGCCGAAGAAGCCCTGACGAGTGCGGCCCGGCCGCACGGAGCAGCGATGAGACGATAAGCCGAAGAGCCCAAGAGCGAGCCTGGCGAGCGGAGACCGGAGAGCGCGAACCTAGTGAGCTGAGACCACCCGGCGCAGGGCGGCCAGTTCGGCGCGCACACCGTCGTCGGCCCGCACCAGATCGGCCACCCGATTCCGCGCGTGCAGCACCGTCGAGTGGTCGCGGCCGCCCAGTGCGCGGCCGATCTCCGCCAGCCCCATACCGGCGTCCTCCCTCAGCAAGTACATTGCCACATGGCGGGCCAGCGTCGTTCGTGCGTCCCTGCGTCGAGAAGAGAGATCGCGAAGGTCGAGGGCGTAGTGCGCGGTCACCGCGTCGATTACCGCGCTCTGTGATACCGGCACTTGCCGGCTCCGGGCCACGGCGGTGGACAGCACCCGGCGAACAGTCTCGCCGGTGACCAGGCCACCGGTCAGCTCGGCGTACGCGGTCGCCCGGTTGAGCCCGCCCTCGAGCTCCCGCACATTGTGGTGCGCCAGTTCGGCCAGCAGCTCCAGCGCCTCCGTCGAAATCCTGGCCGACATGGCGGAAGCCTCTGCCTTGGCCCGGAGAATGGCGAGTCTCGTTTCGAAAGCAGGGGACTGAATGTCCACGACCAGGCCGCCCGCCAGTCTGGACTGAATACGGGCCTGCAGAACCGTCAACTCTCCGACGGGCCGGTCGCTCGTGACTACGATTTGGCGACCCGCGGTGTGCAGGGAGTTGAACGTGTGGAAGAAGCCCTCTTGCGTCTGCTCCTTGCCGACCAGAAACTGGATGTCGTCCAGCAGCAGCACGTCAGCGCTGCGGTACCGGGCCCGGAAATCCTCCGTCTTGCCCTCCCTGATAGCGCCGATGTACTGGTTGGTGAACTCCTCTGTAGTAGCGTAGGCGGTAGAGAGCCCCCGCGCCTGGACCGCGTGGCCTATGGCCGTCAGCAGATGCGTCTTGCCCAGGCCGACGTCGGAATGGATGAACAGCGGGTTGTACAGGGTGCCGGGCCGATCTGCCACCGCTGAAGCCGCGGCGTGGGCCAGGTCGTTATTGCTCCCTACGACGAACGAGCCGAAGGTATACGAATGGTTGAGCCTGATCGGGGTCGGCCTGTGTTGTGGCCCGTGTTCTGGGAGCGACGAAAACGATTCACTCGGAGCGGCTGCCAGCCCGTTCGAAGCGCCCGGGGCGGGGTTCGAGTTCGGAGGCAACGGCGAGCCCACCACCTCGAAGCGGAGATCGACGGGGCGACCCGAGACTTTTTCGACAGAGTCTAAGACTAGTTCAAATAATCGCTGCTCGAGCATCTCTGCGACGAAGGTGTTGGGGGCGGCGATTTTGAGTACACCGCCGGAGCATGAGATAGCCGAAGTATCGACCAGCCAGGTCTCGTAGCAGGCGCCGGAGACCCGAAGCTGCATCTCCCCCAACGCGGCTCGCCACAGGGCGTCCGGGGTGGGATCCGAGTCGGGAGGTGTCTGGTGTTTTAGTGCTGCCTGGTCCGGTGCGGTGGTGGTCAAGTTCAGTTTGTGCGCCCTCGGCGATGGGTCAAAAAAAATGCACAAACCTAGCCACAGAAAAACGCATTAACCTGAAGGCATAGGCGCGGAGGCGATGCTGGGACCCAAAATCAGCAGCGACCGAACGGGATTGTAGCACGGTCTGATCGGAGCCTGACAAGGTTCTCGAATCGGATTTTGCGGCGATTGTAAAGAGAAGATTTTCACGCGCCCTCGGACCGCCGCCAGATCGACAAACCAATTCGATCGCGTCCGCGTCGTGTTCATCGCCCGCGAGGGTTTCCCCCGCGTCGTTAAGGGGGTTGTGGAGCCCGACGCCGAGGCGAGCGGACCCACAGGTCGCGGCGCGGGGCTCTCCGACAAACGCCTTGAAAGCGTTTGAAACATCTCCGGAACGCATATCCTAATAATCATGTTCGCCAGCGATGCTTGTCTGGGCAGCGAATACTCCTTAAGCTCAATTCTCCCAAGGGCCCGGCCCGAGAGAGAGAGAAAATGCCTGACACACCGATTTCGACCTCCGGCCGATCCGCTTTAGACGTCGCTCTGGAGGCCGCCGGCGTCGCCGGCGGAATTCTCGCTGACCGTTTCGAAGCCGGCGTCGAGGTGAAAACCAAAGGCCGGGGCAACGTCGTCACAGACGTCGATGTCGCGGCGGAGAAGGCCGTTTCGGCGGTGCTTCTAAGAGAGTACCCGAACGTCCCGGTGCTCGGCGAAGAGAGCGTATCGGGCGAGATGCCGAGCGGCGAAAAGGATTGGGTGTGGATCGTCGACCCGCTCGACGGCACCCGCAACTTCGCCTCCTGCGTCCCCCACTTTTCGACCGTCGTTGCCCTGGCGCACGAAGGCTCAGTGCAAATAGGGGTGAACCAAAACCCGATAAGGGGCGAGACCTTCCACGCAGTCAGAGGCGGCGGCGCCTTTCTCAACGGCAAACGCATCCGGGTGACTGAGGACGAACGGCTGGCCGACGGGATATTAGGGTTGGACCTGTCCTACATAGACGAAGGCGCGGCCGATCAGCTGAGGTTGGTGCTCGAGTTGTGGCCGGGCATGCAGACCGCGCGCATCCTCGGCTCGGCCGCGCTCGGGCTTTCTTACGTTGCGGCCGGGCGATTCCACGTCTTTTTCCACCACAAGCTAGAGCCCTGGGACCAGGCGGCCGGGCTGCTATTGGTCGAAGAGGCCGGGGGTCTGGCGACCGACCGATACGGCTCCCCCGCCTCGCTCTACAGCGACGGCACCATAGCCGCATCCCCGGGCCTACACGCCGAGTTCATGGAACTGACCGAAGGCATGCCCTGGAGAGCCAGAAGCAGCAACTAGCAGGCAGCAGCGGGCAATCGCGAAGCGATGAGGCCAAGAGCCGAAGAGCCCTAGAGCGAACCCGGTTCGCGGAGAGCCCCTTAGGGCTCGAAGACGACCAGGGTCGCCATCACCTCGCCCGCGGCGTCCGTGCTATAGCCGAAGAAACCCACCCACGCCTTGCCGAAGGCCTTGAGGGCGGGCTCGGTCGAGCCAGCGGGTATCTCCAGGTCCATATTGCCCAGGTCCCAGCCGCCGCCGCGCAGATTAATGCGAATCGCCTCGCCGCCGTCGGGGCTATCAAGCACCTCTAAGAACCTTATGAGCGTCCCGACAACAGGTCCGGGGCTGGCGACGCCCTGGCCAATTCGGAAAGTGGCGGGCGTGCCCAGCGGTGTCACCACGACATCCTCGTCGGGACCGGCCACAACCGGGTCGGCGAACTCGACCGTGTCGGAGTCAAGAGTCCTGTCGGCGGAGCCCGTGCGCTCGAAGCCCTCATCCTCGACGACCAGTGCGTCGCCCGGGTCAATCGGGCCGCCTCCGCAGCCGAGTACCGTGGGGCCGGAGGGCGTCTGGAACGGTCCGGGCGCGTAGTACTCGGTCATCACCGCGATCTTGTCCGGGCCCTGTCCCCCGGTAATGAGGGCGCGGCCGTTGGGCAGAGTCGTCTGGCGATGGCGGTTGCGGGGCAGGTTCATGCGCGGTCCCGACGACCACGTCCCGGTCCAGGGGTCATAAATTTCTGTGGAATCGAGATTGCCCTCGCCGCCAGAGACGACCACCCTACCGTCCGCGAGCGTGGAGCCCGCGAAGTCCGAGCGCCCGGTGCTCATGGGGCAGGTGGTTGACCAGGTGTCGGTGGCCGGGTCGAAAATATCGGCGCCCTTGAGCTTGCCCTTGCCGCCCACCACCATGACCTTGCCGTCACTGAGCTTGGTGTAAACGGGGAACAGCCGCGGCTCCGAGAGTCGGCCAGCGAACGTCCAGGTATCGGTAGCCGGGTCGTAGATCTCCGACGAGGTGATGGCGTCCTCGATCTCGCGCTTGCCGCCGCCGGCGATCAGCACCCGGCCGTCATCCAGCAACACCGCCACGTGATTGGAACGGCCCTCGGCCAGTTCCGCCACCGCCGTTATCTCGTTCGTTTCAGGGTCATAGACCGAGACCTTCGTAAGCTGAGAAAGGTCATCGGTTCCGCCCACAATCAGCACCCGGCCGTCCGGCAGCAGCGTCTGGGTATGCTTCCACCGCCACACCTTCATTTTCGGTCCCACCGTCCAGGTATCGGCGGCCGGGTCGTAAATCTCCGTCGTCTTCTGGGGGTCGTTGGAAGAGTTCGCGCCGCCCGTCACCAGCACCTTGCCGTCGGGTAGGACCGTGGCGGCCGGATGTTCCCGTCCGAGATCGGCGTTGACCATCAGGGCCAGGTACTTCCACTGCTCCGTAGCCGGGTCGTAGATCTCAGCGGACTTGAGCCGGGGCACACGCTGCCCGCCACCGCTGCTGCGGCCACCGGCGACCATCAGCGTGCCGTCCTGGAGGATCAGCACCGAGTGGTCCTTGCGCCGGTCGGTCAGCTCACCGGAGACGACGAACTCACCTCCGCCCTCGGCGACGGCCGGGGTGTCGGAGCTGCTTTCGGTCTCAGAGCCACCGGTCTGAGACGCTGCGGGCGTGGAGTCATCGGCGCTCCCGCACGCGGCGGCGGCGGCCAGGACGAGCAATAAAAGAGAAATCGACAGGGCGGAGATCGTTTTGTTCACCATGACAGGGAATTTTACCTTAGACCGGTGCGTAACAGCACCATTTACCCCTGTCACATCCACTGGGCCACTAGGCCGAGCGCAGCTTTGCCGCCGCCGCGGTGATTACTGCAGTGCCTCCCAGCACCACTGCGGCGCCGATGCCGATGGCCGCGCTGGCGCCGATGGAGTCGATCATCAGCCCCAGCGTCAACGGCCCCACCGGGCCGATACCGAACGTCAGCACCAGCGTCCCCATCGCCCGCCCCCGCATGCCTTCCGGGGCGTTGTCCTGGATGAGCAAAACGGCCAGCGCGTCGTAGGCCGCCAGCACCACCCCCATGCCCGCGATCACAGCAATGGCGACGCCGAACACCCCCGAAAACGACAGGCCGACCAGCAGCAGGCCGGCCACCACCATTATCCCGATCAGGGCCGCGCCCTTGCGCCGCAGGTCCGGCAGAGCCGCCAGGAACATCGCCCCGACCACGCCGCCGACCCCGAACGCGCCGTTCATCAGGCCCAGTCCGATGGCCCCGACCCCATACACGTCGTCGTCGGCGAGAATTGGAAACACCGATAGCATCCCGTACCCGAACGCCTCCGCCACGATCGCCAGCAGCAGCACCGCCAGCAGAGTCGCCGAGCCCAGCACCACCCTGAACCCAGACACCAGGTTCTGGACGACCGACCCCTCCGGTCGTTCTCCCGACGGACCAGGATGCCGGATGAACGTGGTGGACACCGCTGCCAGCGCGTACCCGACGCTCGACACGAGGATCGCCGTGCCGATCCCGGCGAACTCGATGACTACCCCTCCTAAAATCGCTCCCAGTGCGCCTACGGACCGCAGGCCTACCGACCACAGCGACACCCCGTTCAGGGCGTTTCGGGGGCCAACAACGTCGTAGATAAGCGTCTGGCCGCAGGTGAACTGGAGCGGCAGCCCGGCGCCCAGCACCAGGACCAGCAGGAAGACGACCCACAGGTTTTCCAGCCCCGCCATCACCAGCAGCGCCAGCAGCAGCGTGCCCGCGGCCGAGAATACCTGCACCCCCGCCATCAGGTGTTTTCGATTCAGTCGGTCCGCCAGCGCGCCCCCAAAAGGCCCGACGACCAGCGCCGGCAGCGCGAAAACAGCGAACGCGAGAGTCACGAAAATGGCGCTGTCGGTGAGCGTAAGCACCAGCCAGGCCACCGCCGTTCGCTGCATCCAGCTCGCAACCGCCCAGGCCAGCGCCCCGGCCCAGATGAAGCGAAAGTCCCGGAATTGGAACGAGCGCAGCGGCCCCCGCAACTGACCCGCCGGGCCAGCCGGCGCTTCCACCTCAATCATTCGGCCTATCCGGCCAGCAGGGGTATTATGATTTCGTCGATCGCCAGGGCCAGGCCGTCTGACTCGACCGACGGCACGACGTGATCGGCCGCCTCTAGCACCTCGGGCGGCGCGCCCTCCATGGCGATGGCCAATCCGGCGGCCCGCAGCATGGGCAGGTCGTTATGGCTGTCGCCGATTGCGACGCACTCGCCCACGTCCACCCCGGCCCCTGCGGCCACTCGTGCAACTGCCGTGCCCTTATTGGCACTAGGATCGGTAAAATCCACCGCCCAGAGGCCGTTATACGGCAGGTAGGCCCGTGCCGAGTGCAGGCCCAGTCGGGCCAGGTTCTCGGTCAGGCCTCGCGCGTCTTCGTCTGACAGGTCCAGCGCCGAGATGCGCGTAAAGGCGACGCCTTGAGCGTCCTGGGGATCGGTGGTGACTCAGGGAAGGTCGGCCACCTCGCTGCGTAAGTTCGCATAGGCGCCGTTCGGGTGGGTGGCGAAAAACATACATCCGGACGCCTCCAGCGTGTCCATTACAGCCGCTACGGCCGTCCGCTCCAGTGGCTGACTCCAGCGCACGTCTCCGTCGGGCATATCGAAAATAATCGCGCCGCCGTCGCAAATCTGAGGCGCCGATAACTCAAGATCGAGCGCGAACCGAATCGTCTCCAACCGCTCTCGTCCGGTGGCAATAGAGACGGGCACCCGGCCCCTCAGGCGACCGACCGCCGCACTCACCCGCGCCGAGATCGTCTGGTCCGGCCGCAGCAACGTCCCGTCCAGGTCAACGAAAACCCACTGCATGGCGTTAGGCCAGTCGCGGCGAAATGAACTTTTCGATCGCCGTTGCCAGCCCGTCCTCCCAGGCTGACGGTGCGACGTAGTGCGCGGCCGCCTTGAGCGACGGCGGCGCATGTCCCATCGCCACAGCCGACCCACAGGCCTGTAGTAGCGGCAGGTCGTTGAACGAGTCGCCGACCCCTGCGATCTCGCCCAATGGGACGCCGATGAACTCTGCGAACCGGGCCGCCGCCGCCGCCTTCGTCGCCTCGGCGTGAGTGAAGTCGACCATCCACTCTCCGTTGTCCGTGCGGATGATCACGGCCGCGTGCACGTCGTCCATGGCGTCGCCGATCTCTGCCGCCACGTCCTTCGCCCGCTCGGGCGTCAGCGAGTACGCCGATACCCTTGTCAGCCGCCAGTCCTTGATCTCGCCCGATCCCGAAACCCTGCGTGTGCCGTCTATCGCGCCAAACGTAAGCCCTGCGGCTTCCAAATATTCAACGATTGTTCGTCCGTCCTGTGGCTCCAGCGGCTTCACCCAGAGCGGCTCGTCTGCTCCTAAGGCAAACACCCGCGCGCCCCCTTCCGAAATCTGCGGCGCGGTGAATCCCATATCGCCTGCCAGCCAGCGGACATCGATGTGATCACGGGACGAGACGATCCCCACCGGCACCTGCGCCGCCAGCCGTGTGACGGCCTCTCGAACGGTGGCCGTCACCTCCATGTCCTGTGGTGCCAGGGTCCCGTCACAGTCCACCAGCACGGCCCTGATAGGCGAGCCCGTCAAGGCGCGCCTCGGCCCGAACCGGTGTCGGGGCGCATCGGGTCGGCTGGATGTCTGCCTAGTTGAATCGGGGCCTGCGGGTTAAAGACACTGGAAATGATGACTACGGCGATCGAATTTCTCTTCACGGTAGTTCTCATCATAGGTGTTGCGAACACCATGGGCTCCGCCCTGGCGCCGACACAGCTATAATCGCGGTCCGCCCTGACCAAAAGGGGGGATTCAGGGGGAACCTCCCCTGACAACGAGAATGGTTTCAGGGGCACTCCCCTGATAGCGAGAAGGGGGCTGGGATGGCCGAGTTTGTTTCCTATTTGAACGGGGAGTGGATCCCCACCGACGAGTGCAAGATCGACATCTTCGACCGGGGCCTGCTCATGGGCGACGCGGTCTTCGACGTCGCCCGCACCTACTCCGGCAAGCCATTCAAAATCGAGCGCCACTTCGCTCGTATGGCCCGCTCACTCAAGTACACCCGCATGGACATCGGCATGACGCCCGACGAGTTCGGGGACATCGTGCTGGAGGCTGTCGAGCGCAACCAGGCGCTCGTACCTGACGCTGGCGACTTCATCATCTGGTGGTTCGCCACCCGTGGGAAAGGTGCGTGGGCATGGTCCGCGGGACCGGGCACCGTGGGCTGCCGCATCGACGCAGTCGACTTCTCCCGCTTTGCGCCCTTTTTCACCTCCGGTACGCACGGCGTCATCACCAAGGTACGCAGCCACGCCCCGGGAACCGTCGAGACCAAGGTCAAGCACTACACCCGCATGAATTTCGCCATGGCGGAACTGGAAGCCAACGACACCGTCCCAGGAGGTTGGCCGATCCTCACCGATCAGGAGGGCAACCTGACCGAGGGCACCATCAACAACGTGTTCGTGGTGAGCAACGGCACCATCCGCACCGCGCACGACACCTCCATCTTACAGGGCATCTCCCGAACGGTCGTGTTCGACCTGGCCAATCAGCTGGGCATCCCCATCGTAGAAGAGGACCTGCAGCCTTACGACCTCTACACCGCTGACGAGGCCTTCGTGTCCTTCACCGGTCCCGGCATCCTGCCCATGACGCGCGCCGACCACAGGGAAATCGGCGACGGCGAGGTCGGGCCGGTCGTCAACCAGCTCATCGCCGCCTGGTCGGAGACCGTCGGCATCGACATCGTCGACCAGGCCAACACCTTTGGCAGTCGTCCTTGGCCGTAGGCAACCACAGAATCCTCGTATACGCCGACCGGGAGGACGAGCTGGCCGCCCTCACGTCCCGGCTCGACGCCGACGGCCACTCCGCCACCGGCACCGTCGTCGACGAGCTGGCCATCGACCTCGCCTCCTCGTCCGACTTCGAAGCCTTGTTGGTAGACCGGCACGTGCCCCCCCGCGCCCAGCTGTGGATAACCAGCGAGATATCCCGCCGCAACCCCGGCATCCTCATCATCCGCGCCAACGGGCCCGAGGCGATCATCACCCAATTGCGCCAGGCCTTCACCGAGCGCCGGGCCGACGAAGAAAAAACCAGGGGCGACGCCGAGCGCCGAATCGCCGAGCAGGCGGAGGCACTTCTCGCAGACCCCCTGGGCGGGGAAGATTGGGAGGAAGAGCTTTGAAAGAGACTGTCGCCTACAAAAACGGTGAGTGGATGCCCAGGTCGCAGGTGACCATCGAGCTGGGCGACCGGGGCTTCTACCTCGGCGACGCCGTGTTCGACCTGTTCCGCACCTTCGACGGACGGCCCTTCCGCATAAAAGAGCACATCGACCGTTTCTTTCGCTCCGCCCAGTTCGCCCGGCTGGACCCCGGCTTCACCCCCGACGAGCTGACCGCCCTCACCGTGGAGTGCGTCGAGCGCAACGAGCACCTGCGCAGCGAATTCGGCGACTGGTCCGTGTGGTTCAGCGTCACTCGTGGCCTTGCCGGATGGCGCACCCTCGATGCGAAGCCCACCTTCGTCGTGTACGCCGGAGAGGTCCCCTTCTACACCTTCGCCGACCAGTACGCAGACGGGGCCAGCGCCGTCATCACCCGGTCACGCAACCACACCCACCAGTCCCTCGACCCCAAGGTCAAGCACACCTCGCGCATGCACCTGAACCTGTCCGACCTCGAAGCCCGCGACATCGACCCGGCCGCGTGGCCCATCATGCTCGACATGGAGGGCAACATCGCCGAGGGTTCCGGCTCCAACGTGTTCGTCGTCAGCGATGGGGCGATGAAAACGCCATCCGACGCCACCATCCTGCGGGGCGTCACCCGCGACGTCGTCATCGAGCTGGCTGACCAGATGGGCATCCCCCTCTGCGAAGAGCCCATCCAGCCTTACGATGTCTATACGGCCGACGAGGTCTTCTTTACCTCTACGCCATTCTCTGTACTGCCGGTGACCAGCGTAGATCGCCGGGAAATAGGCGACGGCCGCCCCGGCGCCGTCGCCAGCCGTCTGCTGGCGGCCTTCAGCGAGCTGGCGGGCATCGACGTCGTAGACCAGGCCCTCCGCCACCAAAACGCCCGCTCCGACAACTAGGCCCGCAAGCCGCCAGGAGAACCGAAATGACCGAGATCACCGCGTACTACAATGGCGAGTGGATGCCCCAGGCCGACGTCCGCATCATGCCGTTCGACCGGGGGTTCTACGTCGGTGACGCCGTCTTCGACCTCACCCGCACCTTCGACGGGCGCTCCTTCAAGATGGCCGAACATGTAGACAGGCTCTACCGGTCCCTCAAGTACGCTCGCATAGATGCCGGGCTGACCGAGGACGAGATGGTCACCGTCAGCGAAGACGGCATCCGGCGCAACGAGGCCGCCCGCAAAGACGGCGCTGGCGACTGGCACGTGTGGCAGGCTGTCACTCGCGGCATGGGGGTCTTCCGCAAACCCAGCAGCGCCGCCACCGTCATGATCTTCTACCTGCCCCTCGGCGCCTCGACCTATGCGCCCTACTACCGGACGGGCGCGCATGCCGTGATAACGCGCACCCGCAGCTATTCTCCCGAGTCCCTCGATCCCAAAATCAAGCACTACAGCCGCATGAACTTCAACATCGCCGAGCAGGAGGCCTTCGATATCGACCCCGAGGGCTGGCCCATCCTCCTCGACACCCACGGCAACCTGTCCGAGGGCAACGGCTATAACGTGTTTCTCGTGTCCAATGGCGTCCTGAAGACCCCCAAAGACGACTCCATCTTGCAGGGGGTCTCCCGTGGGGCCATCTACGAACTCGCCGAGCGTCTCGGCATTCCCGTCTCAGAGGAGGCCTTGCAGCCCTACGACCTGTACACCGCCGACGAGGCGTTCATTACCAACACCCCCAGCTGCATGTTGCCGGTGACAAAAGTGGACAACCGCCAGATCGGCGACGGGGTGCCCGGCCCCATCACCCAGCAGCTACTGGCCGCATGGTCCGAGTGGGTCGGCGTGGACATAGTGGGACAAATGGAGGCGCTGAACACCGGCTAACGAGCTACCCGCCCGCTCGGGCACCGGCCCGCCAGGCCCGTAGCAACACGGCCACGCCGATAGCCGCCAGTCCGGCGACTACCGAAAACCCGACCCCCCACTCCGAGCGGTCGGGGACCAGGTCCAATATGCCGCCAAACAAGATCGGGCTCGCCGCCCCCACCGCGATGGCAATGAACGACTGCAGCGCCAGCGCCGAACCCAGCATGGGCGCAGGTACGGCCTCGGTGATGGCCGTCGTGTAGACGGCCGAGTCCGCCGCGATGAGCCAGCTATAGATCACGGCCGCCCCGACCAGCAACGCCCACGGGGCGCCGCCCAGCCAGCCGAACCCGGCGGCGAGGCCGCCACTGAGCGCGAAGATCAGTGCGGCAGACGGCACCCGACCAAGCCGGTCCGATATCGCCCCGCCCATGACAGGCCCCAGCGACCCGACTCCGAACGCGATCCCCGCGCCCGCCGCCGCCGTTATCGCCGCGCTCTCCAGGTCATGACCCCGCGCCAGTAGGGTTGCTGCGAGAAAAGAGGGAATCTACACCTGCGCCGCGAACAACTCCATTGAGTGCAGCGAATAGCCCGTTATCAGCGGCTTGATTCTCGGTAGCCGAAGCACTGCGAGATTAAGGCGGCCAGACGCCTCTGACGGCTTGTGCGTATAGCCCCGCAACGCCAGCCACGCCACCGGGAGCGCCAGTGCGGCTATGAGCGCGACCGTGAGGTAGGCCGCCCGCCACGACATCAGCGTCAGCATCGCCCCTGTGGACGCTATCGACGCGCTGTTGGCCGCGTAGAACGCCGTCACCATCAGGCCCACCGCCAGCCCCCGGCTCGCGCCCGAGAAGCGCTCGGCGACTATCCGCACTGCTGGCATATACACACCCACCAGGCCAACCCCGTCCAGAGCCCGCAGCGCCGAGGCCGAGTAAACGTCCTGTGCTAGCAGCGGGAACATCACGTGTGCGCCCAGAGAAATGGCCGCCGAGACCAGCAGCACCTTCTTCGGCCCAACCCTGTCGGTGAGAGGCAACACCAGTAGAGCGGCGACCGCGTACCCGGCGAGATTGGCAGAGTAGATCGCCCCGGCCCCCGTGTTGCTCAAGCCCCACTCGTCTTTGATCAGCGGGAGCGCGGCCACATAGGCGGCGAACGGTAGCAGCAGCGCGAACACCACCAGCGCCATCGCGCCAAGCCAGAGCGCGTCGCTGCCGCGCGGCAACTGCTTTGTTAGCTTCTCCGACATGACCGGCAATGATAAGGCTGCGCCCGGCAAAGTGGGTGCGGGCTTTAGACAAGCAGGCGACCAGCCGCTATATTCAGAGCCTTACTAGAGGAGGACCGAAAAAATGGGAAACATCGTTGCTTACTTCAACGGGGATTGGGTAGACCAGGACGACATCCGCATCCACCCCCTCGACCGCGGCTTTTACGTCGGTGACGCCGTCTTCGACCTGGCCCGCACCTTCAACGGCAAGTCCTTCAAGATGCGCGACCACGTAGACCGTCTCTACCGGTCCCTCAAGCACGTCCGCATCGACCCCGGCATCACCCCCGACGAAATGTTTGAGGCTTCTGAAGAAGCCATTAGGCGCAACGAGGCCGAGCGCGGCGACGCCGGAGACTGGCACATCTGGCAGACCGTCACCCGGGGCATCGCCGGTTGGCGTCAGCTTGAGGCCGAGCCCACCGTGATGATCCAGATATTCCCCGTCCCGTTCAACCTCTACGCCCACATGTTCAAGGAGGGCGCCCACGGCGTCATTACCAGGACCCGCAGCTACCCCTCGGAGTCCCTCGATCCCAAGGTCAAGCACTACAGCCGCATGAACTTCAACATGGCCGAGCTAGAGGCGCGGGACATCGACCCCGAGGGTTGGCCCATCATGACCGACTCCAACGGCAACATCACCGAGGGCACCGCATACAACGTTTTCATCGTCAAGGACGGCGTCATCCGCACCGCGGGCGACAGCTCCCTGCTGCAAGGCATCTCTCGTGGCGCAGTTGTAGAGGTGGCCGAGAGATTGGGCATCCCCGTCGTCACCGAGGAATTGCAGCCCTACGACCTCTACACCGCGGACGAGGCGTTCCTCACCAACACACCCATCTGCGCCCTGCCGATGACCAAGGTAGACAACCGGGAGATAGGCGACGGCAAGCCCGGCCCGATTACCGAACAGCTACTGGCGGCGTGGTCCGAAATGGTTGGCCTCGACATAGTCGACCAGGCCGAGCAGATGTCCGGCCAAATGGGCACCGGCAGAGTCCTGTCCTGACAGAAGTCGGGCAAAGCGCCAGCCGGTCGCTGACCGTCACGCCAGAGGCCGTGCGGGCCTACGCCGAAATAACCGGCGACTACAACCCGCTCCACTTCGACGAGGAGTTCGCCGCGAGCACTCGATTCGGTCGCCTCATGGCCCAGGCGGCATTGCCACCGGGCTCCTGCACGCGCTGGTGGCGATGGACCTGCCCGGCCCTGGCACCGTTTTTATCGAGCAGGCCTGGAAATTTCCCGCGCCCGTCTACATCGGCGACACCATCACGGCCGAGGGCACGGTGATATTCGTTCACCCCAAAAAGCCCGTGGCCCACATGAGCTTCGGGGTCGTCAACCAGGACGACGAAGAAGTCCTCACCGGACAGGCGACCGTATACACGGCCCGGCCGCAATGAAGAGACCAGCGATCAGGCCTTGGCCGAAGAAGCCATGACCGACCGAAGCGCATACATGAACGGCGACTTTATCCCCGAAGCCGAGGCCATGATCGACCCGATGGACCGGGGCTTCTACGTGGGTGATGCGGTCTTCGACATCGCCCGCTCCTACGACGGCCGGCCCTTCAAGCTGCGTGAGCACACCGAGCGGCTGTATCGGTCCTTGAAGTACGTGCGCATCGACCCCGGCATCGATGTGGAGGAGATGATCGCCGTCTCCGAAGAGCTGGTGGCGCGAAACGAGCCCGAAAGAGCGGCCGCCGGGGACTGGTACGTCTGGCAGGTCGTCACCCGTGGCATCGCCGCAACCCGCGCGGTCGCCCCCACGCCGACAGTGCTGGTAATGACCAAGCCCGTGCCCTGGAACCCCTGGGGGACGTACTACAGGGACGGAGCGCACGCCGCCATCACCCGGACTCGCGCATATTCCGGCCAGGCGCTGGAACCGAAAATAAAACACTACAGCCGCATGAACTTCAACCTCGCCGAGCTGGAGGCCCGCGACATCGACCCGGACGCGCTGCCCATCCTGCTGGATATGGACGGCAACATCGCAGAGGGCACCGGCTACAACGTGGCCATAGTCACCGGTGGCGTGATAAAGACGCCGGGGGACTCGTCGATACTATGCGGCATCTCCCGAGACACCATGTTCGAGATGGCGCAGCAGTTGGGGATCCCAGCAACCGAAGAGGCCATCCAGCCCTACGATGTCTACACAGCCGACGAGGTCTTCTTCGTCACGTCGCCGACTTTGTGACACCGGTCACCGTTGTTGACCGCCGCACCATCGGTGACGGGCGGCCCGGCCCGGTCGTCGCCAGGTTGCTGTCGGCGTTTTCCGAGATCGTCGGCGTCGATGTGGTGGACCAGGCGGAGCAGCGCGCAAACAGCGCGTAGAGACCACTAGCTCCGACGCCCGACCCGCGAAGAGTCGAGCTAGCCCAGATAAGACGAGAGCGAATTCAGCCGGGCCTCCCAGAACGCCCGGTGACCGGCGATCCACTCGGACGCCTCGGCCAGTGGCCCGGCGTTGAGCGTGATGTAGTGGTCCCGCCCCCTTACGTCCCTGGTCACCAACCCCGCCTTTTCCAGCATTTTTACGTGTTTCGAAGCCGCGGCCAGGGATATTGGAAGCGGCTCGGCGATCTCAGTGACCCGGAGGTCACCGTCTCTCAGTCTAGAGAGGATTCCTCGCCGGGTGGGATCGGAAAGGGCGGTAAAAACGGCGTCTAAAATAGCCTCGTAAACCTCAACCACATAGTTGAGGGCACGTTAATAGACGGGTGTGTCGGGGTCAACTGTTTCTCAGACTGGAAATTCCTCAAATTGGCCTGGTTACCAATATTCAACTTATACATTGAATGAAAACTGACAGAAATCAAGGCCAAATCTGGCCGCAGAAATCCTCAATGATTCGGTTGAATGGGCTGTTTGGCCGTCAAGCGTAGGGGTGGGGGTCGACGAACGCCGTCACCTCACCCGTCATCAATTCGAGGCCGTCCTGGTTGGTGGCTTTACATGCCAGCGTGACCACCGGCTTGTCGTCCCGGACCCTGGTGACCTCGCACTCCATCGTCACCGTGTCGTCCAGGTGGGCGGGGTTGACGAATCTGCAGGTCTGGCCGAGATAGATGATCGTGTGGTCGGGGCTCGCCATGACGTGGCCCAGCACGGCCGAGACCATGCCAACCAGGAGCGCCCCGTGCACGATTCGCTGTCCGAATCGCGTGTCGGCCGCGTGGGCAGAGTCGAGGTGGACGGCCTGGTCATCGCCGCTGAGCCGAGCGAAGTCCACCACGTCCTGGTCGGTGATCGTCTTGGCGAAGGACGTCTTGGCCCCCATCTGGAGCGCGTCGGGGATCGTGGTCACGATGTTGGTCTCCCTACGACGGTGGCGACCGTAGTCGTGCCGCTGCCGCCCATGTTTACCGTTAGTACGCGGCCATTATCCATACCGACCTGGTATTCCCCTGCCGTCCCGACGACCTGGCGGCTGGCGTCCAGCACCTGCCGCACGCCCGTCGCACCCACAGGGTGACCGGCGCCGATGAGCCCGCCGCTGGGATTCAACGGTAATCGACCGTCCATCTCCAGCCAGCCGTCCTCGATAGCCCTGGTGTTATCACCGGGCGCGGTGAGGCCGATCAGGTCAACTGCGGCATACGCGGTGGTCGTGAAGCAGTCGTGGAACTCGCAGGCGTCTATATGCTCGGGCCCGGCAACGCCTGCCCGGGCATAAGCGTCGGTGATGGCCCTACGCGCATGGGGCAACACATACTCATCGTCGGCGCTCTCGGCCAGCTTGTCGTCTATCGTGATCGGCGCAGTCGTATGGCCCCAGCCGAGTAGGGCTGGGGCGGCGACGGGGTCCAATCCCTGGCGCTGGACGTGACCTGCTGCGTAACTGTCCGACGCCAGGACGATGGCGACCGCCCCGTCGGTAATCTGCGAGCAGTCCCGCACGGTGATCTCCGGCGAGATGCGCATATCGAGCTTTTCGGCGGCCGCTCCCAAATCCCACTCTCGCGTCTGTGCGAACGGGTTATTGCGTGCGTGCCGGTACATGAGGTCCGAAAGGTAAGCTTGGTGCCCGGCGTATTCGTCGCGCGGCACCTCGAAGCGGCGAATGTACTCCGCTCCCAGGCGTCCGAAGAGCTTGGGGAACGGGAACTCGACCCCGGCGGCCTCTCGCTCGTACCAGGCGGCGGTGCCCAAAAATTCACCACCCTTGCTCGGGCTGACCGTCTTCATTTGCTCGACGCCCACCACCAGCGCGACGTCGTAGCGGCCGGCGTCCAACTCCGCCCACGCGGCCAAAAGCGATACGCCCCCGGACGCACACGCCGCCTCGTGCCGGGCGGAGGGCAGCCCGCGCAGGTCCGGGTCGGCCTCTAGAACGAGCGCACCGAGGTGTCCCTGATTCGAGAAAAGTTCGGCCGCGAAATTGCCGACGTGGATAGTGCCGACGTCCTTCGCCGCGATGCTTGAGGCCTCCAGTGCACCGGTGACCGCCTCGGCCATCACATCGGGAAGGCTGCGGCCCTCCTTTAGCCAGTTGCGCGCGAAGTCGGTCTGGTAGCCGCCGAGTATCCGGACCACTGCTGTCTCCGTTTCCCAGTCTGCACCTCGGGGTCCGCACCTCGGGGCCTGCGCTTCAAGTGTGGCAGGGCCCAGTCTAACCCAGGACAAGCGGGTGGCTTGCCGCCCTGGGAGCCACCCGTTAATCTCGGACCACCTGAACCCCGAACGCGGGACAGAGGAGGGTCTCATGTCCGAATACGTCGCCTATTTGAATGGAGAGTGGGTCAACTCTGACGAACTTCGCATTGACCGCAGGGACCGGGGCTTCCGCACCGGGGACGTCGTGTTTGACACCGCCCGCACCTTCGACGGAGTCATTTTCAACCTGCGGTTGCACGCGGAGCGACTCATGCGCTCGCTCAAGTACGCTCGAATCGACTCCGGCCTGACCACCGAAGAGTGGGAGGTCATCATGCGCGAGTCGGTCGAACGCAACAAGCATCACCTGGGCGCGGCCGGCGACTTTTACATCTACCCCTTTGTGACGCGAGGAACCGGCCATCCGGCGCCCGCCGCCCTGTCCCCAACGGTCGCTTGCGAGGCCTACCCGCTCTACTTCGCCCGTTGGTCTGAGCGGTTCGATAAGGGCATCAAGGGGGCGATACCGAAGGCGCGAAGCTTCTCCAGCGACCAGATCGATGCCAAGATAAAGCACCAGAGCCGGATGAACATGAACCTCGCTGAAATGGAGGCCTGGGACATAGAAGAGGGAGCCTACCCGGTAATGCTCGACACGGCGGGCAACATCACCGAGGGCACTATCAATTCTGTGTTCCTCGTGTCCAACGGGGTGCTGAAGTGCCCGACCGACAGCGCCATATTGCAGAGCCTCTCTCGCTGGACCGTCCGTGATCTCGCAGACCAGCTGGGCATACCGGTCGAGGAGGGCGACTTACAGCCCTACGACCTGTACACAGCGGACGAGGCGTTCATCGCATTCACCGGCCCGTGCGTACTGCCGATGACCACGGTAGATCGCCGAGAGATCGGCAACGGCAAGCCCGGCCCGATAACGATGCAGCTACTCGCCGCCTGGTCGGAGCGAGCCGGTATCGACATACTCGGCCAGGCCCAACGCCAGGGGGACGGGTAGTCTCCTTTCCCTAGTTCTCGCCCAGCGCGACGATCAGCGCCTCAATCGCGGCCGGGTTCAGCTCGTCGTTCCCGTCTAGCAGTGCTTGCAGAGGTCCCGCGCGGGCCAGCCGTTCGAGCGCCATACCCGTCGCCAGCTTGCTGTGGAACCATTTCCGCAGCCCCTCTGGGAAGGCGTTTAATAGAGCCTCGGCGACGCCGACGGCGGCACCGGTATCTGCCGCGTCGGCCGCCTCCACCTCAATCTCCCGGTAGGTAAATCGTGTTCCGTCCACCTGTTGTGTCACGGTGTCGATGGCCAGTTCGGCGACGGCGTCATCGCCGTCAAGCACCGGCCGTGCCGACCGGGTCAGATGCCTCGTCTGGAAGGCCGCCAGGCCCATCGATGCCAGCACGTCTCGTGGGTCCGCCCCGGTGATCGCCGTACCCGGCCAGGTCAAACGGACCTCCCGAAAACCCAGTTCGTGCAGGACGTCCGCCAGGGAATTGGACGACCATAGAGCTTCCAATTCCAGGCGAAGAACACCCTTTTCCGTCCACATCTCTTCGCCTTTCAGGCCTATGAGAGTTCGGTCGGGCAGGCGACGGAGGCGCAGCGCCAGCCCGTGCCCGGTCAGCGCCTTGTCGGGGGAATCGAAGTAGCTGTCGTCCGCCTTTATTGCTACGGCCGGACCCAGTTTCAGACCGGCCAGGCTGTCGAGACCGGACACCTGGGCTGTTACTGCGGCTGGTTCGTCAGAGACCACCATCAGCACCGCCTCCGCCTCGCGCCCGCTTTTGCTTGGCTCCGAGAACGCCATTGGCTCACCCCCTCTTGATCGCCACAGTAAATTGCCCGATCAAGATCGTCCAGCCAGCGAAGGCAGCTTCGCGAGTGGCCGCCGAAGTGGGAGGATGCGGCCGGCCTTGAGGACCGGCGCAGCCATAGCCCTCCAACCGTGCCTCAAAGCTCAGGTGACAGTGAAGGTAGAACCCGCCCCGGTTTTCTCTACCTCAATGCGCACCGGGAACGAATCCTTCACGCTCTCGATGTGGGTGATCACCAGTATTTTCTGGAAATCGTCCTCGATATGGTTGATCGCTTCACGCAGCCTGTCCTGCCCGGTCTCGTCCTGAGAGCCGAAGCCTTCGTCGATGAAGAGAATGGGCAACGGCGCCCCCGACCGGCTGGCGAGCAGCTTGGACAGCGCGATACGGAGGGCGAAGTTGATGCGGAAGGCCTCGCCGCCGCTGAACGTTTCGTAACTGCGTGTGCCCATCTCGTCGGCGACTCGAATGTCGAGCTGTTCTGCCGGTTGGCCCGTCCTGCGTTCCCTGCGACCGGCCGTCAGGTCCAGGCGTAGAGACATCCGGCCGTCCGAAAGATGGCCCAGCAGTGCGCTCGCCTCGGCCGAAATCTGCGGAATCGCTGTCTCGATCACCAGGGCCTGGATGCCGTTTTTCCCAAACGCCCTGACCAGGTCATCGTAAATCGACAGATCGCGGGCGTTCTCGCCCCGCCGCTTCGCGAGCTCGGCCACTTCCTTTTCCAGCCGGGCGCTGCGGGCAATGCGCTCGCGCAGGCCCCCGATAGTCTCGCCGAGCGCGGTTTTACGCGACTCCAGTTCGGCGGCGCGCTGCGATGCGACGGCCAGCTCCGCCTCCTGTGCCGGCAGACCCTTCAGTCCCGTGGCAAGTTCGGCCGCAGCCTTCTCGTCTCCAGCAATTTCTTGTCTGCGCCGGTCGGCCATCGCATCCGACGATGCCAGCGCTTCCCGTGCGGCGGGCAGTACACCCACGGCGTCAGACAGGCGCAGGTGGAGGGCCGCGTACGGCTCAAGCTCCCCGGCCGTGTCCCTGGCGGCCCGATGGGCTTCAGGGACGTAGCCAAGTTCTCCCAGCCGGGCGTCCAGCTCGGCCATCTGCTTGGCCAGGTCGCCCGCGAAGTGCTCTGTCTTCAGAGAGGTCTCAATCTGAAGGACCAGCGTCCGGACCTCGTCGAGTTCGCCTATCGCCCGGTTTGTAGCTGAGAAATCCCGGTCCAGTTCGGCCGTGCGCCGTTCGACCTCTTGGCCCGCGCTCGTCGCATTAGCGGCCGCCGCCGTCAGCGCTGCCTCTGTGCCCGCCGTCTGTTCGGCAACGTCCTTTGCGCGGGCGCCATTCTTCCCGAACAGTTCTCTAGCCACAAGACCCTCACGTTCATACTCGGAGCGCAGGTGGTGGGCCCCCTCATCTCCGAGCGGCTGTTGGCATACCGGACACAGCGCGTCACCGCCCTCCAGCAGGTCGAACCGTTTGCGAGTGTCTTCCATTTGGGAGCGCAAGTTCTCGGCCTCGGCCTCCAACACTTGCGTCTGGGCATTGAGGCTGGAGAGCTGGGCTCGTTGCTCCTGCGTCCGGCGTTCCAGCGCCGTCGCCCCCTCCCGGTCGTTGGCGAGCGCGGCGAGCGTCTTCTCCAGTTCCGGCAGCAGTTCCGCCGCCGCCTGCAATCCGGCCAGCCGGGTTTGAGCCTGACTCATTTCGGCAGAGACGCGTTCGCGTCGAACCGCCAGTTCCTTTTCCATCTCGCCGCGCTGGCGCTCCAGTTCGTTCAGCGACGCAAGGGCAGCGTCCATCCTGGCGATCGCTGCCTTGGCTCCTTGCAACTCGGCGAACCTGGCCTCGATCTCACCCGAGTTTGCCTCCAGCGCCTCCAGTTCCGCCAGGCTGGTGCGCTGGGATTCGGTGCGGGCTTGGAGGTCCGCCAGGTCGGTGCGCGCCGCCGTTAGACGCGACTCAATCGTGGCCAGGTCCGCCCGTCGCTCGCGCAGTCTGTCGACCCCGGAGAGGAGGACGACCAGGGCCTCGCGCGCGGGCCCGAGTTCGGCGTCCAGCGCCCGCATCTCTTCTTCGGCCCGTGACAGATCGGCCTCGTACTGCGGCGTGCTGTCGATCTCAGGCCCATGTGCGGCGACCGTCGCGTCGATATCGGCGATGCGGCGTTCCCGATCTCTGCTGCGTTCCCGTGCCCTGGTCGCCAGCGACTCGTAGTAGCCCAGGTCCAGGACTTCCGCCAGGACATCCTTTCGTTTCGCGGGAGTGGCCGCGGTGAACATGTCCGCCCGCCCTTGCAGCAAGAAAGCGGTGTTGACGAAAGTGTCATAGTCCATGTGCAGCAGTTCCCGAATCGCCGCCTCAGTCTCCCGCACGGTATTGCAGGTGATAGGAGTGAAGCTTCCGTTGGACCCGACCTGCAATTCGAGCATTGTCGCGCCATGCTTGCCCTTTTTTCGGGAGTGGCGACGGCTGACCCGATAGCGCCTGTCGCGAGCGGAAAAATCCAGTTCGACCGACATGTCGGTCTGGCCCTGGTGTATCAGTTCGTCTTGCGCGTGCGCTCGCGCCTTGCCCCAGAGCGCCCACGTAATGGCGTCGAGCAGGGCCGACTTGCCGTGTCCATTCGGTCCGCACAGGCATGCCACCCGTATGGGTTCGAGGTCCAATTCCGGGGGCTCCCGGTAGCACATGAAGTTCCTGACCGAGAGCCGAAGGGGGATCATTCGCAGAGTTTATAATGCGGCGAATTTTCCGCCCGGCCACGCGGCCACAGAAAGCGAAAGCAATGACAAAAAAAACAGCCCCCTACGGTAGCTGGCGCTCACCCATTACGGCCGACCTGATCGTCGCCGGCACCGTCGGTGTCAGCCAGGTCGCGCTGGACGGCGACCACGTCTACTGGGTCGAGGGCAGGCCCGCCGAAAAAGGCCGCAACGTCATCGTGCGGCGAACGTCGGAGGGCGAGGTTGAGGACGTCACGCCCACGGGCCACAACGCCCGCACCCGGGTGCACGAGTACGGCGGCGCCTCTTACGTCGTCGCCGACGGCACCGTCTTTTACTCCAACTTCGGCGATCAGCGCCTCTACAGCCAGCGTGCCGGCGAAGAGCCGAAGCCATTGACCCCAGACGGCATAGACCTGCGCTACGCTGACGCCGTCGTGGACGGGCCCGGCCGCCGCCTCATCACCGTGCGGGAAGACCACTCCGATCTCGGCCGCACCGGTGAGGCGGTTAACGAGATCGTCTGCGTCTCCATCGACCCGGAGTTGGGCGCGCCGGAAGAGGTGCTGGTGACGGGCTCCGATTTTTATTCCAACCCGCGCCTCAGCCCCGACGGCAAGCGAATGTGCTGGCTGCAGTGGAACCATCCAAACATGCCCTGGGACGGCTGCGAGCTGTGGGTCGCGCAGGTCTCCGACGCGGGCCTGACCCATGCAAAAAGAGTGGCGGGCGGCATCGAAGAATCCATCTTCCAGCCCGAATTCTCTCCCGACGGCGAGGTCCACTACGTCTCCGATGCGTCGGGCTGGTGGAACATCTATCGCCTGCCCGGGTCCGGGGATAGGGATGGCGAAGAAGGCGCCGCCGAGCCCCTGTGCCCGATGGAAGCGGAGTTAGCCACCCCGGCCTGGGTGTTCGGCATGCGCACCTACGGCTTTTCGTCGGCCGAGACCATCGTTTGCGCCTACGCCGAGCGCGGGTCGTGGACCCTTGCCAGCCTGGATACCAGATCAGGGGCACTAACCCCCTTCGACCTGCCCTACACAGACTTCTCGTCCGTCCGGGTCGGCGACGGCCAGGCCGTCTTCAGGGCCGGGTCGCCCACGAAAGGCGCCGAGATCGTGCGGCTGGACCTGGCCAGCGGCGAGACCCGCGTCGTGAGCAGGCCATCGCCCATCGACATAGATGAGGCGAACCTGAGCGTGCCAGAGGCCGTGGAATTCCCCACTGAGGACAGCCACACGGCTCACGCCTTTTTCTATGCGCCAAAAAACAGCGCATTCTCCGGCTCTCCAGATGAAAAGCCGCCCCTGCTCGTGAAAATCCACGGCGGCCCCACCGGCGCGACCAACTCCACGTTGAGCCTGGGCATCCAGTACTGGACCAGCCGGGGGTTCGCGGTGGCCGACGTCAACTACGGTGGCTCCACCGGCTACGGTACTGAATATCGACGAAGGCTAAACGACAAGTGGGGCATCGTCGACGTCGACGACTGCGTCAACGTCGCCCGCTATCTCGCCGACCGGGGCGACATCGACGGCGACCGCCTCGCCATCGACGGGGGTAGCTCCGGCGGCTTTACCACGCTCGCGGTGCTGGCCTTCAGAGACACTTTCCACGTCGGCGCCAGCTACTACGGAGTGACCGACCTCGAAGCGCTGGCCCGGGACACCCACAAGTTCGAGTCCCGATATCTCGACGGCCTCATAGCCCCCTATCCAGAGCAGGCGGAGGTATGGCGGGAGCGTTCGCCCATCCACAATGTGGACAAACTCGACAGGCCCGTAATCCTGTTTCAGGGGATGGAAGACAAGATCGTCCCGCCCAGCCAGGCCGAGACCATGGTGGCGGCCGTGCGGGAAAAAGGACTACCGGTCGCCTACATCACCTACGAGGGCGAGCAGCACGGCTTCCGTCAGGCCGCCAACATCAAACGCACGCTGGAGGGGGAGCTGTACTTCTACTCCCGCATCCTCGGCTTCGACCTCGCCGAGCAAATCGAACCTGTGCAGATAGACAACCTGTAGCCGCCCCCTACATCTGGCCTTCCCAGCCGTCGTCCAGGCGGTCCCAGCGCCCGTAGAGGTCCTGCACCGTGGCGTCCGAGATGGTCGCACCCGCCTCGACCATGGCGATGTTGGCCCTCATGTGTTCGGGGCTTCGTGTGCCGATAATCGCCACGTCCACGTCGTCGTGGGCGTAGGCGAAGCCGAGTGACAGCAAGATCGGGTCTTTCGGGTCGCCTTCTAGAGGGCCGAGGGCCATCATCTCCTGCGTGCGTCGCCAGTACTCGTCGGCGTAGTTGGGGTCGAACTTGAACCCGGTCGTGGGGCTCTGGGGCGCTCCCCAGGCCCGGTTGGCGATGGGCCGTTTTGCGATAGTCCCCATGCCTTTCGCTTTGGCGTTGGCTAACAGGCCGAGTCGGGGCCGCTGGTCGGCCAGGTTGAACGATGTTTGCAGGGTATCGAACTGATCGGTGTCCACTGCCCAGAGCGCCGCCTCGTTGTCGCCCGAGTAGCCGATGAAGCGCGTCTTGCCCGCGTCCCTGGCTCGTTGCAGCGCCTCGATCACATCGCCTTTTTGAAGTTCTTCGACGCTACATGAATGTAGCTGGAGCAAATCCACATAGTCGGTGCGCAGGCGCTTCAGGCTCCGGTCTATCGACGCCGTTATGCCCTCAATCGACCAGTCATCGACCTCCTGGCCCACCGGTGTAACCCCCGGCTTCGCATGGCCACATTTCGTAGCGAGAGTAAACTCGCTGCGTCTGCCCGAGATCGTGCGGCCGACCATCTCCTCGCTGTCGAAGTAGCATTCGGCGGTATCGAAAAAGGTAATGCCCGAGTCGAGAGCCGTCGCCAGCACCCGCTCGACCTTGTCGATGGTGTCCAGCGACTCCTCCTCGCCGATGGCCGCCAGTCCCACGCCCAGCCGAGTGACCTCTAATTTCGTATTGCCAAGAGTCCGCGTCTCCATACTCATGCTCCCTAGTTACGCCCTGGCGTTTCGCTTATTACGAACCGTTGAGATAGTCTTGAAGCGGCTTGACGGAGTAATCCTCGCTTCGGCGATTCAGAGACTCCGCCGCCGCCCTGGCGGTATCGATAGATGTGAAACAGGGGATGCGTTTTTCAGTCGCGACCCTGCGGATGTTGAAGCCGTCTTGTAGCGCAGTGCGGTCGCCTGTGACCGTGTTCACCACCGCGTCCACCGTGCCGTCATTGATGACGTCCACCACGTTGGGGTGGCCTTCACTCAGGCGTTTGGTAATCGTGGTTACGGACAGCCCCAGGGCCGAGATCATCTCCGCCGTGCCCTCGGTCGCGTACAGCCTGTAGCCTGCTTTGTGCAGCTCCTGCACCAGCGCGACAGCGTCGGACTTAGTCCGGTCGGCCATCGACAGTAGTATCGAGCCTTTCGCAGGCAGCATCAGGCCGGCTGCCGTCAGGGCCTTGGCTAGCGCGGGCCGGAACTCGAGATCGATGCCCATCACCTCGCCGGTCGACTTCATCTCCGGCCCCAAATACGTGTCCACGCCCGTCAGCTTGGACATTGAGAACACCGGCGCCTTCACGGCGACAAATTTTTGTTTCTTCCACAGGCCGCCGGAATACCCCTGGTCGGCCAGGGACTGGCCCATCATCGTGTTGACTGCGAGCCGCACCATGGGCACACCCGTGACTTTCGAAATAAACGGAATGGTCCGCGACGAACGTGGGTTCACCTCGATGACAAAAACTTCAGCGCCGTCCGGCTCGCCCGGTTCGGCACCGTCTACAGGAGACCGATATGTGCTCCCACTGGTGAGAACATACTGGATGTTCATCAGGCCGCGCACGTTCAGGCCCAGGCCGATGCGCGTGGTGTAGTCCACGATGGCATCGACCTCTTGCTCGGTCAGGTTAAGCCCCGGATACACCGCCATCGAGTCCCCGGAGTGGACGCCCGCCCGCTCCACATGCTCCATGATGCCGGGAATCAGCACCTGCTCGCCGTCGCAGACCGCGTCCACCTCCACCTCGCGCCCCTCGAAATATTTATCGATCAGGACCCGTCTGCCCGAAGCCGCGGCAAACGCGCTGGACATATAGCGCACCAGCTCGGTGGCGTTCTGAACAATCTCCATCGCCCGTCCGCCCAGCACGTAGCTCGGCCGCACCAGCACCGGGTAGCCGATTTCCCGAGCCACCTTTAGCGCTCGCTCCACGTTTGCGACCGCAGCCCCTGGGGGATTGGGGATGCCCAGGCGGGCGAGGAACTCCTCGAACAGGTGGCGGTCCGAGGCGATGTCGATTGACTGCGCCGTCGAGCCCAGAATGGGCAGCCCGGCTGCGTCCAGCGACTGGGACAGGTTGATCGCCGTCTGGCCACCGAACTGGACGATCGAAGCAGGTACGGACCCGTTGCCAGCCCCGTCCCCTGCTGGCGCTGGTCCCGCTTCGTTGTAGATCACGCTCATCACGCTCTCGGCGTCCAGCGGCTCGAAGTAGAGCCGGTCCGAGGTGTCGAAGTCCGTCGAGACCGTCTCCGGGTTGGAATTAATCATCACGGACTTCACCCCGGCGTCCGACAGTGCCCAGGCCGCGTGCACCGAGCAGTAATCGAACTCGATGCCCTGTCCTATGCGAATGGGTCCCGACCCGATCACCACCGCCGTCGCGTCTCCCGTTGGGAGAGCCTCGTTCTCCTGCTCGTAGGTCGAGTAGAAAAACGGCGTCTCCGCCTCGAACTCGCCCGCGCAGGTGTCCACCATCTTGTAGGTCGGCCGGAGCCCGTGTTCGGCCCGCAGCCGGGCGACCTGCTCTTCGGAGCGGTCGGTGAGCACGCCGATCTGGGCGTCTGCGAAGCCCATGCGCTTGGCCTCCCACAGCAGGTCCCGGCCCAGCGTCTCTCCCAGCAGCCGCGCCTCCATTTTTACGATCCTTTCCAGCGCCCTTGTGAACCATGGGTCCACGCCGGTGATGCGGGAAAGTTCTTCTGGCGCGGTTCCCCGCCGTACGGCGGCGAGCAGCGTCCACAGCCGTTCATCGTGCGCTTCCATGTGTTCGTCGTCGGATTTCGGCTCCCACAGGGCGTCCCGGTCGGTTATCTCCAGCGACCGAACGGCCTTGAGTAGCGCCGCCTCGAAAGTGCGGTCTATGGCCATCACCTCGCCGGTCGCCTTCATCTGCGTGCCCAGTGACCTGTCGCCGCCTGCGAACTTATCGAACGGCCAGCGAGGAATTTTCACCACGCAGTAATCGAGAGCCGGCTCGAAGGCCGCCACCGTCTTGCCCGTGACCGCGTTCGGTATCTCGTCGAGTCGCTTGCCCACCGCGATCTTCGCTGCCACCCGCGCAATCGGGTAGCCGGTCGCCTTGCTTGCCAGCGCCGAGCTTCGGCTGACGCGGGGGTTGACCTCGATGACGTAGTAGTCGGGTCCCGGTTCTTGATCGGGTAGTGTCTCTTCGACCACGTTCCCAGGCCGGAGCGCGAGCTGCACGTTACAGCCGCCTTCTACGCCCAGGGCTCGGATAATATTCAGGCTCGCCGTGCGCAGGAGTTGGTACTCCTTGTCGGACAGCGTCTGGCTGGGCGCGACAACAATCGAATCCCCGGTGTGCACACCCATCGGGTCGAAATTCTCCATGTTGCACACGGTAATGCAGTTGTCGGCCCCGTCCCGCATCACCTCGTACTCGACCTCTTTCCAGCCCACCAGCGACTTCTCTACGAGTACCTGGTTAATCGGGCTTGCGGCCATACCGGTGCCGACAATTCGCCAGTATTCTTCGATAGTCTCGGCGATGCCCCCGCCGGTGCCGCCGAGTGTGTAGGCGGGCCGGATCACCGCGGGCAGCCCGATGATCTTCAGCGCCGCCTCCGCCTCCTCGGCCGCCTCCACGATCTCGCTGGGCGGCGTGGGCTCGCCGATGCGGTCGAGCAGGTCCCTGAACTCTTCCCTGTCCTCAGCGGCTCTGATCGTCTTGAGGGGAGTGCCAAGCAGGCGCACGTTGTGCCTGTCCAAAACACCGGCGTCGGCCAGCTCGACGGCCAGGTTGAGACCGGTCTGGCCCCCCAGCGTGGGCAGGATGCCATCGGGCTTCTCCCTGGCGATGATGCGCTCGATCACCTCCACCGTCAGCGGCTCGATATAAACCACGTCTGCCACGCCCTCGTCCGTCATGATCGTCGCCGGGTTGGAGTTAACGAGAACGGTCGTCACGCCCTCTTCACGCAGTGCCTTGCACGCCTGCGTACCGGCGTAATCGAACTCCGCCGCCTGCCCGATGACAATCGGCCCCGACCCGACCACGAGGACCTTTTTCGGCTTCAGTTGGGGCTTATTCACTTCGGGCTCGCCCCATTCATCCCCTGGTCCATGAGGGCCACGAACTCATCGAAAATATATTCACTGTCCCTGGGTCCGGGGGATGCCTCCGAGTGGTACTGGATCGACATCACCGGCATTCCCCTGTGGCGCATACCCTCAACCGTGCCGTCGTTGAGCGAGACGTGGCTCACGTCTACGTCCGACGGCAGTGAGTCGGCGTCCACCGCATAGCCGTGGTTCTGGGCGGTGATGTAGGCCCGGCCTGTGCGTAGATCCTTCACCGGGTGGTTCGCACCCCGGTGTCCGAACTTCAGCTTGTAGGTGCTGCCGCCGAACGCTCTGGCGAGCACCTGGTTCCCCAGGCAGATGCCGAAAACCGGCACCTTCCCAACGATGCCCTTCGCCGTCGCCACCGCGTAGTCGAGCAGTTCTGGGTCGCCCGGCCCCGGCGACAGAAGGATGCCGTCCGGCGACTGCGCCAGCAACTCCTCGGCCGACGCCGTTGCCGGGAAAGTGAGAACCTCGCAGCCCCGGCTCTGGAGCAGCCGCATGATGTTGTACTTGACCCCATAGTCCGACACCAAGACCCGGTGTCGTTGCCCACCATTCGGTTCGTTCCAGTGGTACGAGTGGTCCGTTGAAACGGCCTTTACGAGGTCCGTTTCGCCATAAGAGACGGCGGCCTTGAGTTGCTCCGTGGCGTCCTCGGCAGTCGCATCCAGCGCCCCCATCATCACGCCCCTGGTCCGCAGCCGTCTGGTCAGCGCGCGGGTGTCGATGCCCCACAGGCCGGGTATGTCCTGCGAGCTCAGATACTCATCAACCGTAGATTCCGACTCGGCGTGGCTGGGCCGGTCGCAGTGCTCGCGAACCACGAACCCTGCGACCTGTATTCGGGCCGATTCAGCGTCGCGCCCGTTAATGCCGTAGTTGCCGATCATCGGGTAGGTCGGCACCACGATCTGCCCGGCGAACGACGGGTCCGTCAGCATCTCTTGGTACCCGGTCATCGACGTCGAAAAGACAACCTCTCCGGCCGCTCGCGCCGGGGCTCCGAACGACCAGCCCTCGAACACCGACCCGTCTTCCAGGACGAGGAACTTCTTCACTCTCGGGTCCGTCACGGAGATTTGACCTGGGTGGCGTCGAAAACGACTTCGCCTCCAAATATCGTAAAAACGACCCGGCCCGTCAGCGTGGCTCCGGCCAGCGGCGTGTTTTTGCCCTTCGACACGAAGGCTTCCGGCTCGACCGTCCACTCGGCCTTTGGGTCGATCAGCACCACGTCCGCCGGAGCGCCCTTCGAAAAAGTCCCCAGCCCGGCCGGTGCTCTGTCGCCCAGCAGTCGAGCCGGACCGAGCGTCAGCGACTCGATTAGGCGGGCCAATGACAGCGCATCTGCGTGGACGAGCGCCAGGACGGCGCCCAGAGCCGTCTCCAGGTTGCTGATACCGAACGCTGCTGATTCGAGAGTGCTCAGCTTGTCCTGCCGGTTGTGCGGCGCGTGGTCGGTGGCGATCACGTCGATCACGCCCTCGGCCAGCGCCGCCACCATCGCGTCCACGTCGGCCCTCGCTCGCAGCGGCGGGTTGACTTTTGCGAACGTGTTGTAGGCTTCCGCCGTCAAAGGATCAAACGAGTTGCCGCCACTTAGGTGCCCCAGCACCGCTTCCTCGGTCAGCGTCAGGTGATGGGGCGTCACCTCGGCCGTGACCTTCACCCCGCGCTCCTTCGCTCGCCGCACCATGTCCGCCGTCCCTGCCGTGCTCGCGTGAGCCAGGTGCACCCAGCCCCCGGTCAGTTCGGCCAGCGCGATGTCACGGGCCGCCATCTGCTCCTCTGCGACTGCGGGGACGCCCTTGATGCCGAGTCGGGTGGCGATCCAGCCTTCGTTAATCTGCCCTCCCTCGGCCAATTCGGGTACCTCGCAGTGCTCGATGATCGGCAGCCCCAGGGCGGACGCATACGTGAGAGCCTGTCGCATCAGTGCGTCGTCCGCGACCGGGTGGCCGTC
This sequence comes from Dehalococcoidia bacterium, assembly GCA_965250195.1. Taxonomy (GTDB): domain Bacteria; phylum Chloroflexota; class Dehalococcoidia; order Lucifugimonadales; family UBA2962; genus CAUZIR01. Next base: position 1,101,816 of record OZ252295.1, read on the forward strand.
GTCGGAAAAGCCGATGGCCCCGGCATCGGCCATCTCGGCCATCTCGGCCAGTTCCCGGCCCGCGCTAGCCTTCGTCACACAGCCGATTGGTAAAACGCGGACGACGCCCTCAGCCGCCGCCTTGCCCAGCACGAAGTCGATGGTGGCCGCGTTGTCCATGGGCGGGTTGGTGTTGGGCATGGCGCAGACCGTCGTGAACCCCCCGCCCGCAGCCGCGTGGGTACCCGTCGCAATCGTCTCCTTGTCTTCGAAGCCGGGCTCTCGCAGGTGGCAGTGCAGGTCCACGAAGCCCGGCGTGACCACCAGGCCCTTCGCCTTAATCACCTCCGCCCCCTTGGGTGCGGTGAGCTTGTCGCCAACGGCTTCGATTACGCCGCCAGACAGCAGCACATCGGCGACCCCGTCCAGACCCGAGCCGGGGTCGATCACCCGGCCGCCCCTGATCAGAATCTTCTCGCCCCCGTTGCTCATTGGGGCCGTCACTGGGCCGCGCTCCTGCCCACTGCGTTGCGATCCGGCGTTACCACTCCGAACAGCAGCGCCATGCGCACCGCGACGCCGTTGGTGACCTGCTCGTCGATCACCGACCGCACCCCGTGGGCGACCTCGGGGTCAATCTCAATGCCCTCGTTCATAGGGCCGGGGTGCATCACTATGGCGTCGGGTGCGGCCAGATCCATGCGGCGCGTGGTGATGCAGTACATGCGCGAGTACTCCCGTAGCGACGGCAGGTGCCCCGACGCCTGGCGCTCCAGTTGCAGACGAAGCGCCATCACGACATCTGCTCCTTCTAGCGCCTCTTCCACCCTGTGCGTCACGCGCACCGCAGCAAACGGGTGCTCTTCCGGCAACGGCTTTAGGAAGTCAGGGGGCACCAGTGTCGGAGGAGCGCAGAGCGTAACGTGCGCGCCCATCTTGAGCAGGCCCCAGAGGTTCGACCTGCCAACGCGGCTGTAGAGGATGTCGCCCACAATAGCGACACGTTTGCCTTCGATGCCTCCGAGTTTCTCCTTGATCGTGTACATGTCCAGCAGCGCCTGGGAGGGGTGGGCGTGAGCGCCGTCGCCGGCGTTGATGATGCACGAGTCCAGGTGCCGGTCCAGGAAGTGCGGCGCGCCGGAGTGCGGGTGGCGCATGACGATGATGTCGGCGTTCATCGCCTGCAAAGTGAGCGCCGTGTTGTACAGTGACTCGCCCTTCTTGGAACTGCTTCCGGCGGACGTCACATTTATCACGTCTGCGGAAAGCACCTTGCCCGCCTGCTCGAACGACACCCGTGTGCGGGTGCTGGGCTCGTGGAACAGCGTTATCACCGTATGGCCCCTGAGAGCCGGTACCTTGCGGATGGACCGGTTCAGGACCTCTCGCATGGCGGTCGTGTTTTGCAGGACGCCGTCGATCTCGTCTCTTGAGAAATCGTCCAGGTCCAGCACGTTTTTGCGGCCCGGAGACATGGAGCCGGCCCCGTTGGAAAGTGCCGGGATGCCGACCCGTCTCACTGCCGTCATTGCGGGCCGTCCTGCGACACAGCGCCAGCGTCAGCTCCGGTCGAGGAGCCAGCCGCGACCAGCGTCACCTCGTCGAGGTCGTCGATCTCCGTTAGCCGTACGGCGACCGATTCACCTCTCGCCGTGGGCATGTTCTTGCCCACGTAATCGGCGCGAATCGGCAGTTCCCGGTGGCCCCGGTCTACTAAGACGGCCAATTGGATCAACCGGGCTCGTCCAAAGTCCATCAGGGCGTCCATCGACGCCCTGATGCTGCGCCCGGTGTAGAGAACGTCGTCCACAAGCACGACGACCTTGCCCTCGATTGGCACCGGAATCTCGGTGGGTCGCACCATCGGCCTTGGTCGCCCCAGCAAATCGTCCCGGTACAGGCCTATGTCCAGCCTTCCGACCGGGGGCCTGACGCCCTCAAACTTCTCGATCAACGACGACAGGCGTTCGGCTATGGGTACTCCCCGGGTATGCAGACCGACGAGCACCACGTCCTCGGCGCCCCGGTTCTGCTCCAGCACCTCGTGGGCGATGCGGGTGAGCGCCCGCCGCACGTCATCGGCCCGGAGCACCGTTCTGTCGTTATTTGCGGGCATAAAAAAACCCCCGTCATTATTGCTGACAAGGGGCTTTGTATCCCGCGCAATCGAGCCCTGACCGCATTTCCGCTTAGGTGGTTGGCCCGACCCTTGTCAGTCTCTCAGGACTGCCACTTAAAGGGCGAATCTGGATGTTGTCTTAACCTCTCCAGTCTATATTTTCCCGACCGTCACCTCAAGCGCCCGTATCACGTCTCGTGATCGCCTTGACCCCTTTATGGGGCGAGAAATAGAATTGCAGTGGTGGGTCCCTTTTCCCGGATGTCACCGGTGCGCCGGGGCCGGGTCAATCGCGGTTCTCCGTGTGAGTGTGGGTGAGTGTGGGTGAGCGGAGCGCGCGCGGACTCCCGACGGTGGTGAGAGTTGACAGCGAGGTAGGACTTGTTCAAAAAGGCCCTTAAGTGGCCTCGCGGCGGCGAGGAGCGCGCTGGCGGCGCACTGTACGTCGTCGGCGAGAACGTCCTGTTGCGTGACAAGCGCGCCGAGGACATCGCCGACGACTACGCCTGGCGTCGCGACCCCGAGCTGTCCGAGCTGGACGCGACCCTGCCCATACAGATGTCGTCCGCTGAGTTCAGGCGCTACGCCGTCGAGGAGTTGGGTTACCAATCAAGGTGGTCCAAGCGCTTCGCCATCGATGCCCTCGATGAAACGGGCCATGAGATGGTGGATGACACGGGCGATGAAACGGGCGACGAGATCGGCCCCGGCCGCCATATCGGCAACTGCATGTACTACGACATAGACGAGCGCCGCGGCGAGGCCGAGTTGGGCATCATGATCGGCGACCGGGAATATTGGGGCCGCGGGTATGGTGAGGACGCCGTACGCACACTGCTCGACTACATCTTCACCTCGACCGACCTGGGCAAGGTCTACCTGCACACCCTGGCGTGGAACAAACGTGCGCTCCGGTCGTTCGCCAAGGCCGGGTTTATGGAAATCCGCGAGGTGAAGCGCAACAGCAAGGACTTCATACGAATGGAGGTTCTGCGAGCTGACTGGGCGGAGGCCCGGCGGCTATAGCAACCCCAATGAGAGTCCTGGTGACGGGAGCCACCGGCTTCGTTGGCCGGTCAGTGGTCACCCAGCTTCTCGAAGCCGGTCACCGGGTCGCTGCGCTGACCCGTGACCCAAATAGGGCAACCGGGCTCCCGGCCTCCGGCGCCACCGTGTTGCGGGGAGACATTCTCGACCGTGACTCACTCGTGCGGGCCTTCGAAGGCGCCGACGCCGTCATACACCTCGTCGCGGTCATCCGCGAGTCGGGGCGTACCCAGACCTTCGAACGCGTCAACGTTGATGGCACGCGAAACCTCATGATTGCGGCTGCCGACTCAGGCGTCGGCACCGTCGTTCATGCCAGCACCGTCGGCGCGGTGGACGACCCCGGTCTGCCGTACATGCGGTCCCGCTGGCAGGCCGAGCAATTGGTCATCGACAGCGGCATCCCGTTCTCGATACTGCGCTTTTCCGTCGCATTTGGAGCGGGCGACGAGTTCATCAACCCGTTGGCCGCAATGGTAAAGGCGCTGCCCATTGTCTCGTTGCCAGGTGACGGGAGCGCCCGTTTCCAGCCCATCGCCGTGGGAGACGTCGCCCGCTGCCTGGTCGCGGCGCTCCATTCGGAGGGGGTGCGGGGGGCGAAGTTAGACCTAGGCGGCCCACACTACCTTACGTACGCCGACCTGATGAAGCTGGCCGGCGAAGCCGTCGGCTCAAGGGCGCTGCTGGTAAAGACGCCCATGTCGATAATGAAGCTGGTGGTGCGGGCCATGGGACTGGCAATGAAACGGCCTCCCGCCACCGTCGAGCAGCTCAAGATGCTCGAACTGGACAGCGTCGCTAAGGTGGACTCTGTGAAAACCGCATTTGGCTTCGAGCCGATTTCCATTTCGGGCAACCTGCGGTACACCCAGAAAATGAGCCTGTTGGACGCGATTCGCATAAACCTCGGCGGCATGCCACGGCACATCCGTGACCACTGAACGCCCGACGGGCATTAACGGCGCCAGCGCGAATGGGAGCGGACTCTCGCCGGAGGTCAGACTGTCGTTTAGAGACGCGGTCGACCGGGTCATGTCCCTCGCCGACTTCGAGCGCAACCGGCACAGCCCTGGCCACTCCGGCTTCCATCTCGAGCGCATGGCTCTGTTGTTGGACCGTTTCGAAATTCCCCATCTGACGGTCCCTGCCGTCCACGTCGCCGGCACCAAGGGCAAGGGCAGCGTGTCGGTGATGATCGCCTCGGTCTTGGCCGCCGGTGGCAGCCGCACCGGGCTCTACACCTCTCCACACCTCCATACCGTTAGAGAGCGCATCCAGATCAACGGTGAGCCGGTGAGCGAGGCCCAGTTCGCCGGACTGGTCGCCCGTACCTGGCCGATAGTTGGAGACGTAAGCGCGGGCGCCTACGGCGGAGTCAGCACCTTCGAGTTGATGACGCTGATGGCCTTCTTACACTTCCGAGACTCCGGTGCGGAGGCCCAGGTCATCGAGGTCGGCCTGGGCGGGCGGCTCGATTCTACGAATCTGATAAAACCGCTGGTTTCGGTCATCACCCCGATCAGCCTGGATCACACGGCGACTCTGGGCAACACAGTCGAAAAAATCGCCGCAGAAAAAGCGGGAATAATAAAGCCAGGCGTGCCGGTGGTTGTGTCGCCCCAGCCGGCCGGTTCTGACGGCGCACTGGGGGTCATACGGGAAAAAGCGCTGGCGCAAAACGCCAGGGTGATCGAGGTCGGCGCAGAGGCGACCTGGTCGTCCATCTCTTCTGGCCACCACGGGCAGCGCTTCCAGGTTCGCACCGCTCGCGGCGAACACTCCCTGGCCATGCCGCTGCTCGGCCCGCACCAGGTCGAGAACGCGGCCACCGCGCTCATTGCACTGGAGCAATTGGAAGCCCACGGGTTCCGGCCCTCGGACCAACACGTTGCTTCAGGCCTGGGTGACGTAGATTGGCCGTGTCGGGTCGAATACCTGCCATCTGGCGGTCCTGACGCCGGGGGGGTGGTCGTGGTCGCCGACGGCGCGCACAACGAAGACTCCATCGACCGGCTGCTGGAATCGGTCCCGGAGCTGCGCCCGGACGGGGTCGTGTTGGTATTCGGAGCCCTGTCCGGCCACTCTGCGTCGGGAATGCTCCAGCGCCTGGCGCACTTATCGCCCCGAGTAGTAGTCGTAAACTCGCGGCACCCCCGGGCCGTGAGGTCGAGCGACGTCGCCGATCTCGTCCGCGAACGTGGTCTGGCCGTGATCGGGAATTGCGAGACCGTGGCCGACGGCATGCGCTACGCCCTCAAAGAGGCGGGCACAGGAGAGGTCGTGCTGGCCACCGGATCCATCTCCGTGGCCGCTGAGGCCCGCGAGTGGGCGTTCGGTATCGAGCCCGAATGCTATCCTAATATCCGGCCCCCGGACCATAGTCCGGGCCATATCGCAAGCCAAACGTCGGCCGCCGACGCAACCGGCGTGAGCGCCGGGCCGTAGACCACTTGAGAATCGAAGCATGAACGCATCCACAAACGGCGCTAGACCCCGCGTCGTCGTGACAGGCATGGGGGCCATGTCGCCTCTGGGGGAGTCCGTCGCCGAGTTCTGGCAGGGGCTCGTCGATGGGCGCTCGGGCATCGCCCCAATGGAGATCACCGACCCCACTCAGTTCCCCTGCAAGTTCTCCGGCGAAGTGCTCGGCTTCGACGGGACCGATTACATGGACCGCAAGGAGGCCCGGCGCATGGCCCGGTTCGCCCAGTTCGCCGTAGCCGCGGCCGGACAGGCGATAGCCGACGCCGATCTCGATCTCGACTCCGAAGACCGCGAGCGGGTTGGCGTGGTGCTCGGCAACGGCGCCGGGGGCTACCCGGAAACCGAGGACGCCGTCCGCACCCTCGTTGCCAGGGGCGGAATGAAGATAAACCCCTTCTACATGCCATCCATGCTTTGCAATATGGCTGCCGCCAATGTCAGCAGGTTGAACGGCATCTACGGCTACACCAACACCGTCGTGACTGCCTGCGCTGCCGGGACCCAGGGCATAGGTGAGGCCGCCGAGGTGATTCGGCGCGGCTCGGCCGACGTCATCATCAGCGGCGGGACCGAGGCAGGGCTCTGCCAGCTAGGCCAGGGTGGCTTCAACGTCATCCGCGCCCTCACCCGCCGCACCGACGACGCGACCAGGGTCAGCAGGCCATTCGATGCAAACCGGGACGGCTTCGTCCCGGCAGAGGGCGCGGCGGTGGTGATCTTAGAGCGTCTCGAACACGCCTTGGACCGTGGCGCCAACATCCTGGCCGAGATCATCGGTCAGGCCGCCTCCTCCGACGCCTTCCACCTCGTCCAGCCCGACGACGAGGGCAAGGGCGCGGCCCGGGCAATAACCTGGGCCCTGGCGGACGCGGGCGTGGGGGTGGACGAGATCGACTACATCAGCGCCCACGGGACTTCTACACCCCTTAACGATTTGGCTGAAACCAAAGCCATCAAGCGCGCATTCGGTGACCAGGCCTACCGGGTGCCGATCAGCTCGGCCAAATCGATGATCGGCCACGCGCTCGGCGGTGCCGGTGCGCTGGAGGCCGTCGCCTGCATAAAGACTATCGCCGACGGCGTCATTCACCCGACCGTTAACTACGAGACGCCCGACCCGGACTGCGACCTGGACTACGCGCCGAACGAGGCCCGCCACCAGCAGGTGGACACCACCCTGTCGAACAGCTTCGGCTTCGGCGGGCAGAACGCCTGCCTGGTCATTCGCCGTTTCGAAGAGTAGCTCTCCCCACGGGCGGGATGCCGTCGCCCCCCCACCCGATCCCCCAACCGGCCCTCTCGGGTGGCCCACCCAAATCACCCTACTGGGTGATCACACGTAGGGACAATTCCAGTTAGGATGGGTACCGGCTTGCTTGTGGAAGCTGGCCAGCGCGATTGGCCAGTGCGATCCGGAGGAGTTCGAATGCGTTACAAAGGCCTTGCGATCTCGGTACTTGCCGTGGCCGTTTTGGCGGCCGTGGCTTTTGGCGGTGGAGACGAAGAAGCCGAGCCGACAGCAGAGTCCGTGGCGGCATCCCCGACGTCCGTGCCTGCCTCCACTCCGACGGTCGTGACCGCGCCCAGCCCCACACCTAGTACCGACACGTCCTCATCCGAGCCCGTTAGTGAAGTGGGCACGCTTCGAATGCTGGTGAGCGACCAGGAGAACGCGATCGCCGACTTCGCCCAACTCATCGTGAGCATCGAGACCGTGTCGGTATCCTCCGACGGCGGCCTCATTGATCTGGACGTGGCCCCCGAAGATCGGGAAGTCGACCTCGTCCAGCTGCAAGGCGACGCGGCCGAAGAAATCGTCCGGGCCGAGCTTGCGGTCGGTACTTACAGCAAAGTCTTCCTGCGCATCGGCGAGGTACGCGGTATCCTCGCCGACGGCGTCACCGAAGCAGAGGTGAGCGTTCCCAGCGGCAGCCTCCAGCTGAACAAGCCGTTCGAGGTTGCGCCCGACGCGACGACCGTGTTCATCTACGACATATCCGTCGTTTCGGCCGGACCGGCTGGAGGCGACGTGAAAAGTACCTGATCTCTCCGGTCATCGGCGAGAGCGGGTCCGACCAGGACTTCAGCGAAGTCGAGTCCGACAAGAGCAGGAAGCCGGAGGCTACCGGCGACAAGGGTAAGGGAGATGATGCCGGCAAGGGGCAGCCTACGGGCACCCCCACGCCCGCACCGGCGCCCACTGCGACGGCCACTGCGACACCGGAGCCCACGTCGACCCCCACGCCGACCGCGACTCCTGATGCGCTGGGAGCCGAGTTCTTCCTCGACCTCACCTCTCCGTTGGACGGGGACATAGTCGACGAGCCGTCCGTAACGGTAGTCGGCAGGACGCGCATCGACGCCGTCGTCAGCGTGAACGACGAGTTGCCCGAACCGGACGAAAATGGCCGATTCGAGGCCACCGTGGTGTTGGAAGAGGGCCCGAACGTCATCGAGATCGTTGCCAGCACCGCCGACGGCGAGCAACTCGACATCGTCATTCTCGTGATCTACATACCGTAGGGTTAAGCCATGAAACGAGCCTTCAGGAAAACAGCCAGCAAGGCCTTTGGCCCCCTTATCGCGGCGGTGCTGGTCGCATCGCTGTTGGGCGTTCCCATCGGTGCGGGCTTCCATCCCATTAGCTCCGTCAGCGCGGCTGGCCCAAGTTTGGGAATTACGTTCCAGGTCCCTCAGGGTCAATTGGTAAGGCGCGCCATCAGCGGCGAGGTGGTCTCCAAGAGCGCCTCTAGCATGGTCGTCAGCACCAAGCACGGGAACGTCACGGTGAACCTCAATGGAGGAACGCTGGTTAACGCCCCGCCCGACAAGGACGTGGGCATCGGCGCCATCCAGGTCGGCGACAGGGTCGGCGTCTTATTGGACCGTTCCCCTTCGGCCCCGGCCCCGGCCCCCGAGCCGGACGATGGTGACACGGGTGGCGATACGACGACAACGACGACCGACGACGGCACGGGTGGCGGTGACACCGGTGGCGACACGACAACCACGACCGACGACGGCACGACGACGACTACGGACGACGGGACCGGAGGCGAAGACGAGGAAGAGGACGAAGAGCCGGTAGTAATTGCGGCGTCCTTCCGCACCGTCACGGCGACGCGGGTGTCGATAGCCCCGGGCAAAGCCACCAGGGAGCACGAGCGCGGCGTCACCAAGTGCAAGGACGCGGGCGTACTGGAAGTCGTCGGCGAAGACGGCGAAATAACCGAGGTCGAAGACACCGACTGCAAGGGCGGCGGCGGCGGACCTGACGACTCGGTGCTCCTGAAGCGCAAAAAGAGCAGAGACTCGGACGAATTCGAGATCAGGGGCAAGAAGCCCACGGCCGACGTCGACCTGCGGATCCAGGGCATCAAGGACAAGCTGGCGTCTTTCACGGCTGACAGGTTGGAGCTAATAGAAGAGCGCGAGGCGGAGCGCGCGGAGAAAGAGCAGGCAAGAATCGACCGGCTGGAAGAAAAAGCCACAGGCCGGGCCAAGGATCTGCTCGACGACGCCGAGGACCGCAAGGGCAAGCGAAAGCGCGGAGAAGACGTCGATGATGGTAGCGGCGGTGACGGCACCGGAGGCGATGATTCCTCCGACACCGGCCAGGGCAACTCCGGCGGCGGGGGCAATTCGGGCGGCGGCAACTCCGGTGGCGGCAACTCGGGCGGCGGAAGCTCAGGCGGTGGAGGCAACTCGGGCGGCGGCAACTCCGGCGGCGGTAACAACAGCTAAACTGGGCCGCGACAGACAGGTCGTTGCGGCGTTGCGCAGGGCACCGATAGCTCGGAGGAGATCGATATGAGTAGAGCCAAATGGGGTTTGATCGCAGTATTCGCACTCTTACTGGTGTTCGCGGCTGGAGTACCGGCGGCATCGGCCCAGTCCGGTCCCGGTGGCCCACAGGTCATCGGCGTCTTCGGCAAGGCCGGTGACCTCGTCGTGCACGCCTGGGTCGTCGTGCCGGTCGGCGCCAACGCCAGCGACGTCGCCCGGCAGGCCCTCGCGGGCCAGGGCGCCCGCCCGTTCACGTCCGCCGAATTCACCACCACTGGGCTCGTCTGGAGCCAGATCGTGGATGGCACCGGGTCCATCGTGCAGAACTACAACCCGGCAAACGACCCCACCCGCAGTGGACGGGCGGCCCTGCTGGCCAGCCAGGCCACCTGGAGCGCCGTCGCCGATTCCAAATTCGCCATCGCCGATGGCGGGACCACCAACCGGTGCCCGTCTCTCGTTAAAGAGTGCCGCGGCGCGCAGTTCGAGGACGGCCTCTACGACGTCGCCTGGATGAACCTTGGTGGCTGCTGCACGCTCGGCGTCACCTGGTTCAACACGGCCAGTGAAGAGGCCGACATGGCCCTCAACACCCGGTTCGACTGGAACGGCACCTACGATGCCCAGACCGTGTTCCTGCACGAGGGCGGCCACGTCGCCGGGCTGGGTCACTCCCAGGTCCAGTTGGCGGTCATGTTCGCGTCATATCAGGGCGTGCGCACGGCCCTGCACTCCGACGACATCGCTGGCCTGGTGGCCCTTTACCCGGCCGCACCACCTGAGCCTCCCACCACCGGCTCCATCTCCGGGACGGTGACCGACTTCGCCACCGGCCTGCCAATCGCCGGAGCCACGGTGAGCACAGATACGGGTCAGTCGGGCGACACCGGCGGCGGTGGCAACTACTCCATTTCCGACGTCCCCACTGGCGACCGCACGGTGACGGCATCCGCCCCCACGCATGGCTCAGAGGATCAGGTCGTTCCGGTCGCCGAAAACCAGACCGTCACGGCCGATTTCGCGCTGACGGAGGTAGTGGTGGGCTCGACCGTCAGCGTGACCTCGGTCACATACGCCACCGAGGGCGGGCGCGGGGGCGACAAGCACCTGCTCATAACAGTCGCGTTAGTGGACGATGCCGGAAACCAGGTAAGCGGTGCGTCTGTCTCCATCAGGCTGAGCAGGAACGGATCGCTGGACGCAACCGGGACCGGCACGACAGGCTCCGGCGGCACCGTTACGTTCAGCCGTAAGAATGCCCGGTCCGGTGACTACACAACGGAGGTGACCGACGTTACCGCTGCCGGGCTGAACTGGGACGGGATGACACCTGCCAAAGCCTTTACCAAGTAAACGAGTTTTCTTCGGAATGCAAAAAGCCCCTGGCCACACGGTCAGGGGCTTTTGTTTTACCTGCGCTCGGTCAGCCCGCGTCGCTCATCGGCTCCAGTCTGGCTTCGCGGTGGCGCTCGGTCCGGCGCCGTTCGTGGCTAGGGGGGAGTGATATATTCCCCGAATGCGGATCGCACTGATCGGCCAATCGGCATTCGGCGAGGCGGTGCTCAAGGCACTGGTGGAGCGCGGCGAGGAAGTCGTCGGCGTCTTCAGTCCGCCCCAGGCCGAGGGCAGGCCGCCCGACCCAATTACCACTGCCGCCGGTGAGGCCGACATCCCTGTTCACCAATTCGACCGCATGCGCCACGCCGACGCCATCGCTGCGTTTCAGGGCCTTTCGGCAGACCTGGGCGTAATGGCCTTCGTCACCGACATCGTCCCGGACGAAATACTCGAGGACCCGAAACTGGGGACCATCCAGTACCATCCCTCGCTGTTGCCGTTGCACCGGGGCCCCAGTTCCATCAACTGGGCGGTGATACAGGGCGACGCAACTACCGGGCTGACCATTTTCTGGCCCGACAAGGGGCTCGATACGGGGCCCGTCCTGTTGCAGAAACAGGTCGAAATCGGCCCAAACGACACCACCGGCTCCCTCTATTTTGAAAAACTCTTCCCTTTGGGAGTCGAGGCAATGGTGGAGTCGGTCGCGCTGGTGCGCGAGGGCAAGGCTCCCAGAATCGAGCAGGACCATTCGGCCGCGACCTACGAGGGTTGGTGCAAGGCGTCCGACGTCGCCATCGATTGGGGCAGGCCGGTCCGTGATGTGCACAACCTGATACGAGGCAGCGACCCATCTCCTGGCTCGGGCACTGCCTATGACGGCGCTGAAATCCGGTTTTATCGCACGACCCGGCAGGATGGCGATACCGGTCGTGGGGCGGGCGAAGTAATGGCAGTCGACGAAGACGGCTTCACCGTGGCCGCTATCGGGGGCTCGCTGACAGTCCGCCGGGTAAAGCCCGCCGGCCAAAAGAAGCTATCGGCGGGTGAGTGGGCCAAGGCCGTCGGCCTCAAGCCCGGCGACCGATTCGGGACCGAGGCATGAACGGCGTACACGACATGGGCGGCATGCACGGCTTCGGCCCCGTCCCCATCGAGCGGGACGAGTCGGTGTTCCACGCCGAGTGGGAGCGCCGCGTCTTCGGCATGTCGCTGGTCCTCGTGCGCAAGATGCGTTCCAGTGGCCCGCAGGTTCGCAGTGCGATAGAGGTCCTGCCGCCAGAGGTATACCTTCGCGCCTCGTATTACGAAAAATGGCTTCGGTCGAAAGAGATCATCCTGGACCAGGCCGGGCTCATCGACCTGGCCGAGTTGGACGCCCGCGCCCGCCATTTTGCCGACAACCCCGAAGAGCAGCCCGTTCGCCGGGAAGACCCGGACGATCTTCGAGCCACCCGCAGGCAGTTGGAAGGTCGCTACCCCGCCCGGCTCGATGTGCCCATTGAACCGGGATACTCGGCTGGAGATACTGTGAAAATTCGAAAAATCAACCCGACGGGCCACACCCGCGTCCCTCGCTACGCTCGCGGGCGGGTGGGAACCATCGCCCGTTACCACGGGGTGCACGACTTTGAAGATGCAGGCCGACCTGACCTTCCCGAGCGCCAACCGGTGTACTCGGTCAGGTTCGAGGCTGCCGAACTGTGGGGCGACGCCGCGGACGGCCGGGGAGCCGTCTACCTCGACATGTGGGAAAGCCACCTCGCAAGACCGGACAAAGACTAGGAGGCGAAAATGGGATACGGCCACGAGCACGCCCAGGACTGGGCCGCGATAAGAACAAAAGCGCTCGAATCGCTACTGGTGGACAAGGGCATACTGAGCACCGACTCCATCGACGAGGTCGTGCGCACCTACGAGCAGGACATCGGCCCCATGAATGGAGCCAGGGTAGTCGCCCGCGCCTGGGCGGACCCCGAGTACAAGGCGCGGCTGTTGGCCGACGGCACCGCCGCGATCGACGAGATGGGCTACGGCGGCATGGAGGGCGGCCAGCTAGTCGTCTCGGAAAACACGCCTGACGTGCACAACGTCGTGGTCTGCACATTATGCTCGTGTTATCCATGGCCAGTGTTGGGCCTGCCGCCCACCTGGTACAAGTCATCGGCGTACCGCTCCCGCGTCGTGATCGAGCCAAGGGCCGTGCTTTCCGAGTTCGGCCTGGTAGTAGACGAAGACACCGAGCTGCGGGTGTGGGACAGCAACTCCCAGGTCCGCTACATGGTCCTGCCCCGGAGGCCGGAAGGAACGGACGGCTGGACGCAGGAGCAACTCGCAGAGCTGGTGACGAGGGACTCTATGATCGGTGTGGCCACCGTGACAGAGCCGGCTGGCGTGGCATGACGGCCGAAGAGGCGCTGGACCGGCGCATCTCCAACATGGACGGCGATTCGGCGCTGCCCCGCAGCAACGGGGAACTGGTCTTCGACTCGCCTTGGGAGAGCAGGGCGTTCGGCATCGCGGTGGCGCTGCACGGCGACCGCCGCTTCGACTGGGAAGAGTTCCGGCCCGAGTTGATCGACGAGATCACTCGGGCGGACGCCGGGGCGTCCCAGTCGCCCCAGGCAGAGGGGACCTCCTACTACGAGCGCTGGCTCAAGTCCCTGGAGAGCGTGCTGGTCGCCCGAGGGCTCTTGAGCAGGGCTGAAGTCGAGGGCAGGGCGGCAGAATACGCATCCGGCGCCCGCTCTGACGATGACCACTGACGTCGCCTCTGACAGGCAACCCGCGCTAAAGGGCACCCGTCTCCGATGGGAAAGCGGGCCGAATAGGGGTATGCTGTATTCGTATTGAATTTGCTCAGCAGCATCTTCGGCGGTAAGAACGGCCAATCCGCGGGCTCTAGCTCGCGCACCACTGGCCTCTACGTCGATATCGAAAACCTTCAGGAAGACGCTAAGTCGCTGGTCAGCGCTTTGTTCAATTCCTGGCCTGAATCATTCCCGCGACCGGGCCTGATAACCCTCTACGTGCCTGCGGATCAGGCCGAGTTGTGGAGGATGTGGGGCATCACCCAGTTCAAAGACGCCCAGGTCAGAGTCCGCGGCATCCAGCGCTTCGCCGGGCACCTTTCCAAGAACTCTGCGGACCTGGCCATCGCCACCGACGCCGTCTCCGACTACGTCCGCAACCGGGTCGGGCACGTCGCGGTCTTCAGTGACGACAGCGACTTCATGTCCCTCTACGTAAAAATCCGTGAAGAGTCTGGAGAGGGAGCGACCGGCGAGACGCCGTTCCTGTGGGTACTGACCGACCGCCGAGGCACCAAGTCCTTCAACATCCGGCGCTACTTCCCCAACGAGCACATTTTCGTAGTGCGGTCTGTGGGCTACCAGGGTGGCCAGTCCGACAGGCCCGCTCCATCTCGATCTCGCTCGGGCGCCTACAGTTCGCCGCAGCGCTCCGGTGGTGGGCCGTATGCCCCTGCGAGGGCCTCGGCGCGGGCACCGGCGAGAGCGCCGGCCAGGAGCCGAAGCGAGCCCCGCCCGCGCAGGTCTCCTGCACCTGTGGCCGACCCGGCGGCAGACAGGGCGATAGCCGAGGCCATCGTCGAAAAAATGGCGGTGGGCTACTTTAAGAGCACCGACTGCCAGTCGCTGGTGCGCAGCATGTACCCCGACCATCCCCTGGCTCACGCCAGCAGTGGGGTAGTAGGGCAACGATTCGTAAAAAACATCCTGCCGCTGCTGTTGGATCTCGGCGTTACCGAGCCCAACCCCAACCGGCGTCCTCGACGCTTCCAGATAACCGAAGAGTCCAAAGACAAGGTCCGCGGTCGCACCGGCGGCCGCACCGGCGACGGGGGAAATGGCTCCAGCTACGGTTCCGGGTCCAGTTCCATCCCCAGTCCAGATACGGGCACCGGCTCCCGCTACGGCTCCAGTTCGGGTAGCGGATCCGACTACGGTTCTGGCTCCAGCTCGGACACCGGTTCCAGCTACAGCTCCGGTTTGGGAACCGGCACCAGCTATGGTCCCGATTCGGGCAGCGGCTCCAGCTACGGTCCCGGATCGGGCACCGGATCGGGCTACGGCTCGCGCTTCGACGACCGCTAGCCCCCCGGGCTACCAGTTCCCCGGGTTTTGGCCCACCTTCTTCTAAGCCCTTGGGCTGTCAGTCCTCGTCCGGTACGCTGTCGCTCTCGGACTCGTCAAACCTGCTACCAAGCTGGGTCAGGAACCTCTCCACCTCCGGTGGCAGCTTTGCCTGCGCCTCCGTCTCGGTAGCCTGATCGCCGTGCGTGCGGTCGTAATAGCTCTCCAGCTGCCCGATGAGCGTCTTGACGTCCGGGTTGTTCTCGGCCGCGCGGCCGATCTCCGTGTACTGACGCTCGCCCTCGGTCGAGTCGGCCAGCTCGTCCGGCAGGCCGTAGATCGCGCCCAGGCGCTGCAGCAGCCGGGTCGCGCCCACGCGGTCGTCGTCCAGCCGGGCGTACTGCGGCACATGCACCATCAGGCTGGACACGTCCGCTCCCGCAATGCGCATCTCTTCAGCCACCTGGTTCACGATTCTCGTCGGTCCCTGATACGTGCTTTGTCGAGACGTTACCAACTTGCCTGCCAACCCGTACTGCGGTTCCGTAAGCGTCCCGGTCACAATCAGCGGCCGGGTATGCGGCACCGAGTCGTACATGCCGCCGATCCGGCAGTACTCGGTCACCTGGAAGTGCGTTAGCAATTCGGTAATGCCGTCGGCGTAGTCCTCGCCCAGGGCGTGCGGCTCCCGTATGTGCAGCAGCAGCAATGGCCGACCGAGCGCCTCGGCCTCGATGTAATTCACCACCGTATTCGGCACGGTGAAGGTTCGCTCCCCGGCCGAGAAGCCCATGCGGGGACGATAGCGTGTGAAGTCGAAGAAATTTCCCGGTCGCGCCAGGCGGCCCAGCTCCTTCGCACCGAAGTGGTTCTCCAGCTTGCGCAGCGCCAGCGTGCCCACGCGGCCGACGTCTATCCACGGCCGGAGCATGGCAATCGCAATGGTGTTGCTCAGCTCCGGCGCCGGTTCAGCGATCCCGAACGGGCCTATCCGCATGGCGCTATCTTACCCCTTCAGCCCTGAGTCTAACCGGCCCTTTTGTTATGGGACTAAACGTCCCGGGCCCCTCCCCACAAACCGGCGGTGAGGCCGCCGTCCGCCACCAGGGCATGGCCGACCACATAAGACGCCCCGTCCGAGCACAGCCAGACCGCTATCTCCGCCTGCTCGTCCGCGGTAGACACCCGGCCATTGGGGTGCAGAGCGTCCACTTCGGCCTGATGCTCCCGGTACCCGTCGAACAGCCGGTCGAACATCTCCGTCTCGACACTGCCGGGACACAGCGCGTTAATCCTTATCCCCCTGGCCGCGTACTCCAGCGCCGCCGACTTGGTCAGGCCGACCAGCCCCCACTTGGTCGCGGCGTACTGGGCGGCGGACGCCACCCCCGCGACCCCGCTCGCCGAGGACACATTTACGATAGCGCCGCTTTCTTGCTCCAGCATCTGTGTGATTTGGGCCTTCATGCACAGCCAGGTGCCGACGAGATTTATGTCGATCAGGTCGCGAAAATTTTCCAGTGACGATTCATGAGTGCGAAAGGGGAACTCGCCCTCGATGGCGGCATTGTTCACGGCGAAATCGAGCCGCCCGTGTTTTTCCAAAATGGACCGGTGCAGTGCCTCTACCTGCTCCGGTTCCGAGATGTCTGTGCGGACGAACATCGCCTCGCCCCCATTCGCCCTTATCGAGGCGGCGACGGCCTCGCCCTCCGGCTCCCGCCGGGCCGCCAGCACCACGGCGGCGCCCCGCTCGGCGAACATGCGCGCAGTCGCCGCGCCGACCCCCGAGCTGGCGCCCGTGACCAGCGCGACCTTTCCGGCAAAGTCAGTTATGACGTGATCAAGTACGGTCTGATCCGGCACGGCGGAACCGTATCGAAAACCATCAGGCCGCGCCCGGCTCATCGAAGTTGTAGATGTCCACCTCTATCCGCCACTCCCCGTCGTCGCCCTGTCGCAAAAGCAAAATGTGCTTGCTGTGGACCGGCTCTCCGTCGAGGGTGCCTATGCCCCGTCCGAGGCTCAGAATCGTCCCGTCGCCGACCGACTCGACCTTGATCTGCTCATAGCGGATGGACAGGCTCTTACCGGCCAGTTCGCTGATCAGCTTGCGGACTTCATCCTTGCCGAGAGTCATCGGTGTGCCGGGCGCCATCATCCGGCAGTCGTCCGTATAGAAATCGAGCGCCGCCTCGATATCTCCTTGCGAAAGCGCCGCGGACAGCCGCTCGTCCGCGTCTTTGGCGATAGCTCGCAGGTCCATGCTGTGCCTCTCTGTTCGTGGCCGCTGTTTTTGGGGGCCGGGTTGGGATGGGCGCGAGATTACCATCCGACGCCTTTGGTGTCGATTTGGCCCCCTCGCTGCAAAAGGGGGCGATCGTAGTACCATTTCGGGCGCCTGCCAGCGGGGGC
The DNA here is from genome assembly GCA_965250195.1 of Dehalococcoidia bacterium. GTDB lineage: Bacteria > Chloroflexota > Dehalococcoidia > Lucifugimonadales > UBA2962 > CAUZIR01. Next base: position 1,119,078 of record OZ252295.1, read on the forward strand.
CCCAAAGCGGCGGCTTGGCAGCGGACACGTACATTGGCTAGAGGATGTGACCCAGAAGACGTGAGGAGGATGTGATCGTGAAATTTCAATTTTCTGTGGACATAGACAGGCCCATCGACAGCGTTTTCGGATACGTATCGGACCCGAACAAAAGATCCGACTGGGACCCCGACCTCATCGAGACCCGCCGCACGTCCGAGGGCGAGTTGGGCGTCGGTTCCACCTCGCAAGACGTCTACGAGATGAACGGGCGGCGCATGGAGTTCCAGACCTCCATCATCGACTGGTCTCCCCCCACGACTCTTGGATGGCGCGGGGTCGCGGGCAGCATGACGGCCGAGGGTCACTGGGGCTTTTCCGAAATAGAAGGCGGCACCCGGGTAGACCTGGCCATGGAAATGAGCACCACGAACTGGCTGTTCAAACTCATGGCCCCCATGATGGCCGGCAAGATGAAACAGCAGATGGCCGATACCGCCAAGAGCATGAAGCGGGCGGCCGAGGCCGAAATCCCCGCCTGATCCGAGCGCTCCCGTAGAGGGGCGGGCGGGCCCTAAAAGACGATCACGCTCCGGTTCACCGAGCCGGACTTCATCTCGGTAAACGCGCGATTGATCTCTTCGATGCCCATCGTCTGGGTCACCATCTCGTCCAGCCTGAGCCGTCCCTGGCGGTAGAGTTCAATGTACCGAGGCATGTCGGTGCGGAAGCGGTTGGAGCCCATGTTTGAGCCCTGGATGCGTTTTTCGTCCAGGAAGGCCGAGCCTTCGATCTCGATCTTGGTGCCCTCCGGGATCATGCCCACCACCGTCGCCGTTCCGCCCGACCGGAGCATCTCGAAGGCCTGCTCGGCCGTGCGCTTGCTCCCCAGCGCCTCGAACGAAAACTCGACTCCCCCGCCGGTGATTGCCTTGACCTTCTCGACCGGGTCGCCCGAGGACGCGTCGACCACGTCCGTCGCCCCGAACTCCATCGCCGTGGCCAGCTTCGTCTCCACCGTGTCCACCGCGATTATGCGTAAGGCACCGGCGATGCGCGCGCCCTGCACGGCGCTCAGGCCCACGCCGCCGCAGCCGATCACGGCGACTGTAGAGCCGGGAGTGACTCGGGCGGTGTTCAGAACCGCGCCCAGGCCGGTAGTCACCCCGCAGCCGATCAGCGCAAGCTGCTCGAACGGCGTGTCGTCGTCCACCCTGACCACGGCGTTTTGGTGCACCAGCATCTGCTCGGCAAACGAAGAGAGGCGGAGGAACTGGTGCACCCGCTCCCCCGACTGGCTCAGTTTGGGGGGCTCGCCCTTGGCACGGGTAAGGCCCTGCCGGGAGCACAGCACCGGGCGGCCCGACAGGCACATCTCACAGCGTCCGCAAAAGACCGACAGGCAGGTGATGACCCTGTCTCCGGGTTTTACGTACGTCACCGCGTCGCCCACCGCCTCGACGGTGCCTGCCGCTTCGTGGCCGAGGATGACTGGTAGCGGATGCCCGTAGCTGCCCTCGATGAAATGGAGGTCGCTGTGGCAGACGCCCGAGGCCCCGGTACGGATCAGCACCTCCTCCGCCATCGGCTGGTCGATATCGACTTCCTCGATCGTCAGTGGGCGGTTCACCGCTCTCAGTACTGCTGCCTTCATGGTTTCCTCTCCGATCTCGACCCGGTTTTCGTCCGGCCGCCAGTATACTTGCGCTATGCCAGACCAGGAGCCGGGTGGGGCCGCAGAACGGCCAGACACAGAGGTTTTTGACTACGCCGACGAGCTAATCGAGGTGCCCAGGGCGCACGTGCGCCTGGATCTGTCACAGGACAAATCCGGCCTGCTGGTGGCCCACGACGAACGGCCGCTGATGCGATTCCATCTCACCCGCAACGGCATGGGTGCGGCGGGCTTCGTGGCAAAAGCGCTCGGCGTCACGGTGCCTGCTCTGGGAGACGCGGGCGTCGCCCGGGTCTCCACCGGCGTGCTGTTCCGGGCGCTCTCTATCGCCCGCCTCGACCTGTCCAACGAAGCGTCATTCCCGCTCCTCGACAGGTTCCTGGAGGAGGCGGCGATACAGAGAGGCGCAACCCCCACGAGCGCGTAGTGTCCGCTTCGCCGCTATAATTCGTGGCCGCTCCGCGTAACTACATGTCCGTCGACTACTCACAACTCAGCCCCGGCCAGACCGTCTCAAGCCAGGCCTTCCTGCTCGACGCTGCGACTATTTCTCGGTACGTAAAGGCTGTCGAGGACCGCTCGCCCATCGCGAACTCGGAGTACGTTCCCCCTATGGCTGTGGCCGCATTAAGCGTTCGGAGCGTCGTAAACGACCTGCAAATACCGGGGGGCACGCTTCATCTCGGACAAGAAATTGAGTTCTTCGAAGCTGTCCGAATAGGCGAATCCATAAACTGCTCGGCCGAGCTGGCCCAAAACTCGCTTAGGGGCGGCAGCCGCATCCTCGTCGTCGGCCTGTCTGTGACCACTGGTGACGGACAGACCGTCATGAGCGGAAAAGCCACAATCGCGGTGCCCGCTTAAGTGGGGGCGGCGCTCGAAATGACTGAAGGCGACGTGATGGCGGTGGTGAAAAAACTCATTACGCAAGAGGGCGTCAGCGCCTACGCCGAGGCGTCTGGCGACTTCAATCCCATCCACATTGATGCCGAATTCGCGTCCCAATCTCACTTTGGTCGCCGGGTCGCCCACGGTATGATGATTGCCGTCTCCGTCTCGGAGTTGATGGCCGGTGCGTTCGGGCTCGACTGGGCCCGCGGCGGCCGCATGAAAATAAGATTCCGGGCTCCGGTCTACCCTGGGGACCGCGTTGAGACAAGGGGCACAGTAAAAAAAGTAGAAGAACTGGACGGGGGCGGACGCCGCATCACCTGCGCGGTGGTGACGGTCAGGGAGCCCGGCGACGGTGAAGAAGTCGCCATTACCGCACAGGCCTCGGTGGTCACGGGAGTAACCGGTGGCTAATTTAGCAACACAATGAACTCAGACCAAAAGGCAATCGCGCTCGACGCCATGGGCGGCGACTTCGCCCCCGTCGAGACCGTCGCTGGCGCCGTGCTGGCCGCGAAGGCGTCCGACGTCGCCGTCCTGCTCGTCGGCGACCCCGACGCGTTGCAGGCCCAGCTCGACGGCCATGCAGACGCCGCAGGCTTGCCCATCTCCATAGTCCCTTCCGAGGGCGTGGTGGGAGAGGGAGAGCAGCCCGCCAGGGCTTTGCGCCAGAAGCCGAATGCGTCCATCTTCGCCGCCACCAAACTGGTCAAAGAGGGCCGGGCCGGGGCCTGCGTGTCCATGGGATCCACTGGCGCCTCGATGGCGGCCGCCACGGTGATACTGGGCATGATGGAGGGGCTGGAGAGGCCCTGCCTGGGCGGACCCATCGTGGGTCTGGCGCCTAAAACAATCATCATAGACTTGGGGACCAACGTCGATTGCAAGCCCGCGCAGCTTCTGTCGTTCGCCATAATCGGCGAGGTCTTCGCCAACCAGTTCTGGGACATCGAAAATCCCAGGGTAGCGCTGCTGAGCGTCGGGTCCGAGACGGGCAAAGGCAACAAACAGGTACGAGAAACAACCGAATTGCTCAAGGCGAGCGGCCTCAACTTCGTTGGCAACGTCGAGGGCAACGACCTGCCCGCGGGCGTCGTGGACGTGGTCGTGTGCGACGGGTTCGCCGGCAACGTGGTGATGAAGCTGACCGAGGGCATCGGTGTCTCCCTCATCGAGCACCTCTCCAGCGCCGTGAACGGCAAAGTAACGCCGGAAGCCATGAGCCTGATACAGGGCGAGATACTGAAGACCACCAACCCGGCGCAGGCCCTGGGCGGAGGTCCGTTGCTGGGGGTAAACGGCGTGAGCATCGTCGGTCATGGCCGGGCGGATGCGATTGAAGTGGCCAACGCGATTGCGACAGCCGAAATGGCGCTGGGGTTTGGCTTCATCGGTCGTTTGACCGAGCGCCTCGCCGCCGTGCGCGCAACCGTAAATATCGGGTCGGAGAGTTGATTGACTGAAGACACGGGCGGGGTAGCCGGGAAGTACGCCCTGGTAACGGGCGCGGCCAAGGGCATCGGACGCTCGTCGGCGCTGCGGCTGGCCGAGATGGGCGTAAACGTCGCCATAAATTATCGGTCGTCTAAGACCGAAGCCGGGGCGCTGGTAGGGGAGTTGAAGACGCTGGGCGTCGAGGCCTTCTCGGTCCAGGCCGACGTGGGTCAGTTGGACCAGGTCAAGGCGATGGTAGGAACCGTCGGCGAGACATTCCCGCAAATCGACATCCTCGTCAACAACGCTGGAATCATCGACGACACTCTGTTGGTACGTATGAGTGACGATGCCTGGAGCAACGTCATCGAAACCAACCTGAACGGCACCTTCTACTGCACCCGTGCATACGTCAGGGGCATGATGCAGCGGCGCTGGGGACGGATCATAAACGTGGGCTCCATAGTGGGCATCAGGGGCAACGCGGGACAGGCCAACTACGCGGCTTCCAAGGCCGGGATAATCGGCTTCACCAAGTCCGTGGCGAAAGAGTTGGCCCCCAGGGGCGTGACCGCGAACGTGGTGACCCCCGGCTACATCCGCACCGAGACCGTCGAGGTCCTGGGTGAAAAGTTCGAAGAGCGAATGCGGGCGCTGATACCAATGGGCGCGATTGGCGAGCCCGACGACATCGGGCACATGGTCGCGTACGTGGCCTCCGAAAAGGCCAGTTACATGACCGGCCAGGTCATCAGCGTCGATGGTGGCCTGGCCGTCTGAATCGGCCGATCAGGCAAGGCGATGACAGACGGCCCCTTCAAAGGCAAAGTAGCCCTCGTTACCGGCGCCAGCCGGGGCATCGGCCGCGCCATCGCGTTGGACCTCGCGGGCAGGGGCGCCGACATCGCCTTTAACTACATGCGAAGTCACGAGGCGGCGGCGGAGACCGAGGCGGCCGTGCGCGAGCTGGGCGTCGATTGCCTGCGCCTCAAGGCCCAGGTCGGCGACCCGGAAAAAATCACGGAGATGTTCGAGTCCGTCGCCGACCACTACGGCCGTTTGGACATACTCGTCAACAATGCTGCTTCCGGAGTGCAAAGAGCGGCAGTAGATTTGGAACCCAAGCACTGGGACTGGGCGATGGCCGTCAACGCCAGGGCGCCGTGGCTGTGCTCGGTAGCGGCGAGCAAGCTAATGCCGAACGGCGGCAGCATCGTGAACATCTCGTCCATGGGTTCTGTGCGAGTGCTTCCCCACTACTTCTCGGTCGGGACTTCGAAAGCGGCGCTAGAAGCGATTACGAGGTATTTAGCAGTCGAATTCGGCCCGCTCGGCATCCGGGTCAACGGCGTCTCCGGTGGCTACATTAAGACCGACGCCTTCGACTCCTTCTCCAACCGTGACGAGATGATGGCGGCGACCAACTCCACCGTTGCTGGCCGGGCCCTGAGTGCACAGGACATGGCAAATGCAGTCGCGTTCCTTTGCTCCGACGCAGCCGAGATGATCCGGGGCCAGGTGTTGGTCGTCGACGGTGGAGTCACACTAACGGCCTGAGTCCGACCCAGCCCCAGTCGTTAGGCGGAGAAAAATCGGAGAAAAATTGATAACGGGAATCAACCACACCGGAATCGTAGTAGCCGACCTGGAAGAGGCCATCGCCTTCTACACCGACGTGCTCGGCCTCGAGCTGGTCGAGCGGCGCGAGCGTGACAGTGGCCCGATATCCCAGGTCCTTAACTACGAGAACACCCACATCAAGGTCGCCGACGTGGCCGCGCCCGACGGGAGAGTCATTGAGTTGATCCACTACCTCAACCCGCCGCCCGCGACTCGACCCACTGAAGAACGCAGCGTTCTGGGCGCCAGCCACACGGCGTTCAGCGTCGACGACATGGACGCTACCTTCTCGCGTCTGATGGCCGGGGGCGCCCGGCAGCTCAACCCGCCGGTAGAGGTGGCGCCGGGGAAGCTGGTGTGCTACCTGCAGGATCCCTGGGGCAACTGGCTGGAGCTAATCCAGCAGGCGTAAGCTGCGCTGCTACTGGTCGGCGGGCTGCAGGGCCGCGACGATGCCCGAGATCCCTGGGGGCCCGACGGCGACCTCTGTTCCCTCGAACGCACGTTTTACGAAGGCCAGTCCGACGTACCCACCGCTAGGGTGTTCCGCGACCGACGTGATCGAGCCCACCGACTTGCCCCCGCCGATTACCTCGTCGCCGACCGAAACCTCGCCCTCTGGCCACCTGAGCACGGCGAGCCGCCGCTGCACCTTGCTGTAAGTGTTGAGGCGGGAGACGACCTCCTGGCCGACATAGCAGCCCTTGTTGAAGCTGATCGAGTCGATCAGCCCGGCTTCGAGGGGGTTGTGATCCTCGTTCAACTCGCTGGCGAACGCCGGGACGCCGCGCTCAATCCGAGCCACCTCCAGCACCGCGGGCCCGGCCGTCTCGGCGGCCCCCGCCAGCGCCGCGTTGAGGGCTGGGCCGTCGCTGGCAGAGGCGATGAAGTCGTATCCCGCCTCACGCACGAAGTCGGTCCTGACGATAGTGACGGCAACGCCCGAGATCTCGGCCTCAATGACGCCGTACGGGGGCAGATCGGCCGCATCGTCGCCAGCCAGGCGTCGCACGGCGCCAGCGGCGTCCGGCCCGACAAGCTCCGCGCAGTACGTGGCATCGGTGACATCCTCGACCGTAACGTCCTCTTCGAAGGTGTAGAAGTCGATCCACTCCATTACCCGCGGGGCGGCGTCGCGGGAGCACAGCGCCAGCAGTCGGTCGTCGAGCATTGCGACCGTGAGCAGGTCTATGACCCGGCCCTTGTTGGTCGTGAGGACTGTAGACACACCAGTTCCGGGGACGAGCCCCGTCAGGTCATTGGTGGACAGCCGGTCCAGCAGGTCCAGCGCGTCCTTGCCGCTCAGCTTGAGCCCGCCGACGCCCGGCCGCTCAACCACCGCGACGCCCTCAGTTAGGGCCTTGTACTGGTCGAGCGCGAGTGAAATGCGGGTTAGCGCCATGGCGCTGGCCTAGACGCTGAACGAAGTTCCGCAGCCGCAGGTCGTCTTGGCGTTGGGGTTATTGAACACGAAGCCCTTGCCATTCAGGCCGCCGGAGTACTCCAGCACCGTGCCGGCGAGGAACACATAAGACTTCTTCGGGACGTGCAGGCGGAGGCCGTGCTGCTCAATCGTCTTATCGTCCTCGCCCGCCGCTTCGAGGTCGAGCGTATAGGTCAGTCCAGAGCAGCCGCCGCCCTTGACCGCCACACGCAGATCCGAGTCCGGCTTGCCGCTCTGGGCCGCGAACTTTCGGATATGGTCGGCTGCCTCTTCGCTGATCGAAATGGTCAGCGGCTTGCGGGGCGGTCTGGAAGTTGTAGTCACGTTTCGCCTCTGAGTTCGTGCGTTCGGACGTCAGTCACAAATGATTGTTGACCCGATCAATCAATTTTATGGGTGTCGAGTAACGCGGTCAACGCGAATCCCCTTCCTGTGCCCCTGTATCATGGCCGAAATTCCATTCACCGCGGGCGCTAACGGGCGAAGATTGGGAGAGGGACGAGCCACTGGCAGTAAGAATCGGCATAGGCATGAGCGGCTGGCCCTTCGGGAACGAGGGCCCTGATGCGCTATGGGAGTGGGTCGATACGGCGGAACAATCGGGCATCGATTCCGTCTGGCTGACCGACCGGGTCGTCTCTGATCGGCTGAACGTCGAGCCCGTGGTGGCGCTGTCGTTCATCGCGGCCCGAACGTCGCGCATGCTCATCGGCACCAGCGTTCTGGCATTGCCCCTGCGTCAGCCCACCATCCTGGCGAAAGAGATAGCCACCCTCGACTTCCTCTCCGGCGGGCGTGTGCTCCCGGCCATCGGGTTGGGCACCGAAGACCAGCGCGAGTACGAGGCCGCCGGTGTTGAGCGCGCCGACCGGGCCGCGCGGACAGACGAGATGGTCGAGGTCATGCGGCTGCTGTGGTCGGGCGAGCCGGTGACCTACCGGGGCCGCTTCTATTCGCTGACAGATGTCGTCGTCCAGCCCAGACCGGTCAGGCCCGAGCTACCCCCCATATGGGTCGGCGGCCGGTCCCAGGCTGCGTTGAGACGAGTAGCCAGACTGGGCGACGGCTGGCTCGCCTCGCAGGTGACTCCCGAGGAGGTGGCGGCGGGGAAGGCTACGATCAACGAGTTGGCGCAAGAAAACGGGCGAGCCATAGACGACGACCACCACGGCGTCATCCTCACCGTCTGTTTTGCCGATAGCCGAGCCGAAGCGGAGCGCCTGGCCGAGCCGTACCTGATACCCGGTCGCGGGCGGACGGACGTGCGCCCGGAGCGACTGGACGGGCTCGGCAGTGTAGCCGACGTTACGGCGTTGCTGGACGAGTTCGTGGGGGCGGGCGCAACCAAGTTCGTGCTCAGGGCCGCGTGTCCGCCGGAAATGATGGGCGAGCATTTACGGGTGCTGGTGGACGAGGTTCTGCCCCGTTATCACCGCTGACCGGGGAAAGTCTTCTAGAGCCCTTCTCAGGGTATTGGGGCCCCTATGGCTAGCTTGCCCAGCAGTTTTTCCAGCTGCGCAGACTCGCTGGCCGTCAGCCCGGCGAGGACCTCCCCCGTCACCTTGGCCTGCAGCTCCAGCACACGGTCGGACATCTCGACGCCCGGCTCCGTCAGCTCGACGAGCAGGCTTCTGCGGTCCTGTGGGGACGGGATCCTGCGGACCAGCGCCCTGCCCTGGACTGCGTCCAGCAGCCGGGTCATTCCCCCGGTAGTGCACTGGATGGCCCGGGACAGGAGCGTCGGCGTCATGCGGAAAGGTGGCCCGGCCGACCGCAGAATCGACAGAGTCGCCGCCTCGTTCGTTCCCAGGCCAAGGGGTTGCAGGGCTGCGGTCATGCGAGCGTGCACGGCATCGTGTATTCCGAAGGCCTGAACAATCGTGGCCATGGGGGAGAAGTCCAGGTCGGGCCGCTCCCTGCTCATGCCGTCGATGATCGGGTTGCCGATCTCTGTGACCCCTGTGTCAGTAGCCATGAGGGGATACTATCAGATGAACTAGATTAATAACAAGTAGCTTGACAGTAAGATACTTCATTGTTTAGTGTTGTTCGGGTCGGAACGCCTCATGGCTGGTCCGATTAACACAACGGACGAGGTAGGCAAGATGAGTTTGGCAGACACGATAAAGGGTACCGACATAGCCGCCAAGGCCCCCAGAAAGGGCCTGATACTGGCGTTCATGTCGCTTTCAACCTTTCTAATATTCCTGGACGGGACGGTAGTCAACACCGCCCTGCCCGCCATCGCGCGGGACTTCTCGGCGCAGAACTCCACTCTGCAGTGGGTGGTGAACATGTACTCCCTAATCCTGGCGGGCTTCCTGCTGGTGGCGGCAACCACAGGCGACCGTTTCGGCCGTCGCAAGGCGCTGTTCGCCGGCATGGTGGTGTTCGGAGTGGGCGCGGTCGGGGCGGCACTGGCCGAGAGCTCGAATATGCTCATAGCCATGCGAGGCGTGCAGGGTCTCGGCGCCGCGTTCGCACTACCGGCGACACTCTCGATAATCACGGACGTGTTCCCCAGGGGCGAGCGGACCAAGGCCATCGCCATCTGGACGGCCGTCGGTTCCATGGGCATCGCAATAGGCCCGGCCCTTGGTGGCTACCTGGTCGACTCCATCTCTTGGAGCGCCGTGTTCTGGCTCAACGTACCGGTGGTCGCGCTGTCCATCATCGGCCTGTCGATAGTGCCGGAGTCTCGGGACAGCACCCACCGGCCTCTCGACGTACCCGGCGCGGTGCTGGCCACGGGCGGCATGTTGGCGCTCGTTTACGGCATCATCCAGGGCGGGGAACTCGGCTGGGCCTCGGGCCAGATCATTGCGGCCTTCATCGGCGGTGTGGCGCTACTCGCGGCTTTCGCCATCGTCGAGATGAAAAGCTCGCACCCGATGCTGCCGTTCCACTACTTCAAGCGGATGGACTTCACCGGCTCGTTCTTGGTGCTATTGCTCATGTTCCTGGGCATGGTCGGAGTCTTCTTCTTCCTCACCCAGTACTTCCAGCTGGTGCAGGGCAGGAGCGCGCTGGTCGCCGGTCTGGCCATTACGCCGGCGGCGGGCATGATGATGGTTGGAGCAGGTATCTCCCAGGTGACCGTGCCCAGGTTCGGTCCCAAGATCGTCATCGTCGTGGCGACACTGATCGTCATGGGCGGCATGGGCCTGTTCAGCCAGGTCGAGGTGGACACCGCCTTCTGGGTGCCGACCCTGGGCATCGTATTCTTTGGCCTCGGGGCCGGGATCGCCATGCCCACCGTAACGGACGCGATCATGGCCTCGGTGCCCGTCGACGACGCGGGCGTCGGGTCGGCCATGAACGACCTGTCGCGCGAGCTGGGGTTCACCCTCGGCGTGGCGATACTCGGGTCCATCGTCACCGGCATCTATCGGTCGGACGTGATCGACGCCCTGCGTGGACTGGTGCCGGATAGCACGGCCGAGACCATAAGCGACAGCGTCGGCGTCGTGGGCTCGATAACGGCGGAGCTACCGTCAGACGTGGCCATCGCCGTGACAGACGCCGCGAACAGGTCGTTCGTCGGTGCTCTGAACGTCGGCTTCCTCGGTGCGGCGGCGTTCGTGGCCATGGCCCTGGTCGTCGCCGTGTTCCTCATCCCCAGGCACATGCACTCGACGCAGGCTGGCCTGTCCGACGAGCCCGAGCCTGAGCCAGAGTCCGAGACGGCGCAGGCGCCGCAAGAGGGCCTGGTGGGAGAGCCCGCCCAATCCTAACCTGCTCCCAGTAGCTCTAGGTACACTAGAGGGAGCACGGCCCGGCCGTGCTCCCTCTTTGTCAGTTCTTGTTAGGGCGTCCCACCGGCCTGCCCTTGTCGCCCGGCAGCCAGCTCTCCCAGACCTCGTAGAGTTCGTTTGACGGTGTACGAGCGCCAACCGTAGCCGAAAAGCCCCCATCGACCGCTATGGTCTGCCCGGTCATATAGCTACCGGCGTCCGACGCCAGCAGCAGCAGCGCGCCGATAAGCTCCTCCGGGTCGCCGAAGCGCCCCACCGGAATCTGTTCCCATACATGCTCCGTGACTGGAGGGTTGGTGCGCACGAACTCCGACATCTCACTGGGGAAATAGCCTGGGGCGATGCAGTTCACCCGCACGCCCCGGTCGCCCCAATTCGCTGCTAAGTTCTGCGTGAGGTTTATCACTGCCGCCTTGGTCGCGGAGTAGCCCGGCGACATCATCCCCTTCGAGCCGCCCAGCCCACCGATGGACGAGATATTGATGATCGAACCCCTGGCGCCGTCTTCGATCATGTGCGTGCCGACGATCCGGGTGCAGTGCCACACTCCGAGCAGGTTCACCCTCACCGTTTGCGCAAAATCCTCGTCGGCGATGCGCTCTGCGAACGGGCTGCCCTCCGCCTCGATGCCCGCATTGTTGACCAGCACGTCGATGCGCCCGAAGCGCTCAAATGCGGCCTGGGCGAGCGCCTCAACCTGGTCCGGCTCAGCCACGTCGCAGGTGACGGCGAGCACCCGCTCGCCCGACGGGTCCAGGTCGCGCGCCACGGCCTGCAAGCGGTCTTGCCGCCGAGCGCAAATGACGACCGACGCGCCGTTCGCCAGCAGGGCGCGAGCAAACGTCACCCCCAGCCCCGACGAAGCCCCCGTCACGAGCGCCGTCTTGCCCGACAGGTCAAACAGTTCATTGCGGTCCAGCATGTTCCCTCCGTGGCCAGATGGGGTCAGAGCGCCGATGATAGGTGATCGGATGGACGGGCGTCAGGCGTTACAATTCCTCGACTCACCAGTTCGGAGAAAAATTGGAGAAAAACATGATCGCAGACCTGACCGGAAAGACCGCCCTGGTAACGGGAGCGGCCAGCGGCCTTGGCCGAGGGATTAGCCATGTACTGGCGACCCAGGGAGCCGCCGTGGCGATCGCCGATCTCGACGAGGACGGCGCGGCAAAGGTAGCGGGGGAGATCGAGGCTTCGGGCGGCACTTCTACGGCCGTGCAGATGGACGTGACCGACACAGGCTCGGTGCGCGCGGCCGTCGCCTCGGCACTGGAGGCATTGGAAAAAATCGACATCCTCGTCAACAACGCCGGTGTCATCGGCGCTCCCGGCTGGCACGAGCGGCTCGACGTCACGGACGAGGACTGGTCCTTCACCTACGACGTCAACGTGCGCGGGACGGTAAACGTGACCGGGGCGCTGGAGGCCCACATGTCCGAACGAGGCAGCGGGTCAATCGTAAACATCGCCTCCATCGCCGGGAAGACCGGCAACCCCGACCGTTCCAGCTACAACGCGACCAAGGCAGCGGTGCTCAGCTACACTCAGTCCATGGCCCTTCGATTGGCCCCGGCCAACGTAACGGTGAACGCTATCTGTCCCGGTATGATCTGGACGCCCATGTGGGACAAGATCTCCGCCCGCCAGTTCGCCTACGGCAGCGAGGTCTACACCGATCTTGGTGATGCGCAGGACAATCGGGCGCTGTTCGACCGCCTCATCAAAGTCTCCACGCCCCTCGGCCGTCCGCAGCTCGCCGAGGACATCGGCTACGCTGTCGCCTTCCTCGTCTCCGACCAGGCCAGTAACATCACCGGCCAGTCCCTGAACGTGGACGGCGGTCGGGTCATGAGCTAGTCTGCCGATCATGTACTCCATAGACCTGTCAGACAAGGCGGCCGTAGTCTTCGGCGTCGCCAACCACCGTTCCATAGCCTGGTCCATCGCCGACATCCTGCACAGCGCCGGTGCCAGAGTCGCGCTCGCTTACCAGAACGAGCGTCTCAAGCGCAGCGTGGAAAAACTGGTGGCCGACTGGGACGATCCATTGCTGTTCGAGTGCGACGTCAGCGAAGACGGCAACATCGAGCGCGCGTTTGAGTCGGCCGTCTCTGAGCTGGGCCGTCTCGACGTGGTCATCCACTCCATCGCCTTCGCCAACCGGGAAGACCTTGGTGGACGGTTCGTGGAGACGCCACGGGAGGGCTTTCGCGTGGCGCTGGACGTCAGCGCCTACTCGCTCGTGCCCGTTACCCGGTATGCGGCCCGTCACATGCAGCCTGACGGCGGCAGCATCCTCACCATGACATTCCAGGCGGCCGAGCGGGTGTTTCCCGGCTACAACGTCATGAGCACCGCCAAGGCGGCTTTGGAGAACGAGGTGCGACAGCTAGCGCACGACATGGGGCCGGAGAACATCCGGGTCAACGCCGTGTCCGCCGGCCCCGTGGACACCCTCTCGTCCAGGGTCATCGCCGGTTATTCCGTCATGAAGAAAGCCGCCGCCGAGCGGTCTCCAATGCGCCGCAACGTCACCGTGGATGAAGTAGCCAAGACGGCCCTGTTCCTGTGCTCCGACATGGCTTCCGGCGTCACCGGAGAGGTGGTCCACGTCGATAGCGGCTACCACGTAATGGGGATATAACGTCTCGGTTGGCCACTAATTTCACATCAGTCGTCACCCCCTCGGTCGTGACAATGGACGTGGGCGGCACAAACCTGCGTTTCGCCCTTGTGAGACAGGCACCAGAAGGCGTCGAGATCGTCCGCAGAGACGTCGTGCCTACCGGCGACAAGGATGGCCGCGAGGCCGTCATGGACCGCATTGTCGAGGCCACCCGAACCGCAACGGGTTGGTCTGACGTCAAGCCCGTTGGAGTCGGCATGGCGATGGCCGGACCGACCGACCCGCTGACCGGCGTCATGTTCCGGCCGCCCAACCTCATGTCCTTCGACGGCTTCTCGCCAATGGCCGCGCTCTCAGAGCGGCTCGGGGTGAGGGCCGTGTGCGCCAACGATGCGACCCTGGCGGCACTGGCAGAGCACCGGTACGGCCCCCACGGCCAACCGAAGAACCTCGTTTACCTCACCCTGAGCACCGGGGTGGGCGGCGGCCAGGTTGTGAACGGGGAACTCTACACTGGCGAGGGTGGGTTCGCCGGCGAGTGGGGACACATGACCATCGACCCCGACGGCCCTCCCTGCAACTGCGGCAACCGGGGGGACCTGGAGTCGTTCTGCTCCGGCCCGGGCGTGACGCGTATGGCCCGCCGCATGCTCGAGGATAGTCACCAGGATAGTGCGCTCAGGCTCATCGCGCCGGAGGCCCTGACGCCCGAGGGCATCGAACGTTCTGCCCGAGATGGTGATGCCCTTGCCCGTTCGATCTATGAGGAGTCGGGCCGCTACCTGGGTATTTCCGTGGCTGGGATACTCAGTGCGGTCGATCCCGACGTAATCGTCATAGGCGGCGGGGTGTCCAATGCGCTCGACCTGATGATGCCCGGCGTGGAGCGCGAGCTGTCATGGCGGGCGATGGAGCAGCACTCCGGTCGTTTGCCTGTCGTGCGGGCGAAGTTGGGCGACGACAGCGCGCTGCTGGGGGCCGCGGCGCTAGCGCTGCAGGCTTTCGGATAGTCGGCCCGGGCTTCAGGCCGCGTCGCGGAACGGGTCGCGGCCCGGGTCGCCGCCGATGCCGACCACGGCCAAACGACTGAGATAGTGTTCCCAGCCCTGGCGGTGCAGCTCGGCCTGTTCGCCGACAAGATCGAGGTGGCGTAGTGTAACCAGCGTCTCCCCGCCGTCTTCGACCAGCGAGACTTCTACGGTACTCGAGCCGGGGGCAACGAGTTCGGAATCCTCCCAGCCCCAGGTAAAGACGACCCTGCTGTTCGGCGTCACTTCGACAAACTCGCCGACGGCGACATTTTTGCCGTTTACATCGACCCGGTAGGTGCCGCCCGGCCGGGCATCGAGCTCGGCCGAAACCCCCATCCACTTCACCATCTGCTCCGGCACCGTGAAATAGGGGAAAAGCGCCTCGGCCGTCGCGGCTATACGCACTTGTGCCTCGACCGCGTCGCCAACGTTCATCGGGCGTGCTCCCGTCCCGTGTCCGGGGCCTGCTCGGCGTTTTCGGCCACGGCCTTGAGTCGGGCAAGACCGTTTCCCCAGAAGTCGGACAGAGATGCCCGCATCTCGTCCATGCCTGCCGAACGCACGTGATACATGCGCCGTGTCCCCTCCTTGCGCACGTCCAGCAGCCCGGCGTCCTGCAGGACGCGCAGGTGCTGGGAGATGGCCGGGCGGGTTACGGCGAAGTGGGACGCGATGTCTCCGGCCGAGCGCTCCTGTTCCAGCACCAGCCTCAGGATCTGGCGCCGGTGGGGCTCGGCGATAGCGCGAAGGGCCTCTTCAATCATCGCCTTATTTTAGCAATGACTTACAGAAGGGTCAACGAAGTGTGTGTCCCTACTCGATTATGACTGCCAGGGTGGCCACATAGTCGGCCAGGTCGATAGTCTCTCCCGAAACCGGATAAGGCTCCATGGACAGGTAGACCACCGAGAACTTGCCCAGCTTCTTGATCGTGGGCTCGGTCTGACCGGCCTCCAAAATAAGAGTCGTTTCGCCGGTGGGGAGCACGCCGCTGGCGGTATCTACCCTGATCGTGACCGTGCCGGGGCTATCGCACTCGTCGCCCGTGGGGCAACGGGAGTCCTCTACGACTTCAATGAAAACAACCGACAGGCCGCTCACCAGGCTGGGGCTGGCCAGCTTCTGCTCGAGGTGGAGGGCGACGGGGATGTTGTTCAATACCTCTGTGGTGCGCTGGCCTACCGGGGCGATTACCGTGTCTTTGAACACCGGGCCCGTCTCGTCTGCGGGCTCCTCGGCAAGGGTCACCTCGGTCGCCTCAGGTGCGGGCACGTCGGTCGGGGATGCCTGTACCTCGGTCACCGCTGTCGGCTCCTCGGTGACCGTGTCGGCGCTGTCGGAGTCCGAGCAAGCCGCGGCCGCGAGTGCGAACAGGAACGCCGCGACCATCAGAATCCCTAACCTGTATCTCAATTTGACCTCCACGTCCTCATGTACCCGGCGCACGAATGCCAGCGATGGCCGACCATCGTCATCGCCGCGAACTTTATCACAGGCCCGCGGCTACAGCCGCCCATCTGGGGGCTCAAGTCCATCCCGTTGACTGGCGGGTAAAGGCTACTCCCAACACGGTCCCGGCCACCGCCCGCTTGAGCGCCCAGGCGCAATCCGACATCTTCGCCCCGGTGGTGACCACGTCATCGACTAGTAAAATCCCGGCGCCCGGGATTGGCGAGGCCCCGACCGGCTCACACCCGAACGCGCCTTCGACTGCTGCGCGCCTCTCGTCCGCCGTCGACAGCGTCACCTGCGGCGCCCCCTTGCTCACCCGACGCAGTGAGCGGGCATCGAGGTCGATGCCCATCAGCCGACCGAGATTCTGGGCGATCAGACCCGACTGGTTATACCCGCAACGCCTCTCCTTTGACGGGTGCAGGGGCACCGGTACAATCAGGTCGCCTGAGACCGACTCATATCGGAGATAGTCCGCCAGCAACCCGGCTACGCGCTCGGCGTAGGCTCGGGCGTCGTTGTACTTGAGCCCGTGTACCAGCTCCCGTGCCGACCCTTGAGCAAGGTACGGGGCGATGATGCGGTCAAACGCCGGGGGGTTCTCGGCGCACCTGCGGCAGACGAGGGGAGCATTGGGGTCGGCGCAGCGCACACACTGCGGGCGCCTCAGTCGCGCAAGGCCGCGTTTGCAGCGCTCGCACAGGGGCGAACCCTCCCTCCCGCACTCGACGCACGCCATCGGCACGACCAGGTCCGAGACAGCACGGGCCGCTCTCTTTAGGCCCGATACTGGGGGGACCCTGTGAGCGTCCGAATCACCGCCAGACAGTTCGTCGGGCATGGGGGCTACTGAATCCCCGCCAGCTCCTGCTCCACGTTCGCCGCCAGCATCGCCAGCGTGCGTCCGTACTGTCCGGCGAACTGGTCCATCACCCCCCGGTAAAAGCTCATGCCCGCCTCCGTGTTCTCCTGGCAGAACGCAGTCAGGGCGTCGATGGGGATGGCGACCACCTCCATATCGGTTCTAGCCCTGCAATTGGTGACGAGATTGCCTGAGCCCCGCATGGCGGCCCAGGGGAACGACTCGCCGGGGCCTGCCAGCCGAACGGCGATTTCTCCGGACTCGGCACCATAAGAAAGCTCCGCCTGTCCCTTGAAGATTATGTAGAACGTCGTTGGGGCCTCGTGGGCGTGTCCCAGCAGCGTGCCCGCGCTCACGGCGCGCCGCTCGCCCAGCGCCAGTATCTGGTCTGCCTGCTCGCCATCCAGATGGGCAAAGACATCCACGTCTCTAATTCTGCTCGCTTCGGGCATATCGGTTCCTTTCTCAGAGGGCCGATTCCTCTATCCACTGGCCCACCGTCCTAGCTCCGTGATCGGTCAGTTCCCAGATCCCCCTGGCCGGACCTCTCATTATCAGTCCGCGCTCGGCCAGCCGATGCCTCGTCCACTGGGCGGTGCTGCGCCAGCGCATCACACCGGTCGATTCCAGTCGTTCGTAGTCCACCTGCTTTAAGACATGCCGTAGCTTCTCCTCGACGACCGGCAGCACCTGGTACATGACCCCGGCGCCGCCCAGCTCATAAAGAGCCTCCAGTAGTGGCCGTTCAAAGGCCCGTTCGGAGGTCTTTTTGCCTCTGGGCAGGCGTTTGCTCGCCTGCTCATCGGTGGCGGCCTGGTCCTGGCCCCCGCCATCCGGTTCGACCCGGTCGAGGAGCTTTCTAATCGTAGAGTCCGGCGTGTCTTCTAGAGGCGCGGCCCAGGTCTTGAGCCGTTCCCAGGTCTTGTCACTAATCCGCACGACCGGCATCAAATCCTCCCGAGTCCTACGCGGCCCCGTGAAACCGGCCCAATAAGGACGAAACCGGCCGAGGCGCAGGGGAGCGGTAATGTAACAAAGTTACGTGCTACCGTCAAAGAGTAGGTGGCGCGAAGCTAAAAAGACCGCCAGACGGACGCTTATACTTGGCCGTCATGGACTGGATATTGGCCTCCGTCGGCACCGCCATCGGGTTTGCCGAGGGAGTGACCACGATCACGCGATGAGTGTTTTTCCGTTACGAGGCAGACCCACAGACGGTATCGACGATCAGTCTAGTGACGATGTACGGGTCCATGTTGGCGTTGGGTCGGCGGTCCTCTATGTAACCCTTTTGGTCCTTGGCGACCTGCCAGGGAATCCGGATCGATGCTCCTCGGTCAGAAACTCCGTATCCGAATTCCTTGTACGACATCGTTTCGTGCAAACCCGTCAGTCGCTCTTCAATCCTGTCGCCGTAGTTGGCTATGTGCAGTTCGGCTTTTTTGCCAAGGGCTTCTGCGGCGAGGACGCAGGGCTCGTAGCTCTCACGCATATCCTTCGTAGAGAAGTTCGTATGGGCACCCGCACCGTTCCAATCACCCCGGACGGGCTTCGGATCAAGCACCGCCGACACGTCATATTCCTCGCCCGTTCGGTAGAGCAGCCACCTGGCCATCCACAGCTGGTCGCTGACCTCAACGGGACCGAGCGGTCCGACTTGGAACTCCCACTGGGCCGGCATAACTTCGGCATTGATTCCGGCGATGGCGAGGCCTGCATCCAGGCAGTTGTCCATGTGCTCTTCCACGATCGGTCTTCCGTGTACCTCGTCTGTGCCGACGCCGCAGTAGTAGCCGCCCTGGGGCGCCGGGAAACCGGAGTCGGGCCATCCTAGCGGGCGCACGCCTTCAAACAGCGTGTATTCCTGCTCGATGCCGAACCACGATTCGAAACTTGCGTACTTATCGGCCGTAGCCACGCAAGCGGCCCTTGTGTTGCTCGGATGGGGCGTCATGTCGGTCAGGAGAACCTGGCACAGGACCAGCTTGTTGTCGTCGCCGCGGATCGGATCTGGACAGACGAGAACGGGGTCGAGCACACAGTCGGAGTCGCTGCCCATCGCCTGCTCGGTGCTCGATCCGTCGAATCCCCACACGGGGGGTGTGTCGCCGTTCGACATGACCCTGGTCTTGGATCGCAGCTTCGCTGTTGGCTGCTGGCCGTCTATCCAAATGTACTCAGCTTTGTACGTACTCAACCTGTGGCACCTCCGTGCATTAATTTTGATTCATTTTCACTTCGGCCCTGGGCTTCAAAATGGGGCCCGGTGTCATTTTCTTCAGGGGCTACCGGCCGGCCCGCAGCGACTGGACTATCCAACTATCGAACAGATCCCGGTTCAGGGCGATCCACCCGGCAGCGTGCTTGTCGATGTCGTCCTGTCGACCCTCACCGGCATTCATACGAGCGTTCTGTTTGAAGATGTCTCCGAGCGGAATCGACATCACCTCGAACAGTTCCTTTGCAGACGGGTTGTTCGCAAGGAACTCGTTATTTGCCACTACGTTGATGTCAGAGCCCCGGAATCCCATCATACAGGGGTCTCTGACGTAGCCTTCGACGCCCCGGAGTGACAGCTCTTCGGCGCCAACTCCATCGGGGTGCCGCGAAACCGCGGCTTCAATCCAAACGACGTCGATGCCCGGCACCAACCGGGCGACCGTCCAGTTTGGGGTCCAGGTGTAGAAAAGTATGTGCAGGCCAGACCGGTATCGAGTTATCTGGTCGCCCATCGCCTCCGAGTACGGTCCTGACCTCTCATCGATGAAGTCCCGCAGTCCGCCCAGGTCGAGTTGGAAACCGACTACTCTTTCGCACGACCAACCGTCCTGGCATGAGATTAAATCCGCCTTGCCGTTCCCATCAATGTCGTAGGCTTGGCGAACTTCATCACGCTTGAAATCGTTTAGCGACTTGATATTGAACTCGTCCGCCCCCGCCTTGTCGACCAAGAAGCCCTGTAGAGTGCCAGATGCCGCCACCGTACCCGCAATAGCGGCACCGCCGCCAAACACGTCCCGGTACTCGGTATGAAGCGGGAACCAGCCGTTGGCCCAAAAATCGACTTCGCCCGTCGCCACGGCTTCGTAGAAATCGTCGATTTCCAATTCTCTATGGGCGAGCACTTCATACCCAAGTGCCTCCAGGGCTTTGCTATAGACGGCTTCGGAAAAATATCCGGTATCCCAGCTCGCTCGAGCAGGTTGAACTACAATGCCCGAGCCTGGTAGCGTGGCTCGAGTTGTTTCACTGGGGGCATCGCGCCGATTGACCCCGGGAGCATCTGATCCGCCAACGCAACTCGTGGCAACCACGGCCAAAATGGTTATGCCCAGTAGCAAGGACCAAAACTTGCCTTGTACCGCCGCACGCGAAAATTCTGCTGGCATCAAGGCTGCTTAGTTTCGATCTGACTGGGGAACAGCGAATCGCCGAGGGAAGACTCGTCAATTTTCGTTACGCGAATTTCCGTCCGTAGCGACGATGTGGAATCTGTTCCCCGGAACGAACCCGAAGTAGGCGCAGCGTCTCGGGGATGCGCGGCCGTGGCCAAGGCAATGTGGTCGCCGGACGCCGCCATGCCCGTCGTCGGATCGTAACCTCTCCATCCCGCGCCAGGAAGGTACGCTTCTACCCAGGCGTGCAGTTCGATAACCGGACCGTTGGTCGGCTTGTAACCGCTGACGAACCTGGCCGCGATCCCCAGGGTCCTCATGCTGTCCATGAGCAGAACTGTGAGGTCACGACATGAACCCGACATCCGTTTCAGGGTGGTTGACGA
Source organism: Dehalococcoidia bacterium (assembly GCA_965250195.1). Lineage (GTDB taxonomy): Bacteria > Chloroflexota > Dehalococcoidia > Lucifugimonadales > UBA2962 > CAUZIR01. Next base: position 1,139,628 of record OZ252295.1, read on the forward strand.
CGGTAAGGGATCACCCTGTTCCCTCACCTCATATTCCAATTCGTCGTGCAGATGCTTGGTCAACGAGCCAATGAACGGCACAGGCTCCATACCGGCGTCGGCAGCGAACGATCTGGCAAGCTCGACCACCTCCTGCGATACCGATGTGGCGCGGACGAACGGCGCCAATTGTTCGCTGTGCGGCGCATACAGCAACGGAAGCTGTAGAGCCTCCGTGTCAAGAACATAGTCAAAGGGGTTGTGGTCGCCGGTATCGACCTTTGACCTGGTCGCAATGGACAGCGAGTCGTGTAATCCGTCGAACCACATTCGGTCGGACGACGTGCCATCGATATCGACGTTGTGAGTAAGTCCCACCGGCCACGGGTCGATATCCATATCGAAGCCCAGGAGGTTCTGCCTGCTGTCGCTTCGGGGGCGGAGACGAACGGTCAAGGGCTCCACGAATACGGCTTTGTCGTAAGAGAACTCCGTCAGATGATGGATTTCAAAGATCATTTTCGTTCCCGGGCCGGTGGTCGACCGTCTGGCTGACCGGCTGAGGGGCCGGAGGGAGGGCGAAATAGGTTTCGAAGATCGACGAGCCAACCTCGATGAGCTTCGCCTGGAAATCGAATATGAACTCGTGCAGGCCGCCGATGATTATTTCGTCGATCTCCGCTGCTTGGAGCTCCCCCACCAGCGTCACAAGGCCCTGGTTCGCGGCATTCCCACCCGAGCCGACCCCATAACCTTCGATCCCCTTTAGAGACTCACCGGCCTCGGTAACGCAAGACAGCATGGAACGGGGAAACTCCGGATTGAGGGCCAAGAACCCAACCACGTTCGCAGGAGTAATGAGCCCGTGATTTTGGCGATACATTTCGAAGGCGCTCACAGAGTTCAATACGGCGAGCCATCTGATCTCATCAATCTCTCCGCCGATGTCGCCGGCGTCGGGCAGCAGGTGGTAGTACATGACGTCGAGGATCCGAGACGTCATATTCGCGCGTTCCAGTAGACGCCCTAGATATCCGAAGTGCCAGCCTTCACCGTGCGCCATGGTGGAGTCCGTGACCCCCTGGAACAAATGGCTGGCCATTTTTACGTCGTTGAAAAACCTGTGAGGAGACTAGGATAAAGAGCCGTCAGTGTTTGCGTCACGCACCATCAGGTAGAAGGTGTTGAGTTGTTCCCACATGTCCGCCGTGATGATCTCTCGCACCGTACGTGCGTTCTCCCTGGCCTCTCTCAAGCAGGAGAAAACGGAGTTTGGGTTTTGATCGTCAAAAGTGAGGAACGCCACGACGGTGTCTCGCGTCGGTTCGCCGAACCTCTCTTGGAATATCTCATAATCACCTGTTGCCTTCAGGAGCGGCGCCCACTGCTCATCAACTCCATCCGGCATATCGAGCATCAGGTGAAGATTGACGTCCACCACACGAGAGACATTTTCCGCCCTCTCTACGTAGCGGTTCATCCAGAAGATGGAATCGGCGACCCGGCTTAACATTCGCCCATGACCTAGGCGAGCACCCAACTATCCTTGCTTCCCCCACCCTGAGACGAGTTGACTACAAGCGAGCCTTTCCTGAGCGCAACCCGGGTGAGACCACCGGGCAGAACGTAGATGTCCTCACCGTTCAATATGAAGGGACGCATATCGACATGCCGCCCTTCGAAGTGGTCGTCGACGATGACCGGCGCCCGTGAAAGGTCCAGGGTCGGCTGGGCGATGTAGTTCCGGGGGTTCGCCTTTATCAAGCCGGCAAACTCCTCACGTTCGGCCGCCGTCGAATGGGGCCCGATGAGCATCCCATAGCCGCCAGACTCGTTGGTCGCCTTCACGACGAGCTTATCTAGATTGGCCAGGACATGGCTCCGCTCCGTTTCGTCCCAACAAATGTAGGTCTCGACGTTCGGCAAAATGATCTCTTCGCCAAGGTAGTATTTCGTCATCTGGGGAACGTAGGCGTAGATGGCCTTGTCGTCTGCGATTCCTGTGTCCGGTGCGTTTGCCAGGGCAACGTTGCCGGCCCGGTAAACGTCCATCAAGCCCGATACACCGAGTTGCGAGTCGGGCCGGAAAACGGTTGGATCCAAGAAGTCGTCGTCGATGCGTCTATAGATAACGTCCACTTTTTGAAACCCCTGGGTGGTCCGCATGGTCACGAACCCGTCGCTGACGGTCAGGTCGCGCCCTTCTACCAATTCGATGCCCATCTGCTGGGCCAAAAAAGCATGCTCAAAGTACGCGGAATTGTAGACTCCGGGCGTCAACAGAACGATCGTGGGCGATTGGTTCTTGTCTGGCGCGAGGTATCGCAGCGTCTCCAGTAGCCGGCTAGGGTAATCATCGATTGGGCGGACCTGGGAGGCGCCGAATACCTGAGGGAATGTTCCTTTCAGGACTTTGCGATTTTCGAGCACATATGACACCCCCGAGGGACACCGGAGGTTGTCCTCCAGCACGAAAAGATCTCCACTGCCGTCCCGGACGAGGTCGGTGCCGGTAATGTGACACCAGAGTTTGCTGGGCGGATTTAGCCCTTCGCACTGCGGTAAACGGCTGGTCGCGGACTGGATCATGTCATTCGGAATGACGCTGTCCTTCACGATCTTCTGATCGTGGTAGATGTCGTCGATGAAGGCATTGAGAGCGGTGATCCGTTGTTTAAGGCCCCGCTCAATTTGGTCCCAATCTTTGGACTCGATGATTCGCGGGACAATATCGAATGGCCAGATCTTGTCCGGTCCGGACTCATCTCCATACACATTGAAGGTGATGCCCAGACGGAGGAACGCCTGCTCGGCGGTCAGCTGCATTTTTTTGAGCTGCCCCGGTGGTAGCGCTTCGACAAACTCTGCCATGACGGCTGAACCTTCACGAGGCGTTCCGTCCGGCTCCATCATTTCATCGTAAAACCCTTCGGTGTCGTAGCCTGAAAAACTCAGCACGACGTCATCGAGGGACGGCTCGCCTCGACGCCTGGCGGCCACGTAGATTCCGGAGGTGACGAGGCCGACCGAGGGAATACCAACCGCCAGAATGATGATCGCCAATAGCCGGGCGGCGGCGAAAACCTCCGAAGTTTCCATTTCCGTGAGTAGACCGATCCCCTGGTCGGGAAGCCACCTATAGGCTCCGATCACCTCTTCTCCTGAGTAGTTGGGGTACTGTCCGTTTCCGTCGAAACCTCTTGTAACGGCCCCGACTCCCTGGCTTTGCACTACGCCGGGGTAGCGTTCGGAGCCGAATCGGTCCGCTGAAAACAATCGTCCGGCCCGGTCGACCACGTAGGCCTCTCCAGTCTTACCCAACCCCGAGCGGTCATTGGTGAGGTCGTCGATCCGTCCGAGATTGATGTGCGCCGCAAGAACCCCCAAACGACCGCCCTGGTTATCAAGAAACGGCGCGGCGACCGTGATGGTTGGAATCGACTCGTCCGATCTCGCGTACAGGTTTTGCACAACGGAATCGAGGGTGCCCGCGGAGAAATACCGCTCTCCTGACACGTCGGTCCCGATCGCTCCGCCGTCGGTTGAGTACAGGACTACTCCGCCCGAACCTTCGATAAAAAAAATCGTGACCAGATCGGTGGAAGAATTGGTGAGCGACTGCACCTGTCGGGTCAATTGATCGTAAGCAGAGTCAAACGCCGGGGTCCCCTTCGCATGCGATATCGCCTGCAAAGCTGTGTCCCTAACCGAGGGCACACGGGAGAGGCGAACGATTTCTTGCACCCGGCCGTTGAGGTACTGGGACAGGCGAAAGTGTCTGTCTTGAGCAATGATTTCCAGCTTGTCCAGAGAGTCGTCCCGGGCGGCGGCACGGGAAATCGTGTATGCGATCGCAGCCGCAGCCACAACGACAACGATGGCGAGAAAAACTGATGCGACGAACATGACCCGGCCTGCGACCGAGAATTTCGAGGTCAGGTTCGGGAGATACGATGATGGAGTAAAAGCTTTAATGGGTTTACCGTGCATTTCCGATCAAGGTTGAAACGTGACGGTTCCGCATTGATTTCGGCCTATATGGCCATTCGTCGGTCACAGCGGGTACGGTAAGCGAAACGTCGGAATAGCGTCAACGATTTCTCTCGACACGGTACGCTGGCGGTTTGCGCAGACCGGGGTCAGGCTCGGTGGTTTCCGATTTTGCGCTGTTGGAACGTCTGGCAAAGGGGTTTCAACGGTGGCCCCATGAAGGTTTTCACGTCCACTGGTCGCCGGTGGTGAATGTTAGAATCTGGTCGCAATTTAAGGGTCCGTTATTATCTTGCGGCGACGCCTGTACGAGATGATCGCGGATTCTTACAGACCATGAGAACCACAATTTTCGGCAAATCCATATCAATTGGCGCGATCGTGGTTCCCGCTATAGCGGCGCTGTTGACGATAATCCTGGCCTCGGGGTGCGGCGGAGGGGATGACCCGTTGGAGTTCCGCATCGGCCTCATCGTCCCGATTACCGGGGCCATACCAGAGGCCGGTCAAAAATCCGTCGAAGCGGCTACACTGTTCGTTGACGAGGTCAACGCCAAAGGCGGTCTGGGGGTCGGAGGGAAGACATACAAGCTCGTTCTTTTCATTGAGGACGACGAGGACAAGGCGGAGGTGGCCGCCAGCAAGGCACTGCACCTAATTGAGGAACAAGGGGTAATAGTGCTGATCGGACCGCAGGCCAGCCGGAACGCCATCCCGGCATCCTTCGTGGCCGAACGAGCGGGAATTCCCATGATCAGCCCCTGGTCAACGAATCCCGAGACGACCCTGGGCAAGAACTGGGTGTTCAGGGCCGGATTTATCGACCCGTTCCAGGGTGGCGTTCTCGCCAATTTCGTCAATTCCGAACTGGGCGGCGTGAAAGTCGCGGTGCTTTTCGACGTCGCAAGTGCGTACAACAAGGGTCTGGCCGAGGCATTTAAGCTCGCATTTGAAGCTCTCGACGGCAAAGTGGTGGCCTTTGAAACGTATACGGCGGTGACTCCAGACGTGTCGGATCAGATGGGTCGGATCAAGGACTCCGGAGCGGAGGTCCTGTTCCTTTCCAACTACGCGGCCGAGGTGGTCGAACAGGCCAAACTTGCTCGTGAGCTTGGGCTGGACGTACAGATAATCGGGGGAGACACGTGGGCGCAGATCTCCGCGTCCGATCGGTTGGGTCTCGAGGGAGCGTACTTCAGCACCCACTACTTCGAAGATCCACTCAGAGAAGTTGCCCGGGATTTCGTAACCAGATACGTTGAGGAGTACGGAGAACCTCCCGACGACGTGGCGGCACTTACCTATGATGCATTGAGTTTGATGGTCGAAGCCGTCAGGCGGGAGGACGCTATCGGGCCGGAGGCGATCAGGTCCGGGTTGTCAGACATCCGATACTATGAGGGCGTTACCGGTTCATTCCTGTATGACGGGATAAGCGGTGACCCGATTAAGAGCGCCATTCTCCTTAAGATTGAGGGCGGGAAATTTGCCTACCACTCCCGCGTCGATCCCTGAGATCTTTTTAGCCCGCGCCCGCGCCCACTCAAACTCAGCTTTCTTTCTCCAGTAGTCGATCAACAGCAATCCGAAAGGGAGTCCTTTTGGAGGGCCTCAAATCAGACCTCTGGCAGGTTCAGCCGGCGACCCACCCTTTTGGAGCCCCTAAATTGGCTCAGTTTCCCGCGAGCAGGCGCATAGCCCCTAAGAGGGACCGCCTGGCTCAACCGGCGGGCATGGGGAGTTGTCTGGGTTGTGTGCTTGAAAGGGGGTTCTCGCTCCGGTTGCCGTCAATCCGTCGATATGGGGTCGGCGATGAAAACGGCCCACACTAGGTGAGCCGTCTATTGACTGGTTTATGAGTGGTCGGGGTGGCCGGGATCGAACCGGCGACCTCTTGCTCCCAAAGCAAGCGCGCTACCGCTGCGCCACACCCCGATAACAGTTGCGGCCCCGCCGTCGTTGACGGAGGGCCTATGCGATGGAGATGCAGGTCACCGTCCGAACCACCCCGTGGAGCGGGTGGACCTCTTCGGTGATCAGGCGTCCGATGGCGTTGACGTCCTCCACCTGCACCTGGGCGATGATGTCGTAGGGGCCGCTGACGAAGTCCGCCCCGGTCACCTCGGCCAACTCACGCAGCCCGCGGATTACGTTGAAAGACAGGCCCGGCTCGGCCTCGATCAACAAATAGGCCGTCTTCGACATCAGGCTTCTCCTCTCGGCTCTTGGCCCCCGTTCTTGCTGCCAGGGGTCTTAGGCCGCCACGCGGCCCGGCGGCGTCCATTCTCGCTCATTCCCGGTCCCTAAGCACGCCGGTCGGTTTGCGGCGGCCGCAGCGGTGGTGCTTCGGCGTCGTCAGTCAAGGGCGACAAAGTGAGGACCGCGCCGCCACAGGTCCACGTCATGGAGGCGAAGCACCACCCGGTCGCTCGATGAGGCGCCGGATGCCAGCTCCGCCCGAACCCTGAGCGGGTAGTCCACCAGCTCAAGCACTGGGGGCCCCCGGCGATCGGTGTCCAGCACCACCGCCTCGTAGTCGGTATCGCCCTCGTCCAGCTGCTGGGCGAGGTAACGCAGCAGCCAGTATCGTCGGCGCTGATTCTCTATCGATGCCAGCTCCCGCAGCTGCACCTCGGCACGCTGGGCGACCGACGCCACCTCTTCAATCGAGTAAAGCGCGGTTCCGGTGGCCAGGTAATTACTGATCTGCCTTTGCATGAACAGATCGGGGTAGCGGCGCAGGGGCGAGGTTGCTTGTAAGTACGCTGGGACCCCTAGCCCGTGGTGTTGACCGGGCGTTGTGGTGACCTCCGCGGGCGATAGTCGGCCCATCAGCCTGTACCGGGCCACGGGGTCGTCCAGGCCATCCTTATCTATGTCGGGGTCCAGCGCGGGTTGGGTTCGGTACGCGGCGGGGATCTCTTTTTCGATGCAGAACCTGGCCAGCATCGCGTTGCAAACAATCATCATCTCGGTGACCAGCCGTCTCGCCGGTGTGCTTCGGGTCAGCACGTCAACCGAAACGCGACCTGGCCCGCCCTCGCCCGATTCGACCTTGATCGAGAGTTCCGCACGCTCCAGCACCAGCGCGCCCGCCGCCTCGCGCCGGGCCCTGAGCAGGTCGGCGGCCCCACTCAGTGTCCGTAGCTCGGGCGACCACCCGCCCTCTCCCTTATGCAGAACCTCGTCCACGCCCCTGTAAGTCAGTGCCTCCCTTGCCCGGACGACCGAGGGGAATAGCTCCCAGTCGACGACTTCGCCATTGTTCATGGTGACTAAGAGCGACAGCGCCATGCGTTCCTGGTCAGGGAGAATGCTGCCAGCTCCCTCTGAAAGCTCCCGAGGCACCATGGAGACGCGCACGTCCGGCGTGTACAGGGTCGCCATGCGCCTGTCGGCCTCTCGGTCGACTGCGCCGCCCACGGGCACCAGCGCCCCGGCGTCGGCGATGTGGATTCCCACGCGCAGAAGCCCTTCGCCCAATTGCTCGACGGAGAGCGCATCATCCCTGTCCAGGGTGTCGCGGTCGTCGATGGTGAAGAGTGACTCCTTAGTCAGATCCCGCCGTCCCTCGGTTCTGGGTCGGGCCGCCGCGATCGCCCGTGCCTCGGTTTCAGCTTCGTCCGGGAACGTCACCGGCAAACCCGCCCTCTCGATTTCGATGGCTTCGTCGAACGCCATCTCCCCGGCGCCTACCAGCAGGTCGAACGCCCGCCTCTGGGGGTCTCTGGACTCCTCGGCGGCGCTGCGTAGCAGCGCCTTGGTCGCCTCGGCGCGGGGGTGCTCGTCGCCATGTACGGCGAACGCCCGGACGTCCGATAAGAGGCGTCGCTCCCGGTCAGACGGACTCTCCGGCAGCCGACCCTCGGTCAATCCTTCCATGACGGCGGCCTCGGCCGCCTCGCGTTCGGCCTCGTCGCGCTCTCTTTGTGCGGTGCGCTCGATCTCTTCTGCGGACCGGGGCTTGTAGGTTCGGCCGCTCCGTTCGAAGTAGACCGACATCGTCACGAGATGTGTGGCCAGGGCGGCCATCCGTTCGGGCTCGGCCTCTGCTCCGAACTGGAGTTCAGATATCTCCTCAAGCGTCATCGCCCGTCCGTCTTCGACGACCAGCTCCCACACCTCGCGCAGGTCGATCTCAGAAGCCGTCTCGGTCACCCGTTTTGCCAGGGCCTCCAGCTCTGGGTCGGTCAGGCCGGTGTTGAGGAGAACCCGGTCGAGTGGTACGCGGGCCTGTTTGTTACGGCCGACGGCGATGATCACTCGTTCGCTGTCGCGACCCAGGCAGCGCACCACGCTCGCTCCCCTGCGCAGCGCGACGACCAGCACCTCGTCCTGTTTGGGTAATAGCTGCACTGGGGTCGCTAGCTTCGGCGGGGTTCCTCACCGGCGGCGGTGGGCAGAGCGACCCCCGTCGCTTCGCCGTGTCGGCGTCGGCCAAACGGAGCCAGCGTCACGGCCAGGGCCACCAGGTTGAGGCCTGCGCCGACCCTGAAAACCAGAGACATCCCGTCCACGAACGCGCCGCCCGGCCCCGGTCCCGTTCCATCGGTCACCGCCGACAGCGACGGCTCAAACCCTTTGGACGCCATGATGGCCGTGACGATGGAAATGGCGATGGCCACAGTCGACACGTTGGCGGTATAACGCACCATCAACGTGGCTGAAGCGGCGACCCCCTGCCGACCCGGCGCGACGTCGCTGAGCGTCGCCGAAGTGGTGGGCGAATACCACAGCCCGACCCCGAAGCCGAGCATCACGGCAAATCCAAAGACCGTGCCCAGGCCCGTGCTCTCGCTAAGGAACGATAAAAGCAACATCGTCGCGGCAATCACCAGCGTCGAAGCCGAAACGAAAATGCGCCAGTCGAAGCGGTCGGACAACAGCCCGGACACCGGTCCGACCGTGGTGAAGGCCACCGCCGCGGCCGCCATAATTCCCCCGGTGACCACGGCCGAGTGGCCCAGCACGCCCTCGACGTAGAAGGGCATGAGGATGAACACCGGCACGTTTCCGAGGATTATCAGGAACGTGATGCTCAGGCCCTGCGCGAAGGGCGGGTTCGCGAGCAGGTCGGGCGGGAGAATCGGATGCGAGGCCCGCCGCTGCCACATCAAGAAACCTGCCACCAGCACGCCAGACACCGCGAGCCCCGTGAGCGAGATCGGTGAGCTCCAGCCCCAGGCGTTGCCGTTCGTCATCACCAGCAGGAAGATCACAACCCCCGCGGACGAAAGACCCGCCCCGAGCCAGTCGAACGGTTCGCCGTCCCTCGTCGTTTCCTCCGGTAGTCTTCGCGTCAGCACGTAGCTTGCGACCAGGGCCACCATGCCGAACGGCACGCCCAGCCACACCATCCACCGCCAGCCAAACACGGAGACGATCGAGCCTCCCGCAAGCGGGCCCAGGATGAACCCGGCTCCGCCCACCAACATGAACAGGCCCATCGCCTTCCCCCGTTCGTGACGAGGAAAGGCCGTCGTTAGAATCGCCATGGACGTGGCCTGAATGGCGGCGGACCCCAGACCTTGGAAAGCCTTGAGACCTGCGAGAGAGAGCAGACCGGGCGCCGAACCGGCGGCCAGCGCCCCTATGGCGAATAGGGCCGCGCCGACCAGATAGAGGCGGCGGTGCCCAACCATGTCGGCCACCTTGCCGATGGGAATCATCAGTGAGCCGATGGTCAGGATGTAGGCCAGCACCACCCACTGGACCTCGGGGATGGTGGCGTCGAACTGGTCGGCGATCCTCGGCAGCGCAACGGTTAGACCGGCTTCGTCCGAAGTGACTCCGAGCAGTCCCGGCGCGAGGGCGGCGAACACCAGCCATCGCGCTTTCGAGCTACGGTCCCCCTGATTAGTCGAGTTCGTCAATTCAGATGTCGGCCTGGCCCGACCTGTCAGTCCGACGTCGTGCGGACCAGGCCCACCGTCAGTTCCTGGTCGTCAATCGTCATCGTCTCAGTATGAGCCCCCTCTGGAGCCACGCCCGAGATCAGGTCGTCCGACAGCGTCTCGCGGCCGATGTAGTCGACGTGCGCCCCTATGACCTCAGTCAGGCCCTCATCGGCGAAATAGTAGGTCGCAATGTGGTCGGCAATGTCGAACCCGGCGTCTCGCCGCATGTTCTGGATGCGGTGGACAATCTCTCTCGTGGTGCCTTCCGCCACGAGCTCGTCCGTCAGGGCGATGTCGATGGCCACCGTGTAGCCTCCCTCAGATGCCACCGAGTACCCCTCCCGGTCTCCGGCCGTAATCAGCACCTCGTCGGGTTCGAGGTCGTGCCCGGCCACCCTGAGCGTTTTTCCCGCACTCACCGTCGCATGCACTTCGAAGGGGTCCATCTCACTTAATTCCTGGCGAATGTCTTTAACCGCGGCGCCGTACTTTTTACCGAGTACCGGCAGGTTGGGCAGGACGGTCAGCGACATGACTCCTGTTTGGTCGTCGGTCGGCGCCACCTCTTTGACGTTCAGTTCATCGCGGATCTGCGACGCGACATCGCTTAATAGCTCTCTTTCGTCCGAGCTACGCAGGCTCACCAGCGCAGCGGCCAGCGGCTGACGCACCCGCAATCCGGCCTTGCTGCGAGCGGCGCGGCCCAGGCTCGAAAGCGTCATTGCCAGCCGCGTCGCGTCGGAGAGCCGTCGGTCAATAAGCGACTCGTCAGCCACGGGGTAATCGGCCAGGTGCACGCTGTCCCCGGTGCCACTTGCGTGGGCAAGATTGCGATAAATAGCATCGGTGACGAACGGCATTATCGGCGCCACCAGTCGCACCATTGTCGTCAGGCAATCGTAGAGCGTCGCGTAGGCCGAGAGCTTGTCGGCATCGTCCGCTCCCTCGCCCAGCACTCCCGCCTTCCAGAAGCGTCGCCTGCTCCGGCGCACGTACCAGTTCGACAGATACGCTACGAAAGTTTCGACTCGATGCGCCGCGACGTCGGGTTCATATCCCTCCAACGCCTCTGTTACCTCAGCGACCAGTTGATTGAGTTCCGAAAGAATCCACCGGTCCAGCTCGCCTCTTTCACTCACCGGTGGCGCTGTGGAACGGGACGGCTGATACCCGTCTATGTTCGCGTAGGTGACGAAAAACGAGTACACATTCCAGAGAGGAATGAGCAGTTGGCGTCGCACCTCGTCCGCCACGCCGTATCCGAAATTCAGGTTCACCGACGGGTTGTGGCGGGTGTAAAGCCAGCGCATCGTATCCACGCCCATCTTCTCGGCCGCCTCCTCGAACCAGATGGCGTTGCTCTTGGACTTGTGCATCTCGTCGCCATTCTCGTCGCGCATCAGCGCGTAAGAGAAAACGGCCTTGAACGGCTCGGTTTCCTCCATCACCGTGCTCATCGTCAGCAGCGAGTAGAACCAGTTGCGGAACTGGCCGGGAAACGACTCCGATATCCAATCCGCCGGGAACCAGTCGTTCCAATAGTCACGGTCGTTTCGGTACTTGAGCGTCGAATACGGCACGATACCGGCGTCCAGCCAGGGGTTGCCCACGTCCCTAATTCGCGAGACCGTTTGGCCGCATTTAGAGCACGCGATCTTGACGGCGTCGATCCACGGACGATGTGGTGAGTGCCCGTCGAAAGCATCCCAGCCTTCGACGGCACGCTCCTTTAGCTCCGTCTCGGAGCCGATAACGTCGAAGTGGCCGTAATCGCACTTGTAGATGGGCAGAGCCAGGCCCCAGTAGCGCTTCTTGGACACCATCCAGTCGTCCATATTCTGGAGCCAGTCCAGTTCGCGTTGCAGCCCGAAGCCGGGAACCCACTTGATGCGCCTGGTCACTGCTGCGATCTGGTGCCGCAGCTCGTCCATAGAGATGAACCACTCGTCCACCAGCCGGAACACCAGTTCCGAGCCGCAGCGCCAGCACACCGGGTACCGGTGCGAGTAGGGGTCCAGGCGATAAAACACGCCCTTGTCTTGGAGGCTCTTGTAGATCGGCTCATTGACATCGTAGGCGTTCATGCCCGTGAGCCAGTCGAAGCCTTCCACGAAATCTCCGAACTCGTCTAACGGCGCGAGCGCCGGCAGCCCCAGGTCCTTGCCCAGTCGGAAGTCCTCCTTGCCCGCACCGGGGGCGATGTGGACTATGCCCGTGCCCTCGTCCTCGCTCACGTCGTCCCAGGCGATGACTCTGTGCGTCACATCGGCCTGTGCGGTCAGTTCGTCGAACGGCCCGGCGTACGCCAGGTCGATGAACTCCTCGCCGGGCAACTCCTGCAAAACCTCGTGCTCGGTGCGCACGGTGTCCGACAGACGGCCTTTAGCCAGGTAGACAATCTCCGTCCTGCCCGCAGGCCCGTTGTCGGCCGCTATGGGGTCGGCTTCTCCATTGCCAGCTATTGGGACACGGACCTTTACGTACGTCAGCTTCGGATTCACCGCTGCCGCCACGTTGGACGTCAGCGTCCAGGGCGTCGTCGTCCACACCAGCAGCGACTCCGGCTCTTCAGGCTCCCCATCGTCAGAGACGATGGGGAATCGCACGACGAGGCCTGGGTGAACTATCTCCTGGTAGCCCTCGGTGACAATCTCGTGTTCGGACAGGCCCGTGCCGCAGCGCGGGCACCAGGGCATGACGTCGCGCCCCTCGTACAGCCATCCCTTTTCGAAACACTTCTTTAGAAACAGCCAGATCGTGTAGTTATTCTCGTCCGACATCGTGTGGTACGAGTCGTCCCAGTTCATCCAGTAGGCCAGCCGTTTGGACTGCTCGGTCTGAATGTCGCTGAACTTTCGCACCCGCTGTTTGCACAGCTCGACGAACTTGCCGATGCCGAACGCCTCGATGTCGCGCTTGGACTTGAAGCCGAGTTCCTTTTCCACCTCGACCTCAATCCAAAGGCCCTGGCCGTCAAAGCCGTTCTGATAGCGCTGCCGATAGCCCTGCATCGTCTTAAAGCGCTGGAACAGGTCCTTGTACATGCGCCCCCAGGCGTGGTGCACGCCCATAGGGTTGTTGGCCGTTATGGGTCCGTCGATAAACGAGAACCGTTTCTCGGCCTCGTCGTTACGGCGCAGGTACTTAGCGACCGTGTCGTTGCGTTGCCACCACTCGATGACGTCGTTTTCGAGTTCCACAAAATCGACCTTGGAATTGACCGGTTCAAACATCTGTTGCTGATTCCAATCTCTCATTCGCTTGTCCGTATTGGCACACTTCGTGTTCGGTGGCGTACAAAGCAAAACGCCCGCCCCCATGCAAGGGACGGGCGTTAATTCCCGCGATACCACCCTAATTCCCCGTCGCAAGCCGGGACACTCTATCGACGCCAGGGGCGCCGGACCCCGTTAACGGGGGGCCAACCGGCGGAGCTTACTCGTAGGGGAAAAGCCCTGCTTTCAGTCCGCGGCTCGGGAGTGATGTTCGGCCCGCCGGCTCGCGTCCGCTCACACCGCATCGGACTCGCTCGGCGGCTCAGGCGAGCCTACTCGTCTCCGTCAAAGCCACTGGAATCACCTTAGGGGGTGGTTTTTGCCCGGTCAAGCTACCCAGGGCCACTTTCGCGTTAATGCTCCTGCCAGAGCTCCACCTCGGAGTGGTGGAGCAGGTCGTTGAGACGGCCCATCCACGGTCCCATTTCCGCGGCGGCGGCCGGGTTTTCGAAGATCTTCTGGAACTCGGCGTCCATGCCCGAGACATCATCGAACGTCCACTCCGCCTGCACCCTGTCCGACCGACCGCTGTGGTAGTCGGTGAGGATTCGCGTCTTCATCTGCACGCCGTGCTTGTTGAGGAGGGCATCACCCTCCCTCAGTATCTCGATCAGATCGTCCGCTTTGCCGACCTTTCCGAAGAACACTCGCCTTTCAACAATTGCCATGGCTCTTGCCTCCCTCGTACTAAAGTTGCTTAAAACTGCGAGTACCACTCGCCTAATGTAAGTTATGGCTTACACGATGAGGATTGTCGGGCCTTCCGCGATCCCTGTCAATCTGAAGCGCTGTGACGCAGCCGTTCGACAGCGTCCGTCGGAGGCGTGCGCAGCCGTGCGGCCAGCGGGTTCTCGCCGGACCCCGTGGGCGTGATCGCGGCCCGCTCGATAAGTTCGACGCCGCCAAGGTAGTCAGAAACGGCTATGAACTCCGCGCTGACCCCGCCCTCCGGGTCCGGAATCGAAGTCGTCGCGTTGTGGTAATTCCCCAGCGGCAGGGCGATGCCCGTCGTGCGGTAGCCATGCACCGCGAACGCCGTCGCCTCGCAGGTGCCGCCGCCCATGAGGGCCCGCTGCCAGGGGTATTCACCCCGGTCTTCCACCAGGCCTTTTGCGGCCTGGACCAGTACTTGCTCGGCACCGGCGTCGAACGTATAGGTGCGGTCGCCCGTGCGTACTACCGGTCCCGCGCCCTGCTCTACCCCCGGTATTACTGACGAAGCTTCTACAGATACCACAATCGTTTCAGGCGGAAGCGTACCGGCCGCCGCCATCGCCCGCGCTCCGATCAGCCCTTCTTCCTCGGCCCTGGTGAAGACCCCGTAAACGGTTTTTTCGATATCGTCGCCCGCCAGGCGTTTGAGGGCCGAGACGATTGCCGCGCAGCCAGCCAGATCGTCCAGCGCCTGCGCCCGAATCAAACCTTCGAAAAGCTCGAAGTCGGGCAGATCGAAGACAACCTGCATCGCGGACGTGTCGGATGCCAGTTCGAGCGTCCCTTCAAGTCGGGCCAGCCTGTCGCTCCGGCTCTCGAAAAGCCGCCTTTCTGCCTCGCTCAACGGGTGAATCGTCGCCGGAAACCGCTCGCCGTCCGTCCCTATCAGCAGCACGGGCGTTGGCTTTGTGAGAGATGCCACCGGCACGCCGCCCAGTGCCCGGACATAGATCGGGCCGTCCGCTCTTGTTGTCGGACTTGGGGCCGCCGTATTTGGCGACGCTGAATCGGTCGAGTCCAGTAGAAAAAACTCAAAGCCGGGGTGGTCCATGTGGGCGACGAACGCGATGCCGGGCGTGCCCGAGCCCATAATGGCCACGAGATTGCCGAACTCGTCGACCTCCACGGCGATACCGGCCTCGCCCAGTTCCCAGCGTATTGCCCCGGCGACAAGGCGTTCATGATAGGGCACGGCGGGAAAGGCGCAGAGCCGGGCGAGGGTGTCGAGTGCGGTGGATTCTTTTGTGTCGGCCATCGACCGAGAGTAGCAATGCTTCGAGCGCCCGGCAACGCGGTCCGTTTGGGTGTCGCCCCTGTGGTGGAACTCCATCCCATATACACTGCGTCACTTCTGGTCATATACTGCCGTCGCCGCCGGTCCCGTGGGACCGCGTTGCCCGGTGGTCCCGGTGGCAATTAGGCGCAGATCGTAAAAGTTAACTGAGGAAGAAAAATGAAACTCGGCTATTTCATGATGCCGCTGCATCCTCCAGGTTCGGTGCATGCAGACACAATGGACCACGACCTGGACCAGATCGTCACCCTCGACGGGCTCGGTTTCACCGAGGCCTGGGTGGGCGAGCACTTCACGTCCGTGTGGGAGAACATTCCCGCCCCCGACCTGTTCCTGGCAAAGGCGCTCGGCATGACCAAGAACATCGTCCTCGGCACCGGGGTCACATGTATGCCGAATCACAACCCGTTCATGATCGCCAACCGCGTCGCCCAGCTCGACCACATGGCCCGTGGCCGGTTCCACTGGGGCGTCGGCTCCGGCGGCTTCCCCGGAGACTTCGAGGTATTCGGCTTCGACTTCCAGAGCGGCGAGAATCGTAGGATGACCAGAGAGGCGCTCGACTGTGTGCTGGGCATCTGGGAAGATCCAAAGCCGGGGCGCTACAAGTCCCAGTGGTGGGACTTCAACATCCCCGAGACCGACGACTGGGTGGGGGTCAAATACCACATGACCCCGTTCCAGCAGCCCCACCCGCCCATCGGCGTGGCCGGTGTGTCGCCCAAGTCCGAAACCCTGTTCCTCGCGGGAGAACGCGGCTACATACCCATGAGCATCAACCTCGTGCCCTCCAACCAGCTCCCGTCCCACTGGGACGCGGTAGCCGAGGGCGCGGAGCGGACCGGCCGCACGCCCGATCGCTCAAACTGGCGCATAGCAAGAGAAGTCTTCGTGGCTGACACCACCGAAGAGGCCAGGGCCAAGGCGTTGGCCGGCACCATGCCGCGCGACTTCCAGGACTACTTCTTCCACTCCTTCTCTCGTTACAACCTGTTCAAGCTGATGAAAAACGACCCAGAGATGTCCGACGAGGACATCACCGTCGAGTACCTACTGGACAACATCTGGATAGTGGGCAGCCCCGACGACGTGGCCGCGCAGCTTCGTGCGTTGTACGAAGAGACCGGCGGCTTCGGAACGCTACTGGCAATGGGCCACGAGTGGGATCCGAAGGAAGACTGGCAGCGCTCAATGGAGCTGCTCGCCAACGAGGTAATGCCACGGCTAGCGGACCTGAACTAGCCATGGAGCTTGGCGACTTCACCATGCCGCTGCACCCGCCGGGTGCGGCCGCCTGGGCAGACACCCTCGACATGGACATCGAGCGGCTGGCCACACTCGACGAGCTAGGCTATGCCGAGACCTGGCTGGGTGAGCACTACACGTCCGCCTGGGAGAACATCCCGGCGCCCGACCTGATGATGGCCCGGCTGATACCCGAGACCCGCAACATGAAGCTGTGCACGGGCGTCTCCTGCATGCCCAGCCACCACCCGTTCTACCTCGCCAACCGGATCGCCCAGCTCGGCCAGATGCTCAAGGGCCGCTTCATGTGGGGTGTCGGCCCCTGCGGCTTCCCCGGCGACATCCTCGCTGCCGGTTTCGAGCCGTCGAACCCCGCTTACCGCGAGAAAGCGCGACTGGCGATAGACATGGTCTTGCAGCTTTGGGACGACCCCAAGCCCGGCCGGTACAAAAACGAGTTCTGGGACTTCACCATCACCGAGCCCATGGCCGACGTCGGCATGCAATTCCACGCGAAGCCCTACCAGAAGCCCCACCCGCCGGTGGCCGTCGCGGGCTCACGACCGGACTCCAAGACGCTCGAAATCGCCGGGCAGCGGGGCTGGATACCCATCTCCATCAACTTCCTGCCCACAGACGGAGTCAGGCAGCAGTGGGACTCGGTGGAAAAGGGTGCTCGGGAGGCCGGACGCGACGCTCCTGACCGTTCGACGTGGCGCATCGCCCGCGACGTGTTCGTCGCCGACACGGCCAAAGAGGCCCGCAAGCTCGCATTGGAAGGGTCGATGGCGAAGGCGTTCGAGGGCTACTTCCTGCCGGTTCTGGGCAAGGTGCCCGGACGGCTGCAGCAGCTAAAAATCGACCCGGAGATGGCAGACCGCGATGTGACTGTGGAGTACCTGGCAGACAACATCTGGATCGTCGGCGGCCCAGACGAGGTCGAGGCGAAGCTGCGGGCTCTTTACCACGAGGTCGGAGGCTTTGGAGTTCTCGTCACCACCGGCCACGAGTGGAACCCAAAGGCGGCCTGGCGCAACTCCCACGAACTCATCGCCAAGGAGATCATCCCCCGCCTCTCGGACCTGGACTGTGGGTCTAGGGTCGCTCGATCAGCGTTAGCGTAGCTGTGCGGCTAATGTTGTCACTGAGGTAAGCCACCTCAATCTCGTCGCCCGGACTGAAGCTCCACAGCGTGCTCAGGAACGCCGGCATATCCGGCGTCGCCGTGCCATCGAGGGCGGTGATGATGTCCCCGGAGCGGATACCGGCGACGAAGGCCGGCCCGTCCCGCGACATCCGCGTGACCAGCACACCGTCTTCGGCCTCAAGCCCCAGCGCCGGGGTCACGTCCATGCCGGTGAGGCCGATCAGCGGCCGGACGTAGCTGCCGTCGCTGATGAGCGCGTCGAGAATCGGCGTCGCCACCTCCGAGCTGACGGCGAAGCCGATGCCCTGTGCCAGCCTGAGCATCGCCGTATTGATCCCGACCACATTGCCGCTGAGATCTATCAACGGCCCGCCGCTGTTGCCGGCGTTGATCGCAGCGTCCGTTTGGATAAGGTCGAATAGCTGGCCCAGTTCGGTCGTGATCGTCCGGTCACGACCGCTCACTATTCCCAGAGTCACAGTCGGTCCGCCCCGTAACGCCGCCGCGTTTCCCACCGCGACCACCCAGTCCCCAACTCGTAGCGAATCGGAGCCGGTCGGAGTGAGATAGGGCAGGTCGTCCGCGTCAATTCGCAGCACGGCCAGGTCGCTGATGCGGTCCAGCCCGACGATTTCGGCGTCGAACGTGCGGCCGTCGTCCAGGTGCACCTGGATGCCGTCGAACCCGTCGACCACGTGCGAGTTGGTGGCGATCAGGCCGTCCGCCCGGATAATCACCCCGCTACCGGCGCCCTCGTCCGTGAAGTCCCCGAAAAGGCCACGCCTTACCGCCTCAATTGTGATGGACACCACGCTCGGCCTCACCCGATCCACCAGTGCGGCGATAGACGGGAGCCCGGCGATGGCCCGCGTGTCTGTTGGCGACTCGTTGGCGACGGACGAAGGGGTCGCTACAGGTGCGGGCGTCGCCGTGGGAGCGACCGTCCCCCGGGCGCACGCGGCCGGCCAGCAGCAGGGCCGCCAGCAGCAGGGCCGCCAGCGCCAGGCCAGCCCCTGCTGCGATACGGACCGCGCTAGACCGCGAACGCGGCCGATGGATCACGAACACTCCTCAGGCGCACCCGGGAACCCGCCGAAAGGATCAGGCCCAGCCCCTGCTTTTCGACCCCTTCCAATTCAGCGTATCGGGCCATGTACCCGGCGTATCGCGAACAGAGGAGCGCCCCGAAAAGCATGATTATCGCCGAGATGTATACCCACGTCAGTAGCGCGAGTATCGCCCCGACCGGCCCGTACACCGCATTGTGTACAGGGAAGGTCTGGACGTAGAAAACGAAGGCCTGGTTGACCACCCAGAACGCCACGGCTATCGCGAGTGCGGTAGGCCAGACGTCCTGAAAGCGAACCTTAGTGTTCGGGATGAAGTAATAAAGCAATACAAATATGACAAACGAAATGATCGGCGAGAACAGATTCGTCGCGATGGTCCACAGGAGCTCGTTTTGCAAGAAGGAGTCGGGCGCGACGATGCTGCCCAGCTCGCGAAGCACGCCGAACACCGGCGTGACGAACAGCAGCACAACCACCAGCAGCGCCGCTCCCGCAACCAGGCTTATATCCATTATTCTTTCGCGCAAAAATGGCCTCGTTTTGCGTATACCCCAGGCGGCGTTGATCCCTTTGCGTATCGCCCCGAAGGCGGCGGTAGACGCCCAGACCAGGCCGACAATGGCCGCCACACCGGTGATGGCGCGGGCGCTGACGATGCCGTCGAGGGTGCTAGCGATGAAGTCATGGGAGACAGGAATGACCGCCGCGATCTCCTCCACCAGCTCGGCCTGTTCAGCCTCGGGCCCCAGCACGAATCCCATGATCGAGACGACGGCCAAAAACAGGGGGAACATCGAGAACATCGTATAAAAAGCGATAGCCCCGGCCACATAGGGGCAGTTCTTATACATGAAGTCGTTGACGGCGTCCGAGCAAAAGAGCACGAAACGCACGAAGTACATAGCCATCGGATAACCCGTGAGCGGCTGTAGACAGCCGTGGGGCCATTATACCCCAGGTGTCCCGCCTCGGCGTCCGCCTGAAGTCTTAATTCAGGGCAGCGTCGAGCGGGGCGGCCCTACTACGACGAGTGGCCCGTGTCCTCGTGACCGGTTACTATCAGCCACGGCAACGCCCACTCAAGGTCAGGGTCGTCCACGGCCACTTTCTTCATCCCTTTCGGGAAGCGGCCGTGCAGCTTCTTCAGTTCCGGCTTGAGCGAATCGTCCGCTGGCTCCCACTCCTGCGCGTAGTAAACGGAGCGCACCTTCGCCTGTAGCAGCTCCTTCGTGCACCCGAAGCAGGGCTGCAGGGTCGTGTACATATCGGCCCCCTCGACCGATATGCCGAAGCGAGCGGCGGTAAGCAGCGCATTTTGCTCAGCATGCACGCAAATGCAGACGTCGTAGGCCTGGCCGGAGCGGTAGCGCTCGCGGTTCGCGCAGCGTTCGCAGCCGCCCTCATCGCAGTTGGGCATGTCCTGTGGGGTGCCGTTATAGCCAGTGGTCAGAATACGATTATCCCGGACGAGCAACGCACCGATCCTGGATCCCTGGCAATTCGCCCGTTCACGGACTGCAAGAGCGATCCCGAGGTAGTACTCGTGCCAGTCGGGCCTTTTTCGCCGGGGAGGCGGCTGGTTTCTGAGGGAGACGGGTTTGGCTGAGGACATGGACGTGGCCGGGCGCTTGCGCCCATTGACCACGGGTTTGAGAGTGGTCATTAGATATCATACCTCCGCGCTTGATCAAGGAAGTTAGCGATGCCCAATTTCGTACTCACCATAGGCCACAACCGACACGACTGGGAGACATTTCGAGACCTCGTTTCGCCCTTTAAGGCCGAACTGCTGATAGACGTGCGCAGCAACCCGGTAAGCCGGTTCGCGCCGTGGGCCAACATCAAGAAACTGCCGGATACGCTCGCCGACCTGGGCATCGAATACGTTTGGATGGGGGACAGCCTGGGCGGCAAGCCCAAAGACCGCTCGCTCTATGACAAGGCGGGCAAGCCCAACTACGGCGCCATCGCCGCGACGCCGATCTTCCGTGAAGGCATCGTCGAACTGGTCGAATTAGTGAGCAATCGCGTCGCGGTCGTCATGTGCGCCGAAGAGGACCCATCCAAATGCCACCGCCGCCTGGCCATCGGACCCGGCCTGGTGTCCGCAGGCATCGAACTGCGCCACATCAGGAAAACCGGCGCCGTCGAGACCGAGTTGTCGATCTCTTAAGAGAAAGAGCTAAAAAAGCCCCGCCTGTGGCGAGTGCGGCGGGTTGTCCCTGGTGTACACGATGCCCAGGTGCTCGTAGGCGCGCTTCGTTGCCACCCGGCCCCTGGGCGTGCGGTCGAGAAAACCCAGTTGCAGCAGGAACGGCTCGTACACCTCTTCGATGGTGTCCGATTCTTCGCTGATGGATGCCGCAACCGTGTCCAAGCCGACCGGCCCGCCGTCGAATTTTTCGATAATACAAAGCAAAACTTGCCTGTCGATATCGTCTAATCCGATCTCGTCGACTTCCAACCGGCCCAGTGCGTCCAGAGCCACCTGCTCCGTGACGTTCGAGTTGGCCACCACGTCGGCGTAGTCCCGCACCCTTCGCAGCAGCCTGTTGGCGATGCGAGGAGTGCCCCTGGACCGGCGCGCGATCTCCGTGCAGCCGTCTTCCGTCGCGTCGACCTCAAGAATCCGGGCAGACCGGTTGACGATCGTGTTCATCGCCTCGGCGTCATAAAAGTCGAGCCGATGCACCGCCCCAAAGCGATCGCGCAGGGGAGCGCTGACCATCCCGTACCGGGTGGTCGCGCCGACCAGCGTGAACGGCTGAATAGACAGGTTCATCGAACGGGCCTTGAGACCCTTGTCGATCACCCAGCTAACGAAAAAGTCCTCCATTGCCGGGTAGAGAATTTCTTCCACGATTCTTGGTAGCCGGTGGATCTCGTCGATGAACAGCACGTCAAACTTCTTTAGCTGGGTGAGGACCGCGACCATGTCCCCGGCGCGCTCAATGGCGGGGCCGGAGGTTGTCTTAATGCTCACCCCCATCTCCGAAGCGAGAATGTGGGCCAGCGTCGTCTTGCCTAGGCCCGGTGGGCCGTAGAGCAGGGTGTGGTCGAGCGGCTCAGCGCGTTTGAGCGCGGCCTTTATGCCGATGTCGAGATTGTCCTTGACTCTGGTCTGGCCGATGTACTCGGTAAGCCGCCGCGGCCTCAGCGACGTATCGAGGTTGGTGTCGCCTTCGAGAGTGTCACTGGAGACAATCCGCTGCTCAGTCTTTTCCGTCATAATCAGGCCGATCCTACACCGTCTCGATTTAATCGAAGTCTAGAACGCCTGTTCATAATAGATAGCGTTCACCGCACCGTCAAGCGGTTCATGCCCCTTCCCAAGTTGACACTGGCCCAAGTTGACACTCCCATACGTGGTTCCTACACTCGAACCGTCTTTCACCATGCCAAGCGAATCCAAAACCGAATGGTCCGACAACACCCTTGACCCGCTGACGGCCCGGCGGCCGGAGCGCAAGGAGTCGTTCGCCAACACCTCCGGCATCGAGGTGGAGCCCCTTTACGCGCCCGAAGACGTAAAAGCCGGTGCGTACGGGGAGCGCGTCGGCTACCCCGGCGAGTTCCCTTACACGCGCGGCGTCCAGCCCAACATGTACCGGGGCCGCATCTGGACCATGCGCCAGTACGCAGGCTTCGCTTCTGCTGAGGAGTCCAACACCCGCTATAAATTCCTGCTCGACTCCGGCCAGAGCGGGTTGTCGGTTGCCTTCGACCTGCCCACCCAGACCGGCTACGACTCCGACCACCCCTTGGCGGCCGGTGAAGTGGGCCGGGCGGGCGTGCCCATAAGCTCTCTGGCCGACATGGAGGTGCTCTTCGACGGCATCCCCCTGGATAAGGTCACCACCTCGATGACCATCAACTCCACCGCCTCGATCCTGCTGGCCCTGTACATAGCCGTGGCCAGGAAGCACGGCGTTGCCATGGACGCCATCGGCGGCACGGTGCAAAACGACATCCTCAAGGAATACATCGCCCGCGGCACCTACATATATCCCCCAGAGCCGTCCATGCGGCTGGTGACGGACAGCTTCCGCTTCTGCGCCGACAACGTGCCTAAATGGAACACCATCTCCATCTCCGGCTACCACATGCGCGAGGCCGGCGCCAACGCGGTGCAGGAGCTGGCGTTCACCTTCGCCAACGCCATCGCCTACGTGCAGGCGGCCGTCGATGCAGGCCTGATGGTGGACGACTTCGGACCAAGATTGTCGTTCTTCTTCGTTGCCCAAAACGATCTATTTGAGGAAGTTGCAAAGTTCCGGGCTGCCCGGCGAATGTGGGCCAGGATCATGCGGGACCGTTTCGGCGCCGAGAACCCGCGCTCGTTAATGTGCCGCTTCCACACCCAGACCGCCGGCGTCACACTCACCGCCCAGCAGCCCGACAACAACGTCATCCGCAGCACCATGCAAGCGCTCGCGGCCGTCTTGGGCGGCACCCAGAGCCTGCACGTCAACTCCAAAGACGAAGCGCTAGCGTTACCTACCGCCGAGTCTGCCGAACTTTCTCTCCGAACTCAACAAGTGTTAGCAAACGAAAGCGGCGTCACCGAGACCGTCGATCCGCTGGCCGGTTCCTACTACGTCGAGACCCTTACCGACAGGCTTGAGCAGCAGGCCGCCGACTACATCGCCCGCATCGACGGGATGGGCGGAGCGTTGGGAGCCCTCGATGCGGGCTTCCAAATACGCGAAATCCACAACTCTGCGTACCAACTGCAGCAGGAAGTCGAGCGTGGCGACCGCGTCATCGTGGGCGTGAACGCTTATGAGATTGATGAGCCTCCAATAGCCGACATCCAGCGCATCGACCCCGAGCAAACGCGCCGCCAGCTAGCGAGATTGAGCAAGGTAAAGGCCGAAAGAGACGGCGAGGCAGTACGGGCGGCCCTCGCCCGCCTGAAAGCCGTCGCCGAGGGCACCACCAACACTGTCCCTGCCATATTGGACGCCGTCGAGGCCTACGCCACCGTCGGCGAGATCGCCGACACCTTGCGCTCCGTCTTCGGCGAGCAGCGCGAGTTCGCGCCGTTCTAGCGACTCCTCCACTCGGTTGCATGACCAATAGCCAGATGACAGAAGAAGAAACCATCCTTCGGGACACCGTGCGGGACCTCGCCGATCGCGAGCTTGCCCCCCGCGCTGCCGAGTACGACCGCGACGAGAGCTACCCCGCCGAAAACGTAGCCGCCATCGCCGCCCTCGGGCTATTCGGGCTCACCATCGACCCTGAATTCGGCGGCTCTGGTGGCACCACGCGCCAGTTGGCGATAGTGTCCGAAGAGCTATCCAGAGGCTGCGCCGCCACCGGCACCATCTACGGTGCGCACCTGTCGCTGTGCACCCGTTACATCGACCGCTTCGGCTCCGGCGAGCAACGGGCGAAGTACGTGCCCGGCCTCGCTTCAGGCAACCAGATCGGCGCCTTCGCCCTGACCGAGGCCGAGGCCGGCTCCGACGCCGCCGCCATCAAGACCCTCGTTCGGGATTCTGGCGTCCGGGATTCAGGCGACGGCTTCTCCATAACCGGCACCAAGATGTTTATCACCAACGGCGAGCAGGCGAGCACCTTCGTGGTCATGGCCACGCGCGACCCGGCGCTGGGCGCCAAGGCCATCGAGACCTTCATCGTCGAGCGCGATTACCTCGGCGTCACCGTCACCCCGCAGCACGGCAAAATGGGCATC
Source organism: Dehalococcoidia bacterium (assembly GCA_965250195.1). Taxonomy (GTDB): domain Bacteria; phylum Chloroflexota; class Dehalococcoidia; order Lucifugimonadales; family UBA2962; genus CAUZIR01. Next base: position 1,163,940 of record OZ252295.1, read on the forward strand.
CGGGCCTCGTCAACCTGTGACGTGCGTTTCGATGACGTGCTCGTGCCACGAGGAAACCGCATCGGCGGCCCTGGCGAAGGCTTCGCCATGACCATGCAGGTGCTGGACGCGGGCCGGGTGGTCATCGCCGCCCAGGGAGTCGGCATCGCCCAGGCGGCCCTGGAGGCGTCGATCTCGTACGCAAAAGAGCGAAAGACCTTCGGCAAACCCATCGCCGACCGCCAGGCGATCCGCTGGATGATCGCCGACAGCGCCACCCAGGTCGAAGCGGCCCGCCAGCTCACTTATCGCGCCGCGTCCCTCCAAGACTCCGGCGAGCCTTTCGCCACCATGGCGTCCATGGCCAAGCTCTTCGCGTCCCGGGCGGCCGTCGAGTGCGCCGACCGGGCCGTGCAGATACACGGAGGCGCGGGCTACTTCGCGCCCACCACCGTCGAGCGGCTGTATAGAGACGCCAAGATCACCGAGATCTACGAGGGCACTTCCGAGATACAGCGCCTCGTCATAGCCCGCCGCCTGTTGGGTGACCAGTAATATTGGAAGCGCCCCCTGGCGCCAATCAGGACGCTCGGGCCCAACGAGGAGAAACAACCTTGCCAGACGCCGAATCGACGGGCTGCGTGGCCCGTCACATCAACCATGTGGCGATAGCCGTGCGTGACATCGAGGCGACCCTCGAGTTCTACCGCGCCACCTTTGGCGTGGAGACCGACGGCGTCGTGGAGATCGCGGACCAGCGGGTCAGGGCTGCGCTCGTCAGGGTTGGTGGCTCGCAGTTGGAGTTCATCCAGCCCACCGACGAGAGTGGGGGAGTCGCGCGCTTCATCGAGACCAGGGGCGAGGGCGTCCACCACATCTGCTTCGAAATGGACGGTCTGCAAGACCGGCTCAGACAGTTGAAAAACGTCGGTCTGCGGATGATCGACGAGGCGCCACGAGCGGGCCTTTCCGGGGACATCGCGTTCATTCACCCCAAGTCGACTGGCGGCGTGCTCATAGAGCTGGTTGACGCCGAGACGGCGCGAAGATGACGACGGATCGAAAAACAATCCGCGTTCTCGTCGCAAAACTGGGCCTGGACGGGCACGACCGGGGCGCGAAAATCGTGGCTCGTGCCCTGCGCGAAGCGGGCATGGAGGTCATCTACACCGGCATTCGCCAGACCCCGGAGATGATCGTCAGCGCGGCCATCAAAGAGGACGTCGATGTGATCGGCCTGTCCATCCTCTCCGGCGCGCACATGGACCTGTTCCCGAAGATCCTCGCCGTCCTGCACGAAAGCGAGCTGGAAGACGTGGTCGTGGTCGCGGGTGGCATCATCCCTCATCACGACCGGGAGGAACTTCAGCGCATCGGGGTCGAGGCCGTATTCGGGCCGGGCACCTCGACCGCTGAGATAGGTGAGTATGTCACCAGGGCCGTGGCCGAGCGAAACAAGACCCGTCGGCCAGCTGACTAAGGCACGTTTGCCCAAACCCCGGGGTATCGGGGGTGTCCCCCGACAACAAGAGCCTTACGGCTTGTAATACTCCGGCGCTCGCTCCGAGTTGTGGTGGGCTCTTACGAAGATTTCCACCCTTGGAAGGTCCAACTCATCCATCTCGTCGATGAACGTCCAGGCCGTAATGGCGATTTTGAAGTCCATGCCGCCGTAGGGCGAGACCACGATCTTGTTGTATTGGCCCGCCAGTTTGGTGAAGGCGGCGACAACCTCGGGGCAGCCGTCCGGGCAGTTGTAGTGCAGCCCAACGCCGCCCTGAACCAGGTTTTGCAGTAGCACCTCGTCCGAGACGAAATTGTTGTGCACCCCCCAGGCGGCGGGTGCGTTGGGCGGCCCGTAGTGCCAGCCGGAGGTCGCCGGGGTGGACTTGTAGGCGGGATGCGACTCGGCAAAGTCGATTACCAGGTCGATCTGGGCCTCCACCTTCCTGCCCGGCAGACGCCCGTCCACCAGGGTCGCTTCCACGTTGGGAACGTCAATAACCACCGGTGCTCCGTACTCTGAAAGGGTGATGGTGGACGCGAACTTGGCGGGGCCGCTGCCAATCTGGGCCGGGAACTGGTCGCCCAGGTCGGACAGGGAAATCTCGCCCTCCAGGCTGATCCGCACCGGCCTGAAATCGTCCGCGCCAATCCACACGTCGACCGTCGCGGTGCCCTCCGAGTCGTCGCTCAGGACGCCGAGCGCGTCAGCGGCACGCAGGTGCAGCACCGGCGCATCGCCGATGGACTCGCGCCCCACCACCTCCAGCAGGTCCGCAACTCCGAGTACCAGCCCTATGGCTTCGTGCGGGCTGGAGAGGAGGTCGGTGGACTCGCTCCGTACCCAATCTCCCGTCTGCGGGTCGGTGGCGAAGGCGGCCCCGTCCGCTGTGACCGTCTTTATCTCAAAGGAAACGAATCCCATGTTGATCGATAGCGTGGCCTGAGAGCGGTCCGGCGGTTCGAAGTCCCCGTCCGCCGTCACCGGAATATCCAGGCTTATCCCGGCAACTGACGCCTGTATCGATGCTTCCAAAGCAAAATGGAACGACTCGTTTTCAAGGACGCCCGCCAGCGCGGCCCGTATCTCGGCCAGCTGCGCTTCACTGATCTCAATGGGCTCTGTGGACCCGCCCACATCGACTACCGGCTCTGGAACGGGCGTCGCAGTGGCCGGGACGGGTGTGGGAGTGGGCGTGGCTACGGGCTCGGAATCGCTGCCCCCACACGCCGCGGCCGCCAGTACGACAAGGCCAGCGACTAACGGGGAAAAGACTTTGAAATTCATCATTCGATTATAGGTCTACGAGGCCCGTCGGTTGGCCGGTTCTTGGCTAGGCTGCCCTTCGGCGAACCGCTGCGACCGGCAAAAATAGCCCGGTGGCCACCAGCGTCATGGCCGGTCCGGAGGGCAGGTTGTAATAAAAAGACAGGTACAGTCCGGCAACGGCGGCGATCGCCCCCAACAGCGCGCTCAAGGCCATCATGGGCACGAAACCCCGCACCAGCAGAAACGCCGTGGCGGCGGGAGTAACCAGCATCGCCATCACCAGCACCACGCCCACGGCCTGCACGGCCAGCACGATCACCAGCGCCAGTAGCGCCAGTAACGCATAGTCGAGGGCGCCGGTGGGCAGCCCGGCCACCGTGGCGCCGATGGGGTCGAAACTGGCGAACACCAGCTCCTTATGCAGGACCGCCAGCGCCACCACCACCCCCAGCGCCAATCCCAGCGTCACGTAGACATCGGCCGACGACACTGCGAGCACCTGGCCCAGCAGGATATCCTCCAAATCAACCGACAGACCATCTGCTTTTGTCAGCATTATCAGGCCCAGGGCGAACATCCCCGCGAACAGAATGCCGATCGTCGTGTCCTCGCTCACCCCGGTGCGGCGAGAGATGACGCCGATAAGCAGCGCCACGGCGATGCCGACGGGAATCGCGCCTGCGAACGGGCTTATCCCGATGAGAAATCCTCCCACCAGTCCCGGCATTATGGCGTGGGAGAGAGCGTCCCCCATAAAGGCCAGGCGGCGGGTGACGACGTAGCTGCCGATGACCGGGCACATGACACCCACGAGTAGTGAGACAGCCAGGGCCCGCACCATGAACCCGTGTCTGAACGGGTCATAGATCGTGTCAATGATCGTGTCGATGGCCGCTCTCGCCCGAATCCGCACCCGGTACGTGATGGTGAATGTGCGACGGAGACGCCCCGTACATCTGCTCCATCACCGCCGGGGTCAGGGTGGTCTCCACCGGGCCGTAGCCGCACATGCGGCAGTTCAGGCACAGGCAAGTGTCATAGCGGTCGGCCAGCTCGGCCAGGTCGTGGGTGGCGACGGCTACCGTCTTGCCCTCGTCTCGTAGTTCGCCGAAGACCGAGAAAAGGGTGTCCTGGGAAACGACGTCCACGCCGCTCATGGCCTCATCGAGAAGAATGATGTTCGCCTCTTGCGCCATCGCCCGGGCCACGAAAATCCGTTGCCTCTGGCCGCCCGAGAGCTCCTGTACGAGGGCCCCCCCGCGATCGTCCATGCGCACCCGCTCCAGGCAGCGCTGAACGGCCAGTTTGTCGGCCCTGCCCGCCAGCCGGAGCAGCCCGATAGACCGTGCGCGGCCCTGCATCACCACCTCGCGGACCGTGATGGGGAAGCGCCAGTTGATCTGTTCGCGCTGCGGAACATAGGCGATCTGCCCGCGCGCCTTGATAGGGGAAAGGCCGTTAATGGAGATAGAACCGCTCGTGGGGGCCACCAGCCCGACAAGCGCCCGCATGAGCGTGCTCTTGCCCGAGCCGTTCGGCCCGACCACGCTCACCAGCGTGCCGGGACCGGCCTCGAACGAAACACTATCGAGTGCCAGGACACCGTTGAACTCGACGGTCAGGTCCCGAACCTGTATCGCGGGGACCCGGATCACGGAGACGGGGATCGCCGGCCGCCCCGGCGGCGCGGCTACAGCCCGTGCATTCGCACCGGCCGCCTCGCGCCCGTTAGCATCGGCCGCATCATGCCCGTTAGCAGTGGCCGTAATTTTCCTAACCCGGGCGCAAAATCACCTTATTGATACTTAGTCTCAATAAGGCCGCGCACCCGGCAATGTAGGCGCTTAGCGGTCGATTGTCAACCTCTGCCAGACGGTCGAGACCCACGAAAAACCCATCAATAGTAGATCCCCCGCCCCGCCCCGCCCCCGCAGGCGATGGCGTCGCCGTTAATAGCCCCGGACTTGGGGGACGCAAGGAACGCCACGATATCGGCAACCTCGGAAGCGTCGATTAGCCGACGGACCGAATTCCCCTCGGCCAACTCTCGTTCTACCTGCTCGGCTGAGATTCCTCGCAAGGCCGCCCGGCCATCGATCACGCCGGGCGTCGCCTCCGTCCGGGTGGCGCCGGGGTGGACGACAGTGACGTTGACACCATGCGGCCCCAGCTCGTCTGCGAGATTTTTTGTCATAGCCGCCACCGCGACGTTGCGCATACTGCCAATCGTAGACCCGGAGCCTCGCGCCGCCAGGCCGGAGATATTGATGATGCGTCCCCAGCCTTGGCCGACCATCAATGGAGCCACCTCGCGTGCGCAGCGCAGGTATCCCATGACCTTGACGTTCATGTCGTCCCAGAAGTCCTCCTCGGTTATCTCGCTGAGCAACGGGGGCGTGGCCTGACCCCCCGGTTTGGCGGCATTGTTTACGAGTATGTCGATGCCGCCCAGTTTCTCGGCGCTCTGGGCAACCATTCGTCGCACCGCATCAGCGTCGCCCGTGTCTGCCACGACCGAAACAACCCTGCTCCCGGTAGCATCGGCCATCTCGGCCGCTGTTGCCTGGAGCGCATCGGTCCCCCGAGCGGCAATCGACACGTCGGCGCCCTCCGTCGCCAGCGCTCTCGCTATCGCCTTACCAATTCCCCGGCTACCACCTGTAACCAGGGCCCGCTTACCAGTTAGCTCGAGGTCCAATTAATTAACTCCAATCTCATCGTTTTTCGAACTGTGTGAAACTTGACACAAATTGGCCACCATGCCTAGAATTTCTAGTCGCACGGCGGCGCGTTCCGGACCGTAGGTTCTTGATCCCGTCAAGCTAGCAGTTCATGCAGTTCAACGTTTCCCCACTACTCAAAGAGCCCACTGGCTCGATACGCAACTTCGACCTCGACGAGGTTGCCCTGGCCCCTCGGTCGGCATTCGGTATCGACACGATCTGGGACCGATCTTCGGGTATGGGCCTTAAAGGGCCGGTCAATATGCTTCGCACGGACGCCGGGGTATGGGTCACGGCGGGCGTGGCATGCACCGTGGTCTGTTCCTGCAGCCTGTGCCTGACCAGCCATCCACGTACCATCGAATTGGCCATAGACGAAGAGTTCTACCCGAGTGGCAGCCGGGCCCGGGAGGACGACGTCGACGAGTCCCAGTTTATCTCCGCAGACAACATTCTTGACTTGCTTCCGGCCGCCCAGCAGTATGCGGCGCTCGCCATACCGATGAAGCCCGTGTGCCGCGACAATTGCGCTGGAATGTGCCAGAGTTGTGGTGCAAACCTCAATCTTACCGGCTGCACGTGTGCGACACGCATTGCCGATGCCCGTTGGGGGCCTTTGCTGGACCTGGCGGCCGCGCCCGTCAGTAGGGAATGAAAGCTGGCAAGAACTGGACTACACGGTAGGACGTCGGACTGACAACGGCCCGGCGGCCTGTTCAATAAGGAATTGAAATGGCACCGCTTCCCAAGAAAAAACACTCAAGAGCTCGCCGTGGAGGCAGAGCCGCCCACAACGGAATGCGCAGACCTTCTTTCGGCGAGTGTCCGAACTGCCAAACGCCTAAACTCCCGCACATAGTGTGCAGGAATTGCGGCTACTACAACGGTCGTGAAGTTCTTCCGGTCGAGACCGGAATCGAGTAGAGTGCACGGGTTCCGTTTCCCGAGGAGCACTGAATGACGAAGTTAAAAACGAAACAAGGCGGCTCTTCCAACGTCGCCTTCATATTCCCAGGTCAGGGCGCTCACGCGGTCGGCATGGGTCGAGACCTTTACGATAATTCGCCTGCGGCCCGAGCCGTTTTCGAAGAGGTAGATGATGCTCTCGGGCGCAACCTCACTGCTCTCATGTTTGAGGGCCCAGAAGAAGACTTGCGCCAGACCGACAACGCTCAACCGGCAATTATGGCCGCCAGCCTCGCGACCGTCAGAGCTATTGAGGAGCAGGCAGGATCCAGCGGGCTCCCAACTCCGGCCATCATGGCTGGGCACAGCCTGGGCGAGTACACTGCTCTTGTAGTCTCGGGAGTGCTGGACGTGGCTGACACCGCCAGACTTGTTGAAGAGCGGGGCCGGTTGATGCAGCGCGCATGTGAGTTGAGTCCGGGGACCATGGCCGCAATCATCGGACTCGATCAAATGGCGGTCGAAGAGATCAGCCGCCAGACCGGAACCTACCTCTCTAACGTCAATACCGGCGAGCAAGTGGTCATTAGCGGCGAGGTTCTGGCCGTCGCCAGGGCCCTGGACATGGCCTCCGCCAGAGGCGCCAAGAAAGCCATACCCCTCCGCGTGGGCGGCGCGTTCCACTCGGCGCTCATGAAGCCTGCACGCGATGGGCTGGCGAAAGTGGTCGGTGACCTTGATCTGCGAGACCCCTCCGTTCCGATCGTGGCCAACATGACGGGTGAGCCCATCTACACGGCATCCGAGTTGAGACAAGAGTTGATTGCCCAGGTATGCGAGTGCGTTCAATGGAAGCGCTCAGTAGAGTACATGATCGGATCCGGCGTTACCAACTTTGTTGAGATCGGCCCTGGCAGGGCTCTCAGCGGCATGATCAGGCGAATCGACCGCTCCGTCGCGACAAGTGCCGTGGGTGACCAGGCCTCTGTCTCCAGTTTCAGCCTGAACTGATTACCGGTTGAACTCCGTGCTCGCGCCCCGGAAGCAAGACGGGACGCATCCGTCGCGAACGTTCTCCGCCAGGAGAAGGTCCCGGGCTGTGGCCATGCAGGCCCTCTATGAGTTGGACGCCAGCCGCCATCCGGCGAACGCATCACTAACCGCCCGAATTGAAGCGATCCGTCTACCAGACTCCGCAGCCGCCTACGCCAAGGAGCTGTTGGACGGGGTACTTGGACAGTTGGAAGAGATCGACGAAATGATTACCTCGCTGGCTCCCAACTGGCCCATCCACCAGCTAGCCAGCGTGGACAGAAACGTCCTGCGCGTGGCGATCTTTGAGATAATTTCAGGGGTGGACACCCCCCCCAAAGTAGCCGTCAATGAAGCGATTGAGATCGCCAAAGCGTTCGGGTCGGAGAGCTCCCCGAAGTTCGTTAACGGCGTGCTCGGTTCCGTAATTGCGGTCCGAAAAATTGAGGTATAATCCGTTCCCCGAAGGGAGGACCTGATGGCAAGTGTTCTTGACCGAGTCCAGTCCGTTGTCACAGACAAGCTGGGCGTCGAGGCCGACGATGTGAAGCCCGATGCGTCATTTGTTGACGATCTTAACGCTGACTCCTTGGACCTAGTAGAGTTGATTATGGCTTTCGAAGAGGAATTCAGCACCGACGACAGCACCATTGAGATCTCAGACGAAGATGCTGAAGGTATTACCACCGTGCAAGAGGCGATAAACTTTTTGAAAAAAAAGGGCGTCTCCGACTAAGCTCCAGTTCGACTCCCCAACCGGGCCGCCCGGCGGCTTAGAGACAGGCGACCAGTCTGCAGGAATTCGCGCCCTTTCGGCAGGCCGGGCGTGGCTGGTGCTACGCTGCTGTGTTACCGTTCGGCCTATGAACGAACCCGCCGCCGTAGCCTACTTAGCCCTCGTAGAGGAGATCAAATCCTGCACCCTTTGTCCGTTGTCGAAGAGCCGCACGAACGCCGTGCCGGGCGAGGGTAGTCCCCAGGCCGACATCATGTTCATCGGCGAGGCTCCGGGCCTTAACGAGGACCAGCAGGGAAAGCCCTTCATCGGAGCGGCCGGAACCGTGCTCAACAAGATGCTGGCCACGATCGGGTTGGACCGCTCAGACGTCTACATCGGCAACATGATCAAGTGCCGGCCGCCGAACAACCGTGATCCTGAGCCGTCCGAAATGGCCACGTGTCGGCCATATCTGGACAGGCAAATCGAGTTAATCGACCCGAAGGTGATTGTCACGTTAGGTCGCCACTCGTTCGGTAAATTCTTCCCTGGGGAAACAATCAGCAAGGCTCGCGGTCGGGCCCGGGCATGGCAGGGCAGAATCATATTCCCGGTTTACCATCCGGCTGCGACGCTTCACAACCCCCGCCTGAGGCCGGTATTGGAGGAGGATTTCAAGAGACTCCCGAGCTTGATATGCTCGGAGGTTCCCCACCGTCCGAAGCAGCACAGTGAGCCGCAGGCTCCACCAGTGGCGCAACTCGGAATGAACTTCGAACCGGTCGGGCCCGACCGTGCCCAGGTGGCCCCACAGGCCGCCGATACCGCCGCGCCCGACCAGGAATCACAAGGAGAACTGTTTTAGCTTGACCGAATCACAGGTACGCGTAATTCCTTTCGGGGGCCTGGGCGAAATCGGCCGCAACATGATGGCGGTTGAGTGCGGCGACGACATCGTAGTAATCGACGCCGGAGTCATGTTCCCCGAAGAGGGGATGCCCGGCATCGACTTCGTCATCCCCGACATTACCTACCTCGCGCGCAATCGGGACCGTGTCCGTGCCGTCCTCATCACCCATGGGCACGAGGATCACACGGGCGCCCTACCCTACGTCCTGCCAGACCTGGACGCTCCCGTTTACGCGTCTCGGCTGACGGCGGGCCTCATCACTGTGAAACTGCGTGAGCATGGATTGCTGAAGTCGTCCAACTTGCATGTGATTGAGCCCAATTCGCCTTTTAAGGTCGGCCGTTTGGAGGTCGAGTTCTTCCGCATGTGCCACTCCATTCCAGACGCTATGGGCATCGCAATCCGCACCCCCCTTGGTGTGATCGTTCACACCGGCGACTTCAAGATCGATCATACTCCCGTCGATGGTCATACCACCGACTTCGCCAAGCTGGCCGAGCTGGCCGCCGAGGGGGTTTTGCTACTGTGCTCGGACTCCACATACGCCGAGATGGATGGCTACACACCGTCTGAGGAAATCGTGCGTGGTGCCATTGAGCGTGTCGTCGCAAATGCCGAGGCGCGGGTCATCGTTGCGACATTTGCTTCGTTGATCTCCCGCGTTCAGATGGTTATGGACGCCGCAGTGGCAAGCCGTCGGAAGGTCGCGGTAGTGGGCAGGAGCATGCGCAACAATGTTTCCATGGCTCTGGACATGGGGTACCTGACGGCCCCAGATGACCTTGTAGTGCCATTGAAAGAGGCCAAGCGTCTGCCCCACAATCGCCTAGTCATTCTGGCCACCGGGGCGCAGGGTGAGCCGACATCGGCGCTGGTGCGAATGTCGAGGGGTGATCACAAGGACGTAGAGATCGAGACCGGTGACACGGTTATCATCTCCTCCTCGCCCATACCGGGCAACGAGACCCTCGTAGCAAGGACTATCGATGACCTGTACAGGCGAGGCGCCGAGGTGATTTCCAGCAGGAACGCCACAGTTCACGTCCACGGTCACGCTTCCCGAGAAGAGCTCAAGCTGGTGCTCAATCTGGTCCGGCCCACCTACTTCGTGCCCGTGCACGGGGAGCACAGGCATCTCATTGCACATGCGAGGCTGGCGCAGTCGCTGGGTCTCGATCCGGCAGACACGTTCGTATTGGAAGACGGTGATGTTCTCGAGATCGAGTCGGGTTGGGCTGGTGTAGTTGAGCGCCTGCCGTCAGAGGATGTCTACGTGGCCGGACACCGGCTATGGGGCAGGCATTCGAGTGTGCTGGAAGAGAGAAACCGGCTATCGACCGACGGCGTTGTGGCAGTTGGACTGACGCTCGACGCAGAAACGGGAGCGCCCCTGGGACCCCCGAGCCTGGAGTCTCGCGGCTTCGATGAGCTTGAGCGAGCACAGGACTTGTTGGAAAATGCCTCGCAAGTGGTCCACTCCATGCTGGAAAGCAAAACCGGAAAAGTCTTAGATTTTGACCAAATAGAACGCACGGTGACGGCCTCAGTCTCTGATCTCCTGTGGAAGGCGACTAAACGCAGGCCGACCGTCCTCACCCTGGTCGAGAGGGTAGAGCGGCCATGAGCCGGCGCCCTTATGGACGTTTCGGCAGAACGTCAAATCGGGCCGGCCGGCACCTGAGGCACTAGCCCGGACGGCGTCACACCCTCCGGCTAAGAGCGAGATGGAGGAGACGCCAGTGGTTGCTTCGAGCACAATAAACGGCATGACACGAAGCGTTGGATCGGTACTGGGGTCCGTGGGCGAAAGCCTCGGTGCGGTACTGCCCGGCCCGGCAAAAGCCTATGCGGTTGCCCTCCCGGCAGCCGGGCTGGGTGCGGTAGGCGCCCTCGCATACATTTTCAGGAGCCCCCTTAGCGACGCCTATAACTCCGTGGAAGAGGCTGTCGTCACCGCTGTCGGTCTTGGTGTCGTGCCGTTAGGTCTGTGGGCGGTAGCCATTTTAGCGGTTCTCGTTTTTCGACCTGTCTGGATCTCCAACTTGCGGGCGTGGGCGAGCACTTTGGCGTTGGCCCTCGCCGCGACGGCGGCGATGTCCGCCTTCCAAACCGACTTCGGCTCTTCCCTGGAGATCTTCACGCGAGGCGGCGAGGTGTCGTTGGGCGGCGACGTAGCCGCGGACATCACCGGTGGTGCCGCCTGGCTGGCCTGGGTCATTGCTGCGGGCCTGGCGATTGTCGCTGGCGTGATCGTCCTCCCGGCGCTCATGGTTCAGGCCGCTTCTGGCGCGGGAGTTTTGGGCGGCAGGGTCGGAATTGGAGCCTACCTGGCATCGTTGGCGGCGGGCAGAGGCCTGGGGCTTGGTGTCGTCGGCCTGTACGGGTGGGTGGTCACCGCGATAAGAGAGCGCAGCGCTTCGGCAGCGGCCGGCCAAGAAACAGAGGTTCCGCCAAAGGTGATGACCCCCTACGTTCGGGATCATACCCCGTTCGGGCAGGGGCAGTCGGAGGGCCTCGGCGATGCAGTCGATGCCGAAGGGTCCGACCCCGTAGGCGATTTGGGTGAGTCGTCGGTAGAACAAGAGATCGTGCAAGGCGAGGTCATCGAGGAGTACACGACAACGGTTGTGGAGGACGAGGTGGACGACTCTGTTCCCAACCCCGCTCCCACCGACACCAACACCCCCAACGGCGCCAAGGTAAACAAATTCTGGAACAAATCGGAGGAGGGTTTAGGGCAAGCGGTCGGTGAGGTCGTAGACACCGTGTCAGAGCCGGCCGCTGCGGCAGTCGCCGCGTCGGCCGCCTCCAGTCCGATCCTCGACAAATGGGCCAGCGCCTGGTCGCTACCCGGAACGTCGATGCTCCTGGACACGAAGGTTGAGGGCATCTCCCAGGCGGAGATGGACGAGACCTCGGCGAAGATTCAAACTACCCTGGGCGACTACGGAGTCGAGGTCGGCGTCAAGATGACCCAGCCCGGTCCCGCGGTAACCATGTACGGCCTGGAGCCGGGATGGGTCAGGCGATACAAACAAGAAAACGCTATCGACGAGCAGGGCAAGCCGCTCCTCAACCAGGCGGGCAGGCCCATCAAACGTAGGGTGGAGACCAAGACGAGAGTAAAGGTCGATGCCATATTTCAGCGAGAGAAGGATCTCGCCCTGGCGCTGAGAACACCGGCCATTCGAATCGAGTCGCCGGTCAAGGGCACTTCCCTGGTCGGCATTGAGGTCCCGAACGCCGTTCCGGACTTGGTCAGCCTGCGGTCAGTCATGGAGAGTGATGAGTTCTCTAACCTGCGTAAGAAGGGTGCATTGCCCATCGCACTCGGTCAAGGTAGTGGAGGCGAGACGGCGGTTCTCGACCTCGCACGCATGCCGCACCTGCTCGTGGCCGGGGCGACCGGCAGCGGTAAGAGCGTGTGTCTAAACACAATCGTTTCGTGCCTGACCATGGAAAAGTCACCGTCCGAGCTCAGACTCTTGCTCGTCGACCCCAAACGGGTCGAGCTGACCCCATACAACGGCCTCCCACACCTCCTGACGCCGGTCGTAGTGGAGACCGACAAGGTCGTGCCGCTCTTTAAGGCCCTGATCGTAGAGATGTTCAAACGGTATCGGCACATGGAGCAGATGGGGGTGCGCAACATCGCCTCGTTCAACGCCAAGTCGACCGAGAAGATGCCTTACCTCGTCCTGGTGGTCGACGAGTTGGCGGACCTGATGATGACCGCGTCGGTGGAGGTTGAGCAGACCTTGTGCCGCCTGGCCCAGTTGGGACGGGCGACCGGCATACACCTGATCATCGCCACACAGCGCCCGTCGGTGGACGTCCTCACCGGCCTCATTAAGGCCAATTTCCCTAGCCGCATCGCCTTCGGAGTTACATCACAAATTGACTCCCGTACAATCTTGGACTCATCCGGAGCCGAAAAGCTGCTAGGACGAGGCGACATGCTCTACCAGCCTATAGACGCTTCGCGACCCGGCCGGGTGCAGGGCGTGTTCATCTCCGATGACGAGATTTCGAACCTGGTGGGCTACTGGGGGAAGACGACCTGGGCGCCCTTGCCCGCCGTCGGACTCGAAGTACCCGAGGACGAAGAGGGCGGCGGTGACAAGGGCGGGTCTGTCGGCACAGGGGACGATCTTATCGACCGGGCGATCGAACTCGCCCACAAAGAGCGCAAGCTTTCGACCTCGCTGCTGCAACGCCGACTACGCATCGGTTATCCTCGCGCGGCCCGGCTCATGGATGAGCTGGAGGACCAGGGCATAGTGGGACCGAGCGATGGCTCCAAGTCCCGCGATGTTATACTCGGTTAGCGTCGAGGGGCGCGTCCTTCCGCATCTTTAGAAGTCGGCTGAAGCGGAGCCGACGCCGGAGTGTTCGCTCGGCGGGCCGTCGGGTGGTCCGGGTACTCGGAGGACCTTCGGATGGTTCGTAGCCTTGCAGACCTTCTTAGCTCTGTGGTGCGCCGCGGCGGCAAAGCCGAAGAGCAGCGAGCGTACGCCATGCGCGAGACCTGCCTGGTATGCGGCGCCATACTCATCGACTCCCCCCTCTATAACCAGTTGCGGGTATGCCCCGTGTGCCGGTTTCACTACGCCATGTCGGCACGTGACCGGATCGTCTCGATCGCCGACCAGGGCACTTTCCGCGAGATCAACCGGTCCATAATCTCGCTCGACCCCCTGTCGTTTTCATCCAGGGTTTCCTACAAGCGCAAGATTTTCTCCGACCAGCGCCGAACGGGACTAACCGAGGCAGTGGTTACGGGCACTTGCGCCATCGGGGGCAGCCCTTCGGTTCTGGTCGTTTTGGACTTCGGATTCATGGGCGGGTCGATGGGCACAGTGGTGGGGGAAAAGGTGGCGCTGGCCTTCGAGCACGCCGCCAAGCGAAAGTTGCCGGTCGTGGCGGTCGTCACCAGCGGTGGGAGCCGCATACAAGAAGGCCTGCTCTCATTGCTTCAGATGGCCAAGACGACGGTGGCCGTCAACCGCTTCGCCGAGAGGCGACTGCCGTTCATCTCCGTCCTGGCCAACCCGTCTACCGGCCAGGCGTTCGCCAGCTTCGCCAATCTAGCCGACGTTGTCGTGGCCGAACCCGGAGCCATCGTCGGCTTCGCCCCCATGAGCAGCCTCGAGGCCGGCGAGAAGCGCCCCCTGTCCACCGAGGCGCACACGTCCGAGGCCCAGCTGGCAAACGGCATGATCGACGAGGTATTGGATCGCACCGAGCTTCGCGAAATGCTCTCGGTGCTATTGGAGTTGACTGGTCCGGAATTCCGCCTTAGCTACCGTAAGCGCCGGCCGAAGACCGTAGTCTCGCTGCCCAGGCAGCGCGCGTGGCAGTCGGTATCCCTGGCTCGCCACACCGCCCGGCCCACCGCCGCGGATTACATAGGCCGCATCGTCCTTAACTTCGTCGAACTGAGGGGGGACAGGACCTACGGGGACGACCCGGCAATCATTTGTGGACTTGGGCACCTCGGCGCACAGACGGTCGTTGTCATAGGCCAGGAGCGAGGCCGTGACGGGAAACAGGACAGGCACGACGGCATGACATCGCCCGAGGGCTTTCGCAAGGCCCAGCGGGCCATGCGCCTGGCCGAGAAGTTTGAGGTGCCGGTCGTCACCCTCGTCGATACCCCACGGCCGTACCCCGGCCTGGAGTCCGAGAGGCGGGGCATCGGTAACGCCATCGCCGCCGCCATGGCTCAATTGGCCAACCTTGAGGTGCCGACTATCGCCGCCATCATCGGGGAAGGAGGCAGCGAAGGCGCCCTGACGTTCGCGGTGGCCGACCGTGTATTGATTATGCAAAACGCCATCTACACGGTAATGTCCCCGGAGGACGCCGCGGGCATCATCTACCAGGATGAGTCGAAGGCGGAGGAGGCGGCCGAGTCGCTGAGGCTCACCGCTGCCGACTGTCTGGAATTGGGAATAGTCGACGAGGTCGTGCACGAGCCGGTGGGCGCCGCTCACTCCAGCCCGGACGAGGCCGCCAGGCACCTGCGTCGTGGCCTGCTCCGGCACCTGGCCGAGCTGGGCGCCTGGTCCAACTTCCGCCGGTCCAGGCGCAGGTATCGCAAGTTCCGCAAGGTTGGAGAGTACAGTTCACAGTTCCGTGTGGCGATCAACCGCGAAATCGACGCGCTACAGGGTGCCATCCCGGTCGCCGACAAGGAAGAGGCCCCCACCGACCTCGCCCGTCGCCGGGTCGAACTCGAAGAGGCGGCTTCGTTAGAAGTTATCGGCGACCACGACCATCCCGATGAAGGCGACGAGTCTGCTGAGTCGTCTGGGCCGCCCTCCAAACCTGCCGAGGGGTAACGAGGACAAGGACCCTTCATTGCAGCGCCTGGCCCGCAATGAGCGGGCAGACTGGAACCTCTCTAGCCTGTCAGTACTCCCCCGTGGGCGCTCCGGCTCCCCTCGAACGCGGAGATACTAGACTCCAGTAGCATCGTCAGGCCTATGTCATCCAGTCCGTTGAGCATCGAGTGGCGGCGGAACTCGTCAATCGAGAAACTCTCGACCACGTCCTCATCGTCGTCCCAGACCCGTCGCGCCTCCAGGTCCACATGAAGGCTGTAACCGGGGTGATCCTGCGCGTTACGCAGTATCTTGCTGACGGCCTCATCCGGCAGCCGAACGGGCAGGAGGCCGTTCTGGAAACAGTTGTTGTAGAAAATGTCTGCGAACGACGGGGCAATGACGCACCTGAACCCGTAGTCGAGAAGCGCCCACGGCGCGTGTTCGCGCGAAGAACCGGAGCCGAAATTCGGTCCCGACACCAGTATCGACGCGTCCTCGTATCCGGGTCGGTTCAGCTCGAAGTCGGGATTGGGTGACCCATCCTCGAGCAGACGCCAGTCGAAAAACAACCACTGGCCATAGCCGGTGCGTTCGATTCGCTTGAGGAACTGCTTGGGGATGATCTGGTCCGTGTCGACGTTGACCCGGTCCAGCGGCGCCACAACACCGGAGTGATTCGTAAACGGGTCCATTACTTTTGCACGCCCTCGACGCGGGCCTTGAGGGCCTCGTTCATGTCTACGAATGCGTTTTCGATCTTCTTGAACTGGCCGATTAGAGCGAAGATCGGGACCAGGACGCCGGTGAAGCGCTCGCCGTGCACAAAGCGGGTGGCGCCTTCCCCTTGGCTGTCCACCCGGAAGTAATGTTCCCCGTCGAAGATGCCTGGAACACCGAGGTGGCCCACCCAGCGAAGTTCGGTGTTTTCTTCCATTCGCTGGATTTGCGGTTTGATGGCCATGCCCATCAGCCGGGCCTCGACCTTCCCGCCCTCGGTCGTATCGCCCGTCAGCCTGGTTATGAACGGGTTCCACCTCGGGTAGGCGTCGAAGTCGGTCAGCGTCGACCAGACCTTCTCAGAGGGAGCGTCAATGGATATCTCGGTTCTCAGGTGTTTCATGTGTGCCTTGCCTCGTTACGTCTCATTTGCCGGTCGAGAGTTCGGCCGCGCTACCAGTCCCTCACGTCGACGAAGTGGCCCGCTACCGCCGCCGCCGCCGCCATTTGCGGGCTCACCAGGTGTGTGCGGCCGCCCTTGCCCTGCCGCCCCTCGAAATTTCGGTTGGAGGTCGATGCACAGCGCTCGCCGGGCTGGAGGATGTCGGGGTTCATACCCAGGCACATGGAGCACCCGGCCACGCGCCAATCAAAGCCCGCCTCGGTGAACACCCGGTCGAGGCCCTCCTCTTCCGCCTGCTTTTTCACTGCCGCCGAGCCGGGGACCACCATGGCGTAGACATCGTCGTGGGCCTTTTTGCCCTTTATCAACTCGGCGGCAGCCCGCAGGTCCTCTATGCGCGCGTTGGTGCACGAGCCGATGAACGCTCGGTCAATCTTCAGGTCCGTAATCGCCGTATCTGCGGCCAGGTCCATATACTCAAGAGCCCTTCTCCACGAGTCCCGCTCAGCGTCGTCCACAGCGTCGGCTGGATTTGGAACCCGGCCCGTCACCGGTGCCACCATGCCTGGGTTAGTGCCCCAGCTCACGTACGGCTCCAGCTCGGACGCGCTGATCACCAGTCGGGAGTCGTACTCTGCGCCGGGATCGGTGCACAACCCCCTCCACTCGGCCACCGCAAGATCGAAGTCGTCGCCCTTGGGAGCGTGCTCGCGGCCCCGCAGATACTCGAACGTGGTGTCGTCCGGCGCCACCATTCCCGCTCTACCCCCGCCCTCAATCGACATGTTGCAGACCGTCATCCGGCCCTCCATCGACAGGTCGGTAATCGCCTGGCCGGTGTACTCGATCACGTGGCCCACCGCCCCGGCAACGCCCATGCGACCGATGATCGCCAGGATGATGTCCTTGGCGGACACCCCCTCCGGCGCCGGGCCGTCGACGTTGATCTCCATCGTCTTGGGCCTCTGCTGGCGCAGCGTCTGAGTCGCCAGTACGTGTTCGACCTCAGACGTGCCGATGCCCAGTGCGAAGGCTCCGAACGCGCCGTGGGTGGCCGTATGGCTGTCTCCGCAGACGATGATCCCGCCCGGCTGGGTGCGGCCCTGCTCTGGGGCGATGATGTGCACGATGCCCTGCTTCGGGCTGAAGCGGTCGTACAGTTCCACTCCAAAATCAGCGCAGTTCTTGGCTAAAGCATCAAGCTGCTGCTGGGCAATCGGGTCTTTGACGGGAATACCGAGGTCCCAGGTCGGCGTGTTGTGATCCATCACGGCGATCGTCAGGTCCGTGCGCCGGACCCCGCGACCGGCCATTCGCAGGCCCTCGAAGGCCTGCGGCGATGTGACTTCGTGTACGAGGTGCAGGTCGACGTAAAGGAGCGTCGGCTGCCCCTCCTCCTCGTGGACTACGTGGGCGTCCCAAATTTTCTCGAACAGGGTGCGCGGTCTGGGTGATGTCATACTCATCCGGTCTCAGGTTTGATCTGGCCCATTATAGGCATCTATACCCCCAGCTTCCGACCCAGGTTATCGAGCATGTCGTCGACCATCTCGTCCAGGCCGAACTCGTGCCGCCAGCCCCACTCGGCACGGGCGACGTCGTCGACCAGCTCGTCGGGCCAGGAGTCGGCGATTGCCTGCCTGAGAGGGTCGACTTCGTAGTCCATCTCGAAGTCGGGCAACCGGTCCTTCAGGGCTTTAGACAACTGACTCGGCGTGAAACTCACTGCCGCCACGTTGAAGTCGGCCCTATGGGTCAGCTTCGACCCTTCCGCCTCGGCCACGCCCATGAGCGCGTTAACGGCGTCCGGCATGTACATCATCGGCAGCATCGAGTCGGGCCGCAGGTTGCAGGTGTACCGGCGCTCTTTTAGGGCGCCGTAGAAGATCGCGACTGCGTAGTCGGTGGTACCGGAAGTCGGCTCCACCTTCCAGCTGATGATGCCGGGCAACCTCACGCCCCGAACGTCGAGGCCCACGGCCGAGTGGTAGTAGTTGCCCATCAGCTCCCCGAACACCTTGGAGATGCCGTAGCCGGTGTTGGGCTTCTGAATGGTGTCGTTTGGCGTTATGGGGGGCGTTTCCGGCCCGAAAGCCGCTATGGAGCTGGGAGATACCACCTTGCTCGCTCCGTGCGCCACCGCCGACTCCAAGACGTTGTAGAGGCCGTCGAAATTGACCGCGTAGGCCGCCTGCCGGTGTAGCTCCGCCGTGGCCGACAGCACCGAGGCCAGGTGGAACACCGCGTCGATGTCGAATCGTGACATCGCCTCGTCGATCTGCGCCCGGTCCGTGACGTCGGCCGGTGCCCACGGGCCGCCTTCGCGCACTTCTGCCGTCAGTGGTTGATGGTGGATGCCCGCGACCACGTTGTCGGCGCCGTAGCGCTCTCTCAGCGCCGGGACCAGCTCTGAACCTATCTGTCCGGACGCACCTGTTACCAGTATCTTCTTCATCGTCGTGCTCCTGTTAAGCGCAAAGGGGGGTGTGACTGACCCGTGCGTGCAGGCATTGAGCCGACGCGCGGGAGACGCTGAAGCGCCCCAGCGATACGAGAGCACCAGTTCTCGGCCGCTAGGGCTTGGTAGTGAGGGTGCTTGCGGTGAACGTGAAGGGGGTCGGTCGTCGCCGCATGATGGTCATGCTGGCTGGTCCGACGGCGTCTTGTCGACCATGGCAACCAGCCGGTTGAGGGCGTGCATGTAGGCCTTGGCGCTGGCCACGATGATGTCCGTGTCCGAGCCCCGGCCGACGTATACCTCGCCCGCCTGCTCGATGCGAATGGTTACGCTGCCCTGGGCGTCTATACCCTCGGTGATGGCGTTTACGCTGTACTCGGTCAGCGTGTTGGGCATGTTGACGATTCGGTTGATCGCCTTGTAGACGGCGTCCACCGGGCCGGTGCCGGTAGAAGCGTCGGTGAGCGTTTCGCCGTCCAATGTGGTTAGCGACACGGTCGCCGTGGGAACGTCGTGGTTGCCGGAAGACACCTGCACGTGCTCAAGCACATAGGTCTGCTGCTCAGACGCCATGCGCCGCTGGCCCGCCATCAGCGACTCGAGGTCCGCGTCGTTCACTTCACGCTTGCGGTCCGCCAGGGCTTTGAAGTCTTCAAAGACTGTGTTCAGTTCGTCCTGGCTTAATACGAAGCCGAGGTCTTCCAACCGGGCCCGGAGTCCGGCTCGGCCACTCAGCTTGCCCAGCACCAGCTCGTTAGAGGGCCAGCCCACCGACTGTGGGTCCATTACCTCAAAGGTGGTTCGCTCCTTCAGGACGCCGTCTTGGTGGATGCCGGACGCGTGCCTGAATGCGTTTGCCCCCACCACGGCCTTATTGGCCTGCACTGGAAAGCCGGTGATGTCCGAGACCATGCGCGATGTGCGATAGATCTGGGCTGTGTCGACGTTGGTCGTGACCCCCAAATAGTCCCCACGGGTGGCGATCGCCATGATCACCTCTTCCAGCGACGCGTTACCGGCACGCTCGCCCAGGCCGTTGATGCACCCCTCGATCTGGCGTGCGCCAGCCTGCACCGCCGCAAGGCTGTTGGCGGCCGCAAGGCCGAGGTCGTTGTGACAGTGGATAGAGACAATGGCCTGGTCGATATTCGGCACCCGTTCAAAGATCTCGGCGATACGACGCCCGAACTCCGACGGTATCGAGTAGCCTACCGTGTCGGGGATGTTCACCGTCGTCGCCCCCGCGGCGATGGCGGCCTCCACCAGCTTGATGAGGTACTCCGGGTCGGTGCGAGAGGCGTCCATGGGCGAGAACTCGACGTCATCGCAGTAGCCCTTCGCCCGCTCTATGGATGCAACGGCGAGATCCAGTACGTCCTCGGGGTTCTTGCGTAGTTGGTGAATTATCTGCACGTCCGAAGAGGAGATGAACGTGTGAATACGTGGGTTCTCCGCCTCTTTGATCGCGCCCCAGGCGGCGTCAATGTCGTCAAAATTGCATCGCGCAAGAGAGGCGATGACCGGCCGGCGAACCTCCCGAGAGATCGTCTGCACCGCCTCGAAGTCCCCCGGCGAGCTGGCCGCGAATCCGGCCTCGATGATGTCCACGCCCAGGCGATCGAGTTGCTTTGCCACCTCGAGCTTCTCCGAGGTCGTCAGGCCCGCGCCAGCCGACTGCTCACCGTCCCTGAGGGTGGTGTCGAAAATTCGTACTACGTCGGTCTTTGTCGCCATCGTACGTCCACTCTTCTCGCTCGCCGGGGCGTCGTCGCTAGTCGGCTTCGTCCAGGAAGCTCATCATGCCGCGTAGCTCTTTGCCCACGGCCGCTATCGGGTGGTCCGCGTTCTCTTTGCGAAGCTGCGTAAAGCGGGGCCGACCCTCGTCGTTCTCGGTGATCCACTCGCGGGCGAACGTGCCGTCCTGGATCTCTTTAAGAACCCCGCGCATGTTCTCTTTCACGTGCTCGTCGATCACAACCGGGCCGCGAGTGTAGTCGCCGAACTCGGCCGTATCGCTTACCGAGTAGCGCATATACTCCATGCCGCCCTGGTAGAATAGGTCGACGATCAGCTTGAGCTCGTGCATCACCTCGAAGTAGGCCGACTCGGGCTGGTAGCCGCCGTCCTCTGTTAGGACTTCGAATGCGGTCTTGACGAGCGCCGACACCCCGCCGCACAGGACCGCCTGCTCGCCGAAGAGGTCGGTCTCCGTCTCCTCTTCGAACGTCGTATCCAGCACACCGGCGCGGGTGCAGCCGACGCCCTTGGCGTACGCCAGGCCCAGGGCCGCGGCATTGCCGGAGGCGTCCTGGTGCACGGCCAACAGACCCGGCACACCGGATTCCTTGACGAACACCTCGCGCATTCGGTGGCCCGGTGCTTTCGGCGCCACCATCGACACGTCCACACCCTCGGGCGGAATGATTGTCTTGTAGTGAATGTTGAATCCGTGGGCGAACATCAGGGTATCCCCTGGCAGCAGGTGAGGCTCGACGGAGTCCTTGTAGACCTGGGGCTGGGTGGTGTCCGGGCATAGCATCATCACGACGTCCGAGCTTTCAGCAGCGCCTGCGACTGAAGCCACTTGGAGCCCGGCCTCCTCCGCCTTTGCTCGGCTCTTGCTGCCCTCGTGCAGTCCGACGACGACGTCGACTCCCGAGTCGTGCAAGTTGAGGGCGTGGGCGTGGCCCTGGCTACCGTAGCCGACAATCGCTACCGTCTTACCGTCGAACAGCGACAGGTCGGCGTCGGCCTCGTAATACATTTTGGTCATCGTTTCTTCTTACCCTTTTCCCCGTTTTGCAGTCCTCGGTTCATAGCGATGGTGCCGGTGCGCATCACCTCCACCACGCCGAATGGTTCCAGTAGTTTATGCAGCGAGTTGACCTTGTTCTCGTTTCCGGTCACCTCGACGATCGTCGAATCGACGGCGACATCCACGATACCCGCCCGGAAGATATTTACGATCTGCATTACCTCGCTGCGCGTCTGCGGGTTCGTCTTGACCCTTATGAGGGCAAGCTCCCTTTCGACGATGTTTTGCTCCGAGATGTCGGAGACCTTGACCACGTCGATGAGCTTGTGCAGGTGCTTTGTGACCTGCTCGACGGTGCGGTCGTCCCCCTCGACCACGAAGGTCATGCGGGACATGTCAGGCACCTCGCTGTGGCCCACGGCGAGCGACGCGATGTTGAAGCCACGGCGTCTAAACATGCTCGAGACCCTTGCCAGTACTCCGGGCTTGTCCTCGACTAGCGCGGTTATGGTGCGGCGCGGAAGCGTTCCATTGGTAGTCATTTGCTCACGCGCTCGGGCTTAGGCTCTTCCACCATGTCAGCGACTGTCATACCGGACGGAATGAACGGGTAGACGTTTTCGTCCTTTTCGACCAGAAAATCGACAACGGCGGGACCGTCAAACTCCATGGCCTGGGCGATGGCTGATGCGACCTGTGCCTTGTCCGTGACTCGGATGCCGAAGGCCCCGAAGGCCTCGGCCAGCTTCACGAAGTCGGGATTGGCGTTATACACGGTGGCCACGTAGCTCTCGTCGTAGAAAGCCTGCTGCCACTGGCGCACCATGCCCAGGCGGCCGTTGTTGATGATGGCGAACTTCACCGGAATGTTGTTCTCTACCAGGGTGGCCAGCTCGGACATGGTCATCTGGAAGCCGCCGTCACCGGCGACCGACCACACCACTTTGTCCGGCCTGCCCACCTGTGCGCCCAGCGCCGCCGGTACCTCGAAGCCCATCGACCCCGCACCACCGGACGAAACCAGCGACCTGGGCTCGCTGAACTGGTAGTGTTGGGCGGCCCACATTTGGTGCTGGCCGACGCCGGTCACCACGATCGCCTCGCCGTTGGTCGCCCGGTGCAACTCGCGGATGACGTACTGGGGAAGGAGTTTTTCCGTTTCGCGAATGACGAGCGATGGGTGTTCGGTCTTGAGCTCCTCGATTCGCCTGATCCAGTCCATACGTGTGGCGTCTTCGACCAGCGGGTTCATCTGGCGCAGAACCTGTTTGACATCGCCCACGATGGGCACGTCCACGCGTACGGATTTGCCGATTTCAGACGGGTCCACGTCCACGTGGATCACCTTGGCGTTGGGGGCGAACTTGGAACAGTCCCCGGTGATCCGGTCGTCAAAGCGCATGCCCAGGGCGATGATGAGATCTGCCTCATCGATTGCCAGCGATGCGTATGCCATGCCGTGCATGCCGGGCCAACCTGCATACAGGAAATGATCTTCGGGGAAGGCGCTGATGCCCAGCAACGTTGCCACTACCAGGATCTGCGCCTTCTCGGCTAGTTCCCTTAGCTCATCGCACGCTCCCCCGAGCAGCACCCCGTGGCCCGCCAAAATGACCGGCTTTTTCGCGGTGCCAATCAGTTTGGCCGCCCGGCGCACCTGAGCCGGATGGCCCTCCACCTTCGGCTTGTAGCCAGCCAGTTTGATCTCGTCAGGGTACTCGAAATCGGTGTACTCTTCGATCACATCCCTGGGGATATCGACAAGCACCGGCCCCGGCCTGCCGGTGGAGGCGATGTGGAAGGCCTCCTTGATCGTCCGGGCAATGTCTCCCGGGTCCATGACCAGGTAGTTGTGCTTGGTGATGGGCAGCGTGATGCCTGTGATATCGATCTCTTGAAAGGCGTCGGACCCGATGGCGGCTCGTTTCACCTGCCCGGTGATGATTACCATCGGCACCGAGTCCATCTGGGCCGTCGCGATGCCCGTGACCAGGTTCGTCGCTCCCGGTCCGGACGTCGCCCAGCAAACACCGGTCTTGCCCGTCACCCGGGCGTAGCCGTCGGCCGCATGCGCGGCACCCTGCTCATGCCGGGTGAGGATGTGCCGGAGTTGAGGATATTCTGGGAGCGTCTGGTAGAGCGGCAGAATTGCCCCGCCCGGCAGCCCGAAAATGACCTCGACGCCCTCGCGCAAGAGGCTCTCACAAACTATTTGTCCGCCAGTTTTTTGCATTGTCATGTGTTTGTTCCTCGAGCCAAATAAAAAACCCGTCCTTACAGGGACGGGGTTTTGCCCGCGGTACCACCCTTTCATTGCAGGGCCTTTCGGCCGTACCACTTGGTGGCCTTTAACGGGGCCAACCGCCCATCCCTAGTTAAATGAGGCTGGAGACGATCAAGCGCGCAGGAAACGCGTTAACGATTTGCGTACCCTGCAGCGACATCTTTTCCTCCAACCCCCGTTTTCAGGACGGGGTGCTCGGGGGCGAGTTCACGAAGGACTCCGGGCCGGGATCACACTATCCCCGGCTCTCTAATCCGGCTCCTGCTCGCTACTACTCCCCGTCTGCGCACGTGCATTATTGAATTTGCGCGAAAAATCTAGCGTAGCACCGGGCTTTTCTGCCTGTCAACAGACTGGCGGACGGCGTTTTCATTACCTTTTTGTCCGCCCGAGCCGGTCTCGACCGATTCAGGCTGGCCCGCAACTTGCATACGAAGCTCGAGTCCGGAGCTACTTGAACCGTCGTGCGGACCGGTTCATCATAGGTTAAAGCGGTCTGTAGACAGGGCCGCGCTCCGGCGCTCTGGTGCGCTTTTCCGAGAATAAATGCCAACCGACGCAGACCCCTCACGGCCCGTAAACCCGGCAATAAAGCCCTCAC
Source organism: Dehalococcoidia bacterium (assembly GCA_965250195.1). Classification (GTDB taxonomy): domain Bacteria; phylum Chloroflexota; class Dehalococcoidia; order Lucifugimonadales; family UBA2962; genus CAUZIR01. The sequence goes on from OZ252295.1 coordinate 1,188,528, forward strand.
GCAGTAAGCCCGCTCCCGGCGGCGACGGGTGGGACGACTGGGTTCCCCTCCCCAAACGGCAGGTGATGATCACCATGGGCGGGGTGATGCTCGCCATCTTCCTGGCGTCGCTCGACCAGACCATAGTCGCCACCGCCATTCCCCGCATTGTCACCGACCTGGGTGGTTTCGACCGATTTGCATGGGTGACGACTTCCTATCTTGTCGCCTCCACCGCAGTAATCCCGATCGTGGGCAAGCTCTCGGACATGTACGGTCGCAAGGTCTTTTTCATCGGAGGCATCCTCGTCTTTGTTCTTGGCTCCGTGCTTGCCGGAGTGGCACAGGACATGAACCAGCTCATCGCCTTCCGCGCCATACAGGGCGTCGGGGGTGGAGTCGTGATGGCAAGCTCGTTCATTTCAATCGGCGACCTGTTCCCACCTGCCGAACGCGGAAAATACATGGGATTCATAGCCGGTATATTCGCCCTCTCGTCGGTGGTCGGCCCGGTTGTGGGAGGGTTCCTCACCGACGCCCTGTCCTGGCGCTGGGTCTTTTACATCAACATCCCGCTCGGCCTGCCTATTGCCATCGCCTTCATCAAGGTCTTCCCCAATCCACGCGCCAAGACCGACGCCAGAGGCATCGACTACCCTGGGATAGTCTTACTGCTTTTGACCATCGTGCCCGCCATGCTCGGTCTCTCATGGGGCGGCTCCCAGTACGAGTGGTCGTCTCCCCAGGTGGTGGGCGTGTTGGCACTGGCTGCGGCGTCTGCCGTAGCGTTCGTCATCGTCGAGACGCGGGCCGCCGAGCCCATCATGCCGCTACATATCTACCGCGACCCGATCATCGCCGTTGCTTTGCTGGCCAGCCTGCTACTGGGGGTGAGCATGTTCGCTGGCTCCGTGTTCATGCCGCTCTACTTTCAGGGTGCGCTGGGCGAGTCGGCCACCAACAGCGGCAGCTTCTTGACGCCCATGATGCTCGGCACCGTCGTCGGTGCCACATTGGTCGGCCAGCTCATGTCACGCACAGGTGGTCACTACCGTCTGTTGGGCATGGCGTCGGTGGCGCTCATGGCGGGCGGCCTGTACATGATGACTCGCATCGATATCGACACGGCGCGCGGGGTCGTCATCGGTTCGATGGTTCTCATGGGCTTCGGCATGGGAGGGACATTCCCGGCGTACAACATCGCCATCCAAAACGCGGTCGCCTATCGAAACCTGGGCGTTGCAACCTCCGCCGCCCAGTTCGTCCGGTCCATCGGGGCGGCCGTGGGCCTGGCCGTGCTGGGCTCGCTTCTCACCACCCGATTCGCGTCGGGAGTCGACTCGGCAGTATCCGAAGAGGGATTGGCAAAGGTACCGACGGGCATTCTCGACGACCTCAAGTCCAATCCGGACGCGCTCGTGAACGAGGAGCAAATAGCCGAACTCACGTCGCGACTGGCCGAGGTCGGCCCGGAAGCCGCTTCGGTCACCCAACCCTTGCTGGCGGGGATGCGAGAAGCCCTGGCCAGCTCGATCAGCGAAGTGTTTCTGGCGGCGCTGATCGTAGCCGTCGTGGCACTGGTTGTTACTGCATTTCTCAAAGAAATTCCGCTCAAGAGTGGGAAAGGCAGGAAGGCGTCGCCGCCCGAGTCGGGTCCCCAAAAAGAGGCTACACAGGTCGCCCAATCCGACGGGGTGGATGGGGGTTCCGACACCCCCGTCTGATACAATCTCCGGGTAGTTACAGGGCTAATTCCCGTCCACGGCCACTCCGACGGACCCGCCCGCAGGCCCGATTGTGCGGGCCGGAGCCTTGTTCCAGATCGGGGTGTAGCGCAGCATGGTAGCGCGCCGCTTTCGGGGAGTTGAACGCCCCATTGTGGTAGGAATTATGAAATAGTCTGGTCGCCCGACTTTTCACGCGTCGGGGTGTAGCGCAGCATGGTAGCGCGCCGCTTTCGGGGAGCGGAGGTCCCGGGTTCGAATCCCGGCACCCCGACCACCGTTATCGATTCCCGTTCTTGACGGGTCGGCTAGTTGGTATTGGCTGGCCATGTTTCGGGAGTAGTTCGACCCTCCCCCGTCTCCACCACAAGCTCGGTTGAATAGAGCTACGTTCGATACTCCAACTGGATACGCCTCGGCATCACATCGGCGGCGGAGGCCCTGTTAGCGTTTGCGCAGCGACCTGCCAGCCAAGGCGCCAGTATGCCTGCCCTGGTCGATCACCACGGTGCCATTGACGATCACGTAGTCGACGCCATCTGATAGTGCCTTCGGGTCGTCACGGCTCACATTCGGTTTGATCGCGTCAGCGTCAAACACGACCAGGTCCGCGAACAGGCCGTCCCTGAGGATGCCCCGGTCATGGATCCCGAGCCGTTGCGCGGGGCCGGAAGTCATCTTGCGAATCGCATCCTCCAAACGCAACCTGCCATCCTGCCGCACCATCATCGATAGGAACATCGGGTAACACCCGTAGGCCATTGGGGAAGGGAAATCCCCGATCATTACGGCGTCAGAGCCCACCATGTAAAGCGGGTGGGCCATGAAGTCCGGCAACGAGCTCTCGTCTATGACCTCGCCGATGAAGGACACCCCGAGGTTCTCCTCGATGAGCAGTTCTGACATGGTGTCGACGGGATGCAAACCCCGCCCCTCTGATACCGCTGCGACAGAAAGCCCCTCGTACTTCTTGTTCTCCGGGCGCTTGAAGTTGGTCATCCATATGTGGTCCCAATCTTTCGCTAGGGGGACAACCTCGTCCCTGATGCGCTCCCTCGCCTCGCCGTTCTTGAGCACCTGGAGAATGTTGGCCGGCCCTCCGTCCTGGATCCACTGCGGGAACATGATCAGGATCTTGGTGGGCCCGTACGGGTAGGGGAACATGTCGAAGGTGATGTCCATGCCGCCCGCCCTTGCGTTGTCTACCAACTCGAAGATGCGATCGGCCTGACCGGGGTTGGTAACGAGCCTGCACAAATGAGTGAGGTGGACCGGAACTTCGGACCGTTCACCGATCTCCAGTGCTTCGCGGAACGGATCGAGGTACCGGTCACCCAGCGTGTACCTGACGTGCGTGTGATAGAAGCCGCCGAGCCTCGTCGTCTCCTCCGAAAGGGCAACGAGCTCGTCGGTATCGGCATAGGCGCCCGGTGGATAATCGAGTCCCGTGGAGAGGCCAAATGCGCCTTCACTGATCGCTTCCCTTAGCAGTCCGATCTGGACGTCCATCTCGGGCGCCGTCGCCTTCCGCATGTCCCACCCGACCGAGCCCACCCGAAGCGGTGAGTTTCCTACCATGGTCGCAATGTTTACCGCCACTCTGCGGTCGAATACGTCCAAGTACTCCGAAAGGCTGGCCCAGGTAGCGCTCGTGGAAGGTGAGCCGTCGAAGCCGGAGTTGATCCAGATAAGGTCCTTGCGGTCGGACTCTCGCCGAAGAGGTGCATACGACACCCCGTCGATACCGATTACCTCGGTGGTGACTCCCTGGTGGACCTTGGGCATATGCTCTGGTTCGTCAAGGATCACTAGGCTGGAATGGGCGTGGATGTCGATGAAACCGGGGCAGACCACCTTCCCGGAGGCATCGATTCTCCGAGCGGCCTGGAGGTCAGAGACATCACCACGCAGGATGCGCAGCCTGTCCCCCTCGACCCCGACGCTGGCGTAGATCGCCGGTGCTCCCGTGCCGTCAATCACACGCCCGCCGGTTATCAAAAGATCTAGCATTTCGAACTCCCCTGTCTGCTCGTTACCCGGTTTCCAGTGAAATGTACTCGTGTTCGATGCTGTTGTTCCCGATCCTGACTATGCGGAATCCTGACGGATCATCTCCGAGCGGAAATCCGACCGGGCCTGTCGTAATCATTTCCAGGTTCTCGTCCATGGCGTGGCCGTTCCGGTGCCAGTGACCTGAGAATACGGTGGACACCCCATTTTCTTTGAAGAGGTCTAGGAGGACGCGCCGACGCTCACTCGGGACCACCGCCCAGGAATCTTCCTCGTCGGGTTCACGGAGGAAGAGGGGGTGGTGAGTAAACACCAAAGTGCGGCGGCTGCCACTTCGCGTGGCATGCCCGAGCGTGGCTCTCAAAAACCGTAGCTGATCGTCCCACTCTTGCTCAACGTTCCCGGGATCGAAGCACACTGCGCTGTTCATTACGACAAAGTGACAGCCCTTGTGATCGAAGGCGTAGTAGTCAGTGCCGAAACGTTCCCGGTAGCTCTGAAGTGACTGAAATGTTGGCGAATTACCAACATCGTGGTTCCCGGGCACCCAATAGGTGCGAATGTCTGGGTTGAGTTGTTTTGTGATGCGCCACAACTCAGCTGCCTGTGCTGGATTATTCGGGTCCGTGACCATGTCGCCGGTGACGATTATGAAGTCAGGGTTGATCTGGTTGACCCTCTCGATCGCCCTCTCGTAACGGCTGGACTCGTATGTGAAACCCTTTACCTTGGCCGACGGCTTCAGCGCGATTCCCAGCCGGGCATATTCTTCGATCGCGTGTTCACTCAGTCCGCTCAAACTTGCCCGGTAGCCGAACTGGGGATCGCTCAACTGGACGAATTCGAAATCGCCGCGCCAACCAGTTTTCACTTGTTGCGTCGCCTTTGTTGCCGCCGCCGCCATTGTCGAATGGATGGCCCCATTGTGAACCTCCCGGCGCCCTGAACTCCATTTCGCGCCGATAGTTTTGTATTATCGGCCCATGCGCCGTATTACCGTCTCTCGTGCTTCAACGAACGGGCGCTCCAGGAAAGCCATGTGGTCGGTCCCGCCGTGATGATGAGTGACGGTCCCATGAGGATGCTGGTGGGACTGCTCGCGAATGTAGCCGAGGTTTCCTTCTATCAGCGTAAGCATGTACTGGGCCGTCGCCTCGTCGTACATCCACCAATCTCCCCCACAGGCGATGTACACCGGCGATGTGTGGGCGAATATACCGCGCTCCCACACATCGAGGTGATTGCTGCCGAAATAGTCCGGTCCACCGCAGCGGGCGGCGAGCCACGTGTGTCCGTCCACCTCGATCTTGGCCTTGAGGGTGAGTCGGCGAGTACCGTTCGCCGAGTCGCTCGAAGCCACGACCCTTCCGGCCTGCACGATCTGCAACGTATTAATGGGGAAGATGCTCTCGGCCCAGGCCTCCACCTCGACCGTGCCCGGACCCGACATGCGCAGGGTGTCACCCACCTCCATGCCATCGACCTTGAGGTTGACGATGGGCCCGCCGCTGAGCATAGTGCGGCCCGCAACCACGCTGCGGCACCAGGCCTCGTACGTGAACTCCTCATCCTTTCCCAGTTTCGCGTAAGTTCGGTACAGGCCGACCGGCACATCGCTCGTCATCTTGTCCGTCCCGCCCACTATCGGGAGACGATAGCCGCAGTTTAGGTACCGGTAATATTCGTTGTGGTTGGCCTCGGCCATGCGGATCATCTCAATCGCGTCCAGCCGTCCGGTCGCGACCAGCGCCGCCGGTTCGCCGTTGGGCTCCGGAAAGTGAGTGCCAACCACGTAACCCCCCTGGGCATGGGCCTCGTCGGCCCAGTGGCTGAGGGTCGTCTCCATCGTCCCGCCCAGCTCACCCTCGCCCTGGCCGTCGCTGGACCAGGGCATAACCGGCCATTTGAGGCCGAGTAGCGTCAGGTGCCCCAAAAAGTGTTGCCGGTTTTCTTGGGACACGTAGACGATGTTGTCGCCCTGGCGGGAGACGCTGGGCTCCCCGGTGAAATCCTCCGTGTTGGTGAAAAGGCTCCCCCACTGGGCCTGTAGCAGGTTCACCACGTTGAGGTCTTCCCCGCTGGACTCGGTGTGGCTCCCTCCCTCAGAAAGGAAATGAACGTGGGTGTCGCCGCTGAACCAACCGCGCTGGTTCATGTTTATCCAGCGTTTGAGGCGCAGTTCGAGGCGCTGTTGACCTGGCTCGATCCGCACCCTGGTGCGAACGGGCTCGTACTCGAAGCCCCGCGCCACATCGACGATGACGTCGCCGCGGGGCAACCAGCCCTCGCAGGTGCCGTCTATGTAAGCGTAGGTGATATGGCCCAGGCGCATGTCGCCGCCCACGTCCACGTGCCAGGTCTCCCGATTGCCGTTGACGTGGTTGTGGTGCCCGTGAGGCTGGTACGGCACACCCTCAGGTGAGCGGAAATGGACCCGGCACGGTACCGGCCTGCCCGTCTCGTCGTCCACGACGGTGACCTTCACCCAGTTCTTGCCGGGGTCGATCAACTGCACCTGGGCCCTTGGCGTTTCCACGATGCCTTTGCTCTCGATCTCACCCCAGTTGACCCTGGCGACCTCCTCTTCGTCTTGCAGCACCGAAACGGTGGCGGACGGGACGGCCGAGATCTCCACGTACGACGGGCTCGAAGTGGCGTTGTGGGCTTCACCCCATCCTACGGGCGTTTCTGCAAGAAAATCCGCGGCCGTGTCTTCCGGCAACGAGTAGAGGTACGTGGCTTCCCCCCGGTCGACCTTGACGTCCAGGCAGAAAGGCTTCTCTGCGTCCTCGGGCCGGGTGAGCGCGATGCGCACCGGCTTGGTGCCCTGTCGGGCGAACGGGTGCTCGTCGAGGTGACCGAGCGTCACCCCTCCCATTACGAAACAGAGGCCCGAGGACTTGATCGTCAATGACTCGATTTCGATGTCCGGATGTGGGTTCACCCAGGCCCACAGGTAAAAGGACCTCATACCGTTTTCGAAACCGACATCCGTCTGCCGTCGCCCGGCTTCGTTCCAGGACCCTTCGTAACGGGGGTGGAGTCCCGGAATCTCGGCGGGCACGGCCAGATAGGCCATGCCGGGCAGCCAGGGCTCCCAGGGGCTGCCAGCCTTGCCGATCTCGAAGCGCTCGCGGATGTCCGCCCTGACCTGTTTCCCGTCGGCCAGGGTGAATACATACTCGGCCACGGTCGCTCCCAGGGGTCCGCCCTCCGCCACTTTCGACTCGAGGAGGCGGTGGGCGAAAATGATCCGCCTTGTCGTCTTGCCGATGGGGATCGTGACTTCGGCGTTGGCGGTCAGCGCCAGCAGCTCGCGCCCTCCCGCTCCCTCCTGTCCGATCAGGAAGGGCAACCCACGCAGGAGCTGTTCCCCAAGTTCTATCGAGCTACCGTCGCCATCAGGCAACAGATCGGCGGGCGCGTTGCACCAGGGTGAAAGATCGATGGGCTCGTAATCGGTCATGTCAGTGCTCCGTTTCAGTTGTTCGATTGCATACTAAAGCCGAACGGCCCTTTCATGTCGAGCAGGATATTTCCGGCCGCGCTGGCGGGAAACGGGGCCCAGTTCGTCCCAGGACACCATTTCGGTCGTCTGCCGAACTTCGACCTGGCGATGAGCCGGAAAAACCGCCCTCCGGGGAACACAGGGCGGGCATTATTTCGCGGTTTCGCAGGGCAAATGCCCGTTCCGGCTCGACGGCAATCGATTCACCGGCGGGGGTTTTTGTGATTCTAGAGGCCGTGGCGCACTAGTGGTCCAACCAGGGTAATTCACAAGATATGGTATTAATAGAATTGTTTTCTGAACTCAGAAATCATTCAGAAAACATGGACATTGTATATTTTGATGTCTATAGTAGATCGTTCAAAAACCAGTCAAACAACTCGCATATAGTCTTTTCAAACATGGACACTGTCCGAATGATTTTCGAGCAAAAAGATCGAATTGATGTCACCTTGGAACATTGATTTTTCTATGCAGGTCGAAATGGCCGATCCCGACCTGATCGGGGAGTTGGCCAAGGCCAGAACGCTGGCCCGTGCGATCAAAGACATTCCGATTCCGCCCGGTGCCCGGATGCGGTTGGAGGCCCTCAACGTCATGCGTGCCGCCAGGGGAACGACCGGAATCGAGGGCTCCGACCTGACCGAGGGTCAAGCGACGGCCGCATTAGCCACCCGGGAACCGTCGGTTGGGACTCCAACCCAGTCGGAAGAGCAAGGGAAGCGGGAGGTGAGGAACGCCGCTGACCTGATGGATTTTGTCGAAACGGCGCTTGCCGTAGACCCGAGCGCATCGTTGACTGAAGAGTTGATAAGGAATTTCCATCGCCGTCTGACCAGTGGAGTTCGCCACCAGGGCAACGTTCCGGGACACTACCGCTCGCACCCAGTTACAACTCTTAGCTACCGTCCGCCCGATCACTCAAGCGAGATACGCAGCCTGATGCGCGATTTTATTGACTGGTTCAACGAAGGACGGCCGCAGGACTGGGATCCCATCGTGCAGGCGTTGGTGGCTCATTTTTATGTGATCAGCATTCACCCGTTCGGGGACGGAAACGGGAGAACGGCCCGCGTCGTCGAGAGTTTCTTGCTTGGCAAAACTGGTGTGTGCGTTCGCGGGTTCTGCTCGCTAGCAAACCACTACTACCAGAACCGGGCCGAGTATATGGAAACACTTCATCGGGTGAGATTTGAGACCGCTCCCGACCTTACTCCATTCGTCCGTTTCGCGGTCTCTGGACTGGCCAGAGAACTCGGAAACGTACACAACGACGTAATGGAGGAGGTGAGGCTGATCTCGTATCGCGACCACGCTCGCGAGTTGATCGGCGAAGCCGGAAAACTCGGCTCCCCGGTCGGAAACCGCCTCGTGGGGTTCATTCTCATGCGCCAGAGGCGGCCCGTTTCACTTAAGGACGTGAGGCGAGGCATGCACCCAATATCAAAGCTGTATGAGGACGTCGGCCTCAAGACCCTTTCACGAGACGTGAAGTTGCTAAAAGACCTGAACCTCGTCGAAGTGGTCGGTGACTGGCTCACATTCGACCTCGGAGTCGTCGATCGCTCTCCGCGAGCGTTTCCAGATGCCCAGACTAGCATCCCCGGTTTTTGATCGGCCCGTTCCGCTAATACCGTCCCAAGCGGTCACTAGAGCAGTCAGTAGAGGGCATTGCCGAACGCCGGTCGGTGCTCCCTGGTAATCGAATCGTCCTCGCCGAGCAGCTTGAATATGGCGATGCAGGCCTTTCTCGCACCGTCATCGTCGTAGCCGCGATCCTTGCGGACCACCTCGATGAAGGCTTCCAGCGCCGATGCGTAGTCGCGTGTGCGGGCCTTTCCGACCGCGCGTTCGTATAACCCTTTTACCGGCCCTCCGGCAACGGATCTCCGGAGTCCAGGCGGCCGTACAGGCTCGAAAGCGTCCTGATTGCCTCCGCCTGCTCGTGGCTGTCGGACCCACGGCCGATGTCTTCCAGCAAATCAACGGCTCGGCCCGGTTCTGAATCCAGGAACGTTTGGGCGAGTAGTAAGGTGGCGACCTCATTGGTCGGATCAGCTGCGACGACCGTCTCCAGCAACTCCCGGGCATCCAAAGGCCGGTCGTCACCGAGCAAACGTCTGGCGGCATCGACCTGCTCCGTGTGCTTGCCCGGCACGGCCTTGCCCAACCACTCCACCACCGCCGGTTCCGGCAGTGCCCCGACGAACTCGTTGCTCACCTGGCCATCTATGAACAGTTTGACGTTGGGGATATTGTGAATGTTGTATTGGGTTGATATGTCCCGGTGCTTTTCGGTATCGACTTTTGCGAGGGTCCATTGGCCCTCACTGGCTCGCGCTACCTTCTCAAGCGTCGGGCCGAGAATCTTGCACGGGCCGCACCACTCCGCCCAAAAGTCAACCAGTACGGGAATCGAGTGGCTGCGCTCGATCACGTCCTCCTGGAAGTCGTCGGTATCGAAGTCCACCGCCTGAGCCTGTTGCATCTCGTTCACCCCTCGCCTCGCCCTCTCCTGTTTTAGCTTTCACTATGTTAGTACCAATTCGGCAGATCGAACTAGCGGCCGGGCTTGTGCCGCCAGGCGCGCAACGGGTACCGTGCTCCTGCCGAGACCGGCCCATGGCACGACCCAGAGGAGGACAGGCATGAGCGCGATGCTGGACATAATCGAGAAGAGCAATCCGTCACTGATAAAGACGGCGTGCGAACTGCATCAGCGAGGAGAGATTCCCCCCGACTGCTACGTTGTGGACCTTGAGGTTCTGCGCGAGAACACCCGTCAGATAAAACAGGCTGCGGACGACAAGGGCCTGCGGCTCTATGCCATGACCAAGCAGATTAACCGCAACCCGTCGATGTTGGAGACGATTGCGGCATCGGGGATCGATAAGTTCGTCGCCGTAGATATCGAGGGCGCCCGAGCCATCCACGCCCAGGGCCTGGATGTCGCGCACGTCGGCCACCTCAGCCAGATACCTCGCTACTGGATGAAAGAGGTGCTGGCCATGAAGCCCGATGTGTGGACCGTGTACAGCTACGAAAACGCGCAGTTCCTGTCGGAAGCGGCTGTTGACTCAGGCCTCATCCAGGACATCTTGCTCAAGGTCATCGGCCCCGTTGACCATGCCTACCCGGCACAAGAAGGCGGCATCTTCTCCGAGAACGTCGTCGATGTCGCTCGCCAAATCAAAGAACTGCCCGGCGTGCGCATGGTGGGCACCACCGGTTTCCCGACCATCTCGTTCGATATGCTCACCGTCACGCTCGACCCACTACCCAATATCACGACCGTGGTTGATGCGGCCACACGAATAGAGGACGAACTGGGTATCGAGATGTCGCAAATAAACTGCCCTGGCACGACGTCCTGCGCCTCTATCGACATCATTGCAGAGCACGGCGGGACGGACGGGGAGCCCGGCGCCGCCCTGTGGGGCATGACCCCGCAGCAACTCTTCGGAAGCGACGTCGGCAAGCCCGGCCAGGTCTACGTGACGGAGGTGTCTCACTACGCCCGGGACCGAATGATGGTGCTTGGTGGTGGCTTTTATGCCGACAGCCACGACGGTGCCTGGGCGTTCTCGGCCGGCTTCGTCGGGAGCGACCCGGAGACGATTATGAGAAACCGGGTGAGGGCGGGCATGCCCGTAGCCCAGTGGATGGACTACTACGCCTGGCTCTATCCCACTGAGGGCCAACGGGTGAAGCCGGGCGACTCGGCCGTCTACTTTTTCAGGCCGCAGGTCTTCATGACCCGATCGGGGCACATGGCAACAGTCGAGGGTGTCGAAAGCGGCAAGCCCTCCGTCGTGGCCATCTACAACAAGGCCAGCGAACGCATTAAGTAGCGGTCTCGGTTCGACGCTCACGAATTAGCGGGGTGAGCAACAGCAGGGAGGCCGTAATCGCGGCCAAAACGAGCACGCCCAGGTCCAGCGAGCCGGTGGCGTCTCTGACTATGCCGAGCATCAGAGGACCGGCGAAGCCGCCGATCTCGGAAGCCGCGAACGCCAGACCCACGGCCGCCCCGATGCGCTTCATCCCAACCTCCCGTGTGTCAGTAAGGATGAGCGTGAGTATGGGAAACAAGGGCGTGCTCGCGATGTTGACGACCAGGAGCGACGTGATCAGGCCGCCGCCGCCGGTGAGCGCCAACCCCGCAGTGCCCAGGGCCGAGCCCGCCAGAAGAGCTGCCAGCACCACACGGCGACGGCCCAGGCGAGCGAAAGCGGGCACCGTCAGCACCCCGACGGCACCGGCCGCTACCCCTAGTGCAGCCCACAAGCTGGCGCGAGTCGGCGTCATCCCCGCCTCTTCCAGCAGCGTGGGTGCCCAGTTGACCAGGCCGTGCTGAAGCAAGAACGCGGCCAGGGCCAAGACGAGCACCAGGCGGACGTTGCCCACGCGCAAAAGTGCCAGCAAGACCGACCCCTCGGTCGCTCCCGGAGTTGGCTCGTTGGCGACAACGGTACGTTTCGGATCTCGGGCCAACAGGTACCAGATTAGCGCCGCGACGAGGGCGGCTACGCCGTATACGATCTGCACGCCGCGCCAGGAGCCCGTAAGCGGGATGACGACGCTGTTCGCGAGTGACAGGCCGATGACAATTCCGGCTATCGGGCCGGAGATGTAGGCGCCGGTGGCGAAGTTGCGCTCCGACCCGCTGAACCACTGCGCGACTACCTTGGGGGCGCCGACTGAAATTATTGGTCCACCGAATGCGAAAAGGCCCACGGCGAACAGCAGGGTGTAAAAGTCGACGGACAGCCCCCTGAGCACCATCGAAACACCCATGATCACGGCTCCCGTCGCCACCAGGCGGCGCGTGGAAAACCTGTCCATCAGCCTGCCCAATGGGTAAAACGTGGCTATGGTCACCAGCTGCCAGAAGCCCAGCACCAACCCCATGCGACCATAGGAAATCCCCAGGTCGTCCCGGATGGGGTCCACCACTGGAGCAAGGGATGAAAAGGCCAGGCCGTTACATACGTAGACCAGCCAGATCAGTCCCAGCATCAGCCAACGCCGTCTAGCCAAGTTCACGACAGTCGAAGCCTCGTTGAAGGGAGTTTGGCCCGCTGCCCGCTAAAGGGCGGCGACTTGTGGCCGTGTAGGATTGTAACCGCTGGCAGAAGGGCTTTTTCAGGCCATTTCGACTAGCTGCCATACGGCCAATCCGCAAAGCCGAACGGAGATCATGAAAGCAGCGAACGGCCCGGCCGACCTGTCGGGGGTCAAGGCCCTCACATTCGACGTCTTTGGCACTGTGGTCGACTGGCGCGGCTCGATTATCCACTACGGGATCGAACTCGAGGCCGAACTAGGAGTCAAGATCGACTGGTCCATGTTCGCCGATGCCTGGCGCGCCGCCTATCGGCCCGGGATGGATCGGGTACGGAGAGGCGATCTGCCCTGGACCAATTTGGACGATTTGCATCGAATGTCTCTGGAGCGGCTGGCCCCGGCGTTTGGATTGGCAGGTTTGGATGACGCTCAGGTGGAGGTGCTGAACATGATCTGGCACCGGCTGGAGCCGTGGCCTGACGCCGTACGGGGGGTGGAGCGACTGTCTGGTCGCTACACGGTCGCGACGCTGTCCAACGGCCACGTCGCCCTGCTCTCTGGCATGGCGAAGCGGGCGGGTCTGCGCTGGGATGTCATCTTGTCGGCCGAGTTGTTCCGCCAGTACAAGCCAGATGAAGCAGTCTACACAGGCGCCGCCGCGTTGCTGGGCCTGTCACCAAATGAGGTGATGATGGTGGCCGCCCACGCCGACGACCTGGAGGCCGCCAGGGGCGCCGGACTACGGACAGGCTACGTGCACCGGCCGCTGGAGCACGGCGCCGGTCGAGTCACCCACATCCCTGCCGGCGCCGGGTTTGACCTCTACGCCGCCGACTTTGGCGAGCTGGCGAGCAAGCTCGGGGTGCCGCTCTGAGGTAGCGACCAACCCCGAGCCCGCCCGCTGATTAGTGGATCGTAGAACCCCCGCCCAGCTTCCCGAACTGGCGATGCGCCTGGTCCCAGATGTCCAGGCCCGCGTGCTCTGACCAGGCCGACAGGAGCTGCTTAAAGATGGGGCCCGGCTCGCCGTCGCCGATCTCCCGCTTGTCGACGGTGGTGACGGGGAGTACGCAGAATGGCGTCGAGGAGAAGAACGACTCGTCGGCCGTGTACAGGTCGTACGGTTGCAGGTCCTCTTCCACGATGGGGATGTCCAACTGACGCGCCAGGTCGAACACGAACGACCTTGAGACGCCCTGCAGTATGGAGGTGTCTTTCGGGGTCTTTATGGTGCCGTTATTGACCAGGAACATGTTGTAGCCCACGCCCTCGGTCAGGTTGCCAGAGCCATCGGTCAGGATGGGCCAGCCGCCGTTCGGCTCGATGTCCCCGGCCTCCATCTCGGCCAGGTTGAAGTTGAGGCGGCTGTGGTGCTTGATCTTCGGGTCGACGGTCTCCGACGACATGGACCGGGTCTTTGTGATGACCCCCTTGGCCCCGGCCATGGAGTCGCCGAACCAGTCCCAGGGCACCGGGGCGACGTCGATGATTACGGTCGGGTTTTCGCACTCGTAGGCCCAGCGGCCGGGGCCACGGGTAACGGCGTGCCAGATGTCAAAGTCGCCGTGCTCGGCGAGTTTGTCGCGGTTCTTCTCGACGGCCTCGACGGTCACGCGAGTCATCTCTTCGATGGGCATGCCGATGTCGATGCGGGTGTACTTCATGGACCGGTACAGCCGGTCGATGTGCCGGTCTAGCAGGAATGACGTTCCGTTGAATGTGCGGGTAACGTCGAACACTGTGTCACCGACGCGAAAGCCGCGGTCGGCCACATCGATCTTGAGTTCGCTACGGGGTACCCACTCCCCGTTCAGATAAGCAATGAATTCGCTCATGAGGGTCCTCCTCCTCGGAAAAATGGCTCGCCAGAGTGTGCCGGATTGTATCTCAAGTGCCCAGTGCCGCACGACGGAACGCTCTTTGAGAGGCGGCGTTAGGCCTCGCAGGCGATGCCGTTGCCGTCGCCGTCCAACCGATGCGGGTCGGGGTGCAGGGCGATGAACTCGCGTTCTGGGATGTCGCCGCAGTCGAGGTCGGGCGGCGCGGGCGGCAGGCAGAGGGTCGGGTAAGCGGGGTCGCACTTGAATGGCCGCCGGGGCGAGGTGCTGCGGGGGAACGAGTTCGCGCACGTCTCCCACCAGCCGATGCCGGCGTCCTTGGCCCGGTCGTTGGCCGCTGTCAGCGCCGCGGAGTGGCGCGTGTTAGCCAGGGAATCGGTGGCACCGGCGTAGCCCTCCTCGACGAGCACTTCGTTGACCATGCGGCCATCGGGCAGATATACGAACCGAAGAAGTCGGCCAAGCTCGTCTCTGTCTGAGGTGTCTGTCTCCATGACTACCGTGACATCAAGTACTAGCTGGGCATTGCGTTCGGCAGCCTCGGCCGAGAAGCACTCGCCCGGCCCCCCGTCACGGCCGATCTCGGTAGCATCGATGCCTATATAGCGGACAGTCTCCAGGCCGCCGCCGCTGTCGACTTCTATGGTATCGCCGTCGATTACTCGCACGACGTGGGCGGCGTCGCCCCTGGACGCGAGCGGCGCCGGGCTCGTGGCGGTGGGTTGAGAACACGCAGCAAGGATAAGGATGAGGACGGCGAGCGGTGCTAAGATTCCGGCCACGCCAATTGGCCCCTTAATGGCCAGCGTCTGTTTGCAGGAGAGTCGAGCCATGATTACCCAATTTGGATCGCTATTCACGGGCTACCCGGCGATTGAGGATGTCGGTTTCGCCGGCACGCCGGTTAGCGAGCGCTTTTACTCTAACGAGCACCTGGCGACCGCGTTCGATGACACGCTGGCAATCGCCCAGACGATGGACCGGGCCGGCTACGACGTGTTCTGGCTCGCCGAGCATCACTTCCAGCGCGAGGGGTATGAGGTGATACCCAACATTCCTCTTCTGGCTTTGCATCTAGCCCACCATACCGAACACATTAAGTTCGGGTCGGCGTTCAACGTCCCGCCCATGTGGCATCCGCTCAGGCTGGCCGAGGACTTCGCCACGGTCGATGTGCTAACGGGCGGCCGGTTGATCTTCGGTGTGGGTCGCGGTTACCACACCAGGGAGGTCGAGACGTTCGGCGCTCCCCTGCTCGACGGCGACGCGAATCGGGAGCTATTCGAAGAACAGGTAGAGCTGATACTGAAGGCACTCAACGAGCCGTCGTTCTCGCACCACGGCAAGCACTACGATGTTCCGGCCAGCGCCCCTTATCGGGGAGAGCCCGTCGAAGAGATAACACTGGTGCCCCGGCCGCTGACTACGCCGGTCGAGTGCTGGCAGCCGATAGTGAGCGCCAATCCGCGCGGCCTCGACTTCATGGCTCGCAACGGCATTAAAGGGCTAATTGGGGGAGGCGCGGCCGAACGGGTCATGCACCAGTGGCGAGACACCCTCGGGGCACATGGCAGGGAAGCACAACTCGGGGACGACCTGGCAATTGGCTTTTACCTGTCCATCGCCGACTCACGGGCCGAGGCTATTCGTAATGCCCAACCCCACTATGAGGAGCACGTAAAAATGTTCGGGCCGCTCAACATGGTGGCCGGGCTGTCCCCGGAGCAGATCGAGGCTACCAAAGACCCGGCGCTGGCGCCGACCGCGGGCATACCCGGAGTCGAGGCGCTGGCTCAAGATGGGGCTTACCTGGTCGGGACTCCGGAGGAGGTAGGCGACGCCCTGGAGGGGGTGCAGGAGCGCTATCCGGGGCTAGAGGGCGTGAGCCTTCGCTTCGCCATCTCTACGCCGGTGGCACAGGTGACCGAGCAGCTGAGCCGCTTTGCCGCAGAGGTAATGCCCAGGTTCAGGGGTGCGGGCTAAAGGCCCGCCACGGCCTTAAGCAGCGAAGTGCCGAATTCGGCGGCCTGCCAGCGCCGCACCTCTTGTGCCCGTGTCTCTCCGTCGACCGTTTCGGGCTCCCAGGCCAGGCGCTCGAGGCTGGCCATGGGCCAGATGCTGCTGGGGTCGATTTTCAACTCTTCGCCATGGGCCTTTCGCCACGCCTTTAGCTTTTCTATGCGCTTTTTTTCGGGAGCCGCCATGCGAGGCCGACGAGGCGAGCGCGGCCGCTCGAAGGGGGGCGCTTGCAGGCCCAGTCGTAATGTCTGCTTAAGCTCGCTCATGAGGGGCTTGCGTCCAAACGGACCCAGGCCGGCAACCTCCCGCAAATCGACCTCCGGCTCAGCCGCCAGGGCGATAAGCGTTGCGTTGGCCAGCACCTGAAAGTGGGGCCGCCCCCTGCGTAGCGCGTGTCGCTCGCGCATGGCTACCAGCTCTCGGAGTACTGACAAACTACTTGGTTCCAGGGCGTGGCTGCCCTTGATCGAGAGGAATGCTGTTCGCGGATCCGGTGCTTGGTAACGAACGTTCAACTGGCGCTCGCACTCTTCTGCCATCCACGTCAGGCGTCCCAGATCGTCAAGCCGCGGTCGTATGGCCTCGCGCAGCTCGTGCAAATGCGCCACGTCGGATGCGGCGTAGTCTAGCGCCTCGGATCCGAGCGGCCTGATGGTCCAGTCCGATTTTTGCAGCCGTTTGCTCTTGGGAATATCCACCTCGATCACGTCGGCTAGAACGGCCCCCAGGCCCGTCCGAGGCAGGCCCAACAGCGATGCGCCAATGGATGTATCGAAGAGGTTGCGAACGCGAAATCCCCAGTCCCGGTCGAGGCACCGGATGTCATAGTCTGCGGAGTGGAAGATCTTCTCGATCCGTTCGTCGGACAGGAGGTCTCCCAGCGGGGACATGTCGTCTACGGACAGTGGGTCTACGATGTAGATGGAGCCGGGAATGGAGATCTGCACCAGGCACACGCTCTCGGGGTACCGGTGGCGACCGTTGCCTTCCAGGTCCAGCCCAACGCTGGGTTGCATGGTTATGATCTCGGCTATTTCGGCTAGCCGATTGTTGGATAGAATTAGTTCGTGATCGTTAGTGTGGGTCGCTGTCATTGACAGAGCCCCATTTTATAGCGAGGCTCGGTTTTGACCACACTAGAGCCCGCCCGCGCCGGGGTACTAGGACCGGTAGGTCTGGAAGAGTTCCCCCCAACCCGTCTTCATGGACTCGCGGATGCGCTTGCGGCCGACAAACCTTAGCCAGTAGTCGTTGTGGTAAACGTTCGAAGCGGCAAAGGCCCACGGGGCTAAGGGCGAGCGCAAAAGCAAGTTTTCCAAAGGCTTTAGAGGCCCCCAGTAGATGAGTTTCTGGCCTCTCGATGCAAAGGTGTTTTCAGATGCGCTGAAGTGCCAGTTGACGCTCGAGATGTCGTCGCCGACGAGCTCGATCTCGTCGGGGTCGCCGACCCCCAGACCGGCCTCATGGGCGAGGCGTATGAACCTGAGGCTCATGGGGTTGAGGCCCATCATCTTGGCGGCTGTGGCGTCGAGCGCCACCTGGTCGGCCGAGGTCAACAACACGTTTTTTTCGTGCCACCGCATGGCTCGCGGTCCGGGACCGTCGCCGGCGAGCGTGCCGTCCATGACGGCGAAGACTCCGGGGTGGATTTCCTTTTGAATGGCGAGCAGATCGACCAGCGTCTCGTGGATGACCGAATGGGTCCAGTGCCGCCGCCGGTGCAGCAGCCCGCCGAAGGCGTTCTTCATCGCCCCGGTCATGGTGGTGAATACGTGCGTCTTGACGGTAGGCAGGTGAATCACGTTCTTGCCCGGAAATGGCTCAGGTATCTGGATGCCGTCGGGGTAGATATCGTCCAGGGCGAGCATTTTGGCTCTTGGCTGGTAGTAGACCCACTTCGTTGGGGGCTCGTCCAGGTAGACGGCGTCGAGCCCGTACCTGCGCTCCACGACGGTGTGCCTGTTGTTGGCCGCCCCCTCGTGAGGATCGACCACTACGGTGCCGTTGTGCGCCGGAATGGGTTTGGAGAACCCATCTTCATCCAGGGCCTTGATGACGCCCTCTAACTGCCAGGGGGTGGTGGAACACGCAGGGTAATAGTGTTGCCAAGATATGTTTATCTTCAGCAACGTGTCCGCAGACTTGTCCAGATGGCTCTCGTAGTCGGCCAGTCGCATCGCCCGGGCGACGTCGTCAAGTACGGTTTCAGGCCGGGTGTAGACGACCGCTACCTTCGGCTTGGTCGCCACTACCGGACCGCCGTTGGCCTGGCCGCCAGGCTCGGGGCGATGTGAAGTCATGGAAGCTGACCGGCCCACAGGCTGGTCCCGCGAGGCCTACTCGAGGAAATCGCGGAGCTTCTTGGAGCGCGTCGGATGGCGCAGCTTGCGCAGCGCCTTGGCCTCGATCTGGCGGATGCGCTCGCGGGTGACCCCGAAGTCGCGCCCAACCTCCTCCAGCGTGCGGCTGCGGCCGTCTTCCAGGCCGAACCGCAATTGCAAGACCCGTGCCTCGCGCTCGCTCAGGGTGAACAGCACGTCGTCCACCTGCTCTTTCAGGAGCTGGTAAGACGCCGCTTCAGCCGGAGCCAGGGTGCTGCGATCCTCGATGAAGTCGCCGAGGTGACTGTCTTCTTCTTCGCCGATGGGCGTCTCAAGAGAGACCGGTTCTTGAGAAATCTTAAGGATTTCGCGTACCTTCTCGGGCGGTACCTCCATTCCTGCGCCGATCTCCTCGCTGGTCGGCTCCCGGCCGTATTCTTGCACCAGACGGCGGCTGACCCGAAGGAGCTTGTTGATGGTCTCGACCATGTGCACGGGAATGCGGATGGTGCGGGCCTGGTCTGCGATGGCCCGGGTAATCGCCTGTCGAATCCACCAGGTCGCATAGGTGCTGAACTTGTAGCCCTTGCGGTAGTCGAACTTCTCCACTGCCCGGATGAGGCCTATGTTGCCTTCCTGGATCAGGTCGAGCAGTGACATACCCCGGCCGATGTACTTCTTGGCTACGGAAACGACAAGCCTGAGGTTGGCTTCAGCGAGATGCCGCTGCGCGCCGGTGCCCCCCGCCTTGACGTCCGTGAAGAATTTGCGGAACACGATCTCGTAGGACTCGAGCTGGTCGGTGAGCGCCGGATTCTCCACCTGCCCTCTCAGCTCTTTGGTAGGGGTATGTATATCGAGGAGCTGAAGCGCCTCTTTCGGCAGCAATCGACAATTGAGCGATAGCTTGAGGATGTCAGCTTTGGCCTCCAACGGATCCTTGTTCAGAATCTCGCCGAGGTAGTTGAGGATGTCTTCGTTGAGCTCTCCATCGAGGGCGTCGCGAACTTTCGGGTGGAACCTCAGTTCGGCGAGCGTACGGTCGCCGGTGATCCCCACGAACCGGCTGATGGCCCCGATCTCTTTTTCTGAGCGGGAGACTCCCTGGAGCAAGTTCAGTACGATCTGCCAAGCTCTTGGCGACCGGCCGTCCGGGGTGGTCAGCTCCTCTTCCAGGGCCTCGATGTGTTTGACGGCCTCCATGCGGCGCGCCAGCACCCGCTCGTCGTGGGCCTTGAGCAGGCTGACCCGGCCGATTTCCCGCAGGTACATGCGGACCGGGTCGTCGATCATCTCGGTGTTGTCGAAGTCGCCCCAGTTGGCGGCCTTGGCCTCTGCCTCTTTCTCGGAGGCCTGGGGGTCGACTACTGCGGTGGGCTTGGTAGCCCCGTCGCCGGTGGTCTCCTCCTCGTCATCGTCGTCGTCGTCGTCGGCCCGGCGGTCGGCTGGGCGTTCAGCCTCGGTTCCCGCCTCGGCAGCCTCCCGACGGCGCTCCGTCAAGCCGATCAGGTCGCGCGGGGAGGTCGCGGTATCGACCAATCCCTTGATCATTTCTTCGTTGTTGTCGTCGCCGTCCATGTTCGTGGTCATAGGTGGTCTAGCCCCTCCGGGCGTGGATCTCTCTGAGCCTGGTGTTTGCCTCAATAATCGCCTGCTCGTCGTCTTGTGAAACATCGAGCGATTCCCCACCCGACGTCCGGCCGTCCAGCGAGCGCTTCAGGAATCTTTCTTCGAGCCTCTCCAGAATCTGTTCCAATGCAGCCTGGGATTGGCCGAGCATGGTTGGCTCCAGAGTGGTGTTAGAAAGCTCTTCGAGGCGCTCATGAAGAGCGGGGTCGAGGGCAAACCTCACCCCCTCTATTGTAGTCGCCTTCATCCACCCGGTAAATATCTCCCGGTCGTCGCTTCTATGGAACCACTTAGACTGACAAGTTGCCGCGAATTCCTTGAGAGCGGGCTCCTGGATTAGGATGGCCAGGGCATAGGCGTCTAACACGCCGTCGGGGTCCCGCATTAAACGGTTGCTGGTTGACTCACTCCGCACTTGCTGAGGTCGGGTTTGTCGGTGACCGCCCCCTTGGTTGCGTCGCGAGTCCTTGGAGGATTCCGAGAGGAATCTTTCTATCTGAGCAGGTGTCACACCAAGCGTTTCGGCGAGTAAGTTTCGATAGCGCTCTTGATCGAAGGAATTGGCGGCATAGATGAGGCGGCCCACCCACTCGGCGGCAGACTCCTTGCCAGTACCTGACGACAGGTCGAAGCGCTTGGGAAGCCAGCGGATCATGAATTCCCCGCCTGGCATCGCCTCCTCAATGGTCTTGGCCCAGGCGTCCGGGTTGTTGCGAATCAGGTCGTCGGGGTCCGAACCCTCCGGAAGGAGCGCGATCTTGATCTCGATGCCTTCCCGGTTCATGATCGGACCTACTCTACGCCGGTAGGAGGTAGTATCGCGGTCGGCGACCGTGACCAGCATCTCTTCGAGCTTGCGTACGGTCGCTTCCTGGCCCGCGGCGTCGGCGTCGAGGGCCAGAACGATCTTCCCGGCGAGGGACCGGAGCTGGCCCATCTGGGTGTCTGTGAGCGCCGTGCCCATCGACGCCACGACGTTGTGGTGCCCGTGCTGATGCGCGGCGATCACGTCCATGTAGCCCTCGACCACGATGGCCTGCCCCTTCACACGGATTGACTCCGTCGCCAGATTCAGCCCGTAGGTAATGCTTCGCTTGTCGAACACGTCAGTGCCAGCCGTGTTGATGTATTTGGGGTCGGTGCCGTCCAGCGTTCTGGCCCCGAATCCGGCTATCCGACCTCGGCGGTCGGCGATCGGGTACATCAGGCGGCCCCGGAAAAAGTCGCGCGTGTTCCCGTCGTCGAAGCGTCGCACCAGTCCAGCCTCGATCATCTGCTCGACGTTGAAGCCCTCGGCCAGCAGGTGGGCCCTGAGGCTCCCCGAGTCTGTGCCAATCGGACTAAGGCCGAGCCTGAAACTCCTGGCTGTCTCTTTGTCCACCTCTCGGGACTTGAGGTACTCCCGTGTGCTCTCCCCGGCTTTCGAATACAGTAAGCTCTCGTAAAAGCTCGTTGCCGCCTCGTTGACTTCGAACGTGGTGACCGATTTGGTCTGGGTGGCGGTGGATGAGAGCACCACGCCGGCCTTGTCGGCGAGCATTCGCAGCGCCTCGCCGAACTCCATGCCCTCGCGACGCATGACGAAGGAGATGGCGTCTCCCCCGGTGGAGCAGGCGCCGAAGCAGTGCCAGCTCTCCCGCTCGGGACTGACGATGAACGAGGGCGTCTTTTCGTTGTGGAATGGGCACGGGGCTTTGAAATTGCGGCCCGCCTTTTGTAGCGCGACGTAGGAGGACACCACGTCTACTATGTCCAGCCTGGTCTTTACTTCGTCTACTACCGACATGTCGCTGGGTTCGTCCTGCTCGTGAGCTAGCTCACTCCGGCCGTTAACGGGCCGGAGATACCGGGCTGCAGCGCCTCTGCTTTTCTCATGGCGTAGTGGTCGGTCATTCCCGAGATGTAGTCGATGACCGCTCGCTCGCCTGTCTCGGCCCGGAACTCGTACTCTGGCGGTACGCGGTCTGGATTGTCCGAATAGTAGCCGAATAGCAGGTTGACGATCGCCCTGGCGGACCGTCCCTGCGCTCCTACGTCTTCAGGCACGTACACGCGCTCGAACATGAAGGCGCGGAAGTCGTTTACGGCTTGCCGAATGGCAGCGCCCATGGTGATTATGGGAGGGTCGCCTGTATCCCCTCTTTCGCCTGTGGTGGAGGCAGAGGAGGAGTGCTGCACTATGTCGGTGACGACGCGGTCGATGCGCTGGGAGTGGCGAGTGCCCAGAATGTCAAAAACCTCTCGTGGCACCTCTTCTTCGTCCAGCACCCCCGCCCGGAACGCGTCCATGAGGTCGTGGTTGAGGTATGCGACCGCGTCGGAGACTCGCACGATCTGAGCCTCTAAGGACAGGTTTTCCACCAGGCGGGGCGACAGGAAGTCGCCCTGGGGCTTGGAATGGGAGGCGATACCACGTCGCACCTCGGCGGTCAGGTTCAGCCCCGAGCCCTCTTTTTCCAGGGCTTCGACCACTCGAAGGCTCTGACCCGCGTGCCGGAAGCCCGAACCCGGCTTGCCGTCGCCCCTAACGAGCCTGTCGACCTCGTCCTCGCCCACATGGCCAAACGGCGTGTGGCCGAGATCGTGACCCAACGCGATGGCCTCCGTCAGGTCCTCGTTCAGGTTGAGCGCACGGGCGATGGTGCGCGCGATCTGGGACACCTCCAGTGTGTGGGTGAGTCTAGTTACGTAATGGTCACCCTGGGGCGCGACGAAGACCTGGGTCTTGTGCTTGAGACGTCGGAACGCCATCGAATGGATTATGCGGTCCCGGTCTCGCTGGAACTCGGTTCGCAGCGGGCTCGAAGGCTCGGAGATCTCGCGTCCGGCGGTTGATGCGGACCGTTGTGCGTCAGGGGAAAGAAGGTCCTCGCGCGCCTCGATGCGCTCGCGAACGGATGTTTGGGTGGTCACGGTCACATGTTACCCCGACGGCCTCTAACGAACGATCTGGAAGGGCGGCATCATGTTGGGCAGCCGTACTTCCACTAATGCCGGTGCGTCGGCATCGAGCGCACGACGCAGCGCGGGACCGAGCCCGTCGGGGTCGGTGCTCTCGGCGCGAACGCCGTGTGCCTCGGCCAGTTTTACGAAATCCGGGTTGTTTAGCTCGGTGCCGATGTAACGCTCTCCGTACCTGTGAGCCTGGTCCCACTCAGATGCACCGAAGGCGCTGTTGTTAAAGACCAAGGCGACGGCCCCTATGTCGTGCGCCACGGCCGTGGACATCTCTGAGGCCATGTACAAAAAGCCGCCGTCCCCGCTGATAGCGACGACCCGCCTGTCCGGTGCAGCCACTTTCGCACCGAGAGCCGTCGGGTAGGCGAAGCCCAGGGGGATGAAGTACGAGGTTGTGACGTACGAGCGGACCCTGCGAACCGGGTATCGCACGTGACTCCAGTAACCGATGTTCGTGATGCCGCTGATGACGATGTCGTCGTCTTCGAGTTCCCCGGCAATGGTATCGACGATCGCCGTCTGCTCCGGGGCCATGTCGCCGATTTGTTTCGCGATTTTTTGCTTCCAACGGGAGGCGAATCGCTCGCAGTCTTCAAGGGCGCGGGTGTCGAGCTGGAACCCGGACGAACTCAGTCCCTCCGATATGGCGGTCAGCGACAGGGCGGCGTCGCCCTCGACGGCGACCTTTGGATTGAAGTTTCGACCGATCTCTTCCGGGTCGACGTCTATGTGGATCAGCGTTTTGCCGGACAAATTTAGGCCGGGCAGTAGCAGCCGCGTGCCGACGGCGAGGAGTACGTCGCAGTACTCCATCACGTCGGTGCCGGGCGTGAGCTGGGCGTAGTTGACGCCGAGATACAGGGGGTGTTCCGGATCGATAACGCCACGACCCTGCGGCGTTGTCATTACCGGCGCGTTGAGCATCTCGGCCAGTGTCGTTAGCTCGGCTGACGCCCCGGCAATGGCCGCCCCGCCACCGGCGAAGATAATGGGCCGCTCGGCTGCGGCCAGTACCTTAGCGGCCTTCTTTATCGCGGCCCGAGACGGCTCCTTGCGGACTGGCGGTTCCGGCTCGATGAGGTCGGCGGCGTCCGTCGCCCCAAGCGTGTCGCTCGGTATCTCGATCTCCACCGGGCGCGGTCGGCCGGTGCCCATCTGGCGAAACGCCTCGTGCACCATGCCCGGGATCTCGTCGACCCTGGTTGACCTGGCGTTCCACTTGGTTATGGGCCGGAACACGTCGAGCTGATCCTCGACTTCGTGAAGCTCCCCGCGGCTCTTGCCCAGCGCCTCGCTCGGGATCTGACCTGAGATGAGGAGAACGGGGGACGAGGCGCCGTAAGCGGTTCCTAGGCCGCCGGATGCGTAGAGGGCGCCGGGTCCCGGCACCACTATCGCCACGCCGGGCTTGCCGGTGACTCGGGCATAGCCGTCGGCCATGTGCGTAAGCGCCATCTCGCTGCGGCCCTGGATGAGGCGGATGCTGTCGCGGTGTTCACCGAGGGCGTCAAACATCTCCATCACCTGCACGCCGGGCAGCGCGAAAACGGTGTCCGCGCCCTCGGCGATCAGTTGGCGAACGAGCGCTTGCGCTCCGGTCATCTCCATGTCATTTCCACAGTCGAGCCATTGTGCACTAGCGCGAGCGTGCGGGCCACCGCATGGGAAAATCCGGACCGTCAAACGCTAATGAGCCCCCGCGGGGCCTTGCCGGAGTGGACGCGGACGATGTTGGCGTAGCCGAAGGCGGCCCGGCGGGACCAGGCGTCCCAATTGGTACCGGCGCTGTGCGGGGTTGCTATCACTTGGGACATCTTGAGCAGCGGGTTATCGGGCTTGACCGGCTCGGATTCAAAAACGTCCAATCCCGCCCCAGCGATGCGGCCCTTTTCCAACGCCTCTATGAGGGCAGACTCGTCGATGATTGCGCCCCTGGCCGTGTTGACGATTACGGCGGTCGGCTTCATCAGCCCCAGTAAATCGCGGCTGACGAGATGGCGGGTTGCGGGTACCAGGGGCACGTGGACCGACACGAGGTCCGAATGCCGGAACAGGTCCTCGATTTCGACATAACCCAGGCCAAGTGCTCGCCCCTCGCCCTCAGACAATCGCTGGATGTCGTGGTAAACGACCTCGGCGTCGAACGCCTCCAGTCGCTTAGCGACCTGGCGGCCGATGTTGCCCATGCCCAGCAGGCCCACGGTCTTGCCCGCCAGCTCGAAGGCGTTGGTGCCGTCCAGCGGGGCTCGCCACCTGCCTGACCGGGTGGCTGCGTCGGCCTCGACCAGCCGGTGGTAGACGGCGAGCATCAGCAGCAGGGCATGATCGGCCACCGCCCAGGAGTTGGCACCGCCGTTGTTGGCGACGGGGATTTCCAGCTCCCTGATCAGGTCTGCATCCAAAAAATCCCAGCCGGCCGAGAGTATCTGAAGCAGGCGCGGACTCGTTGCGCGTAAAACCTCGCCCGGTAGCTGTGTACCGGAGAGCATCACGTAATCGGCGCCCGTCGCCAGGGCGACCTGCTCGTCTAACGGTGTGCGGGCGTCGATGCCGACGGTGTCGACGCCGTCGGGTGTGTGTCGAGCGATCTCTTGGTAGATCACCGCGTCGTGGGTATGTACCAGTGCTATCTTGGGCATCGGTCTACTATAATCTGGCCCCGTTCCCAGCAAATGGGAGGCCTCCGGCAGGAGGCCGATCGCCGAGGGGCTTTCCCCTAAAAGTATCGAGGAGACTATCGAGGAGTTGAAGGTTATGTCGGATATTAAAAACGTAGGGTTCGTGGGGCTTGGCATCATGGGCAAGCCGATGGCGAAGAACCTGATTAAAGCCGAGTATAGCGTGACGGTCCACGACATGGTTCGCCCGGCGGTCGACGAATTGGTCGGCGCGGGCGCGGGCGCGGTGGACTCGTCCGCCGCCGCCGCTGCGGGAGCTGATGCCGTCATCACCATGCTGCCCGACGGTCCCGACTCCGAGCTGGTGATCCTTGGGGACGGGGGTGTGCTGGAGGGGGCGACGCCCGGCACAGTCATCGTAGACATGAGCTCGATAGCGCCCGGCTTCTCCCAGAGGATAGCCGCCGCCTGTGAGGCGAAGGGGGTCGATTTTCTGGACGCGCCGGTGAGCGGGGGCGAGCCGATGGCGATCTCCGGCGACCTGGCCATCATGGTGGGCGGTAAGCAGGCCGTGTTCGACCGGGTGGCGCCTCTGCTTGAGCCGTTGGGCGCCAGCGCCGTGCTGTGCGGTGACTACGGCGCCGGTAACACCACCAAGCTGGCCAACCAGATCATGGTCGCGGTGAACATCGCCGGGGTGAGCGAAGCCCTCGTCCTTGCGAAAAAGGCGGGCCTGGACCCGCAAAAGGTGTTCGACGCGATTAAGGGCGGCCTGGCCGGGAGCAACGTCCTGAACGCCAAGGGCCCGATGATGATGGCGGGGAATTTCGCGCCGGGGTTCCGTGTCAAACTGCACCAAAAGGACCTGCGGAACGCTCTTTTGACGGCGGGCGAGCTTTCGGTGCCGCTGCCGGTTACTGCCATGATTCAGCAGATTCTGGGGTCGCTGATGAACGAGGGCAAGGGCGACAACGACCACTCGAGCATCGCCAACTTCATCGAGGGCATGGCCGACACGACGATAGCCGACTAGCCAGCCAGCCGGTTTGGCTTGGCGAGGGCATGGCGACCTTTCGGATCGACGACCGACCGGTTCGTAGGGGTGCTGTCTCAGGGGATGACCTGGGGTGCGATGCCCACGTTCTGGAGCACCCGCGAGACGGAGTGGGTGCGGTTGAGGGCGTAGAAGTGGACGCCGGGTATACCCGACTCCAGCAGTTCGCTCAATTGGCCTGTGGTGTGCTCGATGCCCAACTCGGCCACCGAGCCGTTGTCGCCCTCGTGCTCGACGATCTTACGGTCCAGCGCGGCGGGTATGCGCGACCCGGTTATGCGGGTGAAACGACGCACCTGCCGCGCCCCAATGATAGGTAGTAGGCCGGGAATTATCGGGATTCGTATGCCCACCTGCTGCGCCCGATTCAAGAACGGGAAAAAGTCGGAATTGTCGAAAAAGAGCTGGCTGATGAACAGGTCGGCCCCGGCGTCTTGCTTGCGTTTGGCGTGCTCGACGTCCGATTGCAAACTGGCCGCATCGGGGTGCCCCTCCGGGTAGCAGGCGGCGGCGACGCACATGTCGAACCGGCGCTTTATGAACTCGACCAGGTCGATTGCCGACTCGAACTCTCCGTTGGCCTCGTCGAAGTCGGGGTCATTCCGGGGCGCGTCCCCGCGCAGGGCGATGACGTTCTTGACCCCTGAAGCCACCAGTTCTTCGAGCACGCTCGCGACCTGGTCACGGGTGCGGCCGATGCAGGTTAGGTGCGCCATCACCGTCGCGCCGGTGGCCGCTTCGGCGCGGGAGGCGACCTCTTCCGACAGCGGCCGACGCCTGGCGTCGGGACTGTGGGTGACCGACACGAAGTCCGGCCCGTAGGCGCGCACGCGACGCATCGTCTCGAACACGCCGGGAATCCCGCTGCGTCCAGGTGGAGGGAAGAACTCGAACGACAGCGTCCGCTTCTTCGCCAGTATGTCGGCGATCTTCATGGCTTCAGGATACTCGTTGGCCAGGCCGAGAAGACGCTATAGAGCGGCTACAGGGACGGTCGTCGGTTGGTGTCCGAAGCCCCGGTCTCAATAGCCGCGCCCAGGCGCAGGACGGTGGCCTCGTCGAAGCGGCGGCCGACGATCTGCACGCCGATGGGCATGCCGTCGCCCGTCCAGCCAAAGGGCACCGAAAGCGCGGGCGAGCCGGTGTAGTCCCACGGAGAGGTGGCCTTGGTGACGTGGAACTTGGGCACGGACTGTCCGTTGATCGGGTTGTCGCCCTTGCCGTGCGGGTACGCGGGCATGGGCGTTGTCGGACCCAGCATGGCGTGGTAAGTGCGGAAGAAGCGGCCGGTGTCCTGGATCAATTCGCCGATCCGGTACCTCGCCTCGAGGTACCGGTCGTGCGAGGGCGCGCCCTCGTTCACGAACCACTTGGTGACGGGGGCGAGATCGTCCAGCCGCCCCTTAGCCAGCTCGTTGATGGCCGGGACTGCCTCGAAGTTGAAGGCGTGGATGTGCTCGACCTGGTAGTTGTGCTTGCTCAGCCAGTCGAAGCTCACCTGCTCGACCTGCGCTCCGAGTTCAGTGAGATGAGCGGCCGCTGCTGTCACCGCAGCCTGCACTTCTAGATCGACAGGTCCGAAGCCGGCCTCCGGGCTCCAGGCCACCCGCAGCCCGGTAAGCGGACCATCCAGGTCTATTGGCCCCGGCGGATCGACTTCGGCGGCGTAGGAGTCGATGCCGTCGGCACCGGCGAGGATGGGCAGCGCCAGTGCGATGTCGCGCACGCTGCGCGCCATCGGCCCGACGTGCATCGAGGCGAGCAAGATGTCGGGCCAGTGCCCGGTCAAGGGGATGCGGCCGTGAGTCGCCTTCAGGCCTACAATGCCGTTGAAAGTGGCCGGAATGCGGATGGACCCGCCCACGTCGCTGCCCATGCCCAACGGCGACATGCCGGCGGCGATGGCCGCGCCCTCGCCCCCGGTCGAACCTCCCGCGCTCCGGTCGGCGTTCCAGGGGTTGTTGGTGATGCCAAAAACGCGGTTTGACGAGTCGGCGTCCAGCGCGAACTCCGGCATGTTCGTCTTGCCGATGACGATGGCCCCGGCGTCCTGGAGACGAGTTACGACGGTCGCGTCGGTGTCCGGTACCCGGTCTTTGAACAGCAGAGAGCCCCGCGTCGTTCGAACGCCCGCGGTGTCGATGCAGTCTTTGATGGTGACGGGAACCCCGTGCAGCGGGCCCAGTGGGTCTCCCGCCGAGACTGCTCGCTCGACCGCCCTCGCCCTGTCGAGCGCCCCTGGAACATCTACGATGACTGCGTTGACGCCGGGGTTGACCGCGTCCGTACGGTCGAGGAAGGCGTGGACCACCTCGACCGGGGAGAGCTCTTTCGACCGGATGCGACGGGCTAACTCGGTCGCGTCTGTCCACACGATTTCACTGCTCATCGTGCCTCCTTGTCCACTTGCGGGCTTAAGGACTTAGTAGCGGTAACTTATGCGCTTGAACGTCTCTGCGTACTCGATCCCGCGACCCTTCGCCCTCCCTCGTTTCCAGTCCCGCATGCGGGTGCGGACCTCGTCGGGGGGCATGGCCATCTGTGAGGCGTGCTGTAGGAGCGCATCGACTGACGTGTCGAAGTCTTCGGTAATATCGACGAACACGTCAGGCTTGGGGTGACCCATTACCCATGCCTCGCGCACAGCCCACGGCTGAAAGCCGTTATCAAGTAACTCTGGAAACGTGAGGTGATCGCGAGCGGTGGGGAAAATGGCGGCGAGCGCGGCCTCACCGGCGGCGATGTGGTCGGGGTGGTTGCCGGGGAAGGGGCCTTGCAGGTCGCGGATGGGGTAGGGGCAGATCAGCACGCCGGGCCGGTGCCTGCGTATCTCCCGTGCTATGTCTCGCCGCAGGTTCAGGCTGGGCACCAGATATCCGTCGGGATAACCCAGAAACTCGACAGCCTTTAGGCCGAGCACCTTACCGGCATTTTTTTGTTCTTCGGTACGAGTGGCCGTTAACTGCTCCGCGGTGATGCTCCGATCGCTGGTGCCTTTAGAACCGTCGGTGCACAACACGTAGGTGACTTCCCACCCCTCCCGGATCCATCGCGCGACGGTGCCCGAACAGCCGTATTCGGCGTCGTCCGGGTGGGCGACCACCACCATTGCGCGGCCGAATCCCTCGTCGGTCTCCTCCAGGTCCGGTCTCATCTGGTAGCGTCGCCCTCCGATTGGTCTGTGCCTTAACTAAGAAACGCCCACGAGCGCTCCTCGTGGGCCAGCGAACATTTTATCGCGACGGGGTCTGTCGAGGTCTAGGGCGCGACCACCGTCTGGCCCGCAGCCCCAACGCTAAATATGGCGTCGGAGGCGTGCTGGATGGCGTCTAATAGCGGGGCCGGGTAGACGCCCAGTACCACCATGCCCCCCAGTAGCACGACAAGCGTTGCTAGCGTCACTGGTGCCACCCGGATGGGCTCGCGGTCTGTCGGCTCCTCTACGTATATCTGTCGGACCACCTGGAGGTAGTAGTACAGCGACACCAGGCTCATGAATATGGCCAGGCCGACCAGCCACAGCAGGCCCTGGGATGCGACCGCGTTGAACAGGTAGAACTTGCTCGCGAAACCGGCAAATATGGGCAGGCCGGCCAGCGAGAACATCGAGACGGCAAATATCATGGCGACGATTGGCGAGCGACGAGCGGCACCAGCAAGTCCCGAGATGTCCTCCCTGCCGGTCTCCCTGTACAGCGTCGAAACCGACAGGAACGCGGCCAGGTTGGTGACTCCATAGGCGACGAGGTGCAGCATTATGCCGTTGGCTGCGAGGTGGGAGAGGGACAGATCCACCTCGCCGCGGTCGTTTATCCTGGCCAACGCGGCCACTCCCATGAGCAGATACCCCACGTGGCCGATGGACGAGTAGGCGAGCATGCGCTTGATGTTTGTCTGCACCAGCGCCAGCAGGTTGCCGACAGTCATGGTCGCAGCCGCCAGGACGAGCAGCACGATTTGCCAGTCTTCTACTATCGGCATGAGAGCTTCGGTAAAGAACCGCAGTATCAGCGCAAACGCTGCCGCCTTGGATCCGACGGCGAGATGCGCGGTGACGGGCGTCGGGGCGCCTTCGTAAGCGTCGGGGGCCCACATGTGGAAGGGGACCGCCGCAACCTTGAAGCCCAGCCCGGCGATGATCATGACCATGCCGACCAGCAGGCCGGGGCTGACGGTGTCCAGGCTGGAGAGGGCCACGGCGATCTCATCGAAGCGCGTGGTGCCGAGCAGGCCGTACACCTGGCTTACCCCGTACAACAAAATTGCAGACGACAGTGCACCGAGGATGATGTACTTGGTGCCCGCCTCGTTGGACTTGGGGTTGTAGCGGTCATATGCGACGAGGACGTAAAGGCCGAAGCTCAGGAGTTCCAGCGCGATATAGGCCGTCAAAAGCTCGCCGGCGCTGGCCATCAGCATCATCGCCACCACGGTCATGACGAGGATGCCGTAGTACTCGCCCGCGTGAGACAGGTGCCGCCTCACGTAGTCGACTGACGCCAGTATTAGGAACCCGCCCAGCACGAGGAAGAAGGCCTTGA
Source organism: Dehalococcoidia bacterium (assembly GCA_965250195.1). Taxonomy (GTDB): domain Bacteria; phylum Chloroflexota; class Dehalococcoidia; order Lucifugimonadales; family UBA2962; genus CAUZIR01. The sequence continues at coordinate 1,219,794 of OZ252295.1, forward strand.
AGAACAGGGCGTACCCGTCCACCCGGAGCAGCCCCTCGTAGAGCGAGTCCACGTCTCCCCAGAGATACGGGAGGGTGAACGCCAGCACGGCGCCAAGTCCGAGGACGGCAAGAAACGCCAGCCAGTGTTTCTTGTTGGTTGGCAGGAAGAAGTCGACCGTCAGCACGCCGAAGCCGACGGCGGCGACAATGATCTCGGGCAGCAGTAGCGCGAAGTTGTTCATACGGCCCGTGCCATCGCCGCGAGGATGTCCGCCACGCCGCTGTCGATCACCCGGATGAACGGGAACGGGAACAAGCCGACCAGCAATAAGAAGCCAGCTAATACGAGAGAAGAAGCCCGCTCGATGCGCCAGCCGTCCGGCGCCCTCTCGAATTTTTTGTCCAGCAGCTTGGCCCAGTGCTCATCGTCGGACTCGCCAAAAAACACCGTCGAGAGCAGCCGCAGCATGTAAACGGCCGTGATGGCTGCGCCGATCACGCCCAGCGCACCAAGCACCGGATATGTCTGGAACAGGCCCAAGAAGACCAGTAGCTCGGCCACGAACCCCGAGAGGCCTGGCAGCCCGAGCGATGCCAGACCCGCGATTACGAACAGGGACGCGGTCCAGCCCATGCGCTTGGCCAGCCCCCGGAGCACGCCGATGTCCCGGGTATGGGTGCGGTCGTAGATTATGCCCACGACGGCGAAGAAAAGGGCCGTCATGACGCCGTGGGAGAACATCTGTAACACGGCGCCGGACATGCCCAGTGGGTTGAGCGTGGCGATACCCATGAGCACGTAGCCCATATGGCTCACGGACGAATAGCCGATGACGTACTTGAGGTCACGCTGGCCCATTGCCGAAATCGCCCCATAAAGCACGTTCACGACACCGAGGCCCACCAGTACGGGCATCCACTCGTCCGCGCCCTCGGGCAGCAGGAACAACCCCACCCGGATGATGCCGTAAGCGCCCAGCTTCATCAGCACCCCGGCGTGCACCATGCTGACGGCAGTAGGCGCAGCGACATGGCCGTCCGGCGACCAGGTGTGGAAGGGCCAGAGGCCAGCGAGGATGCCGAAACCGACCATGAGTAACGGGAAGAAGATCAACTGGAAGTCCCTGGAAAACTCGACTCCAGCGAGCGCGGGAATATTGAACGTGCCCAGCCCGGCCTCGGAGAAGATGGCCAGCAGGGCTATCCAGATCAGGACGCTCCCGGCGACGAGGTACAGCATCAGCTTCATCGCCGCGTAGTTCTTGTTGCGGATGAAGGTCTTAAAGTCGCTGCTGGAGCCCCACACGCCGATGAGCAGGTACATGGGTAGGACGCTGAGCTCGTAGAAGAAAAACAGGAAGAACAGGTCCAGCGAAGAGAAAACCCCGAACACTCCCGACAGCAGCACGAAATAGAGGACGAAGAATTCCTTCGGCCTATCTGAGATGGACCTGGAGACCAGTACACCGGTGAACATGACTATGCCGGTGAGCATGATCATCGGCGCCGAGATGCCGTCGATGCCCAGGCTAAGCTCGATGCCCCTGTCCCCGAGTGGCCACGGCCCTGGGATGCTTAACCAGCCCCAGGTACGCTCGAACTGGAACCCGCCGGCGCCGTGGTCGTATGCCGCAAATACGTAGAACGACAGGGCCATCGTGACCGCTGCGATGGCGGCGGCGATCCACCGGATCTCCTCCTTGCGCTGACCCGGCACCGCCATCAGTACAGCGGCACCGCACAAGGGCAACACTATGAGCAGGAACAGGACCCAAGTGTCGAAGGACGTCATTTAGGTCAGGAAGATCCACCAGATGAGGGCCAATCCAACTGTTCCAAACGCCATAGCGGCACCGTAGGTGAACAGGTAGCCGGTCTGGATCACCCTTGTCCGCAACGCAGACATGCGAACGCTAATTGCCGGGCCGTCCACCCCGGTGTCATTGATCACCACCCGGTCGAAGACTGCCAGCAGTCGGGCCGTCACCAGCACGACGTTGTCGATGGCCCACTGGTAGGCCTCGTCAATGTAGTACTTGTTCACCAGCACCCTGTAGACGCCGGGGAAGCGCGCTGCCAGGGCGGTGTGGGAAATGACATTGCGAGAGTAGGCGAGCCAGGCGCCGGTGAACGCGCCCAACGTGAGGGCGATGGACACGCCCATCACCCAGCCTTCAATTTCGAAATGGTGACCGGGCGCCATAAAGCCTGAAAAACCCTGGTAGTCGGTCGTGTAGTTGAACGCCAGGAAGCCGACACCGGCCGCCAGGAGCGCAAGAATGGCCAGAGGCACCCACATGACGGGGGGCGACTCATGCGCGTTCTCCCGCTCGGGGTTCGGGGGCCCAAAGAAGACCAGCAGCGTTACTCTCGCCATGTAAAGAGCGCTTAGAAACACTCCGAACAAGGCGACGACAAGGAATGCCGGATTCAGGTCGTTCCAGACGCCCGCCAGCACCTCGTCTTTCGAGAAAAACCCGGCCAGCGGGGGCAGGCCCGCCAACCCGGCAGCACCGACGAGAAAAGTGATGGCGGTGATGGGCATCCGGAGCCGTAATCCGCCCATCTTGCGGGCGTCGGTCTCGCCGCCCGTCCCGTGCATGACGCTACCCGCTCCTAAGAACAGCAGCGCCTTGGAGACTCCGTGAGCAACGAGGTGGAAGAGCGTGGCTGCGAGCGCCCCGGCGCCGAGCGACAGCATCATCAATCCCAGGTGGCTAATGGTCGAGTACGCCAGCACCCGCTTTATGTCGGTCATTACCATCGCCAGTGTTCCGGCGAACACGAACGTGACCAGGCCGACGACCGCGACCGCCAGCATCACGTCCGGCGCCAATTCGAAGAGCGGAAGCATGCGCGCGACTAGAAACACACCGGCGGTGACCATGGTCGCGGCGTGGATGAGGGCGGAGACCGGCGTCGGGCCTTCCATCGCGTCGGGGAGCCAGACGTGGAAGGGGAACTGCGCAGACTTGCCCATCGCGCCCAAGAAGATCAGGGCGGCGGATGCGTTGAGCGTCGCATCGCCTACGCCCCCGGAAGCCGCCACATGGAAGATGGTGGAAAGGTCGAACGTGCCGGTTGCCCGGAACAGCAGGATGATGCCGATCAGCAGGCCGACGTCGCCGATGCGCGTGGTGATGAACGCCTTCTTGGCTGCCTGCGCTGCCGAGCGCTTCTCCCACCAGAAACCTATGAGCAGGTAGGAGCCCAGGCCCACCAGCTCCCAGGCTATGTACAGGAACAGCAGGTTGTCCGCGAGAACCAGCGCCAGCATGGCGGCGGCGAAGAGAGCGTGCGCCGCAAAGTACCAGCCAACGCGAGGTTCGCCCCTCATGTAGCCGATGGAGTAGACCTGCACCAGCAATGCGATGAATGTCACCAGACCCAGCATGACCACCGAGAGCTTGTCTACCAGGACGCCCCACTCGATCTGCGTTTCGCCCACCGTCAGCCAACTGATGGAGAAAACCCCGGCCCCGTTTTGCAGCAGGTCGGCGAGCACGACACAGAACAGGACGAAGCCAGCCAGAATCGCCCCGATGGAGATGGCGGGTGGCAGGAGGGCGGGGAGCTTTGAGCCGGGCGAAGCAAACCCGAGAAGTCGGTTGACTACGATGATTATGAAAAAAGCGGAAGCGCTGAGGGCCGGTATCACCCAGGCCGCGTTTATTCCTATGGCATTTGCCTCGTCCATTGCCGCCTAAAATTTCATAAGGTTGATCTCGTCGGTGTTCACCGTCGAGCGGTTGCGGTACAGGCGCAGAATGATCGCTATCGCCAGGGCCAGCTCGGCGGCGGCGATGGTGATTACGAACACGATCAGGATCTGGCCTAAAGAGCGCTGTGCTTCAGTGAAATCCACGAATGCGGCGTACCCGATCAGGTTGATGTTGACGGCGTTTAGCATTAGCTCAATTGACATTAGGATCAAAACGGCGCTCCGTCTCGCCAGCACGCCGTATAGCCCGATCGCGAACAGGCCCGCGCCTAAGACCTGGAAGTGTGCGAGTTCCATTGGCTACCGGCTTTTCTCGTTATCGGCGTCATTGGCGTCATTGGTGTCATCGGAGTCTGAGCGGCGCACCATGACCACTGCGCCGATGAGTGCGATCAGCAGTATCAGCGACGCCACCTCGAACGGAACCGCCCAGTCCCGGAACAGGCTTTCCCCCATCACCGTGAAGCTCACGCCCTCTCGGGGCGCGGTGTTGACGGACGTCCGCAGAATGGCCGCGATCAATAGACCGAAAACGGCCAACGCCGCTACGGCGCCAACGGGCCAGCCCTTGTGGTCGGAGAGTTTTCGGAAGTCCTCCAGCCGGGTGAGCATGAGGGCGAAGATGATGACGATGACCACGGCGCCGCCGTAGATGAGCACCTGCACGAGCGCCAGGAACTGGGCGAACGTGAGCAGGAAAAGCGCGGCGATGCCGAACAGGGAAAAGAGCAACCCGAAAGCCGCGTGGACGATGTTGCGCGTAATCACCACGCCGACGGCGCCCCCTAAAACCAGCGCCGCAGCGATGTAGAAAAAGACCAGGGACGCCATTAAGAGGGCGGTGCTCCAGGTGAATCCGCGTCCGGCTCGCTTGGCTTATCTGGTGACGCGGGCGCAGTCGGTGTTACGGGCGCGGCTGGCGACATTGGGGCGGCCGGTTTCGCGGCGGCTCCGGCGACCAGCTCGACCGGTGCGGCCCCGGCCTTGGCGGCCTTCTCTTTGCCCTGACGCGCCTTGCGTGCCTCCGGGTCGCCGATGTTCTTGCCCTGGGTCGGTGACCAGCCGGTGTTGGCCTGCCAGGTCTTGCCCAGATCGAGCAGCGTGTTCAGGTCGGCGCGATTGTCATTACGCTCGAACGTGCTCAGCTCGTGCTCGTGGCTCATCTCGATAGCGTCGAAGTTGCAGACGTCGACGCATATGGCGCAGAGGATGCATCGACCGAGGTTGATCTCGAAGCTTTCGATTATCTTTTTCCGGCTCGACTCACCAGCCTCGAATCGCGGGTTGTCGGTCATCTCCGCACTCATGCACTGGGTAGGACACTCCCGTACGCAAACCATGCAGCCGGTGCAGTAAGGCTCGTCGTTGGAGTAGTCCCACAGCAGTGCCGGGAAGCCCATGAATCTTTCGTTGATAGTGAGGCGGCCGTTAGGCTCGGGGTACTGGGCGGTGACCGGCCGCCGCATCATGGTGCCCAGGGTCACGGCCAGCCCTTTTAGACTTCCTAGCATTGTCCTAGCTCGCCGCGCACTCGTTCGGTTCGCCTGGGCGCAGCGCGCCACCGGCCGCTGGCTGGGGGGCGTCCCGCGCCTGGGCGGCCGAGACCACCCGCACCGTGTCCTGGCGCACGTCCGTGCCCGGCCGCCGGTATATGACGTAGCCAACGGCCGTCAATGTCAGCAGGGACAGGACTGTGAGCACCGACCAGTGCCACTCGTAATACAGAACTATTCCGGTCAGTACTATGTTTAGGAAGGACGCCGGTACGAGCACCTTCCAGCCAAATGCCATCAATTGGTCGATGCGCAGCCGGGGATATGTGCCCCGAATCCAGAAGATCACCAGCACGATTCCGTAGGTCTTGGCCAGGAACCAGATTAGCGACAGCGCCTGGTGGCCCGTGCCCTCCAGCGGCATGGACGGCCATCGCCACCCGCCCAAAAACAACAGAACCACAAGCGCCGCGATGGCGAATGTGTTGACGTACTCGGCAAGCTGGATGATGGCCCAGTGCGCCCCGCTGTATTCGACGAACGGCCCGCCGACCACTTCGGACTCCGCGTGGTGGATGTCGAACGGCGTGCGGCCAAGCTCGGCCAGCCCGGCCATGAGGAAAATGAACAGGCCGAGTGGCTGGATGATGACGTTGGCGACGGCGGTCTGGTCATCGACGATGAGGGTGAGATCGAGGGTCTGGCTCAGCATCGCCACCCCGAGCACCGCCATGATGAACGGAATCTCGTAGGAGATGAGCTGTCCGGCCGCTCTCAGACCACCTAGCATGGCGTACTTGTTGGCCGACCCCCACCCGGCCATTATGAGTCCCAGGACTGAAAGCACGGACACCGCCACTATGTACAAAAGACCGAGGTCCAGGTTGCGCAAGACGAGGTCTTCGCCGACCGGCAAGGTGACCCAGACCAACAGGGCTGGCACGAAGATGGCCAGCGGGGCCAGCCAGTAGACCGGGCGGTCCGCCCACGAGGGCAGGATGTCCTCTTTCAGCACCAGCTTGATTGTGTCGGCGATGGGCTGGAGCGTGCCCATTGGGCCCACTCGCATGGGGCCGACCCGCTGCTGGATACGGGCCAGGAACTTGCGCTCCACATACGTCAGCACCATTACTGTCACGGCCAGAAACGTCATCAGGCCGACGGCTCCGAGCGCGTAGTAGATTGCCTCTAGTGCCGTCACTATCGATCAACCTCGCCGAGAATTATGTCGAGCGAGCCGAGTACGACCACCGCGTCGGCCACGTAAGCGCTTCGCAGCATGTGCTGGATTGCCTGCAGGTTGGAAAATGAGGGCGTCCGCACCTTGACCCGGTATGGCTTTGGCCCCCCGTCGCTGACGAGGAACACCGCGAAATCGCCGCGAGGCGATTCGCTGCGCACGTATACTTCGCCCTTCGGAGGGCGGGCGATGCGCCTCATCTTGGCCTGTATGTCGCCCGCCTCCATCTGCTCTGCGGCCTGCTCGATTATGGACAGCGACTGGCGCATCTCCTCCACCCGGACGTAGTACCTGTCCCAGCAGTCGCCGGTCTCACCGACGGGGATGCCGAAGTCGAAGCGGTCGTAGATGCCGTACGGCTCGGACACGCGGACGTCCTCCACCAGGCCGGTCGAGCGCAAAATGGGCCCGGTGACGCCGAAGTCAACGGCGTCTCTGGGCGAGAGCGGGCTTACCCCCCTGGTTCGAGCCAAAAACGCCTCGTTGCCGGTGAGCAGCCGGTCACACTCTTCGACGGCTCTCTTTAGTTCTTCTACAACTTCCGACAAACGGGCCGGGAAGTCGTCAGGCAATTCTTCTTTCACCCCGCCGATGCGAATGTAGTTGTGCATCATCCGGGCGCCGGTCACCCCCTCGAACAGCGACTGGATCCTCTCGCGTTCCCTGAAGCCGTAGAGGATGGGTGTCATGGCACCGGCGTCCAGTCCGTACACGCCGTAAAACAGCATGTGGCTGGCGACGCGATTCAGCTCGCACAAAATCGTCCGGATATACCAGGCCCGGTCGGGGACGTCGATCCCCATCAGCTTTTCCACCGCCATGCAAAAGGCCAGTTCGCTGTTGAGGTTGGCGACGTAGTCCATCCTGTCGAACAGTGTGATGACCTGCGCGTAGGTCTCGCCCTCGCAAAGCTTCTCAGAGCCCCGGTGCAAGTAGCCGATGTGTGGCTCGGCGTGCACGATGCGCTCGCCGTCGAGGTGCAGGACCAGCCGAAATACCCCGTGGGTGCTGGGGTGCTGCGGACCCATGTTGATCATCATGTCGACCGAGGAGTCGGCTGCCCCCCCCGTCGCGGTGGTTTGGGTCGTCTGGGTAACTCTCATGGCGCTGCTGACACGGGCATTCCTACCACTCGTCGTAGTCATGGAATGGGAATGACTTGAGACCGGGATTGCCCTCGAAACCGTCGTAGAGCAGCAGGGGTGCGAGGTCGGGATGCCCGGTGAAGTTCACGCCGAACAGGTCATGCCCCTCACGCTCGAACCAGTTGGCGGTTCTCCATACGCTCGTAACGGTGGATACGGTCGGGCCCTCAGGCGGCAGGTCGGTCTTTACCACGAGCTTGTGGCGCCTGGGGTAAGAGAACAGGTGATAGCTGACCTCCAGCCGGTCGATGTAGTCGACTACCGACAGGCTGCGCAGGTAGTCGAAGGCCAGCGACGGCTCGTTTTTCATCCGACTACATACGGCGGGCACGCTCTCGGGTGCGACACGGACGGTTACTTCGTCCACTTCTGCTCCCAACTCGACCTCGCTGTCGGCGAACAGTTCGGACACCAGGCCGGACAGCGCGGTTCCCTTTTCATCCAGGGCGTCAGGAGCCAGTTCGATTTTCGGCTCGCGCCGAGCCGGAGGGGCGGGCCGCTCCGGGGGCGACTCGCCCGCGTGCGTGGACCTGGGGTCTTCGGGCATTTACGAGTCGTCGGTGCCAGTGGGCTGCTCGGCAATTGCGGGACGCTCGGCCCCAGCGGCCCCCTCGGCATTGACTGGCCGTTCGGCTTTGGCAGGCCGCTCGCCCTTGGCATCGGCAGAGATCTTGTCTTGCAACTCCATAATTCCGTACATCAGGGCCTCCGGCCGGGGCGGGCAGCCGGGTACGTAGACGTCCACGGGGATTAGATGATCGACTCCCATTACGACCGAGTAGGACCGAAAGTAGGGGCCGCCGTTGGTGGCGCAGCTACCCATGGCGATCACCCACTTGGGATCGGGCATCTGCTCGTACAGTCGGACGATGGGGTCGGCCATCTTCTTGACCACGGTACCGGCGACGATCATCACGTCCGCTTGCCGGGGAGAGGGCCACGTCACCACCCCGAACCGGTCCAGGTCGTGGTGCGACATATGGGCCGACATCATCTCGATAGCGCAGCAGGCCAGTCCAAACGACAAGGTCCAGAGGGAGGACTTTCGGGCCAGGGCGAACAGCTCGCTCGATCTTGCCACCACGGCGTTGGGCAGCACCTGGTCGAAGACGCTGTCGGCCGGGCTGTTTCCTCCCGGTTGGGTCACCCCGTCGAAACCGGAACCGAGGTTCATGAACTCCGGTCCGGTCACCTCCATTGCAGGAAGCCTCTACGCCAACCGTATTTTTTTTCCATTTCGATTATCGCCATTGCAGTACGCCTTTACGCCAACCGTAGACGACGCCGAAAAAGAGGATTCCGATGAAGATGAGCATCTCGTAGAAGACGGCCGGTGTGGACTTAAGGAACACTACGGTCCAGGGGAAGATAAACACCGCTTCGACGTCGAAGATCAGGAAAAGGATCGCGAAGACATAGTAGCGAATCTGAATCTGGGCCCACCGGAAGGGTTCTGGTTCGATGCCGCACTCATAGGGTTCGTCCTTTATGAGGGAGGGCCTGCGGGGTGCCAGAACCCTGGAGGCTATGAAGATAGCCACAACGCCAACGGTCCCCACGAGGGCGACGATGAGGATCGCGATCCAGTTTAGGGTGTACCCTTCTGACAAATGGGTTTCCTAGCCTTGCTCAACAGAGCGTTAGCAGTCTAACACCGGGCGGAAGGGGGTGTCAAAACGAAAGCAGCAGCCCTTTCTCTGACGCTGTTTGCAGGCCTCGTCGTGGCTTGCGGTGGCGCTGAGCCCGAGCCTGCGTCGCTGCCCGACACGACGGCTTCTCCGGCAGCCCAGGTCACTCCGCTGATACCCGAGACGACTGTTGCCGGCTACACCCACGTCCGGTCGGACGGCAACCGTCTGGTCGGTGGCTCGGGCCGAATTCCCGATGTCGAACCGATCCGCCTGCCGCTCCCCGGTCGTCCCGTTTGGGTCGTGGCGATTCCGTCGGGCGATGGCTCCGCGTGGGCCGTGGCATTGGAGGACGGCCGGGTGCTCGGCTTCCGGGTGACGATCGACGGCGCGGAGCCCGCGAGCGTGACTCCGGCTCGCCTGCCCCCCGGTAAACCCCCGCTACTACTGGAGAATGACGGGGCGCTTCGCCTAATTACGGCCGTCGAACCGGACGCCGCGGATCTGACCGTTCCGGTGCTGCTTCCCGCCAAGGGTGGCATTGGCTATTTGGACAACGCCGGAGACATCCGCTTCAAGGGTGGTATCGCGGCCGGGGGGATAGAGCTTGATGCGGTACCAGACGGACGGATAATTTCCCGCGACGGCTCCAGGCTGCTGCTCCTGACCGGCGTCACGGACAGGTACCCTCACGGTGCGCTGGGTGACGACTTGGAGGCGGCCTCGATCACGATCGTCGCAGCTCGGCCAAACCCGGTCATCGAGGGCGAAATCGAATTGCCGGGGGAGGCGGTAGTGGAGGGAATCGCGCCCATATGGACCGACATTAACGGCGATGGCGACCCGGAGATCCTGGTGACTTTAAGCGACGAGCGTGCGGGCGCCAGGCTGGTCGCATACTCCGAGCGGGGCATGCCCGTGGCCCAGAGCGTGGCCATCGGCACGGGCTTTCGCTGGCGCCACCAGATCGCGGTGGGGCCGTTCGGCCCAAACGGCGAAATGGAAGTTGTTTCCGTGCGCACACCCCACATCGGAGGAATCGTAGAATTCTTCAGGTGGGAGGGGGAGGTGCTGGAGCTGGTGGCCGAGCTGCCGGGCTACTCGTCGCACGAAAACGGCTCACGCAACCTGGACATGGCGATGGCCGGGGACTTTGACGGTGATGGCCGACTCGAACTGCTTGTGCCGGATCGGTCGTTCACGAGTCTCGCGGCCGTCAGGCGCACCGCCGGAGGCGCACGGGAGGCCTGGTCGCTGTCCCTCGGCGGCCGCCTTAGGACCAACCTTGCGGCGGTCGAGAACGCCGACGGGACTCTGACGCTCGGAGCTGGTATCGACGACGGCACCCTGCTTATCTGGGGGCCGTAGACCGGCTGGGCTCATCTGGGGGCCTTAGCCCGACTGGCTGGCGAAGTACCGGGCGATCTCGTCGCGCTCGAAGGTTGGCAACGGGACCACCTCGCCGCCGATGCGCATCCGCAGGCCCTCACCCGGCTCGTTCACCGTGCCGATGACCCGCACCGGTATGCCTTCGGCCTCCAGCGCGGTCAGCAGCGTCGCCGCGTCGTCCGAGGCGATGGCCGCGAGCAGGGCACCGGAAGCGATCAGGCCCATCGGGTCCAGGCCGAGGGCGCCCGTGATGACTAGGCACTGGGGCAGAATGTCTATCGCCGCCCTGTTCACGGTCATTCCCACTCCCCCTGCTGCCGCCATCTCCGCGAGGCCGGTTGCCAGCCCGCCTTCTGTGGGGTCGTGCATCCCGTGTACCGTCACGGCCCTCCGCGTGATCTCAGCGGCCGCCCGAACGCTGATTCCGGGCTCAAACAGCATCTGCCTGGCCGACTGGATTGTCTCGGCGTCGACCCCGCCATTGAGTAGCTGCTTTTCCGCCTCCCGCGCCAGCAGCGCCGTGCCTTCGATGGCGATTCCCCCGGTCAGGACGATGGCGTCGCCGGGCAAAATGCCGGACGTGAGGACGACGTCGGCCTTGTCCGCCTCGCCCAGCAGGACGCCCACGGCGATGGGCCGAGGCAGGCCGACGGTCACCTCTGTGTGACCTCCCACCAGCGTGATGTCGTGCTCAGCAGCAGCGGCGGTTAGCTGCTTGAAGATCTCCTCTACCTGGTTGTCCTGCGTTCCTTCCGGCAGCAGCAGCGTGGCCATCAACCACTTCGGCGTGGCACCCATGACGGCCAGGTCGTTGCAGTTGACCTGTACGAGGTACCAGCCGATGAGGTCGGTGGCGAAGGTGATCGGGTCGGTCTTGGCCGCCAGGTAGCGGTCGCCGAAGTCGATCAGCGCCGCGTCCTCGCCAACTCTCGGGCCGAGGGCGACCCTTGGGTCGTCGGACGGTATGTCTTGCAGCAGCCTGTCCAGTAGCTCCGGCGGCAGCTTTCCGGCCTTCAGTTTCACGTTTTGTCTGTGCGGAAGGTCATGTATTAATCTAGCCTCCGATGTCGTGTCGCAAGTGTTGGGCAAGTTGTCCCGTTTGTCACTACTCGTCATGGATTTGTGAACATCCCGTACGATGGGCGGACATGATTAAGGCCATCTTTTTCGATCTTTACGGCACCCTGGCGGGCTTTACCCCCGACCGGTTCGAAATCCAGTCCAAGGCCGCTTCCGACTTTGGCCTGACGCTTACAGAGCAGGGCGTCCTGCGCGGGTACGCCGCCGCGGACGCCTTTATGGCCGCCCAGAACCTCAGCGAGCCGCTGCGAACGTTGGACTCCGATGGCAAGCGACGATTCTTCGCCGAGTACGAGCGCAGGGTCCTAGGAGGTTCGGGTATCGAGGTCGATGGCGAAACCGCCATGGCCGTCTGGCGGCGGGTGCGAGAGATCCCGTACGAGATGACGATCTACGCCGACGTCGAGCCTGCTCTAAGTACGTTGCGAGAGTTTGGGCTAGTGTTGGGCGTCATCTCGAACATGAACCGCACCGGGGAAGCGCTGGCCGAGGACCTTGGACTGACAGGTCTGGTGGATTTCGTCGTGACTTCGCTGGAGGTCGGTGCGGAGAAACCCAATCCGGCCATCTTCAACGTGGCCCTGTCGCGCGGGGGCGTGGCGGCGGACGAGGCGGTGCATGTGGGCGATCAGCTAACTTCTGACATCGACGGTGCGAGAGCGGTGGGCATCCAGCCCGTGCTCATAGACCGGGACGGAAACCACCCCAATTACTGCGACGCTCCGAGAATCGCGGGGCTCAGTGAGTTGGCGGGCGTATTCGAAGCGCTCTAGGCCAGCGCCGCAGCGTGTTCGGTGATGTGGCGGCGGAACTGGGCGATCCCTTCGATCACTCTCGTTAGCCTGACCTCCCACTCCTCCTCGTCGTCGTCATCGTCCTGGTATAGCGACAGCCGCACCTGGGTATTGCCCACGTCTGCGTCGTCACCGAGATGTCTCTGGAGCGGCGTCTTGGCGCCGCCCGTCTCCGATGCCAGGCGAAGCACCAACCGGTCGTCGCTGCGAGTCACAGAGACGATCCCCGCACCCCCGGCCGCTACCCGCACACGAACTGTGAACAGCAGGTTCTGCACCTGCCAGGGCGCGGGCCCGAAGCGGTCCCTCAGTTCGGCCTCCAGCACATTAATTTCGCCTGCGTCTGTAGCCTGGACCATCCGACGGTACAGGTCGATTCGGGTGGGCAGGTCCGACACGTAGTCGTCAGGGATGCTGGCGGGTATTCCCAGGTCGACGGAGATCGGGCCGATGTCCTCCTCACCGAACGGCGATCCCCCTTCCGTCTGCACGACGCCACTGCCGGTAGCCGTTGATGCCCCTTCGCTGCTCATGTGGGCGCCCCCGACTTCTCCCGCGCCGTGGGCGCTCGCCACCTGGGCCCGTACCTGCTCTGTGGCCTCGGCCAGCATCTTGGCGTAGAGGTCGAACCCGACGGCGTGGATGTGCCCGCTTTGCTGGGAGCCCAGAATGTTTCCCGCGCCGCGAATCTCCAGGTCGGCCATAGCGATGCGGAACCCTGCCCCCAGTTCGGTCGCCGCGAGCATCGTCTTGAGGCGTTTTTCGGCCGTTTCTGTCAGTACACGTGCGGGCGGGATGAGTAGATAGGCATATGCACGTTTGGACCCTCTTCCAACGCGACCCCGGAGCTGGTAGAGCTGCGCCAGACCGAATGCGTCTGCCCGGTTGACGATAAGGGTGTTGACGTTTGGGATGTCCAGGCCCGACTCGATGATGGTGGTGCACACCAGCACGTCCATCTCAGCCTGGGCGAAGGCAAGCATGTTGCGCTCAAGTTCGCCCTCCGCCATCTGGCCGTGCGCCACTCCGACCGTCGCCTCGGGAACGATGGTGCGGAGGTAGAGGGCGATGTGGTCGATGTTGTTGACCCGGTTGTGCAGGAAGTACACCTGGCCCTGCCGGTCGATCTCCCTCAGTATGGCCTCGCGTATTAACGAATCGGAGAACTCTGAGACGTAGGTCTTGATCGGCAGCCTCTCTTCCGGCGCCGTCATTATGGTGCTCATGTCCCGCACCCCTGCCATTGCCATGTGCAGCGTTCGAGGGATGGGCGTGGCCGTCAGGGTCAGGACATCCACTTCGCTGCGCATCTGCTTGAGGCGCTCTTTGTGAGTCACGCCGAAACGCTGCTCTTCGTCCACTATGACAAGCCCCAAGTCAGCGAAGCGCACGTCGCGCTGGACCAGCCGGTGCGTGCCGATGCAGATGTCAACCTTGCCCGAAGCCAGGCCTTCTACGATCTCTTTCTGCTCGGCGTCGGTGCGGAATCGGCTGAGTACGTCTACTCGGACCGGGTAAGCCGCGAGTCGCTGGGAGAACGTTGCGTAGTGCTGCTGCGCCAGAACCGTCGTCGGCACGAGCACAGCCACCTGCTTACCCTCCATCACGGCCTTAAATGCCGCACGCAGGGCGATTTCGGTCTTGCCGTAACCGACGTCTCCGCAGACCAGCCGGTCCATGGGACGCGATCTTTCCATGTCGGCCTTTATTTCGGTGACGGTCGCTACCTGATCTTCCGTCTCCTCGAACGGGAACGAGTCCTCTAACTGGAGCTGCCATGGAGTGTCGGGTGCGAAGGCATGGCCCTCGACTGCCTCGCGTCTTGCATAGAGGCCGAGTAGCTCGGCGGCCATCTCCCTGGTCGATTCTTCTACCCGTTGTTTGGTGCGCTGCCACTCTTGCGAGCCGAGCCTGGTGAGGTTCGGTGTCCTGTCCATCGGAGCGACGTAAGGGGTGATCCTGTCGAGATGGTCCATGGGGACGAACAGGCGATCTCCTACCGAGTATTCGAGTATCAGGTACTCTGCCTCCGGGCCCTCGCCCTCGGGCTGCCCGGTGCCGAGAAATCGGCCAATACCATGCTCGATGTGTACCACGTAATCGCCGGGGCTGAGTTGGCCCAGCAGCGACTCCCGCCGCTGCTGCACCCGCCTCCTGCCCGCCCTGCGCCGCTTGGCCACGCCGAATATCTCCGCATCGCTGAACAGGGCCAGGCGGTCTTTTCCTGAGACCAGGGTGAAGCCCGTCGAGATGCCGGCTCCCGTCGACGGTAGGATCGTGATGGAGCCGGGCTGTGGTGTTGAAGGCAACTCGTCCATGAGAGTCACGGCGACCCCGGCCTCGTCGAAGACCTCGACGAGCCGCTTGGGCAGCGATGTAACCGCGACCACCGCAGTCGCGCTTTCAGTCAATTCAGCGGCGCGGGCTGAAAAACGGTCCAGGTTGCCGAAAAAGCCTTCCGCCGAGGTTACGGGTAGGGCGTGGACGCCCCGTTTGTCGAGCTCGTCGGCGCCCCACGGGAGCAGATCCAACCGCAACCTGTGGGCTGCCAGTCCCACTTCGATCTCGGGCCAGGTGAAATGCGATGAAGGGAATGCGCCCGGTAGCTCACCTCGGCCCTCTTTTACGCGCCTCAGTTCGGCTGTTCGTTCGTCCGACTCCCATGCCGCGCGGACGACCTCGTCCGGACGAAGCACAACCACCAGGCCGTCGGGGGGCAGGTAGTCTAGCAGCGAACCGTCGTTAAAGATGCCGGCGTAGTAGTTCACCTCCTCGACGTCGTAGCCGTCCAGAAGGCGGTCCAGCTCCCCATCTACCCGGTCACGCTCTTCGGGTGACAGTCCGGATGTAGTGATTCCCCCGATGATGCTGGCCGCTAGCTCCGGGTCGAAGAAGCCGGGTAGGGTTTCCGCCGCCGGTGGGATGGCGATGGACTCGACCATGCCCGTGGAGCGCTGTGTGACCGGGTCAAACGTTCGCAGGGAGTCGATCTCGTCACCCCACAACTCGACGCGTGCGGGGGAGTCCGCACCGACCGGGAATATGTCGATGATGCCGCCCCGTCGGCCCATCCACCCCGGCATATCCACGACGGGTCCGTGCGAATAACCCATTCGCCGCCAGCTGTGCAGCAGGTCCCCTACATCGACGCGGTCCCCCCTCGAAAGCACCTGGGAGGCCGTCGTGAACGACGCCGGAGAGGCGGTCTTTTGGGTGATGGCTGAGATGGAAGCGACGACCAATGGCGGCAGGTCTTCAGACGCGCCATTTGGTGGGGACGATAAATAAGAGAGCGTTGTGAGGCGCTGGTGGGTGGTCTCGGTGTCCGAGGCCAGGCGCTCGAACGGCAGTGCCTCGGACTCGGGAAACAGCCGGGCGTCGGGCGCGCCCCAGAGGGCGATCTGTTCGGCTAATCGTCGAGCCTCTTCGGGACGCGGCGTGACCACGAGCAGGGGGCGAGCCAGCTCCTGCCACAGTGCGGCAAGGACGACGGGCGACGCCTCGTCCAGGACCTGCAGGCGACCGCCGCCGCGCCCATTGCCGCCAGACCGGGCGAGTTCGGCGACCAGTCTTCGGAACTCCGGGATCGAAGCGACCATTTCCCCCAGTATTTCAATGCCCATAATCGTCACGTCGGCCGTGCGGCACGCACCGACCCGTTCGGCGATGCGAAAAGGCAAAAAGCGCAACGCTAAGCGGGCCAGCGGAAGTCCGCCAGCCTATTTTTAGATTTTATCACCAGGGTTGCCTGGGCGGTGCTAGAATCCGCGCCACGCCCGGCGACACCGCTGGCAGAAGGGACCCTTAAGAAATGGCACCAGAAACAAGAATCGTAGACCTCCAGAGCGACACGCGAACCAAGCCAACGGCCGAGATGCGACGCGCGATGGCCGAGGCTGAGGTGGGCGACGAGGGCTACCGCGACGACCCCACCCTGAACCGGCTGGAGTCGATGGCCGCCGAGATGCTGGGGAAGGAAGCGGCGATCCTCGTGAGCAGCGGGAGCATGGGCAATCTGGTGGCCGCCCTGACGTTCTGCGGGCGGGGGGACCAGATGGTGCTGGGGCACCGGGCTCATACGCTGATCGCCGAGATGGGCAGCTCCGCGGCCCATGGCGGCATCATCTATCGCACGGTGTCGTCAAACGAACGTGGCATGTTGGACCTCGACGAAGTCGATCTCCTGCTCCACCCAAGGGATGTGCCCCAGCCCCGCATTGGTCTGATCGAAATGGAGAATACCCACGGCTCCACCGGAGGCCGCGTGCTCTCGGTGGAGGATACCGCTGCAATCGTCGACCTGGCCCATCGCAACCAGGTTCCGGTGCATATAGACGGCGCCCGCTTCTTCAATGCTGTGGTTGCAACCGGGACGACCCCGACGCGGTTATCAGGGGGCGCCGACACGATCACGTTCTGCCTCTCGAAAGGCCTGTCGGCGCCGTTCGGCTCAATGCTGTGCGGTAACCGGGAAGACATGGCCCGCGCCAGGGTCGTGAAAAAGTCTCTCGGTGGGGGCCTCAGGCAATCGGGGATTATGGCGGCGGCGGGCATCGTGGCGCTGGAGACGATGGTCGAGAGGCTGGCCGAGGACCATGAGAACGCCGCTGTGCTTGCCAGAGGACTGGCGCAGCTACCGGGAGTTGTGCTCAACCCCGAGGACGTCGAGACCAACCAGGTCTATTTCGGCGTCACCTTCGACGACCAGGACGAAGTCCACCGGGTGCTGACTGAGCGCGGCGTACAGGGCCTCATTCTCGACGAGGGCTGGCGTTTCGTCACGCACGCCGACGTCACCGGTGAGGACATTGAGTACGCACTTGGCGTGATTGGGGAGACGTTCTCCGAATATGCCTAGGGGCGTCCGCTAGGCCCGGCCATCAGTCGGCCCGTTAACTGAGCGAACCGGTCCGGCGCGAACGGGCCAACCGGAAGGTCCGTGCGGCCCGAAATGACCTGGTCAGCTACGGCCTTGCCCATCGCCGGGCCGAGCAGGATGCCCTTTTTGCCCGCGCCGGACGCGATATATAAACCATCGTGGCCGGGGACGGGACCGATAGCCGGCAGGCCGTCCGACGTCACCGGCCTCAGGCACGCCGTCTGTTCGCTCAACTTGCTCTGGGCCAGAACGGGGATGGCTCGCACGGCGTCTGCCATCAAACGCGCCCGCGCCCCTTCCGAGACCCCAGTGTCGAAACCCGCGTCCTCGACTGTCGCGCCCACCCAGACCAGCCCGTCCGGCTTGGGGTGAGCCTCGCCGCCGGGGTAGGCGATGTCATGGCGGAACATCGGCCCGGGCGGATCGAGGCGCAGAATCTCGCCCTTTAGTGGCCCAACCGGCAACTCGATTCCGGAGGGCCGCAGCAACTCCGCCGACCAGGGCCCGGCGGCCACCACAACGGACGGGGCGGCCAGAGTTTCCGAACCGAGCTCGACCGAAATCTGTCCCTCACCATCGACGCTGAGCCCGGTCACCTCGGCCCGAACGAATGTGGCACCCATTGCTTCAGCGGCGGTCACTAACGCAAGAGTCAGCTCGCGGCTGTCCACCGCGGCGTTGCCGTACAGGTAAACACCGCCGATGACCTCGGGCGAGATGCGGGGCTCGATATCCAGGACCGCAGCCGTATCCAGCATTTCAGCCGAAAAGCCGTCCGCCCCATCGAAAGCCTGGGAGGCGCTTTCAAGATCGGACAGGTCGCTTTCCGACAGCGCGATGCGGATCCAGGGCACGATGCGCGGGGAGAAGGTGACGTCGGAGCGCTCGGCCAACTCTTCCCAAAGCTCCAGGTGGAGTCGATAAGAGTGCATGGCAAGGTCGGACAGGTCCCCAGGGATGTGTTCGCCCTCCAGCGGATTGAGGCCGCCCGCGGACATGCCGGATGCATGGTTCGCGACCCCGTCTCGCTCCAGCAGGGTGACCCGCGCGCCGGACAGGGAGAGAAAGAACGCCGCCGATGCACCGGCGACACCACCTCCGATGACGATGACGTCGGGTGACGGCAAGCCGATGAAGGATTTCACGCTTCCCCGTCGCGGATCGCGCGTCCAGTCGGACGCGGCGGCGCCTTCAGTCGGCCCTTAGTCCGAGAGTGTCTTGTGGTACTGGGCCACGGCCTTGCGCACGTCGCTGGCGGTCAGGGTGCCTATGCTCTGCCAGGCCTCGAGTCTGCGCCTGAGCCGCGCCAATTCGGTGTCCACATCGTCGGTGGACATTCCCAGTTGAATCGCCAGGGCATCTGCGGTCGAGGGGGCGTCCATGAAGTGGTACCGATCGGCGTCCGGCTCCCAACCGACCAGCGTGAGCAATCTGGGAGGACCGGAAGGCTCCGGGAGCAGTATGGTCACCTGCGCGACGCGACGAGCGACGCTCCTGCCACCGGGCACGGTGCGTAGGTTAACCAGGACGTTCACGCCGCTTATGCGCTTGTGGGGGACAACCTTGTTCGGGGTCGACTTGAGCACCTGGATGGCCTGCTCGGGGGAGTCGGCGTGCATGGTTGTGCAGACCGCATATCCTTTTTCCAGCGCCTTAAACAGGTCGCGGACCGGTTGACCCCACATGTAGGATTCCCTGTCCTCGCCTAGCTCGGGGATTAGCAAGTAGGTGTTTTCGGGTTTAACGCCGTCTTCGGGTTCCGGCACCTCGAATTCCGGCCCGTACACATAGACGGGCCGAACACTCGTTGGAATGAAGTCGATGAGGGCGGACAGCATCGCCGTCCTGCCGGTGAGGTCGGGTGCGGACGCGAATATCACCGAGGCTCGGCGCTCGATCAGCAGCCACAGTAGGGCCGCCAGTCTCAGGTCCAGGGTATTGTTTTTCACTAACCCCAGTAGGGACGGCCGGTTCGACTCCCTGCCGGTCTCACCCCACCAGGCGGTGGAGTCTCGTTTGACCCGATCTGCCATATCTGCCGTCTATCCTTCGTCGGTGGACTCGCCAGAGTCTGCGTCCGCCGCGCCCTCTTCACCCTCTTCACCCTCAAGGCCTTCCTCGCCCTCTTCGACCTCTGCAACCTCCTCGACCTCGACCCTGGGCGGAGCAACTCGCGCCACCAGGTCGTTGCTGGAGCTCATGACGGTCAGCCCCTCTCCCACTACGATGTCGGAGACGTGAATCGTAACTTCGAAATCCTCGAGAATCGTAACGTCCACGTTCAGGGCGGCGGGCATATCGAGCGGCAGCGCTTCGATCGAGAGAGTAAGCATGTTTTGGATGAGAGTTCCACCCATCAAGCTCACCGCGGCCGGTGTGCCCTGCAAGACCACGGGTACGTCGGCGGTTATCTTTCGGCTGACGTCGGTTCTGAGGAAATCGACGTGGATCACCTCGTCCGTCACAGGATGACGCTGCACCTCGCGAACAAAGCAGATGTCCTCGGTCGTCGAGCCCTCGATCTTGATGGTGACCGGAACGTTCAGGCCGACTTTCGGCAGAAGGCGCCTGAGTTCAGCGTACGTCGTCTGCAGAGACAGGGAGCCCCCATCTCCTCCGTACAGGTGTACGGGGACCTTGCCCTCCCGTCTAAGTAAGGCAACTTTCTTCCCGATGATTTCACGGGGATCGAGAGTAATGGTCGCGACCTCTCCCCGCCCGTCGTTGTCTGTTGTGTCAGCCATTTCACGGTCCCCCTCATGCGCCGGCCCGGTGTGCTAATTCTCGGTGACGGGCGGGCGCTGGAACAGAGTCAAAAAACGACCCCGAACGGTCGGGGTGTATTTGAAATACTAACATGAGCCAGCCGTCTGCTTCAGCCCTTACAGGCGAGACGGGTCGAGACGCAGTTCGATGGGGCAATGATCCGACCCCATGACGTCGGTGAGGATGGTCGCACCGGTCACGGCCTCTACGGCGGAGCGATGGACGAAGAAATAGTCGATCCTCCATCCCACGTTCCGGTCACGGGCCCGCGACTTCTGGTCCCAGTAGGAAAACCAGCCCGGCTCGGTGTTGTAGCTTCGGAAGGTGTCAACGAAACCCTCGGCCTCCCAGCGGTCGAGCCATTCCCGCTCTACTCTTAGGAAGCCGGAGTTCTTCTCGTTCTCTTTTGGTCGGGCCAGGTCTAGTTCTTCGTGGGCGGTGTTGTAGTCACCGCAGACGATGAGCTTTTTGCCGCGCGCCGTCTCGCTGCGTGCGTGATCTAAGAACGCATCGTAAAACTCCAGCTTGTAGGCTAGGCGTTCGGAGCTGGACTGCCCGTTCGGGAAGTAGATGTTGTACAGGACGAAGCCGCGGAACTCGGTGACGATCGTCCTGCCCTCCGAGTCGAACTTATCGATTCCGAACCCGTGCTCGACCCTGATCGGCTCTTGTTTCGAGAAGGTCGCCACGCCGCTGTAGCCCTTGCGCTCGGCGAACGACCATGCTGGGTGGTAACCGGCCGGGGCCTCGAATCCCTGGCCCAGCTGGTGCTCCTGCGCCTTGAGTTCTTGCACCGACAATACGTCCGGTGATGCTTCGGCCACCCAGTCCGCGAAACCCTTGCGGAAGGCGGCTCGTATCCCGTTCACGTTCCAGCTAAGCAGTCGTATCGTCATGTCGAATGACTCCCCCGTCTGAATTGGGCACCCGAATTGGGCGCCGATTATCACACAGGTTGGGCGATGTTCCGAATACCGGCCCGACGGAAACTGCCGTTTGATATACTTGTGACGATTTGAACGAACCGGCTACTCGCTGCGGGCCTAGCGCCCGCGCATAGATTGGAATCCCTTGGGGGCGCCGCCGAGTTCCACTAGCGCGCGCTCCTTTCGCTTTTCTGTCGGTATGGCCCGGTGGAAGGCATCAGCATTTTAGGTAAATTCTCCAAACAGTTAACGTCCCTTTTCGGTGACACCAAGCCCGCCGCCTCTGAAGTGCGAAACGACGAGACGGAATCCGACTCTCAGCGCCCTCCGAGGCGCCGTCGTCGTCGCTCCGGCAGGCCCAGGGCCGACGCCGGTCCTGAAAGCAACACGTCGAGCGAGTTAAGAGGGCCCGACGGCGCGGTCGTCGATCGTCCGGTCCGCCGACGCCGCTCCCGGTCAGGCTCTCGGCCACAAGATGGGTCCGGTCCTCGCCAACAGCGTGACAGGGCACCCGGCCCTCGATCTGGCAGTTCAAGAAGCCAATCCGGCCCCCGACGGGACGACCGGCCCAGATACGACGATCGACCGGGGCAGGGTGGCCGCAGCCAGCGAGATGATCGGCCCCGGCGAGACGAACGGCCCAGATACGATGATCGACCGGGGCAGGGTGGCCGCAGCCAGCGAGATGATCGGCCCCGGCGAGACGAACGGCCCAGATACGATGATCGACCGGGGCAGGGTGGCCGCAGCCAGCGAGATGATCGGCCCCGGCGAGATGACAGGGGTGGCAGAGGAGATAGGTCTCGCAACGGCGGGCCGCCCCGGTCGACGGTTGGTGCGAGCGCACCGGTTGTGATCTCGGACGTCGCAGGCGACTGGCGGCCGACCGGTATGTTCGGTGACATTCCTGTTTCGGAACCTGTCGAGCGAGCACTGACGGCGATGGGCTACGAGGAACCGAGCCCCATCCAGACTCTCGTCGCACCGCACCTCCTTGAGGGGCGGGACCTGGTCGGGCAGGCACAGACGGGGACCGGCAAGACTTCTGCGTTTGGCATCCCCATCGTCGAGGCGATAAAGGACGAGCCCTCCCGGCCGGGCAGTCCCCTGGCGATAGTGCTGTGTCCCACCCGTGAACTTGCTGCACAGGTAACGGGCGAGCTAACAAAACTGGGCGCGTACGCGGGTGTAACACCCGTGGCTGTCTATGGCGGTCAGTCGATGAACGTCCAATTAGACGCCCTGCAGGCCGGTGCACAGGTAGTGGTGGCCACCCCGGGGCGGCTGATGGACCACATGGAGCGGCGCACCATCGAACTGCAGCAGGTCAAGATCGTGATTCTCGACGAGGCCGACCAGATGCTGGACATCGGCTTCGCCGACGACATTGAGCGCATCCTGCGGCGCACACCGAAGACGCGCCAGACCGCCCTCTTCTCGGCCACCATGCCGGGCCCGATCAAGTACCTCTCCCGCCGGTACCTGAACAACCCGGAGTGGTGCCGGGTGGGTGAAGAGTCGCAAACGGTCGATGAAGTTAACCAGGTCTACTTCGAGGTCGCGTCCCAGGACCGCCAGCAAGCCCTCAGAGAGCTGCTAAAAGACCCCGACGACATGACTCAGGCCCTGATCTTCCGGCGCACGAAGATGGGCGTAGACAAGCTGGTCTGGTTCCTGCAGAGAGAGGGCTACGACGCCGAAGCCATCCACGGGGACATGACCCAGGCCCACCGTGAGCGCACGATGAACCGCTTCCGGGAAAAGAACCTACGGGTTCTGATAGCCACCAATGTGGCCGCGCGGGGCCTCGACATCCCCGCCGTGTCCCACGTCGTCAACTACGACATTCCCGACAACCTCGAGGAGTACGTGCACCGCATCGGACGGACCGCACGAATGGGCAAGGAGGGCACGGCCTACCTGTTCGTGTCCGACCCGGACGACTTCGACATGCTCGAGACCATCCGCGACCACGTCGGTGAGGACCGAATCAACAAGCGCCGGCTGGACTTTCTTTACGGGTCATAGGCATGACGGCCAAATGCCGGTCCGCCATGCTCGATTGCTGAGTGTCGTCGGTTGCGGGCCGGCGACGCCGAGGGGGAACCCTAGGGTCCGAGCAGGCTAAATAGCTCGGTGTCCGGGTGGAACTGGAACCAGCCGAACCAAAACGACTGGTGCGTCGATACTCGCGGGAGCGTCTCTCCGGTCTCCGAAACCCACGTGTCTGGAACTAGGGCGCTCTCGGTGACGGTCCAGAGGCGTCCCGTCTCATCCCCTAGGGTCTGAGGCAGCGAGTTCGAAGCGTCCTGAGTCAACGTGAATAGTTGGCCGGACGCTCGTTCGTATACCCTCGCCGCCTCCGAAGTCGTCGACGCTATAACCACAACGTCCGTGCCGCCGACGGTGTCGTTAACCACTCTGGCTTCGTTCAGAGCGGCGATCTGGTAGGCCTTCGTCGCAGTGCCCAACTTCAGCCCGAGCACAATCTCTTTGGGGGCTAGGGCTTCGCTGCGCAGCCAGACCGGGAACATGGTGTCCGGGGAGGCGAAATACTCGGTGTAGATCGCGTCGGGGTGGCCCTCCGGCGCATAGGCCTCCGGCAGGTAAATGCCGGTGGCGTTGGATATGACCGAGGTATCGGGGTGCCGCACTAGCCATTCGGCCCAGGTCGTGAGTTCGACCGGGAAGAAGTCCAGCCTGATGCCGCTATCGGCCAGCGGCCCGACGACCGGCTCCCCGGTGAACTGGTGCCACAGGGTGTTGGTGGCGCGGTCGTACATCAGCTTGTTGCTTCTGAACAGCAGGCCAGATGTACCGAAAGTGGTGGGCTCCCCGTTTATCTTGGCGGAATACACGATTCCGGTGCCGCAAAGCGTTCAGTAGGCGAGGGCGATCGGTTCGCCCCCCAGCACGTCGTTCGCCATTTCGTGCGCGTTGATGACCCTGAGCGGGTAAGCCCTGTGCTCTCCGTTGATAGACACGCCGAACAGACGGTCATCGGGGAGGATGTAGGCAGCCTCCGCCTCTGTCGGCGAGAGAAGCGGGGGGTTCTGTAGGTCGGGGATGCCGTCTTTTCTCACGCCGCCCCAGACGATCTCGGTCGGATCTGCGCGACCCGTGAACGCCCAGGGCATGAGGAAATCGGCGAACGACGGGTCGATCTGGCCGAGCAGGTTGACCTTCCAATCGATGTAACCGTCCGGGGGCGGGAAGTCAGCGCCGTTGCGCCCGTACCACTCCATCCACTCGTCCCATGCCTGCAGGCCGGGGCCAAAGTCCCGCCCGGTCAGCTGGGTGAGGGCGATTGTGGAAAGCTGCGCCGTGGTCGGCTGCATGATGCGCAGGCCCTCGATTATCACCGCAACCTGTGACCGGTCGTTGTTTTCTACGGCAGACGCCAGGGCCAGGACCGTTAGCTCGGTGCTATGGAACCCTCCCGAGATGTACCGATACATGTTCAGCTCGGGGTCGTAGTCATCGCCCAGGGGGATGGTGAAGTCATCCGGTTCCAGGCCCCGATCAGGGGTCGGGTCTTCCCTCACCGCCGGGTTGGGGTCCGCCCCCACCGTGGGACTGGGCCGTGGTCCGGTCGTCGGGATTTCGGCCACTACCACAGGTGAAGGATCGGCCACGAACGGGGTGGGGGCGGCCCTCACAGCGTTGTCAGCGGCAATTTCTTCGGCGGAGCGCCGCTCAGGTGAGCCACCGCCCTCGACCAGCAGGTCGCCCCGGTCGCCGCCTCCGCCGCAAGCGACCACGGCCAGCCCCGCAAGGACCGCCGCACTAGCTACGAACCGAAGCCGCACGCCTATGACCTTACGACCCGCTCAGGTACTTCACCCGGCCCTGCAAGGGCTGTAGGTTCGTCGCCTGGAAGTATGCGATATGGGGCTTGTCGTCGGCATTCAGAGCCAGGGTCACGAGCTGTCCCAGCGTTTGAAAGCCGGAGTCGAACGCCAGCACCGATGCCCAGCCGGCGACGTCGGGAACGGCCAGGTAGATGTGGTTTCGGTCTCCGAACGCTATCCAAGGCCGTCCCAGGGTGTCCAGAGCGATGGATGTTGAATGGCGTGCACCGCTGAACCCGAACGTGAGTTTCGCCAGTTCGCCCACCGGCGAAAACGTCCAGGCCGTCTCACCTGACCCTCTCGTCGCGTACTTAACCGTGCCTGTCGAGTCCGATGTCTTTTCCATGTAGCTGATGTGGAACCGACCGCTGTCATCTATCACCAACTCCGAAAAATAGCCCGCGTCGCCGTCTGTGTCGATGGGTGACACGCTCCAGCCTGAAGCATCCCGGCTGGCGAGCATTAGGTTCTTTTCGACGTCATTGTAGTAGCTGATGTGCGGTTCGCTGTTCGGGTCGATCGCTATGGACGTGGCGAACGTGTACTCCAGTGTCCCCCTGGGGACCCGTTCTACACTCCACTGGCCGGAGTCGTTTTTGGAGTAGTATTCGAGCCCGTTGCCACTGAAGCCACGCGGGTCGATGCCGCTCATATGGGCCCTGTCATCGGCATCGGTGGTGATGCGGTTGTCCCAGCCGTCATGGCCCAGATCCTCGGCTGCTTCCACAGACCAGCTTCCGTCACGGAACAGGGCATAAGTGGCATCGCCCTTGTCCGGGTCGAACCCCAGGGCCTGATGGTCGTGCCAGGCGATGTGGGCGGCCCCGTCGTTCCCGATAGCTAGATCCAGTGGACCATAGTAATAACCCTCGGCAACGGTGGTTATCTCGAACCCCTCAGCAGTCATCACTGCGGCCCTCACGAAGCCCATCGCGTCTTCGGTCATGTAGGCGATCATCGGCGTTCCGTCGGGGAGCAGGGCGATGGCGGGTTTGATGCCTATATCAACGTCTTCAGTCGTCCACTCCAGTGCGGCCAGTTCGCCGGCCGCCGAAGGAACATCGGCCACGGCGATTTCCTCAGCCC
Source organism: Dehalococcoidia bacterium (assembly GCA_965250195.1). Lineage (GTDB taxonomy): Bacteria > Chloroflexota > Dehalococcoidia > Lucifugimonadales > UBA2962 > CAUZIR01. The sequence goes on from OZ252295.1 coordinate 1,245,773, forward strand.
CGTCGTCTGGTTCGACGACAGAGTCGGACGGCTCGCCCAATACTGGCCCGGGGGTCGGCTCCTGCGCTATCTCGGTCTCAACCGGCGACGGTGTGCCCTCGGGCGCGGACGGTGTGCCCTCGGGCGCGATGGTGAGCTCCGACACCACTTTCGTGGGGATTGTGGTCGGGTCCACGGTTACGGGCGAATCCCCATCCGACCCATCGCCGCCACACGCCGCGGCCATGACGGCCAACGTCAGGGCGGCTACACTGACCAGCGCAACTTGCCTAGTTTTCATCTCTCCTCCAACTCCAACACCTCTACTGGCTCCAATCGCCCCATCCGGTTACCGAATTAGTGTCCCGCTGGTTATACGCAGTGGGTCGCGGTTCGTATCTGGCAGCCGGGCCGTTCCCGACCGAACCGTGATATTGCCCAAAGCGCCAACTCCTCGGCCCAACGCTACGGAGACTTTGATGCACCGGAGGCGAAAATCGTGTCAGAACGACCCATCAATAGTGCGGGGTCGAGGCCTTGCTGGCCCCACGCTCACTAGGAACGGCGCTTTCCCCGATTTCCTGCGATAATGTGGCCGTTGCCGGACCGCCGTGCCGGGCGCCGCAGGCGTGCGCACCGGTGCCATGCGCTCGACTCGTCGTCTGTGGCCTGTGGAGACAAGCTGGTGAAAGGTTAGAGAAAGGCTGGGGTATTGGGCGTGAAAATCGGCGTTTATTGCTTTTTGACGGACTACTCTGTGGATGTGGCCACCCTGGCCGCCCGCGCCGAAGAGCTCGGCTTTGAGTCGCTGTGGCTCCCGGAGCACCCGATCATCCCGAAAGACAGGACGCTAGAGGCCTATCCGGGTGCCGATGGCGGAGTGCTTCCCAAGCACTATTTCGACGCCGTAGACCCGTTCGTGGCGTTGGCGCGGGCTTCGGCCGTCACGTCCTCCATCAAGCTCGCCACCGGGATATGCCTGTTGCCCGAGCGCAACCCCATCCAGTTGGCGAAAGAGGTCGCCACACTCGATATGTTCTCCGGGGGCAGATTCCTGTTCGGTATTGGGGCCGGCTGGCTGAAGGAGGAGACGGAGATTATGGGCGGCAACTTCGAGCGTCGGTGGTCTCAGTCACGGGAGTCGGTGCTTGCGATGAAACAGCTGTGGACCACAGTGGAGAGCGAGTTCCACGGAGAGTTCTACGACTTCCCGGCCGTCTATTCGTTTCCCAGGCCCGTCCAGCGACCGCACCCGCCGATTCATCTTGGTGGAGACGCAAAAAACGTACTCAAGAGAGTCGTCGAGTACGGGGACGGCTGGATGCCCACCATGGCCACGGCCGACCTCCAGCGCATTAGGGACGGTCGGACGGATATCGACAGGCTCGCCACCGAGGCGGGCCGAGACCCGGCGGCCATTGAGATCACTGCATTCCATCACCCGGCTGACAGGGAGCTGATCGCCGCGATGGGAAAGTCCGGTGCGGACAGGGTCATTTTGGAATTGGAGACCGCCGGCGAGGCCGAGACGCTGGCCCAGCTCGAAAGCCATGCAAAGGCCGTGTTCTAGCGTGGCCGTCACCATTGCGAAAAAGGTGACCGGGAGAGTTCTGAGGTGATCTTCCCAGGCGTCACCGTCGCGTTGATCGCCGCGGCCGTCCTCGCCCTGGGAGCGGCCTACGGCGCCAGCAGACACCCGGGCGAGTCTGTCACCAACCTGGTGGTACGGCTCATGGTGTTGGCGGCGGCCTGGGCGGTGCTTTACGCCTTCGAAATAGCCGTCGCGTCAGTCCCGGCGAAGGTTTGGTGGGCGAGATTCGAGTACTTTTCGATCGTGTCAATCCCAGTCGTGTGGCTCCTGTTCGCCTTCGCGTATTCAGGAGAGACCAGGCGAATATCCCGGCGAACTGTCGCGCTATTGTCCGTCATCCCCGTCGTCACGTTGGCGATCGCGTTTACCAGCGGGTATCACGGCCTGCTGTGGGAAGAGTTAAACCTCGTTGAGACCGCGGGACTAACTCTGTTTGACCCGATATATGGGCCCTGGTTCGTTGTGCATACGGCCTACGCCTACGGCCTTATGTTGGTCGGAAGTTCGATACTGCTCGCCGAGTCCTACCGGACGCACCGCGAGTTCAAGAAGCGAACCTACCTGATCGTATTCGCCGCCCTGGCACCGCTCGTCGCGAACGTCATTTCACTTACGCCCATTAATCCCTGGCCCGGCCTGGATCTCACCCCGTTCGCCTTCATCGCCACGGGGGCGGCCATCATCTGGGGACTGGTGGGCTTCCGATTGCTCGAGTTGGCGCCGGTCGCCAGGCGCTCAATCGTAGAGGGCATGGACGAAGGCGTGCTGGTTCTGGACACGGCCGGTTTGGTTATGGATGCCAACCCGTCGGCCCTGCGAATCTTGAATGTCGAGATGGCGGACGTTATGGGTTTGCCACCGCCACCGTCGCTGCGGGGATGGACGGATTTCGGTCAGCCAACCGAGGGAACCGACCATGAGGGTGCCGCCGTCACCCTTGGGCCGACCGGCCGCATGTATGACGTGCTGAGTGAGACGCTGGCCGAGCCCAATGGCAGAAACATCGGAAAGCTGATTCTCTTGCGGGACGTGACCGACTACCGCCGCTCCCTGGAGGCCATCCGAAGGAGCGAAGAGCGGTTCAGGGAGCTATTCGACCAGTCGCCGGTGGGCACCCATGAACTGGACCTGGAAGGAGTGGTCACCAGGGTAAATAAGACCGAATTGGGGATGTTCGGCTACCACGAGCACGAAATGGTCGGCCTTCACACCTGGGACCTGGTAGTTGACGGCGACCAGGACCGGAGCGCATTAGAGAGCGCCGTGAGGGCCGGTAAAGTGCTCGACGAGGTAGTTGAACGCACCTACCGGCGCAAGGATGGCACCACGTTCCCGGCCATTGGAAACGGCATGGCTCTATACGACGAGGACGGCCGCCATGTCGGCTTCAGAACCGCGGTCCAGGATATCTCTGAACTGAAGATGGTGGAAAGCGAGTTGCGCAGGGTTGCACGACAAAACGAGGTTGTGGCCGAAATAGGACGCCTCGTCAGCTCCTCCCTGGACATCGACGAGGTTTATACCCGGTTCGCCGAACTGGTAAGCCAGGTCATTACCTGGGACCGTCTCGTAATCACTTTGAAAGACGAAGATACCGGTGTCGTGACCCGGGTCTACGTTGCCGGACTTGAGGTCCCCGGCTGGGAGGCGGGTGCTCAGCACGGCATGGACCAGACCACCTATGCTGAACTAGGTGTACCGGAGAGGGGCTGGGTGGCCGTGGGTAACGGCATAGAGGAGCTTGCCGGTCGAGTGCCCGGCGTTTCGGCCGTGTCCGATGCGGGTTTTAGGTCGCTATTGCAGGTGCCGCTGATCTCCGACGACCTGATTTTCGGAGGAATTGGCTTTGGCTCCCTGGCGGACGATGCCTACGGCGAAGTAGACCTGGAGACGGCCAGGCGAATGGCCTCGCAGCTATCCGGCGCCATCACCAATGCAAGTCTCCACGCGGAGCTTGGCAAGGAGGCGACGGAGCGGGAGGTCCTGGCCGTCATAGGTCGGGTCATGAGTTCCACTTTCGAGATCGAGGAAGTCTACGACCAGTTCGCCGAGCAGGTTGGACGGCTCGTGCCCTTCGATCGGATCAACATCGCCGAAGTGGACCCGGAGGGCGCCTCGATCACCAACATCTACGTCACCGGAGTCGATGTACCCGGGCTCCGAGTCGGCTCCAGCACTCCCATCGACAGATCCTCGGCCGCAAAAACCATCCTCGCCGGCTCGGTCGGGATCCTGATGACGGCGGAAGAACAGGATCAACTGGTCGAAACCTCTCCTGTCGAGGCGGCCAACAAAGCCGCCGGGCTGTTGTCGAAGATATCCGTCCCGCTCGTGCGAGACGGCGATGTGACCGGGGTGCTTAACATCAGGTCCAAGGACCTGGGCGCTTACACGGACGAGCATCTCCGTATCGCACGCAGGGTCAGCACTCAGATCTCCGGTGCGCTCTCCAACGCCCGGCGCCATCGCCGGCTTTCCGAAGCGCAATCCGCGCTAAGAGAGAGCGAGGAGAGGTTCCGCAAGATGTTCGACGAGAGCCCGATCGCGGTCAGCGTCATCGGCCTGGACTCGCGCTTTGTCCGGGTGAGCCCTGCGTTCTCCGAACTCCTCGGCCTTCAAGAGGGTGAAATGGTCGGCCGCACGTACCTCGATTTCACGCACCCTGACGACATTGAGTTGAGCGAACGAAATGCCGAGTCGCTGATCAGCGGTGAGGAGCCGGGGAAGTCGTTTGAGAAGCGTTTTTTAGACAAGGACGGCGGCACGGTTTGGGCAAACGTAACAACCACGGTGGTGCACGACGACTCGGGCCAACCACTTTATAAACTCGGAATGGTGGAGGATATTTCCGAGAGGAAAAAATCCGAGCAGATCGAGCAAATGTATCGCTATCGGTTGGAAATTCACGCCAACGAAATGAGCGAGAGATACCGGGAGGCCGAAAGGCTCAGGGGAGAGTTGGAACAGGAGAACCGAAGCCGCCTGCGATTCCTCAACGTGCTGTCTCACGAATTGCGAACCCCACTCACCCCCGTCATATCGAGCGGAGAGCTACTGAAAGAGCGGGTGGCGACCGACCCCGACGCGGTCAAACTCCTGGCCAACGTCCTGTCCGGAGCTTCCACGCTGAAAGCCAGGATAGACGACCTGTTGGACGTGGCTGCGTTCCAGTCCGGCACCTATCTTTTGGAAAAGCAGCCGTTGGATGTCGGTGACCTCGTGCGGGATGCTTGCGCCCTTCTGGATCCGGAGGCCGTTCGCAAAAACCAGTCCATCGAACTAGATATCGCGAAAGATCTGCCGAAACTCAATGCCGACGGCGGTCGTCTACAACAGGTCGTCATTAATCTGGTGTCGAACTCGCTCAAGTTCGGCTACCCGGAAGGCACGATCACGGTTCGGGCCTTCTCCGACGGTTCCACCGTGAGCATCCAGGTGCAAGACCGGGGAATGGGAATCGCCGTAAAGGAGCAGGCCAGGCTTTTCGAGCCATATTTCCGCACCGAGCAGGACCGCCAGCGATTTCCCGGACTGGGCCTCGGATTGGCGGTCTCCAAGCAGATCGTCGAGGCTCATGGCGGCCGGATCACTGTCGAGAGCGCCCCCGGCGTGGGCAGCACCTTCACTGCCGAGCTACCTCTGACCGGCAGTATGCGGGACGCCGGCATGAAGGGGAGTACAGCGTCACGGAGGGCCCGCCAGCCAGCCAAGCGAAAGTGAAAATTATCTAATGGCCCGTCTAACGGGCGGTCACTCCACCGTCCACAATTAGCTCTGTTCCTGTCATGTAAGAGGAGTCGTCTGAAGCCAGGAACAGGATCGCCGCAGCCACCTCGTCCGCTCTGCCCAGGCGACCCATTGGGATACGGGCTGGCCGAGGGTCGGGCTGCCCCTCATCGGTCGCCTCGGCCATGACTTGACGGGCCATCGGCGTGTCACACCAGCCCGGGTGGACGGAGTTTGCGCGGATGCCGTGGTCCGCATGCTGTATGGCGGTCGCCTTGGTGAAGATGCGGGTCGCGCCCTTGCCGGCGGAGTAGGCCGTCCCGTACGCACCCCCTATATGCGAGACCATTGAGGCGATGTTGACGATCGTCCCTCCACCGCCCTGCCTCATTGCGGGAATCGTGTGTTTGGTGCCCAAAAACACGCTCTTGGCATGCACGTCAATCTGCTGGTTGAACACTTCCAGGGGCAGCTTGTCCACGGTGTGGACGTGGGTGGTACCAGCCGAGTTGACCAGCACATCGAGCCGCCCGAACCGCTGCACCGTCCGGGCAATGGCCAGTTCCCACTGAGACTCATCGGTGACGTCCAGCATCGTTGCCGCCGCCGACCCGCCGTCGGCAACGATCCGCTCTACCGTGGCCGCGATTCCGTCGCCGTCGATGTCGGTCACCATGACGTGGGCCCCCTCGATGGCGAACAGGCGGGCGGTCGCTCCGCCGAAGCCCATCGGAGCGTCGGCTCCACGAGCCGCGCCGGTTATGAGGGCGACTTTGCCCGCGAGCCTGCCCTGCCGTGCGACCTCAGGGGCCATTGCTGCGCAGTTCGGTCGCGAGGTCCGAGAGCGTGGGAACCTCCCAGACGGCACTTCCGCCCACCTCGTCCGCGACGCCTCCCGACCGGTTCAGCCACGCCGCTGAGAGGCCGAAACTGGAGGCCCCGGCTACGTCCCAGGAATTGGCCGACACAAATCCGACCCGCTCGAGAGCCAGACCCAGGCGGTCGGACGCCAGCCGGTAGACCTTGGGATCGGGCTTAAACACCCTGACCTCGTCGACGCTCATCACGGCCTCGAAGTGCTCGCTTAGCCCACTGTTTTCTAAAACTCCGTCCAGCATGTGAGGCGTCCCGTTTGAGAGAATCATAAGGCGATATCCGGACTCCGCCAGGTCGATCAACGCGGTGTCCACGTCCGTGAAGGGGGTGAGTTGTAAGTAGGCGCCGAGCAGCGAATCCTCGCTGGCCTCGTCACAGGTGAGTCCGAAAGATCGGGAAGAGAAAATCAGTGCCCGGCGCGTGACCTCACGAAAGTCGAGGTACTCGCCCATCGAGTTGAGTAGCCATGTGTACTGGAGCTGCTTGGCTCGCCAGGCATCGCTAATGTTAGCGCCACTCCCAGGGAAGACGTGCTCACATTCAGCGGCGATGGAACTCGTATCGACGAGGGTTCCATAGACGTCGAAAACTAGCCCCTCCAATGCCGGAGAGCCGTTCAAGATGGCTGAGCAACTGGTTGCGCGGACATAACCGGCTAAGCCATCTGCGGCCGACCGCCCCCGTTTTCTTCGTATTTCGGGCCGGAGAAAACACCCAGGTCCCTGCCCTGGTGGACGTGCACGATCATCTCGTCCTTGACGATTCCCACGGAGTCGATCAACTCCTGGTCTATCGTGTCGATAAGCTCCTGGATCGATTCAGTCGTCAGGCTCTCAGCCACGTTTACCGTGGCGTGGATTACGCCCTCGGCGAAATGGATATCGACCCGGCCTACCCCGACGTCGTCCTCGACAATGGTGTAGCACTCCGAGTTGGGGGTGCGGACCTCGCGCTCGAAATAGAAGTTGGGCATTCCCCGGTTAGCCTTCCCGAATCTGGCCCGAGCCCAGGCCTACCCACTTGTAGGACGTCAGCTCTGCCAGTCCCATCGGGCCCCTGGCATGCATCTTGTTGGTACTGATGGCGACCTCCGCCCCCAGGCCGAACTCGCCGCCGTCGTTGAGCCGGGTGCTGGCGTTGACGAATACGGCGCTCGCGTCCACCTCGTCGGTGAACCTGGTCGCCGCGCCGTAGTCCTGCGTCACGATGGCTTCGGAGTGTCCAGACCCGTAGGTCTCGATGTGATTGAGGGCCTCGTCCAGGGAATCTACTACCTTGACCGAGGCGACAAGGGCCAGGAACTCCTGTCCGAAATCTTCGTCATTAGCCCTGGTCACCAGGCCCGAGCCGTTTTCTCCAATGATACTCAGGGCGCGGGAGTCGCATCGAAGCTCGACCCCAGCTTCCCCCATGGACGCCGCCATTTTGGGCAGGAACGCCCCGGCAATGCCGGAGTGGACCAATACCGTGTCCAGGGCATTGCACACCGAGGGCCTTTGCACCTTGGCGTTGAAGGTGATGGAGTTGGCCATGTCCAAATCGGCGGCGCTATCGACGTAGGTGTGGCATACGCCGATGCCCCCGGTTATGGCGGGCATGGTCGCCTCGGCGGCCACACGCAAGACCAGCTCGGCCCCTCCGCGGGGTATGAGCAAATCTATATAATCGCGCATTTGCAGCATCCCAGCGACGACGGACCGGTCGGTTGATTCGATCAACTGCACAGCGTCCACTGGCAGCCCCGCCTCTTTCAGGCAGTCTCGAATAACTCCGGCCAGAGCCTTGTTGGTTTCGATGGACTCCTTGCCACCGCGCAAAATGGCCGCATTGCCGGACTTGAGGCACAGGGCGGAGATGTCGGCGGTTACGTTGGGCCGAGCCTCGTAGATGACACCGATCACCCCCAGGGGCACTCGCCGACGCGCAAGACGGACGCCGTTGGACAGAACACGAGACTCGATAGCCTGGCCGACAGGGCTGGTCAATCCTGCAACGGCTCGCACGCCGTCGGAGACACCCCCAAGTCGGGCCTCGTCGAGCACCAGCCGGTCCACAATGTGCTCGCCAAGCCCCCCAGAGCGGGCCCGACCGACGTCTTCGGCGTTGGCGGCCAGAATGTCTTGGCCGCGCTGCAAAAGGGCGTCGGCGATCAGGCCGAGCGCCCGGTCGATGTGGGTTGGCTCTGCTCGTGCCAGCTCCCGGGAGGCGGCCCTCGCAGCCTCGCCGATGCGTTGTAGGTTCACGTCAGTCATCGTCCCAGTATCGCCGAAAGTCAGGAGTATCGCCGAAAGTGCGACCCGCTCAAAGCTTAACGAGGTTGCTGCGGTGGATCACCTCTTCACCGTACTCGTGCCCGAGGACTTCTGCTATTCGGTTCGACCTGATCCCCTTGATGCGGTCGATATCGACGGAGTCGTAGTTAGAGATTCCGGCCGCGATGTCCCTGCCTGAGGGTGTTAGCACCGTTACCACGTCGCCTCTATCGAAGTGTCCTCGAACCTCGGTGATACCCGCCGGTAACAAACTCCTGTTTCCGGAGGTCAGGGCCGTGACCGCGCCCTCGTCGACAACCACCTCACCCCTGGCACCGACGCCGCTGACCATCCACCTCTTGCGGCTCTCCAGGCGGCTGCCCGTCGCCGCGAAGTGCGTCCCCACACGGTCACCGCCGGCCAGGCGGATGAGGACCTCGGTTTCGAGGCCGTTTGCCATCACGACTGGCGTGCCGGAAGCCGTCACCAGTTTCGCCGCCTGCAATTTGGCGGCCATGCCACCGTAGCCGACGGACGCACCCACCTCGGCAAATGACTCTCCACCCATAGCCAGGATGGCATCGTCGATCTCCTGAACTTCGCCGATTAGTTTGGCCGCGGGATCGATGTGAGGGTCTTTCGTGTACAGGCCATCCATTTCACCGAGGATGACCAGCAGGTCGGCGTCCACCAGGTTCGCCACCAGCGCCGAGAGGGTGTCGTTGTCGCCAATGGCGCTCTCGGAAAGCTGCTCGACGTTCACTACGTCGTTCTCGTTCACTATGGGAACGACGCCTATCTCCAACAGCTTCAGCAGGGTATTGCGCACGTTCAGGTAGCCCAGGCGCCCCTCCAGGTCGTGGCGCGTTAGTAGCGCCTGGGCTACGGGCACGCCGCGGGCACCGAATGCCTGCTCGTAGCGGTGTAGCAAGAGCCCCTGGCCAACCGCCGCCAGCACCTGTTTTAAGGGGACATCCAGGCCCTCTTTCGGCAGTTCGACCGCCGTTCGTCCCGCCGCCGTCGCGCCCGATGAAACCAGAATGACCCCCATGCCACCGGCGCGTAAGGTCGCTATTTGTGCGGCGAGGGAATCGATCACCGTCTCGTTAACACGGTCGCCGCCGTGCGTCAGCAGGGCACTGCCCGCCTTTATCACGAGGCGACGGTAGATGGGTTTCGGCGGCTCCCCGCTACCAGTCCGGCTCAAAGTCGTCGGCGTCGTTGTTGGTCAGCCTCTGCTGTCCGGTCCCATCGGCGTTCATCACGACGATCTCGCTGTCGTCGTCCAGGTGGGAGACGAAGGCGATGCGTTTTGAGTCGGGAGACCAGACGGGCTGTTCGTCCCGAATGGTGTTGGAAGTAAGACGTTTCGAATCCGAGCCGTCCGGTTTGATCGTGTAGATTTCTGCGTTCCCATCAAACTCAGAAACGAAGGCGATGCGGCGATTATCAGGCGACCAGGTGATGTCCGATTCCCTCGCCTCGTTATTGGTAAGCCGCCTGATCTCCTTGCCATCGGAGTTCATGACGTACAACTCGGGGTTGCCGTCTCGCATGGAAATGAACGCTATCCGCTTGGAGTTGGGTGACCATACGGGGGCAAAGTCGTTCTCGGTCGTGAGTTGCACTTCGTTGACCCCGTCGGGGTTGCGTTTGTAAATTCCGACGGCGTCTCCGGAGTACACGGCGAACAGCAGGTCCTTGCCGTCCGGCGACCAGGGTCCCACTTCGTCCGTTTCGATGGCGGTCAGACGCGCGGGCCTGTTGTCCTCCAATTCGGTGGTGAAGACCGTGCTCTTGCCGTCTTCCTCTGTTAAATAAGCAATGCGAAGGCCGTCCGGCGACCAGTGGTGATCGCTTTGCGAGCCCTCACCCTGGCTTACCCGCACCCGGTCCTTGGTCTCGCCGGTGAGCTTGATGGTTTCGACCATGGTGCGGCCGTCCTGCTCCGAAATGAAAGCGATTGCGGCCTTGTCCGGTGACAGGCGAGCCCGGTACTCGTCGCGCGAAGAGGAGGTCAGGTTGGTCTCCTCTCCGCTTTCCAGGTCTATCGAATAGATGTCCCGGTTGCCGTCGCGGTCGGAAGTGAACACCAGGCCCGGTTCATCAGTGCCACATGCGGCCAGGACAAACAGCGCCGACAGGAAGCCGGCGGCGCCAACGCCGAACGGGGAAGCGAGCGGCCGCTTCGTCACCGCGGGGCGCCGCACGAAAATGGAGAGAGCTTGACGGTGAGAAAAGGGAAAGATGCGCATACGGCCGAATTGCCTGATGGACGTATCCTAGGGTCGGACTCCCGGTCGAACAAGGGTTTTAGTGCCGTTTTTAAGACAAAGTCAGGAAGTTTCCGGATGCGCCATAGCCTTGGGGGCCGTCACGAAAGGTACTGATACAGTCGATTGACACCCGGTGCGGCCCTTACTATGATTCAGGCGAAACTGGATTTGCCCCGAATTACAGGGTCCGATGTGACCGAGCAACTCTCGCAACTCAACGCAGAAGTGCAGGTACTTGAGGTCGCCGTCGTCGAAACCGAGTCGGAGATTGGAACCAGGCAGGATGCCCTGGCAATCATCGGTGACATTACCGACTACTTCACTGATCGGGAAATGGACGTGTCGAGCTTCAACACTGAGGAGGTCGACTTGCCCGCCCTGGCCGAGGGTGACGCTAGTAGGGTGATCAGATATTCGGTGACGGTACATGGCACGGCTACCGAATTGACCGGGCTCGTGAGCCTGTCGGAGCAGACTCCCATCGCCGTAGTGAAGGAGTTGGCGTTCAGCCGTCTCGGGGACTCTGACTCGGCGTGGGAGATTGTCCTCGTCTTTGACGTTCCATTCATCTAGGCTCGGCGTGATCGAATTCGTACCGGGGCGCCTGGCGCTTCCGGCGTCATGGCGATGACAGAGTCGGTTCTTGGGGTCATAGCGTTCGTCCTCGGCGCCTCTGTCGGGAGTTTCCTTGCCGTAGTCGCCGACAGGCTGCCGGACGGCGGAAACATACTCAACGAGCGCTCTCACTGCGTCGCCTGCGGCAGAGTCCTGGGTCCGATAGACATGGTGCCGGTACTGAGCTATCTGGTACTACGCGGGAAATGCCGTACCTGTCGGGCGCCGGTACCGCTCCACCTGTGGTTCGTAGAACTGATCACCGGCCTGCTCTTTTTGGGGATCGCTTTGCGGGGTGGCCCGGCGGCGGGCATGGCCGTGATGGCGGTGGCGGCGACGTTGTTCGTTCTGATAGGCCTGATCGACTACCAGCGTGGCCTCATCCTCAACGCCATGTTGCTGCCCGCCCTGGTCGCGTCGCTGGTCTTGTCGCCTTTTTGGAACGAGTTGGGCGAAGCCCGCAGCTTCTTCAGTACGCCCGAACTGGTCGGCTCCTTCCTGAACTCGCTGGTTGCGGGCGCAGGGGCGTTCCTATTGTTCCTCATCGTGATCTTGATATCCCCGAAGGCCATGGGAGGGGGAGACGTTAAGTACGTGGCGCTCATCGGGCTGCTTGTCGGCTTCCCGGGCGTGGTGGTGGCGCTGTGGAGCGCCGTCGTTCTCGGAGGTTTTTTGTCGGCCGGGCTGTTGGCCCTCAGGCTTCGCGGAAGGAAAGACGCGATACTGTTTGGGCCATTTCTGTCAGTGGGGGCGATAGTGGGCTTGCTCGCCACCGACGAGATCGTGTCGTGGTACGATGGCGCGTTGGGAGTTTGAGAGGACAGGCGAATAAATGAAACTCGTTTGGCCCATGGTCTCGGCATGAACCTCCGGATTCCGCCATTATGTGGGACTCTGGCGCTCTCCGGGCTCCCGGCCAGTTCTGGAAAGCTGGGCGCCAGCTATTTCACGGGCGTATTCCATATTCTGGCGCCCTGTTCGTGGACCTCAGCCTGATTACCGGCGGGGCCTCCACCATCGAATTCAGAAACGACTCCGCAGCCGATCTTGTTTGGGACGCGTACTCGACAGACGGGGCGCTGGACAAGACCTGGGTTTTCGCCCAAGCCTTCCGAGACTACCTGATAAACGGCACGGCCGAATCGTCCACCATCAGTGCCTTCGTCAGACAGTTCCCCGGCAGGACGGACCCGGTCACCGCGCAGGAGATATTTGTTCTCAGCTGGGTCGAGCCCTAGGTCCTACCAGCCGATCGCGTAGCAGGCCCGGCGGGCGTCGGCTCCGGCGCTCATGACACCGGTCTCGGTGTTCCTCACCGTGATCGTGGCGCCCATGCCGCACACCGTCGCTCGCACCACCTTGTGCCCCATTACCTTCAGGTCGTATACGGTGTCCTGCGACACTGCGTCCTCGGCCGAGAGTTGCCCGGGCAGATACACATGGGGATAGAAGGAGTTGGGCGCGGCGTCGGTTGCGAAGCGGGGAGCCTCTATCGCTTCTTGAGGGTTCATCCCGAACACGAAGGTATTGAGCATTAGCTGGAGGTTCGCCTGGGCCTGGTGGTCGCCTCCCGGACAACCGAAGGTCATCACCGGAGCACCTTCCCTGGTGGCGATGTAATTTACCAGCGTCGTGCGGGGCCGCTTGCCGGGGACCAGCGCGTTGGGATGCCCCTCGTCGAAGTTGAACATCTCGATGCGGCTGCTGAGAGCGAACCCGACTTCTGGGAAAAAGACCGATTTGGCAAAAGACCCACCAGAGGGTGTCGAGCAGGCCAGGTTCCCTTCTGCGTCCTGAACGGCGATATGAGTGGTGCCGTCGGTCACGCTGTGGGCGCTCGCCCCATCGCCCGAGCCAGAAGCGGTGGGGCTCGCCCGGCCGTTCAGACCCGGCGCGGGCAGGTCCGGGTGCGGCCTCTCGGGGTCGATCAGGGCGGCGCGCTCGGCCGCGTAGGCTTCCGACAACAGTTCGTCGATGGGTACGATGGAAAAATCCGGGTCTCCGTAGTGGGCCTCCCGGTCCGCCAGCGCCAGCTTCAGAGCCTCGACGACGGTGTGGATGTACTGGGGAGAGTTGTGGCCCATTTCGGCGAGGTCAAAATGCTCCAATATGTTTAGCGCCTGCAGCAGTACGGCGCCCTGCGTCCACGTCCCCTGAGCGTGAATCTCGTGCCCGGCGAACGTGGTGCTTAGCGGCGTCTCCATGCTGGACGAGTACGCGGTAAGGTCGTTTTTCGATAACACACCTCCGGCCGTGTCCACGCACTCGGCGATCTGGTCCGCCACGGCACCCGCGTAAAACACGTCCCGACCGGCGGCCAGCCGCGCGGAGCGGTCTCCAGATGCAGAGCGCTCCCCGTCGGACATCGCCCGCAGCACCGCCCCCAACGCCGGTTGACGCAGGATAGAGCCGGGGCTCGGCAGTTCTCGGTCATCGAAAAACACGTCCCAGCCGCCGGGCGGGTAGTTATCGAACTGATCCCGCGTGGTGGGCGAGTCCAGCGCATCGATCATGTACTCGTAGTTGGGGATGCCTTTTTCGGCGTACTCGATAGTCGGTGCGAGGACCTCGGCCAGGCTCATTGTGCCGTAACTATCGAGTATCGAGACGAGAGCGTGCGCGACTCCGGGGACCGTAAAGCAAAAGTGGGCCTGTTTGCCCGGTCCCGTTGGTATCTCGTCCAGGCCCTGGTCACGATAGAACTCAATGGTGGCTTTGGCGGGAGCGACGCCCTGCCCGCTCATGGACCTCAGTTCGCCAGACGCTTTGTCGTAGAGCATGAATACGCTCTCGGCCCCTAGTGAGTAAGAAGCAATTGGTTCGATTACAGTGGCCGCGAAAGTGGCCGCGACCATGGCGTCGAAGGCGTTGCCCCCGGCCATGAGCATGCGCATTCCCGCCATCGAGGTCAGGTAATGACCGGATGAGATGACTCCCCGCATGGCGTGAACCACCGGGCGTCCGGTGGGCGGCCGCGAGGCAGCTCCCTGCTCCATCTGGTAGCTTCGTTCCTCGCTAGACAAACTGGTCCTCCTATTGTCAACGGCCCGGTCCCGCATTCGGCTACGCCGGGGGGCGGACCGTACTATATCGGTTAGACTGTCGCCATGGTTTCCGAGGTCTTCAGCTTTCCCAACCCAGTCAATGAGCACGCGGCCCGCTGGGTCGCCGCTCTGGTCGCGGCGCTCACTCTGGCGGCTATTTTTACTGCCGAAGTGTGGGTTCTCGCGGCGCTGACCTACGGGTTCGCCGCCCGGGTGGCGACGGGCCCGACGCTGAGCCCGATCGGCCAGCTGGCGACCAGGGTGCTCGTACCCTGGGCTGGCAAGCCGTCAAGACCAACTCCAGGCCCGCCGAAGCGGTTCGCCCAAAGCATCGGCCTGGCGTTTTCGCTCACGGCCCTGGTTCTCTTTCTCGCCATTGACGCGTCCGCACCTTGGCGGGCCGTCTTAGGTGTCCTGGCGGCATTCGCGTTGCTAGAATCCGGTGCCGGGTTCTGCGCCGGATGCTTCGTGTTTACTAGGCTAATGAAGCTGGGCGTAATCCCCGAGTCGGTCTGCCGGGAGTGCCTGCGTTACGAAGCCGCGGCCGCTTAGCGGCCTGCTAGCAGGAGATCACCTCTCCAGCCAGGCATTGCCGTAGTAGGGGAGTGCGAACAGGCCCACTCCTTTGAGGTCGTCCGTGGTGGGCAGCATGTGGTCGAACGTGCCCAGTAGCACCGTTGTGGCCCGCTCCAGCCTGAGGCGGTTGATCTCTCGCACGATGTCCAGACGCATCGAGTCATCCGGCTCTAGCGCATATCGGTTTCGCAGCTCGATCAGGTCGTCGTCGTCGATTACGAAGCGGTTGGCGCCGCTCAGGGTTGGGTCCGTCAGCGGTGATCCCCCAGCCCAGTGCCCGTACCACCCGACGATCACGTGGTAGTTGGCGATCGACTGTATGAGGCCGCCGAATTTCTGGTAGTCGACGACCATCTCCTCGACGGAGAACCCGGCAGCCCGCAAGCCCTCGGCGACGACTCCGACGAGGGGCGATGTCCACGCCGAGTCCGAGGGGCCGAGGACAATTACCGTCTCCCCGTCGTAGTCGGAGTCGGCCAGCAGCGCCCTGGCCCTATCCTTGTCTCCCCCATACAGTTCGCCTCCGTCACGGACGTCAAGCGGGCCATCGCACCAGTAGACGGCGGCGCAGGTAGACCACAGTTCCAGGTCGCCCATCGCCGACATCGCTGCGTTCACATCAATCGCGGCCTGGGCGGCCAGCCTCCCCCCCACGTCCCCGAACGGCGCGGTGGCCGGGTTAAGGTACGCCACCGACCTGTTACCCGGTCGGCCCAGCAACACGTCTATCGACGGGTCGTCGTCGAGAAGCTGGTAAGCGGACAGGTCGGCGCCGTCGATCACATCGACCGACCCAGATTGCAGGGCCGCCACCTGGAGCGCCGGGTCGTTGATGTCGACCCAGGTGATCCGGTCGATCCACGCTATCTGTTCACCTGTGTAGCCGCTGGTGGGTTCGGATCGGGTGGAGTAGTCGCGGAACCGCTCAATGGTCACGCTCTCGCCGAATTTCCAGCCCGCCTCGGCGTACGGCCCCGTGCCGATGAACTCGTTGATGGTGCGGCGCGGCTGCCTCAGCGCTTGCGTTCTGGGCATCACGTACGGGGTTAGTTGCGGTTGGCCGAGCAGGTCGATGAAGCTGGGCAGCGGCTCCTGTAGCGTTGCGATGATCGTGGCCTCGTCCGGGGTCTGCAGCCAGCGACTGGGAGCGAACTTGCGCACAATGCTCGCCTGCGTCGATCCTGTGCTCTTCCAGCGATCTAGTGACAAACGGACATCTTCTGAAGTCACAGGCGAGGCGTCGTGGAAGACCAGGCTCTGGCGCAGGTTGAACGTGTAGCTGAGTCCGTCCGAAGAGATCGACCAGGTGTCCACCAGCACCGGCTCGACGTCCCCGCTTTCGTTCCAGCGGAAAAGCGACTCGAAAATGTGCGAGCCTACCGCGCCGGAGTGGTACTCGCTGGCGACGGTGAAAAAGTTCGTGGTCACCGGATCCAGGCGTATCACCGGACCGGTCCAACCGACCCGGAGAGTGCCACCGAACCGGGGTTGCCCGGGCAGCGCCGGTGTGGGGCTGGTGAAGACGATTATCTCCAGCTCGACGGCGTCCGTCTCCGGTCCGCTCAGGGGAGGCAGGTTATCGGACGTCGCACGCAGTGCCGCCTCCGAAAACGGGGGCGCCACCTCGCCTCCAGAGCAGGCGACCCCGAGCGCCAGCGCTGCCGCCATAGCAACGGTTACACCGATCCCCCGATGGCCCCCAAACCATTGAGAGAGATTCGAAAAAAATTCAACGAATGGCAAGGAGTCGACCCTCCTTGGTGGAGACGTAGATCGTGTCTCCCGAAACCACCGGCGTCGAAACGATCGCGCCGCCCAGCCCCCGCAGCTCCCACAGCGGTTCACCGGTGGCGCCGTTGAGACCGTACACTCGCCCCTGCTCGTCGCCCAGCACGACCGTATTGCCCATTACCGCCGGAGCGCCCAGCAGCCTGCCAGCCGTGCGGAAACTCCAGGCCTCCTCCCCGGTGGCCGTGTCCACGGCGTACAGGCGGCCGACGGTTGCGGGCACGTAGATCAGTTTGTCTGTGGCTACCGCCGTGCCCAGCGGGCTCCCGCCTGGCGGCGAGAAGCCCCACACGAAGCCCTTCTGGTTCTGCAGGGTGTTGGTAAGGCCATACCACCAGCCATAGAACTTCAACTTGACCAGAGCTTTTTCGAACGGGAGGGTGCGCTGTTGCCAGTCGATGGAGCGCAATACGCCCGCCTCGTCGCCGATGTACACGCGGTCGCCCCGGATGCTGGGCGAGCCGCCAACGAAGTCCAGCCGGTAGTCGAAGCGCAGCTTGCCGGAATGGGTCTCGACCACATAGAGCTTGCGGTCCTGTGCAGTGAAGGCGATCACGTTCGCTGAGACTGCGGGGGAGGCGATGATCGAGTCCCCGGAGTCGTACTTCCAGCGAACCCCACCGGTCTCGGCGTCGATGACATAGAGGAACGTGTCTCCGGATCCGACATAGACGATGCCGTCCAGAACCGCCGGAGAGGAAAAGATCTTATTACCCGTCTGCACCGACCATTCCAACTCGCCGGTGTGGCGGTTGATCGCCACGATGCGGCCGTCTCGGAGGCCGGCGAACACCTTGTCCCCAGCTACCGCGACGGCTGTCTCCATCGTCCCTGCCACAGGGAACTGCCAGAGCAAATCGCCCGTTTCGGCGTCCAGCGCCACGACGCCTCTGAGTCCGGCACCTAGATACACTGTGCCGTCCACCACCGCCGGCGTCGTCGGTAACTCTGTTCCCATGTCGAAGCTCCACAGCACATGCCCGGTCGGCATCACCCCCCCTTCGAAGTGGGCGCCGCTGTGCAGCGGGTCGCGCTGGAACATGGGCCAGTCTGTCGACGCGGCGGAGGCCGGGGCGGCGCTAACCTGAGACGCGGGCGCGCTAATGAAGCGGACGAAGCCGTAAAACTCGGCCGTCTGCCACAGACCGAGGGCGACCAGCACCAGCCCGATCATGCCCAGCCGCGTTCTGAACCGCCGCTTGCGCCTCTTGCCGCGCTCTACCAGCACCTCGCGGGCCACCTGCGCCGGGACGGGAGTGAGATCACTCAGCTGTCGGATACAGCTGTCACACCGCTTCGTACTGATGGCGTTCGCCGTCAGGCAGGTGGGGCACAGTAGCACCTGCTCTGCGGTGTCGAGGTCGAATGTGGAGCTCGTGCGCATCAAATAAGTCTACGTTCTCAACGCCATGAGAATACAGAGGCGTCCCGGGAGGGAGGCCTCGATTTCACGGTATTGCCAGGCGGCTTTAGCTGACCTGCGGCCGGTGCTGTGCCCACGGCCGGGTGCGTTCGAGGGCGGCGGCGGCGGTGACGAGTGTCTCTTCGGCTCCACGCTTGCCCACCAGCTGCAGGCCGATGGGCAGGCCGTCGGCCGAAAAGCCCGCCGGAATGCTCACCGCCGGTAGTCCGGCCATGTTGATTGGGAATGTGAATGGGAAGTAACCCCACCACGGGTCCACCGCTTTGCCGTCGATCTCGGTGACCGTATCAAGCGGGCCCCCCGCTTTGAACGCGGGCACCGCCAGGGTGGGTGACGCGACGAGATCGAATCGGTCGAGCTGCTCCTCGATGCTGGCGCGGATGCGGTCCATGTGGCCCAGCGCCAGTGCGTACTCGGCGCCGGATATGGTGGCTCCGTGCTCGATTGTGTCGCGCCCGTAGTCGGTCAGGTCTCCGTCCAGCAGCGAGCCGTAGGCGGTGAAGGCCATGGCCGCGAACAGGGGCCGGAACGCGCCAAACGGGTCGTCGAGCGCCAGGTCCGAATCGGCGACGGCTCCCTCCGATTCGCTTATACCGTCGAGGGCGCTCCGGCAAATACGGACCACCTCCGGGTCGACCGGGGCGTAGCCGTAGTCCGGGCTCCAGCCGATGCTTAGCCCTTTCGCCCCTCGGTCGAGAGCCCCGACCAGGTCCGGCTTCGGGTCGCGTATCGACGATGGGTCTCGCCCGTCATACCCCGCCATGACCTCGAACAGCACGGCGGCGTCTCGCACCGTGCGCGTCATCGGCCCGGCTTGGCTGAAGTGGTTCGCGGCCGGGGGAATGCTCGCCCCCGAGTATTTGGGCACGCGCCCCTGGGTCGGCTTGATGCCGAAGATGCCGCAGAAGCTGGACGGAATGCGTATGGAGCCGCCGCCGTCGCTGCCTTCGGCCAGCGCGCACAGCCCCGCCGCCGTCGCCGCACCGGCACCTCCGGAGGAGCCCCCCGTTGTCCGGTCCGGGTTCCACGGGTTGCGGCAGGGCTCGCCCAGCTTGTTGACCGTCACGCCGAGAAGCCCGAACTCCGGCGTATTCGTCTTGCCCAGGATGACGGCCCCGGCATTGCGAATCCGCTCCACGACGATCGAGTCTTCGTTTGGCACCCGGTCCCTAAAGATGGCCGAACCACCGGTCGTCCGCAGGCCCTTGGTGATCTGCAGGTCCTTGATGGATATGGGCACGCCGTGCAGCGGTCCCAGTTCGTCGCCGTCGGTGACAGCCTTCTCGGCGGCCCGGGCCGCGTCCAGTGCGCCCTCGGTATCGACGGTCAGGTACGCATTCAGAGTCGGGTTCAATTTCTCTATCCGGTCGAGATAGAGCCGGGTCAGCTCCACGGGCGAGACTTGCTTTTCGGCGATCATGTCTCGCAGCGTCACTGCGGGGGCGAACGCCAGGTCTGTTTCGGCGGTCTTCGGGACGGTCATGTGGCTTATCCTCGCCAGCTCAGATTCTCTCTCGAATCGTCGGGGGTCGCGTCATGGTATGGACGGTCCGTAGGAGTGTCAACGAGCGCCGGTGCGACGGGGCCGGATGGTATGATTGGACCTGGTTTTCCCATGACTGCCCCAACGAGCGCAAAGGTCCGGGTTATGTACTGGAAAGAGGTCCCCGTCCAAGTACAGGCCGAGGACGAGACCGGCAAGGTCTCGGTGATGCTCGACCATCGCTTCCAGGAGGGTGCCGACGCCATCGCCATGTTCGACGGCAGCTACGGCTCCGAGGAATACCTGGACGGCTGGGGTTGGACCGAGCCGTACGATGTAGATGGGACCGCCCGTGAGGCTGTCAGCGAGGTTGCCGGTCGGTACAACCGGGGGATGCCGGACGACTTCGTTGCACGCATCAGGGACCTGCACAACGACGGCATGCGAGACACCACACCCGGGGCCATAGACGGATGGATTAAATGACCACGAAAACCCAGAAGATGACGTTTCTTGAGCGCCTCATCGAGGGCACGACGATCATCGCAGACGGGGCCACCGGCACCTACCTCCAGGCCAAGGGGCTGGAGCCGGGCGGCGACCCGGAGGCGATGATCGTGACCGACCCGGAAGTGGTGCGCGGGATGGCCGCGGAGTACTTCGAGGCAGGCTCTGACCTAGTGCAGACCAACTCCTTCGGCGGCAGCCGGTTCATGCAGGCCAAGTACGGCTACGGCGACCGCGTCGTCGAGCTCAATCGCCTGGCCGCAGAGCACGCCCGTTCAGAGGCTGAGTCGGCCGACGGCGCCCGCTATGTAGCGGGCTCCATGGGTCCCACTGGCGAGCTGATCGTGCCGGTGGGCGAGACCCCGGCCGACGACGTCTATCACGCCTTCGCCGAGCAGGCGACGGCGCTCGCGGAGGGCGGCGTCGATGTCATCGTCATCGAGACCATGATCTCCGTGGAAGAGGCGAAGCTCGCCGTGCGTGCCGTGAAAGAGCACACAAGCCTGCCGGTGGCTGCGTTGACTACTTTCGATAAAGGTCCGCGCGGTTACTTCACCATGATGGGCGACACGCCGGAGTCCGCCGTCAAAGAGTTGACCGAGGCCGGGGCCGATATTCTTGGTACTAACTGCGGCAACGGAATCGACGTCATGGTTGAGTTGGGTGAGCGGTTCAGGGCGGCCGTGGACGGACCCGTCTGGCTCAACTCCAACGCAGGAATTCCGCTAATCAGACAGGGGCAGCTGATATACCCGGAAAGCCCCGAACAGATGGCGCAGGGCTTCAAGAAGCTCTCCGACATGGGCGTCGAGATCGTAGGCGGGTGCTGCGGCACCACCCCCGCCCATATAAAGGCATTACGCGAAACGGTGCGGGGCTAGCTGTAATGGCGAGAACCAAGAGAGAACCGGTTGCTGAGACTTTGGACCGGCTGGGCGACTGCCTGGAGCTGATCCCTATCGACCCGTACGGGGACGACATCTCAGTCGGCTTTTTCGAAAAGGATGGCGCCATTACTGTCTGGAGCTTCAGCCTGCGCCCCGGGACGCCGGAGCGCCTGGCCCAGATCCGCGACCGGGCCGTCGAGCTAGCCGATCTGGCCCCCGTCGACGGGCAGCCGACTCAGTTCCAATTCCCCGGCGTCCGGATATATAGACGGCCGCTGAAATTTCTTGCCCGTCAGGCGGTTGAGAAGTCGCCTGACACCCCTGTGCCGACCGGCCGCGTCCAGGTCAAAGACCTCAAGAGCGACATGATCCTGTTCGCCGCGCCCACCGAAGTGGACGGCCGGTGGATATACACGGTCGACGGCGAGGGCGAGGCCAAACGCCCTGCGCTTCGTATTAGGGCCACCGTCAAGGGCATGGAGCGCTACGGTGAGATGGAGCGGGTGGGCGAGACCGAGGTCGCCTTCCCCTGTGGTAGCCGCTACGATGGCCTCGTTCGCGTGCTATTGCCCTACGCCCGCAACGTCACCGGTACCGAGGACATGCTGGAGGCCTTCGACTCACGGGGCCAGATGACCACCGGCTCCCTGGGCTTCTCCCAGACCTAGTTTGGACTGCACCTGAGAAGAACTCATGACGCTCAAAGAGACAATGAAACCCCGCGAACGAGTGCTGGCCGCCCTTGCGGGCGAACCTGTTGATCGCCCCGCCGTGATCAACCCTGGCTCGATCATGACCGTCGAGTTGATGGACCTGACCGAGGCGCGGTTCCCCGACGCCTGCCGCGACCCTGAGTTGAACGCTCGTTTGGCCGCCACGGGATTTACGGAGTTGGGCTTCGACAGCACCTATCACCACTACACCATCGTGCAGGAGTCCTCGGCACTGGGCTGCAAAATTCAGTGGGAGCAAAAAGACAACTGGCCGACCGTGGTAATGAGCGAGCCCATCTGGGACCACCCGGACCAGATCGCCATCCCACCGGGGTTCTTGGAGCATCCTGACACGCTCTGCGTTACGCGGGCAACCGAAATACTCAAGCGTGAGGTGGGCGGCGACGCCTGCATTATCGGCAAGACCATGGGGCCGTGGTCCCTGGGCTACCATACGTTCGGGGTGCAGAACTTCCTGCTAATGAGCATTGACGATCCTGATTTGACGATGACCGCGCTGCATAAGCTGAAAGAGGTCTCCGTCATGTTTGGCGAGGCGCAGATCACCTCCGGCGCCGATGTATTGATGTTCCCGGACCACGCCACCGGCGACCTGGTTTCCGGCGACTACTACCGACGATTCCTAATGGAGCTTCACCAGGAGATGGCCGAGCGCCTTTCGGTGCCGCTCATACTGCACATCTGCGGCTACACCCTGGACCGCATGCAGTACCTGGCCAACAGCGGCATGGACTGCTTTCACTTCGACTCCAAGAACGACCCTCAGAAGGCCATGGATCTGGCTGGCGGCAAAATCAGGCTCGTCGGCAACGTCAACAACCCCATCACGCTGTTTTCGAAAGACACCGAGGCCGTCCGGGCAGAGGTCGATGCCTGCCTGGATGCCGGCGTCGATCTGATCGCGCCCGAGTGCGCCATCCCGCTACAGACCAAGCTGGAAAACGTCCTGGAGATACCCAGGGCCGTCCAGGACTGGGCGGAGAGAAATCCGAACAGCGTTTATACGCGAGCCCGCAGCGGGGGCTCGTCCTCACCGACGAGGGCAAACGGCGCATGACGACCGTCCCGAAGATGACCTCTCGCGAAAGGGTCCTCGCCGCACTGGCCAGCCGACCCGTCGACCGGGCGCCCGTGTGCAACCCCACGAACGTCGCGACGGTCGAGTTGATGGACCTGGTTGATGCCCCGTTCCCCGCGGCAAACAGGGACGCCGAGATGAACGCCCGCCTGGCCGCGACGGGATACACTGAGCTGGGCTTTGACGCCATCGCCCCCTACTTCACCATCATCCAGGAGTCCTCGGCGCTGGGCTGCGAAATGCAGTGGGAGGGCAAGGACAACTGGCCCACCGTGCGCATGAGCAAACCCATCTGGAAAGGCCCGGAGGACGTGCACATCCCGCCCGGCTTCCTCGAACACCAGGACGTAGCTACTATCACCCGCTCGATCGAGATTCTGAAAGCGCAGTTCGGCGACGAGGTGGCGATCGTGGGCAAGACGATGGGCCCCTGGACCCTTGCCTACCACGTTTTCGGCGTCGAGCGCTTCCTGCTCATGAGCATCGACGACCCGGAGATGACCCTCCGAACCCTCCACTTGTTGAAAGAAATATCGGTACTTTTCGGCGAGGCCCAGATCGCGGCCGGTGCCGATGTGCTCACGTTCCCGGACCACGCAACGGGTGACTTAGTTTCGGCCAAGTACTATGAGCGCTTCCTGTTGGATATCCACTCCGAGATGGTCGAGCGCCTGCCGGTGCCGTTGATTCTCCATATCTGCGGCTATACGGTCGACCGGCTGGACCACATCGCACGCTCGGGCATGGCCAGCTTCCACTTCGACTCCAAAAACGACCCCGTCGAGGCCATCAAAGCGGCCGGGGACGGGATTACGCTGGTCGGCAATATAAACAACCCCGTCACCCTGTATTCGAAAGGCCCGGAGACGGTGCGCGAAGAGGTTTACAAATGCCTGGACGCGGGCGTGCAGATGATCGCCCCGGAATGCGCCATCCCGCTTGCCACCCGCATGGAGAACCTCCTGGAAATACCCAAAGCCGTCCGCGACTGGACCGCTGAGCACCCCGGCAACGTTGGGGCGGCCGTCCCGCCCCCATGAGCGCCGTGGTAAAAAAGCCAGGGGACTTCGTCATCGTCGGCGAAAACATCCACACCACCCGCATCGTCCTGCGGGACGGCAAGCGGCACCGCACGCTCGACGATGGCTCGGAGGTCGTCACCTACAAGACCGCGGCCGGGGAGCCCGCTACCATGACCGTACCGGGGTGGTACAAGGCGACCCAGCCCTACGAGCAGGGCCAGGTCAAGCACTTCATGATCGCCGTCCGGGGCGGCACCGGCGATGACGAGACCGAGCAGGCCGAGGGGCGTGCATACGTGCAGGCCGAGGCGCTGCGCCAGATCAAGGCAGGGGCGGCGTTCTTGGACCTGAACGTCGACGAGGTCTCCTACAAGCTGGACGTGCAAAAGGCCTGCATGCGCTGGCTGGTCGGCGCCGTCCAAGAGGTATCCACGGTCCCCCTCTCAATAGACTCGTCAAACCCGGAGATCATCGCTGCCGGAATGGAAGTTTATGATTCATCGCTGGGTAGGCCACTGGTCAATTCAGTCGCACTGGAGCGGCCCGAGGTGTTCGACCTCGTCGTTGAGCACAACGGCCGGGCGATCATCACCGCCGCTGGCGAGTCCGGCATGCCCTCGGACGCCGAAGAACGGGTTGAAAACGTGACCAGGCTGATCGAAGAGGCGACCGGGCGAAGTATAGAACTCGGCGACCTTTATGTGGACTTGTTGGTGTTCCCAATCTCCGTGGACGGCACATACGGGGGGCACTTTCTCGACGCCGTCGAGGAGTTGCGGCGGCGCTACGGCACCGAACTGCACGTCACCGGCGGCCTCAGCAACGTCTCCTTCGGCCTGCCCGTGCGCAAGCTCATCAACGACACATTCATCCGTTTGGCAATAGACGCCGGGGCGGACAGTGGCATCATCGACCCGATACAGAGCCGAGTTGACACGGTGCTCGCACTCGACCTCAGCGACCATCGTCACGGAATGGCCATGGACATGCTCCAGGGCCGAGACGACTTCTGCATGAACTTCATAGGAGCCTACAAAGAGGGAAGGCTCACGGCGGCCGCCCCGGCGATAAGGGGTAACAAGAATCCGGCATTTGACAGGTGAGCCGTCTGGTTCCCACAATTTTTCTTACGACACCAAATAGGCGCGAAGGGCGATCAATTAAATGGCCATAGTTCACGAGGGGTTGGCGGGCGAGATGCAGTACGTCACCAAGCCCTTCGAGCAAAAACATATAGAAGGACTGTTCGAGTCCGGCGACATGCTCATGCAGGAAATCGCCCACAACCTGATCTACGGCAACCAGCACGATGTGGGCCGCCTGGTCGAGCAGGCGCTGGGTGACGGCTATGAGGCCAACGACGTGTTGGATGACGGCCTGATCACCGGTATGGCTATCGTCGGTATCAAGTTCCGGGACAACATTATCTTCGTGCCCGAGGTGCTGGTGGCCGCCAGGGCGATGAAGGCCGGCATGGTGTTCATAGAGCCCATTCTTTCCGCCTCCGGCGTCGAGCCCGCGGGCACCATAATCATGGGCACCGTCAAGGGCGACCTGCACGACATCGGCAAGAACCTGTGCATCATGATGCTCAGGGGCTCCGGTTTCGTCGTTCACGACCTGGGGGTCGACACCAAGCCGGCCGAGTTCATGGACGCCGCCGTCGAGCACGAGGCTCATGTGGTCGGCATGTCCGCCCTGCTCACGACAACCATGCCCAACATGGGCCGGACCATCGAGTTTTTCGAGGACAATGGCGTCCGCGAAGAGTTCAAGATGATCGTCGGCGGAGCGCCGGTGACCCAGGAGTTCGCCGAGGACATGGGCGCGGACGGCTACGGCAAGGACGCCATCTCGTGTGTCGACCTTGCCAAGGAGTTGGTGGCGGCCGGCGACGAGTAGGGGGGCGGGCCCGCTAAAATGGCGGGCGATGAGATTCCTTCAGCGGTTCCCCCGCTTTCTTGAGGTCTTTTACAGGGCCACGATGGTACTGCTACGCCCCCTCCGGCCCCTGATGAGGCCCGGCGGGCGCGTCGAGTGGCTGTTTGTCCGCGCCGAACGTCTGACGAAGGGCCCGATGTTCGACTGCCGCATGTGTGGCCAGTGCGTACTGCACAGCACTGGCATGACCTGCCCCATGACCTGCCCCAAGAACCTGCGTAACGGCCCCTGTGGTGGCGTACGAACGGACGGAAACTGCGAGGTAATCGCCGATATGCCCTGCGTCTGGGTGCAGGCCTGGCACAGGTCGCAGGCCATGCCGAAGTACGGACCGGGCATCCTGACCATCCTGCCGCCTCTGGACAGAAGGTTGGAGATGACCTCGGCGTGGGTCAACGACTTCACGGGTCGTTCGGCACGCGTGCCGACTGGCTGGGACGAGTGAAGTCCGGCTCCCGACTGGAGAGCGTGCTGCGGTCTGGTCGCATCGCCGTCACCGCTGAACTCAACCCGCCCGACTCGGCGGACCCGGCGTCAGTCTACGACCGGGCGCTCGTGTTGGCCTCGGTATGTGACGCCATCAACGCCACCGACGCCGCCGGGGCCAACGTGCACATGTCGTCAATGGGCGTTTGTGCGCTTCTGACCCGGGCCGGTTACGAGCCCGTCATGCAGATGTCATGCCGGGACCGCAACCGAATCGCCATGCAGGGCGACCTGCTCGGGGCAGCGGCCATGGGTGTCAAGAACGTGCTGTGCCTCACCGGCGACGGTGTCCAGGGCGGCGACCAGCCGGAGGCCAGGCCGGTGTTCGATCTCGACTCGGTCAATCTGCTGCGAACGGCCCGCACGCTAAGGGACCGGGGTGCGTTCCTGTCCGGCAGGGAGTTGGAAGTGCCTCCAAAACTGTTCCTCGGGGCGGCGGCCAACCCCTTCGTGCCCCCGTACGACTTCAGGCCACTGCGCCTGAAAAAGAAAGTCGAAGCGGGCGCCGACTTCGTGCAAACCCAGTTCTGCTTCGACGTGCCCCGCATGAAGGAGTACATGAAGGCCGTGCGGGACATGGGTCTGCACGAAAAGGTATTCGTGCTCGTGGGCGTCGGCCCACTACGCTCGGCAAAAGCGGCCGAGTGGATGCGGGCGAACGTGCCGGGCGTCGTCATCCCCGACGCAGTCATCGCCCGTCTTAAAGGTGTACCAAAAGGTCGGGGCAATCAGGCCCGCGAAGGCAAAAAGATCTGCATCGAAATCATCCAAGAGGTCCTCGATATAGAGGGCGTAAATGGAATCCACGTAATGGCCTTCCGGCAGGAGGAGCTGGTGGCTGAGATCATTGAGGACTCCGGCCTGCTCGCCCGCCGCGTTGACACCCCGGCGAAGCGGCCAGAATAATGGTTGTCCCCGAAGGCATGGGCTCAGAAAGCGGAGACATGGGCGCGAAAGACGAAAAAAAGGGAGCGAGCGGCGGTATCGACAAAGACCGCTACCGCGCCAGCCTGACTCGGCTGGAGAACATCTATCGGGGCATCTCCGACTCGGCGGTCACCGTCTCTACCTGGCGCTGCCCGTACAAGGACGTGCGCGACCATTGCACGGCCCGCTTCGGCTGTCGCAACCAGAGCTTCATCGACGGCCCGGACAAGCCCGCCCTGTGCATCGGCAGCGACGCCCTGGACTACCGCGACGCCTGGGAAGCCTAGCTTCATCATCTTTTGAGCCCGCTTATCCACGGCTCGCGGCGCATCGACCTTGCCGTCGGTAAGACCCTCTTTGACTATGCCGACGACCTGAGCGTGCGCGTCCCGACGTCCTGCGGGCGCACCGGCGAGTGCCACGAGTGCATTGTCGAAGTCCGCAGAGGCTCAGACGCTCTCTCCGCTCTGTCGGAAGCCGAAGGTTTCCTCCGGGGCGACTATCGACTCGCCTGTCAGGCCGAAGTGGTCGATCCAGGGGCCGACGTTGAATTCGCCGTTCTACGTCGGCAACCCAGAATCCTCACCGGCGGCGTGAGACGCGAGGTTGCCCTCGACCCGCTCACCCGTCGGGACGGCGACGGGGTGTGGCATGGCGATACCCGGCTGGAAGACTATCGAGGCGCCATCTATGGAATCGCCGTCGACGTGGGTACGACGACCGTCGTGATGAACCTGGTAGACCTGGAGACCGGTGTCGTAGCGCACACCGCGTCGTTCGAAAACCCCCAGCGGTTCGGCGGCAGCGACGTCATGCACCGCATCTCTTATGACTCCGGCCCTTACTCTGGTGAACTCCGGGCCGTGATGTTGTCCGCGCTCAATTTCGAGATCGGCGACATGGTCAAGACCGTCGGCACGCACAGGCGCCGTATCTACGAGGCGGTGTTCGTCGGCAACGCCACCATGCGAGACCTGCTGTTCGGTCTGGACGTGCAGCCCATCGGGCAGCGGCCCTACAAGTCCACCGTCGAGCTGGCCTACGAGCGTGGCGAGCGCGACACCACGTCGATGACGACCACCGCGAAAGAATTGGGGCTGCGGATTTTCCCCGCAGCCGCCGTTTACGCTGGGCCGCTCATCGGCAGCCACGTCGGCTCCGACGTCGCAGCCGACATGCTCGCGATCGGCTTGGACGAGATGGAAGACGTCGTCATGCTCGTCGACGTGGGCACCAACACCGAGGTCGTCGTGGGCAACCGGCATCGCCTGATGGCGGCGTCCTGCCCGGCTGGCCCGGCGTTCGAGGGCGGGCAGGTCACCTACGCCATGCCCGGTTACGACGGGGCAGTAGAGGCGGTGCGTATCGAGGATGGCGCAATTGAATTGGAGACCATCGGAGGCGGTGAGCCGCAGGGCATCTGCGGCTCCGGGCTCGTTGACCTGCTCGCCGAACTGCGACGCACCGACCAGATGACCGAGCTTGGCGTCTACCCCGACGGCAGCGCCGAGTTCACCTTCGCCCCGGAGCAAGGCATGACGCTGTCCCGGGCCGATATCTCCAACCTCGCGCAAGCCAAGTCCGCGAACTACTGCGGCCAGGCCATCGTCCTGCGCAATTTTGGAATAGGGCCCGAAGATGTCGCCTGGCTCTACCTCGCCGGGGGCTTTGCCAACTACATCAACGAGGCCAACGCGGTCGAGATCGGTTTCATCGCCTCAGTGCCTCAGGAACGGATCAAAAAGGTCGGCAACGCGTCCCTCGAAGGGGCGACGATAATGCTGAAGTCGGGGGC
Source organism: Dehalococcoidia bacterium (assembly GCA_965250195.1). Classification (GTDB taxonomy): domain Bacteria; phylum Chloroflexota; class Dehalococcoidia; order Lucifugimonadales; family UBA2962; genus CAUZIR01. The sequence continues at coordinate 1,274,779 of OZ252295.1, forward strand.
GAAACGCAGGGAAATAGAGGCGCTGGCCCAACGCGTCGAGCACGTTGAGTTGGAAACCACCCCCGACTTCTTCGAGATGTTCGTGGAGGGCTGCCACTTCAGGCCCATGGCCATCGGTTAGAGATAGATGGGCGATTGACGGTCCCAGTAGGAGACAACGATGAGTGAAGGCAAAAAAGTCCTGGTGACGGACTACGTCTGGCCCGACCTCGAGCCGGAAAAGGCGATCTTCGACCCCTTAGATATCGAGCTGGTCGTTGCGCCCGACGGCTCTGAAGAGACCCTTGCCGAGTTGGCCCGAGACGCCGACGGCATCCTCACCTGCTTCGCCCAAGTGACCCCCCGCGTTCTCGAGGCCGCCGGGGGCATGAAGGTCGTCGCCCGATACGGCGTCGGCGTCGACAACATTGCCGTTGCCGACGCTACGCGCCTCGGTATTGCTGTCACTTACGTACCGGACTACTGCGTGGACGAGGTCTCCGATCACGTACTGGCGTTCCTGCTTGCGTTCAATAGACGGGTAGTGCTCTTCGACAACGCCACCAAGCGAGATGGTTGGGGCTCGGTGGAGCTAAACCTGCCCATGACCCGACTGAGAGGTCTGACCATCGGCGTGGTCGGCTTCGGGCGCATCGGTCGGGCCGCTGCCGCCAAGGCGCAAGCGTTCGGGCTCGAAGTGCTGGTAGCCGACCCGTTCGTAGACGCCGCCACGATTCGAGAAGCCGGGGGACAGCTGGTGGACCTGCCCACCCTGCTGGCCGCGTCCGACTTCGTCACCTTGCACTCGCCGCTCAACGACGACACCGTCGGCATGATTGGCGCGCCCGAGCTTGCGGCCATGAAGGACTCGGCGTTCCTCATCAACTGCGCCCGCGGCCCGCTCATCGACGAGCCAGCGCTGGTGGCCGCCCTGAGCAACGGCCGAATAGCCGGCGCCGGGCTCGACGTCATGGAGTCAAACCACCCGCCGTCCGACCACCCGCTGTTCGGAATGAGCAACGTCATCGTCTCGCCCCACGTTGCCTTCTACTCCCCCGAGTCCACGCGGGAGCTGCAGCGCCGTGCCACCGAGTCGGTGGCCGAGGTGTTGGGCGGCCACATGCCGGGGAACCTCTACAACCGCGAGGTCATCGGAACGGCCCGCGCGGCCCTCGGCGGCCTTTAGCCGCTTCGCGGCCCGGCCGCGCACGAGACTGGCGCTTAAATCAGCGAGTAGCTCTGGCCGCCGTCAACCGGAATGCACGTCCGGGTAATCATCCCGGCCCGGTCCGATGCCAGAAACGTAATCAGGGCGCCTACCGCTTCGGGGTTGCCGAACCTTCCCGTGGGAAGAACCCGGTCGTAGAAGCGCTCCATGGTCTCTGCCGAGTGCTCCTTCGGTAGCGTTTCCCACATGCCGCCTGGAGCCTTAATCATCCCCGGCGCGACGGCATTGACGAGGACTCCGTGTCCGGCGAGAGAGACCGCGGCGTGCTTGGTCCAGCCAATGAGCGCCGCCTTGGCCGACATGTAGGCGATGTTGCCGCCATGCTCGCGCCCCCACACCGAGGCGATGTTGATTATCCGGCCCCATCGCCGCTCCACCATCGAGGGCACGACCAGCCGGGCTAGCGTGAACGAGTTGAACGTGTTGCGGGTGAAGATCGTGTCCATGTCGCCCAGAGCGGTATGCTCGATATCTTCGAGCGTCCTATCGCCACGAGGACGCTCCGTCATGTTCAAAATCCAGTCCTCTTTCGAGGCGGAGCCGCCGACGTTGTTGACCAGTATTTCGACCGATCCCAATCCATCCACAACCGTCTGATGGAGACTCGGCAGAGCGTCCAGATCGGAGGCATCGGCGACAACGGGCAGGCATCGCACACCCAGCGCCGACACGTCGTCGGCCGTCGTTTGCAGACTGCCCTCGCTGCGGCCACATATGGCCACATCAACCCCCTCGGCCGCAAGCGACAGCGCCGTCTGCCGCCCGAGCCCACGGCTGCTGCCCGTTACGAGCGCGATCTTTCCGGCTAGTCCCAGGTCCATCTGGAGGTACTCACTTTCGGTCTTGTGGGGGCCGCCAGCCTCCCAGCTTCTCCTCAATGCGTGCGGCAGCCGCCAGGGCGATGTCCTCGCGCCAGGGCCGGGCGATCACCTGTACCCCGATCGGCAAGCTTTCTGGGGACGTGCCTGCGCGCACCACCACCACCGGCCAACCAATGTGGTTAAACGGAAACAGGTAGCTGTACTGTTCGGCGCGTACCCCGCCCTGCTTGGGAGCGGGCCGGTCGGCAACGGGGCATACGAGAACGTCGTAGTCGGACATGAACGCCAGCATTTCGGCCCGAAACTCCGTCCACCGAACGAGCGCCGCCGCCAGCTCGTCAGCGGTCGGCGGGCTTGCTTGCAGCAGGTCCAACGTGTCTTGCAACACCTGGTGAATGCGTTTCGTTCCGGCGTCTCTGAGGAGCCTCCTCAGGCCCTTGCCGCCGTCAGCGCCCAGTATAGGTAGCTGCAACTCCAGGGCATGCTCCACGCCGGGCGGCCGGGCCTCCACGGCGTCGTGATCGAGGGTGCCGGCCGCATCCCGGACGGCCGAGGCGGCCCCGGGGGTTGGATCGGCGATGCCGTTGTCTGTGAACCAGGCAACTCGGAGTTCGCCAGCGTCCACCGCCGGCGGGTCGCCCAGCGGAGCCGGCACGGCCGAGGGGTCGATGCCGTCCTCTCCCGAGATCGCCACCAGCGCAGGGTACAGGTCCTCGACCCGGCGCGCCATCGGACCCACCTGAACCAGCCCGTCGAGCGTCCCGGTCGCAGGCGGCCAGTGGCCGGTTCGCGGTACCCGACCAGCGGTGGGTTTCAGTCCAGTGATGCCACAGTAGTGGGCGGGGTTGCGGATCGAGCCCTCGGCGTCGCTGCCAATCCCCAGCGGCGAGCCTCCGGCCGCGATGATCGCCGCCTCGCCGCCGCTGGAGCCACCCGGCGTGCGGGAAGTATCGAAAGGGTTGTTGGTGCGGCCGTAGACCAGGTTATCCGTCTCGTCGGCCAGCGCGGCCTCGGGCACGTTGGTCTTGGCCAGCAGAATGGCACCTGCCTCGCGGAGACGGGTGACGACCGTGGAGTCTCGATCCGGGACGTAATCCCGCCTGCCGGTGGTACCGGAGGTGGAGACGATTCCGGCCGTCTCGAACGAGTCCTTGATGGTAAACGGGACGCCGTGCAGGGGGCCGATGTCGCCGCCTACGGCCAGCGCACGGTCCGCCGCGTCGGCGTCCCGCCTGGCACCCTCGGCCCTTAGCTGAACCACTGCGTTCAGTTGCGGGTTGACCGCTTCGATCCGGCGCAGGTGGGCGTCTACGACCTCCGCTGCGGAAACTTCACGTCCGCGAATTCGTCGCGCCAGCGCTGTCGCGCCTGAGTCGAGCAGGTCGTCCACGATCAAAGCATAGAAATGCCCTGGCCGCCGTCAACCGGGATACAAGCGCCGGTGATCATGCCCGCGCGGTCCGATGACAGGAACGCCACCAGGTCGCCTACCGGCTCAGGCCACCCGAACTTTCCCAGCGGCAGGTTGTCGTCGATAAAGCTCTGCACCGCGTCGGGCGCATTGTTGGCCTGGAACCGCTCCCAGCTGCCGCCGGGGTGGGCGATGGAGCCGGGGGCTATCGAGTTCACCAAAATCCCGTACTTGCCGAGCGACACGGCCGCATGTTTGGTTGCGCCAATCAGCCCCGCCTTGGCCGACATGTACGAGATATTGCCGCCATATTCCCGACCCCAGATGGAGGCGATGTTGGTAATTCGCCCCCAGCCACGCCCCTTCATGTGCGGTATCACCAGCCGCATAAGCTCGTACCCGCCGAACAGATTGATGTCGAAAGTCCCGGCAAAATCGTCGAGCGACGTGCCCGTTATGTCCTCGCGGGACTTCGTACCGCCGACGTTGTTGACGAGGATGTCGATCGGCCCCACCGCCACCGCGGCCTCGGCGTGAATGCGGGCGATGTCGCCCCGCTCGCCCACGTCTCCCAGTATCGCGACCGCCCTTGCGCCTATAGCTTCCAGCTCGGCCTTCGCGCCCGCCAGCGTCTCTTCGGTCCGCCCGCAGATGGCCACGCTCGCCCCTTCACGGGCCAGCGACAGCGCGCACTGCTTGCCGAGCCCTCGACTGCCACCGGTAACGAGCGCGACTTTGCCATTCAGATTCAGGTCCATTCAATGCTCCCCGTCCCGGCGGAGCCGGGACTCTATTCCCCTCAGGCAAATCGCCCGGCGATTTTCTTCGAACTAGTGCTCCATCACGGTGCCGCCGTTTATGTTGATCGATTGGCCGGTAATCCAGCTCGCGGCCTCGGTGCACAGGTAGGCCACCAGTCCGCCGACTTCCTCGTCTGTGCCGTTTCGTCTGATCGGGCTGCCCACGGCGATGCCCTCCATGCGGCCGTCTTCGAGAGCGTCCATGCGCGCTGTCTCGGTGGCGCCGGGGCACACGCAGTTGACGTTGATGTTCTGCGGCCCCAGCTCCTGCGCCATCGACTGGGTCATTCCCACGACCGCGAAATTAGCGGCGTTATAAGCGAGCGTATCGGCCACCCCACGTTTGCCCGCAGTAGAAGAGATATTTACGATTTTTCCTCCCGTTCCCTTGCCCGGCCCGGCCTTTAAGAACGCCCTGGTGCACAGATACGTCCCGGTCACCTTCACGTCCAGCACCCATTGGAAGACGTCCGGCGGCACATCCACGATTGGCGCCCTGTCCTTGCCGATGGCCGTTGCCGCGTTGTTGACCAGTATGTCCACCCGCCCGAACTCCGCCAGAGTCCGGTCAATCATCGCCTGCACCTGCGCCTCGTCTGCCACGTCCACGACCACCGGGAGCGCCTTTCGACCTAGCGCTCGAATCTGCTCGGCAGTGCTCTCGATGTCCCGCCACCCGGCCGCCTTCTCGTCATCCGGAAAGCTCGACGGATCTCTGCCGGTGCCGGTGACCACCACATCGGCCCCCAGCTCGGCCAGCCGAACCGCTGCGGCCCTGCCGATACCCCGCAGACGGCCCGCGCCGGTGACTATTGCGACCTTCCCGTCCAGCTCAGCCATGTTTTTCTCCTGACACCTCTTAAAGTGAGGGTCTCATCTGGTGATCGGCCGCTCGCTCGTAGGCGTGGGCCACATGGAGCAGGGCCTCCTCGCCGAGGTGCGGCGCCATGAACTGCAGTCCCGCCGGCAGTCCATCGACCATGCCTGCGGGCACCGATATCGCCGGAATGCCAGCGATATTCGCGGGCATGGTGAATATATCGTTGAGATACATCTGCACGGGGTCGGCGGTGTTGGCGCCCAGCTCGAATGCAACAGACGGCGAGGTCGGCGTCGCCAGCACATCGAACTCTTTGAATGCTTCGGAAAACTCGCGCCGGATGATCGTGCGAACCTTCTGCGCCTTCAGGTAGTAGGCATCGTAATACCCGGCGGACAGCGCGTAGGTGCCGAGCATGATGCGCCGCTTCACCTCCGGGCCGAAGCCCTCCTGTCGCGTCCTGGCCAGCGCCTCCCACATGGTGTCGGCCTCGGCCGAGTACCCGTACTTGACCCCGTCATAGCGCGCCAGGTTGGACGAAGCCTCCGAGGGAGCGATGATGTAGTAGACGGCGAGGGCGTGCATGGTGTGCGGCAGCGAGGTTTCTACGACCTCCGCACCCAGATCGGCCAGTATCTCAATGCCCGCCCTTACGGCCCTCTCCACGCCGGCGTCCAGACCTTCCGGGAAATACTCTTTCGGCACGCCGATCTTAAGGCCCCGAACATCTCCAGTCAGGGACTTGGAATAGTCCGGCACGGGCTTGTCGATGGAAGTCGCGTCCCTGTGGTCATGGCCCGCTATCGCGCCCAATACAAGGGCGGCGTCCTCCACGTCGCTCGTGAACGGTCCTATCTGGTCGAGGGAGCTTGCGAAAGCGACCAGGCCATACCGGCTCACCAGCCCGTAGGTCGGCTTGAGGCCGACTACTCCGCACAGCGAGGCGGGCTGGCGGATGGACCCTCCGGTGTCGGAACCCAGCGAAAACAGCGCCTCTCCGGCGCTGACCGCCGCGGCGGGGCCTCCGCTGCTACCACCCGGCACCCTTTCGGTGTCGTGAGGGTTGCGAGTGGGGAAGAACGCCGAGTTCTCTGTCGATGAACCCATGGCGAACTCGTCCAGGTTGCCCTTGCCAACCAGCACCGCGCCTGCGCTTTCAAGCCGGGCGGTGACAGTGGCATCGTAGGTGGGGACGAAGTCCTGAAGCATTTTCGATGAACACGTCGTCCTGACACCCCGAGTGGACATGTTGTCCTTCAGTTGCATGGGAATGCCGGTGAGCGGGCCCACCTCGCCCGCGGCAATACGCTTGTCGGCACGGTCGGCCTGCTTCAGCGCCTGGTCGCCGGTTAGGGTGACGAAGGCCTTTATCGCTGGCTCAACCGCGCTCACACGGTCCAGTACGGACTCGGTCAGCTCGCGAGCCGAAAGATTTTTTGAATCTAGAGCCGTCCTCGCCTCATGGATGGTCAGCGCCCACGGCGGCGTGCCCGTGGTGGATTGGCTCAACTTATTCTAGTACGGCTCTGACGCGGACGAACTCGCCCTGGCGGCGAGGGGCGTTGGCCAGGGTTTCATCTTGCGTCTGACACACTTTGGCGACATCGTCTCGGAGCACCGAAGCAACGCCCGACGGGTGCGCGGTGGTTTCGACGCCTTCGGTATCGACCTCGCTGAGGGTTCGGAACCGCTCAAGAATGTCCGAGAGCTGGCCGCGCATGACCTCGATCTCCTTGGGGCTCATGCCGACCTTCGCCAACTCGGCTATGTCTCTGACTTCTTGTGCGGAAAGCTCCATGAGATGCGGGTCTGAGTTTAGCAAACGACCGTCTCGGGCGCACCGCTTCGGGCCGGGCGTACTTGTAAGCCCTGGAACGTGCGGCTAGAATCTTGGGATTGTGCGAGACCCGGGACTCCCACTTGGCCGCGAGCCGTCGCAGCAGGGTCGGTTGAGCAGCCGCCCCAACTGAAACCATGACTTTGTATCAAAACGTATGAGGTTTACCGACATGGCAAATCTGACTATCCCGTCCAAGGCCTTCGCACTGGTCGCAATCGCCCTCGTGGCCCTACTGCTGGCCGCTGCGTGCGGCGGTAGCGACGACGCCGGTTCGACGACGACAACCACAGACGGGGGCGAAACCGAGCAGACCACCGAGACGAGCGGATCCACGGCCGCGACTGGAGCCTCAGGTGATTTCGTCAGCGTGGACGAAATGAAGGCCGCCCGACAGCTACACGCCGCCGTCAAGCTCCTGGACGGGCGCGTATTCATCGTCGGCGGACGCGGACCCGGCGCCAACCTCAACAACACCGTCTATGAGTCGGCCGAAATCTATGACCTGGCGACCGATGAGTGGACCCTGACGGGCGAGATGAAAGACCAGCGCCACGATCTTTGCGGCACGCTGCTCGACGACGGCCGTGTACTGGCCGCAGGCGGGCGGGGCAAGCTGAATTTCGCCATGGGCACCGCGGAGATCTGGGATTCCGCCACAGGCACCTGGTCATCCACGGGAAACCTCGTAACCGAGCGCGACTACATGCCCTGCGTGACCCTTAGTGATGGCCGAGTGCTTATCGTCGGCGGCGAGAGCGAAGGATATTCACTGCTGGACAGCGCCGAGATTTACGATCCGGCAACCGGGGAGTGGACCGAGACACCGGCCATGTCCGTGACGCGTGCGCGACACACCGCCACGCTGCTCGACGACGGCCGGGTGCTGGTAACCGGCGGCGGAAAGATCGATCCGCCCTACGAAAAGGTCACTGAAATCTACGACCCGGTCGCCAATACCTGGACAGTAGTTGCCGAGATGTCCACCGGCCGCGCTTCGCACGCCGCCGTCAAGCTCGACGACGGCACCGTGCTGGTGGTGGGCGGCAAGGGTAAAAAGCTCACGACGGAAATTTACGATCCGACGGCCAATACCTGGACCAAGGTAGGCATCACCGAGATCCCACATTCGGACGCCGAGGCGATCGTGCTGACGGACGGCACCGTGTTGCTCACCGGCGGCGTGGGCCACAGGATCGCCGCCGAGATATTCGACCCGGCGACCGGCGAGTGGGCGAGAATTAACGACATGAACGACACTCGCTACAGGCACGAGATGATCCTGCTCGATAGCGGGCAGGTGCTCGTTGTCGGAGGAAACGGCAAGGAAGGCCTTCTCGCCGAAACCGAGCTTTTCACTCCATAGCTCGATAGGGCTCGCTGGAAGCGAGGACGGGCCGCTCAGGGTCGTGACGCTAGTCGGGTTCGTGACGCCGGTCGGGTTCGTGACCGAGGTAACGTCGATGAGAGCGAGACGTGGTTTCGCCCTTGTCCTCCTGGGCTTGCTGGTCGGGGGCGCACTGGCGGCGGCCTGTAGTAGCTCACCCGCAGCCTATTCCGAGACGACTACAGAGGACAACGCGGCCGAGCAGACCGCCAAAGTCGTGGCCACGGACCCCGGCGAGTTTGTCCCGTCGGGCGATATGAAGGCCTCCCGCATTCAGCACTCCGTCATTAATCTCACCGATGGCCGGATCATGGTCATTGGCGGCAAGGACACCGGAGCCAACCACAACAGTGTTATCCACGCCTCGGCGGAGATCTACGATCAGGTCACCGGCGAATGGGACTGGACCGGCGACATGTCCATCGAGCGCCACGCCATGGCCACCGGTGTCCTGGCGGATGGGCGCGTCATTGCGGCAGGCGGTCGCGGCATCCTCGCCCACGCCCTCCCGAACGTGGACATATACGACTCCGCGACCGGGACCTGGACGCCGGTCGCGTCCATGAATGAGGCCAGGGACGAAGTCCCCGGCGTGGTGCTCGCCGACGGGCGGGTCCTCATTCCCGGCGGCACCAACCGCGACTACGGCCACCTCGGCTCGGTTGAAATCTACGATCCGTCTGCGGACATCTGGACCGAGGTCGCGTCCATGTCCGAAAAACGCGGCCTGCATACGGTCACGCTGCTTGCCGACGGCCGGGTGCTGGTGACAGGGGGCGGCAAGTTTGACGGCCCGTACACCAAGACCGCCGAGATTTATGATCCGGACACCGGCGTCTGGTTCCCGGCAGGCACCATGAACGTGAGCCGGGCCAACCACACCGCGACGCTGCTAGGCGACGGCCGCGTGTTGATAGTCGGCGGCCGGGGCAAACGCAACAACGCCGAGATCTACGACCCGGCTGCGAACACTTGGACACGCACGCCGGACCTTACCGAGCCCAGGGCCGACCACTCGGCAGTCTTGCTGGCTGATGGGAGAGTGATGATCACCGGCGGCGTGGGGAACCGCGACTCCGTGGAGATCTACGACCCGGAGACCGCCGCCTGGGTCCAGGTCGCCAGCATGAAGAATTCCCGCTACCGGCACGTTTCGGCACGACTCGACAACGGGGCGATCATCGTAGCTGGGGGTAACGGCGTTGAGCGGCTGCTTTCCGGCACCGAGCTTTTCGCGCCCTAGACCCCGCGCCTTAGACTCGGACCCGGAATTACTCCCGGGCGCCCGGCCTCAGGCCTGGTTAACCCAGTCCATGGTCCGCTCCATCCCGTCGGTGAGGATACCGACGATGACCTTCGAAACGCGGGAAATGCCGTCGGAGATGGCTTCACGCTCGGCCTCTGACGGCGGCCCGAGGATGTACCCGACGTCGTCCCCTCCCGATTCGGGCCGACCGACCCCGATTCGCAGACGCGGAAAGCCACGATCACCCACCGCTGAGACTATCGACTTCATGCCGTTGTGCCCGCCCGGGCCGCCACCGGCCTTGAGCCTGAGCCTCCCCGGCGGCAGGTCCATGTCGTCGTAAATGACGAGCAGACGTTCGGGACCGACGCGATAGCGGTCCAACAGATATCGCGCAGCCCTTCCGCTCTCGTTGACGTACGTCCTGGGCTTCGCCAGTACCACCGGGTGATGCTCGATCGTTCCATCGCCAACCACGCACGTCCGGCGCCGCTCCGACAGTTCAATGGAGTACTGGCTGGCCAGCTCGTCGATTGCCCAGAAACCGGCATTGTGCCTGGTGGCGGCGTACTGTGGCCCCGGGTTGCCGATGCCCACCATGATCAGGTCTGGTGGCGCCTGCCCGCGTCCGCGCCCGGAGCTCGTCAGCCTGCCCAGCAACGCCACGCCAGGCCATCGTGAAGCCGTGCGGTCCGTCATCTGCGCTACTGGCCCTTGGCCCTGACGAAATCACGCAAGAACTCGGGCACCTCGGCGTCCAGCACATTGGCGATCTTCGCCGAGTCACCAGCCTGCACCGGCTCCAGAAACATGGCCAGGTTCGACTTATCATCTTGCCTTAGAACTCGACCGGATGCTGCAAGCGCGAGCCTATGGCCGTGCTCTGCCATTGCGGCATCGGCTTTTCGCGCAATCGTATCGCCGTCCGGTACCTCGTCGGTGAGCGTCAGCGCACATCTGGCGCAGACGGGGGCCACGCTCAAATCCGGTTGGCCGGGTGATGGACAGGTTCTGACGGCTGTGACAGCGCTCTCGAACTCACCCGTTCGACTGAGTGCCAGCAGCTCGCCATGCTCCGGCTGGAATGATTCCGCCACTACCACTTCGCCCCGGTAGCGTATGTTATCCACGTCTACGGACCACGTCCCCGGCGTCCCCGGGACCCCCACGTGTTCGCCGGGGTTTTCGCCACGGTGCTCGTGGAAACCGGCGCCACTGGTTGCGGGTACTCGATCGCCGGGAGTGGTCCCGCCGGGCGTCACGGGTCGGCCGTGAAGTCGGACTTGCCGCCGGTCTTTCGCAGCAGCCGCACGCCCTCGATGCGCATCCCCCGGTCGACCGCCTTACACATGTCATAGACCGTGAGCGCGGCCACCGAGACCGCCGTCAGCGCCTCCATCTCCACTCCCGTCTTGGCCGTGGTCGAAGCAGTGGCTTGTATCCAGACCGTGGAGTCGTCTTCGTCCATCTTAAGTTCAACGGCAATGGAGCCCAGCGGCAATGGGTGAGCAAGAGGCACCAGTTCATGAGTGCGCTTGGCGGCCATGATTCCGGCCACTCTGGCTACCCCAAGAACATCCCCTTTCCTCATCGTGTTTTCTCTTATCAACCGGAGCGTTTCAGGCCTCAATACCACGCGGCCTTCTGCGACCGCCACTCGGCGCGTCTCGGCCTTGCCACCCACGTCCACCATTACCGCTCGCCCGGAGTCATCGACGTGCGTCAAGCTGGGACCATCGTCCCGAGGAGATGGGTCGGCGGCGCCCGACGGCGGTTTTAAGCGAGGCTTCATACGTCCGGCACGGGTCTGGGACTCCTCGAACGCCACGGCGTCGGCCTCTTCGTTAAGGACATGCCCGGAGTGGCCCCGCACCCATTGCCAGCCCACCTTATGGGCGCCGACCTGCTCGTCGAGCGCACTCCAAAGGTCCTGGTTCGCCTTGCGCTTCCACCCCTTGGTCATGGTGTTAATGACGTAGGTGCTGTCGGTGAAAACGGTGACCTCTGCGGACGCTGGCACGCTGCGCAGACCCTCAATGACGGCGATCATCTCCATGCGATTGTTGGTGGTCGGGTCGTCGCCGCCCCGCAGAACGCTCTTGCGTCCGTCGTCGATGACTATTGCCCCCCAGCCACCGGGGCCGGGGTTCCCCGAGCAGGCGCCGTCCGTGTAGATCTCGATCATGCCCAACTAACCGCCGATGTGATACATCTCGACCTTGCCAGATCGAGGTTTTGTAAGCGCGGTTCGCTGTTCGGAGTACCGGTCCACTCGCTTGAACCAGACGGCCCTCACGATCTCGCCCAGTTCGTCGTCCGAAGACCCGTCTCTCAGTGGCGTTCTGAGGTCGGTGCCCGTGGACCCGAACAGGCAGGTGAACAACTCGCCTTCGGGCGAGAGGCGTAGCCTGGTGCAGTCGCCACAGAATGGCTGGGTGACTGAAGAGATAACCCCGATCTCACCGGAGCCATCGACGTACCTGTAGCGTGTGGCCACCTCACCCGGATAGCTGGGAGCCACCGGCTCGAGAGCCATCTCGGCGTCGATGCGCTCCACGATCTCGGAAGACGGCACCACGGACTCCATTTTCCAGTCGTTGAGCGTGCCGACATCCATGAACTCGATGAAGCGCAAAATGTGGCCACTGCCCTGGAAGTGCCTGGCCAACTCCACCACGGTATGGTCGTTGACGCCGCGCTGGACAACGGAGTTGATCTTTATCGGCGTCAGGTCGGCGGCGGCGGCGGCATCGATTCCCGCCAACACGCTCGCCACCCCGAAGTTGCGACCGTTCATACGCCTGAACACTGCGTCGTCCAGCGTGTCCAGGCTCACCGTTACCCTCTTGAGACCGGCATCCTTAAGCGTCGCTGCATGCTTCGGCAGCAGGTAGCCATTCGTCGTCATCGTCAGGTCCTGGATCCCGGCGACTCCGGCCAGCATTCCTACCAGATCGGTGACCTGGCTGCGCACCAGGGGCTCGCCTCCGGTCAGCCGGGTCTTGACGGCTCCCAGGCCCGCTACTACCTTCGCTATTCGGACGATCTCCTCGAACGAAAGGAGCTGGGCGCGGGTGAGGAACTGGTAACGCTCGCCGTAGATTTCGGCGGGCATGCAGTACGTGCAGCGGAAGTTGCACCGGTCCGTAACCGAAATGCGCAGATCCCGCAGTGGTCTTTCGAAAGTGTCCTTAACCGGAGCGTTCATGCGCTCAATTATATTCGGGTCCCGGAGACAGAGAGCTCAGCCACCCGGCGGCCTTCGCCGCGGCCATGCCCCTGTGGCTCAACTTCGCCTTGTCGGCGGGAGAGAGTTGGGCCATCGTCATGCCTCCGTGATCGGAGCCCGATAGTACAAAGACAGGGTCGTACCCGAAGCCGCCCGCGCCTTTTGGTGCCAAGGCGATGGTGCCTTCGACCAATCCGGTGAACATCACCACCTCTTTTCCGGGTACGGCCACGGCGATGACGCACCGGAACCGGGCTTTTCTCTTGTCCATCGGTACGCCCGACAACTCGGCCAGCAGCCTCGCCACGTTTTCGCCATCGGTGGCGCTCTCACCGGCGTATCGTGCGGACATCACGCCCGGTCGTCCGTCCAGCGCGTCGACCACCAGGCCGGAGTCGTCGGCCAGCGTCGCCAGGCCGCTCAAGCGCTGATAGGCGTTGGCCTTGAGGACGGCGTTTGCCTCGAACGTGTGACCCGTCTCGGCGACTTCGTCGGAGATGCCTTCTGACGCCAGATCTATCAGGTCGAACGGGCCGCCGGACAGGATGCCGGCGAACTCTCGCAGCTTTCCCGAATTCCGGGTGGCGATCAGGAGGCGGATGCGGCCTCCATCGCCGTGTCGTAGGCTCCCCTGCGGGCGGCGCTGGTCACCTTTGCCCGGTGGTAGAAGGCGGCCTGGGCTGCTGCACGATTGCCGTTGTCCCCACTCCAGGCGCCTAGCGGTGCCGCCTGCAGACCGCGGCCGTACGAGAAGCTCAGCTCCCAGGGCGTACCGGCCTTCGCGGCGTAGCGGTTGATGGCGTCGAGATTGACCGTCGCCTCCTCATCGCTCTGGCCGCCGGAAAGGAACACGATACCCGGCACTGTCGCCGGCACGGTGTCCAAAAAGCACGTCACCGTGGCTTCGGCGACCTGCTCCGGCGTCGCCCGGCCCTTGGCCGACTTGCCGCTAAGCACCATGTTTGGTTTCAGCAGCGTTCCCGGCAGATCGACCCGCTGGTGGCCAAGCTGGCAGTAGACTTCTCTCAGCGTCGCGTTTGTGGCCGCGTAGCAGCTGTCGATGTCATGGTCGCCGTCCATCAGCACCTCGGGCTCCACGATCGGGACCAGTCCAGCTTCCTGGCTGAGTGCCGCAAACCGGGCTAAGGCGTGGGCATTGGCCTGGATGCAGTAGGTGGAGGGGATACCGTCGCCGATGTTAATGACGGCGCGCCACTTGGTGAAGCGCGCGCCCAGCGAAGCGTACTCCGCAAGCCGTTCGCGCAGGCCGTCCAGCCCCTCGGTTACGGTCTCGCCATCGGCTCCGGCGAGGGGCTTTGCGCCCTTGTCCACCTTGATGCCCGGAATAATGCCCTGATTCGAGAGCACCTCTACCAGCTTCGTGCCGTCTTCAGCGTCCTGGCGAAGAGTCTCATCGAACAAGATGACGCCGCTAATGAACTCGGCAGCGCCTTCGGTGCGGAACAGCATCTCCCTGTAATATCGCCGGTTGTCTTCAGTGGACTCGGCAGCGATCGAGTCGAACCGCTTCTTGATTGTGGGCGCGCTCTCATCGGCCGCCAGAATCCCCTTGCCGGACGCCACTATCGCGTTCGCGGTCTCAATCAGCCTGCCTGTGTCCATATTTATTTCTCCTAATCGCCCTTCATAGTAGCGACCGTCTGCGCAACGAGCGCCTTATCGCCCACGATCAGTGGAATGCGTTGGTGGAGGTGATCGGGTACGACGTCCAGAACGCTTTGAATACCGTCCGACACCGCCCCCCCGGCCTGCTCGGCCACATAGCCCAGGGGGTTGGCCTCGTACATCAGACGCAGCCGCCCGCCAGTGTTTTTGCTGTCCGCCGTGTACAGGAATATCCCGCCTTTGAGCAGGTTCCTGTGGAAGTCCGCCACAAGCGAGCCGATGTATCGCTGCGAACGTCCCGGCCTCAGGTCGTCCACGGCCTTGGCGATGCCCGGCTCCCAGCGAGCGGTGTTGCCGTCGTTGACGCTGTAGTAGGGAGCTTTGTCCGGGATGCGCAGGTCCGGGCTGGTCAGTTTAAATTCGCCGGTCGATGGCTCCATGGTGAACCCGTCGACGTGTCCCTCTGTCGCTACGGTCAGGACCGTGCTGGATCCGTACACTACGTATGCTGCGGCCACCTGTTCGTTGCCCGGCCTCAACAGCGAGTCCGGCGTCAACGGGGCGTCGGCATTGCGTTTCCAAATACCGAAGATCGAACCGATGCTCACCGCCACGTCGATATTGGACGAGCCGTCGAGCGGGTCCATCAGCACCATGTAACGGTGATCTGAAGAGTCCCCGACCATGACCGGCGCCTCGATCTCCTCACAGCCGACGATTGCCACTCGTCCGCAGTCGCTGAGCACTTTTACGAATGTATCGGAGCTGGCCTCGTCCAGGCGCTGGACAATCTCCCCCTGCACGTTGGTCTCGCCGGTGGTGCCGAGTACACCGACCAGGGCGGCGCCGCGGATCTGCGACTCCAGATTTCTGGCGCCCTCCGCTATTGCGTTGAGCACGGCTTCGAAGCCATCGAGCGCCTCGTTACAGGTGTAGCGAGCGGCGGCGAACTCGCCCAGCGACTGGTGGTGATCGGGGAACGGGTGCTCAGGGGAAACGGTCATACTATTAGCACCCTCCTTTAATTTGGCCCATTTTCGGCTCGCGCGTCTGCCAGTCTACGTCGCCGTCGCCAGGGTCGGCACATTTCCCCGCGAGTTGCGAGTGGGGTAGATATCGAGTGTAACGCCGGCCAAAAATTAGTGTCAAGGCCGATGTGGAGGCGTTCCGGCCGCAGGGCAATTCACCGGCACAATTGGCGTCCGCTCAAGGGTGCCACGTAAGATACATGGCGGTGGGGAGGGGTGGCCGAGTGGACTAAGGCGCCTGTCTTGAAAACAGGAATCCCGCAAGGGAACGTGGGTTCGAATCCCACCCCCTCCGCCAAACAAAAAAACGAGCCGCACAGGCAGCTATCGCTACATGAAGCTACACGAATACCAGGCAAAAGAACTGCTCGCCCGCTCCGGGGTGCCGGTGCCGCGAGGCCGGGTCGCGCATACCGTCGAAGAGGTGCGCCAGGCCGCGGCCGAATTGGGCGGGAGCGTCGTGGTCAAGGCCCAGGTCCACGCTGGCGGCAGGGGCAAGGGAGGCGGCGTAAAGCTCGTCGCCGACGCGCACGAGGCGGCGACCGTCGCACAGTCCCTGCTCGGCAGTCGGCTGGTGACGCCCCAGACGGGCCCCGAGGGCGTGCCTGTCGGCAGCGTCCTCGTCGAGGAGGCCGTCAATATCTCTCGCGAGCTGTATCTCGCGATCTTGGTAGACGGTGGTCTGGGGTTACCGATCGTCATGGCCTCCGAGGCGGGCGGCATGGACATCGAACGCGTCGCCGAAGACACCCCCGAAAAAATCCTCAGGGAGTCGATAGACCCGGCGCTGGGTCTGATGCCTTACCAGTCCAGGAAACTCGCCGCCGGGCTCGACCTTAAAGGCGATGCACTGAAGGGCTTTTCCCGGCTCGTGGGGTCACTGCATCGAGCCTTCACCGATAACGACTGCTCGCTCGCCGAAATCAACCCCCTCGTGGTCACATCCGCCGGGGCGGTGCTGGCGGCCGACGCCAAGATCACACTCGACGACGACTCGCTGTTTCGGCACTCAGACCTGGCCGATTTGTACGATCCCGATCAGGATCCGCCCATCGAGGTCACGGCTCGCGAGCACGGCCTCAGTTACGTAAAACTCGACGGCGACGTGGGCTGTCTGGTCAACGGCGCCGGACTGGCCATGGCCACCATGGATGTCACCGTCGCAGCAGGAGCCGCGCCCGCCAACTTCCTCGACGTCGGTGGCGGGGCGGACGAAGAAAAGGTCGCCCAGGCCGTTACCTTGCTCATGTCCGACCCCGGCGTCAGGCGGGTGCTCATCAACATTTTCGGCGGCATCCTCCGGTGCGACGTGGTGGCGCGAGGGGTCTTGCTGGCGGCAGAGCGGTCCGAGTCTCCGGTGCCCCCGATGGCCGTAAGGATGCTCGGGACCAACGCAGAAGAGGGGCGCAGAATTCTCGCAGATTCCTCTCTGGACATAGCTCTGGTTGATGACTTCGCCGGTGCCACTGCCGCCATTCGGGGTATGGTTTAACAGCATGGGCATTCTCGTCGGCAAAGACACCCGGTTGCTCGTGCAGGGCATCACCGGCCGGGAGGGCAGCTTCCACACGGTGCGGTGTATTGAGTACGGCACCAACGTCGTCGCGGGTGTGACGCCCGGTCGTGGAGGCCAGACGTTCGGGGACAACGTGCCCGTGTACGACACGGTACGAGAGGCCGTTGCCGAAACCGGTGCCAACACCTCTCTAATCTTCGTGCCGCCTGCTTTTGCCGCCGATGCGATAGTAGAGGCCGTCGACAGTGGCATCGAGACCGTCATCTCCATTACTGAGGGCATACCCGTGCTCGACTCGGTCAAGGTCGTCGACTACGTAAGGCGCTCGTCCGCTACGCTCGTCGGTCCTAACTGCCCCGGCGTCATTTCCCCCGGTGGCAAGGCGAAGGTGGGCATCATGCCCGGACACGTTTACGTGCCGGGTAGGGTGGGAGTCGTGTCCCGGAGCGGCACGCTGACCTACGAGGCCGTCGGCCAGCTCACGCCTATTGGCATGGGTCAATCGACCTGCGTCGGTATCGGCGGCGACCCGGTAAGCGGCTCCGGTTTCGTCGAGATGCTGGGCATGTTCGAGCGAGACCCGGAGACCGACGCCATAGTTCTGATCGGAGAGATCGGCGGCACCAAAGAGCAGGAGGCGGCTGAGTTCATATGTTCCGAGGTCTCCAAGCCCGTCGCTGCCTTGATTGTTGGAAAAAGCGCCCCTCCCGGGCGGCGCATGGGACATGCCGGGGCCATCATCACCGGCCGCGCTGGGCTGGCGTCGGAAAAGGTGGTGGCGCTTGAGCGTGCGGGCGCGGTGACCATTCCCACTCCGGCCGACATCGGCACCACGATCCGAGAGATCTTGTCTAACCTTTAGCGACGGACTTGAGCGATGCTGTTCATAGGATCCGACGAGTGAGCAGATGACCGGAGACGGTGAAAATAGCCCGAACGTTGGCCTCACCGCATACTTCAACGGCGACGTTATGCCCCTGAGCCAGGCGGCGGAGGCCATGAAGGCGGCTGGCCTGGAATCCGCCGGGGGCTTTTACGACGTCGAGCGCACCTTCGATGGCGCTTTATATCGCCTGGACGATCACCTGGCCCGCCTCTACAGAGGCCTCGAGCACTCCGAACTCGACCCCGGCGTGACCCTCGAAGAGATGGCGGACCTGACTACCGTACTCATGGAGCGTAACGTCCCGCTGCTGGAGCCCGGCCAGGACTTCCTCGTCACCCAGGTCGTAAGCGTGGTGCCCGGTGGCGAACAAGACAGCGACGAACGAGACGGTGACGAGGCCACTGCAAAACCCCCGATGAACGTCGCCATCTACTGCCAGTTCCTGGACTTCACGCCGTTCGCATTGAGCTACGGTTACGGGGTAAGAGTGACCACCCCCGTCACCTACGCCGTGCCCCCGGCCGAGCAGTCCTCAAGGCAACAGAGCTTCGCGCTCATGAGTGATGCGGAGGGCAATATCACCGAATGCCAGGGCGGCAACTTCATGTTCGTCGTGGACGGTCGAATCAAGCTGCCCGATCGGTCCAACGTGCTGCCCGGAGTGAGCATGGAGACGGTGCTGGAACTGGCGGAGAGTATGGGTGTCGGCGTCGATGAAGACGACTACTGCACAGGCGACATCTACTCTGCAGACGAAGCCTTTGTCAGTTCGACGAGGTTTTGTATGTTGCCGGTTGCGACCATAAACGGGCTCGGAATAGGCGCCGAGATGCCCGGCCCGGTCACACGCGAACTTCAGGACGCCTGGATCGAGGAGGTGGGCGTCGATTTCGTAAAACAGGCCCTCGACCACGCCGCCGGGGCGGGTCTGATGTGAAGGCATCGCGGGTCCGAGAATTTCATTGACAATCGTTTTTTACGAGTCCTATACTTTGGCCATACAAACAGGCCCCACTCGCCGAGCCAGCAGGCAACATCAAACAACCCGCCTCCTCCCATAAACGTCGGCCTCAGGCAACTGATCGCGGACACCAAACCGGGCATCGCTTGAGCCCAAGCGACCCCGGTTACCTACCCCTCTCTCCCGCGTACCGGCCCATCCCAGGTTGACCAAGTACCTATTCGTCACTGGGGGTGTGGTTAGCTCCGTTGGTAAGGGTATCAACGTCGCTTCGATAGGCCGAATCCTCAAGAGCCGGGGCATATCCGTGTCGGTGCTCAAGCTCGACCCCTACCTCAACGTCGACCCCGGCACCATGTCGCCATTGCAGCATGGCGAGGTCTACGTCACGAACGACGGGTCCGAGACCGACCTCGATCTCGGTCATTACGAGAGATTCATTGATATGGACCTGACCCGGTCATCCAACGTCACCGCCGGGCAGATCTACAGCGAGGTGATAGCTAAAGAGCGCCGCGGGGAGTTTTTGGGCGGCACCATTCAGACCATTCCCCACGTCACCGACGCAATAAAAGGCAAGATCACCCTTCTCGCCGAAGAGAGCCAGGCAGAAGTGATCGTCGTCGAAGTGGGCGGGACCGTGGGCGACATCGAGGGCCTGCCCTTCTTGGAGGCCATCCGGCAAATGCGAAACGAGGTGGGCCGGGACAACGTCATGTACGTTCACGTCACTTTGCTGCCCCACATCTCATCGACCGGCGAAATCAAGACCAAGCCCACCCAGCACAGCGTGCGTGAACTTCGTAGTATTGGCATACAGCCGGACGTGATCGTGTGCCGAAGCGACGATTCGGTTGGCGAGGATATAAAAAAGAAGATTTCGATCCACTGCGACGTGCCTCAGAGCGCCGTCATCTCCCTGCCAACCCTCGACACCGTCTACGAGGTGCCCCTCGTCCTGGAAGAGGAGGGCATGGGAGACCTCGTCATCAGGACGCTCGGGTTGGCCGCCACCGAACGCGACATGGAGCAGTGGCGGGCGATGGTCTTCGCCATCCAGCGACCCAAAGAGAAGCTCCCAATTGCGCTTGTGGGTAAGTACGTCGATCTGGAAGACTCTTACCTGTCGGTGAAGGAGGCGCTCATCCACGCCGGTCTCGACCATCACATGGACCTCGATCTCCAGTGGGTTGCGTCCGGGGGCATAGAAGAGCATGGTGCCGACCGTTTCCTGGACTCGGCGTCTGGCGTGGTCGTGCCCGGCGGGTTCGGCCCGAGAGGCGTAGAGGGAATGGTCGAGACTGTTCGCTACTGCCGGGAGCGAGAAGTGCCCTATTT
The DNA here is from genome assembly GCA_965250195.1 of Dehalococcoidia bacterium. GTDB lineage: Bacteria > Chloroflexota > Dehalococcoidia > Lucifugimonadales > UBA2962 > CAUZIR01. The sequence goes on from OZ252295.1 coordinate 1,294,892, forward strand.
GGGACTGTGCCTGGGCATGCAGGTTATGGTCATTGAGGCTGCCCGCGCGATGCTGGGCAAGCCGGCGGCAAATTCAGCCGAGTTCAACCCGGATACCCCGGACGCGGTCATCGATCTCATGTACGACCAGCGGGGGGTGGTAAACAAAGGAGGGACGATGCGCCTGGGGGTTTACCCGTGCGAGCTCGTCCCCGGTTCAATGGCGGCCAAAGCCTATGGCGTGCCACAGGTGGACGAACGCCACCGGCACCGGTTCGAAGTCAACAATGCCTATCGTGAAGACTTTATGTCGGTCGGTCTTCGGCCGGGCGGTCTGTCCCCGGACGGGACGCTTGTGGAGATAATGGAGTTGGGCAACCATCCCTTCATGTTGGGTGTGCAGTTCCATCCGGAGTTCCTGTCGCGGCCCAACCGGCCGCACCCTCTTTTTAGAGAGTTCATTGGCGCCGCCAAGCGCACATTGCGCGAGGGCGGCCAGCACGTATTGCCGTTAGACGGAGCCGGGCCAGTGATTCGCGAGTTGGTAAACGAGACTCCGGTAGAGGTAAAAGAGGCGACATAGACTGTCCCACGCCATTTACTAGGCGTCGGGACTATGCTATGTTTTCGAGGTTCCCGTTGCGCATATTTCTTGATACAGCGAACGTTGACGAAATCCGCGAGAGCGTCCGGATGGGCGTGATCAGCGGAGTCACCACAAACCCTTCACTGGCGGCCAAAGAGGGCATAGGCACCTCGAGTGGTTACAGGGAGGCGGTTCTCGAGATCACCGAACTGGTGGACGGCCCCATCTCCGTTGAGGTGGTAAGCCTGGACACCGAGGGCATGATCGAAGAGGGCTGGGGTATCTCTCAATGGCATCCCAAGGTGGTGGTGAAGTTGCCGAGCACCCGGAGCGGATTCGAAGCGATGGCCCACCTCTCCAGGGAAGGGGTCAAAATCAATCAGACACTATGTTTTTCTGTAAACCAGGCAGTCGTGGGGGCACAGACGGGGGCCGCATTCGTCAGCCCTTTTGTGGGACGGTTGGACGACCAGGGTCTCGACGGCATGGATCTGGTTCGGGACATAGTCGATGTGTTCGCCAAGCACCCGATAAGTACGGAGGTACTCGCGGCCAGCATCAGGCACCCGTTACATTGCCTGATGGCCGCGCAAGCAGGAGCCCACATCGCCACGATTCCCTTCAAAGTACTGGGCGAGATGATCAAGCATCCGCTGACCGATACTGGAGTCGCCAGATTCAACGAGGATTGGGAGAAAGCCTCACAATAAACCTCAACCAAACCCTTTAACCTTCACCTCCCCCTTTTTACGGGCCCGACGGCATTAGCCCGGCCGGGCGACCGCACCGAAACTTCCCACACACACCCATCCACCACGAAAGTCCACCCCACGCGGCCCTGCCGCTCGCACGCGAGGCGGCCCATCCTGAATCGGAGTCCAATGACATGGACCTTTTAGAGCTACAGAAATATTCAGACGACGATCTTAAGAGGGTCGCCCTCGACCTAGGCGTGCCGGAGAACGGCACCTCAGGTAGACGCCACGACCTGCTGAGGAAGGTCCTGCAGGCCTACTCGGACCGCGACGGTGGGAACATCGTCGTCAGCGGCATCCTCTCCATCGTCAACGACGGTTACGGCTTCCTTCGTCAGGGCGAAGTGATGCACGGAGCCAGCGACGTCTATGTCTCGCAGTCGCAGATCCGCCGCTTCGGCCTGCGCAACGGAGACGAAGTTGGAGGCCAGGTGCGCCCGCCCAAGGACGGCGAGCGCTACTTCGGGCTCGTCAGGGTTGAGACGGTCAACGGTGTCGAGCCTGACCGGTCCAGCAGCCGACCGCATTTCGAGCGACTCACGCCGATCTTCCCCGAAGAACGCATCGTGCTCGAAACGGACCGTAAGCAGCTCTCGGCGCGGCTCATAGACCTGTTGGCACCCATAGGTCGGGGCCAGAGAGGCATGATCGTCTCCCCGCCCAAGGCCGGTAAAACAACCTTCCTTAAAGATATCGCCACCGGCATCACCGCCAACTCACCAGAAATTCACCTCATGGTCGCCCTCATAGGAGAGCGACCGGAAGAGGTCACCGACATGCGCCGCTCCATCAAAGGAGAGGTGTTCAGTTCCACGTTCGACGAACCTGTGGAAGACCACGTTCGGGTCGCCGAACTGGTGATCGAGCATGCCAAGCGGCTGGTAGAGGCTGGCAACGACGTCGTTATCCTCTTAGATTCGTTGACCCGGCTAACCCGGGCCTACAACCTGGCGGTGCCAACGAGCGGCCGCACGCTGTCCGGGGGAATCGACCCGGTGGCGTTATATCCGCCGAAAAAATTCTTCGGCGCCGCCCGCAACACAGAGGAGGGCGGCAGCCTCACCATACTGGCCGCCGTCCTGGTAGATACCGGCTCTCGCATGGACGACGTCATCTACGAAGAGTTCAAGGGCACCGGCAACATGGAAATCCATCTCGACCGGCGTCTTGCCGAGCGCCGGATATTCCCGGCCATAGACATCCACAAGAGCGGCACCCGGCGTGAAGAACTGCTTTTGGACGAGACAACCCTCAAGCAGGTGTGGCTCTTGCGCCGCATGGTCAGCATGGTCAGCTCCGACGCCATGCACTCAACCGAAGCCATTGAAAAGGTTTTGGAGCGCATGTCCAAGTCCAAAGACAACACAGAATTCCTGGCAAATCTGGGGAGCGACGTCTAAAGGTCTCTGGCGGCCCCAAAAAAAGTGTCGCTCGCGGCAGATCGAACAATCGTGCGAACACCGATAATTCCACGTGAAACTCCCATCGCGAGCCCTTGACAACGGTTTTGGGCGTGGTGTACAAATTACAACCGGATTGGCCCGCGAAGCCGAGAAATCGGGTTAAACGGGTCAAAACCATTCTGTAGACGGATGAACAGGATTCGTCCGGGGCGCATTGTGTGCCCTTTGGTCTATTTGGCTGCACGGAAAAACTGGCCCCGAATTTTAGGGCCAGGCAAAGCGGAAACACAGGGGGTAGGCAGTGAAAAGCAAGCAGAGACTGGCGATACTCTTCGGCGCAATAGTGGCGCTGATGACGATTCTGACAGTCGTGCCCGTATTCGGCGCCACCGGGACCTTGCGGTTCCCGGACGCCAGCGACACCGATGAAATTGTCAGCTGGGCCCGGCAGGGCGGCACCGTAATGATTGAGGTCACCGATGCGGACCTTGACACAGGGTCCGACAAGGTAATCCGGGTGACCCTCGAAGGTGTTTGTGCGGCTGATGAAACTTTCCAGATCACCACCTTGGGTGATTCGGAGACTTTGACGGGAACCACGCACATTTCCACAACTGTCACAGCGCCGATCCTCGACAAAGACGGCAGCGGCGCTGTCACCCTGGCCGACGTCACTGAGACGTCCACCGACATCTCCATTCTGTCGGTTGATGGCGGTAACGGCATCATCACGGTTCAGTGCACGTCCGACGTCCGTGATAACCGGACGTTTGACCTTAACTACTCCGCGGGCGCGGTCAACGACACAGCCTCGGCAGGTAGCTCGACGGGTTCCGTCGAGATAACCAGCGACGCCAGCCCGTCCGCTCACGCCGTCCTCCTCGAAGAGAGCGGCGCTCAGACAGGCGTGTTCCGCGGCGTTCTGTTCCTCACTTCCTCAGTCACAAACACGACAACGTTCCAGTGTCTGGATTCTGATGGCTGTACCACCGACAACGGTGGAGGCTCCAAGGAGGTGGGTTACCGCACGACCACCGTTGCGGCGGTCAAAGAGGGCGACTACTCCAACGGCAAATGGTCGGTCGGTGACCTGCAGGTCAGCGCAGCCGACACCGTGGTCTTCTCGTTCGATGACACGGCCTCGGATGACACGGCCGTTGCGCGCACCACCTCCATAGTGGTGGAGACGACAGCTCCGACAGTGGCCAACACGGCCCCGGCGGAAGGCACCGCTACAGACAACAACCTCCCCACTGTTAGTGGCGAGGTTACCGATACTGACTCCTTGGTTAGTTCTGCATCGATCAATGTGGTGTTCGGCTTCGACTTCTCAGCGACGCCAAACACGACAATCAACGAGTCCTACGTGATAGACGTCGTCGATAATGACATCGACACGATCGACTCCGGATTCGCTATAGAGCAGAGAGTCGCCACAATTAATGCGGCAGAGCAGAACCAGGACCAGGTCATCTACTGGTGGATCACCGGTAACGACGTTTCTGGCAACAAGTTTGTCAGTGACGCGGAACCCAATGATTCTGATGGCGTTGCCGACGCCTGCGACGCCGCTGCCTGGTTCGAATCCGGCTTAAACGCCGACCATGCACTGGTCAACACTGATGTTTCAGTCTCCTCCAACGTTAAGGGTTGCCAGGGCTACTCCATTAGCGTGGACCGGACTGCCCCGACATTGGATAGCGCCACCACCGGCGTATTCTGGGACACCACCAAGACTGGCGACGACAAGACCCAGACCGACGTAACTGCGGCAGACGCAACTTCCATATCCGTCGTCTTTGACGGCGCGCTTGACGCCAGCACCGTTGACCGGACCGACTTCACCGTGGACGGCGTCACCCCGCTGGAGGTAGCGACCTTCGCAGGCGCAAACACAAGGGTCTTCCTGGAGGTCGCCTCACAGGATCCCGCCGCCCGGCCCGTAGTGGCCCTGGTGGGCGCTGTGACGGACCTTGCAGGTAATGACACGGACTCCGGCAGCGCGACCGCTACCGACGGTATCGCCCCGACGCTGACCCTCTCGGTCAGTTCGGACGCGACCCCGTCCGCGGCCAGGCCGGTCACCAATGACAAGGCCACCGTGACTCTCGGTTCTAACGAGAAGGGCACCGGTGTTCAGATCTTCGTCGTAATTGTTGGTGCCGACACCAAGATCATGGGTACCGAGACCGAGTTGACCGAACTCGGTGGGCCGACCTCATGGACGGCTACGGCGGACCAGTCCGGCGACGGCGTGTACAACGTCCGGGCAAGGGCCAGGGACCTCAACAGCACGACGAACGTCGGTACTGCCGGTATCACGTCGACGGCCTCTATTGATCTGGACGACGCGACCTTGTTCGAGCTCGACACATCCATTCCGTCGCCGGTCATTTTGCCCTCCAACGCGGATGGCACTGATGACCCCGACACGGTCATTTCGATTAACTTTGCCACTGAGGGCAAGGAGTACGGCCTGACCTCCGGTGGGGCCGCGTCTACGGACTCGGCAACGGTGAGCACGAACTTCGACACGTACGGCGAGGTCACCGTAACCAAGGCCGAGCTTGACGAGGTCGATATCCTGGCCAGCTTGAACACGAACGACAACGTTCGGTTCTTGTTCAAGGCCACCGGCCTGACGATAGGCGAGCACACCCTGTCTGTGTCCGCTATGGACTCGGCTGGCAACGAAGTGGACTTCTCGGATCACACATTCGAGGTGAGTGTGCGATCCTCCACGTCCATCGCCCTGACCCCGGGTTGGAACATGGTCAGTTTCCCGGGTACCCCGGGAGACGCGTCCATTGACGCGGTCATCGGCACGGTGCCCGTGACGGTGGTTATGGCCTTCGACCCGACCAACGCCGCACAGTGGCTCATAGCTTCGCGTGCAGACGCGACCCAGAGCTTCTCCGGCACGCTGACCACCATTAGCTCGGCCCTCGGTTACTGGGTCCTGACCGACACATTCGAGTCGATCAGCACCTTCATCCCGAGGACCGCGGGTGGTGCGGCAGGCGGCGGTACTCCGGTACAGCCTCCCACCGTCAAGCTGGTTGCGGGTTGGAACCTGGTTCCGATATTGGACGTGACAGGCGACGATGATGCCGACACGGAGATCGATCCCGACGACTACTTCGGTAGTGTGGACACGATCACCAGGGTCTACTGGTTCAACACCCTCGACGGGTCGTGGGTGACGATTGTCCACTCCTCGTCCGGCAACGACGGCTCCGATGAGGAGACGTTGCGGATCGGTAGGGCATACTGGGTCTTCACGACCGCCGCGGGTACCATTACCCCATAGCGCGAGTGACCAGTAGGTAGATACTACGGTTAGTAGTTAGAATGGCCTCTCTCCTCTTCCCGGGGAGGGAGGCCATTCGCTTATATGAGAGGTTGGTAGTCACTTGAAAATCGCCAGAGCGAGACGGTGGGCTATTTTGGGTTTAGTGGTGGCTATCGCCCTCACCTCGCTCGTGCAACCCGTGTCAGCTCAGGCCCCACCCCCTCTACCCGCGGTCATTAACGGTGTCGTGTCATTGTCCGGTGGCGGACCCATCCCCGACGGCACGGTGCTCGTGGGTCGCATAAACGAATACGAAACTCCTCCCGTCGTAATTAGGGGTGGCGAGTTCGAGAATCTCGTAATCGCCCCCCAGGACGGCAATCTCGTGGGTCGGTCCGTGTCCTTTCACCTGGTGCTCAAGGACTCCAACGGGGATATCATCGACAGCGTGACCGCACCGGAAAACATCACCTATCAGCCGGCGCTCATCACTAGAGACTTTTCGATCACCTTCTCACGGATCCCGCTGCCGCCGGCGACACCGACCCCGATGCCGACGCCCACCCCGACTCTCACCCCCACCCCCACGGTGGCGCAGCCGGCCATATTTTCCGGCCTGCTAATCGTCGTCGGTGGCGTCATTCCCGACTCAGCTCAGTTGACCGCCCGGATGGGCGACTACGTTTCTGACCCCGCTCTGATCATCGGCGACGAGTTCAAAAACCTTGTCGTTGACCCTGGCAATCCGGGTTTCATCGGCCAGGAAGTGGAGTTCATCCTCGATGGGGTCTCATCGAACACAGTTGTGACGTTCGCGAGTGGAGGTTCGAACCGCGATCTCGAATTGATCTTCAGGGGCCTTCCGACGCCCACTCCGACGCCGACACTGACGCCGACGCCCACTGCGACACTCACACCTTCGCCGACACCCACGCCGACCGCAACGCCGTCGCCCACCGTCACCGCGTTGCCGCCGACTCCGGCAGTCGAGGCGCAAACACCTACCGCTACGGTCGAACCGACCGCCACACCGGACCCCAGCGGCTTTTTTGGCACCTGTAGCGCCCCTAGTGGCGAAGTGCCCGTGCGGGCGGCCGTAGCCAACGGCCTGCTCCTCTTGGGCCCGCTCGGACTCATCTGGGCCTACCGTCGCAGGCGCAGCCACGGGGAGTAGAATAGTCGGGAAGTCGAATGCTCAGCTCCCGACAGCAGGCCATACTCAACTACATCGTCGAGCACTACGTCGCCGGTGCCAGCCCGGTCTCGTCTCGCTCCATCATTGCCGATGGCAGGCTCGGAGTTAGCTCGGCCACAGTTCGCAACGACGTAACCGTTCTTCAGGAGCACGGTTACGTAACCCATCCGCACTCATCCGCCGGGAGCGTCCCCAGTGACAAGGCGTACAGGATGTACGTCGAATCGGTGGCCAGTAGCAACGAAAATCGCGAGCCCACTGCCACTCGGGCATCGGTTCGCCACAAATTGGCGCGGGCGAACATGGACGCTGAGTACTGGTCCAGCACAGCGGCGGGAATACTGGCCGGGTTGGTCGACAATCTTGCGGTAGCCACCCCCGCCAGGTCGGCCGAATCCAGAGTGAGGCGACTGGACGTCGTGCCCCTGGAAGGCCTATTGGCCATGATGATCGTGGTCCTGGAACAGACCAGGCTCCGGCGGCACATGGTCCGCCTGGCTGAGCCCACCGACGCCGACGTACTGGCCAGGTCCGCGAACCGTGTTCGCGACCTTGTAGAAGGGCAGACTCGCAGCCAACTGGCCCAAGTCCACTTCGATCTCACGCCCCTGGAGCGAAAAATACTCCAGACAACCATCGAGGTACTTGAAGCAGAAGATAAAGGCCTGTTTAGAGATCACTACTTGGACGGCCTACGGAACCTCCTGTCACAGCCTGAGTTTGCTGAAAACCGCAAGGTGAGAGATCTGGTAGAGGGTTTCGAAGATGGCACGCTTGCCCAGGCCGTACTGGAAGAGATGCCCGAAGGCGCCACGCTGAGGGTAGTAATTGGTGCCGAAAACCGTGGAGACGTGCTGCGGCCTCTGAGCGTCGTTATCGGGCGCTACAGAGGCCCGGGCGGTGCGGTCGGTGCGATAGCGGCAGTAGGCCCGACTAGGATGCGCTATGCCCACACAATCGCCCGGGTCAAGCTAATGATCTCGGTCATGACGGAAATGGCCAACCTCAGGTCATAGCCCGTAGAGCGGCGGACTCCCTCCCAAACTCACTCGGTCCTCACCCAAGAATCTCGTTTCCCGGTGCACGCATCCTTGAACGCCCTGCCGAGGTCCAAATATAATTGAACATTGTGCGTCCTCAATTTGACGTACCCGGTGAACGACACTGCATGACGACCAAAAAGCGCGACTACTATGAGGTTCTGGGCGTTCAGCGAAACGCCTCGGATGAGGAGGTCAAAAAGGCCTTCCGCAAGCTGGCGCTCGAATTCCACCCCGACCGCAACAAGGCGGAAAAGGCGGGAGAGCGATTCAAAGAGGTAAACGAGGCCTACCAGGTTCTCTCCGACGAGGACCGCAGGGCACAGTACGATCGCTTCGGTCACTCCGGCGTCACAAGCGGTGGTGCCACGGGCTTTGACGGCTTCGATTCATACGGAGGTGTGGGGGACATCTTCGAGGCCTTCTTCGGCGGCTTCGGCGGACAGGCCCAGACAGGCTCCGCCCGACGGGGCTCCGACCTGCGAGGCTCCGTCACGGTGTCTTTCGCCGAGGCAGCATTCGGGACTGAGAAAGAGATTGAGATCTCCCGGACCGAAAAGTGCGCCGTCTGTCGTGGAAGCCGTAGCGAGCCCGACACCACCCCGGAAGTGTGCACAAACTGCGGTGGCTCGGGACAGCTGCGGCGGGCACAGCAGGGCTTCTTCGGTCAGTTCGTGCAGGTAGTGACATGCAGCGTTTGCGGGGGTGACGGACAGGTAATTACCAAACCCTGCAAGCACTGCAGCGGCTCCGGCATCGAGCGCAAGCAGCGCACGCTCGCCGTGACCATTCCGGCCGGAATCGAGAGCAACACCCAGCTCAAGTTGCGAGGGGAGGGTGAAGCCGGCCTCGGTGGTGGCCCGTCCGGCAGCCTGTATGTTGCGCTCAGTGTCCAGCCCCACCAGCTGTTCAGGCGCGAGGGCAACGACGTACGCTACACCCAGAGGCTCAACGTCGCACAGGCTGGGCTGGGTGTGGTCCTGAACATCCCTACCCTAGAAGGGGAGGAAACCGTCGAAATACCGGCCGGCACCCAGTCCGGGCAGTTAATAAACCTCAAGGGCCGAGGCATCCCCCACCTCCGGAACAAAGGTCTCCGGGGCGATCAGATCATCGACCTGTTCGTGCTCACCCCCGAGGACCTCTCCGAAGAGCAGCGACTGCTTCTTGAGCAGCTCGCGGCCACTTTACCGGACGAGGGTGAAGTCTCCGAGCAGGACGGCCGAACCTGGGTGGGCAAGATCAAGGACACTATCTCCGGTCCTTAAGTCACTGCGTGACGGCCAATGACACTGATTGAGTTCAGTATCCGGACACCCGCTGAATTCGTAGAACCCATCTCCGAACTGTTCGCTCGCTATGGTGAGCAGGGCGTCGTCGTGGAGCTTGACGGTGGCTACAACCCGGACGAGGGCGAGTCGCGTCCTCCGGACGCCCCGGCGACACTGCGCACCTACCTCCCGGCCGACGACCAGCTCCCGGCACGGCGAGCTGGAATCGACGCCGGTGTCAGGTTGATCGCCCTCGTCGCACCAATAGGTGATCTGACCGAGCGGGCCATAGAGGAAGCCGAGTGGCGCGACGCCTACAAGCGGCATCTCAGAACCCTGACAGTCGGGAAACGGCTAATGGTGGTCCCTAGCTGGGATGAGCCGCGTTCTGTTGGCTCGCGGGTGGTCATTCGGCTCGACCCCGGTCTCGCCTTCGGGACGGGGCATCATCCGACGACCGCAATGTGCCTCCAGTTCGTCGAAGAACTTCTCGAACCCGCCGCCTGCGTTCTGGACGTCGGGTGTGGGTCGGGCATCCTCTCCATAGCCGCGGCCAAGCTGGGCGCGACCAGAGTGCTCGGGCTCGACATCGACCCGGACGCGGTCTCGGCTGCCAATCGCAATGCGGCCGACAACGAGGTTGACCGCGTAGTCACCGCGGTCGAGGGGACACTTGAGAGCCGCCAAGGCGATGGCCCGTTCGACCTGGTGCTCGCCAACATCTCGGCCAAGGTGATCATCGCGTCTGCCGAGCACATCGCTGCCGTTGCGAAGCCCTTGGGCGCCGTCGTCTGTAGCGGTGTCCTCGCAGAGAGGGGCGACGAAGTAACCGGCGCCCTCGCGGCCGCGGGTCTGCGGGTAAGCGAGGTTCGGCAGGAAGAGGAATGGCTTGCGATCCACGCCGTTCACCCTGACGTGCGTTAGCCGCCTTTGCCACCGTCCAGCCCGCTCCATTCGGGGGCGGGCCGTCTGCCCAGGAGCTCGGAAATGGCCGACTCCAGCGAGACCCCCTCGAACAGGATCGAGTTGATGGCCCGGGCAATGGGCATATCGACCGACAGCCGGTCGGCCACCTGAACCGCCGCCGCCGTGGTGTCCACGCCCTCCGCGACGTTGTGCATCCCGGCGCGAATGTCCTCCAGCTTGCGACCGGCGGCCAGTTCGGCGCCGACGTGGTGGTTCCGACTCAGGTCGCTGTAGCAGGTCGCTACCAGGTCGCCCATCCCGGCAAGTCCCGCCAGCGTAAGCGGCGCCGCGCCCGATGCCACCCCCAGTCGGGCGATCTCCGCCAGGCCCCGGGTGACGAAGGCCGCCTTGGCGTTGTCGCCCAGCTGAAGCCCGTCGCAGATGCCCGCGCCGATGGCGATAATGTTCTTGAGGGCACCGCCCAGCTCCACCCCGACGAGGTCGGCGTTGGTATAGACGCGGAAGCTCTGCGACGAGAACGCGGCCTGCACCCTCGCCATCGCTTCGTCGTCGGACCCGGCCACGACCGTGGTGGAGGGCAGGCCGGAAAGCACTTCGCTCGCCAGGTTAGGGCCCGAAAGCGCGCATATGTGCCCGTCCCAACCGGGGCCAAGCTCTTCGGCGATCACCTCGGACATGCGCTTGCCGGAGGATATCTCCAGCCCCTTAGTGGCGCTCACGACCGTAGCGCTAGAGGGCACGTCTTCGGCGATGCGGGCCATGTTCTCTCTGATCGACCGCGACGGCACGGCCACCATCACAAGGTCGGCGCCCGTCAGTGAATCTGCCGGGGATGATGTCGCCGACACGGTGTCGGGCAGGGTCACTCCCGGCGCGAAGCGCTTGTTTTCCCGGTCCCGGTTCAGAGCGTCTGCTTCGGCGCCGTCGCGTGCGAGTATGCACACGGATGCGCCGTTGCGGGCTAGCAGGACCGCGAGCGTCGTTCCCCAGCTCGTCGTCCCGATGACTGCGGCGGTCGTCATGGCCTAGCCTGCCCGGTCCTGCGCGGGCCCGGCCCCTTCGGCGGCTTGTTTTGCCTCATCGGCGACTAGTGCCGGGGCCAGCTCCGCCTTCGTGCCCAGCTTACGCTCCTTGCCTCTGATCAATCGGACAACGTTGTCGTAATGACGGATGACCACCGCCGGGGCCCCGACAATTCCGTACCACATGAAGTCTGTCTCGATGACCCCGGTTGCGGCGAGGGCGATCAGGGCGACGCAGCCAGCCGTCGCTCCGATGATAGATCCCACAGAAACGTACTTCGACAGGAAGACCAGGGGCACTCCAACGCCGGTGGCGATCAGACCGGCCCACGGCGAGAGGATAAAGAGCCCGCCCCAGCCGGTGGCGATGCCCCTGCCGCCCCTGAAACCGGCGAACACGGGAAAATTGTGGCCCAGCACGGCGGCCAGCCCAGCGGCTGATTGCAGTCCGGGTGTGTCGGAGAAAGCTATCACCACCGCGATTGCGATCACCGCTTTGGACATGTCGAGAAGCAGGACCAGCGCCCCCACCTTCTTGCCCGAGGTGCGGATGACGTTGGTCATGCCCGTCTTCCCGCTGCCGAAGTCGCGCACATCCACGCCGCTCGCCACCCGCGCCGCGATGAGCCCGAACGGCACTGAGCCGATCAGATAGCCCACGGCTATGAAAATGAGGTATTCGAAGAAAATCACTGTTCGCCCCTGCCCCTGAACCGCATCCTCAGCGGCGTTCCCTCGAAGCCATAGGTGCCGCGAATGGCGTTTTCCAGGTACCGCCGGTAAGAGAAGTGCACCAGGTCGGCCTTATTGACGTAGACCGTGAAACCGGGCGGGCCGATAGAGTCTTGAGTCACCCCGTACACCTTCAGTCCGTGCCTGGGGTTGGACGCCGGTGGGTGGTCGGCCACGGCGTTGAGCACCGTGCGTCGTAGGTCGTAGCGCGGTAGACTTCTCGACCACTGCACGTGCGCCTCCCCGGCCGCATCCAGCAGTTCGCCTACCCCGTCCCCCTTAAGCGCCGATATGAACCGCACCGGCGCGAAGTGGAGGAACTTGAATCGCGCCCGCACGAACCGCTCCGTGTCGGCCTTGTTCAGGCCCAGCTCGGGGGCGAGATCCCACTTGTTCACGGCGATCACAATGCCCCTGTGCGCCTCCAGCACATAGCTGGCGATGTGGGCGTCCTGCGCCGTGGCCAGCTCGGTGGCGTCCAGCAGCAGCAGCGCCACCTGTGCCCGCTCAATGGCGCGGAGAGACCGCAGGACGCTGTAGCGTTCGATGCCCCTCTCCACGCTGCCCCTGCGTCGAATACCCGCCGTATCTATCAGCAGCATGGACGTGCCGTCGCGCTCGATCAGCGTATCTATTGCGTCTCGGGTTGTTCCGGGAACGTCGCTGACAATCGAGCGTTCTTCGCCCGCAATGGCGTTGAGCAGTTGCGACTTGCCCGAATTGGCCCGGCCCACGATGGCCAGGGACAGGTCGGCCAGCGACTCGTAGTCCGGTTCGGTCTCGGGCAAGGCTTCGACAACTTGCGTCATCAGGTCGTCCACGCCCCTGTTGTGGTACGCGCTCAGTGGAATCGGGTCCCCAATGCCCAGTGAGTGAAATTCGAGAGACGTGCTCTCCCGCTCGGGGTTGTCCGCCTTGTTTGCGGCCAATATCAGCGGCTTCCCGGCCATGCGCAGGCTCTGGGCCACGTCCTCGTCGTCCGGCGTCACCCCGTCCACCGAGTCCACCACCAGCACGATGACATCGGCGTCGGCGATGGCTACTTCGACCTGGTTGCGAACTTCGTCCGATAGACCTGCCACCTGAGTAGACCGGGTCGGCTCCAGCTCTAGGCCGCCGGTGTCTATCAGCACGAACCCTGCCCCGCCCCATTCAACGTTCGTCATTAGTCGGTCGCGGGTGGTGCCGGCCACCTCCGAGACAATGGCGCTTCGGTCCCCGGCAATCCGGTTGTAGAGCGTGGACTTGCCCACATTTGGGCGTCCGACAATGGCGACAAGTGGTTTAACCATGTCTGGGCCTAGCCGAGCAACCGGCTGAGAATGGCTTTTTGAGCGTGGAGCCGGTTCTCGGCCTGGTCGAAGACAACCGAGCCGGGGTGTTCCAGCATCCCCGGCGCGATCTCCTCGCCCTCATGTGCGGGCATGTCGTGCATGAAGACCGCGCCGGGGCCGGCGCGCTCCATTAGCTCGGGGCCCACCTGGTAGCCCTCGAACGCGCGCAGCTTATCGGCTGCCTGGTCCTGTTCGCCCATGCTCACCCACACGTCCGTGTACACCGCGTCCGCTCCGGTGACGGCGTCCTCCGGGCTCTGGAGCCAGGTCACGGAGCCGCCCGAGCCCTCGGCCCGTCGCTGCGCCTCTGCCCAGGGCTGATCCGGCACCTGATAAGCGGCGGGACAGGCCATGGTGAAGTGCGCGCCCACCGAGCCGCAGGCGATGGCGAGGCTCGCGGCCACGTTGTTTCCGTCGCCGATGTAGGCAATCTTGGCACCGGTAAGCGCGCCTCGCTTCTCGTGCACCGTCAGCAGGTCGGCCATCGCCTGGCACGGGTGCTCGGCGTCCGATAGAGCATTGACCACGGGTATCGAGGCATATTCGGCCAACTCGACGAGCGTGTCATGAGAGAACACGCGGGCCACCACACAGTCGAACCACCTCTCCAGCACCCGCGCCACGTCGGCCACCGGTTCTCGTTGCCCGAGCCCGACGTCTTCGGGGCTGAAGTACACACAGTCCCCGCCGAGCTGCCGGACGCCCACCTCGAAGCTACCCCTGGTCCTCAGCGAGGGTTTTTCGAATAACAGCGCGACAATCATGCCGTCTAAAGGACGTGTGGCGTCGGCGCCGTTCTTCACTCGCACAGCCGCTTCAACAATATCGGCAACCTGGCTCGGAGGCAGGTCCGCCACCGACAAAAAGTCGCTCAGTTTGCTCATCGCCCCTAAATGCCCCCAAAGGCGATGATATGCCACGGAATCGCGGTCCTACAAGGAACCGGCAGGCCTGCGTTCGAGTGTCTCGCCGCGTTAGAATCGTCTGGTCGGTGGCGCGGCATGCAACAAAGCAGTTTCGGTGGACGCAAAGGGCAGGTGATGACAAACGGCAACATCGGGGCCGAAAGGGTCCTCCTCACCGAGGACAGTGTGATAATCGACTGGAGCGACGGCCAGACCTGCTGCTACACGGCCAGGGAGTTGCGCCTCAACTGCGGCTGCGCCGAGTGCGTCGAGGAGTGGAGCAAACGCAAACTGCTCGACCCCGCCACCGTTCCTGCCGACATCCGGGCTGAAGACTACCTGATGGTGGGCCGATATGCCGTCCAGTTCCTCTGGAGCGACGCCCACTACACCGGCATCTACCCGTTTGACACGATTCGCACCATCCTGCCCTGTGCAGAGGCCGCGGACAGTGGCATCGATCCGGTCGGTGACAACAAATGAGGCGAGTTCAGAAGTGAAAATCGGCTTACTAATAGAGGCACAGGACGACCTTACCTGGGAGCTCTGGCGCCGCGTCGCCAAATCGGCAGACGAACTGGGATTCGACTCCCTGTGGCGGTCCGACCACCTCGTGGCACTATACGGCAAGATGCCCGGCGGCTCCTTTGATGCCTTCCTCAATCTGGCGATAGCTGCTGAAGTGACGGACCGCATCGAGCTGGGCACCATGGTCGCCTCGGTGACCTTTCGTCACCCCTCGGTGCTTTCCCGTCTCGCCGCTCAGATAGACGCCCTCTCGGATGGGCGCTTCGTGCTCGGCGTCGGCGCCGGATGGCACGATGGCGAGCACACGGAGTACGGCGTCGACTTCCCGCCAATTGGCGAACGTATGGACAGGCTTCGCGAGACCATCCTGTATTGTCGCGCGTCCTGGTCCCCGGGCCCTGCGTCCTTTATCGGCACGCACTACCGGCTCGACGGAGCCAGCGGCCTGCCCGGCCCGGTGCGCCAGCCGCTGCCCATACTCGTAGGCGGCTCAGGCGAGCGCCGCACGCTGCGCATCGTCGCCGAGCTGGCCGACGAGTGGAACGTCACCGGCCGCGACCTCCCCAAATATCCCCACAAACTCGAGGTCCTTGCTCGCCACTGCGACGCCGTCGGCCGCGACATCGCCTCGATTCGGCGCTCCATCGCGGCCCCGTTCGCCGTGGGCGTGGACGATGCAGACCTGGACGCCCGCATAGAGAGGCTCAGGCTTCGCGTCCCCACCCTCACCGGCGACCCCCGCAATCTGGGGGACCACAGAGGGCCGGGCGGCTGGTTCTCCGGCAGTCCGGACGAACTGGTAGATCAACTGGGTCGGCTATCGGAAATGAGCGTCTCTCGGGTCATGCTTCAGCACCTGGCCCACGACGACTTCTCCGCGCTCGAGCTACTGGCGGCTCGGGTCCTGCCGCAGCTCTGACGTGAGCGAAACCGTCCAAATCGGCGACACTGGAGGGCTGCCCACCGCCGTGCTATTCGACCTGGACGACACCATCCTCGCCACCTCTGAGGTCTCCACCGAATGTTGGGCCGTGGTGGCGGACCGGTTCGCACCGGTGTTCAAGGGCATAGGCCACGACGTCACGCCGGAGCGTCTGCACACCGCCATTCACGACTACCGAGTGTGGTTCTGGTCGGACACGAGGCGCAACCTCAGCGGTCGCCTCAACCCGAGACAAGCGCTAATAGAGAACGTGCGCGGCGGCCTCGAGGCGCTGGGCATAGTCTCAGCGGATTTGACCGAGCAGCTGGCCGACGCTTGGTCCGAAGTGCGTCGGGCCGCCTCCCGGCCGTTCCCCGGCGCCATCGAGACGTTACGAACATTCAGGGAACGCGGCGTCAAGTTGGGCTTGGTAACCAACGGGGCCGCCGAAACCCAGAGCATGAAAGTCGAGCACCTCGGCCTGGCCGGACTCATCGACCACATCCAGATTGAAGGGGTCTTCGGCGTCGGCAAGCCCGAGCCGGAAGTGTACCTGCACGCTCTTAAAACTCTCGGGGTGGAGCCGAATGAGACCTGGATGGTGGGGGACAACCTCGAATTGGATGTCCTCGCCCCCATGCGCATGGGCATCCACGGCATCTGGATCGACATCATCGGTGCGGGCTTACCGGAAGACGCCCCCGAGCGACCGGACCGGATCATCCGGGCCATCTCAGAACTGGTCTAACGAGCCCCGCACGCTCGGTCAGGCGGGCCGAAATTTCGGCAGCGTGATCTCCTCTGTCACGTCGTCGAAGACCACGTCTAGCGCCATCCCAATCACCAAATCATCGGGCTCCGGTTCACCGGAAAAGCCGATGATGTTGGTCGCCATCATCGGCCCCTCCTCCAGCTCCACGATGGCCGTTACGAACGGCGCGTCCGCCTGGAAGCCGGGGTACGGGGAACGGTGAACGATGGTGAAAGTGTGCAGCGTCGCCTTGCCGCTTGCCTGCATCCACTCGGTGTCCTTGGAAAAACAGCACGGCGAAATATCTCTCGGGTAAAAGTAGGCTTTTTCGCACGCCTTGCACCGGCGCAGCCACAATTCGTGCTCTTTCGCCTTGTCCCAGTACAGTTGCGACTCGCCCTGAGGCGCGGGCAGCGGCTTTTGGTAGTCGGCCATCTCAGTCCACCGCCAGAATCGCCGTGCCGGTCGATGACAGGTAACCGCCGGTGCCGTTCACCAGCGCGATCTTGGGGTCGTCGAGTTGGCGATCACCCGTTTCGCCGCGAAGCTGCCTCACCGCCTCCAGTACGAGGAACATGCCGTACATGCCCGTATGCGTGTACGACAGCCCGCCGCCCGACGTGTTCATGGGAAACCCGCCGCCCGGAGCCGTTCGCTGGTCGGCCACGAAGTCGGGGCCCGCTCCCGGCCCACAGAAGCCCAGCGCCTCTAGAGTCACAAGGACCGTGTAGGTGAACGAGTCATAGATCATCGCCAGGTCGATATCGGAGTGCGTGACGCCCGCCCGGGCCAGGGCCCGAGGTCCCGTCTCACGAGAAATCGGACTGGTCATGTCTTCCATCTGGCTGATGATGGCATGGTCGTGGCCCTCAGCGGCGCCCAGCACCCACACGGGTTTCTTTTTCAGGTTCCGCGCCCGCGCTGCCGACGTAATCACGTACGCTCCGCCCGCGTCTGTGACAATGCAGCAATCGAGCAGGTGGAACGGCCAGGACACCCAGCGGGAGTCGTGGTAGTCATCGAAGGTCATCGGGTCGCGCATGTACGCCCTGGGATTCAAAAGTGCCCATTTT
Organism: Dehalococcoidia bacterium; assembly: GCA_965250195.1. Lineage (GTDB taxonomy): Bacteria > Chloroflexota > Dehalococcoidia > Lucifugimonadales > UBA2962 > CAUZIR01. The sequence continues at coordinate 1,312,607 of OZ252295.1, forward strand.
CGGGTCGAGACAGCAATTTCTGCGAGCGCCTGGCGCGTCCTGTCCTCGCCGTAGACGTGCATATAACGGCGGGCGGCCATCGCATATGCCACGGGCGCGTTGACGATGCCGTAGGGGATCTCGAACTGCTGGCCGGGCTCGGCCGGGTCCGGCGCCGGGCGCGTGAGGCGGCTACGGCCCGCCTCGCCGTGAGTCACCAGCGCCACCTCGCAATAGCCCGCCCGGATTGCGGCCATGGCGTGAGCGATGTGGATGACAAACGAAGAACCTCCTACAGCCGTGCCATCGGTGTACCGGGGAGTAATACCCAGGTACTCTGCCAGCACCATGGACGAGTACCCGGCGGTGAGCAACCCGTCCACCTCGCCGATACCGATGCCCGCATCTTCGAGCGCGTTGTACGCGGCCTCTGCGTGGTGCTGGAGCGAAGACTTCCCGGGAATTTTCCCGATCTCGTCCGACTCTGCGACGCCGACGATAGCGACCCTGTCGTTTGCTGCTGACATGGGCCGCATCGTACGGGCTACAGGGTGATGTTGTCGATCAGCCGCGTCTCGCCCACAAACCCCGCCACCAGAGCCAGCGCCGGGCCGGTGATCTCGACCAACTCTTCCAGAGTCTCGGCAGTGGCGATCGAGACGTAGTCCACCCTGGCGCCGGTCGCCTCCATCTCCCTGCGCATCGCCCGCCTGAGCGCCTCCGCTTCGGTCTCGCCGTCTGCCCTTAGCGCGGCAGCGCTCTGTAGCCCCGCGTAGAGGCCCCGCGCCGCCGCTCGTTCGTCGGTGTTCAGCGCGGCGTTGCGGCTGCTCAGGGCCAGGCCATCCGGCTCCCGTACCGTCGGTACGCCTATGATCTCGGCACCCAGACCCAGATCACCGGTCATGCGACGGACCACCAGCAGCTGCTGAGCGTCCTTTTGCCCGAAATAGGCCCGGTCGGGCCGGGTAATAGCCAGCAGCTTGCAGACGACAGTGGCGACGCCGCCGAGATGGCCCGGTCGCGACTCGCCCTCCAGTCGCTGTGCCAGTCGGCCCACCGAGACCGTCGTATCGAACCTTTTCGAGTACATCTCCGGGGTAGAAGGCGTGAAAACCACATCGACACCCTCCTCCTCCATGATCGCCAGGTCGCGCTCTCGGTCTCGGGGGTACGTCGAAAAATCCTCGCCAGTACCGAACTGCGCCGGGTTGACGAAGATCGAGGCGGCGATGGTGGCGCACTCGGCCCTGGCCGCGCGCAGTAGTGCCACGTGGCCCCCGTGCAGCGCTCCCATGGTCGGTACCAGACCCAGCGGGCGTTCGCAGCCTTCTAGCTCGGCCCGAAGCGCCTCCGCCGTTTTTACGACCCGCACGGCTACTCCAGCGCCTCGTCCCCTTGCTCCAAGTCTGGCTCCTCAACAGTGCCGACCATCGCCGCGACCACCTCTTCCGACACGTGGTGGCTCTCAGCGTCGCCTGGGAAACTGCCGTCTTTGATGTCCGAGAAGTACGAGCCCAGGGCCGAGCGCATGTCGTCCGCCATATTGGCGTAGCGCCGGGTGTGCTTGGGAATGAAGACCTCGAACAGCCCCAGCACGTCGTGCAGCACCTGGATCTGCCCGTCGCAGTGCTTCCCGGCTCCTATGCCGATGGTGGGTACGGTGACCCGGGCCGTGATCTCCCGTGAAACCTCTGCCGGCACCAGCTCGAGCACTATCGAATAGACTCCGGCCTCTTGCAGCGCCAGTGCGTCTGTGAGAAGCCTCTGTGCTTCTAAAGGCCTCTTGCCCTGCACCTTGTAGCCACCCAGCTGGTTCACCGACTGGGGCGTCAGCCCGATGTGGCCCATGACGGGTATGCCCGCCGCGATCATGCGCCTGATGGGCCGGACCATGTGCCTGCCGCCCTCAACCTTTACGCTCTGGGCGCCGGCCTCCTTGAGGTAGCGGCCCGCGTTATGCACCGCCTCCGGCCACCCGGCGTTGTAGCTGAGGAACGGCATATCCGCGACTACGTGGGCGTTCTTGGTGCCCCTCACGACCGCGCGAGTGTGGTGAATCGACTCGTCCAAAGTCAGCGGGACCGTGTCCTCGTAGCCCAGCATGACCTGGCTCATCGAGTCGCCCACGAGAATGGCCGGGAAGCCCACTTCGTCGACGATACGGGCCGACGTGTAGTCGTAGGCGGTGATCATCCCGATCCTCTCGCCTCGACGCTTCATCTCCGCCAACTGGTGAATGGTTGTGCGCATCCGGTACCTCCTCCTTCTTCCTTCGCCCGAGTGAGGGCCTGCGCGATTTGCCGCTTAACGGGCCACAGGACCCGCTCTCAATTATGTAATCGGGTTATCGGCTATGTATTCCTTTAGGAGCCGCTCGATCTCCCTAGCATCGGCCGGATCGGCCACGCCCTTTTCCAGCGCGAACGGCAGCCCGGCCAGGGCCGACGTCGCATACATCTGCAGCGCTTCCGTACTCACGCTCTTCATCGATTCGAGATGCTTTTTCACGGTACCGACGTCACCGCGTACGTACGGTCCGGCGATGCCGTCGGGGTAGCCGCTCGTCGCCAGGATGTCCGCGACGCCCTTTAGTATCGGCATCAGCGACGAGTTCGCGTCGTTGCGCGCCACCCCGAAACGGTCTTCCCAGATCTGCGCGATCACGGCTGACTGCCCCATCAGTACGCCCCCGATCATCACCACCGATGCGTGGTACAGGGGTTTATCTTCCGAGCGCAGCGCGATTGGATTCCCGCCCAGATCGCTAGCGACCTGAGTCAGGTAGCTCTGGATGTCGCCCGAACCCTCAATCCCGAAGGTCGAGCCCGGCAGGGCCTCCAGCGCCGCCTCGACCGATGCAAAAGCCTGGAGAGGATGGAGAGACCCGGTCGCCACGCCCAGCGCCGCCGGGCCCTCGAATACGTCGAGTGAGGTCACTCCCGAGCAGTGCGCCACCCCCTGACTCTCGCGCCATGAGATGCCGTCGGCGACCGATTTGATGACGCCGTCGAATGTGGTGATGAACACGAAGTCGGCCCTATCGGCCGCTTCCTGAATCGACTCATACGCCTCGCAGCCGTCGATGCGCCCGGCCAGGTCCTGCGCCGATGCGAAGGTCCTGCTGGCGGAAGCCACCACCGGGTAGCCTTCGCGCGCGAGGGCCACGGCGATGGTCTTACCCACGGCACCCGAGCCGACGAACGCCAACTTACTGTTTTTACTGAAAGTCATTTGTCTAGAGTTCCCCGAGTGCCGGCACTCCGGCCAGGCCCGTTGCTTCCGTTGCTGACCGTGCCAATGCTGCCGCGACGGTTATGGCCGCAGCCGCGGTAATGCGGTCCAGGTCGGTCGGAGCCACCGCTTCTCCCGGTTCCTTTGGCTCCCTTCCGGTGGCCAGGGCGAAGAATGTGTCTCCGTCGTGCACAGTATGGGCCGGGCGCACGGCCATCGCCAGCCCGTCGTGAGCGGCCGCAGCGACCCGGGTGGCCTGCACCTTCGTCAACGCGGCATCGGTGGCGATCACGCCGATCGTCGTGTTGGTACCGGCTGGCATCGAAGGCGGCGCCCATTCCGGGGCGAGAATTTCTTCGACCGCATCTACCATGTCGCCGTCTGGATTACGGGGGCCTGCGATGAGGCGACCGGACCCGGCTTCGTAAACCCCGCCGACCGCATTGTTGGCTACGATAGCCCCAACCCTGACCCCGTCCCCCAACACCAGCCCCGCCGTGCCGATTCCTCCCTTAATCAGGCCTTCTCGTCCCAGCAACTTTGCTACCGTGGCGCCCGTCCCGGCGCCCAGCGTACCCTCCTGTGGTCGCCCGCTTTTGGCCATGGTGCAGGCGCGATAGGCATCGTCGGGGGCTGGAATCACCGGAGAAATCAGGTGCAGATCGAAGAGGATCGCGGCAGGGACGATAGGCACCTTCATGCCCCTGGCATCGTGCCCGATGCCCTTGTCGCTAAGGTAGCGGACCACGCCTTCCGCCGCGTTGAGGCCAAACGCACTGCCGCCGCTGAGCAGCACGGCCTGGACTTTTTGCACGTTTGCGGTAGGATCGAGCAGGTCCGTCTCACGAGTGCCGGGAGAGGCGCCGCGAACGTCCACCCCGGCCACGGCGCCGCCTTCGCACAGCACCACCGTGCAACCGGTGGCCCCGGCCCGGTCCGTGTAGTGGCCGACGGTGATGCCGGCAACGTCGGTTATCGAACCGGGCGCGGGGTTGGGAATCTGTGTTGTTTTGATACTGGTCAATGCTCACCGTTCCAATCGGATTGGCTGCAAGCTGCATCATAAACAACCATGCGGTCTGCGTCTAACGCAGCGCCTCTGGACCCGTCCGTAGACTGGGATCGAACCGAAGTCCTGTGATGATCGGTGGTACAATCAGCGTTCGTTCTCACTCCCAATCGCCGAGGTGATCTTTGGTAGAAAACGGCTCAAATTACGACCTCGTTATCCTCGGCAGCGGGCCTGGGGGATACGTTGCGGGCATCCGTGCGGGCCAGTTGGGCATGCGCACCGCCGTGATTGAGAGAGCAGAGATCGGCGGCATCTGCCTGAACTGGGGCTGCATTCCATCCAAGGCTCTTTTGCGCAACGCAGAAGTGCTCAGCCTGTTTAACGAGGCGGAGCGGTTCGGCATCGAAGTCGGCACCGTCGTAGGGGACTTTGGAAAGGCCATCGACCGCAGTCGCGAGGTCGTCGACCGCCTCACCAAGGGCGTAGCGTACCTGCTGAACAAAAACAAAGTCGATGTGATTCGGGGCAGCGGCGCCCTGGTGGACGCAAACACCGTGCGTGTGGACGGTGAGTCCCCGCAGACCTTGACCGCGTCAAACGTTATGATCGCCACCGGTGCTCGTCAGCGCGGTCTGCCCAACCTCCCCATCGACGGCAAAGTCGTAATCACAAGTCGACAGGCCCTAGAGATGCGTGAGGCGCCCGGCCGGGTGGTGATAGTGGGCGGCGGTGCCACCGGAGCGGAGTTCGCTTACCTGTATAACTCCTACGGCTCCGAAGTGACCATCGTAGAGCTGCTTCCTCGCATGGTCCCGTTGGAAGACGACGACGTCGGGGCCCAACTCACCCGCTCGTTCAAAAAAATGGGCGTCAAGGTAATGACCGAAGCCCACGTGCTCGGAATAACCACCGAGTCCGGCACGGTCAAAGTCACCGTATCGAAGGGCGAGAACGAATCCGTCATCGAATGCGACCGGGTACTCGTCGCCGTCGGCGTGACCGGCAACATCGAAGACATCGGGCTTGAAGAGGCAGGCGTGCAGACCGAGCGAGGCTACATCCCCATCGATGACAGCATGAGAACCAACGTCCCTGGCGTGTACGCTATCGGCGACGTCACCGGGAAGCTTCTCTTGGCCCACGTCGCCTCGGCGCAGGGAGTCACGGCGGTCGAGACGATGGCCGGTCTGGAGCCCCCGGCCCTGGACTACGACCTCATGCCCAAGGCCGTCTACTGCCGTCCCCAGGTGGCCAGCTTCGGCATGACCGAGCAGGCTGCTCGTGAGGCCGGTCGCGAGCTAAAGATCGGTAGATTCCCGCTGTCCGCCTCCGGCAAGGCCCTGGCGCTGGGCGAGACCGACGGTTTTGTAAAGGTCGTCTCGGACGCCGAGATCGGCGAGATACTCGGCGTCCACATGATCGGCCCAGAGGTGACCGAACTACTGGGTGAAGCTTCTCTGGCGCGATTACTGGAGGGCACCACCACTGAGATCGGCTGGCTGGTCCATCCCCATCCAACAATCTCAGAGGCCTTGAAAGAGGCCGCCCTCGCCGCCGAGGGGGAGGCGATCCACGCCTAGGGCCCGGTCCCATCCGGCGGCATCTGCAAAGCCGCCGCGCTCAAGATGAAAGTATCCCCCAAAATAGACAAGGCGATAGCCCGCGACCTGTACCGGCAAATGCAACTCATTCGCCACTTCGAAGAGGAGTGTAGCGCGCAGTACATGCAGGGTCGCATAAGGGGCTTTCTTCACCTTTACATCGGGGAAGAGGCCGTGGGCGTAGGCGCCATCTCCGCCCTGCGCGAAGACGACTACGTAGTCAGCCATTACCGCGATCACGGCCATGCCATCGCCCGTGGTTTGGACCCGTCGGCGATCATGGCGGAGCTAATGGGCAAGGCCACCGGTGTGAGCGGGGGCAGGGGCGGTTCCATGCACCTTTTCGATAAGTCGAAGGGTTTCATGGGGGGCTACGCGATCGTCGGCGGTCAGCTACCGATAGCCGTCGGCCTTGCCCTCGCCGTCAGTCAGCAAAGACTCGACAAGGTCGTAATGTGCTTCTTCGGTGACGGCGCTGTGAACGAGGGCGAGTTCCATGAGGCGCTCAATCTCGCGTCGTTGTGGAACCTGCCGGTCATCTTCATGCTGGAAAATAACCTCTACGGTATGGGCAGCCACATCGACCGTACCCACGCCGCGGGCAGGGACCTGTACACGTCGGCCGACTCCTACAACATCCCCGCCATGCAGGTTGATGGGATGGACGTAATGGCGGTGCGTGAGGCCGCTCAGGAGGCTGTGCACCGTGTCAGAGCGGGCGATGGCCCGGTGTTCTTAGAGGCCATCACCTACCGATTCCAGGGCCACTCCATGGCCGACCCGGTCCAGTACCGGGACAACAAAGAGGTCGACGAGTGGAGGGGGCGAGACCCCATCTCGCGGTTCGTCGACTTTGCCGTCGGAGAGAACCTCTTTGGTCCGGAGGACCTCGCGGCCGTTCAGGAAGAGGTTGAGTTGACGGTCGAAGAAGCCACCCGTTTCGGCATCGAAAGCGAGGAGCCGACAATCGAATCCATGTACGGTCACGTTTATGGCTGAAATGCAGCTTAGAGAGGCGGTGGCGCAGGGCCTGCGAGAGGCGATGGACTCCGACGAGCTCTTCATGATGCTCGGCGAGGACATCGGCGAATACGGAGGCGCCTACGCCGTAACTAAGGGCTTTTTGCGTTCCTACGGGCAGGACCGTGTCCGCGACACGCCCATATCGGAGGCCGTCATCGTGGGGGCGTCGGTCGGCGCGGCCATGGGCGGCATCCGACCGATAGTCGAGGTGATGACGATCAACTTCACCCTTCTGGCCATGGACCAGGTCGTCAACCACGCCGCGAAGCTCAGGTACATGTCCAATGGGCAGATAACCGTTCCGATGATCCTGCGAACCGTGACCGGTGGCGGGGCGCAACTCGCCGCTACCCATTCCCAGAGCTTCGAGGGTTGGTACGCGAACGTCCCCGGCCTGCTGGTCGCGACCCCGGCGACGCCTTACGACGCCCTGGGGCTGATGCGCTCGGCCGCACGCAGCGAAGACCCGGTCGTGTTTGCCGAGCACCAGTTGCTGTACGGCATGAAGGGCGAAGTGCCGGAAGAGTGGTACGAGGTGCCCTTTGGAAAAGCCGCTGTTCGGCGAGAGGGGAGCGACCTGACGCTGGTGGGCTACTCCCGCATGGCTAACGTGGCTTTGGAGGCCGCCGGGATTCTCACCGAGCGCGGCGTCGATGCGGAAGTGATCGACCTGCGTACTCTGAGGCCGTTAGACATGGAGACCGTAGTCGAGTCGGTTCGTAAAACCGGGCGAGCGTTAGTGGTAGAAGAGAACTGGAAGACTGGTGGTTTCGGCGCCGAAGTCGCCGCTGGGATTCAGGAGCAGGCATTCGATGACCTCGACGGCCCCGTGGGGCGAGTCGGTGGCCTGGAAGTGCCTTTCCCTTACAATGGCCGGCTGGAGGCCGCCGCCATTCCCGACGCCGCCAGGGTGGCGTCCGAGGTATCGAGACTTTTCGGCATCTGAAGCCGTATGGCGAAGAGAACCCAGGCGATGGGAGCGGGAGCGCTAGACAATGGCAACTGAACTGACCATGCCCCAGATGGGCTACGACATGCAGGAGGGTACCGTCGTCCGATGGCTCAAGTCGGAGGGTGCGCAGGTTGAAAAGGGCGAGGTGATCGCCGAGATCGAGACCGACAAGGCGGTCGTGGAGTTCCCGTCCCACGCCGACGGCCTGCTCAGGCGGATCGTCGTGGCCGAGGGCGGCACCGTGCCCGTCGGTCAGGTTATCGCCGTGGTAGGCGAAGAGGGCGAGGAGATAACCGTGGCCGCGCCCCCCGAGCCCGCCGAAGGAGAACCAGAAACTGACGACGAGCCGAGCGCCGCGGTTCCCCTGCCCGCGTCGACTTTGTCCCCGCCCGAGCTCGCACCAACCGATTCCGCCCCAGCTCCGGTTGCACGAGCCGCCGACTTAGGAAGGGTGCGAGCCTCGCCTGTGGCACGCAAACTGGCAGAAGAGCGCGGCATCGACCTGACCCAGGTCGTCGGCACCGGCCCCGGCGGCCGCATTACACGAGAGGACGTCGAGGGCCACGTGCCCGACCCGACGGCGACACCGGTACCAGAGGCGGCCCCGATCGCAGCGACCCCAGTCGCCGCCCCTGTTGCAGCCGTTGGCGGCGCTCTGAAGGGCGACATGGTGCCCCTCAGCCGCATGCGCCAGCAGATCGCCAGGGTGACCGTTCGCTCCAAGACCGAGGCTCCCCACTTCTACGTCTCGACCGAAGTGGACATGACCCAGGCCATGGAGATGCGCAAACAGATCAACGCCAGCCCCGACTTCGAGGGAGCCAAGGTCTCGGTCAACGACCTGATCCTGAAGGCGTGCATCGGGGCCTTGAAAAAGCACCCCAAATTCAACGCCACCTTTACTCCTGATGGCATTCAGATGCACGAGCACATCAACATTGGCATGGCCATCGCCGAAGACGAAGGCCTCATCGTGCCCGCCGTCAGGGACGCCCACGACATGTCCCTCAAGCAGTTGGCAATCGCCAGCAGGGACCTGGCCGAGCGGTCCCGGGGTGGTGCGCTCACCGCCGACGAGTACACCAGCGGCACCTTTACCGTCAGCAACCTCGGAATGTTCGACGTCAGTGGGTTCCTGGCCATCATCCACCCACCCCAGTCCGCCGTCGTGGCGGTGGGCTCCGTGGGTAAAAAGCCAGTCGTGCGAGGCGAGCGGGTAGAGGTCGCCGACATCATGACGGCAACCCTGTCGGCCGACCATCGCATCGTTGACGGAGCGGAGGGCGCGCTATTCATCGGCGAGGTCAAGTCCATCCTGGAAAACCCCTACCAGCTTCTGGTATAAGAGGCCGAGGCCACTAGTTTGAAATTGATCAAAGAGCCCCGCGTCTACCTGACCACGCGAACCGCCGTTGACTGGGAGGCGATAGCCGAGTTCCTGGCGGCAGAGGGCGTCCCTCCGATACCGCAGAGTATCCGTGCGGGCGACGACGAGTCGGCCGCGGTCGTCGAGGTCTCCGCCCGCATGTGCTACATGAGCTACGGCCGGGGTAGGCGGGACATCGCCGACTTCGTGACCAACCTCCTTTCGTCAAAGGACGGTAGCGTCTTCGAGCACGTCAACTACGGCTTCGTGGTGACCGGCGTGTCGCGCAGCCTCACCCACGAGCTGGTTCGCCACCGGGCCGGGTTCGCCTACTCCCAGCGCTCCCAGCGCTACGTAGACGAGGCGGGAGCGGCCTTCGTCGTACCACCGGCGCTCGCACGAAAGGTCGGCGACGTGGAGACGGCGGCAAAAATATTCGAAAAGGCGATGGATGTGGCCTCGTCCAGTTACGACGAGCTGGTAGCGGCGCTGGAAAAGACGCTGCCTTTGGACCTCTTTGAGCTCAAGACAGACCGGCGCAAGGCCATCAGGCAGGCGGCCCGTTCGGTGCTACCCAACGCTACGGAAACGAAGATTTTCATCACCGCCAACGTCCGCGCCTGGCGACACTTCATCGAAATGCGCGGAGCGTCCTACGCCGACTGGGAGATTCGCAGCCTGGCCCTGCGCATCCTGGCGCTACTGGAGCAAGAAGCGCCGTTGCTCTTCGGCGACTTCACCGTTGAGCAATTGCCAGACGGCACCTCCATAGCCACCCCTCTCTACTCCAAGGTCTAGCTTCTGTTGCGCCGGTTTGAGGGCAGGGTCACCGTGGTCACCGGGGCCAACTCCGGCATCGGTGCGGCCACGGGCGAGGCCTTCGCCCGCGAGGGTGCCGCCGTTGCGCTCGCCGCCCGTCGTAAACAAGAGGGCCAGGCCGTCGCCGACCGCATCACCGCCGCCGGCGGACGCGCCATATTCGTAGAGACCGACGTCGCCGATGCGGCCCAGGTGCGGAACCTCATCGACACGACCATAGAGGCATTTGGACGTCTCGACTACGGCGTCAACAACGCGGGGACCGAAGGGGCCAGGACGCCGACGGCCGAATATCCGTTGGAAGAGTGGGACCGGGTATGCGGCGTGAACCTGACCGGCGTCTACCTGTGCATGAAATACCAGATCCCCCACATACTCAGTGACTCAGTTGACGGAGGTGCGATAGTCAACGTCGCATCCGGCAACGGCCTGGTTGGGGGCGCCGGTGTGCCTGGCTACATCGCCAGCAAGCACGCTGCCGTGGGCCTGACCAAGGCCGCGGCGCTCGACTACGCCCCACAGGGCCTACGCATCAACGCCCTGTGCACATCGAGCGTGGCCACGCCCATGCAGGACCGCATATTTGGCGGCGACGCTCCCGAGATCATGGCAAAAGTAGCGAACATGCACCCGTCCGGCACCATCTCCACCCCCGAGGAGTGCGCGGGAGCCATCATGTGGCTGTGCTCGGGGGCGGCGTCCTACCTGACCGGCTACGCTTATGTAATGGACGGGGGCTGGCTGGCCCGCTAAAGTTCGTTATCGCCTGGCCACCGGCTCGGCGGCCTCAGTAGCCCGTGCGTTGTGCTCCGCGATCAGCTCGTCGATGATGCGAACGAACTTGTCGTCCCGGATGCCGCCGTCCACCCGGTCGAACACGGTGCCATCGGCATTAATAAATACCGTCGCCGGAAGCCCCCGGACCGCGAAATTGACCACCGGTGTGCGGTTGGGGGGAGCGCCGGCAGGGTAGGTAATGTTAAGTTCATCGAGAAGCGCGATCGCGTTGTTTCGGTTGCCAAGACCGGTAAAAATGCCGACGTCCATGCCCAGAATGATGACCTCATCGCCCCGTGCCTGGTGCACCCGCTCGAACCCCGGCATCTCAGCCCGGCATGGCGGGCAGTTGCCCGCCCAGAAGTTGAGCGCCACCGGCTTATCCAGCGCCAGCACGTCATTGAAGCTGATGTTCGTCCCGCCCAGCAGCTCCTGGCCCTGGTAGACCTCGAACTCGAAGTCCGATGCGCTGTTGGACGATCCTATTGCCTGGAGAGTGCCGAAAACCACCAGCACCAGCACCGCTACCAGCACGAAACTCATAATCAGGTTGGATGGGCGCTTGTAGAAAGCTACTTGGGCCGCACTCGCCTTGCCAACCCGCTTGCGTTCCCGCTTCGTCGCCCGTTTAGCCACTGATTGCTCCCCTCCCACCGGCCGCTTATCACGGGTCGGTCCCCCTGGCTCAGCGCCACAATCGACGCAATCGCAATTCCACCCCTATTCGATGCCGTCGGTCGGGACGCGGTTCACCCCCAGATCATCGTTTGCCTCCTGCCGGTCCATCTCCTCACTGCGGGAGCGGTTCCACGCCATTAGCAGGGCCGGGACTATCGCGATAGCGCTGACCAGGGCGGCTATTACGAAAAACTCTACGAACAGATCCATCCCAATGGTTGTCACGGTTGTCTGGAACTCGGCGACCCGTGCGCTCGTCACCGCCGCCGCCTCTCCCACAGTGGGCAGCGGTAGAGGCACGTCCGAGACCAGAATCGAGAACCGTTGGGAACCCCACGCCGTAATCGCGGCGAGGCCGAACGTCATCCCCAGCAGCCGCATCGCCGTCACCAGCCCTGCCGATGCCCCGCGGTCCCGGTGATTCACCGGGACCGTCGCGCCCAGTGCGATGGGGGCGATGAGCAGACCGAACCCGAGCCCGGCCATCGCCAGGTGAATCGTCATGGAGGGCTCGCCGATATCCAGGCCCCACGTGCTCATCAGGCCGTAGCCTCCCGCCACGAGAGCGAGCCCCAATACCGTAGGAATGCGGTAATCCATGCGCTGCGCGGCCAGACCGCCGATGACGGCCCCGATGGGCATGGCCAACGTCATTCTCATGAGGCGCAGGCCGCCCTCCAGGGCCGAGTGCCCCATCAGGTACGTTGTCATGTACGGAATCGACACCATGCCGATGATCAGGGCGACTCCGATTAACAGGTGGCTAAAGTTCGCCGTTACCACCGTGATGCTGCGGAACATCGAATTTGGCAGCAGCGTGACGGAGCCGGTTCGCTGGCGATAGATGAACGCCGCTAGCGCGGCCCCGGCCAGCACGAAGTAGCCGACCATCGCCAGATCCAAGCTGTCGATGCGAGACAGCCCCAGAGTCACGGTCGCCAGAGACACGGCGAGGAACCCGCCGCCCATGTAGTCAACCTTCGACCTGAATTTTGGACTGGGCCCCAGCAACCAGAACAGCGCGATGAGGACCACCGCGCCCAGGGGGATATTCATCCAGAAAACCCACGGCCAGTCCAGGAAGCGTCCGACCAGGCCGCCCCAAAGCGGCCCGATCACACCCCCGGCCTCCGCGGCGCCTCCCACCAGCCCGAACGCCAGCGCCCTGTTTCCCCTCGGGAACAGGTCGCCGATTATGGCAATGGCGATCGGCAGCATCGCACCGGCCCCAATCGCCTGGAACACCCGGAAAGTGATGAACGAAGATAGGTTAGGAGCGAGCGCGGTCGCTACCGACCAGCCCATGAAAAACACCATCGCCCAGGCGAACATGCGCCGGTGCCCGAACGCATCCGACATGGAGCCGACCAGGGGCATCGCGGCTACGTAGCCCAGTAAGTAGGCGGTAATCGTCCACGAGGCCTTGTCCAGTTCCGTGGGCGGAATGCGGAAGTCGAGCATTATGTCCTGGAGGACGGTGACGATAACCGTCTGGTCGTCGGCGGCGACGAACACTCCAAGGCAAATCGGTATCAGCGCCAGGTAAGGCGAGGGGCGAGGCATGAGAGCTTAGGGGATGTCCGGGGCCTCGATGTTCACCGGCTCGTCGAACTTCGACAGCGTCACCACCCGCACCGTGTCCGGCGCGTCTGAAGGCGCCACCTGGCCGATGAACCGCGCCAGCTTTAGATGCAGCGTATGGGCGTCGATCTCCACCTCTAGGTCCACGACCCCGTCTTGCACCGTGGCCCCCAGCAGAGCCTCCAGGGAGTTGGCCGGCACCTTGCCGGTCAGCTTGTACAGGTCGCTGCCCGAATCCACGAAGACCGCTCCCGTTACCTCGTCGAGGACAGAGGAAATGCCCTCTTTGGGGTTAAAGAACTGGATGGGCGAGACGTTCGCGTCGATCTCTTGCCACTCTCCCGTCAACGGGTTCGTCATGTAATTGGCGTCGCCGATTGCAATGAGCTTGGCATTAATTGGGATATTGCCGAATAGCCCGGAAAACTCCGCGTAAAGCCTGTCCGGGGGCTGCACGTCGCCGAAAGTATCCTCGACGTTTAGGCCGGGCAAAAACGCAGTGGTGCCCACCTCATGCACCATCTGAAAGTGGAACGTCCCGAGGTTCGCCATAACCTCGCCGGAGCGGGCAAGCACCTCGGCCTCCGTCAAAGGCTCGGCGGCGGGAGTTGGAGTAGCGCTCGGTTCAGAGCCTCCGCAGGCAGAAGCGATTATTACGAGACTCGCGATCGTAGCGACCACAGCCAGTGACTTCGGGAGACGCAAAGAGACCCCGCCGTTTGCGGCGGGGTCTCCAAATCGCTTCAAAAAGCGGCCGGTTCCTTACCGGTCGTTTCGGACGCGGCTGCTCCTCATCACCATGGCGCCGCCGCCGAGAATCAGGACCAGCGCGGCCGCCAGGGCGAGCATCGCCATGGTCGCCACCGACTTGTCACCGGTGTTGGACAGGCCGATACCGAGCTCGGGTCCTACCGGTGCCAGCCCGCCGGCTGTCAGCGTGTAGGTGGCCATCAACTGGGCTTCCACGTAGGCCTGAGCGGCGCCGCCTTCGGTGCCGGCCGAGCTAATCGTGCCGTCGGCGTTGGAATCCAGGCCGTTTAAGGCGCTGGAAAGGAACCCGACAACCGGGCTGAGTTGCAGCTTGGCCAGGAACAGGGTCGACTGACCCAGTGAGACCAGAGCCTCGTCCCTTGCGGAAGAGGCGTGGCTGGCGGCGTTCCCGCCGGCCGACTCGACAAGCGCTGCGTGCTCTGCAATCATCGTGTCGTCAGGAGACTCGCCCGCTGCGAAGGTCGCATGTTCGGCGTCCGACGCATGCAAAAGGACGCCCAGTCCGTCACCAGGGTTGCCGAACGAGCCGTCGAAGTTGGCGCCGTCCGTGCCCTCGATGATGTTGATGACGTGGTGGGTGTTTAGCTGAACCTCTTCCAACGTGTCGGAATCGATTGCCAGCTGTGCGTGCGTAATCGCAGCCTGAATCTGAATCTGGAGGTTGGACAGAATACCCGTACCGGAGCCCGGCGGCCAGTCGGTAAGAAGGTGCCGGATGTGCGCCATCGACGACAGCGGAATCCGGTGGCTGAACGCGACTACGTCCGAGGGGTCCGGGTCGGTGTCGGGCACCGGCTCCACGGTAACGACGAACTTGTTGTAGCCGTTGGTGAGGTTCTCGCCGTCAGCGGAGACGAACACGTGGGCAATGGTGCCGTCTGCGGCGACCGCCATCACACCCACGCTCAGCTTGTCGTCACCGTTGTCGCCGACAAGCCAGCCTTCCAGTGCTGTGCCGGCGGCCACGGAAGGCACATCCTCCATGGCGACCGTTATAGTGTCGCCGAGGCTGGTTCCGTCAGAAATTATAGCCGTCCCTGTACCTGCCCCCGCGGATATCAATTCGGGTTCCTGGGCCATTGCCAGGCCCGTGGGAAGCGCCATGGACAGCAATAGGGCCAGGAGGGTTGCGACCCTGGCTCCGGGTCTCTTTATTGACATTTAGCTCGTAACCCCCTGTTTTTGGCAAAAAGGCCGCAAGGCCGTGCCGACGACGAAACCGTATCACAAGCGCGTGGCGTGGCCTAGGCTTGCCGGGCGAATTTTAGCACAAATACTAAAGATCGCCCACGAGAACCTGGTCAGTCGTCGGGTCGCTGCTACCACCGGCGGGTTCAACGGTGATCGCAATGGCGTCAAATTCGCCTACCGGAGCCACTAGCTGGAGAACAGTTTGGCCGTACCCGGAAGAGTCGACCGTAAACGTTCCTCCGCTGATCCGCGACCCGTCCTTTATGAGCCAGATCTGGTACACCTGATCGTCGGGCAACGGGGGCAGGTCGAGTACCGCAAGAAGGCCGATGCGGCCGTCATCGGACATGAATATCATGCCCCGGGCCGACGCAGTTTGGCCGGCCGACCACAGCAGGTTCACGGAACGATCGGGTGCGGCGGCCATGTAGGTCAGCGTTCGCTGATCCTTGACGATGTCCATCATCTCGGATTCGTTTGTTGCCACCGTTTGCACCCGGCCGGCGAGTTCGGTCTGCTCCTCCACTACCTCAGCGAGCAATTCATCGACCTGCTCCATGACCGAGGTCTCTTCCTCGACGACGAGTGCCAGTTCCTGCTGCTCAACTGCGGCCTCTTCGACCCTCTCGCCCATTACCTGTAGCTCGTTTTGGGTCGCCGTCTCCTGTAGTGCCAGGGCCTCGACCGTCTGGGACAGTTCGGCCGCGTCGCTCTCGACCGACCCCAGCCGGCTGTCCAGCCACACACCGCCGCCGATCAGCAGTGCGATCGCCACCACACCGAGGCCCATCGCGGGATGTGCCCAGCGGCTGCCGGCCAGTGCCTTCACGCTGCGTGTAAAGCCGCCCGGGCCCTGTTCACGGGGCGGGGCCAACAGTGTCTGGGCACGTGAGCTGAGATCGGCATCGACGCGGGCGAACAGCGCCTTTGCCACCCGGTCGGGCACCGGCACGCGTTCGGCAGTTGCGGCCAATGACGCCATCGTCTCAACCGCCTCGGCCATTTCAGGATGGTCCTCAGGGCATTCGGCGCGGTGCGCCTCAAATTCTGCGCGCCGGTCTTCACCGAGCGCGCCGAGGGCATACAGTTCGTAGTCGTCTGTTATCTGCTTACAGTTCATAGCTCTATCAATTACTAACGCAGCGCTCGCCCAAGCGGATTTCCGGTCTAGAGACTGGGTAAAGCCCCTTCATCCGGGTTGCCCGGTTCTGGGCACCAGGTTCGGGCGGGCTGGTGCTGATTTATCCCATTACGTCGCGGCTCACCGTCGCTCTCAGTTTTTTTAGTGCCAGCCTCATTCGCGTTTTTACCGTCCCCAGTGGTTGTTCCAGGCGGGCAGCTATCTCTGTATGAGTAAATCCGCCAAAGTACGCCAGCTCCACCACCACCCTCTGTTCGGGTCTGAGCGTCTTGAGCGCCTCATCGAGGACTCCCCGCTGGAACTGGGCGGTGGCGAACCGAACGGGATCGGACGTGTCATCCGAAGGGATATCGAGCGTCTCGACCTCGCGTGAAGAGCGCTGCTGCTCCCTGCGTTTGCGCCGTCTTATCTCGTCGATGGCGCGGTGGTGGACAATGCTGAACAGCCAGGCAGTCACCTTGCCCCGCCCCTTCTTATAGCTCCCGGCCCTACGCCAGACATTGAAGAAGGCGTCCTGCGTCACCTCCTCCGCGGCACCGGGTTCCCTGAGAATCTTCAGGGCGAACGAATAGGCGGCCGTCGAGTATCGTCGGTACAGCTCCGCCAGGGCGTCGCGCCGTTGCTCGGCGATGAGGTCCAGCAGCTCCTCGTCGCTCAGTTCCGCCATTTCGGGCAGTTCGGGGGTTTGGTCGGTCACGGGGGCCGAATTATATCGGCAATCGATCTGGGGCGGGCACGGTCCAACCCGCGCCCCGCCTCGGCCACAGCCATTCACCTGCGAGGCCGCGGAGCGCGTTGACACCCCTACGGCTCGCCCATACACTCGCGGCCGTGAACAGGCCCATTTTGCCGCGATTGGAGGGAAAGGTCGCTATCGTGACCGGCGCCGCCGGTGGCATGGGCGCCGTTGAGGCAAGACTGTTCGCCCAAGAGGGCGCCGTCGTAATCCTCACCGACGTCCAGGACGAGCTCGGGCGCGGCGTCGCCGAGCAGATAACGATAGACTCAGCCGACCGTGGCGGGAGCGCCGGTTACCTTTCGCTCAATGTCGCAAGCGAAGACCAGTGGGAACGGGTCATCGAGCACACCCTGCGGGTGCACGGTAGATTGGACGTGCTGGTCAACAACGCGGGCATCGGCGGCGGCGGCGATGAGGTCACCGACTTCACCGTCGAGCAGTGGGACAGGGTGCTGGGCGTGAACGCCACCGGCGTCTTTCTCGGTACCAAGCTCGGTGCTCTCGCAATGCAACGTACAGGAGCCGGCTCCATCATCAACATCTCCTCCGTCTATGGGCTGGTCGGGGCAAACCGAGGGGCCGCGTATCCTGCATCAAAAGGCGCCGTCCGGGCGTTTACAAAGGCCGCTGCAGTGCAATTGGCCCCAGACAACATCCGGGTGAATTCAGTCCATCCCGGCTTCATAGACACCCCGCAGACGAGGTGGATGTTGGAAGATCCCGAGATCGTCCGTGAACTGAAAGACCGCACACCCCTGGGCCGAATCGCCACGCCCGAGGACATCGCCCCTGGCGTGCTCTACCTGGCCAGCGACGAGTCGGCGTACATGACCGGAGCCGAATTCGTCATCGACGGCGGGATAACGGCCCAGTGAATCGACTGGAAGGCAAGGTCGCTCTTATCACCGGCGCGGCCGGTGGCATGGGCGCGGCTGAGGCGAGACTGTTCGCCCAAGAGGGTGCCGTCGTAATCCTCACCGACGTCCAGGACGAACTGGGCGAAAAAACTGCCCGAGACGTTACCAAATCGGGCGACCCGGCCGTCTACCGGCGCCTCAACGTGTCGTCCGAGTCCGAATGGATCGAAACAATCGACTGGGTCGAGTCGTGTTATGGCCGACTGGACGTGGTGGTAAACAACGCGGGCATTTTCAGCGGTCGCGTCGGCCGCCTCGTCGACTACACTGCCGATGACTGGGACCGCGTCATCGCCGTCAACGCCACAGGCGTGTTTCTCGGCACCAAGCACGGAGCACGTTCCATGCGCAACGCGACCGGCGGTTCGATAGTCAACATTTCCTCGGTCTATGGACTGGTTGGCGCTGCGGGTGAGGCCCCGTATCCGGCTTCAAAAGGTGCAGTACGGTCATTTACCAAGGCCGCTGCGGTGCAATTGGCCCCAGACAACATCCGGGTAAATTCAGTTCACCCCGGCTTCATCGACACCCCCCAGTCGGCCTCCCTCATGGACGACCCCGTCGAGCGGGCCAAGCTGGTCGAGCGCACCCCCATCGGCCGCATCGGCACATCTGAGGACGTAGCGTGGGGGGTTCTCTACCTGGCCAGTGACGAGTCGGCGTACATGACCGGCGCCGAGTTCGTCATAGATGGCGGCGTAACGGCCTATTAGGCCCCTTTGGACGGCTTCGCCCCTTGGTTGGGTGATCCGAATCGGGGGTTCATCCGCTACGTCCGTGGTTTCTTAGGGGAAACCGTTCCGGCACCTACTTCGAAAAGATGCATGTCGGCTCTGCGGGCCGGTTCCACTGCATCAAGTTCGGCCGTCGTTATCAGGCACTGGTCGTAGCCCGCCACCCTGTCCAGTACCAGTTCTCGGCGCACCGGGTCCAGTTCCGATAGCACATCGTCGAGCAAGATTACGGGAGTCTCCCCCAGTTGCTCCGACAGGTATTCGGCCTCTGCCAGCTTGAGCGCTAGGACAGCCGACCGTGCCTGGCCGCGGGACGCGTAGCGAGCGGCCTCGGCGCCGTCGATCAGGATCCGCAGGTCGTCCCGGTGCGGCCCGACCGACGTATTTCCTGCGGCGGTGTCGCGGCGGCTGGTTTTGGCCAGCGCCGCCGCCAGCGCGACTGTGATGCCATCGGCATCCGCTCCCTCCGACGCCGGGACAGTGAAACTGGCCTCATAATCGATGTCCAGCTTCTGCGAGCCATTGGACAGGTCTGCGTAGACCGACGCGGACTGCCTTCTCAGCAACTCCATGGACCGGAAACGGGCCGCCACAATGTACCCGCCGTCCTGTGCCACCCGCTGATCCCATGGGGCCAGTTCGCCCGTGCTTGAACGGCCGTCGCGGATGGCACGCAGCAGGTGATTGCGCTGGATGACGCCCCGTCCGTAGCGCTGGAGAGCACGCAAGTAAGAGCGGTCGTGCTGGGAAATGAGAATGTCCAGGTAGCGCCTACGCCCCGATGGCGAGCCGTAGACCAGCTCCAGGTCCGCGGCCGAGAACAGCACCGCGTTGACCTCTCCTATCAACGCTGACGCAGTTCGGGGCGCGCCGTTCACCCTGAGCGTTTTTTGGAACGAGACACCGGTCCAATCGTCGGCGACGTTGTCGCGCCCGGTGAGTTCCGGGACAGGGTCGCCGCCGGGATTTCCGTAGTCTGCGGGCCCGAGCAGGTCGATCTGCACAGTTACCGTGTCTCCAGACCGGTCCACCGTCGCCGACACTACCGTATGCGCCTGCTCGCCTGTCCGGCCGGGACCCTCATAGGCCTTGCCAAAGCCGACCAGCTCCCTGTCCACCTGTGCCCTGGGCGACTTGGCGACAGCCAACAGGTAGAGCGCCTCCAGCAGATTGCTCTTGCCGTTCCCGTTGGCGCCGTGAAGCAGGCTCACGCCGGGGCTCAAGTCGAGCTGAAGCGCGGCGAAGTTGCGAAACCTCTTCAACGTGAGGTGAGAAAGGTGAATGTTTTCGATCTCCGACTTCGGCCCGTGTGGTCCAGTCTATTCGCTCACTGAGAGCGCCTTGATAAGGCCCAAAAACTCGTCCTCGTCCAGGATCTCGACGCCAAGTTCTTGTGCCGACGCCAGCTTGGACCCGGCGTCCGCGCCCGCTACGAGATAGTTTGTTTTTTTACTGACGCCCCCGCTGACGGCGCCGCCAAGACCTTTAATGCGACCTTGCACATCGGACCGGCTGAAGCGCTCCA
Organism: Dehalococcoidia bacterium; assembly: GCA_965250195.1. Taxonomy (GTDB): domain Bacteria; phylum Chloroflexota; class Dehalococcoidia; order Lucifugimonadales; family UBA2962; genus CAUZIR01. The sequence continues at coordinate 1,332,644 of OZ252295.1, forward strand.
GTCTGCCTGTGACCACGAACCGCAGCCCCTCGAAGATCTGCGGCTCTGGTTCACCCGGGTCCTCATCACGAAGATTGACGCCGGCCTCCCGGAGCTTGCCGACGACGGCCCGGTTCGTCTCGTCCGAAAAGTAGTCGGCGACGCTGGCCGCTATCTTCGGCCCTATGCCTGGCACCGCCTCGATGTCCTGCGGAGAAGCATCCATCACCTCGTCGATGTCCCGGAAACGGCGGGCCAGCAGTTCGGCCACCTCGGTGCCGACGAACTTGATGCCCAGCGCTACCAGCACTCGCGCCAGTGGCTGGCTCTTGCTGGCGTTTATGGCATTGAGCAAATTGGTGACGGAGATCTCGCCCATGCGATTTGTGGTTAAAAGATCATCTCGCCGTTTGTGCAGGGAATAGATGCCGGCGGCATCCTCAATGAAGCCCTGCGCCAAAAACAGCGCGACCTGTTTTTCACCGAGCCCGTCAATGTCCATCGCGCCCTTCGACACGAAGTGCTCAATGAGCCGGGTGAGCTGGGCTGGACAGCTAGCGTTCATGCAGTACGAGCTAGCCTCGTCCTGTGGCCGGACCACGTCATGGCCGCACACCGGGCATCGTTTTGGCATGACGAACTTGCGGGGTCGGCCGGTGCGCCTCTCCGGAAGAGAACGGACCACCTGCGGTATCACCTCACCCGCCCTCTCGACGATCACCCGGTCGCCCCTGCGCAGGTCCTTGGACCGGATGTAGTCCTCGTTGTGCAGCGTCGCCTGTTTCACCGTGGCCCCGTTAATGACTACCGGCTCTAGTACTGCATAAGGGTTGATGGTGCCGGTGCGGCCCACGTTTACTCTTATGTCCAGGAGGGTGGTCTCACGCTGTTCGGCGGGGAACTTGTAAGCGATGGCCCAGCGCGGCTCCCTGCCGACGTGTCCAAGGTGGTGCTGATAGTCGAACCGGTTCACCTTCACAACGACGCCGTCGCAGGCGTAGTCCAGGTCGTCCTTGCCCTCTAGCCACTGCCGGTAGTAATCGACCGCCTCTTCGGGAGAGCCGACGAGCCGGTTGTGCGGGTTGACGCTGAAACCCAGGCCGGACAGGTACTGCAGCGTGGCGAAGTGCGTATCGGTCGGGACCACGTCCTCCGGGTACCCAAGGGAGTAGACGTAGATGTCCAGCGGCCGCTCGGCCGTGGCGGTGGGGTCGATCTGCCGCAGCGACCCGGCGGCCGTGTTGCGCGGGTTGGCATAAAGGGGCAGGCCCTCGGCCTCCCGTTTGGCGTTGAATTTTTCGAACTCTGAGATGGGGAACAGAACCTCGCCGCGAACTTCAAAGGTGGCAGGATAATCCCCCACCACGCTCTTGGGCAGACGCTCAATCGTGCGCAGATTGGCCGTCACGTCCTCGCCCACGCGGCCGTTGCCACGGGTCGCTCCTCGCGTGAACTTGCCGTCCTCGTAGGTAAGGGCTACGGCGAGGCCGTCGTACTTGAGCTCACACGCCATCTCGAAATCGTCTCCGATCAGCTCGGCGGCCCGCCCATGCCACCCGAGCAGGTCTTCGGGCTCGAAGGCGTTGCCCAGGCTGAGCAGAGGCACCGGGTGGGTGACCTCGGAAAAGCCTCTCGAAGGCGCGGCCCCGACCACCTGAGTCGGCGAATCGGGGCTGGCCAACTCCGGGTGATCGGCCTCCAGCGCCCGCAGTTCCTGCATCAACACGTCGTACTCGGCGTCGCCGATCTCGGGCGTGTCCTGCCCGTGGTACAGTGCGTTATGGTGCAGAATCTCGGCGCGAAGCTCGGCGACTTGTTCGCTGACGTTCGTTAGTGCACCGGCGCCATCTACCATGTCGTGCGGCCCGGCGGGCCTCAGTCCCACATGCCGGTGCTGAAGTACCGTTCGCCCAGGTCGTTAAAGATCGTCACGACCCTCGCGCCCCTTTGTACGGCTCGATCAATGGCCGCCACCCCGACCGCCGCCACGAGGTACGCCCCCGACGACTGGCCCACGAACACACCCCGAGATGCCATGACCTTGGCCATCTCGACCGCCTCGTCCAGGCCTACGGAAACGCGCTCGTCAATAACGCTCTCGTCCAGAATCTCTGGAACGAGGTTGTCCTCGTCGAGAGGCTTGAGACCCTCGATGCCACGCCAGTCACCGGGCTCAATGCAGATGACTTTGATGTCCGGGTCATGCTCTTTCAGGCGCCGGCCCACCCCCGTTATCGTTCCTCCTGTACCCACTCCTGCGACGAAATGGGTCAGGTCCTGCATCTGGCTGAGAATCTCTGTGGCAGTCGTCTCATAGTGGGCGATCCAGTTGTGGTCGTTGGCGTACTGGTTGCAGAAAAAATACCGGTCCGGGTCGGCTTCGTAGCGGCGCTTCACCTCGCGCATCGCCTCGTCGTACCCCAACAGCGGGTCCGTCTCGATGATCGTCGCGCCGTGTGCGAGCACGCGCTTCTTGCGCTCCTCAGAGGCGTTGCCCGGCATGACCAGCTCGACCTTGCGGCCGATGACCGCCCCGATCATCGCGTAGGCGATACCGGCGTTGCCGGAGGTGGAATCGATGAGAGTCTTGTTTTCGGGCAGGTCCCCGTCGAGCACCGCCTCCACCATCATGCGCAGGACCGGCCTGTCCTTAATGGAGCCGCCAGGGTTGAGGTTCTCCAACTTGGCGTAGACCTGCAGGTTACGTCCGGACCCGTTCGTCTCGCCGAGTCCAGAAAGGTCGACCCTAACCAGAGGCGTATCGCCGATAGTGCCGAGCAGTGGGTAATCGGCAATGAACTCGAGGTACCGAGCCTTATCCTTCAATGGGGGTTGCCTTCTTTTACTGCGGGATGTCGCTCGCGGATGGGCGCCTGGCGGGCCGGGTGCCTACAGGGCAGGATATCGCTCACCACTACGCCCGTGCAAAAACGAGGACCGGGCCAACGGCCCGGTCCTCCATTACGCTCACGCCAAACCCCGGGGCGGCCTCCGGCCGACCCGGCCACTACACGTCCAAGTTCCTCACTTCGAGTGCGTGTGTTTCGATGAATTCTCGCCGCGGCTGAACGAGGTCGCCCATGAGCAGCGTGAAGACCATGTCCGCCTCGGCCGCGTCGTCCACCGACACCTGCAAAAGCGTTCTCGTCTCCGGGTTCATCGTCGTGTCCCAAAGCTGCTCCGCATTCATCTCGCCCAGGCCCTTGTAGCGCTGTAGGCCCACGCTGCGCTTGTTTTTGAGCTGCAGCATTATCCCCTCACGCTCGCCTTCTGAGTACGCATAGGCCACGGTCTTACCGGACGAGACGCGGTACAGGGGAGGCTGCGCGATGTAGAGGTGGCCGTGCTCAATGAGCAGCGGCATATGCCTGAAGAAGAACGTGAGCAAGAGCGTCCGGATGTGCGATCCGTCTACGTCGGCGTCGGTCATGATGATGATGCGGTGGTAGCGGAGCTTGGCGAGGTCCATTTCCTCGTCCATGCCAGCACCGAAGGCCACGATCATGGCCCGGATTTCCTCGTGGGCCAGCATCTTGTCCGCCCTGGCCTTCTCCACGTTGAGAATCTTGCCCCGGAGCGGCAGAATCGCCTGCGTCTGCCTGTCGCGGCCCATCTTGGCCGTGCCCCCGGCGGAGTCGCCCTCCACCAGGTAAATCTCGCAGTTCTCCGGGTTCTTGTCCGAGCAGTCGGCCAGCTTGCCCGGCAACTGTCCGCCGTCCATGGCGTTCTTGCGGATAATGAGGTCCCGCGCCTTGCGAGCGGCCTCGCGGGCGCGCTGGGCCGTGATCGCCTTCTCGATGATGCGGCGGCCCTCCCTCGGGTGCTCTTCCAAATATGTCGTTAGCTCTTCGACCACGGCACCCTCTACCTGGGACCGAATCTCGGGGTTGCCGAGCTTGGCCTTGGTCTGGCCCTCGAACTGGGGGTCGGTGAGCTTCACGCTGACAACCGCCGTTAGTCCGTCCCGAGTATCGTCCCCGGCCAGATTGGGCTCGTTGTCCTTGATGATCTTCTGTTTGCGCCCGTAGTCGTTCATGACCCTGGTCAGCGCCGACCGGAGACCGGTCAGGTGAGAACCGCCGTCGACCGTGTTGATGCAGTTGGCGAACGACAGCACCGTTTCGCTGAAGCTCTCGTTGTAGAGCAAGGCCACCTCGACGATGGTGGAGTCAACCCGCTTTTCCAGGTAGATCGGTTCGGGGTGCAAGGTCGCGCGGCCGTGACCGAGATCGACCACGAACTGGGAGATGCCGCCCTCGTAGAAGAAATCGACCTTCATGGGACCGTCCAGCAGGTTCGCGTGCATCTCGGAAGCGAACCGGATGTGCAGCCCTCGGTTGAGGTAGGCCATCTCCTTGAAACGTTGAGTTAGAGTTTCAAACTCGTATAAGAAATCTCCAAATATTTCCGGGTCAGGCGTGAACGAAATAGTGGTGCCTTGTTCTTCCGCCGAAAGACCATCGGAGGTCTCCAGTTGGGTCACACTCTTGCCTCGAGAGAACTCCTGCTTGTACACGTTGCCGTCACGCCGCACCTCAACCAGCATCTCCACGGAAAGGGCGTTCACGACCGAGGCCCCGACGCCGTGCAGGCCGCCCGAAACCGTGTAAGCTTTGCCTCCGAACTTGCCCCCGGCATGGAGCGTGGTCATCACCGTCTCGACGGCGGAAAGCCCGGTCACGTCGTGGATGTCCACCGGTATTCCGCGCCCGTCGTCGGCAACGGTGACTCGACCGTCCCGTTCTATGAGAATATCGACCTGCGTGGAGAACCCCGCCATGAACTCGTCCACCGAGTTGTCTACAATCTCATAGACGAGGTGGTGCAGGCCCCGCTGGTCCGTGCTTCCGATGTACATACCAGGCCGTTTGCGGACCGCTTCCATGCCCTCCAGGACTTGGATGTCGCTGGCCGAATATGCGTCTGTGGACCCGCCTTTTTTACGGCTGCTCTTCTTGGCCATGAAGTACTCCGGGGAAAGAACGTTAGTTGCTGCCTAATTTTACCAATTTCTGAGAATTAATTCAAACCATTTACGTGGATGTTATCGGACGGAAGCCCTCCGTACACCGTCACGGTTCGTTGACACGGCCCGGAGACCGAACTACCATCCCGCCATTCGGCTTTCGGGACGGCTACAGGGCGCCCGAACCGGTTTAACAATCTAGAACGTTGGGATGAGGGTGCCCGTACGCTCCATATCGCTTGGAGCCAGGGCTTAATTGAGGAAGCCGGTCTGAGTCCGGCACTGTCCCGCAGCGGTAGGTCTCGAACCATCGAGACAAGTCCGATCAACTGCCCCCTCCCGTGTTATTGACCTTCGAGGCAAAGGTACAGGCACGTCGGCCCCGGAATCCGGCATAAGGCCCTGCACACAACTCGTGGCGGGGCCTTTTTGGTTTCCGGAGTTTTAAAAAGACGACTCCCGGTACGAAAGGCCGGGAGTTTTTTGTGCCTATTGGCCGGTCAAAGTATTTGGCCGGTTTGTCAGGAGATGACTGGAAATGAAGATTCGTTTGTTCGCGGTAATGGCCTTATTGTTGCTGGCGGCGGGGATTGCCTGTGGCCAGGCCGCCACCGAGCCCGTTGAGACGCCCGTTACCCTCGAACCCACGGCCACAATCGTTGCCGTGCCGACGGCGACCACCGTGCCCGCCCCTGAGCCCACGGCCACCACCGCTCCGGCCCCGGAGCCCACCTACGAGCCGGTCACGCTCGTCGACGGCGCGGACCAGGAGTTCGTCTTCACCGAACCCCCGGAAAGAATCGTCGCTTACGACTCCGCCGTGGTGGAGATCCTCTTCGCCATCGGTGAGGGCTACCGGATTGTGGGAACCCACGACTTCGTGGAATACCCCGCGGAGGCCGCCGATGTCAGGCGCATCGGCAGCGCGTTCGAGATAAACGTCGAGGCAATCGTCGGGCTGGAGCCCGACCTCGTCTTCCTGTTTTCGCCCGGCTTCATGGACGACCTGCAGGGTGCGGGCCTCCGGGTCCTGTTTCTCCCTTCGCGCTCCAGTGGCTTCGGGGACACCGCCGCCGACATCCGGCTCTGGGGCCGCATCGTGGGCAACCCCGATGCGGCCGAGGCTCTGGCGATAGATTTCGAGACCCGGTTGGCGGCCCTCAAGAGCGTGCTGGCGGGCGTCACAAACGGCCCCCGTGTCTTCCGAGACGAGGGCGGGCTGTGGACCCCCGGACCCGACACCCTAATCGGCGAAGTCCTGGCCCTGTTGAAGCTGGAAAACATCGCCGGTGACCTCAGCGGATTCGAGCAGATAAGCCCCGAGGTGATTGTGGAGCGCGACCCGGAGATCATCATCGCTACCGAATTTTCCACCATCGACTCCGACTCCGCCTTCTCCGGTGTAACGGCGATCAAAGAGGGGCGCGTCATCCGCATGGAGGGCGAGCCCTTGAGCGTGGCCGGCACCCGCTTCATACAGGGCGTCGAAGATCTCGCCCGCCAAATCTACCCCGAACTGTTCCCTTAATGCCATCCAAACCCTCTGTGCCTGGGTTAGGAAACCCTTGAGACTGCCGGATCGCCTGGGGTCGGCGGCGTTTTGCCGTTCTCCCGTCCAGGGCCTCGACACGGCATCGGGCGCGGCTGTCTACGGCGTCGCTCGGCGCCGTGTCGCGGTCCGGTTGGCCGTCGGCTTCGTCGCCGTCGTTGTAATCGCCGTGTTGGCGGCCGGAGTGGGGGCGGTGCAGATACCCTTTGAGACCACCGTTTCCATCGCGATAGACCGCTTACCCGGCATCTCTATAGATGGCGACTGGCCGGCCAGCTGGCAGACCATCCTGTGGACGCTGCGGTTCCCCCGCATCGTCATGGCCGGCATCGTCGGCGGGGTGTTGGCGTTGAGCGGCGCGGCCTACCAGGGCCTATTCCGCAACCCGCTCGCCGACCCATATTTAGTAGGTGTGGCCTCCGGAGCGGGTCTGGGGGCGGCCATCGTCTTCCTCACCGGGCTGTCGGTTTTCGCCGTGGGAGGCGGGCTCCTGCCCATAGCGGCCTTTGCGGGTGCCATCGCCGCAGTGACTGTTTCGTATCTGGTCGCCCGGCGGTCGGACGGCCTTCCTTTGACCACGCTCATACTCGCTGGAGTCGCCGTCGCGGCGCTGGCCGGTGCGGTTACCTCTCTACTGATGATCCGCAGCGACCCGTCACTGCGGCCGCTGCTGGCCTGGCTGCTGGGCGGTTTTTCGGGGTCGCGTTGGACCCATGCCTGGCTCATCCTTCCCTACGTCGTGCCCGGCGTCTTGATCCTGCTCGCATATGCCCGAGTGCTGAACGTCATGCAGCTCGGCGACGACCACGCCCGCGCGGCGGGGGTGAACGTCGAGCGCACCAAAATAGTGCTGCTCGGAGTCGCATCCCTTCTAACTGCGGCGGCGGTGGCGTTTAGTGGAATCATCGGCTTCGTGGGCCTCGTCGCCCCTCACGTCGCCAGGCGACTGTGGGGAGCCGACCACCGCTTCCTCATGCCCATGTCGGTCCTGGTAGGCGCGGGCTTCCTCATACTGGCCGATCTCGGCGCCCGGACGCTGGCCAGCCCGGCTGAGCTGCCGGTGGGGATAATCACCGCGTTCGCGGGGGCGCCCTTCTTTCTCTTCTTGCTGACGAGGCCCTCCCGATGACGAGTCCTGCAGCCAGGCTCCGTGTGGACGACCTGCGCTTCGGATACGGTGACGCGCCCGTGCTACGTGGCGTCTCGCTTGCGGCAGAGACCGGCGAGGTGGTGGGGGTGTTGGGGCCGAACGGGTGCGGCAAGACCACGCTCTTCAAACTGATAATCGGCTCTCTTAAACCCGTGGACGGTCGCATTGACGTCGACGGCGACGACCTGTCGGGCCTCGGGCCCGGCGAGCGTGCCAGAAGAGTAGCCGCGGTGCCGCAAGACCCGATCGCGCCGATCGGCTTCAATGTAGCGGACCTGGTGATGATGGGCCGCAACCCGCATCTCGGCCTGTTACAGGTGGAGGGCGAACGGGACCGGGCCATCGCGGTGAAGGCCATGGAGCGCACGGACATCCTTTCCCTGGCGCATCGGCCCGTCACCAGCCTCTCCGGCGGCGAGCGCCAGCGGGTGTTCGTGGCAATGGCGCTGGTGCAGCGGGCGCCGGTGTTGCTGCTCGACGAGCCGACGTCCAACCTCGATCTGGCCGCGCAGGCGACCGTCATGGCTCTCGTTCAGCGGTTATGCCGGGAGCGGGGCGACACCGTGCTGGTGGCCATGCACGACCTGACACTGGCGGCCCAGTGGTGCGACCGGCTAGTGCTCATGGAAGGTGGCACGGTCCGCACCGAGGGCACGCCGGAATCGGTCCTGACGGGACACAATGTCGCGGCCGTCTACGGTGCTGACGTCGTCATCGCCCGTCACCCCCAGAGCGGTACCCCTGTCGTGCTTTCCAGTACCGCCGACCGACGGCCTTCCGGGAGATGCATATTTCCTCCGTCCTAATGGTGCAGGGCACCGGGTCGTCGGTGGGCAAGAGCCTGCTGGTGGCTGCCCTGTGCCGAATCTTCCGGCAGGACGGCCACTCCGTCGCGCCCTTCAAGGCGCAGAACATGTCCCTCAACTCCGGTGTCACTCCCACGGGCCACGAAATCGGACGGTCGACGCTCGTCCAGGCCGAGGCCGCCGGAATACTACCCTCGGTAGACATGAACCCCATCCTGCTCAAGCCCGAGGCGGACCACCGTTCCCAGCTGGTGTTGAACGGGCAGCCCGCGGGCCACATCGAGGCGTATCACTTCAACGCAAGGCGGGCCGATATGTGGGGCGCGGTCACGGTGGCGTTGGGCCGAATGCGAGCCGAGTATGACGTTGTGGTGATCGAAGGCGCGGGCTCCCCGGCCGAGATCAACCTGCGCGGCGGAGACATCGTAAATATGGAAGTCGCGTTGCACGCCGAGGCCCCGGTGGTGCTGGTCGGCGACATCGACAAGGGCGGCGTCTTCGCCCAGCTCTACGGGACGCTCGAACTGATCGCGCCCGAAGAAAAAGCGCTGGTGGCGGGCATGGTCATCAACAAGTTCAGGGGCGACGTAAAGGTGCTGGAGCCCGGCCTCGTCACTCTCGAAGAGCTCACCGGCAAGCCCGTCTTCGGCGTCGTCCCCTACCTCAGGGACCTTCAAATCGCAGAAGAGGACTCGCCGTCCGGCCAGCCCACTGCTGCGCCGGACTCGCTCGTGGACATCGCCGTCATCGCGCTGCCCCACATCGCCAACTTCGACGACTTCGACCCCCTCAAACGAGAGCCTGGGGTAGGTCTTCGTTACGTTAGGCGCCTCGAAGAACTGGGCGCGCCCGATCTCGTAATTCTGCCCGGCACCAAGACAACCGTCGCCGATCTGGGCCACCTGCGCGAGAGCGGCCTCGCCGGCGCCATCGCGGCCCTGGCCGCATCTGGAACTGGCGTGCTCGGCATATGCGGCGGCTTCCAGATGCTGGGCCGCTCCATCCTTGACCCGTCCGGCGTCGAATCGGCATCTCGCGAGGTAGAGGGGCTCCGATTGCTGCCCGTCACCACCGTGTTCGAGGCCGCCAAAAAGACCCGGCTGGTCACGGGCCGGGCTCTGGCGTCCTCTGGCGGACTGTTTGAGCACGCCGAGGGGATGGCCGTCTCCGGCTACGAGATACACATGGGGTCATCGACCCTTTCGGGAGATGAGTCGCCGAGGCGTGCCGGACCGTTCGAACTCCCTCAGCGTAGAGACGGTGCGGCAAGTAAGGACGGATGGGTGGTGGGCACCTACCTGCACGGCCTGTTCGGTAACGCAGAGCTGCGTCGCCAAATGATCATGAATCTTGCCATTCGAAAAGGCGTGAAGCTGCCAAGCGCCGAGGTCACTGCCTTCGACCAGGCGGCCGAGTACGACCGGTTGGCAGACGAGGTTCGGGCGGCGCTGGACATGGAAGCCATCTACGCGCTCGTCTGAGTCACCTCGGTGATATCCTGCGGCCCCAAATCGGGTCCATTCGGGTCGCAGAGGTGAACATGAACATCGAGACGCTCGCCGTCCATTCCGGCCTCGCCGTGGACCCGTCCACCGGAGCGGTAACACCGCCCATCCACCTCTCCACCACCTTCGAGCGAGACCCGGACGGCAGCTATTCGAAGGGCTTCCTCTACGCCCGAATCGAAAACCCCAATCGGAGCGCGCTGGAAACCGCGATGGCCGAGCTTGAGGGTGGTGAAGCGGCGGCGGCCTTCTCCTCCGGCATGGCGGCGGCGGCTGCGGTCTTCACCGCGCTGACGCCTGGTGACCACGTTTTAGCTCCGACCGATGTCTACCACGGCACGGCACAGTTGCTTAGGGACCAGATGACGCGTTGGGGCCTGGACATCGAATTCATAGATATGGGCCGCCTCGATGCGGTGCGGGCGAAGATGCGGCCGGACACCCGGCTGGTGTGGACCGAGACACCGTCCAACCCCCTTCTCAAGGTCACGGACCTCAGCGCGGTCGCGGCGCTGGCCGGTGCTGTCGGGGCCGTAAACGTCTGCGATTCGACCTGGGCGACACCCGTTTTGCAGCGCCCGCTCCTGCTCGGCTGCGACCTCGTAGTGCACGCCTCCACCAAGTACCTTGGCGGCCACGGCGACGTGCAGGGCGGACTCGTCGTCGCGGCGAAAGCCGAAGGCTTTTTCGAGCGAGTGCGGGACGTCCAGGCGAACGGAGGCGCAGTGCCGTCCCCATTCGACTCCTGGCTCGTGCGGCGGGGCATTCGCACGTTGCCACTGCGCATGAGCGCGCACTGCACGGGCGCCCAGCGAATCGCCCAGTTTCTGGACGGCCACGCGAAAGTTAGCGCCGTCCACTACCCCGGCCTGCCCCATCACCCCGGCCACGAAATAGCCGCCGGGCAGATGTCCGGTTTCGGGGGCATGGTGTCGTTCCAGGTAAGTGGCGGCGCCGATGCGGCCAAGTTCGTTGCTGCCGCCACGACTCTCTTTACACGCGCCACCAGTCTGGGCGGAACGGAGAGCCTGATCGAGCACCGGGCCTCCATGGAGGGCGAGGCGACGGCCACGCCCGATGACCTGCTGCGCCTCTCCATCGGGTTGGAGCACCCCGACGATTTGATCGCCGATCTGGAGGGAGCGCTAGGGGCTTCGAGCTGATCGGCGCTCCTTGTTTTGACCCCTTGTGGTGGGGTAGAGTACCAGCGCGAAATGGCACCCGTCTGAGCGTGCCAATGGCCGGGCTTTTGGCGGAGCCCATCACGCTCAGCGCCAGGTCGCTAAACAGAGGAGGACTCGATGACCACTTCCCTAATGGGCGTCCGTGTAAAGAGGCGTGAAGACGCGCGGCTTTTGCGCGGCACCGGCAAATACGTCGACGACATAAAGCTGGCGGGGATGCTGTCCATGCAGCTGGTTCGTAGCCCTTACGGTCACGCGAAGATCACCAGCATCGACTCCTCTGCCGCCGAGGCGATGGACGGCGTTGTCGCCGTCTACACCGGCGAGCAGCTCAAAGACGAGCAGGGCTCCGTGCCGTGTGGATGGGTAGTCCCCGACACCAAAGAAGTCGCCCACCCTCCTATAGCCATCGACACCGTGCGCTTCGTCGGTGACATCGTCGCGGCCGTCGTGGCCAGGACCCCCGAGGCGGCGGCAGACGCCGTCCGATTGGTAGACGTAGAGTACGAGAACCTTCCCGTGGTAGTCGGGACTGGAGAGGCCGCCAAGCCCGGCGCCCCTCAGCTGCACCACGACGCCCCCAACAACATCGCTTTCGAGTGGCAGGTCGCCGGTGGCGACGTCGACGCCGCCGTCAAGGAAGCCGAAGTCGTCGTCAAGCAGACCATGGTCAACCAGCGACTGGTCCCCAACGCCATGGAGACGCGCGGCATCGTCTGCGAATACAACCACGGCTCCAACCAGCTCACCCTGTGGACCTCGACTCAGATCCCGCATCTCGTGCGGCTACTGTTGGCCCTGACCATCGGCCACCCCGAGCATCTGATTCGGGTGGTCGCCCCGGACGTGGGTGGCGCATTCGGCTCCAAGCTCTACATGTACGCGGAGGAAGTCATCGCCGCCGTCGTGGCCAAGCGTGTGAGGCGCCCGATCAAGTGGATCGAGTCCCGGCAGGAGGCGTACATGGCGACCACTCATGGTCGCGATCACCTCAGCACCGGCACCCTAGCTGGGAAAAGTGACGGCACCATAACCGCATTGGACGTCGAAACCACCGCCAACATGGGCGCCTACCTTTCTACGTTCGCCCCGCTCATTCCGACGCTCCTCTACGGGCTGATGATGGGCGGCCCTTACGACCTGGCGAACCTGCGGTGCAGTGTCACCGCCGTCTACACCAACACCACACCTGTCGATGCCTACAGGGGCGCCGGGCGGCCCGAGGCCGTGTACATCATTGAGCGGCTGGTGGACATGTTCGCCGCCAAGATCGGCATGGACCCCGGAGTCGTGCGGCGAAAGAACTTCATCGAGCCCTTCGACGACGGCCACACGGTCGCCACGGGCGTCACCTACGACAGTGGCAACTACCACATCGCGTTCGACCGGGCCATGGAGATCGTCGGCTACGAAGACTTCCGCGCCGAGCAGGCCGCCGCTCGCGACGAGGGTCGATTGCTCGGAATCGGCCTCTCAACGTACGTAGAAATCTGCGGCGCGGCCCCGTCGTCCGTAGCCGTCACCCTCGGGGCGCGTGCTGGACTCTGGGAGAGTGCGACTGTTCGTGTGAATCCCACCGGAACTATTCGCGTATTCAGCGGCTCATCCAGCCACGGCCAGGGCCACGAGACCGCCTTCGCCCAACTGGTAGCAGGTGAACTCGGGGTCCCAATCGAAAACGTCGAGATCGTCCACGGTGACACCGACCAGGTCCAGTTCGGCACCGGCACCTTCGGGTCTCGGAGCGCCGCGGTCGGTGGAGGCGCCATCAACGCGGCCGTCACCAAAATCAAAGACAAGGCCAAAAAGCTCGCGGCCCACCTGCTGGAAGCCGCGCCCGAGGACATCGTCTACGAAGACGGCAAGCTCTTCGTAAAGGGCGCCCCGGCAGAGGCCAAGACTTTTGGGGACATCGCCCTCGCGGCTCATGTCTACGCCGGTGAGCTTCCTGATGGGATGGAGCCCGGGTTGGAAGAAACGAGTTTCTTCGACCCCAGCAACTTCACCTGGCCCTTCGGCACCCACATCGCCGTCGTCGAAATAGACCCCGACACCGGTGCGGTAACACCCCTTCGGTACATAGCGGTGGACGACGTTGGCAACATCATCAACCCGATGATCGTCGACGGCATGGTGCATGGCGGCGCCGCCCAGGGGATGGGTCAGGCGTTGCAGGAAGAGGCCATCTACGATGACGACGGTCAGCTGCTGACCGGCACCATGCTGGACTACGCAGTACCCTCAGCCGAAGATCTCCCGAACTTCGAAGTAGACCAGACCGTCACTCCCACGCAGGTCAATCCGATGGGCGTCAAAGGCGCTGGAGAGACGGCCACCATCGCCGGCTCGCCCGCCGTCATCAACGCCGTCGTAGATGCGCTGGCGCACCTTGGCGTGACCCATCTCGACATGCCCGCCAAGCCCGAGAACGTCTGGCGCGTCATGCGGGACGCACAGGCCTGAGCCGAGACCCCGTGAGCCAAGCCCGGCCGAGCAAAACCGGGCCCAACGGCGCTCGGCGGAGTTCGGACCCGGTCGGAAAAATCCTCGACCGGCTGGAGTCGGCCGACTACATCGCCGACCCGTCCATCGGCACCGCCATCTACATGGCCCAGGAGTTGGGTCGTCCGCTGCTAATAGAGGGCAGGGCGGGCGTCGGCAAGACGGAAATAGCTAGGGTCATGGCCGGGCTGCTCGAAACGCGCCTCATACGCCTGCAGTGCTACGAGGGGTTGGACGTCAACACCGCGCTCTACGAGTGGAACTACCCACGCCAGCTCCTGCACATCAAACTGGACGAGGGCAGCGGCCGGTCCACGGCGGACCGCGAGCGTGAGATATTCAGCCGCGAATTCTTGCTGGAGCGCCCCCTGCTGGCGGCCATCACCGAGCCCGACAGGGCGCCCGTGCTGCTCATCGACGAGATCGACCGGGCAGACGAAGAGTTCGAGGCGTTCTTGTTGGAAATCCTCTCGGATTTCCAGGTCACGATCCCCGAGCTGGGCACCATAGCTGCAACGCATCCGCCCCTGGTGATCCTCACCTCCAACCGTACGAGAGAGCTATCCGACGCGCTGCGGCGCCGGTGCCTGTACCTGTGGATCGACTACCCGGACTACGAAAAAGAGTTGCGCATCGTGCGGGCCAAAATACCAGGTATCGAGGAGCAACTTGCCAGCCAGGTAGTGAAATTCGTAGAGGACGTGCGCGGTCTCGATCTGGACAAGTTGCCGGGCGTCTCAGAAACGTTGGACTGGGCCAGGGCCATGATCGTAATGAGCTATGAGAAGATCGACCGCGAGGCGGTCGAGAGCACCCTGGGGGCGCTCATCAAAGACGCCGACGACCTGGAGGAGTTCAGGGCAAAGGCCCTCGAGGAGCTCGTGGCAAAAGTTTAGAACCGCTGGCGAAGGTATAACGGCCGGCGCAAACACCGTTAGCTCACCGTAAGGGCGATTGCGACGAAGCGATCGTCATTGAGGAGAAAAAAATGGCAAGGATGACCGGTAAAAAGGCGCTGCTGGAGATGCTCCGGGCCGAGGGTGTCAAGTACATCTTCGGCAACCCCGGCACCTCTGAGGGGGCGATCATGGACGCCCTCGAAGACTACCCGGACATCCACTACGTCCTGGCCACGCAGGAGGGCGCGGCCATGGGCGCGGCCGACGCCTACGCCCGTGCCACCGGCAAGCCTTCGTTCGTAAACCTGCACATCGAAACCGGCCTGGCCAACGGTATCAGCCTGCTGCACAACGCGGCGGCAGGCGGCACGCCGTTGGTGCTGACCGCGGGCAACAAAGACATGCGAAAGCTCATCGAGGGCCGCACGCCCCTGGCCGACATGGTCAAGACCTTCACCAAGTGGAGCGCGGAGCTGACGCACCCCGAACAGATACCTGCCGCCATTCGGAGGGCCTTCAACGAGGCGCGCACGCCGCCCTCAGGTCCCACCTTCATTGCCTTCTCCGCCAACGCCCTTGATGGCGAGGCCGACATGGAAATCGTGCCCAATTCGAAAGGCTACTTCCGAATGGGACCGGACGCCGACGCCATTAAAGAGGCCGCCGACATACTGGCGAGCTCCAAGAACCCCGTCATGCTGGTGGGTGACCGCGTAGCGCAGTCCGGCGCGTCAGAAGAGGCCGTGCGCGTGGCGGAAGCACTGGGTGCTCCCGTCTATTCCACCCTCTACTCCGAGATGAACTTCCCCTCTCGCCACCCGCTGTACAAGGGCCCCCTGCTCTGGGGCTTTCCAACAGGCAAAGAGGCTCTCGCCGACGCCGACGCCGTTATCGCGGTCGGTAACACCTTCTCCGGCTACTTCTTCTTCCCAGACGAGGGGAACAGTTCCTTCGCCCCCAGCACCAGGGTCGTGCACATGGACGCGTCGCCCGTGGAGGTCGGCAAGAGCGAGCCCACCGACGTCGGCATAATCGCCGACCCCAAAATCGGCCTCGCCCAATTGGCAGAGGCGCTGGAAGGCGCCATGAGCGGCAGCGCGCAAGAAGCGGCCAAGGGTCGAGCCGAGACCGTGGCCGGTGAGACCGCGAGCGCCAGGGCCAAGTGGGAAGCCCGCATAAAAGAGCGCTGGGACATCTCACCCATGTCGGCGGAGCGCATGATGGCCGAGGTGGCCGCCGTCATCCCCGATGACACGGTGATAGTGGACGACTCGGTCACCACCCGCGCGGCGGTGGTCGGCGCCATCGAGTTCAACCGGCCCGGCCAGGTGTTCGGCGAGCGTGGCGGTGCCATCGGCTGGGGCATCGGCGGCGGCATGGGCGCCAAGCTGGCCAACCCCGGCAAGCCGGTCATAGCCATCCTCGGCGACGGCTCGGCCATGATGACCGTGCAGGGTTACTACACGGCCGCCATCGAGAACATCCCCATCATCTACATCATCTGCAACAACGAGGCGTACCGGGTCCTGAAGGTCAACATGGACGTGTACAAGAGCCTCGTCGTGGGTCAGAACCCGCCCCAGAGCAAGTACATGGCGATGGACTTCCCCCAGCGGCTCGACCACGCGGCCCTGGCCCGGGCGATGGGCGTCTACGGGGTGCGCATCGAAGACCCGGCCCAGATAGGGCCTGAGCTAACCAAGGCCCTCGCGTCCGGCAAGCCCGCCGTCCTCGACATCGTCATCGACGGGGCTCTTTAGGAAAAGTCCAATGACCGAAAAGACAGAACACGCCCGTTTAGAAGCCTTTCTAAAGCCGTCGCTAATCGCGGTGGCGGCCACCGTGGGCACCAGCGGCATGCCACAGGTGACCCCGGTCTGGTACGACTACCGGGACGGGGCCATGCTCATCTCCGTCACCAAGGAGCGTCTCAAGTACAAGAACCTCGTCCGCGACCCCCGTCTGTCGGTGTGCGTGTACGGCCCGCCTCTGGCCAAGGTATTCGTCACCATGACCGGCCGGGCCGAGCTGTCCGACGATGACTCCATCTGGGAGCCCACCCGGAGAATCTGTGAGCGCTACATGTCGGCGGACGAAATCGAGCCCTGGATGCGGATGCTCAAGGGCGAGAACCGCGTCATCATCACCCTCAGGCCAGATCGTGTCATGTTCAAAGACCTCGACGCGATACTCCCCGCCGGACCCGGTGGCTAGGCACGGCTCCCAGGGGCTCACGGCTCCTAGGGACATACACTGGGGGCGGCACTGAGAAAATGGCCGCCATCCTGCACGCTGACTTCGACGCCTTCTACACCTCGGTAGAACAGCGCGACGACCCGGCGCTGCGCGGTAAGCCCGTCGTCGTGGGTGGCGACCCCGAAACGAGGGGCGTCGTTGCGGCCGCATCTTACGAAGTGCGGGAGTTCGGCGTCCGCTCCGCCATGCCCATGAAGACCGCCATGAGGCTGTGCCCCCACGCCGTTCGGGTTTATCCGAGGTTCGAGGTTTATCGAGACGTCTCCCGCCAGGTCATGGAGATTTTTCGTGTGGTCACGCCCCTGGTCGAGCCGCTCTCTCTCGATGAGGCGTTTTTGGACGTCACGAATCGAGTGGATGAGCAATGGTCCCCGGAAAAGATTGCCCGCGGCCTCAAGGGCCGTATCAAAAAGCGCACGAGCCTGACCATCTCCATCGGCGTCGCGTCCAGCAAGTCGGTGGCAAAGATCGCCTCGGACATGGACAAGCCCGACGGTCTCACGGTGGTCGTTCCAGGTAAAGAACAGCAGTTCTTGGCTCCGCTCCCGGTTGGCCGACTGTGGGGCATCGGCCCCAAGACCCAGGAGCGCCTGGCGGGCGACGAAATCACGACCATCGGTCAGCTCGCAGAGCGACCGGTCGAATGGTTCGCGAAAAATTTCGGGAAAAACGGCCCGTTTTTTCGGGACCTCGCCAACGGCATCGACCAAAGGCCCGTAGTGGTGGAACGCAGGCGAAAGTCTTTGAGCGCCGAGACCACGCTCGCCGTCGACTCCGGCGACACCGAGCAGCTAACCGAACTGGTCGAGAGATTGAGCGCAAGGGTTGGAAGCCAGTTAGAGCGGCGGGGCATGTCCGGCCGCACCGTGAAGCTGAAGCTGCGGCTGGAAGATTTTACGACTTTCACCCGCCAGGTAACGCTTGATCACCCGGTGTCATCACCGGACGAAATCGGCCGGGCGGCGACGGAGATGCTGCGCCGAGAGCTGGCCCCAGACCGGCGCTTCCGGCTCGTCGGCGTCGGCGTCTCCGGCTTCGAGACCCCCGAGACGGCCGAAGAAGAGAACCCCTTGCAGCCCCGTCTGGTCGGACTGGGCTAGAGTGCCGTGTGGACCGGGTCCGCATGCTCTAACATCGGTTGCCATGATCGCCGACCCCTCATCGACGCCTGAGCCCGACGGCCTCGTTCGCTGCCACGACGAGGTCTACGAGACCTTCGAGCGTCTCGAATATCACGACCGTTACTGGGGCACCCCCACGCGCAACGAGCGGCGGCTCTTCGAATTCCTCTCCCTCAGCGGAATGCAGGCCGGTCTCAGCTGGTGGACAATCTGGCGTCGCCGGGAGGCTTTTCGCGCAGCATTTGACGATTTTGAACCCTCTAAAGTAGCGGACTACGGCGAAGACAAGATCGAAAAACTGCTCAACGACAAGGGGATAATTCGCAACCGGACCAAAATCAACGGAATCATCACCAACGCCCGTGCCATCGGGACCCTGGCTCCTGAGTTCGCCAGTTTGACCGATTACCTTTGGTCCTATTTGGGCGGCAGCCCGAGGCTCAACCGGTGGGCCCGCAACGAGACCGTCCCCGCCGTCGCGCCGCCGGCGCAAGAGTTGAGTGTCGACATGAAGAAGCGCGGATTCAAATTCTGCGGGCCGACCATCATGTACGCCTACATCGGCTCCGTCGGCCTCGTAAACGACCACCGCGAGGGCTGCTACAAGCAGGGCGAGCAACCCTTTGATATGAGCCGTTAACCCATGCCCGAGCCAACCCGCTGCGACTGGTCCACCGACGACCCTGAGATGGTCGCCTACCACGACGAGGTGTGGGGGGTGCCACAGCGCGACGACCGGGCGCTGTTCGAGTTCCTAACGCTGGAGGGCGCCCAGGCGGGCCTGAGCTGGAGCACAATCTTGCACAAACGTGAAGGCTATCTTCGCGCCTTCGAAAAATTCGACGCCTCCGTCGTGGCAGGATACGACGAGGCCAAAATCGAGAGCTTGCTTGCCGACCCCGGCATCATCCGCAACCGCCTCAAGGTGCGCTCCACCATCACCAACGCGGCCGTGATAATCGAGCTACGGGATGCGGGCGTCAGCCTGTCCGATTACCTGTGGGCCTTCGTGGATGGCGTACCGATCGTGAACCGGCGCCGCGAAATGTCGGAAGTCCCCGCCGTCACGGACGAGGCTGCGGCCATGAGCAAGGCGCTGAAAAAGCGTGGCTTCCGCTTCGTCGGCCCAACCATCTGCTACGCGTTAATGCAGGCCTGCGGCATGGTCAACGACCACGTAGTGGACTGCTTCCGGTACTCAGAAGTGTCTGAGGGCTAGCCGAGTACAGCCCCGGCGAAGTCGTCGTGCCCGGCCATGAACTCGGGCGCCGAGACCGCCTTGCGGCCTGCCATCTGTAGCCGCGTGATTGACAGCGTCCCCTCGCCCGTCGCCACCGCGATGACGCCGCCCAAGACCGAAACCGAGACCGTAACTGTGCCCGGCGCCTGTGCGTCCCCGGTCGTCGCCGTCGCTTCAAGCAACTTCACCGTCTTGTCGCCCCAGGCCGTAAATGTTCCCGGCCACGGGTGATAGGCGCGCACCATGCGGGCGATGTGATCGGCCGACGCATCCCAGTCGATACGCCCGTCCTCCCGGGACAGCCGTTTTGACAGCGTCGCGCCCGAGCCGTCTTGCGGCTGCGGCTCTGAGCGCCCCGCGTCCAGGTCGGTGAGTGCATCGATTAGCAGCCCGGCCCCCATATCGAACAGGCGCCTGGTCAGCGCCGGGGTGCCCTCGTCCGGTTCGATTGGCGTCCGGCTTTGTGCCAGCAGCGGCCCGGTGTCGAGGCCTTCGTCCAGCAGCATCACCGTGACGCCGGTCGTCTCGTCGCCGCTCAGAATCGCAGCGGCGACGGGAGAGGCACCCCGGTGTTGGGGCAGCAGCGATGGGTGAATGTTCAGGCAACCGAGCCGGGGCGCATCCAGCACGGCTTTAGGCAAGATCTTCCCGTAGGCCGCGACCACCGCGGCGTCGGGCTCCAGCGCCGCGAACTGAGCCTGCGCGACGGCGCCCTTGAGCGATCCCGGTTGCAAGACTCGCAGTCCTCGCTCCTCGGCAAACGCCTTCACCGGCGTCGGCTGCGTTTTCTTGCCTCGTCCGGCGGGCTTATCGGGTTGCGTGTAGACGCCGACCACCTCGTGCCCGGCGCCGAGCAATAGCTCCAGCACCGGCACCGCAAAGCCGGGCGTCCCCATAAATACGATTCGTATCTTCGTCTCCGTCTTTGCCAACCGTGTCCCTCAGTGCCCGAGCAGCGCCGGCAGTTTCTTGAGTTGTTCCAGATCCCGTATCGACACGAACCGGTCGACGTGACCCTCTGCCGCTACTAGCGACCGGGTTGCTTGTTCATAGCCCTCGCCGCCCAGGAGCGGGTTCAGCCAGTACACCCGTCGCACCCGGCGGCGCATGCGGCGCAGCTCTCGCGCAAGCCTCTCGGGCGACCCCGTATCCCAGCCATCGCTGACCAGGAACACCGTTGTGAGCCGGTCTTGCAGCGCCGGGTACCGGGTGTTGATGTGAGACAGGCTGTCGCCGATCCTAGTCCCCCCCGACCAGTGGTCGACCGCGTCCCCGATCTTTGTCAGCGCGTCTCGAAACGTGGGGGCGGCCAGCAGGCCGGTGACACGAGTGACAGAGGTACTGAAAACAAACGTCTCGGCCCGCGTCGTCTGTTGGGCGATGCCGTAGGCCAGCTCCAACATGAGCCCGGCATTGCGGTCCATGGATCCGCTCGCGTCCAACGCCAGTAGTAGCCGGGGCGTCCGTTCAATGCGCGTCCTGCGCGGCAGGTACAGCGGATCGCCGCCCGAGCCCAGGCTCTTGCGAAGCACGCCTCGCATGTCGATCGTTCCACGTCTGCGGTGACGCCGCAGCCTGCGAGACGGCCGCGATGCCAGCGCGGCGACGATGCGGGCGGCGACGCGCGAGACCTGCTCGGCCCGGTCCGAGTCCAGCACTGCCAGGTCGGCGCCCTGGTCGGACTCGTTGGTGCTCGCCCCCGTCCGTACGAGTTGAAGGAGTATGTCCTCGGAATTGGGGTCATGCCACACACCGGCGGCTACCCCGGCGGTGGCTCGCACCCGGGCTTTGCCGGGCAGATCGCGGCTTGCGTCTCGGGGCTCCCGCTCCGGAGGAGCATCGAAATCCCAGAAGCGTTGGAACAGCGCGTCGAACGTCGGCACCTCGTGCCGGGCCGACACCAGCACGGCCCTCAGCGCCCAGTACACGCTGCCGGGAGTGAGCAGGTCCACCAGCGCCATCGCCCGCAGCGCGTCCACGCTCTCGGGCGGCCCGGCGGTGAGGCCGTGGTCGCGGAGCGCCCGGCAGAACCTCGTCACGTGCGAGCTAACGTCATAGTCGGCCGTCGTCATATCGCCATTCTAGCGGCGCCTCGTCTTTGGTGAAGGCTCGCCGAACGGGCGTTGTGCTAATATCCGGCCCATCCCAGGTATCGCCCCCTGCACCGGCCATTTTGGCACGAGGGCCGCATATCGCCGGGGTCGCCACAAAGCGAGGAGAAGCGAATGGCAACGACGGACGAACTCGCCCTAACCGCCCACCTTATGCGCCGCGCCGGTTTCGGCGTGTCTTGGTCCGACCTTGAGCGGCTGTCCGGCCAGAACTACGAGCAGCTAGTAGAAGAACTGCTCCACCCGGAGGACAACCCCCCGGTGGACGAGTTCCTTCTTTACCGTTACCACCCCACCACCGAGATACCGGGCGGCAACGTGGCCCAGGGTCAGGCCAACTACCTGTTCCACATGATCAACACCCCCCGGCCGCTGGAAGAGAAACTGGCGCTGTTCTGGCACCACGTCTTCGCCACCGGGAACAACAAGGTCGACAACTGCAACCACCTCATGGACCAGGTGCAGATGTTCCGCGACCACGGCATGGGCAACTACCGCGACATGCTCAAGCGCATCGCCCGGGACCCGGCCATGATCTACTGGCTCGACAACCAGGAGAACCACAAATACGCCCCCAACGAGAACTGGGGCAGGGAACTGCTCGAGCTTTTCTCTATGGGTGTCGGGACCTACTCGGAGACCGACGTCTTCGAGGCCTCGCGCGCCTTCACTGGCTGGACCGTCTCGGCCAAGATGCCGAGATTCCCTTATGGCCGATTCCCTTGGACCTTCGAGTTCCGGGCCGAGGACCACGACGAGACCGACAAGACGTTTTTGGGCCACACTGGCAACCTCAACGGCGACGACATCATCGACATCGTCGTTGAGCAACCGGCATGTCACCGCTTCATTGCCCGCCACCTGTACAACTTCTTCGTCGCCGACGAGCCCCAGGTACCGGCCTGGCAGATCGAAGAGCCCCGAGACCCGGCCGCAGTGGACGCCATCGCAAAGGTCTTCGTGGAGTCCAACCTGGAAATACGTCCCGTACTGAGATTCATCTTCAACTCCGACTTCTTCAAGTCAAAGGCCGTGCGGTTCCAGAGGGTCAAGTCTCCAGCCGAGGTCGTTGTGGGCACCGTGAACATGATCGACGAATACAAGGGGCCCGTGCCCTATCTGGAGATAGACCTCTCCCGGCAGGCCGGGTATATGGGCCAGGACATACTCGACCCGCCCAGCGTAGAGGGCTGGCACACCGGCAAGGAGTGGATCAACTCCGGCTCGCTGGTCACCCGCATCAACTTCGTCGCGGGCATGGTGAGCAACCCCGCCCACAAGGGCGTGCGCGACATCATCGACCGGGTCCACGCCGAGCCGGGCGTCGCCTCTCCCGAGGGTCTGGTGGACGCCACGTTGAAATACATGGGCATGGTCGAAGTAGGGCAGGACACCCGGCGAGAGCTGGTAGAGCACGCCCGAGGCGCCAGCCCCATCGCCGCAAACGAAGGCGGCAACGGAAACGGCCACAGTGCCGCAAATGCGAGCACCGACACGGCCGTAATGGAGATGATGTCCCTCATCGCCGCCACTCGCGAATACCAGTTCTGTTAACCGGGTTCTCAAGTCCGAGAGGAGAAAAATATGACCACAGCACAAAAAGACCCGGTCGTCGTCGTAGTCCAGCTATCGGGTGGCAACGACTACCTCAACACCGTAGTCCCCTACGCCGACCCCAACTACTACGATGGGCGGCGTAACCTCAACATCCCCGAAGACCAGGTTCTTCATCTCGATGATGAATTGGGCTTCCACCCTGCAATGGGACCGATGGCACGCATGTACAAAGAGGGCAACGTAGCCGTCATCCACGGCATCGGCTACCAGAACTCGGTGCGCTCCCACTTCCGGTCCATGGACATCTGGCACACGTGTGAGCCGGTGAAGGTCGGCACAGAGGGCTGGTTGGGCAGAGCTACAAGAGAGCTGGACCCGAACGGCGAAAACCCGGTCACCGCGGTCAACTTCGGCCACGGTCTGCCCCGTGCCCTGGTGGTGCCGGGAGTCTCGGTGGCATCAGTTGCGGACCTGTCCAACTACGGCCTGCTCACCGACATAGCGGAGCGGGAAAAGCGAGAGGCGGTGCTGCAGCGCTTCACCAACATCTACGCCCCTGAGATGGGAGCGGGGCAAGTTATGGATTATCTCGGCCAGACAGGTCGTGACGCCCTGAAGGGGGCCGACATCCTCAAGGCCGCGCCTCAGAAATACAACTCCACCGTCGAGTACGCTTCGACCGGCATCGCCCGGAGCCTGCGGGACATCGCCATGACCCATACGGCCAACCTCGGCACCCGCATCTTCTACACCCAGCACGGCAGCTACGACACCCACGCCGGGCAGGCGGCTGCCCATCACAAGTTGTGGTCCGAGCTATCGGTCGCCATATCCGACTTCTGGGACGACCTGCGCGAGCACGACGCCGACGAGAACGTGGTCATGTACCTGTTCTCCGAGTTCGGTCGCCGGGTGCGCGACAACGGCTCCGGCACCGACCACGGAGCGGCCGGGGTGTCGTTTGTGATCGGTCCCAGGGTTGCGGGTGGCATGTACAGCACCTACCCGGACACCAGGGCAGAGGCGCTGGACCAGGGCGATCTCGTCCCCAACGTAGACTTCCGCAGCTCCTACGCCACCATCCTGGAGGACTGGCTGAGGCTCGACGCCGTGCCCATCGTCAAAGGCTCCTTCGAAAAGCTGGCATTCGTCGGTAGCGGCCCCAGCGGCGGCAATGGGCCCAATGGCGGCAACGGGGCTAGGGTGTAGGGAGGCGAAATGCTTACGACGACAGCGCAGGGGCGAACCTGGGAATTCAGTCACGCGATAGGCCGCATCGCGGGCGTCGGCGAGGGCTTCTTCGGCCCCACTGCGGTCGCCACCGCGCCCGGCGGGATCTTGTACGTGCTCAATCGCGGCCATGCCGGGGGCGACCTGGGCGTCACCGTGCAAAACCAGCGAGTCTCCAAACTAACGCTTGATCACGAGTTGTTGGGGGAATTTGGGCGAATGGAAATGACCTGGCCCGTCGCGCTCGCCGTAGCGCCCGACGGCCGCGTCTTTTGCACAGACGAGCACCGCAACTTCGTCGCCATCTACAGCCCAGAAGGCGAGCGCCTGGATCAATGGGGCGAACCCGGCGACGGCCCCGGCCACATGAGCGGCCCATCCGGCATCACCTTCGACAACGACGGCAACGTCTACGTCGCGGACACAGGGTCCAATCGCATTCAACGTTTCACCAGTGACGGCGAGTACATCTCCGGTTGGGGCGGTCCTGGGACGTCCCCCGGCCAATTCCACAGGCCCTGGGGCCTGACGGTCGATGCCGAGGGCTCGGTATACGTGGCCGACTGGGGCAACGACCGGGTGCAGAAACTCACCGGTGACGGCGTCCACCTGATGACCCTGGGCAACGAGAACACCCACATGTCCGGGTTGCTGCGCCCCTCCGACGTCGCCATCGACTCGGCAGGCGACATCTACGTCGTGGACTGGGGCAACCACCGCGTCCGCATCTACGATCCGTCCGGCGCCCCATTAGCATCGCTGATCGGAGACGACCAGGAGTTTTCCAAGTGGGCAAAGGCCGTCGTCGAGTCCAACCCCGACGTGGTCAAGGCATTCAGGCGCGTCGATGACCTCTCGCCCATGTACCGGTTCAACCGGCCCACGGGCATCGCCATCGACGAACACGACCGCATCATCATCTCGGACACCAACCGGGGCCGGGTGCAGGTCTACGCCAGGGAAACGGACTTCACCGAAGCCCAGTTCAACCTTTAATGCCGATGATGGTGGGCTTCTCGGCCCAGCGCTCCGAGGCGTTGCGGCGTGAGGTCGAGCGCTACGTCGCCATGATGCCGACGCTCGGTGTAGATCGCGCCGTATTGATCGGCGACCTCGCCGTCGGCAACGTCGAGCCAACGACCCCTGTTCAGCTCGTCGTCGTGCACGAAACGGACGCGCCCTTTTCCCGCAGGGCCGACTTCTTCTACAGCCATCTGGAGCCCCGCGTCGCCCTGGACGTGACCGTCTACACCCGTGACGAGTTTTTCGAAATCTCGGAAGGCGACGGCCCTGCCGGTCAGCTCATAAGGTCCGGCGACTCCATCTTCGGCTGATGGCAGGCGTGAAAAACAACGGCGCGCGCTGGGTGAGTCAGGCCGCACGCGACCTGGGCGACGCCGGTTACCTGCGCGACGGAGGTCGGCACAACACGGCCTGCTTCATGGCTCACCAGGCCGCGGTCAAGGCGTTAACCGGCTACCTGTACGTCGAGGGTGCCGAGGCCGTGTGGGGCTCGTCCGTCGCCGACCTGTGCGAGGACGCGGGCGTCTTCGACCAGAGCTTCTTCACTCTCAAGGCCGACACTGTCTTTCTCGACAAGTATGCGAAGGCGACCCTGGCGCCCGACATGCTGCCCGGCGGCATCCCCGCCGACGCTTATGATGACCTCGAATCCGAGCGCGCCGTCGAACTGGCGAGCCAGGTCCTGGCCTTCGTGTCCGAGCGAACCAGCTCTGCTTGAAGGCCCGTCGGCCCTCGCCTATAGTCCCCTGAAGCACCGAGCACGAGGAGAGAAAATGGTCACCGAGCGCATCGCGTACGTAAACGGCGAAATGGTTCCAGAGAGCGAGGCCCGCATCTCCATCAACGACGTCGGCTTCCTTTACGGCGACGCCGTGTTCGACACCACCCGCACCTTCAACGGTGAAATATTTAGGCTCACCGAGCACCTCGACCGCTTCTACCGCTCCCTCAAGTACATGCGCGTCGACCCCGGCATGAGCAAGCGGGAGATGGCCGACATCACCATGAAAGTGCTGGAGCACAACCTGAAACTGCGGGGAGAGAACGAAGACTACTGGGTCTCCCAGCGCGTCAGTCGCGGCACTCGTACCCCCGACGGCCTGACCGGGCCGACCGTCGTGATGGAATGCTTCCCCCTGCCCTTCAAGCAGCGAGCGTCCCTGTACAGGGACGGCATGGCTATGGTCACACCCTCCATTCGGCGCACCCCCCCAGAGTCGCAAAGCCCCAGAGCGAAAGTCCACAACTACGTCAACATCGTCCAGGCCGACCTGGAGGTAAAGGCCCAGAACCCCGACGCCGTCGCCCTCCTGCTCGACGTCAACGGCAACCTCTGCGAAGGCATGGGCGCCAACATCTTCCTCGTCCGCGACGGGGAGATATACACACCCCGCGAGCAGTTCATCCTCGCCGGAATATCCCGCAGCGTGGCCATAGAGATGGCGCACGAGTTGGCCATACCCATGCACGAGGCCGACCTCGACCTTTACGATGCTTACACCGCAGACGAGATCTTCGTTACATCGACCAGCTACTGCATCGTCCCGGTGGCTTCGGTAAACGGGAGCAAACCCACGCACACCGGCATCCCGGCCCCGGTGACCAGGCGGCTGATGGACGCGTACTCCGGCATGGTGGGTCTCGACTTTGAGGCCCAGTACCTGGCCCACTTGTAGTTCACAGTCTGGGGGACATATTTGGAAATTTGTCCCCCGGACCCCCTCAACAAACTTCAACCGAACAGTGAGCACCAGCTACCCCAAGATCATGCTTGCCCGGTCCGACGGGGTCGTCGACCTCGCCTGGGGCCACCCCTCGGACCGGTTGCATCCTCTCGTCACGCTGAAGCCCGCAGTCGATGAAATCTTCGCCAGGGGCGAGATTGCCGCCCTCCAATACAGCGGCTACCAGGGCTTCGGCCCGTTGATCCAGTCGCTCGCTGGATTCCTCTCTGACGAGCCCTGCTACACCGGTCCCGTCAATCCAGACCAGCTTTACATCGGCTACGGTGCCTCTCACGGCCTCGACGTCGCATGCACCCTGTTCACCCGGGCCGGGGACACCGTTTGGGTGGAAGAGCCCAGCTACTACCTCGTGCGCCAGGTGCTCATCGACCACGGCCTCAACATCGTCGGCGTGCCCACAGACGAGCGGGGCATGGACGTCGAGGCGGCAGCCCTGATGTTGGAGCGTGGGGACATACCGAGCCCGACCCTCGTCTACGTGATCCCCACCTACCACAACCCCATGGGCACCGTGATGCCCGCGGATCGTAGAAAAGCACTGTTTGACCTGGCCGAGCAGCACGACTTCCTTGTCGCCTCAGACGAGGCCTATCACCTGCTCCACTACGGCGAGCCGCCCCCGCCGCCAATGGCGTCGTTCGACCGGTCCGAAGACGGCCGGGTCATGTCCCTGGGCTCGTTTTCCAAAATCCTCGCCCCCGGCATCAAGCTCGGCTGGGTTCATGCCAGGCCGCGGCTCGTCGACCGCTTCACCCGTGCCGGTGCCAACTTCAGCGGCGGTAACAACAACTTTTCCGGCGCCATAGTCGACGTCGCCATCCGCACCGGCCTGCTCGGCGAGCACCTCGCCAAGTTGCGAAGTACCTATCGCGACCGTGTAGGGGTTATGGAGGACGGCCTCGTCGCTGCCCTGCCTGGAGCGGCTTTTCAGGTACCTGGCGGCGGCTACTACTTCTGGATCACGCTGCCTGGCGGCATCGACGCCTCCGAATTGGAGCGTCAGGCGCTGGAGGCCGGTGTGACGCTGCGCCCCGGCCCGGCATTCTCGGGCGAGGGCCTATTTAGAAACTGCATCAGAGTCTGCTTCGCCCTCTCCGAGTCCGACGAGATCGCCGAAGGCCTGCGCCGCCTGGGCACAGCCTACGCCGGATTGAGGGACGCGACTCCGGCCTGAGGGCGCACCGGCTGGCATTTCGGGCGTCGCTCACTCGCCTGCGGACGACCCCTCGCCGCCTGTATAATCGCCTTTATGAGGACTGCCGAATCACGCGTAGCTGGCACGCCCGGCATCGCGCCGGAGACCCTGCTCGACGTGTATCGAAAAATGGTCCTTACCCGCGCCTTGGACGAGCGGGTGTGGCAGCTCAACCGGCAGGGCAGGGCGGCCATCGTCGCCTCCTCCCAGGGGCACGAGGGCGCGCAGGTCGCCTCCGTCGCGGCGCTCAGACCCGGCACCGACCTGTTCTACACTTATTACCGTGACCTGGGCGTCATGATCTCCGTCGGCATGACCCCGGTCCAGATTATGCTGGCCTTCATGGCCAAGGCGGGCGAGCCCATGAGCGGGGCACGGCAGTTCCCCAGCCAGGGGGCGATTCCCGAGTTGGGCCTGGTGAATCTTTCCAACGTCGTGGCCACCCATCTCCCGCAGGGCGTAGGCGCAGCCCTGGCCAGGCGGATGCAAGGTAGCGACGCGCTCGTGGCCATCTATTTTGGCGACGGCGCGTCCTCCACCGGCGACTGCCACGAGGCCATGAACTTCGCCGCCGTGCATCGCTTGCCGGTCATCTTCGTGTGTGAAAACAACGGCTACGCCATCTCCGTACCGGTGAGCAAGCAGATGGCGGTCGATAGCATCGCATCGCGAGCAGCTGGCTACGGCATGCCCGGCGTTACGGTAGACGGCATCGACGCCGCGGCCGTATACGAAGTGACAGCGGCGGCGGCGGCGCGCGCACGTGCAGGCGAGGGGCCGACGCTGATCGAGGCGATGGTCGAGCGCTTCAAGCCCCACACCGGCGACGACGACCACACCCGCTACCGCAGCGCCGAAGAACTCGCGAATATGCACACACGAGACCCGGTGGCGATCCTGCGGTCCCAACTCATCGCATCGGGCGTACTCAGTGAGACCGACGACGAAGAGATCGCCAATGCGGCTCGGCGCGAGATCGACGAGGCCACCGACACCGCCGAGGCGGCCCCGTTCCCGGACGCGTCCACGTTCCACGACCACGTATACAGCGAATGAGGGCTGGCGCCCGCAAACAAGATAGAAAAAATCGAAAAATAATGGCAGAAAAAACCGTAATCGAGGCCGTTAGAGAGGCCATGCGCGAAGAGATGGTTCGGGACGAGACCGTCTTCGTGCTGGGCGAGGACATCGGCGCGCGCGGCGGCGTTTTTCTTGCGACTGACGGATTTCTTGAGGAGTTCGGCCCTGAGCGCGTCATTGATACGCCCCTTGCAGAATCCTCCATCGCGGGCGTGGCGATGGGCGCGGCCATGCACGGCATGAGGCCCATCGCCGAAATCGAGTTCGCCGACTTCATCTGGCCCGTCTTCAACCAGGTAGTCGGCGAGGCGGCGAGGGCCCGCTACGGCACAGACGGCAAGATGCACGTACCAATGGTCCTGCGCGCCCCTTACGGGGGCGGGATACGCGGCGGCCTGTTCCATTCCCAGAGTCCCGAGGCCTACTTCGCCCACACGCCGGGCCTCAAGGTCGTCGCCCCGGCCACGCCGTACGACGCCAAGGGTCTTTTAAAATCCGCCATAAGAGACGACGATCCCGTAGTGTTCTTGGAGCACAAACGCACCTACCGGCTGGTCAAGGGCGAGGTGCCGGACGGCGACTACACGCTGCCTATCGGCCGGGCAGACATCAAGATAGCCGGTGACGACGTCACGGTCGTTACCTATGGCCTCATGCTGCATCACTGCGCCGAGGCCGCCCGGGATTTGGCTGATGAAGATATCGGCGTCGAACTCATCGACCTGCGCACGCTCCGTCCGCTGGACAGGGAAACCGTCCTGGCATCGGCCCGCAAAACCGGCCGCGTACTGGTAGTGCACGAGGACACCGAAGCCCTGGGCGTCGGCGGCGAGGTGGCGGCCATAGTGGCCGAGCACGCCTTCGACCACCTCGACGCCCCGGTGCGCAGGCTCGCCGGGCCGGAAGTCCCCCCCATGCCCTTCAGCCCCCCGCTGGAGGCCGAGTTCATGATTAGCTCAGACCAGATCGCCGGTGTAATACGAGAGTTGGCCGCGTACTGATGGCGTTCAAAGTCGAATTGCCGCAGGTAGGGGAGTCGGTCACCGAGGGCATAATCGGCAAATGGCTGGTGTCAGAGGGCGACCGGGTGCGCAAGTACGATCCGCTTGTCGAGGTAATCACAGACAAAGTCAACATGGAGATGCCGTCGCCCGTGTCCGGCGTGATCGCGAAAATCGTGGCGCAAGAGGGTGAGACCCTTCCGATGGGTGCCGTCATCGCCGAAATCGATGCCGATGAGGGCAAGGTTGCGGCTGCTCCGGCGACTCCTGCCGACACCATGGGCTCGCTCATCCAGGGCCTGGCCGTCGGCCCCACCGGCGCCGCAAACGTGCCCCAGGCGGCGCAACCGCCGCCAGATCCTCCAGGCACCAGCGTTGCGCCGGCGCCCGGGGCAGGTCGGGTCGCGCCACCGGCGGGCGGCCGCAACTCCCCGGCCGTCAGGCGGCTGGCCGAGCAACACGGCGTCGACCTCTCGCGGGTTCGCGGAACCGGCATCGGCGGCCGGGTGACGCGCAAAGACATAGAGAGCCACGTCGAATCCGGAGCACCCTCGGGCGGTGACCCTATTGGCGGCCGGTTGGGGGGCGACCGGCGCATCCCCGTCACCCCGATTAGAAAGATGATCGCGGCCAACATGGTGCGCAGTGCATCGGAAATCCCCCACGTCTGGTCCACGGTAGAAGTGGACGTGACCGGGCTGGTGGCGTTACGAGACGCCGTGAAGCAGGAGTTTCGAAAAACAAACGGCCATCCCATCACCTACCTCGCATTCGCGGTCTCGGCCGCGGCCGGTGCGCTGCGGGCGCACCCCATGGTCAACGCCCGCTGGGACGGCGACGAAATCACCCTGCGGGGCCAGGTGAACATCGGCATCGCAGTGGCCACCCCCGACGCCCTCATCGTTCCGGTCATACGCGGTGCGGACGGGCTCGCCGTCGCCGATCTGGCGGGCGAAATCGACCGGCTAACCAGCGCTGCGCGCTCCGGCAACCTCAAGACCGAGGACGTCCAGGGCGGCACCTTCACCGTCAACAACACCGGAGCCCTGGGCTCGGTTAGCTCAGGGCCGTTAATAGTGCCCGGCCAGGCGGCCATCATCACCACAGAGTCTGTAGTCAAGCGACCGGTGGTGTTGGGAGACGAAAAAATCGCAGTTCGCTCGATGATGAACCTGTGCATGAGCTTCGACCACCGCCTGCTCGACGGCGCCGACGGAGGTGCCTTCCTCCAGACGGTGAAATCGTCACTGGAAGCCATCGGTTCCCACACATCGCTCGACAGCCAGCCGGAGGGCGTGTAGCCGTATGCAATCCGAAAACAAGCCGTTGCGAACGGTCTGGCTGGGCCGCGCCGACTACACCGAAACCCTCGCCCTCCAGCGCGAGCTTGTGCGAGCCGTGTCCGACGGCACCGGCCCCGAGACCCTGCTGCTCTTGGAGCACCCACACGTCTACACGCTCGGCCGTCGAGGCAAACACGAAGACATACTCGTCGGGGCCGCCGAGTTGGCCGCACTGGGTGTAGAAGTGCACGAGACCGACCGTGGCGGCGAGGTCACGTACCACGGCCCCGGCCAGCTGGTGGGATACCCAATCGTGAATCTGCGCCCATACGGCGGCCCGCTCAAGTTCGTCTGCG
The DNA here is from genome assembly GCA_965250195.1 of Dehalococcoidia bacterium. Lineage (GTDB taxonomy): Bacteria > Chloroflexota > Dehalococcoidia > Lucifugimonadales > UBA2962 > CAUZIR01. The sequence continues at coordinate 1,364,382 of OZ252295.1, forward strand.
CGTTGCAAGAGGCCGTCGTGACGGCCCTGGCCTCTTATGGGATTCCCGCGTCGTGCGCCGATAGGCCCACCGGCATCTGGGTCGGCGAAGCGAAGATCGGGGCCATCGGCCTGCGCGTGAGCCGGGGCATTTCCAGCCACGGATTCGCGGTCAACATCAACCCCGACCTGTCCTACTTCGACCGCATCGTCCCGTGCGGCATGCCTGGCGTCGACGTGACGTCTGTGCGTCGTGAGGGCCAGCGCGAGGGCCTTGGGGTCACGGTTCGCGACACGGCCTCCCTGGTCGCCGACGCCCTCGGCGTGGCCCTGGGGCGGCCGTTGGCATGGGCCGAGCCCGCCGACCTGCCGAGGCCCGCGCCGTCCCTGATCTAAGCCGCTCTCGGTGAAGTTCGCCCGCCTGCTCCTGCGGCTGGCCCTGGGGTCCCGATTGCCCATCACGTCGGGCACGCTCAAAGTTGAAGGCCTGGACGATGAAATCGTCGTGCGAAGAGACCGTTACGGCATCCCGCACATCACCGGTGCTTCAGACAGCGACGTCTGGTTCGGCCTCGGCTTCTGCCACGCCCAGGACCGCGCCTTCCAGTTGGAGTCGATCAAGCGCGTCGCCCACGGCACACTGTCTGAGGTGATCGGCCCCGAGGGCCTGGCCGTCGACAGAATCGCCAGGCGGCTGGGCTTTCTCCGCTACGCCCGGCGGCAATTGGGCGTGTTGGACCAGGACGTGCTCGAAGTCATGAGCGCGTATGCGGCCGGGGTCACGGGTGGCCTGTCGTTGGGCGGCAAGCGTCGGGCCCACGAGTTCGCCCTGCTGCGAATGCGCCCGTCGGGCTGGGAGCCCGTGGACGTGCTGGCCGTGGCCAAGCTGCTCTCATTCGCCATGTCAGGCAACTGGGACGCTGAGTTGGCCAGATTTCGAGTTCTCGTCGAGGACGGCCCCGACGCCCTCGCCCAAATCGATCCCGAATACGCGGCCTGGCACCCGGTCGTATCGCCTCCCGGCGGCGTCGCGGGCGAGCAGCTCGACCGGTTGTCGGGCGACCTGGCGGCCCTAACCGGTGCGCTCGGCATGTCTGGCGGCTCAAACGCCTGGGCAGTCGCCCCTGCCAAATCAGCCACCGGGCGGCCCATCGTGGCCAACGATCCCCATCTGCCGCCCCGCCTGCCCTCGCCCTGGTACCTTGCGCACCTCGATGTGCACGGGGACGTCCCCGGCGACCCTCATCTCGGCGGGAGTGAATGGGGCATCGCCGGTGCCAGCTTTGTCGGTGTGCCCATATTCCCTACCGGGCACAACGGCCGGGTCGCCTGGGGTACGACTCTTGGTCTGGCCGACACCTCCGACCTGTACATCGAAGGCCCTTTCGATTCAGGCAGCTCCGAGGTGCGGGAAGTAATTCGGGAACAAATCCAGGTCAGGGGGAAGCCCTCGGTCGTCGAAGAAGTGCCGATCACTGGGCTTGGCCCCCTGCTCACGCCGCTTATCGACGGGGCGGGTTACGCAATATCGATCCGGGCGATATGGATGCAAGCGCGGCCCATACACGGCTTTCTCCGTGTGGGGAGTGTCCGGGATGCAGAGCAGTTCCGAGCCGCGTTCCGGGCATGGCCGCTCATGTCCCTCAACCTCGTATTCGCCGACGACGCGGGAACCATCGGATGGCAGCTGGTGGGCGAAACCCCGGTGCGCCGCTCCGGCCACGGCATCGTGCCCGCGTCAGCCCGTTCCGGTCACGGCGAATGGCTCGACGATCCCGTGCCATATGCGGACATGCCCGGCGCCGCCGATCCCGACGCGGGCTACCTCGTTTCGGCCAACCACCGGCCCGTGTCTGAAGGGGCGGGCCCCTTCTTGGGCGTGGACTGGGCGGACGGCCTCCGGGCGGCGCGAATCGGCCAGCGGCTTTCGGCTGACCGGGAGTGGGACATCGCCGGAACGGCCGGGCTGCAAATGGACCAGTTCGCAGTCCAGTGGGGGGAGGTGCACGAGGCCGTGCTTTCGATAAAACCAGGTAACCAGGCATCGCGCGATGCACTCGCGTTGCTCGCCGAATGGGACGGCGTGATGGGAGACGACTCCGGCGCGGCGGCCATATTCGAACTGTTGCTGGCCGAAATCGACCGGCGGGACGTGGCGGCCCGGGCGCCCAGAGCGGGACGCTTCGTTTTGGGCGCCGACATCGGGGGACTGGGGCAGCCCAACCTGCTCGTCTTTCGCCGGGCCGGTCGCCTCAGCCGCCTGCTTCGGCAGCCGCCGGACAAATGGCAGGCCCTGCTCAGCGAATCGCTGCAGTCCGTGGTTGAAAAACTGGCGGCGCTTGCCGGTGCCGACTCGAAAAACTGGGGCTGGGGACGACTCCGGCCCCTCACCCTTGAGCATCCTGTGGGGCGAAAATGGCCGCTGGGGGGAATCTTCAACATAGGCCCGGTGCCATTCGGCGGCGACACCAACACCGTCGCCCAGGCCGCCGTGGACCCCCTCGACCCGCTGGCCACCCCTCTGGTCATCCCGTCTCTCCGGTGTGCAATGGACGTCGGAGACTTTGACAACTCAACCTTCGCGTTGCCGTCCGGCCAGTCGGGCGACCCGCTCTCGGCCCACTACTCCGACATGTTCGCGCTCTGGCTCCGGGGTGAAGGCGTACCCATTCCCTCGTCCGCTGATGGGGTTTTGCAGGCGACCGTTAGCACCCTGACTCTGGCTCCGGCGCCTGGGAGCCGGTAATCGGAGCCAATCCAGGGCACCTGGGCCCGAGATCGAAAAGCTCGACTATAATTGCGCGACCCGGTCGGCGGGCCAGTCGGCGAGGCGGTAGCGGAGGAGGGTGGCATAGGGATGCATCCCGACTGCGGTGGCGCTCGTACCAAACGGTAGTCCGCAGCCCCGGCACGCCACCATGCCCGAACCCCTGACCACACCACGGCTCATCGCTCTCCGCCTGAAGAAGAACTGGCGCCTGATGGCGTCCATCTTCGCCGGGGTCATCGTCGCCACCTCCCTCGTGGCGGGTGCGCCGATCTATCTAAGGTCCCTTGAGAGGTTAGGCGTTGATACTGAGATCGAGCGCACCTCGAACCTCATCCTCAACATCCACGTCTTCTCCCCCAACGTCGCGCTCACCGACGCCAGCCTCGCTCGGAGCCAGGCCGTCATAGACAACGCCATCTTCGATCAGTTACCCGAGTCCTACGCTGGTGAGCGCCGATTCCTCCGTAGCGCGACCTACCTGGCTGGCCTCCCGTACCAGCCGCTCGCCCAGGTGGCGGCCGGAGTGGCGTCCCGGGGCTACATCCAGCACATGAGCAACATCGACGACCACATCAACTTCCTCGACGGCCGCATGGCCACCGACGAGATCAAAGAGGGCGAGCGGGGGCCAATCGTAGAGGTCATCCTGGGCGCCCCTTCGCTGGAGAACTTCTTTGTCGCTGTGGGAGACATCATTGAGATGACCCCGTTCGTCGCCGAAGACGCCCGCATCTACGCCCACATCGTCGGCATATTCGAGCCCATCGACCCGGTCTCCGACTACTGGCGCCGCAACGCCAACGTTTTTCTCCGCCCGCAGCCCCCGCAAGAAGTGCCGGAAGTGGGCATCACCATCGCCCCGGACGAGCCGCCATTGCCCCTTTTCACAACTCAGTCTGCGATGGTCGATGCCGTTGCCGGTGCCTACCCCGGTTCTCTCGTTGACTCCACGTGGTTGCTGTTTTTGGACAAGGACGGCCTCAAGACCTACACCGTGGACGACGGCAGAGCCAGGTTCGCGCAGTTCAAAAGCGAGGTCTCCCTGGCGATGCCCGGCTCGGCCGTGCTGTCGGGAGTGCCGCGGCTGTTCGACGACTTCGAGCGGCGCAGCTTCTTTTCGACGATCCCTCTATTGCTCTTACTTACGTTGATGGTGGTCACGGTGCTGTACTACCTCTCGATGATGGTGTCGTACCTCGTTCAGAGCAGAGAGGGCGACGTTGCGCTCCTGCGCACCAGGGGTGCGGGCACCGGCCGGCTGCTACGGCTTTACGCCCTGGAGGCCGCGGTCATCACCTCGGCGGCCGTCATCGCCGCACCGTTCATAGCCATGGGCATGATCGCCGTCGCCGGAAAGCTACCGTACTTCAGGCCGATCACCGGAGGCGCAACCCTCCCGGTCGAGCTGTCCTGGCAGCCCTTCGCGGTCGCGGCCGGTGTGGGTGCCATCTGCCTGGCCATCTACGTCGTTCCGGCCCTTCTGGGAGCCCGGTCCGGCCTGATCGCACACAGGCTGGCCGCATCCCGTCCGGCCACCGTCCCGTTCTTCCAGCGCTACTACATCGACATTGGGTTCCTGGTAATCGGCGGCCTCGTTTTCTGGGAGCTACAGTCGCGAGGCAACCTGGCGGCGGGGGGGCTATTCCGCGATGCCGAGGTCAACGAGGCGCTGCTGTTCGCCCCGGTGCTATTCCTCATCGCCGTCGCGCTCATCTTCATGCGCTTTTTCCCTCTCGTAGTCAGATATTTGGGGGGAGAGTCCCTCAATCTCCTGCATCTCGTCGTCACGGTGACCGTGGTGGTGCTCGGACCTTTAGTGGCCGTAGACGTGCTGTTGGACGATCAGCAATCGCGCTGGATTCCTCAGCTGGTCGCGGGCCTGGGACTGGGCGCGGCCTACTGGTGGACAAGGTCCGCGGTCGAGGCCGGCCTGCGCCGTGCCCCTCTGCACTTAATCGTCGGTCTGGTGCTTCAGGTAGTGCTGGTAGCCATATATATCTGGCAGGACCCATTCCAAAGCGGCGACCTCTTCAACGTCGCCAGGTCAGCGGCGGTAGCCACGGTTCCAGCCCAGGTTCTCTATCTGGCGTTGCGGGCGGGTGCCAGGCGAGCGCCCGTCTGGCTGTCGATAGGTCTTTGGCACATGTCACGCAACCCGCTCCAGTACAGCTGGCTCGTGCTTTTGTTGGTGCTCGTTACGGGCCTGGCCATCCTCTCGACGACTGTGGGAGGGACGCTCGACACGAGCCATCGCGAGCGCGTTCTGTACGAGACCGTCGCCGACATTCGCGTGACCGGCGTTCCGGGTGACATTGCTCGGGGTACCGAGGCTTTGAAAGAGCGTTACACCGAGATCGTCGGGGTCACCGCCGTCTCCATGATGCTCAGAGAGCACGGCATCGTGGGCAGCTCGGGCCGGGGTCGCGCCTTCGAGATTCTGGCCGTCGAGTCGCAGGAATTCCCTTTCATGTCCTGGTACCGCGACGACTTCTCAGACAGGACGCTTGGAACGATGATGCAAGCCCTGCAAGGGGGCAGACTGTTTCAACCCATCACTGTGCCGGAGGGCGCCACGTCCCTGGGCGCATACGTAAAGCCCAACGACCACTTCCCCAACATGTTCGTCTGGCTCATCGTAGAGGACGCGGACGGGTTGCTCCACACCATGACCATGGGCAGAATCGGCGAATCCCAGTGGCACCTGATGCGCGTCGCCATACCGGACCGGGTCAGACGGCCCATGCAGCTTGTGTCCATCCAGGTGTTCGAACCGGCGTTTGGCCCGACTGGCACGGCCGGGTCCGTCTCCTTCGACGACGTGCACGCCGTCATCGGCGGTCCCACCGATGAGGAGTCGCTGCTGTTCGACGACGGGGACCGCACGGTCGTGTTGGAAGACTTTGAAAGCCGGTTGGCATGGACCCCGCTGGCGGCCTCCGCTCTGGCCACCAACAGGCTCATCGCTTCCGGCACCGACGTCTACAGCGGCGTGCGCAGCGGCACATTCGAGTTCGGCAAGGACACCGACCGTGGGATCAGAGGCTTTTACTACAGCCCCACGGGAGGCCCCATCCCGGTCATCGTCAGCGAGACCTTTTCCGTTGCCAACGGCCACGGGATCGGGGCCACGTTGATCGTTGATATCGACGGACGTCTGGTACCCGTGAGAATCGTCGATATCACCCGCTACTTCCCCACGGCCGACCCCGATCCGGGCGGCTTCATCGTTACCGACCTCGAGGCCATGCTGCGCCACCTGCGCATGGTCAGCCCGACCTCCAACCTGACCCCCAACGAGCTGCTATTGGCGCACGCTCTCGGCGCCAGCGAAGCGGTAGCGGAGTCTTTGGTCAGCATCGTTGGCCGAGCGGCGCCCGTGCAGATATTCGACAAAACGGCCAGCCTGAAAGCGATCAGCCTGGACCCGCTCATCTCGGCCGGTTGGAAGGCAATGGTCGTGTTATCCATAGCCGTCGTCATATTCGCCGCGACGCTCGGTTACGTTACCTATTTGCTGGCCTTCTCGGCTCGCAACAGGGGCGAGGTAGCGGCCCTGCGCTCAGTCGGAGTGTCTCGCGGGCAGATGCTGGGCCTGCTGTCGTTGGAGCACCTGATAATCGCCGGCATGGGAATCGGCCTGGGCACCTGGGCGGGCTTCCAGATGAGCGAGCTAATGGTGTCTGCCGTCTCGGTCACCGAAACCGGCAGGGCGGTCCTACCCCCGTTCAAGCTAATCACCGACTGGTCCGTCATGGGCCCTTTCTACGCGGCCCTGACCGGCATCTTCATCGCGTCAATTCTCGCCCTTTACCGCAGCGTGACCGGCCTCAGCCTGTACAGAGTGGCCAGAGAAGACGCTCCTTGATTAAGATCACAACGCAGTGCTGACCAACCTCATCACCACCTGGCGTTTCGTGCTCAAGCGCAGCCTCGCTCATTGGCGGCTGTTGTCGGCCGTCGTCGTGGGCGTCGTTTTGGCTTCGGCCATCATGTCCGGCACCGTCATTTACTTCGACTCCCTCAAGGAATTGGCGCTCGATGAAACGCTCGACTCAGTGCCGAGGGACGACCTCGACATCGTCGTCAAGGCCGTTCGTGGGCCCACCACGCCTACCGAATACGGGAAAGTAGACGCAACTGTCTCGGCCGTCGTGGACTCTCACGTTGGCTGGTTCGTCGGCGACCGCATCTTCGCCGGTGGGTCGGCCACCTTCTTCCGTTCCAAGGTAGGCGAAGAGGCCGAGGCGGGCAACGACAACGCCCGTGCTTACTTTGCGTTCGTGCCCCGTCTCAGCGAATTCGTGGCGATCGTGGCGGGTGGCGCCATCCCCTCCGACGCCGCATTAAGCGATCCGGGTCGGCCGCTGGTCTTGCAGGCGATGGTGCCGGAGGCCGACGCCATGGCCGCCGGAGTAGAGGTCGGAGACGTCATCGCCGTCATTCCGTTCTGGGACGACCGGATTCCCTATGCGCACGTGGAAGTCTCCGGCCTTTTGCGTCCGCTCGACCCGACGGCCCGTTTTTGGAACCTGGACGAAAAGGTGCTCGGGGCGGCCACCGGGGACAGCTTCAGCACCGTGCCCCTGTTCATCTCCGAGACCGCGTTTTTCGAGGTGTTGGGCGGTTCCTTCGCCGACATGGACGCGACCTACGGTTGGTTGCTTGAGGTCCAACCGGATCGCATCGACGCCGACTCCGCCCGAAACGGCGAGCTCAGCATCCAGCTCATGGGCGACCGTCTCAACTCCACCCTCTTCGCCTATCGCCAGTTCACCACCGTCGACCGGGTCCTGGGCGTATACGACCAGAGGCTCTTTTTCTCCAAACTCCCGATGTTTGTAGTAATGATCCTCGTCGCCGTCGTCATCCTGTACTACGTCGTCACCCTCTCCGCGCTGCTCATCGAGCGCCAACGGGGCGAGATCGCCCTGCTTCGCAGCCGGGGGGCGAGCACCGGCCACCTCGTTTCGATCTTTGCTCTGGAGGGACTTACCGTCTCGGTGCTCGCCACCGTGGTGGGCCCTCTTTTGGCGGCGGCCGCCATCAGTGCGGCCGGGTTCACCCCGGCATTCTCCGGGCTCTCGGCCACCCGCGGGTTGGACGTTGACATCTCGGCCGCCGCCTACGGCCTCAGCGCATTGGGAGGCCTCTTCTCATTCGGGGCCCTCATGATCCCCGCCATACAGGCTGCCCGCATGTCGGTCACCGGGCATCGTCGGGAGAGCGCCCGACCCGAGGGCTTGCCCATGTATCAGCGTTATTACCTCGACGTACTGCTGCTCATCGTCAGCATCGTCCTGTTCCGTCAGCTAACCCAGCAAGGCTCCGTGGTCGCCACCAGGCTCTTCGGGGACGTCGCGGTCAACCAGCTCATCCTTGCGGTCCCGGCCGTCACGTTGTTGGCGGCCTCGATGGTGCTGCTGCGCGTCTTCCCGCTCGTAATGCGGCTCGCCAGCCGGCTGTTCTCGTCCTGGCTCCCGGCGGGACTGGCACTGGGCCTGTGGCAGATGGCGCGCAACCCGACGTACTACGCTCGTCTTTCCCTCCTGCTCATCCTCACCGCCGGTCTTGGCATATTCGCAGCCAGCTTTGGTGGCACCCTCGACCGCAGCTTCCAGGAGCGCGTTTTCTACTCTACCGGCAGCGACATTAGGATCGGGGGATTGGTTATCGACGCCTCTGGAACCACCCGGCCCATGACCGCCAGCTACGAAGAGGTAGAAGGGGTGGACATGGCCTCGCCGACCTTCCGTGGCAGGGCGTTCGACCTCACAAGCCTGGTCTCTGAAGAAGTCGGCATGCTGGCCGTCTCTTCGGACAGTTTTGACGACGTCGCCTGGTACCGGGACGACTTCTCCGGCGAGTCCATATCTGGCCTGCTCACGTTACTCAAGCCACAGGACGGACCGGTCGGCATTCCGCTGCCCGAGGACGCCCGCACCATCGGCCTCATAGGCAGGGTCGACCGGCCACAGCCCAGCATGAGGCTGGCCGCCAGGGTCGTCGACGCCAACGACCGCTACTTCACATACGACCTGGGCAGCCTCACGTCGGCCGACTGGCAATTCTACGAAGTCCCCCTGTCCCGGGCCAGCCGCTTCCGCACCCGCCTGATCAGGTTGGAGCCCGTCTGGCCGCTCAGACTAATGTCCATTGGCGTCGAGGAGACAGACACCCAGCGAGGCACCTTCGCCGGGTCCCTGATCGTCGATGAAATTCGTGTTCGTACCGGCGACGGGACGGTTCTCGTCATCGAGGGGTTTGACGATTTGTCCGGCTGGAACATCCTCAAAACCACCGCGGACTCCGAGTCCGACAAGGCCGCCCCGTCCGGTCTCGGGTATGAGAGTGACGACGCGAAATCGCTGAGATTCACCTGGACCGAGGGCCCGGCGCTATCGTCTCGTGGTGTGTTCTACGGACCGGCCGCGTCATCCCTCCCAGTCGCGGCCAGCGATTCGTTCGTGGACTCGTCCGGTCACTCCGTCGGAGACGCCTTTATGCTCTCACTGGCCGGACACCGGGTACGGGTAAATATCGTAGAAACATTTGAATACTTCCCGACTCTGGACACGGAGAATGAAACCTTCCTCGTGGCGGACCTGGCCTCGCTCATCTCCTACGCCAACGTCGACCCGTCCGCATCCGAACTCAAGCCCAACGAGGTCTGGATAGCCTCCCAAGCGACCGGAGCCGAGCGTGAAGAGCTTCGGTCCACGCTCTTGTTCGACCCTTTCGGCGGAACTCGTGTGGAAGATAGAGAACTGTCGCTCAGCCTCAGCCAGGTCGATCCGTTGACAAAGGCCGGGTGGCGGGCGCTGCTGTCCATTGCCTTTGGTGCCGTTTTCATACTGAGCTGCCTCGGTTTCGTAGTTCACGCCCACGTCTCGTTCACGGCCCGTAGGGTGCAGTTCGCGTTGCTGCGCACAGTCGGTCTGTCCCGGCTCCAGCTCGCCACCGTAGTACTCTTGGAGCAGGCCATAGTCATCGCCGCCGGTATGGCATTGGGGGCGTGGATGGGCGGCCGACTCGGTGCTATCATCATGCCCTTCCTCGCCAACGACGAGCTTGGTACACAGGTACTTCCGCCGTTCGTTGTAGAGGTGGACTGGGCCGTCCTCGGCGTTACCTACGCCGCAATGGTGCTGGTGTTCCTAGTAATTACGGCTGCCCTAATATGGTTCGTGCAACGCATCTCGGTGGTCCGAACCCTTAGGCTCGGCGAAAACTAGACCAATGACCTACTCAGACATCCCATGACCTACTCAGACACCGGCCCATACGTCCTTTGCGAGGACGTATTCAAAATCTACAAGGTCGCGAACCTGGAAGTCGTCGCCCTACGAGGACTCGACCTGCGGGTCGAGCAGGGAGAGGTCGTGGCCATCGTCGGGGCCAGCGGCTCGGGCAAGTCGACCCTGCTGAACATACTCGCGGGCTACGACGTTCCGTCCGCCGGTCGGGTCACCGTTTCCGGCCGCGATCTTCTCAGAATGGGAGGCCGGGAGGTCGAGGAGTATCGCCGCAACGAGGTGGGCTTCATCTGGCAGCAGACGGGCCGCAACCTCTTCCCCTACCTCACCGCCCTGGAGAACGTCGAACTGCCGATGATGCTCACCGGCACCACGTCTGAGGGCAGACGAAAGCGAGCCGTGGAGTTATTGGAACTGGTCGGCCTGAAAGAGCGTCTGGGGCACACCCAGGAACGACTCTCCGGCGGCGAGCAGCAGCGCGTCGCCATCGCGGTATCTCTCGCCAACTACCCCCCGCTCCTGCTGGCGGACGAGCCGACCGGGGAACTGGACGACGCAACCGCCGCGGAGGTGTTGGACGTATTCGCCACCATCAATCGTGAGCTTAAAACCACCGTCATGATCGTCACCCACGACCCCGACATCGCCTACAAGGTCGGCCGCGTCGTCCTCATCAGAGACGGCAAGCTCTCCACCGAGATCCGGCGCAAAGTGTCCTACGCTCCCGACTCCGGTGAAGAGTCCGACGGCCGGGCCGAGCTGGAAGAGTTCGTCCTCGTCGACAGTAGCGGTCGCGTTCAGATACCCAGGGACGTCCTCGACCGCCTGAAAATAGGTGAACGAGCCAAGGTCACTACCGACGAAAACAGCGTGAGGTTGGACCCCGGCGATGCTTAATTGTTCCAATCGAGCCCGCACTGAAATGAGGCACAAATAGCCGTGGCCCGCGTCCAGAGAGTTGTGGCCACCATCGACCTCGACCGCTCATTTCACCTCGCGGGCGAGGACGTCCACGCCCTGCGCGAGGTCTCCCTCAACGTCCTGCCAGGCCAGTTCATCGCCGTCGTCGGTCGGTCCGGCTCCGGGAAGACAACCCTGCTCAACCTGCTGGCCGGGCTGGATCAGCCAAGTTCTGGCCAGGTGCTATTCGAAGAGCGCGACATGGCCGAGCTAGGCGACCGTCAGCTCACCGAGCTGCGCAGAACCAGGCTGGGCTTCGTATTCCAAAGCTTCGGGTTGTTACCCCTGCTTTCGGCGTATGAAAACGTAGAACTTCCGCTTCGCATCGCCGGTGTGAGCGCTCGAGAGCGCAGCCGGCGAACCGAAGAGGTGCTGGAGATCGTCGGGCTGGTCAGGCGCTCCCACCATCGGCCTTATGAACTGTCTGGAGGCGAGCAGCAGCGGGTCGCCATCGCCCGCGCCATCGTGCACGAACCCGTCCTTATCCTGGCGGACGAGCCCACCGGTGAGCTCGACTCCGTCAACGCCAGGGCCATCTTCGGGCTGTTCAAGGAGATGGTGAAGGACCGGGGCATCAGCGTCGTCGCCGCGACCCACGACTCGACCCTTCTCGCCATGGCCGACCAGGTAGTGCGGCTGGCCGACGGCCGTCTGGAAGAGCAGGCCACCTACGGCCAGCGCTTCCGAGACTAGGGGGCTCCGAGAACTCTCGTCTCTGAGCCCCTCCTATCTGAGAACACGGCTCGTGCCCGAGCCGCGTTCTCTCTCAGTCTCTGGCTAATCTGGCTTGTGCCCGCGCTCTCAGTCTCTGGTAACGCGGTTCGTGCCCGAACCGCGTTCCCTGTCAAATCCAACCCTGTCCACCTTGCGGCGTTTTCGGACAACGTCTAACATTTGTTCGGAATTTTTGTTCCGAATCCCCATGGCCAAACCACCTCCCGGCACAACCGCAGCTCGCTTACCGGGCTACTTACAAGACCGCCTCGTCCCATCGCGCTCGACCGTTCGCGCTATCCATCGCGAGACCACGATCTGCTACGCGTACATGTGCCCTTACGCCTACGCCTGCGACCAGAAGACCGCGCGGCAGGCGAAAGTCTTGCTCCGGCGCTGCATGCGCTACATGCCCGAGCAATTGCGAGCCGAGCCAGCCGTCTCCGACATGGCTCTCGATCTGCTGGCCGCGCGTCGAGATGCCGGAAGTCGCGTTTCCACCGAGGCCAAGGCGTTGCTGGACCGCGTCCGCCCCAACGGCCCCCTCCGCCGCTGAATCCTTCCACTGTCCATCCGCACCTAAATGGTGATGCTCGGCAGGAGGCGTGTAATGGCGGCTGAAAAAAATAATCGCTCAGGTACAGTGAGCGCCGGTGTAGAACCAAGAAGCTGGGTGATATCCGTTATCGTGGCGGCCGTCATCCTCGCCATCACCCTCACCCTCAGCGCCACCATCAACCCCTTATTCGGCCGCGCAGTCCACTGGGACTGGGTAGCCGGTATCGCGCCGGTCGCGTTTCTTGCAGTCCTCCTGTCCACCCGCAACCGCTGGCTCTAGCGAATTGCCCGGCACCCTGGGCTGATATACCATCCGTCCCGAAGCGCCCCGAGTCATGGGGCCAAAAGCGTCCCGAGTCATGGGGCCGGAGCACATCTCTTGACCGATCTCCTGCTCAGGGGCGGGCGGGCATACGACCCGGCCCGGAGCATCTCTAACCAGGCACTCGACATCGCCGTCTTAGACGGTCGTATAATCCGGGTAGCGGGGAACATTGATCCGGCGGACTTCTCGTCGGTAATCGACGTCACCGGGAAGATCGTTACCCCCGGCCTGATCGATTTGCACACGCACGTCTACCACGGCTTCAACCCAACCGGCGTTCATCCCGACGTGGCCGGCGTCGGGTCCGGGGTGACCACCGTGCTGGACGGCGGCAGCGGTGGCCCGGCCAATTTTGGCGGATTCCCGAGCTACGTGGTGCCGTCGGCTAAAACCAGGGTGCTCTGCATGGTCCACGTCGGCCCCAACGGCCTCTCGACCATGCCCGAGATTCGCACAGCAGCCGACATCGATGTAGAGGCGACCGCCGCCACCGTGCGCGACAATCGTCCCCTGACGCAGGGCGTCAAAATCCGCGCAATCGGACCCGCAGTCCTGTCCGACGGCATCGAGATCGTAAAGCTGGCCCGGCGTGCCGCGGCCGAGTCCGAGAGTCGTCTGATGGTCCACATCGGCGAGCTGTTCCACGACGGTCGCACCTTAACGCGGGAACTGCTCCCGCTGTTGCAACCGGGAGACATCGTCACTCACTCGTTCACGCCCAACCCCGGACGCATCCTCGACGAATCCGGGACAGTGCTGCCCGAGCTATTGGACGCACAGGAGCGTGGCGTCACGCTGGACACCGCGTTCGGCCGTTTCAACTTCGGCTTCGACGTCGCCCGCAGCGCCCTCGACCAGGGAGTGCGGCCGAACACCATCGCCACCGACATCACCGTGCCGGGCCGGGTCGAGTCGGTCTTCAGCATGACCGAGATGTTGACCAGGTTCCTGGCCCTCGGCTTCTCGTTGGACGACGTAATCGCCATGACCACGGTCAACTCCGCGCGGGCTCTGGATTTGCAGGACACTCTCGGTAGTTTGGAGCCGGGTCGTGAGGCCGATATCAGCGTGCTGGAGGCGGTATCGGGCGACTGGACCGTGACCGACGTGAAGGGGGAAACGCTGCGCACGGACATCGCCCTCAGGCCGGCCCTCACGGTCAGAGCCGGTGAGCCCATCGCCCCGGATTGGGGACCCCACCCCTGGGGGTTCCTGCCCCAGGCCGGCCCGTGACTACTTCCAACCGACCCGGAGAGCGCCAGGACATTCTCGTCAGCGTCGCTGATGGGATCGCAACGGTAACCCTGAACCGCCCGGACAAGCGCAACGCCATCGACTACGCCGGGTGGCTGGAGCTTCGACGCATCGCCGAAGACTTGGAACGAAACGAGGACGTGCGGGTGGTCGTCATAACCGGCGCCGGGGACGCGGCCTTTTCCGCCGGTGCGGACATAGCCGACTTTGACCAGTACCGAAGCGACAGCCAAAAAGCCAGGGTATACGCCTCTGCCTTCGAAGGGGCGATGGATGCGATAGAAGCGATCTCCAAGCCCACCATCTGCCTTATCAAGGGTTTTTGCATCGGTGGCGGGTGCGAGATGTCGATGGCGGCCGACCTGCGCTTCGCCGCCAATAACACCCGATTCGGCATTCCCGTGGCGCATCTCGGCATACTTATCGGCTATTCGGAGATGTCCCGGCTGCTCCGCCTCGTCGGTCCCGGCAACGCCGGGAGCATCCTGTACACCGGTCGCACCTTTGGCCCTGACGAAGCCCTGCGCATGGGGCTCGTGAACGAGGTCCGCCCCCTCGGCGAAATAGACGACTTTGTGAACGAGCTGGCTCTTTCCATGGTGCCACTCGCCCCCCTGTCCCAGGCCCGCCACAAGCGCATCATGCGCACCGCTCTTGCCAACCCCGGCCTGGGGAGGCTGTCTCAAGAAGACACCGAGCTGCCATTTACAAACTTCGACTCCGAGGACTTTCTAGAGGGGCGAACCGCCTTCTTGGAGAAGCGTAAGCCGGAGTTTCGCGGAAGATGAGCGAAGGTGCCCTGGACGGCGTAAAAGTCCTCGATTGCACACAGATACTGGCGGGTCCGTTTTGCACCATGATGCTCGGGGACATGGGCGCAGACGTCATCAAGATCGAAAAGCCCTCGGGCGGCGACGACACCCGTCGCATGGGGGCGCCTTTTGTCGGCGACACCGCGGCGGCATTCCTCATGGTCAACCGCAACAAGCGCTCGCTCGCCCTCGACCTCAAGTCCCCCGACGGCATCGCCGTCTTTCTTCGACTCGTTGAGTGGGCCGACGTTTTGGTGGAGAACCTGCGGCCCGGCGCGATGACCAAACTGGGCCTCGGCTACGATGCAATCAAGGAGCGCAATCCAAAGCTCGTTTACTGCTCCATCTCCGGCTTCGGAGCCACCGGCCCGTATAAGGACAGGGCTGGTTTCGACCTTGTCGCCCAGGGCATGAGCGGCCACATGAGCTTTACCGGCCACCCGGACTCGGCTCCCGTGAAGGTGAGTGCGCCGATCTCAGACCTCAATGCCGGCATGTTCGCCGTCTACGGCATCCTCAGCGCCTACATCCACGCGCTGCGCACGGGCGAGGGCCAGTTCGTCGATACCTCGCTGTTGGAAAGCGGCATCGCCTACACGGTGTGGGAGTCCGCCGGACTTTGGGTCGATGGCGAGGTGCCGGTTCCGGTGGGGTCGCGCCACCGCATGACGGCCCCCTACCAGGCGTACCGCACTGCCGACGGCCACGTGAACGTGGGCGTGGCCAACCAGAACACGTGGGCCCGGTTTACCGAGGCCATCGACCGGCTGGACATGCGAGACGACCCTCGCTTTTCCAGCAACGCAGACCGCGTGCGCAACCTGCAGCAACTGGGGACGGAGATCGAGCGGACCCTGAGCGGAAAATCCACCGACGAGTGGTGCGAGATGCTCACCGCAAAAAACGTGCCGTCCGGCCCCATTTACAACCTCGCGCAGGTCTATGGTGACGAGCACGTGCGAGCCCGGGGCATGGAAATGGATATCGACCACCCGACGCTTGGCCCCATCAAAAACGTAGGCCCGGCGGCCAAGCTGTCCGCGACCCCTGCCGTCCTGCGCCGCCCTCCCCCTGATCTCGGTCAACATACCGATTCGGTGCTGGTCGAGATGGGCTTTTCCAGCGCGGAGATCGCCGTCATGCGAAAGTCCGGTGCCGTGGGCGCGAGGGAATGAAAGAGGCGCAACGCCGGGTCGCCGAGTTCGTACACGCCCACGACCTGAGCGCGGGGGTAGAGACACGGTTATTGGACCTCGTCTCAGAGATCGGAGAGCTGGCGAAAGAGAGTTTGAAGGGCTCGGACTACGGCAGCGTCGCCATGTTGCCAGGCAGCGAGTGGTCGTCCGAGATGGGAGACGTGATCTACTCCATTCTCGCCCTGGCCAACGAGACCGGCGTCGATCTGGAGACGGCTCTCGAATCCGCGCTCGCCAAGTACCGGTCCCGCATCGTCGAACGCGACGACCCCGGCTCCGAACCCAGCAGCTGAGTCCGCGCGCCCGCCTGCGAATGTCGAGAACCCCGATGGCCGACTGGCTGCACATAGTCGAAGGCCCCGGCCCCATAGTTGCCACCGCCATCCACGACGGTCACGAGCTACGACCCGGAGTAGCCGACCTGATGGCGCTGCCCGAGGCCGACCGCCAGCGCGAAGAAGATCCCCATTCGGCCGACTGGGCGGAGGCGTTCGACACCCGGCTGGTGCCCGACCTATCCCGTTTCGAAGTGGACCTGAATCGGCTTCGTGACGGGGCCGTGTACCGCACTCCCGACGACGCGTGGGGCCTGGACCTGTGGGCGCAGCCCTTAGGCGACGTGATCGTTGCTGATTCGTTGGCCCGCTACGACCACTTCTACGCGCAGATGCGCCGAATCCTCGACGACAAGCAGAGGCGACACGGCCGCTTCGTAGTCCTCGACCTGCACACCTACAACCATCGACGAGACGGGCCCGATGGGATGCCTGCAAACCCGGCAGCCAACCCCCAGGTCAACGTCGGCACCGGCTCGCTGGACCGTGATCATTGGGGTCCGCTTGTGGACCGGTTCATGGCCGACTTCGAAGAGTTCGACTTCCCCGGTCGAACCCTCGACGTGAGAGAAAACGTTAGTTTTCGGGGCGGGTACCTATCTCAGTGGGTTCACGAAAACTACCCGGACAGTGGTTGCTGCCTGGCCATCGAACTGAAGAAGTTCTTCATGGACGAGTGGACCGGCGAAGTCTACGACGCCGAGCACAAAGCCATCGCCCAGGCACTGGCCGCGACCAGAGCGGGGCTCATTGAGTCGCTGACCGAGTTGGGCTAGTTTCGGATTCTTTGCAGCACGTTGCGGGAGGCGTCTACGAAGTCGTCGACCTCGCGCTCGGTCGTTAGCGAGCAGATCGCACCCTGGGCGCGGGCGAACATCAGCACGCCCTCGTTCATCATCCCGGTGTAGAACGCCGTTTTGAGGTCCTGGTCGCCGTGCAGCATGTCCCGGTAGTTGACGATTTCGTTGTCCGTGAAGTGGATTCCAAATAGGGACCCAACGCCGGTAGCCTGACCGGGCATCTCCAGTTCTCCGAACACCGCGTTTATCTTGTCTCGCAGTTGATCCCCCAGCCCGTTCATGCGGGCGAACACCTCAGGGGTCAGCTGCTTCAGCGTCTCCTCACCGGCCACCATGGTCGGGGGGTTGGCATTGAACGTGCCGGCGTGGGTGATGGCCGGGTTGTTCTCGTTGTCGTACAGCGCCATCAACTCGTCCTTGCCGCCCCAGGCGCCGATGGGCAGGCCGCCGCCTATGATCTTACCGAAGGTGGTCACGTCCGGGATCACCCCGTACATCTCCTGCGCCCCGCCGGTGGCAAGTCGGAAGCTCTGCACTTCGTCGAAGATGAGCACGATGCCGAGTTCTGTGGTGAGGTCTCTGATGCCCTGGAGGAACTCGAGCGTGGCCGGTATGTAGCCGAAGTTGGAAGCCACCGGCTCCATAATTACGGCCGCCAACTCGTGTACGTGCTCGCGGATCATCTGCGCGGAGCGGTCCAGGTCGTTGTAGGGCATGACGATGACGTCGTCGATGACGCTCTGGGGCTGGCCCGGCCACTCGGGGACGGCAGTCGTCTTGTCCGGGTCAAGTTTGTCCAACGGGGTGTAGACGCTTACCGAGACGAACTCGTGGTTGCCGTGGTAGCCGCCCTCGAACTTGGCGAACTTGGTCTTGCCCGTGTAGGTGCGGGCCATGCGGATGGCGTTCAGCGTGCCCTCGGTACCGGAGTTTGTGAACCGAACCTTGTCCACCGAGGGCACCCGGTCGACGATCATCTTTGCCAGCCGCACCTGAGCCTCAGTAGGCGCCGAGTAGCTGAGGCCCTTGTCGGCCTGCTCTTTCACCGCCTGCACCACCGCCGGGTTGGAGTGCCCGACGATATAGGTGGTGGCGTTGATCATGAAGTCGAGGTAGCTGTTGCCATCCACGTCGTAGACGTGGTGTCCCTCGGCCCTGTCGACGAAGAACGGGTAGGGGTCGAAGTAGGCGGTGCCCCGGGAGCTGCCGCCGGGCAGGTACTTGCGGGCCTCGGCCTGCAACTCCTTCGATACCGGGTGGTTCGTCGTATAGGTCGCCGCCTCGCGGTTTTGTGCCTCGGTCATCTCTGCTCCCCTTTGGTTTCGCTGTCCGTAACGGGCGGTTTCGCTGTCAGTAACGGGGATTATACGCGCGGGAGATAAAACCTCGACCCGCCCTTGCTACTCGCCGACCGACCGGTGTGGCCCACTCAGACGCGGCGGGTCTGGCCACCGTCGGCGACTACCATTGCACCGGTCATGAACCCGCAGCGCTCGGACGATACGAAAGCGACCAGGTCACCGATCTCTTCCGGCTTGCCGAAGCGTCGCACGGGTAGGTCGCGGTCCAGCATGACTCGTATGGCATCGGGGTCCGCGTCCAGCTCGCCCTGCCAGTAGCCGCCGGGGAATATTACGTTCCCTGGCGCTACCGAGTTGACCCTGATGCCGGTGGGCCCCAGCCTGTTCGCCAGATTCTTGGCGTAGGTGGCCAGCGCCGCTTTCGCAACGTTGTAGGGGATGGCTGCCGGGTGGCTCTCCAGCCCGGCGATGGAGTTGGTGAACACTATCGAGCCCCGGCCCGCCTCGATCATCGACGGCAGCGCCTTCTGCACCAGCAGCACACCGGACCAGAAGTTGGACGCCATGTCCGCGTCCCAGCTCTCCGGCGGGATGTTCCAGCCGGTCTCCTCGGTGAGCGCGTTGCCGATGTTGGCGACCAGGCAATCTATCGTCCCGAATCGTTCCTTCGTCAATGCCAGCACGGAGTTGATGGGACCGGCGCCGGTCAGGTCGCCCTCGAACGCCAGCAGCCTCTCGCCGCCGAATTCGTCTGTCAGTTCCGTGCGGGCCAGTGCCAGCGCCTCGGCGCCGCGCCCGGTGATTACGACGCTGGCACCCTCGGCCAGAAATGAACGGGCGATGGCCTTTCCGATTCCACGAGACGACCCGCCAACCAGCACCACTTTCCCCGCCAGTCCCAGGTTCATTGGCTTCCACCGTGCATTGAAATCATTCGAAAAAACACGCTACTGGGCCGTCATGCCGCCGTCCACGACTAGCTCGGCGCCGGTCATGTAGGACGACTCGGCGGATGCCAGAAACAGCGCAGCGTAGGCGATGTCAGTCGGGGTGCCAAACCTGCCCATCGGCACTTCCGCCCCTCGCTCAGCCATTAGTTCGGCGTTCGGGTAAACCAGCGCCAGCATGTCCGTGTCAGCGGGTCCTGGATGGATGGAGTTGGCCCGGACACCCTGGGCGGCGAACTGGAGCGCGGTGGACTTGGTGAACAGGCGCACGGCCGCCTTGGACGGGTTGTAGGCCGCGGACAGGCGGCTGCCCACCAGCCCGGCGGTGGACGATACATTTACGATGGACCCGCCACCGGCTTCGGCCATGCCGCCCACGACAGCCCTGGTGCCGAGGAACACGCCCTTTGCGTTCACGGCCATGACCGCGTCCCACTGTTTTACGGTCGCCTCCGCTATGGGTTCGCGCGTATAGATGCCCGCGTTCTGCACTAGCACTGTCGGCGGGCCCAGTGCGGCGACGGCCTCATCGACTGCGCCAGACCAGGACCCCTCGTCGGTGACGTCGAGGGGCACGAAGACGGCCTTGCCGCCGTTGGCCCTAATCTCGTTGGCGAGATTGCTACCCGCTTCCTCTTGCAGGTCGGCAATGGCGACTGCGGCGCCCTCGGCCGCGAAGAGCCGCGCCTGGGCCGCGCCAAGTCCACCGGCGCCCCCGGTAATGATGGCGACCTTGTCGGCCAGGCGCAGGTTAGCTGTCACCGAGCACTTCGTTGCCGGAACCGGAGCGGAAGCCGTCCAGGTCTACGGTGACGTAGGTGTACCCGGTCGCTTTGATGGCGGTGGTGATTGCCGCCCGCGTCTCCGGTCGCACCAGCGCCTCTATCTGCTCGGGCGGCACCTCTATGCGGGCGACCCGGCCGTGGTGGCGCACGCGCAATTGCCCAAACCCAAGTTCACGAAGCGCGGCCTCCGCGGCGCCGATGCGCTCCAGCGCCTCCAGCGAGACCGGCGTGCCGTAGGGGATGCGGGACGACAGACAGGCCTGGGCAGGCTTGTCCCACACCGGCAGTCCCATGCGCTTGGCCGCCTCCCGGACCTCGGTTTTCGTGAATCCAGCATCGACGAGAGGGCTGCGAACGCCGTGCTCGGCGGCGGCCGAGATGCCCGGGCGAAAGTCGCCCAGGTCATCGACGTTGGTTCCGTTGGCCACGGCGGCGAAACCCTCGACCGCTGCCATTTTCGCCAGCTCCACGTAGAGCGTGTCCTTGCAGAAGTAGCACCGGTCGGGGCCGTTGGTGCGGTAGCCCTCCCGCTCCATTTCGCCAGTCCGGACGGACCGATGCGCAATGCCAATCTGCCCGGCCAGCGCCGCCGCGTCCGTCAGTTCGGAGCGAGCCAGGCTGGGGGAGTCGGCGGTCACCGCGAGGGCTCGTTCGCCAAGTTCCTCGTGGGCGACGGCGGCCACCAGGGCGCTGTCCACGCCGCCGGAGTACGCGACGATGACGGAGCCGTAGGCGTGCAACTCGCGGCGCAGCTCGGCGAGCCTGGCGTCGAGCGAGACGACTGAAGATGAGGCGCGGGCGATCTGGGTCATGTGGCTAGACCTCGTCCTCGGAGATGAATCGTCTAAGCACGTTGTCGGTCATGCGAGATACGTCGTTGTCGTAGTCGTTGTGCGACAGGGCGCCACACCACGATATCGACCCCACCGAAAAGACGGCGCCGCCGTTGGGGCCCTCATAATAGACGATGTCCCCTCGAACGAGGGGATTGACGGTGCCCCCCTGCAGGCCGTCGTTGAGCAGTACTTCCTCAATCACATGTTGATAAATATCTGAAAAACCCTCGCTGGTCGCCAGCACCAGCGCGTGTGGAGGCGTACCCAGCTCGGGATCAGCGCGGTCGATCTCGAACCCGCCCGCGCCGCCCTGGGTCAGGCCGTAGTCGCCGAATTTCTTTCCTTCGGATAGGCCGTCGACGATGAAGGCGGCCCGGGGGTCGGTTGCGTCGGGGTTCATCTCGTACGGCAGCGATTCGTCAAACCCCTGGGAAGTGAAGCCGACGCCCACCAGCTCCTGTGGGGCGCGGCCCCTGAATCGCCACAGCCCGCCCAGCTCGCCGGTGCTCTGGTGGTAGTACTCGCCCGGCGCCGCCTCCCAGGCCTCGGTGCCCCGATGGCGACGCACCTCTACGGAGTGGGTCGAGTCGGCGGCGAAGGATGTGACCCAGTAGTAGCCGTTGCCGCCCAGGTACATGTTCCTGCCCCCGTCCTTGAGGTACTCCTCAAGTGCGTCGAGACCCTCGGTCGTCCAGTACTCGGGGTGGGAGCCGGTTATTACCACCCGGTAGCGCTTGAGCAGGTCTGCGCCCTCGCGCTGGAGGTCTTCGTCGGTGGCGACGTCGAACTCGTGACCCATCTGCTCCAGCCAGTCGGTCAGGTGCAGGTCGGCGTTTAGCTGGTGCGGCGCGCCCTCGCCGAAGTTGAGCAGGGGAGAAACGTACTTGGGGCGCATGTTGAGGATGGGCCGCAGCCGGGAGGAGTGGGAGACCCCTGAGTTGTCGGTGTGGCGGTCGTACTGGCTGCGCAGCTTGTTTTCGATCATGTAAAGATCGCGGTCGTCCATGGGGTAGTCGAACGTGATCTCTTTGCCTCCGGACAACCGGCCCATCTCCTTGAACTTGATGTCCGTGTAGGCAAACACGTGAATGTTGGCGTACGACATGTAGCTGTTAGTCGGGACGAGAAAAAGAGCCGGGGCAGTGGACGTTCCCTTGGGCGGCCTGACGAAGAACGGGACGTGGTCCTCGGCGTCACCCGCAGTCAGGTGTGCGGCGTATATCCCGCTGCGCATGGTCTCCGGCACGGTCAGCTCGAAGCCCACGTCCCAACCGGCGTCGTCGAGGTGGTCGTCGTGGAACTGCATGGCCCCGTACAGTTCCGGTGCGATGCGGTAATTGTGTTCTTGGCCGCGCCAAAGGTACCCGGTCATCGCCCGATAGGGCCGATTCACCGCGAGGCCGGTATGCCCGTGGCCCGAGATGTCATCGACCGTCTGGTTTGAAAAATTGGACGAGAAGGTCCACGCGGCCCTGAGCGAGCCGCTGCCGACTTCTCCTGCCGGTGCATCGGCTCGCAGTCGCTCCAGCTCGTCGCCCGTCAGCGCCGCGTCGTAGAGACGCGGGCTGTCGAGCTTGCCGTTGTACTTGGCCTCTGCGACCGGCTTGCCGTCGGGCAGGGCAGACAGGTGAGCGGCCATCGTGAACGGCGCTGTATTTGCGCCGAGCGGCAGCGCTCCCGTGTCTCTGGTCACCACGGCGTGCGCGGGTTCCTTTGGCCATATGGTCCGCGGAATCTGGCGTAACGAGACCCGGCCTGCGTCGGCATCGTAAGAGGCCGCTACGAAATACCAAACGCCCTCGCGCATCGGGGTGCCGGTGGTCACCGTTTCGGTCCTGGCACCGTCGCCGACCGCGAGCCCCAGGCTGCCGTCGGCTGCTATTACGAGCCTGTAGCCGGAGCCGTCGGCCGACCACTTGCCGAAAAGCGTCTGCTCCCTGAGAGCCGGGGTGGTCGGATAGATCCAGGCCTGGAGCGTGACGTTGGAGGTCACGTTCAGGTCCGGGTGGTCGTCTACGACCACATAGGAGCCGTTGCGAATGGGCTGGACCGCCCCCGCGTATTTACCATCGACCGATGTCTTTATCTTTCGGTCCTTGTATCCGGGTCCGTCCGGGTTGTCGTCCCCGTGGATGAGCTTCACCACGTTCGCTTCGTAGCGTTCGTGCTGGGAGCTGACCATGAACCGGATCTTCTCTCCGGGGTGGACGCTGAAGCGGTCCGCGTAACCGACGATTTCCAAGTGGGCTCTCCTCTTGTTGTTGCAATTGAGACGATGCGGCCTGCGGGCCGCGAATGAACGGCATGTTAGCAACTGGCCGCCCGGCTCTCAATTCCGACCGGCCCGCCGGGTCAATCGCCACTCGCCTGCGGGAGAGTTTCTATAATCTGGGCGTCAGGAGATCAGACATCGACGAGGCCGTAATAAGGAAACTGTTGGAACGCCACCGAGCAGGTGATTTGGACACCGATGCTCTTGTGGCGGAGCTTGCCCACATGCCTTATGCAAACCTCGGGTTCGCACGAGTCGATCACCACCGGGAGGTGCGCACCGGGTTTCCCGAGGTGGTGTTTGGAGAGGGCAAGACGCCCGAGCAGGTCGGCCGGATCGCGGCCGAGCTCCTGTCACACGGCGACCGACTTCTCGTTACCCGAGCGTCGGCGCAGGTTCACTCAGCGGTCCTTGCGGTAGCTGCCGACGCCGTTTGCGAACCGGTCGCGCGCACCATTACGGTGGACCGAAGGAGCGGAGCGAAAAAGAGCGGACGGGTGTCGGTTGTCAGCGGCGGTACGGCGGACCTGCCGGTGGCGATGGAGGCGGTGATAACGGCCGAGATGATGGACCGAAACGTCGATCGCCATTTCGACATCGGTGTGGCCGGTCTGCACCGTTTGCTCGACAGCCTCGACGACCTGCGCAAAGCCGATGCGATTGTGGCGGTCGCCGGCATGGACGGGGCGCTGCCGGCAGTGCTGGCAGGATTGGTCAGCGTCCCGGTGATCGCCGTCCCCACATCCGTCGGCTACGGGGCCAGCTTTGAGGGCGTCGGTCCGTTGCTGACCATGCTCAACGCCTGCGCGCCGGGCGTGGCGGTCGTGAACATAGACAACGGCTTTGGCGCCGGGTACATGGCGGCCCAAATTACAAAGAAAGACCCCTCCCCGTAATCACGACGAGGGGTCTCTTCGTGGCCGGATGCTCTTCTGCCTCCGTGCGTTAGAATCGCGGCCATGAAGATTACAGATATTCGCGCGACTCTCCTGTCCTCGGTCGTGCCGGAAGAAAAGCGCTGGAGGACCGATCTTGGTGTGGCGGTCAAGATGGACAACTGCATTGTCGAGGTGGAGACGGACGAAGGGATTACCGGCATTGGTGCCGGTCAGGGCAATCCGACGGTAGTAAAGGCGATTGTCGAAACTCAGCTTAAACCGCAGCTTGTCGGCCAGGACGCTACGATGATTGAGGGTCTGTGGGAGCGCATGTACAGTGGCTCTCGCGGTCAGCCCGCACTGGACCGGGGCCACCCACAGCCCGGCCCCTCTCGCAGAGGAGACACGCTGTGCGCGATGGCGGGCGTGGACATCGCGCTCTGGGACATTCTCGGGAAATCACTAGAGACGCCGGTCTACAAACTGCTCGGCGCCTCCCGTACCTCGGTACGGGGCTATGCATCGGGTGGCTGGGCCGCCGGCGAGTCGGCCGGTGACGAGATGGCGGGCTACGCATCGAAAGGATTTTCGGCCGTAAAGATGCGAGCCGAGGGGCGAGACGGCTTTTCTATTGCCAAAACGCGAACCCGCGTAGACGCAGCACGGCGCGCGGTCGGCCCCGAGGTCGAAATAATGGTGGATGCCCACGGATCGCTGGACGTCTCGACAGCTAAGCGTCTGGCACGGGTATTGGAAGAGTACGACGTCGCCTGGTTCGAGGAGCCGGTGTCTTACGACAACCACGTCGGGCAGGCCGACCTGCGGGCATCGACGACCGTCCCCATATCCAGCGGTGAGAGCGAGTCGACCCGGTTCGAGGTGCTCGATTTGCTCAGGCTGAACGCGGTCGATGTGCTTCAGCCCGATGTCGCCATCGCCGGGGGCCTGACGGAGAGCCGCCGCATCGCCACGCTCGCTCACGCGTTTGGAGTTCGTGTTGCACCTCACGTGTGGTCGAGCGGTGTGATCGTGGCGGCATCGATACATCTGGCAATGCACGCGCCCGCATGCCACATCTTCGAGGTGTCTCAGAGCGCATCACCACTCATCTGGGAGCTTTTCGAAGAGCCGTTCCCAATCAAGGACGGCCGGGTGCAGGCGGTCGACCGGCCCGGTCTGGGCTTCACACTGCGCAAGGGGCTGGCCGAGAAATATCCGTTCGTGCCCGGCCCCGCGTATGTGTACTAACTCCCCCGCTGCTACCATGAGGCGCGATGGCCGACGCTAACGTTGACTTCACCCGCATTTCACGCCTCGACCCTGATGCCGTCGGCGAGCCGGGCAAGCGCACCTTCCGCATAATCGCTGAGAGCGATTCGAGCATTGCGGACGTGTGGCTGGAAAAAGAGCAGCTTTTCCAGCTTGCCCTAGCTGTGCACCAATTGCTGGCGACGGTTCGCGAGGGGGAAGACGCCGCAGCCGCAGCCGCCGCACCGGTAGAGCGCGAGGCCGACCCGCTGACCAGGATCGACTTCAAAGCCGGACGCCTTGCACTGAGACACGAGGACTCGCACGGCATGTTCATCATCGAGGCGCACGACATGGACTCGCCCCAAGTCCTGGACGAGGACTCACCGCCCGACGTGGCCCTCTGGGCAGGCCGATCAATGATTGAGCGCTTCGCAGACCTGGCTCTAAGGTTGTGCGCCGCGGGCAGGCCTCTGTGCCCCCTCTGCGGGGCACCCATGGACCCGGAAGAGCGCGGTGGCCACAAGTGCCCGAGAGTGAACGGCAACCATTCGATTTCTGCTTCCGGCGACCTGTAGTCGCCGATTCGGGCCGTCGCGTCTGGGGACTCAGATAACGTGACGCCTTCCAATCCGACTGCGCGACCGCAAGGCGATGCCGGACAGCGAATCGTTGATCCATCGCCACGTGTTGCTCAACGTGTGCTCGAAAGCGGCGAGATTGTCGGCGGAGCGCAGGTTCAACTGGGCTCGAACCAGACGTTTCTCGTCAACCTCAATGTCAGCGATGGGCGCAACGGAGGCGATGAGTCCACAGACGTGATGCGGGCGATCTACAAGCCTAGGGACGGTGAGCGCCCGCTGGGTGATTACCCCGACGGCACGCTTTATCTGAGGGAATACGCTGCGTATCTAATTGCCCAGGCTCTGAATTGGCCCGCAGTCCCGATCACGGTGATCAGGGAGGGACCGTTCGGCCCTGGCTCGATGCAGCGCTTTGTAGGATTCGACCCGGCAGTGACTTACTTCAATCTCAGAGAAGACAGGATCGAGGCGCTGGCATCGTTCGCCGCCTTCGACCTGCTGGTCAACAACGGAGATCGCAAGGGAGGGCACTTTCTTCTGGATCCCGACGGCGCCATTTGGAGCGTCGACCACGGTCTCACGTTTCACTCAGAGTTCAAGCTGCGAACGGTGATGCTGGAGTTCTGGGGTGAGGCGATCCCAGACACTCTGATAGCCGACCTTCAGGGTTTGACGGCTGGACTCGACGACGGGGGCGCCCTGCGGGCGGCGCTACAGGAGCTGATCAGTCCGGCCGAGCTGGATGCCCTGCGCGCTCGACTGGATGCGATGCTTCAGTCGCCGGTCCACCCGATGCTGGACCCGTATCGCAACGTCCCCTGGCCCCTGGTTTAGCGGGGTTACCTGAGCAACCTTCGGAGTCGGCGGCTCAATCGGCCCCTGGGCCTGATGCCTGTCGCGACGGCCGCCACGACGTCGGGCGCCCCGAATAGCATCGGCCGATACCACTTGCGAAGCTTCGCGGCGCTCGGTGGCGCGTTCTCCCAACCGGGAGCAAAGGACACCAGGGGCTGCCATATGACCCTGGGGCTCTTGCCCTCGCCAACGAGCACCCGGCCGCCCGCCTCGGCGACGATGACCGACCCCGCAGCCACGTCCCATAGCGACAGGGAGCCGGTCAGCGCGCTGTACTGGTACACGCCGGAGGCGGCCATGGCCAGCTCGAAGGCGATGCTGCCGATCTGCCGGGTCTCACCGCTGCGACCTCGCATCGATTCGTCGAAGGTCATGCGGTAGCCGAACCCGCCCGGCAGCCCGGTCAACCTCCGAGACTCCGGCGCCTTGGCGTCGAGCCTGCCGAGAGGCTCCTCGTCACGGTATGCTCCACCTCCGACCCTCGCGTGCAGCACGACCCCGTCACCGCCGGGCCAGGGCAGGAATATGGCACCGGCGACGGGAACTCCCCGCCGTAGCACGCCGACGGAGCAGGCGAACACAGGGAGTCCCTGGGAGAAGTTCCTCGTGCCATCGAGCGGGTCGAGCACCCAGACGAATTCGGGCAGCGGCTCTTCGGAAGACTCGGTGTCTTCTTCACCGACCACGGCGTGATCGGGGAATGCCTCGGCGATTCGGGCGGTCAGGAAAGCCTGTGTCTGGCGGTCGGCCTCGGTTACCGGGTCTGAGAGCCGCTTGTCTTTATATTCGATCTGGAGGGGGCCGCCGAAATAGCCCAGGAGCATACGCCCGGCCTCTTTGGCCATGGCCGTGGCCTGCCGCTCGATCTCGATGAGGATCGGGTCGGTGCCGTCGAAGGCGTCGGGGTTGTCGGGTGCGTCATCGGTCATGGGGTTTTCGTAGGAGACGGCGCAAGTGTATGTACCACCCGATCCGCCGGTCAACGATCCGATCGGAGAGTGAGTATCCGCGATAACATGGGCGGATGCGCATCATGCCCAGACGCGACAGGGTGGCGGTCGTCGAAGTGTTCGGCACGATTGGTGGCGGCGTGCGCTCGGCACCCTACGAGCAGGTGTTCGAACGGGTGCGCCGGTCCAAGACCGTCAAGGCGCTGGTCCTGGACATCGACTCGCCCGGCGGCGCCGTTCCGGCTTCTGAGTATCTGTATCACAGCGTTTTAAAGGTGGCCGAGCACAAGCCGGTAATCACCTCGGTCCGGGGCGTGGGTGCGTCCGGCTCTTACATGATCGCCTGCGCTTCGGAGCACATAGTGGCGAACCCGGGCGCCATCATTGGCTCCATCGGCGTCATCTCCGTGCGGCCCATGCTGGCGGCGGCTCTGGAGAAGCTGGGCATCGACGTAAATG
This sequence comes from Dehalococcoidia bacterium, assembly GCA_965250195.1. Classification (GTDB taxonomy): domain Bacteria; phylum Chloroflexota; class Dehalococcoidia; order Lucifugimonadales; family UBA2962; genus CAUZIR01. The sequence continues at coordinate 1,392,452 of OZ252295.1, forward strand.
TGACCAAGAGCGGGTCGCTCAAGGACATGGGCGCGTTCTGGCGACCGTCCACGCCGGAGGAAGAGGCGAAGTTGCAGGGTCTGATCGACGAGTCGTACGAGCGATTCGTGGGGATCGTTGCCGACGCACGAAAAATGGACGAGGCGGCAGTTAGGGAGTTGGCCACCGGCGAGGTTTTCTGGGCACCGAAGGCGCTGGAGGCGGGCCTGATCGACGAACTGGGCGATCTTGATACGGCCGTGGATCGGGCCGCATCGGCCGCCGAGTGCGCTAAGCGTGTTGTCCGGATGGGGCCGCGCCGGGGTTTTCGTCAGCGACTCCTCGGCCCGTTCGCCGAGACTCTGGTGGACTCGGTCTCCACCGAGATTGAGCGCCGCCTGTGGGTGGAGAGCCTCCGCTAAACGGGTTCTCCGCCGGGCTCGTCAGGGCTTCTTCGGCTTACTGCCTCATCGCTTTAGCTTTCTGCCACAGGGCCTCTTTTTCGGGCAGGGTTAGCGACTTGAAGTCTGCGCCTCGCTCGCTCGCCAACTTCTCCATTGTCCTGAAGCGTGATGCGAAGCGCTGGTTTGCTCTGCGCAGCGCTGTCTCGGCGTCTATGTCAAACCACCGGCCCAGGTTCACCAGCGAGAACAGCAGGTCGCCCAATTCCGCCTCTGTCTGCTCGGGCGTCTCGGCTTCCTGTAGCTCGACGATCTCTTCTTGCGCCTTGTCCAGCACTCCGGACATGTCGTCCCAGTCGAAGCCGGTGCGGGCGGCCTTGCCCCCCAGTCGCTGAGCTCCGGCGAGCGACGGCATTGCCGACGGCACCCCGTCTATTGCCGACGGCCGGTCACCCGCCGGTTTTTCCGCTCGCTTAATGTCGTCCCAGTTGGCCAGCACCCGGTCGGCATCCAAATCGCTGCCATCCAAATCGCTGCCATCAGGGTCGCTGCCGTCGGGGCCGTCGCCGGTTGGCTTGAATACGTGGGGGTGCCTGCGCACCAGCTTCCCGATGAGACCGGCAAAAACCCCGGTATCGGTGAAGGAGCCCTCTTCCTTGCCAAGCTGGATTTGGAACGCTGCGTGCAATAGCACGTCGCCGACCTCTTCGGCGATGGCGTCACGGTCGCCTTCATCCACCGCCTCGATCAATTCGTACGCCTCTTCGAGGAACTGGTCGCGAAACGTCTCCCTGGTTTGCTCTGCGTCCCAGGGGCAACCGCCCGGACCGCGAAGTCGGCCGACCAGGGTCATCAGGCCTTCGAACGACGGCTCGAAACGGTCTGCCGCACCGGACTCTGCGTCCCTGTTCACCGGATCGGAAGTGTTTTTTTGAGTCATGTCAGACGAGTGAAAAACGCTGTGCTAACATCGAATCGTGCGCCCTCTTAAAATCCTGCTGGTCGCCGTCTTCGTTGCCTGTATACCGGTGTTCCTGGTCACGTCCAACGTGCGATGGGTGATTAACGCACCGTTCCTGTACAGCTACGGCTTCGACAAGTACGACATCCCAGAGAGGACCGGCATCGAGAGGGAAGAGCTTATCAAGGCCGGGACGGCCTTTCGCGACTACTTCAACAACGACGACGACGTGCTCGATGTCCGCGTGGTTCAGGACGGGGTTCTGCGCAGCATATACAACGCTCGCGAGATCGCGCACATGTCCGACGTTAAGGGCCTGGTCACGGGCGTTTGGGACCTTCAAACGGCCACCGGGGGCTTCATTGGCGCCTTCCTACTTGTGGGAGCTTTTTCCTATAGAAGACGCTGGCTGCGCATGGCCGCGCGCTTCGCCGGTTGGGGGGGACTGGTGACGCTCGGGCTGGTGGTGGTGGTCGGGATTGGTGCGGTCATCGGCTTTGACCGGTTGTTTTTGGCGTTCCACCTGATCTCTTTCTCCAATGACCTGTGGCAGCTTGACCCGACACGCGACATGCTGCTGATTATGTTCCCACAGGGGTTTTTCCTGGACGCCACGTTGTGGATCGTTGGCTCTACGATTGTGCAGGCCCTGGCCCTGTCTGCGTACCCCGTCGTTCGATTTATGCGCGGCGTTATGGGCACCAGCGCTCCGGTTGAAGGCGGGGCGCCAGAGGCGTAGTGGCAGAGCCTGGCGCACATATAATGGCTTTCGGTGCCCGTTGCCCAAAACGGGGATCACGTGGGCCAAATGACATGAGCGCACCCTACAGCCAGCCAGACGAACGCGGCCGATATGGCGAGTTCGGGGGACAGTACGTCCCCGAAACGCTCATGCACGCCCTCGACCAGCTCACCGCCGAGTACCGGAGAGCGACCGATGACCCGGACTTCGCCCGGACCCTGGACGAACTTGGCAGCAACTACGTGGGCAGGCCCACCCCCCTGTATTTTGCCGAGAACCTCAGTCGCCAATTGGGCAAGGCACGCATCTACATCAAACGGGAGGACCTGGCCCACACCGGCGCCCACAAGATAAACAACGCCCTGGGCCAGGCCCTGCTCGCCAAGCGAATGGGCAAGTCAAGGATAATCGCCGAGACCGGCGCGGGGCAGCACGGCGTCGCCACCGCCACGGCCTGCGCCACGATGGGCGCCGAGTGCGTCGTCTACATGGGCGAAGAAGACATTGTCCGCCAGCGTCTTAACGTGTTTCGCATGGAATTGCTGGGGGCGGAGGTTCGTCCCGTCTCATCCGGGAGCCGTACCCTCAAGGACGCCATCAACGAGTGCATCCGTGATTGGGTCACGAACGTCGAGACGACCCATTACCTGATCGGCAGCGCCGTCGGCCCCCATCCCTACCCGGAGATCGTGCGAGACCTTCAATCGGTTATTGGACTTGAGGCTCGTCAGCAGATACTCACTGCCGAGGGCCGCCTGCCCGACCATGTGGTGGCGTGCGTGGGCGGCGGGAGTAACGCCATCGGCCTGTTTCACCCGTTCATCGTCGACGAGGACGTCGAGCTGATCGGCGTCGAGGCCGGCGGCACGGGCGACGCACCCGGCGAAAACGCGGCTACTCTGGTATCGGGAGAAATTGGGGTTCTACATGGCGCGATGTCGTACCTGCTGCAAGACGATGACGGCCAGGTCATCGAGACCCACAGCATTTCGGCGGGCCTCGATTACCCCGGCGTCGGCCCCGAGCACAGCTACCTGCGTGCCTCGGAAAGGGCACGCTACGTCAGCGTCAGAGATGAACAGGCCTTAGACGGCTTTCAGCTGATGTGCCGCACCGAGGGGATCATCCCGGCGCTGGAGCCGTCCCACGCGGTCGCCTATCTCGCGGAGTGGGTGCCCACGCTGCCCGACGATTCGGTCGTGCTGCTGGGCATGAGCGGCCGAGGCGACAAGGACATCGAGACGGTCTCGCAAATGTTGGCTCAGCCTTAAAGGCGTTCTTCGCTCACGGGGTTCGCTCTAGGGCTCTTCGCGCAGGCGCTCATCGCGTCCCGCTCGGCCTTGTCTCGCCCGACAACGCCCGTTCGGGCTCGGCGACAAGAACAGGACACGCCCCTTTCAATTGAGGGGCCGAGGGAGGACCGGTCAGCTACTCGATCACACGCCATATCGCCGCGCTCGCCGCATTCGTTGCGGTGCTAACGGCCGTCGCCCCGTGGCCTGCCGTCGTAGAAACGCACGGCGGAGTCACCGAGTTCCGCAAGGAATTGGCCGGGCCGTACGAGGTGGCCTTCGGCACCAGTCCCCGGTCGCCGTCACCTGGCGCGGTGCATGTGTCGCTGCGGGTTGTCGACGCCGTAACAGGCGTCGCCGTGCCCGAGGCATCGGTGGCGATGTCGGGACGGGTTCTCCGGGAAGACGGCTCGGTGCTCGGTTCGTTCGAGGACGTACCCGCGACGCCGTTCGCCGAGGACCCCGTCTTTTGGGACATCGACCTGGCCGTCACGGAAGTCGGGGACTGGGTGTTCTCGGTGAGCGTGGATGGCGAAGAGGGCGCCGGGGCGGCCGAGTTCGACGTGCGCGTGCGCGAGTCGAGCCCGGTGACCGGCATCATCACGGTGATTGTCCTGGTAGCTTTCCTGTCCGTGGTTGCCCTAGCAATGCGCACCTACTTCGGCGCGAAAAAAGCGAAGAGGTCATCTTGAAAAAACGATACAAGCCGATTTTTTCTCTGGCGCTGGTGGCCCTGCTGGCCGTCCTGTTTGCTGCCGGGTGCAACTCCGGCTCGGCGGCTCCGGTGGCCGACGCGAGCCTTTTTGGCACGCCGGTGTCCGTAACGCCGACAGTAGAGGCCTCCGTTCCTGAGAGCGCGTTGGCGCCCGACTTCACGTTGGCGTCGGCGACCGGTGAGTCGGTCTCGCTAGGCGACTTGCTCGATGGCCGGGAGGCGGTGGTGATCGTTTTTTACCGGGGCTTTTTCTGAGGCATTTGCCGTAGCCAGCTCGGTGAGCTGCAAAAAGACCTGGCAAAGTTCGAGGAGCTGAACGTGGCGCTCGTGGGCATCAGCATCGATGACGTGGAGGCGGCTCGCCAGATGGCTGCTGCTGTGGGGGCGGACTACCCGCTGCTCGCCGACCCTACGCACCACGTTGCTGACGCTTATGGAGTATTCAATCTCCTCGGCGACGGTGTGGCTACCCCATCGGTATTCGTGGTCAAACCAGACCGGACGATCCACTGGAGCCATATCGGCCGGAGCATCTCCGACCGGCCCAGTACGACAGACATTCTCACTCGCATCCGCTGATGCGTGCATTGAAAAACTAAGGAACTGAAATGAAGATCAAATTCAATATATTCCCGGCACTCGCGATAGTGGCGATTGCGCTGGTGGCCCTCGCGGCCGCGTGCGAAGGCGGCGCCCCCGAGAACCTCACGTTCGACCTGGAGATTCACGACGGCAGACTGAACATCGAAGGCGGAGTGATCAGGGTCAAGCAGGGCGACACGGTCACGATCAACTTCGTTTCTGACGTGGCCGGTGAACTTCACCTGCACGGCTACGATGTGCTGCACGACGTTTCCCCGGACGCCTCCTCATCGCTCCAGGTCGTCGCCGATGCCACCGGCAGCTTCGACATAACGCTTCATGTCACTGCGAACGAGGGTGAGGAGGGTGAAGAGAGCGCACCTGAGGAGCACGTTGAGGGGCACGACGAAGGGGGCGACCACGAGGAGGAAGAGATCGACCTCGGCTCACTCCAGGTCTTCCCTCGTTGAGTTTGATTAGGGCGGTGAGGACGCAGGGGAAACTGGGCCTGGTCAGGGCGAGCGCCGTCATTTACCCGCTCGACGGCGTCACGTGATGACCGGTCGCAGGGCCGTGATCGTGGCGGGGCTCGTAGTCGCTGGCGTCGCTACGGTTCTGGCGGCGGCCGGTCCGGCGGAGGCCCACGCCTTAGGGCAGCGTTACGACCCGCCGGTGCCGCTGTGGTACTTCGTCGGGGGTGCGGCGGCGGCGGTGGCCTTCTCGTTCGTAGTCGTCGGCATCGTCATGCAGGGAGTCGGCGCTGGTGCCGGGTACCCGACCTACGATCTGACGGGCCGTCGCTGGTTCCGCGTTACGCTCGGATCATCGGCATCCCTGTTACTGGTTAAGCTGGCGTCCGTCTTCGTATTCGGGCTGGTGATTGCGACCTCCTTTTGGGGCTCGGCGAAGCCTCTAGAGAATCTGTCGCCAACGTTCATCTGGGTGATCTGGTGGATAGGGACGGGCTTCGTCTCGGCCACCGTCGGCAACGTGTGGGCGGTGGTCAACCCTTGGAAGATTGTTTTCGAATGGGTCGAGCGTTTGTTGGCTGGACGCGGCGGATTCACGCCACTCCAGCGCTACCCGAAGTCGTGGTCGGTGTGGCCCGCACTCTTCCTATTCGGCGTCTTAGCCTGGCTGGAGAACGTCTACACGGGGTCCGCGGTGCCGTACAAAATTGGCACCATCATCATCGTCTTTTCGGTCATCCAGTGGGCGGGCATGCTGTACTTCGGCAAGAACGCCTGGCTGCGCAATGGTGACCCGCTGGCTGTTCTGTTCGGCCTGTTCGCCCGATTCTCTATCACCGAAGTACGGGTCGCGGGCCGGAAGCTGTGCCGCCGCTGTGATCTCGACTGCGCGGACGTCCAGGGCGAGGACTGCGCCGAGTGCAATTCGTGCTTTGAGCAGGCCGAAAGGGAACAGCGACAGGTCTTGCTGCGACCTCCCGCCGCCGGTCTGATACGGTCGGAACGAGTTTCCACCGCCCTAATGGCGTTCGTCATTCTCGCCCTCTCGACCGTGACGTTCGACGGACTCAAGGAGACACCTTTCTGGAACAGGGTCCACCGGGACCTGGAGGGTCTGGGGCTCTCGACCGTCGATACGATTGGCCTTTTCGGCATCCCCCTGGCGTTCCTGGCCATCTACCTGGGCTTTTCGTGGGCCATGCGTCGCCTGTCAGGCGACGCCGTGGGGACTGGCGATACGGCGAGGGCGTTCGTACTCTCTCTCATTCCCATCGCGCTGGCCTACCACTTCGCGCACTTTTTGGCGTTACTCCTCATACAGGGCCAGGTGATCGTGCCGCTCGTCTCAGACCCGTTCGGCAGGGGCTGGGACCTGTTCGGCACCAGCGATTACGCTATCGACATCGGCGTCATCAATGCCAGGGCCGCCTGGTTCTACTCCCTCGCCGTCATCGTCATCGGCCATGTTTCGGCGGTGTTCATTGCCCACGTCATCTCGCTGAGGAAGATCCCCGATCATGCCGCCGCCATGCGCAGCCAGTACCCTATGTTGGTGTTGATGGTCTTTTACACTGCGGTTAGCCTGTGGATTATTTCCCAGCCAATTGTCGAGTAACGTCGCGCGGGTTACAGAAGGGGATATTTGGGTTTTCTAGAAGGTCTTTTCGGCGGTAGCCGCATCAAGGCGCCCAGGGCCGAGAGATTCAGGGCGCTCGTTACGGCGGCCGAGTCGGTGGGCGACCAGTCGGACCTGCGACCGGGCGACAAGGCGGGCCTGCTGTTCAACCCGGAGGAGGGCGCATCGATGTCCGCCCTGGCGTCCGAATTGCAGGAGATTCTGAAGGGCGGCGAACTCACCTCTGGAACCAGCGTCGACCTCGAAGTCGATGAGTTCGACACGGGGTGGATCGTGTTGCACAACGGTGTGTTCGAAAGCCTGGTCGCGTCGGTGCAGGCGCTGAACGAAACGCTGTTCGGGCGCGGCAACGGCGATCGTTTGCTGGCGGCCGTAATTCTGATGGACTTCGAGCGACAGCCCGCCTATTGGATATATAACTACAAGCGAGGCCGCTTTTACCCACTTGTGCTCGGGACCGGGGTACGGGGCAAACAAGAGGGTCGCGATAACGTTGCCGAGCTTCGCCTGGGTGCGCTGATGGAACGCGGCCGCGTCGCTATCGAAAGCTCCCTCGATCGCTGGTACGCTCTGTCCGGCATCCCTTTTTAGTCGCCACTACGGGTCGTCGAAGCGACGCGGGCCCTTGCCGGACATCATGTTGATCAGCCCGAGCGCTCCGAGGACGATCCCCAGCGCTATCAGCAGGAAGCTGATCCCCGCCACTACCCGGTCGAACTGCAGGACGATGCCGACTACCAAAAGCAAGACCCCGAGCGGAAGTACGCCGGAGCTGCCAAGTCTCTTCATGATGGCGAAATTATAGTCCGGCGTGCGGGCGGAGGCACCCGAGGCCAAGGGTGAACCGGCCCGGAGGCCCGAACGTATAATCCGATGATGCTTCTTAACCCCAGGCCCGTGGCAGCCCTGGCGGCGGTCGCGACGTTGGGTGCGCTGGCCGTGCTCGCCGCTGCATGCGGTGGCAGCGGTGATGCCGCCGATGTTGGCGTGAGCAAGTCAGGCGCCCCCACACCGACCATCCTGCCCAGTGCGACCGAGCCGGCGCTGCCCTCGCCCACTCCCACTTACGTGTCTGTTTTCGACGAAGGCGGCGAACCCGCCCAAGAGGTCGGGGAGTTTGTGGTTGAGATACCCGAACCCACGCCGACGTTCGACCCTGGAGAGGTCATCCTCCCCACCGTCGTGGCGCTGACGGTAGAGGTCCCGGACCTGCTGGACGCCGAACTGAAGGTAAGACTCGACGAGATCGAGCCCGGCGTAGCGGCACTCAGGGAGCTGTACGCGGTAGCGAACACCAATCGTCGTTTCATAACCCAGGCCGAGCTGGAGGAGAGGCTCTCGGTTGACCTGGCCGAACAACGGGAGGAGTTCAACGAATATAGCCGTCTCTATGAGGTCATGGGCATTACGGAGCCGGGAACGGATCTTTACGACCTGTTCCTGGACCTGTATAGCTCCAGCGTGCTCGGCTTTTTTGACCCCGAACTCAACGAGCTCTACGTGGTTGACGACGACGCTTCGGAGCTCTCTCCCCAGGACCACCTCACCTACATTCACGAATTCGTCCACGCTCTCCAGCAACAACACTTCGACATCGGCGCGGTGTTCGACTCCGAAGAACTCAAAAACAATTCGGATCGCTCCGCCGCCTACAGGGCGCTGGTCGAGGGCGACGCGACGCTGCTGGAAACGATCTATATGTTCCAGAATATGACTGCCGAGGAGCAGGCCTCTGCCCAGGATTTGGGTGTGGATCTGAGTTCGTTTTTCGCATCTCCTCACCTGGTCCAAAGAACCTTCCTCTTCCCGTATCTGGAGGGCGCCCAGTTCGTGCTCCAGGTCTTCGCCGATTCCGGCTGGAAGGGGGTCAACGCCGTGTACGGCCGGGCCCCTGTTTCTACCGAGCAGGTCATGCACTCAGCCAAGTACCGGCTGGCGGAAGCGCCGATTGAGGTGGGAGTGCTGGAGTTAGAAGACGTGCTTGGCGAGGGCTGGTCGGAGCTTCTGCGAGACACGTTCGGCGAGTTCTCCCTGGTGGCGTACCTGGAAGATTTCCTTTCCCGCGACCAGGCGGCGATCGCGGGCGCGGGATGGGGGGGAGACCGGTACGTGCTTTACGGCGGTCCGGACGGAGGCAATCTGCTCGTTCACAGCCTCGCCTGGGACTCCGTTGTGGACGCTGCGGAGTTCTTCGGAGCGTTTGTCGGCTTTACAGAGGCGCGGCTGCAGACCGAGTGGGAGCGACTCGACGGGGCGGGAAGTGCCGTTCGCATGACCCTGTCCGATCAGGTCATATTCGCGGTCAATCGGGGCACGACGACCGACCTGATTTTCGCACCAGACGACCCTACGCTGGCGGCGGTGCTAGGCGAACTGGACCCCGATTTCGAGTTCCCGCTCGACCCGGACTCCGACCCCGACACGGATGGCACTAAAACGGGTTCCGAGACCAGCACCGAGCCCTGATCCGGGCCCGGTGCTATAGGAAATGCGACGCGGCTCAGTGGCTCTGGCGGAAGGGGGCGATGTCTCTTTATAATGCCTGCGCCCCCCCCCTGGCCGCCCCCGAGAGCGCAATTGGGGCCGCCCCTGAAAGGGCGCAATTGGGGCCGTCGCCATTCATGACCGACACCAATAACGTCACAGACATCGAGAGCCTCGCCACCCGCGTACGCGTGGACTCGTTAAATATGGTGGCGACCGCGAATAGCGGCCATCCCGGCGGCTCCCTTTCCGAGGCCGACATTCTCGCCGTGCTCTATGGGCGGGTCATGACGCACGACCCGAAGAACCCGCAGAAGCCCGATCGGGACCGGTTCGTCCTGAGCAAGTCCCACGCCTGCCCCGCCCTCTACGCGGTGCTGGCCGAGACCGGCTACTTCCCTGTAAGCGAGCTTTCTACGTTCAGACAGATCGACTCGCGGCTACAGGGCCACGCTCACATAAAGACCCCCGGCGTCGAGATGTCCGGGGGCTCTCTCGGACAAGGCCTTTCTTTTGGACTGGGCACCGCGCTTGCAGCCAGGCTGGACGGCCGCCCGACCCGCACCTACGTGCTCCTGGGGGACGGCGAGTGCGATGAGGGCCAGGTCTGGGAGGCGGCGATGTCGGCCCCGCACCACGGGCTGGATAACCTGGTGGCGATAGTCGACCGTAATCGCATCCAAAACGACCGCTGGACGGACGAGGTCATGACGCTCGAACCGCTGGCCGAGAAGTGGCGAGCGTTCGGCTGGGAGGTAACGGAGATCGACGGCCACAGCATCACTGAGCTACTGGCGGCTTTCGGCCGGGCGGCCGAGACGAAGGGCCGTCCGACGGCCATCATTGCCCACACGTCTAAGGGCAAGGGTGTCTCGTTCATGGAGGACAACGCCGACTTCCACGGCAAGGCCCCTTCGCCGGAGCAGCTCGCCCAGGCCCTGGCTGAATTGGGGTCGAGCTAGCGATATGGGTGAGACCGCATCCACCCGCCTGGTAGCCGGAGAAACGTTGGTTGAGTTGGGGGCGGAGAACCCCGACCTGGTTGTCATCGGGGGCGACCTGAATAAGTCCACGTTCGCCAATTTGTTCCAGGCCGAGTACCCAGACCGGTTCTTCGACTTTGGACCCGCCGAACAGAACATGGTCAGCGTTGCGGCGGGCCTCGCCGCCTCGGGCAAGACCGCGGTGGTGAGTACGTTCGCGGTCTTCGGCACGTCGCGGCCGTTTGACCAGCTCCGGGTCGGTGTCTCGCAGCCGGGATTGAACGTGAAGCTGATACTGACTCATGCCGGACTTCTGACCGCCGAGGACGGTGCATCCGCCCAGGGCATTGAGGACGTGGCGATTATCTCTGCCCTACCCTCGTTTACGGTCATCGTCCCGGCTGACGGGCCGGAGGCCGCCGAGGCCGTTAGGGCCGCAGTCAGGACGCCCGGTCCGTTCTACGTGAGGCTGTCCCGGACGGCCACGCCGATTGTCCACGAAAATGGCCATACGTTCAGCGTCGGGCGTGCTGAGACCATGAGAGCGGGGTCGGATGCCACTATCATCGCCTGCGGGATCATGGTTCACGCGGCGCTGGAGGCAGCCCAAGCCCTGGCGAGCGAGGGGATAACGTGCCGGGTCGTCAACATGGCCACGGTGAGTCCGTTGGACGAAGAGGCTGTGGTAGCGGCGGCCCGTGACACGGGCGCCGTGGTGACCGCCGAGGAGCACCTCCTACAAGGAGGCCTCGGGAGCGCGGTAGCCCGATCGCTGGCCGGTAATGCGCCCACACCGATGGAGATGGTGGGCCTGACCGGCTACGCCGAGTCGGGTAATCCCCAGGCCCTGCTGGAGAGGTACGGCCTGACCTCGGCCGACATCATCGGTTCGGTCAGAAAGGCCGTTTCCCGAAAGACCGGTTAGCGCATGAGGCGGGCGAGGTTCTTGATGCCCTTGCCGGACGCCATCTGCTTCATGATCTTTTGAGTCTGACGGAACTGGTTTAGCAGTTGGTTGACGTCCTGGGGAAGTGTCCCGCTGCCAGCGGCAATGCGGCGCCTGCGGCTGCCGTTGATTAGCTCCGGTCGTCGTCGTTCGGAGGGCGTCATCGACCGGATGATGGCCTCGATTCTGCCGATGTGCGATTCGTCCAGGTCCGCCCCGTCCATCTTGCCCTTCAATGCCCCCATCCCCGGTAGCATGTCCATTACCTGGTTCAGCGGACCCATGTTGCGCAGGCTCTGGAGTTGCCCGAGGAAATCTTCCAGGTCGAAGGTGGCCTGGCGCATTTTCTTTTCCAGCTTCTGCGTCTCTTCCACGTCGAAGGACGCCTGAGCTTTCTCTACGAGGGTTACTACATCACCCATGCCCAGTATTCGTGAGGCCAGCCTATCGGGGTGGAACTGGTCCAGCGCGTCTGTGCGCTCGCCGGTGCCGATGTACTTGACGGGGATGCCGGTTACCGCCGTGATCGACAGGGCCGCGCCACCCCTGGCGTCACCGTCCAGCTTGGTCAGCACCAGGCCGGTCAGGCCAATGCGCTCGTTGAAGACCTCGGCTACGTTGACCGCTTCCTGGCCGGTCATCGCGTCTACGACCAAGAGGGTCTCGTCGGGCTTCACCTTGTCCTTGACGCGGGCAAGCTCGTCCATCAGCTCGTCGTCCACCTGGAAGCGGCCCGCGGTATCGACGATGACCCAGGCGGAGCCCAGGCGGGAAGCCTCTTTCACGCCGTCGCGGGCAACGTCTACCGGGGAGCCTTTCGAACCGGCTTCGAACACCGGGACCTCGATCTGGCCGCCCAGCGTCTTGAGTTGATCAATGGCGGCCGGTCGGGCCAGGTCCGCCGCCACCAGCAGGGGCTGCTGGCCCGACTGCTTCAGCGATCGAGCGAGCTTTGCAGATGTCGTCGTCTTGCCGGAGCCGTTGAGGCCGACCATCAGCACCTTGGCCGGGCGGGTGGGACCGGGTTCTAGCTTCTTGACTCCACCACCGAGCACGGCGGTTAGCTCTTCGTGGGTTATCTTGATGACTTGCTGACCCGGCGTGATGCTCTTCAGCACGTCGGCCCCTAACGCACGCACCTTTATGGCCGCGACCAGGTTCTTGGCGACCCTGAAGTTAACGTCGGCCTCCAACAGGGCCAGACGGACCTCGCGCAGGGCGGCGTCCACGTCTTTTTCGCCTATGCGGCCCTTGTTGCCGAGCCGCCCGAGCGCGGCGGTCAGGCGGCTGGAAAGTGCGTCGAACATGTCGTTATCGAGGGTAACACGGGGCTAGCGCTCAGCGACCGGCCGCCAGCGCGTCCAGAGTCGCCAGGCCCAGCGCCGCCGCCTCGCCGATGCGTAGCGGGTCGATGTGCTCCAGCATGTCCTCGGCCGTGTGGATGCGTGAGAAGTCGTCGGCGAAAAAGAAGACGAACGGTACCCCGGCCGCCTCGAAGGGCGCGAAGTCGCTGGAACCTCCATCCAACCCCAGGCTCGGGTCTAGACGTATGGGCACGCCGAGGTCGTCACCCAATTCCAGCACCAACTCACCAAGCCAGGCCGTGGCGATCATCGCCGCCGTGTCGCCCGAGCCCAGCGCGTCGAAGTTGAGCATGGCGATGATGTCCCTGGTCTCATCGGCGCTCAGCGCATCTACGAAATTCCGGCTGCCGTGCAGGCCCTCCTCTTCTGTGCCGAAGGCGATGACACGCAAGGTGAACGGGTAGGACCGTTCGGCCGCGTGCCGGGCCAAGGTGAGCAGGGCCGCGATGCCAGAACCGTTGTCGTTGGCGCCGTCCACACCCGCGACCGTATCGTAATGCCCGCCGAGCACGACGACTCCCGCTTTCGGATCCGAGCCAGGCAGGTCTGCGACTATGTTGGCCGAGTCTCGTGCCTCGATGACTACCGAGATGGTGACGACCACTTCGCCCGTCTCCATTAGCGCCAGTAGCGCCTCGCCCATCTCTCTGCTGACTGAGACCGCCGGTATACCCGACCGTGTCGTCAGCCGGCCCGAAAAACTGCCGGACCTGTTGTTGAAGATGACGGCGGCGACGACCCCGGCCTCTGTCGCCCTGGCGACCTTGTCTTCGAAAGTGTTTACCCCGCGCTCAATGAGAGCCACCCGGCCCTCCAGTGAGCCTGCCTCGATGTCGTTAGCGGAAGCCCCGCCCACGTTGGTCAGGACGCCGGAAGCTGCGCCCTGCCCCGACAGCGTCAATGGGAAGGCCCTGCCGGTGGGTGGATTCTCGGAATGGACCTGCAGGACCGGCGGGTCCGTTCTGACCAGGTCGACGGTGAACGGCCGCAGCCCGGTCGAGTATCCGAGATCCGAAAATAGCCCGGAGATGTAGAGCGCCGCTGCTCGCTCTTTTTCGGTAGCGCTGGTGCGAGGGCTGTGTTTTTCAGTGAGCTGGACGAGCAGGTCGAACCCCTGCTCGTCCAGGTCTTGGAGGCTAGGGAGTTCGAGTTGGGTCGTGGTCAGGGCCGATGTTCCGGCGCGCTGGCCCGAACCCTCGACGGGATCGCCCATCTCGTTTGTGACAGGTGTCGATGCCGGGATCGATGTCGGGCTCGCGACGGGTGCCTCCGGGCTGACGGGCGCCACGGGGTCGAGGGTTCCAGAGCAGGCGGCGGCAGCGGCGAAGAGCGCGGCCGCGAGGGCACCGGTGACTGCTGGAGTCACCGACAGCCAACGGTGTTTGGTAGTCATCGAAATCACGTCGGAGGAGAAAAGCCTTGAAGGGCCATAAACATCGCGGGCGACGGCATCACCGTCGCCCGCGCAGCCGGCGGGAGGTCCTGTGCCGACACGCCCGTTACAACGCGGGGGCGTTGGCCCCGGTTAGTGCGCCCGATTGGCGCCCGTCGGCCTGGAGGGGAGTTAACGTTTCTTCGGTGACTTGCCGTTGCCGCCCAACTGCAGGTTGAGGGCCGCCACGTCGACCTCCACGGTTTCGGTGAGGTTTTCACAGCAGGAGATGGACGACACCGCGTCGCTCTTCGGCAGCTTGAAGACCGTCACGCCCTGGGTGATCCGGCTCCGGCTGGAGATCTCGGAAAGGTTCGTCCTCAGTACCTGGGCCTGCTCGGAGATGACGTAGACTTCCAGATCTTCCGTCACCACTTCTGCGGCGGCTACCTGTCCCGTGCGCGGTGTGATGTTGAAAGTCTTTAGGCCTCTGCCGCCCCTAGTTTGGCGGCGATAGTGTTTAAGAGCCGTCAGCTTTCCGAAGCCGTTTTTGCTGATTACGAAGAGCTTGCTCTGGCTGTCCGGCTCGACGATGCTCATGCCTACGATCAGGTCATGAATCGGCCGCTTGCCCTTTATCTTCTTGGGGCGGATGTCCATTCCCCGTACGCCACCGGCCGCCCTTTGCCTGGCCGTCACATCTGACAGGGGGAATCGGATGGACATGCCCAGCTTGCTGACCATGACGACCTCGTCTTCTTCTCTCGCCAGCCGTGCTGTGACCAGCTCGTCGGACCGACCGAGGTTCATGATGATGAGCCCGGCACGCCTGATGTTGGACACAGCCGAAAGCGCGACTCGTTTAATTTCGCCCGTGCGCGTGCCCATGACCAGATATCGGCCCTCAATGTTGAAATCGGACACCGCGACTACCGAATTGACCTTTTCGTTGTCGGCCAGGGGGATGACGTTGACCAGCGGGACACCGCGGGTGTTGCGGCTGGTGTCCGGCCGCAGTTCGTACGCCTTGATCGGCAATACCCGGCCCCGGTCGGTGAAGAACAGCAACGTGTCGTGGGTGTCGCAGACAAGTATGTTGCGGACCGGGTCGTCCTCTTTGGTCTTCATGCTCACGACGCCCTTGCCGCCGCGGTGCTGGTTCCTGTAGGTACCTGCGGGGATGCGCTTTATGTAGCCACCCTGGCTGAGGGTGACCACGACGCTCTCGTGCGGTTCCAGGTCCTCGCGGTTGAGATCGTCGACCGCCTCTTCGATCAGCGTCCGGCGCTTGCCACCGACCTTCCTTTTGACCTCCAGAGTCTCTTCTTTAACGACGGCATCGACCTTGGCCGAGTCGGCCAGGAGTGCTTCCAGCTCGGCAATGCGGGCGGACAGCTCGGCGAACTCGGTCTCAATCTTCTGGCGCTCCAGCGCCGCGATGCGCCGCAGCTGCATGTCCAGGATCGCCTGGGCCTGGATGTCGGTAAGCGAGAACCGCTCCATCAGCCCCTTCTTGGCGGCCTCTGCGCTGGCAGAACCCCTGATCAACGCTATGACAGCATCGAGATCATTGATGGCCACCATCAGGCCTTCGAGAATGTGCGCCCGGGCCTTGGTCTTGCGCAACTCGAATTCGGAGCGGCGGGTGACTACGGAGCGGCGGAACTTTATGAACTCAAGCAGGGCGGTTTTGAGGTCCAGCACCCTGGGCCGCCCGTCCACGAGCGCCAGCATGTTGGCCGAGAAGCTGCTCTGCATGGCCGTGTACTTGTAGAGGTTGTTGAGAATGACCAGCGGCTGGCTGCCGGACCGCAGTTCCAGCACGATGCGCATGCCCTTGCGGTCCGATTCGTCCCGAATTTCGGTGATGCCTTCGAAGCGCTTGGACTTGGTCATGGCGGCGATCTTCTCGACCAGCGTCGCCTTGTTCACCTGGTACGGCAACTCGGATATGACGATGCGCAGGCGTCCGCCCCGCTTGGCCTCTTCCACCTCCGCCTTGGCCCTGACGATTATCTGGCCCTTGCCGGATGTGTAGGCGTCTATCGTTCCCTGGCGACCCCTGATGGACGCACCGGTGGGGAAGTCAGGACCCCTCACCGACCGCATCAACTCCGGTATCGACAGGTCCGGGTCGTCGATTAGCCGCGCCACCGCCGAGCAGACTTCGCCCGGGTTGTGAGGAGGAATGTTCGTCGCCATGCCCACCGCGATTCCAGATGCGCCGTTTACCAGCAGGTTGGGCAGCCGGGCTGGCAGGACTTTAGGCTCTTGCAGCGTCGTGTCGAAGTTGTCGGCGAAATCGACGGTCTCCTGGTCGAGACCGGCGAGCATTTCCTCTGCCGCCCGCGAGAGCCGTGCCTCTGTGTAGCGCATCGCGGCGGGCCGGTCACCATCGACGCTGCCAAAGTTGCCCTGGCCATCGACCAGGGGCACCCTAAGCGAGAAGTCCTGGGCCATTCGCACCATGGCGTCATAGATGGTGGTGTCGCCGTGGGGGTGATATTTGCCGAGGACCTCACCCACGACCCTGGCGCTCTTTTTGTGAGCCGTGGTGGGCCGCATGCCCAGCTCGTGCATGGCGTAGAGGATGCGTCGTTGCACGGGCTTGAGGCCGTCCTGAACGTCGGGCAGCGCCCGGGCGACGATGACGCTCATGGCGTAGTCCAAGTAGGACGTGCGCATCTCTTCGGTGAGCTGGGTTGGTTTTATGATCCCGTATTCGGTCTTGCTAACCATGCGTTTCTCCCGTAGTTAAGGCGTGTAGAGCCTGCGAGGAGGTGATCAAGGAAAAGGTTGGTCCAAAGAAAGGAGAGAGGTTGAGAGGGGCGAGTGATCGACTCACCTGAATGGACCCTCTGGCGGGTCGCTGAAAACCCCGTTTACTCCTGTGCATAGGCACGCGTGCATTATACCCGCGCGCGGGCGAAAAGCCAAATTTTTTCGGGCCGAATTAAAAAAACGGCCGGAATGTGTGTCCTAAGTTATTTCCAGTCTTTTGCTCTGCCTACAAGGCCACTAAAAAGCCGGTCAAAATGGGGTGGCATTTCGCCTCTCAGTTCGGGGTGGAACTGCACCCCGACGACCCACCGGTGGTACGGGCTTTCCAGACCTTCGATGAGGCCGTCCTCGACCGCGTACGCCGACGCCATGAGCTTGGGGGACTTGTTGGGTTCGGCCACGCCCTGGTGATGCCAACTGTTCACCCGAACCAGGCCGCCGGAACCGACGCTCTGCGCCAGCCGGGAGCCGGGGGTGATGAAGATGTGGTGTCTAGTGGTGGCCTCTTTGCCATCGTCACTCAGGCTGTGCCCGTGCCCCGGATGCTTTTCACCAAGGTCCTGAATCAATGACCCACCCATAATCACGTTCAGCGCCTGCATCCCGCGACAGACACATAGCACGGGAAGATCGGCGTCGATGGCTGCTCTGAGCAGCGGTAGCTCGATGTCGTCGCGCTCGGGCTGGGACTTTACGTTGGCGGTTGGGTCGGCGTCTCGGCCGTACTCCGACGGTCGAATGTCCGGCCCGCCACCGGCGAGAAACCCGTCCATGCGCTCGATCGTCTCTTCTGGGGTCAAAGCGTGATCTGGGAAGATGGGCCAAGGCTCTCCCCCGGCCTGCTCGATTACGTGGATGAACGGGGCCATGTACTGGGCCTCGCTCTCGGTGATTCCGATGACTGGGTTAGACATTAGTTAAATTGATTCCCAGAAAAGTCCGGTTCTTAGTGTCGCCCCCGAAACGCACGCCGCAAGTCGCACGCGAGTATATCCGAACTCCGGATCCTCTCGGCCCGTTTTACGCGCCGACTTCGGCGAACTCGGGCTCGTACATAGCGATGCCGGTAAGGTCGTCCAGCGCCTCGGGCCGGAGCCCCAGGACCAGGAAGCCTTCGTCCGCCCCGTACTGGTTGGAAAGGCCGTAGCGGCTGGCCGGTTCGAAGCCGAAGCGGCCATAGTAAGCCGGGTCCCCCAGCACGACGACCGCGTCGTATCCAGCGCTGCGGCACTCCCGTAGTCCGCGATTGACCAGGGCCGAGCCCAAGCCGCGCCCCTGGGCGTCGGGGTGGACGCCGAGCGGCGCCAATCCCAGCATTCGCCGTGCATCGCGTGCAGGGACCATCGTCACTGGGGAAAACAGGACGTGTCCGACGACCTGCTCGTCGTTCGTCGCCACAAGCGAGACGACGGCCTTGCCCCGCGACCGGAGCGCTTCGATGAGAGCCACTTCTGCCTCACCGGCGCCTTGAGCAGAACCAAACGCTGCCCGCGTGACTGCTGCAATCTCGGCGGCGTCGGAATCTCGCTCCGGGCGGACGGTGTGCACTGAATCTCCCCTGTTCTAATTCGCCCGTTCTAATTCACCAGAGGCATTAGAACATATGTGTTTACAAACGGGATTGACCGTGCTAGCATCGGCATCAACGCTGGTTGCGGAGATAACACTATGGGTAATGAAAGAGTCAAGGCACTGGACGCGGCGCTGAATCAGATCGACCGTCAGTTTGGCAAGGGCGCGGTCATCCGACTGGGTGATTCCGAAGACACCGGCGGGGTGCAAGCGATATCGACGGGCTCCATCTCACTGGACATGGCGCTGGGGGTCGGCGGGATTCCCCAGGGCAGGGTGACGGAGCTGTACGGCGCCGAGTCTTCCGGCAAGTCGACGGTCGCGTATCACATTATGGCCAGTGCCCAACACAGTGGCGGGACGGCGGCCTACATTGACGCAGAGCACGCGATGGACCCGACCTATGCCGCCAAGTGCGGCATCGATCCCGACAGCCTGCTGGTGTCTCAGCCAGACTCCGCGGAGCAAGCCTTAGAAATTTGCGAATATCTCGTCCGTAGCGGGGCCGTCGACGTGGTGGTTATCGACAGCGTCGCCGCGCTGGTACCGAAAGCCGAGATCGAGGGCGAAATGGGCGACACGCACGTCGGCCTGCAGGCCAGGATCATGTCCCAGGCGCTGAGGAAGCTGACGGCCTCGATAAGCAAGTCCAATACCGCCGTGCTGTTCATTAACCAGATCCGGGAAAAAGTTGGCGTTATCTGGGGCAGCCCCGAGGTCACGCCTGGCGGCCGCGCTCTCAAGTTCTACTCGTCCGTGCGCATAGACCTGCGCCGTATCGAGTCGATCAAGCTGGGAACGGATATTGTCGGCAACCGGGTTCGGGCCCGCGTGGTCAAGAACAAGGTGGCGGCCCCATTCAGAGTCGCCGAGTTCGACATCATGTTCAATGAGGGCATCAGCCGGGAGGGTGACCTCATCGAACTGGGCGACGACATGGGAATTGTGCGCAAGAGCGGGTCTTTCTACTCGTACGGTGACACCAAGCTGGGCCAGGGCCGGGAGAACTCCAAGACGTTCTTGCGGGAGCACGCCGACATGGCTGCCGAGATCGAAGAGCGGATACGCGAGGCTGCGAAACCGGAGCCCGTGCCGCCCTCCAACGGCCTCGGCCCGGAGAAGGCGACGGCCGCGGCGGACTCTTAAAGAGTCCGTTGAGTCAAAGCGACGCAGCCGAAAAAGTCAGGGCCGCAGCCCTGCGGCTGCTTACGCAAAGGCCCAGGTCGGTCCGCGAATTGAGGGACAGGCTGTCTCGTCGGTTTTCGCCGGAAGCCGTCGATGAGGTAGTCTCTGCCCTCGCCAGGACCTCGCTCCTCGACGACCGGGCTTTCGCCGAGTGGTGGACCGAGTCCCGCACCGGTTCGAAGCCGATGGCCGCGGCCATGATCGCCAGGGAGCTCGCCCAAAAGGGCGTGGATGCCGAAACCGTGGCCTCGGCGATCGCCGAGGTCGATGATGCCGTGAACGCCCGGGCGCTATCCGGCAAGCTGGTCCGGACGATGGCGACGGACAGCTACGACCGTTTCGCCCGTCGGTTGTCGGGCTGCTTAGCTCGCCGGGGATATGCCAGCGGTCTCACCAGGTCCGTGGTGCAAGAGGCATGGTCCCAGGTGGGACGCGACGCGACCGCAGCCAGCCCTGACCGCTCCGAAACACCCGGCGGCCTGTAGAATGGTCTGACTATTCGCCGGGTCCACCGCAATTCGCGGTTGGTTCGGTAAGCGATGTGCGGTGGAAGGCCAGACCGTCAACATAATCGTGATCGCGATCTCGGTGGCCCTTTCGGCCTTCTTTTCTAGTGCCGAGGCTGCGTTCCTCTCATTGCAGGGGTCTCCCAGGCTCCAGCACTTGGTTAGCACCGGTAACCCCGGGGCGCGTCGCGTTGCGTCCATGCTCGATCGTCCGGAACGGCTGTTGTCGACGATTCTGCTCGGCAACAATTTGGTGAACATTCTCTTCGCCACTCTAATGACCATCGCCACCCTATCGGTGATCGATGACGAGGCGGTGGGCGTAATTGTGGCGACGGTAGCGGGCACGTCGATTCTGCTGGTTTTTGGCGAGATCATCCCCAAAGCGTTCGCGGTGCGTTACGCCGAGCGTGTGGCGATCGCGTATGCCCGGCCTTTGCGGGGCTTTGAGTTCCTGATGTGGCCTGTGGTCGTGCTGCTCCAATCCATCAGCAAGAGAGTCGTACCTGGTCGCAGCCGGCGAGAGATCGACGCCCCATCGATAACCGAGGGTGAGATACGCACGCTGATTGATATCGGGGAGGCGGAAGGGGCCTTCGAACCCGAGGAGGCTGAGCTTCTGGACAACGTGTTCCGGTTCGGCGACCGGCAGGTACGTGAGGTCATGACCCCCAGGACGGAGATGATATTCGTGGAGCAGGGCGCGACGCTGACCGACTTCTTGCGTATATATAGCGGCGACAGTCACACTCGGTTCCCGGTGTACGAGGGCGAAGTTGAGAACGTGTTGGGGATTATCTCGGCCAAAGACGTCCTTAACACTCTTGCTGCTCGGACCGTCCGGGCAGACGAGTCGGTCACCGCGGTGACTCGGCCCACTCATTTCGTGCCTGAGACGAAACGGGCTGCCGACCTGTTCGAAGAATTGCGCGCGTCTGGCAACCAGATGGCGATTGTGGTTGATGAGTTCGGTGGCCTCGCCGGGCTGGTCACACTCAAGCGCCTGCTGGAAGAGCTGGCCGGTCCCGTCGGTGAAGAGGGTGAAGCCCCCGAGGACGAGTACGAGGCGATCGACGAATTCACGTTCCAGGTGGATGGTGCCATGGACATCGACGAGGCCAACGAGGAACTCCATCTGGACCTGCCTGAGGGAGAGGATTTCGAGACCGTGGCCGGGTTCGTACTCGACGTCCTGGGGCATATTCCGTCTGAAGGTGAACAGTTCGAGTACGGCGGCCTGAGATTCGAGGTCGTGGAGATGAAGAATCTCAAGGTGGAGACCGTCAAACTGACCAAGCCGCAGCCCCAGCAGCCGAAATCCCCTCTTGCGAATGACCATGACGCGTTACGATAGCGTTCGAGTCCCGAGGGTCGTCGGCGAGGTTCGCCGATCGATCAAAAATGCTGTTAATCGATCTTCGAGCCGGGATACCCGGCTGGTTGTCGCCGTTTCGGGTGGCCAGGATTCCCTGGCGCTGCTCGACGCGCTTGTCGCCTGTCGAGACGAATTCTCTTTTGATTTGGTGTGCGCCCACTTCGACCACGGCCTGAGAGGCGCAGAGTCGGATGCCGATGCCCAGTTTGTCCGGAGGCTGTGTGGGTCTCTGGGCGTCGAGTGCGTTTTGGGCAAGGCGGAACCGGGCGATCACCTTTCGGCCGAGGAGGCGGCGCGGGACGCACGTTACGCATTTCTGGCGTCCGTCGCGGAGCAGGTCGATACCGAGACGGTCGTACTGGGGCACACGGCCACCGATCAGGCGGAAACTGTGCTCCTGAACCTGGTCCGTGGCGCCGGGCTGCCCGGTCTGGCGGCCATGCGACCCGTCTCACCGAAGACGGTCGGCAGCAAAGAACTGAGGCTGATGAGGCCCCTGCTTTCGGTGTCGCGTCAAGAGACGGCGGCGTACTGTGAGGCGGTCGGTCTCGAACCGAGGGCGGACGCTTCAAATCTCTCCGATGAGTTCACCCGGAACCGGCTGCGCGCCTCTGTGATGCCGCTGTTGCGGACGTTTAACCCGCAGGTGGAAACCGCCTTTGTGAGACTCGCCGACAACGCCGCCCAGGCTCTCGAACTGATAGATGCCGAGGCGGCCGACGCCTGGTTGGAGACCGTCACGGACACCGGCGACTCGGTGGAACTGAGCGCGGCCGCTGCGTCGTTGTCGGAACCGGTGCTGGCGGCTCTGGTTCGTCGAGCAATAGCAAACCTCCGGGGCGATCTCAGAGACGTTCGTCAGAGCCATGTGGACGACGTCATCGCTCTGCTGAATGGCCGGGCTGGGCGCATCGTCGAACTGCCGGGCGGACTGCTGGCCCGCGCCCAGGCTGCCCGCGCCCAGGTTGCCGGCGCGGTCATCAGCCGCTCTGTCGATGCCCCGGCGGTAGCGCTGAAGGGCGAGCACCAGGTCGATGTGCCCGGCATAGTCCGTTTGCCGGGCTGGATCATTTCCGCTGAACTGGTCGATGC
The DNA here is from genome assembly GCA_965250195.1 of Dehalococcoidia bacterium. GTDB lineage: Bacteria > Chloroflexota > Dehalococcoidia > Lucifugimonadales > UBA2962 > CAUZIR01. The sequence continues at coordinate 1,414,890 of OZ252295.1, forward strand.
GAGTGCCGAAAATGGCAGGAACGCCGACGAAGTTTGTGCGGTAGTGTTGGATCCGGCTCTTGCCGACGGTCCTCTGTGGGTTAGGGGTTGGCTGCCCGGCGACCGGATTTCTCCAATGGGAATGACCGGAACCAAGAAGATTCAGGACCTGTTCGTGGACGAAAAGACTCCCAGGCAGGACCGGGGAGCGATTCCGCTGCTCGTCAGCGAGAGTGGTGTGGCCTGGGTCGCGGGCCACCGGATTGCCGAGTGGGCGAAATTGCCCGACGGACCTGGGCCGGGGCCGAGACTGGGATTAAGGGTGCGGGCCGAGCGCCGCGACTAGGACCAACTACATTATGCGGTCGAGCCGCGGGTTGGGGGTGATGCCGGGCGTCCTCCCCCGCTTGGCGATGGGCCGCCCGTCTACCTCGTGAATGTCGGCGGTGTATCCGTTGGTCATTGCCGAAGCGATGAACGTGCCGACGCCAAAGCTCTGGACCGGCGCCCCGGTTTCAACGAAATGCCTGATGCGCTCGGGGTTGAGGCCCCCGGTTACGATGATCTCCACGTGCTTGAAGCCGGCCAGGTCCAACCTGGCCCGAATTTCCTTGACCAGCTCAGGTGTCACCCCGCCGCGCTCGGCGGCCGTGTCCACGCGGACGCCGCGGAGCCGGTCGCGCAGGGTCTTGGACACCGCAATGGCCTCTTCCGCCTCGTCCCTGTGGGTATCGACCAGCGCCACCCGGGGCACGTCCTGTGGGGTATGCCGATCAAAAGCCTGTAGGGCTCTTACCGTGTCGCCCAATATCAGCGAAAGCGCGTGGGGCATACTGCCGGTGGGCGTGACCCCGGCCAGCCTGGCCCCGAGCGTGGTGGAGCACGAGACGCAGCCGCCGATCACGGAGGCGTAGTCCATGTGAGCCGCGACGTTGGGGTGCATCCGGCGTGCGCCTACCGCGAAAACCGGCGTGCCGGCCGCGGCATCGACGCATGCCTTGGCGGCGGTGGCCCAGCCCGTGGACGAGGAAAGAGTGCCGGCTATGGCGGTTTCGTAGAGGCCCAGGGCGCCGTACGGGGCTTTCACCCGGAGCGCCACCTCCTTGGACTCGACGCTCGCGCCCTCCTCCAGAGCCCAGACCTCGCTGCCGGTCTCCGGGAGGATTCTCGTCAGCAGCGCCCGTACTTCGGCGATGCCGCAAAACAGACCGTCTCGCGCCGGGGCGAACTCCATCGTCACCACCGGGTTTATCCCCTCGCTTCGGAGAATGTGCAGTGTCCGCTGGAGATAGACGTCGGCCGTGTCGCCGACGAGTATCGGTCGTCTGATGTCGAATTCGGGGTTAACCATTAGCTTTGTTGGGCTCGATCTTGCGATGCCCCCTGAAATCGCATGGTACCTCCGGGTCGGGCAAACTTCAAGCGAGTTGGGAACCACCCAGCAAGGCGTCTTTAGACTGCGGGACCGGGTAAAATAGTGGTCGTTCTACGGGCTGGCCGGTGGCTCGCTGGACCGGTTTGCTGCCAGGGCGCGCGACGCCCGCCTCAGCCCGCCGAGTTTGAGCCGCGCCAGGCCTGTGAGGTCGTGTATGGCGGTGCTCATGACGTCGACCCTGGTGTCAGGGTCGTCGTGCCAGCGCACCGGCACCTCTTTTATACGGAAACCGTTCTTTTCGGCGAAGATGAGCAGCTCGGTGTCGAAGAACCACCCGGTGTCTTTGACCAGGGGCAAAAGCAGGTCGGCCGTGCGCCGGTTGAGCGCCTTAAAGCCGCACTGCGCGTCTTTGAAACCCACAAGAAAGGAGGCCCGGATTATCAGGTTATAGGTGCGGGACGTGAACTCGCGGCCGCCGGTCCGGCCCACCACCAGCGAGCCTTTCATCAGGCGAGAGCCAATGGCCACGTCGTACCCGTCGTCGCCGATGGCATGCACCAGAGGCACGAGGTCGTTGAGATTGGTCGAAAGATCGACGTCCATGTAGCCGACGATGTCCGCACTCGATTCGAGCCAGGTCTGTTTCAGGGCACGGCCCCTGCCGCGTTGGTCCAGCACGGTGTGTTTGACGCCGTAGAAATCGACGAGTTTTTTGGCGATATCGCCGGTCATGTCGGTCGACCCGTTGTCGGCGATGGTTATGGCCCACTCATAGTCAGCCAGGTGCCCCTGCAAAAAGTGGTGAAGGGCGCCCACCGACGCTGAGAGGACCTTCTCCTCGTTGAGGACGGGGATGACGATTTCCAGTGATTTCTTCAACGCAGACCTGTCGGGCACACCAGTTAGTGCCGGAAGTGGCGGACCCGGGTAAAGACCATCGCCAGACCGAGTTTGTCCGCGGCCTCGATTACGTCTTCGTCCCGGATCGAGCCCCCCGGCTGTACCACGGCGGTGACACCGGCTGTTGCCGCCATCTCCACGTTGTCGGCGAACGGAAAGAATGCGTCGGACGCCAGGACGCTCCCGGAAGCCCGGTCACCGGCCGCCCGCACAGCGAGGTGGACGCTGTTGAGCCGGTTGGGCTGCCCCGCCCCCATTCCCCTCAGCGACATGTCGCCCGCCAGGACGATGGCGTTGGACTTAACGTGTTTGGCCGCTTTCCAGGCGAAGGCCAGGTCAGCCAACTGCGCCGGTGTGGGGTTCAGTTTGGTGACCACTTTCCAGTCTGCCGGGTCCTCTGCCACCTCGTCTGCCCCCTGCACCAGCACGCCGCCGCTTATCCGCCTGATCTCTGGTTTCGCAGCCTCGCTCGTCGGCTCGACCGAGAGGATCCGCAGGTTCTTGCGTGACTTCAGAATCTCGAGGGCGCCACTTTCGTATCCCGGCGCCACCACGACTTCGTAAAAAACGCCCTTCATGGCCTTCGCGGTGCTCGCGGTGACGGGGCGATTGAACCCGACGATGCCGCCGTAGGCCGAAACTGGATCGCCGTCGAATGCGCGGCCGTAAACGGTGGGCTGGTCGTCGCCTGCCGCCAGACCGCACGGGTTGTTGTGCTTGATCACGGCGACCGCACCACCCTCGAAGTCTGAAACCACTCTCCACGCCGCGTCGGCGTCGAGGAGGTTGTTAAACGAAAGCGCCTTGCCGTGCAATTGTTCGGCACCCGCGATGCCTCCGGTGCCGTCTTCGACATACAGACCCGCCTGTTGATGGGGGTTCTCGCCGTAACGCAGCTCGGCGATGCGCCGGGCCGAAAGCGACACGGTCTCGGACGACTCTGCGACAGCTTCGGCCAGGTACCTGGCTATGGCAGCGTCGTACTCCGAGACGTGAGCGAAGGCTTTGGTCGCCAGTGCTCGACGCTCAGAGGGAGTCACCGATGCCAAACCGCCGCCGGCGATGCGCTCGGCCAGCCAGCCGTAGTCGCTCGGGTCAACTGCCACGATGACGTCGGGGTGGTTCTTGGCCGCCGCCCGCACCATCGTGGGGCCGCCGATGTCGATGTTTTCCAGCGCTTCCGCCAGCTCGACACCCGGCCGGGCGATGGTCTGGGTGAACGGGTAGAGGTTTACCGCGACCAGGTCCACGGCGCCGATACCGTGCTTGCCTAGCTGCTCAAGATCGCCGGGGACGTCCCTGCGGGCGAGGATGCCGCCGTGCACCCCAGGGTGCAGGGTCTTCACCCGGCCGTCCATGATCTCCGGGAAGCCCGTCACTTCGGAGACGGATGTGACCGGCAACCCGCCAGCCTGCAGTTCCCGGAACGTCCCGCCGGTGCTGACCAGTTCGATACCGGCGCCCGAGAGCGCCCGGCCGAATTCGACCACCCCGGCTTTATCGAAGACGCTGAGTATCGCCCTCATCAGTTCGTTCCAGTTTCGATAAAGACCCTGGCCGTCGCCTCGACTCCGGTCGGCGCGGCCACGGCAATTCCAATGGCCACTGAACTGGGAACCGCGTCGATCACCGCAGTGGCCTCCGAGGGATCGCAGACGGCCACCATGCCAATGCCCATGTTGAAGACCCGGTACATCTCTCCAGTCGCGATTTCGCCGGTATTTTGGATGAGAGCAAATATCGAAGGGGTCTCCCAGGCGCCGGGGTCGATGCGAGCGCCGACGCCTTCGGGAAGCGCGCGCGGCACATTGTCCACGAGCCCTCCCCCGGTTATGTGTGCCAGGGTTTTGACTCGCGCCCTGATGTTCTTGACGTCGCCCACGTACGACCGGTGCGGCTCGCTAAGTTCTTCGCCCAGCGTTCTGCCCAGTTCATCTCGACGACCATCGAGAACGGAGAGGTCATCGTTGATGCCGAACACGCTGCGCACGAGGGAGAAGCCGTTGGTATGGATGCCGCTCGACGGGATGCCGACGAGAGTGTCGCCGATCTTCACGTTGGCCGGGTCTAGAACGGCGTCTTCCTCCACCGCCCCGACCGCGAAGCCCGCCATGTCAAAGTCGCCCGCTTCGTAAACCCCCGGCATCTCGGCCGTCTCGCCTCCGATGAGCGCGCAATCGGCCTCGGCACAGGCCCCGGCCATACCCTTGACCAGCGCCCCGACCATTTTTTCGTCTATGACACCGGCGGCAAAGTAGTCGAGAAAGAATAGGGGGTCGGCCCCGGTGACGATTATGTCGTTGAGACAGGCATTGACCAGGTCGATGCCCAGGGCCTCGTAGCGGCCGGTCCATCTGCCCAATAGCAGCTTGGTCCCCACGCCGTCGGTGCTGGAAACGAGCACCGGGTTTTGGTATCCCGTGAGTCGGAACATGCCGCCAAATCCGCCAATCCCCCCCAGGACGCTCGGACCAGAGGTGGTTGCCGCTATCGGGCCGAGACTCGCTTTTAGGGACTCGGCCGAGTCCCTGTCCACACCGGCGGCTCGATAGGCGTCGGCCCTGTAAATGTCGGCCCTGGATGAGTCAGAGGATGTGTGGCTAGACTTCGAGGGCAAGCTTGTCCATCTCGAGCTGCACGGGGATCGGGTGGTCCCCGGTGAAGCAGCCAAGGCACACCCGATTCCTCGGTAGGTCTACGGACTTGAGCAAACCGTCAATGCTGAGGTAGCCGAGCGAGTCTGCGCCCACGTATTGGCGAATCTCCTCGACCGATTTGTTGGCGGCGATAAGTTCTCGACGAGTGGCTAGATCCACCCCCAGATGGCACGGGTGCTGGATGGGTGGGGCGCAGATGCGCAGGTGCACCTCTTTCGCACCCCCGCGCTTGAGAAGATTTACGACGAGGGGCGTGGTCGTGCCCCGGACGATAGAGTCATCGACCACGACTAGGCGTTTGCCTTTAATCACCTCCGGCAGCGGGTTGAGTTTGCGCCGCACCCCGAGCTCGCGGAGGCGCTGGTCGGGCAGGATGAACGTCCTACCCACATATCTGTTCTTTACAAGGCCCTCGCCGTATTCGATTTTCGATTCGCGGGAGTAGCCCACGGCCGCGGCGATGGCGCTGTCCGGCACCCCGATGACCATGTCGGCCTCCACCGGGTGCTCTCTGGCCAGTTCGGCGCCCATCGACACCCGCTGGTTGTAGATGAGCTTGTCGTCGATGACGCTGTCGGGCCGGGCGAAGTAGATGTTCTCGAAGATGCAGGAAGCGCAGCCGTTTTGCTCTCGCTTATAGATCGTTCGCAGCCCCTTAGAATCGATGATGACCGCTTCGCCCGGGTCCACCTCTCGGACGAACGTTGCGCCAATGTGGTCCAGGGCGCAGGTTTCAGACGCGATCACCCACCCGGCGTCCAGCTTTCCAATGCACAGCGGGCGCACCCCCAGCGGGTCTCGAATGCCCATGACGGCGTCCTTGGTCAGGACCGTCAGGGAGTATGCGCCGCTCAGGCGCCTCATCATGGTCGCGACCCTCTCGCCCCAGTCTGCTCCGGGCACGTTGGTGAGCATGTGGGCGATGATCTCCGAGTCGCTGGAGGTATCGAATCGACAGCCCCACTCTTCCAACTCTTCGCGCAGCGGCGCGGCGTTTACGACGTTGCCGTTGTGGGCGAGGGCGATTTCACCGTTCGGCCCCTTGGACCGGATGGGCTGGGCGTTTCGTTTACGCGAACTGCCGGTAGTCGAATATCTCGTATGACCGATCGCTGCGTGGCCGGGGAGCAGGGCAATGTCGTCCTCGTCCAACCCCTGTGAGACGAGGCCCATGGCCGTCTTGATGCGGATGCGGCTGCCGTCGGTCGAGGCGAAACCGGCGCTCTCTTGGCCCCGGTGCTGCAACGCGTAAATGCCGAAAAAGGCGATTCGGGCGACCGCTTCACCGGGGGCGTACACGCCCATGACACCGCACTCTTCGTGGATGTCCCGGTCCAACTCTACCTCCAAATCGAGGGGCAAATCGAGGGGCAGATCAGGGGCCCAATCGGGCGCCGGGTCGGGCATGGGCGGAGGAACCCTTTGGCTCATCGGGTGCTCATCTGAGAGGGGTGAGCGCCGTCCATGCGCCTGTGTAGTCGGCGTGTGGCGACGGGCTCAATGTCATGCGTAATGACTGTCCATTTTGCGGGACTTAGGCCCCGTGGCGGCACTCGAGCAGGCGGCACTGAAGTGGCGGCACTTACCTGGGCCGAATTATACGGGCGCGTTCGTTGGAGGGTCAACGCTGACCCCCCGTTCCCGGCCCCGTTCCCGGTGGGGGGGGCCTCCCATTCGGGCCCTGAATTCGGGGACGGCCAGCCACAGCCCTGCCATCGCGATGAGCGCAGCCACAGCATCGATCCGAAGCGCTACCTGGGGGCCGAGTCCGCTTGCCAGGGCTCCCACGATGAGGGCGCCAATGGGCCCGGCGCCAATGGCCAGCGTGACCACGCCGAGCGCCTTGCCCCGCACCTCGTCGTCTGTGTTGATCACCACTATCGCCGCCTGCATGGTGGAGAAGCCGGCCAGGCCAAAACCCAGGAGTACGAGCGAGAGCACGGCGCCAAGGTACCCGGTCTGGAAAGAGAGCAGTAACAACGCGCCCGCAGCGATGGTCGAACCCGTCATATATAGCAGGCCGAGGCGGCCGGCGCGAGCGGACAGGCTGGCGATGGTGATGGCCGCCGCCAGTGATCCGAGCCCCTCGGCCGACAGCAAAAGCCCGAGCCCGGACTCGACCTCAATGACGTCCCGGGCGACCACCAGGATCACCTGCATGTAGGGGAAGATGAACAGGTTGACGGCGATCGTCACCGTGATCGTACCGAGCAAGAGACGGTTGGACATTACGTAAGAGAGGCCCTCGAACATCGTCGATATTCGGCTGGCACCCCTGGCTGCTCTTTCGGCTCGTGCCGTATCGACTCCAGACGGCGGGGGGACTTTGACCAGCCAGATGAGCGCAAAGGCGACTACCGCCAGGCCAACTACCGCGATGTAGCCGGTCCTTACGCCGACCGTCGCGATGAGCAGACCGCCGATGGCCGGCCCCATCATGCGGCTCGCAGTCATGGCCACAGACTCCAGCGCTATGCCGTTGGTTACGCCGGAAACGCCGAGCAGATCCCGCACGACCCTTCGCTTAAAAGGCTGGTCGAAGGCCCAGGCGACGCCGGTTACCAGTGCCACCGGGTATGCGGCCCAGGCCGCGGCGATATTCAGCGCGAACGCGATGCCCATCGCCCCGACGGCCGCCAGGTTGAGGGCATGCAGCGAGCGGATGACGGTCATTCGCCGGGGTGAATCCGCCACCACTCCTCCGACGAGGCCAAAAATCAACAACGGTGCCATGAGGGAGAACCCGACCATGGCCACGGCCAGTGCCGAGTCGGTCTTCTCCAGCACCATCCAGCCGAGCAGGGTCAGTTGCATCCATCGCGAGGTGTAGAACAGCAGGCTGGACGGCCACAGAATTCTGAACCTGGGGTCGGCCATCGCCCGGAACGTGCCCGCCGCCCGTAACGTGCCCGCCAACGGGGACGTGCCCGCCACCGGGGAGGTGGAGGTAGACCGGCGCCGGGTTTTCGGTATCAACCGTCGTGTCGTGGGGTCAGGCCCGGTTTCGGGCTGGCGGCCGGACGCATCGTTTGGGGGTGTCTGGCGAGCCACGAAGGCTATCCTACAGCCTCTCACGGAGGCGTCCCTTAAACAGGCCGGGTGAGACCGGGACCCGAAACCTCTGCACCAGTCAATGGTGCGGCGGAGCGGTTACGCACATCTTGACATTGAGACCCTCCAAAAGATAAACTAAGTCGGTTAACAACTCAGGTTTCCACTGGCCCCGAAGAGTCGGGACAGCCGAAAACCAAATTTAGGAGGTGCGTCGCATGACAAACGTCATCGTAGCGGTCGTCGCCGTCCTTATCGGCCTGGGAGCAGGAGCATCGTTCGGGCTCTTCGGGAGAAGGGTCCTGTCTCGAAAGCGTTACGAGGCGGCGCAGGAAGAAGCGTCCCGCGTATTGGAAGTAGCCGGGGAGCGCAAACGCGCGATCATTATCGAAGCCAAGGAGGAGGCCCTGAGCGTCAGGTCCGCCTCAGAGTCGGAGCATAGAGAAAGGCGCTCCGATCTCAACGGCATAGAGCGCAGGCTTTCCAACAGGGAAGAGCAGCTCGATCGTCGCGGGGGCAACCTGGACAAGCGAGAGCGACACGCCGATGAGCGTGAATCGGCCAATGAGCGCCGAGAGTCGGAATTGGAGGATCTCAAGGCAAAAGAGACGGATCTGCTAGAGAGCATTTCCAACCTCACGGTGGAAGAGGCCGAGGCCCGTCTGCTGGCAGTAGCCGAGGACGATATCCGCCACGAGATCGCCATTCGCTATCGAGACCATGAAGACCGTGCAAAAGAGGAGGCGGACGACAGGGCCCGCAACATAGTTGCCCAGGCCGTCCAACGCCTAGCCTCGGACGTGGTGTCCGAAATCACGGTCACGAGCGTGCCCCTGCCCAGCGACGACATGAAGGGTCGTCTCATTGGGCGAGAAGGTCGGAATATAAGGGCCATCGAGAAGGCCACCGGAGTCGATTTGATAATCGACGACACGCCTGAAGCCGTCACTCTGTCGTGCTTCGACCCGGTTCGCCGGGAGGTGGCACGGGTGTCTTTGACCCGGTTGATAGCAGACGGTCGCATTCACCCCGCTCGCATCGAAGAGATCGTCACCAGGTCCGAGAAAGAGGTCTGGGACACCATATGGAAGGCTGGCGAGTCCGCCGTCTTTGAGACCGGTGTACGAGGGCTAAATCCGGAAGTAGTAAAGCTGCTGGGCAGACTCAAGTACAGGTACAGCTACGGCGAAAACGTGCTGCTGCACAGCGTCGAAGTTGGGAACCTCGCCGCCATGATCGCCGCCGAGATTGGCGCCAACGTCAAGGTCGCCAAGATGGGGGGGTTGCTCCACGACATCGGCAAGGCGATGAGCCACGAGGTGGAGGGTCCACACGCCGAGATCGGCGCGGATTTCGCCGCCAAGTTCAACGTCTCAAAGGCCGTCTGCGTGTGCATTGGCGACCACCACAACGACAATCCCGGTTCGGTCGAGGGCTTTATCGTGGCGGCGGCCGATGCCATTAGCGCGGCGCGGCCGGGTGCCAGGCGGGACACGGTCGAGCACTACATAAAACGCCTCGAAGCGCTTGAAGAGGTGGCCAGCTCCTTTGAGGGCGTGGAAAAGTGCTACGCCATACAGGCCGGCCGGGAGGTCCGGGTTCTGGTTAAACCAGAAAACGTCGACGATCTTATGGCGGCAAACCTGGCGCGAGATATCGTCAAGAAGATCGAGGAGACCCTCGTCTACCCCGGCCAGATAAAGGTCACCGTGATCAGAGAGAGCCGCCAGGTCGAGTACGCCCGGTAAGAGACAAACATCGGCCTGGGGTCAGAGTTGACTTGTAACGTCGGACGGGCCGCTCGAATCCGCCTGAGGATAAGCGGCCCGTCTGTCGTACGCGGGTGATTTCCGACCGGGGCCAGTACAAAGATGACTTCAGACGTCGACCTGCACCTGCACAGCACCCGCTCCGATGGCACGTTGACGCCCTCTGAACTGATTCGCCGCTGTTCGGTGAACGGCCTGAAGGTCGTCGCCCTTACGGATCACGACTCTACCGACGGGATTGAGGAAGCCCGGGAGACGGCCCGTCAAATTGGCGGCATCGAGGTGATCGCGGGCGCCGAGCTGAGCTGTGACACCGAGATCGGAGAGGTTCACGTCCTCGGCCTGTTCGTTGACACCCAGGCACCAGAATTCCAGGCCTTCTGCGAGCGTACCCGCAGCGGTCGGCGGGAGAGGGGCCGCCGCATGGTCGAGCGCCTGGCCGAAGCTGGTGTGAAACTGAGTTTTGATCGGGTGCTCGAACTCTCCGACGGAGGCGCAGTCGGTCGTCCCCACGTCGCACGTGCCCTCGTTGAAGCCGGCTTCGTAAATCACACCAAAGAGGCGTTCGACACCTATCTCGCAGCGGGCGGTTCGGGGTTTGTGCCCCGGCGCAGGCTTTCCCCTCGTGACGCGGTCGACATTCTCGTCGCCAACGGCGCACTACCGGTGCTGGCCCACCCGCTCGTATCCCCGGTGAAGGCGGGCAGAAAAGAAATCGAAAAATTGGACGAAACCCTGGCGGACTTGAAGTCTGCGGGCTTGATCGGGCTAGAAGTCTACTACGCCGATTACACACCCGATCAGGTCGGTCGTCTCGCCGGACTTGCCCGTGAGCACGGGCTCGTGCCTTGCGGAGGCAGCGACTACCATGGCTCCGGCACGCCGGGTGAGCCGACGCCGGGCTCGGTGGGGCCGCCCATGGAGACCGTTGAAGCGTTGAGACATCTCAAGCGAGATCGGGACGCCAAAGCAGGCAAGGCGTGACCGGGGACATACTGGCTGTAATAGCGGCCTACTTCTGGGGTGGGATACCGACGTCTTATCTGGTAGCGCGATTCCAGCACGGAATCGACATCCGGAAGGTCGGCTCGGGAAACGTCGGCTCGTCAAACCTGATGAAGACCTCCGGATGGAAGATGGGCGTGTTGATCGGTGTATACGATTCTCTGGGTAAGGGCATGGCCCCCATCTTGCTCGCGAAGCTGGCTGGCGTGGACCTGTGGACGCAGGCGGCGATGGCCATGGTGCTGGTCGCGGGCCACAACTGGTCGCCGTACTTGAGACTGAGCGGAGGCCGGGGCGTCGCGACGACCATCGGAGTGGTGATCGGCCTGCTCATGTGGAAGGAATTTCTCCTGCTGGCGGTGGTCATGGGTGGCCTGGGCAGACTGGCCGTAGACGACATGAGTTCGTGGACGCTGTTGGCCATGATCCTGCTCCCGGTGCTTGCGTTAGTGTTCGGCCAGCCACCCGAGGTGGCTTATGCCAGTGTCGCGATGAGTTCTCTGCTGCTCATCAAGCGGGTGACCGGCAACTTCGAACGCCCGGCAGGCGACGGGCACCCCCTGTACGTCGTTCTCGGGTGCCGGATCCTGTGGGACCGCGACGTGCCCGACCGCGAGACCTGGATGGCGAGGAACATTTCCGAATAGTGGCCAAAGAGACCCACTGCGCACGCCACCCCGACACGGCTACCCGGCTCGCGTGTGGTAACTGCGGCGACGCAATCTGCCCACGGTGCATGGTGCACGCACACGTCGGCGTCCGTTGCCCGGACTGTGGGAAGGCCGCCACTCTGCCGACGTTCCAGGTTTCCGGCCTTTACCTCGTGCGGGCAATAGTCGCGGCGGTAGCAGTCGGAGCCGCCACGGGTTTCATCTATGCGCTACTTCTAGCGGGGGTGCCGTTTTTAGGGACGGCAGCAATGATTGGCATCGGTTACCTGGTGGCAGAAGCGGCAACAATATCCGCGGGTCGTCGCAGGGGCCGGACGATGCAATATGTGGTGGCCGGTGGGATACTGGTTGCATTAGTGTTGATATTCCTGTTTTCCGTCACGATTAGCATCTGGACGCTCATTGGGGCGGTCGGTGCGATCTTGGTGGGAACCGGAAGGGTTCGTTAATGATCGAAGCGATAACGAGTTGTTACCGTTTCGTTATTGACTCGTTCCGATCACCGTACTAGTCTGAGATCATCAACATAGTACGATTTTTGACTCCAGCGCAGAGGCTGAATCGCCCAGAGGTTGAATCGGAGGATTAGTTCGTGGACAAGCTCGACACCAGCATTATCGACATACTTCAAAGTGACGGCCGGGCATCGAACGCCGGTATCGCTCGCCGGGTTGGCGTTAGCGAAGGGACGGTGCGAAGGCGCCTCAAGCGCCTGATTCAGGACGAGTTCATCCAGGTCGTGGCCCTTCCGGATCCGGCCAAGATGGGCCTGCACTCCGAGGCACTGGTCGGCATCCAGGTCGACGCTGATCGGCTGGACATGGTCGCCAGCGACCTGTCCGGGCTCAAAGAGGTTACGTGGGTAGCCATGACGACCGGGCAGTACGATATATTCGCCTGGGTATCTGTCGAATCGGCCGAGGCGCTGGGCATCTTGCTGCGCACCAAGGTCGGGACCATTCCCGGCGTTCGCAGATCCGAAACCTTCGTTAGCCTGGCCCCCAGGCTGCGCTAAAGCGACTCTGCCAACCGGCACTACAAACGCGCAATTAGATGAGCGTAGCGGGCTCCCGAAACGGTGCTTTCGGGGCATATAATCGTCTCTGGCGCGCGCTGAACTAGAGCGGCCCGCGCCGTATCTCATCAACACGGAGCGCCGCTTTGCTCAAGTCCGTAAATTGCGGGGAGTTGCGGTCGGGGGACGCGGATCGCACCGTCGTCCTGGCCGGCTGGGTACACAGGCGTCGCGACCACGGCGACCTGATTTTCATTGACCTCAGGGACACCGATGGTCTGGTGCAAGTTGTAATCAACCCCGAACTTGCGCCCGATGCCCACGGCGTGGCCGAGCGGGTACGCAACGAGTGGGTGGTCCAGGTCGCGGGCACGGTTTCCATTCGCCCAGGAGGCACCAAAAACCCGGACCTGCCAACTGGCGAGATCGAGGTTTACGCTACATCCGTCACGGTGCTTGCCGAGTCAAAGACACCCCCGTTCTACGTGAACGAGGACGCCGAGGTCGACGAGCTACTCCGGCTCAAATACCGCTACATCGACCTTCGCAGGCCACAGATGGCAGACGTGCTGAGGCTTCGTCACAAGACCGTCAAGTTCATCCGGGACTTTTTGGATGAGCGCGATTTTCTCGAAGTCGAAACGCCCATTCTCATCAAAAGCACGCCTGAGGGAGCCCGCGACTATGTCGTCCCCAGCCGCGTCCACCCTGGCAGCTTCTACGCGCTGCCCCAGTCTCCCCAGCAACTCAAACAGCTGCTCATGGCGGCGGGGGTGGAGCGCTATTTCCAGATAGCCCGCTGCTTCAGGGACGAGGATTTACGCGCCGATAGACAGCCGGAGCACACCCAGCTCGACCTGGAGATGAGCTTCGTTGAGCGGGACGATATTCTCGATCTGATCGAAGAACTCTTTACAGGTCTCGTGGCATCGGTCGTTCCAGGCAAACTGGTGAACTCGCCGTTCCCTCGCCTGACCTACGCAGAGTCGATGGCTGCCTATGGCACCGACAAGCCAGACCTGCGGTTCGACCTCAAATTGGCCGATCTATCTGGAGCCCTGGCCGATAGCGAGTTTAAGGTTTTCTCCGGAGCTGTCGGCTCCGGCGGCGTGGTCAAGGCCCTGGCCGCTCCGGGCCAGGGCGGCATGCCACGCCGCCGCCTGGACGAGCTGGTGGAGTTCGTTAAGGCTCGCGGGGCCGCTGGACTGGTCTGGATAGGACTGCCGGAGGGCATCGACCCTGCGGACCTCGCGCCCGAGCAGGTCAAGTCTCCCGCCGCCAAGTTCATGTCGCAGGCAGACCTTAGCGCCATCATCGCCGGAACGACCGCTGGAAGAGGCGATCTGATCCTGATCGTCGCCGGTCCGGAAAAATCGACCAACACCGCGCTCGGCCAACTGCGTAACGAGATGGGAAACAGGCTCGGCCTGGCGGATGCCCGCGAGATCGCCTTCGGGTTCGTCGTCGACTTCCCGCTCTTTGAACGGGACGAGGACTCCGGCGGCTGGACCGCGGCCCACCACGCCTTCACCACGCCCAAGGATGGCCACGCCGACGCCATCGAGTCGGACCCGGCCTCGGTGGTGGCGAACTCCTACGACCTCGTTGCCAACGGCTACGAGATGGGCAGCGGCAGCATCAGGGTGCACGACCGGGCGCTGCAGGAGCGGATACTGCGGGTGCTCGGCTACACCGACGATCAGATAGGCGAGCGCTTCGGGCAACTGCTGGGAGCGTTCGAATACGGAACACCGCCGCACGGCGGCATAGCCACGGGGATCGATCGACTCGTAATGGTACTGGCCGGGCTGGACAGCATTCGCGACACCATCGCCTTCCCCAAGACTCAGAGCGCGGTGGACCCGCTGTTCGGCGCCCCCGGCCCGGTAGAAGAAGTGCACTTACGAGAACTACATCTACGGGTTCTGAAGGAGTAAGCGCTATAATTTTCTTGCTCGGGGCCGGTTCGTCCGGGTTCTGAGCAGCATGGGGAGAGGTGGCCGAGCGGCTTAAGGCGCTAGTCTCGAAAACTAGTATGCGAGCAATCGCATCGCGGGTTCGAATCCCGCCCTCTCCGCCGGGCTCATTGCAGCCTACCGGGCGCGCTCGTTGCAGCCCAATGGGCGCGCTGCATTGCGGCCCATTTGGCAGGCCGCACTGGGATGGAGAGGTGCTAGAGTGGTTGAATAGGCACGCCTGGAAAGCGTGTGTGCCCTTTACGGGGTACCGCGGGTTCGAATCCCGCCCTCTCCGCCAGCCCAGCTTTCGCTAGCACCCCGCAACCGGTCGTATCGAAGCCGCTGTTGCTCGCTGTCTTCCGGAAAAAGCTAAGATCGGCACCGTGAACGATAGCGAACTCAAATACTGGGTCGCCCTCCAGCGCATTCCACGCTTCGGCCCGGTCAGCTTTGCCGCGCTCGACCGCAGCTTCGACTCCCTCGCCGATGCCTGGACGGCATCCAAGGGCGCCCTGATCGCGTCCGGGGTCGACTCCCGCGCGGCCTCTGCCGTTGTGTCCGGACGCGCAGATATAGACTCGGACGCCGAGTTGGACCGGCTGAAAAAGGCGGGCATAAAGGCTGTCACCGTCCGCGACGACGGGTACCCGCCACGCCTCAAACAAATTCACGCTCGCCCACCAATGCTGCTCGTCAGGGGCGACCTGCTCCCAGAAGACGAGCGCTCGGTGGCCGTTGTCGGTACTCGCAAGGCCTCGGGCTACGGCAGGCAGGTGGCCGCCGCCCTCGCCGGAGACCTCGCCCGAGCGGGGGTCACGGTCGTCAGCGGACTTGCCCTGGGGATAGACGGTGTGGCGCACGATGCAAGCCTCGAGGCCGGCGGCCGGACGATCGCCATCCTGGGCAGTGGCCTGGACGTCATGTACCCCAGGGCACACAAGGACCTCGCCGAACGCGTGGCTGAGTCAGGGGCGCTTATCTCGGAGTTCCCCCTGGGCATGGCGCCTTTGGCCGGGCACTTCCCCCGCCGCAACCGCATCATAAGCGGCATGAGCCTCGGAACTCTGGTCGTGGAGGCGGGAGAGCGCAGCGGTGCACTCATCACATCCTCGCTGGCGTTGGAACAAAACAGGGAAGTGTTCGCCGTCCCCGGCAACATATTCGACCCTCAGTACCGGGCGACCAACAACCTGATCAAACGGTCCGGCGCAAAGCTGGTGACAAGTGTCGAAGACATCCTTGAAGAGCTGAACCTGACCGCCGTGGACAGGCAACTGGAGATGCCGACCGACATCCCCGACGCCGCCGAAGATGAGGGGGACGTGCTAAAGCACGTCACCTTCGACCCGATCCACATTGACGAAATAACCAGGACCAGCGGGTTGGGGGTAACCGAGGTCTCCGGGGCACTGACCATGCTGGAGTTAAGGGGTCGCATCCGGCAGGTCGGGGGTAGGAACTATGTTAGACTCAGGGAGTCGTCCCCTCCTTCTAGTGCCGCGATTTAACGCGCCCGAAAAACGACCTCCCAGGGGCTTTTTGGCCGTGGCGACATGAGCTAAAACATCTAGAACGTTAGGCAGCACATGGCAAAAAACCTCGTAATAGTAGAGTCACCGGCAAAGGCCCGCACGGTCGGCCGGTTCCTCGGTAGCAAATACAAGGCGATGGCGTCGATGGGTCACGTGCGTGACCTGCCAAAAGGCAAACTTGGGGTCAAGGTAGATGACCTGAGTTTCGAGCCCGACTACGCGGTCATCAAGGACCGAAAGAAGGCGCTGGGTGAGCTCATAAAGGCCGCCCAGGACGCCGACACGGTCTACCTCGCGACCGACCCGGACCGTGAGGGAGAGGCCATCTCATGGCACCTCATCGAGGCCGCCAAGATAAACCCGGCCAAGACCAAGCGTGTGGTCTTCCATGAAATCACAAAAGACGCTGTGCAAGAGGCGTTCGACAGCCCTCGTGAACTGGACATGCACCTTATCGACGCCCAGCAGGCCCGCCGGGTGCTCGACCGGCTAGTCGGCTACGAGCTCAGTCCGGTGTTGTGGAAGAAGGTTCGCCGTGGCCTGTCCGCCGGGCGCGTGCAGTCGGTGGCCGTGCGATTGGTAGTCGAGCGCGAGGCCGAGCGCAATGCGTTCGTCTCACGCGAGTATTGGACGATCGAAGCGAAGTTCGCCAAGCACGGCGATGCCAAGGCCCATTTCAAGGCCAAGCTCAAGAGCCTTAAGGGCACCAAGGGCGACATCGCACTGGACAACGAAAAGGCGGCAGGTGAGGTCACCGCCGCCCTCGCCGATGCTACCTACGTCGTCGACTCGGTCGCCACCAAAGAGCGCCGCCGAAAACCTTCGCCGCCGTTCATCACCTCCACCATGCAGCAGGAAGCGTCTCGCAAGCTGCGCTTCACGGCCGCTCGCACCATGAGCGTGGCCCAGCAGCTTTACGAGGGCCTTCCGATTGGGGACGGAGACGCCGAGGGCCTCATCACCTACATGAGGACCGACTCGACCAACGTCGCCAACAGCGCGCTGGACGAGACCGCCCGGTTCCTGAAGCAAGAGTACGGGGCCGAGTACACGACCGCCGCCCCCAGGGTATACAAGCGCAAGGTCAAGGGCGCGCAAGAGGCCCACGAAGCAGTCCGTCCCACCTCAATATTCAACACCCCGGACAGGGTTAAAAAGTACCTCTCCGCCGACCAGAACCGTCTCTACAAGCTGGTGTGGAACCGCATGGTGGCCAGCCAGATGCCGGACGCCCTGTTCGACCAGACGACAGTCGACATCGCAGCTGAGTCCTCGGCCGACAATGTCTACATGTTCCGGGCTTCGGGTTCGGTAATGAAATTCCCAGGGCACCGAGCCCTGTACATGGAGGGCGTGGACGACAGCAAGGAAGAAGAGGACGGCGAGATCTCCCTGCCGAAGCTGGCCAAGGCTGATGCGCTGGAGTGCACCGGTCTCAAGAGCGACCAGCACTTCACCGAGCCGCCGCCCCGATTCACTGAGGCAACTCTCATACGCCTGTTGGAGGAGCGCGGCATCGGTCGGCCCAGCACCTACGCTCCAACCCTTGGGGTCATTCAGGCGCGGGACTACGTGCGCAAGGAAAAGGGCCGCTTTGTGCCGAGCAAGCTCGGTACGGCGGTGAACGGCCTGCTTACGCACCACTTCCCGGACACCGTCGATGTGGGCTTCACCGCAAAAGTGGAAGAGGAGCTGGACGAGATAGCCAGCGGCGAGCGCGAGTGGGTGCCGGTCCTGCGCGAGTTCTACGGACCGTTCCACGACACCGTAGAAAAGGCCGACCGTGAGGCCGAGAGAGTGCCTCGACGCGAAATCGACGAAGAGTCCGACGAGGTCTGCGAGGTGTGCGAGCGCCCCATGGTGATCAAGTCGGGCCGGTTCGGCCGGTTCCTCTCATGCAGCGGGTTCCCGGAGTGCAAGACATCGAGACCCCTGGTCACGAAAGTCGGCGTCGCCTGTCCCGAGTGCGGCCACGACATCGTGGAGAAAAAGCAGCGGGGCGAGGCCGGGCGGCGGTTCTACGGCTGCTCCAACTACCCGAACTGCAAGTTCGCGACAAACCAGCGTCCGCTCCCCATGCCGTGCCCGGACTGCAAGGGCATGTTGTTGGCCTCGGGACGCGATATGGCCAGGTGCACGACCTGCGAGTACAAGGGCCCCGTCCCTGAGTCCGAAGACTCGGGGGAGCCTGAGGAATCGGAGGCAGAGGCCGTGGGGGCCTCCGCATAGACTCCCAGCCCGCAGCAAGACTCCGCACCGAAGCGGACTGGGCCGCGCTAATGGACGCATTCGAGCGGCACCTCCGCGCGGAGAAGGGGCTCGCCGACCTGACGATCCGCAACTACCGCAACGACCTCCAGCCCCTGTTCGACTTCGTCCAGGTCACAGGCGTTGCCAAGCTGGACCAGCTCGACAGGCACGCCCTGAGAGACTACCTGGCGTGGCTGATGGAGCTGGGATACGTTCGCTCCAGCGTCGTGCGGAAGCTCAGCACTCTACGGTCGCTCCTGAAGTGGCTCCTGCGCCAGGGGTTGATCGAGGCCGACCCGCTGCCCAGGCGAGGTGTGGTCAAGCGCGACAAGCGCCTGCCGAAATTCCTGTCCCAAGACGAGGTCACCGAATTATTGGGAGAGATCGACGACTCCACGCCCGCAGGGATGCGGGACAGGGCGCTGCTGGAGGTCATCTACGCCGCCGGCCTCCGGGTAAGCGAGGCACACGGCCTCAATTTGGATGACGTCAACATGGGTGCGAGAGAATTGCGAGTCACCGGCAAGGGCTCAAAACAGCGCATAGCCCTCCTGGGTCGCCCTGCCGTAGACGCGCTTTCTCGCTACATCAAGAGCGTGCGACCGACTCATGCTACGACCGTCCAAGAACCGGCTTTGTTCCTCAACGCCAGGGGTGCCCGGCTTTCAACCCGCACCATCCAGGAGCGCGTCCGGCGCAGTGCGGCGGCGGTCGGCCTCGACGGAGTGCATACCCACACGCTGCGGCACTCGTTCGCCACCCATCTGCTCGACGGCGGTGCGGACCTGCGAGTGGTGCAGGAACTGCTGGGGCACTCCAGCCCGGCGACGACGCAAATCTACACGCACGTTACCGACGCCAAGGCCCGAGAAGTCTACCTGGACTCGCACCCGCGCTCTCGCCGATCTAAAGCGCCCAGACAAGGGGCCACGGCGTGAAGATACTGGTCGTCAGCGGCCCCAACCTGAACATGCTCGGTAAGCGTGACCCCGGCCAGTACGGCTCGGAAACCCTGGCCGAAATTTCAGAGCGGGTGCGCAGCCGGGCCATCGAGCTGGGCGTGGAGACCGTGTTTTTCCAGTCCAATCATGAGGGCGCGATCATCGACTTCCTCCAAGAACTCTCTCCCGATGCCGACGGCCTCGTCATCAACCCCGGCGCGCTCACCCACTACGGTCTGTCACTCCGGGACGCCGTCGCCGACACCGGTCTACCGTTCATCGAGGTGCATCTGTCGGACATCCACAGCCGGGAGGAATTCCGGCGACACTCGGTTCTCCAAGACCTCGCGGTCAAGCAGATAGCCGGACACCGGGGCGAGGGCTACGTGATAGCCCTGGAAGCCGTGGTAGACGGGCTGGCCAAGAGCGCCGGTGACTGACCCTAGCCCGAATCCAAGAGTGGAGGCCGTTAGACGGCTGCTGGACGGCGAGGAACTGGACTGCCTGCTGGTGTCCGACGCGCACAACAGGCGATACCTGTCCGGGTTCACCGGGTCTTCCGGATATCTTTTAGTCACACGGTCACAGGCCGTGCTGGCCACGGACTTTCGCTACATCGAACAGGCTGGCACCCAGGCGCACGGTTTTACCGTCCATCGCATAGGCGGTCGGTTCGACTGGCTCGGGCCGCTGCTGGCCGAACTCGACGCAACCCGGATCGGCTTCGAATCCCAGGACCTGTCGGTTGCCACGCTCTCTGCAATGGAGCAGGCGCTCGGCGAATCGGCAAACGCGGGGGCGAAGCCGGAACTCGTCGCCACGTCTAACCTGGTAATCAAGCTCAGGGAGGTCAAAGGCACCGACGAACTCAAGGCGATAGAGCGTGCCTCGGAGATCGCCGACCAGGCATTTGAAACCGTGGCGCCCGGCATCAGTCCCGGTCAGACCGAGGCCCACGTCGCCTGGGAACTGGAAAAGGCCATGCGCGAGATGGGCGCTGAAGGGCTCTCTTTCGACGTCATTGTCGGGGCCGGGCCGAACGGCGCTTTACCGCACCACAGGGCCGACGAAACGGTGATAAAGGCAGGCGACCCGGTGGTGATCGACATGGGCTGCGTGTACCAGGGTTACTGCAGTGACCTGACCCGAACCGTCTGCGTGGGAGAGCCCGATCAGCGGTTTCGCGACGTGTACAATATCGTCCTTGCCGCCCAAGCCCACGCCGAGCGCGAGGTGAAGGCGGGCATGACGGGCGAGGAGACGGACGCGCTGGCCCGAGCCGTCATCGCCGAGGCTGGCCACGGCGACCATTTCGGGCATAGCTTGGGTCACGGAGTGGGGCTTGAGGTGCACGAGCAACCGTGGGTCGGTCCCAGGGCCACCAATGTCCTGGGAAACGGTATGGTCTTTACCGTCGAGCCGGGCATTTACATCTCCGGCTGGGGCGGCGTGCGCATTGAGGACATGGCAGTAATGGAAAACGGCAGGGCGCGCATTTTGAGCACCGCCGTCAAACTGGAACTTTGAGCGGAGTGCTCGGATGGCAATTAGTTACGGGGACCTGAAAAAGGGCATGGCTATCGACCTCGACGGCGAGCCACACGTGGTCGTCGACTACGAGCGCTCGAAAATGCAGCAGCGCGCCCCCACCATGCGCATCAGGCTCAAGGGAATCCGCACCGGCAAGGTCATCGACAAGACGTTCAGCGGCTACGACGTCAAGCTTGAAACGGCGGAGGTAGAGCGGCGCGACGCCCAATACATCTACCGCGAGGACGACCTGTACTACTTCATGGACTCCGAGTCCTTTGAGCAGTTCCCACTGAGCAACGACCTGCTGGGCGATGTGACCAAATACATGGTCGAGGAGGTCCAAGTGGAGCTGGTGCTCCACGACGGCAACCCGATAGCCGTAGATCTTCCCATAACGGTCGATCTGAAGATCGCCGAGACCGGACCGTCCTTTAAGGGCGACACGGCCCAGGGCGGGACCAAGCCGGCGACTCTCGAGACCGGCCTCATCGTAAATATCCCACTCTTCGTTGACTCAGGGGAGACGATCAAGGTCGACACCCGATCTGGAGAGTACCTGTCCCGGGTCTGACGCTATGACGTCGACGCGGGTACACCCGGTTTCCGAGGTCACCGGCTATCTGCGTGACCTGCTTGGCGCAGACCCCGTCGTCTCAGACATCTGGGTTAGCGGCGAGGTGTCGAATCTCGCCCGACCGGGCTCCGGCCACGCCTACTTCAACCTGCGTGACGAGGCCGCTACGCTGCGCTGCGCCATGTTCAAATATTCCGGCACCGGCGCTGACCTGCTCGACAACGGCGCGGCGGTGATAGCCCACGGTAAGGTCTCGATATATCCCGCCCGGGGCGAACTACAGCTCGTCGTCGACCTGGTCCAACCAGAGGGCGTGGGCGAGCTTCAGCTCCGCTTTGAAGAGCTAAAGGCCAGACTGGAACGAGAGGGCCTGTTCGAGAAGTCCCGCAAGCGCCCCATTCCACGGTTCCCGAAAAAGGTGGCCGTCGTTACCTCGCCGACCGGGGCGGTCTGGCACGACATCCAGAACGTCATTGGTAGGCGCTACCCTCTCGCAGAACTGTTGCTCGCGCCTACGCCGGTGCAGGGCGACGCCGCAGCCGCCGGTATCGCCGAAGCGCTGGGTGCTGTTGGTGCGCTCGGCGACGGGGGCGACGTCGATGTCGTCATCCTGGCGCGCGGCGGTGGGTCGGCGGAGGACCTGTGGCCGTTCAACGAAGAGGTCGTGGCCCGCGCCGTCTTTTCGTCCACTGTGCCGGTGATAAGCGCCGTCGGCCACGAGACCGATGTGTCCATTTCCGACTGGGTGGCCGACGTTCGCGCGCCCACGCCGTCTGCGGCGGCAGAGATGGCCGTGCCCGACCGGGGCGAGATCATGGCGAGTGTCGCGGCCATGATCCGGGCTGCCGACAGCGCAGCAACCGGTGTACTCCAGGGGGCCAGGCTCGGACTTGACAGTCTGGACGCCCGGTTGGGCCGGGCCGTTCCCGATATGGACTCGATGCGAATGCGCGTCGACGAGTTGCTCGGCACGGCGGCCGCTCACCTTCGGGCGGCGGTGAATTCCTCGTCGGCGTACGTGGCGGGTCTGAGCGCACGGTTGGAGACGCTAAGCCCGATCGGCACCCTTGCCAGGGGGTATGCGATTGTGCAGGTGGGTGCCGAGGGAACCGTCGTCAGCGATGCGACTGGCCTCGCTCCTGGGGACACGGCGTCTGTGACCCTGGCACAGGGCGCTTTCGATGCAGAAGTAATAACGGTCACGGAGCCAAAGCCATGACAGAAGACGAGAAACCAAAAAAGGGTCGCGCCGCGGTGTCCCCCAAGTCGTTCGAGGAGGCGCTCAAGGCGTTGGAGGAAACCGTCCAGCGACTTGAGTCCGGCGGCCTGACGCTCGACGAGTCGGCCAGGCTCTACGAAGAGGGCGTCAAGCTGGCGCGCTTCTGTAGCGAGCGCGTTGCCGCGGCCGAGCTCAAGATCACCAAGATAAAAACCGCATACGGCGAGCAGATGCGGTTTCTTGACGACGGCGATGACGGAGGGGACGGCGAGCCCGGAGAAGAAAGAGATGAAATCGAAGAGGACTCGTCTCTTAGCCAGTGACCAGGGCCGATTTCCACATCCACACCGAGCATTCCCCGGACTCGGTCCTGCCCGTGCGGTCGCTGGTGAAGCGCTGCCAGGCAAAGGGTCTGGGGCTCATCGCCGTTACCGATCACAACTCGCTCGCCGGTGCGCTGGAGGCCCGTGAGTTGGCCGACTTCCCGGTGATTGTTGGTGAAGAAGTCACGACGGCAGACGGGGAGCTGACCGGCCTGTTCCTGACCAACACCGTCCCCAGGGGCCTGACTGCGGTGGAGACGGCGAAGCGCATAAAAGACCAGGGCGGGCTGGTGTCCATCCCCCACCCGTTCGATGTGTTTCGCCGTAACGTAATCAGCCCGCAGGCCCTGCCTGAGGTCGTCAAGCTGGCTGACATTGCCGAGGGCTTCAACGCCCGCAACACGTTCGCCTCGGCCAACGCTCGCGCCAAGGAGCTGGCGGCCTCGGAGGGCCTGGTGATGACGGCCGTTACCGACTCTCACACAGCCATCGAAGTGGGCCGGGCCTACACCGAGCTTCAGTTGAGCGACGTCTCGCCCGAAAGCTTGCTGGCCGCCCTTTCGTCAGCACGCCTGGTCGAGCGCCCCATCACCCCGCTGATCCACCTGCTGACCTCCGTCACCAAGCTTCGTAAACGCCTCTTCTAATTACGGTCGGGCTGCCGCCGGACCTTCTGTGCAGGGCCATCCCAGGCTATCCGGAGCCTACCTGAATGGGGTGCTGTAACGTAGAAACAGGCATGCAGAACTTCTTCAAGGGAGCCCCAAGCAAGGGCCCGGGTTTCGGCATGAGCTTTCCGGGACCCGGGAGGCCTTCGAACCTGACCTACGGCCTCATCGCGATCAACGTGGTCATGCTGATCGCTTTGGAGATTGGGGGCGGCTCCACAAACAGGCAAACCCTACTCGATTTCGGAGCCATGTCCGGGCTAGAGATCGCCGGTGGTGATTACTGGCGCCTGTTCACCGCCATGTTTCTGCACGTCGGTCTCTGGCACCTGTTGGTCAACTCAGTTGGCTTGTTCATTATCGGACGCCTGGTAGAGAGCGTCTTCGGCCCGTTCCGTTTCGCCCTGCTCTACGTCCTTTCAGGACTGTTCGGCTCCCTCGCCTCCTACCTGGTCGACGTCAACTCGGACGCCGCCGCCGCCGGGGCCAGCGGTGCGGTCTTCGGCATTCTCGGGGTAATGGCCGCCTACTTCGCCGCCCAGCGCAATGTCATGGGCAGGACGGCGCAACAGATCCTTTACGGGTTACTCGCCCTGGCAGCCATAAACCTGGTAATCAGCCAGTTGAACCCGGGCATCGACAACTGGGCCCATCTAGGCGGATTTGCCGCCGGTTTTGGGCTGGGATACGCCCTTACGCCAAGTTACGATGTCGTCCGCTCCGTGACGGGCCAGCCGATGGGCTTTACCGAGCGCCACGGTGGGCAGACGAAGGGCCTCTGGGTAGCGGCGCTGGCGATCGCAGTCCTGGTTCTCGGCGTGTGGGCTGGGACGGCCTCCCTCCCGGCGAGTGCTGCCACTCACGTGCGCGATGCCGAGCAACTGTTTGACCAGGGCAATTTCGAGGCGGCCCTGGCCAAAATCGATAGGGCCTTCGATGTGGGCGGCGGTCCGACGAGGGCGCTCGGGCGCGCCTATTTTCTTCGGGGTCAGATCAGGGTAGAGAGGGGAGACAGGGCAGGGGCCATCTCGGACCTGGTGCAGGCGGGCAGCCTGGGTGACGACCGGACCAAGCGTTCTGCGAGTGAACTGCTTGACCAAATGAACAGCGATTCCTGACACAATGGGGCCTGCCTTAATGACCCATTCAACTTTTGTGATTGTAGGAGACCGGACATGACGAACGCGCTCGACCGAATAGAAGCCAGGACGCCGAAATCCAAGGCCATTTACGAGCGCTCGGGGGACGTGCTGGCACAGGAGATCGTCGACACCGTCACCATGCCCCATCCGGTGTACATCGAATCGGCGAAGGGTTCCAAGCTCACCGATGTGGACGGCAACGAGTACATCGATCTGGTCGGCGGATTTGGCCCCCACGTATTGGGCCACGCCCCCGACGTGGTGGTCGAGGCCCTACGAAAGGCTGTCGGCGGCGGCGTTCAGTTCGGTCTGCATAACCCGTATCAAGAGCCGCTGGCCAGGCTCATAGTCGATGCCGTGGCCTGTGCCGAGAAGGTCGTGTTCGCCAACAGTGGGACCGAGGCCAGCATGTACGCCATTCGGGCGGCGCGTGCGTTCTCAGGCAAGACAAAAATCGCCATGTTCGAAGGCGGCTTCCACGGCGCCCACGACTACGTCCTGGCCAAGGTGGACACGTCCAGCCCGGTCGACGCTCCCACGTCTTACCCCATGGGCGACGGCATTCCGGCGGAGACCCGCAGTACGCTCATGATGCTGCCGTACATGAACGAGGGCGCTTTCGACATGATCCGCGAGCACAAGGACGAGATCGCACTGGTGATGATCGAGCCGGTGCAAGGCTCTCATCCCCGTCTCGACGCCGGGGATTTTCTGGCCCAACTCGTAGAAGTGTGCAGGGAAGTCGGAGTGCTGTGCCTGTTTGACGAGGTCATTACCGGCTTTCGCCTGGCATTCGGTGGGGCGCAGGAGTTCTTCGGCGTCACCCCCGACATGGCAATCTTCGGCAAAGCTCCCGGTGGGGGAATGCCCCTGGGGGTGATCGCCGGCCGAAACGACGTGATGAGCGTGTTCACCCGGCAATTCGAAATATACGACGACGACGGCGGCGGCGGGGCCAGCGTGTTCACCGCCGGCACCTTTAGCGGCAACCCCATGACGATGGCGGCGGGTACGGCGGCCATTACCTACATGCGAGACAACCCGGACATGTACGGCCATATTGCCGACATGGGCACGCGGCTGGCAGAGGGGGTAAACGCGTTCTGCCAGGCCGAGGAGATTCCGGCGGTAATGTCCAGCGCCCTTTCGATGTTCTACTTCCGCATGCAACCGGGCGGCAAAATAGACACGGTCAGGGACATCGACCGCTCCCTCAAGGAAGCGGAGGACGTGTTCATGGCCAATTTGCTCGACAAGGGCGTGATGATGGCCCCAATCCATATCGGCTACGTCGGCGTCGGGCACTCGGTTGAGGACATCGACGCGGCGATCAGTGCAATAACGGAATCTCTGAGTGAGGTTCGCGCCGCCGGACTGATTTAGGGCAGGCTCGATCCAAGACGGGCCCGGTTTTAGGGCGAGAAAGAAAATGCTGCGTCTCGGCTGGCTAACCACGGCCCGGGGACCGGGCTCCCGGGGGTTCTTTGAAGTCGTCCGAGGGGCGATCGACACGGGAACCCTTGAAGCACGCATCGAGTACGTCTTCAGCAACCGCGAGCGGGGCGAGGGAGACGGCAGCGACTCGTTCTTTGACCTGGTAAACAGCGCTGGCATTCCACTCGTCAATCTGTCTTCCAGGCGTTTTAGACGGGAACACGGCGGAGGCTCCTGGGCCGCGCATCGCGTGGACTTTCATTCTCAGGTACTCGGCCTGCTAGCCGGTTTCGAGGTCGATGCCTGCGTGCTGGCTGGCTACATGCTCATCGTCAGTGACGAGATGACCCGGCGCCTCACGCTCATCAACCTGCACCCGGCACTGCCGGACGGTCCGGAAGGGACGTGGCAGGAAGTGATATGGGAGCTGATTGACCGAAAGGCGACTGAGAGCGGCGTCATGGCCCACATCGCTACCGAGGCGCTGGACGCCGGGCCAGTATTGGCCCATTGTGCTTACCCCATTCGGGGCAGCGGTTACGATCAACTCTGGAACGACGCCGGTGGCACCTCTATCGAGGAACTTCAGGCGACGGGCGAGGAGCAGCCGCTGTTCGCGGCGATAAGGCGAGAGGGCATACGGCATGAGCGGCCGCTGCTGCTGGAGGCGCTCCGTGCCCTTGCATCCGGTCGGTTGGGAGTCGAGAAACGACTCGTCACCGACGAATCGCGCGCGGAACTAAAGAACGGGCTGCAACTGGATGCCGAGGTCGACGCGTACCTAAACTCCTAGGCCGTCTTTTGCTCCTCAATGGGTTCTGCGGGGCGCTCAACCGGCCTGAATATTTCACCGGCCTCGTTGATCATCGAGACCAACGCCTCTCCGCGGATGGCCTCCGCTCCCACGACGCACTTTGTCACGCCCTTCATGCTGGGCAACTCGTACATCGCGTCCAGTAGCGCGCTTTCGAGGATGGTTCGCAGGCCTCTTGCACCGGTCTTGTTTTCGATGGCCAATTCGGCCGCGGTCTGAAGGGCGTCCGGAGTGAACTCCAGCGCCACGTCTTCCATGTCGAACAGGCACTGGTACTGGCGAACGAATGCGTTCTTGGGCTCCGTGAGCACCCGAACGAGAGCGTCGGTGTCTAGCTCTTCCAGCCCGACTACGACGGGCAGCCGACCGACGAATTCGGGTATGAAACCGTACTCCAGCAGGTCGTCGGAGCTGACCTCGCTATACAGCGATTCGAGATTGGGCTTCGCCTCATCGTCTTCCGGGACGGACCTGAACCCGAGTCTGAACTTGTCCTTGGCGACCCGCCGCTCGATGACCTCTTCGAGGCCTTCGAACGCACCGCCGCACATGAACAAAATGTTGTCCGTCTTTATCTGTAAAAAGTCCTGGTGAGGGTGTTTTCGCCCGCCCTGGGGCGGGACGTTGGCCACCGAACCCTCGATGATCTTGAGCAAGGCCTGCTGAACACCCTCCCCTGAGACGTCACGAGTTATGGACGGGTTGGGGCTCTTGCGGGCGATCTTGTCGATCTCGTCGATGTAGATGATCCCTTGCTCGGCCCTGGTGACGTCGTAGTCAGCGGCGTGGATGAGCCGGAGCAGGATGTTCTCGACGTCTTCACCGACGTAGCCCGCTTCGGTAAGAGACGTGGCGTCGGCAATGGCAAATGGGACATCCAGAACTTTCGCCAGAGACTGTGCGAGCAGCGTCTTGCCCGACCCCGCGGGTCCCAGCATCAGGACGTTCGCCTTTTGTACCTCGACGTCGTCTTGCTGCTGGTTGGACCAGATGCGCTTGTAGTGGTTGTAGACGGCCACGCTCAGGACTTTCTTGGCCTGGTGCTGACCGACCACGTACTCGTCGAGGCGCTCAAGGAGCCACTTGGGGTTGAGCCCTTTGGACATCAGACCCTTGGATTCAGATGACGGTGTGGGCGTCTCCTCGGTGATGATCTGCTCGCAGAGCGTCACGCACTCGTCGCAGATGAACACCCGGTCGGGCCCGGCGATCAGACGCTTTACTTGAGCCTGGGCCTTTCCGCAGAAAGAACACTGATAGTTGGCGGAGCTGCCGCGTGTTGAGGTGGCCATAACCCTCCGGCTCTTTAGCTTAAAACAACCCGTCTATCGGTCAAGGGCAACTCGCCCACTAAGCGGACTTCTTGTCCTCTTGCTCCTCCTCGCCTGAGGAGGTCAGCACCTCGTCAATCAGTCCGTATTCCTGGGCCTGCTCGGAAGTCAGATAGTAGTCCCTGTCAGTGTCCCGCGCGATCTTGTCGTACGGCTGCCCGGAATGAGTGGAAATTATCAGGCGCATCTTGTCCTGTAGCCGAAGGATCTCCCTGGCCGCGATGTCGATGTCGGAGGCCTGCCCCTGAGCGCCGGACAGGGGTTGGTGCATGTGGATGGTGGAGTTGGGTAGCGCATAGCGCTTGCCTGGCGTCCCGGCGGTGAGCAGCACTGTCGCCATGCTAGCGGCGAGACCGACGCAGATGGTCGAGACGTCCGGGCGAATCAGGTGCATGGTGTCATAGATGGCCAGCCCGGCGTGGATGACCCCCCCGGGGGAGTTAACGTACAGGCTGATGTCCCGCTCCGGGTCCTCGCGGTCCAGATACAGGAGCTGGGCCATGATGGTGTTTGCCACCTGGTCGTTTATGGGCGTTCCGAGAAAGATGATTCGCTCCTTCAGTAGCAGCGAATAGATGTCGAACGCGCGCTCTCCCCTAGAGCCCGTCTCGATCACCATTGGAATCATACCTTGCGGGGGGATCGTGCCCTGGGGCGAAACCAAGTTACTCGTCATTCTTGTTTACCTTTCGTTTTTGTGGGGACCGTTTTTTTTGGCTTCTTTGCCGCCGTTTTCTTTTTGGGCCCTTTTACTGATGCCGCGGTCTCATCCGGACCGGCCTCAGCGCCGACTTCGGGGCCGCCGACTATGGCGACCAGTCTCTCGACCGCGTTCTCGAACTGCAGGTTCCTGCGCATCGAGGCCATCGCCTCGTCGGAGTCCAGGTCGACCTGTCCGGCCTGGTCTGTCGGAACAGTCGCTTTTAACGACTCTAGCCGCTCTGTCAACTCCTCGTCGGAAACCTCGACGCCTTCCGCTTCGACCAGCGACTGCAGGACGTAGGTCCGTTCCAGCCGCTCTATCGACGAGGTGCGGGCCTCTTCCCGAAACTCCTCGGGGGTTTTCCCGGTGTAGCGCAGGTAGTCTGCCAGTCCGACATTCATGCGCTGCAGCGCCTGCTCGCGGTCGGCGATTATGTGGTCTATTTCGTGATCGACTAGTAGTTCAGGAATTTCCAAGATGGCCGATTCGGTCAGGGCGGCCAGCGCCGCTTCGCGGTAGGCGGTCGATTCGGCCCGCTTGGCCTCCGCTTCCAGATCGTCCTGTATCGACTGCGTGAGCGCGTCCAAGTCGTCGAAGCCCTCGCCCACGCCTTTGGCGAACTCGTCGTCGAGGGCCGCGATTTTCCGCTCTTTAATTTCGCTGACCGTGGCCGTGAACGACGCCTCTTTGCCCACCACGCTCTCGCCATCGATTGTGGGTTCGTAGTCGTCAGGTATGGCCAACTTGAAGTTCTTGGGCTTGTCTTTGGTTATCCGGGTCATCTTTTTTGACAGGCCGGGCAGAACGGTATCGTGCTCGTCTTCGAGCACGAGCACGCCGTTTTTCTGATCCATCAAGACCTTGCCGTCCACGGTCGCGTAAAGGTCGGCGGTGACCATGTCACCGGCCTTGGTGGCCCTTTCAATGGGCTCCCAGGTAGCGAGACCCTGGCGGATCTGCTCCAGGCGCTCGTCAACTTGCTCGCCAGTCACCTCGATAGTTTCACGCTCGACCCGGAGCTGGGAGTAATCGTTCAGTTCTACGGTCGGGGAGAGGGGTACCGTCGCCTCGATCTGCACCGGGTCCAGGCCCTTGAGGTCGATTCGAGGAAGCCCCCCGGCGTCAATATCGCTCTCTTGGATTGCCTTGGACGTTACGTCGGAGACCAGGTATTCGATCACGTCGTTGATCAGGTACTCGCGGCCGAATACCCGTTCAATGATGCTCCGGGGCGCCTTGCCCTTTCGGAACCCGGGGATATTGGCCTTCTGCACCACGCGCCGGTACGCTCGGTTCAGGTAAGGCTCAAGGTCGTCGTCGTCCAACTCGATCTCGATGACCGTCTGGCGTGCAACTTCCTCTTGCTGGGTGACCTTCAAATGGGGCTCCGTGGCTTGTTGACCGCGCCCGTGGGACCTGCGAGTTGCCCGGGCGAATCTACTCCAATTATAGCACGCGGACCCCTGTATCGACGTCCCGTACAGGCCCTCAAACCGGCTTGGCCGGGGGTCTGGACCGCCCGAAAACGGGCGTTTTTACCAGTTCAGGGCGATTGGTCTAGTGACGGCTCATTGTAGAAACCGAGGAGGCTTTCTATCCAGCTCGCTACGCCCAGAAGCCGCTGCTCGTCCATCGGCATGCCCACCAGCTGTACACCCAGGGGTAGCCCGTCCGGCGTCAGCCCGGAAGGCAGGCTGACGGAGGGCAGGCCGGAGGTGGTGATCGGCGCCTGCCAGCGAGGATCTCCAGTCGTCCGGATCGAGGGCACACCGTACTCTTTGGTCGTCGATGTAAGCACGACATCGAAGGGGCTCATGGCCTCGATGAGCTTGACTCGGAAGACACGCCGGATTCTCTCGGATTGCACATAGGTGACCGACGGCGTGAGCAGGCCGATCTCTATGGTCCGCCGCACGTCCGGAGAGTAGTCGGCCGGACGCTCGGCGAACATCCGCTCGTGTACCGCGGCCGCGTTGACGTTCATCACCGTGCGATGCGCCGCCTGCAGCACGTCCATGTCGAACTTTACGATCACATCCTCTACCGTCGCCCCAGCTGCGGCCAGACGAGCCGCGACGCCCCCTAAGTGCGTCAGCGTGTCGGCATCGCAGCGCTCCAGAAAGAATGTCCGCAGCAGTCCGATGTTTGGGGCGCGACCGAGTAGGTCCGGGTCGATGCCCGGTTCCGTAGAAGCGACTTTGGCCGAGAACGGGTCCTCCGGGTCGTGACCGGACAGGGCCGAGAGCATCAGCGCCGCGTCTTCGACCGTGCGGGTGAACGTACCGAGCGTGTCCACCGACCACGAGACCGGTATCACCCCCCTGCGACTGACTCTGCCCATGGTCGGCTTCATACCAACCACGCCGTTGTAGGCGGCGGGCCGAAGTACCGAGCCCGCAGTCTGTGAGCCCATCGCCATGGGAAACACGCGAGCCGCTACTCCCACGGCCGAGCCGGTGCTCGAGCCGCCCGGTGTGTGGTCGGCGTTCCAGGGGTTCAGCGTAGCTGGAGGGTCGCCGCAGGCGAACTCGGTGGTGACGGTCTTGCCCATAATGACGGCTCCCGCCGCCTTCAGGTTGGCGATGGAGACTGCGTCGGTGTCCGGCACGTTGTCGGCGAATATCGGTGAGCCGTGAGTCGTTAGCAGTCCGGCAGTATCGTAGATGTCCTTGATGCCTACGGGCACACCGTGCAGAACGCCGACGGTCTCACCGGCGGCCAGGGCTCTGTCGCGGTCCCGGGCCTGGGTCATCGCGTACTCAGCGTTGAGTGTCGCCCACAGGCCGAGCGTCGGTTCCAGCGCGTCGGAGCGGGACAACAGCGCCTCCAGCAGCTCGACCGCCGACAGTTCCCCGGACCGGATGCCAGCGGCTGCCTCGGAGACGGTCAGTTGGTGCGGGTCGGCTATCGGCATGGGCTTGGCTCCAGATGGCCTTGGCTACGCGGCCGACGGGCCCTTGCGGGGCGTGTAACATTCGGCCGGAGACGACTATACATGCACCGGAGAGGGAGATAAATGCCGCCACTTACTCAACCTGAGCTGGAAAAATTCTTTACCACCGGCGCCAACATAATTCGGCTATCGACTCTGTCGCCAAGTGGCCACCCTTATGTGGTTCCGCTGTGGTTCTGGTATGCGGATGGGTATTTCATGATAGCTGCACGGCGCCAGAATGAGTGGCTAAAGCACATCGAGGCCGATGGCAAGGTGGGCGCGAGTATCGACACTTCCGAGGTGCCGTATGTGCGCGTGCTGATTAAGGGCACAGCCTCGATTTTGGACCGCAACTGGACCGGGCCGTGGGAGCCGCTGGCGGTCCGTTATATAGGCCAGGAAGCTGGTCATGCCTATTACGAAAAGACGAAGGCCGTGCCCCGGGTACTGGTTCGCGTTGCGCCGGAGCACATCATGTCCTGGTCGGGCTCGGACTGGCACCGCAAGTATTTCGAAGATTTTGGTAAGCCGGGAGACTGACCGCCTCTAAAATGCCCCTCCTAAAAAGTTAGCGACACTTTTACCAGGCCGTCCAGGCGAGCGTCGGCAAGCTCGAACGCCTCCCCCACACGCGTAATGGGCAAGGTGTGAGACACGATTGGCGTCATGTCGATCTCGCCGGACGCGATGAAGCCCAGCGCCTTAACCACCGCGGGCAGCCCCTGCTCGTCCTGTGAACCGAAGGTGGAATTGAGCGTGAGGCGCCGCCGGAAGAACGCGTCCCAGTCGAAAGCCACCGGACCCATGCCCGGCGGCAGGCCGAACGCCTGCACCCGGCCACAGGTCCTGGCCATCGACATGGCCTGGTTTAGCGTGGCCACGCTGCCCACCGCCTCGATCACGAGGTCGGCGCCGTCGCCTCCCGTCATGTCCAGAATCGCCTCGGTGGCGCGGTCGCCGGTTACGTCGATGGTCTCGTGCGCGCCAAACGATTTGGCTAACTTTCGACGCTCAGAAACGGGCTCGATGGCGATGATTCTTTCGGCGCCGAGGCGACGGAGCATGAAGTCGTGAAACAGCCCGGCCGAGCCCTGGCCGATAACCGCCACGGTCAGCCCCTCGACGCTGGGGAGTCGCTCGCAGGAGAAAACGACGGTTGCGAGCTGTTGCGCCATCAGTAAGTGGGCCTCGGAAGCGCCCTCGGGCAGGGGAGCCAGGTATCGAGCGTCCAACAGCTGGTATCCGGCGAACGTTTTGGCGATGCTGATATTGGGAACCGTTAGCACCCGGTCTCCCGGCGCGAATCCGGTGCCTCCGCCGTCGACTACCTCGCCCAGACCCTCGTGTCCAGGGTGGCCGTGCGGCAGGGGGAAGTCAGATGCGTAGCCGGTGTAGCCCATGTAGACGACGTGCAGGTCACTGCCGCAAATAGAGGCCAGCCGCGTCTTAACCAGAACCTTGCCGGTCTCGGGAGTCGGAGTGTCGATCTCCTCGCAGCGGATGTCGCGTATGGCGTGGGCCTTTGCGGCCCACATCTTGTTGGGAGCCAGGCCGGCACCGTGAGATGTCAAAGCGTTACCTCTCCATGAACCGGTGGATTTTACCGTCCAGGGAGAGTATCAACACTTCGCCCGAACGGTCGATGGCGAACGAGGAGATGTCCCCGAGCACGCCACCGGGCACGATCACGAAGTGTTCGGTGACGCGTTCGCCGCCGTACCGGAGACCCCAGACGGTTCCGGAGCAAAAATCCCCGTATACATATGCTTCGTTGAGAGAGGGCAGCCGTGACCACCGGTACACCCGGCCGCCCGTTACCGAGCAGCCGGAGTCGTGACCGTACTCGGCCACCGGCATGACGAGGCCGTCGCGGTTGCAGTCGGCGGACCGGAAGCACTCGGAACCCTCCATCACGCCCCAGCCGTAATTGGCGCCCGGCTCGATGATGTCGATCTCTTCGAAAGCGTTCTGGCCGACGTCGCCCGCCCAGAGTCGTCCCGATTCTGGGTCGAATGCGAACCGCCACGGATTGCGCAGCCCGTACGCCCAGATCTCCGGCCTCGCGCCCTCGATACCAACGAACGGGTTGTCTTCGGGTACCCGGTAGCGACCGGTGTCGTTGAGATTGGCGACATCGATACGAAGGATCGACCCGAGCAGGGTCGAGAGGTTTTGGCCGTTGCCCCCGGGGTCGCCCCCGCCGCCGCCGTCGCCGAGGGCGACGTAGAGCATGCCGTCCGGGCCGAACTCGATGTGGCCGCCGTTGTGGTTGCCGAAGGGCTGCTCCACCTCCATGACGAGTGTTTCAGAGGCCGGGTCGGCCCGGTCGGCGTCGCCGGAAAAGTGAGAGAGCACAGAACGCCTGGGGTTGGATGCGGAGTAGTAGACGAACAGGTGCCCGTCGGAGGAGAAGTCGGGGCTGAAGGCCAACCCCAACAGGCCCTCCTCGTTGGCCGTTGTGCGGACCCGGTCGGTGAGGTCGAGGTACGGTTCCATTGGCGTAGACACCCCCGGCTCAAAGCGCCACACCATGCCTTGCTGAGTGACCGCATACAGGGCGCTCCCGCCGTCGTCGGGCCACGTTAAGTGGAGCAGGCCGGAAGGCTGGATGTTTGGGAACACCTGCTCAACGCCCAACTGCGTCAGTGGGGTCTGCGCCTGTGAGCAGGCGCCAGCCAGCAATGCGCCGCTCACCACAATGCCCGCAATCCATAGCCGCACGGCCGGATTATATCCGGGTACGGGAGAGGGCACGGGCCGCTCGCTGGTAACATGGCGAACCGAATCGCCGCTCCGAATCGACGCCCCGATTCGACAATGGGGAAAACGGACATTGGCCAGGAGAGTCACCGCTTTGAGAAAATTTTGGCACGCCGGAATGGTCGTTAAGAACCTGGAAAGCGCCATCGAGTTCTACACCGAGGGGCTGCGCCTGAACCTGATCGCCACGCCCGTCGTCACCGGGCAGGGCATCAGCGACCTCGTCGTCTATGAGGGCTCTCACCTGAAGGAAGCCTTCCTCGGGACCGGGGGCGAGACGACCGTCATGGATTCACCGACGCTCGCGCTGATCGAATACGTCAGCCCCAGGAGCGCAGAGAGAGTCACGAGCGAACGCAATGCCATCGGCGCCGGACACGTCGCGTTCCTCGTCGATGACCTCGACGAACTCTTCGCCCGACTGGTGGACATGGGCGCCGGGACGCTCGGACCACCGACGCGCATCAATGACACGACGCGGGGCTGTTACCTCACAGACCCCGACGGCAACTGGATTGAACTGGTCGAGATCACGGCTTGATTACCGGACACTGGCACAGCGGGTTCGTGGTCGCGGACATCGAGCGGTCTGTCCGGTTCTATTCAGAGGGGCTCGGCATGTCCCTGATCCGCAGCTACCGCACCGACTCGCCGCTCGTGGCGCAGGTTCTTGGATACGAGGCTGTCGACGTCAAGGTCGCGCTGATTCAGATTGGGGAGAGCGATGCAGGAGATGACGCCGTCCTCGAGCTGCTCGAATATATCGAGCCCCACACGCTCGCCCGACAGATAACCGAGCGGCACGTCATCGGCTCGGCCCACCTGGCGCTGACGGTTGACGATATCGCTGCAACCCTTGATCGGCTCGTCCAATGGGGAGGGAAGCGAAAAAACGACCCGGCGGAGACGGAGCCAGGATTGACTCTCACCTACGCCCAGGACCCGGACGGCAACTGGCTCGAATTCGCCCAGATCGACCGGTCAAAAACCGACCTCTACTAGGGGCGGGTCGGCGCCGTGCTCACCCGGCGGTCTGGTAAATTGGGGGGTGCTATGAATCACCCGCTCAGTGACGTCCTGCCAATGGGCTCCGAGCTTGGCCCCGACGGCCACCTGCGCCTTGGCGGCTGCGATGCCACCGAGCTTGCCGGGGAGTACGGTACGCCCCTGTACGTTTACGATATCGGCACCATGCGTGCGATGTGCCAGGACTTCGTGCAAGCGTTCGGCTCCCGCTACCCGAACGCCCGCGTCCTTTATGCATCGAAAGCCTACCTCGGTCCGGCCATGGCCCGACTGGTGGCGGGCGAGGGGTTGGGCATGGACGTGGTGTCGGGCGGCGAACTCGCCGTCGCACGGGCAGTCGACTTCCCGCCCCAGGACATCTTCTTTCACGGCAACAACAAGAGCCCCACGGAAGTGGCCGAGGCGCTCGACTACGGCATCGGCCGGTTCGTCGTGGACAGTTTTTACGAGCTTGAAATGGTTGACGAGATGGCCCGCGAGCGCGGCATCGTACAGCCCGTCATGCTCCGCCTCTCTCCCGGCGTCGACGCACACACACATGCGAAAACAACGACCGGCATCCTCGACACCAAGTTCGGTTTCCCCACCGTGACCGGCGACGCGGCTCGGGCCATCCGCGCCGCTCTCGCCGCCAGCAACCTGGACCTGACGGGCATCCACATTCACCTGGGCTCACCCATATTCGAACTCGAGCCATACGCATTGGGCATCGACACCGTACTGACGTTTCTTGCGCCCTTCCGGGACGAGGGGCTCGACCTGCGAGACTTCAGCCCCGGCGGTGGCTTCGCCGTCGGTTACGTCAGGGACCGCCTGCCTCCGCCCATCTCGGCCTACGCGGACGTCATTGCTCGGACCGTTCTGGATCGCTGCCGGGATCTGGGGTTCACGCAGCCACGGCTGCTGGTCGAGCCAGGTCGCTCGATAGTGGCCAGGGCCGGTGTCGCCCTATATGCGGTCGGCGGCGTAAAGGACATACCTGGTCTGCGGCGGTACGTGTCGGTGGACGGGGGCATGGGCGACAACATCCGTCCGGCGCTCTACGACGCGAAATATGAGGCGATGCTGGCTAATCGGGCGCCAGATAGCCGCACCGAGAGCGTGCGCATCGTGGGCAAGTACTGCGAGACCGGCGACATCCTGGTCAAGGACGTGGAGCTGCCTTCTCCGCAGACCGGGGATCTCGTGGCCATTCCGGGCTCGGGCGCCTACGGCATATCGATGGCGAGCAATTACAACGTCAACCCGCGCCCGGCCGTGGTCATGGTCGAGGATGGCCAGTCCAGGCTCGTTCGTCGCAGAGAGACCTACAAAGACCTGATGGCCGTCGAACTGGACACAGGCGGTTGACAGGTGCAAGCGAGCAGGCACTGCCAGGCGATGGCGTGATCGGCCACGAAAAGGTCATGGCGGCCCTGGGGCGCGCCATTCGACTGGGCAGAACATCGCACGCCTACCTCGTCACCGGCCCGGCGCATGTGGGCAAGATGAAGGTGGCCACGGCGCTGGCCCAGCACCTCAACTGCCTGGGGGACGCGACACCGTGCGGCTCGTGCCGGCAATGCACGCGCATTCATCGCCGGGTTCACTCGGACGTAAAGGTGGTTCCGATTGACGTAACGGGCGCGTTCCACGAGGACGGCAAGCCGAGAACCGTGATCACCATCAACCAGGTCAGGACGGTCTCGAACGAAGCGGCCCTGCGGCCGTTCGAAGGCAGGAACCGGGTGTTCATCTTCGAAGACACCGACAGGCTCCAGGAGGCGGCTTCGAACGCCCTGCTAAAGACGCTGGAAGAGCCGCCCGACCAGGTCGTGATTGTGCTGCTGGCGTCGGGCGAAGAGGCCGTGCTGCCGACGATTTCGTCACGATGCCAGGTGCTTTCACTGAGGCCGGTCCCCTGGCCTGTACTGGCGGAAGCCCTGGTCGAACGGCTCGGGCTGGACGATGCACAGGCGCTCCAGATCGCTCGCACGTCCGGCGGCCGCCCCGGCGTGGCCTTGCGGATGGCGACGGACGAGGAGTTCGCGACCCGGCGCGGCGAGACCCTGGACCGCATTGAGAGCGCGGCGAAGGCGAATCTGGAGGGGCGGTTCCAGTACGCTGCTTCGCTGGCGGGCATGTTCGGCAAGGAGCGCGAAGGTGTGAGAGAAGAGATCGGGCAGTGGCGTGACTGGTGGCGTGACGTGCTGGTCGCCGGTCAGGGCCTGGACGAGCTCGTCAGCCACGTTTCCCGGGCCGACGCGATTCAGGAAACCGCACTACAGGTAGGTACTGAGGGCGCCGCGCGTGGCCTGCGAGCCTCGGTTCAAGCGGCGGAGCGGCTGGACATGAACGTGGCACCGGCCCTGGCCATCGAGCAGATGATGCTGAGCCTGCCGAGTCGATGAGGCTCCAAGTGTGGACGGGGAGAGGGTTTAGTTGGCAACAGTAGGGGTCAGGTTTCGGCCGTCGGAGCGGCTACGGTATGTGGAAGACGCCGGTCACGACCTGAAGGTCGGTGATCGTGTGACCGTGGACCTGGCGCAGGGAACGGACCTTACGCAGGGAGCGGCGGAGGCCGTGGTGGCTCTCGACTCGGGCCAGGTGATCTTCAGCGAGGTGCGCGAGACGCAGGGTGTGGTGAGCGCGGTCGTGTCCCGAGCCGGGCCCGGCTAGTAATACGCCCCGGTCAGGAATAGCCTCCCCGTTAGGAGTATGCCCAGGGGATGAAGGGGCGCCACTCGTCGAGCAGTGTGCGCTGCTCGAACATGTAGAACGGGTTCGGCCTCGGTACGGCGGGCTCTTTCATCAGCTTCATGCTCGCCTCTACCGGGGTGCGGCCCGCCTTCCGGTGGTTGCACCGCTTGCACGCCGAAATCACGTTGCCCCACTCGTGCCTGCCGCCCCGGGAGCGCGGCAGGATGTGGTCAAGCGTCAGGGATTTCGACTCTGTTCCGCAGTACTGACAGGTGTAGCGGTCCCGCACGAACACGGCTCGCCGCGAGAGCCGCCTGCGTACTAGCGGACGCTTGACCATGTGGTAAAGGCGTATGACGGAGGGAACCTGGAAGGGGCGAGAGACGCTGTGCACGACTCCCCGGCCGTTCTCCATTAGTTCGGCCTTCTCCCGGTCGAGCAGCACCAGCGCACGCCTGACGTTACACACGTTCAGGGGCTGGTAGTTCTGGTTGAGTACCAGGACCGGAAGTTGAATCAACATTCCTGCGAGCACGTTCCCCGGCTACGGATTTTCGGCGTCTATTTCGTCCTTGAGAATCTGGACCGATATCTCGAAGTCGTCGGGGACGAAACCTATCGCGTCTCCGGGAATCTTGTCCACGACGCTGACGAACGAGCGCACGAAGCTGGACTCTACCAGGGCGTCTTGCAGGCCCTCTTTGATTTCCAGGGTGTCGGGGATGGGCAGCTTGTCGGCGACAGTGCCGGCGATGCCCTCGTCCGGCGTGTCAGGTATCTCGAAGTTGTAGGCCAGGCGGGCCAGGCCGAGTATGGCCGCGCCGCTCACGAAACCGGCCAGGATCAGTCCCAGCACAAGTCCGCCGAGCTTGTCGACCATCGCCGACATGCCCAGTGTGAAGACGGTCATGAAGGGTTTTACGAATTTGCCCACGATGCCCGCCACGACGACGCCGGCGATGATGATGAGCGCGTAGGCGATGAAGCTAACGATGGTGTCATTCCCGATCGTGTCCGAGAACGCTGAACCGAGGTTGTCGGCGTAGTGACCGGCAAACTGCCATGCGACGATTACACCAATCGCCATGAAGGCGGCCCCGATAAGGCCCGTCTTCAGGCCGTACAGGAACCCGAAAATGAGCACGATGATGAGTACGATATCGAGCCAGTTCATGGCCTCTCCTCGCCGGTATTGCCACCATTCGAAACCGCCGCGCCAGACGCCGGTCAGAGCAGGATTCTAGCACACAGGTGCGGCCCTCAACCCCGGTGGCACCACCTTACCCGCGTTGGGCTTCCCATTGTGGTTGAACGTTGCGGTGTGCACGTCACCGTTTTGCCGTTAAGACTGCTGCGGGGGAGCCGGGTTGATCTCTCCGGCCGCCAGGGAGATTGGCAGCAGTTTCTCCAGCTCGGCAACGGTCCAGCCGGAGTCGCTGTGGACGAATTTGACCGGCCGCCTGCGCGAGTAGAGGGACATGTCCCAGCCGGTGGTGGATATCACCTGACCGGTGATCGCCCCCCCGGCCTCAGTGCACAGGTAGACGATCTTGGCGGCGTTGTTGGCCGGGTCAAGGGCCTCGGCGGGAGCCTCCATACCGAGGACGCCCCTCAGCCCCTCGGCGTCCTCTGACTTGAACCGCTCGTCTCCTCCGACTCGGAGGGACTTCGAAGCCTGGGGTATGGAAGCGGTCATGCGGGTGTGGCCGCCGGGATAAACGGCGTTCGCGGTTATGTTATGAGGCGCCAGTTCCGCGGCGGCAGATCGCACCAGGCCCACCATGCCCTCTTTCGCCGCCGCGTAATTTGTCTGGCCGGAAGACCTCAGGCCGGAGATGGACGCGAGCAGCACGATTCGGCCATATCGGCCCTTTATGAGATGGGGCACGGCGTTGCGGACCACGTTGAAGGCGCCCTGCAGGTGCACGGCCAGCACCGCGTCCCACTCCTGCTCGGTCATGTTAAAGACCATGCGGTCGCGCAGGATACCGGCGGCGTGACAGACGGCGTCGAGCGTGCCAAACGTCGCTAATGCGGTTTCGACAAGTCTTCCCGCCGACTCGAATTCGGCAACCGAGTCGTAGCTGGCGACGGCACGTCCCCCTAACGCCTCGATCTCCTCGACGACGGCGTCGGCGGCGCCCACCGAGCGGCCAGAGCCATCGACCGCGGCGCCCAGGTCATTGACCACGACGGAGGCTCCTTCTTGCGTCAAGAGCATGGCGACGGTTCGGCCGATGCCACCGCCCGCTCCGGTAACTATGGCCACTCTGCCTTCCATCCGTCGGGCCATTCGTTCGGCCATCAGAGCGATGCCTCCATTTGCTCAGTTTGGGGCAATACGGGTTCGATGA
The DNA here is from genome assembly GCA_965250195.1 of Dehalococcoidia bacterium. Lineage (GTDB taxonomy): Bacteria > Chloroflexota > Dehalococcoidia > Lucifugimonadales > UBA2962 > CAUZIR01. The sequence continues at coordinate 1,455,488 of OZ252295.1, forward strand.
TTTTAGGGACGAGGGCGTCCAGTTCATCGAGCGTGAGCCGGCCCCACTTGTGTATACCCGTCACCACCTCAGGCTCGGCGTACAAGAAGATCGAGCCGTCTCGGGTGCCGAGGGTCCTGGCGTTTATGTTGGCCAGGGCGTCGGTGCAAAGTGCGCCTACCAGCGCGGCCGCGCCAGCCTCGTCGTCGGCGACCACGGCGTTTACCGTGACCCCGTACTTGCCCAGGTCGCGTCCGACGGTGCGGGTCATTCCGATGATTCCCTCGGAGACCGAAGCACGGGCGGCCGCATTGGACTCCCCAAGCCCGGCATCAGAAGTAATGCTGACGATGCGGCCGGAGCGCTGTTTTCGAAAGACGCCTGCCGCGTGGCGCGTCGGTGTGAACGTGGCTTTGAGGCCGGTTCGGACCGCGGCGTAGAAGTCTTCGGGCGATAGGTCCGTCAGCCCGCCGCCCCATTTGGGGTCGCTCGCTCTGTCCAGTCCCGCGGCAGCGTTTACCAGTATGTCCAGGCTGCCCAGCTCGGCCACGGCCAGTTCAACGACACGCTCGCCGCCGGCCATGTCCGAGACGTCGGCGTCAGAGAAGATCGCCAGCCCGCCCCCCGCTCTTATCTCGGTGGCGGTGTCCTGCCCGCCGACGCAGACGACCCCCGCACCCTCTCGGGCCAGGGTCAGGGCGACGGCACGGCCCACGCCCACGCCCGCGCCGGTGACCACCGCGACCTTGCCTTCCAGCCTGCCTACCATTTTCATCACTCCTTGCTGCACCAGGGGTTGCCCCGGTTCTCTCCCAGGGGAGCGCCGTCTCACGCCAGGGGCCGCCCGTCATTGTCGACGATTACGATGGGGCGGCCCAACTCTCGCAGGCCCGGCTCGACCAACTCCCGGTCTCCGACGACGAGCATGACGTCGGGTGCCTCTCTCACGTGCTCTTTCGCCACCCTTCGAACGCCGTCCAGATCCACGCCCCGGACCATGTCCGGGTAGTTCAGCAGATAGTCGTCGGGGAGATCGAAGCTCGCAAGCCGGGCAAGCTGCCCGGTGATCTGCCCGTGGGTCTCGAACCGGGAGGGAAATCCCCGTAACAGTCCGGCGACGGCATCTTTGAACTCGGTATCCTCAACCGGTCGGTCGGAGCGGATTTCCGAGTACTCCTTTAGCGCTTCGAAAACGGCCTCTTTCGTGACGGCCGTGTGGACGGAGCCACCGGCGAATAGCGCCGACGGACCGGTAAGCCAGTCGATCGACGACATGTACCCGTAGCTGTAGCCCTTGTCCTGGCGCAGGTTCATGTTCAGCCGGGCGGAGAACTCTCCCCCGAACACGAGGTTGAACAGGACCAGGGGCATGAAGTCCGGGTGGAGACGACCCACCAGCGTCTGGCCGGAGCGGATCACCGACTGGGCGGCGCCCGGCTTGTCCGCGAGGTAGATGACGCTCCCGTTTTCGGGATTCGGGTCCGAGCCCCTCTCGGCAATGAGGCCCGTGCCCTTCCCGGGATTTGGGCCGGTCTCGGTGTTCGGCGCCTGCGGGGGCTGCCAATCATCGAAATGGCGCTCGACCAGTTCGACCGCTTCGTCGGCCTTGACCTGACCCGCGACAACGAACGTCGCGCCCGTCGGGCCGAAGCCGCTCGCGTAGTGGTCGGCCAACGCGTCTCTAGTGAGCGAGTCCACCGATGCCTCGGTGCCGCTCGCCGGGTGACCGTAAGCCGACTCGCGCCCGTACAGCAGCGCCCGGGCCGCTCGGGGCGCGATGGCCGCCGGGTCGTCCGCGATGCGGGCGAGGTCGGTCAGGCGTTGCCTGCGAATCCTTTCCAGGTCGCCAGTCGGGAACACCGGGTTGCGAACCACGTCGGCGGCGATCTCCAGCGCACCCCGCCATTGGGACTCTAGAGACTCGGCCGAGACCATCGTGTGCTCGCGCCCCGCATGGGTCTGAATGTCCGAGCCCATGCGCTCCATCTCGTCAGATATCTGCTGGCTGGACCGTGACGCGGTGCCCTCTGGCAGCATGGTTACCGCCATGTTGGTCAGGCCGGGCCGATCGGTCGGGTCCACGGCGGCGCCGGTTCGCATGACCAGGCCGAACGCGACCATCGGCAGGTCCGGCCGTTCCACGACCAGGACGGCCAGGCCGTTGGCGAGCGTGGTTCTGCTCGGCATGGGCGGGGTGAAGCCGGGCTGCGGGGCCGCCCCCGGCATGACGGTGCGGTCGAGCTTCATCCGTCGGCCTTCTCTTTCGGGGTCACGGTCAGTTCGACGCGGCGGTCACCGAGGAACCGTGATGCCGCAGCGGAGACCTGTTCCGCCGTAACCGCCTTGTAGCGGTCGGGGTACGTCGAAACGAGACCGGGGTCGCCGGCCAGTACGCTGAAGTAGTTGAGCTGGTCGGCCCTGCCGCCGAAGCCGCCGGTGCGCTCGAGGGTGCGCACGAAGTGAGTCTCTATCTGGTTGCCCGCCCGCTCCATTTCGGCCTCAGTGGGCGGCGTCTTTTTGATGGCCGCGAGCTCCTGCTCGACGATCTCAGACACACGATCGGTCTCTTGGTCGCGAGAGGTGGTTACCTGGACGAAGAACTCGCCGGAGATCTCCTGGCTATAGGCGAACGCGGCCACGTCTCGGGCCATCTCGGTGTCGTGCACCAACCGCCGATGAAGGCGGGAGCCCTTGCCGTCGGCGAGAACGGTCGCCAGCACATCGAGCGCGGGCTCCCACTCGTCGAAGGCGGGCGGGGCAAGCCAAACGGCGTAGCGCCGCTCCAGCTGGACGTCGTCCTCCATGGTCAGGACTTTAGTGCTGGAGAGGCTGGACTCGATCGGCTTCATCTTCGCTATCGGCGCGGCCGGGGTGAGTTCGCCGAAATACTTTTCTACCAGGTTCAACGCCTGATCGGGTTCGATGTCTCCCGCGATTGCGATCGACGCGTTGGAGGGGGAGTAGAAGGTGCGGGAAAAGCCCTTTATGTCCTCAAGTTCGGCCGAGTCCAGGTCCTGCTGAGAGCCGATTGTGGGCCAGTTGTACGGGTGCGGGAGAGGGAAGACCTCGGGCTGGAGCAGCAGGTACGCCATGCCGTACGGCCTGTTTTCGTAGCTCTGGCGCCGCTCGTTTTTGACCACGTCGCGCTGCACGTCGAAGCGCTGCTGGTCCAGTGCGTCGAGCAGGAAGCCCATGCGGTCCGACTCCAGCCAGAGGGCAAGTTCGAGATAGTTCGACGGGACGTTCTCCCAGTAGTTGGTTCGGTCCGGGTTAGTCGAGCCGTTGAGATTGGCGCCGATTTTTTGCAACGGCTCGAAATAGGAGCGGTTGTGGTGCTTTGAGCCCTCGAACATGACGTGCTCAAAAAGGTGGGCGAAGCCGGTTCTTCCAGGCTTCTCGTTCTTGCTGCCCACGTGATACCAGATGTTGATCGCCACGACCGGCAGTGAGCGGTCCTGGTGCAGGATCAATTCGAGGCCGTTGGACAGGACGTGTTTTTCGTAAGGTACGGAGATCATCGGTGGGGCGGAATTGTAGCAGGGGAAACCTTTTGCCTGACCATGACGTTTAATGTACTATGACACGTAGATTCCCCAACGCGTTTCGGGGTTTTTTGACGGTTGGCCGGCTCTCCTCTCCCTCCTCCTTGCCGGCTCTGAGAGGTTTAACGAGTCCGGTCTGATGCGCAATAGCTTCATCTACCTGCTGATCGTGGTGGCGGTAATCGCCATCTTCTTCACCCTGTTCTCAGACCCGTTGGGCGGGTCACGCGAGATCGGTATCTCCGAGGTCATTCAAATGGCCGGTAGTGGGGAGCTTGAGTCCATCGAGGTGAATGGAGACAATCTCACCGTGGTCGCCGGCAACGGTGAGACCCTCACCTCCCGCAAAGAGGAAGGCTCCAGCATCCTCGAGCTTCTGGAAGCCGCCAACATCGACCCGCTCGTGTCTCGCACCGACGTTTCAGTTAAGGGGTCGAGCGGATTGAGTTCCGTATTCGGGCTGCTGCTTAACTTCCTGCCGCTCATCATTTTCGGCGCGATTTTGCTGTTCATGGTGCGCCAGGCCCAGGGCAACTCGAACCAGACCTTCAGCTTCGGGCGCAGCAAGGCCCGCATGACCATGGGCAACTCGCCCTCGGTAACGTTTGATGATGTGGCGGGCGTAGAAGAGGCCAAGCAGGAGCTCCAAGAGGTCGTCGAGTTCCTCAAGTTCCCCGAACGGTTCCTTGCGCTGGGCGCGAAGATTCCCAAGGGCGTACTTTTGGTCGGCCCCCCAGGGACCGGTAAAACGCTCATGGCCCGGGCCGTGGCCGGTGAGGCGGGTGTGCCGTTCTTCTCGATTAGCGGCTCGGAGTTCGTAGAGATGTTCGTTGGCGTCGGCGCGTCTCGCGTTCGAGACCTCTTCGACCAGGCCAAGCGCAACTCGCCGTGCATCATCTTCATCGACGAGATCGACGCCGTCGGCCGCCACAGGGGCGCCGGGCTGGGCGGCGGCCACGACGAACGGGAGCAGACGCTTAACCAGATACTCGTGGAGATGGACGGCTTCGACACGGGCACCAACGTGATCGTGGTCGCGGCCACCAACCGGCCGGACATCCTCGACCCGGCGCTTTTGCGGCCCGGCCGTTTTGACCGGAGAGTGACGCTGGACAATCCGGACATCAAGGGCCGCATTCAGATTCTCAACGTCCACTCCAAGGGCAAGCCGTTGGCCGATGACGTGAACCTGGAAACCGTGGCCAAGCAGACGCCGGGCTTCTCCGGTGCGGACCTGGCAAACCTCGTCAACGAGTCCGCTTTGCTGGCCGCACGGCGCAACAGGGACGACATCAGCTTGGAGGAGTTCGCCGAGTCCATCGACCGGGTGATCGCCGGACCGGCCCGCCGCAGTAGAGTTATTAGCCCCCGGGAGAAGAAGATCACCGCCTTCCACGAGGGCGGCCATGCGCTGGTCGGCCATCACCTCGCCCACTCCGACCCGGTTTTCAAGGTGACGATAATCTCTCGCGGCCAAATGGGCGGCTATACGAGGTTCCTCCCGGAGGAGGACCGGACCCTGTGGACCAAGGCCCAGTTCAAGGACCGCATGGCAGCCGCCATGGGTGGCCGCGCGGCCGAGGAGATCGTCTTCGGCGAGGTGACGACCGGCGCCAGCAACGACCTGGAGCAGGCGACCAACATCGCCCGCACCATGATTACCCGCTACGGCATGAGCGACAAGCTCGGCCCGCGTACTTTTGGTAAACGAGAAGAATTAGTGTTTTTGGGTAAAGAGATTTCGGAGCAACGGGATTACTCCGAGGGCGTCGCCGCGACCATAGACGACGAGGTACACGACCTGCTGGACAACGCGTACCAGACCGCCGTTCGGCTGATCAACACGCATCGGGCCGGGTTGGACGCGCTCGCCGACTATCTAATGGAGTTTGAGTCCATAGAGGGCGATATTCTCAATACGCTGCTAACGACCGGCGCGGCTCCCCCGGCTCCTCCGGCAGCGCCGTCTGAGCCGGACGAGCCCGACTCCGAGCCTCCGTCCTCAGAGGAGGACGAGCCGTCGTCTGAGGACGACGCTCCGGCCGCTTCGCCCGCTTCTGCTTAGGGGCCGAGCGGGGCCGTTAGCCCCGCAGCTTACTCCGCCCTAGCTTCATCAGGGTCGCCGCCAGGGCGGTGAACACCCCGTCGATGTCCTCGTCGCTGACCAGCCCGAGATGGCCGATGCGGAAGATTTTGCCGCTCAGGGACTGCTGACCCCCGGCGAGCACCACGTCGTGCTCCTTACGCATTATCCGAAGCATCTGAGCCCCGTCGATGCCGTCCGGCATTCTCACGGCGGTAATCGTGTCCGACGCACAGCTCGGGTCGGGTAGCAGACTCAGGCCCAGCGCGGCAACGCCGTTGCGTACCCGATCTGCGGCTCTTGCATGCCGCGCATAGACGTTGGGCAGCCCTTCGTAAAGCATCATGCCCAGTGCATGGTCAAGGGCGAAGGTGACCGAGACCGCCGGGGTCCACGGCGGCTGACCCACTTCCAGGTATCGCTTGTACTCGGACATGTCGAAGTAGAACCTGGGCATACGGGCGCTTGCGTGGGCCCTCCATGCGTCGCTGCTGAAGCTGAGGAAGGCCATGCCGGGCGGCACCATCCAGCCCTTCTGCGAGGCCGAGGCGACGGCGTCGCAGCCCCACTCGTCGGTCAGCACCGGCACCGATCCTACGCTGGAGACCCCGTCCACCAGCAACAGCTTGCCAAATTCGCCCTTTACCACCGAGCCGATGGCGGCCAGGTCATTGACGACTCCGGTAGAGGTTTCGTTGTGCGTGACCAATACAGCCACGATGGACGGGTCGGCCGCGAGGGCGTCCCTGATGGCGTCGGGGTCGGCTGCCTGGCCCAGTTCGGACCGCAGCACCGTGACGTCGGCGCCGAACACCTCGGCGATGTGGGCGAAACGGTCACCGAACGCGCCCACGGTCACGGCCAGCACCCGATCACCCGACGACAGCGTATTTACGACTGCCGCCTCCATTGCCCCGCTGCCCGAGCCCGTGATTACGTACATGTCGCCGTCTGTGGCGTAAACCTGCTTCAGGCGATCAGTGACCCGGAGCAGAATCTCCTTGAACTCGGGGCCGCGATGGTTGATCATCGGCCGCCCCATCTCCTCCAGAACCTCCTCTGGAACGGGTATGGGGCCCGGAATGCGCAGGTTAGTCAATCGGCTGGTCTCCTATGGTTCGACTAGTCGAACAAACCCTCGCTTGCCGACTCTCAAAGTTCCTGACGAGAACGTGATTACAGAGACGTTCGTGGTGATGGTGTTTCCGTCAAGGCTTACGGCGCCCTGGTCGATAAGTCGTTTGGCCTCGCCAGCTGTGCCCGAAAGGCCCACGTTCACCATCAGTCCGCTCAGCTTCTGACGTTCACGGTCTTGCCGGGGCGGAAGGACGTGAACATCGATATCCTCGGGTGTCTCCCCCGCCTGCACCGTGCGCTCGAAGTTCGCCTGCGCTTGGTCTGCTGCCGCCTCATCGTGGAACGTGGCGACGAGTGTTCGGGCCAGTCGTTTTTTCAGGTCCATCGGGTTCGCGACCCGGTCGGCGACTGAACGAAAAATCTCAGCCAGCTCGGCGTCAGGCACGTCGGTCAGCAATTCGTAGTAGATGCCGATCATGTTGTCGGGCAGAGACATCGCCTTGCCGTACATTTCGGCCGGGGGCTCGTCGACGCCTATGTAGTTGTCCAGGCTCTTGCTCATTTTGCGCACGCCGTCGGTGCCCGGCAGTATCGGCACCAGCAAGCACTGCTGCGGTGCCTGGCCCATCATGCCCTGCAGGTCGCGTCCTACTAGCAGGTTGAATTTCTGGTCCGTTCCGCCGAACTCCACGTCGGCCTCGACCATGACCGAGTCGTAAGCCTGCAACAGGGGATAGAGAAATTCCGTTATGGCGATGGGCTTTTGGTTTTTGAAGCGCTCGGAAAAGTCCTCACGGGCCAAAAACTGGGCGACAGTGAACTTGCTGGTGAGGCCGACCACGTCGGTGAGGGTGAAGTCGTTGAACCACTCGCTCTGCCGTCGGATCTCGGTGCGGGCCCGGTCGACCACCTTGAAGAACTGCGTCAGGTAGGTTTCGGCGTTGGCGTTAACCGCTTCGAGCGTGAGCATCGGGCGGGTCGCCGACTGGCCGCTGGGGTCGCCGATGCGGGCCGTCCAATCGGCCACGATCAGTACCACCGTATGGCCCATGTCTTGAAACTGCCGCAGCTTTCGTAGCCCGACGACGTGACCAAGATGAATGTCGGGAGCCGTGGGGTCGAAGCCCATTTTCAGGCGAAGCGGGGCGCCCTTCTCCAGCGCCGCACGCAGTTGTTCCTTGCCGATCACCTCATCGACCCCGCGGTCGAGCGCCGAGTCGATGTTTGATTTGCCTGTCATTGAGATTCCCTCACGCTTCGGTCTCGAGTATGGCACGAGTGGCCGAGACGTCGCTGTCGACCTGACGCTGCAAGGCCTCGACGGAGTCGAATCGCTCCTCGTCCCTGAGCCGCCGCACGAACTCCAGCGTTAGCTCCGCCCCGTAAAGGTCGCCGTCGTAGTCGAGCACGAACGCCTCTATCGTGCGTGCGGTCTCACGGAACGTCGGGTTTACGCCAATGCTGGTGGCGCAAGCCAGGCGTCTGGTCTCTTCATTCTCTTCGCCGGTGGGGAGGTGCGCCCAGACGGCGTATATGCCGTCGCCCGGCACGGCCAGGCCCTTGGGTGTCTGGAGATTCGCTGTGGGGAAGCCCAACGGCCTGCCCCTGCCGACGCCCCGCACGACGGTTCCGGTGAGGGTGAAGTTGCGCCCTAGAAGCTCCGCGGCTCCAGAAACATCGCCGTCCGAGAGTGCTTTGCGAACGGCGGTGCTGCCGACCCGGACCCCGTCATCGTCCAGGGGCGAGACCACCTCAACTTCGAACCCGGCCTCATTGCCCATCTCTCTGAGGAAGTCGATGTTGCCCTCGCGGCCCCGGCCGAGCGCGAAGTCGGGCCCGACCACTAGGGCCTTCATCTCCAACCGCTCGCACAACAGCTTTACGAAATCCCTGGCAGGCAACGTCGCCAACTCGGCGTCGAATTCCACCGCTACTATCGATTCCACGCCGGTGTCTTTGAGCATCTCAATGCGGCTCCGGACCGTGCACAGGTACATGGGCTCGAAGTCGGGTCGCAGCACCGATAAGGGATGGTTGCGGAAGGTCACGACCACCGACCGTAGACCCTCAAGTTCTGCACGGTTCAAAAGGGCTTTTGCCAGGTGCACGTGCCCGCGATGGACGCCGTCGAATACCCCGACGGTGACGGCGGAGCCACGCTTCTCGGCCAACTGGTTCGGCGACAGGTTTAGCCCGCTAAAGGCCGGCTCTCCGCTTCGCCCTACGTGATCTTCGGCCAAGGCCTCATCGCCTCGCAATTGGTCACTTCGCCACTATGTCAATCAGTTGGCTGTCGCGAGGGGTGTGACCACTGCCCTGATCGCCTCGGTTCGCTCCATCAGGGCCGAGAAGTTCTCGAACGTGAGCGACTGGGCGCCATCGGACATCGCGATGTCGGGGTTGGGGTGTACCTCGATGATGAGGCCGTCCGCCCCCGCCGCCACGGACGCGTAAGCCACCGGGCTGACGAGATACCACTTGCCGGTCGCGTGACTGGGGTCGGCGACTATGGGCAGGTGGCTGAGCCTCTTGATTACGGGCATGGCGTTGATATCCATCGTGTTGCGGGTGAAGGTTTCAAAAGTGCGCACGCCACGTTCACAAAGGATGACGTCTTCGTTGCCGCCGGCCATTACGTACTCGGCGGCGAGCAGCCAGTCTTCGTATGTCGCCGAGAAGCCACGCTTGACCATCACCGGCTTGGATGTCTTGCCCACCTGGTCAAGCAGCGCGAAGTTCTGCATGTTTCGCGCACCGACCTGTATGACGTCGGAGTAGAGCTCGACCAGTTCCACGTCGTGCTCGGACATGACCTCGGTGATGATGGGCATGCCGGTCTCGGCCCGGGCGGTGGCCATCAGCTTGAGCCCGTCCTCGCCCATTCCCCGGAAGCTGTAGGGAGACGTTCGAGGCTTGAAGGCGCCGCCCCGGAGCACCTTCGCCCCGGCCGCTTTGACGGCTTTTGCGGTGGATACCACCTGCTCTTCGTCCTCAATGGCACAGGGCCCGGCGAAGACGCAGAACTCGCCTCCGCCGATCTTTACCCCGGCCTCGCCGATGCTGACGACCGTATCAGCCGGGTGAAACTCGCGAGCAGAAAGCTTGTACGGCTTGGATATTCGGAGAACTTCGCTCACGCCGTCCATTACCTCGAGTTCGTTCTGAAGCTCCGGGCCTATCGACCCGACCACTCCGATTACCTGGCGCTCGACGCCCTCGGACATGTGTGCCCTGAGGCCGCGGTCCGTCAGGTGCGTTTGGACCGCCTCGATCTGGCTCTGAGGGCTACCCGGGGTCATTACGACTATCAATTCGTGGTCCTCCCATCGTTGTCAGTGTCCCGTTTGCGCATGTTTACGGCGCCCTTGAGGTACACGTTATGAAGCTCTTTCGCTGGTTTTTCGGTGTTGATCAGAATCATCACCCGGATGGCCCTCGGCTGGCCGTCGGGTACCGCCATGTCCTGAGCGCACATGAGCGCCACGTCGGTCCAGCCGAGCCGACGCCTGGCCGCCATGGCCGGGAACTCGGCGTTCAGGTCGGACGTGGCGGTGAACGTCGCAGCGGCGATGTCGTCGGTTTCGAAGTCGTTTCGGGCGACTATCTCGGCCAGCAGTTCCGCAGTGGCGTCGATTATGTCGGCCTGAGTATTGGAGTCGGCGGTGGTCGCGCCCCGGATGCCTCTAACTTTCAAGACGTCGCTACCCCTGGCGCGCCCCGCAGGCCACGGACGAACTCGCCAGCGACGCGGCACGGGTCGCTGACCGGCGCCCTGTCAATCGCGTCAAGCATGGCGCTGGCGAAAACCGCCCCGTCGGCGAATGTGGAGATGTCCGTAACGTGCTCTTTCGTTGACACCCCGAAGCCCACCAGTACGGGCAGGTCGGAGTGTGCTTTGATACGCTCGACCAGCGTCTTGACTCCCAAGGCCATTTGCCCGCGAGCGCCTGTAACACCGGCCAAACTAACACAGTATATGAAGCCCCCGGCACCTTCGCAAGCGGTCGCGATGCGCTCTTCGGTGCTGGTGGGAGCCAGCAGCGGGATGAGGTGAATGCCGGCATCGGTACACAGGGTTCGCAGGGGACCGGACTCCTCCGGGGGCAGGTCGGGGACGATCAGGCCGTCGGCTCCGGCATCGGCTGCGTCATGCACGAAGCCTTCCAGGCCGTAGTGCAGGAAGGGGTTCATGTAGCCCATCAGGACGATGGGGGCTTCCACTCCGGATTTTCGTAATTTGGCAACCGACTCCAGGCATTTGCGCACCGTTACGCCGTTCGCCAGCGCCTTCGAACTGGTCCTTTGAATGGTGGGTCCGTCCGCCAGCGGGTCGCTGAACGGCACACCCAGCTCCAGCATGTCGCCGCCGGCCTCGAGCGCGGCCCGCGCTACGTCTACAGACACGTCCAGATCGGGGTATCCGATGGTGACGAACGGAGCAAGCGCGGTGGTGCCGGAAGCCCTCAGCGCTGAGAGCGTGCTGTCGATACGATTTTCCATCCCATCGATTCTACTCAGACAGAGACGCTGAGGGCCAGCAGGTTCTGGGCGGTGTGGGCGGCGAGAGGGGGCCAAAGAGAGCCCGTTTTCTCGTAGACCCAGGCCAGCGCGAGCCCGGTTACGAATATTGGAATCAGCACTCCCAGGTCGGCATGTAGCACGGCGAATACGGCGGCGCTGAGGGCGATTGCGCCGTACGGAGTGAACCGGTTCCTCAGCGCTCCGTAGATGAAGCCCCGGAAGAAGATCTCTTCGGCAAACGGCCCCACAAAGCCGAGTACGAGCACAGTTCCCAACAGGCCGAGACCCTCCCCGAGAAAGACCTCCGGCACTTCGGGCGGCTCCAGCACCTCGACGTCGGCCGCGCTCACGACCGCGCCGTATATCCCGGTGAATATCAGGCTGGCGATGAGCGCCAACGCCGCGAGCCCGTAAGCTCGCCAACCGGAGGCGGGCACCAGGCCGAATGCCGCCCATCCCACGCGGTATTTGAGGGCTCCGAACACCCATGCACCGGCCACCATGAGGCCGGAGAGGATGGCGGCCACGACCAGCGTGTCCCGAGTGGTGGGGTCGCCCTCGCGGGACGCGTAGGCCGCCCCCAATATGACTACTGATACGACCAGGCCCGCCACAACAGCCGCGGTGGCCAGCCCGACGTCGCGCAGGTTCCACGGGACATGGCCGACTATCACATCAACGCTGCTAAGAGGGTCCTCACGCGAAGCGGTCGGGAGCTACCGGGGTCACGTCCAGCTCCGGCTCGGTACCGGCTGCGATCTGGGACACCAACCGGCCGGTGATGGGGCCGAGCGTCATGCCGATCTGGGCGTGACCCGTAGCGACGATCAAGTTTTGCAAAGAGAGGGGCCGCCCGATTATGGGGAGGCCGTCCGGCGTGCAGGGCCGCATGCCGCACCATGCCGTCCCTGGATCGATCTCCATCTCATCGAGCCCGGTCACGTAGCGACGAATGCCGGACACCATCGCCCGAACGCGACGTCGATCGACATCGGTGTTCAGACCCGAAAGCTCCAGCGTGCCCGCCAGGCGAATGTCGGGTCCCATGGGGGCCAGAGTCGTCCTCGCCTCGTACGCCATTATCGGCATCGAAACTGTTTTGGTCCCGGCACCCCCGTTCCCGGGATTGGGAGTTATGGTGATGCTGTAGCCCTTGGCCGGCTGTACGGGAATGCGCAACCCTATCTGCTTGCCCAGCCTGGCCGACCACGACCCCGCCGCTAGGACCACCTCCTGTGGCCGATAGCGGGTGTCTCCAGCTACCACCTCGGTCACTTTTTGACCGCTGGTTGAAATGTCTTGAACCTCTCGCCCCGACTCGATCTCGCCTCCCAATGACACTACCGTTTTGGCAAGGCCATTGACGAAGCTGGCCGGCTCGAAATTGGAGTCCGTTTCGTACAGCACGCCGCCTTTGATGTCGGGCCTCACGGTGGGCTCGATATCGAGCACCTCGTCCGGGCTTAACGGGCGAGCCGCAATCCCGTGGCGCTTCAATATGTCGATCTCACTCATGGCCTCCTTGAGGCCGCCCCTGGTCGCGTAGACGCTGAGCACTCCACGTTCGACGTAGTGGCATTCGATGCCCTCTTGCGGGATGAGTTCTCTGTACGCTCGGGCGCTCGCCAGCGAGAGGCCGGTGAGTATGGGCACGGAACGCTCCATTGGCCCCCGGCGGGCAGCGAGCTGGAAGCGCCAGAGCCAGGAGGCCAGGTCACGACTCAGTCGAGGCTTCACGAAAAACGGGCTTCCGGGGTCAATAAGCCAGCGCAGGCCCTTTGAAATGACGCCCGGCGCCGGTAGTGGAATCGAGTGGCTCGGTACGATCAGGCCGGAGTTGCCGAACGAGCTTCCGGCGGCCACGCCCTCCCGGTCCACAATCGTGACCTCGCGCCCGCCCTTGAGGAGGTAATACGCCGCGCAGACGCCGATCACTCCGGCGCCAATTATCAGGACGTCTACGTCTTTTAACTTTTCAGCCACGTTACGTCTCCATGCAGGTCACCGGGGTGTGGCTTTGCCGCAAATGTCCCGTACTCATCCATCGCATCTTGCAGCAGCCCGTCCGCGCCGTGTCCCGGATAAAAAGTGCTTGTCGCGTCGAGGACGAAAAGCCTGGTCTTGATGCTGTCCAGTAGCTGCCTGAAGGCATCGGGCGAGCCGGACTTGCCGGGGCCTCCGGGGAAGAGAGTGTCACCGGTGAACAGGTGTCGTCCCACCGAGAAACAGGTGGAGCCGGGCGTATGCCCCGGCGTGGCGATGGCGGTCAGGCTGATAGTCCCGGCCGTGAACACGTCGCCGTCGCGCACGACTATCGGGGCCGGGGACGGCACGTCCCCGAGGTCGCCCTCTCCGATGCCCGCGTTCGCGCCCAGTTCGGGGACGACAGCTTCGTACCCCATCAGGTGGTCGAAGTGGCCGTGTGTAATGAGGACGGCCTGGACTTCGGTGCGTTTTGCCGCCTCAATCAAATCGTCGGCACCACCGGGAGTGTCGATGACGATGCTCCGGTTGGTCTGTGGGCAGACGAGCAGGTAGGCGTTGTTGTCGTATGGACCGCTGGGGAACTTGTAGAGTGTCAGGTCCGCGCCGGAGTAGTGCGGTTGCGGTGCATTCCCCGTATCAGTGTCCAATAGCGCCTCCTCTGTTGTGCCGTCGCCCTGGCCGACTACGGGCCATCTTAATGGATACTACGGTCGGCTACGTTGATATAATCTGGCCGCCGTCCCAGATGGTGATTTGGCCGGTGATTAGGAGTTGATTCGGAGTGGACGGGGGTTCGATGAGCCAGTTTGGACTGACGGTCAAGAGCGATTCCGGTGGGCACCGGATCGAGGTAGAGTGCAAGCATCAGAACGGCCTGCTTTATGTGGTGCCCTCGGAGGCGAGCTGGGTGTGCACGGACGAGCTGCGGCACGCTCATTCGCTGGCCGGTTTCTTCAAAGAGCTAACGGAGTTGGATGAGCCCCGGGTCGGGGAAGCCATGCAGCGCTGGGGGATCTACTTCCGGCCCAGGCCCCTGGCCCCCGAGCTGGGAGATTCAGACGACTCTGACGGCTGATTTGATGCGTAGCAGCACCAGCCGCCAGATCGCCTCGACCACGATTCCCAGGCTCATTTTGGACTCCCCGTACAGCCTGTTTGAAAACATGAACGGGTGCTCCAGCACCCGGTATCCCCGGGACTGACAGGCGAAGGCGACCTCGGCCTGGAAGCCGAAGCCCTTGCAACGGAACCGGCTCATGTCCAATCCCCTCAACGCGTCGGCCCGGAAGCCTTTGAACCCTGAAGTGGTGTCGCGGATCCTCAGTCCCGCAACCAGCCGGATGGAGGCATTGCCAAGAGCGCTTATCAATACCCTGTGGAGGCCCCAGCCCTTGTCCGCACCGGCGTCGGTGGTGCCGGTGTAGCGTGACCCTACGACCACGTCTGCTTCCGCGAGTTCCGCCAGCATTCCCGGTAGCTCGGTCACCGGGTGCGAGAGGTCGGCGTCCATCTGGAACACGAAGTCAGGGTCGCCCTGGAGGGCTTGAGCGAAACCCTCAACATAGGCTGTCCCCAGCCCCAGCTTGCCTGAGCGTTCCAGGACGCTTATGTGGCCGGCGTGCTCGGTGGACAGCCTGCGGGCGACGTCCGCGGTCCCGTCCGGGGAACCGTCGTCCACCACCAACAGCCTTAGATCTCCGATGTCGAGGCCGAACAGCCGGGACGCCAACTCGGGCAGGTTCTGGGCCTCGTTGTAGGTCGGAACCACGATCGTGACGCTGGGCCGCTCCCCTGGTCGCCGACTTGGGGTTTGTTGTTCAGGGGTCACGATTCTGCCTTCTAGTATCGGCCCAGCGCGGAGTTGAGCCGGATTGCCAGTGCGTCTCTGAGCATTAGCACCGCATCAACCACCGGCCTGACCTTGCTGTTGGGTTGGTGGTACCAGTCGATGGGAATCTCCACCACGTCCAGTCCCCTTTGGGCCGCGAGGTAGAGGACCTCAACGTCGAAGCCGAATCCGGTGGAGCGCTGGAGCGGGAACAGGGCCTCTGCCGCCTCGGCCGTAAAGCACTTGAAGCCGCACTGGGTGTCCTGAAACTTGGAGCCCGCTATGAGTCGCACGCTCCAGTTGAACAGCCTGCCCAACAGGTGGCGTGACTTTGGTTCATTGAACCTTCTCGCGCCCTCGATCTGGCGGGAGCCGATGACCACGTCGCGGCCTGGCTCTATGGCGGCCACGAACTGGGCGATCCACTCCACCGGCATCGCCAGGTCGGCGTCGCACATCATGCGGTAGCGGCCCCGCGCCGCCAGCATTCCGGCCTTGACCGCCCCGCCCTTGCCCTTGTGGGCCAGTCTCAACACTCGGACACGCTCGCCGTCGGCATGTGTCTGTGCGAGAGCGGCTGTGGCGTCGGAGCTGCCGTCGTCGGCGACCAGTACCTCCCAGGCGTAGTCCTGGGCCGAAAAGTAGTCAACCAGCTTTCGCAGCGAGTCGGCTATCCGAGCCTCCTCGTTGTAGGCCGGGACGACGATCGAGAGGTACAAGGGTGGAACTCTAGCCCAGTTCGAACGCCGCGTGCAGAGCCCTGGCCGCGTCTCCTACGTGTCGCTCCGAGACGATGCAGGTGATGCGTATCTCCGACGTCGTTATCAGCTCGATGTTGATGCCGCGCTCTGCCAGGGCCCCGAACATGCGGGAGGCGTAGCCCGGTTCGTCGCGCATCCCGGTGCCGACAATGCTGACTTTCGCCAAGCCGCCCGTACTTACAACTCCGCGGCCGGCCATTTCTTCCGTCATCGGTTGGACTACTTCCAACGCCCGCTTCAGGTCGGCACCAGCGACGGTGAATGTGAAGTCGGTTACCGCGTCGGAACCGGCATTCATCACGATCTCATCGACGCTGACGTCGGCTGCTGACAGGGGCTCGAACACCCTGGCCGCGAGGCCCGGGCGGTCGGGAACGCCGAGCATGGTGATCTTGGCGAAACCCTTGTCCGTGGCTATGCCCCGGACCTTCTTGCGTACCTCTCCGACCTGGTTTTCATCAGTCATGTCCGCACCTTCGTGTATCAGGGTTCCGCTGGTCTCGGTGAAGCTGGAGCCAACGTACGTCGGGACGTTGTACACCATTGCGAGCTCCACCGCCCTTGGCTGCATTTTCGCGCCGTAGCTGGCCATCTCCAGCATCTCTTCGAAGCCTATTTCGTTCAGTTTGTGTGCCACCGGCACAAATTTCGGGTCGGCTGTATAGATGCCATCCACGTTCGTGTAAATTTCGCACCGCTCCGCCCCCAGCGCGGCGGCCACCGCGACGGCAGTGGTATCCGAGCCACCCCGACCAAGGGTCGTCACATCGTGGTCGTCGTCCACCCCCTGGAAACCGGCGATGATGACGATGTTGCCACTGTCCAACTCCCTGCGGATGGATGAGACGTCGATGCTGGAGATCTGCGCCCGGCCGTAGCGGCTGGTGGTGTGGATGCCCGCCTGCCAGCCGGCCAGGCTTTTAGCGGGTTGGCCCAGAGCGTTCAGGGCCATGGCAGTCAGCGTGCATGACACCAGTTCTCCGGTAGATAGCAAAACATCGAGTTCGCGGGAATCCGGCCGGTCGTTTACCTGTCTCGCCAGCGCCGCCAGTTCGTCGGTGCGGTTCCCCATGGCAGAAACGACGGCGACGACATCGTCGCCGCCGCTTTTTCGGGCCGCAATTCGCCTGGCCACACGCCGAACGGCGTCAGCGTTGACCAGCGAGCTACCGCCGTACTTTTGCACGACAACGGGTGCCATATCGGTCATCCGCCCAGCACTAGCTGGACGCCGGGCTCCCAGTCTCGTTGACGGTCTGAAACCCGAGAGACGTGGGTTTGGAGATGCGCACGCCACCGGCGATGCCCGACTTGTCGGCGGCGTCGGCCATCTCATAACCGATCGTAAGTTCGCGGCCGGCGGTTAGGGCCAGCACGCTGGAGCCGGAGCCGGACAGGAAGACCCCCAACGCACCGGCCGCACGGGCCGCGGCGAACACGTTTTTCAGGCCGAAGAACTGGTCCACGCGAAACGATTGGTGCAGCCGATCTTCGGTGGCGACGCCCAGTAGCGAGAGGTCGCCGGTCGTCAGGGCGCGGACCAGCAGCCCGATGCGGCCCAGGTTAAAGACGACATCCTCACGGTCGATCGTGACCGGGAGAATTTCCCTGGCCTGCTTGGTCGGCATCGGCCGCTCGGGCACGTAGAGCACGGCCCGCAGGTCTTGCGGCACTGGTATTGGCGCAGTGACGAAGTGCTCTTGGGACGGGACGACAATTTGGCAGCCCCCGTACAGCGCCGCCACCACGTTGTCCGGATGCCCTTCGACCTCGACTGCCAGGTCTAGGAGTTTTTGCTCGGAAAGCTCGGACCCGGCTATCGCGTCGCCTGCGACCAGGCCCGCCACGATGGCTGCGGCGCTGGAGCCCAGGCCCTTGCCCGCCGGGACCTCGTTGTCACAGGTAATCTTGGCCGACGGCGGCTTCTTGCCGGTGCGGGTGAACGGCAACTCGAAGCAGCGGTGCACCAGTTTGGCGTACATGTCGTCGGGGTACTCCGCGCCATGGCCGCGAACTTCATACACCGGCCCATCACCGTCTTTCCGGACGACCTCGACAGTCGTCGTGTTCCAGATATCGAGCGCCATGGCCATGCAGTCGAAGCCCGGCCCCATGTTGGCGGCCGTGGCCGCCGTCTTTACTGTGATTTTTTCCAATTCAGGGAGTCCCACGACCCGAAATTGCGAGCCGACTTTCGCGTGGGCCTGATTCGGCCGGACCGACCGGCCGAAAAGCCCGTTAATACAAGCGGTTATGATAACATGGCAACTCTTCCTCGATGACTCATCGAGGGCATGACCACCGCGTTCCCGCCCCTGCTCGACCGCTCCGAGAGACCCTTAATTCCGTGGCGAAAAGTTCGACAGTGTCCGCTCCCGACTACCTGGCCGACGACGCACCGGATCTGCTCGATTTCCCGGCCATCCGGGCCGCCCTCGCCGCCCATGTGCGTTACGGGCCCGCCCGGCCTCTAGCACTCGCGCTAGCCCCCTCGTTCGACCCTACGACAGTTGCTGCACTGCACGCCGAGACCGCACAGGGGCGTCGGCTGCTGGACGAGATCGGCGACCTGGACCTGACGCTCGTCACCGACCCGTCGGAGGCCGTAAGACGGGCCGCGCTTGAGGGGCTGCTGACTGGAGAAGAGTTGCTCTCGGTCGCAGACGCCATCGCAGTCCAGACCCGAGCCGCGGGCCTGAACTCAGCCGCCGTAGCAGGGCCCCCCGGTCTGGGCTTAGGCCGAGCAGAAGTTGCCGCCCCCATATTGACCGCGATGGCGAGCCGCATTCCCGACCTGACGGACGTCGAGCAGGCCATCCGCCGGTCTATTAGCGACCGGGGCGAGGTTTTGGATGGCGCCACACCAACGCTTCGGGGGCTGCGGACGCACGTGAGGCAGGCGTACGAAGACGTTACTTCCGCTCTGGGTCGTATCGTGCGATCTGACCTGAGTTCTGCGCTGCAAGAGCAGGTCATCTCGATGCGGGGAGATCGCTTCGTCCTGCAGGTTCGTTCTGAGTTAAGGCACCGTGTACCGGGGATCGTCCATGATGCCTCCAACACCGGTGCCACCGTTTACGTGGAGCCACTCGCCACCGTGGATCTGGGCAACTCGTGGCGGGAATTGGCGTTGGAGGAGGAGCGCGAAACCGCCAGGGTCCTGGCGGAACTCTCCGCACGGGTGGGGGCCGCTGGCGACGCCTTTGTGTTTGGCTCGGAGTTGACGGGGGCGATCGACCTCATCTTCGCCCGAGCCCGCCACGGCATTCGAAGCCGGGGTGTGACGCCGACTCTCCCCGATGAATCCCGGCCAGCAGCCGGGTCGCTGCTCAGGCTGGTAGCCGCCAGACACCCGCTGCTGGGAGAGGCGGCTGTGCCGCTAACTATCAGCCTGGGTACGGTGCGACCCGACGAAAAAGCGTGGTCGGTGCTGGTTGTCACCGGGCCGAACACCGGCGGCAAGACCGTGGCCATGAAGACGGTCGGCCTGCTGGTGGCGATGAATCAGGCGGGCCTGCAGGTGCCGGCGACCGAGGCCATGTTGCCGGTGTTCGACGGTCTGTACGTCGACGTCGGGGATCACCAGAGCATTGAGGGCAGCGTCTCGACCTTCAGTTCGCACATGCGCCGGGTGATCGGGATACTCGAAAGCGCTGGCCCCGGTTCACTCGTATTGCTCGATGAGTTGGGAGCGAGCACCGACCCGGAGGAGGGGGCCGCGCTGGCGCGGGCCGTGCTGGACCACCTCGCCGAGCAGAAAATCCCCACGGTCGTTACCACTCACCATCGCTCTGTCGCCGCCCATGCCGAGGCTTCGAAGGGCATGGAAAACGCGAGCGTCGATCTCGACCCGGACACGCTCGCGCCGACCTATCGTCTGACTATGGGGATTCCGGGCCGCAGCTACGGCATGTCCGTCGCGGCCGGTCTGGGCATGCCCCAAGACGTGCTCGAGGCCGCCGGGTCATACATCGACGCAAAGTCGGCCCAGTACGAGGAGTCGATAGAGGAGCTACGAAGAGAGCGTGCGGCGGTCGAGCGGGCGCTGGCCTCGGCAGAGGCCGCGACTGGGTCCGCCGAACGAGCCCGCATAGAGCTGGAAGCCGAGCGCGCGACGTTCAACTCAAGAAGGGGAGAGCTGGTAGAGGCGATGCACGGTGAACTGGTCGCCAAGTACGACGATCTCACCTCCCGGTTAAAAAGGGCGGAGGCGGCCCTGTCGTGGAACATCGGCAACGTGGTGGCGGCCGACTCCGTAGACCGCTCTGTTGTCGAGTCTGTCACCGAGGATCTGGCGACGGCGAAGCGGGAGATGTCAGATCTCGGACGTGAGGAACCGCTGAACACCGCGCCCGCATCGCCCGTAACCAGCCCCGTCGACAGGGCAGTGGAGGCTGGCGCCGTGGTCGAGGTCAGGGGCCTCGGCGCCAGGGGCACTGTGCAGAGCATCCACGCTGGGACCGGCGAGGCGGAAGTGTTGATGGGCAACGTTCGACTCCGTCTGGAGCTGAGCCGCCTGATTCCGACGGCCCTGAATCCGACTGCCCTAAACCCGAGTGGGAGTACAGAAGAGTCCGAACCTCCCCAGGTGTCGGCGTCTTTAGGGCCAGTTCTAGGTTCTGCCGAACTCGATCTGCGGGGCATGCGTGCGGAGGCCGCGGAGCTGGAGGTCGAGCTGTTCCTCGATCACGCCATCAGGGACGGCATGTCCTCGGTTCGCATCATTCACGGCCGTGCCACCGGTGTGCTACGGCGAGTGGTACGTGAGCAGCTCGAGCGCAATTCGCTCGTGAAAAATTATGCCGCAGAAGACGCCGAGCGCGGTGGGGACGGTGCCACACGAGTAGACCTCGTCTAGCCGGCCTGCGCTTGATTCATAGGACCGTTTCCCTCCGGGCGTTGATCCCGTTTGCGATGTTTGCCTTGCTGGCGCTGGGGGCGTTGGGGGCGTGTGACGATAGCGCGGGTACGCCGCTGGTGGTGATCGTCCGCCACACCGCAGCCGCCGAAGCTGAAAGCCGCCCCGAGCCGCCGGGACTAGATCGGGTGACCGTACTGGTAGGCAATGCAGAACTGTTGCTGGAGGTCGCCTCCGATCCACAAGACCGTCGGGTTGGCCTGTCTGGACGGACGGGCCTGGAACCCGGAGCCGGAATGCTCTTTCACTTCTCGTCCGGCTCGGCAACGGGCCTGTGGATGAAGGGAATGCTCTTCGGGCTGGACTTCATATGGGTCGGTCCCGATTGCACGGTGGTCGATCTGCACGAGAGCGTGCCCGCTCCGACCGGGCCGGATGACCCGTTGCCTATTTATCGCCCAAACACAGAAGCGGCAGGCGTGATCGAGATAGCGGCCGGGGGCGTGGCTGCCGCCGGGATAGCGCGGGGTAACGGGGTCCACTACGCCCCGTCGCTCACGGGCTCCGAGTACGGATGTGAAGGGTAAAAGCCCCCTTTTTCCGCGGGTGTTTGACACATTGCGGGGCGGGTGCTAAACTCCCTATCTGGTCGATTTACGTCCTCTGTCGCCCTGCGGGTTTTTTTACCTGGACATTTCACGTCTCTAACTGTGCCGCTCGCTTCACCGTAAGTGAGTCGCGCATTTTTTTTGCGCGAAGCCTAATCCGATTAGCCTTGGGGAGTGTGGTACTGCATGACCTCTTCCGTTCTACCTGTAGCCGCTACGAAGAATCAACCCAAAACCACCAAGCAAAATGGACTCGCTAAACGATCATACGCTCGAATTCCGGCCGTACTTGAGGTTCCCAACCTCATACAGGTTCAGATCGACTCGTTTGATTGGTTCAAGGCAGACGGCCTCGGTGAGCTTCTCTCCGAGATTTCGCCTATTGAGGACTTCCCCGGGGGTCGCTTCGAACTAAGCTTCCTCTCGCACTACTTCGAGGATCCGAAGCACTCGGAAGAAGAGTGCCGCGAGAACGAGACAACGTTCTCCGCCCCTCTTTACGTAACCGTTCAGCTGCGAATCAAGGCGCAAGGGCCCGGACAGGGCGAGATAAAGCAGCAGACGCTCTTCGTCGGGGACATCCCCATGATGACCAAGAGCGGCACTTTCATCATCAACGGCGCCGAGCGCGTGGTCGTCAGCCAGCTCGTCCGCTCACCGGGCGTCTACTTCACTACCGACACCGATCCCAACTCCGGCCGCGTCCTAACGTCCGCAAAGCTCATCCCGTACAGGGGCGCCTGGATGGAGTTCGACACCTCCAACCGGGATGTCATCTCCGTCAAGGTCGATCGGAAGCGCAAGACGCCTGTCACCATGTTGCTCAGGGCAATGGGTTTCACCAAAGACGAAGATGTCGCCAAGATATTCGCCGACGTCGACACCGACGATGACCACCCCTTCGTCAAAGCCACCATCGCAAAAGACACCCCGGTGGATTCGCAGGACGAGGCGCTTCTCGAGTTCTATCGCCGGTTACGACCGGGCGAACCCCCGTCTGTAGAGAACGCACGCAACCTGCTGGACAACCTGTTTTTCAATCCGCGCAGGTATGACCTCGGCAGGGTCGGCCGGTATAAGCTCAACCGCCGACTGAACGGCGGCAAGGGCACAGACGAACGAACGCTGTCTCCGAACGACATTGTCGGCCTGCTGCGCACGATGATGGAGATAAACAACGGCGTGCGCGGGCCGGACGACATCGACCATCTCGGTAACCGGCGCGTGAGGGCTGTTGGCGAGCTCATCCAGAACCAGGTCCGGGTCGGCCTGCTCCGCATGGAGAGGGTCATCAAAGAGCGCATGACCACCCAGATGGACCCGGCGACGACCACGCCTGCGGCCCTGATCAACATTAGGCCAGTGGTAGCGGCAGTGCGCGAGTTCTTCGGAGGCTCGCAGCTCTCGCAGTTCATGGACCAGACCAATCCGCTGGCGGAGCTAACCCACAAGCGCCGACTCTCGGCACTGGGCCCCGGAGGGCTGTCTCGTGAGCGCGCTGGGTTCGATGTACGCGACGTGCATCACTCCCACTACGGCCGCATATGCCCCATCGAGACCCCGGAGGGCCCCAACATCGGCCTTCTCGGCTCGCTCGCCACGTATGCGCGGACCAACCAGTACGGCTTTATCGAGACCCCGTACCGGGTAATTAAGGCGACCGTCTCCAATAAGGCGGACAGCCTGCTGGGCCGCACGCCCATCAACGACATCGTCGGCGAGGACGGTAAGACCATCCTTCGCGGCGGTAACGACATCTCCAAGCGCGTGGTCAAGAGAATCCAGGCGCTTAAAAAGCATGAACTGGAGGTCAAGCCCTACGTCTCGCTCGACCCCGGCGAGATCGTTTACCTCTCGGCCGATGCTGAAGAAAATGTGCACATAGCCCAGGCCAACTCGCCCATCGACGGGAATGGCCAGTTCAAAGAGGCTCGGGTCGAGACCCGCATGGGTGACAACGTCGGCATGGAGCCGCCCGCCAATGTTGGGTACATGGACGTGTCGCCAATGCAACTGGTGAGCGTCTCGACCTCCCTGATTCCGTTCCTGGAGCACGACGACGCCAACCGGGCGTTGATGGGCTCGAACATGCAGAGGCAGGCCGTTCCGTTACTGCGGCCCGAGACGCCTCTCGTCGCTACCGGCATGGAAGGCCGGGTGGCGAAGGACAGTGGCCAGCTCATGGTCTCGGACGCCGACGGCATTGTGCAGGAGGCCACCGGCGACCGCATCGTCATTCTCGATGAGGCCGGCGAAGAGCACCTGTTCAAGCTGCGCAAGTTCCTTCGCTCCAACCAGGGCACCTGCATCAATCAGCGTCCCATCGTTAGCCGCGGCGACTACGTGAAAAAAGGCGACATTCTCTGCGACAGCTCATCGACTGACGGGGGCGAGCTTGCACTGGGCCAGAACGTTCTGGTCGCGTTCATGAGTTGGGAGGGATACAACTTCGAGGACGCCATCATCCTCAGCGAGAACCTCGTTAAGGACGACCGCTTCACCTCCATCCACATTGAAAAACACGAGGTGGAGGCCAGGGACACCAAGCTTGGCCCCGAAGAGATCACCAGGGACATTCCCAATGTCGGCGAGGAGAGCCTGCGGGACCTCGACGAAGAGGGGATCATCCGCGTGGGGGCCGAGATCGGGCCTGGCGACATCCTGGTCGGCAAGATTACGCCCAAGGGCGAGACCGAGTTGAGCGCCGAGGAGAAGCTGCTCCGGGCGATATTCGGAGAGAAGGCTCGCGACGTAAAAGACACCTCGTTGCGCGTCCCCCACGGGGAGCGCGGCAAGGTCATGGACGTGCGCATACTGAGCAGGCTCGACGGCGACGAGTTGCCGCCTGGCGTCAACAAACTGGTTCGCCTGTGGGTTGCCCAAACACGGAAGATTTCTGAGGGCGACAAGATGGCCGGACGCCATGGCAATAAGGGCGTCGTCGCCAAGATATTGCCGCAAGAAGACATGCCTTTCCTTCCGGATGGTACCCCCGTCGATATCATTCTTAACCCGATTGGCGTGCCGTCCAGGATGAATCTGGGCCAGGTGTTGGAAACGCACCTGGGATGGGCCGCCCAGCTGCTCGACTTTAAGGCCGAAACACCTGTGTTCGACGGCGCGCTCGACATTTCAATTGAGGACGCGCTGGCCCAGGCCTGGATCATCCAGCAGGCCGAGGCCGTCGATCCCAATTCGACAACCCTTCGGGGCATGGACCGAATCGACTTGATCAAAGTTGCTGGATGGCTGGAAGACCGCGGCTACGACTACGACCAGGTCATGGGCACGACGCCCGGCAAGTCCGCCGTCTTGGGCGAAGCCAGGCGAGCCTGCCTGCGGACCTGGCTGTCGGAAGAGGTCGGCGTAGACATCTCCGAAATGTCCGAGTCCGATGTCGATACAGAAGTACGCCGACTGAACCGGGAAGAAAACACGGCGGCGCCCACGATGGGCAAATCCACCCTGTTCGACGGCCATACCGGTGACAAGTACGATCAGCCCATCACCACCGGCTACATCTACATGATGAAGCTCATCCACCTCGTAGAGGACAAGATCCACGCCAGGTCCACCGGCCCCTACTCCCTCATTACCCAGCAGCCGCTGGGAGGCAAGGCGCAGTTCGGCGGCCAACGTTTTGGGGAAATGGAAGTCTGGGCGCTAGAGGCTTACAGCGCCGCTTACAACCTCCAGGAGATGCTCACCGTCAAGTCCGACGACGTGGTCGGCAGGGTGAAAACCTATGAGGCCATCGTCAAAGGCGAGGACGTGATACAGCCTGGCATCCCCGAATCGTTCCACGTGCTCTTGAAGGAGTTGCAGAGCCTCGGCCTCTCGGTCGAATTGCTCCGCGAGGAGCCCGAGACCGACGAATTGGATGAGGGCGAAGGCGAGCTCTCGCTCCACGAATTCGACCTCGCCCTGGGCGGGCTCGATGAAGGCGCGTCTGGAGCACTAAACGGCTTCGACATCGCGGGCGATCTGCTCAGCGGTGACGGCGCCAAGCAGGACGTGACCGCGTCCACCGAATCGGGGGGGGCCGCCAAGGCTGCCGAGACCGAAGAGACAACGAAACAAGAGCCGACCGATGAAGGCTCTGACGGTGAGGCCGACACCGATTCGGCCACTGCCGAAACGAAAGAGGAGAACTAACGCATGGCCCAAGCGGGTAACGAGTTCAACGCGATACGAATCTCCCTGGCGTCTCCGGAGCAGATAAAGACCTGGTCGTATGGCGAGGTCACAAAGCCGGAGACCATTAACTACCGAACCCTGAGGCCGGAAAAAGACGGCCTGTTTTGCGAGCGCATTTTCGGCCCCACCAAGGACTGGGAGTGCTACTGCGGTAAGTACAAGAAAATCCGTTACAAGGGAGTCATCTGCGACCGCTGCGGCGTTGAGGTGGCCCGGTCAAAGGTCCGTCGCGAGCGCATGGGTCACATCGCGCTGGCGGCACCGGTAGCTCACATCTGGTTTTCCAAGGGAACCCCGAGCAGGCTCGGGTTGTTGCTCGACCTGTCGCCCAGAAACCTGGAACGAGTGCTTTATTTTGCTCAGTACCTGGTCACTGAGGTGGACGACGAGCAGCGAGTCGCCAAGATCGAAGCGCTGCAGGCACAGCTAGACGAGGGACTGGTTCAGATCGAAGAGATCGCCCAGGCCAAGCTGGAACAGCTTGCGTTGGAAACGGCCGAGTCCCAGAACAGCACCGAGGGCGCAGACGGCGAAAAGTCCGAACCCGAGCCGGAGCCTAAAAAGTCAAAGGCCAAGACCAAGGCCAAGGCGAAGGCCAAAAAGGCTGAAGCGGAACCCGACCCTGTCGAAGGGACGCCTGAGTTCGAGATCGCCAAAATCAACGCACAGCTCGAGCAAGATAAGACCGATCTAGAAGATGAACTGAAAGCCCTGATCGACGAGCTCGACGACATGAGCGTCGGCCAGTTGCTGCCCGAGTCACGGTTCCGCGAGATGAAGGACCGTCACAGCGATCTGTTCAAGGCCGGCATGGGTGCCGAGGCGGTCATTGATGTGCTTCAGGGGCTGGACCTGGACACGATGAGGAACAGGCTTCAGGACGAGATTAGCGGGACATCGGGCCAGCGCCGGAAAAAAGCTATCAAGACGCTCAGAGTGGTCGAGGCCTTCCGAAAGAGCGGTAACAAGCCCGACTGGATGGTGTGGTCCGTGCTGCCCGTCCTGCCGCCGGAACTGAGGCCGATGGTCCAGCTGGACGGCGGCCGCTTCGCCACCAGCGACCTTAACGACCTGTATCGCAGAGTCATTAACCGGAACAACAGACTCAAGCGGCTCATCGAGTTGCAGGCCCCGGAGATCATCGTCCGCAACGAGAAGCGGATGCTTCAGGAGGCGGTAGACGCCCTGGTCGACAACGGTCGGCGCGGGCGGGCCGTGTCCGGCAGCCACAACCACAAGCTCAAGAGCCTGTCCGACCTGCTGCGAGGCAAGCAGGGCCGGTTCCGCCAAAACCTGCTGGGTAAACGAGTGGACTACTCGGGTCGTTCGGTAATTATTGTTGGCCCCACCCTCAAGTTGCATGAGTGTGGCTTGCCCAGGCGCATGGCGCTGGAGCTGTTTAAGCCGTTCGTCATGAACAAGCTAGTCGTCAAGGGCTACGCGCACAACATAAAGAGCGCCAAGCGGATGGCGGAGCGGGTCAGGCCCGAGGTCTGGGACATCCTCGAAGATGTCATCAAAGACCGGCCGGTACTTCTGAACCGTGCCCCGACACTGCACCGACTGGGCATACAGGCCTTCAAGCCCGTGCTCATCGAGGGTAGTGCCATCCGCGTGCATCCCCTGGTTTGCACGGCGTTCAACGCCGACTTCGACGGGGACCAGATGGCGGTCCATGTACCTCTCTCCAAAGAGGCGGTGCTCGAGGCCAACAAGCTCATGCTCAGCACACTGAACATGCTGTCTCCCAGTTCGGGTGAGCCCACGGTTGCCCCCACACTCGACATGGTGTTGGGCTGTTACTACCTGACAATGACAGACGAAATGGAGAGTAAAGGCTCAGACCTCGTCTTCGGCAACGTCGAGGAGGCTCGCCTCGCTCTCGAACTCGGCCAGATAGGCCTTCGGTCGCCCATCAAAGTCAGAATTCCCGGGCAAATTGAAGTCAGGGAGGACGGTCTGGTGTCCGCGACGAGCTTCGATCTCAACGGCGCGGCCGTCGACGCCGATGCAGCCAACGGGAACAAGAACGGTTCAGGCCAGATCATTGAGACCACGGCTGGCCGGATCATCATCAACGAGATTATTCCTGACGAACTCGGCTTCTGGAACTTCGAGCTGGACAAGGGTGGGCTCAAAGACCTGGCCGCGGCCGCCTACAAATACCTTGGCAACGAGAGGGCCGCGGAAATTCTGGATGCGGTCAAGGACCTGGGCTTCCACTACGCATCACGCTCGGGGACCACTATCGCCATCAACGATGTCGAGGTGTCAGACGAGAAGGCCGGCATCATTACCAAGGCCGAGAACAACGTAACGTTGCTCGAACAGCAGTACATGGATGGCCTGATCACCGAGAACGAGCGGTACCAAAACACCGTACAGATCTGGACGTCGGCCAACGACGAGCTGACCAAGGTCATTCAGACCAACCTGCGCAACTACGGCGGCATCTACCTGATGGCCACCTCGGGGGCGAAGGGAAACATCGCCCAGATCAAACAGATGGCCGGCATGCGTGGCCTGATGTCGGACCCGAAGGGGAGAATTATTGACCGCCCCATCAAGTCCAACTTCCGCGAAGGTTTGTCGGTGCTGGAGTACTTCATCTCCACACACGGTGCGCGAAAGGGACTGGCCGACACGGCCCTGCGGACCGCCGACTCGGGCTACCTGACGCGGCGTCTCATCGACGTAGCGCAAGAGATAACCGTCAGCATGGACGACTGCGGCACCGAGTCGGGCGCGTGGATCGAAGACGACCCGGAAATGGCGTTGGCGAGCGCATTCGCCGACAGCCTGCGCAGTCGGTTCGCCGCGCAGGCCGTGGCCGATCCGGCGACCGGGGAAATCCTGGTCGATGTGGGCGATGAACTGGACGAGGAGGCCTCCGGCAGGTTGAAAATTGCGGGCGTCACCGGGGTGTTGGTTCGCTCCCCACTGTTCTGCGAGACGCCCAGGGGCGTTTGCCTGAAGTGCTACGGCATTCAGCTCGCCACCGGCGACCCGGTCATGCTGGGTGAGGCGGTGGGGATAATCGCAGCTCAAAGCATTGGCGAGCCTGGAACGCAGCTCACCATGCGCACGTTCCACACGGGCGGCATTGCCGGCGCCGACATCACCAGCGGCCTCCCTCGTGTGGAGGAGCTTTTCGAAGCGCGCGCCCCCAAGGGCGAGGCGATACTGTCGGAAATCGACGGTGATATTGAGCTAATGGAGGACGCCGAGGGTCGTACCATCCGCGTCACCAGCGTCGAGGAGTACACGGACGAGTATGCGATAGTGAAGGGTCAAAAGTTGCTCGTCGCCGATGGCGATGAGGTCGCTATTGGAACCCGCCTCGCAGGAGTCGAGGGCAAGAAGGGCGACGACGAAATCGCCCTCCAGCGTACCGATCTGATGGCCCGGGTATCCGGCAAGGTGAAGGTGATCGGGCGCAAAAAGAGCCCGGATGCAATAACCATCACCTGGACCGACGAAGAGCAACGGGAGTACATAGTCCCGGCTGCCGCGCACATCATCGTTGCCTCGGAAGATCAGGTCATGGCGGGTCAGGCGTTGACCCAGGGTCCGAAAAACCCGCAGCAGATCCTGCGAATTCAGGGACGCGAGGCGGTCCAGCAGTACCTGATAGACGAGGTACAGGCCGTCTATCGTTCCCAGGGCGTGAAGATTCACGACAAGCACATCGAGCTGATCACGGCGCAGATGCTGCGCAAGGTCAGGATTGAGTCGCCCGGAGACACCGAGCTGCTTCCCGGCGAATTGATTGATCGCCGCAATTACGAAGAGGTCAACGTGGCCGTCCTCGCCGAGGGTGGAGAGCCGGCTGCGGCCAGCCCGGTGCTCCTCGGCATCACCAGGGCTTCGCTCAATATGGAGAGTTTCCTGGCGGCGGCGTCGTTCCAGGAGACCACCCGGGTACTGACGGAGGCATCGACAAACGGTCATGTGGACCACCTGCGTGGCCTCAAGGAGAACGTCATTATCGGTCGGCTCATCCCGGCCCGGTTGGACCAGTCTGCCGAGGGCAGAGCCAAACTTGGTCTGCCCAGTCTCAGTGACGTGCCCGATCAGCCCGGCGTCTTCGTCGAAGACGGCTCCATCGGAGTGCTGGTGGGCTCAGACGATTCTGGGGATAACCCGTTCGTTGGGGACGGTCCACCGGAGGAACTTCCCCAGCTTTAGGCCAGTCCATACAGGCCCGGAAACCTTGATCGCCCGGCTGGCGGTTGATAAAATTCACCCCTTCCCAACAGACGGGGCACAGGCGGGCGATTAGCTCAGTGGTTTAGAGCGCTGCGTTGACATCGCAGAGGTCACTGGTTCAAATCCAGTATCGCCCACCACTCGCCCGGCTTGTTCTGGCGGCGGTTGGCGGGCCGGGCCTTTACTGTGCCCTGCTAATCACCGAAAATAATATTAGTCTTCGCGCTGACGCGGCCCCGTGGTGTAGTGGCTTAACATACTGCCCTGTCAAGGCAGAGATCGCCGGTTCGAATCCGGTCGGGGTCGCCACTAGCGCGGAAATTCTCCGCAGGAGTGGCTCGACATGCAGGCAGTTTCAGAAGGTCGGCTGGAGTTTCTTCCGGCGACCAGAACCCCCCGTTATGACTCCAAAATCTTTAGCCAGCTATGGTGGCGTGCCTTGCGCGAACGCAAGGGTCTTGTGGTGGTCCACCCGCTCGGCAAGAACGCGATTGTGCGGGTTGACATTGAGCCCACAGGCAGCCACCTCAGCCCCGAACAGGACTCCCGGGTCCACGCGGTCTGTGATGCCTATTTTCGCCAGCACGACTGTTTTAAAGGCCAGATATGGCTTTGGGAGATCACGTACTTTGCGCTCTGGCAGATGCGTGTCCGGCTGGAGGATGTTGACTCCTTCGTCGCTGATGTCCAGGCCGCGATCGGCGCGGGGGAAGCGGCGTCATGGTAGAGGCAACCCGAGCGGGCTATACTCCACAGGACGCGAAGTGGGTTAGGGCCATGGAGCGTACCGGACTCTCCGAACAGACCATCGACGAAGTGGTCGCAAAAACAGAACCGAATCCAGAGGACTTGGCCACAGTAAATGAGGCGGCGAAAGAATTCGCGCTCAGTGCTAGCACTATCCATACATGGATACATGCAAACCACCTGTCGCGCCACGGCTTCCGACACACTGAGGCCGGCCGGCCGGCCCTCCTGGTCGACAAAACCGAAGTGGCAACCTTGAAGGCCAACCCGCCGAAGAATGGGCGCCCACGAAAAACCAACTTTCACTCGAAGCTGGAGGACCTTGTCACCCTCGATGCGGCCTCTGCGGACACCGACCTCAAAGTCGAGCGTATCTACGGATGGACCAAGCGTGGAATCTTGGCCATCCATGCACGAAAAAGGAGCCCCGCGCCTGGCGGTGGCATGATCCTAGTCGACATTAACGAAGTGCGGGCCCTCAAGGACAATCCGCCGAAGAATGGGCGCCCACGAAAAACCAACTTTCACTATGGGATCACACTGATCCACAACTAAAAATCTTACCTTCTGCTTGACTTAGTTTCAAAGCTGAGTTTAGTCTAAGCACGTCCTGAGCTGGGGCGTGCTTTTTCTTTGTCCGTTTTGTGACGATCCGGACAGTCTCTCCGTAGTCTCCCCAGCTCAGGTCCATCCAAATCGGAGGCCTACGAGATGGAGCGGACGAAGTTACTGTGAGTCGCCTTGCAAGCGTTCTCCTGATCGACGAAGGGTCCTCTACCGAGGAAACCGCCCGGCGTATCAACGACGCGATCGCTAAGCTCGAAGGCGCCGGCTATCGCTTCCAGCAGGCGGCCCCGGTGAGCTACCCCAACCGACGATTCAACGCCGTCCGCTACCTAGTGGTAGGCCGCCGCCCCGAACCCGCTGACCAGGGCCCAGCCCCCAACTCCGCCACCGTTGTCAGCAACCTGGTCCGCGAGTTCATCAACAGCCCCGAGCTGCGCCGCATCATCGACGACCGGGCCCGGAACATCATCCAGGCGTTTGCAGACAGGCTCGGGGTGCCGGCCGAATGACTCGACGACGATGGCGAGCGTTCAGGCATTGGCTAGGCCACCGAATCTCCGGGCCCTGCCCGACGTTCAGCGAGACCGTCGAGCTGCTGCGCCAGTGGCCAAAGGAGGACCCGGAGTCATGGGGTGGCCTCATGGCCCTCTTTGCCAGCACCCTCAAACCCAGTATCCAACAACGCAAAGACGCTAGCGACGGCCATGTTGAATAGTAGGCCAAGGCCCTCCACCGAGCGATCCACTTGCTCGGGGTCCGTAGGCTCGCCTCTCTGTTCCATCCAGTGGATCACCATGAGCCGAAATATCGGGCGGACCGCCTCCAGGCCCTCGTTCACCCGCCCGTCGGGATTTTGGAAAAGGCGCCAGGACCTCTCCACCCACGGCACTTGGCCTGATTCCCACCGTTCCAATAGTTCCGCCCTCGTCAGGGCCTTTTCCACCATTCGGCTTCCTTTCCGCCGGCGCTATCACGCCGGCTCGGGAGTATTACAGCAACGGCCGCATCTTAGCCCGTCTGTGGCCTGAAAGGAGGTCTGTTCGGAGAGTCCGACTGCTAACCACAGCCATGTGTGCATGACGTCCGTTTAGGCCTCCCCAGGCCCCCGCGACGGACGTTCATTTACCCAGCATGGGGGCCGGCCGACGGGCCCGGCCCCCCCTGCGAACAAGGCCTATGACGATCACCACCGAACAGGTTGAACAACTCCAGGAGCGCGAGGCTCGCGCCGTCTTGGTGCCGTTGAGCGAGCAACACGAGGCCGCCCACATCTTGCTCCGCGACGGAGGGCCGGTAGGCGCCTGCGGCAAACACGTCTTCGATTCGTCGATAGCCCTCGTTGAGATCCCGAACCCAGCTCACAAGGTCTGCTATTCGTGCTGGCGAAATATCTTCGCTGCCGGGGAACGGGATCGACCGAAAGCCGGGCACGGCACGGCCACGACGACCGGCGATTGGGCGTTTAAGACTTGACTCCTTACCTCTCGGCGCTGCTCGACCAGGTCCTCGCCCACGCGGACATCACCAGCCAGCCCGACAGCCGTGGACAAGCCAAAGGCTGGTGTCCGTGGCACGCCGACAAAGCTGGCGGCAATCCGTCTCTCTCCATCACCGTCAGTAGGGGCCTGGTCAAGTGTTTTGTCTGTGATGAGCCGAAGGAACGCCCGATCCTCGCGCTCGCCGAAGCGTGGGGCATCAAGTCGACCGCCGATGCGCAGAAAGAGTGGTCCGACATCAAGCCGTGGGAGAAAGAGATCGAGGCGACCTACGACTACCTCGACGAAGACGGCAAGGTGTTGTTTCAGGTGGTCCGCTTCACGGTGCCAGCGGGCATGGACAAAGGCGGCGTCCAGCGGTTCGCACAGCGCCGGCCCGTCGCCGAGGCCTTCGGCGGCTACAAATGGGACGTCAAGGGCGTTCCCCGAGTCCTCTACAACCTGCCGGCGATAAAGGTCGCGGCCGACGACGAATGGGTGTACCTGGTCGAAGGGGAGAAAGACGCCGATCGCCTGATTGAGGCCGGGTTGCTGGCCACGACCGTCCCGATGGGCGCGAAGGGCGTGACGAAGTCCCAGGCTGCTATGCTGACGGGTCGCCGGGTCTGCGTTATCCCCGACGACGACGATGCTGGCCACCAGCATATGCACAAGTCCGGGAAATCCCTTCGTGAAGTGGTCGCGCAGGTCAAAGTCCTGGAGCTACCCGACTACGACGACAAGCCGCCCAAATCGGACGTCTCAGACTACCTGGACCACGGAGGGTCGATCCGCGAGCTGGCGGAGATCCTGGAGGCATCGCCCGAGTACAAGGTGTCGGCCGATGCCATCCACACCAATAGGTCCGGCCCGAACACGTTCGCGCACCCCCGCTACCGGTCGCAGGCGCTCGCGATCATCACCGAGCTGTCCAGCGCGGGTTATTTCGTGTGGGCTGAGAAGTTCGCCTACTACTTCGACAAGACGTCCCGAATCCTCATCCAGCTAGAGGAAGACAACGACGACCTGCGAATCCTGCTCAATGAGCGTTTCCATGTGAACCGCAGGGACGGTTTCTACGGCTACCTCGTCGAGCAGTTGCGCGTGGAAGCCGGGGCCCGCGGTGAGTCGTCGGTGATCCGCCTTCTCAGTCACTACGACCGCGGTTCCGAAACGATGCTGTTGGACATGGGTGCCGGACGGACCCTGCGCATACGGCCGGACGGCATCGAGGAGCGCTACAACGGCGAGGACGGGGCGCTGTTCGGCTCCGACTACACGATGTCGCCCTGGCGTTTCAAGCCAAACGCTCCGTCGGGAATCATGCCCGACATCCTCATCGAACCCATCCATTTCAGCAAGGACTCGGCCCTCGCGTTCAACCCTGATGAGCAGCGACTGTTGATGCTGTTATGGGTGGTATCCCTGCCGTTCTCGTCGGGCATGCCAACAAAGCCTCTGGCGCTCGCCGTAGGGCCCACCGGCTCCGGCAAAACGAACGTTTTTCGCCGTCTCGGTCGGATGCTGATGGGCCCCGAGTACGAGGTCGACACCATCGACAGCCAGAAAGACGACGACTTTTGGGTGGCCATCAGCACCGAGCCCCTGGTGTGCTTCGACAACGTCGAGGGCTATATCCGGTGGCTAGAGAACACGCTGGCGCGCGCGGCCACCGGCGTCCGCTTCATCAAGCGCAAGCTCTACACGAACAACACCTCGATCAAGTACAAATCCAAGGCGGTGATCTGCCTCACGGCCATGTCGCCCAAGTTCCGACGCCCTGACATCGCCTCTCGCCTGCTGATCTTTCACCTCGACAAGATCGACGCCAAAAGGGAGGAGGCCGAGCTGTGGGCTGAGATAGACGACAACCGGGACGTGCTCATGTCCGACCTGGCAAAGATGATCCAGCGGGTCCTAGCCGTCGAGCGCGCGGATCTGCCGGCTGTCGACGCCTCGATACGCATGGCCGATTTCGCACACACGGCCAGCCGGATCGGCGCCAGCCTGGGGGACGACGTTTCGGAACTCACTCAGCGCGTCCTCGGAAAGCTCACTACCACTCAGCGCTCTTACGCCGTCGAGGAAGACGACCTGGCTGCTGCGCTCGCCGTGTGGATAGACCAGGAGCCAGCACAGAAGGCGCTTGATGGGGGTAAAACCAACTCCGGCCGGCTCGTGTCGGTGCCGGTGCTGTTCGGAGAGCTAAAGGCTGTGGCCGGCGCTTCGTTTTTGCCGTGGCGCATCGCCGACACCCGCCAGCTCGGAGCCCGACTGAGAAACCTTCGTGAGCCGCTGAGCGACACATATGACATCGAAACGTCCCGACCAGGCGGAAATAGCCACTGGCAGATCACTAAAAAAGTTGTTGGTTAGGCGAATTTCTAATGGTGAATCGGGCGATTTTAGGTTCTGACAGACTTTTGAGATTTCAAGTGCATGTGAATGGCAACACCCTTCTATCCGACCACGGTGCGACGCACAAGCCATTCATTTGGAATCGGGCAAGTGAATAGACCATTCACTTATTCACATGCAAAAACGCAAGTGAATGGCAAGTGAATGGCTATTGAACGCCGATGGCAACAGGTAAAAACGTTTTTTATTCACTTATGCATCAGAAATGGGGGTCAAGAGTGTCTAGCAATTTGCTAAACCGCCTGAAAGATGCTGGTCGACCAGTAACTGATTCGCCCGCCTCGAGCGTCGTCGAAGACGCGCTCACCCGTCTCAAAAAGGGGCAGGAGTGGTTGATGTCGAAGCACGACCAGCTCGCCGGCGGACCTGGTACTCCTGCTGTCGATCAGTTCTTAAAAGGCCTCGACACATGGGTCGAGCTGGAGAACGAAGTCAGGGCCGGCGGATTCAAAGGCTGCCCGATGGGAGCTGACGGCTGCCCCGAAGACGCGATCGTGACCTGCGATGCCTGCCGGTCGACGTCGGACGGTACGGACCAGGGTCAACTACTACCCGAGTTCCTGGGTCTCGAAGGCGCGGCATGACGACCATCTCTCGGCGACAAACCGGAGTCGTGGAACACAACCGGGTACCACTGGAGACCTGCCACCGCGACCATCTGGTGGCCGTTACGAATGGCAATCGTGATCGAGTCTGTCAAAACGGAGTGAAAGGTAACGCATGAGCAACGTAGGCAACATAACGACCCGTCGACCGTGGGAAAGCCTAGTGTCCGAACTCGTCAGCGAGTTTCGGAAGTGGGATGTCCCGCGCCATGACATCGAGATACCGGCGTTCCGAGACGCCGAGCGCGCCGGGAAAGTAGAGGTTCGGTTCCTCAAGGATGGCGAGTGGTATCCGGTGGAGTGTAAGGCCGGCGGCCGTGTCTTCGGTGTACGGGCGGCGATGCTCGCAATCCTGCAATCGGTAACCGCAACTCGCAAGGCTGACCAACGAGGCATCGGCTCCGTTCTCGGCCAAGTTGTAAGCGCGGTTGCTGCCCTCCCGCCGGCGAGGAATGTGAAAGACCCGCACGCAGTCCTTGGGGTGGCGCCGGGCAGCCCGATGACGGCGATGGTGACCGCTTACAGGAACAGCCTAAAAACCTCCCACCCGGACGGTGGCGGGTCTCCCGAAGCCTTCAAGGAAGTTCAGGAAGCCGGGAAGAAGCTCGGCATCACTTAATCAGTCGGCCGCGGTGCTGGCCGCGATTAGGGGCATGGTGGTCCCTGTCGCTGGTGCCGGTTAAACGGAGGAGTGAGCGCCCCTACCAAGGGCTCGGCCGCGGCCAGACCGGAAAGACAGAAGACTACAAAAGGTGACGCGATGACACCAAAAGCACCCGCCGAGCCCGACCGGGTCTCCTGCCTCCGCTGCAGAGGTGAAATGGACAAGGTCGGCCTGGCTAATAACCACCAGGGATGCTCCAGCTGCCGGGGCCGAGCGCGCCTAAA
This sequence comes from Dehalococcoidia bacterium, assembly GCA_965250195.1. GTDB lineage: Bacteria > Chloroflexota > Dehalococcoidia > Lucifugimonadales > UBA2962 > CAUZIR01. The sequence goes on from OZ252295.1 coordinate 1,491,837, forward strand.
CCGCAGGGCTCGCTACAACGAGCGACTGCAGGATGGCCTTTGCCCGGGCTGCGCCGGCCCGCGAGACCTGGCCGGAATCCAGTGCTCGGACTGCCGATCGCGGAATCGTGTCAGCCAAACGGAGAACCGGACCACGGGAAAGGCGACCGCCTACCAGAACGCCTACATCGCCAGGAACCGGGCCAGGGGCACGTGCGGCTACTGCGGCGGCCGGCTAGAGCCCGGTTACCGGATGTGCGCCAGCTGCCGACAGCGGCGCCGAGAGGTCTACCAGCGTGACCCTATCGGCCATCGACTCCGGGCGCTCAGGCGTGGGTACTACAAGCCGCGCCCTTCCCCGCTGTGCGTGCGCTGCCATACGGCCGGGACCAGGTGCATTCCTGGGTGCGGAAAGATGACGGCGTTCCACCACCAGGAGTCGGGCTGCTACGCGACCTGTAAATGTGGCCGGCAGCGAGCTATCGAGATCGGTGTCGGGTCAGCCGCATGACAGGTAACGCGATGAAAAAGTTTTACGACTGCGATTGTCACCTATGCCGCGAGTGCATCGCCCTTTATGAACGACACCAGGCCAAGTGGACCCCGGACGCCCAGCGGGAGCTCGATCGGGAATTCAAGAACACACACGAAGGCCGCGACGAATGTGCATGAATCGTAACGAAGACCCGCTGCCCCTACCGGCCGATGCCAAGCCCATGACCCGTGGGGAATTGGACTCGATGGGCGAACACTCGCCCTTTGAAGATGACAACGTTGATGAGTTTCTGGCCTCAATCGGGCGCGGGCCGCTCGTTGAAAACTGCCCGACCTGCGGCGGAGCCGGCTACGTCCGTAAAGACGCCCCGACGGATCAATAGGGAGAGCAGCGTTATGGATTACTTGGAGAAAGCCGAACAGCACCTGGCAAAGGCTGAAGACATTTTGGAGCAGCGCCACACCAAGGCCGACGGTCGGTTGCCACGAGTACGGGGTTCTAGGGGCCTCTGCGTCGTTTGTGGGCGTGCCAGGGCGGGACATGATGGGTGAGGTCGTCCGCGCCGCTCTCTACGCTCGTGTGTCGACTCGGGACAAGCACCAGAACCCCGACGTCCAGCTCCGACAGATGAGGTCCTGGTGTGAGCTGCGAGGGTGGGAGATCGTCGAGGAATACACCGACGTCGCCTCCGCCAACGACATGCGCCGGCGCGAGCGATGGCGGCACCTGGTCGACGACGTCGCCCGTCGGCGCTTCGACGTGGTCCTGGTCCAAGCCCTCGATCGAGCGTTCCGGTCGGTCAAGCACCTGCACGACACCCTGGAGGCGTTCGGCCTCACCAAAACGGACTTCACCAGCGTCCGGGAGCAGATCGACACATCGACGGCCATGGGGCGGTTCTTTATGACGGTGCTCGGGGCGCTCGCCGAGCTGGAGCTTTCGATTATCAGGGAACGCATCAACGCTGGCCAGGAGCACGCGCGAGCACACGGGAAGGTAATCGGCCGAGCGCCGGCGATCAACAGGCCCGCCGTCAAGCAAAAACTAGCCGACGTCCTGCGTCGAGTACTCGACGACGAGCTGAGCCAGCGAGACGCCGCGGTCAAGCTCGAAATCGGCCGGGCTTCACTGTCACGCGGCATCCAGTGGTTGGTCGGGCCAGGCACTGGATTCGCCGGCGACTACGGCGTCGACGAAAAGCTTCTGGTCGAGCTGATCTACCGATTTTCACCAGATCCGGAAGGAAACGGCGTCGAGGCGTCCACGGAGAGCGACGTTGCAGCGGCCCCGCAGGGAATTGGTCCGGGTGTTTGAAATAGATCCGTTTCTCGACGCGGGTATACAGGGGCGGAGAGCCCGGCCGGAATCGAGGCCGTTACAGGGCTGTCGTCGTGTAGAAGACGTGAGGCGTCCCGCCGGCGCCGGCGGGGGTGACGTCCAGGATCGCGAACGCGACAGCGACATCGCCGGTGTTCGCGAAGTCGGTCTGGCTGTAGGCGTACTCGGCCGCCGGCGTTTCGGGGAGTCCGGAAACTTCGATCGCAGCGCCGAAGGCGACGGCTCCTGCCAACGAGCCGCCCACCAAATATTCACGCAATCCCATAGAGAAATTATACGGAGGTAGTCCAAGCCTTGAACAGCGAAGCTCTGTTGACGTTAGTGGACCGGTGGCGCACAGATCGAGCGTCCGCCGATCGGGTGAGTCGAGAGCCGGCAGTTTCATTCTGGAACGACGCCCGTGCCGCCTGCGCGAACGAGTTGCAAGCCGTATTGACCGCCGCGATAGAGCCGCCAGCTCGTCCGTTTTCGCTCCTGCACCTGTCGCCGCGGTGGACGGTCATGTTTAACAGGCGCCAGTTTCATTGGGGCCTCCACTGGTCGCTCCCTGGGCAAGACGCCCGAGCTTATCTGTGGGGAATCGACCTCGGGCCATTCGTTCTGATGCGCCGGCCTGGTGGCCCGAAAACGGGGTGACCGTGACAGGTACGGAAATGGATCCAAATTCGGGGTGCCCGAAACCACATGTTTACGGGCCACGTTCGGAGAATCAATCGTGAAGATCATTTCGTTCGGTTGGACATCGGAGGCCCTGCTGGCCGGCGTTAAGACCGTGACCCGTCGGGACTGGAAGCCGAGCTTTGTCAACCAGTGGTCTGTCGGCGACCAGGCCCAGGCCTGGGATAAAAACCCGCGGGCAGGCGGGAAGCGAATCGGAACCATCGAAATGACCGAACCGTTGACCCGCCAGCCGACCAGCTCCATGACTGCCCAGGACTACATAGACGAAGGGTTCGAGTGGATGGAGGCCAACGGGCTGTATATGCCGGCCGGGTCGCCGTGGGCGGGGCTGAGTCCGGCTGCGGCGTTCGATGTCTGGCAAGGCGAAGACGTGCCCATGTGGGTTGTGCGGTTCCGGGTGGTCGGCACGACATGACGGGACAGAGACGCCGTGACCGCCCCCGCGACCGCCTGTGCTGGTGGTGCAGGACCGCGACGTCCATCGGCGACACGAATTTCTGTAGTACGAGCCACCGAGATCTCTACATGGGCGGCGTGAGGGCTAACGTGCAGCCCGGCGGCACGGCCGGCTATTACCAGAGCAAGACGCAAGGCGGGCCGTCGTCGGCCGAAAGTGTTTGGCGGTAATGGCCCGTTCGGTAGCCGTCGCCAGAAACCCTCTCGCCTTCGAGCGATGCATGGAGCACGGGCTGGCCGCGTTCTGCTATCTCCAGGGCGACGGCAGCCACGTCGACGGAAACGATTGCCGGTGTGACGAGATAGCCGGTCGGCCGCATCCCGAGTGTCCGGTCGAGGCGCACGCACGAGCCGGCCAGGCGATCGGGATCAAGGTAAACGGTCAATTAAGGATGCTTTAGGAGAGCCATGCCAAAGACAGCCAACGCGAGATTGAAGCCGGGTCAACGGTGGGAGCTGCTCAACATTCGGGTGCGGCAGATCGCCGGACCCACGCAACCGAGCTTTACCGTACTCGAGATGTACGAACGCCAGGGACGGGTCGTCGTCTATGGGGAATCCCATTTTTTCGAGGTCCACACGTACTTACACGGTGTAATCGGTGTCAAAGACAAGGCCGGCGCATTCGTGGTCGCTCCGGGGATGAACGCCCAGGCCGTCGACAGCTCTACAGAGTTATTTCATGGTCAACCACTCCGCCTGGTCGATCCGACCGACCGGCGGGTGCAGATCCCGGTCGTTAATTGGGCGGCGAGACTCGGCGAGCTTTGGTGGACGCCGCAGGGCCAACAAACCGACAAGGACGAGCTGATCCGGAGGGGTGAGCTGGTCTGCAAGATGATGTTCGAGCTGGAGCGCGACGGCAAACTGCCGCTGTGGTTCAGGCGCGGAAGGATCATGCAGCGGAACTAGCGAGGGTTTCCCTGGAAACGAAAGGGCCCCGGCCGATGTCGGGGCCCTTTCGTTTTGTCAGCGCCTGGTGGGTTCGTCTATCGAGAGTTTGTCAGCGCCCACAGGACGCCGACGGCCACAATCACCGCCCCCAGCCCGAGCTTTTTTACTGCCGACGCCGGCGCTCCGGGCACCGTTCCGTCAGGCGGTGTGACAATAGGCGGGGGCGGCGCCGGCTCGTCAAACGTCAACGAGTCGACCAGGTCCTGGACGCTGAGCGCCGGTGCCGGCATTTCCTCGATCGGTGTGAGGGTGGCCGACGTCGGCTCGGGTTCTATAACGGACAGGACCGTTGCCGGCGGCGGGGCGACATCGGCTGCAGTCGGCCCAGGATCTGCTGGTTTCCCGTCGAGCAGCCCGGAATTGCGACCGGGTATGAACGTCGCGAGATCCAGCGTGTAGTGGCCTTCCGCAACGTAGTCTGACCTCGGGAACGTTACGATGCTCGCCACGGACCCGTCGCGCCTGGTGAGATCAAACCGCATCATGCCCGACCACGTTCCCTCCGGGATCTGAATAAACCCGGTGATCCGGTTCGGCTCCGTCTGTCCGACGTAGACCCGCCCCTCCACCCGGCCGAGTTGCGTGATGTCGAAGGGGCCGTAATGGTCTATCGGGCCGCTCGTGGTCGCCGTCGTCACCCGGTAGCTCACAAACTCGACGTTGTTCTTGGCCCACAGGTTCATCCAGGTGCTCATCGTGTCCTGCCTTTCATTCTTCGTTTAGGTGGCGGGTCAGCTCCGAGGTGATCGCGCTAGCGCCCTCGGTATGGCCGTCCCGTTCGAGTACTCGTGCGATCGCGAGAGCTAATAACTGATTCGTTCGGGCCAGATGATCGAGCCGCTTTTCGAGCCGCCACATGAACCACAGTAGGACGACCCCCGCGATGCCGCCGTTTATTAAGAGTTCGACGATTCGGTCTTCCAATATTGAGATCCCCTCCTGGCTAGGGTGTGGCGTCTGCCGCCTCTCGTTGGGTCCTGTTCTGATAGTTAGGGTGGGCAGCGATCACCGGCAGCCTCGTTGCCTGACTCGCCGGGATGGAGGCAACATCGGGGTCGGCGTCGGATCGGTGACCTTTAGGAGCGTGAGGATCGAGTGCGGTTCATCCGGTGCGCCGCCCACGAAGGAGAGGCCCGGGGCGTCGGGCACGTCGCCCTTTTGGCTTGACGCCGCGGTGAATTTCATCAGGTAGCCGGAGCCTTGCCTGATAAAGCGGTCTGCCGCCGGCGCCGCGTCCCACGTAGTGACGTGGGCGTTGCGGGATCTATCGGTGGGGGTAGCTTGTTCCGCGTCGTCTTTGTCGGCGATCCACAGGTACCGGACGTCGCCGCCGACTATGCGGATCAGCTCCGCCCGGAAATTCTGATCAATTTGGGCGCCGCCGAACGAGTCGACGGCGAACTTTTCCGCCCCGTCAGGAGAAAAGACGCCGTCGACCTGCTGGTCGTTTATTTCGATGCCGCGTACTTGTGCCATGATCGTTTCCCTGGAAACCTAGTCGCTCTCGACCATCCACTCCAACAGCAACTCGTTGCCCGACGTCGCCGGGTCGATGTGGATCTTGACGTTGACCACGTCGGCGGCGTTGCCGCCGGCGACCACCTCATACTCGATCGTCAAGGTTAGGGTTTCGCCGTCGTCGATCGTGGCGTCCGTAAACGTGAAGTGGAACAGGTCTATCACGCTCTCGCCGGCGACGGTCCTGGTCTGCCCGTTGGCCGTCTGCTCGGCGATGTTGTTGCTGGCGGCCAGGATGCAGTTTGTTCGGGCCGTGGCTCCGCCTACGTTCGTTGTGGACGTGTCTTGCGTCTTCACCCGAACCATCAGAGATCCGGAGATGATGACCTTACGCGGCACAGGAATAGCGATCGTGAAAAGGGCGGTCGTGCCGGTGTTCTCCAGGCCGATGTACTGGGTGTCGTCCTGGGCCGCCGGGCCCGCCTGTTTAATGGCGGCGTCTGCGTCCATACGGACGAGCGCCAGCGTCCCGACCGGTTCCGCGTCCCCGTTGACCGCGACCGCAGATAGCGGGTTCTTAAAGAGGGCGATCTCTCCCGCTCTTGCTGGTCCAGTTGCAACAACCATTACGACTGCGTCCCCACGCTACGTAGGCCAGAGCTGGCGTCTCCGAGCGCCAAGAACGGGAACTCGCTGGGCTGTAGCGAGAGCCGGGCTTCCGAACGCTCAACGACTCGGATCACGTTGTTCTGAATGTATTCGCCGCCCTCCAGGACCGGACCCACGTGGGCCGGATCTCTGGTCTGTGTGTCCTTGACGACGCGCAGGCGCATCCGGATGTCCAGGTCCACCGGAGTCGGCGTCGCGGCTGGCCTGAATATCACCACCGCCGCAATGGTCGCCGGGCTCGTCGAGCCGACCAGCACGCTGTTCGAGGATGTTTCAGCGACGATGCTGTCGTTTTCTGACGACCACCGGTTGCGGCCGGGGAGCGTTGCGACCAGGCGCTGCGGGCTCGGGAACATCGGCCGTATGACCTCCAGCTCCATGTACACGACCTCGGGCGCTCCGCCCTGGTTCGTGACGGACCACCGGCTCAAAACCATCAGGCCCTGGTCCAGCTCGATGGCGGTTCTTACGAAATGGCTTTCCTGTCCGGCCTGAGCGAGCATCGGAATCGCATCCAGGCCTCGCCGGGATCTGGCAAAAAGTCTAATGGTCATCTATCACCCCTAAAAGCACTCTCTTGAAATCTGAGTCCGCGACGTCGCGGGCCAGTAAAACCGGAGTTGACGCCGGCACGAGGCGCGCTGGCCCCGGCGGCGGTTCGCCTTCCCGCCGGCCGCCCGGCGGCAACTGGTCGGCCTGGTCCTGGTCCGAACTCCCGGTTAGTAGAAGCCATCCCAGCGCGCCGATGACCAGCACCAACAATCCGCTGTTTGATTGACCCACCTTCGCTCCTGTCATCTTGATGGCCACACATCTAGGGGCCGTTCTGGACTACACAGATAACGCTTAGCAGTCCGGCTGTGGGAGCGACTGGCGCCTTGACCTTCACCCCTTGAAAAAGCGTCCAGGGATTCGGGCTCGCTGCGCCGCTTGGCAGAAAAATTGTGCGCCTACCGGCTGACACCGGCCCTGATAGGTCCAGCTCGGCCGGGCTCTGATTGTTGTTGGTGACGTCACCGACCAAAATCACCGAAACGCCCTCGTCGAGTTTGTTGTCGACCACGTAGAACCAGGCCGTGGCCTGGTTCAGGTCGGCCAGCTCCGCCGGCAGGTGTTCGTTGGTGTCGCGGATCGCTTCATCTGTGAGCATTTGATAGACCGTGAACGTAGCGGCCGGGCCGCTCTCGCCAATCGAAGCGATCCCCAGGTTGTCTTGTTTGCGATCCGTCAACGCGGCGCGAAGCTGGTCAGGCCCGATAACGATGACGGCTACCGCGGGGGCGCTTCCGTGGCCGCCGAGCTGGGCGGTGTCGATCGCGCCGCCGATCTGGTCCAAGAGCTGCTGTTGTGCCTGTGGGTTCATGCTTTTTTGGGCGTCCGTGAGACGACCTGGCCGATCAGGACCAGGGCCGCGATTCCGAGGCCGATCATGGCTACCGTCTTGAAGTCGCCGAAGATCCCGCCGATGGCGGTCGACGGCGGCGGCGTCGCTGGCGGCGGAGCGTCGTTGGATACCTCGAACGGCATCGACGTCGGGTGTGTGAAAGGTAGGAACGGGAATGACTGAGCGTGCACGATGAACTGATACCGGCCGACCACGCTGGGCGCCGAGATGTCGAGAAACGCGGTTCCCGACAAGCCAGCGGTTGAACCCCTGCGAAAGACCTCGTTACCGGCTGCGTCGAGGATCTGGAAGTCCGGGCCGTGGATGAGCTGCTGGTTAACCCCGAGCGTCACCAGCCTGATCGGCTCGCGTGGTTCCACCAGGCCGCCGTGCTGAATCGGCGTGAACTGGTCGCCGGTGCGTCGCTCGATCGAGACGCTGTGAGATCCCAGCTCGGCGATGCGCCTGGAGCGCCCGACAAGTCGACTAGACAAGGGACTCCCCCGTCGTTTCTAGGGAAACCTTGCCCGATCCGTCCGGCAGTTCGGGAGCTGCGACGTCCGCCGGCGTTGATGGGCTCGCCTGCTCCAGCTCCCGCGGCAAGTACCACGATCGCCGGACCTGGTCGACCGTGAGGGTGCCGAACTTGTGGTGACGCCGTATCAGCCGTAGGGCCCTAATGAGCCTCCAGAGGAGCGGAGGATTCCGGGACCAGTCGCGGCCGCACGAACAGACGACGTGCTCCAGGTAGCCAGGTAGGAGCCGCTGGTGCGGCGCCTCGATAACTTTCTCTTTGCAGTCGGGGCACCGGACGATGATCTGGTCCGGGCCCCGAGGCGTCGTTGCCCTCAACCCATTCCTCCAGCTTCCCGAGCCCGCGGGCCAGCTCGCTTGCCGGCCCGCGGGTCTTGTAGTTCGCCTCTAAACGGACCGGTGGGCCCGCTTAAACGAGGGCGCGGGCCATAGGAGACAGCGGAGCCTCGGTCTGTTGGTATCGCTCCCACAGGACCAGGGTGTCGTCTCCGGCTGCCCTGGTGCTCAGGAGAAGGCCGAGAACCCAATCGCCCGAGTCCGCCCGCCGCATGTCGAACCCGTAGTCGTTGCCGAACGGGTTGGACGGCGTTGTCATCGGGCGCAGGTCGATGGGTACGATGCCCTCCGGTGCGCCGCCCCCGAAGTCGGGGACGTCGTCAATGCCCATCGGGGTGGATATCGGAAGCTCGGACAGCCACGACTCGATGTGGGCCCTGACGAACTCGATTCCCGTCTTGTTGTTGCGCAGCGCAATCTCGGTGAGCTGGTCGGAGGACCTGTTGGGCACCGTTGCCACGGCATCTTGCTCGGCTATGCCGATCCGCTTCATGTAGCCGCCCGCCGGCACGTTGATCGTCTCCGAGTTGAAATCGGAGGTCGTGCCGGCGTTGGCGTGCACGGTCGCGGCCCACGCCGGGATCATGCCGGTGACCGATTGCCTCTCCCGCGGGAAAGCGACCTCTTGCCTGGCCATCTCAGCCTGGATCTCGGCGTCGGTGCCAGTGACCCTGTGGATGGTGAAGGCTGCGACCGCTGACGCGATCGTGACCGTGTCATCGGCGACGTCGTTGCCGTACATCGTCCACTCGGCCTGGAGCTGCGTTTCGGCGTGCGCCGGAATGAAGGCCGACAGGTCGTACGGGTTTATCCGCCCCCACTTGTCCCTTGGGCGCGAGCCGGCGTGGAACACCGTGTTGACGGGCACGTATGCAGCGGACGGCGCCGCGACGTCGCCTCCACCGTGGCCGGGTCCGAATCCATCCAGCACGTTTAGCGAGTGCTGGAGCACCCCGCCCATGGCCCCATCGACGGCCGGGAGCGAGAAGTAGGTGTGAGAGCCACCGTAGACTCTCATGTTGCCGATCAACCGGAAAATGCCGTCCGGCTGGTTGGCGCCGTCGAGAGTTGCCGACGGGGTTATCTCGATCGTGACGTCGAGCTGGGTAATCAGCCCGGTGCGCTCAAGGTCTGTGCTGACTACGGAGTCGGCCCCCCAAGTCGCCGTGGCCGCCTGTGTGACTCTTCGCTTACGCATCGGGTGTTTACCTCTCTATTGGCGTGAAAGGGGCACTGACGGCCCGGTTCTATCTGAAAGGGGCCGGGCCTAGACTTCGCCGGCGAGTGGGTCCATCTCCATGACGTTGGGCGGATCCTGGGCCACGCGCCCGGCCTGACCCAGCCATTGCTCGACGGCCGCCGCCGTTCCGCCGCCGGCGGGCGGGGTGCCTGTCGCTTTGCCTACGAAGCCGACGATCTTGTCGACCCACTGGTCGATCGGCAGGAAGTCGCTGACGACCTGGACCCCGAGGGCGGCCACCGCGAAGTTGGCGGACTTCTGGCCCATTAGCTTTTTGCCCTGCGTCGTGATGACCGCGATGGCGCCCAACTTCACGAGGATGTTGTTGGCGCTCACTCCGCCGTCGGCGCCTTTCGGTGCCACCAGGCCGTCGATCACCTCTCCGGCGACGATGCCGGACAGCCCTCCGACCAGGATCGAGCCCGCCGGAATGTTGAGCGGTGCGGCCTGGTCGATGTTGGTCGCGAAAGCGCCGATCGCCGTCGCTCCCAGCTCGGCCATCCGGATGTCGTCGGCCACCTGAACGGCGGTCGAGATCGAGGGGATGCCGTCCTGGCCAACCACAACCACCTGGTCATGTGCCAGCTCGCCGCCGGCCTTTGCCAGCGCCTCATTCATCGCGGTGATGAACGGGCTCTCCTGCCCGACGTCGGCCGTCGGCTTGGGCTCCGGCGCGCCTTTGGCAAGAGCTTCCTCAATTGCCGTGGTCAATGCCGGGCCGAGACTGCCGACGAGCCGCTGGGAAATTTCATCGACGGTGGTGTCGACAGGTTCGGTTTTCATAACTCGATCTCCTGAAAACCCAGCGGCCTACGCCGGGACGTTAAGAATGGAACTCAGGTTTGCGTGGAAACGGTCAGCCCGGAAGGCTTACCGCTTGCAGCGACTGGTCTTCGACAGCTTGCCGCCGCAGAAACAGCGGGTGCCGGCCGCGCCCATGCGCTTCCGGTGGCAGCCGCGCCCGGCCTTTGCCCTCTTTTTCTTGGCGCCCATCATGGCGTTGGCCATACCGGCGACAGGAATGGATACGGGTGCGGTGTGGATCATGCCTTTTCCCTCCCAGGCTTATGGCTGGAGGGAGCGGGCCACAAAAGAAAAGGTTGCGGTCAGAACTTCCGAAGCTCCGCTCCCCCGCAACCTTTCTCATCCGTCTTCTAGAGGCCTTCCGAAGACTCAACTTCACCTACCGTGGCAAAGATGATTTCGCGTTGTCAAGCGGCCTCGACGTTGATTTCCTCCAGCTCCAGCTTGTCGCCACACTCACACGTAAGCGGGAACTCGCGAACCGTCGGCACCGGGCCGTCCCACAACATGCCGGCGAACTCGCAATCGTGGTGGCCGATAGTACGCCCAAGAGCCTCCAGCTCCGCGCGGTGGGCAGCCTTAACTGCCTGTTGGTGGAATTTGCCCGCCTCGTGGGCCTCGACCCACTGGGCACGGCTGCCGTTATAGGTCTTTCCGCAAACCGGACAAGTAATGTCGTTTTCCATATCGTTAGCTCCTCTCGAACTTGTAGCACCGCAGGTCGCCGTCGGCCTCGACGCACATGACCTTCGCTCCGGTTTGTGAGGCGGTGGCCAGGTCCAGGCCCGAGAGCCGTGGAACACCGCCGGGGTGCGTGTGATGAAGGCCCTCCCACTTGGCGCCCGGAGGGCAGGCGATCGGGATGCCAACCCGATTCGGCGTGCCGGTTGCAACGGGCCCGTTCACCAGCTCGCCGGCCGGCGTCCGGCACAAGGAAAATCCGATCTCGTTTGCTCCGCTCATGTATCTCGACCTCCCGTGATTGTGCACCAGCTCCGCCCTAAATAGGCGGGCTCCGCCATGCCGGCGACGCCACACGACCCGCGGTGCTCGTTTCGCCGTCACAGCGCGATCAGTTCCGCTTCCCTGGTGGCTGCGTCCAGTTCGTCAAGCTCCGTGTTGAGCTTTAGGCCGAGCCGTTTGTTGATCGTGTCGTTGACCAGGTCGTTTTGTTCCTCGCGTGGATGGAGGATGGACTGTAGCTCTATGTCGCCTTGGCACTCGCCGTCTCCGCCCAATTCACCTTTGCGGCACGCGAAGCGGAGGCGGTGTCGGCCCTGAGTCGCCGTCCGGAAAGAGCCGGGATCGAAGTCGGCCGGGTCGATCATTTGCTCGGACACGAACTCACCCGCGCCAGAGACGTCCAGGCCGATCGCGTGAGCTGACAGGGTGCCGGCGCCGCCGGCCTCTGCGCTGCACACCGGATCGCTTTTCGATATGCGCTGAAACATGTCGGCAGCGATGCCCGCGAGCCGAGCCCCGACGCCGAACGCGAAGCCGCCGGTCACCCCGCCTGCGATGTTGCCCATCTCGGCGTCCTGGAATAACGCCGGCTGGTCCTGCGGCTCTTCTCGCCTCGGCGCATCGTCGGGCACTACCAGAACCAGCTCCAGGTCCTCCGGCTCGGGCCCCGGCACTACCACTTCCCACACCAGGCGATCGGAGCCTTGTTCCGGAACTTGCCGGGCGTGTCGGCCAAGCTCGCCGGCTATGAATTTGCGGACCATGCCCTGGTCCTCTCCGCCGTCGACTGACAACTGGTACTCGTCTCCGGTCAGGCCGATCGAACAGACTTGGACCTCGGAGTCCAGGCCGATCGCCAGTGCGGCCGACGTCCGGAATGGCCGCCAGCTCCACAGCCGGTCGATGTCTCCCGTTTCGACGTTGCACCAGTCGACCAACTCCGTAGGGTCCGACTGAGCGGCTGTGGCCATTTGATCTTGCGCCCTCTTGGCCGATTCCCACAGCTCCTCTCTACCCGGCGAGACGTCATCGAAAAACCCTGCCTGTGACGGATGGGGGGCGTCGAACACGGCTGCGGTGTAAAAGGTCAGCATCGTCGAGACGCGCCGGCCGGATCTGGAGCGGTCGTCGATGTCCCGGAGCATCTGTTCCTGGAAATCGTCCAGCTCACGCTCGAATAGCCGACCCTGGTTAATCCAGTTCTCGACGGTCATGCCGGGCGTCGCCTTAATGTCTGAAAACGCGATGACGACCTTTGCCAGATCCTCACCGATGGCGAGACCCTGGTCACGCTCTCCGGAGCTGGCCAGGGATTCGGCCTGGACCAGCTCGCCGAGACTGCCGAGCAGGCCGTTGAAGACGTTTTTCACGTTGCCGTCGACCGACTCGAAAAACTTCTCAGCCATTCGCAGGCCGGCGTCGCCGGGGAAGGCGGACACGAATAGGGCCATCGTCACTCGCCTTACGCCCTCCTGGTTGACCCGCCCGTCCGAGTCGACGAGCTGCGCCTGCTCCTGCTCGGAAAGAGTCGCGAGGAATGACGAGACGAACCCGACGTTGCGTGTTGCCCGGAGCGCCTTTTCGATTGCTTCACCGTCCAGGACCTGGAGGGCGCCGAGCATCGCTGGCGTGATCTTCTCGGCATCGGTCCGCGCGTTCTCGATCGCCGAGCTAGAGATCGCCGCTGAGATATTGGCCTCTTGCGCGAACTCCCTGCGGTCGACTGTCGTAAGGCGCTCGCGAACTAGCACGGCTCCCTCGATCGTTGTCAGGTCGTCGGGGAACATGCCGAACTGCTGGATGCGCCGGCGCAGCTCGTCAGTGTATGTCTGGTAGCTGGGCTCACTTTCAGAGACCGCCCGCTGTAGCGCCATGACGCGGCCGTTACCGGACTCGACGATGAGATCTCGGCCGATGATCGGCGCGCCGCGGTCCAAGGTGTGAAAGTCCGTCAAGAGCAGGTCGGCGTCAATGTTGCCGGCCATCCTCTCGACCTGGAGCCTGGTTGCCGCCCTGTCTCGTAGCCGCGGCTGGAGATCTGCGGGGAACTCCGGATTAGGGGCGAAGGTGAATGGGTCGTGCGAGGTGACGAGCTGGTCGACCGCCACCGCTCGCCATCGAAACTCGTACCTGGTTCCGGTGAGCTGGCCGAGCGCGAAAGTCCTGTCCGACACCGGCAGTGCGTCAATCTCGATCCCGACACAGTCCTCCGTTGGAATCCAACGGCCGAGCGCGTCGCGGCACCGCGAGCCCCATTGGTCCGCATCCGGACCCGGCGACGAATCCTCATCTTGGGCGGCCTGAGCGTGGGAGCTGGAAACGTGCGCGAACAGATCAGCGAACCGATCGAGGTTGGCCTGGTCCCGAATCGGCTTCCCGAGTTTGTCGTTGACCAGGTCGTGCATGGCCACAGCCATATCGACTGCGAAAACCCCGCAGCTCGAACAGCCGGCGTCTCGTATGTTTTCGGCCCACGAGTGGAGGTTGGCCCACCACACCGAGCCACAGACTTCCGGGATCGAAACGAACTGTTCGCCCAGTTCGTCGGTTTCCCAGGAAACGCTCTCGACGTCGCTGGCGAGCTGCGCCATCGTGACCACAGGACTACGCTGCTTCCGAAACGCCGCGGCGCTCCAGTTCTGTTTTGGCGAGCTTGGCCAGGCTGATAAGGACCGGTTCCGGGATCTCGCCGGCGAACTCCGCCCAGGCTTCGGCCAGCCCCTCCGGACTGATCCCGGTCAGCTTGGCCCGGAGCATCGCTTTTTCGAGGGTGTTCACATTAGACCTGGAGGCCGGCCATCGTGACGCGGGGTTCGTGCTCCAGCTCGCTGTCCTCGCTTAAAACCCGCCTGACCAGAGCGTTCGATAGCTCTGCGACGGGAATCTCGTCTATGGTCTGTGGCTGCCCTTCCGGCCCGCCCTTTCCGCTCGCGTCCCATCGCTCGCCTAACGGTTCGGTAGGGTTTGGCCCGTCGGCGCCACCTCCCTGTCCAACCTTGGCCCTCATGCCGAGCATGTACGCCTCGTGAAGCATGGAAGGGATCTGCGGACCGAGCGGGTTGGTTTGCAGGAGCGAAGCCGTCTCCGGGTGCTGGTGAAGTAGCGCTCGCATTTGTGTGAGGGGGTCGGGCTTGCCTCTTTCTTGGAGTCGGTCCCATATCGAAAGGCCCTTGTCGAGCAGGGTTTCGAGGATCTGTGCTCTATTTAGATTCCCCATGATCTGCTGGCCGCCTGTGGGCGCAACCGGCTGAACAACGTTGGCGACACCGGCGATCGGCGCTGCCGCCGCACCGGCCTGACCCGGAACGGGCTGCGCGGCATTTTGACCGATCGCCTGGACCGCCATGTTGGCCGCGGCTGTTGCGATCGCGTTGACGTCGATCACGGCTACGACCTGGTCCCGCACTTGAGCGATAACGCTGTCGAGGACCTTCGGTAGATCCTCCTGCATCATCTTGGCGAGCCTGGCGTCGACCACGCTGCCGATTACTTCGTCGAACCCTTGATCTCCGGAGGGCCCGCCGCTCTTTCCCTCGCTATCGTCGGGCGGCGGCCCGTCCGAGCCTTCGGGTGTGTCTGATCCGGCCATGTCTTACCCCGTTGCCGAGCTGATTGATACGCCGGTCGAGCCGGCGTCCTCGACGTCCGGCTTTCCCGCGGCCCGATAGTCGGTCAGGGCCTCGGCTACCCGGTTGGCCTCCGGCGTGCAGCCGTCCCACTCGGCGGCTTGCGCCATTTCGGCGACAAGATCCCGCCGGGCACGCTGACTGACCTCTTGCTCGACGATCCGCCTAGAGGTTCGGCAGGGGTCGCACTCGGCGTTCGAGCACAGGCCGGGGGCGTGCTGGTGCTGTGCGAGGTGCGCCTGAATCTCAGACGCCAAGGACGGATCGAGCCCCTGTCCCAGCTTCGCCGTCGACGCCATTTCGTTGTGGGCGTCCATGAGGGAAACCAGGACGTCGTTGATGACCCCCGCGGCTTTCGACTCCTTTTCCGCCTCCTCCATTACCACCTTCTGCTCGTCCGTGAACGCCAGCTTTGTCGTGTCCATCGCCTGTTACCTCCCGACCCTCTTGGGCCAGCTCTGCGCGTGCTGATTCCAGTTCCGGAATCCCATCCCAGTAAAACCGGTGCTTTCCGTTCGGACCCGTGTGCTCAGCGAACCCGTTGCCCTGTTTCGAGCGCCCCATAACGAAAGGCGCCGGACAAACGGGGCACTGGATTTGGATGGTCGGTTTGTTGCTCATTCCAAAAAAAAACGGCTACAGATCCCGCGTCGACATCAACGCAGGTCCGCAACCTGTATTTACCGTGGCAAAGATCGCTTCGCACTGTCAACCGTGCCTACGCGCGCATAATGCGCACGTAGCTAGCTACGAAAAGAAAAGGGGCCACAGTCGGTACATGCTTGCCCTGGACCGAATCTCTGGGCCGCGACGACACGGGAGCGATGGGCGATTTGACACGCCAAAAATGCGCTCTGTAAGGTAGGGGGCAACTAAATAGGTGGGGCCGCCGCCGCGGTGAACGACGACGGCCCCTGCACACACCTGAATTGACCAGGCGAGTGCGGCGTCATCGTAGCAGTAGAGGCCCGCTCACCCGAGCGGGCCTCTTTTGTTCCTATCGGTTTCCCCGGAAACCGTGGGCCTATTGGCCGGTGCTGCCCGCGACCCGTTCCTGTTCTCGTTTAGGTGGGGGGAATAGGAGGACGGAATGTGCTGCGCTTGCATCGACCACCATCAGTGTGGGGGAGAGACAATGAACGCCGGGAACCTGAACTCATCGGATCTGTACGACGCCTTCGTGGCGGCCAAGCTGGCGTCCGGCCGGGCGCCGGCCACCATCGACTCATATCACTGGCGGGTAAAGCCTTTCGTCGACGAATACCCTCTCCTGCCGGTCGACGCGGAGACGGTCGAGAAATACATGAAGGAACACCAGGGAGGGTCGGACGAGACGGCTGCCACCGTCTACCGCAAGATCAGGGCCTTCTACAGCTGGTTGGTCAAGCGCCGGTACATCACCGCCGTCCAGGACCCGTTCAAGCAACTCGAAACTCCCAAGATAAAAAGGAAGGTCCCTCGCATCCTCACGGTTGAGCAGATGCGAAAGGCCGTGGCGGCTTCAAAGCCCGGCATAGAGCGCCGGCTAATCCTGACCTTAGTGGACACCGGCGCTCGCATTGGCGACCTGGTCGGACTGAGCAAGGCAGACGTGGTCGGCAACTCGCTCAGGCTGGGTGGGGTCACCGGAGGTGGCGGGAAAACTGGCGGCCGCATGGTGCCGATCAGCGCGGTTGCGCGGGCCTACCTGGAATCCTGTGAGACTCTATTCTTATTCCCGAAACATATGAAATTCGGCAACGCTCACGTCACTCCAATCGTGGACGAGCCGATGGGCGTTCAGAGCATGAGGCAGGCCGTAGTCCATGTGCTCAAGCGAGCTGGGTTCAAGGGGCCGAAGCTCGGCCCCCACATGCTCAGGCACAGCTTCGGGACCGCCTATATCGACTCTGGTGGAGACGTGATTAGCCTGTCTCGCATCATGGGCCACACCACGACCCGCATGACCGAGCGGTACGTGTCCCTATCGACCGAGAGCCTGCGAGCCAAACACGGAAAGCACTCGCCGTTCAATTCGATGCTGACGATGGAGCCAGCTACCCCCTCGACTGACCTTGAGCTGGTCACCCTCCAGCTGGAAGTAATCAACCAGCCGCTGTTGAAAGATGGGGGATTGGTGCAAATGCACGTGTCGGCGGATCGCCGGTCAAATCATGTCTACTACTCCGTCAAAGCCACCGGCGGAGGCCGTCTGCCTACTTGGCGCGTGGCCTCGCTGGGCCCTGATCTCCCCGTCTCAACCTTGGATGCTTTTCGGCTGGCGATCGCGAAGGAGAACGATCGTCGCCGAAAACTAGTATTAACCAAGGCCCCGGTGTAGGGTCCTGATGTCAAAACCCATATCCAACCGTCCTGCGGCCTTGCGGCCTAGTGGAGTGACCGTCTGCCCTGTCAAGGCAGAGATCGCCGGTTCGAATCCGGTCGGGGTCGCCACAAAACCCTCCACATCGACATCCTGTGCCCGGTGCGGGAATGGCGCGGCGTCCACCGTCGGCCCGCGGCGAGCACCCTTTTTGACCAACGGCTGACCCCAAAACACTAAAAGCCCAGGTCTCTGCGTTTTGGGACGAGCGGCCCTGTGGCAGCTTCGCGTCCGGCCAGCCCGTTGGCGAAGCCCGGTTCTTCGCCGAGGTACGCGGCTGTCGCGCCGACACTCAAGAATTCGTCTACCGGCTGGTAGATTTTCGAGAATTCGCCGGTAAGCGAATGCTCGAGGTCGGCTGTGGTATGGGGACGGATTTGCTGCACGCCGCAAAGCTGGGGGCGAACGTGGTCGGGTTCCACCTGTCACCAAGGAGCGTGGGCCTGGCGCGCAGGCATTTCGCGCTCTCGGGCATAGACGGCCAGTTCGTCCACGGCGACGCCGAAGGGCTCCCGTTCGGCGACGGGTCGTTCGACGTCGTGTACTCGTTCGGAGTGCTGCACCACACACCTGACACGGAAGGGGGCAATCAATGAGTGCCTGAGGGTCCTTAGGCCCGGAGGCGAGTTCGTTTTGATGCTCTACAACTCCAACTCGTGGCTAACGGTCGTTGAGCCGTACCTCCAGCTTCTCAAGCGACTCGTGTTCCGGGGACAAAACGTTGGCGAGATGAAACGGGACGAGATCGCCCGCAAGTACGACGGCGAAAACAACCCCCTGGGTAAGGCATATACCTCAGCCGAAATCAGGGCCATGCTCTCCGGGTTGAGCGACGTGCGACTGAGGCATGGCACACCGCGCCTCAATCGGGGGCGTTCCTTCATCGGCCTCTACGAACAGGTTCTCGAGCGCTCCGGCATCAATTCGCGTTTTGGTTTCTGGAGCATCGCTACCGCCCATAAGCCGTGACCGGGGCCAGAAGTCGTGCCACGCCCAGTTGAACGCACGCCTGCGTTGACCGCGTTTGGGGCCGGTGCTAGGCTCGCTCGGCGATCCAATGAGGCCAACTTTGATTCGGCGGTGAAAAAATGCTTCCCGAGTTCAATCTGAAGGGCAAAACGGCCCTTATCACCGGCGGCGGTCGCGGCATAGGCCGCGCCATCGCATTGGTGTTCGCAGAGGCCGGAGCGGACGTCGCTGTCACGGCCCGGTCGGCGGATCAGGTCGGCTCGGTGGCGGCCGAGATCGAGGCCGCCGGTCGTCGGGGCCTGGGAATCGTATGCGATGTGGCCGACTCGGCACAGGTCGATGTCACGGTCGCAAAGGCGACCAGCACATTCGGAAAAATCGACATCCTCGTCAACAACGCCGGCGCGGTCACCGTCGGCCCGGTCGTGCCCGTGCCCGACGCCCCGGACAACGTCGACTGGCGGTGGCCCGCCGACCAGCGCATGAGCGACGATGCGTTCCGCCAGATAATCACCACCAACTTGGAAGGGTCGTTTTACATGGCCAGAGCGGTCGCGCCGCAGATGATCGCGCGGCGCTCCGGCAAGGTCATCAACATCGCCAGCACCAGCGCCAACCTGGCGTTCCCGTACGAGGCGGCCTACGCCCCCAGTAAGGCGGCGGTTCAAATGTTGACCAAGGTGCTCGCATTGGAGTGGGGCGCCTACAACGTGACCGTCAACGCCATCAGCCCAGGCTGGTTCAAGACGGAGATGACGGAGCCTGGATTCAAGGACCCGGCCATCGCCGAAGCGCGGGTAAAATCGTTGCCCCTGGGCCGTCTCACCGACCTGCGAGTGCTGGGCTTGCTGGCGGTCTACCTGGCATGTCCGGCGTCCGACTGGATGACGGGCCAGGTCATAGTCCTGGACGGCGGCGAGTCCGCCATCGCCTACGCCAACTGATCATCCAACCGGGCTCGCCCGGTTCACCGCGTCTGCCACCGCCGGCGCTACCTTCTCGTCCAGCGCCCAGGGGAGTATCTGGTCCTTCCACGGGTCGGGCACCAGGCCGGCCAGCGCCTCGGCCGCCGCTAACTTCATCGCAGTAGTGATGCGGGGCGCACGGGCGTCGAGCGCACCTCGAAAAATGCCGGGGAAGGCCAGCACGTTGTTGATCTGGTTGGGGAAGTCGCTGCGCCCGGTGCCGACTATCGCCGCCCCCGCCTCGGAAGCCAGATCGGGCATGATTTCCGGTACCGGGTTGGCCATCGGTAGCACGATGGGGTCGACCGCCATCGCCCGCACCATCTCCGGTTTTACGATGCCCGCCTTGGAGACGCCTATGAACACGTCGGCGCCGACCAGCGCATCACCCAGACCACCGGAAACGCCGTCCCGGTTGGTGATAGCGAGAATGTCCCTCTTGATCGGCGTCAGATCATTGCGCCCGGCGTGGACCACGCCTTTGCTGTCCACCAGTAGCAGGTCCCTTGCGCCCGCTTCGTGCAGCAGCCGGGCCGTCGCGATGCCCGCGGCCCCGGCGCCGGAGAAGACCACCTTGAGGTCTTCGAGTCGACGCCCGGTGACCCTCGAGGAGTTGATAAGGGCCGCCAGCGTGACCACGGCCGTGCCGTGCTGGTCGTCGTGGAACACCGGTATGCCCAGGTCCTGCAGCCGGTCCTCAATCTCGAAGCAGCGGGAGGCGGAGATGTCCTCCAGGTTTATGCCCCCGAACGACGGGGCCATCAGTTCAACGGATCGCACGATCTCGTCGATGTCTTGCGTTGCCAGGCATATGGGAATAGCGTCAACGCCTGCCAGGGCCTTAAAGAGCACCGCTTTGCCCTCCATCACCGGCATGGCGGCTTCGGGGCCGATGTCGCCGAGTCCCAGCACTGCTGAGCCGTCGGTGACCACCGCGACCGTGTTGGCCCTGTTCGTCAGTTCGAACGATAGCGCCGAATCACCGGCGATCTCCATGCTCACCGCCGCCACTCCCGGCGTGTAGGCGATGGACAGGTCGTCCATCGTCTCCAGGGGCATCTTCGAGACTATCTCGATCTTACCCTTGCACTGGCGGTGGCGAAGTATGGATTCTTTTCCGTAGTCCAAGTCGAGTCCTTATTGTCCGCGATCCCCCCTTGCTGCGATCGGGGCTGCGATGTGGGTTGGCGGCAAATTTGGTTGGGGCGCGGCACCGTGGCCCCAACCCAGAGACCCATCATAATGGACCCGGCGTTACTCGAACTGGGCTGCTTCCGTGGAGCCGACCAACGCGGCCGTCGAAGCGTCCCCTTCGGACACCGTCGTCAGCACCCGGTCGAAGAACCCGGCGCCGACCTCCTGCTGGTGGCGTACGGCGGTGTAGCCTTCGGCCTCCAGCTCGAACTCCCGCGCCTGGAGCCTGACGTAGGCGGTCATACCCTCGTCACGGTAAGCCGTGGCCAGTTCGAACGTGTTGAGGTTGACTGAGTGCCAGCCGGCAAGAGTGATGAACTGGAACTTGTAGCCCATCGCGCCCAGCTCTCGCTGAAACCGGGAGATCTCGGTCGCGTTCATCGCGTTGGTCCAGTTGAAGGAAGGCGAGCAGTTGTAGGCGAGCAGTTTGCCGGGGTAGCGGGCGTGGATGGCGTCCGCGAACTCGCGCGCCTCGTTGATGTCGGGCACGGAGGTCTCACACCAGATCACGTCCGCGTACGGCGCGTAAGCCAGGCCCCGTGCGATGGCGGACTCGATGCCACCTGTGACCACGTAGTAGCCCTCCTCCGTACGCTCGCCGGTGGTGAAGGCGCGGTCCCGCTCATCGATATCGCTCGTCATGAGCTTGGCGGCCAGGGAGTCGGTTCGCGCCAGCAGCACGGTGGAGACGTCGAGCACGTCGGCAGCCAGCCGCGCTGCCTTGAGTGTGCGTATGAACGAAGACGTGGGCACAACGACCTTGCCGCCCATGTGGCCGCACTTCTTCTTGGCCGCAAGCTGGTCCTCGAAGTGCACCCCCGCCGCCCCCGATTCGATCATTGAGCGCATTAGCTCGAAGGCGTGGATGGGTCCGCCGAAACCCGCTTCGGCGTCGGCGATCACCGGCACGATCCACTCGTTACCGGTGCTGCCAGAGAGCAGGTCCACCTGCTCGCGCCGGAGAAGGGCGTTGTTGATGCGCTTGACCAGCGCAGGTGCGCTGGAGGACGGGTAGAGGCTCTGGTCCGGGTAGGTCTGCCCAGTGTTGTTTGCATCGGCAGCGACTTGCCAGCCGGAGACGTAGATGGCCCGCAGCCCGGCGGCAACCATTTGCACGGCCTGCGCGCCTGTCAGGGCACCAAAAGTGTGAATGTAATTGCCCGAGTTCAGGCCCTCCCACAGCCTGGTGGCACCGTGGGCGGCGAGGCTGTGCTCGATCTTCAGTGAGTTGCGCAGAGCGATGACGTCCCTGCCCGTGTAATCCCTGCGGATGCCGTTGTATCTCGGCTCCGTCGCCCACCTGAGCTCAAGCGCCTCGGCCTGCCCGCTGATTGTCGGAGATGCGATAGGGCTATGTCCGTTCACGTGACCGTTTTGCATGTGACAACTCCAGTGCTATTTGGTGTTCTGAGTACTCAGTTAAACGGCGCTGCGATATAATCGAAACCCCCAATTGTTTATCGCATTGATAGGCATTCTCTATATCAGGGTCCACATTGGGAGATCGCCCAACACAATGGAACTGCATCAGTTGGAGTCGTTCCTCGTGGCAGCCGACAAAGGCAGCTTTCGACAGGCCGCGGTCTCGCTGCACCTGTCACAGCCGTCTGTGAGCACGCGCATTCAAAAATTGGAGCAGCAACTGGGCGTGCCCCTGTTCCACCGGGCGGGTCGGGGAGTGAGGCTGACCGAGATGGGCAAGGCGTTCCTGCCATACGCCCAAAGCGCCCTGCAGTCCCTCAGGGAGGGTCGGGAGGTGCTGGCCACCGGCCGGGACGCCTCCGGTGGGCTGCTCACCATCGCCGCCGCACGTAATATCGGCACATACACCCTACCGGCCATCGTCGAACGCCTGCGACAACGGCACCCGGACATCAAGGCGCACATAACGGTCGGTCGTTCGAGAGACGTACTAAACATGGTCGTCGCCGAGCAGGCCCAGGTCGGCTTCGCCCGGGAGCTAAGGCACGAAGAGGTGGTCACCACCCACCTGTACGACGAGGAGGTGGTTCTCGTTACTCACCCCGACCACCGCTTCGCCATGCTCGGCGCCGCTCGCCTGGCGGAGGTTGCTCGCGAACCCTTCATCCTCTACGACCCCGGCTCTGCCTACTTCCGGCTCATCCAGACCTACTGTCGGCGGGAGGGGATACAGCCCCGGGTGGAGATGAGGCTGGACAGCATCGACGCCACCAAGCACATGGTCGAGCTGGGCATCGGCATCTCGTTTCTTCCCCGTAGCGCCATCAGGCGCGAGGTCGAGCGCGGAGGTTTGCGGACCATCTCCCTCGGCCTCGAGAACCGGGTCGCACTGCAAACAGCGTTGCTTATGAGGCTCGCCGACAGCCATCCGCCCCAGGTGCTGGCCCTGCTCGAAGTCCTCTCGGAGATGTACGGAGCAAGGTTCGAGGCCGCGACCAACGCTCGTGCGCATGCGCAGACCTCTGGGAGCTTGAAGTAATGGCTGACAGTGAACAGGGCTCCGGGCCGACCGTCAGTCACGGACTAGAAGGCGTCGTGGCGTTCGAGTCCGAGGTCGCCTACATAGACGGCCACGGCCCCGAGCTGCTGATCAGGGGCTACGACATAGCCGACCTGGCCCACAACTTCGACTACGAGCAGATGGCGTACCTACTGCTCTATGGCCGCGCACCGAGCACCGACGAGCGTGCCGAATTTGCCGCCGAACTGGCGGGGCTAAGGCCGCTGCCTGAACCCGTGCTGGACCTGCTCCGTGCGGCACCGGCCGACGCACACCCGATGGCCGTCCTGCGAACGGCTGTTTCCTTGTTGGGCGTCCTCGACCCGAACGCCGATGCCATCGACCGCGACTCGTTGCTGGCGAGCGCCAAAAGTCTGATCGGGAAATTCCCCACGCTGGTTGCGGCGCAGACGCGCCTCGGGGCCGGTCTTGAGCCGGTCGCGCCCGAGGGCGCCGAGCTGGGCCATGCAGACAACTACCTGTACATGGTGGACGGAACGCCCCCGCCAGAACCACTGAGACGGGCGTTCGACGCCGCTCTCGTCCTGTACGCCGAGCACGAAACCAACGCTTCTACCTTTGCCTGCAGAGTGGTTGTGGGCACCATGTCCGACCTGTATTCAGCCGTCGTCGCGGGTATCGGCGCAATCAAGGGCCCTCTGCACGGGGGCGCCATTGACGGCGCCATGAACATGCTGGTCGAAATCGGCTCTGCCGACCGGGCTGCGGATTATGTGGACGCCGCGCTGGCAGAAAAGCGCAAACTGCCCGGTTTCGGGCACCGGGTTTACCGGGCGGGCGACCCCCGCGCCACCGAACTGCGGGAGATGGCTCTGGAAATGGCCGCTGCGGTTGGCGACAGCAAGTGGTTCGATATCGCCATCGCGGCAGAGAAGCGCATGGCCGAGACCAAGGGGATAATCCCCAACGTCGACTATTTCGCGGCTCCGGTTCTCTACCAGCTCGGCTTCCCCTTGAACCTCATGACCAACGTGGTCGCGTCGGCACGCATCGCTGGGTGGTCTGCTCACATAATCGAGCAGTACCAAAAGAACCGCCTCATCCGACCGCGCGCCCTCTACACCGGCGAGCGCGGCAAACGCCTCGGTTAAGTGTCGGCAGACGTAAAAGTTTCCGCGGTATTCGTCCGGGGGGGTACCAGCCGGGCCGTGCTGTTTCACGCCCGTGATTTGGCCCAATTCGACGCTGATCAACGCGACGCGATAATCCTGACCGCCATGGGCAGCCCCGACCTCAACCGGCGGCAGGTGGACGGCCTGGGCGGCGGCATCTCGTCCCTGAGCAAGGCCGCGGTAATCGCGCCGTCGGATTTGCCGGACACGGACGTGGAGTTCGACTTCGCCCAGGTGGACGTCGAGCGACCGCTGGTGGACTGGTCGGGGACGTGCGGGAACATATCGTCCGCGGTCGGCCCGTTCGCCATCGACGAAGGCCTGGTGGACGTAGTTGAACCGATGACAAAGGTGCGCGTGCTCGCCGTCAACACCGGCAAGCGTTTCGTCGCGCACGTCCCCGTCGCGGGTGGCCAAGCAGTGTCCGAGGGCGACTTCGTCATCGACGGCGTGCCCGGCTCCGGCGCACGTATCGAGCTTCAGTATTTGGAGCCGGCTGGCTCGTTGGGTCGAGGGTTGCTGCCCACGGGCGCTGCACAAGAGCGCATGGCGCTCGTATCAGGCAGGCACACCACGGTATCGATTGTGGACGTGGTAATCTCCACCGTGTTCGTCCGCGCAGGAGACGTCGGCGCCAACCCTGCCGCGACGGCGGCCGAGCTGGACGCCGACCCAGACCTGCAACGGTTGCTGGAGGAGATACGCTGCTCTGCGGCCGTGCATCTCGGTCTTTGCAATACGTTGGACGACGCGCACGAGCGGCAACGGGCGATGCCGAAGATCGCCATGGTCGCCCCGCCCGCTCACTACGAGACCGGCGACGGGCAGCACATGGAGCCGACGGACATGGACCTGCTGGCTAGGGCGATATCCATGGAGCGCACCCATCGCACATATCCCGGCAGTGTGTCGATGGCGACCGCCGTGGCGGCACAAGTACCCGGCACGGTGGTGTCCGAGGCCACCGCGGTGGATCGGGACGGAGTTGGGCCGGTGCGCATCGGCCACCCGGCCGGAGTCATGGCCGTAGATGCCGACGTACAGGCCGACGGGACTGGTTGGCGCGTCCCCAGCGTCACGACCTATCGCACGGCCCGACGTATCATGGAGGGGCACGTTCTCGTACCCCGAACCAGGCTAGAAAGGCCCTCCGGCTAACGCCGCTTCCTCCAATGAATGAACCCGAAAACCTCTCTCGAAAACTGATCCGAGAACATCTCGTGTCCGACACCTCCGGGGTGTCCGGGGATATGACCCCGGGCGAGGAGATCGCCATCAGGGTCGATCAGACCCTCTCCCAGGACGCCACGGGGACGCTCGCCTATCTGCAGCTGGAGGCGACCGGTGTTGACCGGGTGAAGACCGACCTGTCGGTCAGCTACATCGACCACAACATGCTGCAGGCCGACTTCCGCAACGCCGACGACCACGCGTATCTCCAGGACGTCGCCGCGAAGTACGGCGTGCACTTCTCCCGGCCCGGCAACGGTATCTGCCACCAGGTCCACCTGGAGCGCTTCGCCGTACCGGGCGCCAGCCTGGTGGGCACCGATTCCCATACGCCGACCTGTGGTGGCATGGGGTCGCTCGCCATCGGTTCCGGTGGGCTCGACGTCGCGGTGGCGATGGCGGGCGGCGCGTACCACTTAACCATGCCCAGCATCCTCGGAATCGAGCTGACCGGTGCTCTCACGCCCGGAGTCTCTGCTAAGGACGTAATCCTTCAGTTACTCAGGCAGCTTTCGGTCAGAGGAGGGATCGGCCGCATACTCGAGTACCACGGTCCGGGGGTGAGCACACTGACCGTGACTCAGCGGGCCACGATCGCCAATATGGGCGCCGAGCTGGGAGCCACGACCTCGCTGTTCCCCAGCGACGAGATGACGCTCGATTACCTGACCCGGCAGGGTCGTGCCGAGGCCTACCAACCCCTCGTTGCGGACGAGAACGCCAGATATGACGAAAATCTGACGATAGATTTGGCGAGCCTGGTGCCGCTGATCTCGTGCCCTGACAGCCCCGACGCGGTGGTGCCCGTGACGGAGGTGGCGGGGACGCCGGTCGACCAGGTGGCGGTCGGGAGCTGCACCAACTCGTCGTTCGCGGACCTCTCCGAGGTCGCCGCCTTGTTGCGCGGCCGTACCGTCCACCCGAACGTCACGACGGTAATGAGTCCCGGTTCCCGCCAGGTGCTACAGATGATCGCCAGCAGCGGCGCCATGGCCGACATTGTGGCATCGGGTGTGCGGCTGCTGGAGTCGGCCTGCGGCCCGTGCGCGGGCATCGGCCAGGTGCCTGGCCACGGCGCCGTCTCGGTGCGCTCGTTCAACCGGAACTTCCCCGGTCGTTCCGGCGGTCTCGACAACAGCGTCTACCTCGCGTCGCCAGCCGTCTGCGCGGCCACCGCCATTGCCGGTGTCATAGCCGACCCACGTGAGTACATGACAGACGGGTGGGACGCGCCCACGGTACCCGACACATTCGTTACCGACGACTCCGGCATCATCGCCCCAGCGGAAAACCCTGATCTGGTGCAGATCAGGCGAGGCCCGAACATCAAGCCCATACCGACGCGAGAGCCCTTGGGACAAGACATCGGCGGCCCGGTGCTCATAAGGCTGGGCGACAACATCTCCACCGACCACATCCTCCCGGCGGGCACGGCGACTCTCGCGCTGCGCTCCAACGTTCCCGCGATTTCCGAGTACGTCTTCGCGTACATTGATTCAAAATTCGCGGCCCGGGCGAAAGCGGCCGGCGGCGGTGTGATCGTGGCCGGGGAAAACTACGGGCAGGGCAGCTCTCGAGAGCACGCGGCCCTGGCACCCGCCTATCTGGGCGTCCGAATCGTGCTGGCAAAATCGTTCGCCCGCATCCACCGGGACAACCTGGTGAACTACGGTATACTGCCGCTCACATTCGCAGACGGAGCCGACTACGATGCGGTGGAGCCCGGTGCTGAACTGAGCGTTACAAACGCCCGATCGCTGGTTGGCCAGGGCGCTGTTTCCATAACCGTCGGCACCGGCATACCGGACAGGCCCATCGAAACGACCGTGCAGTTGAGCGACCGGCAGCGCGAAATCCTCCTCGCGGGTGGGCTGCTGCGTTATGTTGGCGAGAAGGGTTCTAAAGAGTCACAGCCATGAGCGAACTTCCGATAATTCCCGCCACGGTCGTGGGCTCGCACGCCAAGCCCGCCTGGTGGCACCGGTGCAAGGACCTGCTCGAAAGCGACGAGTGGGGTGCCTCCGATCTGGAGGAACTATTAAATGACGCCGTGGACGTCGCCATCCTCGACCAAGAGCGGGCCGGTCTCGACATCATCTCCGACGGAGGGTCCCGAAGGCTGGACGGCTACGTGGACGGCTACTACGGAATCATCGGGGGGATCCGCGCGCTCCCGGTCGGCAGGTTGAATGGCCCCTGGGGCTATGACCAGCAGACACGATACGAGGCCGTCTCGGATATCAAAGCCCCTGCAGGGCTGGGCATCGTTGCCGAGTTCGAGTATCTCTCCAATCACACTGATCTCCCGACTAAGGTCACCTGCGCCGGTCCATTAACATTTGGTTCCCGGATCCATCCAAGAGACGTGTACGAGAGCCCGGTGGCCGTCGCCGAGCGATTCGCCCACGTAATCAACGCCGAACTCAAGGCGCTGGTAGAAGCCGGAGCCACGTTCATCCAGATCGATGAGCCCGCCAGGGGAAACATCACCGGCGCCGAGATGGCCCGACTGTTCAACCTCGCTACCGAAGGGGTCGAAGCGAAATTGGCTTACCACATCTGCTTCGGCAACCGGTACGGTCGGGCCCGCTTCAAGCGCCACTACGCCGACTACTACCCCGGCCTGCTGGATGCCCGGGCCGACCAGTTCGTCGTCGAGTTCGCGGCCAGGGAGATGTACGAGGTAGAGCTGTTCGAACAATGGTCCGACGGTCGTGAGCTGGGTGCGGGCGTCGTGGACGTGAAATCCTTCCACCCGGAGACGGCCGAAGACGTGGCCGACCGAATTCGAACCGTGTTGGAGCACGTACCGGCCGACAAGTTATTCGTAAACCCCGACTGCGGCTTCGGCTGGTCCCCCCGTTACATGGCTGTCGGCAAGCTCGGCTCCCTTGTCGCCGGGGCCAAGGCGGTGCGTGAGGAACTCGGCAGTGTCTGATCCACGAAAACTGTTTGCACCGGCCCCATTGCTTGCCGCGGCTCTCGTGGCCGGGCTGTTAGCGGCCGCTTGCAGTAGCTCTCCCGCAGCCACTTCGGAGGTGCCCGCCGAGCAAGAGCCGGTAGTTGCCGACCAGGCGGCCGAGGTTCCCGACAGCGCCCCCGATGTTTCCGAAGACAAGCTGACACTGGCGACGGGCCGGTTTGTCGCCACGGGCATCATGAAAGACGATCGCAACCTGCACGCCGCCGTCCTGCTCGCCGACGGCCGGGTGATGACCGTCGGCGGCGGCGGGAGAGGCGGCGCCCACACCTCCAACATCCACCAGACAGCCGAGATATACGACCCGGCCTCCGGTGAGTGGGCCCGGACGGCCAACATGGTCTACGAGCGTCGAAACACAGCCGTAGCCCTTCTGGGCGACGGTAGCGTGCTGGCGGTCGGCGGCGGGGACATACACCTGGACCCGCAAAAAGACACCGACATCTGGGACCCGGCCACCGGTGAGTGGTCCAAGACCGGCAAGATGTCCTACGACAGGGCCCTGCACCGCCTGATCGTCCTGCCCGACGGGCGAGTGATGGTCATCGGTGGCAGGAGCCTGACCGTGGCCCAGCTCGACACCGTCGAAACATACGACCCGGCGACCGGCGAGTGGACAGACGCCACACCCATGTCCGTCGGCCGCATCAACTTCAGCGCGACTCTTTTACCCGACGGAAGAGTGCTGGTTACCGGTGGCGGCAAGCTGGACGGGCCCTTCACTGACTCGGCGGAAATCTACGACCCGGCGTCCAATACTTGGGAATCGGCTGGAAGTATGTCGACGGGACGGGCCTCGCACGTCTCGGCGCTACTGCCGGACGGCACAGTGCTCATGGCGGGCGGCAAGGGCAAAAAGGTGACGGCGGAAATTTACGATCCGGCCTCGAACTCCTGGACCACCACAGGCAATCTGCTGGAGCCTCGATCCGAGGTGGTGGCGGTCGGCCTGTCCGACGGCCGGGTGCTTGTCTCGGGCGGACGCAATCTAACCTCGTCTGAGATTTATGACTCCATAACGGGCCAGTGGACGGCCGGTCCCCAGATGACCGACTCGCGCCATCGCTACGCCGCCGCCGCCCTCAGCGACGGCTCCGTGCTGTTCTTTGGTGGCGAAACCTCCGAGGGCTCATCAGCAAACTCTGAAATATTCTTGCTCGAATGATCTCGCCCAACCCAAATCGGCCCGACGGATGTGACACGTTTGTCGCCCTTGCCCCCGCTACCGGGGGTGGCCAGACCGTCTTCGCCAAGAACTCCGACCGGCCGCCCGAAGAGGCCCAGCCACTGGAGCTGCACGAACGGGAAACCCATCCTGCCGGAACCACGCTGAAAACCCATTTCGTAAAAATGCCCCAGGCCCCGGTGACACACCGGCACGTCGGCTCCCGGCCGCAGTGGTGCTGGGGGTACGAGCACGGCTTTAACGAGCACCAGGTCGTCATTGGCAACGAGGCGTTGCAATCGAACCTGCGGCCCCCGGGCCCGACGCTGACCGGCATGGACCTCGTTCGGCTGGGCCTGGAGCGCGGGGCGACCGCCGCCGAGGCGGTGGACGTCATCACCGGCATCGTCTCGGAGTACGGGCAGGGCAACTTCACTCATCCGGACGGCCATCTCACCTACGATAACGGCTTCATAATCGCCGATCCCTCAGAGGCTTACGTGCTGGAGACCGCCGGTCACCAGTGGGCGGTACGGCGGGTAAAAACGCAGACCGGGATAAGTAACGTGCTCTCGATAGCGACAGATTGGGACGCGATCTCGCCAGGCGCAGAAGAAGCGGCCAGAAGACTGGGATGGGACGGCGCCGGACGCCTGTCCTTCGCCGACGCCTTCACCGAGGCCGACCGCTTCTCCGGCAGCGGTTTTATGCGCCGTATAAGAAGCTGCGCAGTACTGGATCGCCACGAGGGCAAGCTGTCCGCGACGGGAATGATGTCACTGCTCTCCGACCATGCCGACGGCGATTCGGATAAGACGGGGTTCGTTACCGGCATCGAGCCGGGCCGCGGCATCTGCATGCACTCAGACCGGGAAGGGCTGAGCAACACGGCGGCGAGCCTGGTGGCCGAGCTTTGCGACGATGGCAGCCGCCTGCCCATCTACTGGACCAGCATGTACTCGCCCTGCCTGGGCATCTTCTTGCCAATGTTCGTGGAGGGCGACCTGCCCGGCGCTCTGTCATACGGCACCGCCGAGCAGAGCGACTACAGTGTCTGGTGGCTCTTCCGTCGGTTGGTAGGTGCGGTCCTCGACGCACCTGAGCGGCGGGTCGCCGACGTGCGGTCGGAGTGGGCTCCGCTCCAGGCGGCTCTCTTTAAGACCGCCTACGCCACGGCGCGCGAGGGTCGACGGCTGCTGGATGCCGACCGGCCGGAGGATGCCCACAAGTTGCTCACCGAGCACATGGCCGAGAACCTCTCCAGCGTCGTGCTGGTCGCCGCCACGCTACTGGAGTCCTACGCAGGCGACCGGGTCCCGTTCGCATCCCGCCCGCTCACGCAGATCTTCCTCAACTGACCCGGCGGCCCCGGTAGCGGCCCGTCGCCGGGCTTAGCCTGAGTGTTATGATGAGCGCCAACTTGGGACGGGAGACTTGGGGAAAATGACGATAAACGGGTCGCGCCTAAAATGGGCGGCAATTCCGACAATTCTACTCATAGCACTGGTAGCGGTCGCATGCGGTAGCAGCAGTTCCAGCGAGAGCTTCGACCTCGCCAACCTTGAGACCGGTGCCTGTGCCAACCAGGCCGCTGGCACGCTGGTGATCGCGCACATCACCGACGGCCCCGAGCACGACTTCACCGTCGCCTACATAACCGAGTACCTGGCCGAGTTCGGCTTCGGTCACACCACCCAGGTCAAGAGCATGACCCTGGCCGAGGCTGCGACGGGTGTCGCTAGCTGCAGCGTCCACGTCGTTTCCGGCGCTCCAGCGGGCTGGTCGGCCACGGGGGCGAACGACTTCGGCGAGGTGTACGTCGACGACGCCGGCCCGGTCCACAAGTACGCTGTCGCACAGCTTGCGGAGCTGACGCCGGGCTTCGCGGCCGCCCTGGGGAAGATGGTTCTCCCCCTCAGGCGCATCGAGGCCACGACGGAGTGGTACAACAGCGAAAAGCGTCCCTGGCTCCGTGAAACAGACGACCCCCGGTGGGCGCCCCAGGAGCCCTGGAAGGCCGCCGTCTCCTACTACTGGGAGTACGACCTGAGCGAGGGTAGCTGGAGGTCCTGGCTGTCTGGTGAGTTCGCCCCGTTCGACCAGATTCGCAAGGTCACCCAGGCCGTTACCCGGGAGATCAGGGGCACGCCGTACAAGGGTGAGGACCAGTACGAGGGAAGGGGTCAAATGATCGAGTACGACGACGCCCAGAACATCATCCTCGACAGCCGCACCATGGTCACCCCGTCCGGGGAACTATCTCTGCGATAATCTGGCTATTCGTTTAGACACCAGAGCGCCCGCCCCGCCAGGCGGGCGCTTTCTCGTTGGAGGGGTGAAAGCCAATTGAGCGGAATATCCGGAAAAGTGCAGACCGTGCTCGGGCCTATCGACCCGTTCGAACTTGGCATTACCGTTACCCACGAGCACCTGTTATTGGACATCACCTGCTACACCGTCGAGGCCGAGCACGCCACCGGCCGGGCGTTCAGGGACGCTCCCATCACCATGGACATGCTCGGGGACTTGCCGTCTCGGTTCCAGTACAGCCTCGAGAACATGCGACTGCTCGATGAGCGGACCGCGACTGAGGAGGTGCTGCGTTTCAGGCACGCCGGAGGGCGGTCCGTCGTCGATACCACCAGCGCCAACATCGCCCGCGACCCGCTCGCCTACGCCCGCATATCCCGCGCCACCGGCCTGAATGTGGTCATGGGCGCCGGCTACTACGTCTCGGTCTCTCTCCCGCACGACATGCCCGACCGGACGGTCGATTCCATCGCCGGAGAGATAGTGCGCGATGTGACCGTGGGCGTCGGGGACACAGGAGTAAAGAGCGGTGTTATCGGGGAGATCGGGTGCTCGTTTCCTCTGCATCCGCAAGAGAAAAAATCACTCTACGCCTCCGGCATGGCCCAAAAGGAGACCGGGGCGCCGCTTACCCTGCACACCGGAGGACCGAGGGCGGCCAAGGACGAGATTTTGCGGGTGCTGCTGGAGGCTGGTGCCAACCCGGCCAAAATCATCTTTGGGCACTCGGACGGCTACGTTGATCCCGACGACCTGCGGGCCCTGGCCGAGGCTGGCTGCTACATACAACTGGACGTATTTGGCTGGGAGGATACGTCCATCGAGCGGGTGATGCCGGGCGTCCGGTTCACCACCGATGCCGAGCGCCTCCAGAGCATCGCCAACATCGCGGAGATGGGCTTCATCGACCGGGTCATGGTGGGGCAGGACGTATGCTAGCCCTGGCAGTACGGGCGCAAGGGCGGCAAGGGCTTCGCCCACCTCCTCGAGAACATCGTTCCGCGCATGAAAAAACTCGGTTTCGCCGAGGCCGACCTTGACCAGATCTTTGTGGCTAACCCGGCCCGCGCTCTCTCGTTCGAGTAGCCGGGCGAGTAATCGGGCGAGTAGAGTCGCCTTCGAGTAACGGGGCCTACTTGATCAGGCGCTTCCTCATCAGGCGGGTAGCGAGCAGGTAGAACACCGCCGAGTATCCCACCAGCTCCAGCGCCCACAGCGCCATCCACCCGGACGTGTCGCCGGTGAACAGGGCGCGTATGAGTTCCACCCCCGGCGTCAGGGGCAGCAGCCACGAGACTACCTGTACTCCAATTGGCAATTGATCCAGGGGGAAGAAAATGCCACTAAACATGAACAGCGGCGTCAGAATCACCGTGAAGTAGTTCTCTATCGCCCCCAGCGACTTGACCGATGCGGTGATTGTCATGCCGATGCAGGCGAACGTCAGTCCGATGAGCCAGGCCACCGGTAGCGCGAGGATGGCCAGCGGCGAGCTGATGAGGCCGAATATGGCCGCGACTGCGAGCACCGCTGTCCCGGTCATGATGGACCTCGTAGAGCCCCAGAGGACTTCGCCGAGGACTATGTCGGATGGGCCTAACGGCGTGAACAGAATGGCGTCGTAAATGTGGTGCGTCTCCAACCGCAGGTAAGCGCCGAACGTCTGGTCGAACGACGAGTGGTACATCGCGTACCCCGCCAGGATGCCCGGCGCCACGAAATCGCCGTAGCTGAGGCCGTCGATGTTGTCTATGTACAGGCCGAGCCCGAAGCCCATTGCCAGCACGATGAAGAACGGCTCCACCACCAGCCCGCCGGTGTCCAGCACCCACGCCCGCAGGAACACGTCGCGGTTGCGCTGCCACACCCGGTAGCCGCCCCAGACCACGGTCCCACGCAGAGCGCTGGTCACGAGGGTCATTCGTCGCGCAGACCCCTGCCGGTCAGCCGCAGGAAGACGTCCTCCAGATTCGCCGGCCGGGCAGTCACATCGAGCCCATCCAACAGGCCCTCCTCGTTCAGGACCTCTGGGAGCGCCCCGTTTTCCGAGCCATAGACCACGATGGATTGGCCCCGGTCATCGATCTGGGCGCCGACGCCCTCAAGGCGAGCGAGCAGGGGTTCCTTCTCACCGACCCCCACCCTGATCTCCGCCACCTCGCCACCGACCTGGTCTCTTATCAGTTCGCGCGGCGTCCCCTCGACCAGAACCTTGCCTTGGTCGATGACCACCAGCCGGTCGCACAGGTATGCGGCCTCCTCCATGTAGTGAGTCGTCAGCAGCATGGTTATGCCGTCCGCCTTCAGGGTCGTCAGCTTGTCCCACACCAGCAGCCGTGACTGCGGGTCCAGGCCCGTCGTCGGCTCGTCCAGTACGAGGATGTCCGGTTCGTGCAGCAGCGCCCTTGCTATGAGGAGGCGTCGCCTCATGCCGCCGGAGAGCTCGTCCGGCTTGCGGTCAGCCTTGTCTCGTAGCTGGAAAAGCTCCAATGCCTCTCGTGAGCGCGCTCGCGCCACTTTGGAGGGCAGGTCGAAGAAGCGGGCGAACGCCAGCAGGTTCTGCATCACGCTCAGGTCCGGGTCCAGGCTGTCGGCCTGCGACACCACCCCCAGGCGGGCCTTGATGGCCCGAGACGATGTGCGCACGTCCATTCCCCCGACCAACAGTTCGCCCGAAGTGACCGGAGACACGCACGTGACCATCTTGAGCGTCGTCGTCTTGCCCGCGCCGTTGGGCCCGAGAAAGCCGAAGCACTCGCCCTTGCCCACGGCAAAATCGATCCCATCCACGGCCACCAGGTCGTCGTATCGCTTGGTCAGCCGCGAGGCCGTGATTATGGGGTTGTTGGGGGTCGTTACGGTATTACCACCGCACGAGTGACGGCCGTCTTGCGGTTCTTGCCGAACCACTCGGACGCCTCGAACGCCTTGTTGATGTCCTCCAGGCTGAAGGTGTGGGACATCAGGTCGACCAGCGGGTAGCGGTCCTTGGTGCGCTCCAGCATCTCCAGCGCCGCAGGCAACAACCTCGGGCTGTAAAACGAGACGGGAATGATGTATTTGATGCCGTGCAGCACCCGGTTCATGTCGATCTCGACCATCGACTTCGCCGAGATGTTGCCGATCTCAATGTACCGGCCGCCCGGCCGCAGCATCTCAAGCCCCTCGGGGACCACCCCTGGGAAGCCGACCACCTCAATTACCGTGTCAGCGCCCAAACGGCCGCCGCCTACCAGCTCCTTCACACGCGCGATGCGGTCTTCAGGGTCGGGCAATTCGTTGATATCGATCGTGTAGTCGGCGCCGCACTGCAATGCCAGTTCGAGCCGAGGCTTCTGGCCATCAATCGCGATAATCGGCCCGGCGCCTCGCTCTCTGGCGTAGGCCATGCCGTACAGGCCCAATCCACCGGCACCCTGGAAAACGATCGCGTGCCCGGCCTCCAGGTTGGAGCGCTCGATACCCTCCATCACCGTACCGGCGGCGCAATTGACCGACGTCAATGCGGCATCAGAAAGGTCCGAGGCGACCCGGAAAACAAACGTCCCTGGCCGCAGGTAGTAAAAGTCTGCGTAGCCTCCGTGACAGTAGGGGAACTCTTCCACTGATTTGA
The DNA here is from genome assembly GCA_965250195.1 of Dehalococcoidia bacterium. Classification (GTDB taxonomy): domain Bacteria; phylum Chloroflexota; class Dehalococcoidia; order Lucifugimonadales; family UBA2962; genus CAUZIR01. Next base: position 1,527,158 of record OZ252295.1, read on the forward strand.
AGTTCGTGAAGTTCGACGGGCAATCCGTGTACTCGCCGCGGATGCAGTTGTAGCACCGGTGACAGGGGGTGAAGTAGGTGAAAATTACCCGGTCGCCCTCCTTCAGCGGCTTTTGCAGGTAGTCGGTCGACACCTTTGAGCCCATGGAGTGGACACGGCCGACCAGTTCGTGCCCGTGGATGTAGCCGTGCGCCTTTATGTCTCCGCGCCAAAGGTGAAGGTCGGAGCCGCATACGCCGCAACCGGTCACCTTGATCAAGATCGCTTCGGGTTCGACTTCGGGCGTCGGAAGCTCCCTGATTTCGAACTTATAGTCGTCTACCAGTACCGCCGCTCTTCCTATTTCAGCCAAAGCAGGCTCCTCCAAGTGTGATTGACCGTGCGCAATTTACCAGTGGTCGATGGGCCGGTCAACGGAGGTCCGCACGGCCGGTGGCGCGCGGCGATCAGTTCCTTGAGCGGTCTGGCCCGGGCACCTATAATTCCGGAGGCTTTTGCCGGGCACCATTCGCGGTGCCAAACACAATTCAGGGGGATACATGCGGTTAACCGGCTATCCGGACAGGTTCAGCGCCCGGCCGGGCGAGACAATCCTCTTCCACGTCTCGTCCAAAGCGCCCAGGTACAGGGCCGAGATCGTTCGGTTAATCCACGGCGACCCCAACCCCATCGGACCGGGCTTGAAGGTGGAGCCCATCGAGACCCCGGTCACCGGTGAATATGACGGGAAAGAGCAGCATCTCTACGGCGGCTCTCACGTCACTGTGCCGGACAGCCCGTATCTCGACCTGGCCGACGGCTTCACCATCACGGCCTGGATATCTTCTAATTGGCCCGACAAGAGCAAACCCCAGGCACTGGTCACCAAGCTGTCCCGCGACGGCGACTCCGGCTACGGCCTGTTCGTCTCCCGCAACGGCGACCTCGCCCTGTGGGTTGGCGACGGCAAGCATAGCGAGTGCGTCGTCACCGGTCGGGCGCTGCGAAAGCCGGAGTGGTACTTCGTCGCGGTCAGCTTCGACGGCGCTACCCGCACGGTGCGCATGCACCAGGCGCCGCTGGGCTGGGCCGCAGCCCACCAGGCCGTCTCGGTGGACAAGCGGGTACCGGTGGCCGCCATCGCGCCGTCGGGAGGCCCGCTCATGATCGCGGCATCGCCCGGCGCCGAGGGCCGCCACCACAAGGTCTTCAACGGCAAGATAGACGCCCCGCGCATCTTCAACCGGGCACTGGCCGACCAGGAAATAACCGCCCTGGCGGGAGGCGCCGACCCGGTCGCGGTCGCCGGGACTGCCCTGGTGGCGGCCTGGGACTTTTCAATAGGCATGTCGGGCCAGACGGCCACAGATACTTCGGCCAACCGGCTGCACGGCACGGTCGTAAACCTGCCGCACCGCGCGGTCATCGGCCACAACTGGAGCGGCCACGAGTACAACGCGGCCAACCGACCGGGTGAGTACGGCGCCATCGAGTTCCACGAGGAGGACATCGACGACGCCTGCTGGGACGTGAGCGTCGAGTACGACGTGCCCGCAGACGCCCGCAGCGGCATCTTCGCCCTCAAGACCACGGCCGGGGACGCCGTCGACCACATCCCGTTCTTTGTTAGACCTCATATTGGTAAACCACAGGCAAAGATCGCTTTCCTGCTGGAGACCAACACCTATCTCGCCTACGGTAACGAGCACGTAGTCACCCCAGAAAGCGCCGCCGGTTTCCCCACCGATCTGGTGCCGAACTGGAACAAGACCGTCCACCACGAAGAGGTCGGGTACATAGTCGAGAACGGTCTGCACTCCATGTACGACCACAAGCGCGACGGCAGCGGGGTGCCTTACCAGACCCGCAAGGTGCCGATCCTCAATATGCGGCCCGACTTCATCTACCCGGTCCGGGGCGGCCCTCATTGCATGGCCGCCGACCTGATAATCGCCGACTGGATGGAGCAGGCCGGACACGACTTCGACGTCTTCTCGGCCGAGGACCTGCACTTTGACGGTCTCGCGCTGCTCGCCCCCTATAACGTGCTTGTTTTGGGTAGCCACCCCGAGTACTGGTCGCTGCCGATGCTACAGGCCGTGGAGGCATATCTCGCGCAGGGCGGCCGGGTGATGTATCTGGGTGGAAACGGTTTCTACTGGGTCACCAGCTTCGACCCGGAGCGGCCCCACGTAATCGAGATACGTCGCTGGGGCGGGACAGACGTTTGGGAGGCCGAGCCGGGTGAGTACTATCACTCCACTACCGGAGAACTGGGAGGTATATGGCGCAACCGCAATCGCACCCCCCAGAAGATGTTCGGGGTCGGGTTCACCGCCCAGGGCTTCGACTACAACTCGCCCTACGACCAGATGCCGGACGCACGAGACCCCAGGGCGGCGTTCATCTTCGAGGACGTGGGCCCCGACGAGCTGATCGGCGACTACCCCTCGCTCATGCTCAACCGCGGTGCGGCGGGCGACGAGATAGATCGCTTCGACTTCGCGCTCGGCACACCCCGGCACGCCCTGCTGTTGGCGACATCTGCCGGGCGACATTCGAAGGTCTACCACCACGTAATCGAGGAGGTGGCAGTCACCGACTCGCTGCAACACGGCGAGGTGAGCCCTTTCGTCCGCTCCGACCTGACCTACTTCGAAGGCCCGAACGGCGGCGGTGTGTTCTCCGTCGGGTCGATTGACTGGTGCGGCGTGCTGTCGCACAACGAATACGAGAACAACGTGTCTAAAATTACCGGCAACGTGCTAAAAAGGTTCGCCTCGGACGAGCCCCTGCCACCGCCGTCGAACTAACAGCGGTAGCGAAGCGGACTAAGCCAAGGCGATGAGGCCGAGAGCCGAAGAGCAAATAGAGCGAACCAAGTGAGCGGAGAACCAATGACCGAAAAGCGAATAGCAGTACTGGGCGCCGGGGCCATCGGCGGCGCAATCGCCGCGTTCCTGTCGCGGGCGGGGGTGCCGGTGACGGCCATAGACCTGTGGCCCCAGAACATCGAGGCCATCCGGACCGACGGCATCAGGGTAACCACAATGGAGGACGAGTTCGTCGCCAGCCCGGCCGCCGCGCTGCACATGTCCGACGTCTCGGCGGCGGGCGATCTTTACGACATCGTGTTTCTGGCCGTCAAGTCCTACGACACCAACTGGGCCTGCCACTTCATCAAGCCATATTTGGCTCCCGGCGGGTTCGTCGTCTCAACCCAGAACTCCATAAACGAAGACGCCATAGCCAACGTGCTCGGCTGGACTCGCGTCGTCGGCGCCATCGTCACATTCGGCGCGGGCCTCTACGAGCCAGGTCACGTGAACTACACCAGTCCAAGGGAGCGCACGCCGTTCACCGTAGGCGAGCCCAGTGGTCTTGTGACGGCCCGCGTCAACGATGTCGTGGGAATATTGGACAACGTGGCTGGCGGCGACGTAAAGGCCACCGGCAACCTGTGGGGCCATCGATGGTCCAAGCTGTGCATCAACTCCATGGCCAACGCAGTCGCCGGAGTAACCGGACTGATGTCCGCCGAGCTACGTGAGGTGCCCGAGAGCCGCCGCGTCTCAATACGCATCGCGGCCGAAGTCGCCTCCGTGGGCGCGGCGCACGGCGTCGCCATCGAACCCATCTCCGGTGTTGCCGCCGAGCTCTACGGGCGGACCCTCACCGACGGCGCTGTCATGGAAGAGGTCGAGGGCATACTCGTTTCCGGAGCGCGCGAGGTGGGCGGGGGCCGACCGTCGCTGGCGCAGGACCTGATGAAGGGTCGGCGAATAGAGGTCGACTACCTCAACGGCTACATATCCAATAAGGGCGCCGAGGTAGGCATCGCTACGCCCGTAAACGACGCGATTCGAGTGCTGGCGAACCAGGTGGCCTCCGGAGCACTGGCGCCTTCCGTCGACAACCTCAAGCAGATACCGTAAGCACACAGATTCCCTGAACGGAGATTACCGAGAAATTGAACTCCTTTGAATACATCGCCCAGATCCTCAAGCAGGAGGGCACCCAGTGGCTGCCCTGTTTCCTGTCGAACCCCATCATCGAAGAGGCGGCCAAGGCGGGCATAAGGCCCGTCGCCTTCAGGCACGAGCGCGGGGCGGTGATGGCGGCCGACGGCTACAGCCGGGTGAGTGATAGAAAGAAATTCGGCGTGGTGGCCGTGCAGGCGCAGGCCGGTGCCGAAAACGCTATCGGCGGCCTGGCCCAGGCCAACGCCGACAACATCCCGATACTCGTGCTGCCCGGCGGCAACGATCTGGAAAGCATCTACGTACAGCCCAACTTCGTGGCGCTGCGAAGCTGGGAGACGGTAGTAAAGTCCGGCCAGCACATCACCAGGGCCGACCACACCGCCAGCGTCATGCGACGGGCGTACGCCAGTCTGCGTAACGGTCGAGGCGCACCCGTGGCAGTGGAGATGCCGCTCGACGTCTGCGCCGAGCCCGTCTCCGAAGGCGCGATGACCTACACGTCCCCAGTCGCCTCACAGGCCCGGCCGTCGCACTCCGATGTCCAGGATGCCGCAAAGGCTCTGGTCGGCGCCAAGAACCCGCTCATCTGGGCGGGAGCGGGCGTCTTGTCTGCAGGCGCCACTGGGGAACTGGGGGCACTGGCCGAGCTACTGGACATCCCGGTGTTCACCACCATGCCCGGCAAGTCGGCCATCGACGAACGGCACGCGCTGTCTCTGGGCGCGGGCAGCGGGATGACCACCGGAGCCGCAGCCCGGTGGATAGATGAGTGCGACGTGCTACTGGCCGTCGGCGCATCGCTCACGTCGTCCCCCTACGCCCGGCCCATCCCGGCAGGAAAATTCCTCATCCACAACGTCCTCAACGTGGAAGAAATCAACAAGGACGCGCCCTCCACCATGGGCCTCGTCGGAGACGCCCGGCTGACGTTGCTCGACCTCATCGAAGAGTCTAAAGGCCAGATCGGCGAAGAGGGCAGGAGCACGGGCGTGCGAGAAAAGATCGCCGCCATCAAGGCCGAATGGACGGGCCGCTGGCGCAAGTACCTGGAAAACGACGACGAGCCCATCAACCCCTACCGGGTCATCCACGAGTTGAACCAGAACCTTGATCTGGAAAACAGCATCGTCACCCACGACGCCGGTGCGCCTCGTGACCAGCTGGTGCCGTTCTACCGGGCCACGATTCCTCATAGTTATGTCGGCTGGGGGAAAACCACCCATCTCGGGTTCGGCATTCCCATGATGATCGGCGTCAAGCAGGCCATGCCGGAGCGCTTCTGCCTGAACGTGATGGGCGACGCGGCTTTCGGGATGTCCGGGTTGGACATCGAGACCTCCGCACGGGCGGGCATCCCCATCACCACCGTTCTGCTCAACAACGGCGGTATGGCGACCTACCCCGACAGCCTGTTTCCCACCGCGCTCAAGAACTTCGGCGTCTCCCTAATGCAGGGCGACTACGCTGGACTGGCCATCGCCATGGGAGCGGAGGGCATTCGGGTGTCGAAGACCTCAGAACTGGGCCCGGCGTTGAAGAAGGCCCGCGAGTTTAACGCCGACGGCAAGACCGTCCTCATCGACGCCAAGACCGGGTTCGAAGCCGCCCGCGCCCCCGACAAGTACGCCTAGACCCAGGTCAGGATGCGGGCGGGGTTGGCCACGACGATGTCGTGAATCTCGGCCTCGGTGAAGCCTTTGCCCCTCTTGCGGGGGACGACGTTCTCCAGCAGGTGGGCGTAGCCCTTGCCGCCCCGGCTGATTAGCTGGCCCTTGGTGCACACGTCGTGCGCCACCACGATGCGCTCGCCGTAGCCCGCGTCTATCACGGCCCGGAAATTGGACAGGCGTCTGTCGTCGTTCACCCGGTCCATCGGGGCTATCGGGCTGCCGGACGTGTCCTCGTTGCCCAGCAAATCCCACTCCAGGTAGCAGCCGGACTTCGCCAGTTCCAGTAACTGGGCAGGCTCCGCCAGCACATAATCGAGGTGCCCCATAATCACGCGGCCCATATCGGCCCCGGCGCTCTGGAGAATATCGACTATCCACCCCGGCCCGTCAGAGATGAACGGCGGGTGGATGAGAATCGGCGCTCCGGTCTCTTTCTGGGCCGCGACCGACGCCCGCAGCACCTTCTCCACGTTCTCCGACATCGGGTTCCAGCACCCGATCTCCCCGATAATGCCGCTCTTAATCCCCGTGTCGCCGACGCCCTCGGTCAGATCGCGCACGATCTCTGTAGTGATCTGCGTCTCGCTGCGCTCGTCCATGTCCGCCGGGTGGGTGAGCGGCACGTAGTGGCTCGCGCCCATGACGATGTTCAGGCCCGTCGCCCGGGAGATGCGCGCAAGGGCCTTCGGATCGCGGGCGATGCCGATGCTGGTGGCGTCCACCAGCGACCCGCCGCCCCACAGGGCGTACCTGCCGATCTCGTCCACAGCCGTGCCCTCGTTCAGCAGCGTCATGTGGTCGTAGTTGTACAGGAAGATGGACCGTCCCCGGCCCACCATATCGAAGGTGAACGGCCGGTTCACATCGGCCCGCGCCGTGGCTTCTTCGGGCATGGTGAAGTAGGGCCGCAGGTCTATGAGCAGGTGCTCATGCGTAATCGTCGGCCCTAGCGTCGAAGGTTCCACCGGGCCCAACACCGTCTGCACCTTGCCCGTCATTTCGCTCGTCATGGACCCTCCGTGACCATGTTCGATCTGTCAGCGTAAATTTCGCGAGTATAGCCGAAACGTCGCCGTTGACGGAGCCGCCGAAACCGACCACCATGCCTGTGACCAGAACTGCCATCCCAACTCACGGAGCACGACATGAACCAGCCCACCCGGACAACCATCTCCAAGACAGAGGCGCGGGCCGGTAGCGCCATGGTCGCCACCAAGGACCCGTTCGCGACGGCTGCCGGGCTCGAAGTTCTGCGGGCCGGCGGCAACGCCATCGACGCCGCTATCGCCGCCTGCTTCGCTACCGGCGTGGTGGAGCCTAACTCCGCGACCATCGGCGGGGGCGGCTACATCGTCTACCAGATGGGCGATAAGGGCGGCGTCATCGGTGGCCACATGCCAGCTTCTCAGTCGGCGCGACCGGACATGTTCAGCCTGACCGGCAAGGCCGCTACTGGTGCCTTCGGCTGGGCTGAGGTGGAGGGCGACGCCAACCTGGAGGGGCCGATGTCGATCAACGTCCCCGGCGTCGTCGGCGGCATGTGCAAAGCGCATGACTTATTCGGCAAGATGCCATTGAGTGAGGTGCTCGCGCCTGCTATACGGCTGGCACGCGAAGGCTTCACCCCCGGCTGGCACAATCTGTACGCGTTCGGACTGCTTTCCGACAGCCTGCACCGCTACGCAGAACTGGGCCGCATCCTCATGCCCGGCGGCAAGATGCCCACTGGCGACAACCTGATCCCCGGCAACCTCAAACAGCTCGATCTGGCGCAGACAATGGAGGCGATTGGCCGCGAAGGCGCCGCCGCCTTCTACAGGGGCGACGTGGCCAGAGCGATGGTGGACGGCATTCGGGCGCAGGGCGGCATCCTCAGCCGGGAGGATTTTTCTGCCTACAAACCATTCGTCTGGGACGGCGGCATGGAGGTGAGTTACCACGGTCACACCGTCCGCGTCCCGCCGCACGCCACAGCGGGCATCACCACCGCGATGACTCTTCGATTGATGGACCGCTTCGACCTGGCGGGTAAGGGGCACAACAGCGTCGACTCGCTGCACGCCATCATCAGCGCGGCCCGCCAGGCCTACGCCGACCGCTACGTATACCTCGCCGACCCCGAGACCGTCGACGTGCCCTGGGACGGGCTCCTGTCCGACGCCTACACCGATAGGCGTTTCGCTGAAATCGGCGATAACGCGCCCGAGCGCTGGGAGGCGGGCGACCCCTGGATAGAAGAGGGCAGGCGGCCGGACAAGGTCTACGAGCCGTCCCTGCCCATACTCGACGACGGGACGACGCACCTGTGTGTCATCGATTCAGATGGCAACGCCGTGTCGTTCACAAACACCGTCGGCGGCGGCTTCGGCTCCGGCATCGTGCCCAACGGCACCGGCGTGGTGATGAACAACGGGATGATGTGGTTCGATCCCATCCCCGGCCGGGTCAACTCGATACTGCCTGGTCGCTGGCCGCTCAACAACGCGACCCCGGCAATGGTGCTCGGCAATGACGGCACCCGCATCCCCATAGGCGTCACGGGCGGCAGGCGGATCACCAACGCCGTTAGCCAGATCATCTCCAACATGGTCGACCACGGGATGGGGCCGCAGGCGGCGCTCGACGCGCCTCGTGTTGACTGCTCGACGCCGAAGACCAGCGTCCCGGTAGCGTTGGACGAAGCCGTGCGAACGGCTTTAGAAGCGCGAGGTCACCAGCTAACCGTAATGGGCCCGGAGTACGCCATCACCGGCTTCGCCAACTTCGGCAGCCCGGTTGCAATCGTCAAGCCGGCTACCGGCGACCTGACGGCGGGCGTGGACACCTTCCACGCCGCCTACGCCGAGGGGTACTGATCGCTATTTGGCGGCAGTGCCTACTCTGTGCCTGGGGCGCTACTCCGCCGACAGGCCGCCGTCGATGTTGATGGTCTGGCCGGCGATGTAGTCGGAATCTTCGCTAGCTAAGAAAACAGCGAGCGCGCCCAGACCGGCCATGTCGCCCTCGGCGCCTAGTGGTATGGACTTTAGATAGGCTGCCCGACGCACCGGGTCGGCCCACGCCTCGGCCGTCATGGCCGTGTTGTAGTCGCCGGGGGCCAGGGCGTTGACGCGCACGCCGTAGGACGCCCACTCAAGCGCGAAGGTGCGGGTGAGCATGTTTACCGCCGCCTTGGAGGCGTCATAGACGGCTTCTAACTTAAACGCCATCGTCGCGGCTACCGAACTGATGTTGATGATCTTGCCGTAGCCCCGCTCCATCATGTGCGGAGCCACCGCGCGGCAGCCGTAGAACACGCCGCCGATGTTCGTGTCGATCACCTCGTGGAACTCGGCGTCGGTCATGCGCGAGGTGCTGTCTCTCATGACGGCGGGTGGCCGTAACACACGGTCGGGAAACGGCACCGTCGCCACCTCCTTGAACGCCCCCGGCGTTGTTGACAAGAATGTCGACGCCGCCAAGCTCTGAGATGGCCCGCTCGACCAGCGCGTCGACCTGGCCCGAATCAGACACGTCGGTCGGCACTACGATGGCCCGCCGCCCGGCCGCGCGAATCTCCTCCGCAACGGAGTCGAGCGCGTCGGACGCACGTGCCGCGACGGCCACATCGGCGCCTTCTGCGGCGTATGCGAGGCCGATTGCCCGGCCTATCCCCCGGCTCGCCCCGGTGACAACGGCGACCTTCCCATCGAGCTTTCTGACCATAACGGTCGCCATTATACGGGTGCTAACATCGTCTGGCGGGGTCCTCAAAAAGACGCCCCTGATGCCGAAGAGGAGGCCGAAAATAATGGCCGTCAAAGACAAGGGATACGCTCGTCCCGAGCTGCTGGTGGACACCAACTGGCTTCAGGACCGGCTGCTCGAGCCGAGAATCCGGGTCGTCGACTGCGGGTTCTGGCAGTCCTACACCCGCGCCCACATTCCGGGCGCGGTCGGCGTGCGGCGAGACCACTACTTCAAGGACGAGACGACCGGCAGCACCTTCATCGATACTCCCGAACAGTTCGCCGAAGAGATGAGCGGATTGGGCATCGGCAACGAAACCCAGGTCGTGGCTTATGACGACTTCGGCGGCCTATGGGCGGCCAGGCTGTGGTGGGCGCTCACCTACTACGGCCACCAGGACGTGGTAGTACTGGACGGCGGCTGGCGCAAGTGGCTGCGCGAGAAGCGGCCCATCACCGACACCAAGCCCGAGATGGTCGAGGCCACGTTCACGTCCCGTACAAACCACTCGGTCATCGCGACGGCTGAGCAGATCATGTCCGAGTGCATAGTCGATTCAGCGACCGGGGGCGTGAGTGACGACGCGGCCAAATCCGGACAAGTTTTGCTCGACGTAAGGTCTACTGGGGAATACACCGGGGAGAACGACCGGGGAAACGCCCGGGCCGGGCACATGCCGGGGGCCACCCATTTGGAGTGGCTCAACTTCGTAACCGACGACGACATACGGGAATTCAAGCCGGCCTCGGAACTGAAAGAGATTCTGGCGTTGGCGGGTGTGACCCCGGACAAGAAAACAACCACGTACTGACAGGGCGGCATCCGTGCGGCGCACGGAATGTTCACCCTGGCCCTGTTGGGATACGACAAAGTCAGGAACTATGACGGCTCATTCAAAGAGTGGGGCAATCGAGACGACACACCTATTACGGTTTAGGGCGCGCCAGGCAACCGGTAAATTCTCGGTGTCTAAGCGCTTGGGCCTCGCCCTCGCCCTCGTAGCGGCGCTCGCCCTGGTGGGTGCGGCGGCCTGCGGCAATGGCGATGGGTCTGGTGCGGCCACCGGGCCGTCCGGCTCCTCAGAGGACTTTGCCAACGGCGGCCAGGACGCCCAGGCGGAGTCCGATGAGCTGGGGGAGAGCGGCGTAGTCGATGGCGAAACCTCGGTAATTGATTCGGATGCGGCCGGTACGATCAACCCGGACAACCCTCAGAACCTCGCCGAACTCAACAGGCTTGGCGGCGAGCCGTACAGGCCAGGTCTGAAAGACCCGTCCGGGTTCATCAACACCGAGCCGTTCGGCCTGGACGACCTCGAGGGGCAGGTCATCCTCATCGACTTTTGGACTTACACCTGTATCAACTGCATCCGCACCATGCCATTCCTGAGGGACTGGCACGAAAAGTATGCCGACGATGGCCTGGTCATAGTTGGGGTCCACTCGCCTGAGTTCGAGTTCGAGAAGATAAAGGCCAACGTAGAGCAGGCGGCCGCCGAGTTCGGCCTTGAGTACCCGATAGTCCAGGACAATGACTTCGGCACCTGGCGCAACTACGAGAACCGCTTCTGGCCCGCCAAGTACCTCATCGACCGCGACGGCTTCATTCGTTACACCCACTTCGGCGAGGGTTCTTACGATGAGACCGAGCTAAAGATCCGAGAGCTACTGGCCGAGAACGGCGGCTCGGTGTCAATCAAGGAGGCCGAGTTCCTGCCCACCCGCGACCTCGACGAAGCGGTGAACTCCATTACGGACCAGAGCACGTCCGTCACCCGCGAGCTGTACGCCGGTACCGAGCGCAACTACAGCGCGCTCCAGTTCGGTGGCGGCCAGCCGCCCTACGTCCACCACGAGCAGTACTACTCCCGGCAAAATCTTGCCATGGAGTACACCGACCCCGGCGATCACGACAACCACTTCCTCTACCTCAACGGCCTGTGGGTCAACGGCCCGGAGAGTCTGCTACACGCGCGCCCGACGGAGGGCCACGAGGACTACGTGGCCATCATCTTTTACGGCACCAGCGCCAACATCGTGCTCGGCCTTCCCGAGTCCGGCGAGTCCTACGAAGTCAGGGTGACTATCGCTGACGCGCCCATCGCCTCCGACCACGCCGGTGAAGACGTCATGTGGGACGCTGACGGAAACAGCTACCTGCTCGTGGACGAAGACCGCCTCTACCGGGTGGCCAAAACCCCCCAGTACGGCGGGTACGAGCTAAAGCTCTCGTCCAACTCTGACAAGTTCGAATTCTTCGCTTTCACATTTGGAGTGTTCGACAATGCGTCCTGATGCAGAACCGTTTGGCGTCCTCGATAATGCGCCCTGATTCGAAAGGCCTCGCGCTGATCGTCGCCGGTGCGTTGGGGCTGCTCGCGGCCGCCTGTTCCGGCGACACGATCCCCGTTGAGCCTGTGACAGACCCCGACAGCGCGTCGGTATCGGAGTTGCCCCGCCCGGACGAGCACCAACTAATCAAGGGTCCGACCAGCCCGAACGGATTTCAGGCGATACTCGGAACGGACGACTTGAGCCCCGGCGGGCATCGCGTCGGGTTCGTACTCATCTCGTCTCTTGGTGTAGTGAAAGAGCCAATCGTTTCGGTCGCCCTGTACGCCGGTGAGGCCGGTTCCGAGCGGGTCGTGGGCGAGCCGTTCGACGCCACCTACCAGCCCTGGCCCCTGGGCTCTCGCGGCCTGTACACGGCCCTGGTCGACTTCGAGGACGCCGGACCGCACCGTTTCGAAATAGCGGCCCCGACGGTAGACGGCGGCACCGAAACGGTCGAACTCGTGTTCCATGTGGCAGAGGCAACATCCGCGCCCAACGTCGGAGCGAAGGCCGTCCCCAGCGCCACCAAGACCCTCGCCGATGTCGCCGGGCCGACCGAGCTGACGACCGGTTCCCTGTATGACCCGGACCTGTACCGGCTCACCATCGCCGACGCGCTCACCGCCGACGGTCCGGTGGTGGTCGTGTTCGCCAGCCCGGCGTTCTGCATAAACGCGGTCTGCGGTCCCCAGGTCGAGGTGCTCAGCGAGCTGCGAGAGGCCTACGCGGGCAAGGCCAGTTTCGTGCACGTCGACCTGTACGAAAACCCGGAAGAAATCCAGGGCGACCTGTCTCGGGCGGACATCGCCTCGGCGGTGCGAGAGTGGAACCTGCCCAGTAACGAGTGGACCTTCGTCATCGACTCTGGCGGCGAAATTACCGCCCGCTTCGAGGCCTTCGCCACCTTCGCCGAAATAGAGCGAGAGCTGGCAAAACTCTTCTCCTGACTGTCCTCGCAGCCAAGGGGTCAGGCCGCTTCGAGACGTGTCCCTCGTCTGCGAAATGGAGGGGCGATTTAGTTGTAGGGCCCCTGTTGCTCCGATTGGACATCGAGTTGGGCGTCTCGAAGCCGCTCGTGGGCGATATCGAGACGCTTGCTGACCCGTTCAATTTCTTCCTCCTCTTTGACTCCTATAGCCGCGCCGCTGGCAACAACTGGTCCACTTGAGACAGGGAAGAAGGTTTCCAGAATCTCGATATGCTCTTGGTTGGCTTCATCCCACTCCTTCTTGGCTTCGGTCCATTTGCGCCATGCGGGAGTATCCGTGTTGCCGTTCTCGTTGGGTGACATTGGTCTTTCTCCAGAAAATTTGTTCTAACCAAGGGTGCAGCCCCAACATGTAGGGGTCAAAACACGGACCGTCGTTTCTAAGCCTGATAGCTGACCCATAGCGGTGTCAGAAACCGGCGCCGAACCACCAAAACACGGGAGGGTTAGGGCCTCACACCCTGCTAGGATGAGGGTCTGGGGTTCTTCCCGGATTAGACGCTTTGGCTCAAAGTTCACGACCCGGCGGTAAGTTCAAACTGCCCTCGTTCTTCTACATGCGGCAGGCGGCTTCGCGCTGGTTCCGCGAGCAGAGAGACCTGCTGCCCCCGTACAACCATTACGAGGGCGAGGTCTGGGGCAAGCACATCCGTGGCGGCCTGTACTACCTGGAGTTGGACGGCGACGCCGTCCAGGTGGATAAATTGGCCTACAGCCTGCTGGAGGTAGGGGAGGCGGTGAAGGTCCGCTACACCCGGCGGCTGCGGGCCATCAACATAGACCGCTTCCCGGCAACCGGCACCAACGGCGGCTAGCCGGCCAGCGCCTCGGCGACCGGGACGTAGGGGAGGCCGAGAGCCTCTGCCACCGCCGGGTGAGTGACGTGCCCACGAAGCGTGTTGATCCCCAGCGACATGGGCCCCGCCTCGTTGACCGTCATTTCGATGCCGTCGTTGGCGAGCTTGAGCACGTATCGGTACGTCGCGTTCGACAGCGCGACGCTGGCAGTCGTCGCCACCGTGCCGGGAATATTGGTGACCGCGAAGAGCGACACGCCGTTTTCTCTGTAGGTCGGCTCCGCCTGCGTCGTCGGCCTGACACCCTCCACCGAGCCACCCTGATCGATCGCCACGTCCATTACCAAGGCGTCCGGTTTCATGCCCGCGAGCATCGCTTTCGTGATTACCCTTGGGGAGCGTGCACCGGGTATCAGCACCGCGCCGATAGCCACGTCCGCGCGAGCGAGGAACTCGGTGAGCTTCAACGGCGTCGACATCATCGTCTTGATCATGTTTCGAGATATGTGCTCAATGTAGCGCAGCCGTTCCAGGTTCAGGTCAAAGACGATAACCCGTGCGCCAAGGGCGGTGCCGATAAGGGCCGCGGCGAGGCCGACGTTACCCCCGCCGACCACCACCATCCGGCAGGACTCCGCGCCGGGGACGCCGCCCATGAGCCGTCCCGGTCCGCCAAAGTCCGTTTGTAACAGACGGGTCGCGATCTGGGGCGAAAGCCGCCCGGCGATCTCGCTCATAGGTGTGAGCAGCGGCAGCGTACCGTTGGGCTCCTGCACCGTCTCGTAGGCCACGCCCGCCACCTTTGAGTCACACAGTCTTTGGGTCAGTTCAGCGTCCGGTGCGAGGTGGAGGTAAGTGAACAGGATCAGGTCTTTGCGGAAGCGCTCGAACTCCTCAGGCTGTGGTTCTTTGACCTTGACCACCATGTCCGCATCGCCCCACAGCTCGTCGGGGTCACCAACAATCGACGCCCCGGCCGCAACGTAATCCACGTCCGGGCAGGACGCATACATACCCGCGTCCTTTTGCACCGTCACTTCATGGCCGGCCCTCACCAGCACGTCCACCTTGTCCGGGGTCATGCTGACCCGTCGCTCACCACTCTTTACTTCTGTTGGTACACCGATTTTCATTTCAACTTCTCATTTCATATTCGGGCAAATCATAGCTCAGCGGACAGGGCTTCTGCATGAGTGGTGCTGCGAGTTACAGCGTCGGCGATAAGTTCCACGAGGTGCCGAGCCTTTTTACCGGTGCCATCGGCTATCTGCTGCCTGCACGACACTCCCAGACTGACGACCTCGAACTCTCCCGTTCGCCCTTGAATGGCCGGGAACAGGGCAAGTCCACCGATCTCCATTGAGACATCGTAGTGCTCCTTTTCGAAGCCGAACGACCCGGCCATCCCGCAGCAGCCGGAGTCGATCTCTTCCACCTCGATATTAGGCAGCGCGCCCAGCACCTCCATCGAGTGCTTCGTGCCCACGATCGCTTTTTGCTGACAGTGCCCGTGGAACAGAATTTTTCGATCGAGGCCGTCGAAGCGCTTAAGAAGACCAAGGTTAGTAGGCATGCCAAGCAATTCGTCGATCAGCAGTGTCCTGTCAGCTACAGCGCGGGCAGTTTTGTCGCCAGGCAGCAGATCGAGGTACTCGTCCCTGAACATCAGGATGCACGACGGCTCCAGGCCGACCATATACACGTCGCCCTCTCCGGTGCCCGTCGTCAGAGCCTGTGCCGCCACAGCGACGTTGGCTGCGGCGTTGCGTCGGGCCCGTTCGGCGTCCCCGGCAGAGATCTGGGGCCGACCACAGCAGTGGAACTCCGGGACGACAACCTCGTAGCCCAGCGCCTCCAGCACCGTCACGGCGGCGCGGCCGATCTCCGGGTGGTTGTAGTTCGTGAACGTGTCATTGAACAAGACCACCCGGCCCCGGCCCCCTTCCCGGCCCTCGGACGGCACCTGGGCCGTCTCGGGGCGCGCCCGCAGCCACTGGTCGAACGTCTGGGAGGCGAACGCCGGGAGGCGACGACGACGGTCGATACCCGACACCCTTTCCAAGACGTCCGCCGCGGCGTCCGAGCCGACGGTCCAGTTCGACACCGGCGCCAGAGCCGAGCCAAGTTTGCCGAGCCTGTCGATATTTCCCAGCAGCCGGTCCCTCAGGCTCGGCCCGTACTCACGCCGCCTCTGCGTCAGCAGCTCGTACTTGAGCTTGGCCATGTCCACGTTCGACGGGCACTCGGCTTTGCACGCCTTGCAGCCCAGGCACAGGTCCATCACTTCATGCACACGCTCTCCTGTGAGCGCGTTCAGGGGCAGGGCGCCGGAGATAGCTGACCGCAGCGCGTTGGCCCGGCCGCGTGTCGAGTGCTCCTCGTCCCTGGTGGCCATGAACGACGGGCACATCGTGCCCCCGGCCGACTTGCGGCAGGCCCCCTGTCCGTTGCACGCCTCGATCGCCGCCGCCAGCCCGCCCTCTCGCTCGAAAGACAGGGCCGTCAGAGTTTTGGCCGTTTTGTAAGCGGGGCCGATGCGCAGGTTCTCCGTCATCGGAGGCGGATTTACGATTTTGCCGGGGTTCATCAGCCCGTCGGGATCAAAAGCGCGTTTGACCCGACCGAACGCCTCCGTTATGACCGGGCCGAACATCTTTTCGATAAACGGGCTGCGCACCAGGCCGTCGCCGTGTTCGCCACTCAGCGCTCCTCCAAACTCGAGCACCAGATCGCTTATGTCGTCCGCGATCCGGGCCATGCGGTCGATGCCGTCCTGACTCTTGGGGTCGATTAGCGGCCGTATGTGCAGGCAGCCGACACTGGCGTGCCCGTAATACCCGGCCTCGGTGCCATGCTCCCGGACGATCTCATCGAATCGCTCTACGAATTGGGGCAGCTTTTCCGGCGCCACGGCGGTGTCTTCTACGAACGCCAGGGGTTTTTCCGGACCGGGCACATTCATGATGAGCCCCAGTCCTGCCCGGCGCACCGCCCACACCCTCGCCTGCGCCGGCGGGTCGATCAGGCGTGTCACCGCGTAGCCCAGGCCCGACTGCTTCATCCTCCGTTCCAGGCCGTTCAGCTTGCCGGTGACTTCGGCCTCGGTGTCACCGGTGAATTCCACCACCAGCACCGCCTCCGGGTCGCCCTGCACCCAGTCCATCAGCCGGGCGTACTCCGGCTGGGTGCGCGCCTGCCGCAGAATCATCGAGCCGATATGCTCGACGGCTGCCGGACGGAGTTCCAGCGCTGCGACCGTCGCCTCCATCGACTCGATCAGGCCTGCGAAGTGCAGCACCGCCAGCGCCTTGAGTTTCGGTATCGGCACCAGCTTCAGCGTCGCTTCCGTGATGTTGATCAGCGTTCCCTCGGAGCCCACCACGAACCGCGCCAGGTCCAGCCCGTCGCCTGTTCCCCAGTCGCCCGATCCGAGGAGGTCCAGGTTGTAGCCCGACACCCGTCGCATGATTTTGGGGTAGCGTCTGTCGACCTCATCGCCGTACTCGGCCGCGACAGCCGTCAGCTCGCGTGTAATGGCGCCCAGCAGGTCGTCCCGAGCGGCAATCGCCTTGACGGCAGACCCGTCGAGGAGACCCAGTTCCGCCACCGTGCCGTCAGACAGGACCGTGCGCAGACCGGCGACGTTATCCGACGTCTTACCCCACACCACCGAGTGGGCCCCGCAGGAGTTGTTGCCCAGCGCACCGCCCACATTGCCCCGGTTGGAGGTACTGGGGTCGGGGGCGAATACGAGGCCCCGAGATGCCAGCGTTCGGTTCAGCTCGTCGAGAATAATCCCTGGCTGCACCCGCACAGTCTGTGCTTCGGCATCGACGCTAAGCACGCCGCGCATGTACTTGGAGTAGTCGATGACTATCGCGGCGCCCACCGTCTGGCCTGCCAGGCTCGTTCCGCCGCCCCTCGGCAGCACCGGCACCTTGTGACGGCGTGCCAGTTCGACGGTGGCGATCACGTCGTCTTCCGATCTTGGGAGCACCACGCCCACCGGCATGACCTGGTAGATTGAGGCGTCGGTGCTGTAGAGGAGGCGAGAGACGCGGTCGAAGCGAACCTCGCCGGTCACCACGCGACTCAACTCGCGGGCGAGATCGCCAGTGTCGGGGTCGACCGTGGCGTCAGGGACAGGAGAAACCGTGTTGCCGGGTTCGACGAGGGTCGCCGACATCGGTTGAGCTAGTTAGAGGTTCGGGTCCCGGCAGGGGCCGGAGGGAATCGGAGGTCCGCGATCAGCCTGTGACCCTTACGATCTCGAAAGACTGCTTTCCGCGGGGGGTGACAACATCCACCTGTTGGCCGGCCATTCGGCGCATAACCGCCTTGCCCACGGGGGACTCGTTGGAAATCTTGCCTTCTAGGGGGTTGGCCTCCGTGGCGCTTACCACGGTATAGCCATGAACCTTGCCGGAGCCCAGGTCCTTAATGGTGATCTTGGCGCCCACCCGGACGACCGCGTCCTTCTTTCGTTTCTTCGGGTCGATGACGACCGCGTTCTTTAGCTGAAGCTCAATGTCGCGAATCCTCGACTCCACCAGCCCCAACTGCTCGCGGGCCGCCTCCAGCGGTGCGTTTTCCCGCACATCCTTGTCGGCAGCGGCCTTGTGGATGTCCTCGGCCAGGGGAATCCGCTCGTCCTTGCGGCGTTTGAGTTCGGACTTGAGGGTCTTGTAACCCGCGACCGTAAGCTCAATGATGTCCCGGATGGCGGCGTCACCGCCACTGTGCACCCTTGTCCGGCTTTTGCGAATGCGGACATGCTGGGCGAGATTGACCTCGAGCTGGCCGCTCTTGCGCATGTAGGACAGAAACCCGCGAATCACCTGCAGTCGCTCGGCGGCCTGGGGGACGGCCCCGCCCTCGCCCAGTCGCTCGGAGTACTCACCGACCTCGGAGGGGTTTATCTGCTGAAGAACCCGGTCGGCCCCACACCAGGTCGCAAACCGGTGCAACTCCCTGTCGGTGTGTGGCCCGTCAGTCTTCGTCTTCGGGTTATTAATGTACTGACTAATAGCCTCGATGACGGTCTGGTCTGTGAGTTCCTGCAAGCTCGGGCCTCCTCCGTGTTCCTCGTTGGGGTACTGAGTCGCTAGGGTGCAGAGTCGCTGGGGTGCAGAGTCGCTGCGGTACCTTTAATCGTATGGAGGTGCCGGAGGGGTGTCAACGAGACGCCCAAGTCGAGACGGCCTACCCGAGCGGCTCCATCTGGTCCCAGTTCGGTCCCGCTTTCACCTCTATTTCCAGCGGCACCTTCAGGTCCATTGCCGCTGGCATTTCAGCCCTGAGCAAGGCGGCTAGTGCGACGCTCTCCCCGTTCGGGCACTCGAACACCAGCTCGTCGTGCACCTGCAGGATCATCCGGGTCTGCATGCCCGTCTCATCAAGCTTCCCCTGCATCCTCAGCATGGCGAGCTTGATTATGTCGGCCGCCGTGCCCTGCACCGGCATGTTGATCGCCGCGCGCTCGGCCGCGGCCCTAGCCTGGCGGTTGGACGAATTTATCTCCGGCAGGTACCTGCGACGGCCGCCCAGCGACGCCACGTAGCCCGCCTGCTGACAGGCCTGGATAGTGGCGTCAATATAGTCCTTGATGCCCGGGTAGCTGGCGAAATAGGCGTCGATGAACTGGCGTCCCTGCTCGGCGGTCAGGTCCGTCTGTTGGATAATGCCAAAAGGCGTGAGGCCGTACAGGACTCCGAAGTTCAGTACTTTGGCCACTCTGCGCATGTCGGCAGTGACCTCTTCAATCGGGACTTCATACACCAGTGAAGACGTGGCGCTGTGGATGTCACGGCCATCATGAAATGCCCTCAGCAACCCGGCGTCCTCGGACATGTGGGCGAGGATTCGTAGCTCGATCTGAGAGTAATCGGCGCCCAACAACATCCAGTCGGGGGAGTCAGCGGGCACGAACGCCCGTCGTACCCGGCGGCCCAAATCCGTGCGCACCGGGATGTTCTGCACATTGGGGTCGTTGCTGGACACGCGCCCGGTGGCCGAGCCGGTCTGGTTGTAGCTGGTGTGGATGCGGCCGGTCTTCGCGTTGACCAGGCCGGGTAGCGCATCAACGTAAGTCGACTTGAGCTTGGAGACCTCTCTGAATTCAAGCACCCGGGCGATAACGTCGTAAGCCCTCGGGTCCACGTCCTCCAGCCTGCCGGCGTCGAGCTGCTCCTTGAGGGCGTCGAGCGAGGCGGCGTCGGTCGAATAGCCGCTCTTCGTCTTTCTCACCGGCGGCAGTTTGAGCTCGTTAAACAGCACCTCGCCGAGTTGCTGGGACGAGCCGATCTTGAACTCGTGCCCTATCAACTCATACATGGAGCGCTCGACCTCATCGAGCCTCTCGCCAAGCTCCACCGACATCTCGCCAAGCAGGTCCGAGTTGATTGCCACGCCGCTGCGCTGCATGCGGACAAGCACGTGTACCAGCGGCATCTCCACCGTTTCCAGCGGCCCGGCGAGGGCCATGCGGTCCAAGTCTTCGCTGAATATAGCGTGCAGCCGATACGTGAAATCGGCGTCGGCGGCCGCGTACGGCGCGGTTTGTTCTATACCCACTTGTGCCATAGTTATCTGCTTTTTGCCGGTGCCGATCAGATCCTTGATCGGCGTCATCTCCTCGCCCAGCAACTCAAGGGCCAGGGTCTTGAGGCCTATGGCTCTGCGCCCGGTGAGATGGGCTGCGAGCATGGTGTCGAACGTGAGGTTGAGCACCTCGACGCCGTGGTTGGCGAGGACCGTGACGTCGTAGTTGGCGTTGTGCGCCATCTTGCCCGTCGTCTCGCTCTCAAACAGCGGTCGCAGCGCGTCCAGGGCCTCCGGCATCGGCACCTGCACTATCTCTTCCGGCGTCTCGCCCAGCTCGATCTCCTGCTTCGCCACGTGCCCCACCGGCACATACCAACCCAGCCCGTCCGCGTTGGAGAACGACAGGCCCACCAGGTCGGCCACCATGGCATGTTGAGACGTCGTCTCGGTGTCGAACGCGATCGCCTCAGACGCACTGAGCTCGGCGATCATGGCGTCCAGCTTCTCCCGCGTATCGACCACCCGGTAATCGGACGTGACGGCGCTTCGGGCCGGGGCCGCCTTCTCTCCGCTGGCGGCACCGCTATCCAGTACGGGCAGGCGGTCGATGATCGTGCGGAAGTCGAGACCGCGCAGGAACTCGGCCACGGCGGGCCGGTCGTAGGTGGAAAAGTCGGCCGCCTCCAAATCCAGCGTCACCGGCACATCGCGCACGATAGTCGTGAGGTACTTGCTCTCCCGTGCCGCCGCCTCAGCGTCGCGCATCTTTGTTTGTAGCCCCGCCGGAGCCACTTCGTCGATGTGTTCGTAAATGCCCTCGACCGTGCCGAACTGCGTCAGCAGCTTGATCGCCGTCTTGCGGCCCACGCCTCGCACGCCGGGGATGTTGTCCGACGTATCGCCTTCCAGGCCCTTGATGTCCGCGACCCGGTCCGGGCCCAGGCCGTCGTAGCGGGCCTCCACCGTGGCCACGTCGTAAACCTTGCGGTTGAACGCGGTCGAGACATAGACCCGGGTGTGGGGCGAGACCAGCTGCAATGCGTCCGTGTCCACCGTCAGGATGAGTGTGTCCATCCCCTCCGCCTCCGACTGAGAGGCCAGCGTGCCCAGCACATCGTCACCCTCGAAGCCCGGCGCTTCCACGATGGGTATGTCGAACGTACCGAGCATCTCTTTAATCCGCACCACCTGGCCGGGCAGATCCGGCGGAGTCGGCGGACGATGGGCTTTGTAATCCGAAAAATGCTCATGACGAAAAGTCGGCCCAGGAGGGTCGAAGGCGACCACACAGTGCGTCGGCTCGAAGTCCGCGATGGTCTTGATGAACGAGTTGAGGAAGCCATAGACCGCGCCGATGGGCTCGCCCGTCGACCGAACGGTCATCGGTTCTTTCAGGGCGTAGTAGGCGACGAAAACCAGGGCGTGGCCGTCGATGAGGAGGAGCAGGGGGCGGCGGTCGCTCATGACCGCCAGTTTAAGCGAAAGCTAATCGTTGCGCTTCGTCCAGGAGTTGGGCGACGCGATCAGGAGAATCGGCCTCGGCGTAGGTGCGCAGAAGCGGCTCGGTGCCGGAGAAGCGCACCAGCATCCAGTAGCCGCCCGCCAGGTTGAACTTATACCCGTCGTCGGTGCGGGTGCCCTCCACGCTCAGCCCCGCCAGTTCGTTGGGTTTTGCGGACTGGACCCGCGCCACAATTGCATCGCGCTGATCTGGTGGGAATGCCAAATCGACCCGGTCGAAGTAGTGGGGGCCGACCATCTCCGTCAGCCAGTCCACCAGCTCCGAAAGTGGCTTGCCGGTCCGCACCATCAGGTCCAGCCCCAGCAGGCCGCACAGGATGCCGTCGCGCTCCGGCACGTGGCCCCGCACCGTGTAGCCGCCGCTCTCCTCGCCGGCTATCAGGGCGTCCTGCGACTGGAACAGCGGGGCGATGTGCTTGAACCCGACCTTGGTCTCGGTGACGGGCACGTCGTAGATGGCCGCCAGCTTGTCCACCATCACGGACTGGGTGAGCGACCGGATCAGTGGCCCTGTCTTGCCCATGACGTCCAACTGATACAGGCACAGCAGCGAGAACGTCTCTAGCGTCGTGACGAACCGGCCCTTCTCATCGATTAGCCCCAGCCGGTCGGCGTCGCCGTCGTTGGCGATGCCGATATCAGCGCCTGTGCCAATCACCAGGGAACTGAGTGTGGAGAGGTGCTGCCCTATGGGCTCGGGGTGGTCGATGTCGGGGAAGGCCGGGTCCGGCTCCCCGTGAATCTCCGTTATCGAGGTCGAACCTCCGGACAGGATGCGCGGGAACATGCCCAGCCCGGCACCGTACATCGGGTCTGCTGCCACCTTCAGGCCCGCCGAGCGCAGAGCATCAAGGTCCACCAAATTGCCGATGTGGTTCAGGTATTTCGGCGCAAGGTCGACTCGCGCAATATCGGCCGTGTTCGCCTCGGCCGCCTCCGGTACGCCGCCAGCCGCCTCCAGCCGCCTTATGTGGTGTTCGAGCCGGGCCACCGTCTCGTCCGGGGCGCTGCCGCCGTTCGACGGCTTGTACTTGTAGCCGTTGTACGCTGGTGGGTTGTGGCTGGCCGTGATTACCACCCCGCCCCCGGCCCGCCGGTCCACCACACCGTGGCTGAGCATGGGCGTGGGCACGTGCCCGTCCGTCACCGTGACCGCGATGCCGTTACGGGCGACGACTTCGGCCACTGCCAGCGCAAAACGTTCGGAGTCGAGCCGGGTGTCATACCCGATCAGCAAGCCCCGGTCGGCCATGCCTGACTCCCCGATTAAGTCGGTCGTCGCCTGCGCGCAGATGCGCACGTTGTCGAACGTGAAGTCCTCGGACATGAGGGCACGCCAGCCGTCCGTACCGAACTTGATCGGCATCTGTTTTTGGTTCGCTCCTGCCCCCTTCGGAAACGGAGGCTAACCCGCCTGACCGGACTCCGCAGCGTCAGTCACGAACACGTCGCGGCGAATCTGCGCGGCCTTGTCCGTCTTCTCCCAGGGCAGATCGAGGTCGTCCCTTCCGAAGTGGCCGTACGCCGCCGTCTGGGTATAGATCGGCCGTCGCAGGTCGAGGTCACGGATGATCGCGCCCGGTCGCAAGTCGAAGTGCTTGTCCACCATTTCCACTATCTTCTCGTCCGCTACGTGGTTCGTGCCGAACGTCTCCACCGCTACCGACACCGGGTGGGCCATGCCGATGGCGTACGACACCTGCAGCTCCAGTCGTTCCGCGAGCCCGGCTGCAACGAGGTTCTTGGCCACGTAGCGTGCGGCGTAGTGCGCCGAGCGGTCCACCTTCGTCGGGTCCTTGCCCGAGAACGCGCCCCCGCCGTGCCTCGCCTGACCGCCGTACGTGTCCACCAGAATTTTGCGGCCCGTCAGGCCCGCGTCACCCACCGGACCGCCGGTGACGAAACGCCCCGAGGGGTTGACGATGTACTTGGTGTCGCGGTCCAGGTACTGGGCGGGGATGACCTTTTTTGCCACCTCGTCGATCAGGTCCCGCTCGATAACAGACTGCGAAACTTCGGGGTTGTGCTGGCTGCTGAGGACCACCGTATCGACCCGTTTCGGTACGCCGTACTCGTACTCCACCGTCACCTGGGACTTGCCGTCCGGCCGCAGGTAGGGGATAACCTTGTCCTGCCGCACCTCTGCCATCTTGCGGCACAGCCGGTGCGCCAGGTCTATGGACAGTGGCATCAGCGTCGCGGTCTCGGTGCAAGCGAACCCGACCATCATTCCCTGGTCGCCCGCGCCCAGGCTTTCCGCCTCACTCTCGCCGTTGCCTGCGGAGTCGTCCCGAACCTCGACCGAGCGGGTCACGCCCCCGGAGATGTCGTGCGACTGCTCCTTGATCGAAACCGCGATGCCGCAGGACTGGAAGTCGAACCCGTAAGACGAGTCGACGTAACCGACGTCCCTGATGGTGTGGCGCACCAGGGTGGGGATATCGACGTAGTGGTCGGTGGTAATTTCTCCGAACACCATTACCAGCCCGGTCGTGACCGCCGTTTCACAAGCAACCCGGGCATGGGGATCATGCCGGAGAATATCGTCCAACACGGCGTCCGATATCAGGTCGCAGAGCTTGTCCGGGTGGCCAGCGGTCACGGACTCCGAGGTAAAAAAATACTTGGCTGCGTTCGTTAGGCTAGACGACATTCAGACTCTCCAAATGGTTAACGTTTTATGCGGTCTGCGCTGACTTCTACCAGTTCGGCTTTGCCTTTGGCGATGGTCGTTTCGCCATCGGTCAGCGTTGCCGACGTATCTATCTTGCGGCCGCTGCCGCCCGTAATCCGGGCCTCCAGCGCCAACTCCGTCCCGATGGGCCCGGGCCTTCGATAGTCGGTGCTCATCGCCTTCATCATCGTTGTCCTGCCATTAAAATAGGCCACGTTCTCCAGCACCTCGTACAGCAGCGCGGACACCACCCCGCCGTGCATCACGCCCGGCCAGCCCTGGTGTTCGGGCCCGGCGGTGAACTCGGCCCTCAGCACCTCTCCGTCCAGCCGTAGTGGCAAGCCGAGCCCCTTCGGGTTGTCGGCGCCGCAGCCAAAGCACTCGGGGTGGGCCGGAGGCCCACCTAAGTCCCGATGTTCCAAGAGTGCAGGTACTCGTATTGCTCGGCCGTCAGGGTGTCGATCTCGATCCCCATCGCCTGCAGCTTCAGCTTCCCGACCTCTTCGTCGATCTCCTTCGGCACCGGGTAGACTTTGTTCTCCAATCCCGCAGCCGACTTCACTATGTACTCCGACGACAACGCCTGGTTGGCGAAGCTCATGTCCATGACCGCCGAGGGATGGCCTTCCGCCGCCGCCAGGTTGATCAGGCGTCCCTGTCCGAGCACGTAAACCTTGCGGCCGTTTTCCAGCGCATACTCTTCCACATACTCACGGACCTCGCGTTTGGTCTCGCTTATCGACTCCAGGCCGGGCAGGTCCAGCTCCACGTCGAAGTGGCCGCTGTTCGCCACTACCGCGCCGTCCTTCATGTCCTCGAAGTGCGCCTTGTCTACGGCTTTCATTCCCCCCGTCACCGTGATGACGATGTCCGCGATCCGCGCAGCCTCCTCCATCGGCATCACCTGGTGGCCGTCCATCGCCGCCTCCAGCGCCCGAATGGGATTGATCTCCGTCACCACCACTTTGGAACCCATGCCTGTGGCCCTGCTGGCCACGCCCCGGCCGCACCAGCCGTAGCCGGCTACCACCACCGTCTTGCCTGCCCACAGCATATTCGTGGCTCTCGTTATGCCATCTAGAGTGCTCTGGCCGGTGCCGTAGCGGTTGTCGAAGAAGTGCTTCGTATCGGCATCGTTGACCGCGATGATCGGGTACTTCAGCCGACCCTCTTCGGCAAGGGAGGTCAAGCGGATCACGCCCGTCGTCGTCTCCTCGCACCCGCCTATGACGCCGTCCAGCACCTCTGACCTTTCGGTGAGTGCCCGGGTGACCGTGTCGGCGCCGTCGTCCATGGTTATGTGCGGTCGGGCGTCAAGCGTCGCGTCGATGTGGCGGTAGTAGGTCTCGTTGTCCTCGCCCGTAATGGCATACGTCGATATCCCGTGGTCAGCGACGAGCGAAGCGGCCACGTCGTCCTGCGTGCTCAGGGGGTTGGACGCGCACAGGTGCACTTCAGCCCCCCCGTCCCTCAGCGCCAGGGCAAGGTTGGCCGTCTCGGTGGTGACGTGCAGGCAGGCCGCGATCCTGATCCCTTTGAGCGGCTGCTCTTTGGCGAACCGGTCGCGTATCTGCCGCAGGACCGGCATCTCGCGCGCGGCCCACTCGATTCGCCTGTTGCCCTCGGCGGCCAGGCCCAGGTGTTTCACGTCGTAAGGAATGTTGGTCATCCAGTTAAGTACTCCACTTTGGTTGTGTTTCAGTTAGCCCATGGCAGGCCGTTGCCTCCCGGAGTTGCTTTTAGTTCGGTCAGGGCGTTGAATTCATCGAAACGGCCCTGAATGTCCACTTTTGACGCGCCCGTGAGGGCCTCCATGCTGAAGCCCTGCACCGTTATCGAGCCCATCACCGTGCCCAGTGCCACCGCTCGTCGCAGCGTCTGGACGGGCAGGGCGTCGACCGTCACGCCCGATGCCGACAGGTAACCCATGAATCCACCGGCGAAACTGTCCCCGGCCCCGGTGGGGTCGACAACGTGGTCCAGCGGAAGAGCCGGGCACGCGAAAACCGATTCGGCTCCGTCGGGCTCGCTCAGGTACATCAGCACCCCGTGTTCGCCGCGTTTTATCACCACCGCCCTTGGACCGAGCCGGAGCACGGCTCTGGCGGCGGCCACCACGTTCGCTTCGTCCGCGAACTGCCTCACCTCGTTCTCGTCGATGATCAGGATGTCCACCCGCGCTACGACCCTGGCCAGGTCGGCCTTGTTCCCATCGATCCAGAAATTCATCGAGTCAAGCGCGACAAGCTTTGGCCGGGACGACATTTGGCTGAGGACATCTAACTGGAGTGCCGGGTGGATGTTCGCCAGGAACAGGTAATTGGCCTCGCGCTGCCGGGTTGTTAGCTCCGGGCTGAAGTCCGCGAACACGTTCAGCTGGGTGTCCAGCGTCTCCCTGGTGTTGACGTCTTCCGTGTCGTACACACCGGCCCAGCGGAACGTCTTGCCCGCCGTTCGTTCAATGCCCGAGACGTCCACATTGTGTGTCCGCAGTAGGTCCAGGTCGTCCTCCCGAAAGTCTTCACCCACCACCGCGACAACGCCCACCGGCGAGAAATGGCTGGACGCAAGGGAGAAGTAGGTGGCCGAGCCCCCCAGAGCGTCGGTCCTGGAGCCCGCCTGCGTTCTGACCGAGTCGTAGGCCACCGAGCCCACTACAAGAAGACCGGAATTGTTGTCTGTCATGTGGATTGGTCGACGTTCGGGCGTCTCCTAGACCTCGTCCCCCAGGCTCGTCGGATAGCTGGCCGCGATCCAGTCGCCCGTGCCCGCCTCGATGTTGTAGAGCCGGTCCGAGTCAAGGCCCATCGCCGCGGCCATCTCGCAGGCCAGTCCGCTCCGGACGCCTTGAGCGCAGATGAACAATAGCCGACCCGTATCGGGCAGCTCATCGAACCGGGCGAGAATGTCGTCCACGGTAATGAAGAGCGCGCCCTTGACGTGTCCTTCGACGTATTCGTCAGGGCGGCGGACGTCCACCACCGTCGTGTCTTCGGCATCGTAGAGTTCCCTGGCCTCGGCCAGGTCGAGCCGGTTGTACGGCTCTCCGGGTTCTTGTCTGGGCATATCTGGAGGCTCCGTTAGAGGTACTTGTCGATGATCGGACCGAGACGTGTGCGCATCTCGGCCGGTATCAGGTCGGGGCTCGTAATTATAGCGTTGCTCAAAGCCGAACCGCACTCGCAGCCGCGCACGTCCGGCAGGTTCGTGACCAGTCCAGCCAGGGCCTTTTTCGCCGCCGCGACGTTGGCCTCCAGGTGTCCGGCGATTGCTTCGACCGAGACCGCCTCGCCTTCGTGCCACGAGTCCCGGTCGGTAACGAGAGAGAGCGACGAGTAGCACATCTCCGCCTCGCGAGCCAGCTTGGCCTCCGGCAACACCGTCATCCCAACCACCGTGCCTCCCCACTGCCGGTACAGTCTAGACTCCGCCCTGGTCGAAAAGGCCGGTCCCTCCATCACCACCATCGTGCCCTTCGCATGCACCCGAACGTGAGGCGCGGCTGCGTTGGCGAGGAGCCGCGAGAGCTCCGGACAAAACGGTTCGGCGAATCCGATATACGCGACTGGGCCGTCGTCGAAGAACGTGCTCACTCGGTGGCGCGTCCTGTCGATCAACTGGTCGGGCACCACGGCGTCTCCCGGCGCCACGTCGTCGGCCAATCCACCGACCGCGTTGACCGCGACGATTCGCTCCACACCAAGCGTCTTGAGGGCGTAGACGTTTGCCCTGTACGGAAGGCTCGTAGGCGGGTGAACGTGCCCCCTGCCGTGCCTGGGAAGAAACGCCGCCGACGTGCCGCCCAGCCGACCCACCGTAATGGCGTCGCTGGGGTCGCCGAACGGCGTCTCCACACGCACGTCGCGTGCGTCGATGAGGCCCTCGATGTCGTACAGGCCGGTTCCTCCGATGAACGCGATTTTCGCGTCAGGCATTTGCGCGTAACCGTCCGTTTATCCCCGACCGGGCCGTCCCTGGATTTCGCCAGAGGCCCGAGAAATGCGAACCGCCTCAGCGGTGATCGCCTCAACAACACCCTCCGGACCGTCCGCCCGGTCGCCCGTCGCCAGCGCCCAACTCACGACGCCCGTCAGTTCGGCGTCGTCGGGCAAAGCTCGCTTGATGACCCGAGCGACATGAAGGAGGCGAGAGTAGTAGTCATGGGCGGTCTCGCGCAGCAACGCACGCGCGGCCAGGGCGCAGGCGAAGGCCCCCGCGATGGGAATTTCGCCGCCTTCCAGCGTCCCGGTGCTAAGGGCGGCTACCACGTCCTCGTACGCGCCCATATTGGCGATGACAACAGAATCATCGTCCGACCCCTCTACCAACGTCAGACTATTGCCCGTCCAGATGAGGGCTCGGAGCCTAGTATTCGCCGCTGTTTTTGTTGTTGTCACTACCGTTCCTCTCGGAGAAACGGCACAAAAAAAGACCCTACCCGAGCACACGAGAAGAGTCTGTAACGTCTGGTCAGACGCTACTCTCATCTCTCGAGCTCCAAACGCTGTTTGGGTACTCGTCGGAATTGGCACCGTTTCGGCCGCTTGGGCCGAATGGTTGCCGGGCTTCGAAGGGCCGTTCCCTCCGCCTCTCTTGATAAGAGCAGTGTTATTCAGTTGTTCTAACCCGCTGATCGTACCTGAGCCCCGTTAGGCATGTCAACTCGGAACTCCGAGGGCACCCCGTCCCGGCCCAACAGCTATGGCGCGGCCCCAGCGGGATATGGCAACATTCGTTAGCGCAGAGCGACTTGGCAAGCAGGCCGACCCGGCAAAGAGGGAGCGATCAGATGGAATTCGAAAGAGTATTCAGCGGCTCCGATTGGGAGAGTTCGGTCGGGTACTGTCGGGCGGTGAGGGCCGGGAACATGGTCTTCGTCGCCGGAACCGCGGCCGTCGCTCAAGGTGGCGGAGTGCATGCGCCGGGCGACGCCTACGCACAGACTGTGCGATGCCTGAACATAATCCGGTATGCATTGGACGAATTATCTGTGCCCATGTCGGGCGTAGTTAGGACTCGCCTTTTCGTCACCGACATATCGCGCTGGGACCAGTACGGTCGCGCCCACCGCGAGCAGTTCGGCGCACATCCCCCGGTCTCTGCGATGCTCGAAGTGACGGGCCTCGTGCACCCCGACATGCTCATCGAAATCGAGGCCGACGCCTTGGTGCCGGACTAGCATCGGTATCCGTTGGATTGCGACGCGATGAGGCCTTGGCCGAAGAGCTATGACCCTGGGATTCTCGCGAAGCGGGGCAGAGCGGCTCCAATAAGCGGCCGGACATATTTTTCGAAACCCTCTGTGACAAAGTAGTTATCTCGATCAAGGAATTCTGGCGGCAGCGGTCTGACCGCCCCTGCGACCTGGGATAGGGGGGCCAGGCCGTACTCGCAGCCGTAGCGGTGGCCCTCGACTCGCTGAATCGCTACCATCTCGTCCGCGTGTCCGGCCAGCGCGAATCGCACGGCGGCCCTGCCTGCCTCCTCCGCTTCGTTCGCATCGACGCTGGAGATGCAGGCCGCCATCGAGCGCTGAATGGTGCCCGGCTTTTCCACTCGGACCCTTACGCCCAGCCGGTTCTCCACCAGCGCGGCGAGATGGGCCGCCGGGCTGGGAAAGTAGGGGTGACCGAACTGGTCCACCCGTTCCGATGCGCCTCCTCCAAGTACGCCATTAAGGCCCCGGGTGTTCTCGGACACTACGGCGACGGCAAAACCGTAGCGTCCATAGGCCGCCTCCAAGGCGTCGGTGAAGCGCCGCTCGTCTACCGGTACCTCTGGAAGGCCGAGCACGTGTGGCGCGTCCCGTTCCTCCCGCTTGCCGAGTACGGCGGCCGCGGGCAACCAACCGGCGTCGCGCCCCATCACCTCGATGAACGTAATAGGCGAGTCCTCGCCCATCGTCTCTGCGTCCCGGCCCGCGCCCATCGTCGCCAGGGCCACGAACCGCGCCGCGCTGCCGTAGCCGGGGCAGTGGTCGGTGCCGACCAGGTCGTTGTCGATCGTCTTGGGGACGTGGATCACTGCCAGGTCGATGCCGTCGGCCATGGCGGCCGTCGCGAGAGCGTGGCCCGTCTCCGCCGAGTCGTTGCCCCCAATGAGAAAGCAGTACCCGACGTCCAGTTTGCGCATCGTCGACAGGGCCGTCTCGATGTCGGTAGCCGATGCCTTTGCGCGGGTGGAGCCGAGGGCCGCACCCGGCGTTCTGGCTATGCGGCGAAGCCTTGCGCCGGTCAGGCCCGTCAGGTCCGTGAGGTCGGGCATCTCATCGTGGTCACCGATCAGGCCTTCTATGCCGCGCCTGACCCCGAAAATCCGACCTATGGAGTCGCTGCCCTGCGCTTCGGCCACGACCCCGGCCAGGCTCCGATTCAGTACCGGCGTAGAGCCCCCCGACTGGAGGACGACAGCATTTCTTGGTGAAGGAGGCATCTCGCGAAGTTATGATATCTACGCCATCAGAGCATTGCATGTCACAACTCAGTTCAATACTCGAAACCAAACCCGAAGAGCGGCCCGCCATCATCGTGCCGGACGGGCCAACACTTACATACGGGCAACTGCGAGGCGAAGTCGATCGCGTCGCCGGGCTGCTGGCGGGCGTGGGAGTTGAGCCGGGCAGACCGGTGTCAATGGTGTTGGGCAACGATGTCGAGTACATGGTCACGTTCCTTGCCGTCGCTAGAGCCGGTGCCGTGGCCGCCCCGCTCAACCCCGCCTACACGATCGCCGAGTTCAAGTTCTTCATGGAGGACGCGGGCAGTCAGCTAGCATTGCTCCCGCCGACAGAAGGCATAGCCAGGGCGGCCGCCGAGTCCCTCGGAATCAGAGCGGTCGATGCCTGGGCGGACGGGGCCACCGTGAAGATGTCCGTTGCCGGTGGCGAACTTACCGAGACCGGGAATCCGGATGCACCGGCGGGCGACGCGACCGCGCTTTTCTTGCACACCTCCGGCACCACGTCCAGGCCGAAGGGCGTGCCGCTCAGCCACGACAACCTGCTGGAGTCGGTGCGCAACATTTCGACGACATACGAGTTGACTGGGGCCGACGTGGCGATGGTGGTGATGCCCCTGTTCCACGTCCACGGGCTCATCGGCGTCGCGTTGTCCACGCTGGCGTCGGGCGGCACGATCGTGCTTCCGCCTCGGTTCTCTGCCGGCACCTTTTGGCCCATCCAGCGTAAGACCGGCGCCACCTGGTACTCGGGCGTGCCGACTATTCACAAGATTTTGCTGGACCGGGCGGACGCCGACGGTGCTCCTTCGAGGAGCTTCCGGTTCATACGTTCGTGCTCGGCGCCCATGTCACCGGTGGCCATCGACGCGATGGAATCCCGCTTCGGCGCCCCCTTTTTGGAGGCTTACGGCATGACCGAGGCGTCCCACCAGATGTCGTCGAACCCGCTGCCACCCGGCGACCGCAGGCCCGGAAGCGTGGGCGTTGGCACGGGAGTCGGCGTGTCGGTGCGGGACGAGTCCGGTGCTGAGGTGGGGACCGGCGCGCAAGGCGAAGTCTGCGTGCGGGGGGCCAACGTCACCCGCGGCTACGCCAACAACCCTGAAGCCAACGCAACCGCGTTCTGGGGCGAGTGGTTTCGCACCGGCGACCAGGGCGTGCTTACGCCAGATGGTTACCTGACGCTGACGGGGCGATTAAAGGAATTAATCAATCGGGCCGGAGAGAAGATCTCGCCGCTCGAGGTAGACGAGGCGCTGCTCGGCCACCCCGCCGTCGCTGAGGCCGTTTCCTTCGCCGTGCCCGACCCCAAGTACGGCGAATGCGTGCACGCCGCCGTGGTGCTAAGCGGCGATGCGACGGAGGAACAGATAAGGGCCTACTGCGCCGAGCGGCTGGCGTCGTTCAAGGTCCCCGACGCGGTCTACATAGCCAGCGAGCTGCCGCGCACCGCCACGGGCAAAATACAGCGCCGCCACGTCGCCGCCAGGTTCGCCGGGTAGCCCCGATCCTACGGGGCCTTACGGCACGTATAGTTCGGTTTCGGCCAGCACGCTGTCCGCACCATTGCCGCCAGTAACCAGCGCCCGGCCGTCTGCCAGTATCGTGACGACGTGCCGGTATCTCCCATCCAGCAAGTCCGGTGCGATTGACCAGGTTCCCAGTTCCGGGTCGTAGATCTCCACCGAGGTACCCACTCCCAGCCCGCCGCTGACCATCACCTGGCCGTCGGCCAGCAGCACCGCCGAGTGCTCGGATCGTGCATTAGCCAGCTCCGACACCGGGGTGAATGCCGAGGTCTCCGGGTCCCATATCTCAGCTGACTTCTTCTTGCCCTTGCCCCCGACCACCAGGACTCTGCCGTCGCTCATGAGCGTGGCGGTGTGTAGAACCCGGCCCACGGACATCTCGCCCGCAGCCGTCCACGTGTCCGAAACTGGATCGTAGAGTTCGGCCGTTTTCAGGTGGGGCCCGTCCAGCTTGCCGCCGCCTACCACTAGGACGTTGCCGTCCGTGAGCGTAACGGCGACGTGCCGCCTACGCTTCTCGCTCATCGACCCGGCTTCGGCCCACGCACCGGTCGCGGGGTCGTAAATCTCGATCGAGTCCAGCGTTCGGAACAGCTCGATGTCCAGGCCGCCGGTCACCAGGACGCGACCGTCGTCGAGCACCGCCCAGGCCTCGGTCTCCCTTGCCACCGACAGCGAGCCGGTCAGCGTCCAGGTATCCGTCGCCGGGTCCCATAGCTCCGCCGTGAGGAAGGGGTCCAGGGTCAGGCCAACTCCTCCTGCAACCAGTACCGATCCGTTGGGTAGGGTGGCCACCACCATCTGCCTGCGGCCCTCGACCAGGGAGCCCGTCCGCGTCCATTCGCCGGTAGCCGGGTCATAGATCTCGGTCGTGTCGTATACCGACGGCCAGTCACCGCCGCCGCCCTGTCCCTTGCCCCTACCGCCGATGGCCATCACCCGGCCGTCGGGGAGCGTCACCAAGTTGTGATAAAAGCGGTCGTCGTGCATCTCGCCGGTGCTGATGAACTCGCCGATCGAGTGGGCGACCTTCGCGGTCTCGCCCGATCCGTCTGGTTCGCTTGCGGTGTCCGCGGTCGATGTCGCAGCCGGAGAGCTGCTGCACGCGGCCAGAGCCGCTGCGACAAAGAGGAAGAGAGCCGCGATAAGAAGAGTCCGACGGTGCATCGAATCACCTCCCGCCGACCCCGGTCAGGACCGGCGAAGATTCACCCGCATTCCGCAGTATCAGGTACGTACGAGGCCGACTTTACAACATACAGTCAACCCGACGCACCGAACCGGTCCGGCCTGAACGCCGAATAATCGGCGCCAGGTTGGCTGCCGAGCATCATGCTCACAGCCATCTCGGCCATCGCCGGACCGAGCAAGATGCCCTTGCGTCCCGCGCCGGTGGCGACCGTCACGCCCTCCCATCCCGGAAGCGCGCCGATCACCGGCAGGCCGTCGCCGGAAATCGGCCTCAGGCATGCCGTCTGCTTCACCAGCCGGGCGTCCGCCAGGCCGGGGACCATCGTCAGCAGTCCCGCCATGACGACATCTCTTGCCTCAACAGTGGGCTCTTCGTTGAAACCCACTTCCTCCTCGGTAGTCCCTGCCCACACCAGTCCGTCGGGCTTGCTCGTTACATAGTTGCCCGCCCAGCCAATCGAGTGCTCATACGGCTCGCCCGGCGCATCGAGCCTGAGTATTTGTCCCTTCAGCGGCCGAATGCCCACCGTCGTGCCCGAGTTGGCGGCCAACCCCTCCGTCCACGGCCCCGCCGCGATCAGCACCGAGTCACACATCAGCACATCGCCGTCGTCCAGCACTATCCCGGCTAGCCTCGTACCCGAGCGATTGAAGCCAGTGGCACGCCGGTTGAGGATGTGGACCCCCAGCCGTTCGGCGTCCTGCGCGAGCGCCAGCACGAACTTGTAGGGCTCCACCTCGCCCGTGTCGTGGTTCAGCACGGCTCCGAAGGCTTCCCTCGATACTCTTGGCTCTACCGTTTGCACGCTGTCACCGGCCAGCCACTCGGTGTCCGCGCCCTCGCCCTGCATCCAGCCAAGGTGCGCGCGGGCGTGCTGCGCGTCGGCCTCGGTGAAAGACAGCGACAGCGTCGACTTGGCCCGGTACTCGGTGTCCACACCGGTAGCCTCGGGCAACTCGGACCCGAGCGTGCGGTGTAGCTCGAAACCGCGTCGGGCCATGCCGGTCAGGGCACCCGGTATGTCCGAGCCGGAAAACGGGTGCAGGCCGCCGTAGGCGAAGCCGGATGCGTGGCTGCCGACCGAGTCCTTCTCCAGCACCACACAGTTGAGTCCTTTTTGGGCCAACATGCGCGCGGCTGCCACACCGACGACCCCTCCGCCAATCACCACTGTGTCGTAACTGATTTTCATGGCGGCTATGTTACCCCCGTAGATGCCCCGTCTCAGTGCCTTCTCAGTGCATCTGGGCTGGGGTAGTACCGCCCCGGCACGGAGTGTTACCATTCCGCCGTTCAGCGGTGGGGCGCACCGACCTGTAGCCCTCGCCGCCACTAATCTTGAGGAGGACTTGAACATGGTTGTAAAGCCGCTTTCTGGCGAAAAAATCGAAGACCTGAAAGGCCTGGGGGAAACCCATTTCTGGCCGCATTCCAGGCCCACCGGTGACCTGTCCGACGACACCGGTATAAAGATCGTCACCCACTCGAAAGGTATCTGGGTAGAGGGTCCGACCGGTGAGAGGCACGTAGACCTGATCGCGGGCATGTGGCTCAAGAATATCGGCCACGGCCGCAAAGAGATCGCCGACGCGGTCTACGCCCAGATGCAGGACATTAGCTACGCACCGGGCGGCACCGTCGCCCCGTCCACCATTGAGCTTGCCGCCAAGGTAGCGAGCCTGACCCCCGACCCGGAGAGCCGGGTGTACTTCGTCTCCGGGGGCTCGGAGGCCGTCGAGACGGCCATCAAGATGGCGAAAAAGTACCAGTTCAACCAGGGCGAGCGCGGCCGGTACAAGGTCATCTCCCGCCAGAATTCGTACCACGGGGCCACGCACCTGTGCATGGCGCTGGGCTTCAACTCCATCAACCGGCCCAACGACTACGGACCTCTCGTACCCGGGAATATTCGAATATCCAACCCCGGCGTCGAATACCGCGGGCGTGGTGGCGACTGGGACATGCAGTACGCCGCAGACCTGGAGCGGGCCATCATCGCCGAGGGTCCAGACTCAGTGGCTGCTTTCATCGGCGAGCCCATCTCGGCCGCTTCCGGGATACACATCCCGCATCCTGAGTACTGGCCGACCGTGCGGAAGATTTGCGACAAGTACGGTGTCGTCATGATCGCCGACGAGGTGATCAACGGCTTCGGTCGCACCGGCAAGATGTTCGCCGTCGAGCATTGGGACGTTAAGCCCGACATCATGACCGTGGCCAAGGCGCTGACGTCCGGCTACCTGCCCATCGGCGCGGCCATCGCCTCCAAGAAGATCGGTGAGGCAATGGAGGGTTCGGGCGACCAGTCCTTCCGCCATCTCATCACCTTCGGAGGCAATCCCCCGGCGTGCGCTGCGGGGCTGGCCAACCTCGACATCATCGAGCGCGAGGGTCTAGTGCAGAACTCTGCCGATCTCGGCACCTACCTGTACGAGCAGCTGCAAACGCTGAAAGAGCACCCCATCGTGGCCGACGTCCGTGGCGGCATGGGCCTGCTCGCGGCGGTAGAATTCGCCAAGGACCGTGAGACCTTCGAGCCCTTCCCGGCCGAAGCCGGTTTCGATGGCAGGCTCGGTGATCTCATGGAGCAAAACCAGCTCCTCGGGCGTGGCATGAACCAGTCCATGTTCTTTTCACCCCCACTCTCCATTACGAAGGACGAGGTCGACTTCGTCGTCGGCCAGACCGAGAAAGTCGTCACCCAGCTGGAGAAAGAACTCACGTAATAGAGGTAGGCTGATAATCGAAAGGCCCCGGTCCGTTGACCGGGGCCTTTTTGCGTCTCGGATCTCCGGTTTTAGCGGCCGGGCTCCGGCCAGCCCCCCAACGTCACGGTGACTATTCGCTCCGCCCCGTCGCGCAGGACCGTCAGATCCACCTCGTCGCCGGGGACCAGAGTGTTGAAGTAGTCCACCATGTCGGAGACCGACTCAATCGTGTTCCCGTCCACCGCCACAATGACGTCGCCCCGCCCGCTCGCCGAGGCGAACGGGTCGTCCCGCAGCCGGGCGGCCGAAGCGCCGGTGTTTGGGAGCACCTCACTTATATAGACGCCGAATTCGGCGGAAATCCCCAGCGCCGCGCTGACGTCGGGGGTGATCGACATTCCTCGTATCCCCAGCCATGGCCGCGATACCTCCTCCGATGCGATGAGCCGTGACATGAGTCCGGCGAGGATGTTGCTGGGGACCGCGAAGCCGATGCCGAAGTCCCCCTGCGCCGAGATCTGCACGGCGGACGTCACGCCGATAACCTCGCCTTCGGAGTTGAGGAGCGGCCCGCCCGAGTTGCCCGGCAATAAAGCCGCGTCAATCCAAACCATGTTCGGTATCGGTCGTTGCAGTGCAGGTGCCACCCTGCGATCGCGCAGCAAGGGTGGGCTGTCGCCGACGCCCGCGACGATCCCGATAGAAAGGAAATTCCGCATTCGGAACGGGCTGCCGATGGCGATCGCCAGTTGGCCTGCCTTGAGGTTCGAAGAGTCGGCCAGCTTCAGTGGTCTGATGCCGACGACCTGCTCCGGGTCGACCGAGAGCAGGGCCAGGTCGTCAGAGGGGCTTGAGCCGAGAAGACGCCCCCGGACGATGCGGCCGTCCGAGAGGGAAACGTCTACGGTAGCCGCCCCGGCCACCACGTGGCTGTTGGTGACCACATGCCCGTCGGAGTCCACGAAAAACCCGGCCCCGGTGTCGGTCGTCCCGTCGGACCGGTGGACGATCAGCTCCACGACCGAGGGCGCCGCGACCTCGAACAGGGAGGTCACGGCCGCCTCGTCATAGGTCGGGCCGGTCGCAGGTTCGGTCCCACCCCGACGCTCCACGAGAACCCCGATGGCGATCCCGGCCAGCACTCCGATCAGCAGCGTCATGAATCCGACGCCTCTTAGCATGCTCCACGACAGCTTGCGAGGCTCGGGCACCGAGCGCCCCAGGCGGAAATAACCCTCTAACGGAGGAGGCGCAGCCTTCTCTCGCTCTTTTTCTGGGCCTTTATTTTGGTCTGGGAAGTTCAATGGATTCTCGAATGGTTTTCCAATAGCTCGGTCAAAAGTTGGAGAGAAAGGAGCATTGTTAGTTACATACTATCCGGCCGCAGTTAAGGGCTGGACCGGACACTGGAGTTACGAAACACGCTTGCCAAGGGATTCCCCTTGCGGCCACTCACGGGCCCGGTGGTTGACGCCAGCCGGTTCCGATAAGGTAGCGCCAGGCCGGGTAGCTACTCCCGCCGCAACGGAGGTGCCGAATGAAGGCCGGACTGTTCTTGATGCCGTCCCACCCGCCGGAGAGAGATACTTTCGAAGCTCTCCAGTGGGACCTGGACACCATCGAATACGCAGACAAGCTCGGCTACTGCGAGGCATGGATCGGCGAGCACTTCACCGCCATTTGGGAGCCGGTGCCGGCGCCGGACCTCATGGTCGCCCAGGCGCTGCTACAGACCGAGCGCATCAGGCTCGGTGTAGGCTCGTACCTCCTTCCCTTCCACCACCCGGCCGAACTGGCCCAGCGCATCGCTTACCTCGACCACATGGCGCAGGGACGGTTCATGTTCGGAGTGGGAGCCGGCGGCATCCCAACGGACATGGAGCTGTTCCAGATCGATGTGGAAGCCAACCAGCACCGGGAGATGACCAGGGAGTCGTTGGAGATAATCCTCGGCATCTGGGACAACATGGACAACCCCCCCTGGAGTTACGAGGGCAAGTACTGGTCGGTCAAGCTGCCGGCGCTCGACGAGTACGAGTTCGCGACCCTGGGCTCCTATCGAAAACCCTTCACCAAGCCTTATCCACCGATCGGCATCTCGGCCGCCAGCCCCAACTCGACGACGTTGCGCATGGCGGGCGAACGAGGCTTTTTGCCCATGAGCCTGGGTCTAAACGCCCAGTACATGCCCGGTCACTGGGACGCCGTACTGGAGGGCGCCGCCGAGGCGGGCAGGGAGCCGCCGTCCCGCAGTGACTGGCGCGTGGTGCGCGACTTCTGGGTGGCCGACACCGACGAGGAGGCACAGGAGACGGCCTGGAACGGCGGCCTGGGCCGGGCCTGGCGAGATTACCTGCACCCGCTGTTTTCTGCCGGGCCTCACCCGATCACGCGCAACATGAAGCATGACGAATCGCTCCCCGATGAGGCGGTCACCCCCGAGTACATCATGGAGCACATCTGGCTCGTGGGTTCGCCCCAGACTGTCGCCGACAAGATTCGCTCGTTGTACGAATCGGCGGGCGGATTCGGGGTACTGCTGGGTATGGTCGTCGACCAGCAGGGCGACGACGTGCGGTGGAAGCACTCCATGCGGCTTATGCAGGAGGAGGTCATGCCCCTCCTCGCCGACCTCGAATTCTAGGCGGGTCTAGCACCGACCAATGGCTTTAGCGGTCGTAACTCTCTCGGCAGTCATCGCGGCGCTGGTCGTGGTCTTGTTGGTGACGTTGCGGGTTGCGTCCGCGTTGCGCGGTGAGCTTCGCGCCACCCGCTCGTCGCGTCAGAGCCAGAGCACCCGGTACGGGCAGATTACCGAGCAGTTCATGCCCTGGGCCTCCAACTACCCCTACGACCCGTCCGGGTTTCGCTTTCTGGGCTCTCCCATCGACGGCGTCCAATTCGAGGAAGACCAGGTCATATTGATGGAGTTCAAGACCGCCGGTAGCAAGCTATCGGCCACCCAGAGACGCATCCGCGATTTAGTCCGCAAAGGCAAAGTCAGCTTCGAAGAGTTCCGCCTGTCCTGAGTGCAGCCGGGACCGGGCGACCGGATCACCCGAGGGGCAGTGAGCGGCCGCGCCACAGGCCGGTTCGCCCGCGCACATGCCTCAGAGCGGATGCAACCGTGAACAGCGCGTAAAGCGCCCCGGCCACCGGAAGCGCCGGGGCGAGCAGGGACGTGACCCGGTAAAACCGCAGCATGGGCACGAAGGTTGCGGCCATCAGCCCCCATGCGGCTCCGCCCCCGAGTGCTAGCACGGCGGCGACCTCGGGAGCTTTTCCAAGAGCCGCCAGCGCCACCGCACCGGCCAGGGCAATGGGAGGCGCCATGTACAAAAGCGCCAGCCCCGCCACCGTGCCGCCCAGCACTACGGGGGAATGGCGGAGCTGAGTGTAGGCAGTCCGGGCCACCATGTCCCACACTGGCGCGATGGTGCCGTAGCGCCTGACGCTATGTACCTCGCTGGTCAGCCCCAGCCAGGTCTTACCGCCCGAGCGTTTTATGGCCGCCGCCAGTGCGCAGTCGTCGATGACCGCCCCGGAGATCGCCGTGAAGCCGCCCGCGCGCTCCAGCGCCTCCCTCTTTAGCAGCACGCAGCCCCCGGCGGCTGCGGCGACTCGGCTTTCGGGGTCATTCGACCATCTGAACGGGTAGAGCTTGGCGAAAAAGTACACGAACGCCGGTAGCAACAGCCGGTCAGAGAAAGTCTCCACTTTTAGGCGGGCCATCAGCGAGACCAGGTCGGCTGACGTCGCCAGGGCCTTTCCGACGAGCCTCGTCACGCTATCGGGCGGGTGAGAGATGTCGGCGTCGGAGAGCAGGTAAAAGTCCGGCGCAAAGGCGGCGGCCGCCTCGACTCCGGTTTGCAGCGCCCACACCTTGCCCATCCAACTCTCTGGCAGTGGTTGCCCGTCTACAACCGACAACCGGTCGCCGCCTGCCGCAGTCGCGCCCAGCGCCCGTGCCACGTCGCCCGTGCCGTCGTCGCTACCGTCGTCTACGAGGTAAACGGCAAACGGACCGGGGTAGTCCTGCGAAAGCAGGGTAGGGAGAGTATCGGGAATCGTGTCCGCCTCGTTCCGCGCCGGAACCAGCACGGCGACCGATGGCCAATCCCGTTCGCCGTCAGTCGCGTTGACGAGAGCCGGGAGCCTGACATCCGTCAGCCAAAACATGCCGCGCAGAAACGCCAGCCAGGGCCATGCCAAAAGCGAAGCAACAGAGACGGCCGCCAGGGTCCAGGCCACAATTGTCATCAATTCTCCAGTCTCATTGCCGCAGCGCTCCAACACTTGGGCTTTTCCCAAAAGTGTGGGCCTGCCAACCAACTACACACCTTTCGCACACTTTTTGGTAGGGTGGTTGCTGCATGGGCAAGTGAATCCCGCTCAGGCGGCTTAACCATTTCGTTACGACGGCTGTCGCTAAAGCCGCTCTGACGCATCAAAGGGAGATTAGATTGACGAATGTAATGACTCAGGGGAGTTGATCCCGCCAATTGTTCGTTCCGGTAGTGGCGCTGGGCCTGCTGATGGCGATACTGCTCCCCCTCACTGTTTTCGCCACCACGGTCTCGGCCGACCCGGTTGTGGTGTACACCAGCGGCTCGCACGTTGGCACGTGGAACGAGATTAACGCGGACGCCGCGCGCGACGGCATGACTCCCCACGCCACCACGCCCGCCGCGTACGCGAACTGGCCGGACGTATGCGTCCCCGAACCCGCCGTAGGCCTTGACGCCAACTGGGTAACCCCGCACAGTGCCTCGCAGTTTGGGCTGAGCGCACACCCCTGGCAGCCCGGCGCAGGCTTCTCCGCCCAGTGGATCAACGCCTAGACCAACATAAATTCTAGGGGCCCCCTCGGTCAGAACTGGACCAGGTACTCGACCCCTGTTACCGGGACCGGCAGCTTCGTGCTCAACTTGCTCGCGGACAACTGTTCGTGGATCTACATCGACGGCACGCTCGTGGGCTTTCAGGACGCAACCCTCTCGCCGAGGACGTACCCGGTGACCCTGTCGGGCACCCACACACTTGAGTTCATCATCTTCGACGGCGGCGGACTCGCCGGCGGCATGTACCGCCTCGAGACCAACACCGGAACCACGTTCCCGGACAACGACGACGATGGTCTCACCGACCCGGAGGAGAACCTCCACGGGACGGATCCGAACAACCCTGACACCGACGGTGACGGCATCAACGACGGCGACGAGGTGGCGGCGGGCACCGACCCGACATCCTCTCCCGACACCGACGGCGACGGTATCCCCAACGACGAGGATGACAACGACAACTCCGACCTCTCGGCCACCGTCTCTGTTGGCAGTTGCGACAGCGGCGTCGCCAACCACCTCTTCGACAACGGCGAAACCATGGCCGACATCGTCGCCGACGCAGCCGTCGGTGCGAGGAACCATGGTGCTTACGTAAAGACGGTCAGCCAGACGGCGGACCAGTGGAAGAAGTCTGGCCTGATCTCCGGCAGGGACAAGGGCAAGATCACTTCCTGCGCCGCGAGGTCCGACCTCCCGTAACCACCCGTAGCGCGATCAAGTAAAGCAAGAGAGGGCGTCTCGCCAATCGAGAC
Organism: Dehalococcoidia bacterium; assembly: GCA_965250195.1. Classification (GTDB taxonomy): domain Bacteria; phylum Chloroflexota; class Dehalococcoidia; order Lucifugimonadales; family UBA2962; genus CAUZIR01. The sequence continues at coordinate 1,568,859 of OZ252295.1, forward strand.
GCCCTCTCTTTTTGTCCAGAGCGAACGGAGAGTGCATGGGGGTTGGATGTGGGGTAGTGACCCGCCTCGGACTTGAACCGAGAACCTACTGATTAAGAGTCAGTTGCTCTGCCAATTGAGCTAGCGGGCCCCCAGGGGTCGTCCGGCTCCGACCTCTCCCAAATGCCCCCACATTTCTGCCGGGGTGAAAGAACGGAGACGAATCGGGGGAATTTTATCTTCGCGCGGCCGGGCCGGTCAAGACGATGAAAAGCCCGTGCGCCCCTGTTTTACGGTTGCGCCGGGGTCCGGGCAAAGCATAGAATTCGACCGTTCTCGCAGGCCATAGTGGTAGGCGTAATGGTAGGATTGTGAAGTTTTGCACGCACAAGCGTTCCCGTACCCGCCCTCTCCCAATAGTTGGATGATCTAACGTGCAGCGTCCCCTCTCACAGGTCGCGGCCCCGTCGAGCGCCGGGCCGCTCATTTTCCGGTTGCTCATACTGGCCGCCATCATTGCCGCCTTCTCCCAGATAACACTGGGCGCATTCGTAAGAGTTCTCGACGCCGGTTTGGCATGCGGCGACGACTGGCCGCTATGCGACGGCAGCTGGATACCCCCGTTCACGAAGGAGGTCATCCTCGAATACACTCATCGCCTCACCGCTGTGCTGCTGGGCATTTTCGTCCTCGCCGCCGTGGTATCCGTATGGCGGATGCACCGCGCCAACAAGGTTGTCTTCCGAGCTACGCTCGCCGCGTTCGTTCTCGTAATAGTCGCCGGAGCGTTTGGGGCCGCCACCGTAAAATCCGAGCTGGGCTGGGGACTGCGACTGATCCACCTGGCCCTGGCTGAGGCGCTGATTGCAACCCTGGCCGTCGCTCTGGTCGGCGTCTGGCCGGTAAAAAACGCGCCCTTCAACTCTCCGTCAGCTTCCACTATGGCCGCCGGTACGATGGCCATAGTTGTTATGACGGTACTGACGTTCGTAGTGCTGGTCTCCGGTTCAGTAGTAGTCGGCCTGGAGGCCTCAACTGCATGTGGGTCCTGGCCGTCGTGTAGCGGCAACAACTTCATCCCTTCGGGCGACTCCAAGTTCGCCATTCACATGGCGCACCGCATCGTCGCCGGGCTCGCCGGGCTGCTCATTGTCGGCACCGCCGTGTGGACGTGGCGCATGCGCGAGTGGTGGCCGGGCGTGGGCGGCGCCTCGTTGCTGCTAATCGTGCTGCTCGTCGGCCAGGTATTTTTGGGCGCTGCCAACCCCTGGAGCGGGTTCGCCGACGGCTGGAAAGCGCTGCACGTCGCCGCAGCTACGGCCACCTGGCTGGCCACGGCGGTCCTGGCCGCGCTCATCCTGGTGCCCAGATACTCCGAAGACTCGGGGCCGGACCCGGGAGCCGAGCGATTCCGCGACCTGACAGCTTTGACCCAATGACCGTTTCCGCATCGCCGTCGAGCGGACTGGTGCGCGACTACATCGCGTTGACCAAGCCGCGCATCATCGTCCTGCTTCTCGTCACGGCTCTGGGCGGCATGTTCCTGGCGGCGAAAGGCATCCCCGACGGCTCAACCATCGCTCTGGTGCTAGTAGGCGGCTCTCTGGCATCCGGTGGTGCCAACGCGATCAACCACTACCTCGACCGCGACATCGACCACAAGATGACCCGGACTCGCTCAAGGCCGGTAGCGGGAGGCCGCATCGTGCCCAGGGACGCGCTCATATTCGGAGTCGGTCTGAACATAGCCGCCTTCGCGCTGCTCAGCACCCTCGTCAACCCACTCAGCGCCGGTTTGACCCTCGCCGCCACCTTGGTCTACGTCTTCGTGTACACATTGGGACTAAAGAGAACCTCGCCCCAGAACATCGTTATCGGCGGTGCGGCCGGTGCGTTCCCCCCGATGGTCGGGTGGGCTGCGGTGCAGGGCGACATCGGCATCGCCGCCGTGTACTTATTCGCCATCGTCTTTTTCTGGACGCCGCCGCACTTCTGGGCGCTGGCGCTGATGCTCAAAGATGACTACTCCGAGGCGGGCATTCCCATGTTGCCGGTGGTGAGGGGTGAGGCCGAGACCAAACGGGCCATCGTCCTCTACGCGATGCTTCTCCTGGCCCTGACGGAGATGTTCGTAGTCACCCGCGAGGTGGGATGGATCTACGGAGTCTCCGCCGCCGTGCTGGGACTCGGTTACCTCTACTATGCCGTGCGTCTGCTCATCTCTCCGGGTATCGAGCGGGCCAAGCCGGCCTATCTGTTCTCGCTGGCGTATCTTGCTCTGCTTTTCACGGCCGTGATGATAGACGCCTCGGTGCTGTCATGACCGGCCTGCACGCGAGTCCCGAGCGAACATATTTTGGGCTACGGCTGGCTATAGACAGGCATAAATTGAGATTGTGAAATGCTTGACTAGCGAAAAGTGCTCTGTTAGATTTGCTAACCGTCGCAGGGGCTTTTAACCCCCTCGAATAACCGCCCCGAAGCAGGAGTTTCTGTTCCCGCGTAATGTCGATTTTTAAGCGACGACCGTTAGTCGTATTCGCGGGATTGGCCCTGGCGCTCGCTGCGGCCTGTTCAGACCCCCACCCCCAATCGACCTTCGACGCCCAGGGACCGGTTTCGGCGTCCCAGGCCAATATCTTTTACATCATCATGTACGCCGGGCTGGTGGTGTTCATCGGGGTAATGGCGCTCATCATCTACGCCGCCATCAGGTACAGGCGACGTTACACCGACAAGGACCCGGAGCAGGTTCACGGCAACTCCAACATGGAGATCGCCTGGACCGTGGCGCCCGCCCTGTTACTGGTGGCCGTCGCGATACCCTCACTGCAAACACTGTGGAACAACGCCATCTCGCCCGACCCCGATGCCATGACCGTTCGCGCCACCGCGAGCCAGTGGTGGTTCGAGTTCGAAATCGAGGAATTGGGCCTGGTCACAGCCAACGAGCTTCACATACCGGTTGGTGAAGTCATCAACTTCGACCTCGAGTCAAGGGACGTCATCCACAGCTTCTGGGTGCCCAAGCTGGGCGGCAAGCTCGACATGGTGCCCAACAACACCAACACCATGTGGCTGCAGGCCGACGAAGCCGGCAATTTCTTGGGTCAATGCGCCGAGTTCTGCGGCGAGTCCCACGCCAACATGCGTTTCAGGGTGATAGCCGAGTCACAAGAGGACTTCGATGCCTGGGTCGAGCACCAGCTGTTCGATGCGGTGGCGCCGTCCGACCCTCTTGTTCAGCAGGGTCACGACCTGTTCATGTCCATCGAGGCGGGCTGCTGGGCTTGCCACACCATCCGCGGCAGCGCCAACGCCTTCGGCCAGGTGGGTCCAGACCTGACTCATTTCGCCAGCCGGGCGCACATGGCCTCCGGCATCATGGAAAACACCCACGAAAACCTGGTCCGCTGGCTGACCGATCCGGACTCCGTCAAGCGGGGTAACGTGATGGCCAGGGACGCGGCCGTATACAACGACCCCGACCAGGCGCTCACCGAGCCCGAGGTCGCTGCCCTCGCGTCATACCTGAGGAGCTTGGAATGACCACCCTCCCGATTCCTGTCATCAGCCGGCCGGTACATCCCGAGGGGGTATGGAACTGGGTCACGACCATCGACCACAAGAAGATCGGCATCCTCTACGGTGTCACGGCCTTCATCAACTTCCTTATTGGTGGCATAGAGGCCCTCATCATGAGGGTGCAGTTGTCCGGCTCCAACGCCGACCTCGTCAGTCCCGAGGTCTTCAACCAGCTCTTCACCATGCACGGGACGACGATGATCTTCCTGGCGATCATGCCGCTCGGGGCCGCCTTCTTCAACTACATGATCCCGCTACAGATAGGCGCACGCGATGTCGCGTTCCCCAGGCTCAACGCTTTCAGCTACTGGGTCTTCCTCGCCGGTACGTTAATACTGCACCTGAGCTGGTTCCTCGGTGAGTCCCCGAACGCCGGATGGTTCGCCTACGCTCCGCTCACAGAGCTGGCATACAACCCCGGCCACGGCATCGACTTCTGGGTCGTAGGCTTGCAGGTCCTTGGCATCGCATCGCTGGCGGCCGCGTTCAACTTCGTCGTGACCATCATCAACATGCGGGCGCCGGGCATGAGCATGATGCGCATGCCGCTGTTTACCTGGATGACGCTCATAACGGCCATTCTGCTCGTACTGGCCTTCCCGGTCATCACCGTCGCGCTCATTGAGCTGCTGTTTGACCGCAACTACGGCATGAACTTCTTCTTCGCGGCGGCCGGGGGCGACCCGGTACTGTGGCAGCACCTGTTCTGGGTCTTCGGTCACCCGGAGGTATACATCCTCATCCTGCCCGCCATGGGCGTTGTGTCCGAGATTCTGCCGACATTCTCCAAAAAGCCCCTGTTCGGCTACTCCACCGTCGTGCTGGCGGGAGTAATAATCGCGTTCATGGGTTGGCTCGTGTGGAGCCACCACATGTTCACCGTGGGGTTGGGGCCCATACCCAACTCGGTGTTCACCATTACCACCATGGCCATCGCGATTCCGACCGGGATCAAGATATTCAACTGGATATTCACTATCTGGAAGGGCTCAATAGACTTCAGAACCCCCATGCTGTTCGCTGTCGGGTTCATAGTCACCTTCACCATCGGAGGCATAAGCGGCGTTATGCACGCCATGTCGGCGTCCGACGCCCAGCAACAGGACACATACTTCGTCGTCGCCCACTTCCACTACGTCCTGTTCGGCGGCGCAATAATGGCCCTTTTTGGAGCCATCTACTATTGGTTCCCCAAGTTCTCCGGCAGGAGGTACAACGAGGGCCAGGGCAAGATGCACTTCTGGCTCATGTTCATCGGCCAGACCCTCACCTTCTTCCCCATGCACTTTTTGGGCATGGACGGGATGCCCCGCCGCATCTACACCTACGGTGCGGACATGGGCTGGACCGAGATCAACGCACTTCAGACCGCTGGCGGCTTCATCATCGCTTTGTCGATCCTGATCATGATGAAGAACATCATCAGCAGCTGGCGCTCCGGGCCGGTCGCGCCTAGCGATCCCTGGGACGCCAGGACACTTGAGTGGTCGATCTCCTCTCCGCCGCCGGAGTACAACTTCGAAGAGATACCCCTGGTGCAGGACCGTGACGACTGGTGGGCCCGCAAGCGCGGCCTGGTCCCGCAGCAGGCGCCTTCCGGTGGCTCCGGCGACGGGCACGGCATCCACCTGCCTCAGCCCTCGTTCTGGCCGCTGGTGACCGCGATCGGCATATTCATCGGCGCCTGGGGCGCCATCTACAGCGTCCCGGTGCTCATAATCGGCGCGGCGATCATGGTGGTCGGCGTTTACGCCTGGTCATTTGAGCCGGTCAACGACCCTGAACCCGAAGCCACGGGCGAGCAGAGCTAACGGGGCGATTCGAAAATGACTACTTCAGAAGACATGGCACAGGCGCCCAATGCCCATGAGGCGTCAGCCTCCGAGCCGCAACCCCCCGTGCAGCAATCGGGCGGTGACCACGAAGCGACCACCACCGGTCTGAGCCACAGGAAGCTGCTCATGTGGGCGTTCCTGGGTTCGGATTGCATGTTCTTCGGCACCCTCATAGCTACTTACCTCGTGTACAAGGGCAAGAGCACGGCCGGGCCACTCCCCGAGGACGTGTTCAGCATCCCCGTAACCTCGGTCAGCACCTTCGTGCTTCTTATGAGTTCGATGAGCATGGTGCTCGCCTACGCCGCCCTGCGGCGCGGATCTATAAAGGGCTACCGGGTCTGGCTGCTCTCTACAATCCTCCTCGGGTCGACCTTCCTGGGCTTCCAGACATTCGAATTCTTCGAGTTCGTCAACCACGAAGTAACCATCGACTGTCACGAATACGCCGCGGACCCGGACGAGGACTCCCAGTTCGAGTCGGGCATCGCCGAGGCCGAGTGCACCGAGGGAGTCGACGAGTACGAAGGCACCCACGGCCTGACCCCGCGGACCAACCTGTTCGGCACGACCTTCTTTACCCTTACAGGGTTGCATGGCACCCACGTGACCATCGGCGTCATCTGGCTGCTGGCCTTGTTTTTCTACTCGTTCAAAAAGGGCGGCGTCACCCCGGCCCGCCACCTCGACACCGACCTGGCCGCGCTCTACTGGCACTTTGTCGACGTCGTGTGGATAGTCATCTTCCCTGTGGTTTATCTATTCGGAGTGTTTGAGGGGTTCCCCACTTAGGCCATGTCAACCGAACAGATGACAGACGACCAAACTCTCGCCGTAGGGGCAGGGCCCACAGGGGGAGAAACCCACAGCGAGCACCCCACACCGCTAATCTACTTCAAGGTGGCGATGACCCTTGTGGTCCTGACCATCCTGGAAGTCGTCCTTTTCCTCGTTGATGCCCTGAGCTACGGCATCATCCCCGTCATCGCCGTCCTGTCGGTCGCCAAGTTCGTGTTGGTGGGCATGTTCTACATGCACCTGCGCTACGACCACAAGCTCTTTTACACCATGTTCGTGTCAGGGCTCATCCTGGCCGTCAGCGTGGTCTTCGCGGTGATTGGCCTGTTCAGCTGGTTCGACGTATAGGGCCGTTAGGCCAGACCGAGCCGCCCATTGCCCGATAGCTCTCCCGTTTGGAACCATTGGCACGCCCACCCGGACGTGATCATTGGCCTGGCAGCGCTCCTCGGAGCTTACCTGTACGCCGTTGGCCCTCTCCGCGTTCGCCTGGGTCTGGCACAAGAGATCGAGCCCCGGCAGGTGGCCATGTTCACGGCCGGTGTGCTGATCATCCTACTGGCGCTGACGTCGCCGCTGCACGAGTTGAGCAACAACTACCTGTTCTCCGCTCACATGGTCCAGCACGTGCTACTCACCCTGGTCGCGCCCCCGCTTCTGATCGCCGGTACGCCTGGGTGGGCGCTTACTCCAGTTCTCAGGGTCCGGCCAATCCGTGTCGTTGCCAGAGTGCTGACACACCCCATCGTGGCGTTCGCGGCATTCAACCTCATGTTCTCGTTTTGGCACTTCCCGGCGCTGTACGCGGGTTCCGTCAACTTCCACGGCATCCACATTGCCGAGCACCTCGCGTTCATGGCGACCGGTGTGATGGTGTGGTGGCCGCTGATGAGCAACTCGCCCGAGTTGCCCCGTCTATCGGAACCCATGCAGATGATCTACCTCCTGTTCATGTCCATCGCCCAGATACTGGTATTCGCCCCGATCACGTTCGCCGAGCAGCCCATATACCAGTACTATGTCGATGCGCCAGGCATCTGGGGCGTAAGCGACCTCGCCGACCAGCAGGTGGGCGGATTGATTATGAAGGTCGGCGGCGGCGTATTGTTCATGACCCTCCTGGTGGTCACCTTCTTTAGGTGGTACGCGCGGGAAGAGGCCGAAAGTGCCGCCGAGCGCCGAGAAAATCTGCGCCTCGCGGGCGGGATGCGGCAAGTGCGGGTCCGCGGTGTCGGTCCGTCGCGCCCATAGCGCTTCGCATTAGAATACGAACAAGTTGGAGAAAACCCGGAGAAAAACATGAACCCAGACCAGATGAAACTCGCCATGTTGATCCCCATAATCTCCGTCGTCATAGTGGCGGTGGTCGGCGGGGGGCTGGGGTTCATATTCATCGGCGCGGGCAAGGCGGGGGCTGGTGAGTGGGGCGCAATAGTCATCGGGTTGGCGCTGGTGGTCCTGGTTCCGGTGGCGGCGTTCTTGATCGAGCGGTCGTTCGACAAAAAAACGACCGGCTAATCGCCCGGCAAGCCGCGGTCCATCAGGGCCGCGAGGGAGAGGGTGTGCCGGGACCAGCGAGGTGGAGGGTGAGGCGGTCGGCGCTGTTGGGAGTGGCGGCCATCATGACGGCGGTGTTGCTGGCGGCTTGCGGAGAATCGAGCCCGGCCGAGCTACGGGGCACCATCCTTAACCCACCGCAGCGGGCCACCGATTTCACACTCGTCGACCAGTTTGGCGAATCGGTGTCTCTCTCACAAAAGCGGGGCGAGGTAGTCGTCCTGACCTTCCTGTACACATACTGTCCGGACATCTGTCCGGTTGTCGCCAGCCACCTCACCGACATCCATGAGCAGCTAGCCAAGGACGGTGACATCGTCAAAGCGTTCTCCATAATCGCGGTGAGCGTGGATCCGGAGCGTGACACGGTCGAGCGCGCCCACGAGTACTCCACCCAGTACGGCATGCTTAGCGATTGGGCCTACTTAGTCGGCACCGAGTCCGAGCTGTCTGAGATCTGGGACGCCTACTACGTGTCTCCCGCCCCCAGACAGGGCGACGAGCCGGAGACCGACCCTCTGGACCAGGACGGTTCGATAGACGCGCTGCTCGACCTCATCGGCGCCGCCTACACCGTCGATCACCAGGCACCCGTCTACGTCATCGACCGCGATGGCATGATGCGCTCGCTCTTCACGCTGCCGTTCAGCCCCGAGGACATCGCAGCCGACGTTCGATCCCTGTTAGGCCGATAGCGCCGCCCTAAACGGGCGCAAGAAGGCCCGCCGTGCGGGGGCGGGCCTTTTGGCTTGTTGAGGTGTAAGGACGGGAACTTGTTAGGCGGCGGCGGCGAGCTGCTCCTTGGCCTTATCGACGACAGCCTCGAACCCGGCGGGGTCCAGGAGTGCCAGATCGGCCAGCATCTTCCGGTCGATCGCTGCGCCCGCCAGTTTCAGGCCGTGGATAAGCCTGCTATACGAGAGGCCGTTCAGTCGGGCCGCGGCGCCGATTCTGACGTTCCACAGCCTGCGCATGTCGCCCTTTTTCTCCCTGCGGTGTGCGTAGGCGTAAGACAGAGCGTGGAGCATCGACTCGTTCGCCTGCCTGAACAGGTTGTGTCTGCCGGAGTGATGACCCTTGGTCAGCTTCAGCAACTTCTTGTGGCGACGGCGCTTGGTGACGCCTCGTTTAATCCTGGTCATGTCAGCTCTCTCTGGGGTGGGGTGCCCGGACGGCACCCGGACGACGCCCGAACAACGAAGGTTTAGGGCAAGCCGTTGGGAAGAAGCCTTCTCAGGTTCTTCTCATCGGCCTTGGCCACCGGCAGCTTGTGCGAATAGAGCCGCTTGGTGCTGGCGGGTTTCTTGCGCCGCAGGTGGCTGCGGTGCCCCTTCATGCGGCGAAGCTTGCCTGTTCCGGTAATGCGGAAGCGGGCGGCCGCCCCCTTGTGGGTTTTTAGCTTGGGCATTTTCTTTATTGACTCGCTGCCATTGAAGGCTCCGACTCGGTCCCCGTTGTGGGCTTGTTTTTCGCGGGCATCAGGATCATCGTCAAAAAGCGGCCCTCAAACGATGGGGCCTTCTCCACCAGTGCATCCTCGGTAAGTTCGTCAGCCACCGCCTTGAGCACGCTCATGCCCACCTCGGGGTGGGTGATCTCCCGCCCCCGGAACATCACAGATACCTTAACCTTCGCTCCTCGACTGAGGAGCCTTTTGACCAGTCGGGTCTTGGCGCTCCTGTCGTGAATGCCGATGCGGGTCTTGAAGCGCACTTCCCGCAGTTCGTTCGTCGTTTTGGACTTCTGTGCCTTGCGGGCGGAGCGTTCCTTGCGGCTGGCCTCGTACCGGAACCGTCCGTAGTCCATTATCCGGCACACGGGCGGCCGTGCGGACGGAGCTACCTCGACCAGGTCGAGCCCTCGTCCCTCGGCCAGGGCAATGGCCTCGTTCGTGGGCATGACGCCAAGCTGCCCCCCCTCTTCGTCGACCAGCCGGACCTCCCGAATTCGTATGCGCCCGTTGACTCGGTAGTCTTTAGCTATTTTGCAGCCCCCAGCTCCCTTACCGCCTTACCCATTTACCCAATTTCATTACGATAAAATCAGCGCCCGTTTACGCGAAGCGCCGCTGGCCAGGCAGAACCTGGGCACCATCGACTATAGCATAAGGCAGGAGCCCCGGCAACACGGGGCGCACGGGTCATAGAGGGTCATTTGCAAACCCGATTTGGACGCGCCCGCATCCAAACAATCGTCAGGTAGGAGGCCACCAAACAATGCAGAAGCCAGAAATCACCATTTATGGGGCGCCCTGGTGCCCCTACTGCGTCCGCGCCAAGCGATTTCTCACCGAGATGCGCACGCCGTTCGATTGGGTAGACATAGACGACCATCCAGAGGCCTTGCCCTTTCTTGAAAAGGTCAACGACGGCAACCACACCATCCCCACCATCGTCTTCGGTGACGACACCATCATGGTCGCTCCGACCAACGCCGAGTTGGCGGCCAAGATCGGGCTGGAGCCGAAGGCCATGGGGGATTTTTACGACCTCATCGTCATCGGTAGCGGGCCGGCCGGACTGTCCGCCGCTATCTACGCCGCCCGCGAAGGCTTCGAAACCCTCGCCATAGACGCCGCCGGCGTCGGGGGACAGGCCGGAATCACCGACCGCATCGAAAACTACCCCGGCTTCCCCCAGGGCGTCGGCGGGGCCGAGTTGGCCGACGACATGGCCAAGCAGGCTCGTAGGTTCGGGGTGGAGATACTGCAGGCCCAGCCGGTAGACAGTCTCAGCGAGTTGCCACTATGCAAGGTCGTAAAGACAGCATCGCAAGACGAGTATGCTGCCTCAGCCGTGCTACTGGCCACCGGTAGCAAGTACCGCAAGCTGAACGTGCCGGGCGAAGATCACCTCATCGGCAAGGGAGTCCATTTCTGCGCCACATGCGACGGTCCGTTTTACAAGGACCGCGAGCTTCTCGTGGTTGGCGGCGGCAACTCCGGCCTAGAGGAAGGTCTGTACCTGACCAAGTTCGCCAGTAAGGTCACCATCGTGGAATTCGGCACCAAGCTTCGGGCCAGCAAGGTTCTGCAAGAAGAGCTGGCCAACCACCCAGAAGTCGAGGTCAGGCTGGGAACCACCGTCAGTGAGTTTATTGGCAACGGCACCCTCAGCTCCGTGATATTGAAAAACGTCGCCTCGGGAGAGACCGAAGAGATCACCCCCGCGGGCGCTTTCATATTCATCGGCCTCACCCCCAATATCGCCTTCGCCAAGGACTTCGTAAAACTCGACCAGTGGGGATTCATCCAGACCGGCCTGACAATGGAGACCAGCGTGCCGGGCGTTTACGCCGCCGGGGACGTGCGCGCGGGCAGTACCAAGCAGGTGGCCGCTGCCGTCGGGGAGGGCGCTACGGCCGCCCTGATGATCCGGGCATTTCTGGAGAAGACCCAGGGCTCTCGTGGCTATGCTGGCGACAGTTAAACCGCGCTAGGCCTTGCTCGCGACCTCGCCAGTAATGCGCTCGACGAGATCGTCGAGCGGCGTCGCGCCCAGGTCCTCGCCGGAACGCAGGCGAACGGCTGCCGCTCCGGCTTCGGCCTCGCGGTCCCCGACCACCAGCATGTAGGGGACCTTCTGCTTTTGGGCGTTGCGAATCTTCGCTCCCATGCGGTCGTTGCCGTCGTCCAGCTCCGCCCTGAGCCCGGCCTCTGTGAGCCGGTCCACAATGGTTTGCCCATACTCCTGATGGCGGTCGGCGATGGGGATCACCGTCGCCTGAACCGGGGCGAGCCAGGTTGGGAAGGCGCCGCCGTAGTGCTCGATGAGAACGCCCATGAAGCGCTCCATAGAGCCCAGCAGGGCCCTGTGAATGACGTACGGCTGGTGCCGGTCGCCATCCTCCCCCACGTATTCGAGGTCGAAACGCGCGGGCAGGTTGAAGTCGAACTGGCAGGTCGTGATCTGCCACAACCGGCCGATGGCGTCGCGGATGTGCACGTCGATCTTGGGGCCGTAGAATGCCCCGCCGCCTTCGTCGACCGTGTACTCGTGGCCCCGGTCCTCCAAAGTCTCCCTCAATGCCTCAGTGGCGACATCCCACTGGTCGTCGCTGCCGACCGCTTTTTCAGGCTTGTTGGCGAGCATGATCTCGAAGTCCGTAAAGCCGAAACTCGTCAGCAGGTGGAACGTCAGGTCGAGAACGCCGTTCACCTCGGCCTTGACCTGGTCCTCGCGGCAGAAGATGTGCGCGTCGTCCTGCGTCAGGCCCCGCACGCGCAGGAGGCCTGCCAGCACGCCGCCGCGTTCGTAGCGGTAGACCGTGCCCAACTCGCCGGTCCGAATTGGCAGGTCGCGATAGCTTCGCAGATCGGTCTTGTAATAGGTCATGTGGAACGGGCAGTTCATCGGCTTCAGGTAGTAGTCTTGCCCGTCCATGTCCATGGCCGCGAACATGTTCTCTGCGTAGAAATCCAGGTGTCCTGAGGTTTGCCACAGGTCAGCCTTGCCGATGTGCGGGGTGTAGATGATCGAGTACCCGGCCTTGACGTGCTCGTCCCGCCAGAACTCCTCGATCAGTCCCCGAATGCGAGCACCCTTGGGATGCCATATGACCAGACCGGGCCCGACCTCGTCCGAAATGGAGAAGAGGTCCAACGCCCGGCCGAGCACGCGATGGTCGCGCTTCTTCGCTTCCTCAATCCGGTCCAGGTGTGCATCTAATTCACCCTGGCTCTCAAACGCCGTGCCGTAAATGCGCTGGAGCATCGGCCGCTTCTCGTCGCCGCGCCAGTAGGCCCCCGCCAGGCTGAGCAGCTTGTAGGCGACGATCTTGCCGGTCGAGGCCACGTGGGGGCCGCCGCACAGGTCCTCGAATCGGCCGTGCGTCCAGGTCGAAATCGCCTCGTCTTCCGGGATGTCGTCGATGATCTCCAGCTTCAGGGGCTCATCGGCGTTCATGCGCTTCGCCTCGTCACGCGGGTACTCGGCGTAGACGAACGGCAGGTCCTCGTCGATGACGGCCTGCATTCGCTTCTCGATATCCTCCAGCTCATCGGGAGAGAAAGTCCGGTCGGTGAGGAAGTCATAGTAGAACCCGTCGTCCGTCGGCGGGCCGATCCCCAGGCGAATGTCCGGGTGCAGTCGGGTGACGATATCGGCCATCACATGGGCGGCCGAGTGGCGCATGCGCTTTCGCAGTTCAATCAGTTCAGGGTCTGTTTTTGGGGCCATGTTGTCTATCTCAGTATTCGGTTTGTCGGCTGTCGGGGTTACGGGGTCGCCTGGCCGGCCATCACGCCGGTGCACACCTCGTCGTCCACCGCGATCTGTCCGTTGACCAGCACGTACGGAATACCGACCGGGAACTGGTTCGGGTCATCGAACGTCGCCGTGTCGATAATCGCGTCGGGGTCAAACACCACCAGGTCCGCGAAATAACCGGCCTGGACCCGTCCCCGGTCCGTCAGACCGAACCGCCGGGCCGGGTTGTCGGTAAATCTCTGAATCATCGTTTCGAGAGACATTACGTCTGGCATCCCCCGCCTGAAACGCCCGAGAAATCGAGGGAACGTCCCGTAGGCGCGGGGGTGTGGCAGTCTACCGACCGGGATCTGGTCGCTTCCCACCATGTAATCGGGGCGTGCCAGGAACTCCATCTGGTCCCGTGCCAGCGAGCGCGTGATCGCCACGCTGATCGGCGGAGCGCCCCGAAAGCCCACCTGCAGGTTTTCGGCGAGCAGCAGGTCGCAGACCACCTCGCCCGCCGACTTGCCCTGCAGGGCCATGATATCGACCAGGCTCATGCCTTCTAGCTTCGGCTGATTGGGCAGGTTCGTAAACACCATCAGGTCCAACGGCCTGGCGTCATAGCCGTCGATCGATTGGGCGACCTGCTTGCGTGCTTCAGGGTCGCGCAGACGTTTGAGAATAGCGTCGCTGCCGCCCTCCTGAGACACTGAGTGCAGGGCCATCAAGATGAAACTGCTGCCGATGGGGTAGGGATACAGTTCCAGCGTCGAGTCCACCTCGTCCTTGGCCGCGTCGATAGGAGCGATCTTCTCGGCCGCGGTCATCACCCCGAAATCCTCGGGCACCGTGCGGAAGTGGGAGAAGTGCACCTTTACCCCCGACAGGCGCCCTATTTGAAGGGCCTCGGCCACGCCACCGCCGCCGAAGCCACGCTCTGTATGCACATCCCGCAGGTGCGTCACGTACAGGCCACCCGCCTCATCGGCCGCCCTGCACAGCTCCACCAGTTCGTCCGTCGTGCTCCAGGCGTTGGGGAAATACGACATGCCCGTCGAGAACGCAACGGCGCCCTGCTCCACGGCTTCGCGCACCATGCCCTTGGCCTTGTCCATGTCGGCGCCGGTAAGTGGGGCGTCGGTAAAGCCGACCGTCGAGAGGCGGATGGCGCCGTGCGGTACGCAGTAGGCCGTATTGATCGCGCACTTTTTGTGGTAATTGGCCCGGAACGCTGGGACGCTGGACATGTCTAGATCGGGGGAAGGGAGCCCGAGGATGCCCGAGAGATAACGCCGATACATATCGTAGTTCTGTGGCGACATCGGTGCATAAGAAAGGCCGTCCTGCCCCAGGATCTCCGTCGTTATGCCCTGGCGCAGGCCGGAAGCGTGCTGCGGGTCCACCAGCAGCGCGCCGTCGGTGTGGGCGTGGGCGTCGATGAACCCTGGCGAGACCACGTGTCCGGTCGCATCAATTACGCGCCGCGCCTCTGCTGTCGACAGGTCGCCGACTGCCTCGACCCGTTCGCCGGTGACACCGACGTCGGCCTTGATGGCGGGCTCGCCGCTTCCATCCACCACCGAACCACCCTCAATCAATACGTCGAACATTCATCTCCTCATGTTCAAAAAATAACCCGGCCTCCACCTGCATGAGGCGATGCCGACCCCGGCCGCAAGACGAAATCGGCGTGCTGGCAAGCGATCGCAAGAGCGGGGTGAAACTTAGGCGGACGCTTCGATGCGCTCCCGGATCTGCGCCCTGATCTCCTTCACCCTGGGAAGGGTGGGGAACTGGCCGCCCTCGTCCGCCTTGTCGTAGAGCTTGTCTCCGTCGGCGAAGACCTGCAGCACGCCCCCGGTGCCGGGCGTAATCGTTATCGCCACGTCCTTGCCCCCCTGGGCGAAAATCTCGGTGGCCATCCAGGCCGCCGTGCCGTGGTGGCTTCAAGGGACGCAGTAGCGAATCTCCACGTTCACTTTCGCGATGGGTTCCGTCATGTGATGCTCCTTGTTGTCGATCCAAATTCTGGGTCTGCAAACGACCGCTTAAATAGCCTGTGCGGGGTGTCGGTTGGGAATCTTGCGAGCCACGTCCGGGTTCACCAGAGACATAGGGTACATGCCCTTGAGGATGCGGGCGGCCTCCTCGCCCAGCCGCGTCCTGCCCGCCACGTTGGAGTGGTCGGACGCCCCCGCTGAGTGTGGCGTCGCGATCACGTTGTCCATAGCCAGCAGCGGGTTATCGGCGGGCGTCGGCTCCACCTCGAACACGTCCAGCGCGGCCCCGGCGATCGCTCCCGCGTTCAGTGCTCTAATCAGCGCCGCTTCGTCGTGAGTGGGTCCACGGCAGGTGTTGATGAAAAACGCCGTCGGCTTCATCGCCTTAAACAAGTCGTCGCCCGCCAGGCCCCTCGTCTCCTCGTTGAGCGGCACGTGCATCGACACATAGTCCGAGGCGGCGGCCAGGGCCTCCATTGAGTTCACCCTCGTAACCTCGTACTCCTCGGCCACCCAGGGTTCCAGGTACGGGTCGTACACCAGCACGTCCAGCCCGAATGCTTTGGCTTTGCGAGACGTCGGCCGACCTATGTTGCCGAAGCCGATCAGGCCGAGCGTCTGTCCATAGACGCCGGGCATCGGGAACAGGTGCGGGTGAGTGCTTGCATCCCATCCACCTTCACTCATGACCTTATCCAGATGGACGAGCCGTTTGGCACATGCCAGCAGGAACATGATCGCGTGGTTCGCCACCTCGTCCGAGCAGTAGCCCGCGCAGTTGGTGAGCATCACCCCCATGTCGGTGGCGGCCTCGTCGTCGATGTGATTGAAGCCGTGGCCGAGGCTGACAATCGCCGTGGCGCCGCTCATCGACTCGATCACCGTGCGGCTCAGCGGCACCACCTCGTCGATAACCAGGTCCGCTCCCTTGACCGCCTCAATAATCTCGACCTCGCTGGAGACGATATGACGTTCGAATTCGTGATCCACCCCGGCCAGCTGGTCCACGGTCCAGGAGATATCGGAATCACTGGGGGATATATATGCGACTTTCAGTTTTGCCATGCGCTCTCTTTCTCAGGCGCCGATCAGGCGCGAATAGTCTTTTTGCCATCGTTCGGCGAACGCGACTTCCTTGTCTCTTTCGGCGTACTGGGCCGAGTCATCGGCCGGGTTGTCCCTGTACCACTGGACAGTTTCGGCCACCCAATCGGCCAGGGGCGTGACGTGCAGGTCAAAGTCGCGCCTGGCTTTGGCAATCGACATGACGTAGGTAGTGGGAAGGGAAAACGGGTCATAGCTCCAGTCGTCCCAGGGCAGGCCGGAGAGCCGGTCGCAGGCATCGGCCGGTGCGGAGGTCGTATTCAACTCAACCCCACACGCCTCGGCCAGGACCGTGAGGTAGTGCGCCAGCGTCGGAATCTCGCCCTGGCAGATGTTGTAAACGTTGCCAGCGGTGTTGGGCGAATCCATCGCGTCGATGAACGCCCTGGCCACGTCGTCCCGGAACCCTAGCCGGAAGGCGTTCGCGCCCCCGTCCCGCAGCACGATGGGCCGACCGTCCTGCATCCGCTGCTGGTACCACCAAAAGCGCAGGCTCGGGTCCTCCGGCCCCATCGTCGCAGGCACCCGCATCGCGACCCAGGGGAAATCCCCGGATTCCATCAGGAACCGTTCTATCTGGCGCTTTCCCTGGGCGTATTCGTGCTCGCTGTCGTCGTAGGAGTACGGCACCGTGGCCGAGTCCACGGAGCGTTCCGTCATAGGCGCCTCGGCGTTGAGATCGACGAACTGGTCGGTGTGGTCCATCGGTCCGGTTCCGGTCAGCCGACGGGTGTGAGCGTGGCCGGGGCCCCCATAAATGGAGACGGTAGAGGCGACGAGATATTTACCGGTCTTGCCTCTTAACGTTTTGACCACCGACGCGACGTCCTCAGTGCGGTAGGCGAGATTGTCGATCACCGCGTCGAAGCTTTTGCCCGAGAGTTTCGCATCGAAATCATCGCAATCGGTACGGTCTCCAACAATGTGCTCGCAGTCATCCCAGAAGTCCGGGCGAGTGTTGCCGCGGGAGTAGATCGTCACCTCGTCGCCGCGTGCGAGCAGGTCCCTGACAATCTTCTTGCCGAAATAGAGGGTGCCGCCGATCAGTAGGACTTTCATGTGCATCCGTCTCCCAAAATGGGCTCTGAATGTAGGCTCTGAAAAAGGGCCGCCCAGAGGGCGGTCGAGCGGCATTATAAGGGCGGCGTATGGTCCGGTGCTAAGATTGGCCCGGAAACGAACCCTGGGGGTGAGACGCGGTGGTGAAGGTACAGATTTTCTACGACTACATATGACCCTACGTACACAATGCAGCCGTGTGGCTGCACAAGGCCGCCGCCGATGGGGTTGAGTTAGACGTGACCTGGCGGGCGTTCGTGCTCGACGAGGTGAACCGCAAAGAGGGCGATACCCCCACCTGGGAAAAATCCGAGGGCGAGCGAGGGCGTTCGCTACTGTCCCTGGTGGCGGGCAAGGCCGTGCTGCGGCAGGCCCCGGAACTGTTCGAAACCTTCCACCGGGCCATACTGGCGGCGCGTCACGATGGCGCCCGCATCCGGCTCGATTTACCCGATCCTCTACTTGAAATCAGTTCGCAAGTCGGCCTAGACACAGACCGGCTCCAACGAGACATGGACGATCCAGAATTACTGGCGGCCGTGGCTGTGGATCATACCGAGGCCTCCCAGACCCACGGCGTGTTCGGTACGCCCACCTTCGTGTTCGAGAACGGCCAGGCCGTGTTCGTAAAAACCTTCATCCCTCCGGACGACCAGGCGGCCGACGCCCTGACCAACTTCGTGGGCCTCATGGCGGAGCGGAGCTACATCGGCGAGGTAAAGCGCCCGCAGCCGCCCTGGCCCAAGGGCGCCGTCTAGGAGAGTGGCGTCACCGACGCCCCGCCCGAAAGTGACCGGAGACCGGGCCGCGGTGGTTGCAGAACTGAGCGCCCGCCTGGGCCTTGAGTTCCGTGACCCGGAGCTGCTGGCGTTGGCGCTCGTGCACCCTTCCTTAGTCAACGAAGCTGGTCTGGACCGCACCCTCTCCAACCAGCGCCTGGAATTTCTGGGCGACGCCGTCATCGGTCTCGTTGTCGCTGAGGCCCTGTATCTGAAGCATCCAGATTGGACCGAGGGTCGCTTGACCGTGGCCCGGTCGAGCCTCGTCAGTGGAGACACCCTCGCCGCCGTCGCACAAGACATCGGACTGGGCGCACACCTCGTCATGGGGAAGGGCGAGGAGTCGGGTGGAGGCAGGGAGCGGCCGACCAACCTCGCCGCGGCGCTAGAGGCCGCAATCGGAGCGGCGCTGCTCGACTCGGGCCACGAGGTCGCGTCTGCGCTGACGCTGCGGCTACTGGGAGATCGCCTCGAGACGGCCGACGGCGAAACCGGCCCCAACGCCAAGTCCGCCCTGCAAGAGCTGATCCAGGGCCGGGGGCTGGCCACGCCGATCTACCAGATAGTCGGCCAGTCTGGCGACCCGCACGAAATGTCGTTTACCGCCGAGGTCGAAGTAGACGGGAAGGTTGCCGGTCGCGGCTCCGGCCCCCGCAAGTCGGCCGCCGAACAGGCCGCCGCCAGCTCTGCATTGGCGGCGCTTACCTAGCTCTCGATACCGGGCACGGGAAACCGGTCAGTCAGCTTTACGACTTCCTGTCGCACTGAGTCTTCCACCCCGGCTTCGTCAATGCCCTTTAGGGCGGTGACGATCAACTCCCCCACCTTGCGGGTGTCGTCGGCCGAGAACCCACGGGAGGTGATGGCAGGAGTGCCGAGCCGCAGTCCACTGGTCACCCTGGGTTTCTCCGGGTCGTAGGGAATTGCGTTGCGATTGGTCGTGATGAAAACACGGTCCAGCGCTTCTTCTGCCGCCCTGCCCGTAAGGCCCAAGGGTCGCAGGTCCACCAGCACCATGTGGTTATCCGTGCCGCCGGAGACGATGCGGGCTCCCCCGGCCCCCAGCACCTCGGCCAGCGCGGCCGCGTTCTCCGTTATGGCGGAGGCGTAAACCTTGAACTCCGGCGTCAGCGCCTCACCGTAGGCGACGGCCTTTGCCGCGACCGCATGCATGAGCGGCCCGCCCTGCACGTTCGGGAACACCCCCCGGTCGACGGACTTCGCCAGCGCCTCCGTGCTGAGAATCATGCCGCCCCTGGGACCACGGAGAGTCTTGTGCGTAGTTGACGTGACCACATGCGCGTGGGGAACCGGCGAGGGGTGAGCGCCCCCGGCCACCAGCCCGGAGAAATGAGCCATATCGACCATGAGCAGCGCGCCGACGCCGTCCGCGATTTCCCGGAAGCGCGCGAAATCAAAAAAGCGCGGATAAGCGGTAGCCCCGGTGACCAATATCTTGGGCCGATGCTCCTGGGCCAGCCGAGCCACCTCGTCCATGTCGATCAGCTCGGAATCCTTATCCACGCCGTAAGAGACGAACTCGTAGTGCTTGCCCGAGAAGTTCACCTTGCTGCCGTGAGTGAGGTGCCCGCCCTGGTCCAGCCGCAGCCCCATCACCGTGTCCCCCGGCTGGAGTTGAGAGTGATACACGGCCATGTTGGCCTGGGCGCCGGAGTGTGGCTGCACATTAGCGTGGTCGGCCCCGAACAGCTGCTTGGCCCGGTCTCTCGCCAGGTCCTCGGCCACGTCCACGAACTCACAGCCGCCGTAGTACCGGCGGCCCGGATAGCCCTCTGCGTACTTATTGGTAAGCACCGAGCCCTGCGCCTCCAGCACCGCCTCGCTGGCGTAATTTTCCGAGGCGATCAGGTTGACATTGCGGCGCTGGCGCATGCGCTCGTCGGCAATCGCCGATGCGAGTTCAGGGTCGCGGCTTGTCAAAACGGACAAATCAACTCCTCTGCCGGGGCGTGGCGGAACCCGACTGCGGGCATTGGCGCGAAACCGACCGATGCGTTGAGAAAGGCTGTTTAAGCGATGAGCTCGGGCTGAATCAGACCGTAGTCGCCGTCACGCCTGCGGTAGACCACGCTGTACTCTTGCGAGTCCAGGTCATAAAACAGAAAAAAGTCATGGCTAAGCATCTCCATCTCTTCGATAGCATCCTCTACGTGCATCGGAGTCATGGGGAACCGCTTGGTGCGAATCACGGCACCGTCCGCTCGCTCCTCATCGGCCTCCGGTTCCGCCTCGATGGGTAGCGCGTCCAGCATCTCTGCGGCCGGGGCCGACCGGGCGGATCTGCGAGCGACGGAAGTGCGGGAGAACCTCGTCTTATGCCGTCTTATCTGGCGATCCAGGACCGCGGCGACCAGATCGACCGCCTCCCGAATCGTCGCACCGCGCTCCTGGCCTCTGAGAACCCGGTCGTTGGCGGTGATCGTTAGCTGCGCGATCACGCGATCCTCGGCTCGTTTGGAGGCCGTCTTGGAAATCTCCAGCTCGGCGGCGGCCATCGGGCGCATGTGGCGTTCGAGCCTGACGAACTTGCGCCGAATATAGTCCTCCGTCGGGCGGTTAATGTCGATGTTTCTGGCGTGAATCTGAAGGTCCGGTCCGCGCGTCGAGTCCTTGGGCATGGCAACTTCATTCTATGGCCGCTTGCCGGCGGGTACAAGTTTAACGAATGCCGTGTCCAAGGGGCTCGTCGGCCCCGGGCGTCTTGTTGTTGGGGTGGTGCTGTGGTAGCTTGGCTCGCGGTTCGTAGGGAGGATCGCGATAGTAAATCTGACAATTACAGAGGCGGAACCCGGCGCACAAGACCCGTTCGCGCTCGACGCGGACGCTCGCGAGGCTCTGGTGGCGCGGATTGCCTGCCCCACCGTGTTTCTCGCGCCGTGGTGGATATCGGCCTGGCACGACGTATTCGGAAGCGGGACACGACCCAGAGTCATCGAGATACGAGACGGCGAAGATCTCGTCGGTGTGGTGCCCCTCATCCAGCGTGGCGACTCGCTCGTATTAGCTGGCGATCCCGACCTGTTCGATTACCAGGACCTCGTGCTCCTAAAAGGGCGGGAGCCGGAGTTGGCCGGCGCCCTGCTCGACTACCTCTCTGGCGCCGACGGGCAGGCGCAGGGCTGGGCCACGTTGGACCTCCCCTCCGTACCCGCGGACTCAGCCACGGTTGGTGCCATCTCCGGCGCCGCCGAAAGCCGGGGCTACAGTGTCGAGCGCAGCGAAGCGGCGATGGCGCCCGTGGCGGAACTCCCGGGTAGCTGGGACGAGTTTCTCGCGGGCCTCGGCAAAAAACACAGGCACGAGTTGCGGCGCAAGATACGCAAGCTGGAGGCGGCGGGAGACGCTCGCCAGGTCACGATCACCGAAGAAAAGGGCCTGGAACAAGAAGTCGAAGATTTCCTGCGACTAATGAGCAGTACCAACGAAGACAAGGCCGCTTTCCTGACACCTGAGCGCCGCCGATTCTTTCACCTTCTCGCTGCCCAGGCTGCGAGCAGCGGAGCGCTCAGGCTCTCTTTCCTGGAGCTGGACGAAGAGCGGTTGGCCGCCTGCCTTGTATTCGATTATGCAGGCGTTTTCATGCTATACAATAGTGGTTACGACCCGGCCCGGTCCGACCTCAGCGTCGGCCTCATCAACAAGGCATTCGCTATCAGGCAAGCCATCGAGTTGGGGAGGCGCCGGTTCGATTTCCTCAAGGGTGCCGAACGTTACAAGTACGCTCTGGGTGGCCAGGACAGGTCCATCTACCGGGTCATCTTGACCCGGTCCACATGAAAAGCATTGCCCTTTTAAGTCTGCACGGCTGTCCGGTCGCCCGGTTGGGCGAGCGCGACACCGGCGGAATGAACGTCTACCTGTTGCAGGTTGCGCGTGAACTGGGTCGCGCGGGAATCCGGGTGGATGTATTCACTCGCTTCCACGACCCGGCGGACCCGCAGGTCATTGCACTGGGTCAGAACGCTCGCGTCATCCACATCACCGCGGGTGGGTTCGAGGAGCGCAAAGAGAACCTCTACGGCGTCATCCCCGAGTTTTTAACGAATCTGGAAGCTTTTCAGCGTGGCGACGGCGTCAGCTACGACCTCGTCCACTCTCACTACTGGCTGTCAGGCAGGGCGGGAATCGAGCTGTCACGCAAGTGGGGCGTTCCGCATGTCGCCACATTCCACACGCTGGCGCGGCTAAAGATGCAGGCGAGAGTGGGGGAGAACGAATCCTCCCTCAGGGTCGAGACGGAGGGCGCGGTAATGGAATCGGTCGACGGCGTAGTCGTCTCAACCGATGCCGAAGCCACCGAGATATCCCGGCTATACGATGTCTCGCCTTCCCGCGTGGAGGTCATCGCACCGGGGGTCGATCTTGACCTGTTCAAGCCGACGGACATGCAGGCGTCCAGAAACTCTTTGGGCGTGACTGAAGACAACGTCGTCCTCTACGTAGGTCGGCTGGAGCCGCTCAAGGGCGTGGACATACTGGTTAATGCCGTCGCCGACCTGGAAATGGTCGGGAGCACCCGGCTGCTCATCGTCGGGGGCGACCCCGTGACTGGCGGCTCAGGTGATAACGGCTCACTGGCGGGGCAAATGGGCACCGTCGCCGGTCGACTGGGCCGGTTGGCCGGTTCGCTGGGAATCGCCGAGAAAGTAACATTCACCGGACCGGTCCCCCAGTCCGATCTGCCCACCTACTACGGGGCGGCCGACGTGCTCGTATTGCCGTCCCATTACGAAAGTTTCGGCCTCGTCGCCCTGGAAGCCATGGCCTGCGGGACGCCCGTGGTCGTGTCCCGGGTTGGGGGCCTGAAGACATTCGTGAGGAACGGGGAGAGCGGCTACCTGATACCGTGGCGTTGCCCCGATCCCTTCTCCCAGCAAATCGAGGTCATGTTGGCCAACCCGTCTCTGCGCAGAGCCATGGGGTCGGCGGCGCTGGAGACGGCGCGACGGATGGGGTGGGGCGGCGTGTCGTCGCGGCTCATCGATTTTTACGAAAAATTGATCGATGGCCCCGATACTTTATCCAACCCCTACGTAGGTGCGGCTCCAGCGTGACCAATGGACGAATCCAAGCCACCCCCGCCGAGAGACCCCCCCCAGCCTGAGGGTGCGCCGGTCAGGGTCAACTTCCTGACCAGGGCCGAGCGCCATCTCTGGCGAAAAATCTTTTCCGGCTTTCTGGTGGTCGTGCCATTGGCCGTCACCTTCATAATTGTTAGATTCGTCGTCGTGTTCTTGGACGACATCCTCCGGCCATTCCTCCAAGACACCTACCTCGACTTCCCCGGCATCGGCCTGGCCATACTGCTTATCGGCCTGTACCTCGTCGGTGCGATAGTCTCGGCCAGGCTGGGCCGCAAAGCCTTCGACGTCCAGGGCGCGGTGCTGACGAGAGTTCCCGTCGTGAACTCGATCTACATGCTCGCCAGGCAGGCCACCGACGCTCTCTCCACTCCCATGGAGCGCGAGATCAACCGGGTGGTTTTCATCGAGTGGCCCCGTCCGGGCTTCATGGCTCTGGGGTTCGTCACCGGACAGACCACCGCATTTGAAGAGGGGGGATCGCCCAGGCTAATCGTCTACGTTCCCACCGTTCCCAACCCCACCTCCGGCAACCTCGCATTCGTCGCCGAAGAGGACGTCATCGACACCGACATCACCGTCGAAGAAGCGATGAAGACCGTCTTCTCTGGTGGAATCGTGCCCCCCGATATCAGGCAGAGGGCTGACATCGGTTCGAAGACCAACGACGGCGCCTAGGTCTGGGTTCGGGGGCGCAATTAGCTGGAAAGATTCAGCTCGTACCAGACCGTCTCTTCCACCAGGTCGAACCCGAGCGAAAGGTAAAGCTCCCTGGCGGGTTTATTGGAGTGATCGACCTCCAATTTTACGGTCCGGGCACCCTTCGTTTCCAGGTACGACATCCCGGCTGCGACGATAATCCGGCCCAGGCCTCTGCCCCGCCGGTCCGGGTGAACCCCGGTCATGCCGATGTAGCCGGTAGGTGTCTCGGACCGTTTTGGTCGCTGGGTCCAGTTGTAGCCGCACGGCTTGCCATCGGCCTCCAGCATGAGAATGCCGTCAGACTCCCAGGGCCGCATTCTGACCCTGGCGGCAATCTCTGCGACCGTGTTGGGGGCGAAGCCCCAGCTTCCGCTGAAGGCCGCGTTTTGCAAATCGGTCAGGGTCTGCTCGTCGCCGCCGAGTGCGAACGGCCTCATGGAATAGCCAGGGGGCAGCGGCGGGACCGCGACTCCGTCCACGTCGGAGGCCAGGCGCCAGTAACGCCTGGCCGCGTAAAAGCCCGCGTCCTCAAGCAAAAATCGACCCCCCCTGCTGAGCACCGGAACCTGGATGTGCAGCACCGAGGCGCCTAGCTCCCGCACACGCTCGATCGCCGTGTCCAGTAGCTGGCGCCCAACGCCGCGCCTGCGGTGCCGGGGCAGAACGGCAAGTTCCGCCACGGCCCGGCTTATCGAGGGCTCGTGAGAAATCCGGGCCATCCCGGCCGCTTCGTCACCGACCTCGGCGATAAAGCAGTCGGTCTCGGCACTCAGGTTGGGTTGGGAGAGGAACAGGTGTTTGAAATCCGTATCGACAGCCTCGTCGCCCCCGGTCGTACCGGAAAGTTCATTGACCAGGCTCGTCCAAACCGGAAGGTCCGGCCAGGCGAAATCGCGGATTGAAGCGTTCTGTGGCACCCGGTCTAAGTTCCTAAATATGGGTTGAGGTCGAAAGACATGCGGTAAGGGGTGCTTCGAAGCTCAGGGAGTTTAGCAGAGCGGGGTGAAGGCAACAATCGATCCGACGAGACATTTGGGCGAGAATTCAGCGGAGTTGCTCAGAGCGACTCACCGGGCCTACCATTCCAACCTGGGACGCACCAAATGTACGATCTCCACGCCCACATTCTCCCGGCCCTGGACGATGGGGCCACGTCCGAAAATGTAACCCTGGAAATGGCGGCCGTGGCGGCCCGGTCAGGGATCAGAGTCATGGTTGCCACGCCCCACATGAAGGACGTCAACGAGGGCTCGTCGCCCGACGCCGCGGCGCGGTTGTGCTCAGAGATGGCCGGCAAGATAAGGGACAGAGGTACCGACCTGGAACTGGTCATGGGTATGGAAACCCACGTCGTCCCCGAGATGCCCGAGATGCTTAAGGACGGCCGCGCCCTGCCCATAAACGGAACCAAATATGCGCTCGTCGAAATGCCGTTCTTCGGGCACCCCAACTATCTAGAGGAAACGCTGTTCGGCGTTCAGCTCCTCGGAATAGTCCCGGTCCTTGCCCACCCCGAGCGTATCGAATTGGTGCAGCAAAGGCCCGAGATACTGCGGGACTTCGTGGAAAGGGGCATGCTGTCCCAGATCACGGCGGGCAGTCTGCTCGGCCACTTTGGTGCAAACGTTCGACGGTTCACTGAAGACCTCGTCCGCAACGAGTTGGCCCACGTGATAGCTTCAGACTGCCACTTCCCGGACGGCCCACGGTTGCCGGGCCTTACGAAGGGCAATGAGGCGGCGGCGAGACTTGTGGGAAAAGACAGAGCGGCCCAGATGGTCGATGAGGTCCCCCGGGCCATAGTCGAAGGGCGCGCAGTGACGGTGAAAGAGGCCGGAACGATTCGGCCAATGCGAAAACGCGGCTGGCCGCGTTGGTTCTGAGGTCTTTAAGGCCGATCAGTCATCGAAAAACGTGATCGTCTTATCGGCGGTAATCGTAATAAGGATGAAAGTTTCCTCCGCCTGAGTCTTTACCGCATACTCATGGCCCTTTTCCTTGCCCATGTAGTGGTAGGCAAGTTTGA
Source organism: Dehalococcoidia bacterium (assembly GCA_965250195.1). Classification (GTDB taxonomy): domain Bacteria; phylum Chloroflexota; class Dehalococcoidia; order Lucifugimonadales; family UBA2962; genus CAUZIR01. The sequence goes on from OZ252295.1 coordinate 1,594,577, forward strand.
ACAAGAGCGGGTCGGTGTCAACGTCCGAAACCGAGGATGTGCCTTGTACCAGCACATAAGAATAGGGCGGCAACCGGGAGGCGATCGACATCGCTATCCGGGCGTCTGAGGTCATGTTCCGCACCTTCACCGTAGTGGGTTCAGCCAGCACGAAATAAGACTCCCCGTCCCACGAGTACCACTCCGGTGCGACATGAGGCGCCCCGTCCGGCATCAGCGTAACGAGGTCCGCTAAGTGGGGCTCTGCCAAAAACGTGGCTATCTTCTTTTGATCGTCCATTTGTGTCCTCGGTTCGCGCTTAAAACAGGTTCGGTTGATTGATGTCTGTCTGCTCCGCTCCGACGTCTTCGGTGCTGTCGGTTGGTCTTTCGTCAACCTCCGGGGTTATGCTCCGGATCACAGAGTCTGCGAGTGCCCTTATGTCCCGCGCAACCTCATCTTCCGGCTGCGTCCCGTCCACCACTCGCCACCGTTCCGGCTCCTCTTTCGCCAACTCCACGTAACCCTGGTGGACGCGTTCATGGAAAGCCGTACTCTCCTCCTCGAATCGGCGCATGTTTCCCGGCTCGTCGCGACGATCGGCCGTGACCCCGGATGCTTCGTCGGGGGCGGACGCCAGGTCGACGCGTCTGAGTGCGACTGAGGGAGGCACATCGATGAATAGAGTTAGATCGGGTACCGCCCCGTCGAGAGCGATGGCATTCAGCCCATTGACCATCCCAATTTCCAGACCACGGCCGTAACTCTGATAAGCGACCGTTGAGTCGATGTAACGATCGCAAATGACTACCGCGTCGGGTCGTAAGAGGGCCGGCTTTATTACCTCGGCCACGAGTTGAGCCCGGGCCGCGACGAACAGCAGGAGCTCGGAGACCGGCGAAAGTGAATCGGTGTCAGTTTTTTCACTCTTGAGCCATTTACGCAGATAATTCCCGAGACTCGTGGAGCCTGGCTCATGGACCCCGACCACGTCGTGGCCTTCATCCGTGAGGCGTTCATTCAGCAGCGCGGCCTGGGTTGACTTACCTGAGCCGTCGCCGCCCTCGAAGGTGATCAGGACCGACACGTCTGGCTCCTGCGCCCCGAAAGCCGGTTAACGATAGATGACCACCTTGCGCCAGGGATCTCGCCCGGTGCTGGTGGACGATAGCCCGTACTGGTCGGCGATGGCGTGCTGTAAGTGGCGGACGTAGGCGCCCTGAGGCGTAAGCTCAATTTCGTCCCGGTCTCCGGTTTTGGCCTTTTCTATCGCCTGCTCGGCCTCCGACAGCGCACTGACCACGGCGGTACTCTCTTGGGACTGGCCGTTTTGACGGGCGATGGCCTTGATGAACTGTTCGATTTGCGACAGGGTGTTGCGGCGCAGGACGTAGACCGGCTTGCCTTGCTGCTCGGCCGAGCGAAGGGCGGCTGTGCGCCGCCTGTAGTAGTTCTTCGTCGTGAGCAGCAGGTCGGCAGCCTTGATGTCGTTGACCACGTCGATCGCCAGTCCGGACGCCGCCACCACGGATTGCAGTCTGCCTTTGTTCACACCGTAAGGCATTATTCGGGTAGTTCTTTGAGTAACCGAAGGGACGGTCTCCGGGTCGGGGTCCGGTCCCGAGTCGATTTCTTGCCCGTCCGTATCTCGTGAAAGCCCGTTCGTCAACAGCCCAGCCCCGGGAGCGTCAAGGAGAGACGGCCCGCGCCGTTGTTGGGTTCTGCTGTGTGTGGGCGCTGACGTAGTCGGCCGGGTGCGGGCCACGTTGCCTTCCGTATCCAGGGTCCGAATCTCCGGTGCAGGGGGCGCGCCGCGCAGCATCCGATCGACCACAGAGGCAACGTCGTCGTGGACCGCGACGGTGGTCCAGTCCTGGATTTCTACAAGGACGTCAAACGTAGAGGGCGATCGCCGCTCCAACACCGTTTTTTGCGTGCGCCGTCGGCGGGCTTCGTCATCCCCCAGCGTGACAGTGTGTATGCCGCCGATCAGGTCGGAGAGCGTGGGGTTGCGGATCAAATTTTCCAGCTCGTTGCCGTGAGCTGTGGCCACCAGCTGGACGCCCCTTTCGGCAATGGTGCGGGCGGCGTCAGCTTCCAACTCGGTGCCGATCTCGTCGATGACGATGACCTCCGGCATGTGGTTCTCGACGGCCTCGATCATCACCGCATGCTGATGGGCGGGGCTGCCCACCTGCATGCGCCGTGCCGCGCCGATGCTGGGGTGAGGGATGTCGCCGTCTCCGGCGATCTCGTTAGAGGTGTCTACGATGATCACTCGTTTACTTGCTGAATCTGCCAGGACCCGCGCCACCTCCCGGAGCATGGTTGTCTTGCCCACTCCGGGACGGCCCAGCAAGAGCGTGCTCTTTCCGGTCAGGACCAGGTCTTCGATGACTCTGATGGTGCCGAATATGGCCCTGCCAACTCTGAGGGTCAGGCCCACTACTCGGCCGCTCCGGTTACGAATGGCGGAGATGCGGTGGAGGGTCCTTTCGATACCTGCTCTATTGTCCTCGCCGAAGTCCCCGATACGGTCGGTTACGTGGGCGATGTCGGCTTCGGTCACCTCTCGCTCGCCCAGTGCTGAGACGTCATCAATGAACCGCGCCTCCGGGGTGCGGCCCAGGTCCATCACGACCTCCAGCAGGCCCGAGAGGTCGGCTCTGGCCGCCAGGGCGTCCTGGATGCGGTCCGGTAGCACCGCCACCAGCACTTGGAGGTCCGAGGCGTCTCTGCTATCCATTTCTTCTGGCACCATTTCTGGCGGCTTAGGGAGAGACAACGTTGTAGGCTCCGACCTCCTTCAAAACTTTTTCGGTCGCTCTTGCCGCCCGAACTTGCACCTGTAAATTCGCCTCGATTTTAAAACCCTCATCTGCCGCCGCTCGCGCCGCGGCGGCTTCGTAGCCGGGTACCAGCAAATTAGCCGACCGCCCTTCGGGCACCCGCGACAGGCCGAGTTTGAGCAATGCGGCCGCGTCCTCGTAACTTCGCTCGGGACTAAGCATAACGGTCAGGTCGGCTGTTCCCAAGCGCCTGTTTACGATCCTGAGCCAACCCACTATGACTGACTCGGCCTCCAGTACGTACTCAGATACGGTTACGAACCTCGAAGAGCATGCCCATTTAGATGCGGCCCACTGGTCGAGGGTCATTCCCTCCAATGCGCGCACTTCGGACGGTGTGGCGGCGCTGTAGAGTCGGAACAACCCGTGCTCGTCCGCGGCGGCCGTTGGCCGGGTTCCTATCGGCATGCCCAGGATCTGAGGCCCCCGGGACGGGCCTGTGCCTCGAGCCCGGTAAAGCGCCTCAGATCGCGACGGGAACAGCCCCGCCCGCCGAAGCTCCTCGCCTACGGCGTCGGTGGCGATTGTCCTAGCAGATATCTGCGTCGCGCCCCTTAAGAAAGCGGCCCCGGTCACTGCGTTTACCAGGTCGCTCACGGTATCTTGATAACCGTCGCGCGCCTGCAATCGAGAGAGTTCCCAACTGGTGGGACCGGATTTCTGGGTCGCTACCGCGAGTGAGGCTATGCGTAATCCGTCGGTCTGGGCCATCGCCAGCACCCGGCCGGACTTGGAAAGGGCCCGGAATGAGTCGCCGGTCAATCCGATAAGTGTGGGCAGGGCGTGGCTCAGCGATGCTCGCGTAAAGACCCGGTTGCGCAGTCCGGCCTGGCCCATGAGCAACCAGCGAGGCAGGTCGGTCGGCTGGAGAGCCCGGATCATAGCTCCCCTATCCCAAATCCTCCGCCATGTCTGCGAAGAGTCTGTGCATACGTGAGTCGCCCGTAAGTTCTGGATGAAAGGCGGTCGCCAGCAGCGCGCCCTGGCGCACGGCGACGGGACGCCCGTCATCCAGTTTCGAAAGCACCTCTACGTCCGGCCCCATCTCGTTTACCACAGGGGCCCGTATGAAAACCGCACGAAACGGGGTTTCGTCCAATCCGGCTACGCTCAGGTCTGCTTCGAAACTGTCTACCTGCCGGCCAAAGGCGTTTCGAGAAACCTCTATGTCCATGAGTTTGAGGGGGTCGGGCCTCCGATCCGAGAGGCTTTTCGCCATTACGATCATCCCGGCGCAGGTGCCCCATATGGGCAGGCCGTCGCCCGCCGCCTTCTCCAGAACGGACCTGAACCCGTAGATGTCGATGAGCTGGACGATGGTCGTGCTCTCACCGCCGGGGATGATGAGCCCGTCCAGCCCGTCGATCTGATGGGGCAGGCGAACTTCAGGAGCATCGACGCCGACGCACTCGAGGACGTGCTGATGCTCGATGAAGTCGCCCTGTACAGCCAGGACGCCGATCGTGGTCATTGACCCGGCTATAGACCCTCTGGTCCCTTACCAGCCACGGGTGGCCAGCTGCTCTTCGATGGGCATGGTGCGCACGTCCAGGCCGGGCATGGCGTCACCAAGTCCCGTGGACACATCGGCGATGATTTCGGCGTCCATGAAGTGGGTGGTCGCCTTGACGATGGCGTTGGCCACCAGCGAGGGCTCGGAGGACTTAAAGATGCCGGAGCCGACGAATACGCCCTCGACACCGAGTTGCATCATGAGCGCTGCGTCCGCCGGGGTGGCGATTCCCCCTGCTGCAAAATTCACTACCGGGAGTTTGCCGGTCTCGTGAATTTCCTGCACCAACTCGAACGGGGCTTTTAGATCACGTGCCGTGGCCATCAATTCTGCCTCGTCCATGCTCTGGATGCGGCGAATCTCGCCCAGGACCGTGCGGGCGTGCCTGACGGCCTCGACGATGTTGCCGGTGCCCGCCTCGCCCTTGGTGCGAATCATGGCAGCGCCCTCGCCGATGCGCCGCAGAGCCTCACCGAGATCGCGACAACCACAGACGAACGGGACGGAGAACTGGTGTTTGTCGGTATGGTTGTTTTCGTCGGCCGGGGTCAGCACCTCGGACTCGTCGATGTAGTCGACACCCAGTGACTCGAGTACCTGGGCCTCTACGAAGTGGCCTATGCGGGACTTGGCCATGACCGGGATGGTGACCGCGTCAATTATCCCTCTGATCATGGTTGGGTCGGACATTCGCGCGACGCCGCCGTCTTTGCGGATGTCGGAAGGGACGCGTTCCAGCGCCATGACTGCCACGGCGCCGGCGTCTTCGGCTATCTTCGCCTGCTCGGGGGTGACGACGTCCATGATGACCCCGCCCTTGAGCATCTGGGCCAGGCCGCTCTTGACACGCCAGGTGGCCGTTTGGGTGGCGTTGGACTCGGTCTTTGTGTCGATTGCCATTAGTCTTCTCCTCGTTTCAGCTTTTTTGGCTCGTGCCATCTCGCTGTCTGGTTTGGCCGGGCTCGTGACTTCCGGCTCGTTTTGCTTGGCTTGCCGATTGGCGAGCTTTACGCAGCGGATATCATGGACTGGCATAATGGCTCCACACAAGGGCCAGTTTTGTACAATCATGGGGTACCAATTATTCGATTGCCTGGTTCGTCCAGCCCGCAAGGAGTGCACACTTGTCGTTTCCGTTTGTCGGGCTTGCCGTAGACCCGTCTTCTAAGGACACGATCAACAAGCAGATATACGACTACATTCGACGAATGGTGCTGAGCGGGGGCATATCTCCCGGCTCCCGTCTGCCGTCGAGCAGGGACCTGGCACGCCAGGTGGGCATATCTCGCAACACGGTCCTGGCGGCGTACGATCAGCTAACGGCCGAGGCCTACCTGGAGGGCAGGGTGGGTTCCGGCACGTTCGTGGTGAGGAACCTTCCGGACGCTTTTCTCCGTGCCCAGCTCCGTTCACCCCAGGCGCGGGAAGTGGCAGGGGAACGGGCCAGCCGGCAGAGTGGGATTTCGGCGGCCCTAGCGATAGCACCCAAGACGCAGCCACGAACTCTGCGCGCCTTCCGCACCGGGCTGCCAGACGCCGACGCCTTCCCGTTCCAACTCTGGTCACGGCTGGTTTCCCGCCGGTACCGGGACCGGGCGCCCGAGCTTTTCGATTACCAGGACCCGGCCGGGTATGGACCCCTGCGGGAGGAGATCGCCAAGTACCTTTCCTCAACAAGGGGCCTGCGCTGCACTCCCGAGCAAATAATTGTCGTAGGAGGGTCGCAGCAGGCCCTAGACTTGGCGATGCGTCTGCTGGTCGGCCCCGGCGACGTCGCCTGCGTGGAGGACCCTGGCTATGCGGGCACTCTGGCTGCCGTGAGTGGTTCGGCAGCCAGAGTGGTTCCGGTCCCGATAGATGACGAAGGATTTGAAGTGGCAACGGCCAGGCGCCTTGCTCCGGACGCCAGGCTGATCGCCGTGACCCCGTCCAGGCAGTATCCGCTGGGCGTGACGATGTCTCTTGTGCGAAGGCTGGAGTTATTAGAGTGGGCGTCCCAGGCGAATGCCTGGATCCTGGAGGATGACTACGACAGCGAGTACCGCTATGAGGGCCTGCCCCTGGCCGCGTTGCAGGGGCTGGACAACGAGGGCCGAGTTATCTACATGGGCACGTTCTCCAGGCTGATGTTTCCCACCCTGAGGCTGGGTTATGCCGTGGTTCCACCTGACCTGATCGACAGTTTCAGGTCAGCGCGGGCCGTCAGCGACAGGGGATCGTCCTGGGTGGAGCAGTCGGCGATGGCGGAGTTCATTTCTGAAGGCCAGTTCGCCCGCCATGTGCGCAGGATGCGAGTGCTGTACGCCAAGCGCCAGGGCAAGCTGGTGGCGGAGGCCGGGCGACGGCTCGCCGGGCTGCTGGATGTCAGCCCCGAGCCAGCGGGGATGCACCTCGTAGGATGGCTGCCCCAGGGCCGCGATGACGTGTCGGCTTCGGAAGCCGTGGCGCGACTGGGCGTGGAGGCCGAGCCGCTTTCGGCACTATCGATCGAAGCGACTCGCCGGGGCGGCCTGATGCTGGGCTATACAGGTGTTACCGACGCCGAGATCGAACGCGGGGTGGCCGCGATGGCCGAGGGCCTGGGCTCGCTCGCCTAGACGCCTTTGGCCGCGACGAAGGCGGCCAGGTCGGATGTCCGGCAGCTGTAGCCCCATTCGTTGTCGTACCAGCCCAGGACTTTTACGAAATTGCCGTCCAGGCAGATGGTCGCCAGGCCGTCGATTATGCAGCTGTGCGGGTTCTGTTTGAAGTCGGAACTGACCAGGGGGTCATCTGTGTAGTTGAGTATGCCCCTGAGGCCGTTCTGAGCCGCCGCACCGTAGGCATCGTTGATGCCTTCAACGGTGGTTGAGCTTTTCAGCGTCGCGGTGAAGTCGGTCACCGACACTGTGGATGTTGGTACACGGTAGGCCATGCCGTGGATCTTGCCGTTGAGATGCGGCAACACCAACCCCACTGCTTTCGCTGCTCCGGTAGACGTTGGGATGATGTTCATGGCGGCCGCGCGCGCGCGCCTGAGGTCGGAGTGCTGCTGGTCGAGGATTTTCTGGTCGTTGGTGTAGGCGTGAATAGTGCTCATGAGCCCGTGCTCAAGGCCAAAGGCCTCGTCCAAGACCTTGACCATCGGGGCTATGCAGTTGGTCGTGCACGACGCGTTGGATACGACGTGATGAGAGGCCGGGTCGTATTTGTCCTCGTTTACGCCCATCACCATTGTCAGGTCCTCGCCCTTGGCTGGGGCCGAGATGATGACCTTTTTAGCGCCTCCCTGAAGGTGTCCGGCCGCCTTCGCGGCGTCGGTGAAAAAGCCGGTCGACTCGACGACGATTTCGACGCCGTGGTCGCCCCAGGGCAGTGCCGCCGGGTCGCGCTCGGCGATGACCTTGATGGGCTTACCGTCGATGACGATGGCGTCGTCGGTGGCCTCAACGCTGGACGTAGACACGCCGTAGTTGGTGTCGTACTTGAACATGTGGGCGTTGGTCTTGGTGTCGGTCAGGTCGTTGACGGCTACGACTTCGAGTTCGTCAGGATGGCGCTCCATCACCGCCTTGAGTACCTGCCTGCCGATTCTCCCGAAACCGTTGATTCCAATGCGCGTCGCCGCCATGTAGTTTCCCCTCTGATCTTGTGTTCTAACTGGTTTGCTATTAAGGGTCGGATTATTCCGACGGGCCGATGATCGACTCGTACGCCTCCCGCCCCGCGAACGTAGCCTCGCCGCCCAGCTCCAACTCGATGTGCAGCAGCCGGTTGTACTTGGCGGTGCGCTCGCTTCTCGCCGGGGCACCCGCTTTGATCTGTCGGGCTCCGGTGCCGATGGCTAGGTCCGCGATGGCGGTGTCTTCGGTCTCGGCCGAACGGTGGCTGATGATTGCCCTCCAGCCGGTGTCGCGGGTCAAAGCGACGGCATCCAGTGTCTCGGTAAGGGTGCCGATCTGGTTGGGCTTTATGAGCACTGCGTTGGAGGCCTTGCGGGCGATGCCCTTTTTAATGATGCCCGTGTTGGTAGCGTAGAGGTCGTCGCCCACCAACTGCACTCTGGACCCGATTCGGGCCGTCATGGCGGTCCAGCCGCCCCAGTCGTCTTCGGACATGCCGTCCTCGATGCTGACGACGGGGTATTTGGTTACCCAGTCTTCGAAGACGTCTATTAGTTGCTCGGATGTAAGCGTGGTGTCCAGGCTGGTCAGGTCGTAGTAGACGTCGCCGGGAGCGGGGCTGATGCCGTTGCCGTTGCGACGACGTAGCTCGGACGCCGCGACGTCCAGCGCGATGAAGCACTGGTCGCCGGGCAGGTACCCGGCTCGCTCGATGGCCCGCAGCAACCACTCCACCGCCTGGCGGTTGTTTTTGAGACTGGGGGCGAAACCGCCCTCGTCACCGACGATTGTGGACTTGCCCCTCTCCTGAAGCATGTCCTTGAGGGCGTGGTAGATCTCGGCGCCGGCGCGTAAGGCTTCTCCATAAGTATCGAAGCCGGCGGGGACTACCATGAACTCCTGGAAGTCGGTGGACTCGAAGGCGTGTTTGCCCCCGTTGATGATGTTGAACATGGGTACGGGGATGGTGTACCCACTTTGCGGCTTTGGGCCGGTGTACTCGTGGCCGATGTAGCCGTACAGGCTCTCTCCCGCGCTGGCCGACGCCGCCTGCGCATAAGCGAGAGACACGGCGAGTACGGCGTTTGCACCCAGCCGGGCCTTGTTGGCGGTGCCGTCCGCCTCGATGAGCCGGGCGTCCAGCGCTCGCTGATCGGTGACGGTGTGGCCTTTTATGGCGTCGGCGATTTCGGTGTCGATGTTGGCGACCGCTCGCAAGACTCCGAGTCCCCCGTATCGCCTGGGGTCGCCGTCACGTAACTCGATGGCTTCCAGGGACCCGGTGCTTGCTCCTGACGGGACGGACGCCCGCCCAAGCGAGCCGTCTGACAGGCGTACGTCTGCCTCTACGGTGGGGCCGCCTCGCGAGTCGAGTATCTCCCGGCCCGAGACCGACGCGATGGTGACGGCGCTCAAGAGCGGACCTCTTTAGGGGACGTGGACCACGGCGTCGGAGTGGGCCCACGCCGCGATTTTGCCGCCGCCAGCGCACGCTCTACGGCGTCTACGGGGTCAGCGGCGATTTCGATTGCGCCGGACGTCGGTCCGGATTGGGGCAACGACCAAGTCTCGAGGCCGATAACCGGGATTCCGTCGGCCAGTGCGTGGCCTATTTCCGATAGGGTTCCAAAGGCGCCGCCGACTGCAATGACGGCGGAGCCGGTTTTAACGACAATCACGTTTCGAGCGTATCCGATGCCGGTGCATATGGGAATGTCCACGTAGGCGTTTGCGTCCGATGGGTCGTTGCCGGGCAAGATGCCGATGGTCCGACCACCGGCACTTTTCGCCCCCTTGCACGCGGCTTCCATCACACCACCGAGGCCGCCGCACACCACGGTCACTTCACGATCCGCGAGCTCGCGGCCGACGGCCTCTGCGAGGGCGTCGAGGGGGGCGTTGGCACTGGACGATGCGATTACGGAGATGATCATAGGCGTCTCTATCATATAATCGGTCTCTTGGTCCGGGGGTAACTCTGGCGGCCCTGGGTGGCCCTGGGGTCATTCTGGTTCTGACGACCGGTCAACTAATGGCAAACCACCAGCTCAAAAACGTTCTCATTACCGGTGCGTCTACAGGCATTGGCAAAGTGGCGGCCGTCTATCTCGCTGACAAGGGATACAAGGTGATCGGCACCAGCCGTTCCATGGCCAAACTGGGCCCGGTAGTGGAGGAAACGAACGGTGCTTCCGGCAGTTTCGTGCCGGTCGAGTTGAACATAAACCTGCCCTCCGGCGTACCCGGCTGCATGGAAGAGGTTATGCCCTTTCTCGCGCAGGAACATGGCGCCATAGAAGTGCTGGTCAATAACGCGGGATACGCACTCTGGGGACCCCTGGAAGGGATGAATCCGGAGCAAATGGTTGACCAGTTCACGACCAATGTTTTCGCGCCGTTCAGGATGGCCAATCTGGTTATCCCGTCTATGAGAGCAAAACGGGACGGCCGCATCATCAACATCAGCTCGGTGGCCGGCTCGGTGGTTACCCCGTTTAACGGGGCTTACGCCTCCAGCAAATTTGCCCTCGAAGCCCAGTCACAGGCGCTGCGCATGGAGCTGTCACCTTTTGGGGTCAAGGTGTCTCTGATCGAGCCCGGTCTCTTTGACTCTGAGTTTCAAAACAACACCGTGGACGGGGAGCGGGCCGAGTCGCCCGATCTACCTTATGGTCCCCACATCGCGGCCTACCGGCGCAAGCATGGCCGTTTCAACGTGCTAACTCGCGACCCGATAAGGATTGCCCGGTTGATTGAGCGGATCATCAAGACTCGCAACCCGAAGCTGAGCTATCCGATCGGCTTTGAAGCCCACATCGGCATCATGGCGTCCAAGTTGCTGCCCGGCTGGCTGTTCGAGCGCATGGTCGCCAAGACATCCATGTAGATGTGCCCCGGCCCAGAGGGCCGATGACTTAGGCCCCGGTCGGCTCCCGGTTCAGCGTCTTAAGGAATCTGCTCGACCTGACCTCGCGGTCGAGGTGATGGCGCAGGTGCGCGTCGAGCAGCCCGTTCGCCTCGGCAGTCACTCCGGGGGGCGCATCCAACTCAAGGGCCTCATCGAGGCTTCGGGACTGGAAGAACCGCAGCAGCTTGATCGCACCTACCGAGATGGAGAGAAACGGGCCCGGCGCACCGGCCACGCAGTCGGGGCAGGCAATGCCGCCACCACCTGCGCTGTAGGCGTGGCTGCGCTGCTCAAGTACGCGCCCGCACTCAACACACACCGTCAGTTCAGGGGACAGCCCTGATAAGGCGAGCACTCCGACCTGAAAGTACGCCAGCAGCACGTCCACGCGCTGGCCCTGGTCCAGCCGGTTCAGTGTACGCACCAGCAGTGCGTACATTTCTCGGCCCTGGGCGTCCGGAGGGCCGTGCCCTTCCGGCATAGCGAAGCCGTCTACCAGTTCGGCTAGGAACATGCCCGCCGATACGCAGTTGAGATCGTCCCTCAGCGTCGGGAACCCGTCGATACACTGCGCTTCTGTCACCACATCCAGCCTGCGACCCTCGGCCACCGATACTTCGACACGGTTGAGCAACTCGAGGTGACCGGTGAGCCTGCCAGTGGAGCGTCGAACCCCCTTGGCCACGGCCCTTATCCGACCGTACTCGGGCGACAGCATGGTAATGACCCGGTCGGCCTCGCCCAAAGGCGACTGCCTGACCACCACGGCCTCGGTCTTGTAGACCCTCGGCTTAGCCATTATTCATCGAATATTCGCGAACCCCGCTCTTCGGGAACTCGGGCGGCCTAGAACGGCTGGCGGCCGTCCATCGCCCTGGAGAGCGTCACTTCGTCGGCATACTCCAGGTCGCCGCCCACCGGGAGGCCGCGGGCCGGACGGGTAATGCGAGTGCCCAGCGCTTCCAACAGCCTTTGCAGGTACATGGCCGTTGCCTCCCCCTCCACGTTTGGGTTGGTGGCGATGACGATCTCTTCGACTCCATCGACCTTGAGGCGTTCCAGTAACGGCCGTATTTTCAGGTTGTCAGGGCCGATGCCGTTGATCGGCGAAATGACCCCGTGCAACACGTGATAAAGGCCCTGGTATGAGCGGGTTCGCTCCAGCGCCCGGATGTCCAGAGGCTCCTCTACCACGCAGATGCGTGTGCGGTCCCGGCCGGTGTCCTCGCAGATGGAGCAGGGGTCGGACTCGGTGATGTCGAAGCACCGAGAGCACAGGATGATGCGGTCTTTGACGGCGCCGATGGCCTCAGCCAGGCCCCGGGCCTCTTCGGAGGGCATCCGTATGAGGTAGTAGGCGAGCCGCTGGGCCGACTTGGGACCGATGCCCGGCAGCTTGTGGAGTTCATCGACGAGTCGGCTTACCGGCCCGACTTCGCTGCGGCCGCTCTGAGTCAAACGATTTTTCCGACCGGGCTGCGTCCGCTCTTAGTCAAGCGTTGTTACGTGAGGCCTGGGATGTTGAGGCCCCCGGTGAGCGCGCCCATGCGTCCGGCCGCCATCTCTTGGGCCCTGTCGAGTGCGTCGTTGACTGCCGCCGCGACGAGGTCCTGTAGCATCTCGACGTCGTCCGTCGCGACCTCCGGATCGATGTGAATGGATTCAAGATGCATCTTGCCGGTGACCACGACCTTGACCACTCCGCCGCCGGCGCTACCCTCGACGGTGGCGCTCTCCAACTCTTGTTGCATTTGAGCCATCTGCTTTTGCAGCTGCTGGGCCTGTTTCAGGAACTTTTTATTCATCGGTTCCCCTCGTTTCGCTCTGTTCGAGTGTCTCTGACCCAGTCCCGCCAACTACCTGCTCGCCGACTACCTGGGCACCCATCGCCTGGGCGGCCCTAACGAGTGGACTGTTGCGCGCTGCACTAGTATTGGCACCAGCCTCAGCACCTGAGGTCAACTCTACCCGTACATCATAAGCCTTGCCCATGACACGGGCAAAAGCGTCGTGCAGGTGCTTTCGGCTGGCCGGTATCTCCAACTCTTGCTGCATTCTCTCTTTGTGCGAGGGGTGGGGGAACCGCAGGGTTATTGAGTCTTCGGAGACCTCTCGAACGTTGCTGGCGCGCAGCAAAGCCCCCAGGTTGAATTTGTCGCCTTTAACGGTGCGCAGCGATGACGTAAGTGCGCCCCACTGCGCCTCCAGCCGCGCCGCCGGGTCCGACGGCAGGTCGGCCTCTGCGTTGAGCGGCTGGGTGTCGGGCCGGCGCGGCGTCGCGGGAGCGGGCGTCGGGGCCACAACGGTCGGCGCAGGCGAGGGAGCAGGGCTGACTGCGGGCGCGGGAGCAGGGCTGGGCGCACGTGACGCTGCATGGATGGGCGCGGGGGCCGAGTCGGGTGCGCGCGCGGGCACTGTAACGGGCGCGGGCTCCGGTTCTAAACCGGCCTCGACGATGGCCAACTCCAGCGGCAGGGTGGACGACGGGTCCTGGCGCATGTCCGCCCGAGTGAGTTGTTTGATCGCCCGGACGATTTTTTCCAGCCCGGTGGACTGTGCCAACTCCCTGATCTGCCCGGCTGCCTCGTCCGTATAGCCGGGGTCGAGGTCCGCTCCGCTGCTCACCAGCAGAGCGCTGCGCAGGTGGTCGATGAGACCCCGACGGAGCTGACGCAGGTCACTGCCCTGGGCCGCCACTTCGTTGACGGTACGCAGGGCGCCCGTCGTGTCGCCCTTCAGTACCTGTGTCGAGAGAGTAAGGGACGCTTCGTCGCCGCCCATGTCCAGCAGGTCGCGCACATTGGCTTCGGTGACCGGGGGGTCGTAGGACACGATGGCCTGCTCCAGCAGGTTGACCGCGTCCCTCAGACCGCCTCCGGACGCACGCGCTATTAGCTGGAGCGCGGCTGGCTCGGCCTCCACGCTCTCACCTGTGCATATGTGCGCCAGCCGACCAGCGATGTCGTCGAGGGTGATGCGGCGAAAGTCGAAGCGCTGGCAACGCGAGGTGATGGTGGGCGGGATTTTGTGCGCCTCGGTCGTCGCCAAAACGAAGGCCACGTGGGCCGGTGGCTCCTCCAGAGTCTTGAGCAGGGCGTTGAAGGCCGGCTCGGTGAGCATGTGCGCCTCATCGACGATGTATATCTTTCGCCTGGCTTCGGCGGGCGTGTACTGCACCCGCTCCCGCAGGTTTCGGATGTCGTCGATGCCTCTGTTACTGGCCGCATCTATCTCTATCAGGTCCAGCGCCCGCCCTTCGTTTATGGAAGTGCAGATGGAGCATGAGTTGTCCGGCTCGCCCCCACTCGGCGAAAGGCAGTTCACGGCCTTCGCCAAAATACGCGCCGTGGACGTTTTGCCGGTTCCGCGAGGTCCGCAGAACAGGTAGGCGTGGGCGACGCGATCGCCGCTTACTGCCCGGAGAAGGGTCTGGGTAGTGGTCGGCTGGCCAACTACGTCGGCGAATGCGGCCGGGCGCCACTTTCTGTACAGGACCTGACTCATGGCCCGGGCGCTTTCATGATGGGTATTTTATGGTGATTGACGAGGCCGAGGGGCCGAGCATGGCGATGAGCAACTTTTGATGGCGATGCTCCATCTCTCTTCGTTCCTCTGGCTCTTCGTGGTCGTGACCCATGAGGTGGAGTATGCCGTGCGCTAGCAAAAAGGCAAGTTCTTCGGCTGGCTCGCGTCCGTTCTGCGCAGCCTGCCTGGCCGACTGCGGCCCGGAGATGATGACTTCGCCTATTGAGCCCGCCTCTCCTACGTCGGGCGGCAGAACGAAGCCGGTCTCATTCGGGGCTGCGGAGAAAGACAGGACGTCGGTGGTCTCGTCCAGACCCCGGTGACGCAGGTTGAGCTCGCGCACGGTGTCGTCGTCGGTTATCACGATTTCTATGCCCGTGTCGCTCGGGAGTTTGAGGGTCGACAGAGCCCGGTCGGCTATGTCGGCGAGCCAGCTCTCGGAGAGGACGCCGGGTTGGCCGGGGTGCACCGTAACTTTTGTCGGTCTACCGGGCAATTGCGGGCTCCCTCTGTCCGGCGGGTCGGGTGGCCGCTAGGAGCAGAGGCGCACGTTCGCACCGTTGGTGCTCACGTGGTAGGTGTACGTCACGCCCAGGAGGGTCAGATCGACGGAGTAGCCCGCCGTCACGACCTGGATGTACGACTCGCCCTCGGTCGGGCAGCCGAGAGAGGCGTCTCCCCACTCGTCGGCCGTTACGCCGATGAGGATGGGATCTTGCTCGTCAACCTCCAGCAGCGCCGCCAGGTCAACCCGAGCAGCGTCAGAGACGATCTGCTCATCGGAGCCGAGGGCGAATTGCAGGCCGCTGAGGCCGGTGTCGTCCGGGGCTTCGCCGGGCGACTGCAAGAACGCGAACAGGTCGCTGTCGGCCGGTAACACCACGGTGGCGTTGGTGGTGAGGAAGTTCTTGTACGCCTCCAGCGTGCGCTGGAACCGGTAGAACTCCGGGTCCTGCTCAAGAGCCGCGGCGAATATGGAAACGGCCTCCGCCTCGCCAATTCCTCGCAGGATGTTGGCGTCTCTTTCCGCTTCTGCCCGGATGATGGTCGCTCGCCTGTCCACGGTGGAGCGGATTTCCAAGTCTTGCTTGGCGCCCGCGGCCCGCTCGGCGTCGGCGATTCTCTTGCGCTCGGCCTGCATGCGGGCGTAAACGGCGGTGGCGATCTCGTTGGGGAAGTCGGCACGCTTGATGCGGACGTCGACGGTCTGGATGCCGAACTCCGCCAACTTCGGTTTAACCGCCGTCTGCACCGCCGCCATGATCGCCTGGCGGTTGTTCTTGATGACGTCGATCTGGTCGTCGTTGGCGATTTGCTGGCGCAGCTCGGAAGCGACGATGTCGTTGCCTCGTGTCACGGCCCGCTGGGCGCTCTGGACGGTCTCGCGGAACAGGAGCGGATCGGTGATCCGGCCGATGGCGTAGGCATCGACTACCAGACGTCGCTTGTCGGCCGTGATGATGGCGTCCGGGTTGGCGTCGAAGAGCGTCAGGCGTTTTTCGTAGTAGGTGACGGTGTCGACGAAGGGCGTCTTGGTGTGCAGCCCGGGCTTGGTGATGGCCTGTTGCACCTCACCGAACCGGGTGACGATGGCGACCTGGGTCTCATCGACCGAGAAGAAGGCCTGAGGCCCCAGAATCCCTGTGAGGATGACCAGGACGAGGAACAGTATTGCGGCTCTGTTAAGGGTCATCGTCTACGGCTCCAACGGGCCGAAATTGCCGCCCGTGCCGTCGGTTCCTTCGTTTGTCAGGGGGAGGAATTGGAGCAGGTTGCCGCCCGATTCGTCGGCGATGATGTACTTGGTGATGCCGGGCAGGATCTCTTCCATTGCCTCTAGGTAGAGCCGCTGCCGGGTCACGTCCTTCGACTTGCGGTACTCGGTCAGGACGGCGAGGAAGCGCTCGGACTGGCCCGTCGCGTCCGCGACCTTCTCCTGTTTGAAGGCCTCGGCCAACTCCAAGACGCGCTGTGCCTCGCCCTCGGCCCTGGGCAGGATGTCCGCCTCGTAGGCCTGGGCCAGGTTGACGATGCGGTCCTTGTCCTCACGGGCCCGGACGACGTCGTCGAATGCGTCCTGCACCTGCGAGGGAGGCCGGACGTTCTGCAGCTTGACCTCGGTGACGTTGATGCCCGTCTCGTAGACGTCTAAGAGACGCTGTAGCTCCGCCCGGGTGTCGGCCTGGACGGCCTCTTTCTCGGTGGTCAGCACGTCGTCGATGACGCGCTGGCCCACCACCAATCGCAGGGCGGACTCGGCGGCGCCCTTTATTACGGCACCCCCGGGATCAACCACCCGGAAAAGGAAGTTCTCGACGTCTTTTACGTTGTATTGCACCAGCAGCTGGACGTCAACGATGTTGGTGTCCCCGCTGATCATGAGCGACTCTACGGGGATAGGGGTGTTGCCCCGGATGCCCAGCTCCAGCCGCCTGATCTCGTCTACCTGGACGATGCTCTTGGTGCCGATGGGGGCAGGGAAGTACCAGTGCAGCCCCGGCTCGGTGCCACCGATGAAGCTATTCGACTCGCCTCGTTGGAAAATACCGAACTTGCGGAGTGCGGCCTGCTCGCCCGGCTGCACGGTGTAGAAACCGGTCGCGAGCCAGATGATGAAGGCCAGGGTGAAGATGCCGAAGATGAAGAGCCCCAGGCCCTTGCCGCGTACCGCGCCACCGCCACCGCGATTGCCGAATATCGACCGGAGTTTTTCGGCCACCTGGTCGAAATTGATCTCCGGCTGTTCCTGCTGGTTGGGGTTCATGAGTAAAAAGAGACGGCCCGCCGACCCGGCTCACCGGGTCCGACCATACTTGTTTCGTCCGACCGCCTAGGGTCCAGCGACGACGCAAAAGATGTTACCACGTTGTGAACTTCTTCTTTGTCTGGTTCGTCTGCTATGGACGACACGTCCCGGTCTGGTTCGTCTGCTATAGACGACACGCTCTCTGCCCTCAGGGCGTCGAGTTCGGCCAGGAAATCCGCGTAGCTTGAGATGGACGACACCCGGTCGATAAACGAGCCCAGGTCGGGCGACAGGTCTCTATACTCTCGCACCTGGCCTCCAACGGGACTGGCCGACGCCCCGCTCTCGGCGTAGGTGCCGTTGAAGGCGAAGTACGCCTGGTTCAGCTTGCGTATGTTGAACCCGTTGGCCTCGAACACCCCTCGGCGCGCTTCCATATAAGCCTCGGCGTCGACTGTCTTGCCGTCCGCCAGCAGTTCGTCGGTCCGCAATCGCGTGACGCGCATTTCTGCCTGAAAATCAAAAGTTTTTTCTTTGTCTGGTTCGTCTGCAATAGACGACACTCTGATGTCTCGTTCGTCCGCTGGTTGCTCAGGCCCGACAAGGCCGCCGAGCATTACGAATGCCCGGTCGCCCATCTCCCGTCCTATCAGGTCCGCGATAGTCTCGTTAAGTGTCTGCATTTCCCCCGAGTCGAACATGTTGAAGCCCAGCGGCCGGAAAAACAGGTAGTGGTGCAACCACTCGTGCGCCGCCAACTGGAGCGTCCACCTCAGACCCCTGTCGCTGAAGATGGAGGCCGGGTAGGTCGCCACTCCGCCGATGGGTATAACGAGCGCCGAGAGGTTTTGTTGGGCCTCCAGCGTTTCCTCGATGGCAACGCTTTCAGCGAGCGTTGTGCTGGGTCTCAGCAATGCTTCGTCGCCCCGCTCTATACGGTCACGAGGCGAGGTGATCAGGGCGTAGGGCGGCCGGGTGAGCAAGAAGTCAACGGGCGGGAAGATGAGGCCGCCAATGGAAGAAAGGCCCTCCTCAACGATGACCGCGCTTATGATGCCCTCGAGCGTCTCCTCGACGTCGGCCCGCAGGCGCTCCCGGCTTCGGTCCAGGGCCTCCATCTGCGCTTTCAACTG
The DNA here is from genome assembly GCA_965250195.1 of Dehalococcoidia bacterium. Lineage (GTDB taxonomy): Bacteria > Chloroflexota > Dehalococcoidia > Lucifugimonadales > UBA2962 > CAUZIR01. The sequence goes on from OZ252295.1 coordinate 1,612,833, forward strand.
CTCCAACTCAGCTTCGCTTTTTTCTCTTTTGCCTCTTCTCTCTCCGGCGTCCCCGTTCGCCAGCTCGTCTGCGATCGCCAGCTCATCCGCGATCGCCGCTCGGGCGGCCGTCAGGGCGAAGTAATCGTCCACTTTCTGCGCTTTCTCGTCGGGAGTATCGGAGGCCCAGGGGAACACGGAGACGGCCCGGTGAACCCACTTGTCGAGGAAATTGGACAGCTCCCACTGCACCAGGCTGTAGAGGTGGGGGGATGCGACTCGCTCGGCGACGTTGAGCCGCAATACGTCGGCGGTAAAAAGTATCGAGGACAAAAGCAGCAAGATCAGCAACGCCTTGGCGCCCTTCGAAAGAAAACTGCGCAATCGAAGTTTGGGACCCAGGCGCGGCCAACCCAGGCGGGGCCGAGTGCTAGACTCTGTGCTCTGAATTTCCATAGGCGTACCTATTTTATAAATACGCTCCCGCGCTAATAACGGTGTTGCCGGAAACACCCTATATAGGAGGACCGGACCGTGAGCCTATCCATTTGTTTTGTGGGATGCGGCGAGTACGCCAAAGACGTGCTGGACCAGATCGACGCCGGTAAGCCGGACGGCATGGCGGTAGACGACATTGAGCTGTACTTCGCCAGCCGGGACGTGAGCAAGGCCGAGCAGTTCTGCAAACAGTACGGCGGCGTCGGCTTTTTCGGTTCTTACGAGGAGGCAGCAGCAGACGCACGAGTGGACGCGCTCTACTTCTTGACCCCCCATCACCTGCATTTGGAGGGCGCTCAGCTGGCTGTCAAGCATGGCAAGCAGGTCCTGATGGAAAAGCCCATCGGCCGCTATCCGGACGAGGCACGGGAACTGATCGAGACGGTCCGGGCCGCCGGGCTGACGCTGATGATCGCCGAGAACTTCCGCTTCGTGCCGACGGTGCTCAAGGCCAAGGAGCTGATAGAAGAAGGCGCCATCGGCGACGCGCGGCTGGTGCAGGTGCAACGTGAACTCGACGTCTTTACCGGGGGCGTCTTCGGTTCGGCGGACAATTTTGCCGCCGACGAGTGGCGCAATGACCCGGAGAAGGCCGGGGGAGGCCTGTTTCAGGACGGCGGCATCCATGACGTGGACGCCATGGTGAATCTGGGGGGCATGCCGACTACCGTCTACGCGGTCGTACCGACGGGCGACTCGGAACGGGCCGAGCGCCGTCAAGAGGACGGCATGGTGCTGACCGGGACGACGGCCGAAGGCACGATCGGGTTGATCCAGTTCTCGTTCGCCACGCCCATCCAGGGCTACCGGGACAACGTGTGGGTGACGGGCTCGGCCGGGATGCTCAGCTTCGCCACCTTTGGGACCGAGGTGACGGTGGACACGCCGGATGGGACGCGAGTCATCGGCACCGGCGATCACCGCAAGGGGATGGTGGGCATTTTCGAGGAATTCCGTGACGCCGTCGCAGAGGGCAGGGAGCCGCTGATGTCGGGAACCGAGGCGCTCAACGACCTGAACGTGGTGATGGCCGCCTACGAGTCGGTCAAGACGGGGCAGGCAGCGCCCGTGGTGAACGACTGAGGCGTTTCGCCTGATTGACGCGAGGCCTTTTTGTCGGCCCGCAGGCGCGCTAGCGCTGGCGCCCTAACCGCGGCGAAATAGTGACAGGAACCGGTCCTGGTAGTGGTCGAACAGGCCCCAGCGGTCCAACTCGGCCTTCAGGCTGTCCCTGTCGCCGCCGCGCTCGGCCTGGCCAAACAATCGCTCGATGTCGTTGACGGCGGACCGGGGCGCACCCCCGAACGCCGCTTGGGGGTCCAGAAGGCCACGAGCTGACATTTCGCCGAGGTTGCCCTGGGCGGAGCGGGAAGTGAACTCGTAGATGAACTTGAGCAGCGCCACGTCCCACCATTCGTCAACACCGACCATCACGACGGACAGGTTCTCCTTGCGCTCGTCGAGGTCGTCGGAGATGCGGTGGGCGATCTCCGAGGCGTCCCCGGAGACGATGTCCATGTTTTCGGCGCTGTTTTTGTAGCGGTACAAGATGCCGGGGTGATTGGGTCCGTATGTAGACGAGGCATGACTGAGGTACTCGTAGGCCTCGGGGCTGAAGCCCTCCAGGTTCATTGCGTATGTGGGCGTGACTATTGCGGGCTTCTCGGCGATGACCCGGCCCTTTCGCACCACACCCTCGGCCTTGTCGGGCACCATCTCCCGGTAGATGGGCTCGGTCACCACGTAATAAGAGATATTGGTGACTCCGAAGGTGGCGAGGTGCTGCTTGGGATAGCGCACGACCCAAGTCTGCTCGACCGCGCGCATCCAGTCCCGTTGGTCTTCTATCACCTACCGATTATAGCTCTGGCCCATTGCGGTTATAGGGAGGAAGCACCGGGCCTATAATGCACAAACGTTCTAATTATGTTTGTTGCCGTAGCCTCCATCACTCTGCACATTCCGGAGAGCCACAGCCTTAAGGCCAAGCGCTGGGTGGTGCGGTCCCTGATAGAGCGCATCCGGGCAAGGTTCGATGTCTCGGTCGCCGAGACCGGGGGGCAGGGGAACTGGCAGAGCGCGAGCGTCGGCGTGGCCTGCGTCAGCGGGTCGGCCGAGATGGCGGAGGAGGTCGTGGGGCGGGTGCTGGCGTTCGTGGACTCGTCGTCGGCCGAGTTCGAGATGATAGAACGGCACATCGAGACGATGTCGGGCTTCGATCGCGCTTGAACGCTCCGTTTTGAATACTGGAGCCTTTCTCGAACACGTTCGGTCGCTGCCGTGGTACCGGGAGCAGATGACTCACGTCGAGGACATCCCGGCTCGTGAGCCGACATCCGGTGAACGGGCGCGACTGTTGCTGCCCGACTTGCAGGCGCGCCTGGACGATCAGGGCATCGCGGGGCTGTACTCCCACCAGGCCGAGGCTATCGACGCCGCACGGCGGGGCACCCACGTGATCGTCGCCACACCGGCCGCCTCCGGCAAGAGCCTGTGTTATCACTTGCCGGTGCTGGAGGCGCTGCTGGAGGATCGGTCGGCCACGGCGATGTATCTGTTTCCCACGAAGGCTCTCGCGCAAGATCAGGCCGCGGGGCTGGAACGCCTGACGCCCGAGAGGGCGAGGCTGCATAGCGGCGTATTCGACGGGGATACGCCCCGGGACGCCAGGGGCCAGATTCGGCGCAGCGCCAGGGTGGTGATCACCAACCCGGACATGCTGCACATGGGCATGCTGCCCAATCACCGCAACTGGTATCGGCTTTTTCGCAACCTGCGCTACGTGGTGATAGACGAGGCACACGTTTACCGGGGAGTCTTCGGCTCGCACGTGGCCAACGTGATCCGACGGCTGCGCCGCCTGTGCGCCCGCTTCGGTGCGGAGCCGACGTTCATCTTGTGCTCGGCGACGATCTCCAACCCGGCAGAGTACGCCGAGCGATTGTTGGGCCTGCCGGTGGCTGCGATAGAGACAGACGGCGCACCCTACGGCGGCAAGGATTTCGTGCTGTGGAACCCGCCCCAGATCGATATGGACGCCGGGGCCAAGCGGCGTACTACCAATACGGACGCCTCGCTGCTGATGACGGAGCTGCTCAAGCGCCGGGTCCGCACGCTGACGTTCGTGCGCTCCCGGCGGATGGCCGAGCTGTTGTATGTGTACGTCAGGGACCAGTTGAAATCCACCGTCCCCGAACTGGCCAAGAAGCTGGCGCCGTACCGGGCGAGTTATCTCGCGGAGGACAGGCGAAAGATCGAACGCGACCTGTTCTCGGGTAAGTTGCTCGGCCTCACTTCTACTACAGCAATGGAGCTTGGCATCGACGTGGGCGACCTGGACGCTACCATCCTCACCGGCTACCCAGGCAGCTTCGCCTCGACCTGGCAGCAGGCCGGTCGCAGCGGCCGACGCGGCGAGCGTGCTCTCACTGTGCTGGTGACCCAAGACGACCCGCTGGACCAGTATCTGATGCGCAACCCGTCGATGTTTTTCGGCAAGCCGTCGGAGGCGGTGCGTATCTCCCCCACCAACCCGTTCGTGCTCAAGCCGCACCTGCTGTGCGCCGCCTACGAGGCCCCGCTTACGCCGGAGGACGCCGATCTATTCGATACTGATATCACGGTAGAAGCTGACGAGCTGGTCGGCGATGGGCTGCTGCACAGGTCGGGAGAAAAGTGGCACCTGGAGCCGGAGGTGGACTTCCCGGCTGAGTCGGTCAACATCCGCTCTACGTCCTCTAGCTTTTTCACGCTGGTGGATAGAGATAGCGGCGCGATATTGGAGACGGTGCAGGAGGCGTCGGCCATGCTCCAACTCCATCCGGGGGCAGTGTATTTACACAAGGGCGAACCGTACGTCGTCGCCGACCTAGACCTGGAGACGAAGGTGGCCAGGGCGTTTCGCAGCGAGGTGGAATACTACACGCAGCCGTCGGACGTTACCGAGACCCGCATTCTTCAAGAGTTCAAGGACAAGCCCGCCGGTCGCACGACGGCGCGTCTGGGCGAGGTCAACGTGACTACGACTGTCACCGGCTTCAGGCGGCTGTCACCGTTGTCAGGAGAGGTGCTGGGCGAAGAGTATGTCGAACTGCCGCCGCGCAAGTTCAACACGGTCGGCCTGTGGTTCGGCGTGCCGCCCGACACGCTGCGCCAGGCACAAGCCGAAAAACTCGACCTGGCCGGGGCGCTGCATGCGATCGAGCACGCGGCTATCGGCGTGCTCCCGCTGTTCGCGATGTGCGACCGCAACGACATCGGCGGCATATCGACGCCGCTGCACCCGGACACGGGCAGGCCGCAGGTGTTCATTTACGACGGGACTCCCGGAGGGGTTGGAATCGCCGAGCACGGCTACGACATCATCGAAGGCCTGTGGAAGGTGACGCTTGACGTGATCGCCGGGTGCGGGTGTGACGAGGGCTGTCCTGGCTGCATCCACTCGCCGAAATGCGGGTCGGGGAATCGGCCGCTGGACAAGGGCGGGGCCGTGACCATACTCCGAGGTATTCTCGGTCAGACGTAGCCTGGGGCCGACGCCCTGCGTCCGGCCCCGATGCGGTGGAGGGCCAGTGTGCTGTTATGTGGGCCCGTGCTATCCTTCAGATACGGTCGGGGTGTGGCGCAGCATGGTAGCGCACCTGCCTGGGGGGCAGGGGGTCGCCGGTTCGAATCCGGCCACCCCGACCACCGTTAGTACAGTCTTTAGACGGCTCGCCACCCGGCGGGCCGTTTTCTTTGTGGACCCCGATTCACCGGCTTGATGGCAACACTGACGGCAACCGGGCTCCAAAACGCCTGAACCCCAGAGAGTCCATGGCCTGTCCTTGCTCCCCTCCTGACTTTGAAGTGGGGGAGGGGGTGCGTACCTTCCTCGAAACAGGACCAACCGGTCAACCGCTGAGAGTGAGCGCGTGCCAAAGGCTCTCCTGGGTTGCGCGACCGTTGCCCGCCCCACGGCAACCGTGGGCAACCGTTCAACCGCAAAGCCTCTCTGGCCCCGCCGGTTGGGCCTGGGGGCACCCCTATTTATCTAGATGTGCCCCCTCGCACGAAAGTTTTGATTTTTTTCACCGCTCACACCGCGGGGGAGCCGACGCGCCAGCCCATAAAGGCACGACCGGTTGAGCCAGGGCGGGGCCTTATAGGGGCTAGGAATTGCAAACGATACGGGCACGATTCGATCCCGGTGACCTCTGATATTCATGGCCGCCTGTTTACAACGGCGCAGTCACAGTGAGCGAAGAGTATTGATATACAGCTGGCAGGGGGTTTCGGCTTCTGATGGGTCAGGTGCGTCGACAGGTCGAGTGTATGATCTGGCCAGTTGTGACGGACGCCGTGGTAGCTGGAGGCGACAATGCGGGCACGGGCTTGGCTCTTAAGGGTGCCAGTAAACTTGAGCAGCTTCCTGATTGTTGGGGTATTGTTCGCAGTTCTCGCGACGGCCTGCGTGAACCCGAATGACAACGCCACCGCTCGCCTTCAGGCGACAATCTCGGCAATGGAAAACGACGCCACCGCTCGCCTTCAGGCGACAGTCTCGGCACTGGAAGCAGAATTAGGTAACCGTTCCGACGCACCGTCCCCCAGTCCAACGCCGATTCCTCCCGATCCGACGCCGACTCACACTCCGACGGTAACACCGAGTCCAACACCCACGGTAAGTCCAACACCCACGGTGACTCCGACTCCCACGCCGTCGCCCACTCCGACGCCACCAGGCCCGACGGTCACTCCCACCTTGGCCGACACTGTGGATATCGTCGAGCAGTCGGTCGTGCGGATTGTCACAGAAACGGGAACCGGCACGGGCTTCATCGTCGACAGTGATGGGTTCATTGTGACCAACGCACACATGGTCGAGAGATACGAAGAGGTCACAGTGGTTCTCGGAGGCAGATTCGAATTTGTTGGCGAGGTAATCGGCCTCGACGAAGAACTGGACCTTGCGGTCGTAAAGATAGAAACGAGAACTCCAGTCACAGCACTCAAGATTTCGGACAGCGACCTTGTTCGGCCTGGCTAGGAGGTGCTGGTAATCGGATTTCCGCTCGGGTTCTTAGGTAATGAACCGACCGTCACTCAAGGGATCGTGTCGTCCCAACGCACTTTCGGGATCACCGAGTATCTCCAAACCGACGCGGCTATTAATCCAGGCAACAGCGGTGGCCCAATGATCACGACTGGGGGGCAAGTGGTGGGAGTGGCCTCCGCCAGGGTTATTGGGGACGCTTCTGAACCAATCCAAGGCGTGGGTTCGGCGATTTCTAGCAATCAATTGGTGGAGGCCCTCCCGTCCCTAATGGCGGGGGGAATGATCCTTCTAGGCCCGGACGCGTCCGATGGCGACACCGAAGTGGCGGGAGAAGATCCTGTTGATACATCTGGGTGGTTAACCTACGTCAATGGACTAACCGGTTACTCGTTCTCGTATCCACCCGGCTGGGTCATCGATGATGAGGACCTCAACGAAGTTCTGTTCGAAAGCCCGGATTTGGCATTGAGATTCGTCGTATGGGTGTTCGACACGTGGACTGCTGACTACCAAGTATTTATGTCAACTCTAGTAGATCAACGAAGAGACGAAACCCCGGGGGTAGAGGTGCTAGAACAAGGCCCTACCAACTCAGCTTCGGGTGACGAAGGCGAGTTTATCCTTTTCCGAAATCCAGAAAAGGATGGGTTTTGCGAGTTTATCCGTGCCGAATTCATTGTGATCGGATCAATCGACACATTCCAACCATCAGGGAATAATTGCACCGATGCTTCAGATTCTGAAGTAGCAGTTTGGTCGGCGGTGTTCTCTTCCTTCGACGTGCCAGACAGCGCATTTGTCGCGGCGACCGCTGGCTACACAAATCCAAAGTACGGTTATTCACTGACACTCCCCAGGAGTTGGGATGTGGACGCGGCGAATTTGAACGCCGTAACGGTGGACGCGGATGAACAGGAGACGACTGCCGCCGAAATCTATCTATGGACATTTCCGGATTCTTTCGGACTAACGATCGATGACTGGCTGGACCAAACTATCGAATTTAGGAGGTCTAAAGCGACCTTCGGTTTCAACATCATTGGACAAGCCAATGTGGACTGGATTCCAGGTGTCGACGCCCGGCTCGTGCAGTACGAAAGAGGGGGGGCTCGGAATTCTGTGACGTTGATGTGACGCTACTAGTGTTCGTTAGAAACGACGTTGCTTATGAGTTCCTGGCGAGTAGCTGTGATGGGGCTGATATGGAGTTCAGAGATGAGTTGTTCAGTGCCCTGCTCTCAGTCCGGTTTAAGTAGTCAATGAAATTGACCCTGGAACGTGCTGAATCTGACCGCTTACTTGCTCCCTCCCAACTCCCGGCAATTACCACCGGTAAAGCCTGTCAAACGATATACCGTAAGGATCGGATCACTGTCGCCCCATGAACGGCCAGCATGCGCCCCACGGATGCCCGGGTCCGTTCCGTAACTACCCTGAGCGGTAGAAAGGCCAAACAACGCGCGCGTAGGTGTCAGAGCCGTTCCGCATACCTCAAGATCGACCTCACCGATATTCCTGACTCTCTCTGCGCTTGGCGCTGGCTGATCTCCCCACGGAGTAGGCGCGGCAGACACGGCTGGTCGGCTGCCGGTTGAGCCAGGGCGGCCGGTTGCTTGCCCGGTCACCGTTCGTAGAAGTTAGCGTCCTCGGTGAATCCGTCGATCTGGTCGCCGATCACGCCGGGGAAGACCTCCACCCTAAGCCTCCGGTCCTCGACGAGACGTAGCAGGATGACCCCCAGCACGTCACCTGAACTCTCGGCCCGCAGATCGCTTGCCAGGGATCGCCTGTCCCAGTACTGGTCACCGTCGAAGTACTCGATGCTAACCAGCTCGTAGCGGATCAGCCCGGACTCGACGGTGACGTCTGACGGGAATGGGGAGTTTCCCTTGACGCCGAACTGCTTGGGCTGGCCGTCGAAATCGCCGATCGACACGATGAAGTGCGAGGGGTCAAGGTAGTTGGGCGAGACGGAGAGATGGCCGATCCAGTAGTTGCTTTGATCGAGTCCGGCATAACCGTTGGTCCCTTCCTGGAACCAGTTGCCGATGAGCCTGCCGTCGATGTCGTGATCGAATTTGCCGCCGATGGGCTCTGCAGTCCTCAGGCTCTTCGCGGTGATTTGCTGTTGGACCTCGTCAGCAAAGTAGTCGAGCGTGTGCGGGACGTGGATTTTCCACGGCTCCGAGTCGTAGTGGTCTGCGACGAGCAGTCCGGGGAGAACAACGGCCTGGTCGACGAGGTTGTAGTCGACGTTTTGGGAGTACCAGCCGATGAACTCCCCCGCCTCTACGGAGATGCTGACGGGGGAGTAGTCACCCCTGTCGGGGGCCTGCGCGGCGACCCTGTCTGACAGGCGGTCTATGTGGATGTAGATGCTTTCGAGGCCGCAGCCGTGATCGATTACGAGCCTGAAGTCGGCCCACTCGATCAGTTCGTTGTCCGGGCCACCGAAATAGCTCCCGAACATGTGCTGGAGGCTGGTGATGACCCCGTCGCCGGGGGCGTAGACTTCGATATCGACTTCGTCGTTGTCGAAATCCTGGAAGTACTGGTGGTACACCGGGGTGACGTGGTTCCCGCTCATGAGACCGAGAGGAACGACGACCGCGGTCTTGTCCAGGTCGACGGGAGGGAACTGGAAAACGGTCGGTGCATCGCACGCGGTTTCGGCCTGCGCTACCGCTACCGCGTCTACGTCCGGCGCTGCCTCATCGACATCCGGCGCCTCTTCAACTACAGGCCGGGCCTCTGGCGTCGCCAAGACCTCTACAGGCTCCGGAGAGGTCGTGGAAGTCTCTTCGACGACCGGGGTTGCGGGCTCGCTTGCCCCATCCGGTGCCTCTTCCACCGTGAGGCCTTCCACCGGCTCCGGTGAGGGTGTCGGCGCGTCTTCATTCGCCGCCCGGACATCGGGGGTGACGTCCTGCTCGGGCTGGGCGCTTTCGGCCGGCTCCTGGGCTGTCGTCGGCGTGCCCTCGACGACCGAGCGCACCTCAGGCTCCTCGGTCGCTATCGATGCCAGGTTGCTGCCGGTGTTCGTACACCCGGCCACGCCGATGATGACCCCGGCCGTGACAAGCGCCACGGCGATGATCGCCTTCATGGTCTGCGACGAACGATTCGCGCTTTCACGTGGCGTCTTTTTGCGGTTCGACCATCTCGACGCCGTACTCCTCTTCCCGATACTCGCGGGTCTTGTTCCAACCCTTGCTCAGGTAGAAGGCGTTGGCCCGGTCGTTGTCTCGAAAGCTTTCCAAGCTCAGCAAGTCGGAGCGATCAAACAGCTGAGCTTCCACGTGGGCAAGTAGCACCGTCCCGAGGCCCCTGCGGTGCAGCTTCTCGTCGATGACTAGCAGGTCGATGTGATTGCCGGTCCCCACACCGTAACCGGCGATTCGGTGGCCGACCGTTACTACCGATCCCCGTTCGATGGTCTCGGATGTGAAGGTCTCGACCGCGCCGCTACCGATGTAGGCCTCAACGGCGTCCACCCCGAGGAACCCGGAGTAGCTTGCGCGAATTGTGCGCCGCAGTAGCTCGTTTAACGCGTCCGCACCCGGTTTTTTCGAAGGACGGATACGCGGGTTTGTCTCGTCCGAGGGCACCCGGTTAGTCCTCGTCGGGCGCCGGTTTGACCTCGGGCTGGACGGTGAGGGCCTCTGTGCCCCGGTACAGCTCCCACGGCCGATGGGATTCTACGAACGCCTTGGCCTCTTCCATTGAGCCGATGCCCTTTTCGGCGCGGCCCGGGTCGTAGCTGACGGTCTTGGCGAAGGCGTCGAAGCCGCGCTTAGTCTCCCGCACGCCGCCGATCTCCGCGACGCCGTCCTCGCCGTAGTCGAGCATTAGTCTCTGTCCCCGACGCTTTTGCTGCCAGTAGAGCTCCAAGTGGCTCACCTCTCTCTGTTTGCTACGGACCATCGTAACGGTATTGAGGCTCGTGCCGACCACTCAACGTTTCGGGAAGTGATCGAAAAACTAGATGGGCACCATCTCGAAGCTGACGCCGTAGTCGACGCCTATCGCGGCACCCTGGCCTGCCAGGGACATGGTGAGGAAGGTTTCGGGGTCGAAGTCGTTGCCGAGACCCTTTATGTAGAGCGCGTGGGCCTGGAGCGACGCGACGCCGATGTCGACGTACTCGGTCACGTCCACGGCGTGGGTGGGCAGGTGCGAGCCGGGTAGCAGCACGGACTTTACGCCGTTCCAGGGCTCTGCGCCTTCCTTCAACAGTTCTGTAAAAATCCACCGGTTGCCCGCGTCTCTAGCCGCATCAAGGGCCGCAAGGCCCACGTTGCGGTGGTCGGCCATGTTCAGCGGACCGCCCGGCCCGGCCCAGTTGAGGTGGAAGTTGTTGGTGACGATTGCCTCGGGCTTGAATCGGCGGACTGCCCTGGCGATGTCAAGCCGGAGCCCCAGGCCGTATTCAACGATGCCGTCGGTGTAGTCGAGGAACTCCACGTCGCTCACACCGCAAACGGCCGCGCTGGCACGCTGCTCCGCCTCGCGGGCGGGACCGGCTTCGGATGGGTCCATGCCGTCGATTCCTGCCTCTCCCCTGGTGATGAGCAGATACCCGACGCGTTTGCCCATCGCGGTCCAGCGGGCGATGGCGCTGGCGGCGCCGTACTCCAGGTCGTCGGGATGGGCGACGACCGCAAGCACGCTTTCGAACCCCTCATCGAGGGGTGACAGATTACTTTCGGCGTTCATTGATCTCTCCTCATTTCGCCGGTGGAGCCGGCTGCGAGCAGCCGGGAGTATAGCAGCGCGGGCACTGGGCTATTATTGCGCGATACGCGAGGGAGGTTTGCCGATGAGCGGACTGTGGCCGGGCGACACCCGGTGTGTTGTAGTGCTGGGATTCGACATTGACGGGCAGGCGGGCGCGATTTACGGTTTCCCGGAGACGGCCGCACTTCCGGGCACGATGTCCCAGCGCGAGTACGGACCGGCGGTGGGGACGGCCCGGATCCTGGACCTGCTTGCCAGGTATGGGTTGCGCTCGACCTTCTTCATCCCGGCGTTCGTCGCCGAGACGCATGAAAGCATGGTGCGGCAGATCGTGGATCAGGGCCACGAGGTCGGCCATCACGGCTATATGCACGAGCCCCCGGCCAGCCTGACCAGAGACCAGGAAGCGCGCATGTTGGACAGGTCGTCGGCAGTGCTGGAGCGCCTTACCGGCGCGGCGCCAAGAGGCTACCGGTCGCCGCTGTGGGACCTGTCGTCTCACTCTATCGACCTGCTGATCGAGCGCGGCTTTCTCTACGACTCCAGCCTGTTCGGCGACGACGCCCCGTACTGGCTTGAACCCGGTTCCGGATTGGGATCGGGGTCTGGATCGGGGTCTGGGTCAGGAAAGATCGTAGAAATTCCCGTGCACTGGGAGCTGGACGACTACCCGTTTTTCGAGTTCTCACCGGCCATGGGCGTGATGCCGGTGGCCGCCAGCCCGGACCAGGTGTTCGAGGTCTGGTCTGCCGCATTCGATGGACTCTATCGGCTCAAGCGCACCTTCGTCCTAGCAATGCACCCGTTCGTCATCGGCAGGCCGGGGCGGCTGCGCATGCTGGAGCGGCTGATCCGCTACATGAAGGGGTTCCCCGGCGTGCAGTTTGCTACCTGCGAGGAGCTGGCCGGAATGGTCGATCCCGATTTCCCCACGGTCAACCAGACGACGGTAGATCTACCGGGCGACTGGGATATGCGCCTTGGCTAGCGGGAAGCGTCACTCACCGACGATGGGGGGCTCCGCGTCTCCACGTTGCACGACGAGTCTCGGCCTGCTCACTCTCGGCACTGAGAACGACGGCATGACTATGGAACCCAGACCAGAACTGAGCGCCGTTCGCACCCGGCTCAGCCGCCAGATGAGCAGTACGACCGAGAGCAGGAGGGCGCTCGATCCGCCGTAGAACGCGACCAGGATTACCCATTTAAATATGGCCCAGTCGGTGCCCTCTTGCGCTTCCTTGAACTCCGGTACTATCCCGCCGACGGCCACGAAGCCGCCAACAGCCACGATGCCCAACCGGGCTGACCAGGCCAGCAGGTTCCGCCCGCCGCCGCTGTCCCTCACGGCTCCGACAAGGGAGGCACCGGCAATGAACGCGCCCAATAGCGCGAGGAGGAACGGAGACAGGGCAACAGCGCCGTCCGGCGCCGCGTTGGCGTAGGCCGAGAACCAGAAGATGAGCCCGACGAAGGCGAAGGCGGCCGCAGTCAGGCCGACCGCCAGCATGATCGCGTCGGCCGTGAGCGTGAAAAAGCCCCCGTTGGACGGCGAACTCTGATCCTGTGTGGAGTCCTGCATGTTTGCCCGCTCCCGTACCGTAACCACCGGCGCCATTTTTCCATATCCTTCCTCGGCCCACCAAGCGAAAAGCGCACCATCGCTACTTCAATGGATGAATTGACGGGCCGAAAGGCCGCACATAAGATCGGAGCGCTTTTACATGACCATTTCCGTTAAACCATCGCCCGCGTCCAGCGGCCAGGTCCAGACCGTGCTCGGACCGGTCGCGCCCCGGTCACTGGGCCGCACGTCCATGCACGAGCACCTGCTCGCGAGCCTGGATTGCTATTTTTCCGTTCCCGACGAGGCCTCTGAGCGCTCGTACATTGAGCGGCCTATGTCTATCGACCTGCTCGGCGGACTCCCCGGGCGGTGGAGCCACCACCGCGACTCGATGAACCTCATCGATGAGAGGGTAACCATCGAAGAGGCCAGCGAATGGCGATTGAGCGGCGGCGGCACCATCGTCGATGCAACGAGTCTTGGCATCGCCCGTGATCCCCTGGGCCTGGCCCGGATCTCTCGCGCCACCGGCCTGAACGTGGTGATGGGCGCCGGATACTACGTGCCCACGTCCCACCCGGACGACATGGACCGGATTTCGGAGGACGAGATTACGGAGCACATCGTCCGGGACGTGACCGAGGGAGTGGGCGACACTGGGGTCAGGAGCGGCATCATCGGGGAGATCGGCTGCGTGTACCCATTGCCCGAAAACGTGCTGAAGTCGGTGCGTGCCGCGGGCCGAGCCCAGGCCGAGACCGGCGCTCCTATTCTCATGCACCCAGGACACAGGCAGACGGCCCCGGCCGAGATACTGGAAATACTCGTCAAGGCCGGTGCCACGCCCGGTAATGTCGTGCTCGGCCACCTCGACGTGCGAATTGTGGACAAAGCCGTGCTGGCCGATCTGGCCAAGGCGGGCACGTTTTTGGAGTTCGACACGTTTGGCCTGGAAGAAGGGGCGTACGGGGGAGACCCGACGGCCATCCCCATGCTCAACGATGTGCAGCGCCTCGATCTGCTCGAATTCCTGCTCGGTCTGGGCCATCGCGACCAGATCGTGATCGCTCACGATGTCTGTTTCCGCTGGCGCCTGGGCCGGTTCGGGGGCAACGGCTACGGCCACATCCTGACCAACATGGTGCCGAGAATGCGGGCCCGTGGCTTTACCAGCGAGGATATCGACGCGATCCTGGTGCACAACCCTGCAAGAGCATTGGCCTTCGCCTAGACATGGTTTCTCCAGACAAGATCACGGACGCAGAACTCACGGGAGCACTGCCCGACGTCGAGACCGACGTCACGGTGGACGGCCTGACGGCGACGGTGACGATTACTCGCGACGGTCTTGGCATTCCCCACGTCGGCGCCGCCAACACGCCGGACGCATTTTTCGGACAGGGCTTTGCCACGGCGCAGGACCGCCTCTGGCACATGGACTACGACCGCATGAAGGCCTACGGGCGCTGGGCGGAGTTCGCCGGCCCGCCCGGAGTTCCGAGCGACCTGTTGATGCGACGGATGCAGGTGCAGGCCGCCGTAATACGGGACTATCAAGAACTGGGCGACGCGGCCACGGAGATGCTCGATGCCTACGCGGCCGGGGTCAACGCATTCGTCGCTTCTACGGCCACGTTGCCATTGGAGTACGGGCTGGTGGACGCCGAGCCGGAACTCTGGCGGCCGTGGGACTGCCTGGCGGTGTACTTCATGCGCCACGTGATGATGGGCGGTTTCGAGGGCAAATTGTGGCGGGCCGAGCTGGTCAACGCCCTGGGCCCCGACCGGGCGGCGGAGCTTTACAAGAGCTACCAGCCCGGCCACCTGTTGCTGGTGCCGCCCGGCATGGAGTACTCGGGCGAGTACGCCGACGGAGGCGATATTTTTCGGGAGCTTGCCGAAACGGTGCGAAACCTCACCGAACCGGACGCCGGCTCCAATAGCTGGGCCCTGACGCCGGAGCGAACGACGACCGGCGCCCCGCTGATCGCCGGGGACCCGCACCGGGGCCTGGACGTGCCCAACGTCTACTACCAGAACCACATGTCCTGCCCGGATTTCGATGTGATCGGCTTGTCGTTCCCCGGCTGTCCCGGCTTCCCCCACTTCGGGCACAACGCCCGCGTGGCCTGGTGCGTCACCCACGCTATGGCCGACTACCAGGACCTGTACGTGGAGCGCTTCAACCCGAACAACCCCTTCGAATATGAGTTCAATGGTGAATGGCGTGCCGCCCAGGTAGTACCCGAGACGATCAAGGTCCGGGGCGAAAGCGACATAAACATTGAGGTGGTCGCGACCGAGCACGGCCCGGTGGTTGCGGGAGACCGGCGGGAGGGCACCGCGCTGACGCTGAAGTACACGGCGCTGGACGCCCCGAACCCGTTCGCCAATGCCCTACGCGAGATGCTGAATGTGACCTCGGTAGAAAGTATGGACGAGGCCATGCGCCCCTGGGTGGACCCCTGCAACAACTTCATGTTCGCCGATGTTGACGGGGGCGTCAGGTATCTGAACCGCGGGCGCATGCCAATACGGGCCGATGCCAATTTCTGGCTGCCGGTGCCGGGCTGGACGGGCGAGCACGAGTGGACCGGGTTCATAGCTCACGACGAATTGCCTCGCGTCACCGACCCCGAAGGGGGCGTGATAGTCACCGCCAACCAGAAGATCGTAGGCTCCGAGTTCCCGTACATGCTCTCCCTCGATTACTCGCCCGGCTACAGGGCCCGCCGCATCTATGACCGGCTGGCCGCTCACGAGCGGATGAGCCCGGCGGAGGCCGCCGCCGTGCACGCCGAGCGGGTCTCGGTCCCGGCCACGGTTTATTGCCGCTTGCTCGCGGGCGTCCCCGCGCGCGACGACCGCTTCGAGGCGGCGCGGGCGATGCTCACGGCATGGGACGGGGCGATGGAGCGCGACCGGACCGAGCCGACGATATATTCGGCGATGCGCCTGCACTTGAACCGGCGGTTGGCCGAGCACTGTCTTGGTGCGCTGGCGGGTGAGGCGATCGACGCGGCAGGCCGGGGTATTCCCGCGCACCTGCGCCAGTTCGAAGCGCTGCTCGTGGCTCACGCCGACGCCGACGATACGTCGCTGTTGCCCCCGGGCCTGGACTGGACGACCGCGCTGGGGGACGGCCTCGCAGCCGGGATCGATTATCTGGCTGAGCGCCTGGGAGACAACCCGGGAAAATGGGTGTGGGGATCGGTTCATGGCACCAGGCCCGTGCACACGCTGTCCCCTTCGTTCCCCCAACTGGCTAGCCAGTTGGATCCGCCGTCAGTGGCGATGGGAGGCGACGGCGACACGCCTCAGGCCGGGTTCTTCGCTCCCGGTGACCCGTTCACGATGATGTCGATGTCGGTGGCTCGCTACCTGTTTGACCCGTCCAACTGGGACGAGTCCAAGTGGATAGTCCCGCTGGGCGCCTCGGGTCACCCCGGTAGCCCCCACTACGCCGACCAGCTGCCGACCTGGGCCGAGGTGGAGATGGTGCCGATGACCTACAGCGCCGACGCGGTCCGGTCGTCAGCCCGCACCACGCAGACCCTCAAGCCGCACTAGAGGCAACACCGTTATGACAGAAAGCTATGCAGGCTCGCACCAGACCTACGGGGTCCATTGCGACTCAAACGTCATGATCCCTTCCCGCGACGGCGTGGGGCTGGCCACCGACATCTATCTACCTTCCCTGGACGGAAAGGCCCAGCCCGGCACGTTCCCGACACTGCTGGAGCGCACCCCATACGACAAGGCGTCGGCGGACAACGTGGCCAAGGGTAAGTTCTTCGCCCGCCGGGGCTACGTCTGCGCCATTCAAGACGTGCGCGGCCGCTTCGCGTCGGAGGGCGAGTGGTACCCGTTCGCAAAAGAGGCGCCCGATGGCTATGACACAGTTGAATGGCTGGGAACGCAGCGGTGGTCCGATGGACAGGTCGGGACGATGGGGGACTCATATCCGGGCAGCGTGCAGTCGGCGCTGGCGACGCTGAACCCGTCGCACCTGAGTACCATGATCGTTGCGGTGGGCGCGTCCAGTTACTACCATTCGTCGATGCGCCAGAACGGGGCGCTGGAGCAACGCTTCCTCATCTACGCCTTCAGGATGGCGGTGGACAGCAAGGAGGCGGCCGCCGACCCGGCGCTGCGGGCCGAGCTGGAGCGCATGTGGCCGAGCGTGCTGGGCCGGGTCGAATCGTTTCCCACTTACGAGAGCCGGGACGCGTTGCCGCTGGCAAAGATTATCGAGGCCTTCCCGCTGAAAGAGGGCGCGACGGTCCTGCGGCGACTGCCGAACTATGAACGCTGGGCCATCGACATTCTCACCCACGGGACGTACGGGGACTACTGGAGGCAACGGGGCTACGCACCGGGTGAGTACGTAGGCGAGCACGCCGACGTTCCCACGCTGTACCTCGGCGGCTGGTACGATACATACCCGCGAAACACGATCAAGAACTTCCTCGATTTCACCAGCGCCAAACACTCTGACCAGAGGCTGTTGATGGGGCCCTGGACTCACGGGCAGTACGAGATAACGCACTCCGGGGATTCGGATTTCGGCACCGAGTCGCACATCGACTACAAGGACATGCGGCTGAGCTGGTTCGACCACTACCTAAAGGGCATGGACACCGACGCGGGCCGGTGGCCGCCGGTGCGGTACTTCCTCATGGGGACTGGAGATGGCACCGTCAGCCATTCGGGCCACCTGAGCAGGGGCGGGCAGTGGCGCGCCTCAAACGTGTGGCCGCCGGAGGGGACCGTTCCAACCGAGCACTTCCTGCACTCGGGCGGCGGCTTCTCTAAAGTGCGCCCGGACAAGGGCGTCGCGCCCAGTCGCTTCACCTTCGATCCGACCGACCCGGTGCCGACCATCGGCGGATCCATTTCGGCGGCGCACCCGTGGATGAACCCTGGGGCCTTCGATCAACGGGGCGGACCGAGGTTCATCGGCTCGGAGGACGGGGTGGCGCTGAACAACCGGCCCGACGTACTTACGTTCCAAACGACCCCACTCGACAGCGACGTGGAGGCGACGGGGCCGATAATCGTGAAACTGTGGGCGTCGTCGTCGGCTGTGGATACCGATTTCACCGCCAAGCTCATCGACGTCTTCCCGCCGACCGACCAGTCTCCCGATGGGCTGTCGATCAACATCACCGACTCGATCATGCGAGCCCGGTTCCGTAATGGCTGGGAGACCGAAGAGATGATGGAGCCCGGCACGCCATATCTGTTTGAGTTCGAGCTTTTCCCCAGTTCGAACCTGTTCCGGGCGGGGCATCGCATCCGTGTCGATATTTCGTCCAGCAATTCACCTCGGTTCGACGTCAATCCGAACACCGGTGGGCCGCTGGGGCTGGACCGGTCTTACGTCACCGCGATGCAGTCGATCTACCACGACGTCGATCGGCCGTCGTGCATCGTGCTGCCCCTTAAGCCGGACCGGGTGCCACCGTCTGAGCCCGGCTCTCAGAGGACGTTCTCGGGTATCTAGCGCGTCAGCATGTGGTCCAGGCCGACCCCGGTCGTGATATCGGGGCCGCGCATGTTGTGCTGGTCGAACAGGTCGTACCAGCCCAGTTCGTTCAGTCGGGCCTCGAACTCCATGGCCGTCGCCCGGTCGGGCATGCGCCAAAGGGCCAGGTACTCGTAACCGGCGCGCTTGTCTGTATCGGCGTCATTGAGGGCGAACCCGAGCGCCTCCGAGCCGGACTCCAGCAGGTCGGTGACGGCGCCGGTGACTTTTTCGAAAAAAGCCTCACGCTCCGGCCTGGACGACTTGAGCCAGGCCTCGCGGGCGCTCCAGAGTTCGAGATACAGGTACATTTGTTCCTCCTATCGGCGGCGGTTGCTGCAATGGACGCGGCGAGTCTACTCGCGTGTCGGCACCCCGGGCAACGTATGGGGCAACGCGTGGCCGATCGGTGCCTGTGTGGGGCCGACGACGGGGGTGCCGTTGCTATAATCGAACTTGCGGCAGATTGGCGAACGCCGCAGGCAGGAAAAACCTAACCACCGGGGGCCCGTTCCGTTTACCAGACCGTCGGGGCCGGATAAAAGAGGCGTGAACAATTGCAGGACATCGCTGGAAGGCTCAAGAAGACGAGAGAACGCATTTCCGAACTAATGGTGCGTCTTTGACCTCCCTTCAAAGCAGAAAAAAATAGACGCGCTGGAAAAAGAGGCCACCGCCCCCGACTTTTGGGACGACTCCACGTACGCCAAGAAGAAGATGCGACGCCTTGCCGACCTTAACAAGCAGGTCGAGGATTGGGGCGGCCTGCAACAGAGCGCGGGTAGCCTGGCGGAACTCATTGAGTTGGCGATTGAGGAGAGGGACGACTCCCTGCTCGAAGGCGCGGCGGGGGAGTTCGCCGAGATAGCCGGCACTTTGGAGCGGCTGGAACTCGATCTGACGCTCTCGGGTGAGTACGACGACCGCAACGCCTTCATTGCGCTGCACGCCGGTGCGGGTGGAATCGACTCACAGGACTGGGCGGGGATGCTGACGAGGATGTACGGCAGATGGGCCGAGTCTTCGGGGATGAAGACGGAGTTGCTCGACTCATCGCCGGGCGACGAAGGCGGCTTCAAGCGAGCGACGTTGCAGGTTAACGGCCCCAACGCGTACGGGTACCTCAAGTCCGAACGCGGCGTGCACCGGCTGGTGAGGCTGTCGCCGTTCGATGCCGACCACGCCCGCCATACCTCGTTCGCGCTGGTGGAGGTGATGCCGGAGGTGGAGGAGGGTGTGGACGTGGCAATCGACGACGACGACATAAAGATCGAGGCCTTTCGTGCGGGCGGGCACGGGGGCCAGAGCGTGCAGAAGAACTCGACTGCGGTGAGGATCACTCACCTGCCCACCGGCCTCAAGGTAGTGTGCCAGAACGAGCGCTCCCAGTACCAGAACCGAACCATTGCCATGAGGATTCTGCTCTCCCGGTTGGCCGAACTCGACCGGCAAAAACGGGCCGAGGAGCTGGCCGAGATAAAGGGCGACCACGTGTCGGCCGAATGGGGCAACCAGATTAGGAGCTACGTTTTGCACCCGTATAAGAAGGTTAAGGATCACCGCACGGGTCACGAGACGTCCGACGCGGAAAAGGTGCTGGACGGCGACCTCGACGGGTTCATCCGGTCGTACCTGACTTCCACTGTGGGGGCCGCCGGTTAATGCTAGAACGAATCTATGACCCGACCGCGGGCGTTTACCATCTAAGAGTCGGTTTGTTAATTTCGCAGGGCGAAAACGCCCCGCGCCGGGAGAGCACATGAAGAAGCTCGCGTTCGTCGCAATCACCCTCGTCGCAGTAGCGGCCGCCGCCTGCGGTGGCGGCTCAGGGAAAGTCGCCATCGAAGACCCGACGCCGGATCAGGACATCGCCGACGTCGCCGTCGAGCAGTCCACGCAGGAGCCGTCTTTCCAGGTGGCTACCGAGGTCGAGTCCGAGAAGACCAACGAGGTCGCATCGGAGGGGATTACCGAGGCCCCGTCCGGGGGCGTCTTCAGGCGCGTTTGGTCCGACCCGCCCACCCTCGACCCGGCGCTGGTGACTGACACGACTTCGTCCGGTGTGATTGTCGAGTTGTTTAGCGGCCTGGTGGCGCTGAGCACGGAGCTGCAACTGGTGCCGGACCTGGCCGAGAGCTGGGAGATCAGCCCCGACGGAACTGTGTACACCTTTACCATTCGGGCCGACGCTACGTTCCATGACGGTAAGCGGGTGACGGCGCAGGACTTCAAGTGGTCCATCGAGCGTGCCGCCAACCCACGCACCGCCTCGCCGGTGGCCGATACGTACCTGAACGACATTGTCGGAGCCGATGACATGCTGGAGGGTCGAGCAACTGAGATCAGTGGGATTCAGGTGATCGATGAACGGACGATCCAGTTCACGATCGACGCCCCTAAAGCCTACTTCCTGGCCAAGCTCACGTACCCGACCGCCTACGTTCTGGACCGCGAGAACGTCGAGGCCGGGGGATCGACCTGGACGGATAATCCCAACGGCACCGGGCCTTTCTCGCTCAAGGAGTACAGGATTGGCGAACGTATCGTGCTGGAGCGGTTCGAGGGCTATACCCGTGGCGGCAATGGCGTCGATACCATTGTGATGAACCTGGCGGGTGGCCAGCAGATGGCCATGTACGAAAACGACGAGATCGACCTGACGGGCGTGGGCCTGTTCGACCTCGAAAGGGTGCTCGACCCGAACGAGCCCCTGAACAGGGAGCTGATCGTCGCGCCGCCGGATTTCAACGTCTCTTACATCGGGTTCAATACCCAGATCGCGCCCTTCGACGACACCAACTTCCGCAGGGCGCTCAACCACGCTATCGACAAGGAGTTGATTGCGAGCGAGGTGCTCTCGCAACTGGTCACGCCCGCGTACGGTATTTTGCCGCCGGGCTTCCCCGGCTACAACCCGGAGCTGCAGGGGCTGACCTATGACCCGGATCGCGCTGTGGCGCTGCTAGAGGAGTCGCCGTACGCCGATGCGTCGACCAGGCCCCGAATCGTCGTCACGGTCCCGGGCAGGGGCGGCACGATCGGCCTCGACCTGGAAGTGATTCTGGAGATGTGGCGGCAGGTGCTGGGCGTCGAGGTGGAGATTCAGCAGGTGGAGTGGGCCACTTACCTGGAAGACCTCAACAAGCAGAAGTACCAGGCGTTTGCCGGACTGGGCTGGGAGGCCGACTATCCCGACCCACAGGACTTTTTGGACATCCTGTTCCACACCGAGAGCAGCCTGAATCACGGCGGCTTCTCCAACGCAGAGGTGGACGCCATTCTCGAATTGGCCAGGGTGGAGCCAGACGCCGTCAGGCGGGTTGCGCTGTATCGGGAGGCCGAGGCGTTAATAGTCGGAGACGCAGCATGGGTGCCACTGTGGTTCCAGGGCGAGCGGCACGTTCTTATCAAGCCGCACGTCAAGGGCTATAGGCTTACCCCGATGATCGTCCCGAAGCTGACCCAGGTTCGTATCGAGAAGTGAAAATGCGCCCCGGCCCATACGGCCGGGGCGTCTCATGCGTAGCCTGTCGGGCGTTGCCCATCGAACGTTGCATAGAGGGATGACGCCCGCGTAAGCTGCCCGCGGTTTTCGTAAACATGTGGATCTACATCGCACGTCGGCTGCTGTGGCTTCCCGTACTGCTGTTCGCGGTTTCGGCGGTCACCTTTACTCTCGGGACGTTCGGGCCGGGCGACCCGGTGGTCGTTCAACTGGGCGCGCGTTACACCGAGGAGACGGCCGACAGGCTGCGGGAGCAACTCGGGCTGAACCGCCCCGTCCTCGTCCAGTACGGCGACTACATGTGGGGGTTCGTCCGGGGTGACTTCGGGGAGAGCCTGCGCTTTAGAGGGCGACCCGTGCGAGAGCTCATCGCCCCCAAAATGTGGGTTTCGGCCCAACTGGCCATCGCCGCCCTCATCATCAGTGTCGGGGTGGGACTGCCGCTAGGGTTCTTTTTGGCGACCCGTCAGGGGAGCTGGATAGACCCGACAGCGGTGGCCACTGCTTTGTTCATTATGTCGGTGCCGATAATGGTGACCGCACCCGGCCTCTTATGGATCGGCTGCCTGAAATTGGGGTGGGTGCCGTGCTCCGGTTGGGGGGGCTTTTTCGACTCCAGAATAATCGTGCCCGCCCTCATACTCGGGTTGCCCGGTATTGCCGGCATGACCCGCCTGATGCGGGCCAGTACCCTGGACGTGCTGGGACAGGACTTCATCCGTACGGCTCGTGCGAAAGGGCTCTCGGAGTTCTCGGTGGGCTCGCGCCACGTATTCCAAAACGCGATGCTGCCGATAGTGACGATCCTCGCTTTTTCCATGGCCTGGCTGATAGGCGGCGCGTTCATCGCCGAGACGATTATCGGCATTCCGGGAATCGGGCGGTTCGCCGTGGAGTCGATATTCGACCGCGACTACCCGGTCATCATGGCCATAACCCTCGTCGGCGCCGGTGCGTTCGTCATGGCCAATTTGCTGGCCGATATTTCGTACGCCTTCATCGACCCCCGCATTCGGATTACGTAGCGGGCGACGTTGGCCAGCCTCACCACAGCCGGACGGTCTGGAGAAAAACTCGGCTCCGCCGCCGGGGCGAGCCACCTGTCACGGGCCTTCCGACGGCTGCTGCGCAAGAAGCTCGCCATGGCAATGATCGTCGCGCTGGTGGTCGTCTACACGGGCGGGATTTTCGCTGAGTGGCTGAGCCCCTACGGCTACACGAACCAGGACTATACGTCCATTTTGCAGAGCCCAAACTCTGACCATTGGATGGGCACCGACCGACTGGGCAGGGACGTGCTCACCCGCACCCTGTGGGGCATCCAGAACACCGTCATCCTGACGATGGTGGCCATGCTCACCGGCGGTATCTTTCTGGGCATTACGCTTGGATTGGTATCGGGCTATTTCGGCGGCAAAGTAGACGCGGTGATCATGCGGATCGGTGAGGTGTTCGCCTCGTTCCCCGATATCTTGCTCGTGATCATTCTGGCCGCCACGCTGAGACCCCGAATTCTGGACGGTGCGAGATGGCTGGAAGATAACACCGTCCTCGATGGCCTCGTGCGCACCGGGGTGGTGGACTATCTCGTGGTCTCCATAGCATTGGTCGCGTTTGGCTGGGTGGGCATGGCCAGGCTTGTGCGAGCCCAGATCCTGTCTCTACGTGAGGCCGACCACGTGGAGGCGGCGAAGGCGATTGGCGCGTCCACCAAGCGGGTACTCTTTGTTCACCTTTTGCCGAACTCGATCAGCATCATCGTCGTGACGGTAACTATGGGGATGGGTGCGCTCACCGGCACGGAGATCGTGCTCAGCTGGCTCGGGCTGGGTATTCAACCGCCACGGCCGTCGCTTGGCACTATGTTGCTTGGTGCCGGGAACATTGGGACGCTGCGCGAGTCGCCCTGGATGCTCCTGGCGCCGGGGGGCGCGGCGTTCATTATGGTGCTCGCCTGGAACCTGCTCGGGGACGCCCTTAACGACGTCCTGAATCCACGAACCAGGTAAAAGGGCTACCAGATAGAGGGCGTGTCCTCTATCGGCGCTTGCGCCTCACAGCGGCCCCGCTACCTGCACCTACTATCAAAACGAGCATGGCCAGCGTGCCGGAGTCGGGTGAGCCGCCGGTTGCGTTGCACGAGCCAGTGCCCGTCTGACCGGGCTCGTCTGCGGGCGCCGGTGCGGGAGCGGATGTTGGCGATGGGAACGGCTCGGCCAGGGCCGCCTCGGGCTCTTCGGTTTGCGGCTCCTCTGCTATCGATTCCGATGGTTGGGCAAGGGCGACCTCTGCCTGCTCCGAATCGGCGTCGTCGGAGATCGTGACGTCGCCGACGTTGCTCCCACCCGCCTGCGGGGTCAGGGTGAATGCCTGCACTGTGGGGTAGGCGACGGGGGTCGGCCGCGCCTCGGCGATCTCGGGCAGTTCGTATGGCTCGGCGTCGATGGCCTCTCGCCAGGCGTTGGTTAGCCCCAGACGGTCCATGCCGTAGACTGCCTGGAGAGCGTCGTCCATGTTTATGCCCTCTTTGTGCAGCGCGAGCAGCTCGCGCATGCCCTCCTCACCCTGGAGGTCGATCATGAACCGCACTATGGACTTGGACTGGCCGTAGAAGATGATGACGTCTTC
This sequence comes from Dehalococcoidia bacterium, assembly GCA_965250195.1. Classification (GTDB taxonomy): domain Bacteria; phylum Chloroflexota; class Dehalococcoidia; order Lucifugimonadales; family UBA2962; genus CAUZIR01. Next base: position 1,637,311 of record OZ252295.1, read on the forward strand.
TGGGTCACCGGGCAGGGTCTGCGTATAAAGATGCGGCATGAGCCTCTCGGTGGCGACTGCGAACTCCAGGGCGATGTCGTAGGAGAAACCGGGGTCGACGTTGCCGTACTCGGCCAGGCCCTCGTGCAGCCACGACGGCAGACGCCGGAAGATGCTCTGGCCGGCCCTGTGGTTGAGGATGTGGGTCACTTCGTGTGACGCGGTCCCCAATGCCAGTCGCCCACCGATCAGCACCATCAGCGTACCCACGTCGCTGAAGGCCTGGCCCTCTGTCACAAGTTCTCGACCAACCGCCGCACTGCGGGGCGGGAGAGCTTCCAGCATCTCTTTCTGGTTGTTGTAGGTGACGACACGAATGGGGTCGTCGATGCCCGCGCCCAGCACCGGGCCCATCTTCTGAAGGGTGTCGAGTATCGCCTTGAGGATCGCCTCAGCGCGTACCTTTACCGGCCCGTGATAGGCGACGGTCACCGGACCCTCCGCCACCCGTTCCCAGTTAAAACGGGCGTCTTCGTAGATGAGTTCCTGGTCCTCGGTAGAAAAAAGGTTGCCCGCCGAGTCTTCGATTTCGTAGCTGTAGGTGATGATGGTCTCGGGCGGAATGTACCCGGCCCCGGTGGCGGTGCGCCAGAATAGCTCCCCGTCGTTTATGTCCGCGGTGACGTAGTCGAGGTATTCGTAGACGCCCCTGGTCTGCAGGCCGATGCGGAACCGCACGGCCATGGACGTGATCTCATGCTCACCCACGGCGGTGGCGCTGAACCGGATGCCGATGGGGAACTCGCTCACGGCCGTCGCCGTTAGGACCTCTATGGGGGCCGACTCTTGGGCGATCACGGGGCCGACCGGTAGCAGCAGCGCAGGCAAAGCGGCGGCCGCTATCAGCAGCCATTTCGCTGGTAATGTGATCGGGCTTTTCCGATATAAGATGGGGAGTTGGGCGAAACTCAAGGTTCTGTCGTTAGGATATACGCCGGGCACCGGAGGCCGGGTTTATTCGGAGTCTTCGAGAAGGCCCTTTATCTCGATCAGCCGCTGCATCGAGGTGAGGATGGTGAGCCCGGCTATGACACCGACGATTATCATCGCCACGGGATTCCACCACTGCGCGACTATCAGGCCGATCCCCAGCGTCACCACTCGTTCGGGACGGGTCATCAGACCGCTCCTGGCGCTCACGCCGAGGCCCTCGCCGCGCGCCCTCAGGTAGCTGACGGTCATGGACCCGGCCAGCGCTCCGAACGCCAGCGCCACCCCCGTCAGGTCCGCTTCCCGGTAGAAGTAGATGGCCAGACCGAGCAAAAGTCCGGCTTCGGCCACCCGGTCCGCCGTCGAGTCGAGCACGGCGCCGAAGCGCGAAACCTCCCCGCGCAATCTGGCGACCGCCCCGTCCAACATGTCGAACGGGCCGGACGCGAGCAGAACTATGCCCCCGACGAGCAGGAATCCCTCGCTGACCAGATACGCGGCGGCACCGGCCACCAGTAGCCCGCCGAGCGTCAACATATTAGGGGAGATGCCGACGGCCGAGAGAGCACGTGCCGCGGGCACCTCAAAGTAGCGGGCCAGTGCGGTGCGGGCCACGTCCCTGTTCATCTCGTCACGGTCTCATCTCATCGCCGTCATGGGGGGTCCTGGCGCATTCGGCGTAGTAGTCGAGCACCCGGTCGGCGACCGCCTCCCAGCGGAACGCCTCCACGTTTTTTCGCCCGGTCTCACCTAACTTGCTTCGCAGGTCCGGGTCTTTCATCAGCCTAGCTATGGCGTCGGAAAGAGCCTCGTCGTTCTTTGGGAGCGCCAACAACCCCTCGACTTCGTGTGTCATGACCGAGGAATATCCGGCTATTGAAGTCGCCACGATTGGAGTAGAAGCGGCCATCGCCTCCAGCAGCACGATGCCGAAGCTTTCTTGCCCGGTTGCCGGGGTGCAGTAGATATCCGCAGATTTAAAGTAACGGGCCTTGTCCGCTTCAGAAACCGGCCCGACGAACTCTATGTCGGTCAGGTTGCGCTCGGACATGATGCGGTAGGAGTCGGTGTCCGGCTCTCCAGGTCCGACAACTATGAGGCGCAACTGGGGCCAGTCCCACTTCAGCCGTCCATACGCCGCCAGCAGGTAGCGCAGACCCTTGCGCTTGTCCATTCTGCCCACCCACAGTAGGTTGATCCGGCCGTCGCGGAGGTGATCGAAGGGCTCGGCCTCAGAGAATGTCCCTACGTTGACCCCGTTGGGAATGACGCTGTATTCGGCGGGGTAGTGGCGGGCGATGAAGTCCCGGGCGGGCTCCGAGACGGCGATGCGGCCGTCGAGCTTGCGGAAGTAGCGGTTGCCCAGCCTGCTCAATCCCACCTGGTAGATGCGATGACCACCAAGAGTGTGGAACGTGCCCACGTTCACGGCTGTTGATTGCGACAGCGCCGCGAGGGTTAAGAAGCCCGCGAAGGGCTCGTGCAGGTGCAGGACGTCGAAGCCCTGGGCGTCCAGCATGGCCTTGGTGCGGCGGCGGTTCCAGATTGAGAGCGACACCCTAGCGAATGAGCCCCCGGTTGGGATGACTATGGGGCGGTCCATCGGTATGAAGTCGTCGCCGTAATCCAGGTCCCGGTTGGAGCAAGGGGCGATGGTCTTGACCAGGTGGCCGCGCCTGCGCAACTGCTCGGCCAGGCTCACGACGTGGTCGCGCACGCCACCGTGAGCCGCGTGGTCGTACGCGGAGAGCAGCCCGATCTTCATCGGCTTGTCGGGGTCGATCCGAGACGAGGCTTTGGTCAACGCCCGTCGGCCCAAGCGTCCATCTTCACTGGCTCAACGCCCGGCAACACTTTTTTGCTCCCGGCACGCCTATTCGGTGCCAGCGATGAAGTCCTCTACCATCTGGCGAGCCTCAGAGTCGGTGAACTGCTCCAGGGGCGACTTCATGAAGTAAGAAGACGGCCCTGTAATGGGGCCGGAGAGGCCGCGGTCCAGCGCGATTTTGGCGCAGCGCACCGCGTCGATGACCACACCGGCCGAGTTGGGGCTGTCCCACACCTCCAGCTTTAGCTCCAGGTTGATTGGGGAGTCGCCGAAGCCGGTGCCCTCCATGCGGATGTAGCACCACTTGCGGTCTTTGAGCCAGGGAACATGGTCGGACGGTCCGACGTGGATGTCCTCTTCCGCCATGGTGTAATCGAGCTGGGAGGTGACCGCCTGGGTCTTGGATATCTTCTTGGAGGTGAGCCGCTCGCGTTCGAGCATGTTGAGGAAGTCGGTGTTGCCGCCGAAGTTGAGCTGGTAGGACTCGTTGAGCTTTACGCCCCTGTCCATCATCAGCCGGGTGAGCACCCGGTGGACGATTGTCGCACCAACCTGCGACTTTATGTCGTCTCCAATAATCGGCAGCCCGGCCTCGCGGAACCGGCTCTGCCAGTAGTCGCCCCCTCCGGAAGCGATGAAAACAGGCACGCAGTTGATGAAGGCGCATCCGGCCGCTAGCACCTGCTCAACGTACCACTTGGTGGCCTGCTCGGAACCGACGGGCAGATAGTTGATGACAACGTCGACCTCGCGCTCTTTGAGGATCTTGGCGACTTCATCCGTCGGGCCATCGGCTTTTATCACCACGTCTTCGAGGTACTTGCCGATGCCGTCGTGGGTCATGCCTCGGGACACAGTGATGCGGGACGGCGATACGTCGGCGAACTTCATGGTGTTGTTCGGTTCGGCGTAGATGGCCTCGGACAGGTCCAGTCCTACCTTGGTCTTGTTTACGTCGAAGGCCGCCACGAAGTTGATGTCCGCGACGCCGTATTCGCCGAGTACCGGATGCATCAGCCCGGGCACGGCACCGTCGGCCGGTGCGTCGGCGTACTTGGTGACGCCCTGAACCAGAGACGATGCGCAGTTGCCCACGCCGATTATGGCGACGTTGATGTTTCCCATGATCCTCCGGTGGACGCCGGCCGGTTAACGTCCGGCGGTTAGAGTGCTATTCGGTGCGGTCGGCGCCTTGTAAAGCCATCGGGGTGGCGGCCCTACACCACCTCCCCGGCTACGCCGGGCACCGGAGCATGTTAGCAGGGGCTACGAAGGGCGAACAAGGCATTTCGAGGCGGCCCGCCTGCCATCAACGCCGGTAATGACGGCCGCACGCCGTAGCGCCGGGCGACGGTTTAAATGGTGCCTCGTTGCCTTAAGGCTGCCGTCTCAGCGTCATCGATGCCGAGCACCTGTGCCAACACTTCGCCGGTATGCTGAGAGAGCAGGGGCGCTGGCGTGACCCGGACGACGTTGCCCTCGACCTTTATCGGGCAGCCGATGCCGGCGTAGTCGCCCCGCGCCGGATCCTTCACATCGACCATCATCTCGCGCGCTCGCAGGTGCGGGTCGGTCAGCAGCTCGGCGGTGTCGCGCACCGCGCTGCACGGTATGCCGATCTCGGCCAGCTCGTCCATCACTTCGTATTTCGTTTTCGTTTTCGTCCAGCCGGACACGATTTCGGTGACCTCTTCCGGACGCTCCGCCCTGGCCTGGTCGGTGACGTAACGCTTGTCGCCTATTAGCTCCGCTCGGCCCGTGACGGCTAACAGGCTGTCCCAGGCGTCTCCGCCGATGACCATTGTCACGTAGTCGTTTGGTCCACCGCCGGAGCACTGGTAGACCATGTCGGGGCCTCCCCAGACCCGGTTGCCACTTCGTCGCACCGGTTCGCCCGCGGGCAGAGTTTCGACGTAGCGCACGCGCGTGAGGTTGAGCACGGCGTCCTGCATGGAGACCTCTATTCTCGGCGCAATGCCTGTCTGGTCCCGTTGGCGCAGCGCGGCGAGGATGCCGATGGCGCAGTGCAGTCCCGACCCGGAGTCGCCGATGCCGGACGACGTGAAGACCGGCGGCCGGTCGGGGAAGCCGTTGGTGCTCATCGCCCCCCCGGCCGCCTGGGCGACGTTTTCGTAGCTCTTGAGGTGGGCGTCGGGCCCGTAGGTCCCGAAGCCCTTTATGGACGCCAGGACGAGGCGCGGGAATTGCTCCGACAGCGTTTCGGCCCCGAGCCCAAAGGCTTCCATGCGGCCGGGGGCGTAGTTTTCGACGACCACGTCGGACTCGGCGGCCAGACGCTTAAAGAGGGCTACCCCTTCGAAAGACTTGAGGTTAAGGGTGATGCCGCGTTTGTTGGCGTTGAACACGAGGTAGTAGAAGCTGTCGACGTCCGGGCGGATCGCCATTTCCCAGCGGGTTCTATCTCCCCGGCCCGGCTCCTCGATCTTGATGACGTCGGCCCCGAGCCATGCCAGCAGCTGGGTGCATGACGGCCCCGCCTGCACCTGCGTGAGGTCGAGGATGCGCACGCCGTCTAATGGCCCCGTCCCCGTCCCGGTCATCGGGCTTTGCCCGGTCATTGGGCCGTCTTGGGGGGGATGTTTCGGGTGACGGAGACGATGCCCTCCCGGCCGACGTAGCGGTCGCGCACGGTCTCGAAGAGCGCCAGCTTCTCAGGCTGAAACTCGGCCCGATTCTCGTCGTCGTCGAGCCACGGGCTGGGGAAGTAGAAGCGGATCATGGTGCCGCCCACGTCGTCGGAGAATCGCACGTAGTAGAGCATCGGTATGACCGTGTGGGCGTCGTCTGTGGCCTCGACGAACTGGACCCCCGATACCGAGCCGGGCTTGAGATGGGTGTGCCAGTTGCCCGCCTCGATCTTCCACCATTGCCCCTCCAGCTCTAAGTCCAAATGACCCGGACTGTGCATTTCAGCCACGGTCTCGCCCGAGTCGACGACCGCCAACATGCCCGGAATGGCGGCGAGTTCGACCAGCAGCTCGCGCAGGGCGCCGGTGGGGTTCAACCCGCGCCCGGCCCCCGACCCATCGAGTACGGCTGCCATCGCCTCAGGTCGGTGCGGACGAGCACGTCCGGGTTGACGCAGGTTCTCGGCCAGCGACCGGATAGCACCAGGGCGATCTCCTGGCCGACTCGCCGTCGGGACTCCGGCCACATGCGCATGGAGGCCGAGGCCACGTGCGGGGTGAGGATGACCTTGTCAGAAGTGAGCAACGGGTTGCCCGGGGCCGGAGGCTCCGTCTCCAACACGTCCAGGCCGGCGGCGGCTATCCATCCCTCGTCCAGCGCCCGGATGAGCGCCGCCTCGTCGACCGTCGGGCCGCGCCCGGTGTTGACAAAGATGGCCTGCGGCTTCATCAGCCGGAAATGTTCTTCAGTGAGCATGTGATGGGCATCAGCAGTGGACGGGGCGTGCATCGAGACGATGTCCGAGCGCTGCAAAAGCTCGGTCAGGCCGACCGGCTCGACGCCATGGTCAGACATGGTCAGTTCTTCGATATACGGGTCGTAGGCCAGCATGGTGACGCCGAACGGGGCGGCGCGCCGGGCCGTGAGCCGGGCGACATGACCGAAGGAAACGAACCCCAGCGTCTGGCCCATCAGCCGGGGGAACTGGGAAAGCGCCGGTCGGCCCTGTTCCCAGCGCCCGTCGCGCGACATGCGGTCCTGAACGACAAGCCGCCTGGAGGTCGCCAGGATGAGCATCATGGCGTGGTCGGCGACCTCTTCGATGAAGGTGTCGGGCACGTTGGTCACCGGGATGCCGTGCGCGGTCGCGGCCGCGATGTCCACCGAGTCGGCGCCCACGCTGCCCAGCGCTATGACCTTGCAGTTGGCGAGGCCTTCGATGATCTTGCCGGTGATTGGCCGACCGCGGGCGATGATGGCGTCGGCGTTTTTCGCTTCGTCGATGAACTCTTCTTCGGAGCTGGCCGGGACTTCTACGATCTCTGCGTCCAGAGCCCCGAGGGCTTCCATTTCGAGGTCGAACGTGCCCCCCGATCCATCGGAGACGATGGCGGCGGGCTTCTGGGTAATTACGGTGAAGCGGGGCATTGACGACCTCTGGTTGGGAATTTTTCTCAGGGGCTTGCGCGGTGAATATGGCCGCCAAGTGCAGCAAAAGCGGCCAGCCCGGGACGGACATGAGCTCGGCCTAAGAGTAATTCCGGCCCGAACCGTTGTCCAGACGGAGCCCGCCATCGCCTTGACACCTAAACGGAGCGGTTGCTAGCATTGCCATAGAAGTGGGTAAAATGAACAAGTTGGCCCGAACCGACGCCCGGCGCACAGCCCCATGGCCTGCACGCTGGGCGCTCTGTGATTAAAGGCCCCTTCTCAATTTCCTCTTCATGATCTCGAAAGCAGCCGTCGTGCTTGCCGCCGGGCAGGGCACTAGGATGCGCTCCCGCGTCCCCAAGGTGCTGCATCCGCTGTGCGGGAAGATCATGGTCGCCCACGTCGTCGATACCACCCGAAACGCCGGTGTTACGGACATCGTGGTAGTAGTGCCGCCCGACAGCATGGCCATCAGAGAGGCCCTGGGCGATTCGGTCAGGTACGCCGTGCAACAAAGCCCACTGGGCAGCGGCGACGCCCTGCTCAGCGCCCGTGACTCGCTGCCGAGAGTGGGCGAGGTGGCCGTGCTATCGGGGGATGTACCCCTCGTCCCGTCCGACTCCCTGCTCCAGATGCAATCGGGGCACGCGAGTGCCAGCGCGAAAGTGACGTTGCTGACCGCTCGGGTAGACGACCCGTCCGGGCTGGGCAGAATCGTCAGAGGCCGGGACGGAGCTGTGAGGGCGATCGTGGAGCACGCCGATGCGGACGCCGGGACGCGGGCGATAGACGAGATAAACACCGGAATATACATATTCGACGCCGACTGGCTGTGGGAAGGCCTCAGAGACGTGTCGCCATCGGCCTCCGGCGAGGTGTATGTGACAGACCTCATTGAGATGGCCGCCAAAAATGGCGTACCGGTGGCCGATGTTATGGCCTCCAGCGCCATCGACGTGATGGGTGTTAATGACCGCGTGCAGCTCGCCCGCGCCGAAGCGACTTTGCGCGCTCGCATCCGAGAGCGCTGGATGTTGGACGGCGTCACGATGCCGGACCCCGACGCCGTGTATATCGACGCGGCCGTAGTACTGGCCCGCGACACGGTCGTTATGCCGAACACTCATCTTCTAGGCGCCACAACCATCGGTGAAGGGTGCGAGATGGGCCCGAACTCGGTGGTGGTCGATAGCGTGATTGCCGACAATTGTCGGGTCGTTTCGTCCTTCGTTGCGGGCTCTCGCCTGTCCGAGGGCGTATCGGTCGGACCGTTCAGTAACGTGCGCGACGGCACGGTGCTGGAGGAGGGTGTACGGGTGGGCAACTTCACCGAGACCAAGCAGAGCCGCCTGGGAGCTCGCACCCGCGCCCTGCACCTGAGCTACGTTGGCGATGCCGATGTCGGTGCGGACGTGAACATAGGGGCGGGCACTATTACCTGCAACTTCGACGGGGAGCGCAAGAGCCGCACGACCATTGGCGACGGGGTTTTCATTGGCTCCGATACTATGCTGGTGGCGCCGGTAGAACTGGGCGCGGGCGCTTCGACAGGGGCCGGTAGCGTGGTAACGAGGGACGTCCCTTCGGGCGAACTGGCAGTGGGGGCGCCGGCCCGAGTGATCAAACGAAAAAAACGAAAGCAAAACGGGAAGGAGCACTGAGACACCACGGTGTCAGACAGTACCAACCCACCGCTCCGCGAGCCGGAAGCGGTGGTTAAGCAAAACAGGGTGCACCTGCCATGATGGACCTCGACTCCGCACTGTCGTTGGCCCTGTTGGCGGGCTCGCTCGCGGCGTACCTGGCCGTCTCGGTTCTCGAGACCGGACTGGTAGCCTGGCGCAATACCCAGCTTCTCGTGGGGACCGAAGTCGGCCCCGGCCAACGAAACGGTGATCCGCAAGAGGAGATGGGTATCACTTCCCCGTCCGTTGACGCTCTTCGCGTCCTGCGCTCCCTCGCGTTCGCCGCTTCGCTGGTGACTGCGGTCTCGCTGACGGTCTCGGTGATTTCCGTCTCCTGGACGTGGATAGCCCTCGCTTCGGCACTGACCCTGGCGCTTCTCGCGGTGCTCGGCGCCGTGGCCCAGGCGCTGGTGCCGGTCTCCTCGGCGTTTGTCGGTCGCCACGCCGAGTCTGGTATCGGCGCCGTCACGGTCACGCTCGCACCCTGGCTGGCGGTGGAGAGCCTGGTGGCGGGCGCGATTCGTAAAATGCTCCCCGATGCGCTGGCGGGAGGCGCGACGGGGGATGCCCTACACGACGGCGGAGTCCCTCTCGGGCTCGGAGGTGTGGCGCTGGACGAGCGGGAGGTTCGTATGATTCGGGCGGTCGTTCGCCAGGACCAGACGGTAGCAAGAGAGATCATGGTTCCACGGGTAGATGTGTCCGCCGTGGAGATCTCGACACCGATCGCCGAGGTCGCCGAGCGCATGATCGAGTCGGGCCACAGCAAGTTGCCGGTGTACCGCGGGACGCTCGATCAGATAGCCGGTTTCGTCTACTCTATGGACCTCATCCGGGTCGTGGGGGGAGGAGAAACGGAGGTTGCGTCCCTGGACGATCTTCTGCGCCATCCGCTGTTCATCCCCGAGTCCAAGACGCTCGAAGGACTGTTGCGTGAGTTCCAGGACCAGAGGGTGCAGATGGCCGTGGTCATAGACGAATACGGCGGCGTATCGGGAGTGGTGACGGTCGAAGACTTGCTGGAAGAGATCGTCGGGGAGATCGAGGACGAGTTCGATGTGGACGAACCGGAGATCGTCGACCTGGGGGGCGGAGAAGCCAACGCTCGAGCCCCCCATCAGGCGCTAGATCTGCTTATCGACGCCCGCACAGGAGTCGACCAGGTCACCGAACTGACCGGAGTCGAGGTGCACGGCGACGGCTTCGACACCCTGGGCGGTTTAGTGCTGGACAGGCTGGGGCGAATGGCCAGCCGAGGGGACACGATCGACTACGACGGCCTGAGCATCCGGGTGATATCAACCGCCGGTCGACGGCTCAGGCGCTTACGGGTCACCCGACGTCCGCCCCAGGACCGGCTCCAGGGCAACTAACCGACCTTAATTTTCCTCATATGCCGTTGCTTTTCCGCGGCGGCCATATTTTTCTGGGGCAACTTTTACTTTTCCGCGGCAACTACTAGGGGCCATGTCGCTCGAATGCCGGAGCTACCTGTCGCCACCGCCGTGTAGACACCCGGCACCAGGTCTATGACGGCCTCGAGCATTACAGCGCCTGAGTCGTTGGCGGACCTGGCGACGAGAATTCCGGGCCCACCTACTATCCCCAGAGAGACCGTCTCTCCGGGCTCAAAGCCAGCCCCCCAAAAGGTGTTCGTCGCACCCGTCACGGCTACGGTCGCTACGAGCGTGGGGGAAGGCGAGGACGGCGCCGCCAGACTTGGGATGTCGGCTTCGTCCGGCCTCTCTGAGACGATGGTCACTGGGGCGCTGGCAGCGCTACCGGCCGAGCCGGACGCAAGCAGGGTGTGTATGTCACCGAACTGCACGCGCGAACGGAACCTGGCGTCTCCGCCCAGGCTGTCGATGGCGACTCTGAAGGCGCCTCCCGGTCCCGCAGCGGTGTCCCCGACGACGCGTTGGAGGCTGCCATCTATTTCTAAGGAAACGACGACGCTCTCCCCGGCCGCGAAGCCCGAGCCCCACACTTCCAATGGCTCGTCCAGCGTCAGGGTGGTGACGGTGGCAATTATCCGGGCCTGTGGTTGACTGGCATCAGGACCCTCAGGACCGGTTTCGCCCTGCGGCCCAGTGACTCCGGTGGAGCCGGTGAGGCCCGAGGGTCCGGCGGGGCCGGTGTCTCCTCTGGCACCGGACGCGCCAGTGGGGCCGGTCTCGCCCTGGGCGCCGGGCGACCCTTGCTCGCCGACCGCACCCCCGCAGGCCGCAGCGATCAAGGCGACCGTAACCAGCGCTACGGACGCCGCCGTATGCCTGGTTTTGGGCCCAATCAGGGACCCGGTTAGCCGACCTCGCAATGACGCCGAGAAGATCGTAGAATCCATCCCTCGCACCTCCACCACTAAATCTAGAGTGGGAGCGAGGGTTATTAGAAGCGAAACTCGGACAACCTTTGTCCCAGAAAAGTAAAAAAAAAGAGGCCCCCGGCGATGCCGGGGGCCTCTTTACTTATCTCTTCGTCGTCGGTGTGCTACTTGGAGCCGGCCAACAGAGGAGCGGTGGCCACGCTTCCGTCACCACCGGTTGCCGTCAGCGTATAGATGCCGTCGGCAACACTGGCCGAAATCGTCGCGCTGAACGCGCCGCCGCTGTTGGCTGTCGCACTGCCGACCGGGCTTGAGAAGCCGCTGATCGTCAGGGAGATGGTTTCACCAGATTGGAAACCGGAGCCCCAGACGGTCGCGCTGCCACCAGAGACTGCGCTGGCTACGAGATCGGCGGCGGGGCTAACGGCGTCCGCGCCGTCGGCTCCTCCTGAGCCGCTTGTACCGCGCTGGCCGTCTGTTCCGGGCTGGCCGGGAGGTCCGGCGGCACCGTCGGAGCCATCGGAGCCCGCTGCGCCGTCGGCGCCAGCAGAGCCGGCGGGGCCGGCAGAACCGGCGGGGCCAGCAGAACCGGCTGCACCGTCAGCACCGGAGGCGCCGGCCGGGCCCTCAGGACCCTCACAGGCCACAAAGGCCACGACGGCAAAGATTGACAATATCAGGGCAAGGGTACGACCCTTTCCTTTAAGCAGCGTTCTCATTTGACCCCCTGATCCGCATTTATCCTAGACAATTCGATAGTCACGTTGAATTGACAACGCGACTGGCTTGGTCGACTTTGAGCCGACCACCCGCTTTGCTCCTCGCCACCGGTTTAGCCGGTGACAGACGCTTCGCAGCCGCCCCATCATAGTAATCGCCGTCAAGGCGTGTCAAGCCCTTTGCACCCCGATGATTCGAATTCTAGCGGGTTTTCGACACACTAATATTTACCAGCGAACCGACCTGCTTTGTGAGCGACGACGATAACCACTGGAAGACCGGCCCCTCGATGGGCCATAAGCCAATGGTTTAAGCCGGTTCCCGGCCATAAATTAGAATCGGGCCTCCATGCTATAATTCGCGCTCGCGCCGGTGTCACCGGCATAAACGCCCTTCAGGCCAACTCTATTGCATGACGACGTAATAAAATTAATGTTCCAACTCGCCGCCATTCTGGCTGCGGCGAAGATTGGCGGAGAAATCTTCGAGCGGTATCTCCACACCCCCTCGGTGCTCGGGGAACTGGCTGCGGGCATCCTTGTCGGCCCCTTCGCCCTGGGCGGCTTCGCGGTCGCTGGCTATACGCTGTTTCCCATGGCTCATGGCGCCGGAGCCGCCGTGCAGGTCTCCGATAGCCTGTGGGCCATCGCTCAGATCGGGTCGATTGTCTTGCTGTTCGCGGCCGGTCTTGAGACGGACCTGCGCCAGTTCCTGCGCTACGCCGGTCCCGCCTCTGTCGTAGCACTGGGCGGCGTGGTGCTCCCGTTTGCGCTGGGCGCGGTGCTGACGGTGAGCTTCGGATTCGCTGACGGGTACTCGGACCCCAGGGCCCTGTTCATGGGCGCCATCCTGACGGCCACGTCGATCGGTATCACGGTCAGGGTGCTCGGGGACCTTAGACGGCTGGACACGCCGGAAGGCATAACTACGCTGGCGGCGGCGGTCGTCGACGATATTCTGGGCATTCTCGTGCTCACCGTCGTCATCGGCATCCACACTACCGGTGGCTTTTCCGCCGGGTCGGCGGCGGCTGTCGCCGGCAAGACGATCGGCTTCTGGGTAATCCTGACGGCTGTGGGAGTGGCACTCTCGGGCTACATCTCGCGGTTCCTCGACCGTTTCAACGTGTCCGGAGCGAACCTGGCGCTGGCGTTCGCGCTAGCGTTCTTTTCCGCCGCCCTGGCCGAGAGTTTCGGGCTGGCGATGATCGTAGGAGCGTTCTCGATTGGACTGGCGCTCTCCGGCACGGACCTGGCGCACCGGCTGGAAGACCCGCTGCGGGGGGTTTATAACTTCATCGTCCCGGTCTTTTTTGTGGTGATGGGGATGATGGTCGATGTAACCCAACTCGGCGACGTGTGGGTCTTCGGCCTGGCGATCAGCGTGGTGGCGATGGCCTCCAAGATTTTCGGCTCCGGCGTCCCGGCATTGGCGCTGGGCTTCAACCGAAGGGGCGCCTGGCGCATCGGAGTGGGCATGATGCCTAGGGGCGAGGTGGCGCTGATTATGGGCGGCATCGCGGTAGGCCAGGGCATCATCGGGGCGGACCTGTTCGGGGCGTCGATCATCATGACCATCGCAACCACCGTTATCGCGCCTCTTGTTTTGGCGAGGTCCTACCGCTCCGGCGGCAGCGGGAGCCGAAAGGATGATGAGCAGGCAGACCAACAGGCGCAGACAGGGGACGCGCAGGCACAACAATCGGCTAGCGAGGCAAGCGAATGACAACCGACAATAGCTACGAAGTGGTGGTGACTGTAGCTGGGAGAAAGATGTTTCAAGAGGCCTTCTACGACTATATGTGCGGCCTCGGCTTCGCTCACATCGGGGTCGGCGGGCGGCTCGGCGGCCAGTTTTCCTACGACTTCCGGTCCGACGAGGGGGTTGTGAGCCTGGGGATATCGGCCGACGGGCAGAGCCACTTCCGCATGGTCGTCCATTCCGAGACCATCTCGGTTGAACCCCTGGTCCTGGACGCGCTGACGGAGGGCGCGGCGAATATTTTGCAGCCCTTTTACGAAAGTCTCTCCGGTACGACCGGTGGGGACACCCTGCGAAGGCTCATTGCCGAGCTGCGCGATTCGTTCGAGGAGGAGATTACTCGGGTAGATTGAGGGCCTCCGGCCTGGCCTGATATCCTGAGTGCCTGGGCGCCCCCGTAGCTCAGTGGATAGAGCACTGGCCTCCGGAGCCAGAGGCGTGGGTTCGAGTCCCTCCGGGGGTACTCCCTTTTCGCACGCCTTCAAACTCGTTTGGCAAACTCGTTCGGTAAGATATTGATGCACGCCCCCGTAGCTCAGTGGATAGAGCACTGGTTTCCTAAACCAGGTGTCGCGCGTTCGAGTCGCGCCGGGGGCGCCACCGATTCGGGCCGCTTATCCCCATTTCGGCCGCCTAAAAGGGCAAGGGGTTAGGAAACGAACCGATGGGAAGGGCCAACTGGCATTACGGAAAACACCCGCCGACGTGCACCTGCGTTAGCTGCACGCGGGCCCGTCGTGCGGCCCCAAAGAGCCTCGTCGGGCTGCTCAGACGGCTGCTCACCCGGTTCGGTATTCGCTAGTGCGCCCGATCTACCGTCCCCAAAATCGACGGTGAAGGGCACTAGTAGCGAGAAGATTCTTCTTCCGGCATCGAGCCAGTGACCATGAAGATGGCCCGCTCGGCCACGTTGGTAGCCCGGTCGGCGATTCGCTCCAGGTCGTGTGAGACCCACAGCAGATAGGTCGCCCGCTTTACCGTGCCCGGGTCCTCGATCATGAACATCAATAGCTCGCGGTAGATCTGCTCATAGAGCTGGTCTACTTCGTCGTCGCTGCGGATGACCGCAATGGCCGAGACCACGTCGCGGTTGACCAGGGAGTCCAGGCTGCGGCGCAACATGCCGCCGGCCAGCTCGCCCATGCGGGGGATGTCGATTAAGGGCTTGAGGAGCGGTTCTTGACCTATTAACAGGCCTATTTTTGCGATGCCTTCGGCGTAGTCGCCCATTCTCTCCAGCTCGACGGAGACGTGAAGCACGGTGATGAGGTTTCTCAGATCCCCTGCCAGCGGCTGCTGGGTGGCGATGAGGTCGATGCACTTGTCCTCTATTTCAAACCGTTTCGCATCGATCAGGTCGTCTTCGTCGATCACCTGCTGGGACACGGCCGTGTCCTGGCTCTGGAGGGCGTCCAGGGAGCGAACTATCGCCTTGTCCACCATGCTGCCCATGAACATCAGATCGTCTTGCAGCATCTTCAGGTCGCGATCGAAGTCGATTCTTGGCATGGTCCCTCCTCTAATTATTGCTCGGTCTAGCTGAACCGGCCGGTGATGTAGGCCTCGGTTCTTTCGTTTTGCGGGTTGGTGAATATCTGCTCGGTATTTCCCAGCTCGACCAGGTACCCGGCCCGGTCCTCGTCGACCATCAGGAAAGCCGTCTCATCCGACACCCTGGCGGCCTGCTGCATGTTGTGGGTGACGATGATGATCGTGTAACGGGTGACGAGTTCTCTTATCAGATCCTCAATCGCTAACGTGGCTATGGGGTCGAGGGCCGAGGCGGGCTCGTCCATTAGTACCACGTCGGGCTCTACCGCTAGCGCTCGCGCGATGCACAGGCGCTGTTGCTGACCGCCGGAAAGCGTAAGGGCGCTTTCCTTGAGCCGATCCTTTACTTCGTTCCACAGGGCTGCCTGCCTTAACGAGCGCTCCACCGCCTCGGCCATCTCTCCCCGGTAGCCGTTGACCTTGAGGCCGAAGGCGACGTTGTCGTAGATGGACTTGGGGAACGGGTTGGGCTTTTGGAAGACCATGCCGATGCGAGAACGAATCTCTGTGGCGTCTGTGCGCGGCCCGTAAAGGTCCTGGCCGTCGTAGTAGATCGACCCCGCGACACGCGCGCTGGGGATGAGGTCGTTCATTCGATTGAAGCAGCGCAAAAGCGTCGTCTTGCCACACCCGGAGGGGCCGATGAGGGCCAGGACCCGGTTCCGCTCCACATTTAACGACACGTTCTTGAGAGCCCGAAAATCCTTGTAGAAAACGGACAGCTCCTCGACGCTTATCAAGGTATCGCCCCGACGCTCGCCCTCGCCTGCTCGCCCCTCGCTCGACCGGGAGGTAACCGCTACCTGGGTGCGGAGGTTTGTCTGGTTCATGGCTCTACTCCTCGGACCTCGTCTGGTAACGGTTACGAAGATATATGGCGAACGAGTTCATGGTCAGCAGTATCGCCAGCAATACGATGATGCCGGCGGCCGCCAACCCGCGGAAGTCGTCCTGCGGCCTCGATACCCAGTTGAAGATCTGGATGGGCATCACGGTGAAGCGGTCCAGCGGGTCGGTGGGCGAGAAGGTAAGGAAGACCAGGGCGCTGATGGCGATCATCGGAGCGGCCTCTCCTACCGCTCTGGATAGGGCGAGTATGACGCCCGTCAGGATTCCGGGCAGAGCGGCGGGCAAAACTACCAGACGCTCTACCTGCCACTGGGTCGAACCCATCGCGTAGGCGGCCAGACGGTGGGAGCCGGGCACCGCGCGAATGGCCTCTCGCGACGCCAGTATGACGATGGGCAATACGAGCAGCGTCATGATCAGCGACCCGGCCAGGATGCTGTGGCCGAACGCGTCCCAGCGCACGAATAACGCCAGGCCCAACAGGCCGTACACGATTGAGGGAACGCCGGCCAGGTTGGATATGTTTATCTCGATGATCGAGGTGAGCTTGTTCTTCGGTGCGTATTCTTCCAGATACACCGCGGCTCCTACACCGATGGGCACCGCGAAGAGTGCGGTCAGGCCCATCATCCAGATGGTGCCGAAGAGGGCGGATCGCAGGCCGGCCTGCTCGGCGTGCCGGGACGGGAAATCGGACACGAAGTGCCAGCTGAGCCAGGGGATGCCCGCGAGGAGCACCTGCACCAGCAATATCCCCAGGCCCACGATGCCCACCATGACGGCCGCCAGGAGGGTGAAGAAGACGACCGTCCCGACCCGTCTTCGAAACCGGAGCCTGGGGTCGAAGTCCCGTCTCACCGCGGTCTGAGGCGCCCGGTTGTCGATCATTCGTATTTCTGCTGCCAGCGGCGCACGGCCCAGTGGCCGAGCAGGTTCATTCCCAGCGTGATTAGGAACAGCAACAGGCCGACCGCGAATATGAGCTTGAATTCGATTGACCCGTGGGACGCTTCACCCAGGGTCAACTCGACGATGTAAGCGGTCATCGTCTGGATGCTCTCTATTGGGTTGACCGTCAGGTTGGGCGTCGCCCCGGCGGCGATGGTCACCAGCATCGTCTCCCCTATGGCTCGGGAGATGGCGAGGATAAACGAGGCCACGATGCCCGACAGCGCGGCGGGCACGACTACTCTCAAGGCGACTTCAAAGCGCGTCGCGCCCAACGCGTAGGCGCCGTTCCTGAGAGATCGGGGCACCGCCACGAGGGCGTCCTCACTGAGCGATGACACCATGGGGATGATCATGATGCCCATGACCAGGCCCGCACTGAGCGCGTTGAAGACCAGCAGGTCGGGGATGACTTTTTGCAGTTGAGGGGTTACGAAAGTCAGGGCGAAGTACCCGTAAACGACTGTTGGGATTCCAGCCAGCACCTCGAGCACGGGCTTGATCACCCTGCGCACTTTGTCGTGGGCGTACTCGGACAGGAATATCGCGGCTCCCAGACCCACCGGCAGCGCCAGGGCCGCTGCGATGAACGAGACCAACAGAGTGCCGCCTACCAGCGGGAGGACCCCGAAGGACGTGGGCTTGAGGATGGGTGTCCAGCGGGTGCCGGTGATGAACTCCCAGGGCGGGACGTCGATGAAAAATCCCCACGCCTGGACGATCAACATGATGACGATGCCCAGGGTCGTCGCTACGGACAGCAGGGCGCAGGTCAGCAGCAACCACTTGACCGCCTTGCCCGCCAGGTCATCCCGGTCACGGTTGCGCTTGAACATGCCCGAGCGCTGGTCGGGATCGGCCGGTCTCTGATGCGGCTTCGATGTCACCATCGCAGGGTAACGGGCGACGGTCGTGCGGTAGTTAAGAGACGGTTAACGACAGGTTAATTGTTCCCCGTGTCTCAGGCATCGGAGGCGTCGGGTGCGACGGGGATGGTGAAGCTGAAGCGCGTGCCGTGGCCGACGTCGCTTTTCACCGCCACCTTCCCGCCGTGCGCCTGGACGATGTGGCGGACGATGGCGAGCCCCAGCCCGGTGCCTCCGCCCCGCCTCGACCTGTCCACTTTGTAGAAGCGCTCGAACAGGTGGGGCAGGTGCTCCGGAGCGATCCCGGGACCGGAGTCGGTTACGGTCACCTTTACGAAACCAGCGGATGCATTGGCCTTGATGCCGACCTCTCCGCCTTCGGGCGTGAAACGAAGTGCGTTGTCGACCAGATTGACCAGGACCTGAGATATCTTGGCCCCCTCGCCCGCGAGTTTCGGCAGGTCGGCCGGGACGGAGCCGTGGAGCTTTACGCCACCGGAGTCGGCGAGCAATTGGAGGCTGTCGATGACGCCGTCGACGACGGGCGCCAGAGCAAAAGGCTCAGCGTTCATCTCGACACGACCGCTTTCGAGGCGGGAGAGTTCGAGCAGCTCGGAAACGATGGCCGTCATCCTGTCGACCTCGTCGTTTATGCGACCCAAAAAGTCTACAGATTTCGCCGCGTTGCCACCGGCGCCGCCCTGCAGAGTTTCGACCATGGCCTTGACCGATGCTAGAGGGCTGCGCAGCTCATGGGACACGTTGCTGACGAACTCTCTCCGCGTCGTGTCGATGCGCCGCCTTCGGGTCAGGTCGTGGAGGGTGAGCAGCACCCCCTCGGCGCCTCCCTGCACGATGGGCGTGGCGACCGCGCTCACCGTCCGGCGGCTGGCTGACAGGGCCACCTCGCGGTAGTGGGGCTCGCCCAGGTCGATTGCCTCCTTGACCAGCCGCATCAGATCGTGGTCCCATACCGCGCCCGCCAGTCGGCTCCCGACTACGTTCCCCATTCTTGGGCTCTCCATTTTTTTACCCCCAACGGAGCCGCCCCCAGAGCCGCCCATGGCCAGACCGAGCATCTTCTCAGCGGCCGCGTTGACCAGGGTCACGTCGCCGTTCGAATCGGCCACCACGACACCGTCCGCCATTGTGTCCAGGACGGCCGACAATTTGGAGCGCTCGCCCTTCAGCGCCGTCACCGTGGACCGAATGGTGCGGGCCATTCGGTTAAAGGCGATCGCCAGGTCGCGTGACTCGTCCGTACCCAGGGCGGGCACCCGGTGGTCGAGATTGCCGGACGCCAGTTGCCTGGCACCGGACGTAACGGCGCGCACGGAACGGGTCGTGCGACGCACGACGTACCAGCCCAACAAAATGGACAACAACCCGACGACTACGGCGGAAACCAAGACGGTCGTTATGACCCGGTTTACGTCTCCGGAGATGGACGAGGTCGGCACTCCCACCCGGACGGCTCCCACTACGACGCCGTCGGGTTCGATGGGCACGGCCGCATATCGCAGTTCGGCGCCGCCGTACGACTCCACGTCACGAGAGTTCCGCACTACTCGGCCCAGAAGGGCTTCGGTGATCTCTGAGTCATCTGTGTTTGGTAGACTAAGAGAATCGGCCACTAATCCGCCTTCGCCGTCCACCAATGTCACGTGTCCGTCCACCGACTGGGCGAAGGCCTCGATGGCTGCCCTTGCCTCGGGTCCGGCGACGAGCGACTCGGTCGATTGGCCGATGATGGTCGCTTCACGGACCAGTCTGTCCTCGAGGTCGTCGATGAAACGGTCGTTGATGAAGTCGATGAGGTAGATGCTCACTGCCCCCATCGTCACGAAGATAAGGGCCGTGTAGGCGGCCGCGATGCGCCACTGTAGCGACCGCCATTGCGGCGACGAGGGTAGTCTCACCGCTCGAACCGATACCCGACCCCGCGCACGGTCACTATTCGTGTGGGCCTGGCGGGGTCGGCCTCTATCTTTTCTCTGAGCCAACGGACGTGGACGTCGACGGTGCGTGCGTCACCGATGTAGTCGTGGGCCCACAGGGTCTCGAGGATCTGGTCGCGAGTGAGGGCCGTGCCCGGCCGCTCCATGAACAGGGCCAGCAGCCGAAACTCGCGCGGGCGAAGCTCCAACTCCCGCCCGGCTAGTCGGACCCGGTGGGCACCGGCGTCGAGTTCCAGATCGCCGGCCACTAGAGGGACACTACTCGCGATGGGAGTCTCGCCGGACGCGCTCGATTTAGATCGGCGGATGTGCACTTTCACCCTGGCCATCAACTCTCTCATGCTGAACGGCTTGGTCACATAGTCGTCCGCGCCCAGTTCCAGGCCCACGACCCGGTCCACCTCCTCGCCCCTGGCGGTGAGCATCATGATGAGGACGTCCCTGTCTCGTCTTATCTGCCGACAGACCTCGAAGCCGTCCATGCCGGGCAGCATGACGTCCAATATCACCAGGTCGGGGTGCTTTGCGCGAGCGAGTGCAAGGCCGGTGACGCCATCGGTCGCCGTGAGGGTTTCGTACCCCTGGCTCTCGAGGTTGTAGCGTACGGCTTCGAGGATGTTCTCCTCGTCCTCTACTACCAGAATCTGGGCCTTGGCCAAGTGGGTCCCCTGGTTCGCGGCGCTCTACTCGTAGCGCAACGCTTCGGCGGGCGTTATGCGCGACGCCTGCCGCGCGGGGAGCAGGGTCGTCACGAGCGAGAACAGGTAGCCGCCTACGGAGATGAGAATAAGCGTGGTCCACGGGATTATCAGCTGTATGTCCGGCTCGTCGGTCTTGATGTCCGCGATCACGTTGATACCTGTGACGATGCCGAGCAACAATCCGAGCCCTATCCCCAGTAGACCGATGAATGAAGACTCCGCCAGGAACGTTAGCCACACCGCTGAGCGCGAGAAGCCGACTGCACGCATCACGCCTATCGCGTGACGGCGCTCCACGACGGCGCGGGCGCTGATCACGCCGAGGGCGGCGATGCCGACTACCAGGCCCAGCAACATGAAACCGAGCAGCAGGTTAAAAAATGTGCGTTGCGCGGCCTGGATATCCTCCAGCGTCTCTTTCACACCCAGCGTCGAGACTCCGTGTTCGAATAGCGCGGCCTCAATGCGGTCCGCGAAGTCGTCGGTGCCCGGTTCGACGTTGAGGAAGAACTGAGTTGCATCCAGTTCGCGTCCGGCCGCATCGGTGAGGAACTCCGACGATGTGTATATCCCCGACGGGATCGGACCACCGGAGACGAAGTCGTCCAGCACGCCGACCACTGTCAGATCGAATTCCGAACCGGACTCGAGGTCCCTGACCGTGACCAGGACGGGCTCCATGGTGTCGTTTTCCAGGAACAGGCCCTCGACGTCCAGGACCAGACGTTCGTCACCGACTTCGAAGTTGAAGCCGTTTCGGGTGGGAATCATGAATGCGTTAACTACGGCTAGGCCGGGGTTGGCCGCCAGGTCGTCCCACAGTCGCCGGGCATCGAACTCGCCGTCTGTCAGGTACTCCGGAGTCGCCAAGCCGATGTCGAATCCGTTCGTTTCGATGAAGTCGGGGTCCACGCCGGTAATGTTGGTGGGGAGGAATTCCAAGTCGTCCTCCCCGGCGGCGTTATCAGGCGCGTTTTCGGGCAGAAGGCCATCGGCGGCCCTGATCGTGCGGAATGTGCCGACGTCGAACCGGTCGCCCGCTAAAGCGATGAACCCCAGGTCTGGATTCCCCTCTATCTCGACCGACAGATCGGGGATCGGGTTCAGGTCGCTCTGGGCGAACGCGAACACGTCATAGCCTCCGCCGAGTCGCTCCTGGTCGTCGAAGAGGTGATTGAAGCCTTCGATCAGGATGGCGATCACCGCAACCGAAAAGACCACCAGGGCGAACATGGCGACCGACAGACCGGTGCGGAAGCCGTACCTGAGCGGATACGCGACGGCCGACTTCACTATTGGCGCGAGTCGCCGATAACGCCCAATGGTGTTGGAGGCGGCCAATAGCACGACGTTGGAGTTGTTCATCAGCAGCAAAACCGCGCCCAATACGAGGAAGACTCCCGAGATGAAGAAACCGGAGATGTCGTCGTTCCAGTCGCCTCGCAGTGAGTCCCAGAACGCGGTCGGCAGCACGAACAGGACGACCAGCACCAGGCCGGCCAGTGAAAGCACTACCCGCTGGGAGGTTCCGCGCCATCGAAGAATTAGAGATATTCCAATGGGGAGCAGGGCCAGTCCGAACAGGAACAATGGCAGATGGGTCGCCGAGAGCGCCAGCACCGCGAACAGCAGACCGAAGCCGGTAATCAACAATCCCAGGATCAGGTTGAGTTTGGTCTTGCCGCTACCCGGCGGATCCGGGATGTCCCGGATGGCTCGGACGATGTTGAGCTTGCTGATTCGCCATGACGCGAAGTACACGGTGAGCAGCGTTATCACGGCCCCAAGGAGGAACGAGGTGAGGACGCTCAGGGCCGCTACGTTCCCGCTGAGGCTAAAGTCGTCGACGGTCGAAAACAGGCTGGACATGGCCAAAACCAACAAGAGGCCGAGCCCCACCCCGACCAGCGCTCCCACCACGGCCGAGCCGATTCCGTAGATCGCGCCTTCTGCCAGGAACATGCGGGTCAGGTGTTGGCGCTGCATACCCACTGCCCTGGCCATGCCCATCTCGCTCTTACGCTCGGCGGCAAGCATGGAGAAGATGAGGAATATCAGCAGCAGCCCTACGCCAATCGAGAACAGGCCGAACAACGTGAAAAAGAGAACGAACTGGGAGCCCTGGGCGTTGGCGAACTCGACCAGGTCGGACTTGAGCGGGACCAGCTCGAGGCCCTCGTCCGTAATGGCGGGCAGGTCGGAGAGCCGCTCCTCAATCCCCTCGGAATATTGCAGGCCCTCGAACTGGTCACCCCGGTTGGTTACCAGTATTGCGGTTAGCTCTCCCTCGGTTCCGAGCAGTGTTTGAATGTGGTCCAGAGCGGTAATGACGACCAGCTTGGTCGAAGAGTTTTTCCAGTAGTAGCCGTCTGCGATGGCCTTGACTGTAAAGGGCACGAGCTCGTCGGGTCCAAGGGCGATCTCGATCTCGTCTCCGACGACGGCGTCCACGGCCTCCGCCCCGTCTATGTCGATGTAGACCTCGTTAGGGCCAAGTTCGCCGATGTCGAGAACGTTGCCGTCGATATCCTTCAGCGCCTCGAACGTGGCAGCCTTGCCCGGCTCAACACCGACGAACAGCGACTCGACCTCGAAGCGCTGACTGCGGACGTTGATGACCGCGACCGACTCTGCGTATTGGGGCAGGGTGGCCTCAACGTCCGGATCCGCATCCAGGGCCGCCCCGATCTCTTCGTACAGGCTCTGGGAGAAGTTCTCCGGGACGGCGAGGCCGTCCCATTTGTCCGAGTCCTCATCAACGGCGACGAACTCGTCCAGCTCCCTGAGCGCATCGGTGGCGTCGCTCTCGATGCTGAAGGTGACGGAGTCTCCGACAGTGAAGGCGATGGACACGATGGCCGTGGCCAGCATGAGTCCGGTGACGGCCAGCAGGGTCCGCGCGGGCCGGCGCACGACGTTGCGAACCGCCATACTCAGCAGAATGGTGTTGCGGACGGCGACGTAGACGAGAAACCCCGTCAGTACGAGGAAGATCACCGCCAGCGGGATGGTGTAGCCGGAAAGCGGCTGTCCGAAAAGTTCGTCCATTCGGTTCGGTTAGCCCTTTACCCCACTGCCGTTGGCGCCGTCCGACTCGATGTGGCCATCTCTCATGCGGATCGTCCGGTGGGTGAGGGCGGCTACCTCGTCGGAGTGGGTGACTATTACGAACGTCTGCTGATTTTCGACGTTGAGCCGGGTCATCAGATCCATCACTTCGCCGGCGTTCTCGCTGTCGAGGTTGCCGGTGGGCTCGTCTGCCCAGACGATCTCCGGTCGGTTAACCAGCGAACGCGCGACCGTCACCCTCTGTTGCTGGCCGCCGGATAGCTCGGCCGGATAGTGGCTCTTCCAGTCACCTAGAGACACCATGTCCAGCGCCTCTTCGGCGGCGATGCGGGCATCTTTAGCGCCCGTTCCGGACACCAGCAGCGGCATTTCCACGTTCTCCAGCGCCGTCAGGACGGGCAGCAGGTTAAATGCCTGGAAGATGTAGCCCATGCGCTGGGCCCGGTACCTGGTTTTGACCCTGTCGGACATTTCGGCCAGCTCGGAGCCATTGATCTTCACGCTGCCGGACGTCAGGTCGTCGAGCCCCGAAAGGCAGTTCAGCAGCGTCGTCTTGCCGCAGCCACTGGGACCCATTACGGCGACCATCTCCCCGCGCCGGACGCCGAGCGACACCGACCGCAGCGCCTCCACGGTCACTCGTCCCGTTTCGTAGACCTTGCAGACCCCGTGGGCCTCGATTACGTACTCGCGTTGCTCACTCATTTGCGCTCCGTCAGTGCTCTGGTAACAACGTCAAAAGCCGGTTTCAGGGTCCAGCCAATCATCGAAATCCACCCCGAACGTCGAGATGATCCGCGCGACCATCCCGTAGTAGCTCACCAGCACTACGAAGTCTACCGTCTGCCGGGTGCCGAGGAGGTGTTCGATGGCCTGCAGGGTCCTCTCGGAGAGCTCGCCGTCCCGGGTCAGCTCCCGCGCGCCCTGGGCGAAGACCCCCTCTTTGGCCGGGAGACCCATGGGCGCTTTGCCCGAGCGCACCGCTTCGATCACCTCGTCCCGCACTCCGACCTGCCGGGCCACCGGCTCGTGCTGGGCCCACTCGTAACGGTTGCCCATCTCACGGGCCGTAGCGAGGATGGCGGTCTCGCGAATGGCAGGGTCGAGCGGGCAGTTGTATCGCAGATACTCACCGACCGAGGTCACCGCCTCGGCCGCGTCGGGGCTGTTGAGCAGCGCCGCGAACACGTTTTGCACTGACCCCCTGGTGGACGCGATGCGGTCGTAGATACCGACCTTGTCGGGCGGCATCTGGTCTCGCTGCATGTAGGGAACCCTGGCCAATTAAAACTCTCCGATCGTCGTTAACGCGGCGGGGCCCCCGTAGGCGTTTTGCTAACCGCGTGCCGCCTTGACCTTGTCCAGCGTAACCGGGGGCAGCGGGAACACCCAGCCCCGGCTGCCGATGATCTCAACGGCCAGCGACTGGGGGATGGCGATGATCATCTCCGGCTCTATTGAGAACCGGCCGTCGAACCCGCCCATCGCGCTTCTGGCGTGCACACCGGAGTAGCCGCCCGCATCCACACCACCGTCAGCGTAAGAGCCCATGCCGCCGCCGAACACCGATTGCCACCGAAATGAGTAGCCGTTGGTGACCGCCGGCGCCCCGGCGAAGGAGCCACCACCGGGCGAGACAACCATCCCCAAGGCTTTGACGGTATACAGAACGTCGTTGAGGTCGCCCTCGCCGCCGCAGCTAAGCGCCCAGTGCAGCGCCCGGATGTGGGTGTCCGCGGCGAACTGGCCGCCCGCCGCACCGTGCTCAATGCGGTCGGCGTCGTCGTTCATCGGGTAGTCGCCGCCGATGGTGCCGGACAGGTAGACGAGGCCGCTCTCTTGAAAGATTGCTTTCGCGATTCCCGAGCCCGCCAGCGAGACGACGTCGTCATCGAACGAGCCCAGGCCGATCCCTAGCTCACGTACCCTGTCGTAGACGTCAAATTCGCGGCGCAATTCGTCTGGAATCGCCGCCGTTTCGTAGTGCTTTCCCATGACCCAATCCTCCCGTCGTCAATCGCGGATGTGGCCGCAACGCCGCCTGTTGGCCGCGACCGGTCAGGATGGTACCAGAATGGTCCCGAACCGGCCGTCTTCGGCCCTCGTTAGAGGACACGGAACTAGCCCAGGAAAATGGAGGTGTCGGCGTGGGGAAACACCACCTCCAGCACCGCCTGGCGCTCCCGCTCCAACGTGCGGGAGTACTCTTCCCGCTCCGGGTCGTCGGCGTCCAGAATGTGAGGGCAGCGCTGGCCGCGCTCCAGGTGCGGGCACAGGTGCATGTTGGCCGCCCGGTCCCATGAGCCACACATACGGAGCGGGAAGTACATGGTCTCCGCCGCCGTACGCAAGTCGGCGAGTATCTCGCTGGGCCGGAACTCGGCTTCGCCCCCGAACGTCATCTGGACGGTCTTCATGAGAGAAAGTGATCGAAGCCGGCAACGTCCGTTTTGATTGGAGTGCCGGTGTCGTCCAGCACGGTGACTTGCGACGGTCCGGCTGCGATTTCACCGATTGCGACGATGGCTGGGTCGGTCCGCTGCGCTGCTTGGACCACCGAAGCCGGGGCCGTGAACAGGAGCTGATAGCCTTCGCCGCCGCCCAGCGCCATCTCCAACCAGTCGTCGGGAAAGACCTTTTTTAGTGCAGGATCGACCGGGATTTTGGACAGCTGAACCCGGGCCGCCACGGCGCTCGCCCTGCACACCCGGCCCAGGTCATCGACCAGCCCGTCACTGACGTCCACCGCGCAGGCCACTCCGTTGGTGGCGAGCCAGATGCCGGTCGCGACCCTGGGTTCGGGGCGTAGATGGGCGTGGGTGAGCATG
This sequence comes from Dehalococcoidia bacterium, assembly GCA_965250195.1. Taxonomy (GTDB): domain Bacteria; phylum Chloroflexota; class Dehalococcoidia; order Lucifugimonadales; family UBA2962; genus CAUZIR01. The sequence goes on from OZ252295.1 coordinate 1,663,450, forward strand.
GCCCCTGTCACGTTCGTTTCCGCATCTGCATGTGCATCTGAGCTGGATATGAGCAGCCGCAGGCCGCCCGCCGAACCTCCGACCGGTCCGGTGACGGCGATCACGTCACCTGGCTCTGCACCCGAGCGGGTCATTGGCCGGCCGGGCATGTCGGGGTCGGCCGACGGGTCGGTGCCGACCATTGCCACGGATATGAACATGGTCTTCGACCGCACGATGTCGCCGCCGACCAACCGTCCACCGAAGTGCGAGCAGGCCTGCGCCATGCCCACGTACAGTTCGTCCATCTGCTCGGCTGGTTCGTTGCCGGTCAGGCCGAGTGTGACGGTGGAGAAGGCGGGCCGGAAACCCATCGCCGCTACGTCGCTCTGGCAGCTCACCATTGCTCGCCAGCCCACGTCGCCGGGCGCTGCATACGCGAGGTCGAAGTGGGTGCCGGCGACCATTGCATCGCAGGTCAGCACCGTCGTGCCAGCCGGCCCAGACCACGCCGCCGCGTCGTCACCGACGCCGATGAGCAGTTCGAAGCGATCATTGGCACGGCTTTCTGGGGGTCGGTAGTTGTCGGCGAAAACGCTGGTCAGGCGCTCGATCAGACTGAATTCGCCGAGGTTGGAGACGTTCATGAGGAGGAGAACGGCTCGCCGAGATCGGGGACGTTCATTTTGGTGGCCGGGTCCCTCAGGCGCCGCGTCTCGCCCGGTGCTGCCGGTAGATGCAGTCGTCCATCACCACCGCCAACCCGGCTGCGCGTGCGACCTCGGCGGCCGCGTCGTCGATCACGCCGTCCTGCATCCAGATGTACTTCGCGCCGATCCGCACCGCCTGCTCGACGACGGGCGCAGCGAACTCCGATCGGCGAAATATATCTACTAGATCAATCGGCTCCGGAACGGCGGCTAGATCGGGATACGATCTTTCCCCCAGCACTTCGGTGCAATTGGGGTTTACCGGGATGACTCGGAACCCCTGGCCTTGCAGGTACGCCGCCACGCCGTGACTGGGGCGGCTGGGGCTGGGCGAGAGGCCGACGACGGCGACCGTGCGGGTGCCGTCGAGGATCCGGTCAATGACGTCTGTGTGTTCGTCCATTTGCCGGGTATGGGTGCGCTGGTGGTCGGGCCAGTGAGGGTCGGGCCAATGGAGATCGGAGATTTGGTGGTGGGCCAACCTGGACTCGAACCAGGGCCTCAGTCTTATCAGTAGTGAGCGCACTGTCCGCTGTGGTAAATCATATTCCACTCTAACCGCGATGGCCCCACGTTCCGGCCGGTATTCCGTTCTCCACTGTTCACTGTTAACCATTACGGGTTGCTGTCAACAATATCAGGGTCAACCAGCCAACATACCCTCAAAAGCACCGGCAGCGGCTCTCTGCTGGCTCGGCATGGTGTGGCTATAAATCCGGAGAGTCGTGGCCTGGTCTTTGTGACCCAACATGGCACTGACTATCGGGAACGGCACGCCTTGGACCCCCTATCGCTCTCTGTAGCAGTACTGGGCTATTCTTGTATTTGTCGGGGGTCTTTGACGGGGCTTTACTGGGGTAATCCTGGGAGTTTCGTGTGGCAGGTACAGACCAGTTACAGAGGCACCGGGCACCTCAACCGGCGTTAGTGCAGCCCCACCTGGTGGTGGAGACGGGGCTGCCAGGGTGTTCAAGAGGCGCTGATCAAGGCTCGACCTGTGACTTCTCACGTTTCTCCCAAACGAGGGGCAACCTTCGCCGAGGGTGGCCCACTTCGGACGGGAGTAGACTGACGTCAAATCTACAAGGCGAGAGCGGTAGTTGGAAGCACAGACCCCGAAAACCAATTCTGGGCGACCCGGAACTCGGCGACCCGGACAGAGGAGGTCGAAATGGAAGCCAGGTACATTTTCATGGCCAGCATGGACGTAACGCCCGACAAGGAAGCCGTCTTCGATGAGGTTTACGACACTGAGCACGTCCCGTACCTGAGTCGAGTGCCCGGAGTACTGTCCATCGCCCGGTTTCGGACCGGTGAACTGAAGATGGCCATAGGCGGAGAGATCAAGACGGTGGTCCTGGAAGATCAGCCGCGCCACACGGCCATCTACGAGTTGGAGAGCCCTGATGTGCTGGTGAGCGACGAGTGGCCCGCAGCGGTGGAGACGGGCCGGTGGCCGACCGATGTGAGGCCGCATACCACCAATAGGCGGCATGCGCTGCTGCACCGGAGCGGCTTGTGATCGAACTGGCGGGCTTCGGAGACCGGATCGAGAGCGCCGTCGTCGCTCTCTGTCGGGTTAGCCGGGCGATTCCCGACACCAGTTCAGTTCTCCGGGCGCGCATACATAGCCCGTAGAGAGAGCCGCACTGGCTCAACCGGCGGAGTGGCTAGCACGGCTAGCTGAGGGTTCTGCACGGCCGTCTGAAGGGACAACGACTCGGCGGGGGGTCGGGTCAGGCTCTATTCAGCCCGTGGCGTCGTAGAGCTCTGTTTCCGAGTGGTAGCCAGACCAGCCGTACCACTCAGAGATGATCGAAGGGATAAAGCGCAATGGCACCGTCGCCAGTGGGCCACTGACCGGCTGGCCACCGATTGTCCAACGTGAACCTGACCCTAGATCCTCTAACAACGCCCTACCGCCGCTATAGAGAAGCTTGAACTGCAACTCCGCCCCAAGGACCTGGCGGTTATATGCCATGGCGTTGCCTGTTTTGAAGTCGTAGGCCGCCACGATCGGCTCGCCTCCGAACTCGTGGTTGAGCGCTCCGCCAGCCAGCTTTATATCCGTTAGCGTGTATCCCCGGTATAGGCCATCCACTTCGACCCCGAGGACCAGAGTATTCGACGGCAACCGATCATCTCCAAATTGCGCTTCGTCGGCCGCTAGTTCGCCAATGGGAACGAGTTGGTAGTTGGCTTGGTACGGCGTGTCAAAAGCGAGCACGGTCGTGTTCGGGTATTCGCTCAGCCACGCTTCCCAGGTAGTTTGCTGAATAGGGATGATGTCGAGACGGGCACCAGTTAACGGACCCTCTGTCGCCTTACCATCGAGGTGGTTCCAGACCGTGCCGGTGCGATCGTCTCGCATGGTGAAGACGCCTGCCTCGAGTCCGACGATTTCGAAAAGGAGGAGGTCTCCTTGATGCACGGGGTTGAACCCAACCCCCGAACTGCACTTGATTCAGTACGTAACTAGGACCGGCGTTCCACCTATCTCGTCGTTGAAGATGTGGTGAAACCAGGCCATCCGGGCCGGATACGCCCTGCTCTCACCTCCCATTTCTAGACCCAGTACTAGCTCGTCGGGGTCTAAGTAATCGACCTCGCGGCCAGGGAGTATCTCCGGATAGTCGAGGACGACGAAGAAGCCGTTGCTTCTGCCGTTGGTCGGCGGCCTGATGTAGGGCTCCTGTGGCTCTAAAACTACGGCTGTGGGCGTCGGGACGGCTCGTGTTGGTGTCGGCGATGGGGAACCCGACGGCGACACTGTCGGTCCAGGTTGCGGAGTGCGAGTCGTAGGCGGCGTTCGAGTAGCCGTCGCCGGGGGCTCAACATCGGCCTCGCTTGCAATACGGGTGGCTGAGGGTTCCCCCAAGTGGATCTCGTCTGAAGTATCCCGATCCGGTATAGGCGTAGGAGTGTCTGATACTGGCAGCGCTCCAGCCTCAAGTTTCTCCAGCGGCTCAGGCGTCGGTGTGGGGCTAGCGGAGCTTGCCGCCAGCTCGTCCGGCGGTTCAAGTGATGCTTCGCCGTTGTCCACTAGTTCGGCAGTAGGCTCAACCTGAGCGGCCTGAGTGGGCACAACCCCGATATGGTTTTTAGGAGCCAGTTCGCCACACGCTGAGGCCGCCGCTAGTAGGATCAGAAATGGCACTAGTCTGAGTCGCATCGGTCCAATGTTAGCGCTGAAAACCGACGCAGCATATTTTGTAAGGGCACTGCTCTTGACAGCAGCCGCCCCGGCGCGACCAGCTGTAGTTTCGTTCGAACATGTAATTAGGCGTCCCAGTGGCTCAACCGGCGGGGTCGGCAATGGGGTCGCTAGTGCTTGGCTCCGGCATGGATGCTCGGGTCTCCGTCGTTTCGAAGAATCGTTTGCGTGATCTTGTCGATAACCCAGCCGTGGTGGAAGATGCGCTGCAAGCCGAACTGATACTTGGCTTGAGTATTGAACACTGATCCGTCCCGCGTTCTCAAGATTTCGCTGCTGCATTCTACGGTTGCCCGAACGCCCTGGACGTCGATTACTAACCCGCTGATTGAGTGGGTCGTGTCGAGGTACTGTAGGGCCTCCCGGCGGGCGACGACGTAATCGCGGGCTGACGTTACGTGCGGCGGATCACCGCGGAGATCTTCATAGTCCACAGCAATGGCTTTGGCCAGGACTGACTCCAATTGTGACCAATCTTTATTGTCGATGCTGGCCGCAAACCGGTTGATCGTCTCCTCGATTTCACTCCGTACATCCATGACACGTCCTAGACCCCAAACCCGGTGTTAGCCAGCCGCCGCCCGGGCTCAACCGGCGATGGGAGCGGTGCAGAACCTGGACCGGAGGAGCGGACGATTCGCTTCTAAAACGATGACGTTTAGGCGTTGGCCGAAGAGGCCCCGACGTCCGACTATTCGTCTAAAGCTGCGCCTTCGCCCACATCTCTCGGGACGCTAATTTTGGCCACATTCTAGCGGCCTTGCTCTTGGGGTTGAATTCCTTCTGGAGGCCGGGTGCGTTCCCGATTCCCTTTCCAGGTACACTTTTGCCTCTTAGAGAGTCGGACTTATTACTGCCGCAACCTTCGATTGTTGCAACGAGATACCAAGCAGGATCGAATGGGTCGCCAATCCCTTGGAAATCAAACATGACCGAGTCCGCCGTGAAGCTCGCTCTGGAGTCGTCCCATCCAGTGAGGTTCGTTTCGATCACGAGGCCGGTCGGTTCCGTGGCCAGGTCCGAAACTACCAGGCCGTTGAACTCTACAGGGAACGTGAAGTGAGCGGTCCAGTTGATCCGGAAATCTACGTTGATCGAGCATGGATCGACATCAACTGTGTAGACACTCCACATACGCACCGTGTCACCCGTTCCATCGACGACGGTTACGTCAAACCCGATGTTCTCTTCACCGAGCGCGGGGAACTGATGCCCGACCCGGACTACGTCTCCCTCAAGCGTTGCGGCGTAGGCGACACTGATCATCAGCATCGTAGCGACTAGGCTCAGCGAAATCGCCCAGTTTTTCGTCCTGCCTAACAGGCGTAAATTAATCATCAGACCCCACAATCACCCGACACATGCGTGCCATCGTAAGGTTGGCATGCCGAGCGATCAAGTAGCGGGGCTAATGACGCGAGCGGCTGGACATCGTCCTCAACGTGTTCTACTTACCGGAGGGGTGATGCAATGAAACGAGCCTTCAGGAAGATGGCGAGAAAGACGTTTGGTCCGGTGATGGCCGCCCTGATGGTGGCGTCGCTTCTGGGCGTCCCCATCGGATCGAGGGCTCACACGGTCAACGCCGCCGCGCCTAGTGGAAAATTGCTGATGCAGGTGCCGGCCGGCCAACTGGTGAGGCGTGCCATCCACGGTGAGGTGGTCTCCAAGAGCGCCTCCAACATGGTCGTCAGTACCCAGCACGGGAACGTGACGGTAAACCTCGACTCCGGAACCCAGGTCAACGCTCCGCCCGACGAGGACGTCGGCACAGGCGCCATCCAGGCCGGCGACAAGGTCGGCGTATTGCTGGACCGGTCTCCGGTCGCACCGCCCCCCGAGCCGTCCGAAGGCGACGGAGACGGCGGCGAAGACACGGGTGGAGAAACGGGAGCCACGCCCGCCACGACCGACGACGGCAGCGGCGGCGGAACCACGCCCACAACGACTGAGGACGGGACGACCAGCACCGTGTTTAGTGATGACAACTTTGTTACCTTGTGGACCTCAATAAACCTCCAATTCCCCGCCCCTGGGCCAGGCGGCGCGACATTCGGAAACCAGCAGGCGACGGGTGGCAACCCGGGCGAATACCTGCTGGTGCGAAACTCGGTTGACTTCAACTCGGGACTGTCACCTTCAACCGGCGTGTATGGGATATGGCTGCGGTCCTCCGCCTCTTACGACCCGTCGACACAGGGGGCCATCAACACCGTCGATTTTTATGAGGACTACATCGTGATCTCCGGAGGAGCGGGGGGGCAACGCTCGGGACCCGCCCTGATGCAAGATGGTCAGTACTTCACCGCTGCGGAATCCTCTCTGGCTCAAAGCTCCTGGACGGCCCTGACTTCGAATGGGTTAACACACACCGATTTCTTGCGATTTCCATTGCAGAACGTCCATCCGGACTTCTCCGAGACGGGCGGTCCGATAACCTTCGGTTTTGTCCGCATTACGTTGACGACCGGGCCGCAGGCCAGCGCCGAGGCCGGGATCGACAACTGGTCGGTCACCGTCCACACGGACGCGGCCCCGACGCCGACCACCACTGATGACGGAACGACTGGCGGTATCACTCCGACCACGACGGACGAAGGCACCGGCGGTGACGAGAACGAAGAGGGAGACGAGGAGCAACCCGCACCGACCTTCCGGACGGTGACCGCAACCCGGGTATCCATCGTCCCGGGCACGGCGACTCGTGAGCACGAGCGCGGCGTCACCAAGTGCAAGGACGCGGGCGTGCTCGAAGTGGTGGGCGAGGACGGGGAGATCACCGAGATCGAGGACACCGATTGCAAGGGCGGTGGGGAAGGTTCGGACGACTCGGTGCTCCTCAAGCGCAAGAAGGGCCGGGACTCGGACGAGTTCGAGGTTCGGGGTAAGAAGCCCACGGTCGATGTAGACCTGCGACTCGCCAGCATCAAACACAAGCTGGCCAATTCTACGCCCGAGCGGCTGGAGAGGTTTGAAGCGCGAGAGGCGGATCGGCAGGTCAAGGAACAGGAACGACTTGAACGGCTGGAGGAAAAGGTCACCGGCCGGGCCAAGGAACTGTTCGACGATGCCGAGGACCGTAAGGGAAAGCGAAAGCGCGGAGAAGATTTGGTTGACGGAAATGGTGGCGGCACCGGCGATGACTCCTCTGACACCCGCAAGGGCGACTCCGGCCGTGGCGGCTCCGGCAAAGGCGACTCCGGCAACGGCCCTGGCGGCGACGTCAGTGACAAGGGCGGGGGGAAGACAAAGTAATCTCGCCCGGCGAACCCGCAAAATGTCGGCGGTCACCCTATCTGCAAAAGGACTCAGTTTCTCGAGCGCAGGCACATCGCCTTTACAATGGGCCGCCGTGGCTCAACCGGTGGGGTCCACTTTGCTTCCGTCGCTAGTTGACGGTTCTGGACAGCTATCAGCCTTGGCCACAGGCTTAAGCGTGGGGGCGACGAGAGGAGTGGTGGGCCAACCTGGACTCGAACCAGGGACCTCAGTCTTATCAGTAGTGAGCGCGCTGTCCGCTGTGGTACATCATAGACCGCACCGACCGCGATGGTCCCACGTTCCGGCCGGTAAGCTGTTCTCCACTGTTCAGGGTTGACCACTACGGGTTGCGGTCACGGTTGCTGTCAACAATATCAGGGTCAAACCGCCAACATACCCTCAAAAGCGTCGGCGGCGGCTCTCTGCTGGCTCGGCATGGTGTGGCTATAAATCCGGAGGGTCGTGGCCTGGTCTTTGTGACCCAACATGGCACTGACTATTGGGAGCGGCACGCCTTGACCCAACGCGAAAGTGGCGGCCACATGCCGGAGATCATGAAATGTCAGTGCATGGCCGAGATTCGTAGAGTGCAGCCAGGGCTTGAATTGACGTTTGTAGAGGTTGTCCTTATGGATGGGACCGCCGACATCGTTGGTGAACATGAGGCCCCACGGGTTGCTCCAGGCTGGGCCGAGAGCCAAGGCCTCCTCTGACTGTCTGGCTCGCTGCCTCCGGAGGGCGTCGATCGCGTATGTCGTAAGTGCCACTCGTCTACGTGACTCGCGCTTCGGCTCTTCCAAATTAAATCCACCGCCTTTGTTGGCTTTCAGCTTTCTGGAGATCGACAGTTCGGCCTGATCCCAATGGACATCCGACCACTGGAGACCGAGCAGCTCGCTCTGGCGGGCACCGACGGTGAGAGCGAGAACGAAAAGCGCCTCCAGTCGATGGCCACGACTGGCACCAATCAGATAGCGTATCTCCTCGGTGGTGAGCACGGGTACGTCGCGTTTCTTGACGCGAGGCATCTTGATCCGCGCAGCCGGGTTTCGGGCTATGAGTTCGACTTGCACAGCTCGCTCAAGCATCGACCTGAGGCGCACGGCCCTGGACTTCAGGGTGGAAGGTGCCATCCCTTCATCCGACAGGTATTTAAGCCACCCCTGTACGTCTGTCACTGCCAGCTTGGCGAGTCTAAGGGAGCCGAGTTGCGGGACGATGTGGTTTCTGACCGTCACTTCGTAGTCGGCGTAAGTTTGATGCGAGACCGTTAGCTCCTTTTCTTCCAACCACCGCGCGGCCCAAGTCGCGACGGTTAGGTGCCCATTTTCGGGCAGCGACCCTGTCCGAGCCTGGTTTTGCAGTTCTTGGAGCTGGTAGGCTGCCTCTTCGCGTGTGCGGCCGTAGACGTATCGGCGTTGCTGGCGGGTGCGGCCACCTCCAGTGGTGATCGCACCTGTCCAGCGGCCGTCTGCGCGCTGGTAAACACTGCCCTCATTATTGCCTCTTCGTTTTTTCATTAAGTCACCTCAATCCTGTTTTCGGCGTTTCCCCGGGTTCCGCCCTCTCCACTCTCTTGAGATTTGAGCGGCACGGCATTTGTCTCTGCAGTATTTGCGGTTCGGTCTTCCTCGCGGCATGAGTCGCCCAGGACGCGGGCAGTTTTCATTGGCGCAGATTGCCAAAGGTGAGCTTTCTTTCAGGTCCTTGAACGCCCAGTGCCAAATCAAGTTGACGAGATTGTCGAAGAACACTCCGCCGTCCCAGACAACGTCTTCGTCAATGAACTTCGGTAGATATCTAAGACGGAGCCCAGAAAGTCCGTCAGCGTCATGTGATAGAGATTCGATGAGTTCGGCCGCAGCGAAGAGCAGCATCTCGTCGTTTCCCAGGTCAGCGAGGTGCGGTATCTCGTCCCACGCGGAGTCTTCCGAGACCAACTGGTCAAGGGCGGCAGTCACGAGGCTCCTCAAAAGGACCAAAGACGCGTCATCGCTACTAGAAATGACGAGGCCGTAGTTATGGACGAGCCACAGCAACTGGGCCTGCCTGAGAACCGCGTGACCACCCCGTCGCCACAAGTACAGTTCCTTCTCCGGCTCGGCAACTGGCCCAAAGAAACGGGGGGAAACTAAGGGCCCGAAATCCTTGGTAAACGCCAGGATCTCGTCGGCGAGACCATCTGGAAACGGCTGCTTCCCAAATCCGAACTTTCCGATCAAACGCCCTTCCATCAATTCCCAGGTCGAATCGCCTAAGGCCAGAAACCTACCTTGGAGCTCATCGCGAACCCCTTCCGGTTCGTAGGGCTCAATCCCATCGACCGACTTCGGGGTGAGGACGTAGGTTCCACCATCTGGGTATGCACCAGTCGCATCGCCGCCAAGGCGTTGTGCTTCTGTCTCCAATGCCCACTCCCATTCACCTCCCCTGTACCAGATCCACTCGTCGTTACGTCCCCAACTAACCAGCTTTCTGGCCGCCGCGTGACGTTTTGAAGATCGTTCTGCGTCGTTCTGCGTCATGGTAGGCCGTAATGGTTTTGACAGGAAAACCCCTCACGCAGACACTGTACACCAACGAACGAAAGGAGCCAAACGAATGACGACGAACGAGGGAAAAGAACAACTGCTTACTGTGGCCCAGGTGGCCGAACGCCTGGGCTCGGGTCGAACGCGAATCTTTAACTGGCTGGCGACCGGCGAGCTTCGTAGCGTGAAGGTAGGTCGCAGCCGGAGGGTGCTCGCATCGAGCGTAGACAGGTTCATTGAGAGGCTGATCGACAATGACGCCAGTTGACCGGATCCTGGCCCTGCTAGAAGGGGGCCGCCCGAATGGACAGAGTCACATGGCGCTCTGCCCCGCCCACGAAGATCGACAGCCGTCCTTGTCCATCGGCGAAGGAGCGGACGGCAAAGCCCTGTTGAAGTGCCACGCAGGCTGCACGGTGACGGATGTCCTTGATGCCATCGGCCTTTCGAAGACAGACCTGTTCTCGGAAGGGGGGAGGGGGGCTCCCCTACAGCCTGAACCGGTGGCAACCGATCAACCGGCAGGCCTTACAGCCGAGCAATACGCCACGGAAAAGCGGTTGCCCATAGAGTTTCTGTCCACATTGGGCGTGGAAACCGTGTACAGGAGCGGAGTGCCGACGGTGAAGATTCCGTACCTCGACGAGCAAGGAGAGGAATACAGGGTCAGGTCCCGTAAAGCTGGTTCAAGTTTTAGCTGGCGAAGCGGCGATAAAAAACCACTCATTCCCTACGGCGTGTGGCTTCCGCAGGTGCGCACCGGTACTGCCGGTGAGGTGGTTATCGTCGAGGGTGAAAGCGACGCTCAGACCCTCTGGCTCCACGACATACCGGCTCTCGGAGTGCCGGGCGCGAGCACCTGGAAGCACGAATCGGAAAAGTACCTTGATGGCTTCGAGACGATCTACCTCTTCGTCGAACCAGACCAAGGCGGTGAGACTCTATTGAAGTCGCTGGCGGGCTCCTCCATGAAGGACCGGATCTTCGTCATCACCACGGGCAAGTCCGGCTACAAAGACCCATCCGATATGCACGTCGCCGACCAGTATGGTTTTCTCGGACGGTTCCGTGATCTCATGGCTGATGCGGTGCCGCTTGCCGAGGTCGAGGCCGCTGAGAAAGAAGAATCCAGGAGCGCCGCCGCCAGCCTGGCATCGCCGATCTTGCCTGTAACGGACATACTCGGTGCCTTTTGCAAGACGTTGCGTGGCATTGGGGTAGCTGGTGAGGAGACTGTGGCAAAGCTTTTGTACTTGGTCTTCACGAGCCGCCTGCTAGATCAGCCAGTAAGCGCGATCGTGGTTGGGCCATCGTCGTCGGGCAAGAGTTATCTGGTCGAGTAGGTGCTCCGGTTCTTCCCCGAGGAGGGATTTCTTTTCCTAACCGCCATGTCCGACAAGTTCCTCGCGCACTTCAGTGCGCCGCTGAGCCACCGCCATCTCGTGATAGCCGAAGCAGCGGGGGCGAAGTCAGACACCAGCGAGTACTTAGTCAGGTCCTTGCTGTCGGAGGGCCGCGTCAGTTATGGCGTCGTGGAAACAGACGATGACGGCAAGCACCACTCGGTTCTAAAGCAGATGGATGGACCGACAGGCCTGGTTATGACAACCACCGCGTCCAAGATCCACCCGGAAAACGCCACGCGCCTGTTCGAGATCCCGGTGACGGATACGCCAAACCAGACCCGGGCAATCAACCAGATGACCGGCAGGCGGCACAGCGGCACGGACGTGCACTTGCCTGACCTGGCCCCCTGGGTAGCATTTCAGGATTACCTATCTACCGGTCCGTCACAGGTCGTCATCCCGTTCGCTGAAGGAGTGGCCGAGCTTACGTCTGACACGGCGGTCCGTATGCGACGGTCGCTGAACCAGGTGCTTCTCCTGACCGGAACCCACGCACTGATTCACCAGCAGCACCGCGGGCGCGATGCAAAGGGTCGCGTTATCGCAACGTGGGATGACTACGAAGCCGTTCGTGAGCTCGTCCTGGATATCGTCGGCGAGGCTGTGTCCTCTTCGGTTACGGCCGCCATCAGGCAAACCGTTCAGGCGGTGGCAGCGATACGTGATGAGCTCGGAGGCACCTCCCCGGTGACCAACAAGCAACTTGAGGACAAGCTGGGAATCGGAAGGTCAGCGGTTAGCAGGCGGGTGAGCAAGACCATCGACCTCGGTTATCTGGTCAACGAAGAACCGGTAAAGGGCAAGCCCATGAAGCTGAAGATTGGGGATCCCATGCCGGAAGACCAGGCGGCCCTGCCTACGGTTGAGGAGCTGACGGCCTGGCCGGATAAAGCCGAAGGTGAACATCCAAGGAGGGCGGCATGATGACCGCCGGGCAAAAGCCGCGCACTGGCAGGCCCCCGCTCACTGATGACCCCGAGTTCCTGTCGCGCCTCTACGGGGTTCTGCCCGGCCTTGCAGCTGGGGATATCACCAAAGCTGACGCTGCCAAGCGAGTGGGTTGCTCGCGACGGTCACTGCGGAGGTACCGAGCTCAGGCCACTACAGATTGAATTCACGCATTTTGAATTTCATCCCAATACTCTGCAAGGACCGGCGGAGACGCGAGACCCATCCCGAAGAACTTCAAGATCGTTTCATCTGTGAATTGGTCTCCGCCGGGAGGCCATTCGACTTGCGAGGCTACAGGTGGCGCAATCTTGGCGAGTCCCCTTCCTGGATAGCTAAGGACGGTACCCCAGTCTCGGACGATGCAGATCTTGAATATGAGGTATCCGATGACGCATGAAAAAAGAGCGCCGTGAGGAACACCGGTGGCGCCGGGTGGATGGTAAGGGCCAACTTCAAAGTACGCTGGCAATCCCCCTTTATACATGCCTACCCAGACAAAACAGGATGGCGATACAACACGGTTGTCACCGAACCATCTAAACAGTTGGTGGGTTTCATCTGGCCACGGCTGCGAACCGGAAGACCGCGCTATGAGGAACCGTAAGACCATCCATGTCGCGACGGCACCTTGAGCCGGTTCATCAAGTACGACAGGCGAAGATGCTGTGATCATCGGCTCTAAGTACGGCTTCGCTTGGTTTTCGATCTCGCTCATCCACGTATTGTTGCAGGTCTTGCAGACGGTCCGGGCAGTGAATGCCAAAGGAGTGGTAGATTCCCAACGCCTTTCGGTGCCGTCGACCATCCTCACGCGCTTTCGGCTATCAAGCGGGTAACCTCTCGGGTCTTTGAGGACGGTGTTAGCTACCCACTGAGGGAAGAGATGCTCGTTGGTGAGTGGAGTTCCACCACAAAAGACGCAAACGCGTTTGATCTTGGGATCGGACATAAAACGTGCCTAGCCAACAGCGATGAGAGGAGCCAGTCCACACCCGGCGAATAGGGAAGTGCGGTCATGTTACAACCTCAACCGGCCCCCTACGCACGCACGCGATCGCGCACACGGGCGCGCCTTGGACCCCCTATCGCTCTCTGTAGCAATCCTGGGCAACCTATGTATTTGACGGGGGTGTTTGACGGGGCTTTACTGGGGTAATCCTGTGGGAGAGGTGTGGTGGAGACGGGGGAGGGTCGAACTACACCTGCAACACGGATATCGCCGGATGACTTGACGTCGGTGACCGATTAACAGTGACCACTGACAACGACGGACAGACCAAGTCGTTCCAGGACCCGGTCCGCTAACGCGGCCAGTTCAGATTCACTTGGTCCGGATTGAAGACGAGTGTGTCCCGGCTGTTGCTCGACGACTGCAATGATGTTATCGACGTGTTCGAAGTGCCTGTCTCCTCCTCGCACCAGGACCTTTGGCGCTGGCCCTCGGGTGTAGCCCTCTGCCACGACGAGGTCCGCTCGACCATCCAATTCATCGACAAGGGTCTCCAATGATAGGTCTTGGTCATTCAAGACAACTTGGGTCGTCATCCCAGGTGAGCTGGCTATCGACGTTACGGCGCCTGCGTTGAGCAGGCGGTTCGAATCGGATCCGCGGCGGTCCAAATCGTGACCATGTGGACAGTGCTTGATCGCGGCCACCGCGAAGCCTCTGGACGTCAGCTCGTGGATTAGGCCCACGGCGACCGTGGTCTTGCCTGAGTTTGAACTGCCGACTACGGATATCACGGGAATGGGCAACATTAGGCGATGTTCCTCGGGGCGAAGCTGACCGTATGTTTGAACTCCGACTCGCCGATTCTCGTTACCGTGCCCTTGCCTAACTTGTACGAATAACGGTTGTTGATCGGGTCGGTGACGCCAGGTGCGATGCTATTTGCCGCCATGTCCAACCGACCCTGATTGAACAGGAAGTACGAGCACGTCACGCCGGGTGGAACCGCATCCGTGACGTAGGCCACGGCCTCGAACTTCCCTGAGTAGGTGCCGCCCGTTTGCGTAAGAACGGCGTCGTTGGCTACCGAGACGCGATCACCGCTTTCGATGCCTCTGCTGTCGGCATCCTGCGGGTTGACCTCGAGAATGTTGAATGGGAATCTATCCCACCTGTACGGGATTCGCTTGTCGTCGAACTGAGACTGCCAGTGCTCGTTCACTCGCATGTTCGTCACCCAGAGCTCGTCGCCGGTGGGGGCGAACAATTCCTGCCTGGGCAGGACGTCGTCCCAGTCGCCTCTGGTGAATACGGCCTTGCCGCTTGAAGTGCCGAAGCCATCTTGGTGTAAGTGGGTAGTAGGCTGTAGTTCGCCGCCCTCCAGCACGATGGGGCATTGGATCCCGGTGGTGCCCAGCTCACCAAGTAATTCATGGCCCGTCCTGCCCTGGGTTCGGGCGAGGGTCACCAGGGCCGCGTAGTCGTGCACGGTTCCGACCGACCTCTCGGACGCCTCCTCAAACACGTCGTTGGAGTCCTGCCAGTCGAAGCCGTCGAAGCCCATTCGCTTCCCGACCCGGGCCACAATCCACCAGTCCGGTTTCGCCTGGCCCGGGGGATCCATAATCTTGGAGTAGAGCCTGAGGCGCCTTTCACCCTGCATGCGAGTGAAGTTCTCCTCGCCCCAACTTGCCGCCGGCAGCACGATATCGGCGAAGCCGGTAAGGACGTTTGCGTAAATCTCCTGGTGGGCGATGACCATGCCGCCCTCATCGACCCGTCTCTTGAGCACGGCCAGCACGCCGTCCACATCGACCCCCGTACCGGTGCCGACGTCGGCCGCCGTGACCTGTGAATCCGGCCGTCCGGTCATCTCCCCAACCAGACGGGCCAGGTGTTGGGAGGCGCACATCGCGCTGAGCCAGGTCGTGCCGATGACGTACATGAAGCGCACGTTGCCCTCGGCCACCCAGCGGTCTACGTTGAGTTCGATTTTGTTGCCCTTGTACTCGTCGCGGGACTTGTCCTTGGGGTAACCGGCCGCCTTTATCATCCCGCGCTGGTGACCGCCGGCTCGCGACTGCATCTGGCCCGGCCTGCCGCCCGCGCCGACCAGCAACCCGAGAGCGGCGAATGAGGCGGTGTTCGGGTAGTTGTGAGACCAGTAGTTGCCCTTTTCGAGCATCATTGAAGTCTTTGGTCGCGCGCCGCCCAAAGGTGCGGCCATCATTTCGGCAGCGGCCCTGATCTTCTCTACGGGCACTCCCGTTACGGAAGCCGCATTTTCCGGGGTATGCCGGTCGTCCCCGAGGATGAAGTCTCGGTAGCCGGAGAACGTCAGGCCGAACTCCTTGCGCCGCCAGCCGCTCTCGTCTTCCAGTTCAGCGTCGTTGACGGTCCTGGCTCGGATAAAGGCTTCGTCCTCCCAGCCGTTTTCCAAAATGACTCGCGCAATCGAATTGTGCAGCAGCGTGTCGGTGCCCGGCACCACCTGCAGATACAGACCGCCGTTCTTTTCGGCGTATGCGGCGGTGAAGTCCTTTCGCGGGTTGACTACGATTAACTTGGCTCCGCCGGGGACGACCCACTCCTGAAACAGGATGGACTTCGTTTCATAGAGCGTGGCACCCGACACGAGAATGACTTCGGCCTCTTCCCAGTCCTCGTAGGAGGCGCTGAAGGCGTTGATACCGGCGTCGCTCAGGCCCGGCGTGTCGGAGCCCGCCGTCGGCTTGTCGTGATCCACCCACGCCGGCGTCTGGACCTTTGCTAGCGCCAGCTTTGTGAGCGCGTAGGTGTTCTCGTAGTACTGGTAGGAGAATTGCTTCATTCCCCAGGCCGACTCCCCGTGGGTTTCAAACACGTATTTGGAGATGCCCGCGCCGATGTCGAGGGCGTCGTCCCAGCTGACCGCTACCAACTCGCCATCGACCCTGATCATGGGATCGGTAAGCCGGTCCCGGGTCTGCGCGTCCTTGCGGAATAACTTTTGAGCGAGAGTTCCTCCCCGCACACTGTGGTCTCCGCCCTTGTTTACCACCTGGGTGTCGCCGTCCGGGATCACCAGGACGTACTGCTGCCGCCCGTCGATCTCGACCACCGTCTGCATATTGGGGGAGATCCACTTACCAGACAGGATCGGAGCCGGGTAATCGACGCCCAGTGCGTTCTCCGAGGCAGTCGGGCCGCCTGAGCTTCCGACCGGCCAGGTGTACGCCTTGTACCCGCAGCCGACGATGCAGTAGTCGCATGCCGTGGTGACAACCTTTGCATTCGGAGGCGGTAGGACGATGCCGCCAACCATGTCGTCGCCCGCACCGACCGCGACCGGTGTGGCCGTGGGCCTCGGGACGACAGTCGCTGTAGGTGGGACGGCGGTTGCCGTGGCCAGCGGTGCCAATGCCTTGCCACAGGCGGCCAGGACGGCCACAGCGCCCCCCGCGGCCAACAGGCTGAGGAACTTTCGGCGAGGCAGCCCGCTCTGCTTCGCTCTGAGCCAGAGCTCCTCGCGCTCCTCAGCCGCAATGTTCTCCGGTTCTTCGGTGCGGTCTACCATTCGTGTTCCTTTACGCCAACTGGTTTGTGGTGAAGACGGCGGTGGGCCGTGGCGACCGTAACTACGCCACAGGGGTGCCCCCCTCGAGATTGGCGTGGTAGCCGTAAACCAATCCGCTGACCCCGACCGCCTCGACGTCGTCGCCGGATACCTCCAAGACGATCTGGGGCAGGCTCTGGGTCGCCTGCCCGAGTATTAAGATTCCGTCTTTGGTCAGGTCGAACCGGCTGAAATGACATGGGCAGGGCCCCTGCATCTTGTGTTGGTGGTTATACAGGCCGTTCAACGGACAGCCCATGTGGGAGCATAGGTAATTGAAGGCGACGATGTCGCCATCTGGACCCACCCCTTGATTCGCGGGCGTGCCCAGCTTCACGGCAAAGTTGTTGTGCTCCTGGAGCGGGTAGGCGAAGTCTAGTGGCCGCCCCTCGACAAATTCGCTCAACGAGGCGATACGAAGTCTGGGAAAGCTTTTGGTTACGCCAGCCACGCCCGGCGCGACCGCCTCTATGATCTGGGAGCCTCCAGAGAACGCCCAAATCCCGAACGCTACTCCGCCGGCTGCACCCGCCGACCTCTTGAGGAATTGTCTTCTGCTGAGATCCTGTTTGGAGGCCAAGCTCAAACTCTTTCCTAACCCGATCAATGGGGCTGGCTGCACGTCGACCCGTTGTTACAAATTATATTGACCCGCTTCACAATGTCTACGTTGTGACGTGACCTCCCAAACGGAGTCCTTTTGGAGGGGCCGAAAACTAGGTCCAGGTAGGTTCAGCCCCAGACTCACCCTTTTGGAGCCCATTTTTAGCTCAGTTTCCCGCGTGCACCTACACAGCCCCTGACAGCGGCCGCCCCGGGTCAACCGGCTTCACTGCTGAGTCCATGCGTTCTGACCCCGTTCTGGAAGTTACAAGGTTACATAATCGTGTCAAATACAACTCCAGCCCTCCCTCCAGTCAATAGACTAGTGAAAGAGTTCACTTTCACTATTAATTTGGACGAGAAGGTGATGTTGTTCACATTGTTGACAACAACTCCAGCATGAGCTACGTTCGCGGTCCAAATTCTACAAACTCCAGGTAGCAGCAAGAACACCGACAGACCAGACCAAACAACTTAACTAGGAGACGCTGAGCGCTTATTGGGCCGCACGACACAGCCCGGACACCCGGGATTCGTGCGGCCCTTTTAATGAGTGTCGAAAATGTACAAGAAAGTAGTCGTTCCGATAGACGGGACATTGGCCGCAGAGCAGGTCATCACCGAGCTACGCGATGACCTTGGTTTCGACGCGGAAGTCCACTTTCTCCAGGTCGTCCGGCCGTCAGATACGGGAACGCTGGATTTAGACGATCGGCTCGATTACGACTCGATGAAATCCGCACAGCAGTACGGTCGTGCCCTGTTGCGACGCCACGCCGGTCGTCATCCCGTGCTCATTAACGCTGTGAAGGCGAATCGTCACATAGCTGACGCGATAGTCCGTTACGCGATAACGGAAGCTGCCGACCTCATCGCCATGTACTCCAAAGGAGCAACGAAGGGAAACAAGGAAAGGCCCGTTACCAAGCGGCGATTTATAGGGCTCGACGTCAAGGGAAAGGCGCCCATGGACGTTGTGCTATATCGGGAAGCCGATCTCATGCGAAGGGAAGAAGTTTGGCTATTCTAAAAATCTGGAGGCGCCGGGACATGGATGCTGAGGCCCTCGCACCCCTGGTCCTCGCCGACGAGGATTTGATTGAGGGACTCCGGGACGATCGAGTCGAAGGGCTTTCCCAAATCGACCTCTTTCGAGGCATGACCTTGGAGCAGCTCGAACTCCTAGAACCGTTAGCTATGCCGATGCACATATGGGCCGGCCAGCAGCTAGTGCAGGCGGGCGATCGAGGCGATCTTCTGTTCACGATCCTTGATGGCAAAGCCCAGCTCTACGCCAGTTCTTCCGTAGGGGAGGTGACCGTTCGTATCGCGGGGCCTGGTGAATCGTTCCCTCTAGCTACGTTGATCGGTGACGGAGTCTTGATCAGTTCGGTCAACGCGCTGACGGACATGGACTTGCTAGCGCTTTCAAAGACGAATCTGGTGAAGCTGTGTAATGAGCGGACCGACATTGGCATGCACGTCTATCGCCGTGTCGCCGGCATCCTAGGGGGGCGGTACAAAAAGACGCTTAGCATGCTGACCAAGGCGGCTGAGCAAACTTTGCGGGAGGCGGACTTTTTCGCCAACGTCTGACGCCTTCAGTGACCGTTAGGGGCAGGAAATGTACAAGCGAGTAGTGGTACCCCTAGATGGTTCGGACCTGGCTGAGGGCGTGTTCAGCCACCTAGAAGATGTGACGTCCTCCGATTCAATCATCTTCCCCGTCATGATGGTCGAGCCGGTGGTATATGCCGGGCTGGGCGGGGTTACGTATTGGGACAAAAGTCTTGAAGAGAGCCGCTGCCAAGATGCCTTATCCTACCTACGCTCCGCGATGGAGACGCGTGGCTGGGGTGAGGGGCAATTCCAGTGTATTGTCAGGGAACACTCCACGGCCGCAAGGGCGATTGTAGAGACCGCTATCGAACAGACTGCCGATCTAATCATCATGACTTCCCGCGGCCGAACTGGCCTATCCAGATTCTTACTGGGAAGCGTGGCCCATGAGGTCTTGAAGCTTAGCCCGATCGAAGTGAAGGTTTTTGCCGGTGGGAAAATGGCGGTGGCTTCGTAGCGCAGCGGCTGGGATATAGCGTGGGAACCCAATGGAGGTGATACATGACCACTCTGAGGAAAGCTGAGATGACCGCAAGAGTCGCCAACAAGCTGGGAGGCTCGAGGGGCCAAGGCCTGGCCGCGCTCAACGCGGTTCTCGGCAGCATCCAGGAAGCCGTTGCAGATGGGGACCGGGTGACACTCACCGGGTTCGGTACGTTTGAGATCCGGCAGGTTAGGGCTAGGAGGATGCGGCCGATACGTGGGGGTCGCGCGGGCTCTCTCATCACGGTCCCTGCCCACAACCGCGTAGGTTTCAGACCAGGGACAAACCTCACCGTACGTTAGCCCGGCGAGCATATCGTTTGGGTCGTTTAAATTCTGCCCAGTTTCCCGAGTTGGCTAGCCCGAGTTGGCTAGGGGGTATCCATGACTACTTGGCGCTACATTATCCACCTAATCACGCCCGCCAAAGGTGGGAAGTTATCACTTGATAAGCCCTTCGGCACCGGTTCAGACTCCCGAAAGGATGGCCTCGAAGGTCTACGTAAAGCCCTGGACTCGAAGGTTGGGGAATTCGGGGCTGATGTAATCGCCGTGTCCTTGCAAGAGTCTGCATCCGACGCAGCGGTCAAGGAATTCTCCGAGGATTGGGAAGAGGTGGGCCGAGTAGAAGCTTAGCCCTCTACGTGCTCCAAAGGGAACATCACCAGAAAAAAATCAAAACTTTCCCGCGAGGGGCCACACAGCCCCTAAGAAGGGCCGCCCTGGCTCAACCGATCCCCTGCGCCTGCACGTGCGCCCGCCTGCGCCTGAACCCTCGTATCGCCTTGCCGCAGCACGTGGCTACGAGTGTAGCAGCAGTGGGCTATCGGTGTAGCGCTACTGGGTTTCTTGTGGGCCTTGATGGGGTTTTCCTGGGGTAATCTTGGGGCAAATGTGTGGTGGACATGGAGGAGGGTTGAACTATCTCGTGCTCCAAACCGGTCCGTTTCGTCCTGAAAATGTCGTCCCCAACGCTGTGAGTCGCCTCTTGTCTGAGCCATCTGAATTCATGACGCAGAGCTCCCGACTTCCTCTGTTATCACAGCCGAACGCGATCATCGAGCCATCAGCGGACCAGGCCGGAACGGTATCGACTGAATCCTCTAACACACCGAGCCTGACTAGATCAGAGCCATCGGGCCGAACGGTTTGGATTTCAAGGTCACTGACAAAGGCGATCCTCGCTTCGTCTGGAGACCAAGTCAGGCTCTCTCGAAATTGAGGTATCTGGGTCACGAGGGTGGTGTTCGACCCGTCGGAGTCGACGATCATCAGGTCTGCGGACTGGCCACCGCCGATTGAGGAGCGAGCGTACGCGATCTTTGAGCCATCTGGCGACCAGACGGGGTCGCGTGCCCAGTGACCGTCTAGCACCGCTGGGATCGCCTGGAGGGTGCCGAGACCATCGAGGAACCAACCATGCGGTCCACTTCTCGAATTGGTGGCCGTCGTGTTCCGAGAAGTGTCAGCCGACTCCACAGACGCCGAATTTCGTATTAGGCCATGCTCGGCCAAAGCGGCGATGTCGATGAACGGGTTGCATCCAGGCTCGACCAGTGTTCCGGTCACGGGATCGACCGCTCCCAAACACTCCTCCCCTCCCTCGAGGATCGGCCATGTGGAACGAAGTTCGACATCTTCCCTCCATCGGTTTACGGCCAACTCTAGGGAAGCTTGGTCTCCACTCCAAACACTTGCCGAGAGACGGAACTCATTGGAGCCATCCGATTCGACCACATAGATGGCATCGGAGCCAGAGTATGCGATCTGAGACCCGTCGGGTGACCAGATCGGCCCTCGTCCCGACCCGGCACTTACCCTTCGCCGATTCGAGCCATCCGGGTTCACCACGTGGATGGACTCGTCGGATACGAAGGCAATTTTGCTCCCCTCGGGTGACCACTCCGGCCCCCAATCCCGCGCGGGGTCTTGCGTTACGCGTGCCATGTTCGAGCCGTCAACGTTCATAACGTAGCTTTCAAAATTACCGTCCCTGTTCGTCGCGAATGCAATCCGCTTCCCGTCCGGCGACCAAGTGGGCTCCCTATCGGTCGCCGAGTGATCGGTTAGACGCACCTCACCCGAGCCGTCCGGGTTGACCAAGTAGATCTCTTCATTCCCGTCTTTTGGGGACCAGAAAGCGATCTTTCCTGGTAAGACAGTTGGATCTGGCGACGTGGCCTGGTTCGCCGAATCCCTGGTGACCTCTGAGTCAGGTGAGGTAGCCCGGACAGAAGCCTCGGCAGTACTCTCAGGGCCGACTGTTTCGGGAGTTCCGCAGGCGACTGAGACCACGACGACTACAGCCAAAAACTGTGCGAGCCAACTGCGGCCGGGAAGGCCACGGGCCGAGGATTTCAGGTTGGGGCCATCTAACGGTGCGCGCAATTGCACTAACGCTCCAGCCACACGTTGGCGTAGAACGGGATTGCCTTTACCGCAAAGCCCTTCAAGTCGTCGGTGTGGGGAACGATGGGGAAGAACTGACCGAGAACCAGGGACGTCACCAGTCGCCAACGAAGGGTTTGGATCTCCTCAACGATTTCAAAGCGTCTGCGTTCGTCCGTCTGGATTGCGTATTCCGATTGGAGGTTGGTCAAGGAAGGTCGCCGGATGATGTAGTCCGACGACCCAGAAATTAGATGGTCCTGGAGCGGGTTACCGCTGCCCCAATGCGAGTACCAATCGGTCGCCAGGTTGTACGAATCCGTTTTCCCGAATCGCGAGGTGACCGTCGCCCAATCTAGGCTGGGCATCTCGACCTTAAATCCCATGTCTAACATGAAGGCCTTGAGCACCGGACCCAGCGGTGTGATGGTTCCGTAGTCGTTCGGGTTTAGAATCACGACTGTCTCGTCCGCGTAGCCTGACTGCTCCAGTAACTTCCCGGCCGTGACCAGGTCGTTTATGTCGTACCCGATGGTGGCAGATGAGCCGTCGCCCAGATCAACGTCGAAGCGAGACCCGACGGCCGTCTCCAGCGGTGTGCCACAGAAATAGAGCGCCGGGCATGTCCGCCAAAGATCCCTCGGACCGATGGAGAACATAAAATCCTCGACGTTGATTCCGGTTTGCAGAGCTTGCCGGGCACTTGACTTGTTGAACGGGGGCATCTGCGGGTTCAGGTAGACGTTCGAGCGGTTGCCTGGCAAATATAAGGCGACCTCGATGGCGGGTTCGTTAATCAAGAGGTCGTAGAAGTCGAATGCAGCGCCATCGATGACGTCCCAATGACCCGTCAATAAGCCGGCGATCTTGGACTCTTCGTCCGCTACCTCAAGGAATGTGATGGCATCCAGATAAGCGAGGTTCTCACCGGTGTAACCGCCAGGGGAAGTTGGACCGAACCCAGGGCGGTAGTCGTCGAACCGCTCGAGAGTCACGCTCTCGCCCCGGCGCCATTCCACGAACCTGTAGGGGCCGGTGCCGGTGTTCTGGCTCAACTGCTGGCCCGAGGGCGTCAATGCGAGGCCCCGGTGCACGATTGGCACCCCTCCGTAGGGCAGACTGAGAATCGAAATTATCCCGCCCAGCGGTTCCTGGAACGCCCATGTAAATGTCGTGTCATCATTCGCCCGTAAGGAATTGCCGTCCGTAAACCGGCGGACGAGCCCGGCCGTTGCATAGCCCGAGTCCAGCCACCTGCTTATGGAGCCCGTGACGTCGCCTGAGGTCAGAACGTCTCCGTCATGGAACCTGACCTCGGGCCTCAGGTTGAACGTATATTCGAGACCGTCGGCCGTGATTTCCCAGGACTCGACGAGACGGGGCCGCGGCTCCAGATCGCCGTCCCACCCCAGCAACCCCTCGTAGAACTGCGTGGCGACCGCACTCGCGACGTAAAACCCTGAGCTGATCGGGTCGAGGTTGTTGATCGAACTTTGGGACACGATTCTCAAGTGGCCACCGAACCTCGGTCCATCGACAATCGGCGTGGGGGTTGCCACGCGGATCACCTCGACCTCCTTGATCACTTCGACCTCCTTGATCACCTCCACCAAAACCTCAACCACCTCAACGGTCGGTACCGGCTACTACCCGGGCCTCAGCCGTGGCCTGCACGCCCGCTTCGACCGTGGCGTCGATTACGAGGTCGCTCAATTCGGAACATGCGACCGCCGCCGAGAGCGCGAGGATGAGCACAACTACGGCTCTAATAGAAGACAACACGAATGATCTCCTCTAAACTCCTGGCTTCTATGGGTCCTGTCCAGGTGCGTACGACCCGGTGATCCCGGTCCAGGAAAATTGTCGACGGGTAGGCGATTATCCCGTACCCAGACACTATGTCCCCCTCGATGTCCAGACCCACCGGGTAGGTGATGCCGAATTCGTTGACGAACTGTTGGCTCTGATCGACGCCGTCTACTTCCAGCCGGCTCTGGATCCCGATGAAGGCTAAATCGTCGTCGGAATGTCTGCGCAAGACCGCTTCAATCTCAAGGGCTTGGAACCTGCACGGGGGACAGGAGGGGAACCAGAAACTGACCACCACCGGCCGGCCCGCCAAGTCTCGCAGGCCGAGTGACGGCCTCGGCGGTTGGTTCCCGTTGCCGAGGAGAATCGTCTGGAAATCTGGTGCACACTCGCCAAGCAAATGCGCCAACCCGTCATCACCAGGATTCAAGGTCGATGGGGCGACGATAGAGTCGGACGGGCAGACGGAAACCGATACACGGGTGGCCGTGGGAAAGGCTGACGGGGTCGGTGTCGCGGTCGGCTTAGGTTCCGCCGTGGGGTTCGGTGGAGCGGGCGTGGGGGTCGGCGTAGGCGTCGCCGCGGCGGCCAGTCGTGTGGCTGTGGGAACAGGACTGATCGGCGTAGGCGTCGCCGCGGCGGCCGGCTGTGTGGCTGTGGGAACAGGACTGATCGGCGTAGGCGTCGCCGCGGCGGCCGGCTGTGTGGCTGTGGGAGCAGGCCTGTTCGGCGTGGGCTCTGGCACGGGCTCGAACATATCGAGCGACTGCAATATCGAATCGAGGGTCGGCTGGTGAAGGTCCCGTAGGCCACCACGGACCCATGTGACGACGGCCCCGAATCGGTCGCCACGTTGGACCATTAGGACCTTGATGAACACGTCTACTCCCCCAACTGTCACGAAGGCCTCGATTAAAAAACCGGGTGGATCGCCGTATTCCACCCTCGACAGCTCACGATAATCCTGGCTCCCCATACCGACGGCGATGTCTTCGACGGCGATCGCGGCGGACTCCTCTAGCGTGATCCCCATATCCGTTTCGGTCGCGACCACGACCAGCGAACCCGTCGTGTGCCTGATGGCGACACCGCTGTAGCCGGGAAGGAATCCGCCGGCGCTGGCTAGGAACTCCCACCCGAAGGGGTACGCGATGGAGAATCCGTCTGAGGGGCTAACGTGCAACTCATCCAGCGGAGCGGGGGTTGCCTGCGAGGTAGGAGTAAGAGGGAGAGGCGGACTCGGAGATGGCGTGGGTGACGGGGTCTCCTCGACCTCGAACAGGGCTTCCGACGTGGCCTCGATCCTCGCTTGCGCGGTGGCCTGCGGGTCGACGAAGCGGATGGTACCGCAGGCCACCGATACCGAGACGACCAGCACCAGACCGAAGATCTGCCAGGCAAATCTCGGACGGACCAGTCTGGAATCACGGTGTAACTTCATCTATTTTCTCGCGCCCTGTCGTGGTCACCGGGACCCAGATGCGACCCGATCGCCCGGCTGCTGCCAGCTACTCGCCGCTAGAACACGGCTTCACCCTAATGGAGCGACCTTAGCAGGAATTGTGTGGGAACTTATCGATTCCTTACCTGTCCGCCAACCGCGGAGGCGAATCGTTGAAGTGAAACCGGTTCCTTGCGTTTTGTGCTCGCTGGCCGGACAATCCGCGGCAACCGTCGGCCTCGTGTCGAGGCTGGCGCGCTCGTGTCTCGGGACGCTAGCCGGCGTCGAGGCGCCCCATCCTGGATTCCGTGATGCGCTCCGCTACCAAACCTACAATTCTCCTGGTCGATGACAACCCGCAGATCCGTTCGTTCATCCGACCGGCACTGGAGGAGAATGGCTTTGGCTGCCTCGAGGCGGCGAATGGGGACGAGGCGATCTCGCTGGCCGAGAGTCACCTGCCCGATCTCGTAGTCCTCGACATCGAGCTGGGGGACCCAGCCCTGGACGGACTGGACGTTTGCAAGCGAATGAGGACCCTCGGGTTGACGATGCCCGTCATTTTTTTTGACGGTTCGCGACACGGTGGACGACCTTGAGCACGGCCTGCGGGTGGCAGGACCTGGCTCCGACTATGTTAGGAAGTTGGACGAGCTCAAGCGGATGCAGATCGGTGGCAATCAACCCGGCGACGTCCAGGTCGCTCTCAAAGCGGCGGATACCCATGAACTTATCGCCCGCATCAGGGCCCGGCTGCCTGGCGAGGTACAACAACTTGGTCCGATCCTCCGGATAGATCGTCGTGCCCGTCTCGTGGAGCGACTCGACGGAGACGTATGGAACGAAGTCCTCCTCCAGCCACGGAAGTTCAGGGTCCTGACCGCCCTGGTGGACGCGGACGGGGCTGTGGTCGGCACGTTTGATTTGTTCGAACGTGCCTTCCAATCTGACTCTGACGACCCGGGTGAGGATACCGAGGCGGGCGACTACAGGAACCGGGTCTGGGTGTGCATCGCCAACCTGAGGAAGCGGATCTCGTCGGACCAAGTAACCGACCGCATACAAACGGTCCACGGCATCGGGTACCGACTTAAGACGAGCGCCAGGTAACGAACGGGAATGCCCTTTCTACTGATAGACCTGGGAGTTCTGATCGCGCTGCTAGCCGCAGCAGTCGCTCTCGGACTCGCGCTCGGCTGGTTAGTCTCCCGCCGGCTCGCGGCCGGCCGGCCGGTAGTTCGCGACAAGGCGGAGGACCGCGCCCTGTTACAGCTCATGAGCCGGGCGGACCACGGCCTGGACAACTACATCACCTCTATCCAAGGTCACCTTGCCGTGCTCGGCGAGAAGATGCCGTCCGACCCCGAGCGCTGGCGCATCGCACGCGAGGCGATCGGCCAGGCAACGGCCCAGATGAAGAGGCACGTCGAGCGGCTCAGGCTGATCCGCATGGGCCTCGACGAATCGAGCATGCGGGTGGCCCCGGTGAATATCACAAGGCTGGTAGAGGGAATCCTGATAGAGCTCGAGCCGGCGGCGACGGAACGCGAGGTCTCCCTAAGGATGGAGGTTCAGGGTCCCGCAAACCCGATAGCCGGCGATCCGCAGATGTTCGAAGAGGTGTTCACCACACTCTTGGACAACGCCGTCAAGCACAACCCGGCAGGGACTGAGGTCGTTGCTGAGGTCACTCAGCGAGATAGTACGGTTGTCGTGTTAATCAGCGACAACGGCAGCGGCATCAGCCCTGACCTGGTTGCTCGCATTTTCGAACAAGGGGCCGGGGATCGCCGGGCCGGGGCCTCGCGCGGGACCGGAATGGGACTCTATATCGCCAAGATGCTGACCGAGCTCCATGGCGGGACCATCACGGTCGAGAGCCGGCCTCAGAGGGGCTCGGCATTTAGGGTCGCCCTGCCCACCCGAGAATAGTGTCCATCACAAAAAGGGAGTCCTTTTGGAGGGGCCAAATTCGAAGCGCTGTTAGTTCAGCCGGTGACCCACCCTATTGGAGCCCCTAAATCTGCTCAGTTTCCCGCGAGCAGCCACATAGCCCTTAGAAGAGGCCGCCCTGGCTCAACCGGCGGGGCTACTGAGTCTCGGTGGTTGAACGGTTCCCTGGGGTTGACGTGGGGCGGACAACGGTCTCACAGCCTACGAGAGGCTATGGCACGCGATTGCTCAGAGCGGTTGACCTGTTGACCTTGTTTCCGGGGAAGAACGCCCCTCCCCCTCCCCCGCGTCGAGAGAAAGGGATGGGGCTGGCTAGTAGCCTTATTGGCTTACTGCCTTGTTGCCTAAGTTGGCCTTCATGTAGGCGGTTTCTAGCCCGGTTGCTGTCTATGTAGCGGTCAAACCGGAAATCAGGGGCGCGGACAGAAACGGCTCGCCGAGTGGCGAGCCGTCTATCGGCGGGGAGAGGGGTGGTGGGCCAACCTGGACTCGAACCAGGGACCTCAGTCTTATCAGGACTGCGCTCTAACCGGCTGAGCTATTGGCCCGGCGAGCGGGTCACCGCGATGTGGCCCGGAAAACGAGTATATCGACGGCCGCTGAAGGGTGTCAACGCGATGCCACGGCTGCCCGGCACGGAGCCTAACGGTCCAGGTTAACTGGAGGGGTGTTGAGGGCCTTACGGAGCCGCTGGTAAGATTCGCTGGCGACCCCAGCGAGTCGTCCGGGTGGGCGGGTGTAACTCAGTGGTAGAGTATCTGCTTCCCAAGCAGAAGGTCGTGGGTTCGAATCCCATCACCCGCTCCAACATAGACTGCTTCCTGGGTTCTGAGGTCGTTTTCATTCGGACCCAAAGTGTTAACAGCGTTAACAAGAGTGTCGTATCTCTCCTTCAAGTCCGCCCGCCAGGGCCGCTTCCCGTTCACCATGTAACTGAGGTACGCGGGGGATATTCCGGGTATCTTGGCTTCGGTTCTGAGGGACATAGTTCTAGCTTCTGCTGCCGATTGCCTTGCCCAGTGGGGAGTCAGTTCCGCGAAGGTCATCGAGTGGTTTCCAGTTCCCATCCGGGGCTTCGTACTTCCAAAAGCGCCAGCCATCCTCTCCAGTCCTGTCTGAACCGGTGCGTTGGATCACTGCCACTGCGGCTTTGGATGGTGACGAGAAGCTACGCCCATCCCAGACGAGACTTCCGTCCTTGACGACCGCCAAGTACTCCTTGCCCTTGTAGACGGCCCTCAATTCTGTCCCGTGAGGGATGCTGCCTCCATGAGCAAACAAAGCCGACCCAACGAGGCTGCCGTTTCCGACTTCATTTCGGCGGCCCCTTGAGCCCTTGGCGCGTTGGTCACCGGCGGCCATCAGGCGTTTGATCACGTCTTCGGGAGTCTTGTCCTCAAACGGGACGGCGAGCTTCTGCAACTTGGCAAAGGTGTCGTCGGACACTTCGATCCGCACGGGTACCCTCCTGTTGATGTTCGAGTTAATTTAGAACATCTAGTCAGAGAGCATATCGATGTTATAGAGAGCTATCAAATCAGAGCCGCGCCCCCCCCCAGGCCGGGAGCCCCGTTTCGTCGCTGTATGGCGGTGTAAACAGGGATCACGAGGGAAGCGTGAGGTAAAGCGGTCCCCGGTTTCGCTCTTTATTGAGTTGATTGGGATGCCCCGCGAAATTTTGCGCTTCCAAAACCTCAGTGACCCTCCGTCTGCCCGTGACTCCAACTCGGGCGTGTAGTCCGCCGCCTTGCGGTATGTTGGCCACCGCATCAGCGCAGGTTCAAAGAAGCTCCAGAACGGAATCATCCTGGTCATGTACTCGGACAAGGTGTCCCACTTCGCGTACAGGAGGTCTCTTGTGCGAAATCTCTTGGCAGCCCGGAAACTCAACAAATAGGCTGCCCTGTGGACTTTGTTGAATGCCGAGTCGATCACCAGATGACTGAAGTGGGCTAGGACGCCAGCTAGCAGGAGCGGATGCCATGCAAATGCGAGTACAACTGAGCCGATGACGATGTACTCCCAGGCGTGAAAGACGCTGAGGAACCGACTGGGGTTTCTCCTGAAGTACCAGTTGTAGTGGTCAAGCAGGTGGTCAACGTCGTTGAGTGCACCGGCACTCAACGCAACGGGTATGGATAGGGGTTCACCAGTCGCAGCCCACACCGCTCCACCTATCGCCACCGATACGCCAGTATGAACTACTGGTCCCATCCCATGATTCTAGCCTGACGGTTTGACCAAGTCTCAGTCGGCCCCCCCGGAGCAGGAAAGCAGGATTTCAAGACGCCTGAATGAGAGGGACTACCCCAACTTGAGATTTGTCCCTGGTTTGAAACCGACCCGTTTGTGGGCTGGAACTGAGATGAGTGAGCCTGCTCGACTCCCACGTATAGACCGCACCATCCTGGCGCTGACCCGCCGGACCTCAAACGAACCGAACCCCGTGAGAACCACCCGGTCCCCAGCGGAAAGAGCTTCCTGGATGCTGTCAAGAACCGCGTTAAGAGCGGCGGCACCCTGGCCTCTTGACCCATTCAGTTTAGTGGCGACTCGTGCGGCCATATCACTTTTTCTCAGGGTTGCCATTCATCACCTCCGTCTGAAATCGTGTCCACTTTTCATCCATCGTCCGTAAAGTGATTGGTGCCTCGGCACCGTGAAACTCAGTTCAGCCTAGTGAGGATAACAAGAGACGAAATATTGAGCAAAGTTTCATATGTTTTCGAGATTTTAATTGGACTGAGCCAGGTTTGGCCAGCCGTTGCGCCAAGTCGCCCAAACAGGGGACAACTTGCAAGTGTTTGGCAAATGCACCTATGCTCTATTTAGCAAAGTATAAGAACATGGTCACCAAATTACGCACAACCGAAGAAGTCCGGCGGGAGCTGGGCAAAGTGGATAACCGCCTGGAGGCTTCCCGAGAGCGAATGAGGCGAGAATTTTCGTTCGGTGTCATTCGACTAACTGAAGCCGATTTTGCTCTGCTCCCTGACTATGTGTAGGCAAAAGCTGAAATCGAAAACCTGATGGATGAACTCCATCAATCCGTTCAGGTATTAATCGGAGACTCTCCAATGCCTTCCCATCAAGCGATGGGGTAGGAAAACAGCACAGGATTGTTGGACGGCCAATAACTAGTCGCTCAGTGAAGGCCTCGCACCTGAGAAGGTAGCGGGGCCTCTCTGTTTTCTGGACCAGGAAAGTAGGATTTCAGGATTGTCTAGTGAATGGGTATTACTCTCTTGGTGTGGCGGTTGAGCCAGGGCGGCCGCTAACGGGGGCCGTGCGGGGTTGCGGCCACGTCTTTGGTGAGAAGTTCGTGAGTATCACTCGATACGATTAAGCTGTGATGGTCAGGCTAATCTGCCCGTTAGTCGTTGTCGCGGCATCTCATCGTCGGTCTTGTCCGGCGTGTGGCACTCACCACGTCCAAAAAACGGTTCGAGCGATGGTTAACAGTTTCGCCTGCAACAAGTGTGATTCGAATTTTTCTGGGCTCAAGTTCTTTGGATTTCGACTGGCGTTTACGCGGAGAGTCCAACCGCGCTCACAGCTACAAGGTCCCTCAGGCGAACAGAGGCAATAATCAGCCGGTTGAGCCAGGGCGGCACAATTTAGAGGCGCGTCCCAGCGCTGCCGCCCGAGGCATTTCTAGCCCCTCGATACAATGGCGGAGATTGTCAAGGGGGACAGACGCATGAGGAAACTTTTAGGCGCGTTCATTTGGACAGGTAAGATGCTCCTTACGGTGGTGTGGTTCATGGTTGGTTCTCCGCGAGGTGGCCAAAAATACACCGGGGACATCGCTGCCGAATCCTTGACCGGAGTATGGGACCGTGACCGGGGTAAAGGTCGCCGGTCCAGCCCATGGGTCTGAGTCATATCTGGGGATTCTTTTAAGCCCAACTCACGCCCGTAGCCCCGCCGGTTGACCCGGGGCGGCTTGTTCCTGAGCAGGAAAGTAGGATTTCAGGATTGTCTAGTGAATGGGTCTCTTGTACGGACTTCCGCAAGTACAACCACCGATCCGCCATAATCTGCCTGATAGTGGATGAAAAAGCCCCTACCCCGACGAACCTAGTAACCTGACGTAGGCCTAAAGGAGTATATTCCTTTTTAGTACTTCTGAATGAGGTATAGCCGTTTTGAGTAAGACCCCCGCACCCCGTCGAAAAAAAACCTCAAGGGCTACTCCTGGTGAGGCCGATCTTCTGAGTGAATTTGAGCCTGTGTCGACTACTCACCCGTGGGCGATTACGGTGATTTTCGACCTTCAGGGTTTTAGTAGGTTCTTTGCTCAACCCGACGCTCAACCCTTTGTTCCAAAATTCTTGAACATCGGCAACCGAGCTGTACGTACGAAAATCCAGGGCGGTCCGAGGTTCTGGGTCGACGACGAACTCAAGAAAGTTCTCCCAGATATTCACGAAGACGACGACAGTATGGGGTTGGATCCAATCCATGAGAAATTCCTCGGCGATGGCTCTCTCATGATTTGGACACCCCGTCCTGGCGAGGTGGAGTTCGCTGGCAAGTTTGTTTCGAATATGTCGGTCGAGCTATGGAATCTCAAAAACCAGTTTGACGCAGTTGTTCGTTACGCCTCGTGGCAGGTGCCGTTGGTCGAAATTCCACAAAAAATCAGATTTGGAATCGCAGCAGGTCCCGTTTATGGGTTGAAGTCAGTCCAGGGTACCGAGTTCATCGGTTATTCAATCAATTTGGCGAGCCGTCTCCAGGGCTATTGCCCGGACTTGGGTTTCATCGTCTCGTCCCGATTGGGCCTCACACGCGAACAAGTCGAAAAACATGGCTGGACGAGAGTGAAGGCCCTGAAGCTTAAGAATTTCCCCGATGAGGTCGTCTATGTAGACACCGACGAATGGGCTAGTCTCAAACAATCCATCAAAGACGATCTGTTTTCGACCACAGTCGTTCGTTGACTCACCATGCCGAGACAGAGTGCTACATTGGCGTGAGAAGGCTGTGGTGAGGGGCGAGCGAGCCGGGGCAGCCGCTTGTAGTCGCAATCCACTTCCAGACTAACTGCTGAGTGCGGTCGGCCTCTGATACTTCCCCAGCACCCCGAAACAAGTAACGCTCCAGCTCATTGAGCTTCGGGTTGGAGCAATCCTCATTTCACCCCCAGTTGCCAACGAGAGGCCAACTAGTTGAGCAGCTCCACGGCTCCCCAGATTGCCAATGCCGAAATGGCTCCGGCAAGCGCCATATTCTTCCACTTTCTGGCAGTTCCATGTCGTCCAGAGAGACTATTAAGCGCGTTAGCCCCGAATGTGACACCGATGATGATCAGAATTACCGCTCCGGCTGTGCTCATGCCGCAATCCTACCGGACTCGCACTGGTGAGGACTAGCGAGTTTGGTCGTCTGGGCCCGCGCCGGGGGCCATTCGTACCTAACTAGCTGCCCCGGCGGGTATTTTTTGCCGAATCGGCTGCGGGGGATGGCCGTCTTTCTCCCCCCACAGAGGCCCCCTAGTTTTCTGTAACCGCGTGGGCAGTCAGTCGACGATGGCTGCGGCCAGAAAAAGGCTGGTCGCTATGAGTGAACCGACCGCCCCAAACAACTTGAGGTAGTAGTCCCTCACATTCCACCCCTCGGGGTCTCGAATTGCCCATCGCCGGAGGTATGCCAAGGGTCGCGGAACCCAAACTTCGCGTCCCCCACCTGTTGTCCACAACTTGCCATCCGGGCCTATTGAGTGATTCGAGAGGGCGGATTCGACCACGGCCATGGAAAGTCCGAACACGGACCCGAGGCCCACGGACAACGCCACTATCTGCATTGATTTCGCTAACTCCAAGGTGACGCCCTCCGGGGTTCTGGATTTTTCCTATTAGTAGTTACCTTAGTATCTATCCAGAATAATCAAATCGGAGGCGGGAATGGCCGACCCGACGTACACGGATTTTCTGCGATTGATTCGAGAGTTGCTCGGCGAGCAATTAGCAGAAGA
Organism: Dehalococcoidia bacterium; assembly: GCA_965250195.1. Classification (GTDB taxonomy): domain Bacteria; phylum Chloroflexota; class Dehalococcoidia; order Lucifugimonadales; family UBA2962; genus CAUZIR01. The sequence continues at coordinate 1,696,323 of OZ252295.1, forward strand.
CTTTTGGAAGACGCAGATGGTGGTCTTCGAGAATGCCAAGCAACTTAGGGCTGGCGTGCCGTTCACAGAATTGACTGAACGATCCGAAACGATCCTGTACCACTGTTGGCCTGGTGTCGGAAAGACACAAGCCACTGTGAACATCGCCGAAAGCTTTATTCCAGAACTCCCGACACTGGTATCGGGCCTATCTCATAAGTCCTTCGACAATGTCAAAACCAAATCCCGGTGGGCTCACTGGCGTGGTCACGACAAGGGGTGTCAAGCGAGCATCCTGTGGACAAAAGGTTATGAAGCAAATTCCTTTGACTGCACTTGTGAAGTGCAGAGGACCAATAGGACTGGTGGTCCCACATTCGCTCCACTTGACTACGTTCTAAGCACAACCCAATTCGGGCCACCGCTGTCTTGGAATATTCACGATTACTTTCTGTGGGTCATTGACGAGATCGACTATTCCCGGTTTGTGGGAACGATGACTTTCGAAAAAAAGGACTTGGAGAGGTGGGAGCTAGACCATGACTCCCAAGTCATCCGAGAGTTGTCGGGCGCCCTACGTCGCGTCCACAAGCAGCACAGTGAAGTCCACAAAGACGCCAAACAGTACAGTCAATTTCACTATTGGTATGGAGGAGAACTGTTCGGGCGGATCGACGAAACGCTGCTGGAACGGGGCGGCTCTCTAAAAGAGATGATTGCCAGCCTCGAAGGGTTGGCGGAAGCCGACCTACCTAGGGTCACTTCCGATCACCTATTCGAAGGCGTGGAAGGATTACCCGTTAACTTTGCGCCACACCTTTTCAAGCGGTTCATTTGGGAGGCGAAAGCATCACGGGTTAAATTGCCAATGAATCCTCTGATCCACCTTGTATGGGACCGGCCCACAGAGCATGCGCCACGTCAGTCTCTTTATCGGCTGCGGTGGAGACGTTGGCTCGTACGGCACTTGAGTCAGATCATCGTCCTGGACGCAAGCGCCGATATGGAATTGCTCAAGAGGGTGTTTGGGCCCGTGAATGTCAAGACAGCGTCACGATTACCATTCCCAACTGAAGTGCGGGTGAAGCAGTTAGTTGGTAAACGGAAACGAGTGGGCAAAGGCACGCTGGGTTCAATTTCGGACGGTGGCGAATCGAAATTGACGGCCGGATACCGTGCATTGATCCAAGCTGAAGTCAAAGCCATCGGCATAACTCGCGATGATGGCCGTCAGAAAAAGATCGGCGTAATAACGTTTCAAAACCTCCTGCTCGACAGCACAAAGTCGTTGCGGGAGATGGGAGTGGCTCAGAAGGACATAGTCGAAGGTTATTACTTCAATTTGCGCGGCGAGAACTTCTTTAATGACTGCGATCTTTTGCTGGTCATCGGGTTTCCGAACCCGAATCCGCATGGCTTGTTTGAGGAAGCTTCGGCCCTGATGGGTGAGGAATGGAAGCCCCTGGACCGTACTCCAATCTTGCTTACGGCCCGTCTGAAAATGCGGAACGGGAATTCTGTAACCGTTCGCAAAATCGGTGGTTACAAGGACGACAGGCTACAGCGCCTGAAAGACCAGAAATCAAAGTTTGAGTTGTATCAAGCTTTCCATCGAAGCCGCGCTTACCTCAGACCGTTGGACGGTCAATCCGTAGATATCCTTGTGTTCACAGATATCCCAATACCGGAAGTTGAAGTCGACGGGTTTATGGGTTTTGAAGGGCTGCTGTTTAGCGCCTTAGAGGCAAGGTTGACCGACCAGGACGTCGTCACAATTCGGCAGGTCGTCAGTGATTTGCTGGCCTCCACCGGTGAGGACGACAGTACAACGTCCAGGGATCGCTGGCGTACTCGGATCAACACGGCCGTCGAACAAATGGACAGGGATGCTGGATGGCTATGCGAGGCGACAGGCACAAGTTATGTGGCGGGCACTAGCAAAGGCAATCCCGGCAGGTTCGTGCGAAACGAGTCCGCCTAGTGGCCGAACATGGAATCGCCAGGACTGAATCGCCGGTGAGCATCGTGAGCCAACTTATCAGCCACCGCCGCCACGTATCGCCTGAGCATGGTTACGTCCTTCCAGCCACATATCTCCAGAATGTCGCTGTCCTGCATTCCCAGACGCTTCATCTGAGCCGCTGTGGTTGTGCAGGACCGCCCGGTTGCCTACTGCGACGGTCAAACGTCTGTCAGCCGGACGTACTCGGATATGGCAACCGCTTCCTTCGCAGCCCGAGGGTACCGTCCCACCATTTCGATGGTCTCCCAACCGCGAAGCCATCGGAATGTCTGTGGGTCGACGTTTCAGAAATGAAAAGGCCCCGCCCACTAATGTGAGCGAGGCCTAGAAATCAAGGTGGGTGGCTTTTCCGTTAAAGCCCGCTTTTACTTGTGGCCGACCCTCTCGCCGGCACGGGACTTCGGATTGTATTCCTTCTGCTGGCCAGGACCGCTGTCGAGGCCCTTGCCGGGCACTCCAGATTCAATCTTCTGGTCGCCCTTCGTGCCGTCTGAACCACCATTCGAGCCACCGTCACCCGCTGCCGCGGCAATGTTGTCTAGGTCGGCTTTACACTCTCCGGAGGGTATACCCAATTCAGGCATTATTCGGACCCAGGTCACATTCTCCCATCCAGCTCCAGCGAATAGTGCGGTGCCGGTGGCCGTTACTGACATGGGGGAGCCTGTTTTGTCGCTGCTGACCCAAACGGCGGCGCAATTATCGAGACTAACCACGTCAATGCTTCCTAAGTTGAACGTGCCTCCGTCAGCTCGCGCAACAACTAGCCATTCCTTAAACGTAGAACCGTTGTCCCGGTCTCGAACGCGAATAATTCGGTCCCCTTCTTCACCGTTAGGGTGAGCAAAGAAGAAAAGAGGCCAGTCCGCTCCGGCATCGCTATCGACGCCTACTGTGAATCCGTCTTCAAACCAGGTGGTTCTCGTACTGTCGCCCGCTTCCCCTCTGGTTTGGTTGGCCAAATCGAACGTGACGACCTCACCGGCGGCGAACGTCAGTCCGGCCGTCATCACGACGGCCAACACGGAAACAACTACGCCCAGAACGAGCGTTCTTTTATTTAACATCTCGAATTCACTCCTACCGTACAATTTACCTTCCAGCAACTAGTTTTAGACGGCCTTAAGTAACAAATCGGTGACGTTTCCTCCCGAAACGCAAACGTTTTGACAACGGGAAACACACCTGTTGAGTACCGGATTCGCTGCCTTGCAAGGGGCTTGAAGGAGCCCTGTTTTTTGTCCTCAGTCGTCGGTGAGTGGGACGTATTCCGCCAGGGCCACTTCCTCCTGGACGGCCCGAGAGTAGCGCGCAACCATCTCGATACTCTCCCATCCGCCCAAATATTGGATGGTCTGGGTGTCACTGCCTCTACGTCTCAGTTCGGTCGCAAAGAAGCGCCGGAAGCTGTGGGGGTTGCATTTGATACCTGTCTCGTGCTCCAAGCGCCTGAGCATAACTTGGATACTTGAAGCGGTCAGTCCGAACAACCCCTGCTCCTTAGGGGGGCCTGACGCTAAGTAGTCTTGCAGAAGAGTGCGAGTCGTGTGCCCGAACTTGACTCGTCGCTGCTTCCGGCCTTTGGTGTCGATAAGGATGATGTTTCCCTCCCAATCAATCCGTCTGGGGTCGATGGCGGCCAGTTCCGAAACACGCAAACCTGTGTCTGCGAATAGGGCGACTATCGCCTTGTTGCGGAGGCCGGGGGCAGCTCTGATGAGTTGTTTGACTTGCTCAAGTGTCGGATGACTCAGAACCGGATTCGGCACCCGAGGTGCCTTCATTCGATGGCATGGAGACCGGTCCAAATAATCCTGGTCCACCAGCCAGTTTGAGAACGCTCGGATGGCTCGGAAATGAGAATGCTTGTGCCAAGGACCGTTAACAGCGGAGAGGAATTTCTCGATGTCCGACCGTGTAACATGAAGCGGATTTGGAAATTCCCGAAGGTAAGGCTGTAGGGTCTGAATAAGCCAGAGTTCGCCTTTTTGGATGAGCCCCCGTTCGCCGTTCCGGGAGTCTATAAAGGCCTTCAGCCAATCCTTCGGAATTTTCCCGGCACCGTCCCCGCGTCCGCTTCGGAAGCGTTTCCCAAGCAGAAGGTCGTGGGTTCGAATCCCATCACCCGCTCCAACACGCTTTCTTTTTGGCGCTCGTGCGCGTTGTACATGCGGTGCAGATATGTCCGCTAGCTTAGGAGACCCGCGCCTGATTACTCGTTATTCCGCAGCCTCGTTCGCGTTGCTTGCAGTGCTGGTTTTGGTGATCGCCACGGCCTGCGGGGGAGGCGATGAGCCAACCGAGCAGGCGCCGGTGCCCGACGCGCTGCCCACGCTAGTGCCGACTGAGGTGATCGCTGGACCGGTGGAGTCCGTTGCCGCCCCTGTTCGGGATATCACGGTCGAGTCCGAGGGCGACCCCGCTCGGTACTCGGTCTTCGTCATTTCGGCCCAGACGACCGATTGCGAGGCCTTCGAAGGCGTCGGGCCGGTGGTTCGCGACGGCCGCTTCGTCCGGTTAACGGTCACCAACCTTCGGGCCGTCGATCCCGGCAGAAACTGTAACGAGGTGCTGAGTACCCGGCAGTCGCGTGTCGAGATCGGCTCGGACTATGTCCCTGGCGAGACCTACACGGTCGTGGTCAACGGCTTTCCCAAGGACTTCACCGTCCCTGGTGGTCCGCCCACACTGGTGCCGCCGACCCCTGAGCCCACGACCACGCCGGTGCCCATCGGCCCGGTCACGGCGGAGCGGGTCACGGTGTTGTTGCAAGAGGTCGCCACCACGGGGATCGCCAACTTCCAGGTCCTGGTCCTGACCAAAACCGGGGAGTTCGCGGCGGGCGCGACCGTGACGGCGTCTCTGCAGGGACCGGTCGGTTCGGACAACCTTCGGTCCCCGGTGCTGGACGTCGTGACTGACGAAAACGGCATCGCAGACTTCCGATTCCCTGTTGAAGAGGGCGGCAGCTTCGTCTTCACGGTCGAGTTCATATTCGGCAACGGCGCCGTGTTCGACCAGGATGCCAGCAAAGAGTTTTACGTCTTTACAGAGATCCCCTCCCCCTGATCCGGGCGACTTAAGGAGAGCGCGATGATTGCCGACCTGACAGGCAAAGTGGCTATTGTTACCGGGGGCGCTAGCGGCATTGGCTCCGGCATCTGCACGGTGCTGGCTGAGCAAGGAGCTCGCGTAACGGTGGCCGATATCGATCTGCCCGGTGCTCAAGAGGTGGCCGCCGGGCTACCCGACGGGCGAGGTTCTGCTCTCCGGCTGGACGTGACCGACCAAGGATCGGTGGACTCGATGGTGCAAACTCTCACCGCCAATGCAGGAGTTGTAGATATTCTCGTCAACAACGCCGGGGTTATCGGAGCGCCCGGCTGGTGGGAGCGCGACCGGGGCAGCGACGAGGACTGGCAGCGCGCCTTCGACGTGAATGTGCGCGGGGTCGTCCGTTGTTCGGAAGCCGTCTCCCCGCAGATGGTCGAGCGCGGCTGCGCTCGCGCGGCACGGCGTAAACGTGAACGCCATCTGCCCCGGCCTTGTCTGGACGCCGATGACGTCCGCGCTGGTCGATCGTCGCGCCGCCTTCGCGCTGGCCCAGTCCGAGCCGGGCCTGACGGGCCGTGCGGCCTTTGACGCCATCGTCGATAAGTGGGTGCCGATGGGCCGGGAGCAGACGGCCAGGGATATCGGCAAGATGGCGGCCTTCCTAGCCTCGGACGACGCCCGCAACATCACCGGCCAGGCCGTCAATGTGGACGGCGGCATCTACATGAATTAGACGCGCGGCCTCTTTTACAGACCTTCCATCACAATGCGTCGAGACGACGGGCAACGCCCCCTAGTCGCGGCCCCGTCGCAGGGACCGGCCCGGCAGGGCGCCGGTGTTTGTGGCTTTGTCGATGACTATCTCGCCGTTGACGATGACGTACTCGATGCCGATGGCGTAACGCTTCGGGTCCATTCGCGTCGCGGGGGCTTCCACGCGCTCGGGGTCGAAGACGACGACGTCTGCCTTGAAGCCGTTTCGGAGAATGCCCCGGTCGCGCAAGCCGAGACGTTGCGCGGGGAAAGACGTCATTTTGCGAATTGCCTCCGGCAGCCTTAGGTGTTTCTCAGCACGGACGAACTCCGCCAGCACGATGGGGAAGCAGCCGTAGCTGCGGGGGCTGGGGTACTCACCGAACAGGATGGCGTCGCTGGCGATCATCCCCATGGGGTGGGACACGAAGGCGTGCAGGGTGTGGGCGTTGGTGCCCCGGCCGACCTGGGAGATGCCCAGATTTTCCGACACCAGTAAATCGATCATCGAATCGACGGGCTCTTGTTCACGGGACTCGGCGATCTCCGCCAGTGAGTGCCCATCGTAACGCTTGTTCTCGGGCTTCGTAAATGCGGTCAGCCACAGGTCGTGCCAGGTCGCCGTGCGCTCGGTGGGGTCGCCCGGCGATCGCCGCAGCTCTCGGCGAATGCGCGCCCGCCTCTCCGGGTCGGTCAGCGCGTCCATGACGCCTTCGGGACCGCCCTGCCGTGCCCACATGGGCAGCTGGATGGACAGGGCGGTGCCGGAGAACGGGTAGGTGTAGCAATCGAACGTCACGTCCATTCCCCTGGCGCGGTTGTCTTCAACGAGCGCGAGGTAGTCGAGGTGGCTGCCGTCGCCCTGGTAGCTCTGGCGATAGTGCGTCAGGTGGATCGGCACGCCGGACCGCTCGCCGATCTCGATGGCCTCCTCCCAGGGCGCCAGCGTGCCCTTTGCCTTGAGCGATGCGCGCGTATGCGTGTGGTAGAAGCCGCCCAGACTCGCGACGATCTCTGACAGGGCGACCAATTCTTCTGTGCTGGCGAACGAGCCCGGCGGGTAGTCCAGCCCGGTGGACATGCCCCATGCCCCCTCCTCCATCGCCTCGCGCACAATCGATTTCATGTCCTCGATCTGTGCCGGGGCTGCCGGGGTGTCGTCCCAGCCGACCGACCAAATGCGGGCAGGGGAGTTGCCCAGGATGATGGCCATGTTGATCGCAACCTTGCCGTCGTAACGGCTTAGCTGCTCGGCGACGGTGAGCCAGTCGGCGGGCTCTGGCGGATAGCCGTTGAGGCCCGAGTCCATCCAGATGTACCGGTTCAGTTCGTCCACCGTGCGAAAGGGCGCATGGGAGATGCCGTCGATGCCCACCAGCTCCGTCGTTACCCCCTGCCGGACTTTCGGATCATGATTCGGCTCACCCAGGATGGTCAGTCCGGCGTGCGAGTGCAGATCTACGAATCCGGGGCAAATCACCATGCCCGACCCGTCGATGGTCCGTCCTGCTTCGACTGCATCGACGCTCCCCCGGAGCACCGTGATCGAGTCTCCGGTCGCGCCCACCGAGCCGCGAAACCCCTCGCTCCCGGTGCCGTCCACGATCATGCCGTTTTTGATAAGCAGGTCGAACATTTTCTCTCCCATTTTCTCTCCCCGGTCCCGATTCGCGGCGCCCTACTCGCGGCACTTGGGGAGTCTACCAATTCCGCGCCTCACTCCGGCTTCGGCCGCGTTATGCTGTTGCCGATGAGAGTCGTAGTCACAGGCGGGGCTGGGTTCGTGGGCTCCCACATAGTCGAGATGCTGGCCGGTCGCGGGGATGACGTGCTGGCGGTGGACGACCTGTCCACCGGCAAGCGGTCCAACCTGTCGCCAGACATCGCACTGGAAGAAATGGCCATCGGAGACGGGGCCCTCGCGGATGTGTTGGCGGGCTTTCGGCCTGACGCTATGGTGCACGCGGCCGCCCAGGCGTCGGTGCCCAGCTCCGTTGCCGACCCGGCACACGATGCGAGGATAAACATCATCGACGGCCTGAATGCGATGGCCGCCGCAGTGGATGCGGGCGTTTCGAAGATTGTCTACATCAACACCGGCGGGGCTCTTTATGGCGAGCCCGACTATGTGCCGTGCGACGAGGATCACCCCATCCGGCCGATCAGCCCGTATGGACTGAGCAAGGCGACTCTGGAAGCGTACCTGGTCATGTTGCTGCCCTCGGGCATCTCTTTGATCACCCTGAGACTGGCCAATGTCTACGGCCCGCGGCAGGACCCACATGGCGAGGCCGGGGTCGTCGCCATCTTCACTGAGCGCATGATGTCTGGACGTGAGATAACGGTGTTTGGCGACGGCGAGCAGACCAGGGATTTCGTGTACGTAAAGGACGTCGCCAGCGCCGTCGCGGCCGCGCTGACTACTTCGGGGCGACATTCGGTCAACATCGGCACCGGCGTGCCCACCAGCGTGGACCAGGTTTTTCGGGCGCTGGCTTCGAGCACAGGGTATGGGCGCGAGCCGCGCCACGAAGAAGCCCGGTCGGGTGACGTGAGGCACGTCTACCTGGACGTGGCCCGGGCGGCGTCCGTGCTCGGCTGGCGGCCATCTGTCGGGCTCGACGAAGGCCTGAATTTGACCGTCGAGTCCTTCAAGGCTTGAGCAGGGGAGTCGGGACCCCGTCCTCGGCCCTCATTCGGTGACCGCCGACGAAACGTCCAGCCCCGGCCCGTGCCTGCCGACGGCGGTATGGTTTCTCGTCTCTGAGGACGGCGAACCGCTGGGCCAGACGTACGCCCCGGCGCCCGAAGTTGGGCAGGAGGTGCGGCGGCCGGATGCCGTCGCGGGGTGGGTAGTGGTGGGGCTCGAAGAGTTGCGGCCGGCCTGCGCCATGAGGCGCTTTCGCGTCGTGATCAGGCCGCCCGACTAACCCGAAACTGCCCGGAGTCGGCCTACACGACCACCCGGTACTGCGGGTTGTCGCCCTTGGCCCCCTCTTTCATGCAGTTCATCGTGGGAACGGTTCGAGTGAACTCGACTGAGATCTCCAGACTCTCGGTCCGCCCATCGCCCTCCCAATTGCCACCATTTGGGGCGTACTCGAACCGCACCCGGTGCCTTTCGTTGCCCGGGTCGCGGCCGACTGTCACGACGCGCTTCTCGGCGTCAATCCAATCCCACCCGACCCGCGCAAACGCGGCCTTTTCGGCGTTCTGCTCCGCGCACGTTTCCAGCGCCGCCCAGCCCCGGTAGCTGTCGGCGATGGTCGCCACATCTCCCCGACGACCGAGGATGGCGTGTGCGAGTTCGGCATCGACACCGGCCCAGTAGCGCCCGTCCGGCATGTCGATCAGCGTGGGTGCGAACCGGTGGCCGCCGGTGTGGCTGGTCCGCCAAACGCGCACTTGCGACCCGTCGTTCGGATGGCTGTTGGCGGCCATCGCCCGAAGCGCCTCGTACACTGGCACGCCGAACGACCCGCAGCACGCGTCCCGGTTGCCGTGCGTGCAAACCATGATGTCGCGCGTTCGTCGGTCGGGCTCTTTGAACGGCGCGAACTCGCCCAGGTCGCCGTCATCTTCCAGCAAGCTGCCCGCGAGCTGCGCGACCAGTTCATCCGGCACGAGGTACTCGACCCTGTCGTTGGTGACGAAGGCACCTTCTGGTCGGGAAAAGAGCATCAGGCGGGACATGCCCGTTGCCGAGTAGTCGGGGTCGGGCAGGACGCACTGGAGCCGTATTTGGGCGTCTTCGTCGTCGAGCTGACTGAGTAGTTCGCGCAGCGGGATGGGGAAGGCCCGAGTAAACTCGACTTTTCGGTCCCAGGGCGGCGCTAACTCCACGACCAGGCACCGGGTCCAGATCGGCGCGCTGCCGATGGGCTGCTCACCCAGGCGGCGGGCTGCCTCGGTGCACCTAGGTGCGGCCGAGTCTCGTCTCTGTAGTGGATTGGTCAGTTGGGCCTCCGGCCGGCTCGGGCGTGGCCGCAATATATCACCGGTCCGACGCTGAGGGCGGCCCCAGGCGATGCGAGGAGGGGCGGTGCCAACAGGCACGCCGGGCGTTTACACTTGAGCACGGCCCGCAGCGTCGGACCGCAACTCGCGGGCGGCTGCGAGGGCGCCAAATTTTTCGCCCCAATATCTTTCTGCCAATGTCTTTCTGGAGGATCAGTCGATGAAAGCCGCCGTTCTGTATGAGGCGAACACCCCGCTCAAGGTCGAGGAACTGGACCTCGATCCCCCCAAGGCCGGTGAGGTCCGGGTGAAGATGGCCGCCGCGGGCATATGCGCCAGCGACCACCACATAATGACCGGCACCGGCGTGCTGCCTATGCCCGTGGTTTTGGGCCACGAGGGCTCGGCGGTAGTGGAGGAGGTTGGGCGGGGCGTGACCAGCGTCTCCTCCGGCGATCGCTGCATTCTTTCGTTCGTGTCCAACTGCGGACACTGCCGCCAGTGCCGCTTGGGCAGCCCCCAGATGTGCGACACCAATGCCCTAACCGGTGCCACTCTCTTTGATGGGACCACTCGACTAAGTAAAGGCGACACGCGCGTCTACCAGATGGCCAAGATTGGGGTTTTTGGCGAGGCGGCGGTGGTCCCCGCGCAGGCCTGCCACCCCGTCCCATCGGACGTTCCCGTGGACGTGGCCGCCCTCATGGGCTGCTGCGTCACTACCGGGGTCGGCGCCGTCATCAACACACCCGCCGCCCGACCTGGCGCGACGGTGGCCGTCTTCGGCTGCGGGGGCGTGGGCCTGAACGTGATACAGGGTGCGAAGCTTATGGGCGCGTCCCGCATCATCGCCGTGGACGTGCATGACCACAAGCTGGAGTTCACCTACAAGTTCGGCGCTACAGACGTGGTCAACTCTCGTGAAAAAGACCCGGTCGAGGAGATCAAGCGCATTACCGGCGGTGGCGTAGACCTGGCCTTCGACAGCTTCGGTGCGGCGATCACTACGGCTGCCTCGGTCAACTCGTTGCGCAAGAACGGTACTGCCGTGCTCGTCGGACTCGCGCCCCTGGGCGACACGGCGCCGATAGACATGGTCGATATGGTGCGACAGCAAAAGACGCTGGTGGGCAGTTACTACGGCTCGGCCAGCCCGCACGAGACGTTCGGCAAGCTGGTGGACTGGTACCTGGCGGGCAAACTCAACGTCGAGGACCTGATAACCAGGCGTTATCGGCTTGCGGAGATCAACGAGGGATTCGACGCCCTGGCCCGCGGCGAGGACGGCCGCGGCGTGATAATCCACTAACGGTGTCGCGGGCGCCTGAAGCCAGGTATAAAACGGCCGGGTTGTCTTGAACTTCGCTCACAGGGGTTGGCTGGTCGTCGCCGTCGTCTTTCTCGGTGCGGGGCTGGCTATCGGTACGTCGAACTACGCTTTTGGCCTGTTCGTAGAGCCCTTGGAAGAGTCCTTCGGCTGGCGGCGCACATACATCAGCGCGTCCCTGTCGTTCATGGCGCTGGGCAGCCTTCTCGGACCGTTGCTGGGCGGTTTGATGGATCGCCACGGCGCGCGGCCGGTGATGGCCATTTCGCTGGCGCTGATCGGCCTCAGCTTCGCGCTCCGTCCTCTCATGACCGAGCTGTGGCACTGGTATGGCCTCTCGGCGCTGCAGTTCGTCGCCTTCTCGGGCGCGGCCATCCTGCCCGCCGGTCGGCTGGTGGGTCTGTGGTTCCCGGAGAAGCGGGGCCGGGTGATGGGCATCACCATGATGGGCAACAACTTCGGCGGCCTGGCCATCCCGCCTCTGGTTGGACTCTCCCTGAGGTCAGGCGGGTCCTGGGAGACGGCGTATTTTACCCTGGGCATGGCTGCGATTGCCCTTGCAGTAGTTGCAATGGTGGTAATCGTAGAACCCGGTCCCCGTGCTCGTGCGACGGCGGCCGCCCCCCCCGGCGGGGTCCGTCAGATCACTGGCTGGACGCTGAAACAGGCCGTCCGCACCCGCGCGTTCTTCGCGGTCACCGCCGCGATCATGCTGGGCAATTTCACCTACACCACGATTCTTGCCCATGTCTCGGTCCATTTGGAGGGGCGGGACGTGTCTGAGACGTCTGCTTTTTGGGCGATAAGCGTGCTCGCGGCCAGCGGCATGGCGGGCAAGCTGGGCCTCGGGTATATGACCGAGAGGGTGCCTGCCAGGTTCGTTATGATGGTCGCCTTCGGAGGCCAGATCGTCGGCATCGCATTGATGTTGACCCTGGTGTCCGGGGGGGTGATGTGGCTGTCGGTCGGCCTGTTCGGGTTCTTTATGGGCTCGTTTGGGGCTCTTGCTCCCTTGCTGGTCCAGGACAGCTTCGGCATTAAAAGCTTCGGCAGCATCATGGGGATTATTTCGGCCACGACGGTGGTGTCGTTCGGACTGGGGCCTCTTGGCGCCGGACTGTCCTACGACCTGACCGGAGGATACGGACCGGCGTTTGTGGCGGTGGCCGTCGGGTTCGGCGTGGCGGCTATCGCCTTGACCCGGGCTGACACGGCGTCCCCGTCGGGGCCCTTAGTCAAAGACGGCGCCGAGGGAGAGGGCGATCCCGGTGAAAGGGTAATGAGTTAAAGGGTAATGAATTAAGAGATGGTTCAACACGGCGGTCCCAACGGGACCGATATGGAAGCCTCGATAAAGAGAATCGAGGCGGAGGTGGCCGAGCTTACGGCCCGCATCGAGGTGGACCCGGACGATGTCGACGCGCTGACGAAGCGCGGTGTCCTGTTCGGCCAGTTGGTAAAAGCGGGCGACGCGGTCGAGGACTTCAACAACGTCCTGCAGATCGACCCGGCCAATGCCGACGCCTACTACAACCGGGCGATGGCGTACGTGCACCTGCGGCAGCTGTCCCTGGCGATAGAAGATTTCACCCGCGCCGCCGAACTGAACCCGGATAACGCCGACGCACTGGCCAACCGGGGCATGGCCAACTACGAGGCCAAGCACCCGGACCTGGCGGTGCGCGACGCGGAACTGGCGATGGCCGTCAACCCGACTCACCCCCAGGCCTTCGCGGTGCGGGCTCTCGCCCAGGCGTTTCTAGGGCGGGAGGAACCGGCCCTCGACGACCTGGCGAAGGCGGTCGAGTTTGGCTTCGACGGCCACACGCTGGGCATGCTGGTAAAGCAGGCCCGTCTGTCTGGCAGAAGGAGGGTAGAGGAATGACCGGCCGACTTGCTGGGAAAGTGGTGCTCATCACCGGAGGCGCCAACGGCGTTAACGGACAGTTGATGGGCTTCGGAGGCGCGTTCGCCCGCACAGCCGCGAAAGAGGGCGCTGCGGTTGTGGTAACTGATATCGACGAAAAGAACGGCCGCCTGACGGCGTCACAGATTGAAGACGGTGGATCGCAAGGCCTCTTCGCCTGGTTGGACGTGACCAGCGAGGCCGAGTGGCAGGCGGCCATCGGGGCGGCCGTGGACGCCTATGGGCGCCTGGACGTTTTGGTGAACAGCGCCGGAAACCACGCCCTGTTCGACGTGGAGCATACGTCTGAGCAGGACTGGGAGCGGGTGCTGGCCGTGCACGCGAAGGGCGCGTTTCTGGGCACGAAGTTCGCGGCACCGGTGATGAGACGGGGCGGCGGAGGGTCAATAGTGAACATCTCCTCCATCGCGGCGATGGGGGGTAGCCCCAGCAACACTGCTTACCACGCTGCGAAAGGCGCGATTCGCTCTTTCACCAAGTCGGCGGCCATTCAGCTCGCCGGTGACGGCATCCGGGTGAACTCGCTCCACCCCGGCTTCGCGGACACGCCGTTCACAGTGGGCCCGTTCGCGGAGCCGGGCGCTCTCGAACGTCGACTAAAGCAGGTGCCATTGGGCCGGTTGGGTACGGCGCGAGAGGTGGCCAACGCCATCCTCTACCTGGCATCGGACGAGTCCTCTTACGTCACAGGCACCGAACTGGTCGTAGACGGCGGGTTCTTATCGCAATAATTGAGGCCCAGTAGGGGGCCGGAGCCCCATTAGCGGGGCACTATCGGCAGTACCACGTGCGACGGGTGGTCGGCGTCGTGCACAATCGTCTGGTTCGCCTTCTCCGTCCGTCCGCCCTCGCCAATCGGGTCGCCTGTATTGGGGTTGCGGTCGAAGCGCGGGAAGTTCGAACTCGCTATGTCGAGTCGGATGCGATGCCCCTTCTTAAAGACGTTTGCGGTCGCCCACAGGTCGATGGTGTATTCGAGCGTCTCGCCCGGTGTGATCAGCTCGCCGTGCTCCATGCCGTTGCGGTAGCGCGCACGGATGATCCCGTCGGTCAAGTTGATCGCCTTCTCGCCGTCCGGGTAGACGTCCACCAGCTTGCCGGTGAAGTCGGTATCCTTCGCGCTAGAAGATGCGTAGAGCTTGACCGTGATCGGCCCCGTGACCTCGACGTCGCGATCCAGTGGAGGCGTGGAGTAGACCAGCACGTCCTCCCGCATCTCGATGTCGGTCTGATCGAACGCACCGGCGCCACCCAGAGCGTCGTAACAGCAAAGACCGCCGCCACGGGTCGGGACGGGGAACATGGGGTCGTAGGTAAACGTGTCGAAGGTCGCGCCTGAAGGCGCGGACGTGGTCAGCGTGCCATCGCCGTTTAGCGAGTTGGCGCCGCCCCCGCTGGCCAGGTAGTATTTCGTTTCCACCGCCCTGGCCAGGGGCCACTCGGACTCGTCCCGCCACGTGTTGTCGCCCATGACGAAGAGCTTTACCGGCTTGTCCTCGGCCACGCCGTTGTCGAGCCCCTTTAGGTGATGGTCGAAGTAGCGCAGCAAAATGCCGTGGATGTCGATGGACGCCGAGTACGAGCTTATGCCGAAGTATTCTTCGCCCACCGGAACGCCGGGGAAACCCGGGAGCGCGCCTGGATGCACCCAGGGCCCGATCATCAGTCGCTGGCCGTCGCGCGCCCGGTCGCCGTCGCCCATGGATCGCATGCGGCCGTAGTTGCGAAGAGTGCCGCCCATAAAGATGTCGAACCAGCCACCGTAGTTGAGCGCTGGGACGTCGATGCGGGAATGGAACTCCTCGATGCTGATGGCCTTCCAGTAGTCGTCGTATTCCGGGTGCTCCAGCCACCTGTAATAGAAGTCGCCGGTGCCCTTGAGCACGGGCCAGTCTTTCATAGGCAGGTGGTTGTACTCGGTCATCAGGTCGTCGGTCCGTCCGATGAGGTCCGCTGCCCCTCCCTCGGGCGCTCCAAAGTGCGTTTCGAGGTGCTCGTAGTTGGCGCCGGTAAGGTGAACGAGTGACCAGCTCAGGTTGAAGTCCAGCTCGAACGCACCGCCCTGGTAGGTCCACCCGTCGTGGTAGTTGGAGGCGGTGATACCGGGCGTAATGGCCTTCAGGTGTGGCGGGCGGGCGATGGCCGCCAGCCACTGGGTCGCCCCCACGTACGAGCCGCCGAACATGCCCACGTTGCCGTCGCACCACTCCTGTCGGGCTAGCCATTCAATGGTGTCATAACCGTCAGGGATCTCGTTGACGAAGGGGTGGAACTCGCCCTCGGACTGGAAGCGCCCGCGGCAGTCTTGCACCACGACGACGTAACCCGCCTTGACGGCCCGGATCGAGTCCACCGATAGCGAATACGCGAACGGACTGGTGCGGTCGTACGGGGTGCGCTCCAAGAGGGCGGGGAAGCTGCCGGGAGTGTCCGGGCGGAACACGTCGCAGTATAGCGTCGTACCGTCGCGCATCGTCACCGGTATCGAAGATTCAAATTTAATGGATGTGATGTCCGCCATGGTCCTTGTTTCTCCTCTGGTTCTCCTCGTCCCACGTCCCACCCGCGCGGGTTGCCGGAATATTAGGCTCGACCGAAACCCGTGTCAATCAGAAAATTAATGCCGGAATCCATGCGCCCGTATCGGCCGTGAACCGTGATCGTCTCTACACCAGGGGAGCTAGATGGTCGCCAGACGGAACTAGAGTGGCATTCATTGCAGGAGAGACCAAAGAGGCTGAGGGGCGTCCGATGATGGTCGATCTGACCTCAGAGCCCATCGAGCTGAGCACAGTGGAAACCGATTTAACCATCACTGGCAAAAGGGTCGAATGGGACGCTAGCGGCAGACGGATCATGTTCGACACCGGTGGTGACATCTGGTTTGTAGAAATCGATTCGGCCCAGGTCGTTCGGCTAACCAGCAGCTCGGCAAACGAAAAGGAAGGGACCTGGCGTCCGTCGCAATGACCCTTTGTTAGTTCCTCCTTCAACTCCTCTTCCAGCGTTTCCATAAACGCCCACCTCCCAACTTCACTTCTCCGCCTCTCGCCGGGATGGTCCGAGAGCTCGGTGACCGAATCCCAGGCGTCGCAGCCGTCGATTGTCTTGTAGTAACCGACCTTGTCGTTGGTTGTGACAAAGAACATGTAGCCGGTGTCCACGTCGGTGAACACGACGTTTGAACCGGGCGAGTCCTGGTCGGCGACGGTCTGGGCCGCGCTCTCGATGGTGACTTCGGCCGCAGCTGCCGTTCTCGGCCAGCCGAAGAACGCGGTGACACAACCGAGCGAGGCAGTGACGATGAGGGTGCTTCAGAGAAACGCGATGAGGTTTCGCCTGTCACCAAGCGGTGCCTCGTCGCGCGTAGACGTGCGAAGCGCAGGCGCGCGCAGGAACGAATGGAGGACAATCAGCACCTGCGATGCCCCGACATGGCCGCCTGGGCCACGTCGAGCGATGTTTTGGTGTGACAGCACAATAACACCGGCATACCTCGCCCCAGACGGTGCTGCAGTCACCCGTGTGGGTATGGCGGCGCCTGGCCTGATGGCCGATACGTTCCTAAAACCTCCTCCCGGTTTGGTCGCAGCACCCTCGGGCGACCCGACCAAACCGGGAGGAGGCCAGAATCGAGTTAATTTGATGCACCGGCAGCGTAATCATTACCGAGCCGATGTCAAAACTGAACCTAATAGTGGATTATATGGGTAAGAAAAAAGATCGCAACGTTAGCGTGTCCGTTATCATATCGAACAGATAGAGCCCGCGGTGCACCTGCCCGAAGGCTTCCCCATCGACGACATGGTCGTCAACGTCGGGCTGGCCCTATGGTCTGCCTGAGTTTCTGGCGAGGAGCCCGTCTAGCGGACGAAAACACCGGCCCTGCCGGCCGCCGCCAGCGCCCTGTCTATGCTCACCACCCGCGGCCCGTCCCGCACCAGCGTGACCTCCGCGCTCTGGTTGGCGTGAATTACGACGCTACGTTCGCCGTCTACAGCAATGGTCCCGGAACTCAGCGAGACGGTCTTGGGCTCGTTGAACGGCAACGGTGACCACTCCGCAACGGGCACGGTGGAGAACATGCCGGGTGTGACCGGCGCAGAGACCGCGATACCGCCGGGCCCGAGCCGCACGTGCAGACCTTCGGATGACGCCACCGGTAGAGAGGCCGCAATGGACGCCATGCCTATGGATGTGGGGTAGACGCCGGAGACGAACAGCTCCTCGATCTGGTCGACGTCCCAGATGGCCCGCGCACCCAGATAAGGCTGCTTCGATATCGCCACGTCGATGAGTGCGAGGTCGACCCGTTTCCCGTCGACGTGTACTTCCAACATTGGCCTCAGCGTACTGACGGCGGCCGCGTCCACGGCGCCGGTGGCTACCACACCGGCAGCCAGTCCAGCCGTCGTCCCCTCGACCAGCACCGGGAAGACATTGTTGGTGCCCGTGGAGACCGGCACTGACGGCACGCCGACCCCGGCAAGCGCCACCGCCCTATTCGTGCCGTCGCCACCCAGCGTCACCATGCAAGCCGCGCCGCGCTCGATCATCACTTTGGCGGCGAGTGTCGAGTCGCTCTCTTTGCCTATGGACTGGGTATCGAGGAATTCCACGGATATGTCGTTGGGGCCCTTCGATGCCGCCACCGACGTTATCGGTAGCGAGTCCGGCATGGCCAGCACCTTCTTCACGCCCGCTGCCGAGAGTCCGGCGAGAATGCGGGTGACGATGTTTATCTTCTCGTCGTCCGCCACGAACCGGCCCCTAGCCACGAGCCGTCGAATGTCTTTGCCCGCCGCCGGATTTACGATAAGGCCGACGATTCCTTCCCCTGTTGCCGCACCGGGGGCCATTAGAGCTGAAGTCCCGGAGACTTTGCCACCGCTCCGAGCAGGCTGGACCGCAGGTGGGCGCCGGTGAGGATGAGCGCCACACGAGCCCCGGCCAGCTCTTTCGCATGCTGAGCACATGCGGCGAGGGTAATCGCCGCCGACGGCTCGACCATCACCTGCTCCAAATCAATTAAGCTGCGAACCGCCGGGATCAACAGTTCCTCAGACACCAGCCAGACGGCTTCCACTAACTCCCCGATCTCACGGGAGATCGGCATTATCGGCACCCGCACGTCCAGGCCGTCGGCCTCTGTCTGGGTCGGGGCCTGGGTGTCGAACGGCTCACCGGCGATGGCGGCGGCCATGGCAGGCGCCCCGGTGGAGACCAAACCGATGATCTTCGTCGCTGGAGAGTGAGTTCTGAAGGCCGACGCGATGCCTTTGATCAGCGAGCCGTTGCCTACCGGCACCAGCACCCAGTCCCAGGCCATCCCCGACTCGATCAACTCCAGTCCGATGGTCGAGGCGCCCAGCGCCATCTCCTCGATAACCCCGTCTTCCCAGAACGCCGCCCCTGTGTCCGTGGCAATTACTCGAGCGTAGTCCTTGGCGGTGTCGAAGTCGGCGCCGTGCTCAATGACGGAGGCACCGGTGGCAAGTATGCGCTGGACCTTGGACGGGTTGGCGCCCTCGGGCACCACTATCGTCACCGTAACCCCGGCCCGGCGGCCCGCCTCGGCGATAGCCAGGCCGTAGTTGCCCGCGGACGCGCCGTAAACGCCGCCCGTGAGGTCGTCATCGGAAAGGGCCATTGCCACCAGCCCGCCACGGAGCTTGAACGAGCCCGCCGGGGTGCAATCCTCGCGCTTGAGCCACAGGTCGATGCCCAGTCGCTGGCCGACCCCCCCTGATGGAAGCAGAGGTGTCGGCAGCCAGGGCTCGCCTTTGAGGATGTCGCGGGCGCTCTCCATTCGTTCCAACTTCATCGCTCCTCGAACTTGACGCCCAGTGGGTCGTCCTCGAATTCCGCCAGCGTCAGGGCCGCGCGTGCGGCCTGCTCCAGCGACTCGTCGCCGAGCTCTAAACATACGCGCAGGGCCCGCTTGGCAAGGCTGCCCCCCAGAGACCCCAGGGCCATCGCGGCCGCCACCCGCACCTGCGGGTCGTCGTCTTTTACGAGCGGGACCAGGTGTGCCGCTACAGATTGTTCGCCCAGTCGCCCCAGCGCCCCGGCGGCCTCGTATCGGATTCCCGCGTCTTCGTCTTGGAGTGCGGCTATCAGGGGCTTTTTCCAGACCAGGTGGCCGGTGTTGCCCATCGCGAACAGGGCGCTCTGGCGCAGCAGCGGATCGCCAGCGATGTGCGCGGCGGTGATGACCTGATCCACGTCGTCCCCTTCGAAGTACCCGACGGCCTCTATGGCCCGCCTGGTGACCTCGGGGTCGTCGCCCGCTCGGAGCACAGCGGCCATCAGGGATTTGCGCACTCTGGCGGTGTCACTGGCGATGAGCTTGCCGCCTTGGGCCCGCTCGGCGAACTGGCGCAAGCTCATGGCGGCTGCAGCCCGCACCGGGGCTGATGGGTCGCTCGACAAGGCTTTGGTTAGGGGTCGTATGAGGGCGCGATCCTGGCACTCCCACAAGCCCTTGACGGCCAGCTCTCGCACTGCGGGCTCCGGGTTGGACATGCCGACGGTGAATACGGCGGTGAAGTCCAGCTCCACGTTGTCGTCCGCCAGTTCGGTGAGAATGCCGAGCAGCTCGGTCTTGCGCGCTGTGGTGAGATCCGACCAAACGGCAGAAAATTCGTAAAGTTCGTCGTCGGCGAGGTCGGAGATTCGCGGGTGGCTGGCGTGGTCCAGCGGCGAGGTGGAGTCGGCCAACCCGGACAGGTAAGCCTCAAGGGTGATTGGCGGTTCGATCTGCTCTTCGATAAGCCTGTGTTAGCCTTTTCTCGA
The DNA here is from genome assembly GCA_965250195.1 of Dehalococcoidia bacterium. Lineage (GTDB taxonomy): Bacteria > Chloroflexota > Dehalococcoidia > Lucifugimonadales > UBA2962 > CAUZIR01. The sequence goes on from OZ252295.1 coordinate 1,716,138, forward strand.
TTCTGCTTGGGCGGGTCTGCAACGGCATTTGACTACCTTGGAAAAACACAGTCCCCGGCGCCGGCCCAGGTCCCGGGTGAGGGCCGCCGACGTCATGTTGACCCTGGCCGAGCGATACGGCCCCTTCACGTGGGAACCCCGGTACGATGCCGCTTCGGAGCTGGTGTTCACCATTTTGTCCCAGCACACCTCGGACATCAACTCCGAGCGCGCCTTCCTGAACCTGATGGCGACGTTCGGTTCCGTCGAAGGGGTGGCCGACGCGGACGTGGCCGACATCGAATGCGCCATCCGCTCGGCGGGCCTGTCCAAGACCAAGGCCCCTCGGATAAAACAAGTCCTGGGCCTGGTGCGGGAAAAGCTGGGCGATTTCGACCTGACGTTTCTCACCGAGATGCCCCTGTCCGACGCGAAGGCCTGGCTCAAGGCGCTGCCGGGCATCGGCCCCAAGACGGCCGCGATCATCCTTTGCTTCTCGCTCGGCCTCCCAGCCATGCCGGTCGACACCCACATTTACCGGGTGGCCCAACGCCTGGGGCTCATCGGGCCGAAGGTGAACGCCGACCGGGCTCACGACTTGTTGGAACCGATGGTCGCGCCGGAGGACGTTTTCGCGTTTCATCTCTACCTTATCAATCACGGCCGCAAGGTTTGTAAGGCGCTTCGGCCGCGCTGCTCTGAGTGCGTGCTGGCCTGGGGCTGCAGGGCTCGCCCGGCCTTCGAGCGCGAGGAGCGGGCGAGGGCCCAAAAACCCCGGGATAAGACGAAAGCGGGCAAGAAAAAGGGCTCCCGACCGGCGAATACCCCGTAACCGGCGCACCGGTCACGTTGATGCCCCCGTTGATGACAAGGGCGACCTCGCCGTAACATTGAGGGCGTGAAAGCGGGAATCATCAACGTCACGGGTTATGGCGGGGCGGAGCTGGCCAGGATACTGAGCCGGCATCCGGAGCTTGACGTCGTCTCCGTCACCGGCCGAAGCTCGGTGGGCAAGAGGCTCGCCGAGGTGTTTCCGCACCTGTCGGATGCCGATCTGCCGATCACCGAGGAACTGGACGCAGAGACGGACATCGTCTTTTCCGCCCTGCCTCACGCCGCAAGCGCCGAGAGGTTGCTGCCGCTCATCGAGTCGGGCCAGAAGGTCGTCGACTTCAGCGCCGACTTCCGGCTCAAGGACGCGTCGGTCTACAGCCAGTGGTACAAGTTTGACCACCCTTCGCCGTCGACCCTGGAGGGCGCCGTATATGGCCTGCCGGAGTTGAACCGGGCTGAGATCGAGGCGTCGAGCTTGGTGGCCAACCCCGGCTGTTACCCGACCGCTGCGATTCTCGCGATGGCACCGGCGGTCGCGGCGGGCCTGATAACGGAGGATGTGATCATCGACGCCAAGTCCGGCGTGTCGGGGGCGGGCAGGGCGCTGTCGCTAAACACCCACTTCTCAGAAGTGGACGAAAGCGTCAAGGCGTACTCTGTAGGCGGTCACCGGCACATGCCGGAGATCACCCAGGAGCTTGGCCGAATCAACCCCGGCCCCGAGCTTAGATTGACCTTCCTGACCCACCTCATACCAATGACTAGGGGCATTCTTGCCACCGGCTACGCTCCTTTAAACACGGGTGTCACCGGTACCGGCGAACAGGCCGCGACCCGTGTCCGAGCGGCATACGAGGAGTACTACCGCGACGAGCCATTCGTGACCGTCACCGAAGATCCGCCCGCGACCAAGCAAACTCTTGGCGCCAACAACTGCCTGATCTACCCGACCATCGACCCGCGCACCGACCGGCTCATCGTCATCGCCTGCATCGACAACCTCGTCAAGGGCGCTGCCGGTGCGGCGGTGCAGAACGCCAACATCATGCTCGGCCTGCCGGAAACGGCGGGTTTGCAGCAGCTAGCGCTCTATCCCTGACGAGCGAGTGACCCGGCGGTGCTGGCGGCACCTGGGATAAAATAGCGTCTCCGCGCGCCCCCATCGTCTAGTGGACTAGGACAGCGGCCTTTCAAGCCGCAAACACGGATTCGAATTCCGTTGGGGGCACACTTCACTAAGGCCGGGCGTGGCCCCGGCCGCCCTGAACCACCGATTGCATTGGCCGGTCGGCGCCCTTAACCTCTGGTGACTCTCCCGGAGGTTTCTTCGCCCACATGGTCGATCTTTCAGACGTTCCCGTTCTCGATATTCACGCCTTCAGCTTCGCCGCGCACCCGTGGGCGAGGCGCGACATCACGCAGCTCCACTGGCTCGGCGGCGTCGATCTAAGGGACGCTCAGACGGGGACGTTCACCGACGAGTCGGTGGAGTACCTGGAGCATTCGATAGGGTTTCGCTTGTTCGTGCGAGAGCTGGCCGCGTTCCTGGGCTGTGAGGAAACAGCGGATGCAGTAGTAGAGGGGCGCAACGAGCGACTGGGCGACTTCGATGGCTACGTGAAAGCGCTGTTCGCCGACATCCGCCTGGAGCAGCTGATCGTCGATAACGGCCTGCAGACGCTTGACGAGGTGGACGCGTTCGCAACTGACCTGGGCATGCCGTACGCGAAGACCTTTCGCGTAGAGACGCACATCCTGCGGCTGCTGGAGCGGGCCACCACCTTCGACGCGCTCATCGCCGACTTCGACGCGGGCATGGCCGGTGCCGTACGGGATCACGGCTGCGTCGCCTTTAAGTCCGTCATTGCCTACCGCACCGGCCTCGACATAAAGCCTGTCACAGAGGCCGAAGCCCGAGCGTCGTTCGATACACGGCTCGACGACGTCACCTGGTTCGGGCCTCGGGCCAAGGCGCTGCGGGACTTCCTCACCCGGCGCGGCTTGGCCGCCAGTTCGGGACTGGGCGTGCCGTTCATGTTCCACACCGGATTCGGGGACACCGATGTCATCGCCACCGCCTGTAATCCGGCGCTGCTCACGCCGATGCTGCTTGAGGAGCAAAACCTGAAAACGAAGGTCGTGCTCATACACGGCGGCTGGCCCTACTCGGAAGAGGCCGGGTGGCTGACCAATAACCACCCCAACGTGTATCTAGAGCTGTCCGGCAACCAGCCGCCGCACATGGAGCCGCCCATGTCGCCGCGCCGCTACGGCGACCTGCTGCGACAGGTCTCGTTCCCCAAGATGGTTTTCGGCACAGACGGGCAGGACCACCCCGAGACCCTGTGGTACTACGCCAAGTATTCGAAACGGTCTATGGGCAAGGCGCTCGGCGGCCTGGTGGACGAGGGCATCCTGACTGAGGACGAGGCGGTCGAAGCGGGCAGGGGGTTCTACTTCGACAACGCCAAAAAGCTCTTCGGGGTCTGATCCCGGTCCCGGAGTTTGGCTCAGTACCGGTAGAAGTGGAGGTCGGTCTCCTGTTGGGCGGCCATGCCGTCGAAGAACCGCGCCTCGCCCTTGCGCACGGCGATGTACGACGTGGCCAGCGTCGGGCCCATCGCGTCCAGCAGGAACTGGTCGGCCTCTAGCGCGGCTGTCGCGTCTGACAGGCTCCCCGGCAGCCGGACAATGCCCCGTAGTTTCCGCTCGGCCTGGGGAATGGCCGCCGGGTCTACGTCCACGTTTAGCCGCTCGTCGAGAGGCAGTTCGCGGTCCACACCGTCCAGCCCGGCGGCGATGAGCGCGCCGAGGGCGATGTACGGGTTGGCGGCGGAGTCGGACGGCTTGAATTCGAGATTTACTGTGCCCGCTTGGTCGTGGCGGAGCGCCGACGGTATGCGTACGGCGGCCTCGCGGTTGTCCGGTCCGTAGGTGTTGAACACCCCGGCGTAGTACCCCTCTTCGAAACGCCGGTAGCTGTTGGCGCTCGGCGCGGTCAGTGCCATCAGGCCCGGCATGTGCACCATTAACCCGGCGAGAAAGTGTTGTCCCAATTTGCTCAACGCATATGGCTCGTCGCCCGCGTGGAACAGGTTCTGTTGTCGATCCGGATCCCATGCGCTGAGGTGGATGTGGCAGCCGTTGCCCGACTGACCTGCGAAGGGCTTGGGGGCGAACGAGGCGTAGTAGCCGTGACGCCAGGCGACGTTGCGCACCGTCTCGCGGTAGACGATCTGGTTGTCCGCCGCCCTCATCGCGTCATCGTGCATGAGCGAGATCTCTTGCTGGCCGTGTCCGGCCTCGGGGTGGACGACGCCAATGCGTAACCCCTGAGCCGTCATGGCCGTGACGATGTCGTCGATGGTGTCCAGTGGGGCCGTCATGCCGGTTGCGGAGAACGCCGGGCTCTCGTCCGCACCGACGTACACGCCGTTCTCTTTGGTAGCCAGCGTCCACTCCGGCTCAAGCGCCGCGACGATGCGCAGGCCCTTATCGGCGGCGCGCTCGATCATGAGGCGAAGGAACGCGCGCGGGCAAGCGCCGTAGGGCTTGCCATCCAGCGCGACCAGGTCACCGATTGTCAGTGCCCTCTTGGGCGCGTAGGGAAGCAGGGTGAACGTGCTCAGGTCCGGCACGACCCGGAACTCGCCAACCGGCCCCATTCCTTTGACTGGCTCCATCATGTCCATGATCCTGATGGCCTGCATGGCGGCCGAGAAGCCGATGCCGGAGGTGAATCGCTCCGGCAGGTTGTCTATGTGGGTGGCCTTGTTGCGGATGACGCCGGCGTTGTCGCACCAAAGAAAGGCGACGAGCTGCACCCCGGCCTCCCGCGCACGCTGAGTCACGTCTTCAGGCAGGTTGCCCGGGGGCAGGCTGTCTTGCTGGGTCAAGGCTGCGCTCCTAATTACGGGGTCGATGCCGCGAGGTTTATTAATGTCGCGGCGTAGTCGGCCGCCTCGTCCAGCGAGACGGATTCGTCCGGACCCACTGTCCATCGGCCCGGCCCGAACACTAACGATGGCACACTTGCGGCCTCTAAGTGGGCGGCGTCTGTGGCAAAGAACCTGTTGGCGGGCGCGACGAACCCAAAGCCCAGGTCCGCACCCACAGCGCGCCGGTAGGACGCGACCAGTCGGTCGACGACCGGCTGGGCTTCGAAGGACATGGAGTAGGCGGGCTCGTACGCCAGCGACTCCCGCTGCCACCCAGCTGACACGCTGGCGGCGGCTTGCCGGGCGACGGCGTCGATGGCGATCGCGATCTGGCGCTCATCGACACCGGGGGGTATGCGCACGTCCACCCAGACCGACGCCTCGGGCGCCGAGATCTGGGCGTAGAAGCCGCCAGCAATGCGGCCGGGCATCGCTCTCGGCGTGCCTTCGAACGGACCCTCGCCAGCCGGTGCCAGTTTGGCCTGTCGCACGTCGAGTGCGAACCCGGCCGCCGCTTCGACGGCATTGACGCCGTTTTCAGATTCGCCTGTATGCACGGCCAACCCCGTGAAACTGACGTGCGCCTGGTAGGTGCCAGTGTGGGTCTTTTGCGCTAGCATCCCGGTCGGCTCGCCGACGACCGCGAACCGTGCGGAGCCGCCGGACTGTAGGTAATGTTTCGTGCCCAGACCAAGTTCGCTGCACTCGCCGACGACCCCCAGAAACGTGACGTCCCTGGTGCCCGCGCCCCAGGCATGTGCCGTGGCAACGGCCATGGCGGCGAGGCCCGCCTTCATGTTGCCGACGCCGGTGCCGACCATGGCGCCGTCCACCATTTCCAGCTTGTACGGGTCGGCTATCGACCAGCCATCGACCGTATCCACCATGTCCATGTGGCCGTTGAGCAGGAGGCCAGGCCGCGGGTCATCCGACCCCGCGAGCACGTTCCAACGAGATGGGGCGACCTCTTGCAGGCTCGCCGGGACGCCATTGTTTCGAAAATAGTCCATTAGCACGTCTGCACAGGGGCCCTCTTTGCCCATTACCGAGTCGACCTTCACCAGCGCTCCGGTGAGCGTCAGTATCTCGTCGGCGAGGGCGTCGCGGTTCATCGTGAGCCGGTGCTTCTAGAGCACCGCTATCGGGTTGACCGGTGAACCGGTGCCGCCGACAAGAATGAGCGGATTTACCGTGAGCATAAACTCGTAGCGGTTGGCCTTCGCACACTCGGCAGCAAGAGGTACCAGGGCCGCGCCGTCGATGAGCGCCATACCGTAGGCGTGGATCGCCCCGTGCACGGTCCAGGCGACGCCGTACTCGTTGGGGCTGGCGTCCTCCATGTCCCACACCAGCACCGAGAGGTCGTTGTCTCGCAGGAACGGCAGGCATGAGGCGTGCAGACCGGGATACTTACTGCCCACCGGGTCGCCGCCGTAATTACCGTTGGCGGCCTCGTAGGCCTCCCGTCCGCAATAGACGACGACCGCGTCGCCGGGCGTCATCTCGACCCCCTGCGATTTCGCTATTTCTTCCAGCTCCCAGCCGTGCACTGGCAAGTCGTTGTCCACGTACGCCGTGCCTCTGTGCTTGGGGACATCCAACAAGACTCCGCGAGTCATGATGCCGTCGCTCCACTCGTCTACCGAGCCAAACGTGGCCCCGTCAAACGTAAGAACTTCATCGGGATTCTTGTCGTCCCAGATGCCGTTTTTGTCCCACATGTGGCAGAGCGCGTCGAGGTGGGTAATGGTTAAGCCGTGCTGGAAGATCGAGATATAGTCCAGCGCCGCGCCGCCGCCGTCTATCCAGGGCAGGCGTTTCATGTAGAAATCGACCGGCTTCTGGTTGTCGTGCGACGGTTCGACCGCCAGCGGCCGTGCCAGCGAGATGGGCTTGCCGCTCTTCACCAGCCCGGCGGCCTGCACACGCTTCTCCGGGGTAATGAGGTTGATCGCCCCAGCGCCGGGATTTTCCGGCCAGCGGCCCCAGTTGCGCCGGTCCCTGAGGTAGCTATCGACCTGTTCACGAGACGGAATTTTGTTGTCCACTGATCCGCTCCTCATTTTTTGATTTATCGCCGCGTTTGCCTGCGGCACTCTTTTGGGGTGGTTGAACCACTCAGCGGGCGTCCCGGCCGCCGTCTATGACGAATGACGACCCGGATATGAACGACGACTCGTCCGATGCCAGGAACAACACCAGTTGGGCCACGTCTCTGGGTAACCCGGCCCGACCCGCCGGAATTGTCTCAACGAAACTATCGAACGTGCCCAGCTTCCCTTCCACGTTCTGGGAGCCCGGCGTGTCTATCAGCCCCGGCAGCACGCAGTTCGTGCGCACTCCCTTCCGGAGGTATTGGCTTGACGTTACCACCGTCAGCATCTGCACGGCCGCCTTGCTCACCGAGTAGGGCACCGAGAACGTGTTCCCCTCCAGCACCGACGCTGAGCTGACATTTACGATCGCTCCGGAGCCTTTCGCAACCATCGTCGGCAGTACGGCCTTTGTACACAGGAAAACGCCCTTGGCGTTGACGTCCATGACCAAGTCCCATTCGGCCTCGTCAACTTCGGTGATCGGGGGCGTATGCACCTGCCTGCCCGCCGCGCAGACGAGCACGTCTATCCCGCCAAGTTCCGAGACGGCAGAGGCCGCTATCGCCCGCACCGAGTCGCTACGCGCCACGTCCACCGGCGCGAATACCGCCTCGCCCCCGTCAGAACGTATGTCGGCGGCGACCCGCCGCCCACTGACCTCGTCGATGTCGGCGATCAGCACCCGCGCGCCCTCGGCGGCGAACAATCGGGCGACGCCTTCGCCAATGCCCGATGCACCGCCGGTTACCAGGCAGGCCTTGCCTTCCAATCTATTTGCCATTCTTCGATAGAACTCCCTCTTGCTTGGGTTTTGGGGCGGCTTTAGGGCCGGGCGCTCGGGCGCTCGGGGCCGCTATCTTCCAACGTTCCGCGGCTGAAGCCAAGCTCCATCGCCTGAAACACCGCCCTCCCACAGGTAGTATTTCGCTTGGACACGAGTGGTAGAATCTCCCGTGAAGCTATGAAAACACGAACTTTCGCACTCAGCCTTCTCACGGCGTCGTTATTGCTTATTGCCGCGGCCTGCGGTGGGAGCGACTCCGAGGCAACCGAGAATGTCGGCACCGGGGACGACTTCGTCGCCCAGGTCGACGATACGAGATTGAACCCAGACCCTACACCCGAGGGTGAGCTCGGCGACACGACGCGCATAGGTGAGTTCAAAGGCAATGAAGAAAGGGGCTTCGGCATTCCCCTCGAAGTTGCGCTCGGCGAGGAGCTCTTCGTCGAGGCGGTCATCAATGTGAGGCTGACCTTTATCGCAGTTGTTGAAGATACTCGGTGTTCGGCGGGTGAGACCTGCGACGACCTCGGCAGGGCAGCGATCAACGTCGGCGTGCGTGTCGGCGGCCTAGGCCTGGGCGAGACCGAATTCGCCCTTGAGGGCGGAGTGGCCGGCGACCCGAGGAAGATGGCTGGCAACCTGTCGATTCAGCTGGTCGATCTCGTGCCCCTCCCCAACGCCGACGGCAGCGAAGTCACCGACTACGTCGCCACTGTCCAGCTGACTCGCTAATCGCCTGCCTGACGGTGGGCGTGGTCAGACCGTTGTAGTGGATATGCCCCCTCTAGAGGGCCCGAGACGCTCCGGTAGAACGGTGCTCGTCGCGATCACGGCCCTGGCCGCCGTCTTTGTAATCGCCGCCTGTTCCGACGACGGGACGCCCGAAGCACAGATCGCGGCCGGCTCACCCACCCCGGGGCTCACGCAAGACCAGCTCTTCGCCGAGGCCGACGAGTTTGCCTTGGGGTTCGCCGCCACGCCGTCTCCCACACCCACTCGCGTCCCCAGCCCGACCCCGGCGCCGACGCCCACGCCCATGCCGACGCCGGCGCCGGTAGCCACCGTTTTCACCCCCGAGCCCGAGGTGGAAGTCATGACCGAGGGCAGTGGCGTCCCGGAGGCGACCATCGGTTTCATCGAAACCTCCGACATCGCAGCCGGGTCGAGCGATGTGCCCGCCCCCAACCTCTCGGTTTTCACCCCGGACGGTTGGGACGGACCGCTGGTGATCTCTCCGAAGACAGGGCAGACCGCTTCGGGACCGGTGGATGTCGGGTTGGACCAGTTCGTCACCTTCGCGATAGCCAACCTGGGAGACGCCGACACCGATTCGGGCTTCTTCGTCGATCTCTACTTCGACGAGTACCTCGTTCAGCGCTTCCCCATGGGGCGGCCGCTGAGCAGGGGGAGTTTCGTGTCATGGTCCGGTTTCGAGCGACTCGGTAACGTGGTACGACTGACGCCGGGGCCCCATACCCTGCGGCTGGTCGTCGATGCCACTGACCTGGTATCTGAGTCAGACGAGACGGACAATGTCGGCGAGTTGACGGTCGAGTGGAGCGGGACCGAAAGCCCGAAGCCGCTAGCCAGTGCTGGTAAGGGCGTTAACCTGACCGCGTTCAGCCCGCCGGAGTGGGGCGCACCTCTGGTCGCCAGTGCTTTCGCTGAGGATCTGGAGATACTCAGGCTACAGTTCGAGCCGTCGCCGGTGGCCCAGACGCCCCTGGACGGGCCCCTGTCTGTGCTCGGGCAGACGTTCGTGTCCTATGGAATATCCAACACCGGGCTCCTGAGCCAGCCGGGCGACGTCCTGGTCGACATTTACCTGGACGACGTGCTGGTGCTACGCGACCGGTGGACGCAGATGCTGGCGCAGCGGAGGGTGAATCGAAACGCCTGGGACGGCCTGGGCGACGTGGTTCGCCTTACGCCGGGACGCCACGCGCTCCGCATGGTTATTGACCCCAACAACCTGGTCGCCGAGACGGACGAAACGGACAACGTTTTCGTCAGGGAGTTCGAGTGGTCGCCAGACCCCGCCCAGGCAGCGGACCGCCCCGTGCGGGCACCGTTCGAGCTACAGGTGCCTGACGTTTTGCTGCTGCCCAATCTGGTGCCTGGCTGGCTCTGGGACTGGGACGGACCGATCGTCCTCGATACCGTGGCCGGGACGAACACCGACGGCCCGCTGTCGCTCGACGCCTCCATCTTCGTGGACATGGTCGTGTTCAATAAGAGCGTCGTGATGGCCGAACCAGACTTCGTGGTGGATGTGTTTTTCGATGGCGAGCTGGTGCACATTCTCGACCTGGCCGGACCGTCCCCGGCCAGGTCTTTCCGCGTCGTGCAGGACTGGAATGGGCTCGTCCGCAACGCCCAAATAACTCCTGGCCCTCACACTCTCAAAATCGTCATCGACCCGGACGACAGGGTGCGGGAGGTCGACGAGACGGACAACGTGTTCGAAAAAACGTTCGTGTGGGCCGAGACGGCGCAACCGGCGCCCTCTCGCATCGCCTATACAGAGACGCAGCTGAGAGAGGTGTTCGTAGAGTTGGCCGAGCTGATCGATAGCACCGACCCGGTGCTCACCCCCAATGGCGACAACGGAGGCGGTCCCACTGGCGGCGATGGGAGGGCCGAGCGGGTGCTACGAATCGCCGATGCCGGGTTCTTCCTCATGACGGGTACCAGCTTCAGAGACGAGCGCATGAACGTCCGCGTGCTTTCTCGACCGGAGTATCTCGATTGGATCGACGACACCTACGACGACCTGTTCGCCGTGGATGACGGCGCGAGCTACGAGGCCCTGGCGAAAAGCAGGGAGCGTGACAAGAACATCTCGCTTGCCAAAAAGCAGCGACGGTTCGGGCGCATCGACATCGCCGTGGACGGCGGGCACCCGATCGGTGACGTGCTCAATTCGCTCGTCCACGAGCTAGGCCATGCGCTGCAGGACCGGCTCAACCCTGCCCAGACCGAGTCCGGGGACTCGCTCGAACTGTCGGCTATTCGTGAGGCCCAGGCCCAGCAGTTGGAACGAGTCTTCTGGCTGACCATCGAGGAGTTTACGGGCGAAAAATTCACCCGTTACCCCGATTACGACGGCTATTTCGCGTTCATCGACGCATCCATAGCCACCGACCTCGCGTCATTCACCCAGTCCGAGCATTCGCTGGGCCGAATGGTCCAGTGGCTGGCCGTGCTCGCCGACCCCAACCTTGCTGGATTGCGGGGAGAGCTGGCTACGCAGGGGGCGCTCAGTCGGGAGTCGGCGTTCGCCCTCTACCTGTACCTGGTTCGCATCGACCCGGTGGTCGCGATCGAATACGTCGTCGGCCTGCTTACGGTGCTGGAGCCCGCCGCCCCCGACATAACGGCCATCGCCCGATCAAGATTGGAGAACCTGGCGTCTCCGTTCGACGAGGGCTCGCCGTACCTGCGCCAGCCCGCCCTGCTGTCCCCCTAGCGGCTTATCCGCCCCCGACAGCGCGGACGATCTCGACAGCGTCGCCGTCCGAAATAATCGTAGATTCCAGGTCCGCCCGGCGCACCACCACGCCGTTGACCGCTACAGCTACGAGCGACGCCTTGATGCCCAGCAGCACGAGCAGCTCCGGCGCCGATGCCCGATCCTCCAGCTCTCGCGACTCCCCGTTCACAGTGATCGTTATCTTCGTCAAGGCCTATGCCCTCTCTCTGCGTTCGTCTATGCGCTCGCGAAGTCGTCGGGCGGCCGTCTCCGGGTCGACGCTTCCCCAGATAGCGCCGATCACCGCGACCCCGTCCGCCCCTGCGTCCATCACCGCGCCGGCGTTAGATGGGTCGATGCCGCCGATGCCGATCACCGGCCCAATCTCCCCCACGGGCATGGATCGCTTCACGTCGCTTACCAGACCGGGGCCACTTGGCTTTACGTCCGGGTGCGACGGGGTGGGGAACATGGCCCCGGCGAACAACAGGTCGGCGCCTGCTCGCCGCGCTCGTCGGGCGGCAGACGAAGAGTGCACCGACCGCCCAATTAGAAGACTCTCTGGCAGATCGGCTCTCGTGACCGTCTCGGCCGCTTCCGATAGGTGCACACCGTCCGCACCGGATTCTACGGCCACGTCGGGGTATCCATTGATGAACAGCAGGGCGCTGTCCCCGAGGGCGTGCCTCAATTCGTGGGCCGCTCGTAGGACGTCTTTCGGATCGGAGCTTTCGTCACGTACGCGAAGCTGAACCAGATCGACCCCTCCTCGAACCGCGACCGCGACGACTTCCGCTAGCGGCCTGTCGCCGTACCGCTTCACATCGGTCACCAGGGCCAGACAGGGGACCGGTACCCGGTGCAAACGCCTTAGCCGCTCGACCCCGCCCGGGTGTTTGGGGCGTTCTGGGTTTTTTGGGCGACGCCGGTGGTCGGGCTGGAAGCAGTCGCCGCAGATTTCTTTTCTATCCTTCCGGCCAGGTAGGCCTGCCGCCCGGCCCGTACCCCCAGTCGGAAGGCCTCCCCCATACCCGCCGGGTCGGCCGCCAGGGCCACGCCCGTGTTCACGAGTACGGCATCGGCACCGGCTTCCATTGCCTGTGCGGCTTCGGACGGCACGGCCAGACCGGCATCTACTACGACCGGGACACCGGCGTTCTCGATGATGATGCGGATCGCCTCCATCGTCTGGATGCCCTGGCCGGAGCCGATGGCCGAGCCCAGCGGCATGACCGTAGCGCAGCCGACCTCTTCCAGCATGGCGGCGAGCACCGGGTCGGCGTTGATGTATGGCAGCACGGTGAAGCCCTCTGCGACCAGCGCTTTGGCGGCCTCGAAAGTCCCCACCGGGTCGGGCAGCAGGTGCGAGCCAGTGGGAATGACCTCGAGCTTGAGCCAGCTTGAGCCGGTGAACTCTCGCGCCAGGTGCGCGGTGAAGATCGCCTCTTCGGCAGTCTTGCACCCAGCAGTGTTTGGAAGAATCGTGTAGCGGTCCCAGTCGAAGTGGTCGAGGATGCTCTTTTCACCTGGGTTGGACAGGTCCAGCCGCCTGATGGCGACCGTGATCATCTCCGTCCCGGACGCCGTCACCGAGGCGACCATCTCCTGCGGACTCCGGTGTCGACCCGTGCCGATCAGGAGCCGGGACGAGAACTCCTTGCCCCCTATAACCAGCGGGTCGTCCATATAGCTGCCTCCAACAAACACTCAGAGCCGCCCGAATGTCGTGCGGGCCCAGGTGGTCAACAAAGCCGCCGGATACTCCGGCGGCTGCGGGGGCTGAAAGGCTTCTATTCGTCTCCCTGCGCTGGCATTATCCAGATCAGGTGCGGCGGTCGGCGGCGTGTGGGGCCGCCCTCTCAGCCCGGCCACCCGAGCTCCCGGCGTATGTGGCGTTTACCAGACCAGAGTATTCGACCCATTCGGGCGAGTCAATTGCGGCTCGCTTACGCAATCTCCTCTGATCAGGGGAACAAAACCCCTATCGCCTCCGTCTCTATATTCAGCAAGCTAAAACCGCGGGGTCGAACTATATCGGCTCTCGGTGCCCACAGGAGGCATGAAATGAAGAACAGGCTCGAAACTAGATCGGCATTATTGATGGTCCTCGCGCTGGTGGTGGCAATCATCGCCGTCGCCTGCTCCGGAGGCCGTGGCGGCGACTCGGTGTTGGCGGCGACATTTGCGTCCGGTGAGAGTGCGGACTTCGCCACCGACGGCGGCTTCACCGAAGAGGCGTTCGGTCTGCTCGCTATCGAGCCCGACTTCTTGGAGACCGGAGTCTCCGAGAAGGTCTTTGCCATCGAGGTCGAGAGCGAGGCCGTCCTCCAGATGTCCTCGCGGGACTCTCGGGGGCCGGACGACAGCCCCGCACCTTCGCAGGTCTCGGCGGCGGACCGCATCATCATCCGCACGGTGGATGCGTCCCTGGTAGTGACTGACATTCCCGTCGCCATCACCGACATCGGGGCAATTGCAGATTCCCTGGGCGGCTGGGTGCTTAACTCCAGCCGGGGCTCCCAGAACTTTGCGTTTGTCTCCTTCCGGGTGCCCGCCGACCAACTCGACGCCGCGATGGCCCTGGTCCGTGACCTGGCCGACGAGGTCGAGTCCGAAAACACGTCGAGCAGGGACGTGACCGACCAGTACGTGGACCTGACGGCCCGGCTGCGCAACCAGCAAGCCACAGAGACCGCGCTATTGGGGCTATTGGACCGGGCAGAGACGGTCGAAGAGGCGCTGGACGTCCAGCGAGAGTTGTCCCGCGTCCGCGAGGAGATCGAGCGGCTGCAGGGCCAGATCACACTGATCGAAGAGACTTCCGCGTTCTCCCTGGTCAATGTTGCCCTGCGCCGGGCCCCTGGCGACATGTCCGTGGACGCCGGGCAAGATATCGCCGGAGCGGTGGGTGAGCCGGTGCGCTTCAAGGCCAACTTCTCGCCCCCCGAAGACGTCGAGGAGTTCCTCATAACCTGGGACTTTGGGGACGGTTCCGAACCGATTAGGACCACTCGTACGGCCCCCACGCAGGACGAAGACGTGCGGGTGACGGCCACCGTCAACCATCGTTACGGCGACGACGAGGATTCTCCCTACATCGCCGAAGTGACAATCGAGAGCATCAATGACGGCAGGGGAGAACTGGTCGAGGGCAGCGACACCCTCATCGTCACCATCTCCCGGCTGCCCCAAATCGAGGTCTTCGCGGGCCAGAGCCAGACGGTCGAGTCCGGTGAGTCGGTCAAGTTCTCCGGCTCCTTCACCCGGCCCTCCGAGTTGACGACGGTCTCTTTCACCTGGGACTTCGGCGACGGCTCCGAAATGGTTGAGGGCACGCTGGAGGCGGGTGTAACCGCAGCGCTGTCCGAGCACACCTACGGCGACCACCGCCCAGCGCCCTATCGTGCGACGCTCACGGTGCGCGGCGACAGCGTGGCTGGTGAGGTCGAGTCGCAGAGCATTGTGCTGATAAAGGTCGACGAGGCCCCCGGCTACACGCTCGGTGGCTGGAGCGCTGGGGATTCGTGGAAGACGATCATCCGCACGCTGTCGGGAGTCGGCCAGGTGCTGGTTACGATCCTGTTCTGGGTCGGCGTTCTCAGCCCGTTGTGGCTGGCGGTCATCGGCGCGTACCTCTGGCGCAGACGCCGCAACGCCCCGGTCGTGTAGACCCCAAACGGAACTCCGTTAGACTCAAGGGCGGCCTTCCCCAATGCGCGGGGAGGCCGCCCTGGCCATGTCCGACTCAGAACTAAAAAGGCATTTCACCGCTACCGGATTCGTGGTAAAGGGCGACGCCGTGCTGCTGCACTGGCATGCCAAGATAAAGGCTTGGCTGCCGCCCGGCGGCCACGTCGAGCCCAACGAGGACCCGGTGCAGGCGGTACTGAGGGAGATCAAAGAAGAGTCCGGCCTGGACGCCGAGATCGTTGGCTCGGCTCCCGACCTTGAGTTGGCCTATCCGGAGCAGGTCGCGCCCCCGTACACCATCATGGTCGAGGACATCGACGACCCGGTGGACGGTTTTCACCAGCACATCGACATGATCTATTTCTGTCGGCCTGTTGGTCCCGTTGCGCCATTGAGGACCGGCTGGCGCTGGGTCACCCGGCGCGACCTGGCCGATGGTGTCGCGCTGGACGGGCCCGATGGTCGAAACGAGCCGCCGCCGCGAGATGTCCGGGTCCTGGCAGAGCGAGCGTTTAAGGCGCTGGGGCATTCCTAATGGCGGCCTGGGCCGCGGCCAGCCTGGCCACCGGCACCCGGTAGGGCGAGCAGCTAACGTAGTCTAGGCCCGCTCTCTCGAAAAACTCGATTGAGTCGGGGTCGCCCCCGTGCTCGCCGCATACCCCGGTCTCGATCTCCCGCTTCGAGCGCCTGGCGGCATCCATGCCCGTCTTGACCAGGCCGCCCACGCCCTCGCGGTCGAGCGTCTGGAACGGGTCTTTTTCCAGCACGCCGGTTTCCAGGTAGCGGAACAGGAACTTGCTCTCAGCGTCGTCCCGGCTGAATCCGAATGTCATCTGGGTCAGGTCGTTGGTGCCGAAGCTGAAGAACTCGGCGGACTGAGCAATGCCGTCGGCGAGCAGCGCCGCCCTGGGCGTCTCGATCATGGCCCCGATGCGCGGTTCGAATGGCTCCTCGCCCGGCCTCGCCGACTCGGCCAGGGCATCCTCCAAGATCGACCGCACGCGGCTCATCTCGGCAGGGTCGGATACCAGGGGCACCATTACCTCCGGCTGCGGGGACATGCCTCGCGCCTTCAGTTTGCTTACCGCCTCGGCGAGGGCGCTCACCTGCATCTTGAAAATCTCCGGGTGGACGATGCCCAGCCGACAGCCTCTCAGGCCCAGCATCGGGTTGGCCTCCCGCAGCTCTTCCACGGCTGCCAGCAGTTCTTCACGTTCGGCGATTTCCGCCCGAGGAGCTCGCTGCTCTCTCATTTCGTGCAGCTCGTCAAGAAGCTCTTCGTGCGACGGCAGGAACTCGTGCAGCGGCGGGTCGAGCAGGCGGATGACGACCGGCAACCCGTCCATCGCCGCGAGGATCTCCTCGAAATCTCCGGCCTGTATCGCCTGCAGTCGTTTAAGTACCTGTCGGTAGCGCCAGCCGTTCAGCTCGTCGTCGGGCCACTTCGCGTACGCGCTGGCCGCCAGGATCATCTGCCGCACGAGATCCAGCCGCTCGGGCTCGAAGAACATGTGCTCGGTACGGCACAGGCCTACCCCGTCGGCTCCGAACTCGCGTGACAGGGCCACTTCCGGCCCCGCGTCGGCGTTCGCCCGGACGCCCAGTCGCCGGTGTTCGTCGGCCCACCCGAGCAGCCGGGACAGGTGGTGCTCTTCGCCGACCCGAGCCTCAACGGTAGCGAGTGCACCGAGAAACACCTCTCCGGTGGCCCCGTCAATGCTGATCTCCTGACCTTCCTCGACAGTCTTCCCGGCGCAGCGCAGCTCACCCAGGTCGGGCGTAACCTCCAGCGACTCGGTGCCCACTACACAGGGCTTACCGAGGCCACGGGCGACGACAGCGGCGTGGCTGGTGGCGCCGCCCCTGGCCGTAAGCACTCCCGCGGCGGAAATGATGCCGTGTACGTCTTCGGCGCTCGTCTCCGGCCTCACCAGCACGACCTGGCGCCCCTCGGACGCCAGTCGGACCGTCTCGTCCGCACTCAGAGCCACTACGCCCGTCACGCCGCCCGGTGACGCCCCCAGGCCTACCGTCAAGAGGCGGCCGTCGTCCCGCGCCTTAACCGCGTCGTCCTCGTCCAGCCGGGGGAGCAGAAGTTGATAGACCTGGTCGGCCTGGACGCTGAGCAGGGCCTGCTCGCGGGTGAGAATGCCCTCGTCGCACATCTCGACGGCTATGCGGACGGCGGCCCGGGCGCTTCTCTTCGCCTCTCGCGTCTGGAGGATGTAGGCCTTGCGGCGCTCGACGGTGAACTCGATGTCCTGGGCGTCCTCGTAGTGAGCCTCAATGCGCCCGGCCACGTCTACCAACTCTTTGTATACGTCGGGCATCGCCTCGGACATGGCTTCGAACGGCAGCGGCGTTGCAATCCCGGCGACCACGTCCTCGCCCTGGGAGCAGGTCAGGTACTCTCCGAAGATGCGCTTTTCTCCCGTTGCCGGGTCGCGGGTGAACAAAACCCCGGAGCAACTCTCTTCATCGACGTTGCCGTAGACCATCGCCACGATGTTGACGGCAGTGCCGAGGTCGTGGGGAATCCCTTCGTGTGCCCTGTAGTCGATGGCCCGGCGGGTGTTCCAGCTCTCGAACACCGCTGTTATGGCCTGCATCAACTGGTCTCGGGGATCGAATGGAACCGGCCTGAGCGCCTCGGCCTCTACAACTGACGCCAGGTGGTCGAGCAACTCTCGGGCGTCCGGCGGCTCCAGCTCCTCAATTCGACTCGTGCCGGCCGACGCCCGAGAGTCGGCCTTTACAGCCTCGATGGGCTCGCGGCTGACGCCCAGCACCACCTCGGCGAACATCTCGATGAATCGCCGGTTTACGTCCCATGCGAACCTTGGTCCATAGGAGCTTGCCAGCGACACCGACACCTCGTCGTTGATGCCGAGATTCAGTACCGTGTCCATCATTCCGGGCATGGAGACCGCTGCGCCTGAACGCACCGAGACCAGGAGTGGGTGTTCGCCGTGCCCAAACGTGCGGCCCGCCTCTCGTTCGAGAACGACCAGCGCGGCGTCTACCTGGTCCCACATACCGTCGGGTGGCTCGCCCGTGGCGAGGTAATGACGGCAGGCCTCGGTGGTAATGGTGAAACCGGGTGGAACGGGCAGGCCAAGACGGGCCAGGTTGGCTAGTTCCGCGCCTTTTCCGCCGAGCAAATCCCGTCCCGGCCCGTCAGGCTCGGAGAACGAGTAGACCCAGCTCTTTTCTGACGTACTCATCCCGTTTTTGTTTGCGAGTCCATTGGACCGACGCAATACTAACGAACACTCGGCACTTGGACAATTAGCGCTGCGGCACATCAATGGAGTGCCGGCCAACCGCGCTCATGTGTTTGTCGCCCGATCAATCCAGCGCCCACCGGTTGCCACGGGCCTTGAGCCTCCGGTCGGGCGGGGGTTAACCTGTATGCTCTCGCACTAATGACCATCTCACCCACCCGACCCTCCGCCTACGACCACGCCGCCGCCGAGACCAGGTGGCAGGCCCGCTGGGCCGAGTCCGGCCTGCATCGGGTGGCGGACGACGATCCCCGGCCTAAATGGTTTGAGCTGACCATGTACCCGTATCCGTCGGGCGACCTGCACATTGGTCACTGGTACGCCATGTCGCCCGCGGACGCCCACGCCCGCTTCCAACGAATGCTCGGGTACAACGTCATGCACCCGATGGGCTTCGATGCCTTTGGGCTCCCGGCGGAGAACGCTGCGATCAAGCGAGGCATCCACCCCTACGAATGGACCATTGCGAACATGGCCAACATGCGCCGCCAGTTGCGGTCGATGGGGACTGTGTATGACTGGGACAGAGAGGTCGTCACCTGCGACCCGGAGTACTACCGGTGGAACCAGTGGTTCTTTCTGAAGTTCCTGGAAAACGACCTCGCGTACCAGTCCTACGCCCCGACCAACTGGTGCCCCACCGACAACACCGTGCTCGCCAACGAGCAGGTGCTGGACGGGCGGTGCGAGCGCTGCGGCACCGAGGTCATTCAGCGTGACCTCAACCAGTGGTTTTTCCGCATCACGAAGTACGCAGAGGAGCTTTTGGACACCTCTGCGATCGAGTGGCCAAACAAGATCAACGTTATGCAGACGAATTGGATTGGCCGCAGCACCGGCACCGAGATCGGGTTCGACATCTCGCATCTCGGCCTGGCTGAGACCCGCATCGAGACGTTCACCACCCGCATCGACACCATCTTCGGCGTCACTTTCGTGGTGCTTGCGCCCGAGCACCCGCTGGTGAAGGAGATCACGACAGACGAGCGAAGGGCCGAAGTAGAGGCCTACGTATTGAGCGCCCGAAAACAGAGCGAGATCGAGCGCCTGGCCGCGGACAAGCCTAAGACAGGGGTGCGCACGGGTGCTACTTGCGTGAACCCGCTCAACGGCGAGTCGGTGCCGATACTGGTCGGCGACTACGTGCTGCTCAGCTACGGCACGGGCATCGTCATGGGTGTACCCGCGCACGACGAGCGCGATTTCGTCTTCGCCAAGACTTACGATCTTCCGATCAGGGTCGTCGTCGCCCCGCCCGATTGGGACGGCGGCGATCTTGAGGCCGCCTATACAGAACCCGGCACGCAGGTGAACTCCGGCGACTTCGACGGCCTGCCCAGCGAGCAGGGCAAGGAAAAAATCGCCGAGCACATCGAGGCGAACGAATGGGGCTCCCGCACGGTCAATTACCGGATGCGAGACTGGTTGATTTCGCGGCAGCGCTACTGGGGCACGCCCATCCCCATCATCTACTGCGACGAGTGCGGCACCGTGCCCGTGCCCGAGGCCGACCTGCCCGTGCTGCTGCCGGACGACGCCGAGTTCCGGCCCACCGGCGAGTCGCCGCTAACGCTGCACGAGGAGTTCGTAAACGTCGACTGCCCCCGCTGCGACGGCCCGGCCACCCGCGAGACGGACACCATGGACACGTTCGTCGATTCGTCGTGGTACTACCTGCGCTACGCTTCTCCCCACTACGCGGACGGGCCGTTCGACCCCGCCGCTGTCAAGCAGTGGGAGCCGGTAAACCAGTACACCGGCGGCGCCGAGCACGCCGTCATGCACCTGCTGTACTCGCGGTTTTTCGTTAGGGCCCTGCGCGACCTGGGCATGCTCGACTTCGATGAACCCTTCACGCGGCTGTTCAACCAGGGCCACATCACCCACTCTGGCTCGCGCATGAGCAAGTCGCGTGGCAACGTGGTGTCCCCCGACGATTACGTGGCGCGGGCAGGCGCCGACGCCGTGCGTTGCTACCTGATGTTCCTCGGCCCCTGGGACCAGGGCGGCGACTGGAACGACTCGGGCATCGGCGGCATGGGCCGCTGGCTCGGCCGCGTGTGGTCCCTGTGCAGCCGTGATACGGCCGATCTGGATGGGTCAAGGGTTGATCCAGATGCAAACCGGGACTTAGATCGCGCCGTGCACAAGACCATCAAGAAGATCACCGAGGACCTGGGCGCGTTCAAGTTCAACACTTCGCTGGCGGCGCTAATGGAGTTGACCAACACCATGACAGCGGCATGGGACGCGGGAAAGATCAGCGCCGATGCCTGGCGCAGCGCCACTGACCGACTCACGCTAATGCTCGCGCCGATGGCCCCGCACATCACCGAAGAGATGTGGGAGCGCGCCGGGAAGGAGTACTCAGTCCATGCTCAAGACTGGCCTAAGTGGGACGCTGAGCTAGCGGCCGATGAAGTAATAACGCTGGTGGTGCAGGTAAACGGCAAAGTCCGGGACAAGATAGAAGTCCCTGCCGACATCGCCGAGGACGCGGCCAAAGAGCTAGCGTTGGCGTCCGAGAAGGTTGCCCTGTTCACAGATGACCATGTCGTCGCCAAGGTCATCTTCGTCCCTGGTCGCCTCGTAAACATCGTCGCGCGCTAGGGGGCGTTCATTCGCTTGGAGTTTATTGCCGATGACCCGAGCGCCTGAAGAGCCATCGAGCGTACAGTGCGCTTACTGTGGCCGTTTCGAAGCGACTACCAGGGATCATGTCTTCCCCCAAAGCCTGTTTCCTAAGCCACGCCCCACAAACCTAAAAACGGTTCCAGCCTGTGTTAAATGCCAGCAAGCCTTCTCGAAAGATGAAGAACTGTTCCGGCCACGCCTAATCAACTCAGACTCTTGGAGCACTGAACCAGCGAAGCTGGTGTGGAAACAGCGACAACGAACCTCGCTTGGACGCCGCAAACACCTTTCCAATCGCCTAGCGGACCTCATTCAGTACGTCCCCGTGGCCTCGGCTGATGGTAGCGGCCAGGAGTCCCTGGTGCCGTTTTGGAAGATGATGGATCCGTCCATGAAACGGGTGCTGGAGAAGATCGCCAAGGGCCTTTGCTACCTGGATGAGGGGACGCCAGTCCCGTCCGATTTCGAAGTGTCAGTTATCTACAACCGAGAGCCGGAGCGTCTGATCGACGACCTGCTTGGTGGCTTGGAACGGGTCGATGTGGGCGATGGCCCTGACGTTGTCGCATACTGGCGCGCCCGGACTCAGGACGGCACGAAGGCGTCCATTACTTGGGTTGTCTTTTATCGCCAGATAGCCTTCGTGCTGGTGTGCATGCCCGAGGAAACTATGCATTTGGAGCGGGACGGCGAGGTCGGTATGTCGCCTGAGCTACCTCATTAACGTCCCCTAAGCGATCACCCGGAAGTCGTAGCTGAGCTGGTTGTAGTCGCCCTCGGCGAAGCGGCTCGCCCGTAAGGGCGTTATGTCAACGAAGCTCGACTTGCCGTCGAGGATCAGTTCGGCCATGCAGATGCCGACCGCCGGGGCCAGCTTGAACCCGTGGCCGGAGAAGCCGGTGCATACGTACAACCCTTCAATGCCGTCGATGCGGTCGACGATCGGGTGCGTGTCCGGCGTTGACGTGTACAGCCCGGCGTAACCGGTGAAGTACTCCCCGTCGGCGATGTCGGGGATGCGCCGGGCAAGCCGCAGCCACACTTCTTCAAGGTAGTCCATGGACGGCTTCTGGTTATAACCGTCCGGGTCCGTCGAATGCTCCCGGTTGCCGTTGCCCACCAGCGTCAGGTCGCCGCCCTCCGGCCGGAAGTAGGTCAGGTTGGAGATGTCCACACCACCGGGATGGGTGGGTATGATCGAGGTGTCGCGGCGAATGAGGAAGACCTCGTGACGGGTGCACTCCAGCGGCAGGTCGATGCCTAAGTCGGCGAAGACCTGCGGCGACCAGGGTCCCGTCGCCAGCACGGCGACGTCGGTCTCGTAGCGCTCGGTCGACGTCTCGACCGCGACTACACGGTCGTTCTCCACGACGATCTTGGTGGCAGGGGACTCCAGGACTACATCTGCTCCCAATTCGCGGGCACGGGCGGCGTAGGCCATGGCCGTGCCGGACGGGTCGCCGTGGCCGGACTGCGGCTCCCACGCGATCACTTCACCGTCGGAGAACTCGAAGGCCGGGGCCAACTCCTTGGCCGTCTTGAGGTCGATCATCTCGGTATCGATGCCGATGGCCTGCTCCAGCGCCACGTTGTGGTGCAGCCCCTCGGCGGCTTCCGGCCCGGCGATGGCCATGAACCCCGTCTCGATGAACTGTGGACTCTCCCCCCCGACAAGCTCGTCAAAGTGCAGGAAGTACGGGAAGCTCTTCCATGACAGTTCGGCGCTGACCTTCGTGGAGTAGTGCATGCGGATGAGCCCCGACGAGCGGCCGGTGGATCCCGACCCCAGCGTGTCGCGCTCCAGCATCACGGGAGCCTCCACGCCTCTTGCAACGAGGTTGTAGACGATGCTCGTGCCCATCACGCCACCGCCCACGACGACTGCCTCGGTCTTTTTTGCCATCTGGTTTCCCTCGCGCCGTACCGGCGTCGCCAATATAATACTGCGGCGCGATAGAACCCAATCCACGGGAGCGGAAAACTTGAATTTCAAAATAGCTGTACTGCCCGGCGACGGCGTCGGGCCGGAGGTCACCGCCGAGGCGGTCGGGGTCATGCAGGCTGTCGGGTCGAAATTCGGGCACGGGTTCAACCTCGTCTCGGGCGCCATCGGCGGCAATGCCATCGACGCCTATGACACCGCGCTGCCGGACGAGACCATCACCGCTTGCAAGGCCGCAGACGCCATCCTCTTCGGCGCGGTCGGCGGGCCGAAGTGGGACGACGCCAGGGCTAAAACGAGGCCCGAGGACGGCATCCTCGCCATGCGCAAGCAGATGGGCCTGTACGCCAATATTCGCCCGGTCAAGGCGTACGAAACCCTTCTCAGTGCGAGCCCGCTCAGACGTGAATTGCTGGTTGACGTAGACATGGTCATCGTCCGCGAGCTGACCGGCGGGCTCTACTTCGCCAGGCCCAAGCGGCGCTGGGATACGGCCACCGGCAGGCGTGCAGTCGATACCCTGCGCTACACCGAAAAAGAGATCATCCGAATATTAGAGGTCGCGTTCGAACTGGCACGCGGTCGGCGCAACAAAGTGACTTCTATCGACAAATTCAACGTCCTGGAAACGGGTCGCCTGTGGCGCGAGATCGCGACCGAGGTAGGCAAGCGCTACCCGGACGTCGAGCTAGACCACATGCTGGTAGATAACGCTGCGATGCAGATGGTGCGCAACCCCGCCCAGTTCGACGTGGTAGTCGCCGAAAACACTTTTGGGGACATACTGTCGGACGAGGCTTCTGTGCTGACGGGTTCGATGGGCATGTTGCCCTCGGCCAGCCTGGCCGGTGCGCCGGGGTCCAAGGGAAAACGGGGCAAGGTCAGCCTGTACGAGCCCATCCACGGCAGCGCCCCCGACATAGCGGGGCAGGGAGTCGCCAACCCAATCGCTGCCATCCTGAGCATGGCGATGATGCTGCGACTATCGCTGCGACTGCCGTCCGAAGCCGACGCGGTCGAAGCGGCCGTGGACGGGGCGCTGGCTGAGGGCTTCCGCACGCCGGACATCGCGGCCGACGGCGGCAACGTCATCCCTACGGGCGAAATGGGCGCCGTGATCGCCGGAGCGATCTAAAGAGGGGCCGGCTTGCCCGTGGCGAGAATGGCCTTCCACTCCGCAGGTCTGACCGGCGATACCGAAAGGCGGGAAATCTTCACCAGCGCCATCTCTGACAGGTCCGGGGTCGCCTTGATGGCCTGCAGGCTGACGGGCTCGTTCATGTCCGACTCAGCCTTAATGTCCACCATGTACCACACCGGGCTGTCTGGCGTGCTCTTGGGGTCGGGGTGCTCCGAGCCAGGATCCCAAGCGGTGTCGTCGGGGTAGGCCTCGGCCACAACCCTGGCCGTCCCCACTATCGCGTTGGGCTTGGACATCGAGTGGTAGAAGAGAATGCCGTCGCCTACCTTCATCGCCTGCATGTTGTTGCGGGCGGCGTAGTTGCGCACCCCGTCCCACTCGGCCGTCATGCCCTCTTCGCCTTTTAGGTCGTCGAACGAATAGGCGGTAGGCTCAGACTTCATCAACCAGTAATTGGGCATTGGTGGAGATTAGGCACGGGCGTATAGTGTGTCAACTTCGCTGCTGGCAGTGACACGGAGACCGATTTGGACGATATCGAAAAACTGATGGACCGGGTCGATGCCGACGAAGTGCTGGAACTCGCCAGCGCCCTGGTCGCCATACCCACGGTAAACACCGGCGCCATGCCCACCGGCAACGAGACCGCGGCATGCGAGTTCATCGCCGACTGGCTCGCCAACATCGGCGTTCCATCCGAGACGCTGGAGTCAGCCCCCGGCCGTGGCAACCTGATCGCACGCCTCTCAGGCTCAGGCGGCGAACCGGGCCTCATGTTCATGTCCCACACCGACGTCGTCCCGGTCGAAGAGGAGTCTAAGTGGACGTCGCCGCCATTCGACCCGGTCGTACGGAACGGCCGACTGTACGGGCGGGGTACCGCCGACATGAAGGGCCAGCTCGCCTGCCAGATGGTCGCACTGCGGGTGCTGAAAGAGAGCGGCATCTCACTGCGACACGATCTCATTCTGGCCGCTGCGGCGGACGAAGAGCACGGTGGCCGCTACGGCATGGGCTGGCTGACAGAAAACCACCCGGAAAAGGTCTGGTCCCCCTTCGCCGTCAACGAGGGCGGCGGCACGACTGTACCTGCGGCCGGGACGACCGCCTATCTACTGGGCGTGGGCGAAAAGGGACGTCTTCAACTCGAGATCGATGTCCTAGGCGAGAGCGCTCACGCATCCGTCCCCTGGCAGGGCTACAACGCGCTGGCCCGGGCGGCAGAGGTGGTGAGCCGAATTACCGCCTACGAGCCCGAGCGCGATACCTCCGTGGAGCTTTTTACTCACCTGTCCGACCTGGCGATAGAACATGCCCCGTCGCCCCGGAGCGTCGATGCCATGCTCGACGATCTCGAAGGCGATACGCCCCGGCTGGCGTCGGTCCTGCGGGCTCTTTCGCGCATGACCGTCACCCCGACCATGATCTCCGGCGGCATCAAGTCAAACTCCGTGCCCGAGCGCGTGACCATCACCTGCGACATCCGAGCGCTACCCAGTCAGGATCTGTCGTATGTAGAAAGCCGGGTCGCCGAAATACTGTCGGGCATGGACGGTGTCAGCTTCACCATCGATAACATGGCGGTTTCCAACGCGTCGCCGTTTGAGAGCGATTTTTCGAATCGGATCCGGTCCGCCACGGAGTTGGCATTGGGCCGCACGGACCTGCGCTGGGCGCCGCTGGTCTCGACCGGGTTCACCGACTCGCGCTTCACCCGGCCGCTGGGCACGGTGACCTACGGGTTCGTGGGCATGGACCCGACCGACGACCCGATGCTCCGGATGGAGCACGGCACCGATGAGTCGGTCGCGGTGGCGTCCCTCACGACAGGGGCGCGGGTCATGACGGCGCTTGCTGCCGACATGTGTGGTTAGCTATTCCAGCTTGAGCTTGTCTGCGACACCGTAGTCGGCAGCCAGTTCTTTCAGGCGGTCCCAGGTGGCGTCTTCCACCGTTATCCCATCCACCTCCAATTGCGCCGTCCGCATCGCCTCCAGCTCCCCGGGGTAATAGACGTCGTCGAATCCTGCGGCGCGGGGAGTGTCCTTCAGGTACTTGGCCAGCTCGGCGACCTCTCGTTTGAAGTCTTCAATCGGCCGGAACGCAGCGACGTCGAACACGGCAATGAAACAACCATCGTTGTGCCGCCCGGAGGGATCGTGCCCGAACCCGAGGCCGGTGAGAATTCCGGAGAGAATCTCGATCATCACCCCCAGGCCGTACCCCTTGTGCCCCTCGGTCCCGCCCAGGGGCAACTGTGCGCCGCCGTTTTCCAGATCGTTGGGGTTAGTGGTCGGGTTGCCGTCCTTATCGACTATCCAGCCCTCGGGGATGGGCAGGTTTCTCGCCACCGCCAGCGACACCTTCCCGCCCGCCACCGCGCTGGTGGCGAAGTCGATGAACAGCGGGTCGTCCAGGTCGCTGGGCACGGCGATGCACAGGGGGTTGGTGCCCAGTCGGCGCTTACGGCCTCCAAACGGCACAACGTTTTTGGATGAACGCCCCGAGTCGGCGGTCATCATACCGATCATGCCCTGCTCGGTTGCCATCAACGGGTAGTCCGTGAGACGGCCGACGTGGCTCTGCCGAAACACCGTGGCTGCTGCGGCACCGCGTTTACGGGCCTTTTCGATGGTCATCTCCATCGCCAGTTCCGACACCACATATCCAAAGCCCCAGTGGCCGTCGATCACCGTCGTCGCATCAGTCTCGTTGACCACCTCGATCGGCGCACCGGGGACGATGTGGCCCCGGCGGATTCTGTCGATGTAGATGGGTATCTGGATGATGCCGTGCGAATCGTGCCCGGCCAGGTTCGCAGCCACTGAGTGCTGGGCGACGATGGTCGCCTCTTGCTCACTGGCGCCCGCGGCCACCAGGAGCACCTCTTCGATCTCCCTAAGTCTGTCGGCCTGAACGGTCGGCATTTTTCGTCCTCCAGTCGTCCGCTATTTATTGTCGGCGTCGTAGCCGGAAATTCCCGTATCCTATTTCCAACGTAAGCGATTGCTGTTCGCCCGAAAGGACTATAAACGGGTTATGGCCAGACAGATACGCATCACATCAGGCGACTTGGTAGTGACCGCGACCCTGGTCGACGGCGAGACCGCCGACTTCGTCTGGGACGCCTTGCCAATCGAGTCAACTGCCGGCACCTGGGGCGACGAGATCTACTTCAGTACCGCCGTCTCGGTCGGGGAGTCGACGGACGCCGTCGATGTGCAGGCCGTCGGCGCCGTCGCCTACTGGCCGCCCGGGCAGGCGCTGCGCCTGTTCTTCGGACCCACTCCCGCGAGCGTGGGAGACGAGCCCCGCGCTACCAGCGCGGTCAACCCGGTCGGCATGATAGACGGCGACTCCACGGTGCTAAAGACTGTCCCATCCGGCGCAAGCATCCGGGTCGAGCGGGCATGACACAAAGCTTCACCCAGCAACTGCGCGACTCGGTCGCCGACCAGTGGGACCGGGAGAAGGCCCACTCGTTCGTCACGGGCCTGGGAGACGGCACTCTGCCACTAGAGACGTTCCGCTACTACATGCGGCAGGACTACGTGTTCCTCATCGGCTTTTGCCGGGCGGTGGCGCTGGCGGCGGGCAAGGCCGAGCGCCTCAGCGACATGGCCTTCTTCGCCCGGCTCCTGGACGAGACGCTCAACACCGAGATGGCCCTGCACGTCTCGTTCTGCGCCGACTTCGGCATTAGCGAGGACCAGTTGCTGGCCACCGCCCCCTCCCCGACGACAAAGGCCTACGTGGATCACCTGGTTACGACGGCCTATTCGGGCACCGCACAGGACGCCGCCGCTGCCATCCTGCCGTGCTCGTGGGGCTACGCAGAGATAGGCCGCACCCTCTCGGACGCGGGCCCGCCCGAGAGCCAGCCCCTATACGGGCGCTGGATCGAGATGTACGCCGACCCGGAGTTCGCAGCGTTAGCCGATTGGCTGCGCGGGTACCTCGACCGCAGCGCCGAGGGCATGGGGCAGGAAGGCAGGCGTCGGATAGCCGAGATCTTCGAAATCTCCAGTCGCTACGAGTACATGTTTTGGGACGCCGCCTACCGCCTCGAAGGCTGAAAAAGCTAACGAAAGAGGTCGTTTTCGGGATCTCTTATCAGAGACCTTGCGCCGCGGTTGGATGGCCCGAGTAACGCCGCCGAGACGCCCCTGACTATGGCCAGCGGGATGCCCGTCGCCTTGCCCATCACCAGCTCCGCAGCGCCAGCCAACTCGTCGGCGACTGCTATTTCAGTTACCCGCAGCACCTTGCCTGAGGAGTCCTTGGTCCCCCGGTAATCGAGCATCGGCCGGATGCCAGCGACCCCGATTGCCACGTCGGTGTGCCCCTCGCGCCAGGGCCGCCCAAACGTGTCGGCGATCACTACTCCCAGAGCGTCTATCCCGGCGAGCGCTCGCACCCCATCCGCCAGTTGCCGGGCCGATGCGTCCGGGTCCTCGGGCAGCAGCAGCACCGAGTCGTCCCCCGGCACGTTCGACCCGTCTATCCCGGCGTTGGCGCAGACGAAGCCGTGGCGCGTCTGGGTGATCATGATGCCGCGGGCGGAGTCCTCCTTCACCACCGACGCGCTCTGGTCCAGCACGAGCTGCACAAGCCTGGGGTCTTTACCACTGGGCGCGGCAAAGTCTATTGCACGCTGTTTCGGAGTAACGCCCGCGAGCTTTACGAGCCGGCCCTCCGCTTTGGAGACGACCTTCTGCGCCACCACCAACACGTCGCCGGAGCGTATGACGCAACCCTGGTCGCCAGCGGCGCTTACGAAGAGATCGGCCAACCGGTCGCCGGGCGTTACCTCCGGGATGCCGCCGACTCCGATGATTTCTATGCGCTGAGGAGACATGGATCGATAAGGTTTCGACCCCGACGTATCGGGGTGCTGGAGTGCATGGTACGGTAAATTCCGACCATGACTGACCAGCCGCCGCCTTCGCTGATGTGCCGCAGCCTGCTGTTCGTGCCGGGCAACCGCTCTGACATGCTGGACAAGGCAGCAGGCCTGCGCCCCGACGTTTTCATCCCCGACATGGAAGACTCCGTGCCGGTCGCAGAAAAGCACGCCGCCCGCATGACTGTCGCCGGCAATCTGGAGCGGCTCGCCGGGACAGGTCGCCCGGTCGTACCACGGGTCAATGCGGTCAACTCCGAATTCGTGGACGACGACCTGCGGGCGGTCGTCGGCCGCCACATATTCGGCGTCTCAGTGGGCAAGGTCGGATCGGCCGCCGACCTGGCGGCGTTGGACGAAAAATTGTCCGGCCTCGAACCCACCGCCGGTGTCCCCGAGGGCTCGACCAGGGTGTTCGCCTGGCTGGAGACCGCCGCTGGAGTCGTGAACGCGCCCGAAATCTGTCGGACTCCCGGTCGTCTTGTAGCCGTAGCGTTCGGGGGAGAAGATTTTTCAAACGACATGGAGGTGCCCCGCCATTCATACGGCGGGCCAACTTCCGGGGAAGGGGGCGAGAGCAACGTGCTGTCGTACGCCCGCAGCGCCATAACGACGGCCGCCAGAGCGGGAGGCGTGCTGGCGCTGGACACCCCGTTTTTCGGCTTCCGAGATGCCGAAGGACTGGCGCGTGACTGTAGACGGGCCCGATCTTTCGGCTTTACCGGCAAGTTCGCCATCCACCCCGCCCAGATCGATACCATTAACCGTGCCTTCTCACCGTCTGACGAGGAAGTGCAGCAGGCGAGACGAGAGATCGCCGCCTTCGAAGAGGCGGAGCAACGCGGTAGGGGGTCGACCTCGCTCGACGGTCAGGTAATAGACGTGCCCGTCGTAGAGCGTGCGCGAAAACTGATAAGACGTTACGAGATCACAGAACAATTGGAGAACTGAATTGGCGCAAGATCGGATCCAGTTAAAGGGGATGGTGTTCTTCGGGCACCACGGAATCAGCCCGGAAGAGCAGGCGTTGGGCCAGCGAATAGAGGTTGACCTGGAAATTGAGGCCGACCTCGAGGCCGCAGGTCATGCGGACGACCCCGCCCTGACCATCGACTACTCGGACCTGTTCAGGATCACCCGTGACGTCGTAGAGGGCGAATCAGTGCGGCTGCTCGAGACTCTGGGTACGCGTATAGCCGACCGGTTACGGGACGACTTCGACGCCGTCAGCGCGGTGTGGGTGAAGGTAATGAAACCCGGCGCACCCATTGAGGGCAGCGTCCTACGCTACGCCGCAGTCGAGGTGGTCTGGGAACTGGAAGACGGCCCAGAAGACGGACCCGAAGACGGTGAAGAGGGCTAGGAATGGCCCGGAGAAGGCTATGCTGCTGTTGATCACCTTCAAGGCCCGCGACAGCTACACCGAGGCGGTCGGTAAGCGGGGCCTCGAGTTATTCGCCCGGTGGGAGCAACCGGAGGGGTTCCGAATCCTCCATCACTACCTGCGGGCCGACGGTGGCGGCATCGCCATCGTCGAAGCCGAGAGCGCGGCGGCTGTGCTGGAGTTCACCATGTCCTTCGACTTCGAGCACACCTACGAGGTCACGCCGGTCGTGGAGGCCTCCGAGGCCGTGGCGGTCTTCAAGAAGATCGAGGAGTGGCGCTCTTAAGTCAGCGCGCCTTGGGTGAGATGAGAAAGATGTTGTCCGCCTGTATCAACTGGAACGAATTGAACAACCCCGGAGACGTGTAGGTCGAGTACACTTCGCCGTCCTCGAAGTTGAGGTTGGCGATGGCCGCAACATCGGCGTCAATGTCCTGGGTCAGCCCGTCGGGAATGCGATCTCCGTAGGTCTCCCTTAGGCTGTCTGCGTACCACTCGAATCGCAGCAGGGGCGACACTACCACCGCCACGTCCCTTTCCGGCCGTTCCACCAGCGTCAGGTACCACATTGAGAACGAGTCGGCGTCCGTCACCGTGAACACCACCGATCCTGGTTGCAGGCGGTTGAAAATGCGCTCGCCGTGGGCGATGCCGGAGCGGTCGTCGCTCAGGTCCTGGCCGGAGAAATTGAGCACGAGGCCGATCACCGGCATCAGCACGAACGCCAGCGTGACCAGGAAAAACACCGGGTTGTACGAGAGCACTTCGGCTCTCGTCTTTTTCGAGAATGGTGCGGCATCAATTGCTCGCGGGAGCCAGTCAGAGGCGAACCACAGCACCCCGATGCCGATGGCCAGTCCAAAGGCCATGAAGGCCGGGAGCATGAACACCTGGAAGTCGAAGGCGTTGTAACTGACCGTGTAGATGGTCACCAGCGTGACGATGGCTACCAGGGCATACGCGAGATGACGCAGCGAATTTCTCAACGTCCAGAGACCGACCAGGCCGATGAAAATTCCCAGCGGGTTGAACTGGATGAAGACGAAATTCAGCCACTCAAGCAGCCTGCCGGGCAGCCCGGTCACAGGCGTCCCGAACAGGTAGTCCTGATATGGCCGCCCGGACAGCATCCAAGCCAGTCCACCGGGCCCGCTGGCGTTCCCCCAGTTAATAGCCGGTTCAGCAGATGACGCGATTGGCAGGTACAGGTATACCGCCGCACCCAGCGCCGCCGGTCCAAGTAGCCAGGGCGTTGCTAGCGGCCGCCAGCCCCTCGACGCGGCCATCCAGTAGACGGTCGGTGCGGCCACGGCCAGCAGCGTGAGGTGGTTGCCCAGACCCAGGCCGAGCATCAGTCCATATAACACGAGGTCGCGCCGCAGCTTGCCAGGTTCCCCCTCAGACTCGGTCCCGTCACTCTCATCGTGCGCAGCTGGACGGAGGCTAATGCGAGCCGCCAGATACAGCAGCGCTCCAGCGAACGCGGCGTTGAGGGCGTAGACCTCCGTTATCACTGCCTGGGACCAGAAAAGCGGCGATGTGCCCACCACCGCCGCACCCAGCGCCGCCGCTCCGGCCGCCAGCAACTGGGAGGACGTCGGTGCCAGGGCGCGGGCCACCCGGTAACCAGTGGCATAGATGAGCACGGCCGCTGTGGACCCGAGAAACGCCGACATGAGGTTACCTCGGAAGGCGAAGTCCCCCACAGTGAGGATGGAGGCGAAGACCCTGAGCAAGATGGTGTAGGTGGGATAGCCGGGCGGGTGGGGCACGCCCCAGCCGTGCGCGGCCGCCAGAAGCTCCCCGCCGTCGGTGCCGTAACCCCGCCAGCCGAAGCTAAGGGTGGGGGCGATGGTGATGAGGTACAGCACCAGCGCCCCCAGAAACACCAGCACACCGGCGATCAGGACAGGGGACCTCAGACGTTCAACGGTCATCGAGCGACCATGTTAGCCGCCGAAACCGACGATTCAAAGGGGCCGATGGCCCGTTTAGGAGGTCTCTCACCACGATGCTAAACTGGCCCGCAGCCATAGGAGGAGAAAATCATGCCGATAGTAAAGGTGGAGATGTGGCCAGGTAGAACCCGGGACCAGAAGGCCCAACTGGCGAAGGAGATCACCGACTCGTTCGAACGCATCGGGACGCCGCGCGAGGCCACGATAGTGGTGTTCGAAGAGGTCCCGAAAGACAGCTGGGCCCAGGCCGGAACGCTCGCCGACGAGGCCTAAACCGAATTGACCGCCGCTCCCGGGCGTGTCTATACTGAAAATTAGTTTAATAAGTCAAAGGCTGAGAACGGGAGAAGTAAGTCCCCAGCACGGCCGAGAGAGCCGGGTTAGCTGTGAACCGGCGCCGAGTGCAGGGACCGAATGGACCCGGGAGCCGCCGCCCGAGCCTGTGGGGTAGTCGCAACAACGGTGTGTGGATGCTGACGGGAGTAGGGTAGGCCGGGATGGGCGCCGTTATAAACGCCCGCCAGAGAGTCCCGGCTCCTACGCCGGGGAATGAGGGTGGCACCGCGGATTTTAAAAAACCCGTCCTGTTTAGGGACGGGTTTTTGTATTTGGGGGCATTACATGCCAAAAAAGCGAATATTTTCGGGCATCCAACCGTCGGGCGACATGCAGCTGGGGAACTACCTGGGGGCCGTCAAGGGCTGGGCCGCGGGCCAGAAGATGCGCACCAGCTACTTCTGCATCGTCGACCTGCACGCCATAACGGTTAAGCAGGACCCGGAGGAGCTGCGGGAGCAGACCCGCTCGCTGGCGGCAATGCTGTTCGCATGTGGCATCGACCCCGCGCTGAGTACCCTGTTCGTCCAGAGCCACGTCTCGGCCCACGCCGAGCTGGGCTGGATACTGAACTGCGTCACCCCCGTCGGCTGGCTGGAGCGCATGACCCAGTACAAAGAGAAGTCCAGCGGCCGCGAGCGCGTCTCCGTAGGCCTGCTCGGCTACCCCGTCCTGCAAGCCGGGGACATAGTGCTATACGACACCGACGAGGTGCCGGTGGGCGAGGATCAGCGTCAGCACATCGAGTTGACGCGCGACATCGCCGAGCGTTTCAACCGCATCTACGGGGACACCTTCGTCGTGCCGGAAGTAGTCATCGCCGAAGCGGGCGCTAAGGTGATGGGCCTGGACGACCCAACGGCGAAAATGTCCAAGAGCTTCGCTCACGTCAGGGGTCACGCCGTCCGCATGTTGGACGAGCCTAAAGAGATCGCTCGGTCCTTTAAGCGTGCCGTCACCGACTCGGGCAACGAGATTCACTTCTCCGACGATCCTGAAAAGGCCGGTCTCAATAACCTGCTCGGCATCTACGGTGTGGTGACGGGCAAAGACGAGGCCGAAGTGGAGGCCGACTTCGCCGACGCGCGCGGCTACGGGGATCTAAAAACACGGGTCGCGGAAGTGGTCATCGAGGAGCTGGCCCCGATCAAGGCGCGATACACAGAGCTGATGGCGGAGCCGGATCAACTCGACAAGCTCCTGCAACAGGGAGCGGACGCCGCTCGCTCCTTCGCCGAGCCCAAGCTGGACCAGGTCAAGGATCGGGTGGGCCTGACCCGTCGCCTTAGATGACCACCGTGCCCGGCGACCACACCCCGACGCTCGAAGACGTCCTTGCCTTGAAGGCGAAGGGCGCCGGCGGCAACGTCGTGCCCATCTCCCGCGAGATCAACGCCGACCTGGAGACCCCGGTTTCGGCGTACCTGAAGATCGCGCGCGGGCCCTACTCGTTCCTGCTCGAAAGCGTGGAGGGGGGCGAGCGCATCGCCCGTTACAGCTTCATCGGCACCGAGCCCTACGACATTATCAAGACCGGGCCCGGCCAGCCCGGCGGGCCCGTAGACCCTCTCGGGCCAATCGAGAGCGCCCTCAAGAACCTCAAGGTCGTGCCCGGATTCGAGTCGCCCCGCTTTGACGGCGGTGCGGTTGGCTACCTGTCATACGAATCCGTGGGGCACTTCGAGCGCCTCCCGTCTCCTGACCTGGACCCGCTGGGCCTGCCCGAGTCGGTGTTCATGCTGTGCGACACGTACCTTGTCTTCGACCATGTCAGGCATCGCATCCGCATTGTCAGCCACGCCCGGCTGGACGGCGACGTCGCCGGGTCATACGAGAGCGCGGCGGCGAAGATTGACGAGATCGCGGAAAGACTTTCCGGTCCTCTTAAATCGTCCCCTGTAAATGGCATGACCGACCCCGCCGTCGTCGCCGAAAGCCGGGCGGGATCGGAGGCTCTTGAGATTGCCGGTGTGGGGGTGACCGCCAACATGAGCCGCGACTACTACGACTCCGCGCTGGCGAAGATCATCGACTACATCGTCGCCGGGGACTGCATCCAGGTGGTCATTTCCCAGCGATTCTCTGCCGCCACCTCCGCCGCGCCGCTTGATGTCTACCGGGCCATGCGAGGGATAAACCCTTCCCCATATATGTTCTTTCTCAACCTGGACGGATTCCAGATAATCGGTTCGTCGCCGGAGATGCTCGTGCGCTGCGTGGACGGGGAGATCGACTACCACCCCATTGCGGGCACCCGGCCTCGTGGCGCTACGGACGACGAGGACGAGAGCCTGGCGGAGGAGATGCTGGGGGACGAAAAAGAGAGCGCCGAGCACATCATGCTCGTCGATCTCGGCCGCAACGATGTCGGGCGGGTGAGTGAACCAGGCAGCGTCGAAGTCACTCAGCTAATGGACGTGGAGCGCTACTCCCACGTCATGCACATCGTCTCCCATGTCCGCGGCAAGCTGCGGACGGGCCTGACCTGCTACGACGCATTGCGAGCCTGCTTCCCGGCGGGCACCGTGTCCGGCGCGCCCAAGATTCGGGCAATGGAGATAATCGCAGAGCTGGAGCCGGTCAAGCGGGGCCCCTACGCCGGTGCGGTCGGCTACTTCTCCCTTTCGGGGGACATGGACACCGCCATCGCCCTGCGCACCATGGTCATGAAAGATGGGGTCGCCCATATCCAGGCGGGTGGCGGCATTGTTTTCGATAGCAAGGCCGGATCCGAATACGAGGAGACGGTTAACAAAGCCTCTGGCGCAATGAAGGCACTGGCCCAGGTCGAGGGGGAAAATCGGGCTGGAGAGGTTCGGCGATGATCCTGTTGCTCGACAACTACGACTCTTTCACCTACAACCTGTACCAGTACATGTGCGAGTTGGGGGCCGAGGTCGAGGTGCTCAGAAACGACAAGACAACCGTCGAAGACATTGACCTGTTGGCCCCTGAACGCATCGTGGTTTCGCCCGGACCAAAGACCCCGTCCGACGCTGGCATCACCCTCGACCTGGTTCGCCACTTCGGACCCCGCGTCCCGGTGCTGGGCGTCTGCCTGGGCCACCAGTGCGTGGGTCAGGCGTATGGCGGCACCATCGTCCCGGCGGGCGAGATAATGCACGGTAAGACTTCACTCATCCACCATGACGGGCTTGGAGTTTTTTCGGGCATCCCCAACCCGTTCGAAGCAATTCGCTATCACTCTCTGGCCATCAGCCGCTCCGACATGCCGGACGACCTGGAAGTGTCGGCGTGGACCGATAAGGGCGTCGTCATGGGCGTCCGGCACCGGTCCCACCCGGTAGAGGGCGTCCAGTTCCATCCCGAATCCATAAAGACCGAGTACGGCAAGAAGTTGTTGAGGAGCTTCTTGGAAATGCCGTTGCCCGTCGGTGATGAAAAGGCCAGGGCCCCATGATTAAAGACGCAATCGATGCGATCGTCGCTGGATCCGACCTGACGAGCGAACAGGCCGGCGAGGTCATGGCGGAGATCATGGACGGCTCGGCCTCCCCGGCCCAGTTCGGAAGCTTTGTCACCGCACTGCGACTCAAGGGCGAAACGCCCGAGGAGATCGCCGGCATGGCCCGTGTCATGCGCGAGCGCTCCCTGCACGTTGATGCCGGGGGTTCGCTGGTAGACACTTGTGGTACCGGCGGGGACGGGTCCGGCTCCTTCAACATCTCCACCACATCAGCCTTTGTGGTGGCGGGCGCGGGTGTGAAGGTCGCCAAGCATGGTAACCGGGCCATGTCGAGCGGCTCTGGCAGCGCCGATGTACTGGAAGCACTGGGCGCGAAGATCGATCTTGGTCCCGAAAGTGTCCAACGTTGTTTGGAGCGCACCGGGTTCGGCTTCATGTTCGCACAGCGCTTTCACCCCTCGATGAGATTTGCCGCGGGCCCCAGGCGCGAGATCGGTATCCGCACCGTCTTTAACATCCTCGGTCCTCTTACTAATCCGGCCGGTGCGAAATCGCAGTTGATTGGCGTCGCCGACCCTGACCTCGCTCCAAAAATGGCCCGGGTTCTGGGACTGCTTGGCTCAAAGCACGCGCTGGTAGTGCACGGCGAGGGCGGCCTAGACGAAATTACCCTCACCGGCGAGACCCGAATCTGGGAGTTGGTAGGCGGGAAGGTGCGGGAGTATGCCGTCACGCCACAAGATATGGGGCTGGACTCAATCAAAATCACTGACATCAGGGTCGATGGCCCGGAAGAGAGCGCGGACATTCTCCGTACAATCCTCGCCGGTCACCAGGGTCCCGCTCGGGACGTGGTGCTGGCCAACGCCGCCGCCGCCCTGCTCGCCGCCGACCGGGTGAGCGACCTGAAAGAGGGCGTCGCCCTCGCGGCGGGCTCCATCGACGACGGCGAGGCCGCCGCCGTCATGGAATCGTTCGTGGCGCTCAGTCAGGGCCTCGACTGAATCATGCCTGCCGAAAGCGCCCCCGACATCCTGAGGCAGATCGTGGCGGTCAAAGCCGATGAGGTCGAAAGGCTAAAGCGAGAAGTCCCGGTGGCCGCACTGGAGCGGCTGGTCGCCGAGCATCCAGCGCCCCTGAACCTCGCCGGAGCGCTGACCGGAGGGGACATCAGGATCATCGCCGAGATAAAGAAGCGCTCGCCCACCAGGGGCGACCTGCGGCCCGACATGGACGTGCCTCAACTGGCCCGCGCCTACGCGGGCAGCGGTGCGGCCGCCATCTCCGTACTTACCAACGCCGACCATTTTGCGGGCAGCATTGAGGATCTTTCGGACGTAGCCCGCATCGCTCACGAGACTGGCGTCCCGGTGCTGCGCAAGGAGTTCATCTTCGATCCCTACCAGGTAATCGAAGCCCGTGCCTATGGGGCCGACGCCATCCTCCTCATCGTCGCCATGCTCACTCGCGACGAACTGGCCTCGCTCAAGCACCAGGCTGAGGGGTTGTGGATGCAGGCGCTGGTAGAGGTCCACGACGCGGCCGAACTGGAGGTAGCGCTGGAATTAGGGGCGGAGATAATCGGAATCAACAACCGCGACCTGCGCACGTTCGTCACCGACCTAGCCACCACCGAATCACTTGCGCCAAACGTTCCGGACGGCAAGATCATCGTTAGTGAGAGCGGCATCCACAGCCGGACCGACCTCGATCGCATCGCCGCCGCCGGGGCCCACGCCGCCCTCATCGGCGAGTCTCTGGTGGTCGCTCCCGACCCCGGCGCCGCCCTGGCCGAGCTGCTCGCATGACCCGTCTCAAGATTTGCGGTCTGCGCGAAGTCGAGCACGCCCTCGTCGTCGCCGAGGCGGGCGCCGAATTTCTGGGCTTCGTCTTCGTAGAGGGCGTCAGGCGCCAGCTCACGCCCGAACGCGGTGCTGAGATCATCGCCGGGTACAGGAAGAAACAAGGCCTGGGTGGGCCCAAGCTGGTAGGTCTCTTCGCCAACCAGCCTGCCGACTTCGTCAACCGGGTGGCGGCAGACTGCGGGCTGGACTACGCTCAGTTGTGCGGCGACGAGCGGCCCGAATACTGGGAGCGCATAGAGCCAGGCATCATCAAGCAGATAAAGGTCCGGCCCGGCATCGCCGATGCAATCGAGCGCACCAACTCTCAAGTGGACGAAGTAATAGCGGCGGGCCATCGGCCCTTGCTCGACGCCTACGAGCCCGGCCACCTCGGTGGCACCGGCACGTCGTTTGACTGGTCCATCGCCCGTGCCATCGCAAGCGACCGCGAGGTAGTGCTCGCCGGTGGCCTGACGCCCGACAACGTCGAAAAAGCAATAACCACGGTCGCTCCGTGGGGCGTCGATGTCTCCAGCGGGGTAGAGACCGACGGCGTCAAAGACGAAGCGAAGATCAGGGCGTTCGCGGCCGCGGTGCGCCATGTCGCCGAATAGCGAAGCGCTCCCGTTCTTGACACGTTTTGAACGGTCCCATAGCCTGATCGCCGAGTATCCCGGCACCGCGAAAGGCCTTCGATACGGGCGCGTGACCGGGTCGCTGTGATGACGACTTTAGACGACCTTCGGGAGGAAACTTGGCTTACGAATTCAACCACGTCCACTTAAAGGCTGAAGACCCTGCCGCCGCTGCCGAGTGGTATTCGAAGGCGTTCGGATTCACCGTCGCCAACGACTGGACCAGGGAGTTCGGCGACCGCTTCATAGCCTGCGACACGGTCGATGGCACCCGCATCAACATCTCCAACGCCCGCACCGGTGAGACGCTGGATGGCGGGGGCTCGGGAGCCCGATGGGGCATCGAGCACTTCGGCATAACCGTCGATAACCTCGACGCCGAGATCGAGCGATTGGGCGGCATGGGTGCAGAGCTCCTCGAAGGACCTATTGATGTAGCCGGGGGCCTGCGTATTGCCTTCGTAAAGTGCCCCCAGGACACCCGCGTCGAGCTGCTGCAGATGCCCGGCTGAACCAGAAAGGGACCCAGCATGGCCAGAGAGGTCTTCTTCCCAAACCCGGACTCGAAGCCGTCCGGGTACTCCCCGGCGACCCGAGTCGGCAACACCATTTTCGTCTCAGGGCAGGTGGCGCTGGATGGCGACGGCGAGCTCGTCGGGGCCGGTGACTGCGGCGCCCAGGCCGTCCAGTGCCTAAGTAACGTAGGTGTTGCTCTAGAGGCCGCCGGAGGCGCCTGGGACGACGCGGTGAAGGTGACGACGTTCCTGGTGGACGTGGCCGACTACGACGCCTACGCGGCGGCCCGGTTGGCCACGTTCCCCGAGAACGGACCCGCCTCCAGCACCGTCATAATCGCGGCGCTGGTCAAGCCCGAATTCCTCATTGAGATAGAGGCTGTCGCCGTGCTGGGCGGGCCGTCCGGCTCGGCCTAGGCGACCGACGGGATGTCCGGCCCCGCGTCCGACCCCGTGTCCGAGATGGGCGACTGTATATTCTGCAAAATATACTTGGGTGAGATTCCCGGTGATTTCCTGCATCGGGATGAGCTTTGCTTCGTCATTCGGGACATTGCCCCGGCCGCACCCACCCATCTGCTGGTGATACCCAACGAACACTTCACACACCTCGATGGTCTTGATGCCGAGCGCCCGGGGATGGTCGGGCACCTGGTATTCGTTGCTCAACAGATGGCGCAGGCCGAAGGCATCGGTGACTCGGGGTACCGGCTGGTAATCAACCAGAAAGATGACGCCGGTCAGCTAATCGACCACCTGCACCTGCACGTGCTGGGTGGTCAGAAACTCGGGAGAATGGGCTGATGCCTTCGCTAACGGTGCTTGTTGCCAAGCAGTTCAACAACCTGCCCAGGGGCGTACAGGTGCACATGAACCGCACCCGCATCCTCGCCGCCGAGCTCGCCGAGCGCCACGGCGTCCCCGTCGAGCCTTGCGACCTGGCGGCCTCGACCCACGACTTGCTCCGGGCCGAGGCCGACCATGTGCTCGTCGGGATGGCAGAAAAGTACGGCGTCGAAATCGGCCCGCTTGAACAGGCCAAGCCCATGCTGCTGCACGGCGCCGTGGCCGCAGCCTGGATGGTGACTGAGGGCGGGTTGGACGAAGCTAGCGTCATTGATGCGGTCAGGTGGCACACCTACGGCTGGTCCGGCATTGACGAGGTTGGGAAAGTCGTCTTCGTCGCTGACAAGCTGGAACCGTGGAAGATCGACGCCGACGCAGCGCTGGCACCCATCCGGGAGTTGGCCGACACCGACTTGGACGCGGCACTGCTCGCCATACTTGAGAAACGTGAGGCGGAGCTGGCAGCGAACGGCTCGCCCACCCACCCCGAGACCGTCGCACTGTTGGCGAAGCTCAACGGGTAGACGCCATGCGAGCCGCCCTGCTCCGAGCACCCCATACCCCGGTCGAGATTGCCAACGTCGATCTGGAAAAGCCTCGCGCGGGAGAGGTCAGGGTCGATCTGATGGCCGCGGGTGTCTGCCGCAGCGACCTGCACCGCCTCACCGGCCACACCGTCGTTGACAAGCTGCCGTTCGTGCTCGGTCACGAGGGGGCCGGCCTGGTCGAGAGCGTGGGTGAGGGGGTCACGTCGGTAGCGCCGGGAGACCACGTCGTGTTCTCGCTTACCGCCCAGTGCGGCCGGTGTCGTAACTGCACCGCCGGTCGGCCCAACCTGTGCGAGTGGCACAAGCTCGGGACCGGCCTGCTGCCCGACGGCACCCACCGCTTCAGCGAGGACGGCGTGCCCGTCTTCGCCGACCTCGCGACCTTTGCAGACGCGACAGTGGTGGCCGAGAGCTACGTCGTGAAAATCCGCGACGACGTGCCTTTAGAAAAAGCCTGCCTCGTCGGCTGTGGGGTCATGACCGGCATCGGTGCCGTCGTCAACCGCGCCAAGGTTGAGCCGGGCTCGACCGTCGTCGTCGTCGGCTGCGGAGGCGTCGGCCTCAACGTCGTGCAGGGCTGCTCACTCGCCTCGGCGTCCAAGATTATCGCCGTCGACACCGTTGATGAAAAGCTCGGCTATGCCGAGGCCGTCGGCGCCACACACACCATTAACTCATCGAAACAAGATGCACTTGGAGAGATCGAACGCATCACCGGAGGAGGCGCCGACTACGCCTTCGAAGTCGTTGGGATACCAGCCACTCTTGATCTTGCGTTCTCGGCGATCCGACCCGGCGGAACCTGTGTCATGGTCGGCCTCCCTGCCACCGGCGCGGACCTGTCGATACCGGGCCGCGACCTGTTCTTCGACCGCACGCTGATGGGCACCTTCTACGGTGCGGCGCGTCCCCGCGAAGACTTCGCCTGGATACTCGACATGTACATGGATGGTCGCCTGAAGCTGGACGAACTGGCGACGAAGGTCCGGCCGCTAGAAGAGTTAAACGAGGCCTTCGACGACATGGAAGCGGGCAGAGAAGCCCGGACAGTGTTGGCTCTCCGCTCGGGGGCCTCGCTCTAGGGCTCTTCGGCTTGTCGCCTCATCGCTCTGGCAATTGACCGTGGCTGTTCTCCCGTCAGTCGTTGACTATCGCCACCGCCCTTGTCGGGCCGCCGTGGGAGCCTCGCAGCTTTAACGGGAAGCCGACGAACGTGAAGCGCTTGCCCACCACCTGGTCCAAATTACACAGGTTCTCGTAGTGGGTGATGTGCTCGCGGCGGCACATCATGTGGCACGGGTAGCTCTTGCTCATAGGGTTGTCCGGGGTCGGCGTGTCCACGCCGAAGGTCTTCACCCCGTTGTCCACGATCCACTGGCTCCCCGACTCGCTGATGCCGGGGAACTCGGACAGGTATTCCGGCGTGCCGTTGTAGCGGTTGTACGTGGCCGTGTACAGCAGCAAGATGTCGCCCTTGCGTAGCTCCTGACCGGAGCGCGCAACGGCCTCATCTAGGTCGGCGGCGTCAATGTCCTCCGCAGTCTTTTTGTGCGATATGTCGATGCAGATCGCGTCGCCGTAGAACAGGTCCAGCGGCATCTGGTCGATGGACTGGGCGTCCGGGTCCGGGTCCAGATGACTGAAGGCGTCCACGTGGGTGGGGCCGTTGTCGTTCATCATGAACCCGGTCGTCTGGAACGAGAACCCGCCCTCGAACCGGCCCTTGGTCTCCTCGTGGGTAACGTGCTGGAAGATCACGGTCTTTAGATGGCCGGGGTACACGTTCATCCCCTGGTAAATGTCCACCGACAGGTCAATAAGTCTGCTCATTAGTGTTCTCCGCGCGCGGCGCGCTCGTCAGGGCTTCTTCGGCTCATGGCCTCATCGCTTTGGCAATTCAACTTGTTTCGCTAATACATGACTAGGCCGGCGGAGACGTTCATGTCTTCGCCAATGATCGACGCCGCCTCGTCCGAAGCCAGGAATACCGCCGCGTTTGCGATGTCCCCCGGCGGCACAAAGCGGCCCAGCGGCGACGCCGCCACCAGCTCGGCCTCGGCCTCGTCGATCGTTATTCCCTTGCTCTCGGCCAGGTTTTCAACCACCCAGCGGACGCGCTCGCCTTCGACGGGTCCCGGTGAAACCACGTTCACCCGCACGCCATGAGGGCCGGTGTCTAACGCTAACGACCTCGCCAGTCCGACCAGCGCCAGCTTGCTCGCCGAGTAGGGGGTGCGGTTCGGCAGCGGCCGCTTGCCCGTCATCGACCCGATAATCACTACTGAGCCGCTCCCTCGCTCGACCATACCCGGCAGAAACGCCCGGCAGCACAGGTACGTCCCCCGCACGTTCACCGCGAATGTCTCGTCCCAGTCGTCCGGTTCGATCTCCCACATTGGCGCTACCGGCCCGCCCACGCCGCTGTTGGCGACCAGCGTATCGACCCTGCCGAACTCGGCGAGCGCCTGGTCTCCGAGACTATCCACCTGAGTCGCATCCGATATGTCCGTCGGGACCACGAGCGCCCGTCGCCCCAACGGCGCTAACATCGCAGCCGTCTCGGCGAGAGCCTCCTCCCCCCGCGCCGCCAGAACGACGTCCGAGCCCTCCCGAGCGAACGCCAGCGCGATCTCCCGGCCAATTCCCCGACCGGCCCCGGTAACCACGGCTACAGACCCCTCTTTAAGACGCATGATGTTCTCCGCCCACTTTGTTCGCTCTACGGCTCTTCACGCGAGCGCTCATCGTCGCTCCGGGCGCGGCGTGCTCGCCAGGGCTTCTTCGGCTCACGGCCTCATCGCTTAGGCCATCAAACCTTCGCTTCGTCAAAGATGCCCACGCTTTCAGTGCCCAGCTCGGAAGTGGCGATTATTTCCAGGCAGCGGTCCTCGTTCGGCGGCATCAACGTCGCCGTGCGCACGTCCCTGAGCAGCCGCTCCAGC
Organism: Dehalococcoidia bacterium; assembly: GCA_965250195.1. Taxonomy (GTDB): domain Bacteria; phylum Chloroflexota; class Dehalococcoidia; order Lucifugimonadales; family UBA2962; genus CAUZIR01. The sequence continues at coordinate 1,759,270 of OZ252295.1, forward strand.
CCGCGTGGCCGCAGGGCGCCGCGGCCCCCGACCACGTGCATTGCCCGCGAAGTGACTCTGAGTGAAGCCACGCTGGCTGCGTACTTCGCCCGCGCTGCCATCAGCGCGTGTGCCTCGGCGGGAGCGGCGTCCCAGCCCGCCGCGATCTGCTCCAAAATTGCGCTCGCCCCGTGTAGCTCGGCCGCCATCTCCGAGATGTGCCTGCGTATCTGCGGCTGGTAGGCCAGTGTCTCAGTCTCGTCTTCGTAGCGCTGGGTCTTGGCGTGAGCGACCGCCATGTCGTAAGCCTGCCGGGCAACGCCCAGATAGACGGCCGCATACCCGAGGCCGAAAAACTCCATCACACCGACATTTCTCGGTTGCCCCGGCTTGCCCAGCAGTGCAGAGGGCTCCACGAAGCAGTCCTCGAACTTGGACGCTGGGCTCACCGTTGCCCGCATTCCCATCGGGTCCCACTCGCCCGAAATCGTTAAGCCTTTCGAGCCGTCCGGCACCAGCACCAGTTGATAGCCGTCCGGTCCGTCATCCGGGGCCAGCGGTGTCATTGAAGCGTGCACCATGTAGCGACTGGCAGCTCGGGCCATAGTGCCGAAGTGCTTGCGCCCGTTCACTACGAACCCGCCAGCTACCGGGCTTACGGTGGTCAGGCGGGCGCCGGTCGACGGCCGCACGTCAGGCTCGCTGCCCCAGCTACCCACCATCGCGCCACGCTCGACGACGTCTGCGTAGATCGACGCCTTCTGTTCGGGCGTTCCCAGCGCCTCTACCAGTCGGAGCACGACGCAGTGCATGTTCGTCGTCATCGCGGTGCTGGCGCACCCTCGGGCCAGTCGTTCGATTATCTGTATATACGTGTGGCTATCCAGGCCCAGGCCCCCGTGCTCTTTCGGCACGGTTGATCTCAGTAGCCCATGCTCCCGCAGGTCGGCCCAGTTTTCGATGGGGTGACTGGCGGAGGCGTCATATTTGGCCGCCCGGGGCGCCAGGCTGGTAGCCGCCAGCCGTTCGGCGAGCGCGACGATGCCGGCGCTATCCGCCCTTGGTCCCGTGTGGGAATTTGGGTAAGAGTCGGGAGGCATGGCGCGGAAAGGATACCAAAGGCGACCGGATCGTTGACCATAACGCCCGGTCGCCTTAGTCTGGCCCGGCATACCCAGCTTGAGGAGAGGCGATGTTCGATCTTCTGATAACCGGCGGCCTGGTGCTCGACGGTGCCGGCAACCCCGGTCGGTACCTCTCGGTCGGCGTGCGTGATGGCCGTCTCGAAATTCTCCGGGGCGATGTTTCAGACATCAAGGCAACCCGGACGATCGATGCCACGGGCCGGGTCGTCAGCCCCGGCTTCATCGACGTACACGCCCACTCGGGCCTGGTGATTCTGAGCGAGCCCCAGCACATGCCCAAAGTGCACCAGGGGGTGACCACCGAGGTCATCGGCATCGACGGCAACTCCTATGCGCCGTTCCACAACCCTGACGACCTGGACCGCATGATCCGCATCAACTCTGGCCTCGACGGCGACCCGGACCTGCCGGGTAGCTGGGGCAGCGTGACCGAATATCTCGCCATGTTCGACCGCAAAGTCGCCGTCAACATCGCCTACGTCGTTGGCAACTCGCCGCTTCGGGTCGGCGCGATGGGGTGGGGGAGCAACGCGCCGACAAAGAAAGACCTCGAAAACCAGAAGGCTCTGCTTCGAGAGGCAATGGCCGAAGGCGCCTTCGGCATATCGACCGGCCTGGACTACCCGCCCGGCAATTTTGCCGACACGGATGAATTAGTAGGACTATCGAAAGAGGCGGCACGCCTGGGCGGCTTCTACCACACACACGTGCGCTACCGCCTCGGCGACAGGTTTCTCGACCCCTTCAGGGAGGCCATCGAGATCGGCCGTCGCAGCGGCATCCCCATCCACCTCACGCACATGTTCCGGCGCACCACCAACCCCGGCGGCGTCAACCGCATTTTCGATTTGGTGGCATCTGCCAGGGACGAGGGCATGGACGTCACCTTCGACTGCTTCCCCTACAAGTACGGCGGCACCCGGATCCTCATCGTCTTCCCCGACTGGGCGCACGACGGCGGCCCCGAAGCATTGAAACTGGTTTTGGCGTCAGAGGACGGCCGGGAGCGGCTGCGCAAAGAGGTCATGCCCCGCTCGCTGGGCTGGGACGAGATGTGGCTGACGTACTTCAAAGAGCCGCAGAACAAGCGCTACGAGGGCAAGTCCATCGCCATGGTTTCGGAGATGAGACAGCAGCACCCGGTAGACGCCCTTTGCGACCTGCTGCTGGAAGAGGATTTACGCGTGTCGTACTTCGCGGACGCCGTGGACGCGAGCATCATTCCCGACCTCATCGCCCACCCCCTGTACATGGTCGGTAGCGACGCGCTACTCATCGGCGACTTCCCGCCGCCCATGGGCTACGGGTGCTTCCCAGTCATCCTGTCTGAGATCGTCAGGGAGGAAAGAAAGGTCTCGCTGCCCGACGCCATCCGCAAGATGACGTCCTACCCGGCACTGCGTGTCGGGCTGACCGACCGGGGCATGATCAGCGACGGCCTCGCGGCCGACCTCGCCATCTTCGATGCAAACGAGATACGAGCTCACGCCACCCGGCAGCAACCGAAGGCACTGTCAACCGGCATCGACTACGTAATAGTCAACGGCGAGGTGGTGATAGACGGCGGCCGCCACACCGGCGCACTCCCTGGTCGAGCCTTGAAGCGAAGGGGCTAACCCCTCTTTTGTGGCGCCAGAAAAGCCAGGAAACTAGGGCTGCACGATCATCTTGATTTGGTCGTTGGGAGTGGTCAGTGCTTCGAAGGCGTCCTGAATGCCCTCCAGCGGCACCACCGCGCCCGGTGCCACCAGGGGCCCGGTGTTCACCAGCTCCCTGGCCATGAGGTCCAGCCCGGTGCGCCAGTCGGATGGCTCATCGGAGATCGTGGTAACCATGCGCACCTCACGGGCGATCCAGTCCACTGGCATTACCGGCACCGGGTCCCACGACAGTGCTACGAGCACAACGGAGCCTTTTTTGCGAACCGCAGACATGGCGTCCGAGAGCGTGCCCCGCGCCCCGGCCGTCTCGATGATTACGTGCGGGCCTTTCCCGTCGGTCAACTCGACAAGGGCCGGCTCGATGTCCATATCGCGGGGGTCGAGCACCACGTCCGCGCCGGACTCCGTGGCCGCCTTCGCCCGGGCGGCAGCGGGCTCCACGGCGATGACGGTCGACGCGCCCGCCGCGACCGCGACTTGAATGCAAAAGAGTCCGATGGGACCAGCGCCTATGACTGCAACCGAGTCGCCAATACGAAAGCCTGACTTGTGAATCGACCGCACGCCCTTACATAGCGGCTCGGTCATGGACGCGGCCAGCAGGCTGACGCCGTCGGGCAGCGCCAGCGGCTGCCACTCCTTCATGACGACGTACTCGGCGTAGGCCTGCGACGACGGCGGCTGCATCTGCCAGCCCGCCTTGCGGAAATTCAGCCTGGGGTCGGCGTCCACGAACCGGGGCATCCCGCTCGGCCGCTCGCCACCGCCGCCGACGATGGGGTCGCCGACGCTCCACCTCGTTACACCTGGACCGAGGGCCGCAACCGTTCCCGAATACTCATGACCCAGCGTCGATCCGTAGGGGACGACGTCGTACATGAAGCCGTGCACGTCGGTGCCGCAGATGGAGGCGTACTCGACCCGCACGAGGATCTCGCCGGTCTCCGGTTCGGGGGTCGGCAGTCGCTGAACTTCGAAGTGCTGCGGCCCCGTGTAGACGGCAGCACGCATCGTGTCAGCCGGCCCCAATTTAGGAAATGGCCTGGGAGCTGGGGAAACCCAACTGGGCGGCGAGTCCTCGGCGCTGCCTATCGCAGTCCCTGAGCGCCGTCTTAAGGCGCTCCTCCTCGGTCACGTCCATGTAGTAGCCGATGGCGGCACGATTGCCTCCGTAGTAGAAAAAGCCGATGCCGCCGACGATCCAGCGGATGTCGCCGCTGCGGGTGCGGATGCGGAATTTGTATGGAGCCTTGCGGCGGCCGCGCAGCATCGCGGTGGCGTCCCGGCGCACCTTCTCTTTGTCGCCATGCACCACCAAGAACAGCGGCTCCTTGCCGATCAGTTCGCCGTGCGGGTAGCCGGTGCCCTCCTGAAAGTAGAGGTTGGTCAGGCTGAAGACACCGTCGTCGACTACATACACGCCAATAGGGGAGTTGGCGAACATCGACAGGAAGAGCTGCGAGGCGAGCGAATCGAAATCGGCGTGCTCACCGCGCAGCCGGTCCAAATCGAGCGCGCCCGCTGTGTCCATGGCCCTAACCGGCCCCTTTGCCTGCCCGAACTTCACCTACCAGAACTTCCACCAGGGCGGAGGCGCCTCTTCGGCGACTGGTGCGGCGGGTTCGTCGGTATCTACCGATCCGACGCCCGGTATGGAGGCGAAGATCTTCGGGTCTAGCTCGGCAAGCAGCGTGACCTGGTCGTGATCGAAATGCAGCGAGACCGTCTGGTCGATGGTCGCGTGCTTCATCGCGACCTTGCCGGGCGCCCCGTCCATGGCCGTTTGGAACTCGTCGGCGACCTGCTTGGCCATGTCCTTATCCATCGAGAGCCACGCCAGCAGACGAGACTCGGAAAGCCCGGCCATCTCCTCGTCGGACAATTCGACCTCTGCCCGGAAGATGCTCCCCAGACTTTCGCTGCGGGCCCCAGCGTCGAGCGCGTGAATCTGGGTGAAGCGCTCGGCCATCTGGGCCGTCCGGTCATCCTCCGACAGCGCCGCCAGTTTGTTCCAATCCGCCGAACCTGAATCGGTCGATTTCGCCATGTCGGCCTCCCGTATTCACTTGCCGCTTTGAGGCGGGCCGTGTCGAATTGTGGGAATATTACCATGCGTGCCGGTGGCACCGGCATCTAGGCCGCGAAACTTGCATCCAACGTTGCGGACGCTGAAGGAGCTGTAGGAGATGAGTCTAAAAAATGCAGATCAACCTCACGCCTGAGGCGCTCGACGCCATCCGCCGCCGCGGCGGCTCGGCCGCCATCGACTTCATCCCCCCCATCGGCTGAGGTGGCAAGCCCGAGGTGTCGGTCGACACCTACCTGAGGGGCAAGAACCTCGGCGCATACGCCACCATCAGGATCGAAGCCGAGAGCGACGACCCGATAAAGGTCCTCGTATCCCAGAAGATGGCCCAGTGGGCGAGCGACGTGGCTATCGGCATTCGCAAGTTCCTCATCTGGGAGTCTTTCGACATCCAGGTCGTCCCGGTGCATGCACACGCCCCCGGCATCACCTGAAAGCACTAGCCTCAGGCCGTTGGCCTTTTTCAACTCACTGAAGCGGGCCGGGTTAAAATTCGAACCCGGTCATGCACACCCTTCACGTAGTCGCCACCCCCATAGGCAACCTTGACGATGTCTCGGCCCGCACGCTTAGCGTCCTCGGCTCGGTAGGCCTCATCGCCGCTGAAGACACCCGCGACACCCGCCGTCTGCTCAGCCGTCACGGCATCTCGGCCAGGGTCACGAGCTACCACCGGCATAGCAGGCCGTCCAAGGCCGCTGGGTTGCTGACAGCACTTGAAAGAACCGACGTCGCCCTGGTCTGCGATGCGGGCACACCCGGCATTAACGACGCGGCCAGCGAACTCGTGCGAGCGGCGGCGGACGCCGGTGCCGAGGTCGTCGCCGTGCCCGGCCCGTCCGCCGTCACCGCCGCCATCTCGATCTCCGGGATGGACATGGACGGATTCGTCTTTCTCGGCTTCCTCCCGAGAGCCAAGGCCGAGCGCAAGCGGCTGCTCGCCGGGCGGACCGACGAACCCCTTGCACTCGTCGCACTTGAAACCCCGCATCGGCTGCGCGCCGCCCTTGCCGACATGCTCTCTGTACTGGGCGATCGAAATATCTCGGTATGTAGAGAGCTGACCAAGCTGCACGAAGAGGTTTTTCGAGGTCTCATATCGGCGGCGCTGGAGCACTTCGCCGAGCCTCGCGGCGAGTTCACGCTGGTTATCGCAGGCGCGGCCGAGCGCGTCGCCGATTCCGCGAAGCTCGAAGCCGAGGCGATCGCCTTGCTGGCGAAACTGCGGGCGCAAGGGGTGAGCGGCCGTGACGCCGCAGCCGAAGTGGCCGACATCACCGGCCTGCCCAAGCGTCGCGTCTACGAAATGTGGCGGTCCGGGTGATACCATTTCCGACTGAGTAGCGGGCGGGTCGCATGGCGGCCCGGCCGGTGGCTCAACACACTCGATGCCTAGCGAAAAACCGGAAAAAATACTCGTCGCCGTAGCCTGGCCCTATGCCAACGGCTCCATCCATATCGGCCACGTTGCGGGCACCTACCTGCCGGCCGACATCTTCGCCCGCTACCATCGCAAAAAGGGCAGTGATGTGCTGATGGTCTCCGGGGCCGACGCTCACGGGACGCCGGTGACGCTCGAAGCCGAGAGTCGAGGAGTGGAACCGGAGCAGATAGCCGAAGGCTACCTCGCCGAGTTCCTCGACAACTGGGAGCGCCTGGGCATCAGCTTTGATCTGTTCACCTCTACACACACGGACAACCATGCGGCCGTGTCTCAGGACATGTTCAGTGCGTTAAAACGCAATGGCTACGTCTATGAGGCCACCACACTCCAGCCCTACAGCGAGGTGGACAAGCGCTTCCTCGCCGACCGCTACGTCGAGGGCACGTGCCCCCACTGTGCCTACGGCAAGGCACGGGGTGACCAGTGCGAAAACTGCGGCCGCACCCTGGACGCCAAAGACCTTATCGACATTCGCAGCCGGGTCTCCGGCGACGTGCCGGTGTTCAAGGAAACGACCCACTATTTCTTCAAACTATCGGCCTTCCAAAGTCAGCTAGAGCGGTGGATGTCTCAGGACAAAGACCACTGGCGAGCCAACGTCCTGAACTTCACCCGTGGCTTCCTTGAGGGGGGCCTCGAGGATCGGCCCATCACTCGCGATATCGAGTGGGGCGTGGCGCTTCCCCCTGTTGCGGCCGGTGGGGGCGATGCGATCGAGCAGGCCGACCGCAAGCGGCTGTACGTCTGGTTCGAGGCAGTCATCGGCTACCTGTCGGCGTCCAAAGAGTGGGCCCAAAACGGCGGCGACCCCGACGCCTGGGAGGGCTTTTGGACCGGCGACGCCCGCGCCTACCACTTCATGGGCAAAGACAACATCACCTTCCACACCATCCTCTGGCCTGCCATGCTGCTCGGTTACGGGGGGCTAAACCTGCCTCACGACGTACCGGCGAACGAATTTTTGAACATGGAAGGGTTCAAGCTTTCGACCTCCGGCAACTGGGCCGTTTGGCTGCCGGACTACCTCGACCGCTACGAGCCCGACCCTCTGCGCTACGTGGTGGCGGCGAACATGCCGGAGAGTTCGGACTCCGACTTCTCCTGGCGCGAGTACGTGCGGGCCAACAACGATGAGTTGGTCGCCACCTGGGGCAACCTCGTGCACCGGGTCCTGACCATGAGTGCGCGTAATTTTGACGAAACCGTGCCTGCTCCGTCCGGCGACAAGCAGGACACCGAAGGCGAAGCCCTGCTCGCCGCGACGAAAATGTTGCCCGAGCAGGTCGCCTCCGACATCGGCGCCGCGCAGTTTCGGCGTGGGCTGGAGCGGTCGATGGCCCTGGCCAAGCAGGCCAATCGTTATGTCGAGAACCGGGCGCCCTGGAAGATGGTCAAGAGTGATCGAGACCATGCCGCGACCACGCTGTGGACGGTCCTGTCCGTAGTAAATTGCCTCAAAACGACGCTATACCCGTACCTGCCGTTCACCTGCCAAAAGCTACACGAGATGTTGGGCCTCGATGGGCGGATCGAAGATGAACCCTGGGACTGGAGCGAGAGCGAGATGAAGCCGGGCGCCGCACTGCAAAGCCCGAGCCCCCTGTTCAGGAAACTCGACGAATCGGTCGTGGAGCACGAGGTGGCCAGGCTTGGCGCTTGACCAACCCGCCGTCACGGCTCCCGACCTGACCGTCGTCTATGCGCCTGTAGCAGAGGGACTGAAGCGCGTGGAAGCCCGGCTCACCGAGCTTGGGGAGGGGAAATTCTCCTACCTCACCGAGCCGTTGGACCACATGCTGGAGTCCATCGGCAAGATGATGCGGCCCGCGGTCACACTGCTGTCCGCCGGGTTCCACCCGAATGACGGTAGGCATGCCGAGATAATGGCGGGCGCCGTCGAGTTGTTACACGTCGCCACCCTGATCCACGACGACACCGTCGACGACTCGGACCTGCGCAGGGGTCGAGCGACCGTGGCCAATCTATGGGGCCGCGACGCCGCTGTGGTGGTGGGCGACTATATCTTCGCAGCGTCTGCAACCTTCGTATGCGACACGGGAAACATACGGGTCATCCGCCGCTTCGCAGAGACCATAATGGAGCTTTCCAAGGGCCAACTGTACGAAATGGCGAACGCCTACCGGGCCGACCAGGACATGGAAAGCTACCTGGACCGCATCTATAACAAGACCGCCTCGCTCTTTGCCACCGCGGCAGAGTCCGGTGCCGTTTTAAGCGGTGCGGACGAACGCAAGGTGCGGGCGCTGCGGGACTACGGTTACAACCTGGGCATGGCCTTCCAGATCATTGACGACGTCCTCGACGTGCGAGGCAGCAGGGACCAGGTCGGCAAGCCCGTCGGCAACGACCTGCTCCAGGGCGTCATCACCCTGCCCATGCTAATGTTCATGAAAATGCACCCGGCCGACACGTCCATTGCCGAGTTCTTTGCCAACCCCGATTACCGCGAGCCCGCCGTGCGTGCGATCGAGGCAGCCCGCGCGCCCGAGGTAATCGAGGCGGCCTTCGCATTCGCCCACGAGAAGTGCGACGAGGCTCGCCAGGCGCTCACCGCGCTCCCGGACACAACCGAGCGCCGGTCGCTAATGGGACTTATCGACTACGTCATCGCCAGAGACAGATAGCTCTCCGCTCACGGGGTTCGCTCCAGGGCTCTTCGGCCCTTGGCCTCATCGCTTTAGCTGATAACCGATTTCGGTGTTGCGTGCAGGCGGGATATGACCGAGCGCTCTCGCTCTAGCATCTCGGCCACCTGTGGGGCGATGTTCGTCTCCCACTCCTGCGTTTCGTAGGCCGCCTTGTACAGGCGTTCGCGCTCAGCTTCGTCCTCGAACCGCCGGATCCACACGTAATGGTCGGCGTCCTCCTCGTCGGTGAACGAGCCCACCACCACCATCCCTTTGGACACCTGGTAGGGGATTATCGTCTCGTCCATATACCGGGCCCACTCGTCCCGCTTGCCCGGTTTGCACCAGTACTGTCTCAGCTCAAATAGCAACTTACCCTCCTAAGCTTTTTACTGCGCTTGCACGGTGGAGTTGAGGCTTAGCCCGAGTAGAACAGCGCCACAGAGGCGCCGATGTATGCCGCAATTAAGATAAGGGCTTCCGGCTTCGCCCATCTCCTGACTCCGCTCAGGTCGGCACCGACCTTACCCGCACCGACCCGATCGGCCCTGCGGGTCCGAAGCACCAGTGCTGCCACCACCACCGCCGTCATGGCAATGGCGATAACCGCCGTATAGCCGTGCGAAGGCGAGATGGCCGCCCAGATAGTCCCGTCCGTTAAGGCAAGTTCGTTCGCCGAGAGAATGAAGCCCATGTTGAAAAGGTTCGAGCCCAGGAGATTCCCCACCGCCAGTTCCGGTAAGCCCAGCCGCAGCGCGGCCAGCGACGTGGCCAGCTCCGGTAGGGACGTGCTGATGGCGAGGAATTGCGTGCCCACGAACGACTCGTCCCAGCCCAGCCGATCAGCCAGCCCGTCCCCAGCGTACGAGAGCCAGACCGAACTGGCGATCACTACTAGTGCAGAAGCGATATAGAGCCCAACTGCGGGTCCGAGCGCCCCTCCTGACTCGCCATTCGCGACATCATCGATTTCGTAATCGGGGCTCCCGTTATCGTCGGGACTTGGCGCGGCAATGTCTTGACTCTTCTCGGAGCGATAGATGGCAAACGTGGCGAACAGGAAAAATGCGAACAGCACGCCGGTGAGCGGACTGGCGTACCACTCGCCCATCGCCGCCGTCTGGTGGTGGACGAACACCGAGACCGCGCCGATTCCAATCACGCCCGTCCCGAGCAGGGCCACCAGCAGCGGTGCGCGCGAGACCGAGCCCAGAAGTGGCCCGTTCCGCCAGACCATGTCCGCAATGCCGATAATGAAAATGTTGACCAGATTACTGCCGAAAGCGGACCCCGCCGCCAGGTCGGGCGAGTCCTGCAGCGAAATCGCGCTTATCCCCGTGCCCAACTCCGGGAGCGATGTGGCCGTCGCCAGCAGCACGATGCCCGCGAACGTATGGCCCAGGCCCGTGCGCCGGGCGATGACGTCCGAAGACCGTGCCAGGTAGCGAGCGCCGCCCAGAATAAGGACTGCGGCGCCCAGGAGCTGGAGCCACAGGAGCGCGGTCGACAACGGCTAGTCTACCGACAGAACCCTGAGCAAATTGGTGCCGCCCGGCACGCCGATCGGCAGTCCCGCCACCAGCACCACGAGCGTACCGGAGCCGACCCCGGACACTTTAATGGCCTCTTCCTGTACCCGCACGAAAAAGTCGTCAAGGTCGCGCACCGGCGTAGTCGTTACCGGCAGCACGCCCCAGTTCAGGGTCAGGGCTCGCTGGGTATCTTCAGAAGGCGTCAGCGCCAGGATCTGGGCCGAGGGCCTGTATTTCGAGACCCGCCCGGCCGTGCTGCCGGACTCGGTGAACGCCACGATCAGCCCGGCGCCCAGCTGCTGCGCCGTCTGGCAGGCGTTGTAGGCAATGGCGTCGTCGGTTTGGTTTTCCAGGTCTCGTCGCTTTTCCAGCAGCATCGCCTCGTAGGGGAGGGCGGCTTCAGCTTCGGTTGCAACTTCGGCCATTACGGTTACGGCTTCGGTGGGGTACTTGCCTATCGACGTCTCACCCGACAGCATGATGGCATCCGAACCGTCGAACACGGCGTTCGCGACATCGGTCACTTCGGCGCGAGTGGGGGAGGGAGAAGCGATCATCGACTCCAGCATCTGGGTAGCGGTGATGACCACCTTACCGGCCTGGTTGCAGGCACGGATAAGCCGTTTTTGAATCACCGGCACCTCCGCCAATCTGACCTCGACGCCGAGGTCGCCGCGAGCGACCATAATGCCGTCGCTGGCGGCGAGGATAGACCCGAAATTGGTCACCCCCTCTGCCATCTCGATCTTCGAGACGATCAGGGACTCGTTGCCCAGTCCCGTGAGAATGTCGCGGGCCGCGCCCACGTCATCAGCGGACGTGACCCCGGAGAGCGCTACGAAGTCGGCGCTGTGATCGGCCGCAAACGCCAGTGCCGCCCGCGCCGCGTCGTCTGGGAACGGCTGCGACGGGGCGATGCCGGGGATGCTCACGCCCCGACCCTCCGTTAGGCGGCCGGGCGTCAGCGCCTCGCATATCACGTCCTGCCCGTCGATGCGCATCACCCGCAACTGGATCAGCCCGTCCGAAATCAGGACCGGGTTGCCGGGGTCGGCGTCCCGGTGAATGCCGGGCGGGGTTACGCAGACCAGGCTCTGGTTGCCCACCAGTTCCCGGCTCGTAAGGGTTATCTTGTGTCCTGGCTCAAGCTCGATAACGCCCGGTACCGTCGGTGCGGTGCGGTACTTCGGGCCCGGCACATCCACCATCAGGGCCACAGGCACCCCGACCTGCTGTGACGCGTCCCTGACGGTCTCAACAGCGCTTGCGTGCAGTTCCGGCGAACCGTGAGAAAGGTTGAGGCGGGCGACGCTCATCCCCGCTCGGATCAGTGACTCGACGGAGTCCGGCGACTCGACGGTCGGCCCGAGTGTGCAGACGATCTTGGTCCGCGGCCGCGGGTGCTTAGGAAGAGAATTCAGGACCGTCAATGCGGGTACTAGGCTACTACAGGCAGGCATCGGTCACACCTGCGTCTCACCCCACTGTGCGCGGTTTTTGGTTTCGTTTAAAATACACGTCAATGGACGATCTTCGGGCACTGAGCGAACTGCAGGAAGCGGATCTCCAGCTGCAGGCGTTGGAAAAAGAGATGTCGGAGGTTAGGCGAAAGCTGACCGACGAGGGCGACCTGCCCAAAATAAAAGGGCAGCTGGTCAAGATCGAGGCCATCCTCGTCGATCGGTCAGCAAAGCACCGTGCGGCTGAGCGAAAGATCGAAGGCCTGGTCGGGTCGATAAAGGACATCGACCGACGCCTCTACGACGGCTCCGTCACCAACCTCAAGGAGCTGGACGCCCTGGGCGAGCAGCGCCAGTTCTCGGCCGACCAGAGGGCCGAGAGCGAAGATGGCCTGCTGGAGTTGATGGTCGAGATCGACGACTTCGAAAGCGCCAGAGACCGTCACGTTCAGGCCATCGAGCGGCTGACCGGCGCCCGGGAAAAAGAAATCGCCGCGTTGAAGGCCCGGGAACCCCTGCTGGCCGGCGAAATAGCTGATATGACCGGCGACCGGAGCGAGCAGGCGTCTGGGCTGCCGGCTACTTTGCTCGCCCACTACGAGACCCTGAAAAAGAGCAAGGGTGGCCGGGCCGTCGCCACGCTCGATGGCCACCTGTGCGCCGTCTGCCGCGTAGAACTGCCGGTCGGTGACCTGGGCAGGGCGAAAGGCGGACAGGAGGTGGTGCAGTGCAACAGTTGTCGGCGCATCATCTACGCCGGTTAATCGCTCCGGCCTCGTCGCTTAGCTTTATAGGCGGCCCGGGTTGAGGGCCGTCGGTTACAGCCGCAGCGAGAGCCCGGCGTCACCGGACTCCTCGCCAGACCAGGTCGGCGGCACCGAATCGTTTGACGAACTGTTCGCACAGTACTGCGATATCAACCTGCACCAGGGCCTCGAGACCTTTGTAGATATGGACGGGAGCTCCGACGAGTACCGGCGCATGGTCGCGTTCATGCGCGACTCCGGCAGCCACTACCTTGCGGTCCTACCGGACGCCCGCCACCTGGGTAACGACCTGGAAGCCGTGGCACGAGCGCTCATCGAAATCGAGGGCACCGGCTCGACCGTCGTCTGTATGGACCCCGAACTGCCGGACCCGATCCAGAACGCCTTCCAGCGACTTGGAATCAAGGGTGTCTCGCGGACAAGGAGTCGGCGCGTAAAAGAGTCCATGCGGAGCAGAGCGGCGAGTGGGAAGGCGCTCGGTCGCCCGCCGTTCGGGTACCGGATAGGGCCCGAGGGCACGCTTGAAATGGTGCCAAAAGAGGCCGCCGTCGTACAACTCATCTACCGGCTCTACACATCCGACGACATGGGCTTTCGCCTCATCGCCGCGCACCTCAACGAGCGGGGCATTACCACCCGACGCGGCTCTCCCTGGAACGTCGTGACCGTGCGAGACGTTCTGCGCAACCCCGCCCATACCGGCACGTACGCCCGTTTCGGCCTGCGCTTACCGAGGGTTCACGAACCCACTATCGACGCTGAAATCTTCAAGCAGGCCCAGGACCGCATGCGCTCCCGGCGGCCCATCGGCCGGGTGGCCAACGCGGAACCGTTCCTCCTTTCCGGGCTGGCCCAGTGCGCGAGCTGCGGAAATACCATGATCGGGGTGACCCGGCGGCAGAAGTGGAAGCGAAAGGACGGTCGGCGGGGGAACGCCGTATACCGTTACTACCAGTGCCAGTCCCGCCAAAACCAGGGCCGATGCGACTACCGCACCTGGCGCTCAAGCTTGTTGGAGGCGACCGTCCTGAGTCAGCTCAAAGACAGGCTCGCACGCCGGATAGCCGAGACCGGCCCAGATGGTAACGCCCCAGATGGTGACGCTAGTGAAGAGCGAGTGGGGGAAATAAAGGCGCTTAGGCAAGAACGGGTAGACGGAGGGCAGCGTCGCCTCTTAACCGCCCTCAAGCGGGTGGCTAAAGGAGAGATACCCCTCGACCTCCTCGCGGACTACCTAGACGCCCTCGACGCCCTCAGGCGAGCCGTCGCCGAGCCCTTGGACGGAGGGCTTGCAGGTGTCCTGGCCCGGCTGGAGGGCGACCCGACCCCCGACGCAGAGGCGATGCGGGCGATCATCGCCGAGAACGTCACCCGCATCGTCGTGCGCGAAGAGGGCGTCGAAATTCAGATCTAGCGCTCGCTGACGTCCGGCCACTTACCGGCGAGGGCTTTGCTAAAATCGAATCGGGTGCAAGACGGCCGGACGGTCGCCCTCCGGAAACGGGGGGAGGAAAGTCCGAGCTCCATTCGGGCAGGATGCCCGCTAACAGCGGGGCGGGGTGACCCGACGGAAAGTGCCACAGAAACATACCGCCGCTCCGGTCCTAAGGGATTCAGAGCGGTAAGGGTGAAATGGCGAGGTAAGAGCTCACCGCCCTGGTGGAGACATCAGGGGCAGGGCAAACCCCATCTGGAGCAAGGCCTAACAGGGGACGCCGGCCACTTCCGCTTGCGGGACGAGTTGGTGAAAAGAGGGCGCCCGGACCCTCCCCGGGTCGGCCGCACGACCCCGGCGGCAACGTCGGGGCTAGATAGATGACCGTCGCTCCGCGATGTTCGTGGGAAGAAGCGCACCGCGCGTAAACCGCAAACCCGTGGCGTACAGAACTCGGCTTACAGGCCGTCTTGTACCCGCCGCTGGCTATCGTGGGCTCGGCGATGCGAGAGTCAATTGGCCTTTCGGCCGATTGACCGACTGTTGCCCCAGCCGTAGAATTTGCCCGGTGGCAGGCGACGCAGGAGCGTAGCTCAGTCTGGTTAGAGCATCGGTCTCCAAAACCGAGGGTCGCGGGTTCGAATCCTGCCGCTCCTGCCAACCGTCCACCCCATGCCACCCGTGTTCCTGGCCCGCCGTCGGCTTTATCTAGCATCCGTTTCCGACAGCTCGTGATACGTTTTTGATACGTTCGCGCTAAAGATTGTCTCGGAGGCGGCTGCTATCTCCTCGTCCATACCCGGCAGCACATGGCCGTAGACTTGCAGCGTGAACGCCGCCGAAGCGTGACCCAGACGAGCGCTCACCGCTCGTAGGCTCTGCCCCGCCGCCAATAGCAGCGTCGCGTGGGTATGGCGGAGGTCATGCATTCGCAGACGCTTGACGCCCGCCCTTTTGCAGGCCTGCGTCATCGAATGGGAGACGAACTCTGGGCTGACTGGAAAGACGAGTTCACCCCAAGGCTTGTCGGAAATGGCCTCCCCTAGCACCTTGACCGCTGTCGGCCCCAGCATCACTCGGCGAGCCGATTCCTTGGATTTCGGCGGGCCTACGACGCCCTGCCGTCGCGTCTCGCGGACCGTCAGGGTCCGCGCTAGCAGGTCGATGTCACGGCCCACCTGCAGTGCGAGTATCTCGCCAAGCCTCAGTCCGCTGTAGAGCGCCAGATGGTACACCGGATATAGTCGATGTCCTCGGTTCCCGTCGAGAAATGCTGTCATCTCCTCGCAGGTAAAGGGGTCTATCTCGGTCTTGTGGAGAGGCGGCAGGCGAACAAGGCTAGCTGGGTTGCTCGGTATGATCCCGTCTCGCAACGCGTCCTCGAGGGCCGACCTGAGCGGTGTGTGGTTCCTGCGGATCGTTCGAGGCGAGCACCCTTGTTCTAGCGCCGCGTTATGCATCGCCTCGATGTGGCGATGGCTCAGGTCGACCAGACGGACCATGCCGACGTACGGAGCGATCCATAGTCGGACGGAGCCCTCGTATGTCACATGGGTGGACGGCCTAATGTGGCTCCGGTGCCGCTCCAGCCACGCCCTGAGCCACTCGCCGACCGTGACCTTAGTGTCAGCTGGCGACCTGGCGCTGGTCATCGCCTCGGCACGCCAGCGCTCGGCTTCGCGTGACGTGCGGAAGCCACGCCGGAGCACCTTCTTTTTGTTGTGGTCATAGTAGGCGAGCCACCGGCGTCCCCGGGTCTTGGTTTCGTAGGAACGGATGCCGGTCTTAGGCATGGTTCATTCTTTGATTATGATAGTATAATCTGATATCATGCTTGTATGAGGAACAAGCATCGCAAGGCCCTAGCACTGGTCTTCCAGCTCCCAACACAGGCTGGTATACGGTGGGCGGACATTGAATCGCTGCTCCTGGCTTGCGGTGCCGACATAGAGGAACGGGCGGGTTCCAGGGTGGCCATCCGGCTGCATGGCATACGTGCCCACGTTCACCGGCCGCATCCTCGGCCAGAAGCTAGCAAGGGGCTGGTTGAAGCAATAAGGGATTTACTCACGGAGGCAGGGATAGAGCCATGCTGACATACAAGGGATATCAGGCGAAGGTAGAGCTGGACTACGACACCGGAGCCCTCTACGGCAGGGTGATCAACACTCGGGACGTTATCTATTTCGAGGCGCCCTCGTTTGAGCAACTGAAAAAGGAGTTCGAGTTTTCCATAGACGACTACTTGGCCATGTGCGCCGAGAAGGGAGAGCGGCCCGACAAGCCTTACTCTGGGAAGGTGGGCCTGAGAATAACTCCCGAGCTTCATCGTTCAGCGACCGTGGCCGCGCGCTCCGAAGGAAAGAGCCTCAACGCATGGCTGTCCGATACCATCGAAAGGTCGGTTGGGGGAACTGCCTGATCGCTCTCCGGGCCTCATTGCGCCCGCAGTCTGAGCAACGGTACTCAGGCTCGGTCTGTTCGTATTCATCGGACGGCCTCGCTCTTTCTTGTTGCGCTTAGGCATACGCCATCTCCCTGAGCCGAGCCAGCAGGTACTCCTGTGGCCTGTCGCCCTTCAGGCGGTTGCAGTGGCTACAGAGCAGCTGCAGGTTGTCCAGGTGGTCCGTGCCACCTCGGGACCGGGGGATCACGTGGTCGACCTCGAAGAGCTTGAACAGGAAGTCCGTCTTGCACCCGTTACACTGCCCCTCTTGCTGACCGAACAGGACGTGCTTGTTCCGGCGGTAGGGGATCGGGGCTTCGATGTCCGTCCGGCGGGGAATGTCGGTGCGGGCAGTCACATAGCCGTGATGGAACAGGCTGCCCATCGACTGCTGGAGCCGCATGTTGACCAACTCTACGGCCTTGGGTGACAGGTCTATCCCCACCCACTGACGGCCCAGGTTCTCGGCGGCGACGCACGCAGTGGCGCAGCCGCAGAACGGATCGAGCACCATGTCGCCCTCGTTGGAGGACGCCTTGATGATGCGCTCCAAAAGAGCTAGCGGTTTCTGGGTGGGGTAGCCGATGGTGACGTCGCCCCCAGTCTGACCGATCGAGCCAATGTCGTCCCATACATCTTGAAGTTTCTCGCCAGTGGACTCGTCTAAGTATTGCTTGAGGCGCGGATAACCTGTGCGTGAATACTCCAGTCGCCCATCGTCGTCGAGTTCTTGCATGCGCTCCCGCGTCCACTTCCAGACCCTCAGATGTCCGTTCCACTCGTAGGTCAGATTGGGGCGATCAGGGTTTGGATTCAGAACGTTCTGCGACTGATAGCGCCTGCCGGTAGTTGGTTCGACCTTGCGGAAGTACTTTTCTACGTACTCCTCCTTCAGTGGTCTGTATGGCTGATTCCATGTCGTCCGACTTGCCTTGCTATAGCGGAGCACAATGTCATGAACCCTTCCGAAGTTGTGCCCGACATTTCCGTGTGACGAGTAACGTCTCCATACAATCTCGTTTCTAAAGTTCCCCGCTCCGAACACCGCATCCATCAGCAGCTTCAGGTAGTGGCTGGCCGTCGGGTCGCAGTGCAGATAGATGCTCCCCGTCTCCTTCAGCACCCGGCGCATCTCCAGCAGCCGCACGCCCATCATGCAGAGGTAGGACTGCATCCCCTTGCCGTGGGTCGTCCCGGCCGCCTCCAGCACCTTGTACATCGCGGGCTGCTCGTCAGCGATCAGGCCCATCCAGGCCACGTCGAGGTCGGACAGCGTCCACGTGTCCTTGAATGCTGCGCCAGCGGCCTTGCTGCCTACCGGGGCTGCGTAGTTCCGGTTCGAGTTGAACGGGCCGTCGAGATAGATCAGGTCGACACACTCGCTGTTCATCCCGCGCAGGATTTCGAGGTTGTCGCCCGTCCAGATGGTCTTGTCGACGAAGTTGGGGGCAACGGTGTCAGTGGCCATGCTGATACCGGTTCCTAACCTTCAACTCTCGGCACTTCACCGAGGCGGGCGTGGAACACGGGCTCGGCATAGTCATCGAAAGCTGGGTCAGCCGTCACAGTGAAGGCGTCCACTCCCGCATAGCGTCCCGTCTCGAACAGCCTTTCGGCCCGTCCCACAGCAGCTTCGACGCTCACCACCGATAGTGCGTCCACGGGGGTGAGTCTCCGACGTCGTTTGACCTTGATCTTCCGGTAGGGCTGGACGACGTGCCGCGTCGATAGAGCGGCTCGTAGCTTGCTGTGGCCTTCATCAGTCGCATCGTCGGGCAGCTCCTGTTCTTCGCTGGCGATCTCTTGAGGCGCAGCGACGTCTGCCGTGGCCTGTTCTTCAGGCTCCTGGGCTGATGCGAAGGTGTCAGGCGCCACCTGAAGCTCTTCAGCAAAGAGGTGAAGCTGTTCTACCCGGTCCGTCGGTTCATCTCGTCGCGTTTGCATCGAGCCCTCCCTGGGTGTGAGTTGTGGCGGTCGGCTCGGTGGGGCTAGTCGTCATGCTAGAATCGTAGAATGTTAGTTCTATCTCATAAGGGCAGCGAGCTACTCTTTGAGATCGATGAAGAAATCCCCCTTAGGCTGTCTAATCTGTGCACGACGATGGCTGAACGTTACGCCGCCCATCCTTCCTTTGTGGAAGCTTCGTTTGAGGGATTGCTGGAGTTTCTTGGCGGCGAGTGCGCCCGCCTGCTCACCGAGCATTCGTCTGACTTCACTGTAGTCACGAGTGAGGCCACAGCTAGGGCACGTTGCGTGCTGCGGCTCACCATTCTCTATGACCACCTGAGCTGCGACCTTGCAGCGGCGGCATTTAATAGGTTTGTTCTCGGTCGGCACGATCTGGCTCCTGTGACCGCTTAGTTCCGTCTATCCCCTAGAACGTCCGCGCCGCCCATCGCACCTCGCCGATGATCCCGGTGGCGTTGGACCAGGGCACCGGCGGCCACGCTGGATGGTCGCTGCGTATCTCCCACTCTCCGTCCTCGTCCTTGCCTAGGCGCTTTACGACCAGGCCGTCCTCGGTGCGCATCACGAAGACGCGACCGACCCGTCGGCGCCTGCGACTCTGACTGCGGTCGACAAGGATGGAGCACCCGTTGGGTAGGGTCGGCTCCATCGACTCGCCACGTACGGTGATGACGTTGCACTGAGAAGGATCGATGGCGTTGCGTTGGAGCCAGTCACTGCGGAACCATAGGCGCCCGGTCACCGTCTCGTCGTAGACCTCCGCGCCGCCGCCAGCCGCAGCTGCCACCTCGACCACCTCTACCGGGCGAACGAGCAGGTTGTCGGGTTCGGCTGGCTCATCCTGCTCGTCGGCCATCGAACGGGCAAAGGACTCGATCCGGTCGAGGCGAGCCATCACATTCTGGAATCTCTCGTCTAGGGCGGGGCTTATATCCGACGGTTCAGGCGTGGGGCGAGTTGCCGAATCCGGCGCCTCGGTTCTCAGACGCACCAGTCGCCCCTCGGCCTCTTCCTCCTCGCCGTAGAACCACTCGGCGGGCTTGTCGTAGAGAGATGCGAGACCTCTAAGAGCCAATCGAGACGGATTACGGTGCCCCGCCTCGTACTGGTAGATCATGTTCGGGTCAACGCCCGCTCGCCTCCCAGCTTCTTGTTGGGACCACCCCAATCCCTCGCGGACCGACCTGAGCCTCTCACCTAAATGGATCTCTATCATGGTTAGCCTTCTGCAACACATGGTATGTCATACTAGTTGACGCAGCCGACGTACTATGCTAGGTTTTAGTCAGAGAAAAAACCTAGCATAGTACGGAGGTCCGAATGGCCAAGTCACCAACCCAGGAGAAGCTAGAGGCCCAGCGTAACCAGGACATCCGAGACATCGTCATCGGTGCCTTTCTGAAGTACCGGGGCCGCAAGAACATGCTGATGCTGGTCGCGCTCGATCTTGACGTGACCGACGCGACGATCTACCGCTGGTGCGATCAGCTCGCCATCGACATCGACGAGTGCCGGCGTCCGGCGGCCGAGAGCGTGCCAGCCCAGGCCGAGGAGGCTTAGGGATGACGGTGAACGGTAAGACTAGAGGTCTTCCTCGACGGGCATATCCCGGACCAGGCGGACTAGCCAGGAGGTGAGGGCATGAGGCCAGCGTATCACCGCATTGAGCGAACGGAGCATTTACGGCGGGGGAAGTCGTTCAGCCAGCATGCGGTGCATCTCGCGCACCAGGTCGAGGAGCTCCTGGATCGGGTCTGGGGGCCGAGGAGGTTGGACGGGGGGTGCGGCAGGTTCGTCTTGCCCAAAGAACCACTCCATGGGCTTGCCGTAGAGGGCTGCCAATCGTTCTTTGTCAAACCGGCTGGGCTCAGTCCTTCCGGCCTCCCAGTTCCGAGCCGTTTGAGAGGAGACACCGAGCTTCTCCGCTACGGCCTCCTGGGTGAGGCTGATGCCGCTCCGCGCCTCTCGGAGCCGCGCTCCCAATGCCTTCAGCGCCGCTTGTTTCGCTGCCATACCAACGTTCCGGTCGCTTCGAGCCATAACCAAACCCCTTATGTCTTGTTAGGTTTACACAAAGAAACCCTTGTCAACAGCAAATAATTCCTTTATGATAGAGGAAGAACATAAGCTAAATCCTTATTAGAGGTGGCTCCAGTGTGGCAACAGATCGTGAAGGACTGGCTGAAGAGGGAGGACATTGACAGATCGCAGGCTTGGCTCGCGAGGAAGGCCAAGTGTTCCGAGTCTTACCTGAGTGTCTGCCTGGCGGGACACGTAGAGCCCACAGACGGATTCCTATACGGCCTCGAAGCTGCGATGGCGATCTCACGCGGCACCCTAGTCGATACCCGACCGGGTGTAGGCGACGCTCCGGTGCTGGCCCATGCCTGCATGGGTTGCGCGGCTGTCAGGCCGGCAGATCAGGAGGTGACGCAATGAGACAAGTCACGCTCAACGTCAGCTTCGATCTATCCCAGTGGCTCCACGATACGCACCTGGAGGAACTGGACGAGCCTTCGCTCATCCAGCTTTGGATGGACTGGCGCCCAATGTGCGAGGAAGCATACCTACCCTCCGACAGCTGCCCACACGAGCCGAGGCGCGAAGCGTGAACTTCGCCCTGACCGAAGCCGAGCGGTTATTGCTCCGGGAGGTGGCCCAGGTGGTCGCCGAGGAGATACGCGAGCAAGTGGTCACCGACCTCGCCCAGAAGCCGGTCCTTTGGTCCAAGGCGACCACGGCCTACATGATCGGCGGCTCGCAGGACCACGCCAAGCTCCGGTACGTCGAAGGGCTGATGGCGACCGGGCAGATCGAGGTGATAAGGAGCGGCCCCAACGGCGGCGGGCGAGCCTGGATCGTCCCGGAGTCGGTAGAGGCGTGGAAGCAACGTCAGCGGAACAACAAGCCGAGGAGGATGAGATGACGACGGAGCTAGCACACACCACACCAGTGAGCGCAGCGGTGATGGAACAGGTGGTCATCGGTGGTGACCTTGCGAAGCTATCCCCGAAGGAACGTGTGTCCTATTACCGGCGGGTATGCGAGTCGGTGGGTCTGAACCCGTTTACGCGGCCGTTTCAGTACATCAAGTTGAACGGCAAGCTCACGCTGTACGCGACCAAGGACTGCACCGAGCAGCTACGCGCTCAGCGCGGGATCAGCATCACCGGCCTTGTGGCGACGTTCGACAAGGAGACCGGCGTCTACATGGTGGTCGCTACGGCTATAGACAGGGACAGCCGGACCGACTCCGCGACGGGCGCCGTGCCGCTGGGTGACGACGTGAGGGGCGAGGCGCGGGCCAACGCGGTCATGAAGGCGGAGACCAAGGCCAAGCGTCGCGTCACGCTGCCGATCAGCGGCCTCGGTTGGCTGGACGAGTCGGAGACCGGCTCGATACCTGGCGCGCAGGTCGTGGAGATCGACGACGGCCTAAACGCCCTGCCGGCGCCCAACGGCAATTCAGTGCAGGCGCCTCCCGCACCGCCTTCGCCCGCACCGCCCACGCCGAGCCCGGCGCCGGAGGCCGCCCAGACCCTTGAGCGTGCCCGCAAGTGGCGGGCACGGCTGGAGAGCGACGACCCGGCGGTGCCGGCATGACAGCCATCCCGACCATCGAGTCCAACAAGGGGTACAGGAAACAGTCCATTCCTCGAGGCCTCAGGACGCAAGTCTTCGAGCGGGATGAATACCGGTGCGTCACTTGCGGCGACTACCACAATCTGACGGTCGATCACGTCGTCCCTGAGAGCAAGGGCGGGCCGACCGAGCTAGACAACCTCCAGACGATGTGCCGCTCGTGCAACTCGAAGAAGGGCACCAGGACCTGATGAGTTGGAGGGCTACCGCATGGGCTAAGGACACCAGAGGGCATGGAAGCTATTCGCAGAAGCTCGTGCTCATGGTTCTCTCCGACTACCACAACACCGAGGCAGACTCGGCCTGGCCCAAGCAGGAAACCCTCGCTGGCGACTGCGAAATGCCTCTCCGCACCCTCCAGCGATGCATTCGCGGACTCGAGACTGAAGGGTTCATCTCGGTCATAAAAGGTAACCAACACAGGCGAACCGAGTACGTACTTAATATGGCGAGTTCGCAGGTAAGCGAAGACGCCAACGACGGAGCACCCGCCAATATGGCGGGTTCACTTGCAGCTAACGATGTGCATGCGCCGCCCACGGCGGGAGCGAACGCCGATTCTGAGGAAGTGAACCCGCCACCCATGGCGGGTACACCTGCCGAAAACGAGCGAGTGAACCCGCCACTAGAGACAAGTGAACCCGCCATATCGGACACCGACTCCTTATATGAACCTCCAAAGAACCTCCAAAGAACCGCCAATAGAGCCGAGAGGGGGAGCGCGCGCCCGGATTCCGGATTACCGGATATGGCGGATGCAATCCTCGTCGATCCTGGCACCGGAGAGGTAATCGAAGAGCCAGCCTGGCTAGCGACCCTCCGGTCGATCGAGGGCTACCGGGCCGACGGAAGTCTCGACCTGGGCCTGCTGGGCTGGCAGGCAGAGAACGACATTCCAGACGAAGTCCTCGAGATGACCGCCGACGCGATGAAGTCCAAGATGCGGCTCAAGCGGCCCGGCATCTGGACAACCGGCCCGGGTAAAGAGTTCGTCGACCTGCGCCACGCCTTCCGCAACTGGGGGCGTTCAGACGCTAGGAGGCATCGTTCGAACGGCTCCGGCAACAGCGTGATCAAAGAGCGGGCCGGGCCGGGCGGGTTCCGTAGGGGCAGCCGATGGTAGAACGCAGCGGCATGCCCGCCGGCGCCGGCATCCCGGTGGACGTGTTCGCCACCATCCCGCAGAACTGGGGGATGGCCATGTTCGTTCGGACCGGCCCGAAGGACTGGAACACCAGGGCGATGCAGCGGTTCATCGCCCTGGGCCACCGCGGCCACGCCTACGGCGGGATCACATTGAACGTTGACGGTCCCGATCAGAAGATCGAGATCACCTGCCCGAATGAGCAAGCGGTATTCGAAGTACTGGATTGGTGCTGGCGGGATCCGGAGCACCGGCTGTGACCCAGGCCGCCACTACACCCTTGATGCGAAACGGGACTCCGTTCCCGCCGGAGAGCCGCCACCACGACCGGCGATTTGACGCCTTCAAACGGACGCTCAACCGTGCCAATAGCCGTGGCCACGTGTTTGGCCGCTCCATCGACCGGTACGTCCCCATCCACTCCCGGTGCTGCCTCAAATGCGACGGCCGATCTTACCTGTTCGAGAACCAGGATGGCTGGTTTGAGTTCCACGAGCCGCCCCTGCTGCTAATGCAGCGATGCCCGGGTGAGCAGACGTGATGGTCGAAGCCGCGCAGCAGCTCAGCCTGCTGGACTCGGGCCGGGCCCGGGATCTCGGTATGGGCGTCGCAAACGAATATGCCCACGAGGCTTGGAAGCTGGCGGCCGACCGGGCGATCGAGGCCTGCGCCGAGGTCAACGAGTACTTCATCTCCGACGACGTCCACCCGTTAATCCCTGATGACTTCCAGACCCACAACCTCCGGGCCCTGGGCGCTCGAATGAAAGCCGCCCAGGCGTGCGGCCTCATCACGCCGACAGGCTACACCAGGACCTCCCGCACATCTGCACACCGGACGCCAGTCACCCGCTGGCGATCGCTCATCTACAAGAGGGCCGCCTGATGTCTTTGCTCAACCGCAAGTGCTGGCGCTGCTCCGGCCAGCTAAAGGCCGAGTACGACGAGTTCGGGCCCCGGGTGCACTGCCTCAACTGCGGGTGGGATGACCCGAAGGTGCAGTTCCGGCCGTCGCCGGACCGCTCGACGGTGATGGAGATCGTGTGTGAACCGCTAGCCCCTGCCGGCAAGGCCATCGCTCTGTGATGACCCAAAACCAGCTCGCCCGAATGGCTGCGCAAAAGCGACAAAATGGAGTGAAAGGTAACGCCATGAAACCCAACCCCGACTGCCGAGAATGCGGCCGCCTAGCGCACGAGGCCATCGTATGGCCAACCGGGTCCGGTCCGGTGACCGTCTCGACCGAGAAGGCGGCCCCGTACCGCGCCCACAAGGCCAGCGCCCACGGCCAACGGTCGTAAGCGACCGCACCCGAAGACTACAGAACGTTGCATGACGACTCCCACTTTCGGATCACTATTCACCGGCATCGGCGGACTGGACCTGGGCCTAGAACGGGCCGGGTGGAAGTGCGCCTGGCAGGTCGAAAATGACCAGTACGCGAGCAAGGTTCTCGCCCGCCACTGGCCCGATGTTGCCAGGTTCGGAGACGTTCACGCCGTCGAGCCTGAACGACTCGGACAAATCGACCTCATTGCGGCCGGTTTCCCCTGTCAGCCGTGGTCGCTTGCTGGACAGCGAAACGGGACGGGTGACGCACGAAATCTCTGGCCCGAAACCCTCCGCATCATTCGCGGAGTACGCCCCCGCCTGCTGCTGTTGGAGAACGTTACAGGGCTCATTGCTCACCCTTACTTCGGAACCGTTCTCAGCGACCTGGCCGCGAACGGGTATGACGCGGAATGGGATTGCATACCAGTCGCCGCCGTTGGTGCCCCTCACCTTCGCTACCGGCTATTCGTGGTGGCCTACCTTGATTGCCCGGGACAGCCGTACCTACAAAGGCAGCCAGCCGAAGCCCGGTCACACGGGGGGGCCGTCGTTGATTCAGGTGGTTGGTGGGACGCTGAACCCCTTGTGGGCCGAGTGGTGGATGGGATTCCCCGACGGGTGGACCGAGTTAGAGGACTAGGGAACGCAGTCGTGCCACAGGTAGCCGAGTGGATCGGACGCCGCATCCTGGCTGGCCGCGACGAATGTGCATGAATCGTAACGAAGACCCGCTGCCCCTACCGGCCGATGCCAAGCCCATGACCCGTGGGGAATTGGACTCGATGGGCGAACACTCGCCCTTTGAAGATGACAACGTTGATGAGTTTCTGGCCTCAATCGGGCGCGGGCCGCTCGTTGAAAACTGCCCGACCTGCGGCGGAGCCGGCTACGTCCGTAAAGACGCCCCGACGGATCAATAGGGAGAGCAGCGTTATGGATTACTTGGAGAAAGCCGAACAGCACCTGGCAAAGGGGGATGGCGTGTGCGGAGATTGCGACCGCGACCAATCTAAAGGCGTTCTTGGAGAGGGTAGCAGCGTGCCACCAGTGCGAGAAAGTAGCAGAAAAGCTACCAGGGACGCGGTCGTGCTCGCCTGGCTGGCTGGCCTGCTGATGGGAACAGGTTTTGGCCTCATGACTACTGCAAACGAGTTTGCCAACTGGTATTTCGCCGGTGCTGCCGGGGTATTCGCCGCAGGATTAGTCGCTTTCGTGGCGACGATGGCATCATGCAAGAGGCTTAATTGCGAGGTCGGCAGTCATCGCCCTGGATCGCGCGCTACTGGGCGTGACGAATCGACAGGGGAAGGTTGCATAAGTGACGATCGCTGAATTTAGGGGCCGAGCAAATCGAACGCGCCTCCTTAGAGGAATTGGAGGTGCTATCCGGGGAACTGCTCCGTCGGAGCGCTGCAATCAAGGACAGTTTGGAGCATGCGCACTCCAACCGACGGATGACGGGAGAATACGCCGATCCAGACTGGTATCGACGGGCAACCTCAGCAAAGCGGTGGGTGGGTCGCCAGATGCAGATAGTCAACCGCCGGCGCGGTGAACTTCGACGGGCCGACAAAGAATCTAGGCGTCAAGAAACGAAAGAACATACGAATTCCGGCAGGCAGAGTTTCGACCGGGCGTTCGTAGGCGCAGCGAAGGAAATCCTCAACAACGAGACGTTCGGCCGCATCGTTGACCGGGCGACCACCGTAGTCGAACAGGCACAACAGGACTAAGCAATAGGTAAAGAGGAAACGATGGCACTAATAGACCTTCACCCGGCCGCCCGCAACGCCATGGCGGAATCGCTCGACAAGTTTGAGACAGGCGACATCATCCAATACCTTGTCTCTACTCGCGACAACGTGCCGTCCATCGTCGATGTAGAGGCCGTTCTGTCGTGGCTGGAGCAGGAGGGATTCCCGCCTGCCCTGGCCGACCTGGTAGAGCGCGGCCCTGCGTCACTGGCTGAATGGTTCGACATCGAGGCCCGGCTGGCCGGGCTGCACCAATAGGTACTCAATGACGACGACGTTGCCGCGACACCCCTTGCCTGTGGTCATGGACCCCGAAATGCGCCAAGGCGAACCGACTATTCCGGGCACCCGTATACCCGTAGACATCTTGCTCGCCCGGGTCACACACGCCTTTGAGAAGGTCGGCAGAGAGTCGCCCGGCATTCCGTGGGACCTGGGGGAAGTCAGCCGCGAAGCCGCCATCGACTTCGCCACCGACTACACCCACATCTCCATTCACCAGGCCGAACAGGCCATCGGGTTCATGTTCCTGGCCCTGGCCGAACGGGCTTTGGAGTGCAAGGCCGCCGTGTTTGAAAAGGCGATCTCGCGCCAGCTGGACCGAGAGGCCGCGACGAATCGACAGGGGAAGGTTGCATAGATGAACTTGTGGAAATCAGGCCACCTAATGGGTTGGATGGGTGGATTCATGTTGGGCCTCGGAACTCTCGCCGCCGGCATCGCATCCGAAGACGGCGAGTGGGAAGTCTTCGGGATCGGTGTATTCGCTGTCGCCTTCGGGGCGCTTCTCTCTGTGGCCGGGTATCAGGCCGCAGAAAAATCGATGAAACAAAACTAAGCAATGAGTAACAACGCCGCGACACTCTCGGCCGACCGAATTTACAGGTACACGCTCACCCGCGAGGTGGATATGTTCGGCAACGGCGAGGCCGCCATGTTCTTGATGCTTAACCCATCGACGGCCGATGAAACGGAAGATGACCCCACCATCCGGCGGTGCATCGGCTTCGCCCGACGGTGGGGTTACTCAACTCTGCATGTCGCCAATCTGTTCGCCTTCCGAGCGACCAGCCCGGCCGATCTAAAGATGGCCTCAGACCCCATCGGACCCGATAACGACCGGCATCTAGTCAACCGGTTGGGGGGATGGGGCATACCCCGTTTACGTCAAATATATGCGTGACGCCGGCGGCCCTGGTGATGGCCGCCCGGCAGCCGTCCTAATCTGTTTCGACGGCGAAGCTGACCCAAATTAGCGACCGTCCCTGTTCGAGCGTTGGAGTGACAGCCTGCTAGACCGACGTGACAGCCTGCTAGACCGACGTGACAGCCTGCTAGACCGATTAACGAAATACAGGAAAAGGTGAAGCGATGCGAGTAATCCGGTGCGACCGATGCGGCCGCGAGACAGGCGAACAACTGGCCCACGTCACAATTAACGCGGGATCTACTGAACGCCACTTATGCACGATCTGTTGGGCGCTGGTCGAGCCGGTCATGTTCAACTCGGACCTGGACCCGGGCCCAACGTTCGCGGTCCTAATCCGGGCAATAGACAACCCCGACGACCCGGAAGCCGTCGAAACAGCAGAAAAGGCCATCACCACCACCCTACCGATCCTTTGGGTGGCGGGTCGGAAGGTCAAGCGGGGCCGCCGTGGTTAAGGCAGCACTGTGGGTCCGGGTGTCTGACCCCGACAAACAGACCGTCGCCAACCAGCTGCCGCCCCTGGCCGAATTGGCAGAGCGTCGCGGCTTCGAAGTGGTCAGAACGTACGCGGTCGAATCGTCGGCCTGGCGCGGCAAGCATCACCCAGCCCTGGCCGACTTATACGCCGACGCCCAACGCGGCCTCTTTGACGTGGTGATCGTGTGGGCGTTGGATCGCCTGTCACGCGAAGGGGTCTACGCCACCGCTTACACCCTGCGTCGCCTGGCCCTGGCCAACGTGAACATTATTTCCCACCAAGAGCCCTTCATCGAAGCGATGGGCGAAATGCGGGACGTGCTGGTGGCGTTCCTGTCGTGGGTCGCGGAATACGAAAGCAAGCGCCGGTCAGAACGGACGAAGGCCGGTATGGCCCGAAGTGCTGCCGCCGGTGTCCGCGTTGGAAGGCCGTCAGGAACCAAAGATTCGAAGTCCCGCCGGCAGCGATCAGATAAGGGCGTCGCCAGGCCACACCGCCGGGGGAATCGCCAGGGCGGGACTGGTATGCCAATCGGGGGTGCAGCGTGAGTGAACGCAGACGGGCCCGGCGCGTCGGGCGGAAGCCTGAAGCGGTAAAGCCCAGCAGGAAAATGAACGCCGGCACGTTCGCGGCCATCGTCACCGCCTTTGCCACGCTGCCGGTGGCCGGCTTCGCGGCCTTCACGGGCGCCGTGGTCCCGTTCCTCTACTCATTCGGCATCTTGGTGGTCGCAACAACGATGGTCGGCGTGGCGTGGCGTAGTGGCCAGGCCAGTGAGAAGCCGCCGGAATGAACCACGACGATGACGGCGCCAGCTGCACCAGCTGTGTGGACCCCCTGCCCGGGCCCTGGCTGTTTCGCTGGCAAGAATTCGAATGGTTGGTCAGCATGACCGTTTATCGAATATTCCTGATCGCTAAAAGGGTGGTCGGATTTCGGGGCTTCGGAACGCCTGTAATTGGCGGGGACGATCAGGTCAGTAAAAGGGAACCTTTTTAACGTTTTGCCAGAGGACTGCCCAGGAGGCCGATCCTGGGAGTCCTGGCTGGATCGGTTGGCCAGAAGGCACTCCTCATGATGAGTAACATATCGCTTTGCAGGGGTTGCCCGGGTCAAGCCAGCGATTAGAATCCCAACAACTCTCAGGCTGTATCCTGACGTCGGAACTAACGGTTGCTGGAGTGTGGACCCTTGAAACGACCTAATTGGTACAGCGGAGAACACCCCTCGGCCTGCACGTGTGTGCAATGCAACCGAGAGCGCCTGGCAGGCCAAAACCGAGAGCGCATGGCAGCCCAAAACCGAGAGCGCCTGGCAGGCCAAAAAGGCAGTCAAAATGTCCGGCGCTCCGGATGCCTCGGATCGCTATTGCTACTACCCCTGAGGCTGCTCGGCAGGACACACGATCGTATTTGAGCGGTCCAGGAGCCAAGTCCTAATGGCTGTATACATGCAGAACAGCCACAAAGAGTTCTCAATAGGTGGCGCGCAGCAGGCTTACCTTCGGTTTCAAGGCCAGTTCGAGACACTTTCGTTACCAGGACCTGAGATCAAACGGTGCCTCGACGATTTAATCCACCTCGGTTGCGTCGGATATGACGCGCATTCACAAAAGTACCGCATAGTCGAGGAGATTAGCGTCCCTGGATAGCAGTCAACGCGTTTTGGCGAAATCAACCTAGGTGATTCGAAACCCTCTGGTCTGTGCCCGAAGGGAACCTTTTTAGCGATGGCAAAAACTGACCTAGTACCGGGAGGGCAAGCCCCCACTCAGCGAGAGGTTGGCCGGTTGCGCGATGTTGGAATCGCCGCCATCGCCCATTTTTGGGCCGGTCACCCCGGTTTGGCGTTGGGTTGCCCTTATTTTATTTGCGCCGAGATTGTTGTTGTCGACGGTGACCGGGTGAGTTACGGCCCGACCGGCTCAATACAGGAAAATGAACCTTTTTAAATGAGTGATATCAGATACGAACGGCGGCCCGGCACGGTGGCCGGTATTCAAATAGGCGGGCGGCTCGTGGCGACAACCACCGCCCGGCATGAGGGCGAGACCGACCGCCTCGTCGAGACATTGAACGCCGGGCGTGAGGCTCTACGGCCTCGGCTTAAAAAAGCTCCTATGTGGCTGCTCTTGGGGACAAACCTTGGCGGGGCCGCTATGGGGTGGGGGCTAATTGCCGCGCACTACGCGGCACCGGCGACAATGTTAGAGGCGCTAGACGGTTCGGCGTTCGCGGTAGATTTGGTTTTCGGTTTCGCGTTTCTCGCCGTGCTGGTCACAGGGGCCGAACTACTAGGGTGGCTTTTTAAACGTTACGTCCCAAAACGGACCCGGCCCGCGCCGTTTTGTTTTGCCTGTGACGGCACCCTCGACCACTCTTTAGAGTGTCCGTTGATTTGGGAGGGGTACGAGGGGCCGAGGGCATGAATTCTTATGGCCATAAAGGTATACCGGCCGCCGCCATAGCGGGCAACGGTATACCTGTGACGTCAACGGTATACCCGTGACCCACACGCGGGATTTGCCCCACATGCCGCCTTGCCGATACCCGTTTTTCCCCCGGCATAAACAGTTATCGAAGCGGGTCACGGTGGGGCACAGGCGAACAACCGAGCCGGTAGCCGATTGGTGCCCAGGTTGCGGGGCCGTCAAGTGGCGGGCGGGCTACTCGCCAGAGGAATTACAAGAGCGAGCGAGGCAATAAGGAACCGTTTTAGTAAATGAATGAGACAAACCAAACGCCGTTTTAGTGACCTTCCCAGCCCGACAATTCGCGTTCTGTCTGGTCATGGCGTTCATGCCGATCGTCGCCGTCTTTATACCGATTGAGTGGGCGCTACCGAAAGAAACGAAAAATGAATAAAGAGTCAACCGGGTTCAGCCTGACCGCCCCGCCGCTGTTGATGCGTGGGTGTCCCCGCTGTCATAGCGGGGCTGTCCTGGCATCGACCGCCGAACCCTACTGCCTGCAATGCGGGTGGAGGGGTTCGGCCAGGATGCCGCCGGTCGAAAACTTGACGGGTGGCCGCCGAAGGTGCGGCCCATACATTCGGGCAATCGGAAGGATTTAGGTAATGGAGCCAACCAACAAATTGACCGTGGCGCAGAACTTCGGGCTGTGGACGCGGTTTCGCCGCAACCAGCTGACCATAGCGCCCCCTGATAAGACTCGCTGGGGTGCCGTCATCTTCCTGACGTGGGCGCTGGGTGCCATCATCGCTTACGGGCTGCTGACGGCCGCCGGGGCCACTCACTGGGTTTGGCGCCCCGCAATTTCCGGCGCTGTGCCGCTGGTGATGATGGTCACGGCCCTGGCCGAAATCATCGCCTTCCATATCTTCGTCAGGCTCTATCGCCAGTGGCCCATTTTCATAGAGCCCCTTTGGCCAGGGGACGCCCCGGCGGAACCGGCAGAGGAACCCGAAGCGACCCGCGAAGACCTGCTGTCATCACACGAAGACTGACCGTTCTGCTACCTCTACCTCTTTGTTGTCTAACATTAAGATACCTCTCACAGTTCGGTAGTGTGTCATTTTGTGGAATCTCCGATCAGTCGTCTCCAAACACTTCTATCCCCCCGATTTACACGGTTACTTTTCCATGACGAATGTGGCGTCGGCGTTGTTGCCAACCTTGCGTAGGGCGATCCGGCCACTACGGATCGTGGATCAGCGGCAATAAATTCCGCGAGGTGGTAATCGAGGAGGCCCATGGCACCGAACGAACAGCGACGGGAAACAAGTTGACGAGTCATTGTGAGCGTGACCCATTCGCGATGGGTGGGGATTGTGGCAAAGCTGAACGAACTATCACCCGACCAATTGACTAGGCTTCGGCGTTCGGACATCATCCGAACTTGACTCACGAATCAAAATACCAGTGTGCTTATTGGGAATCCGTGTCCCTGCGAGTGATTAAGTGCCAACAGGTTTTCGCCGCCCCTGAACATTCGTAACGGCAATAGGCTTCACGACGGCTACGGCGAGGCAACGGGAATACTGACGAAGGAACTCAAGACCATGGAGAAGCTAGATCCCACGATTGACGGAACGTCTCAGGATGTCGTCGCCGACAACATCGGTCGACTGCGCGAGCTGTTTCCCGAGATATTCGTGGACGGGATGATTAACTTCGACGCTCTCAAAGAGGCCCTTGGCGAGCACGTGGATGATCACGAGGAGAGATACGACTTCACCTGGTTTGGTAAGACAGGAGCGCGGCGGATCGCTCAAACTTCGTCAGGCGGCACGCTACTTCCTCGCGCCGATCAGTCTGTTGATTGGGACACAACAAGGAACCTCTTCATCGAAGGAGACAACCTAGAGGTTCTTAAACTGCTCCAAAAGTCCTACCACCGGAAATTTAAGCTCATTTATATCGACCCGCCGTACAACACCGGGAAGGAGTTCGTCTACCCAGACAAGTATCAGGACAACCTCTCAACCTACCTTCGATACACGGGGCAGATGGACGCTGCAGGGTACAAATTTTCTTCGAATCCGGAGACGTCTGGTCGCTGGCACACGAACTGGCTGAACATGATGTTTCCACGGCTGAAGCTCGCGAGGAATTTGCTACGCGATGATGGAGTCATTTTTGTCTCGATTGATGACCGGGAGGTTCACAACCTTCGTCACCTTCTCGACGAAGTGTTTGGATCGGAGAATTGGTTGGGCACAGTTGTCTGGAAGAATGCGACTGACAACAATCCGTCCCAGATAGCGATTGAGCACGAGTATGTCCTGGTTTATTCACGCGAGAAGGCCGCGCTATCGCCCAGCTGGCGCTCGCCAGTATCTGACGTGAAGGACCTTCTGCTAAGAACTGGCCAGGACTTCATAAAGGAATACCCAAACCAGGACGAACGCCAGGCCGCTTACTCTGACTGGTTCCGCAGTAACAAGGCACAACTGTGGCCGATGGATCGTTATAAGTACATCGACGGTGACGGCATCTATATTGGGAGTCAGAGTGTCCACAACCCGGGTAAGGAAGGCTACCGATATGACGTGATTCATCCGGTAACCGGAAAACCTTGTAAACAGCCGCTTATGGGGTACCGCTTCCCGCAGGAAGCGATGGCCCGGCTTCTCGCAGAAGAGAAAATTCTCTTCGGAAACGATCACAACAAGATCATTGAGCTCAAGGTGTACGCGAGAGAGTTCATGGACAAACTTCCAAGCGTAATGACGTTGGATGGCAGGCTCGGAACTTACGACCTGCGCACGCTATTCCCGGAAGTGTCGAAGATCTTCACCAACCCGAAGCCCGTGAAACTTCTGATGGAATTTTTCTCGTTAACGCTGGGTGAGGACGATCTTGTAATGGACTTCTTCGCTGGCTCCTGCCCGACTGCAGAGGCAGTCCTTCGGCTAAATGCCAAGGATGGTGGATCTAGGCGCTTTGTGGTCGTACAACTCCCAGAGGCTGTGGATGAATCAACTGATGTGGGAAAACAAGCAGCAAGCATCGGGCTGAAATCAATCTCTCAGATTGGTGCTGAACGTGTTCGCCGGGCAGCTCTTTCCATTTCGTCAAATAGCAGCGAGAGTGAGGCATCCGGAGATCTCGGGTTTCGATTTTTCCGATTGGATAGCAGCAATATCAAGACATGGGACGCTGACTTCGAAGCTCTGGAACAGTCGCTTCTTGACGTTGTCGAGAATATCAAGCCGGATCGGACAGAGGACGATGTGCTTTTCGAGTTGCTCCTAAAGTACGGCCTCGACCTATCAGTCCCGATAGAGCCCCGGATCGTTCGTGACAAGAAGGTCTACATAATCGATGCTGGGGCTCTCGTCGTGTGTCTAGCGAAGGGTGTGACGATCAAGGTCGTAGAGGGCATTGCAGCGCTGAAGGCAGAACTTTCGCCTGAAATCATGCGGGTCGTTTTCAGAGATGGAGGCTTCGTTGACGACGTTGTCAAAACGAACACCGTGCAGATGTTGAAGCAGGCCGGGATCGACGACGTCAAGAGTCTGTAGATCGGAAGAGCGAGTGAAGATCAAATTCAATGCCGACCTCGAACACCAAAGGGAGGCGATCGCTTCAGTGGTTGATGTCTTTCAAGGCCAGGAGACCTTGCAGACGAACTTTGCTGTGGCTAGCCAGGACACGGGCTTGCAGGTCTCGCTGTTCGAATCGGAATCCGGCATCGGGAATCGGTTAAAACTCCTTGATGAGGACATCTTGGCCAACGTGAATCAGATCCAACTGAGGAACAGCCTTGCTCAGTCGAAGACTCTCGACGGCATGAACTTCACTGTCGAGATGGAGACCGGCACGGGCAAGACATACGTGTACCTGCGCACGGTCTTCGAGCTTCACCAAAAGTACGGCTTCACCAAGTACATAATCGTGGTTCCTTCGATTGCGATCATAGAGGGCGTCTGGAAATCGCTACAAATTACTGAAGAGCACTTCAAGGGCCTCTACGGCAACGTTCGATACGACTTCTTCCTCTACGACTCTCAAAAACTTGGACGAGTCCGGAACTTCGCAACAATGGACTGCGTGCAGATCATGGTGATCAATATCGACGCGTTCCGGAAGAGCTTCATTGACCCAGAAAAGGAAAATAAGAGCAACATCATTCATCGTCCGCTCGACCGGATGGCCGGAGTTAAGCCCATTGAGTTCATCCAAGCTGCGAACCCTATTGTCATCATTGATGAGCCGCAGAGCGTGGACTCGACCGAGAAGGGCCGCGAAGCAGTCGCGTCGTTAAATCCGCTTTGTACGCTTCGCTACTCCGCCACGCACCGAGACCGTTACAACCAGGTCTACCGACTCGATGCGGTCGACGCCTATGAGCGCGAGCTGGTGAAGCAAATCGAAGTAGCCAGCATCGATGTCGAGGACGGCTTCAACCGCGCTTATATCAGGTTGCTGTCGGTCAATACAACGAAAAGTCCAATAACGGCGAAGGTCGAATTTGACATTCTCGGGAGCGGCAGCAATGTGCAGCGGAAGACGAAGACTGTCCGTTCTGGTGATGACCTGTTCGATATCTCCGGCGGCCGGGACGTCTACGACGGTTACATCATCGAAGACATATATGGAGAAGAGGGCCGCAAGTATATTAGCTTCGCGAGTAAATCCGAGATTCTGGCGCTGGGGGAGTCTGTCGGTGGTGTGAATCAAGATTCCTACAAACGACTTCAAATCCGAAAGACGATCGAGGAACACTTGGATAAGGAGTTGCGCCTCAATCCTCGAGGTATCAAGGTATTGAGCCTTTTTTTCCTGGACCGAGTCGCTAACTATCGCTCTTACGATGACGAAGGCAAACCTCAACTAGGTAAGTACGCACTCATATTCGAAGAGGAGTATTCGAAGCTCCTCCAGAGGCCCAAGTATGTCGATCTCCTCAAGAGCGCTGATTTTGAGGCTGCAGCCGACGGTGTCCACGGTGGCTACTTCGCGGTCGACAACAAAAAGGACTCGACAGGAGCTAATCGACTCAAGGAATCTCGCGGAAGAGGGAACACCTCGGCCGACGAAAACGCGTATCAACTCATCATGCGAGACAAAGAAAAGCTTTTGAGCTTTGACTCGAAGCTGAAGTTCATTTTCTCCCATTCGGCTCTGAAGGAAGGTTGGGACAACCCGAACGTCTTCCAGATTTGCACGTTAAACGAGACGGCGTCCATGATGAAGAAGCGGCAAGAAATTGGCCGAGGTTTACGAATCGCAGTCGACCAGACCGGCGATCGAGTTCACGGATTCAATGTGAATACGCTGACGGTGATGGCGAATGAATCCTACAAGGACTTCGCGAAGAAACTGCAAAAGGAAATGGAAGACGAAAGTGGCATTCGATTCGGCATCGTGGAGCAACACCTATTTGCCAACATCCTAGCCAAATCAGAGGATTATCGAACCAAATACCTCGGCATCGATGCCTCGGCGGCACTGTGGAAGTACCTGGAGGATTATGGGTACATCGATGTTGAGGGCAATGTGCAAGACGAACTGCGAGGTGACCTTGATAGTGGGCAGTTGAAGTTGCCAAACGAGTTTGCAGAACACGCCGCTGCGATAGCGGCGGTGCTTACGAAGGTCGCCGGTAGCCTCAACATCAAGAATGCGGATGACCGTGAACGGGTGAGCTTGAATAAGCAAGTCTACCTGAGCAGGGACTTTCAAGAACTATGGGACCGGGTCAAACACCGAACGACGTTTCGGGTTGAATTTGACTCCGAGAAGCTCATCCAGACATGTGTAGACGAGATCAACAAATCCTTGATCGTTGGACGGACTCGCTTCGTATTTCGCAAAAGCCAGGCCGAAATCAACCGTGGCGGGGTCCAAATGAGTGACCCGGCCGAGCAGGCATACACTGACGATACGAAAGAATTGCGACCGCCGGATATTGTCTCATTCTTGCAGAACCAAACTAACCTGACACGCAGGTCCATCGTGGAAATTCTGCGCCGGATCAGTAAGCTCGAGCAATTCAAGCGGAACCCTCAGAAGTTCATCGAACAGGTGACAGCGATCATCCAGCACCAGATGCGTTTGTTCATCGTTGAAGGCGTCAAATACCAACGCATTGGCGACGATGAGTTCTACGCTCAGGAGCTGTTCGAGACCGAAGAACTCTACGGCTACCTCAACAAGAACATGCTCGAAAGTAAAAAGTCGGTCTTTACTCAGGTGGTGTATGGCTCGAAAGTCGAGGCCAACTTCGCCCGCTCTTTCGAGCTAAGCAACGATGTGACGGCTTTTGCCAAACTGCCAAGCTGGTTCAAAATCGAAACACCGCTCGGTGGCTACAATCCGGATTGGGCGGTGCTGGTAGAACGTGACGGAAAGCAACGTCTCTATTTTGTTCTGGAGTCAAAAGGAAGTCTGTTCACCGACGCGATTAGGCAGACCGAACAGGCGAAGATCGACTGTGGGCGTGCACACTTCGAGGCTCTCCAGGCGGACGTAAGTTTCCGAGTCGCCGACACAAACAAGTCTTTCATGGCTACCATCGACGATGTGTACGAAGAGGGAACTGCGGCAACGTCCTAAAAGTGGCGTCGCAAACCTGCCTATTAGTACAGGAAGTTTCCCTGCCTCGTTCGTCTCCCGCCGTATCCGTTGCAATGTACGTCTACTGGGGGTAGTGTGTCATTTTGAATCCAGCTGACGTTGACCCTGGAAGTGTCCCCTGCTAGCCTGCCTTCATGGCAAAGCGACGCAAAAAAGCTGAGCATGATGCGGCGGTAACTGCCTACAAGGTCTTCCAGCAAGCGATTGGGGAGTCCGATGAGGCCGAAGAAGAATCTGCCGCCACGAAGCGAGGCAAGGCCCGCGCTGTAAAGCTCACACCTGAACGGCGCTCGGAGATTGCCAGACGCGCTGCCAAAGCCCGTTGGGCTAAGGCCAAACGTTCAGACCAGGCGTAGGTGGCCCCTAGGTCTGGGGGGGGTCGGTCTTTCATCCGCTTCCGGACGTTCGCTGACCACGATAGGCACCATAACGAGGCCGAACACCAGCTTACTCAACCTCTCCGGGTAGAGAGATAGAGTCTTTGCGACTTGGCCCATCGATGTTCCCTCTTCTCTTAGCAACTGGAATACTTTGCTTAGAATCTGGGATGTTTCTCTCGGGGCTGGATTAGGCTCATCGATGCGGTACTTCCGTCGGCCAATCTCAGCAAACAGCCTACGGTATTGATAGTCGCGTAAAAGCCCGAGCTTGTGCATTCGGTAGACCAAGCTGGCAACAGAAACATTCCACCGACGCTTAGCATCGATGATTTGGTGAAGGTTCCCCCCATATGGTGCGTGGGCGAGAGTATCGCCACGGGGCATCAGGAAAGCCGCACCGAATTGTTGTGCCTCTTGTTCGGCTTCCTTACCCTGAGGTCCACCCAGCCCATGAAGAACCAAGTGCCCCAGCTCATGCACCGCGTCCATCCGGCTGCGCTCAGCCGATTTCATGGTGTTTAGGAAAACGTAGGGAATGTCCCCGCGCCAAAACGAGTACGCGTCAAGTACGGAGGTATCCTCGCTGAGGGAAAAGATACGGACTCCGTGTGACTCCAAGAGGTGAATTACGTTCTTGATTGGCCGCTCACCGATATTCCAGCTACTACGTATCTCCATAGCAGCGGCCTCCGGGTCGACGTCTTTATACTGTGGGATATTCGGCTGCGGCAGAGGGGTGACTCTCTCATCGATCCAGTCGGATAGCCTTAACCCCAGTGTTCCAAAGCCGAGGGCTTTGTCCCGTAGTCTGGCTGTGAGCTTGCTCTGAGCGCGGAAACTGGACCCTTCTGATGGCGGCTCTTCGAGGTCCGGCCCATAGAAAAAGCTCAGCGGGAATTGGAGTATCTCGGAGAACCTGTCAATCGTTGAAGGGTTCGGGTCCCGTTCACTCGCCTCGTAGCCGGACAGACTCCGAAGCGAAATGTCTGCCCGTTCAGCCAATTCCCGCTTGGTGATTCCGTTGCACCGGCGGGCAAGGTCTAGCCTTGTCGGATTGAACGTCGATGTTTCACTCACGCCTTTAGCTCAACTGGGATATCGATATCGCCAGAGTCGTCATCCGCGGAACCTCCGCCCAAAGCTGCCGGGTTCAAGTCGGCTCCGAGCCTGCTGTCGGGGGACGATAGCATGATGCGCTCCGACCACTCTGTGATGTACCCCTCTGGATTCATAACTACGGGGAGCGAAAGCTCTGCCCTCACCTCGTCGGCATCCTCGTCCTGGTAGAGCAGCAGAATCCAGGTCTGCCGTTCTGGACTCCTCCAATTCGGATCGGCGCTGATGCTGGCGAAGCCAGACTGGTTAACACTGACAACCTTTTCCGTTGCGGGACCCTTCTCAGCGCGGGTAGCTGGCGTCATATCGGGGTTACCTGTCCTGCTATCGCCCTGTGAAACGGCGATTGCCCAGCCCTTGCTGGGGTGCACCGTCGTGGCATAGTTTTGACTATTCTCCTTGGTCCACCCGTGGGGAATCAGCAAGTCGCGCAACATTCGAGTCGTCTTCATCCAAGTTATGATGCCGCGGCCAGATGGAGGGTCGTGATTTGTACACTCCGTCAAGTATCCGAGCCCGAACTCAACCGCTTGCAAGAGGATGTCTGCATTAAGGCCAAGATAATTCAGCCGGTCGGTGGCTTCTACGGGCTTTTGGTACAGCTTTGTCGCGAAATCCAATCGAATGTCTCCTTCGTGCAGGAGGTCAGAACCGTTTTCTATTGCGTGTTATCCTATCACAATTGCGGTCGAAAAACACGCAATCCATATTGACTTCCAGGCTACTAACAAGCATAATATATGCATTATCATGAATCGACTAAGTACAGAGCGTCAGGTCCAGATAGTACATGCCCTGTGCGAGGGCAATTCGATCAGGGGCACTGCCAGAATCACTGGGAGCGCGGTAAACACCGTAGTCAAGCTCCTTAGAGAGGTCGGCACGGCATGCCTGGACTATCAGGACGAGGCAATGCGCGACTTGCCATGCACTCGCCTGGAATGCGACGAAATATGGTCGTTCGTCTACTCAAAGGCCAAGAACGTACCCGCTGAGCATGAAGGCGAGTTTGGTTACGGCGATGTATGGACGTGGACGGCCATCGACGCAGATACCAAGCTAGTGCCGTGCTGGCACGTCGGAGGCCGTAGCGGGCGCGATGCCTGGGTGTTTATGAGGGACCTCGCCGGTCGCCTTCGCTCCCGCGTTCAGTTAACCACGGACGGCCACAAGCCGTATCTAGAGGCCGTCGAAGGCGCGTTCGGCTCAGAGATCGACTATGCCATGTTGACGAAGCTGTATGGCCCGACGGAGCCAGAGCGAGAAGCACGGCGACGATATAGTCCGGCTGAATGTATCGGTACTGAAACGAGAGTGGTCCAGGGCAATCCCGACACGAAGCACATTTCGACTAGCTACGTCGAACGTCAGAACCTCACGATGCGCATGTCCATGCGGCGCTTCACAAGGCTCACGAACGCCTTTTCCAAAAAGCTAGAGAACCACATGCATGCGTTGTCTTTGTACTTTGCCTTCTATAATTTCTGCCGCCCACACTCATCACTGAGCAAGCCCTATAACAGGACCCCGGCGATGGCGGCGGGACTGACTACAAGGATATGGGACATCCGGGATTTGCTGAGCTTGCGCCCTGATTCAAAATGACACACTACCGCATAGACCTTTCGTTTGACGGCCCTGCTGTGGCAGAAGGCCGGATGAATGTTCGAGACCTGGCCCCTGCCATGTTGGCGGCTGGAGCCCTGTTTGAGTCGGCCAATAAGAGCCTGAATGGACCCGATGCAAGGGTCAATGTCAACGTCAGC
Source organism: Dehalococcoidia bacterium (assembly GCA_965250195.1). Classification (GTDB taxonomy): domain Bacteria; phylum Chloroflexota; class Dehalococcoidia; order Lucifugimonadales; family UBA2962; genus CAUZIR01. The sequence goes on from OZ252295.1 coordinate 1,799,705, forward strand.
GCGACGTCTGCCGGCTCGTTCCACATCGTCTTCGAAATCATCCAGGACTTCGATACCCAAGCCCTCCGGGATCTCCTCGCGACTGCCTCAGATTTGAAAGGGTTCATATTCGGCGGGGGCACGATAAGCCTGTTCGCTTTGGTCAAGTGGCTGCGAGGCCGCAAGCCGAAGGTGGAAAAGATTAACGACGAAATGTGGCGGCTGACGGTCGACGATGAGACCTATGAAGTTCCTTTGAAGCTGCTCCGCCTCTATCAGGACACGGCCGTACGCCGAGCGGCGGCCGACATGGTCAAGCCTGTGAAGGAAGAAGGCATTGAACGGCTGGACGTTAGGGAGAGAGGCGATGTCATCGAGTCGGTTACGAAATCAGACGTCGCCGATTTTGACGCCCCTGAGGTCCAGGACCTGATTCTTGACGAGACCCGCACTCACGCCTTTTCCATCATCAGCCTAGCCTTCAAGGAAGGCAACAAGTGGAGATTGACGGACGGCCAGGCAACCTTCTCTGTTGTGATGAACGATCGCGCGTTTCAACGTCGAGTGGACAACAACGAGGTCACCTTCGCCAAGGGAGATGTCCTTGTCTGCGACATGCGCACCGTCCAGTGGCAGGTACAGGATGGGGTGAGAATCGAAAGATGACTCGGAGTCAAGCCAGACTTGAGGAGTTATTCCTCCGTTCAACGACACTAACTGGGGCGCTGCGGTCGTCCTTTAGAACCTGAGCGTTCGCGAGCCTCACGGATGGTCACGAAGGACACAACCCCGGCGCAGTCATCGCAGCCAACGCGCCCATACACGCCCGGAACGGCGATTTCCTGGGCCACCTGAACTCCCTGCACCACGAAGCCTTTGAAGCGTGGGAAAGCCTCATGGACGAATTCGGGATCGACCGAAAGAAGACGACGTAACAGGCAAGAAAAGACCCCCACCCGTGTAGCTGTCAAGGCACGTCGGGCGGGGGTCCGAAAGGAGCGATGCCGTGAACAACATCACCGTGAACAACATACCACTTTGGATTCGCCAGCCGATTGCGGTGGCCGGACTGTTGGCGTGGAATTTCGGCCTAGTCGCCGCCGTGGCTGTGCGGATTGGGATTGTCGCCGGGACGCTTCTCGGAGGGGTGAACGAAGTGCGGGTAGGGATCACAGGCGGAGTTAGAGGCGATGTACTCGGACGAAGAACGTTTACAGGCTCAATGTCCGGCCCATGTTCGGGTAATCCGAATCAAGCGGCCGAATCAAACCCAAGCTGGCTTCAGCAACGGCCATCGCAACGGCACCACCGAAACCGCACCACGCATGAGCGCGGATAATCCTCTGTAAACAAGCGGAGGGACGTGTCATGGAAGAAAACGATTGGCGAATCCTCGTCGCTCGCGTCCAGAACGGGAATGCGGAGATCGCCTATGGCCACCATCGGTTAGTCGCGCTCAGGGAGGAATACGGCCCAGACGAAACCGTTGACCTCATCATCCGCAGCCTGCCTGACGACGCCATGTTGCAGATCATGGCGAGGGAGAACATGGAGGAGTGGGGCACCTCCGCCTCGGCCGAGCACGAGACCATACGCGCCGTCGTCGAGGCCTTCGCAGACGGCAAGATTGAACTCGACCCGCCCGACGCACAGACCCAGGCGCGGTACATCCGCCATACGCCGTTGTTTACTCCGGGAGATGATCAGCGCGCGCGCGCTGATCGTCCCTATACCATACCGCCAGCAAGCTGGCCGAGTTCTTGGGCTGGACCAAGCCCAGTGGCGAGCCGCCTTAGGTTCAGGTTGATTCTGTAGATGCGGAGGTTTCAGGTGCCAAGGAATTTGCTAACCAGGCTGGAGGGGTCGCCTCTCATATTCCTCGTACTCCGCGGCCTGTGATGGGAGTTCACCGAGCCATACTAGTCGGCCTGTCAACGGCTCTTGTCGTTACGTCTCTGGCAATATGTAGCGATGGGCCTAAATCTGAGCGGTCTGCCCAGCCCATTAAAGCTCCTGCCACGATGCCGACTACCACGCCTACGCCTATACCTTCGTCTACTCCAACAGTTACTTCGCGCTATCTCCGAGACTTCGTGAACGGGTCTTGGCTGGAACAACAAGACCCGCAGTTGGCGACCTCAATCAGGGAGCTGGGCTGGGTACAGGATGGCATCGACGCTACGGAGTCCGAGGCGATTCAGGATTTGCTCTATATCGCAGTGACAAGCCGCTCCGTCGTTGCGTCCATCGTCTCGCTGAGTTGGGTGCAGGACGGCATTCACGACGTGGAGGCCGGAGCGTTCCGCTGGATGAACAATATAAGCAGTGCGAGGGTCGCATCGTCCGTGGTCTCCCTGGGCTGGGTACAGGATGGCATCGACGAGATCGAGGTCAAGGCAATTGAGGAGATTTCCTACATCGACTATGGGGACGCGGAGATTGCTTCCTCGGTCGTCTCCTTGAGTTGGGTACAGGACGGCATCGAAGATGTGGAGTCCGAGGCGATTCAGGATTTGCGCCGTATCGCAGTGACAAGCCGCTCCGTCGTTGCGTCCATCGTCTCGCTGAGTTGGGTGCAGGACGGCATTCACGACGTGGAGGCCGGAGCGTTCCGCTGGATGAACAATATAAGCAGTGCGAGGGTCGCATCGTCCGTGGTCTCCCTGGGCTGGGTACAGGATGGCATCGACGAGATCGAGGTCAAGGCAATTGAGGAGATTTCCTACATCGACTATGGGGACGCGGAGATTGCTTCCTCGGTCGTCTCCTTGAGTTGGGTACAGGACGGCATCGAAGATGTGGAGTCCGAGGCGATTCAGGATTTGCGCCGTATCGCAGTGACAAGCCGCTCCGTCGTTGCGTCCATCGTCTCGCTGAGTTGGGTGCAGGACGGCATCGACGCTACGGAGTCCGAGGCGATTCAGGGTTTGCGCCGTATCGCAGTGACAAGCCGCTCCGTCGTTGCGTCCATCGTCTCGCTGAGTTGGGTGCAGGACGGCATCGACGCTACGGAGTCCGAGGCGATTCAGGGTTTGCGCCGTATCGCAGTGACAAGCCGCTCCGTCGTTGCGTCCATCGTCTCGCTGAGTTGGGTGCAGGACGGCATCGACGCTACGGAGTCCGAGGCGATTCAGGGTTTGCGCCGTATCGCAGTGACAAGCCGCTCCGTCGTTGCGTCCATCGTCTCGCTGAGTTGGGTGCAGGACGGCATTCACGACGTGGAGGCCGGAGCGTTCCGCTGGATGAATAATATACGCAGTGCGAGGGTCGCATCGTCCGTGGTCTCCCTGGGCTGGGTACAGGATGGCATCGACGAGATCGAGGTCAAAGCGCTTGAGAACGTGTCCGGTATAGCGCTCAGGAATGCGGAGGAGGCATTGCGGATTGTAGGCATGCCGTTCTTGGAAACCATTGAGCCGCCCGATATATCGGCCCTAGCGTCACTGTGGCAACTCGCGGCCTTCAAGCTGGACACGTTCGAGAGCGTTATGTCACACGCGGCACTGCGCGATGGCATAACGGACGACGTGGCTCCGATAGTCGCCACTCTGGATGGCGTCGCAGAAACGAACTCCGGTCTCATCGACGTCCTGCTCGACCCCACCAAAGTCTTCTTGGAGCGGCGCACCATCACGTTGCCGCTGGCGGGCGACGTCGTCCTTGACATCATCCGCACGGCTCCCGGTGTTGCGAGATCAATGGACCTGCTTGAGCACTCAGTGCGAACAGCCGAAGAATACATGGACGCACCTCTGCCAACCAAGTTTGTCGGACTGCTCTACGAGAACGCGGTCCTCGGCTCCTTCGCAGGGACAAATTTTGGTACTCATATCGCCATCCTTCCCGAATATGACATCGACGACGACAGCCAAGAAGCGGAGTCTTCCGGCTCTACCATTGCTCACGAGGTGGCGCACTATTACTGGAGCGGTAACGAAGACTGGGTGGACGAGGGAGCGGCGGTCTTCATGGCCTCCATCGTAGAAGGTGCGCGGACCGGACAGCCGATAGGCGTCACCGGCCCTCCCTGCGGATATGCCGGCAGCATCGCCGAGCTGGAGAGCCTGGGCATCTCCATCGGCGATATTGAATTCCGCTGCAACTACTCTCTTGGGGAGCGGCTCTTCGTCGATTTGCACCTTACGCTGGGCGATGAGAGATTCCGACAGGGGTTCCGCGCTCTCTATCTGGCGTCGGAGATCGAAGACGACGCCGATGACAGTCGTGGTACGTCGGTAGGCATCGAGCACGTCGTCGAAGCGTTTCGTTCCGACGACGGAGCCGAGAGCGGCGTCATTGCCCGGTGGTACAACGGAACGGAACCTTATGACCTCTCCCGTCTCGACATCGGCCCTGTGGACCCCAGCCTACCAAACATCAATGGCCGTATCGACGAGACTTACATCGCCACTAGCACGGACGGCCCTGCGGTATCCGACTTCTCCGCGCAGGATGTCACTGATTGGGTATATCTCACGTTGAAGTATTCATACAGTGTGTCTGGAGGCCCCCATGAAGTGCCGCTGGAGATCGTGGAGTACTTTGAGGACGGGTTCGAGTTCAAAAGACGGAGCGGCAAGCTAACGGCGGAGGATAGATACATCGGCGGTACATCGTGGTGGTCGGTGGGCCAATCACCACCGCGGAAGTGGGCACCCGGACACTATGCTGTGTACGTGTACGCGGGTGAACGCAAAGTCGCGGAGGTGGAGTATGAGGTGACTCCCTGACCCTGAATGCGGACGATTGCGCCCGACTACCCGCTCCCAGTGATTCTGGCAGTGCCCCTGATCGAATTGCCCTCGCACAGGGCATGTACTATCTGGACCTGACGCTCTGTACTTAGTCGATTCATGATAATGCATATATTATGCTTGTTAGTAGCCTGGAAGTCAATATGGATTGCGTGTTTTTCGACCGCAATTGTGATAGGATAACACGCAATAGAAAACGGTTCTGACCTCCTGCACGAAGGAGACATTCGATTGGATTTCGCGACAAAGCTGTACCAACAGCCAGAAGCCTGGTCAAGGGTACTGGCTCATCGGGCTGGGTACGCTACTCGACAGGCCCTCGTGGGAGGCCTCTAATTATGCCATTCACGCTAATGGAGGGCGCAATGGATACGGAAGCATCTTACAAAGTATTGCAGTCTAAAAGCGGCTGGCTGGCAAAGGATTCAGATCGTAATTTAGCGGCTGAGGGCAAGACCCGAGACGAGGCTGTGGCCAACTTGCAGCGACTCCTCAGCCTCACTGATCGATTAGATGAGAAGCGAGAAGCGTCGCAGACGTCCTAGTCGCTTTCGTGACGGCGATGGAATTATGCAAGAGGCTTAGTTGAACGCGGCCAGCACTCCGGCTTCAATGTCTTGGACCAGCGCCTTAAATGTCGCTGAGTCCGGGTCCAGGGCTGTGTAGTCGAGCCCTTCAACCGTCACCCTGACGCGCTCGGAAGGGTGGCGACCACGAACCCCACCAGCTGAATCCCAAGCGCTTCTCTCATTGCTTGCCGCCCCCTTCCCGGTGGAAGCCCTGCCAGAGCGTCGCCACCGCGTTGACCACGAAGTACAGCGCGACCAGGCCGCCGGCAATCGGTAGCATCTGCGGCATGACATCGGCCGCCACTCCGTTGGCCCGGAAGGCCACGAACAGCACGGCTAGGATGGCCGCGAAGTCAATCAGCAGGTCGTCATAATCGCTGTTCACGCGACCCCCATTTCTTCGCCGGCCAGGATCACAAACACGTCATTCCCGCCGGCGTCCTGTATCACTTGAAAGCCGGCTTCGGCCAGCACCTTGCGGACGTATCCGGGTTGCACGGGCGCTTTAATCTCCGAAGTGATGCGCCCCGCGATTGCGGCCGGGGACACTTCGCGCACGCCGTCTTTCACTAGGTCGATCAGCACGGCGTCTATCAGCTGCTGGTGGGTGACGTAGGTTTTGGACCCATCGGCGTGCCAATAGAAGACGCCCGGAGCGGTCTTCCACCGGCCTAGGGCTTCGTCATCGCGTATCTGTTCCCAGCTGTCATAGAACTTGCGATAGGGGGCCGTGTAGAACCGTTTTAATTCGGGCGGGCGGTTCCGCTTCCAGGGCGGCAGATAACCAAGGCTCATTTGGTGCACGGCGGCCATGACGTGGCGCCCTTCGTCGGGCGTCCAGCAGTTGAAGATTCGCTTCACCTGTTGGCGAATCCGCACGTCGATCATGTCGAATGACGGGGCGGTGATGAACAGCCGGTTATCGTGCTTTCGAATCTGCGTCAGCTGGGCGGAGATTTTGACGTTCTCATTTCGAACGGATCGCCTCGAGTCCAGCACTTGATAGCCTTCGTCCAAGATGACCACGGCATGGCTCAATTCGCTGTCCGAAGACAGCAGGTCGCGGGCCAGGTCAAGGGGCTGGGTCCACGCCCCGTGTTCTTTCCTGGCGCTGCCCCGCATGTTCGCGTAGACCGTCCAGGGCTGTTCGCAGTTGCGAGTCCTGCACACGCACTTCCCTGTTACCGGGTCCAGGGCTTTGCCATCGTAGTAAAGGCGGGCCATCATCACGGCCAGCAGCGATTTACCGGACCCTGTAGGGCCAACCATCGCGTTGACGCCGTGCGTGCTGCGTGACGGCGCCTGACGGGGCGCCTGATAGGTCATGCGGCCCGTGCGAACGCCCCGGCCGGTGTTCGCGCCGGGTTTACGTCTAAAGGTCAACTGGGGTAAGCCTCTGCGCCTTCTAGCTTTTTGGATTTGCGGTTAAGGAACCGGCGAAGCGGCCCGCCGCCGCCGCTGCCGCTCGCGGTCTGCGCCAGGTAGGTGGGGGAAACTGAGCCGGCCGCGACCTGCACGGCTTCGGCCCTGGCCAGGCCGTCCTGTCCGGCCGATCCGATCAGCATGAAACGGGCTTCGCGGAACAGCCCCGTCGACCCGTACTTCATGCCGATGCCGGCGATCCTGACCCATCGGTAAAGGCGGGCCAGCGGCAACCGCGACCTGATCAGGTCTTCTTCCATGCTTTCGCCGGCGGCCAGAATTTCTTTGGCCGCGCTAAGGCGGAAATTAAAGCGGTCCCCGCCGTCTTCGGGGGCGCCATCGGCCATGTTGAAATTGTCTTTGTTCATCACACCTGACTCCCGAACATGATTATTCCCAGCAGCGCGGCAATCAGGCCGCCGTTAACCCACGGGCTGATCCCTTTGGGACGGTCTTTGTCATCGGCCTGAATCTGCGCCTGTTCGGCCCGGTATTCCTCCATTGCTAGGTCTGACCCGAATTCATAGGGCGACAGGTCGGAAGGGTCGATGTTGTCTTGGCCTTCGGCCGTCAGCCGGATGAAATCGGCCATCGTCAATTCAGACCCGACGCCAACACTGACCGCCAGGCCGTCAGCGTCGGTGATGTTGGATTTAGGGGCCGCGTTCAGATCGCGGAAGACCCAATCGGGGGTGATGAAGCGCCACCCTTCCGGGATCGGTTGCCACGCCTTCGGCTTGGACATTTGGATGAACCCGGCCGCTACTGGCAGCAGGTCGGCGTCGGCGGCGGGGTCATCCATTCGCATCATGATTACGGTCGTTTTTAAGCCCTTCACCCACACGGCCATTGGCGGCACTGTCTCGCCGTCAGGGGTCCGGTATGAGGCGGTCAGGTCCATTGGCCAAGCCGGATTTTTCAGCAGGGCGGGGAAGGTCGTGATCCCCGCAGCTGCGGGGATTGACAATTCAGCCAGCGGGCTGTCGCCGTCCGGGGCTTCCAGGGCCACCGGCGCCGGTTGCGGTTTCGCCGGGATCGCTTGCGAAACAGCCGCAGACGCTTTCGAAATGATCGGGATCGCCTGCGCCCAGCCGGCCTTTGTGGCCCTCACGCCGATGGCCAGCGCAACGCCGGACCTGTCGGTGGCCCACGACCTGGCGGCGGCCCAGCCGTTCTTCACGGGCGGTTCAGCGATCAACCAGCCCCGGCCGCCGAAGGCCATAGCGAAGTCAACCAGCTGCGCCCAGCCGCCCGGCTTGGCCAGGTCGATGAAGGCTGGGGCGTCAGGCGCCGCCGGCGGGTCGCGGCGCGGCGTGTCTTCCGTGGGTGGGCGGTTCTGTTCGGGCGCTTTGGTCGGCCAGGGGAACTTCATACCCCACCCCCAACAATGCCGCTGATCCCATCGGATATTTTCGAATAGAAAACGATGGTGAAGACAATGGCGTTCATCACGGCCAGCACCATCGCAATCCAGTTGTTGGTCGGCACCTTGTTTAGCTTCGGTGCTTCGGCGCCGGCCAGCATGGACTGGCGTTCCCCAAACATGCGGGTAATCAGGCTGGCCGGGGCTTCAATCGGAGGGTCTTCCGGCCCCACGACCGGGATTAGCCTGACGGTGGTGAGCATCACGGCCGGCTCTCCATCGACCAGCCGCATGGTTTTCGGGGATATCCACGCCGGTGTCCCGCGTTCGTCAGCTTTGGCGGCCCACAGGACGCGGCCGATCAGGTTTAAGGGGGTCAACGTAATGCGCCGGTCGGGGGACAGCAGCCAGCCGGTCACCCGGTTCCTGCCCTTCCCTGGCGCCCCCAGTGAAAAACTCATTTTGGCGATCTCCAGAATTGTCAAAGGCTCGCCGCCAGCTGGTGCCAGCGGCGAGCCTTACGGCTAACGGGCTGTTAAGTGGCCGCGTTCCGCTAGGTGTGGATCACGTTTCTGACGGTCGGGCCGATGGACCCGAACGCCGCGCCCAGCAGACCCAAGACGTATGCCACCTTGACCAGTGGCGTCAGAGTCGTGACCGCTAGGAATTCCGGCGCAATGGTGTAGGCGTCGGTTACCAACGTGCTGAACGAGTTGACCACCGGCAGCAGGATTACTCCGGCCAGGATGATGACTCCGGCTTCCATCATGCCGGCGTTCAGACCTTCGCCAGTCCCGGCCTTCACCCCGCCGACCAGTGAAGTGGCCGCCGCGCCGACCCCGCCTAGCAGCAGGATGAACGGCAGCATCTTCATGACGATGACGAACATATCGTCAGCGTCTTCAGCGAGGAAAACCACGGTGATCTTCTGAGTGCTGGAAGCGGTCAGGCCGCCGACGGTCAGGGTCGTGCGGTTCACAGCCATGGCGCTGGATGCGTGGGTCGACACGTCGCCGTCAATGGCGGCGGTGATGGTCAGACCCTTGGTCGTGTTGTACCAGTGTTGGCTGTTCAGCGTTATGTCCGCCAGCCCGTTGGCGTCGGCCACTACGCTTTCCTCAACCTGGGTCGTTTCCACCGTCCCGCTGGTCGTAAGTGGGCCTTCAAGGATGAAGACTATCAACAGGATCAGCACTGTTGAAAACAGGAATCCGAACATTTTATTCATACCAGGGAACCTCCTTAGTGGTCCGCTACAGGCGAAAAACGCGACCCAAGTAGGCCGCTCGGTATGTAGAAAGCCTTACAGACGTCTTGAAACCCCGGTAGCTCGCACACCTGCGAGCTCGCACACCTGCGAGCTCGCACACCTGCGAGCTTGCAAGGTAGCGAGCCCCCATAGAGTCTTAGATAGATGTCGATATCGGACGCGGCGCTGGCGGAACGGCTGCCTTCCGCACTAGAACTAATCCGGGAACACTGGCCAGCGCATGAAGAAACCTTCGGCTGGCGCATGATCTCTCGCCGGCTTGATTACTCGCATGTGAGTTTGTGCCAGGTTAGAAATGGCGACCGCGTGCCACCCAAGTCGGTGCTTCTAGGCATCGTCAAGATTGGCCAGGAAATAGGGCAAGGCCGGGAAATCTTGGCCTTGCTGTTGGAGGGTTCCCAATCGGAAAGATACTCGCGGTCGTCGCAACGCTCGGGGCCGTTGTCGCCGGAGGATTGGCGGTCGCAGAGGCGACGCACAGTTTTACAGTCCTAAGCGTCAGGGAGGCCAGGGCATACCGACACGTCCTCCAAGACGATGACCGGCTGGTGCTGGTCCGGTATGCAATGTCTGAAATCCCCTTCGCTGGTGAAGACCCTTACGGCGCCGTCGGCGGGATTCTATCGGTCGAGAATTCCGGCGGCACCGTGAAGCAACAGACACCCCCGGTAGACGGTTACGCCCTGGCCGCCTTCTATTGGTCGGCAGCTGACGCCACAGTACTGCCTTGGTCCGACGCCACCGCCCTGGCCTTCGTCCGGGAAAACCCCACCCTCTTCCCGTCCCCACAGGTAGATTCAATCGCTCCGGTTTGGGTGGCGTCCACTTCACAGACCAGCACGGCGGCGTCCCTGGCCGAAGACATTAAAGAACTAATGCAAGGGTTAGAAGCCGATGACCCGGACCTGTCCAGTGGCGACCTTGTGTCTACATCCGGCATCACCCTGGCCGGCATGGAATACCTGGCCGCCACCTTCCCCCAAATCATGGCTCTGGCCCCGGAGTCATTCGAAGTATCGGCGGCCCCGGTCGGTAACGACTTCGACCCCTCGGGGACCGGGGCGTTCATATCGTCCACAGTCTCCACCACGTTCCCGTTCACGCAGGGAATATCTGACCTGGCGTCAGCCTTTGGCGCCCCCTTCTCAGCTATCGGGCTGCTGGTGCTTGTCGGCATGGTGGGCGGGGTCGGTTACATGGTCGTGACGATAGGCGGCCGGCTTGACCCCTTGCCGCAGCACGGCGGCTTCATTCTTGTGTTCGGCGGGCTGGTCGGTGCCATAAACTGGGCCGCCGCCCTGGTGGTCATCGTCATGGTCATAATCGTGGGATCGGGCGCCATCATCCGGCGGTTCATACCGACGTGACGTATTCCGCCGCTGACCAGCTGGCGATCCGTGGGTCCGGGCGCTGCGTCGGATCTCGAGAGCCGACGAAAACCGACGTTCCTGTGACGTCATGGCGGTTTTCGGCATGACGGCAATGCGAGCGGTCGCCGCCATTTGGCTGGTGATCCTGGCCGCCGCTTGGGTGGCGATCCTGGCCGGCGGGGTCTTCGCAGCTGGTGCCGCATCGGCCCACCCCTACGAAGTCCAAATCGAAATCACCAATAACAATACGTCCACGGCGTTCATCGGCCCGATCCCGATTCCCATAAACGCCCTGAACTTGGTTGACGATAACTACGTCGAGTCTGACGCGGTGAATACCCTGTTCACCGATTCGGGCAACAACCCCGTCGCCGGCGCCGGCCAGGACATAGGGTCCAACGAAGTCAGCTGGTGGTGGCCGGTCAATATTCCCGCCGGCACCGTTGGCCAGGTCAAGCTATTTGCCGGCGGGCCAAGCGAAGACCATTCCGTGCTGTTCGGGGGCGGCACAGACCGCGTTGAAATCCCCGACGATGCCACGCTAGACATTGCCACGGCCCTGACCGTCTCGACCACCGCCACTTTCACAGTCACCCCGACCACCACGGCCGGCGTCTACTACGTTCTGAAGCTAGGCAGTTACGGGCTGGGGATGCGTTCGACCGATGAATTATTCGGGGTCGTATGGAGTGACACGAACCTGGCCGCTGAGGCCATCCCCGACGCGACCGACAGCGATACGGGCTTCATCTTGATGGGGTGCACCACGGCGCATTTGTGCATAGATGACCCTTCAAGCACTCCCGACGATGACACCACCCGCCTTCGGATTGTCGCCGGAACCGCAACGGCCGTGTTCGACGTAGCGACGCCGCCGGTAGTGGACGCCGACGATTACATAGAAACGGTGAGGGTCCAATATCGCATTAGCGGCACCGGGGCAAGTTGCACCGTCACCGTTGGAATACGGCTGGCCGCCGTCGATTCTCTCGCGCCCGCCCAGTCCTGCCGGGCGGCTTATACGGATTACACCGTGAATATTAGCCGGCCCGGCGGCGGCGATTGGGCGCTCGCGGATCTCGCGGATATGCAGCTGTATATCCGCGCCGTCCAAAGCGGCATCGGGCCGAAAATCACTTCAGCTTACATAGAGGTTCTATTTGCCCAATCGCGATGGATTTCCCATTCGCCAGGGCCGGTCACTTCCACACAGGCGACCACGGCGCTGACGTTCGACGGCACCACCTTGGCCCTGCACATAGACGGCACGCTGGTTACGTCAAGGGCGCTCGGCTGGACACTGAACGCGACCAGCGAAGTGGTCACGATCATGGAAGGGGCTGAAGGGTTGGCCAGCGGGACCATGATCGGGGACACGTCCACGACTACGCCCAGCTGGGTGCTGGATATGAAATTCGAACCCCCCCACCTCACCGAAACCCAAGAAGGGGACGCCGGCAATTCATGGGCCTGGCGGTCAGCGGTCAGCGATTCGTCAGTAGCCAGTAATGCCGGCGTTTGGCACGTCACCTCTGACCTGTCGATGCTGGGTATTTTGGTCGGCGGCCTAATGGTAGAACCGGCGACCCCGCCGGCGCCAGTGACCCTTGACGAAATCGACATTATCGGCGCTCAGGATATCAGCGTTTTCCTGACCTCCAACGCCACGACCACGACCAACATATCAGCCCTTTGGTGGGGCTTCATGGGCGATCTTGGTATGCCGGTGCAGGCCGCCGGCCTGCTGATCGTCATGGTGACCGCAATTCTTATCAGCGGCCTGCTGTACAGGGCCTGGCCGTCTATGCCGATCAACGTCGCACTGATCGGCACCATCTACCTGATCGGCGCCATGATGGGCTTCTATGCCTGGTACGTCCTGGCCTTCGGGATGATGTTTTCGGTGCTGGGGACGCTAGGGATGCAACAGTGGATGAACCGCCAGTGACCACGGCCAAAGGGGGCGCGGAATGAGTAGCCGACAATATGCTTGGATCGTGATGGTTTGGATCGCCATCAACTTCATGGCGGACATCTCAGAGGGGCTTATTAACCCGACCCACACCAGCTATCTGAAGACGGTCTTTTCGCTGAACCTGATCAGTGTCAACAGCGTTAATGGTATCCCGATCCCGCTAATGAACCTTGGTTGGTTCTCAGCTGCCTACAACCTGGCGACGTTCAACTATTGGTTTTTTGAGTGGCCCGCGGGGTTTTGGGTCCGGCATCTGGTCGGCCTGCCGATTACCGCCATGTTCATATGGGGAATTCAGACCACGCTAATGCCGATTCTGATTCAGGCCGCCAATGTGCTGGTTAATTTGTTTATCGGGCTGCGGGGGCTGCTGGGCGGCGTCTTCGGCGCGTTGGGAAGGCTGATTTTGCGATGACAATGGACTCGAGAACCAGATTCCCGACCGTGCCAACAGAACGGGTCGATGATGAAGACGCGCTAGAGGGTTCCCCGGTCGGCCCGCCAGCTGCACCCACGACCGTTAAGGCCAGGGCCGTACGAAAGCGCAGAGGCACAGGGACCGGCGGTAATAGGTTCTCCCGTATGTTCTCCGAAGAAAATATCGCCCGCTTATTAGAGGGAAATCGGACCTTTGCCACTGGAATGGCGCAGGGGTCGGTGGCGCTGGCCGGTAAGGCTGTGGACGTGTCACGGGCGTTCTGGCTGTGGCAAGTATCAGGCGCGAACGGCACTTTCAAAACCCCTGAATTCCCTGAAGGCAGCGTCACCCCCGAAGGTATAGTCCGCTGGGTCCACGACCCTGACAACATCATCGGCTTCATCCCGATCGCCGGCACCATCCACCACTGGGATCAGATGGGGCCGAAGATGCGGGCCGCGTCCGTCGCGATGGACGTGCTTAGCGTGGTGGCCCCGTTCGTGCCGATCAGGGCGGCAGTCGCCCCGATAGTCAGCAAGACGACTGCGGTCGTGAGAAGGGTCAAGGGGACCACGAAAGCGGCGGAAGCCACGTCCGCCGTCCTGGCCGGCACGATGGGCAGTCTACAAACCATTCGAACGGTCGTTAAAGACGTGGGCGGCGCGGCCCTGGCCAAGCGGTTTGATTCCGCCGTTATAGCGCAAGATAAATTCGCCAATGCTGTGATTCGAACACGCGGCGCCGAAGACGCTTTGGGCGCTGTGAAGTCCAAACAAGCCGCGCTTCAGCGGCAGCTACGGGCGGACATGATTAAAGGCACCCACGTCGCCGACGCCAGGGTCCATTCTACGGAAGTGAAGGCGGCCAACCGTACAGCTGACGGCGCTCAGTTAGCGGTGGATTCGGCCCGCCGCGCTGAATTGGCAGCTGAACAGGGCGTGAGGGATACCAGGGTGGCATTTGAGTCGGCCGCCGATGACTTGGGCTTTTCGCTGGGCGACCCGTCCGAAACACCGCTCACGGCCATCCGGGGCGCGGAAGCCGCCAACGACACTCTGGCACAAACCCGCTCGATCATCACCGGGGTTTGGGATAACGCGCCGCAGGTTTCCAAGCAGCGCGGCATAGTGGACAAGCTGGCCAGGGACGCAAGGGCCGCGAAAGACGGCCTGGATCAAACCCTGGCAGAACTGGCCAGGATTGAAGGGGCACTGCCGACGCCCGCCCCGCAGGGAGAACCTTCGGTAGCCGCCAGACTTGCCGATCGGGCCTTAGGAGAACCTTCGGTAGCCGCCAGACTTGCCGATCGGGCCTTAGCTGTCGCCCGCGCTCGCGGCCTTGGCGACGTGACTTTCACCCTGCTGGTGAACACTAAAAAGGCGGCCCGCCGCGCCACCGACCGCGTGTCCGAAGATGTGGTCAACCTGGCCAGGGCGGTGGACGAATTGCAGGCGCTAGGCAGGGCGGAAGTGCCGAAGCTGGAAAACCGCCTGAAGCAAATCGACGCGGCCATAGCCAGCCGGGTGAAACAGGACTTGCCATCTGACCAGATTCAGCTTTTGACCCGCGAGAAATCCGAAATTCAGGGCCGCATCGTGGGGTTCACCCTTGGCGATGCGGAAGCGGCTCAAAAGGCGCTGGTAGCGACCCGCGAGTTAGTCGAAACCTTCCCTGAAGGCGGCCGTGGCTGGTCCCCGACTATGCACAAAGCCGGGCGCCAGCTGAAGACTTTAGAGCGCAATTTCAAAAGGCAGCAGGACACATTGCGGGTCGTGTGGGAAAGGCCCATCTCCGGGGGCGGCGGAATCGACACGCCGATTAAGGTTGACGCCCCGTCCGGCACTGGCACCAGAGTTGGCGGCCCGCAGGCCACGCCGGCGACCAGAACCGGAAACGCAGGCTTGACAGCGGCAGCCGTTGGCACCAGAGTTGGCGGCCCGCAGGCCACGCCGGCGACCAGAACCGGAAACGCAGGTTTGACAGCGGCAGCCGTCGCCGCCGGCACAGGTGCGGCTACCAGGCTCGCCGGTGCGGACGCCACCGAAGCTGAACCGCGGACCACGGCCAGCCTTTCGCCGTCGATCACGACGCCAGACGACGCCCCTGGCACCGACGTTCAGCCAGCCCGTGGCACCGACGTTCAGCCAGCCCGTGACCCGTCTACGCGGACCACGTCGGCCCCTCGCACCGACGTTCAGCCAGCCCGTGACCCGTCTACGCGGACCACGTCGGCCCCTGGCACCGACGTTCAGCCAGCCCGTGACCCGTCTACGCGGACCACGTCGGCCCCTGGCACCGACGTTCAGCCAGCCCGTGACCCGTCTACGCGGACCACGTCGGCCCCTGGCACCGACGTTCAGCCAGCCCGTGGCACCGACGTTCAGCCAGCCCGTGACCCGTCTACGCGGACCACGTCGGCCCCTCGCACCGACGTTCAGCCAGCCCGTGACCCGTCTACGCGGACCACGCCAGCCCGTGACCCGTCTACGCGGACCACGCCAGCCCGTGACCCGTCTACGCGGACCACGCCCCGCCCTTCGCGGCCGATCACGACGCCAGAAGACGAACCGAAGACCCCCACGAAAACCGAACCGAAGACCCCCACGAAACCCGACATCATATCTGACCGCTTCCCTGGCCCCATGCCCGAGTTCACGAGGTTCACGATGCCAGAAGAGGAGATCGTCACGGAGACCGAAGAGGAGATCGTCACGGAGACCGAACCGGAGATCGTCACGGAGACCGAACCGGAGATCGTCACGGAGACCGAACCGGAGATCGTCACGGAGACCGAACCGGAGATCGTCACGGAGACCGAACCGGAGATCGTCACGAAGACGCCGATTGACGGGGCCGGTCGCACCAACCGTGCGACACGCACCAGAAGGTCGGTCGCCCGCCGGCCAGTCAATCCCGAACAGGTAGACAAAAAGCGAAAAAAGGCTGACCTGACGACCCCGGACGCTGACGGGAACTTTCCTGAGTTGGTCGCCTGGCAGTCCGGTTACGGGTACACCGTCCACAACTTGCGAACCGGAGAGAACCGATTTGTAGAAGACCGACCGGCCGGCGTCCCTCAAACCAGCGGGGACGGCGCCGCCCGGCGATCATTCACGATATTGCAGCGCGGCCCCAAACCGCCGACCCAGCTGGAATTAGATAAAGGCGTCATGCGGGTGTTCGTCGGGCCTGGCGGCCCCCGTCACCGGCGGAAGCGCGGAAGGGGCAGAGCATGAGCGGCCGGCCAGCGTTCGGCATCGCTGTGGTGTTGCTAATCATCATCCTGTTCGGGCCGTGGTCAACCCTAAGCCCGCCGGCGGCCGTAAGCGGCACCGTGTCGCACCCTGGCACGGTCACCAGCACGGCGGTCACTCACGGGCTGGGGTTCACCCCTTCCCGCGTCCTGCTGACGCCGCAGGGCGAAAACGCCGCCAGCTGGTGGGTGGAGTCAAAGACGGCAACGACGTTCACCCTGCGAACTTCAGTCACGTCCACGACCGCGACCGTTTTTGATTGGCGGGCGTCGGAAGACGAGTAAAAAAAGAGCCCATCGCAAGTCTCAATTCAGTGTTGCCCATTTGTTGCCCAAATTTCAGCGGTGACGGTGGCGGTGCGCATAGCGGCGCTGGTGGATTCGGCGCGCGCGGCGAGGTGCGTGTCTGGACGTCGTAGCCGCCCAGCCGTGATACGTTTTTGATACGCCCAGCCGCGTATGTGCCTGCAAGCCAGCGCTAGCCAGTTGCCCTTCCGCCCCTGTAATGACTGGATTATGTGAGGCTGCGCGAGCGGGTGCGTACATCCGATCGATCTCCAAAACCGAGGGTCGCGGGTTCGAATCCTGCCGCTCCTGCCAGCCGCCGGTCTTTCGATTCGTCGCCGTTACGGTTAAGCTCCCCTCAGTCCCGGTTACAAGCCGGAATCGATTCGGCAAAATATATGGTCCAACCCAACCACGCCGACAACCTCACGCAAAAATACAGCGCTTTGCGTCAGAGCCTCATCGACATGGAGATGGAGTCTTCGGCCCTCGTGTTCAGCGACGACCTGTTCAAAGCGCTTTTCATGGGGTCTCCAGTGGGCATCTTCGTCCTGGTGGATGGACGTTTCAAGCTGGCTAACCCGCAGTTTCAGATGGACACCGGCTACCCGCTGGGCGACCTGATCGGGCTCGACTCCCTCAAACTGGTGGTGCCGCCCGATCGCGAAAGGGTGCGGGCCGAGGCGCTGGCCATGATCAGGGGCAACAGGCTCTTTCCCTACGAGTTCCGCACCGAGTTCAAGACCGGCGGCATTCGCTCCGTGCTGGGCTCCGTCAGCAAAATCACCTACCAGGGCGAGCGGGCCGTCTTCGGCTACTACATGGACGTAACCGAGCAGCGCAGGGCGCACATAGCGCTGGGCGCCAGTGAGGCCCGGCTCAGGGACCTATTCGACCACGCGCCAGTCGGCTATTACGAACTCGACACCGGGGGCCGCATTGCCCAGGTCAACCGCACGGCGTTGGACATGCTCGGCTACACCGAGTCAGAGATGACCGGCGAATACGGGTGGGAGTTCATGGTCGAGCGGGACCAATCGAAGGCGTCGCTAAAAGCCAAGATGGCCGGAGAAATGCCGCCTGGCAAGGGTTTCGAGCGGACTTTCATCACCAAGGGCGGCGCCCACATAAGCATGCTCATTGAAAACCGCTTAATCTACGATCAGGACGGCAAAATCACAGGGCTTCGCTCCACCTTGCAGGACATTACCGAGCAAAAAGCGACGCAGCGCGAGCTGGACGCCCGGCAGGACGGAAACACGCGCCTGGAGATGCTCAACGAGGTGGCCATCGCAATGGCCCACCACGTGCGCAACGCCATCACCCCGATCATCGGCATGGCCGACCTCTACGACCGGGCCAACGCCGCGATGGGCGACCGCCTCAAGGAGACCGCCCTGTCTGAGGGCGGCCACATCGCGGCCATCATCGACGCCCTCATGGAAATCTCACGCTCCGGCGAGATCCCCACGGTCGAGTATCTGGGCCAAGGGTCCGCTCGCATGTTGGATATGGACGCTCTCATCGAACGGTACTCCAACGTTACGTCGCGCGGCGCATCGCCCAGCAAAAATCGACCCGCCGGCCCTAAGTTCCAATGACGTCCGCTGACGTGATGCCTCCTTCAAGACCGCCATCGGCAAGACCGCCATTGGCAGACCGCTCCGCTCTCGTCACCGGTGGTGGCCGCGGTATAGGCAGGGCCATCACCCACGCTCTCGCCGGTCAGGGAGCGTCGGTCATGGTCGTCGACCTGGACGCCGATTCGGCCGAGCGCGTCGCCGGGGAGCTGCCAACGGGCAAAGCGGCGTCAATTGGAGCCGATGTTTCCGACCTCTCCGACGTCGATCGAATGTTTTTCGAATCCGTTTCCGTCTTCGGTTCCGTGGACATATTGGTCAACAACGCCGCCGTCACCCGCTTCGTCGACGTAATGGACATCACCCCCGAGGACTGGGATCGTATGCACTCGGTCAACGCCCGCGGCACCTTCTTCGCCATGCAGCGCGGTGCGCGACTGATGATCGAGACCGGCACGAGAGGCCGCATCGTGAATATCGCCTCTATCGCCGGAAAGGCCCACCCCGGCACCTCCAACGCCGCCTATGCCGGGAGCAAAGCTGCCGTCATTGCCATGACCGCGGTCGCTGCGCAGCAGTTGGGCAAGTACGGCATAAACGTCAACTCGGTCAACCCGGGACTCACACGGACCCCTCTTGCTGAGGAACTTGCCGTGCAGGCCGCCGACATGCGCGGCATAACCGTCGACGAACTGGCCGCCCTCAGAGCCGCCACCATCCCCATCGGCCGCGAGTGCGAGCCAGAGGACATAGCGGCAATGGTGGCGTTTCTGGTCGGTCCCGGCGGCGACGCGATCACCGGCCAGTCAATCAACGTAGACGGCGGCTTAGTGAACCACTAGGCGTCAAACCACTAACGCCGCCTATAACTCGGGGCGAGAAAACTCGCCCAGGGCGTCCTGCAGGAACATGCCGACCGCCAGGACGAGGTCCTCGCGCCATGGGCTGGCGATGATCTGAATACCCAGGGGCATGCCTTCTGGCGACGTTCCCCCGCGAATGACGAGCGCGGGCCAACCGGCGAGGTTGTAGGCGTGCGAATAGCTGCCACTCTCCGGGAAGCCGTCGTAGCCGTGGTGGTGCAGGGCGGCAGGGACAGGGGCGGCGGGCCCGATCATCACATCGTAGCCGCGCATAAAGCGGATCATGGCGCTGCGGTAGTTTTCCAAATCGACCAGCGTGTCCAGCAGTTCGGTCACCGGCACCGGCCTCGGCGACATCATCGCGATCCGGGCCTTCAGGTCCGGGTCCATCTCAGGGGAGCCGGCCTCGCGCAGAATCTGCTGCGCCAGCTGCCCGGCGTCCGCCCCCATAAGCGCGGCGTGCAGTGCCGGCGTCGTCTCCAGCGCCCCCGGCATGTCCTCCTTGACCTTCGCCGCCGTGCCGTCCAGAAGATCGGCGGCCTCTCGCACGGCCGCCTGCAATTCGGCTGTGGGAATTGAGACGCCATTGGACGTGTGAAACGCCACTCGCAGCGCTTCCAGATCAACTTCGTCCGGGTTACCGAGCGGCACTGGCACCGTTGTCGGATCGAGCCCATCCGGCCCGGCCAGTACCCCCAGCGCCGTGGCCAAGTCTCGGACGGAACGCGCCATCGGGCCGGGTTGAGTGACCAGGCTGAAAATACCCCCGAACGCCGGCCAATGGCCGGTCTTGGGGATTCTGCCGCTCGTCGGCTTCAGTCCGGCGATGCCCGTGCAGTGCGCGGGCCACCGGATGCTTCCCCCGGCGTCGCTGCCGATGCCCAGCGGCGAGCCCCCGGCGGCGATTATGGCCGCCTCGCCGCCGCTGCTGCCGCCGGGAGTGCGACCCAGGTCGAACGGGTTGTTCGTTCGCCCGTAGACCAGGTTCGAACTCTCGAACCCCATGCTTATCTCCGGTAGGTTCGTCTTGCCCATGATAATCACGCCGGCTTTTTTCAGCCGAGCAACGGGCGTCGCATCGGCCTCCGGCACGTAGTTCTTGCGGCCCAACGTACCCCCGGTAGACACCACTCCAGCCACCTCGTAAGCGTCCTTGATCGTTACCGGCACCCCGTGAAACGGGCCAAGATCGTCCCCGTTGGTAACGGCCTCATCGGCGCGCTGGGCCGCCCTCGTGGCGGACCTGGTCGTCTGCAGCACCACTGCGTTCAGCCTGGGGTTCACCTCTTCGATGCGGTCGAGGTGGGCCTGTACGACCTCCACAGACGAAACCTGCTTGTCTCGAATCGCCTGGGCGATTTCGGTGGCCGCTGAGTAGATGATCTTGTCCATTAACTCTCCAAAGCGCTTATTCGAGAATCGCATCTTGCCCGCTGTCGTCGAGCTTCGCAAGGGTGGCGAGCGTGACCGGATAGACGGGTGCTCGTCCCCTGGGGCGTCCCGCATCTGCGATAGGCCGTCCCGTTTGCTCGGCGATCACCGTAGTGACGAGGTTGTCGCAGTAGCGGCCCTGGCAAACGCCCATGCCTGCCCCGCTCAACCGTCGAACCTCCGGTGCCGTCCCATTGCCCGGTGCGACGGCCGCCCTCACATCGCCGAGCGTTGCGCCGGTGCACTTGCACGCGACCACCGAGTCGCCGCCAACACTCCTGGGGCCCCCATCGCTCCTGTCGCCTTGATCTAGGGCAACCCGGCGCCGGGCCGCCGCCCGCGCCTCGCCGCGTCTGCCCAACCTGCGTTCAGCGATCATCCCGGTCGCCTCGGCCGCCAGTGCGGCTGCGCCAGGGTGGCGCAAGCCGAGAGCTTCCGCGGCCCTCAGTCCGGCCAGTCGGCCCAGGGAAATGGCCACGGCTCCGTTCTCAATACCCGACGCGTCTCCTGCCATCAGCACCCTTCGGTCGGACGTGCGAAATGACTCGTCGACGACCGGCACCCAGCCGCCCAGGTCGCGCTGATACGCCGTCTTCACACCCAGCAGTGAGGCCACATGAAACTCGGGTGCACGACCGGGCGCCAGGACCACACGGTCAACCGCAAGCACCTCTGCCGACGACTCGTCGCACCCCTCCACCTTTCCAACGGTGACGCTCTCTACGCCGACCTTTCCAGTTGCGCCCAATATGACGTGTCCCTCCAGCAGCCTCACCCCTGCGCGCTCTGCGTCTCGGAGCATGTCCGGCATCGCCGTCATCTCCGTCGCGTCATTGATCACCGCGACCACTTCGACACCGACGTCCCGCAGGCCCCTCGCTACGATCAGCGCTTCGTCGCCTGCGCCCACCACTAATGCGCGGCTACCCGGTCGCGCCCCCCAGCGGCTCACCGTCGTCTGGACGGCCCGCGACAGCAAAACCCCTGGCAGCGTCCAGCCCGGGAAAGTCACAACACCGTCAGTGCTGCCCGTGGCCACAATCAGTTGACGCGCGTTCACCCGCTCGGCTGTGCCAGAGTGGGTGAACGAAACTGTAAGTTCTGGATCCACGTCCCACACCGGCGTCCCGGCGATCAGTTCTGCCCCCGCGGCCCTCGCTTGCCGGTGCAGCGCGGTCACGTAGGCCTGGCCGGTCATGCCTTCGTAAAGGTCGAGCCGATCGCGGAGGGGCTGGGACTGCAGGCCCAGAAGGCCGCCGAACTCCCGACTCGCCTCCAGCACCAGCACCGAAGTCCCGGCCTGTGCCGCCGTCATGGCGGCGCTTAGGCCCGCCGGGCCGCCGCCTACGATCACCACGTCCACGTCGCGCATCGGACGTCGTTTCTCAGACACGGCTCAGGTCCTCCTTGTTCGCTCGCCAAAATGCCGCAAAATCTTCACCGGGGGGGCCCGAACTGTTTGGCAATTCGAAGCGGGCAGGGGAGAACGGCGCGAGGTCGACTACCCGCGCTCGGCCCTGGGTGATCAGTTCGGAGATGGCGATTCCGACGACCGGCGCCAGGGTAATCCCGCTATGCGTCACCGCCACGTACAGACCGTCTACCCCCGAGGCCTGGCCGAGAATCGATATGCCGTCCACGGGCCAGGGCCTCAGCCCGGCCCAGAACCGCATCGCCCGCGCACCCCCCAGCGCCGGGAGCAGGCGCATGGCCCTGCCCGCGAGCGCCGCCAGCGTTGGCAGGTGGGTGGCCCGCGTGTAACCTGCGTCCTCGTAGGTCGTGCCGATGATTACCGAGCCCGAGGGCATCTGCCGCATCTGGCTCACCGGCATCGGGAGCATTCTGGGAAGAGGTTCGGTAGTAACGATCTGGCCGCGCTTGGCAAATACCGGAAAGGTCACCCCGGCCATTTCACCCAGCGCCGGAGTGTGGATGCCCGCCGCGATGACCACGGTCCGGGTAGCGATCGTTCCACTGTCCGTCACCACGCCCGTAATCGTTCCGCTATCGATGTCGATCCCCGTCACTTTCGTTCCCAGGGAAATCCGTGCGCCGTGTCGCCTGGCCGCAGCGGCCTGCGCCAGGGTCAGCCGAAAACTGTCCACGCAGCCGTCCTGTGCCGAGTAAAGCGCCCCGACGATGCCCTCGGAAAGCGCCGGTGCCAACTCTCGCGTCCGGTCGGCGTCGAGCGTCTGGACGTGCATCCCCGGCACCTGGTTTTGCCGGGCCGCAAGTAGCCGGGCCTCCTCCATCTCGCCCTCGGTCTCGGCCAACACCGGCATATTGCCGCTCGCCTCGAAGCCGATTTCGGCGTCCAGCTCCTCCGACAGTTGGCGATAGAGCTGGACGCTGCGCAGGTTCAGCGCCGTGTACTGCGGCGTTGCGTCCTTGGTCGACGCGTTCACCAGCGCGACCGTTGTGCCCGTGCAGCCCGCGGCCAGCCCCTTGCGCTCCAACAAGGAGACAGAGAGTCCGGCCCGTGCAAGACGAAAGCAGATCGACGTCCCCAACGCACCGCCGCCGATAACCACGGCGTCCGCCGTTTTGGGTGGTTCGCCCGTTGTAATTCGCTCAATCAATTAGCTGGCTCTGAAGGCCGCCAATTATAGCTTCGTACCCGTGTCAGGGTGTTTGGGTAGGGAGGACGAAGATCGGTTGCTTTTCGCGGCGGCCATCTCCGGTTTTCCGCCCTCGCCATCACCGGTAGTCCGGTGTTGGGCGCACCGCCGGTCCGGGCCGGCACGCTGGCGCTGGAGGGGCGTGAGTCGCTGCCTGGCGAGCCAGTATCGGTGACGGCTCTGTTGACGAACACGACCGACGAGTCGGTCGTCTACACCGCGGTCCTGTGGGTGAACAGCTGCATTGAGACGACCCAGAGCGTCGTGCTCAAGGCCGGTGAATCGGTGCCGGTGCGCTTCTGGGTAACGCGGCCCATCGGCAGCTATGCCCTGCGGCTCGACCGCTGCACGGCCACCCTCGCTGTCCGCACTGGAGCCGAGCCCGCCAGTGGCCTGGTGACTCTGCCGAGCGCTGGCGGATTCGCCCCTTCGGGCGGCCTGCTGGCCGGGGCCAGGGCGGCCGATCTCGCTCTCGTGGTTACTGACTACGTGCTGGTGCTGGCTAGCTTTCGAAAAGTAGCTCGCCGTCGACGTACGTCTGCTGCACCTGAATCTCTCTAATGTAGTCGGGGTCCACGGCTGTCGGGTCGTGGCTCAGCACCACCATATCCGCCCGTTTGCCGACTTCGAGCGAGCCGACTTCGTGGTCACGATTGGTGGCGTAGGCGGAGCCGTTCGTGTACTGCTTTAGCACTTCCTCGGCCGGAATCGCCTGCTCCGGGGAGAGTTGGCTGCTGTCTATCTGCAGACGTCTGTTGGCCAAAGCGGCTATCCCGGTGAGCGGCGGCAGGGGCGCGCAGGGAAAATCAGACCCTGCCGCGATCGTCGCTCCTGATTCCACCAGATCCTTGTAAGGGTAAGCGGGTAGCGACAGGTTGTAGTCGTCCAGCGTCTCTTGAAATAGCTCGCCGATGGAGAACAAAAACGGCGGCTGCAGCGACAGCACGATGGGCATTGCGGCCGACCGTGTTATCTGGTCCGGCCGCGGGAACGTCATGTGCTCAATGCGGAACCGGAGCTTGTCGGCGCCGGGAATCTCGTCAATCGCACGCTGGAAGGCATTCAGTCCCTGGTCGATTGCCCGATCGCCGATGCAGTGAATGGCGACCTGCGTGCCGTTGCCCGCGGCCCGCAGCACCAGGGCGTCCACCTCGTCCTGAGTGTAGTAAATCTCCCCCTCGGGAGTCAGTGACCCGTCTTTGTGGCACATGTTCATCGCGTAGTCGGGGTAGACCGGGTCCATGAATAGCTTCATCGTCCCGCCCCGCAGCCGGTCCGACACGTTGTCCTGGTCGAAAACCCCCTGCGACGCCTGCTCCGGGATCTGAAAAAACCCGTCGCCGCCCCGCAGTTGCTGCACGGCGATAGGCAGCTTGCCCGCCGCGTCGGCGATGCGGTACATCTCCGCGCTCTCGGGCATCGTTAGCGCGTCGCCGATGCCGGTAATGCCGACGGACAGGTGGCGCATCGCGTTCTGATGCACGAGTTCCGCCACGCCTTCCTCGCCGAAGTGGTCGATGTGGGCGCGCATCGACATGTGGTGAACCGGGTCCATTGCCCGCTCCTCCAGCACGCCGTTTGGCTCCTCGTCGGCGCCCTTCTTAATCCAGCCCTTGTACGGGTCGGCGGTGCTGCCGTCGATCCCGGCCAGCGCCAATGCCGCCGAGTTTGCGTAGCAGGCGTGGTAAGAAAAATCCATAATGCACACCGGGTTGTCCGGTGCCACCTCGTCCAGTTCCTGTCTGGTCAACGCTGTGGCCCCCTTCACCGTTTCGCAGTTGAAGCCCAGACCCCACACCCACTGGCCCGCCGGTGACCCGGCAGCCGCCGCCCCGATCGCCTCCAGCACGCCGGTCTTGCTCGGCAGCGGAGGCATACGGCAGTCCACCATCACCGGTTCCCACGTCGTCATGGAGAAGTGGTTATGCGGGTCGATGAACCCCGGCGTAACGGCCCGGCCCTGCAAATTGACCACGCGAGTGTTGTCGCCAATGTGTTTGCGCACGTCCACGCTGGAGCCGACGGCCGTGATCTTGCCGCCGCGCACCGCCAGCGCGTCGGCGCGCGAGCTGCGGCCGTCCATCGTGAGAATCTTTCCGCCCAGCAGTACCAAGTCCATACCCTAACTCCTCCTCGAAACGACCCATATGGCCCCGGGATGCCATCGAAACGACCGAATGCGCTCTCAGCCTGCGAACGCCAGTACATCGGGGCGCTCGGAGTTTAAGTGCGTCCGTATACCCCGTCAAGGACGGCGTCAGTCGTAATTGCTGCGCCAGTCCATACCGGGCAAAACCGTGCTACGAAAGCGTGCCAGGGAATTGTCGCCCCTGGGCCGGGTGGCTATAATTTCCTCCAGTCACCGCCCTACCGGGGACCCTGGGACGAGCGCGCAGCCGTCTACAGGCCCGTTGGGTCCGGCGAGTGAGGGCCGGTGGGTGATGGGCCGTATGGCAGGGTGCGCCGAGGTGGCGGAATTGGTAGACGCGCAACGTTGAGGGCGTTGTGGCCGCAAGGCCGTGGGAGTTCGAGTCTCCCCCTTGGCACCAGCTAACAATTGGGGCACCAGCCAAAAACATCAAGGCGCCGTAGCCAAGTGGACTAAGGCGGAGGTCTGCAAAACCTCTATTCGGCGGTTCGAATCCGCCCGGCGCCTCCACTCCTCGATAGCTTTTTATGAAACAGATGCCTGAACTAGGCTCCCCCGTCAGTTCGACAGTAGGATCACCAGCGTCGCCTTCACGCCGTCTGCGTCATTGTCCAGGGCGAGGAAGCCGACCGAGAATTTACCGAACCTCTTGATCGTCGTCCCCGTCTGACCGTCCTCGATAATCATCTCGGATGTCCCCAACGGGCTGTCCGCTCTCAAGGAAATCTGGATCACTACCCGGCCCGGTGCCTCGCAGGTCTGTCCGGCCGGGCAGCGGGTGTCCTCAATGACGGTGACGAACCTCGCCGTCATGCCGGAGACCACCCCCTTGGGACTGGTCATTTCTTGACCCAGGGGCAGCCTTACCGGCACCCCTAGCTCGGTCAGCGTCGTCTCGCCCGTCGGGTTGGACTCGACCGCTTCTGGGAACTCGAACGCCAGGTTGAGCGGCTGCGGCGTCGGCGTTGGCCTCGGCGTCGCTGTCGCGTCCGGCGCTATCTCCGGCGTCGGCTCCTGTTCGGCCGCGGTGCCGGTGCGAACCTCCGCAGCGATCTCAGCGCCAATACCGAGAGTGAACAGCTCCGTCTCGGCCAGCACGCCGTCGCGACCCTGTCCGCCGACGATCAGCAGCTCGCCGTCCGGCAACAGGGCGAGCGAGCTGCGATAGCGCCCAATCAACATGTCCCCCGCCGTCGTCCATGTGTTGGTGGCCGGGTCATACACTTCCACCGTGTCCTGGCTGCCGGTGCCCCCGGCAACCGCCACTCGGCCGTCGGGCAGCAGCGCGGCTACGTGTTCGGCGCGGGGCGCGTTCGTGTCAGCCAGCGAGCCCCAGGAGTTGGTCGCAGGGTCGTAGATCTCCGACGTCGTCCGTTTGCCTCTGCCGCCCACCACCAGCACGCGGCCGTCCTTTAGGAGCGTTGCAGTGTGCTGAGCGCGAGAGACGGTCATGTCACCGGCGGACAGCCACTTATCGGACTGTAGATCGTAGATTTCCGCAGACTTCAGGAAAGGACCGTCCGGCTTGCCGCCCCCGGTAATGAGGACCCGCCCATCGCTTAGCAGGGTGCCGGTATGCCAGATGCGGTCGCCCACCATCGACGCCAGCTCCGTCCATGTATCGGCGGCGACATCGTAAATCTCCGTGGTGGGAAGGTGCTCGTACACCTCGTTCGCGCCACCTATTACCAGCACCCGTCCGTCGGGCAGCACGATTAGCGGCATCTTCTCGTGTGCCACGTTCATCGACGCCACGGCCGTCCAAACCCCGGTGGCCGGGTCCCATATCTCGGCCGTGTCGATAGCATGGTTTTTGATGCCGCGCCCTCCGGCCGTCAGCACTCTGCCGTCCTGCAGAAGTACCAGCCCGTTAGAAAACCGCGCGTCGGCCATCTCCCCGGTCCAGTCCCAGGTGCCGGGTCCCGGCGTCCAAACCTCGGCCGTGGCCACAGACCCCGCCGCCCAGGTCGGGCTGTTGCCGCCGGCGACCAACACCCGGCCGTCGGCCAGCGTCACGGAAGACAGCCACTGGCGCTGCTCCCCCATGTCGCCCACCAGCGCCGAAGCTCCCGCCGTGGGGAGGGACGCCGTCGTGCCCTCGTCGACCTCCTGGACATCGGTGTCCTGCGGGGAGTCGGCCGTGGTGGCGGAGGGCGAAGAGCCGCACGCGGCCGCCACTATGGCGATTAGTAGAACGGCGACCGGCACGAGGGGCGCTGTCACGAATACTCTCTTCAAATCCCTACTCCTACTCCCGCTCCCGACCGTGCTCCGGCTTCGGACACCAAGGGGCCGCGGGTTTGGCTTCGCGGCACCTTACATAAGATATCAGCCGGACCAAAGGACAGCCGGAAAGAGTCAGTCCCCGTTGTTTCGTCGATTGATACGGAATCCCGCTTTGGGTAAGATTCCGTATTAGCGCTTGAGTTAACCGATCCCCAACCCCCGACCTAAAGGGTACCCATGAAAAAAGCTACCGCGAAAAAAGCTTCCGCCGTAATCGCCCTGTTCGCCGCGCTACTGCTCGCGACCGCCTGCTCCAGTTCGCCCGCGACGACCTCGTCTTCGACCTCCGGCTCGTCGGACACCGGCTCCGATGCCGATGTCTCCGAGACAACGGCATCGGTAGGAACCGAGTCCATCGCCGCCATGTTCGAAGGCAGGCAATTCCACTCGATCACGACCCTGTCGGACGGGCGCTTGCTGGTAGTCGCCGGCAAGGGCATACAGGCGCAGTCCAGCGGGTACGGATCGAGCTTCCTCGACTCTGCCGAGGTCTACGACCCGGCGAACGACGCGTGGTCGCGGACCGGCAAAATCAGCATCGTCAGGGAGCTGCCGGCAGTCGTCACGCTTAAAGACGGCCGGGCGCTCGTTACCGGCGGTGCAACCGTGAACCGCAATTCGACTGCCGTTACCGAGATTTGGGACCCGGCCACCGGCGTATGGACCGTCGTCGCTCCCATGAACCAGGCACGCGAGAAGCTCCAGGCAGTAGTGCTGAGAGACGGCCGGGTACTGGTCATCGGGGGCACCAACTCCGAGGCCCAGCGCACCGGTACCGCGGAAATCTACGACCCGGCCGCCGATACCTGGACCGACGTTGCTTCCATGGCGGAGAAACGCATTCACCACACCGCCACCGCGCTCCCCGACGGACGCGTGCTGGTAACCGGGGGCGGCAACCCCGACGGCCCGTTCCTGGGCTCTGCCGAAATATTCGACCCCGCCACCGGGGAGTGGTCGTCCGCGGGCGAAATGAACGTATCGCGAACCCAACACAGCGCAACCCTGATGGCAGATGGACGGGTGCTGGTAGTCGGCGGCCGGGGAAAACGGGCGACGTCGGAGATCTACGACCCCGAGGCCAATGCATGGATCACGCTGGCCGACACCAATGCACCGCGGGCAGAGCACATCGCGGTGGCGCTGCCCGACGGCGGCGTACTGGTGGCAGGTGGCTCCGGCAACCTGGACTCGGTCGAGGTCTACGACCCCGTCACCGCCACCTGGACCGAGATCGGGACCATGGGCTTTACTCGTTACCGCTTTGTGGCGTCGATACTCTCAGATGGCCGGGTTGCATTGGTCGGCGGGCAGGGGACCGACAAGGTGTTGGCCGAGAGCGAGGCCTTCAGTCCCCCGGCAGCCGGTTACACGCGCACCGAGCTGATGGCCTCAGCCGAGGCGGCTCGTGCCGAGGCGCTCGAAATAGCCGCCAATGCCACCCCCACGCCCGTCCCCTCGCCCACGCCCGAGACCGAACGGCAGGCGACGACCGGTGAGGGCCTAGACATCGACTTCCCGAACGCGCTCGAGTCCAACGCCGAGGGGCGGACACAGGTTCCCCTGGGCCAGCCGGTCAGACTGGCACTGGAGCAGGCCGTAATCAGCCCCTCGCCCAGCACGGGCGCCACCGCCACATTCGTTGAGGTCGTGGACGACAACCGGGCCTCCGGCGGCAGCGTCACCATCAGGGTGGACATCCGCATGTCGTTCTTCGAGCAGGGCGCGACCGATCTGATCATCGACCCGGAAAACCCCGGTCTGAACGTAAAGAAACTCGGCCGCTTCTGGGTCGGCGCGCTAAAACTGGAAGACGACGCAAACGGCAACCCCATAGCCACCGTCGTGCTCTTCGTGCCCTAGGGGAGTCTTCTCAGAATCTAGGAGAAACGCATGCCCGCCGTTACCGTAGACGACGTACTGGTGCTGCCCCGAGTCCCCAGACCTGAGGATTCGAGGGAACGACCCGTAAAGAGCGTGACCACCACCCCCAGCGCGTTCGAGGGTGAGGGCTTTCCCGTCAGGCGGGCCTTCGCCGGGCTCGATCAGTCTGACGTCGATCCGTTCATCATGATGGACCAGATGGGCGAGGTGGAGTACCGGCCGGGCGAGGCCAAGGGCACGGCGTGGCACCCGCACCGTGGCTTCGAAACCGTCACCTACATCATCGACGGCACCTTTCAGCACCAGGACTCCCACGGCGGCGGCGGCATCATCGCCGACGGCGATACCCAGTGGATGACCGCCGGTGGTGGCGTCCTGCACATCGAAGCGTCCATCGAGCAGCTGGTCGTTAGCGGCGGGACCGTGCACGGCGTCCAGTTATGGGTCAACCTGCCCGGCGCCAAGAAGTGGTCTTCGCCCCGCTACCAGGACATCCGCGGCGGCAACCTGAGCCTGCTCACGTCCCACGACGGCGGCGCGCTCATTCGCGTAATCGCGGGCGATCTGGCCGGACACGAGGGCCCCGGCATCACACATACGCCAATAACCATGATCCACGCGACCGTGTCTCCGAGCGCCCGACTGGAGCTGCCCTGGCGCTCCGACTTCAACGCACTCGCCTACGTTCTAGAAGGCAACGGCTCCGTCGGGTCAGAGGCCCGGCCCATCACTCCGGGCCAGGCAGCGCTCTTCGGCAGCGGAGACTCGCTGGTGATCGGAGCAAGTGAACAGCGAGACAGTCGCACGCCGAATTTAGAAATTCTGGTGCTTGGCGGGCAGCCAATCGGTGAGCCGGTCGCCTGGTACGGGCCGTTCGTCATGAACACCAGGGAAGAGCTGATACAGGCCTTCGAAGACTACCAGGCGGGCAAGATGGGCGCGGTGCCCGTCGATCAGCTACCCCACGCCGGCCAATAAGCTACTCGGAGGCGCCAGCCTCACTGGGACAGGGGCCGCCTATTCGGTCCCGTAAATCTCCGTCGTCGCCAGCATCCCGTCCTTGCTCGTGCCGCCCATAATCACCGTGCGGCCATCGTCCAGGCGGAAGGCGTTGTGCCGGTAGCGGCCAGTACCCAGCGTTTCGCCGGCCAGCCAGGTGTTGGTCGTCGGGTCGAAAATCTCACTGGTCACCAGGTAGCCTGTGCCTCCAGTGATCAGCACCGTGCCGTTGGCCAGCAGTGTGGCCGCGTGCTCGCTGCGCGGGTCGACCGTCTCGCCTGCCAGCGACCATGAGTCGAGAGCCGGGTCGTAGATCTCAGCAATCTTGATTTTTCCCTTGCCGCCCACCACCAGCACCCGACCGTCTTCGAGCACCGTTGCCGTGTGGAAAGCTCGGCCCTTCGTCAACGGTGCGCTGAGAGTCCACGAGTCGGTTTCGGCATCGTAAATCTCCGTGGGCTTCAGGTACGGGCCGTCCGTCTTGCCGCCGCCGACCACCAGCACCCGGCCGTCAGGAAGCGTGGTGGCCGTGTGGTTGGCCCGTTTCTCGGCCATAGGAGCCAGCTCCGTCCAGGTCTCGGTTGTCGGATCATAAGCCTCGGTTTCGGCAGTAAGAGAGATGAGCAGGCCGTTCTCGTCCTTGCTTGTCCCGCCGATCATCATGAACCGGCCGTCCCGCAGAATCGCCGTACCCATCAGGTCATGCGGGCGATTCATCTCCGGACCGAACGTCCAAACGCCGGTTGCCTCGTCCCAGAACTCTGACGATGCGAGGGGCTCGCGCTGCCCGCTCAGGCCGCCGACGACCATAACCCGTCCGTCGGGAAGCGCGAGAAGGCCGGGTGAGCGGCGCTGCTCATTCATATCTCCTGTAAAACTCCACTCGGTAGAAGCGGGGTCGAACAGCTCGGCCGTCTCGTTGTAGTTGCCGCTCTGTGCCTGCAGGCCGATGGCGCGGCCGCCCACCGACATGAGCCGCCCGTCGCTCAGCGTTATCGTCGTGAAGCGCTCTCGCCGTGACTTCATGTCCGGGCCTTTTTCGAAACTTCCGGAAGCGAGCCGGGGCGAGGCCAGGGCGTCGCTAGGCTCGTCCGAGTCCACCTGTACAGACCCCGACTCCGAGCCACACGCCGCGAGTACGGCGAGGGTCACGACCAGGAGCGAAGCCAGTGCCACGCGGGTGGTGGCCAACGAACGGACCAGCAGAGCCCAATTGCCCTGCCGGTCGTAAAGCAGCGAACTCAAGTCGAGTCCGTTATCCCATCGCCGCCATCGCCTTTTGCAGGTCCTCCTGCACCATGGCAGGGTAAAAATTGACGGTGCCGCCGAAGGCCTGCCACCAGGACTCGGCTATAGAAGGCAGCTCACTGGCGTCGTCGATGTTGACGACCAGCAACTGGGTGCGGACGCCATCTTCTTCGTAGAAGTAGACGGCCTCCGGCTTTTGCGCTTCCAAAATCCCCTCGATCGTCGCACCAACAGTGCCGCTGGCGATTGCCGCGTTACCAATCTGCGTGTCCATCGTTGTCTTGACCAAAAAACGCATAGCTCTCTCCTCGTGTGTCTTGGTACGGCCAGGCTCACATATGGCCTAGCGTTGCGTGGCCGGAGTCTACATGCGCGAGATTGCCACAGCAACCAAACCGTCGTGTCTGGCTCAAGGGCGGCTGTAAATAGCCGGGCAGACCGGATGATGCGATACAATCGCGCCGGTCCAGCCCGGTCAGCAGCCTGGCGAAAAGGAGATTTCGGCCTTTGAAGCGAACACTGATCGGCATGTTTCTTCTGGCGGCCGTCCCGGCCCTTTCGGCTGCCGCTGCCGCGTGTGGTGGAGACCCCGAGCCCATCGCCACGCCCGTCGTTATTCAGGCCACGTCCACTCCGGAACCCGCGCCCACTCCATCTCCTACGCCTAAGCCCGTGCCGCCGACGCCGGGGGCACTGGAGATGCTCCTGAGGACGGGGATGCGGCCGAAACCGGGCAGGCGTCCGAGGCGACCGACCCTTCGTCTCTCGTAGGGGAGTGGGACGGCACAATCCTGGCGATGGGCCTGCAAATCAACTTCATCGTCAGCTTCGTCATGGACGGCGACGTGCTCACCGGCTCCGTCAGCGTGCCGGGGCAGGGCATCGAAGGGGCCTCGCTCGGCCCGGTCAATTTGAGCCAGGGTTCCATCAGCTTCACCGACCCCGATAGCGGCGTCACCTTCGACGGCGAGTTCGACGGGACTCAGATCAAAGGCACGTTCCAGAACCAGGGACTGACCTTTGGTTTCACCATGACCAGGGCCGAATAGTGCTCGCCGAAGTAAACGGCACCCGCATCTTTTACGAAACCATCGGCTCGGGTCGGCCGGTCTACGTGCTGCACGGCGGGCTGGGCTACGACCACAGCTATTTTCGACCTTGGTTCGACCCCTGGGCCGAGCGTTTCAAAGTCGTGTTTTACGATCATCGCGGCTGCGGCCGGTCTGACCGTCCCGGGACAATGGCCGACGTCACTCACGAGACTTGGATCGACGACCTGGACGCGCTCAGGGCCCATCTCGGTGACGAGAGCTTCGTAATATCAGGCAACTCCTACGGCGGCGTGCTGGCGCAGGAGTATGCACTGAAGTACCCGGAGCGCCTCGACGGCATGGTGCTCATCACTTCGTTACCCGCATTCGACTACCAGGACCTCATCAACGAGAGGGCTCGGAGGCGAGGAACGCCCGAGCAGGTGCATGCGGTCGAGAACGAGTTCGCCCGCGGCACCGGCACCGACGAAAACCTAAAGCGCCTCGCCGAAATCGTCTTGCCGCTCTACTTCCACAGATACGATCCCGAGATCGGTCGGCAGATCGGCGAGCGCATGATCTACAGTGCCATGGCCTGGGACCGGGGTTTTGACGATCCACTGCCGACGTGGTCAGTGGTCGATCAGTTGCACGAAATACAGACGCCGACGTTAATGGCGGCGGGGGCCGACGACTGGGTCGCGCCGATCGAAGTGGGCTCCCAGCGCATACACGACGGCCTGCCCAATTCCAAGATGCTTACCTTCGAGCACAGCGGCCATTTCCCCTTTATCGAAGAGCAGGGCCGATTCTTCACCGAGGTCGGCGACTGGATAGCCGCACTCCCTCCGGTTAGCTGGGTGCAAAGCGACGCCGTTGCACTGTAGAGCTTGCGGTCACGACTCGCCCGATGGCGCGGCTTTGTGCGTCAACTGCGGCGCCTCAAGTGTCCGTGGAGCCGGTTTCTCCGTCGCCTGGGGCGACTGCTTCATCACCGTCTGATTGTTCCGATTCGGGCCCACCCGGTTCGTCTGGAGGTCCGGGTGGTTCACCCGGTTTCGAATACGGTGGCCCCGACTCTGTCAGGCCTAGCTCGGCGGCAAGCACCTCGCTAGTGAACGTGCCGGGAGCCGCGGTCCTGGCTCTGAGGTCCAGATAAAGGACCGTTATCAGAATGATCGACGGCGGCACCAACAACGTCCCGGCCACGATATCGCCGATGACAGGGATCAGGCCGACCGTGAATTGCAACACTGTCCCGGCCACAAGATAGAACGCCACCAGCACCAGCACGTACCCGGCGACCATCCACCAGTTGCCCCTGGTCATCCGGAGGCTCTCGTTGATCGACTCGGACGGCCCGGTTCGCCGGACAAGCGCAACTATTGGGGCGAACAGCAGCCGGACCGCCAGGTAGACACCGGCGATCACACCCAGCACCAGGGCTGGGCCGCCGATCACCATCATCAGTGCGATCGTCACGAATACCACGACCACGACAATCAGCGAGATCACGAGCGTGGTCAGCGCCAGGGGCAGGAGCCTGTCGAACGCGCGCCTCATGCTCACTGCGAGAGGCACTCTCACGTTCAATCGTGACTCCAATACCACCCATGTCATGGCCGCCTCAGAGACGGCGAACGCCACCCAGATGAAGATCGCCGCTATCACCGCCGCCGCCCAATTGACCTCCAGGTCAGCCAGGTTGTCGAAGACACTCGAAGCCGGCTCGGACGACTCCTCCGCGACGACGTCTCCCAGCAGGTTCCCCGGGTCCCCTACGTCACCTACGTCCCGTAGGTCGCCCTGATCCTCAAGGTCAACGAATATCTCCGCATTGCGTTCGACCGTCTCGACGAACCCTGCTTCCCTTGTTTCTCCTGCCGTGTCGCCCGACGAGCCTTCGAACACCAACGCTTCTCCCGCCAGCGATCCCACAAGAAACACCACGGCCTGGGCGACGAACGCGATTGCGATGAGGCGCCACGCATTGCGCCGGTAGATGTCAACCACAACGTCGATGGTCTTGCGGAACAGGAGCGGCCTGAATATCGAGTCGTCAGGCTCGTGGGGTTCGATCAAGCGAGGAACCGCCGGGGATTGTCCACCGTCAGCGTCGTTATCTGCGCCTCAGACGCACCCAGCTCCCTCAGCCGGGGAAGTACGCGTAGGGGTATGAAGCTGTAACCGTCCGGGTTGCCCGCCTGCAGGTCCGACATCTGGTCGGATGTGAACACACCGACCGAGATCCAAAAATCGTGGCTCAGTAATAACTGCCGCTCGTACCCGGCTTCGACGAGCTTCCAAATCGTCTCCATACGCGTGGCCGCGTCGGGCGTGCCCTCCCGGTGGCCGTAGTTCGCCATGTGATCCAATCCCAGCCAGACGCCCCTTTTCAGCAGCGAGATCAGGTACGGGATATCGTCTGTGTCGTCGCTGTGGCCGATGCACACCTTTCCGGGGTCCACGCCCTCCCTCTCGAACACCTCCACCTGCATCTCGCCCGTTCGGCCCGGCGCCCAGGTATGCGTCGAAATCGGCGTGCCAGTGGCCAGGCTTGCCAGAGCCGCCGCTTTCAGCGACAGCTCGGCCCCCGGCGTCAGCCCCTCCGAGTCGGTTGACGCCTTTATCAGTGCCGGTTTTACCCCCGTGCCCTCGATCCCGTCCTCAATCTCCCGCACGAAAAGCCGTGCCACGCGCTCTGCTCCCGTCGTCAAAAATGTCCTTGGCACGTCCAGCCAGGTGCCGGTTGAGCAGGCGATGTTCACCCCCGATTCTTTCGACACCCGTTGGAGGAGCCTTACGTCTCGCCCGATGTCGAACGTCGTCAGGTCCACGATCGTTTCGACCCCCTGCTCGCGAACGCGTTTGAGCGCCGTCACGGCCCGCCCGGCCACCTCTTTCGTGTCAACGAGATCCGGGTACGTATGGGGAATGCCGCCCGAGGTCTCCATCACGTGCTCGTGGGGCAACGTGAACCCGAGCGATTCGGCGTCTACGGGGCCGAGAACGGTCTCAATAGTGGCCATCTGTGTTTCCTCCTGTTAGGTCGGTCAGGCAAATCAGCTGGTAAATGCCCCAGGCGAACGGGACGTAACCCAGGTACCCGAGTACGGGCATCTCGAAAATCATCGCATAGCCGAGATATGGGATGTCGTAAACCCACTTCGGTGCCGCCCAGAAGTTCCACATCTCCCAAAGCGCCCCGCACAAAAGCCCTGCGAAAGCGACGGCCACTAGCGTTTGCCACCGGCCTGCGGCGACTTGTGCAACCAGGCTCTGGCCCCGTACGAAGCCGACGGCCGCGTCCAGAATCAAAAACGGCCCCACCCAGACCAGGGGGAAGAACATATCCGGCAGGGCAAACACCAGGCCCGTCGCCGTCAGCCCGGCGGCGGCTTCGACTCTGAGCAGGCCGTATCCGAACGTCGTGGCCGGGCCCGATTCGGGCCCCGGCATCCTCCCGATCAACGCCCGCCCAACCATCAGCCGCGAGGCTGCGTCCAGCGCCGGAATCACGGTCGAGAACGCTATCGAGGCGAATACGGCGTACTCGACGTCGTTGTAGGGGTGAGTCAGCAGGTACTCCCAGTTGTCGACCCGCGTGTTGACCGCCTCGAACCACCACCACACCGGCACCGACGCCAGCGCCAGTGCCGCGTGGCGACGCCAGCCCGGATGGCCGCCCGGTCCGGCGGCGTACATGAGCAGCGCAGCACCGAACCAGAGCCCGGTGAAAAACAGGGGACTCCAGTAGCTGCTCACCGACCACAGCAGGGCCAGCACGTCCCAAGCAACGCGGCCGCAACCAGGACCAGCGCCATCGCCTTTCGGTCGGTGGCCCGCACCGTGGCAATCGAAACTTGAATGGCCCGGCGGCCCCTCTAGCCGTGCCGCTCGCGCAAAATGGCTGCCGCCTCCGCCTCTCGCGTGAGCTTGAGGTAGCACTCGTCCAGCGGAATGTTGTGCCGGATGTCCGGTGCGAATCCGCAGTCCGGGTTCAGACTGAGCCGGTCGCCGTCCACATACTTCATGGCCTCTTCGACGCGGCCGACAATGTCGTCGGCGGTGGGAATTGCCTCTGAGCGCGGGTCCAGGCACCCTAGCCCCACCAGCTTGTCTTCGGGAAGCTCCTTGAGGATCGACACACTCCCGGTCACCGGAATGGAGAACTCCATCACGAACTGGTCCACGTCAATCTTCCCCAGCGTCTCGATAATCGGCTCGTAGCCGCCCTCCCAGTGCCAGCCCCGGTTCAGCGAGTTCCACCGGCACATGTGCATGCTCAGCCGCACGTCGTCTATGCCGGAGACCATCTCGTTAATCTTGGCCGCGCCTAGGTCCAGGTCGTATTGCCGGTCGCCGTAGACGGGGTCCTTATTCGGGTCCAGCAGTGATGCCATGTCGGGCTCGTCAATCTGAATCACGTCCACCCCGGCATTGCGCAGGGCCACTATCTCGTCGTGCAGAATCGGCACCAGCGCGTCAACGAAATCCTCCCGCTTCGGGTAGGCCTTCGTCGAGTAGTCCGGGTCCCAGAGGCGCGCGCCCAGGATGTACGGCGAGGGGATGCAGACCTTCGTCCCCAGGTCGGTGCTCGCGACGAGAAACCTGGCCTCTTCTGCCGCCAGACCCGGCTTCACCACCCTCAATGGTTCTGCAACAAATATGCCGAACCGCACTCCGGGTCTGGGGTCGACCGCGAAGCCCTCGCAAACGTCCGCGATCACGTGGGTGTAGGCGTGTCGTCGCCACTCCCCGTCGCTGACCAGGTCGATGCCGGCCGACTCCTGTAGTGCGATGGCGTAGCCTACGGCGGCGTCCATCCGCGGTGTGCGGGCGGCCTCGGCCGACGCCGGGCCTGGGCTGGACGGCAGCATGTCGCGCACCGGTGCCGTGCGGGGGAGGCTTCCCACCACACCGGCGGCGAATTTCTTGTTCAGCTTGCTACTAATAGTGCCGGGCATGGCGAGTGTTCTCCGCTCTCTTCGTTCGCTCCATGGCACTTCGGCTCATGGTCTCATCGCTTCTCAGTGGGCCGCTTCGCTATCTTGATTACGCGTGCATTGAATCATTGCGGGCTCCCCTGCACAATGCGCCCTGGCACTTGGGACTGCCCGCAGGGCAGCAGAGGAGGCTAGATGACGACGAAAATCATCCTCGATATGGACCCCGGCGTGGACGACGCGTTGGGTATCATCCTCGCTTTGCGCTCGCCTGAGCTTGAAGTCCTTGCCATCACCACCGTCGCCGGTAACGTCGGTGTCGATCACTGCACCCGCAACACCCTTCGAGTGCTCGCATTGCTGGGCAGGCACGATATCCTCGTGGCTCGCGGGGCGAGCCGGCCGCTGCGTGCCCGGCCGCACGACGCCGCCTCCGTGCACGGAGGCGGCGGCCTCGGCGCGCTTGGCGACGCCTACTACCCGGCGCTGGATGAGAGCCTTCTGACACAAGAACCCGCTCCAGAGTTGATCGCACGTCTGGTCGCCGAACACCCCGGCGAAGTTACCGTTTTGTCAGACGGTCCCATCACCAATCTCGCTGACGCCATTCGTCGTCACCCGGCACAGATGGCGCGGGCAAAGGCCATCCAGGCGATGAACGGCGCGGTCAACGTGCCCGGTAACATACCCCCGCTGGGCGCCGCCGAGTTCGACGCCTACTGCGACCCCGACGCCCTGGCCGAGGTGCTCGATTTCACGGTGCCGGTGACTCTCGTGCCATTAGACGTCACCCACGCCTTGCCCCTGTATCGCTCCGTCGCTCAGGCAGAATTCGGAAACCGGGACGACGCCGTCTCTCGCTTCATCCTCGACTCGTCCGTACACTACATGGACTTCTACCTGCGCGACCAGGGCCACGACGGGTGCTACCTGCACGACCCACTCAACGTCGCAATCGCCATCGACCCGTCGCTGGTGCAGACCGAGGCCATGCGCATCCACGTAGACGTCTCCGAAGGCCCGGCCAGGGGTTTTACGATTCCCCACAGGCATCCGAGATTGGAAAAACCCGAGCCCAACTGCGAAGTCGCCCTCACGGTTGATACCGATCGCTTCATGAGTCTGTTCCTCGCCCGTATGAAGTCGGGCTAGTCGAGCGTAAAGCCGTACGGTAGCAACTCAGACGCGCAGGCCTCGACATGCTCGCCGTCGGTGCCGGGGAACGTCACGGTCGGGTCCCCAAACTCCATCATCACCTGCCTGCACGCCCCGCACGGGGCGCACGGCTTGCTCTCCCGGTTTGCTACCGCGACGGCGACCAGCCGCATGCCCGGCCCTTCTGTTGCTACGGCTGCTGCTATGGTGGCCTGTTCGGCGCAGATCGCCAGGCCGTAAGAGGCGTTCTCAACGTTGCAGCCGGAGAACACCGCTCCGGTTCCCGTCAGCACCGCCGCCCCCACGTGAAACTGCGAGTAGGGGGCGTAGGAGCGCTCCGAGGCCATCTCAGCGGCCTTTGCCAAGGCCGCATCGCTTCGGCATTTCACGGTTGATTACAAGTCCTCGCCGTCATGCAATGACTCACTCGGCTAGAGTCCCGCCGTCGGCTACTAGGGCGTGGCCGTGCACGAACGTCGCCCCGTCCGAGCACAGCCAGGCGACCGTGTGCGCTATCTCTTCGGGTGTCCCGTATCGGCCAAGGGGCACCAGCTTCAGCCAGTCAGCCTCCGCCTCGGGGAACTTTTCCCAGTAGTCCTCGTTCCCCGGCGTGCGCAGAATGCCGGGTGCGATAGCGTTAATGCGGATGCCGTGCCTGGCGTACTCCAGCGCCGCCGACTTGGTCAGGCCGACCACCGCGTGCTTGCTCGCCGAGTAGGCAGACTGCGTCTCGTACGAAGCCAGTCCCCGCATCGACGACGTGTTTACGATCACCCCTCTGGTTTGGGAGTCACCGACAAGCGGTTGCGTTTTCATCTGGCGGATCTGCGCCCGCATCCCCAGCCACACCCCGCGCACGTTGACCGCGAACGTGTGGTCGAAATCCTCTTCTGTCAGTTCGTCTGTGTTCACCCCGGCAGAAACCACCCCGGCGTTGTTGTGGGCGAAGTCCAGTCGTCCGAATTTCTCTATGGTCCTGACCACGGCGCGGTCCGAGTCAGCCGCCAGCGATACGTCCCCCGTCACCAGCAGTGCGTCGCCGCCCGTCGCCTCGACCATCGCCACCGTCTCTGCGCCCCCGTCCGTGTTGACGTCCACCACCGTGATCGCCGCCCCGTCCGCCGCCAGTCGCAGCGCCGTCGCCCGGCCAATGCCCGAGGCGGCGCCCGTCACCAGTGCAACGCGCCCGGTGAAGTCGTAGGTCACGCGTGTTCTCCGCTCACGGGGTTCTCTCTAGGGCTCTTCGCGCGAGGGCTCATCGCTTCGGCAATCAATCCTTCACGCAAAAGTTAGTGCTCTCGCCGGGTTGTCGATTAGCACGGTGTCGATCTGGGCCTGCGTCCAGCCCCGGCCCCTCATGCGGGGCACGATGTTCTCCGGTATATGCGCATACCCTTTGCCGCCGAACCGGACCATCTGAATCTTCACAAAATTGTCCTGGGCGATGACCACCTGGTCGCCGTAGCCGTGCTCGAACA
Source organism: Dehalococcoidia bacterium (assembly GCA_965250195.1). Classification (GTDB taxonomy): domain Bacteria; phylum Chloroflexota; class Dehalococcoidia; order Lucifugimonadales; family UBA2962; genus CAUZIR01. The sequence goes on from OZ252295.1 coordinate 1,840,031, forward strand.
GCCACTCCAGCATCCACAGCCGGTGGTCGTCGTTGGTCACCACGAATTCCGTCGTGCCGGTCGTCTGGGCGGCGGCCAGCTCCGACCACTCCAGTCCGAACGTGTCGAACTCCAGATAGCATCCATAATCGGCCAAATCGCCAATCCAGCTGGGATCGAAACAGAGACTGAGGTGCCCGAATATGACATGCTTCGGGTCGGCCCCGGCCGACACCAGCATCTCCATGATCGGCACTGGCGAGTCCTTGTGAAAACCCGGATGAATCAGTATCGGCGTGCCCGTTTCGGCCTGTGCTCGCGCCGACGCCCGCAGCACCTTCGCCTCGTTCGGCGTCATGGGCACGTGGTTGCCCACCTCGCCGATGACACCCGTCCTGACCTCCGTATTGCCGACACCCGTGGTTACGTCCGCGACGATCTCCTCGAAAATCGAATCCTCTGTGCGCTCGTCCATGTCCGGCGGGTGCGAGAGCGGCACGTAGTAGCTGCCGCCCATGACGATCTGCACGCCGGTCGCCCGCGAGATACGGGCCAGCGCCAGTGGGTCGCGGGCGATGCCCACGCTGGTCGCGTCCACCATCGAGACGCCCCCGGCCAGCCTGTATCGCATGAGCTCCTCGACCGCTGTTTGCTCATCGTAAAGGTGAGTGTTGTCCTTCATCGTCGTCCAATAACGGACGACGTCCGACACGTTGTCAGTCGTGACCCGTTCCTCCACGAAGCCCCGGGCGGTGGCCTCGTCGGGCATGACGAAATTGCACTCCACGTCCACCAGCAGGTGCTCGTGGGTCAGCGTAAAGCCCAGCGTACCGGGCTCGATCAGCCCCAGCACCGTCTGAACTTTTCCCGACTGATTGGTCATGTCGGCAGGGAAAGGCTAGTGCAACCCAGCGAGAAATTCGCGTAAAACACGGAGAAACTTCTCGTTCTCCTCAGCGAAAATCATGTGGGCGCTGTGCTCGAACATCACGAGCTTGGAGCCCGGAATGCCCCAGTGCAGCCGGCCCGGCCCCTGCTCGTACGGCGTGACGAAGTCGTCCGCCCCGCTCAGCACCAGCGTCGGAACGGTAATTTCATGCAGCCGATCCATCACGTCGTGCTGAGTGTGTATGTCGATGAACCCCCGGTTGTACCCGGCCGCCGAGTAGACCGCGTTCGGGTTCTCGGCCTTCGCTGCCTCGCTGTCCATGTCGTGGAAGTACAGCGCGCCGATGGACGCCGCCATCTCCTCCATGTCCTCGTCGTTGGCCACGTGGTTGAAGAACTGCTGCTCGATGGCTTGCACCTGTTCGGGATTCCCCTTGGCGCGCACCTTTTCCAGAATCACGTCCGTGTAGTCCCAGGCTGGGTATGTGGTGCCGAGTATCAGGCCCCGTAGGTGCTCTTGGTGACGCAGCGCGTAGTGCTGGGCCAACAGGCCCCCGTAGGAGTGGCCCAGCAGCACCATCTTCTCGATCCCCAGGTGCTCCCTGAGCGCGTCCCCGTCGTCCGCCCACGTCGAGTGGAACACGTCGTTCAGTGAGGCGGGTCGTTCAGAGCGGCCGTTCCCGCGATGGTCGTAGAAGATCAGCGTGTAATCCTCTGGCAGCGGATCCACCCAGGGCCGGAAGTAGGTGTGGTCGAATCCGAGTCCGCCGTGCATGAACATGAGGGGAGGGCCGTCGCCCACAGTCTCGTAGAACAGCCGGGTCCCATTAACGTTTGCGAACAATCTCTTATGTCTCCCTCAGGCAAATCGCTTCGCGATTTTCTTCGAACTATTCCCCGGTGATTCCCTCAGGCAAATCCCTTTGGGATTCTCTTCGAACTAGAGCTTGCGCAGCCAGTCGCGGACTACCTGGAGGAACTTCTCCGGCTCCTCGGCGAACGGCATGTGGCCGCTATGTTCGAATCGCACCAGCTCCGAGCCTTCAATGTCGCGGTGCAACCGGGCGGACGCCTTGTCGTACGGCGTAATCCAGTCATTCGAGCCCGACATGATCAGCGTCGGGCTCGCAATCTCGTGTATCCGATCCGCCATGTCGTAGACCGGCAGCAGGTCCACGATGCTGCGGTTGAACGCCAGGGCCGAGTAGTTTGTCTCGGCACCGTATATTTTCGCCGCCTCGCCACCGGGATCGGAAAAGTACACGCTGCCGATCAGCGCGTACATCTCGGCCAGCTGCTCATCGGTCTGGATGGCGCCGCTAAACCCGGCCCCCACCGCCTCTATCTGCTCTGGCGTCCCGCGCTCTTGCAGGTTCTCGAGTACCGTCTCGGTAAAATCCCAGGCCGGGTAGCCAGACACGAAAATGAACCCATCCAGGCGCTCGGGGTAGTTGACCGCGAAGTGAGTCGCTATCGACGAGCCGTAGGAGTGGCCGAGCACGGTGATTCGCTCGTGACCGAGGTGCGCCCTGAGCGCATCCATATCGTCGCCCCAGTCCGCGTCGCCGAAGTCCGCCAGGCTGTCCGGGCGCTCCGAGCGACCTCCTCCGCGATGGTCATAGAAGATCAGTTGGAACTCGTCCGCCAGCGGAGTAAGCCAGGGCTTAAAGCTGGTGTGGTCGTAGGCCCCCAGCCCGCCGTGCGACAGCAGGATGGGCCTGCCCTCGCCGAGTATTTCGTAGTAAAGCCTGGTCCCGTTTACGTCTGCGTACACCGGCTCCTCCAGAATGAGCGCTGCAAAGCGGCCACAATCCTAACAGGAACCCCGGTTGCCCAGGGAGCCTGGCAACAAGCGGGGTCCCTGGGGTGTCCCCTGGAAACAAGGGAGAGCTAAGGTCGCTGGGCGAACCAGCCGCCGTCGGACAGGTCGCGGAACAGCGTGGTGAGCGTCCCGTCTTCTAGCTGCACCGAAAAGTAGCGTCGGGCGACCGGTCGCTCGCGCCACCACTCGTCGGCGATCTCCCACACGTCAGTCACTCTCGTCACCCTTAACGCGCGGTGATTGGCCGTTACCAGCAGCGGGCGCATGTCCGAAGCTTCTCTCACAGCCAGTGGAATTGGGGTATTTAGGGGTCGAAGTGGACCAGGGCCTGTCGCCTTTCCGGTATTCGCGACCACGGTTCTACCTCCCTTACCCTGTACACCGGTGGTCTGGTGCGTAGGCGCTGTGCCAGCTGGTGCATCGTCTCGCGCAACTGCTCGCTCCTGCGCACGTCCGCGAACAGGCTGGACTGGACGCCCGACTCGCCGGTCAGGCCCGACAGCGTCAGTCGAAGATCCTCCAGCGCCCCCGGCAGCACTGTCCTGGCCAGCGCCCCCTTCAGCGCAACGAACGCCCGGTCCCGCCCGCCGACAGCGTCTTTGAACGCAACACCCTTCGTCCAAGGCGCTCGGCCTATAATCGCGCCCTGTAGCGCCGCCGAGCGCGCGTACCTTCCGCGCAGTGCAGGTCGGGCGAAGGCCCGGCCGAGCAGCATATCCGTCCCCAGCAGCAGGGCGTTCATAGAGGCCGCGGGCGCGGGAAACGTTAACTCCTCGACCACTTCTTCATCGGCCTTGTACGGCACCACCGGCCGGGAATCGATTCCGCCTGCCAGCTCCCAGGCCGTCCGGCCGTCGCGCCCGAACTGCGCCGCCATAGCGCCGATGTCTAGAGCAGCCACGTCACCGAGCGAGTGCAGGCCGAACCTGTGCAGCCTGACCTTCGTCTCCCATGTAACGGGGAGTAGGTCCACCGACCGCGCTCTGAGAAAGTCCGCTGCTTCGGCCGCGTCATACGGCGCCCGAGACGCCCGCCCCGGTCCACTCATGGACGCCGCCACGTAGGCCGGGAACTTCCCACCGGCCACCCCCACGCGCCCCTCCAAGTCGTAGGGGACTGCGTGCAGGAGTGCGGCGGCGGCCCTGGCATCCCCGCCATACATCCTTCCCAGGCCTGACAGGCCCACGTACAGCACGTCCGGCGTATCTGGATCTTTCTCCACCGAGGGGCTTGTGCGAGACAGCGCGACCGCCAGCGAGTCCAACACCCTGCGGTAGTAGGGCTCGTCGGCCTGCACCGTCATGACATCCCGGCAGCGCGAGGACGCCTCCCTGAGCGGCATTCCCGCCACGACGCCCTCCACTTCAGGGGAGCTATCGAGCACTACCTGCCCAGTACCCCCAGTGCCGGGAGTACTGGGGGTACTGGGGGCGCCGATTACGATAAAGGCCTTGCCTCGCAGCACTGGGTACCGTCTGAGCTCGGCCTTCACGGCCAGGTGCGTCACGAGCACACAGGCGATCTTTACGTGGTTCGGTACCATTGGAGCCATAGTTTATAGAACTGGTGTTCTACACTCAAGTATAGTAGTAAGGTGCCTCTACGCCCCTATGGCATGCGGCGCGTGATCGGGAAGGCGCTATTAGGGTGGGGGCTTGACATGCCACCTATGAGAACATACTATCGGGGCAACGCTCGTATGATGCCGACGGAACCTCATGCCACCGGAGCGGAGAGCCTTTTGGCAACCCTCTGGAAAGGCCTGGGAAGTCGGCTCCTCCGGGCGTTGAGTGAGCGTTTTTAGCGGGCCGAGATAGCCGCCGAATAGTTAAGGAGAGGGGTCGCATATGGCAACGTTGAGGAAAAGTGATCTGACCGCCCGAGTCGCTTCCAAGTTAAGCGGGTCGAGAGCACAGGGCGAGGCCGCTCTCAACGCGGTCCTGGACAGCATCCAGGAGGCCCTTTCGGCCGGGGACAGGGTAGTTCTCACAGGCTTTGGCTCCTTCGAGGTCCGGCAGGTCAAAGCCAGGAGAGTCCGGCCCATCCGTGGCGGCCAGGCGGGCTCCCTCATCACGGTTCCGGCGCACAAGCGAGTCGGTTTCACCGCTGGGGCGAACCTCAGCGCCGCTGCCCAGTAGCGGCTAACCACCCCGGCTTGACCCCAGTGGGGGCTTAATCGGGGGGGGGGGGGCGAGGGCGGCCCCGCGACAATAGAGCGATTTAAAGGCGGGCCTCGTCCCTACGGGTCCGCCTTCTCATTTATTTTTCCACTCACCCTTTTGCGGGGAGGGTATTTTCTAACGGGGAGCACTGACCGGCATGCAGCCTGAACTCATAGTCGACTACGCCAACGCCGTGGGCGAGGGTCCGCTCTGGCACCCGGGCGACAAAAAGCTCTACTGGGTGGACATCCCCCCCGGCAAAATCTACCGTCACGACCCGGTCTCGGGTGAAAATGATCTCTACTTTCAGGGCCCCACCGGCATCGGTGGCTTCACCATCCAGGCCGACGGCTCGCTGCTGTGCTTCACCTACAACGCCGGTGTCGGGCTGCTCAAAGACGGCCAATGGCGCTGGCTATTCGAACTTCTCCCAGAGGAGCAGGGGCGCAAGTTCAACGACGTCATCGCCGACCCCGTCGGTCGGGTATTCGCCGGGACCATCGTCAACGAGCGGGGCAGGGGAGCGCTGTACCGCATGGATCTGGACGCGACGCTGACCAAGGTCGAAGCCGACATCGGCATCTCCAACGGCATGGGTTTCAGCCTCGACCACAAGCTCATGTACTATACCGACACCGAGACCCAGCGCATCGACGTATTCGACTACGACGTCGATATCGGCGAGCTATCCAATCGCCGTCCGTTCGTAGACACCACCGACGGGTGGCCCGACGGCATGACCGTCGATGCGGACGGCTACGTGTGGTCGGCCGGTTTCGGTAAAAGCGGCGTCACCCGTTACGCGCCCGACGGCTCGTTCGACCGCAAGGTCGACGTGCCCATGCTAAAGACCACGTCCATCATCTTCGCCGGTGACCACCTCATCGACGCTTACATCACCTCCGCCGGCGGCGAGGACAAGGCCGAGTCGGGAGAGTACGCTGGCGCCCTGTACCGGCTGGACATGTCCGGCGAAGGCGTCAAAGGCCTGCCCGAATTCCCTTCCCGCATCGCCGTCTAAGGCGCAGGCGGGCTACAAGTCAGGAGAGCCCTAACATGGTCACCATCGCCGACGGCATCCACTCCAGCCCCGACCTGCCCGCCGTCGCCGCCGACATGGCCCGAGCCGCAACGCGGCTCATCGACTCGTTTTCCCCCGAGCAGAAGGCCCGCGCCCTGTACTCGGAAGACCACTACGAGCGCCTCTACTGGAACTACGCCCCCATGAAGTACCGGGGGTTGCTGCTGGGCGAAATGGACGCCGACCAGTTGGCGATGACCTTCGACCTGCTCGCCACCGGCATGTCCGACGACGGCGCCGATCGCGCCCGCCGCATCGCCAATCTCGAAGTGGTGTTGGGCGAAATGGAGCGTGACGCGGGCACCGGCATGTTCCAGCGCGACCCCGGCCTCTATTACCTGCGGGTGTTTGGAACCCCCGGCACCGATGTATGGTCTTGGAGCCTGAACGGTCACCACATATACGTCGCCTTCACCATCGTGGCGGGCTGTGCCATCGCGTCGACCCCCAACTTCCTCGGCTCCAACCCCGCCCTGGTGCCCCACGGCTACGACGGTGCGGGCAGCGGCGTGCTGTGGGACACAGACGAGCGTGCTCGCGAGTTGCTCAGTTCGTTAGACAAAGGACAACGATCTAAGGCCGTCGTCAGTGACCTGGCGCCGCTGGATATCTACACCCTAAACTCGCCCATCCTCGTCGATGGCCCCGGTTCGGTACTCCCTCCGTCGGGGTTGTCTGTAGCCGACATGAGTTCGAGCCAACGTGAACGGCTGTGTGACCTCGTCGCGGGCTACGTCAACCGGCTGCGGCCGGAGCTTGCCGCGCCCATATTGGACGGTCTAAAACACGACGACTTCGGACGCTTCGACTTCAGCTGGGCGGGCGGCGACCAGCCCGGCCAGGGCCGCTACTTCCGGATACACAGGTTGCAACCGGGAAGCTTCCTAATAGAGCAGGACAATGTGCAGAACGAAGCTAACCACATCCACTCCGTGATGAGAGACCTCGACGAAGACTTCGGCGTCAACCTCCTGCGCCACCACTACGAGACGGCGCACCTCCACGATTGACCGCACCTGAGCCCGAGAGAGGCAGTGGGTACGAGTACAAGCCCGACTACCCCGATTACCAGGAAGAAGGGGAGAACCCGCCTCCTGGAGGCGATCCTGACGACCTCGACCCTAACGGAGACGTAAGGGAAGAGGGCGAACGGGGCGGTTATTACGACTCAGACAAAGATGAGTCGGGAGGCACGATCAAGCGCCTGCAACTCGGCTGCGGCGCGCTCATCATCATCGGCCTCGTTCTGGCCATCGTAGTGCCCGTCGTCGGGTCTTTCGGCGGCGGCGATGGTGGGGGCCATGTTGGCGGCCCCGGCGCCGACGCTTGCGGCGAATTCCAGGGCCTGGTCGAAGACTCCCAGGGCGGGGGAGTCCCCATCGACGCCGATTTCGTCAGCAGAGTCGCCCGCATATCGGAGCTGGGTGCGGACGCCGAGTCGCCCATCCGTGACTCCAGCGCGGCGCTGCACATAGCGGCCAGCGTGGTGATGGCCGGCTCCCTCAGCGAGCCCGAGGTGGCTGAGATATACGCCCAGACCGACAACCTTATCCAGGCCTGCGGTAACGCCGGGTATTTTTCACAGTAATTTGCCCGGAACAGGCCAACACAGGTAAATTAGAGCCCGACCGGGGTCAATTCGTTCTGGGCGCGTAGGCGGCGCGCAGGCCCTGCTTTTCGACCATTTTTTGCCCGGCCGCGCCGGCCGTGGCCCTGTGAGCGTGGCAATTATGAGAATTGACCGACTAGACGTTTATTACGTGGCGATGCCGCTTATCGCGCCCTGGCGTACGGCCTACGGCGCCGACTACGACATCCACTCCGTGCTGGTGAAGGCCACCAGCGGCGACCACTACGGCTGGGCCGAGTCCACCCCCTTCTTCGCCCCTACTTACCTCAGTGAGAGCGCCGGTGGCGCCTATTACCACGTCACCGAGGTCTTCGGCCCCCAGGTCGTCGGCCGCGAATTCGACACCGCCGCAGACCTCAACGACGCGCTGGCGATATTTAAGGGAAACAGTTTCGCCAAAGCCGCCATCGAGATCGCCTGGTGGACTCTGCAAAGCAACATCACCGGCACGCCATTGCATCGCCTGTTGGGAGGCGAGACGCGCGAGATCGTCGCCGGTGCCGACTTCGGCATTCAGGACACCATCGATATCCTTCTCGAATCCATCCAGGGTGCGGTCGACTCGGGCTTCCCGCGGGTCAAGTTGAAGGCCGCGCCGGGCTGGGACATCGACATGCTCAAGGCCGTTCGGTCCACCTTTCCGGACATGACCTTCCACATCGACTGCAACTCCGGTTACACGCTCGACGACCTGCCGCTGTTCAAAGAGATCGACAAAATCGGCCTGGCCTTCATTGAGCAGCCGCTGCACTGGAACGACGTGCTCGACCACGCCGAGCTTGCCCGCAAAATTGAAACGCCGGTGTGCCTGGACGAAACCGTGCACTCGGTGAAGGCCGCCGAGCAGGCCATAGCCGTTGGGGCGTGCAAATACATCAACATAAAGCCGGGCAGGGTAGGGGGTTTGCACAACGTAAAGCTCATACACGACATGGCGCGGGACGCGGGCATACCCGTTTGGGTCGGCGGCATGCTAGAGAGCGCGCTGGGCGGCGCCATCTGCGTCGAGGTGGCCACGCTGGCCAACTTCACCTACCCCGGCGACCTTTTCGAGTCCTCGCGCTTCTACGTCGAGGACCTGTGCGAGCCGCCCACCGTCATGACCCCTAATCACACCTTCATGCCCTACGAAGGCCGCCTGCCCGAGCCCGATCCAGATCGTCTGGAAAAACTTAAGAGACATCATGCCACGGTGCTGCCGCAATGACCGACCCGGCGAGCAAGGTAAACGACGCGCTGGCGGCCTGGGGGATTGAGCACGAGATTATAGAAATCGACCCCGACTTCGCGGACACCGCCCAGTTCTGCGAGAAGTACGGCTACCCGCCCGAGCGCAGTGCCAACACCATCCTGGTTGCGTCAAAAAAGGGCCCCGAGCAGTACTGCGCCTGTGTCGTACTCGCCAGTACGCAGTTGGACGTCAACAAGCGCGTGCGCAAGCTCATGGGGGTTCGCCGCGTCTCGTTCGCGTCCGCTGACCAGACGAAAGACGTCACCGGCATGATGATCGGCGGTGTGACGCCATTCGGCCTACCCGGGGACGTGCCGATCTATGTGGACGAGGGAATCGACGGCCTCGACTACGTGATTCTGGGTTCTGGCAGCCGGTCCTCGAAGGTAAAAATGCCCGGCGGAGAGTTTTCCAAAGTTCCCGGCGCCCGGTTCATCTCCGAACTCGCCGTCCAGCGCAAGACAGACTGAAATGCTGATTGCGAAAGCGATGAGGCCATGAGCCGAAGAAGCCCTGACGAGCGAACCCCGTGAGCGGAGAACGTGCTTTAGCCGGCCAGCGCCCGACGTGGGTCGAGATTGACCTCGACCGGCTGGTCGCCAACTACCGGGCCGTCAGCGACCACCTGCCGTCCGGCGTCACCGTGATGGCCGTCGTCAAGGCCGACGGCTACGGCCACGGCGCCGCCCGGGTGGTCGCGGCCTTGCAGGACGCAGGCGCCAAGACCTTTGGCGTCGCCATCACCGAAGAGGCTGTGGACCTAAGAGACGCCGGTGTATCCGGGGCGATCCTCGTATTCGGCGGCTGCTTCCCCGGTCAAGAAGAGACCTTCGTGGAGTTGGGACTCACCCCGACCGTGTACGACATGGCAGCCCTTGAGCGACTCTCAAAAGCCGCTCTGGCGAAGAAGCAAGTCGTCGGCTACCACCTCAAACTCGACACCGGCATGGGCAGGTTGGGCATTGGGCCTGACGACGTGGCCGGATTCGTGAAAGAGGCCGCCGGTCACAAGGGCGCGCGGCTGGAAGGCGTCTTCTCGCACCTCTCCTCTGCCGATGAGGACGATCTGGCCTACACCCGTCAGCAGATCCACATATACACCGAGGCCGTCGACGCCATCGAGGCCGCCGGTCACCACCACATAGTTCGCCACGTCGCCAACAGCGCGGGCACGCTGCTGCACAGCGGCTCGTGGTTCGACATGGTCCGGGCGGGGCTCTCGCTCTACGGCATACACCCTTCCAGGCACCGGGGCACCGTTGATCTGGCCCCCGTCATGTCGTTCAAGACGCGCATCGCGTTTGTGAAGACCGTGCCGGTCGGCACCGCGCTCGGTTACAACCGCACCTTCAAGACCGACCGCTCTTCGCTCATCGCCACGCTGCCGGTGGGCTACGCCGACGGCCTGGCCCGCCTCGCGTCCAACAAGGGCCACGTGCTAATCGGGGGCGCACAGGCCCCAATAGTGGGCAACATCAGCATGGACACCACGCTCGTTGATATTACAGAAATCTCAGGTGTGGGACCGGGCGACGAAGTCGTGCTCATCGGGACCCAGGGTGACGGCAAGATAAGCGCCCGCGAGGCGGGGCGGTGGGCGTCTACCATCCCCTACGAAGTGGTCTGCCGCATCAGTGCCCGTGTGCCGAGAATATATCTAAGCGCGGGCGAAGCAGAAAGTTAGGGCGCGCTAGGCCCTGGTCGCCGGTTCGGCCCCGGTGTCAGTTCTGGCGCTTGGGGAGCCGCCCGAGCCGAACTCCTCGCCGGACCGGGTGACGAACAGAATCGCCAGGACCGTTGCTACGATCAGGCCGACCACCGAAGCGGTCTGGCCCAGCCCCAGGCCCAGGCTGGGTCCGTGGCCGAACCACAGCTTGTCTGCGGCGATCAACCCCCACATGACCGGGCCGACAATCGTCCCTAGCCTGCCGGTCAGGCTTTGCAGACCGAAGAACTGACCGGCATGCTCGGCAGGAGTTATCTTCAGCAGCAGTGGCCTGTCGGTGACCCAGGTCCCGGCCACCATGAACCCGCTGGCCGCGCCAATGGCCCAGTAGAGATCGGGCGGCAGATCCAGCCAGGGAATGGCCACCGTGCCCAGCAGCACCGCTAGCCACGCCGCCAGGACGATCTTCATCGACAGGAACGGCCCAGAGCGATCGACCAGTTTGCCCCACAGCGGCGCCGACGCCATGGCCGCGACAATCCCCACCGCCAGCACCCACCACACCTTGTATTCGCTGAATCCGATAGTCTCGGTGCCGTACCGGAAGGCGAAAAGAGCCGCTGTGTTCACCGCCAGGTAGTACCAGAACCGCCCGATGAGCAGGCTGCGCAGGCCGGGGTATAACTCGGTGTGTCGCATCGTCTCGGCGAGGTCGGTGAACGCGCCCTGGAACCCCCGACCCACCCGGTCGGAGGGCGTTTGCGTCTCCTCCCGCAACTCCCTGGGCCGCTCGCGCAGCAAAATCAGTACTGGCACCGTCATCACCAGCATGAGCACGGCGATCACCCTGAACGCCGTCACATAGTCCTCGTCAAAATGGAGCCCCACCCCAACAGCCAGCAGCGCACCCAGGTAACCGATGCCCGCGCCCATGGAGCCGATGAACCCGCGGTTGCCCTCGTGACTCACCTCCACCAACAGTGCGTTATAGATCACGGTGCCAACGTGCATGGTCACCACTGCGGCGATGAACAGCAACACCGTCGCCTCTTGGCTCCCCGCTCCGAGTAGGAGCGTGGCGGCAATGCCGATCATGGAAACAACAGCGAGAAACGGCAGGCGGCGTCTGGCGTTGTCAGACATCGCGCCAATGACCGGAGCCACCATCAGGTTGATGACCATGGCGATGGCCACGATTAAGGCGATGGTGGCGTCGTTGCCACCCTGGACGTTGCCTACCCAGAGGGGAAAGAGGGTCCCCATAATGCCGGTGAAAAAGAGCGTATTGGAGACGTCGTAGACGGCCCAAGAGCCAATCGAAAGCCTGGAAACGGACACGTCGTCAGTACGAGCGTCTGACGTCTCTTCGTGCGCGGAAACTCTCCTGAGTGTTGGCATCGGTCCCCCGGGGCCCGTCGGGGAGAGGCACGGCCGCTCGGCCGCAGCCTACCCCGTATCACTAGGCAGCACCAAGATATCCGTCCCGCGTCAGGCGGTCAACCGGCTAATTCGATACCTTCCCGCCTCGTCTTCGCTACTTGGATACGGCCTCGGCTCTCACGGGCTCCAGCGGGTCGCCCAGGTGCTCCGGGGCAGACTGCGGCCCCGGCTCCGGTGACTGGGGCGGGGCCAGCGCGATCAGAGCGCCGACGGGCACCAAAATCATGCCTGACAGGGACGCGATAATCAGCGGCAGCCGCAGCTCCCCGGTCGCCTCCTGCAAAAAGCCCGTCATCACCGGCCCGCCCACCATTCCGACAGAGACAGCCGTCATCACGGCGGCAACCGCCAGGGGGATGCGGTCCCGGGTAACCCCGCGCAGCTGAAATGCCGCGCTATACAGCAGCGGGAAATACGCTCCCGAAAGTCCACTGACACCGGCATAAACGATAAGCAGCGGCAGGCTCCCGGTCAGCGTCATGGCGATATAACCGGCCGTCATCCCCAGGCCCAGTATCACCAGCACCGGGTTCAGCAGTCGCGAGCGCCCCAGCAGGAACGCCATCGCGACTCCCATAACCCCTCCGACAGCCATATTCAGCGCAAGCAGGCCGCCCGACCACGACAGCGACACGTCATAGCGCTCGAGCATCAGCGTGGGAAAGAAATTTATGAACGCCGACCATGCCAGCACCGCGCCAGCCATGCCCACGCACGCCAGAACTAGGTCCCTATGAGTCAGCGTCTTGAGCACCGTCGTTGATACGCTTGTCGTCGCCGGTTCACCTGTGTCGGAGGGACGCGACTTTCCGACCGGGTGCCGGTCGCGGCCGAAGATGAGCCACGCCACGGCGAGCAGCGCATACATCGCGCCTGACACATAAAAAGTCATGCGCCAATCGCCGCCCAGCGCCCTCAAAATAAATGGTGTCGCCACCAGGCCCGCGCCCATGACAAAGCCGAACCCTGCGTTGGAAACGCTGTTGACGAACACAATGCGATGGGGCGGAAACCACTGGGCGACCAGAGCGGCGCCGGGCGGTTCCATGGCCATCAGCGCGATTCCGAAACCGAGTCGGCCGATGAGCAGGTACGCGAACACCGGCGACCAGCCCTGCATAAACACCAGCAACGTACCGATAGCTAGCGTCGAGGCGATCACCGCCTTGGGGCTGAACCTCGTGGTCCACCACCCCAGCGGCAGCGTCAGCACCAGGTTTCCCCACGACGAAGCGGCCCCCAGCAGCCCCTGTTGGCTCGGTGACAGGCCCAGGTCCTCTGCAATAGACGGCATGAGGATGCCGATATTGAACAGGATCACGAAGCCGGTCATGGTGGAGATCAGCCAAAGTCCCACCACGACCCAGCCATACGAGGGCCGAGACATCTCCCCATAATACGGGGAAAACCGGCGGCAATGAAGCAGGAACCGGTGCCGGTACACTCGGCCGGAAGACGAACCGTCCAGAGGATGCCCCCCGGGAAAGAAGAGGGTAGAGCTAGGCGAACTTCCGGGCCCAGATGGCGCAATGCTCCAGACCGTTGTTGTTCGTGTAGTACATCAGGCCGCCCAGGGAGTGTTCACTCTCTGCCGGCACCATGACCATGCCCTGCGCCTGGAGGGCGGACACGACCATTGGTGCGTGGAAGAGTTGGAACGACCTTTCCACATCGTAGTCCGGGTCGTCCAGAGTGACCGTCCCACGTCCGCACTTGAACACCAGTTGCAGGACTCCGCCGGGCCTCAACACCCTGGCCAGCTCCGGAATCGTCGTGCGGAACACATCCTCCGGCCGGAGGTGCTGGATCACCGCGTTGCACATGACAAAGTCGAACCCTGCGTCCGGGAAGTCCAACGGCTCGGATAAATCGGCGACGTGGACCCGGCCGGTGAGAGACGGATGCAGGCGGAGCGCTGTCTCCACGTTCTGCTCGATGGCGTCGATGCCGACCACGTCGAGCCCTCGGCCGACCAGGTCCGCCACGTCAATCGCCCCGGCCCCACAGCCCGCATCGAGGCCCCTGGGCCCCGGCGCCATCTCCACCAGTGCGTCGATCAGGGAATGGTTGCCCTTCAGGAGGGAGTGGGACGTGTTCGCCCAGACCCGCTGGACCCGGTTCACCTGGTTGGCGGCATAGCGGTCGGCGTGGTGCTTGTAGAAGGCCGGTGATGTGTCGACAGTCCGTGTGCTGCCAACGACACCTGATTTCGTCGCGATAAGACTCCTCCTGCGTGTTGAAAGAAGCTGGTGAAAGTGCCCAGGAAGGGACTCGAACCCCCACTCCCTAACGGGAAGCGGATTTTAAGTCCGCCGCGTCTGCCATTCCGCCACCTGGGCGCGCCACACCCTCTGCCATCCCTGCGGGCGGCCACCTCGGGACCCGTGCCCATCTTACCAGCCCGGCCCTCACCCGCGCCGTCGGGCAGCTGCCGGTAGCTCGCGATGGCAGTAGGCCGAGCCCTAATCTGGCAGTCGTTCGGCTCCGATCTGGCGCAGGAGGGCGAGCTGGTCAAACACGGCGCGTGTCTCGGAGATTTTGCCGTCTCTTACCCGGTAGGTGACCATGCTGGGGTAGCGAATCGACGTGCCTGTGGCGGGGATGCCCAGAAACGTGCCCTCGTGGGTGCCGGTGACCGTGATCTGCAGCACCACCCGGTCACCCTCCGCCGTGACCTCGTCGACATTGTGCACGAGGTCGGGAAAGGCGGCGAAGAACTCGCCGGAGAAGCGCTTGTAAGTCTCCATGTCGAACGGCTGGTCGCCCTGCATGTAAGTCTGGGCGTCGGCCGTGTACAGGTCCAGGACCGGCCCCGAGTTGCGGTCGAGGGCCTCGATGGTTCTCATAGCAATGGCCTTGTTTTGTTCGGACATCGGCTGGCTCCTACATCTACCTGGCCCTCTACCTCGTCCAGTAGGGAGTCGTGCGCTTCGTGCTATTGGGGCTCCCGTAGCATCGCCACGTTCCAGATGTCTGTCTCGGGCATGTCGGCGCGCTCCATCACCCGGAACCCGAAGTGCTCGTAGAGCTCGATGTTGAACTCCGAGTTCGTGTCCAAAAACACCGGCACCCCCTCGGCGTCGGCACGCTCGAGCATGGGCAGCATGAGCTTGGACGCATGGCCCGCTCCCTGGTGTTGTGGATCGACACCTATTGGTCCGAGGAACCAGTGCGGCATAGGTGCATTCCGTCTGCGCATCTGCTCTTGCAACTCCAGCCCCACCGTCACCTTGCCCCCGCCGCCGCGGAAAAAGCGCAGCATGTCCAGGGGTGCGGCCCGCCACATGTGCCGGTACGAGAGGTGAAACCCAGGTGGCTGCCACGCCGCCACCCCTTCGAAGTCGATAGACGTCGCGTGCACCTCACCGTGCTTACAGATAGCGGCGACCATCGCCCGCCAAAAGGGAGGGAAGCACCGGGCCCGTTCCGCCTCATCCGGCCAGTAGCCGCCCGGAAACTCGAAATCCCAAAAAGACCGTCCCAGGGTGTCCGACGCCGCGCTCGCCTGTGACGGGTCCAAGCGCAAAAGGTCCATCTGGGTTGCCCCTAAATCGGTGACAGCTTCGTCAGCCGCTGCCCCGAGCCCTTCGACGCTCCGACGGCAGTGACGTGGCCGACGTAGATGTTGCCGGTTGAATCAATTGCGACTCCGTGCGGCCAGGCGAACAGGCCCGTGTTGTCGGCGGCGCCCCACCGTCCCAGCACCGTGCCATTGAGGTTCAGAAGTGTCACCCGGCCCCCGTGCTCAGTCACCACCACGAGCCCGTCCGGACCTTGGTGCACCTTGCTCGGCATAGCCAGGCCCGACCACATGCCCAGGAAACCTCCGTCGAGGTCGTAAATCTGGATACGGTTATTGAGCCGGTCGCAGATCAGTACTCGTCCACGGGTATCAATGAACAGGCCGTGTACGAGATGAAACTCGCCCGGTCCGCCCTTGCCCGGCTCACCCCAGCTCTTTAGCAGCTCGCCGTCCGGCGAGAAGCGGTGCACGCGGCAGTTGGCATAGCCGTTGGCGACGTACACATCCCCGTTCGGCGCCACGCGCACCCCGCTGGGCACGTTAAACGGGTGCCCGGCCCGTTCGACCGGATTTTTCCAACCCGTCTTACGGCCCTTGGCCAGGGAGTAGCCGGTTTTTGAGGGCTTACCCGGCGTGCCCATCGTCATCAGCACCTCGCCCTCGGCCGAGTACTTGGTCACTTCGTGCTTATTGCGATTGACCAGGTACACGTTGCCTTCGGGGTCGAAGTCGATGCCGTGCACGTTCACGTAGGTGTGCGGCCAGACTCGAACGAGCGTCCCATCCGGCGCGAACACCATCAGCTCGCCCGTGGGAATGTTGAAGGCCCAGACATTGTCGTCCGGGTCCACCGCGACAGCGGCGCATTCGGCGAAAGTGTCGGGGTCGGGCGGTTCCCCCCAACTAATGTCCACTTCGTAGCGATACGGCCCGGCGGTGAGGATCATCGCGGCGCGCCCACCCGAGAAATCGGTCTCACGGGTTCACCAGTTCTTCATGAGTCGACCAGTAGCCGCCCAGCGGGGTTCGTTTCTCGGGCACCGTACCCTTCCCTATGCGGAAGTCTTCCACCGAGTCCTCGGGCTCATACCCCAGCACGTCCTGGAAATGGGATATGTCGCGATAGCCCCACTTGTTGTCCGACGTCACCAGGAACGTCTCGAACGCAACATCGTCGGGCGCGTTCAGCGCGAGCATCAGCGCCTGCACAACGTCGCGATGGCTCAGGTATATCGAATAATCGTAGGGCTCTTCCGGGACGCCTGAAGGGCGCACCGTACCGATGCGCAGGTTAATTACCGAGAGCCCGTGCACGTCGGAGAAGTGGCGGGCCAGCCCCTCGGCGGCCATCTTCGAGACGCCGTACAGGCCATACGGGTGGAACACCTTGTGATCGACCATCGGCCATGAGGCCGGTACATCGCCGTATCGCCCGTCTTCGAGCGCCTTGTACACACTGCCCGGTTCTCGCACGACGCCCTTGATCGTAGCGCCGCTGGACGTATTGACCACGCGCTTTATGCCTGCGAGACGCGCTGCCTCCAGCACGTTATAGGTGCCGGTGATGTTCACCGCCGCCATCTGTTGCCAGTCCGAGTCCGTCAGCACCGCCGACAGGTGCACCACCGCGTCCTGCCCTTCGAACGCGCCCTTAATGGCGTCCAGGTCGGAGATATCGGCCTGCACCGTGCGCACGCCCTCCACCGGGCTTCGATTGAGAGCCGTAATCTCATAGCCGCCGTTGGCATCCATGCGGTCTCTCAGTAGCCCGCCGATCAGCCCACTCACCCCGGTGATGAGAACCGTCTTTGTCATGATTATTTCCCTCGTACCAGGACCATGCCATGCATTGTCCTAGATTGTTAGAGATGAATTGCGCGCCGCACCCGTTACCGAACGTTGCGGCGCAGCGTCAATATAAGGATGACCCCCATATGCGTCAAACTGTGGGTCGACAAGACTAGGAGTACCAGTGGAACGAACGGACGGCTTGGACATCCCAGAGATAACGACCGCCGAGATGGTCGAGGTGGACCGGGCAATGGTCGAAGACTACGGCATCGACCTGCCCCGAATGATGGAGAACGCCGGTCGCGCACTAGCCCTACTCGCACGCGCCCGCTTCCTCGATGGCGATCCCGTCGGCAAGCGTGTCGTTGTGCTGGCTGGCTCCGGCGGCAACGGCGGCGGCGGCCTGGTGTGCGCCCGCCGCCTCAGTGCCTGGGGAGCGTCCGTCGAGGTACACCTGTCACGTCCGGCCGGCGAAATAACGGGCGTGCCCGGCGAGCAGCTTGCCATCCTGCGTCACACAGGCGCGGAGCTGCACGAGCCCGGCGGGCTGCCCGAACTGGCCGAAGCCGATCTGGTAATCGACGCGCTGCTTGGCTATTCCCTGAGCGGCCCGCCACGAGGCGCGACCCGAATCCTGATTGACGCCGCCAACCTGTCCGGCACGCCCGTCCTCGCGCTAGATGTGCCCAGCGGCCTCGATGCGACCAACGGGGAAGTGCCCGGTGTCGCAGTCATCGCCGACGCCACCATGACGCTGGCACTGCCCAAAATCGGGCTCTCGGCCGAAGCGGCGGAGCAGTACGTGGGCGAGCTTTACCTCGCCGACATCGGCGTGCCACCGGCGCTTTACGCGCGGGCGCCGCTAAACCTCACCGTCGGCTCCATCTTCGCCGCCCAAGAGATCATCCAACTGCGCTAGCGCAGTTAAAGAGTGCGGCCCACCGCCTCGGCGATAGTCTGCATCTCTTTGGCGAGGTCAGGTATCTCAGCCGCCGGGATCGACTGCGGCCCGTCGCTCAGCGCCTCCGCCGGGTTCGGGTGGCTCTCGATAATCAGTCCGTCCGCCCCAGCTGCAATAGCGGCACGGCCCATAGGGATAACGAACTCCCGCACGCCCGTCCCGTGGCTGGGGTCGGCTATTACAGGCAGGTGGGACTCCTTCTTGGCGATCTGGATCGCCGTCAGGTCCAGTACATTGCGGGCGAACTCCCCGTCGAACGACCGGATGCCTCGCTCGCAGAGGATGACGTTCGGGTTGCCTATCTTGAGGATGTACTCCGCCGCCAACAGCCACTCCTTTATCGTCGCGTGGAAGCCGCGCTTGAGCAGCACCGGTTTGCCCGTCTCGGCCACCCTCTCCAGTAGACGGAACGTGTGCATCGTGCGCGCGCCGATCTGGAGGATGTCCGCGTACGCGGCCACGTCCTGCACGTCCGCCTCCGACATCACCTCGGTGACAATTTTGAGCCCCGTCTTTTCCCTCGCTTCGGCCAGGAGTCGTAGGCCCTCGATGAACAGCCCCTGGAAGCTATAGGGCGACGTGCGCGGCTTGAAAGCGCCGCCGCGCAGAATGGGGAACCCCGCGCCCTTCACCGCCTCGGTCGTCGCCATCAGCTGCTCCCTGCTCTCTACCGCACAGGGGCCAACCATCATCACGACCCTGTTGCCGCCGATCTTCACGCCCCCCACGTCCACCACCGTGTCCGCCGGGTGGAACTCGCGGCTAGCCTCCTTGTAGGCCTTCTGCACCCGCAGCAGGCTCTCGACTCCGGGTAAGTCTCCAAGGCCATCGAGGCGCTGGTCGCCGGCCGTATCGCCGCGCACCGCGACTATCGTCTGGAGTTCGCCGGACGTCAGGGCCGTCTCGAACCCCAGCGCCCGCACCCGGTCCTGCACCGCGCCCAAGTCCTCCGGACTGGCGTCCGCTCGCATTACAACAATCAATGTGTGTCTCCTCAATAGAAAAGGCCCTCCGGAGGGAGGGCCTTATCGCACTTGCTACCGGTTCGTCGTTCTCTAACGTCGGCCGAGGTCCTCCCATTCGCCTTGCGGCGGGTAAAAGCTCCAAAAATATAAGCTGCGGATCGCTCGGTTCAACATCTCTACCTAAAGTCTACTACTAACGCTTCGTCCCAGGCCCTTTGTACCCGGCATACGGGCCCGTTAGAACGTCAGCAGCGCCCGTCCGGCGATCTTGCCGTTCGTCAGATCACTCATCGCCTCGTTCGCCTGCTCAATCGGGTAGTGCCGCGTGACCAGCTTGTCCAGCGGGAACTTCCCCTCGGCATTTAACCGGAGGTACATCGGAAAGTCCCTGTCGGGGACCGCCGAGCCGTGGCTGCCCCGGAACTGGCGCTGATGGTAGACGAAGTGCTCGGCGTTCAGCTTGAACTCCGGCTGCGGCCAGCCAATCATCACCGCCATGCCGCCCACGTTGTCGCCGCCCGGCCCGCCGCCGCGCACCATCGGCAAAATGAGCTCGTGCGTGGGGATCGAGCCCACCGCGTCGAAGGCGAAGTCAGCGCCGTTGCCCGTTATCTCCCACACCGCCTCGATGGGGTCCACCTTCTTGGAGTTGATCGTATGGGTCGCCCCCCAGCCCTTGGAGAATTCCAGCTTCTCGTCGTCGATATCGACAGCGATCAGCGGGTACGCCTGCAATAGCGAAGCCATCTTGATGGCGGACAGCCCGACGCCCCCGGCGCCGATCACCACTACCGAGTCTTCAGGCCGCACCTTCGCCGTGTGGTATACGGCGCCAGCGCCGGTCAATACTGCACAACCAACAATGGAACTCTCCATCGTAGCCTGATCTGCTGGTATTTTGACTGCCAGTTGGTCGCTGACCAGGCAATCCTCGGCGAACGTCCCCACCGGTCCGTGAACCAGCTCGCCCCTGAACTTCACGCCAATCGGGCTGAGGCCGTCGATGAAGCCTCGTCCCGGGAACCCGTCCCTGGGAACCCAGGTAGTGATAGCGTGGTCGCCCTCTTTCAAATGAGTCACGTCCTTGCCGACGTGCGTCACCACGCCCACACCCTCGTGGCCGAGAAGCTGCGGGCACTGGTCGTCGGGGACCAGTTGGAGCTGGTGGACCTGCGAAAGACACAGTCCCGTTGCTGACTGTTTGACGATCACCTGGTGCGGTCCGGGGTCCGGCACCTCCATCTCGTCGATAGCCATCCGCTGGTTGGTCCCGACCATTACGGCCGCCCGCGTCTTCAACATCGCTACTCCTCGTATACTGGTTGATGGAACGACTTCCTCGTATAGGAAGAATCTATCGAACCGATAAGTAAATAGGGTTTCTCTAATATCGGGCGACCGTTTTACCGGTGCCAGATATCACACACCAGCGGAATCCTAACATACGACACCACCCTCAAACGGACGGCTCCGGTCCTGCCCTGCATCCCGGTGATGGCCCGTTTTCGTACATATTAAAGAGCACCATCAGGGACTGGATTTTGAGCATTTTCGGAAAGACGAAACTTAGGTACGGCCGCATACGCATGCTGCTGGTGCTGGGCCTCGTGCTCGCCGCCGCCGTCACGGGCGCCGCCAAGTGCGAGGGACGCTTCTCCGGCGGCACGGAGGACTTCACCGAAGAGCGTCTGGAGACCGCCATCACCATCGGCCAGAGCGACGCCGACTACGGCCTCACGCTGGCGGCGGTGGCGGCCTACATGGCCGAGTTCGCCTTCGGTTTCCAGGTGGAGGTCGTGTCCCTCGCTGCCGGAGAAGTGCAGACTGCGCTGGAGAGCGGCCGGGTCGACCTCGTCCTGGACGCCGGTCAGCCAGACATCGACGAATGGTTCAAGGCGGCCGTAACGAACGGGACCATCCTCAGCACGGGGACCACATATATCGACGAGGACGACTTCCCCGTCAGCGGGGCGGTGAGCCCGAGGCTGGCGGAGCTGGGAGCTGACTTCGTCGCGACCCTGACGGTCATGGAGCTGCGCCAGTCGCGGTTGGAAGAGACCGAGACGTGGTGGCACGACAACGATATCGACGGCGAGTTCCGCGCCGCCATCTACTTTCTGTGGAACTTCAACTACGAAGACGACTGGAAATCGTGGATGAAGTGGGATCCGGCAGAGCGCGTCCGCCAGCAGCTCGAACGCTTCGCCAAGGTGCGTTACCCTGATTTGTACGAGGGCATCGAGTACAACGAGCGCTTCAATCCCATTGTCTACGACGAGAACGGCACCCCCATACCCGTTAACTACGACGACGAGTAGGGTAGCCGCCCTCTAAAGGGAACTGGCTAACTCGGCCCAGTCTCGCACCATTTGGCGCTGCCCGCCGGTGTAAGGCGAGCCCATGGGCCCGCCGATCAGGCCGTCCCGCATCCGGCCCATCTCGTCCAGTGCCTGCTGACCGGACAGGCCGCAGCGCACCAGCCAGCAGCCCACCACCGCGCCCGTCCTGCCCATGCCGATCATGCAGTGCACGTAGACCACCTCGCCCGCTTCGAGCGCCCCATCGACAGTGTCCAGCACTCGCACCATGATCTCCGGTTCGGGCGGCGTCATATCGGGAATCGGGAACCTAATGTAGGCGGCGGCCTTGCCCCGCAACGCGGCCTCGTCTACCAGGACGTCTGAATAGGGTTCCAACTCGCCCGCCTCTGTCAGGTCGATGAACGTCGTAATCCCGGCGTCCAGTAGTGAACGCAGCTTCGGCCGGGCGACGTCGCCGTCCAGCGAACCGGGATAGCTACCCGCCATGAACCGGCCGGGGCTCACCCAGTACGAGTGGTCCACCGGCCCGTAAGCGTCAATCACCAGTTGGGCCCGTCCCCCTAACTATTAATCACCAGTTGGACCCGTCCCGGGTCCAGGCGTGCTCCCGCGCTACGTCCTCGTTCAGGTCCGTGCCCCAGCCCGGTCCCGTCGGCGTCTTCATGCGGCCGTCCTCTATCTCCGGCAGCTTGGTGACGAGATCGTCCTTCCATGGCACATCGTCCACGTCGATCTCCATGATGCGAACGTTGGCGAGGACCGCGCATAGGCTCGCACTAATGTAGCTGGCCAGATGAGAGTAGAAGTTGTGCGGCGCCACGTTCAACTCGTGCGACTCGGCCAGGTCGCCGACCTTCTTGGACTGGGCGAACCCGTTCCAAGGCACGTCGATCATGTACACATCGGCGCTGCGGGCGAGGAAATAGGGCAGGTAGCCGCGCATGTAGTAAAGGTTCTCCCCCGTGCAGATCCTGGTACTCGTAGAGTCCTTTATCTGGCGCAAGGCCTCTGGGTCGTACATGTCGACTTCGAGCCACAGTAGATCGAGAGGCTCTAGCGCTTTGGCAATGCGCATGACGGCCTCCGGCTTGAAGTTGAAGTTCAGGTCCAGGTTGATGTCGATGTTCGGGCCCACCGCGTCGCGGAACGTGCCAATCTGGGCCACGATGTGGTCCAGCAGCGCCCGATCGACATCTTGATCCGTCGTGCCCGGTCCGCCGCCGAAGCCAGGAAAGTGCAGCGACGCCGGTTCACCGGGCAGGATGATGTTCGTCTTCAGCGCCGTATAGCCCCGTGCGACGACCTCCCGGCCGAGGTCAGCGAGGTCGTCGAGCGTGCGTATCGGCGGCGTGCCCAGAAGTTCGTGGTTGGTCGCCCGAGTCGAGCCGCAATGCGACCAGTAAAGGCGCACGTCGTCCCGGGTCGGCCCCCCAAACATCTCGACGACCGATATGCCCAGCGCCTTGGCCTTGAGGTCCAGCAGCGCGTTCTCGACGCCCGCAATCGCCTTGGCGCCGATGCCTCCGATGCTCTGGCGGGTGCGGCGCATCATGTCCCAGTAGCGCATCTCGAATGCCGTCGGGTCGGCGCCGATCAGAAGGTCAGACATGTCCTGAATCGTACCCACCACCCCGTGCGGAGAGCGCCCGTCCGAGCACTCCCCGTAGCCGACAGTGCCATCGTCCGCCTCGATCTTTACGAAGATCCAGGGCCGCCACCCGGCGTCGACAATAAAAGTCTCGATGTTTGCGATCTTCATGGTTTGAGAGCCCCTCCGTAGGCTAATGAGGTCGGCGGATTGTAACCCAGGGCAGCGCTGCGGCATGGCATGACCGGGTGTTACATTCCACCCCCAGGCTCTGAGATTAAGAGGAACCATCCATGACCGAGAAGCCCAATCCCGGCCGCACCCTGACCGAGCGCCTGTCTCGCTGCTACAGTGGTGCGGTCTACGATGCCATGCGCGATCTCGGCATGCCCGCTTCAGCGCTGCCCAGCGACATACGGCCGCTCGACCCCAAACGGACGCTCGTCGGTCCCATCTGGGCGGCCGAAGGCAGGCCCCAGCCCGGCATCGACGCTGACACCTCTCTGTTGGGCTGGACCCGGCTGCTCAGCGCCGCGCCATCGGGCTCGGTCGTCGTGTGTCAGCCCAACGACGACTCCATCGCGCACATGGGCGAACTGTCCGCTGAAACTCTCCGACTGAGAGGGGTCACCGGTTACCTCGTGGACGGTGGCTGTCGAGATACCGACTTCATCACCCGCATGGGCTTTCCCGTCTTCTGCCGCTACAATACCCCGGCCGACATTGTCGGCCGCTGGGCCGTCACGGCCCTGGGCGAGCCGATAAGCATCGGCGGAGTGCCAGTCGAAACCGGAGATTTTTTGCTGGCGGACATAGACGGCGCGGTGGTGATTCCAGAGGCCAGGGTTGAAGAAGTCGTCGCCGAGGCCGAGCGCCTCATGACCACCGAGAGCGAGCTGCGCAACGCCATCATGTCCGGCATGGACCCGAGCGAGGCATATCTCCGGTTCAGGGTCTTCTAGGCACCCATCTCCGAAGCAGCCGGAATCCCTCCCAGCCCCGTCGCTGCGAGCACGCCGCTGACGGCTGCCTGTGCCACGCAGTGGGCCGCCGCCGCTCCCAGCCGGGTCATGTCCACCGGCGTGTCCGTCGCGCCCGTGCCAATAGCGAACAGCGTGTCTCCGTCGTACTGCAGGTGCGCGGGCCGCACCGCCAGGGCGATGCCGTCGTGCCCTACCGTCGCCAGCCGGTTCGCCTCAGTCGTCGTGAGCCGAACGTTCGTGGCGATAATGCCGATCGTGGTATTCGTGCCGGATGCCCACCTGGGCGGCGAGTAAGCATCGGAGACAATCAGCTTCAGCGAGTCGACAATCGCGCCGTCGGAATCACGGGGGCCTGCCAGTATCCGGCCGTCGGCCGGGTCGTAAATCCCGCCGATGGAGTTCGTCACCACCGTCGCTCCCACCATCACACCGTCTCCAAGGTCCACCGACGCCGTGCCGAACCCGCCCTTCATCGCCTGTTTTAGCTCTCCCAGCTTGCCCACCGTTGCCCCAGTCCCGGCACCCACAGTGCCCTGTGGTGACGCCGAGTCGAGCGCCGACTCGCTGGCAGAAAAGCCATCGTCGGCCGTCGGCCTGACCCGGTGGTTTATAAAGCCCAGGTCGAAAATGACGGCCCCTGGGACTCGGGGGACATAAATGCGACCGAGCCGGTAGCCTTTTCGATGAGCTTCGAGATAGCGCAGAATGCCCGACGCTGCGTCGAGGCCGAACACCGTGCCCCCGGTGAGCAAGATCGCGTGCACCACCGAGTCCACTGAAGTGGGTGAAAGCATGGCGATCTCCCGGGAGCCGGGAAACGCGCCCATCACCGAGACGCCGCCCACGGCGCCGTCCTCGCACAGGATCACCGAGCAGCCGGTACCTGCGCCGGGGTCTGTGTGGTGGCCGACCCGGATGCCGGTAACGTCGGTGATGCAGTTGCCCGGTCCGGTCACGATCATAGGCGCCCCATGCTACACTCCCGCCCACTGTAGGAGCACCCTCGCTGGGCGTGCGCACCCGGTAGCACCGGGCACCAGACGAAGACCAGGCGAAGCTCGGGGGAAACGGGGAAGGTGAAAGTGGCGAGCCAGACAAGCGGTTACATGACCGGAAAAGTCCAGACCGTGCTGGGGCCGATAGAACCCTCAGCAATGGGTGTGACGCTGACGCACGAACACATCCTGCTTGACCTCACCTGCTACTACGCCCAGCCCGACGAGGCCTCCCGCCGCTGGTACCACGACAAGCCGTTCACTATGGACATGGTGGGCAAAGCCAACACCCTGTGGTACGTCAACACCGACAACGGCCAGCTATTCGACGAGGCCGATGCGACCCGTGCCATCGGCGATTACATGCTTGCCGGTGGCAACACCGTCGTCGACGTGACCAACTATGATATCGGCCGCGACCCGCTCGCGTTGGCTCGCATCTCCCGCGCCACGGGTCTGAACATCGTCATGGGCGCGGGCCACTACGTGCCGAAAGCCCACCCGGCCGACATGGACGAGCGGTCCGAAGACGCAATTTACGAACGGTTTCTTCGGGACATAACCCTGGGTGTCGGAGACACTGGCGTAAAGACCGGAGTCATCGGCGAACTGGGCAACGTCTCGCCCATGACTGAAAACCAGCGCAAAGTCCTGCGGGCGGCGGGACGCGCCCACGCCGAGACCGGCGCCCCCGTATCGATCCACCCCGGCCACCACGAAGACAGCCACATGGAGATACTCGACGTACTCGATAAGGCGGGCTGCCCGCCCGGCAACGTCATCATGGGTCACCTGTGCTGGACCGTCGACGACTACGAAACGCTCAAGCGCCTAGCCGAAACGGGCTGCTACCTGGAATACGACGTAATCGGCTTCGAAGGCTCCGGCCTCGAATACCTGGGCGGGTTTTTGGATCCTCTCAGCGACGTACAGCGCGTCGAGCACCTCGAGTTCCTCGTCGGTTCGGGTTATGGAGACCGCATACTCGTGGCGCAGGATGTGTGCATGAAGTGGTTTCGAGCCAGCCACGGCGGCAAGGGCTATGCCCACGTGTTGGAGAATATCGTCCCCCGATTGCGAGCCCGAGGCTGGACGCAGGCCCAATTAGACGACATGCTCATTCACAACCCGGCCAGGGCATTGGCGTTCGGCTAGAGCCGGACGCACAAAGGGGGAAGAAGATGACCACCATGACCGGAAAAGTCCAGACCGTGCTGGGTCCGATCGACCCCGCCGACATGGGCGTCACCATTACCCACGAGCACCTGGTCATCGACATGACCGGCTACTCATACCAGCCCGAGGAGGCGACCCTGCGCGCCCTCTGGGACAAGCCCTACACCATGGACATGGTCGGCCAGTACGCCAAAGCCGTCTGGTTCAACCGCGACATCATGCAGCTGTACTCTGAGCAGGCGGCCATTGAAGAGGTCGAAAAATTCATGCTCGCCGGAGGCGGCACCGTCGTCGATACCACCAATTGGGATCTGGGCCGCAGCCCGGCGACGCTC
Source organism: Dehalococcoidia bacterium (assembly GCA_965250195.1). Classification (GTDB taxonomy): domain Bacteria; phylum Chloroflexota; class Dehalococcoidia; order Lucifugimonadales; family UBA2962; genus CAUZIR01. Next base: position 1,866,568 of record OZ252295.1, read on the forward strand.
GCCCGCATCTCCCGTGCCACCGGCCTGCACATCGTCATGGGCGCGGGCCACTACGTTCCGCTCCTGCGCCCGGCCGACATGGACGGTCGCACCGAAGACTCCATCTATGAGCGCATCGTCGCCGACGTGACCGAGGGCGTTGGCGATACGGGCATCAAGTCCGGCGTCATTGGCGAGATCGGCAACGTCCACCCCCTCGACGACAACCAGACCAAAGCCCTGCGGGCGGCTGGCCGGGCCCATTTAGCAACCGGCGCTCCCATCTCCATCCACCCCGGCGGCGTCGACGAATCTCCCATGGCGATCCTGGAAGTGTTGGCCGAGTCCGGCGTCGACCTCGGTCGCGTCATCATGGGCCACCTCGACTTCGCCGTCCGCGATACGGGCGCCCTGGTGGCCATTGCCGAGACGGGCTGCGTTCTGGAGTACGACACGTTGGGCGCCGAGGACAGCGGCATGGACTACATGGGCACCGAGCTGCGCATGCCCACCGACGGCGAGCGCCTCGCAGCTCTCGATTTTCTTGTCGAACGGGGCTACGAAGACCGCATAGTGCTGGCACAAGACGTGTGCTTCCAGCGCATGCACACCGCAACCGGTGGACATGGCTTCGCCCACATCGTCGAGTCCATCGTGCCCCGTCTATTGGACCGGGGTTACAGTCGTGAACAAATCGAAAAATTCCTCGTACGCAACCCCGCCAAAGCCCTCGCGTACGCCTAGCGCGGGCACGAGGCTCGACCACCATGCCATCTGACATGTCAGGAAGAATCCAGACCGTGCTGGGCCCGATAGACCCGTCCGAAATGGGCGTGACGCTAACGCACGAGCATCTGTTAATAGACCTCGCCGGCTACTCCGTGGACGTCGAAGAGGCGACGTTGCGCGGCCTGTGGGACAGGTCCTACACCATCGACATGGTCGGCGAGTTCGCCACCAAGGGCTACGCCAACAAGGACGTGCTACAACTGCTCTCTGAGGAGACGGCAACACAGGAGGTCCGAGCCTTCATGCTCGCGGGCGGCGGCACCGTCGTCGACGCCACCAACTGGGACCTCGGCCGCGACCCTCTCGCGCTCGCCCGCATCTCCCGTTCGACCGGGCTTAACGTCGTGATAGGCTCCGGGCACTATGTCCCCTCGTTCCGGCCCCCGGACATGGCCGAGCGCTCCGAAGACTCCATAACCGAGCGCATAATCGGCGACGTTAAACAGGGCGTCGGTGACACGGGGATAAGGGCGGGCTTGATCGGCGAGATCGGCAACATCCACCCGTCCGACGACGACCAGCGCAAGGTGCTCCGCGCCGCCGCCCACGCCCAGCGGGCCACCGGTGCCACCATCCTGATCCACCCCGGCATCGACGATACGTCGGCCTCAGAAATACTGGAAGTCCTGTCCAAAGCAGGGGCCGACCTAACGCGCGTCATCATGGGCCACCTCGACTACTCCGTACGTGACCCGGCTCATCTCAAGGCCGTTGCCGAGACCGGTTGCTACCTGGAATACGACACCTTCGGCATGGAGCCCACCGGCCTCATCGAGTGGGGTCGCGAGGTGCCCATCCCCAGTGACGCCGAGCGCATCGACACCCTCGAATTTCTCATCGATGCCGGTTACGGCGATCGCATTCTGCTCGCGCAAGACGTGTGTCTCAAGTACATGCAGTCAGTCACCGGCGGCCACGGCTTCGCCCACGTCGTCGAATCCATAGCGCCCCGAATGAGCGCGCGCGGTTTCACACCCGAGCACATCGAGGGCTTCCTGGTGACGAACCCGGCCAGCGCGATAGCTTTCGTCTAGCCGGGACCCCGTTGCCGGGACTGGGGCTTACGCCTCCGCGCCGAAGTAGACAAAGCCCAGCTCCTCGATCTCCTACAAGTAGTCCAAACCGGCCTGGCGGAGTAGTTCACCCCGGCACCCCTCAGCACCGGTTCGTCCGGATCCGCGTGAGTGTTCCGTGAGTCGCAGTCGATACGATTTAGCTGCGCTGATTAAATTTACCTGTCCGTTAGTCATCATTGCGGCTTCACTCCATCGAACTTGTCTGTCGTGCGGCTCTGGTCACATCTTCAAAACTGTTCCTGGGACAGTCAGTACTTTCGCATGCCAAAAGTGTGATTTGGTTTTCCACGGATCCAAACTCTTTGGGCTTCGATTGGCATTCAGGAGGCGCGTTCGATCAGGGCTACAGACGCCAAACCCATCCGGCTGATGGAGATACTTACCAGGCGGATTGACCGGGTTCTTCGTACCTAACGCCAGTCGTGTGCCACCGGTAGCGGGCCGACCGGGGCTCGCACCGCTTCGGCGTGGGTGAGCATGATGTTCATCGTGCTCTCTCGCCGGGAGACCTTGCCCTGCACCAGTAGCACCGGCTCGCGGATGGCGTGGCGCAGCCGCTTGTAGGTGTCGGGGAACATCATCACCGGGATGTGCCCGTACTCGTCCTCCAGCGTCAGGAAGATCGCCTTGCCCGACGGGTGCTGCCGCCGGATCACCCGCCCCGCCGCCAGCACCTCGATGCCGTCGCCCACGAACTCCAGCTCGTCCGACCGCACGACTCCGGGGGGCAGTAGTTCTCGAACCAGCTCCATCAAGTGCCCGCGCGGGTAAATGTCCATCACCGCGTACTCCCCGGCCATCTCCTCCCACTCATCGAGCGGGGTGAGCGCCGCCATGTCCTGGCTGACAGGCAGGGCGAGCGCCTGCTGCGAGCCCACCGGCCGATAGCGCAGGCCGATCTCCCACATCACCTCCCGCCGGTCCCGGTGCAGCGCATCGAACGCGCCTGCATACGCCAGCCCCTCCAGCGGCTCCCGACGCAGCCCTGTGCGCCGCATGAAGTCGCCGATGTCCCTGAACTGGCCGCCGGTCTGCCGGGCCGCCAGAACCTTGTCCGCCTCGGCCGAGCCCACGTTCTTGACGTTGCGCAGGCCCACCAGTAAGCGTTCTCTATGTATTACCGAGATGTCCGTGCTCAGGTTCGCGTCCGGGTTGAGCACCGTGACCCCGTGGCGGCGGGCGTCCTCCTTCAGCGACTCGATGGAGTAAAACCCCATCGGCTGCTGGTTATACAGCCCGACGTAGAACTCCAGCGGGTAGTAATGCTTCAGCCACGACATGTGGTACGCCGTAATGCCGAAGGCGAAGGCGTGCGCCTCCGGGAACATATATTCCCCGTTGAACTTTTCGAAAATCTTCAGCGCCACACTCTCCCGCACCCCCCGCTCGTCCGCGCCGGACACGAACTGCTCCCTGAACCCCTGGATCTGCTCCTGCGTGCCCCGGCTCGTGAACGTGCGCCGAAACGTCCGCCGCAGCCGGTCCGCCTCCACTGGCGACAGCCCGGCCACGTCCATCGCCAGCTGGTTCACCTGGTCCTGGAACAAAATTATGCCCAAAGTCCGTTCCAGGGCTTTCTCTTCCAGCGGGTGGTCGTAGTCCCAGCGTCTGGGTGGCGGTGTTTTCCCCTCCGCCAGCACCTTCTCCGCATCCCTCTCCTCGATGTGGCGCTGCACGAACGTGCTCACCCCACCGTTCACGCCGACGCCCGGGCGCACGGCGGCCACCTCGTACGCCATTTCTGTCAGATTACGGGGTCGGATGCGGGTGATCGTCTGCATCTGCGCCGCCGACTCGATCTGAAATATGCCGACGGTGTCCGCTCTATGCATGTCGGCATAGACCGCCTCGTCCTCGAAGTCGACCCGACTCAGGTCGATGTACTCCCCCGTGCGCTCCTCTATCAGCGCCAGCGCGTCCTGCATCTGCGATAGCGCGCCCAATGCCAAAAAGTCGATCTTTACGAATTGCGCATCGTCCGCGCTGTCCTTGTCCCACTGGCACACGAACCGCCCCTCCATGGCGCTGGGTATCACCGGGACGATATCCATCAGCGAGCGCGAGTCCAGCACCATGCCGCCGGGGTGCTGCGCCAGGTATTTTGGGAAATTCACAAGCTGCCCGGAGAGGTCCGCTATCTCTCGCCACACCGGTGACGACGTCCGGTCCCTGAACGCCGGTAGCTCCGCCATCTGCTCCGCCAGCGAGTTGAAGTGCCGCCAGTCGATTTGCTTGGCCAGCTTGTCCAGGTCCTCCCCAGGCACTCCAAACGCGCTACCCAGATCGCGTACCACCCCGCGCGGCTTATAGGTGGAGATCATGCCCGTCAGCACCGCGCGCTTGGGTCCCCATTCCCGCTGCACCCGGACGATCAATTCCTCCCTGATGTTTCGCGGAAAATCCAGGTCGATATCGGGGATCACCCCGTCCATTGCCTCGTCCGGCATGAACCGGCTCAGGCTCAGCCCGAACTTGAGCGGGTCCATATGGGAGATGCCGATCAGGTACCCGATCAGCATCGCCACCGACGACCCCCTGCCCCTGCCCGGCGCCCGTTCTTCCAGCGGTATCTCGGGCTCGGACAGCCCCAGCTCAATCATCACCTCGCGCGCCATCTTCACCAGGTCGTAGTAGATGAGAAAGAACCCCGCCAGTCCGTGCCGATCTATCAGCCCCAGCTCCTCTTCCATCCGCTCGGCGACAGTCTGCTTCCCGGCGCCCTTAATGTCGTAGCGGAAATCGAGCGACCCATAGCGCCTCAATGCGGCATCGCGGCAGACCTTCGCAAGCCAGGATTGCGCCGTATGCCCCTCGGGCACCGGATGGTCGGGGAACGTGTAGCCCAGGTCCGCCCGCAGGTCGAAGCTGCACCGCTCGGCAATACGCATCGTGTTGCTAATGGCCTCGGGGCACCAGTGGAACAGCCGTACCATCTCGGCCGGTGACTTCATGTAGAACTGCGAATTCGGCCGTCGCTCCCTGTGCGTCTGCTCCAGCGTCGAGTTGCTCTTTATCGCCACCAGCGCGTCGTTCAGCCGATGCCGATCCCGCACGTGGTAGTGCACGTTATTGGTGGCGACGACGCCAATATCTGCTTGCGTAGCAAGCGTTGCCAGGCGTCGGTTGCGGGCCTTGTCCCCGTAGACCAGATTCTGTTGCAGTTCTACGAACACGCCGTCCCTGCCGAAGCTGCTCCGGTACCCGTCGAGCAGCGCCCTCGCCTCCCCCAGCCGTCCCTTTACAACAGCCATCGACAGCGGCGATTTGCGACAGCCGGTGAGCAAAATCAGGCCCTCTGTAGGTTGTGGTGACAAGGCATGTTGGGAGAAATGCGCCGGGTCCAGCTCCGGCTCTCGCCGCCGCTCGTCCCGCCAATCCGGCGTGCCATCGCAGCCGTGAGCCAGCGAAATCAGGTTGCACAGGTTGGCGTAGCCCGTCCGGCTCTCCGCCAACAGCGTCACGTGCCCGCCGCCCGTCAGCGTCAGCTCCGCCCCGGTAATGCCCTTAAGGCCTCGCTTCCTCGCCGCCTTGGCGAACTCCATCGCCCCGCACACGTTGTCGTGATCGGTAATCGCCAGCGCCCGGTAGCCCAGTTCGACGGCCCGCTCCACCAGTTCATGCGTCCAGGACGCCCCCTCCTGGAACGAGTAGTTCGTATGGCAATGAAGCTCGGCATAAGAAGGGGTGAGCTTGACAGTCATGGTTTAAGCACTACTGTGGGGCGAACATTGTTGGAGGAGGAAATTATGTCCGAGCAGAACAAAGCGGCGGTGAGGAAGTACTATGAGGCGCTCGATGCCGGTGACGAGGCCGGGATGGCGAGCGTCCTGGCCGATGACTTCAAGGCCGACTTCATGGGCGGGGAGTTCGACAAGGCCGGCTACGTTGGGATGGCCATGGGGTTCGGGATCGCGGTTCCCGATCTCAAGCACGTGCTGGGCGAGCAGGTCGCCGAGGGCGACACCGTCATCACCCCGCTGGTCGCCACCGGCAGCCAGCAGGGCGAGTTGATGGGCATGCCCGCCTCCGGTAAGAGCTTCGATCTCGTTGGCATCGATACCCACCACCTCTCCGGCGGCAAGATTGTCTACCACACCGCCATCTTCGACGGCGGCCCCGGCGTGTTCATCAGCCAGATCCAGGCTTAGTTGTTCTCCGCAGGGCAGGGCCGTGCTCGTCAGTGCTTCTTCGGCTAATCGCCTCACCGCAGGTCCGGCGTGTATGTAATCCCTATGAGGAGCCCCTCCGGCGACAGCAACCGGGCCGTCGTCTGGCCCCAGGGCTCGGTCTTCGGCTCCTGCAAAAGCTGGAGCCCCTTCGCCTTCAGCTCTGTCGCCGCGGCCTCCACGTCGTCCACCTCTAGCTCGATAGTCGCTTGCGGTCGGGGCACATCGGCGGGCCACTCGTCCGTCCCGAACGTGCTGCGGGCGGCGTCGGTGAGCGTCCACAGCCCGAAGTGCTTGACCCCATCGACCTGCGCCACGGCGTATTCGGTACCGGGCTCCGGCTTGAGCGACAGGGACAGGGCGTCCCCATAGAACCGCCTCGCCGACTCTGCATCTGGCACGATAGGGGACACCCCCGCCACAAACTGAACTTCCATAAAAAACTCTCCGCGCGAAGCGCGCTCGTCAGGGCTTCTTCGGCTCATGGCCTCATCGCTCTTGCAATTAACCGAGATTGGCTTGCAAGCCATCGGAGGTTCTTAGGAGGCGTGAACCCCCTACGTGAGGTTTGGGGGCCAGCCCCCAAAAAGCCCAATGGGGCAAGAACCCGAAGTATAGCACAAACGTTCTGTTAGACGGAATGGGCCCGGACCGCACCCCGGCCCCTGCATCCCAAGTAAGGGCCCCGCATCCAAAGGAGCGAGGGAGACAACCATGCTCAACCCGTTGAAAAAAACCAAAAACAGAGGCCCGAAGGGCAAAACGAGAGCCGTCGCAGGCGGCGTCACCATCGCCGAGAGCGACGAGACCATCGACATGGCGGGCGTCACCTACTTCCCCTTCAGCGCCATCAAGCGCCAGTACTTCACCCATTCAGACCTCCGCACCACCTGCGTCTACAAGGGCGAGGCCAGCTACTACGACATCACCGTAAACGGCCAGACCAGGCCCGACCGCGCCTGGTACTACCCCGAAACCAAGCCCGCTTATCGGCACATCAAGGGCTACGTAGCGTTCTACGGCCCCCGCCAAAACGGCGTCGAAATAGTTCCCGCCTAAAGGGCCAGTTCAAGCCAGAGTTGGCGGCCGCCCTTCATCTCGGACACGGGCCTGCCGCCGGACCTGAATCCGTATCGCTCATAGAGAGCGAGCGCCCTGACGTTGCGCTCGTTCGTATCCAGCGTCACAACCGAGCAGCCCCGCGCCCGTGCCCGGTCGATGGCCGTCTCCACCAGCTGCGCGCCCAGGCCCTGCCGTCGTACGTGCTCGGCCACGAACAGATCTTCGATATAGGCCTCCTCACCGGGAGCCCAGATATTGCGACGGTAGCGAAGCTGCAGGAGCCCCGCGCAGCGCTCGCCGTCGTCCCCTTCGGAGGCCACCAGAAACTCCGCGTCCGCATCGTCGAGAAGAGGCGGAATGCGTGCGGCGAACTCGGCCTCCGACGGCCCGTCATAGCCCAACTCACGGCGAAAGGCGTCCGCCATTACGGCCATGCAGGGCACATCCGCAGGCCCGCCCGACCTAATCTCGAACTGAGTCACCACTGGTTTAAAGCGCCTGCTCGAACCAGAGTTGGCGGCCGCCGCTGATCTCAGAATCCGGTCCACCCGAGTTCACGAACCCCAGCCGCTCATAGAGGGCGATGGCGCGCACGTTGCGCTCGCTCGTATCCAGCGTAATCATGCTGCATCCCCGGTCTCGTGCTCTGCCCATTGCCGTCTCCACCAGTTGCTTGCCGAGCCCCACCCCTCGGCTATGTTCGGTCACGAACACCGTCTCGATATACGCATCGCCGCCGTCCGTCCAGATAGTCCGGCGATAGCGCTGCTGCAAAAAGCCCGCGCAGTGCCCGTCAGCGTTCAACGCCACCAGGAACTCCGTGTCCGTGTCATCGAGCAGCGGCAAAATGCGCTCGGCCAGTTCGGACTCTGTCGGATGCTCGCGGCCCTCAAGTCGGCGAAACCCGTCCGCCATCTCGGCAATGCAAGCCACGTCGTCCCGCCCACCCACTCGGACCTCAAAATCGCCGTTAGGCATGTCTGTATAATAGCCGTTCTGGCGCGCCGTCTAGGCGCTGCCGTACGCGCCGCCTGGGCGGCGGAAAACCCGTCATGAGCCGCCGAGGCGGCAGAGACACTGGGGGAGGTGGGATTATTGGAGGCGCTTGGAACGCACCTGCTTTTGGAGCTTGAGGCCTGCCGCCCCGAGCTACTCGACGACCTGGACTACATCAGAGACTCCATGGTCTCCGCCGCGTCTGAGACCGGCGCCACCATCGTTGGGCAGACCTTCCACAAATTCTCCCCCACTGGCGTTACCGGCGTCGTCGCCATCGCCGAGTCCCACCTGTGCATCCACACCTGGCCCGAGCGCCGATACGCAGCCGCCGACATCTTCACCTGCGGCACGGGCTTCGACCCCAACGGCGCCGCCGAACTGATCATCGAAAAGCTAGGTTGCGAGCGCCCCACCATTCGCGAAGTCAGCCGCGGCCCCATCGCCGCTCCAACGCTGTCCTAGCCCAAATGGACACTCCGCCGATCAAGCCGGGCGAGCGGTGGCACTTCGAATACATCACCCCCGTCCTCGTCCAGGGTGAGCGCGTCGACCGCGTCATCGCTGAGGGCCGGTCCAAGTACCAGCACTACCTCATCCACGACACCGCCCTGTTCGGCCGCACCCTCGTCCTCGACGACAAGACCCAGTCCACCGCGTTGGACGAATTCGTCTACCACGAGGCCATGGTGCAACCGGCGATGGTCGCGCACGAGAGCCCGCGCTCCGTCTTCATAGCTGGGGGAGGGGAGGGTGCCACGGCACGTGAGGTGCTCGCGCATCGCTCCGTGGACCGCGTCGTCATGGTCGACATCGACCGCGAGGTCGTTGAGCTATGCAAGGCGCACCTGCCGGACCATCACAAAGGCGCATTCGATGACCCCCGTCTCGACGTGGTCTTCGAGGACGCCTTCGCGTATCTGGAGTCCCGGACCGAAAAGTTCGACATCGCCATCATCGACGTTCCCGACCCCCTCGAAGAGGGCCCTGCTTATTTGCTCTTTACGAGAGAGTTCTACGAACTGCTGGCCCGGCGCATGAACCCTGGCGGCATCGTCGTCGCCCAGTCCGGCCCCACCGGCGCGGCCTTCGTAGAGCAGTGCTTCTCCGCCGTCGCCAACACCATGTCGCTGGTATTTCCGGCGACATACGGCTCCGAGGCATTCGTGCCCGCCTTCGGCACATCTTGGGGTTTTATGGTCGCCAGCCTCGGTCCCGACCCGACCGCCCTCTCGGCGAACGAAATCGACGGCCGCATCGCCGAGCGCGTGACGGCAGACCTGCGCTACTACGACGGGGAAACCCACACCGGCATGTTCGCCCTGCCCAAGTACCTGCGCGCCGCCATGACCGCCGAGCAGCGCGTCATAAAGCGGGACACGCCCCTCTACGTGCCGTAACCGGCACGCCTCTCGTTATCAGGGGAGGGCTCCTGAAACCCCCGGCCCTGGCGCCGGACCTCCCGTCCACCTACGACAGGGGATATCATCTGCCTGTAAGCGCCGGAGTCGCTCGGCTTAACGGGAAGGAATCGCGAAATGCTGATAGTCACGCAAGGCTGGAAAGACAGGTTCCCCGGCGCCGTCGTCGGCGTGCTGGCCATGACCGGCGTCGCCAACCCCAAGTCCCACGCCGGGCTCGACGCCCGCAAGCGCGAAATCGAACAGTCCATCCGGTCCCGGTACGCTGGCATGGAGCGCGCCGAGCTGCGGGAGCTGGAGCGCATGGGCGTCTACGCGGCGTACTACAAGAAGCACAAAAAGAGCTACCACGTCCTGCTTCAGGTCGAGTCCGTGCTCAAGGGCAAGCCCATCCCCAGCATCTCGGGCCTCGTCGAGGCCAACTTCATGGCAGAGCTAAAAAACCAGCTCCTAACCGCCGCCCACGACGCCGACTCCCTCCAGCGGCCCATAACCCTGGACGTATCGGCCGGCACCGAAGAGTTCATGCAAATGACGGGCAACCGGCAGGTCCTCAAAGAGGGCGACATGGTCATCAGCGACGGCGACGGCGTCATGTCCTGCATCATCTACGGCCCGGATAGGCGCACCAAGATCACCCCCGAAACCAGCAGCGCCGTGTACACGACCTACGCCCCGGCGGGCATCGGTGAGGCCGCCGTGCGCGACCACCTCGGCGACATCAGAGACAACGTCCTGCTGTTCGCACCCGACGCCGAGGTGCAGCACCTCGACACCTACGAGGCGGGCTAAACCAGCCCAACGTACAGGGGCCCTGCCCAGGTAACTCGGAGCCGCGGTGAACGCGGGGCACCGCATCACATCACCCGCGACACGCCGCTTTACGTCCCCTGACTCCCGCTCGTTCCCCTGCGACCTGCTACGATGGAAGTACCTTCTCGTATCGCGGGTCATCTACTGACCTCACCCGTCTTTCGTTTGACAGGCCTTATTCAGGCCTCCGCCACACCTTTAGGAATATTCACCGAAGGAGAATTCGGTATGAGGATTTATGTTGGAAGTTTAGCGAGTAGCGTCAATGACGACGCGCTCAGGGCGGCATTCGCCGCGCATGGTGAGGTCGCATCCGCGAACGTCATCACAGACCGCGACACAGGTGCATCGCGGGGGTTCGGCTTCGTAGAGATGCGGGACGCTGAAAGTGCCAAAGCGGCTATGCAGGCGCTCGATGGCTCCGAGCTCGGCGGCAGCTTCTTGAAGGTCAACGAGGCGCGGCCTCGCAACGAGGGCGGCGGCAACCGAGGCGGCGGCGGCGGAGGTTACGGCGGCGGCGGGCGGTACTAACCACTCGTAAATCCGCAATGGATTGAAAGAGCCCCCGCCACAACAGGCGGGGGCTCTTTCTGTTGTTATAATGGCCCGTGCCCCATGCAAACTGACGTTCTAACCATGCTCAACGACCGCCAGCGCCAGGCCGTACAGCACGTCGAGGGGCCGCTGCTCATCGTCGCCGGACCCGGCTCCGGCAAGACTCGGGTCATCACCCACCGCATCGCTTACCTCATTAACACCTGCGGGGTGAGCCCGTACCGCATTGCCGCGGTTACATTTACAAACAAGGCAGCGAGAGAAATGCGCGAGCGGCTCGACGAGTTGCTTGGCCCGAGAGGCAAGGGTCTGACGGCGTCTACCTTTCACTCTTTCTGCGCCATGATCCTGCGCCGAGAGGGCGAGCACATCGGCCTCGACCGGGACTACGCCATCTACGACGACGCCGACACGGTGGCGCTGCTCAAGCGGGCCATGAAAGAGGTCGAAGTGGACCCCAAGCAGTGGGGCGTGCGGGCCATCCAGTCCTCCATCTCCGGGGCCAAGAGCCAGCTAATGGGCGCGGCCGAGTTCGGCAAAAACAAGGACAGCTATTTTGACGAAATAGTCTTTCGGGTCTTCGAGCGCTACGAGGCGCTGCTAACCCAGTCCACCGCCGTCGATTTTGACGATATTTTGCTAAAGTCTCATCGTCTGCTAACGCAAGTGCCGGATATTGCCGACAAGTATCAGCAGCGCTTCGTCCACTTCATGGTCGACGAATTCCAGGACACCAACATCGCCCAGTACGCCATCGCCCGCAAGATGGCTGGCGTCTACAACAACCTGTGCGTAGTCGGCGACCCCGACCAGAGCATCTACTCGTGGCGCAACGCCGACCTGCGCAACATCCTCAGCTTCAAGCGCGATTTTTCGAACTCTACCGAAATCGCTTTGGAGCAGAACTACCGCTCCACAAAAACAATTCTTGAAGCCGCTCAGAAGGTCATCAAGCCCAACGAGCAGCGCGTAGAAAAAGAGCTGTGGACAGAGAACGGCGACGGAGTCCCCATAGTCATCGCCGAGGGGTACGACGAGCAGGAAGAGGCGCAAAAAGTCCTCAAAGAGGTCCAGGTCCTCACCAGGTCTGAGGGCTACAGGCCGGGGGACATCGCCGTCATGTTCCGGGTCAATGCCCAGTCCCGCGCGTTAGAAGAGGGCTGCCTGCGCTACGGCATCCCATACCAGCTCATCGGGGGACTGCGCTTCTACCAGCGCCAGGAAATCAAAGACGTCGTCGCCTACCTGCGCCTGCTCGCCAACCCGCACGACGACGTCAGTCTGACGCGGGTCATCAACGTGCCCAACCGGGGCATCGGCCAGCGCACACTCGATGAACTGACCCGCATGGCTCGCGATAACGAGACCTCCATCTGGGAGCAGATTTCGCGTCTTGGTGGCGGCAACGGCAGGTCACCGGAAACGCCCAGCGTCCCCATCGCAGCGCGGTCGGCCAATGCCCTGGTCGCGTTTAGGGAGATGATGGTCGTCGTGACGAAAGCCGCGGGAAAGCTCGACCTCGTCCAGAAGATCGACCTGGTCATGGAGCGCACCGGCTACCGCGCCTACGCAGAGGGCATGGAAAAGGGCGAAGAGCGCGGTCAGAACCTGGACGAGCTGCGAAGCACGGCCAGGGACTTTCTCCACGTAGGGACCGAGGAACCACAAGACGGAGAGGAGGCCTTCAGCCCCCTGACAGTGTTCTTGGAAAGCGTATCCCTGGTGGCCGACACCGACTCGCTGGAGGACCGGGGCGACGCAATCACGCTGATCACACTGCACCAGGCGAAAGGCCTCGAATTCCCCGTCGTATTCATGGTCGGCATGGAAGAGGGGTTGCTGCCGCACTCCCGCTCCCTCGAAGACGAGGACCAGATGGAGGAAGAGCGCAGGCTGTGCTACGTCGGCATGACCCGTGCCCAGCGACGCCTCTACATGCTGCGGGCCTTTCGTAGGGGCTTCCGGGGCAGCTTCGAGCCCAGCGCCCCGTCCCGATTTCTCGCCGACATCCCGCAAAAACTAATCGTCGCCCAGGGCACGGGTGCGAAAGTCAGAAACCTGCCTGGCAAGCCGGACAGGGTAGGGCGCGACTCGCGCCCGAGAACCGTCGTCGTCACCCGGCCAGAAGAGCGCATCGAGCGCGGCCCGAGCCGTCGGCGAGTAGACGCCACCAACGGCGGCCCCCGCACGGCCCGGCCAGATAGTGGCACGGGGCGCCGCACGCAGCCGTTGGCGTCAGGTGCCGACGATCTGCGGACCGGTGACAAGGTCAAGCACGAAAAATTCGGCGAGGGCGTCGTGGTAGCTGTAAAGGCCACCCCCTCCGACATCGAAGTCACCGTAGCCTTCAAAGACGGCGGCGGCATCAAGCGCCTGCTAATGAGCTTCGCCCCCCTGGAAAAAGTCGGTTAGCCGGGCCGCCCCCGGCATCCGGCCCTACTGGTCCGGGACTCGGTCCCCAGTTTAACCACGGGGCTATACTCAATACCTGACAGGTAGCGCGATGACCTCCACCACGCATACACCCACAGCGCCGGACGCCCAGTCCTCCCCTGGTGAGGGCGTTACGGACACCGTCCACCTCAGCGTGGGCGGCATGACATGCGCCTCCTGCGTTTACCACATCGAGGGCGCCCTCAGCGGCGTGCCCGGCGTCACGTCCGCCTCCGTCAACCTGGCCACCGAGTGCGCCACCGTCGCGTACCAGACCGGCGCCACCGGGTTAACGGAAATGCGCCGTGCGGTAGAGGGCGCGGGGTACCGACTCCTCGGCGTATCGACCGACGGCATGGACGACCCCGGCGGCGAGCGCGAGCTGGCCGTGCTCGTCTACAAAGTGGGGCTCAGCATCGTGACATCGGTGCTGATAATGGTGTTGATGTTCGTGCCCTGGTTCATGGACAACGCCGGGTTCCGGCTGGAGATCCTGTTCCTCGCGTTGGCGACTCCCGTCCAGTTCTGGGCCGGGCGTCACTTCTACCGCTCCGCTTTCGGCGCCTTACGGCACCGGACCAGCAACATGAACACCCTCATCGTCGTCGGCACCTCGGTGGCGTACTTCTACAGCCTCGCTGTCACAGTGGCACCGGAAGGCGTGGCCATTCGCTCGGTGTCCACCGACACCTACTTCGACGCCTCCACAGCCATCATTGGATTGGTGTTATTGGGCAAGCTTTTGGAGGCCCGGGCCAAGCGCCGAGCCACAAGCTCTCTTCGTGCGCTCATCGGCCTGCAACCGAAAGAGGCCCGTGTTGATCGGAGCGGCGTTTCGATGACCATACCGGTGGACGAACTGACCCTTGGCGACGTGCTCGTAATACGACCGGGCGAAAAAATCCCCACCGATGGCTCCGTCCTATCCGGGTCCTCGGCCATCGACGAGTCCATGCTCACCGGCGAGCCTCTCCCGGTGACGAAGATCGAGGGCGACGAGGTCTATGGCGGAACCATCAACGGCACCGGTGCGCTGCGCGTCACCGTCACCCAAACAGGGAAGGGGACCGTCCTCGCTCGCATAGTGCAAATGGTCGAGCGCGCCCAGGGCAGCAAGGCCCCGGTGCAGCGCCTCGTTGACCGCGTCGCCGCCTACTTCGTGCCCATCGTGCTGGTCATCGCAGCAGCAGCGTTCGTGGCCTGGTACTTCGCTGCACCGGAGCCCGCGTACGCCGTCGCCACGCTCGTCGCCGTCTCGGTCCTGGTCATCGCGTGTCCGTGTGCACTCGGCCTGGCCACTCCCACTGCCATAACAGTCGGCACCGGTGTGGGAGCCGAAATGGGGATGCTGGTGCGCGACGCCGAGTCGCTGGAGCGCCTGCACACCGTCGATACCGTGGTGCTCGACAAGACCGGCACCATAACTCGGGGTCATCCCGAGATTTCGCGCATAACCGTTGTACAGGGCTTAGAGAGTGACCTGCTGGCACTGGCCGCATCGGCCGAGGCGCTCTCCGAGCACCCTCTCAGCGTGGCCGTCGTGTCGGCGGCGAAAACCCGGGGCCTGTCACTGCAAGACGCTGGCGACTTCGAGGCCGTACCCGGCATGGGAGTGCGCGCGACCGTCTCCGGCAGCGCCGTCCTCATAGGCAACCGCGCCCTGCTCGACGCCGCCGACATCGCCCTCCCGTCCGGGCTGGACGGCCCGCGCCCCGGCGAGACAGCCGTGTACGTCGCCGCCGACGGGCAGGTAATCGGCACGATCGCCATAGCGGACAAGATTCGAAATAACTCGGCCGCAGCCATCGATTCTCTACGCGCCCAGGGTCTGGAAGTGGTCATGCTCACCGGCGACGGCGAGGCGGCGGCTGGCGAAATCGCCCGGCAGGTGGGCATTTCGCGCGTCATCGCCGACGTGCGGCCCGACGGCAAGGCGGCGGCGGTTGCCCGAATGCAGGCCGAGGGTAGGCGAGTGGCCATGGTCGGTGACGGCATCAACGACGCCCCGGCGCTGGCCCAGGCCGACGTCGGCATCGCCATCGGCTCCGGCACCGACGTGGCGTTGGAGACCGCTGGGGTCACACTCGTACGTGGAGAACTGGAGGGTGTCTCGGCGGCCTTAGCGCTAAGCAAGGCCACAATGCGCACCGTGCGGCAGAATCTGTACTGGGCGTTCGGCTATAACGTGCTTTTGATACCGGTGGCTGCGGGCGTCCTCTACGCCGCCTTTAGCGACGGCGTGCCGACCGGCCTGCACTGGGCGCTGGGCGACGAAGGCTTTCTAAACCCCATCCTCGCCGCCGGAGCAATGGCCATCAGCTCCGTCACCGTCGTGACAAACTCAATACGCTTGAAAGGTTTCAAACAATGAGAATTCCGCTATTTGCCAAGAAGGGCCCGACGGCGAAAGACCCCGTATGCCACATGGACGTGAACATGGAGAAGCCCGGCGGCGGCACCTTCGACCACGAGGGCGAAAAATACTACTTCTGCGGCCCCGGCTGCAACACGGCATTCCAAAAAGACCCGGCAGCGTACCTCTCGGGCAAAAAGAGCATCGACATGTGAGGGCGGGTCTACTCTCCGCCAGCCTCGCGCGCCCCTAGTTCGCCCGCTCCTCCACGAGCCCGACCAGCACCTGTAGCCCTGCGTAGTCCACCAGCGGGTCGTCGCCCGGCTGCATCGTTGAGAGCAGCATGAAACCCCGCGGTCCGATCGTGAACGCGATCGCCGCTCCGGCGCCCTCGCCCAGGGCGTCGATGCCCGCGCTCCGGTCGCCATACTCCAGCGGGGCGGTCCCGACCGGGAACTCGGCCTCCACCGTGTCCATCCAGTCGCTTGCGGCCTCGGCCGACACGAAGTGAATCTCCGAGTACTGCACCTGTCGGGCGGCGTCTTCGTCGTCGAACTGCACCGCTATCCACGCGACGATGTCGTCTACCTGCGATGACGGGCTTGCCGACGCGGCGGCAAGAAAGTCCCTGGCGATCACGCTCGCGACCTCGCCGTCCGACGCGGCCTCGACGTCGTCCAGTTTCAGCAGCGAATGGTTGTCGATTTCGAAAGGGTCGCTGGGCACCTGGGTCACCGGCTCGCCGGTATCGCGCACGGTGAACTCGAACTCGTAGCTGATGTCCCCGGCCTCCCAGAACCCGAACGCGGTGGCGTAGTAGCTTCCCGGCCTGAGGCCGAGCATGATGCGGTCGCCGAACCCTCGGACCCGGTGAATCAGGACGGGCGGCTCATCGACGTCCTTGGTGAAAATCGAAAACGTCAGTTCCGAGAAGAACTCATGGGCATCGATGTTGAGGATGATCGAGTCGTTCGGGTCGACCTCGATAGCCGTCGTAATGCCGTCCCAGCGGATCTTGTCCGCACACAGGCCGACGATGGAGTCGCCGTCGATCTCGACAGGCCAGCAATAGCTCCCCTCCGCGCCGGGGTACTCCGTGCCCTCGTGGGTGACGCTGATGACCGGCAGCGCCGGAATCTCCAGTGAGGTCTGGGAGGTCTCGATGTCCGTAATCGTCGTCGGCCCCGTCAGGTCGTCTCCCGTGAGTTCCGATACGGGCGTAACTGGCGTCTCACCGGTCCCGACTGGGCTCACCGCCGGGGCACTGGAGCAGGCTGCGACAGCCAGCGCCGTCAGGGCGGTGACGGCCACCGTCAACATGATTCGTTTCATCTCAAAAACTCGCCTTCTGAAAGCCATAACGGATTGTCGCCGGGCAGACCTCGGCGGCGGCGAGCATTCCCGCCGCTAACTGGGAGACGACAGGGGCGAGAGAAAAGTTCCCCGGCTGGTCTGAGCCGCGGCGTCAGGCGTCCTGAGTGACGGGTTCCTCCGACCCGGGTGCCGCCTCCTCGGGGGCCACCTTGGGCAGCCACTCCAGCCAGCTCGGCAGGTACCAGTTCGAGTCCCCCAGCAGCTTCATCGTCGCCGGCAGCAGGACAACTCTAATCACAGTGGCGTCGATGAACACCGCCACCGCCAGCCCCACACCGAACTGCTGGAGGCCGAGAATCCGGCTCGTCGCAAACGTCGCAAACACTCCCACCATAATTAGCGCCGCGCTCGTTATCTGGCCGGCGGTCAGGCGGACACCGACGGAAATCGCATACTCCGTCCGGCCCGTCTCATCGTAAACCTCTTTAATTCGGTTCAGCGCCAGCATGTGATAGTCCATAGACAGGCCGAAGAGAATGCCAAACAGGAACAGCGGCAGCCAGGCCTCGACAACCCCCGTCGCCTCCGAGCCAAAAATGCTGATCCCCCAGCCCCACTGGAACACCGCCACCAGCACCCCGTACACAGCCGCAACAGAGAGCAGGTTGAGGGCAATCGCTTTTATCGGGATGACAATCGAGCGGAACATCACCAGCATCAGCAGGAAAGAGAGCCCGAGCACGAACAGGAACACGTAGATCGCCGAGCTGTACATCCTGTCGGTAAAGTCGAGGCTGTCGGCGGTGTCGCCCGTCACGTAAACTCCGGCGCCCGTACCGGCGAAAGCCTGCGGAATGATGTCGTCACGAAGTAGCCTTACGGCATCGTTAGACTCGTCGTCGTCGATATCTCCCGCCAGCGTGACGCGCACAATCATCAGGTCTTCGGCATCGCTAACCGGTCTATTCGCCGCCACCCCGAGGAAAGCATCGCTCCCCCGCACGCTGTTTATGAGGCTCTCAACCGCCGCCTCGATCTCCGGCGCGGTCACGTCGGGCGCGTCGACAACAATCACAGTCGGTTAAATCGGGCTCCCCGAGTAGTGCTGTTCCACCAGCTGTGCGGCGCGTTTGCCCTCGGCCGCGTCCGGCAGCGCGTCGGCGCCCGCGTTAAAACCCAGGTTCAGCGAGCCCACCGGAATCGCCAGCACAATCAGTCCGGCTGCGGTAATCGTTGCCAGCGCAATAGGTCTGGCCAGGACACGGTCGGTGATCGCCCCCCAGAAATTCTCCTGGCCTCCGGATCCTCCCAGGAACGGAACCCTGAGCCAGTTCACGCTATTCCCGAGCACGGCCAGCATCGCCGGCAGTAGCGTCAGGGTGGCGATGGTGGCAACAAAAACCACAATCACCGCCCCGAGCGAAAGGGAAATAAACGTCAGGTCGCGGGTAAGAGTCAGTCCGACGAGAGACAGAATCACCGTGATACCGGCATAAAACACCGCCCTGCCGGTAGTGTTGCATGCCACTGCGATCGCCTCCATCTTCTCTCTCCCAGCGGCGCGTTCCGAGCGGAACCGGCTGACGATGAAAAGCGAGTAGTCGATCCCCACGGCCAGCCCCATTAGCAGCAAAATCTCGGCGTAAAGCTCTACGAGCGAGTAGGCTTGACTAACCAGTGCGGCGATACCGAGCGCAGTGAATATGGAGCCAACGGCCATCACCAGGGGCACAAAGGCGGCCACCGGCGCACCGAAGGCGAATATCAAAATGACCAGGTCGATCACTAACGAGTAGATCAGAATGCGGGCAAAGTCGGCTGAAAGAATGTCGTCCAACTGGTCGCCAATCAGGTCCGAGCTAAACACCGCAATCTCGAACCCGTCCGCCGCGTCTGCCGCCGCATCGACAATCTCCAGCAGCGGGCCGATCTCGATATCGTCATAGGTCAAGCCGTCGGTGTTTTGCACATCAACGACGATCAGCACCGCGTTGTTGTCGTCCGCCACCAGGCTCGAATCGCCGTTCTCATAGAAGTTGACGACTTCCTTGACGGTGTCGTCTCCCCTCAACTCATCGATCACCGATTGCACAGTGGCCTCGAACACCGGGTCGCTCACGTCCAGTGACGGGTTGCTGAAGATTACGCGCTCGCGCCTTATCGATTCGCGGACCTCGGCCGGATCCGGCTCCGTATCGAAACGTTCGTCGATCAGGTCGTCCGCCTTGCCCGACTCTCCCGACGACGAGCCGTCGCGGGTCTCGGTGCCGACCATCATGATGGCGGCAAGAGCGAGCACAATCACCACAATCGCACCGGCCAGCACCCACCACCGGTGCAGGGCACTCCAAACGGCCACGCGCGCCGTAATCGTCAGGTTCATCTCGGGAGCATTTTCTATGGGCCTACTTTCCTCCGGAAACCGTGACCCGGCCGCGACAACCCGCGACCACAACAACCGCGAGATCGTATCACTGCCGGGCGGCGCAGGCCGAGGGCCTCTGCTAGCCTATGAGCGCAGCGGGCCGAAGTGGCGGAATGGTAGACGCGGCGGTCTCAAAAACCGTTGGGCAGAGATGTCCGTGTGGGTTCGACTCCCACCTTCGGCACCAAGCTAGCACTGGCGGCACCAACTCGCGCCGTAATGCAATGAAAACCCGCACACTCACACCAGCCCTCGCCCTCACCGCGGCTGTATTCGCCCTGTTCGCAGTCGCCCTCGTCCCGGGGCTTAGCGGCACCGTCGCCGCGTCATCGACGCCCGACTCCCAGGCCGCCATCTGCCAGACCGCGCTCGACAAGCTCACGTCCTCCGAAGCCACAGTCGTCGGTGAGTACCGACTCGGCCGGTTGCACCCGTTGTTCTTCCTCGGCATCGGGGGTCGCCCTGACGAGTGGGTGCTGGAGTACGAGCGCCGCGTCTCCCTGTTCGAGACGGCCTTCGACCACGTCGCCGCATCCTGCCCCCACTTCGCGCCCTACACCGGCCCCCTGCCGGGACATCTTTGATTTTCTCCGCCGGGCTCGTCAGGGCTTCTTCGGCTCATGGCCTCATCGTTTTTACTACTGACCGTTGACCAGTTTCGTAAACATCCCTGCCGACCGGCTCGACGAGGCCGTCGGCGTCCTTAGCCGGGCGTTTCTCGATTCGCCGCTGGTGCGCTTTCTCGCCGGAGAGGACGTCACCGCCGCCGACCCACGAATGCGCGAGTGGTGGCGCTTCTCCTGCGCCGTCCGCACCGAGCTTGATTGGCCCCTGCTCGGCATCGAGTCCGGGGACCGCCTCGTCGCCGTCATGGGCCTGTCATTGCCGGGCGAGCCGCAATGGCCACCGTCGCTGAACGACGCCTACCGCAACCTGCTCGACGCACTGGGTCCAGAGGGCTCGGCGCGACTCGAAGCCTACGGGCCCGCCGCCGAGTCCCACCGCATCACCGAGCCGCACCACTACCTCGGCCTCATCGGCGTCGAGCCGACCGAGCAGGGCAGAGGGCACTCCCGTCCGCTTATTGAATATGCGCACCGTTTGTCGGAGGCCGACCCACGGTCCATTGGCATCGGCCTCGACACCGACACCGAGTCCAACGTCGCGTTATACCAGCACTTCGGCTACGAGGTCACCGAGCGCCTCGACGTCCTCGGCCAGCCCGTCTGGTGCATGTTCAGGCCGAACCGCTAAGATCGCTGCGAGTTGATGCAGCCTGGAGGGGAAAATGACCAGACGAAAAAACGCGGTCGTACTGCTGCCCGGCCAGGGCCGTGCGGCGTGGATAGGTGAGGCCCGATTCACCGTCAAGGCCGAGGCCGACGCCACCGAAAACCTCTACACCATGGCCGAATTTACTGAACCTCCTGGGGACGGGCCGCCGCTGCACAGCCACGCGGGCGAAGAGGAGGGCTTCTACGTGGTGGACGGCGAAGTAGTGCTGCAGGTAGGCGACCAGACGCTGCTGGCCACGAAGGGGGCTTTTGTATTGGTCCCCAGGGACGTCGCCCACACCTACCGGGTCGTCGGCGACAGGCCCGCCACGCTGCTCATCATCATCTCGCCGCCCGGTTTCGAGCGCATGTTCTTCGACGCCGGAGTACCCGCCGACGGCCCCGGCCTGCCGCCAGGCCGTGTCAGAGTGCTGGGCGACGCCGAGTTGAAGGCGCTGGACATAAAGTACGATCGCACTATCCTTGGCCCGGCCCTGGGGCCAGACCGGCCATGAAAATAGGCGTAGGTCTGCCCGCCACCATCCCGGGCGCATTCGGACCCGACATCGTCGAGTGGGCCATTCGGGCAGACGCCGGGCCGTTCTCGTCGCTTGGGGTAGTGGATAGATTGGTCTACCCAAACCACGACCCCCTCGTAGCTCTCGCCGCGGCGGCGGCGGTGACGGAGCGCGTGCGCCTCATGACCACCGTGCTGCTCACCCCGCTGCGCAACGAAATGGTGCTCGCTCAGACCGCCGCGACAATCCAATCCATCTCCCAGGGGCGCTTCTCTCTCGGGCTTGGCATCGGTTGGCGGAAAGACGACCTCGACGCTGCCGGGGTGCCGTTCGAGGGGCGAGGCACCCGCTTCGAGGGCCAGCTCGCCACCATGCGCGCCATCTGGGCGGGCCAACCGATTCCCACCGGCGACTTCAAAATCGGCCCGCCCATTGCCGAGCCGCCCGAAGTGCTCATGGGCGCCATGCTCGACGGCCCGCTACGGCGAGTCGGTCGGCTGGCCGACGCGTATCTAGCGGCGCCCGACCCGGTAGAAGAGATCGTGCGCAAATATGGGATCGTCTGCGATGCGTGGGAGCGGGCCGGTAAGCCTGGCAAGCCCCGCATGGTCGGTGGCCTGTACTACGTCCTCGGCGACATCGAGAAGGGCTACGGCTACATGCGCGACTACTACGACTTCGCCGGAAGCGAGTTGGCCGAAGAGTGGGTGCGGGACCTCGTCACCAGTCCCCAGCAGGTACGCGACGCCATGGCCGACTACGAGTCCATAGGAATGGACGAAATGCTGTTCCACCCCTGCGTCGCCAACCTCGACGAACTATCCCGCCTCGCCGACGTGGTCGGGTAGGGCCGCTAAACTCCTCGCCAGTAGCGTTTGCCCTTGCCCCGGGCCACGTGCCCGAAGCCGGGCGCGGGGAAGTGGCCTATCGCCGTCATCAGGCCTTCGCGTTCCAGCCACTCGACCGTCTCAGCGCGCGTCTTGACGGCCAGTTTCGGGTGCACGTCGGCGGCCATAATCCGCTCCGGCACCGCTACCTGCACCGGCAGGTGAATCGCGTCTCCCGCTATGAACAGGCGCTCGCCGCCAGACGCGACCATGAGCGATTGGTGACCTGGCGTATGCCCCGGCGTATCGACCGTCACGATGTGGTCCGTCAGCGATCGCTCGCCGTTGACCGTCTCCACCTCGACCGCTGCCTTAATGTCCTCGGCGTAGGGCAGCGACATGGCGAGAATGTCGGCGGCGTCCTGCGAGTAGTCGTGCGCATGTGGTCCGGTCGCGGGCCGGGTCGGGTCCCAAACTGCGTCCCAGTCCGTCTTCGGGATCAGGTACCTCGCGTTCGGAAACGTAGCCGTCGGCACCCCTCCCTTCCTGGTCACATGCCAGCCGATGTGGTCGAAGTGCATGTGAGTCGCGAAGACGATGTCGATTTCGTCCGGCCCGTAGCCGCACTGGTCGCGCATCGTCGGCACCAGCGAGCCGCTCAGATCCTCGAACGGCGGCGGCCCCACCGGCCCCGCGCCCGTGTCCACCAGCATCTTGTAGTCATCAGCAACAACCAGATACGAGCCCATATTGAATGGCTCGCGGTGCTCCCCATGCTCGTCCACGAACTCGGCGTGGTCCGCCCACTCGTCAGGGCGGTAGCCGGGGATGAACGTGGCCAGGTCCACGTCCCAGGTTGTGTCCGTCAGCGCGATAATCCGCAGATCGCCGACCGTAATACTCTCACCCAAAATAACTCTCCCTTGTTGTTCCGGGCCGTTTTGCCCCGCGCTCGTACAGTGCGGCGCTTGCTTAACCCAGCGCCCGCCAGTAGCGCCTGCCCTCGCCCCGGACAATGTGCCCGAACCCCGGCGCCGGAAAGTGCCCGACGGCGGCCATAAGGCCCTCGCTCTCCAGCCACTGCACCGTCTCGGTTCTGGTCCTAGCACCGAGCTTCGGATGCACATCGGCGCTCATCACCCGCTCCGGCACATCCACTTGCAGCGGCAGATGAATGGCATCGCCCATCAAAAACACCCGCTCGTCACCGGAGCTAATCAGAAGGCTCTGGTGACCGGGCGTATGCCCCGGCGTGTCCACCGTCACGATATTGTCCGTAAGCGACTGGTCGCCCGTAATCGTCTGCACATCCACCACGGCCTGGAGGTCGTCCGTCACCCGGCGCGACAGGGCGAAAACATCGTCGGCGTACTGGGAGAAGTCGTGTCCGTGCGGCCCATTCTTCGGGGCCTCGGGGTCCAGGATGTACTCCCAGTCCGTAGCCGGCACCACGTACTTCGCGTTCGGAAACGACGCCACCGGGTCGCCGTCCGGCCCACCGGACTGTTTGGGTCGGGTCACGTGCCAGCCAATGTGGTCGAAGTGCATGTGGGTGGCAAAGACAATGTCTATCTCTTCCGGCCCATACCCGCACTGATCACGCAATGTCGGCACGAGATTGCCCGTCAGAACGGGGTAGGGCGAAAACGGCACCGGACCGACCCCGGTGTCCACCAAAACCCGGTGGTCGTCCGACACGATGAGGAATGAGCCGTGATTGACCGTGTCCCTCAGGTTCCCGTGCTCGTCGATCCACTCGGAAAAGCCCTCCCAGTCCTCCGGTCCCTGCTCCGGGAACATCTCCTCCATGTCCTCGGTGCTGGCTGCGTCCGTCAGCGCGATTATCTTGATATCACCGACAGTAATGCTCTCGCCCGCCATCTGAACTCTCCCTTTTTGTTCCGGGCTGTTCAGCCCGGTGCCCGTACATTAAGGTGCCTGCTTAACCAAGCGCCTGCCAGTAGCGCCTGCCCTCGCCCCGGACGATATGCCCGAACCCCGGTGCGGGGAAGTGCCCGACGGCGGCCATAAGGCCCTCGCGCTCCAGCCATTCCATCGTCTCGGTCCTGGTCCGGGCGCCCAAGTCCGGGTGCACATCCGCGCCGACGATGCGCTCCGGCACGTCCACCTGCACCGGCATGTGGATGGCGTCGCCGACTATAAATACACGTTCATCGCCTGCACTGACTAGCAGGCTCTGGTGCCCTGGCGTATGCCCCGGCGTGTCCACTGTGCGGACCGCGTCCGTCAGCGAGTGGTCGCCCGGCACCGTCCGCACCTCCGTCACGGCCATCAGGTCGTCAGCGATTAAGCGCGAGAGCTGGAACACATCGGCCGCCGACTGCGAATAGTCATGTGCGTGCGGTCCCGCCATCGGCAGCCTCGGGTCCAGCAGCGCTTCCCAGTCCGTCGCCGGAACCACGTAGCTGGCGTTTGGAAACGCGGCCCGTGGGGCTCCGCCCGGCCCATCTGGCCGGGTTATATGCCAGCCCACGTGATCGAAGTGCATGTGCGTCGTAAAAACCATGTCGATGTCTTCTGGACCGAAGCCGCACTGCTCGTGGAACGTCGGCAGCAGATTCCCCTTAACGTCCGGCCAGCGCTTCACCGGACCCGGCCCGACGCCCGTGTCGATAAGCAGCTTGTGGTCACCGGAGACGATCAGATAACAGCCAATATTCCCCGGCGCCCTATGGGCGCCATGCTCATCCACAAACTCCGGGTAATCCACCCAGTCCCCAGGCCCATGCCCCGGGAAATAGGTAGCCAGATTCGGATGATAAACCGCGTCCGAAAGGGCAACAATCTCCAAATCCCCCACCCGAATACTCTCGCCCGCCATTGGTTAACTCCTCCTTCGCACGCTCATCTCACGGAGACAAGCATCAGGCCGCCTAATCGTCGTCTGTGCCCTTCGCCCTTTTGCGCAAGCCCTCGATGATCGCCAATGCGCCCACGAAAATCAGCAGCCAGGACCACAATTGGAAGGAGTCAGCGGTGATGATCCCCAACAGCCCCGCTACCACCGATGCAATGCCCGACAAGAGTGGCCAAAAGGCGCCGCCGCCTTTCTTCTTCTCCTGCTCCTCTGGGGCTCCCTTCACGTCGTGAGGAACTTTGGAATCAGGGGCGATTGGTCCACCAGTCGCCCGCAGGCGTCGCATTTTACGTATGTCAGGTTCGCCACTACGCTCTCCATGCGCCCCCTCCGGACTGGCCCTACGCCTCCCAAAAAGCCGGGATCACCTCTTCCTGGAACGCAGCGATCGCCTCCCAGTCGAACGGCGCCCGTAGGGCGATGTTGATCCCCTGCGCTCCCGCTCCTGCGTACTCCCCGATGCGGTCGATCACCTGCGCAGCCGTGCCGAACAGCATCCCCGGCCCCTGCACGGCCGCCCGCTCGCCGAACGATTTTTCGAACGCCTTGCGTTTGCCGTCCGCGTCCGCGACCGAAGTCCCCATATAGAACCCCGCGTTCATCGTCCGTTCGATTGCGGCCGGGTCCCGGTCCTCGCTGTCGCACCACTCGTCCAGCACGCCGACCTTATGGCGGTAGGCATCCGGCGAAATGTACGGCACGTTCCACCCGTCGCCGTATTTCGCGGCCATGCGTAGCGTGCGCTTCTCCCCTCCGCCGCACACCCATATCGGCAGGCGGCCGTTAACCGGTTTCGGCTCGCACTTCGCGTCCGTGACGGTGAAGTGCTCGCCCGCAAACGTAGTTTCTGGCTGTGTCAGCATCCCGGTGACGATAGCCAGCGCCTCCTCCAGCATGTCCAGTCGAACCCCTGCGCGGGGGAAGGGGATGCCGTAGTCGCGGTACTCGTCTTCCAGCCAGCCCGCGCCCAGGCCCAGCTCGAAGCGCCCGCTCGAGATGTGGTCCACCGTGGCCGCCATATTCGCCAGCACGGCCGGGTGTCGATAGCCCACGCACATCGCCAGCGCGCCCACCCGCACGTTGCGCGTCTCGGCCGCCAATGCGCCGAGAGCAGCGGCGGCCTCTAGATTCGTGCCCATCCGTTCGGGCGACGGGTCATCGTAAAAGTGATCCCAGACCGAGACCCAGCCAAAGCCGCCCGAATCCGCCACCTTCCACAGCCGCAGCAGGTCCGCATAAGAAACATTCTGCGGACCTGCGTGTACTCCCAGCGTAAAGGCCATGCCTACCCCGTCCGGATAGCTGCGCGCCGGTGATTGGCCACGCCGATAGTCTTGCCGTCCTCGACCGCCTCAATGTCGTAGGTGAACTTCTTGCCGTCCACCGTCGTCAGCTTCGCCGTCACACTCACCGTCGCCCCGACCGCCGTCGGCGCCAGGTGCCGCAGACCGTCCACCGCGTAGCCCACGGACGCCATCTCCGGCGCCAGTTTTCCATCGGTCGCCGCAATGCACGTCAGCTCCATCAGGTTCAGCAGCCACGGCGTGGACAGCACCTCGGCCCCGTCGGCGCCCGTCCTGTTCACCGTCATCTCTTTCGTTATCTCGTAGTCCACGCTGGCGGAGTAGCCCGCCTCAACGTCATCGAGCGCCATTAGAAAAACTCCTCTTTATTGGTCGGGGCGGCTATCGCCCCTACGCTTGTTTTTGCCCGGTCGGGGCGGCCATCGTCGCTCTCATTTTGACGGGGCGGCCATCGCCCCTATGCTTGTCTGGCCAGCGCCGCCGCTCGTAATTCCACCTTGCGCACCTTGCCTATCGACGTTCTCGGGAACTCGTCCATGAACTCCACCGAGCCCGGCACGCGGAACTTCGACAGCCTGGACCGGCAGTGCTCGATGATCTCGTCGCTCGTGGCCCCGGTGCCGTCCGACAGCATGACAAACGCGATGATCGCCTCGTCGTACATCGCGTCCGGGACTCCCACAACTGCTGCGTCGGCAACTGACGGGTGCGACTTTATCACCGCCTCCACCTCGCCCGCCGATATGTTCTCGCCCGACCGCCGAATAAGGTCACCGGCCCTGTCCAGGAAGCGGAAATACCCGTCCTCGCCAACCACCACCACGTCCCCCGTCCACAGCCAGCCGTCCCGCAGCGCCTTGCGGGTGTTCTCCGGGTCGCGAAAATAGCCCTTCATAATCGTCACGCCGGGGATCCCCCGCACGATAAGCTGCCCGGCTTCTCCCTGGGGCACGTCGTTGCCCGCATCGTCGACCACCCGGCACTCATAGCCCATCGCCGGCAGGCCGACAGAAAGATGGTCTCGCCTGGAGTCCAGCGGGTTGACCAGCGGTTGCCCCATCGTCTCTGTCATGCCGAAAATCTGTAGCATCGGCACCCCATAGCGGCGGTCCCATTCTTCGTAGAGTTCCGGCGTCAGGCTCTGGGCGAAAATGACCAGTCGCAGCCCGCTCTTGCCGTCGGTCGGATGGGGTGCCTGGGCCAGCACCATGCGCAGCGGCGTCGCCAGCGACGAGTGCACCGTCGCCCGGTGTTCGGCTGCTTGGCGCATCAGCCGCGACGCCGAGAAGCGGGCCATCACCGCGATACTCGCGCCCACCGTCAGCGCCGTCATAACCGAGTAGTACTGCGCATTGCCGTGGAACAGCGGCAACGTAATCAGCCACCGGTCGTCCGGCCGCAGCCCGACATTCTTTGACACCTGTTCCCCAAGAAAAACATAGTTCGCATGCGTCACCCGCACGCCTTTGGGCCGCGATGTCGTCCCCGACGTATAGAGGATCGCGGCATCGTCCAGCGGGTCCAGCGCCACTTCCGGCGAAGCAGTCGATTGGCCGTCCACCAGCGCCTCGAAGCTCATCACCCCCGGCTCCGGTCGGTCACTCGCACACAGAATCACCTGGCGAACCGTCGGACACTGGCGGCGCATCGCCATCACGTTCTCGAGCAGGGCGGGGGTCGTCGCCGTCAGCACGGCCTCTGAGTGGCCGACCGGATAGGCCAGCTCGTCCGGCGGCGACAGCGGGTTCGTCGGCACCATCACAGCGCCGATGCGGGCGAGAGCGAACCAGAAAAACAGCAACTCCGGCCTGTTCGTCATGTGCACATTCACCCGGTCGCCCTTGCCCAGCCCAAGCTGCAACAGCCCTTTGGCGACCCGATTCACCGTCTCAGAAAACTTGCCGTACGTCCACGAGCTGCGCTTGCCGTCATCGTCCTCGAAGACGAGAAACGTCTTGCGCCCGTCGGACAGTGCTCGGTGATCGAGCAGATCGGCGAGCGTACGCCGACCGACAATAGTGCGACCGGCCATAGACTGGTCCAAGCGATCCCCCTAGCCGGCCAGCTCCTGGCGGACGATGCGGGTACCGGCGACCATGTTCTTCAGCTTCAGTGCGGTAATCCACCGGGGCATGGCGAAAAACCCGCAGTCCGGGTTGATCCAGAGCTTCTCGGCCGGCACAAATTCGAAGAAGCGTCGGATGCGTTCCGCCACGTCCTCGGGCGTCTCGACGTAGAACGACTTTACGTCAATCACCCCCGCGCCCAGTTCGCGGCTCTCGCCCACCTCGCGCCACAGGTCCGCATCGACCAGTTCACGGTTGGCGAATTCCAGCACAAGCTGGTCCGCCTTAACGTCATTGAGCGCGGGCCACATCCACGCGTACTCCCGCTTGCCCCTTGGTCGTGAGGCCAAATTGCCGAAACAGATATGCAGCGCCGTCTTCACCTCGATCGCCTCCATGCAGGCGTTGTACATCGAAACCCAATCGTTGAGCGCCCCCGGAACGATGGCGAACGACGGCTCGTCCAGCTGGATGAACGTCGCTCCGGCCGTAACAAGCCTCTTTAGCTCGGCGTTGATAATTGGCGCGAACTCGGACGCCAGTTCGACCCGGTCCTTATAGACATCCCCCGGCCGGATATGCATCGAGAGCGTCAGCGGCCCCGGACACGTCGCCTTAAGAGGTACATCCGTGCGCGAGCTGGCGTAGACGAACTCCTCCACGATGCCTAGCCCGCCCGGCACCGTCACCGTCTCCACCGCCCTGAAGCGCTGGGGGCTGTCGTAGCCATACGGCCCGACCGTGCGCAGCGCCGGTTCCTCGACGATCCCCTCGATGTGCGAATAGAAATTCTGCACAAACATCCATCGGCGCATCTCGCCGTCCGAGATCACGTCGATACCGGCGCGCGTCTGGTCCGCCATCGCCAGATCCACCGCGTCGTCATAGGCCTCGCGCTCATCCGTGCGGCCGTACTCGCCCCGCTCGATATGCTCAATGGCCGTATAGAGCCACGACGGCAAGGCATGCGAGCCGACCACAGAGGTCGGCAAAATCGGCAAATTATCTTCGTTTTTCACGGCGGCTATTGTCGCACGAACGTCCGACCGGCTAGGCCGGCGGTCGGCGTGCTACTCGGCGTCGCTCGCTTCCCAGTCCGACCACAGGCCCGCCAGCCCCGCCAGCCCGTAGGCGATGCGCCCCTGCGTTTCCTCCAACCACTCCTGTGTCACCTCGTGGAACCCCTGGCCCGCCTTCGCCCCGTAGTGGCCCCGCTCAAGCAGTTCCGCCATCGTCTTGGGAACGTCACCTGACGACGCCAGAGACGGCGCAACCTCCCGGTACGCGCGTTCGATAATGCGCCAGTCCGCCACATCGAACACCTCGAACGGTCCGGCGAATGCCCATCGGCGCCCGGTGCCGTACTTGAGCGCGTCGTCGATGTCGCCCGCGTCGGCCACGTCGTTATCGATCAGCCAGAGCGCCTCCCGCAAAATCGCCAATTGCAGGCGATTGAGAATGAACCCCGGCACCTCTTTCCTGGCCACGATCACCTTTTTACCGAGCCGCTCCATAAAGTCCGTGGCCACAATTACCGTCTCCTCAGACGTCTGCGGTCCCGGCACGATCTCCACCAGCGGCACAAAGTGCGGCGGGTTCGCGTAGTGCGTCACGACCACCTTGTCTGGGCGGCCGGATTCGGCCGCATAAATGCTCGGCATAAAGCTCGACGTATTGCTGGCCAGGATCGCGTGCTCGGGAGCGAATTTTCCAAGATCGGCGAACACCTGCTTTTTCACTTCGGGATCTTCGGCGACCGCCTCGATGACGAGGTCCGCGTCCGACACCATCTCGGCCAGGTCCGTGCCGATCCAAATGCGATCCGGCGCCTCGTCCGCCTCCCCCTCCTGGAGAATCCCCAGCTCGACGAGCCTATCCAGCCCCTCGTGGATGTTCTCAACCGCGCCCTCCAGAGCCTCGTCCGTAAGGTCATGCAGCCGGACCGGGTAGCCATTTGCCGCCAGTTCCAGCGCAATCCCGTGGCCCATCAGCCCGGCGCCAACCACGGCCACTTTGCGAATATCAGATGCTTGCATGCGTTCTCCGTCAAGTGCTCTGCGCGAACCGGGTTCGCTCTTGGGCTCGTCGGCTCATCGCCTCATCGGCAGCCCCGCACGGGCTTCGCCCGGCTCGTCAGGGCATCTTCGGTTCACGGCCTCATCGCGGTTCTCCGTGCGCCAGCCCGCGGCGCCCATGCTACACTCCCGGCCATTCGCGGATGGCTGTAATAAGGCCGCGACGGAGTTTTCCTTGGCAAACACCGAACAGACCGGCCGAGCCCAGACCGTCACCGGCCTCATCGACCCCGGAGACCTCGGCACCACCCTCATGCACGAGCACCTGCTGCTCGACGTCAGCCCCTACTTCGATGAGCCCGAAGAGGCCTCCGTGCGGGCCTGGGTCGACGCCCCCCTAACGTTCGACAAACTCGGTTACATAGCCGCCCACTGGCACCAGAACCTCGATAACACCGTCATCCTCGACGAGCGTTTCGCCATCGACCAGGTGAGCAAATTCATGCTCGCCGGGGGTCGAACCGTTGTGGACACCACCAACATCGGCCTCGGCCGCGACCCGCTCGCCCTCGCCCACATATCACGCGCCACCGGCCTGCACATCGTCATGGGCTCCGGCCACTACGTGCGGCTCTTCCACCCCGCCGACATCGCCGATCGCGACGAAGAATCGATCACGGCCCACATCATCCGCGACGTCACCGTCGGCGTCGGAGACACCGGCGTAAAGAGCGGCATCATCGGGGAAATCGCCCTCATGTGGCCCCA
Organism: Dehalococcoidia bacterium; assembly: GCA_965250195.1. GTDB lineage: Bacteria > Chloroflexota > Dehalococcoidia > Lucifugimonadales > UBA2962 > CAUZIR01. The sequence continues at coordinate 1,897,600 of OZ252295.1, forward strand.
CTCAGACGACGAAGAGCGGTCCCTGCGGGCTGCGGCCACGGCCCAGCGCGAGACCGGCGCCGCCATCACCTTGCACCCCGGCTTCCACGACAGCTCCCCGCCAGCCATACTCGAAGTGCTGGCAAAAGCAGGCGCCGACCTGACCAGAGTCGTCATGGGGCACCTCGACACCTTCCACGACCGCGAGCTTTTGGCCGAGCTTGCAAGTTCCGGCTGTGTGCTGCAGTGGGACACCTACGGCAACGAAGAAACCTTATTCGGGGAAGTCGGCTCCGGCAGCGGCGACATCCTCGACATGCCCAACGACGACCAGCGCATAGCCGCCCTCGAACACGTAGCCGGACTCGGCTACGCGGACCAGGTCCTCATATCGCAAGACGTCTTCATAAAATGCATGACTGCGGCCTACGGCTCCAAGGGTTACGGTCACATCGTCACCAACATCGCGCCTCGACTGCGCGGGCGCGGTTGGACGCCCGGTCAAATCGACCAGCTTCTCGTCGGCACGCCGGCGCGATTGTTGACCCTCGTATAGTCGCGACTCGACCGGGCCGAGCCATCTCCCGGCCCGCCCGTGCCACCGGCGGTCGTCGCCCAAAACCGCCTTGACACCGGACCATAATCGACACTACCATGACGGTTGAGCCGAGGTAGCTCAGTTGGTAGAGCACAGCACTGAAAATGCTGGTGTCGCCAGTTCGATTCTGGCCCTCGGCACGCTCCCAGTGCGTTAATCTGGGGGAAGAGGGAAACGCGGAAGTAGCTCAGTGGTAGAGCATCACCTTGCCAAGGTGAGGGTCGGGAGTTCGAATCTCCTCTTCCGCTCCAATCATCTGTCCGCTTATAGACGGCTCGCTTGGTGCGGGCCGTTTCATTTTGTTGACTTGCCTGTCAATTGTTGTACCTACGTTTTTAACTACCGGGATCAAAACGGCCCGATAATGGGCATCCTAGTACCGCTCTTTCCTCCTTCCTCTGAGACTGGGGGGAGGTGGGGCCATGCTTCCCAAGCAACCGCTAAACGCAAGCGCGTGCCATAGACACTCTCGTAGGCTGTGGGACCGTTGTCCACCCCACGTAAACCGTGGGCAACCGTTCAACTGTAAAGCCTCCTATGCCCAGCCGGTTGTGGCTGAGCCGCATTACAGCGAGGCGAGTTTTACGACCGGTCTGTCGGCGGACTGGGGCCAACAGGAATAGATGTTCCCCATCGAGTCTCCCCAGATCCCGTGTCCCGGGTGCAGGCCCCTAGCGATAACCTCACCGTCCAGCGTCATCACCGTTAATCGAGGCACCTGATCCGTGACATAAACTCGATCCAACGCATCGACGTATAAGCCCATCGGCTTGTAGTGGTCGAGCCAGATGTCAATCAATTCGCCGTCCAGCGTGAACAGTTGAATGCGCAGGTTCTCCCGGTCCGCCACCAGCACCCTGTCCCGGCGGTCAATCCAGATAGCGTGGGGCACAGTGAACTGGCCCGGACCCTGGCCCGGCTGGCCCCAACCCCCTATTAGTTCGCCAGTCGGCGAAAATTTGTGGACGCGCGAATTGCCGTATCCGTCAGACACGTAAATCTCGCCGCTACCGGCGTGGATGGCCACGTCGGATGGGTGGGCGAACGGGGCCTGAAACGTGGGTGAATCGGGCGAACCCAGGCGGAGCAGTACCTCGCCGGATGTGTTGAAGCTGACCGCCGTGTGGCCATCCTTGTCGGTGACCCAGACCTCGTCCTGCGCCGTGATCGACATGCCGTGGCCCTCAATCAACTCCCCGCTTCCGAACGAGCCGACGAACGACCCGTCGGACTCAAAAACGAGAATAGGTGGGTCCATTCTTCGTAGGACGTACACTCGGTCTCTGGAGTCCACACAGCAGGCGCTCGGCGCGCCCCACGACATCCCTGGGGGCAGCTCTCCGAACGGACTGACCACCTCGAACGAGACGGAACCCGTGCTGCCGACGATCCTCCTGCGCATCGCAGGATTCTAACCCACGCGTCCTCCTTTAGGAGCGATGTGCCTCCTCGCGGGAAGCTCCGATTGCCGGGACTTCCAACCGCAGCTTGATTCAGTGTAAATTGCACTCGTCATGGACCCTACGAAACCGATGCGCCTTAACCTGTCACACGTCGGCGCCGCGGCCCGGGCGTGGGCGTTGGCCTTCCCGCCCGGTGGTAACGGGCAGATCATCCCCCACATGTGGGAAGTCCTGCTCCGCCTCAAAATCCGCCACGGCGAGGTCTACGCGACCTCCCCCGCCTTCGAAGGCGTTGCCGCCTGGCTGCGGCCCGGCCTCGTCTACCCGAGCGCTCTCCAGGTCATCGCATCGGCCCCGGCCGACCTGTCCATCTTCCTGCTAAACGGGGGGTCCAGTGTCGTGGCAGAATACCGGTTTCAGGAAGCGATGCAAAAGCGCAACGTGCCCATGCCGCACTGGCACCTCGGCCCCATCGCCGTCATCCCGGACCGGCAGGGCCAGGGCTTCGCCTCCAGGCTCATCCGGCCCATGCTAGAGCGCGCCGACGCCGAGGGAGTGCCGGTCTACCTCGACGCCAACAACGACGTGCACATCTCGCTGTACCAGCACTTCGGGTTCAAGGTGAAAGAGCGCCTGGACATGCCCGGGGGCGGTTTCTGGAACGCCTCGATGCTCCGCTCGCCCGGCTCGCTCTAGGGCTCTTCGCGCAAGCGCTCATCGCTTCGTAATCGATCGTTGCTCCCTTGCGAGCGTCTCGCTGTTCGCCGATGCGGCCTCTTGATACCATCGCCCCCGTCGAGCCGGCGCGGCCCGACCGCCAGGCCGCATCGTCCCATCAAGGAGGCAACACCATGGAAGTCTCAGCCGCCACCGTAATCAACAAGCCCATCGACGACGTCTGGGCGCTCGTCGGCGACCCCGCCAAATGGCCCTCCTGGCTTGACGGGGTCACCGACGTGCCCGTCGCAGAGGGTGCCATCACGGTCGGGACAGTCCTTGAGTTCCGTTGGAAAGGCCGGGCCGTCCGCTCCGAGATCACCCAATATGAAGCCGGGCGCGTCATCGCTTTCGCCCAGTCGCAGGCCAGCTACGACTTCCGCGAGGCCTTCACCGTAGAGGCCGTTGACGGCGGCACCCGCGTCTCGGTCACCATGGGCTTCGAGCCCACTGTCTTGTGGATGAAAATCGTGGCGGCGCTGGCCACACCGCTGAAGGGGCCTTTAATGTCCGGGCCGCTAAAGAAGGCCCTGGGCGCACTGGAGCTGGCCGTCAGCGCCTAGTCTAATTCCCCGTGCGCCTGGGCCTTGCTCGCCCGGCCCCGACCACATAGGAGTGAAGTTGCAAGCACCAGAGCTGTTTTGGGAAATCGCCGAGGCCCTGAAGCAAAAAGACCCTCAGGTGCTGGAAGGCACCATCATGAACGGGCGCTGCCTCAGAGTCGGCAAGGAGTTCCTCGCCCTCGTCAACTACAAGGGCTCCGGCCTGGTAGTCAAGCTGCCCCGAGACCGGGTGGACCGCCTCATCGAGTCTGGGGTTGGTCGGCCCTTCGGCCCTGCCGGGCGCATCTTTCGGGAATGGGTCTCTGTGCCCGAACCCGACAGGCCGCTCTGGGAGTCGCTCCTGGCCGAGGGCATCACGTTCGTGCGCGCAGCCAGTTAACTACACCGCAAACGGAAACAAGGAGGGAAACCACCATGCCCACTCGCAGACTGGTGACCGGCAACGACGCTCACGGCAAATCGGGAGCCCTCTTCGACGGCCCCTCGCCCTTCAGCCACGACCTGGGGCCCTTCCTGTGGGACGAGCTATGGATCGCCGACGCCGCGGCCCCCGACGTCGTCTCGGACGCCGACCCCGCCGACGTGGAAACAGTGGCCGTCATCCCGCCCCCCGGCAACATCTCCTGGCGGGTCATCACCATCCAGCCCGATACAGGTGCCGGGACCGTCGACCCGGAGGCGGCCCACCGCATCGACCAGGGAGACTCATTCGAAGGGGACACGCCGTGGCACGTCACCGACACCATCGACTTCATCACCGTCCTGTCCGGCCGCATCGACCTCGAATTGGACGACGGGGTACACACGCTCGGTCCCGGTGACTGTGTGGTGCAAAGACGCACGCGTCACGCCTGGTTCAACCGCTACCCAGAGCCCTGCGTAATGACCGCCGTCCTGCTCAGTCCTACCCAACAATAGGACGTCACTGCCGTTACCGGAGCCGTGTGCTCGATGCCCTGAGCCCGGTGCCGGGAGTCGGGACCACTACCCCGAAATGGCTCCGAGGCATTACATTGGGGGCCCAAATTTTTTTTTGCTATCAAAACGCAAAGGAAGTGAAATGGCCGTAACTGTAATTCTTGAACTACCGGTCAAACCCGAGAACCGGGACGATATGGTGAACGCGATGAAGGGCGCTCTGCCCGATACAAGGGCGTATGACGGCTGCATCGATATCACCGGGTTGAGCGACCAGGACGACTCCAACACCATCGTCCTCATTGAGGAGTGGGAGTCGCGTGGGCATCACGAGGCCTACATGAAGTTCCGCACCGAAACCGGCTTCATCGATGCCATGATGGGAATGCTCACCGGCGAGCCCAAGTTCATGTACCTCGACCTGTTGGACGTGTAGCTTCCCCAAATCGTTTCAGGGCCAACCGGCGACGCCGGGAGCGTTTCAATGAAAAAAGTGCTCGAGTGGTTTGGTATCGGGTTCGGCGGATTCATAACCGCTGTGCTGTTGGCGGCTTTGAGCCTGTTTCTGCTCGGCGGCCCGCGAACCTCCCGCACCTACGACATCCAGCTGGAGGGCGTCGTCGTGCCCACCGACGCGGCTTCGGTGGCGCGGGGCAAGCACGTGTTGGAGGCCATCACTCCTTGCTCTGAGTGCCATGCCGAAGACTACTCCGGTGACGAGCTATTCGACGTGCCCGGCATGGCCACGCTATACGCCAGCAACCTCACCAGCGGGGAGGGCGGCATAGGCGGGCGATATACCGACGCCGACTGGGTCCGCGCCATCCGGCACGGTGTGGACGAGGAGGGCAACGGCCTTTGGATCATGCCCTCGGAGTACTGGAACCACATCGGCGGCGACGACCTCGTGGCGATGATTGCTTACCTAAAAAGGTTGCCGCCGGTGGACAATGTCGTTCCCGAGCGTTCGGCGGGCGTGCTCGGGCGCATTCTCATCACCGTCGGGATGTTCGGCGAGTTGATACCCGCCCAGCTGATAGATCGCGGGGCCTCTCGCGTCCCAGCGCCAGAGCCGGGGGAAACCGTAGAGTACGGTCGCTACGTCGTCTCGTTTGCTGGCTGCCGACTTTGCCATGGAAACGACCTGGGCGGTGGCACACCGCCGGACTCGGACCTTCGCGCGCCCAACATCACCGGCTCCGGCACCGTCGGAACCTGGTCGCTGGCTGAATTCATGACGACGCTGCGGACGGGCATTACACCCGGCGGCAACGCGCTCGACCCCGAGTTCATGCCGTGGGACATCTTCGGTAACATGACCGACAAAGAGTTGAGCGCCGTGCTGTCGTATTCCCAGTCACAGATCGCTGCCAATTAGGCGGGTCTAGGGCTGAACAAGTCCCCGGCAAAAAAATAGAGCGCCACGTGATTCACCGGGGTGCCCTAAGGATTAGAAGCTTTGCCAGGAGGTCCGGGCACGCGTCAGAAATGTTCGACCACCTCGGTGCGCAACACCGCCTCGGCGCCGGGCATCTGGGTGGCCCTGCAAACTTGGAGAAACTGCGCCGACGCCAGCACTATGCATGGAAACACGAGCACGGGCGCCAGCAACCCGAGGCCCCTGCGACGGCATCTGGCCCCCGCAAGGCTAAGGCGGCCTTAGTGTCCGCTGACTTCGAGGAGCTCGATTACCGGGCGACGCCGATGGGGCTGCTCAGCCTGCGGCGGCGTAAGGAATCCACTACCGGAGCCATCATTTACGAGATAAAACTGGACGAGGACTTTCTCATGTCCAGCCTCTTCACTGTGGCTGAGATCGCCCTGTCGAATCTCGGTCTCGCCGCTTCTTCGCACACGGAGTTGGACGTCGTCGTCGGAGGGCTTGGGCTCGGGTATACCGCCGTGACGGCCTTGGAGCACACGAATTTACGCCACTTGCTGGTCATCGACGCCTTGCCAGAGGTCATCGAGTGGCACGAAGAGAGGTTGCTGCCACTGGGCAAGAAACTCACGGCGGATCCCCGCTGCCGCCTAATCCACGGTGACTTCTTCGCCATGGCGGCCTCGCACCGAAAGGGTTTCGACCCAGACGCCCGTGGCCGCAAATTCCACGCAGTGTTGCTCGATGTCGACCACTCGCCAAGGGCTGTACTGCACCCGAGCCACGCACCGTTCTACCAGTCCGATGGGCTCAGCAAACTGGCGTCGCATCTGGCGCCGGGGGGCGTATTCGCGCTATGGTCGGACGACCCGCCTGACGAGGAGTTCGAGATGGCGCTCGGCGAGGTGTTCGACGACCAGCAGACCCACGTCGTCACGTTCCCCAACCCACTCCAGCCCGCTGACTCGGGCGACGACGGGGAGGACTCCAACACCGTCTACGTCGCAATTAAGGCCTGACGGCTACCCCATCTGCTCGCGGGTATACGGGCCTCGCGAGCCATCTCCACTATTCGACCCGCTCATCGAATTCGTCCCAATTGCGGCGGCGTCGCCAGGTCATCCCGACCGGGCACTCAGTGTCTCTGCGACATATTGCCCTACGAAACAAGCATGCTGCGATGAGCGCCGGACTGGTCAGCGGCTCTATGTTCGCGGGGCTCATAAACCACAGGTCGCCGGTTAAAGTCTTGCCCAAGCGACAGGTAATCCCACTATAGACCGGCCCCGGAGTGATCCGGTGCCTGACGATCCCCCTTTGTGCGGTGTCTGCTTGCGGCTTGCTTGAACCGAAGGCGAACCACGCCAGTCATAACGGGAATAACCGAGCTCCGTCACAGCTTTGTTACCGAATTTTCGGTGTCTAGCCCCGCCAACGGCCCCCTTGGATCTATACTGCACCGGTAAATGACAACGCTCCGGCTACGGAGTGATGACGTCGCGGCAGCGGAGAATCATAAAAAGGGACTTATGAGAGTAATCATGCGCGGAATAGTGCCGGTAGTCGCTTTGGCGATCGCGTTCGCCGTGGTCGCTCCGCTGATGAGTTCGGTCTTTGCTGCCTCGGTGCTCACCGTTACCAAACTCGCCGATACAGACGACCACGTATGTGATTCGGATTGCTCCCTCCGAGAAGCCCTGGAAGATTCGTCGAGCGGCGACACGATCGAGTTCGGCGTGTCGGGAACGATCAGCCTGACGAATGGCCAACTACTAATCACCAAGGATCTCGTAATTGATGGCTCCGGTCAGATCACAATCGACGCCGGGAATTCGAGTCGGATCTTTTTGACACAGGCGGCTGGCAGCCTGATGTCCTCGGTGAGTCTGGTAGGCCTACGCCTGACGAATGGTTCTGAGCCTGCGGGCGATGGCGGTGCCATTGAGGTCCAAGGGGTAGACGAGTTCATCCTGGATGAGGTGGTCATTACCGATAGCGAGGCGGACGTTGGAGGCGCCGTTTCCTTCAATGGCAATGTTGAAGTGATTATCTCGAACTCTACATTCGACGGGAATACTGCGTCCAGCCAGGGTGGGGCAATTCGGGTCAACGGCGGCTCGCGCCCGATGACGATTTCGTCTTCGACATTTAGCAACAACGTCGCTACTGGTGAAGGCGGCGGCCTCCAATTCAACACCGTTTCGCTATCAAACAAACGCATCATCAACAGCACCATAAGTGGGAATAGCGCAGGCGAGGGCGGTGGAATATTTCTGAACGGCTTCGGCACATTCCTTATCGACAGTTCGACCATCGCATTGAACGAGGCAACTGTTGGTCGAGGGGGCGGTGTGCTCGCCCAATCAATGGACATCGAATCTTCCAATTTCCTACTGGCCAGCAATACGGCTGTCGGGGCGGGTCAAGACTGTTGGACCAGCAGTGCCGTCCTAAAATCGGTCGGCAGCACGTTGATTTCGGTGGATGAGTCCGTCTGTAACTACGACTCCGCAGCCGACGGGAGCGACCTGACGGGCAGCGCCGGGTCCCCAATAAACCCACGTATCGCAGCGCTCGCCAATAACGGAGGCCTTACCGAGACCCACAGGTTGTTGGTGGCACCGGTGGTTAGCCCCGCCTTGGACGCCGGTACGGACTCGTTGGCCGAATCCACCGACCAGCGCGGACAGTCGAGGCCGGAAGACGGCGACCTCAATGGGTCGGTGGCATCCGATATAGGGGCCTATGAAGTCGGTGATGCTGACGGAGATGGGATTCCTGACGCCACAGAGACTGCGACGGACAATGACTCCGACGGCACACCGAACTTCCTCGACACGGACTCAGACGGGGACGGCATCTCCGACGCCACTGAGGGCACGTCCGACACGGACTCTGATGGCGCGCCGAATTATCTCTACCTGGACTCGGACGGGGACGGCATCTCCGACGCCACTGAGGGCGCGTCCGACACCGACTCTGATGGCACGCCGAACTTCCTCGACACGGACTCGGATGGGGACGGCATCTCCGACGCCACTTAGGGCACGTCCGACACCGACTCCGATGGCACGCCGAACTACCTGGACACCGACTCGGATGGAGACGGCATTTCCGATGCAACTGAGGGCACGTCCGACGCCGACTCCGATGGCACGCCGAACTACCTGGACACCGACTCGGATGCCGACGGCATCTCGGATGCCACGGAGACGGATGCCGACACCGACTCTGATGGCACGGCGAACTACCTGGACTTGGACTCGGATGGCGACGGAATCTCTGATGCAACTGAGGGCACGTCCGACACCGACTCCGACGGCACACCGAACTTCCTCGACACGGACTCGGACGGGGACGGCATCTCGGATGCCACCGAAACGACGGTCGACACCGATTCGGACGGCACCCCCAACTACCTTGATACCGACTCTGACGACGACGGCTTGCTTGACGGCGTGGATCAGTGTCGTTTGGTGCCTGGGACTGCAAACGGGTGTCCCGACGCCGACGGAGATGGAGTACGAGACGCGTTCGACAACTGCTTGAACACTCCGAACGCCGCTCAGGCCGACTCGGACTTCGACGGGTTTGGTGATGCATGTGACGCCACGCCCCTGGGCGACCTTGTACCTGGTGACAATTTGCTTGACACCGTGGATGGGACGTTCTTTTCGTTTGATTTCTTCCCCATCCCAGCCGGGTTCTTCGGAGCCGGTTCCCAATTGTTCGAAGGCGAAATTCAACTTCGAGGATTGGACCTTGATCCGCCCACCCAGGGAACCACTGACACCATCGTGGAACGGGGCTCCGGCAATTTCGGCGAACCGTCCGGACCGGCATTCGTAGAAATCGAGATTGTGGAGTTGAGCCTGGTCGGCACCGAACCAATTTCGGTTGACGTGGACGGCTTGCCGACTCAATGGATTGTGGAAGTTAGCCTCGGGCAGTTCCCGAGCATGGGCTTCCTAATCGTTGATCAGGATGAAACGGACGGGGACACCTTCGATTCATTTATTCCAGTTCAACCCGTCTTCACCTTCACCAAGGTGGGTGATCCATCAGACGTGCGTACCCTCGACACTCTCCCCCCGATCTTCTTAGATGGGCAGCTTGATCCATGGGTCTTCAATTGTGGTCCAGAGGCGCTACCCGGAGCAGCGACCGGCAATTTCTGCCCGGACGATTTCGCACCGGGACTCAACGTGTTTACCTGGACAGACTTCAACGGAACATTCGTCTGGAACTTGCGGGTCGCGGCACCTGACGCGGATTCGGACGGTTTCGCGCCGGTCGACGGCGACTGTGACGACACCAACGCAGCGGTAAACCCGGACGCCACTGAGGTGGTAAATGGAATCGACGACAACTGCGACGGCCAGGTCGACGAGGGCGCAGAGACTTTTTACCCGGACACTGACGGCGATCTGTTCGGAGACCCTGACTTCGCACTGGTCTCAATAGGCCAGCCGATAGGTTTCGTCCTCAACAACACCGACTGTGACGACACCAATGCCAACGTCAACCCGGGCGCCACTGAGGTGGTAAATGGAATCGACGACAACTGCGACGGCCAGGTCGACGAGGGCGCAGAGACTTTCTACCCGGACACTGACGGCGATCTGTTCGGAGACCCTGACTTCGCACTGGTCTCAATAGGCCAGCCGATAGGTTTCGTTTCCGACAACACCGACTGTGACGACTCCAACGCAGCGGTAAACCCGGGTGCCACCGAGGTGGTAAACGGCATCGATGACAATTGCGACGGTCAGGTCGATGAGGGAGCGGAGACGTATTTCCTCGACTTTGACTCTGACCTGTTCGGTGATCCTGACTTCGCGCTGGTTTCAATAGGCCAACCGACAGGCTTCGTCTCAGACAACACCGACTGTGACGACTCCAACGCAGCGGTAAACCCGGGCGCCACTGAGGTGGTCAACGGCATCGATGACAACTGCGATGGTCAGATTGATGAGGGAGCGGCGGTAGCAGGCTTTATGACTGGCGGCGGTCACGCTCGCATAGGAAAAGGAAGGACGGCTCACCATTACAGCTGGGGCTTCTCAGTTCAGTGTGACGGCAGTCAGGGCAGCCTCCAATTCAACGACCATCGATTCGGAGGCAAATTCCACCTCGAAAGTCTGACATCCGTGGCTTGCTTAGACGATCCGTTTATTGAGGCAGGCCAGCCATCTGCCGGCTTTGACACCATCAGCTTGGTCGGTCAGGGAAGGTGGAACGGAGACTCAGGAGCAACCATCTTCGCCGAGTTCACAGACGCAGGAGAACCGGGAGGCAGCGACTCCGTCCGTCTTCAAATTCTGAACGCGGATGGCGAAGTCATCTACGACGAGAAGGTTTTGGCAGGCGGCAACAACCAAGCACACGACAGTTGATCTGTCGGCGTGGTTAACGGGTAAAACGTGAGCGAGGCGGGACTTACTGTGGGTCTTGCCTCGCTCTGGTTTGCGAACATCTTGCTAACGGACTTGCTAACGCCCGCCAACACTGGGCGTACAGGCAAGCTAAATTTAGCCTTGGTCAACGGACGGGGTGAGACCGTTTAGCAGTCAATAGACTGGTCTAACAGATTCAGTGCCGCACTCATAACCCGAAAGCCGTGGATTCGAGTCCTATCCCTTCCGCTTGACTGATCCGCCAGTTGCGACAACGGATGGTTTCAGAATCAGGCCGGTCACTGCTCAGCTTTTCATTTGCATTCGAGCAACACGAATTTGTCGCGGTCCATGAACACAAAAATGGTCTCATCCGTGAATTCCCCATATTCGGGTTCGCTACCAAACCATGTTGGGTTTCCAATATCGCAAGATGCGGTCAATTGGACGAGTGTCCCACCTACATATCTCAACTCCGGATCCCACGGAGTCACAAAAATGAGTCCACTTTCAGGTGGGTCTAGATCAAGCTCCAACTGATAGAGGGCGACCTGTGTCGGCGAGGGCGTCGGTAATGGCATCGGGGTTGCTGTGGCCGTAGGAGCAGGGATGGGAGTTGGGTAAACCACGTCCACATCCAGGTTGAAGCCGAAGATAACCTCCTCGACTTCAAGCCACACCGACACCGGTTCAGAATCACAGACAACTGAGATGAGCTCGAACGTTTGGTCTTCGTCTGCTGTAATCAATATGGTTATGTCGGCGGCGCAGATGTTGCCGTTCTCGACTGATCGACCGTCAACCAGGCGAGCCTCGGTACCATCTGGCAACCAAAATTCGGAAGTTTCCGTATGGACGTACCTGTAGTCGACTGCATCTTTCTGGGCTTGCACGGCCATACCGGCAAGGTCGTCCAAGCCAGCTGTCCCGGACGGAAAGACGGCGATGAAATAGAAACTGTCTTGAGATTCACGCGTGACCACGACGAAGGAAGGGTCAGTAGCATCAAAATCCCACTCCGGCGGTACCCCCACCGAATAGCCATGGAGGGTGTTTCGGTAGACGACCCACTCGCCTTCGACTGCCGGGTTTGGGGTGGGAGTCACCGTTGCTATGGGAGTTCGAGTCGCCGTGGGCCTAGCCGCCAACTCTTCCATTAAGAACGGCAAAACGACTTGTACGTAGTTGCTCGTGATTGCCAGTCCAATCCCTTGAGCCGCTCTACCCGCGACATCCTCCAATCTTGAGGTATTCACCCCTATGACCTCACCACGTATGTTCACCAGCGGCCCTCCGCTGTTCCCGGGGTTGATCACGGCATCCGTCTGTAAGTACTCGATTCCGTCGAATTCCCGCCGCGCGGACAAAACACCCTCAGCAATGGAAACTGAGGAACCCAATAGGGTGCCAAAGGGAAATCCAATCACGTTGACGGTCTCGCCCGGTCTCACCTCGCCCGAGTCTCCCAACGACATCTTTTCCAACTGAATCCGAGTATCGACTTTGATGACGGCCAGGTCAGATACAGCGTCAGCGTTAACGACGGTGCCTTGGAAATTGAACTGATCGTTGTACCTGACAGTCACAGTTTGGAAATCCCCGACCACGTGAGCGTTGGTCAAGATGTGCCCATCGTCGTCGAAAACGAACCCTGAGCCAGTGCCGAGCGGGGTTTCGATGAAGACTACGGCCCTCGCGGCCCGCTCAACGATGGAAGCGCGGTCCGGCGTTGGTGAAACGATTGGAGCGATTGCTATCTGCACTGTGGCCGTAGGTGCAGCCGTAGGAACAGGAGTGGAGGTTGATATAGGCCTCTTGGTCGGTGTGGCTGTCGGGGTCCGGGTCGAAACGGGGGTTTGAGTCGGCTCTGAGGTCTCGGCGGTCCCGCTTGGGTCCGCTTCCGGGGTCAATTGGGAGAGCAACGCTTGAAGTTGTTCCAGCGTCAGTTCGCCCTGTTGAGTCTCACCGGCCTCGACGGTTTGGGCTACCTGCGCCGCCACTGTGGCTTCCACGTCCACTGACGGAGTGGGAGTCGGCTGAGTGCACGCCAGGGCGACAAACAGAACGATGAGAGCGCCTAGAAGTGTTACTCGCGTGACCATCAGTTGAGAAGGTTAGACCTGTCCCAGATCTTATCCCCCCCGGTCATTCTAGCCGTAGATGCACGTGGGTGAGGTCAGGTTGAGTCAAACTACTCGTCCAGTACGATCGTGGTTGCCAACATCTTGCTAGCGCTCGGTATCACTCAACGGAGTAACAAGCTAAAACGGGACTTTGCTAGTGGATGGAATCAGGCCATTTAGCAGTCAATAGACTGGCCTAACAGACTCAGTGCCGCACTCGCTTTAGGGCCGTCAGCGATCCATCCCTTTGTCGAACTGACAGTCGATTCGATTTAGCCTGTCTTGATCTGGTCGGGCTCCACCGCCCGGGCGACATGGAGCTTGACGGAGGTGACCATGTTGATGAAGTCGTGTGCGATGCGACCCGCCCCCAAAATGTACGCATTTTGCACGGGTGGGACCGGCCCGAAACGTGGCCCCGTCAGCGAGACGCCAGCTCGGCCATGACGGCCTTCCAGGTCTCAATGTCACCGCCACCATAGCCAGCCCGGTAGACAATGACGCCGTCTGAGTCGAAGGCGATTTTGTAGGACTGGCTGGTGATTCGAAGGTCGGCAAGCATACGCCGACCAGGCAGGGCCACGTGCCAGGGGTGGCCTTGGTTGTCTCTCAATTCGACCAGGTCGCTTAGAGGCTCGGTAGGGTCCTGACCGATGGCGATGAAGTCCAACTCGGATGCGAACTCTGGGTATATATCTTTCAACTGGGATAGTTCCCGGCGGCACACCGGGCACCAGGTGGCGAAGAAGAACATGAACACGGGCTTGCCAGCCTGAACCAGTTCCGCAGAACTCTGTTCGGCCCCGTCTTCGCCGGAGATGGTGAACGAGAGAACGAGGTCGCCGACGTTTCGCCCGACCTGCCGGGTCTCGATGCCAGGCTCGGTAGACGGCTCAACAGCCGGGGCAAGGGAGTCGTCGCCGATGAGGTCGGCGAGGACCTCGGGGACGGAGGCGTCGGCGGTGGGCTCTGCCAGGGTCGGCTGGCCGCCCTGGCTTGCGGTTCCGCAGGCTACGGCCGCGATAAGCCCGGCGAGTGCGACGATTAATAGGAGAGGAGCGGCGGGCGGACGGGTGATCACGCTGTCCATTTTACGCATGTACACGGTGGGGTTTACGCTCGCGTCCAGTTCGGGATTGGGCAAGGTTCGGGTCGGGTTTGCGCCGGGCACGGCGGCTGGACTAGAGTTTAACGATGCCAATGACGAACGGGGAAGACGCGGCGGTGAGGTGGCGCCGCACCCGGCGCAGGGCGCTGATTGGCACCGCTATTATCGTGGTGCTGGCGGCGTTGATGGCGATACTCGGTTGGGGACTGGCCAACCGCGAGCCGGTGACGGGCCGCAGCGGGATTACCCGGATCGATAAGCCGGTGCCACAGTTCACGCTGGCGACGTTTGACGGTGCGCCGCTCGATATTTTCGAGAACATCGGTCGGCCTATGGTGATTAATTTCTGGGCGTCGTGGTGTGTGCCGTGTCGCCGCGAGGTCGGGACGCTGGAGGCGGCCTGGCAGGCGGCCCAGGGCACGGACGTACTGTTCGTCGGCATCGACACGGACGATGCAGAGGCCGACGCGCGGGCGTTCGTTCAGGCGTTCGGGGTGACGTACCCGAATGGGCTGGACCCAGACGGGGAGATTACGGTGGATTTTGGGGTGATTGGCCTGCCGGTGACGTTTTTTGTTGACCGCGACGGGCTGATTGTGAGGCGCTGGGTGGGGGAGATTCCCGGGCCGCAACTGGCGCTGTGGTTAAACGACCTGATCGCCGATCGCGCGCCGGCCGAGAGCTTCGGGGAGAACCCGGACGCGTTTTTTGAGATCGGGGAGCCTGCGGAGTAGGACAGTAAGGGGCTGGAATGGGTAGTACGGTGTGCCGCCTTTGGCTTTACGGCTCCCGCTGACCTCGGCTAATATTCGTCGGTCGTCTGGCCGAACAGGCCGTGACCCGGCGCTCCTACCCCGCACTTAGTGGGCCGGGGGCCGAATTAGCAGGAAAGGCCTTCCACATTGTCTACTGCCAAACTTTCGCGCATTTCCGCCGAGCACCCGTGGCGGGTGGTGGTGGCATGGATTGTCGTGCTCGTCATCGGCTTTTTGCTCGTGTTTTCTTTGCTCGGTGACGCACAGACGACGGAGTTCGTGTTCACCAATACACCGGAGTCGCAGCGCGGTATTGAACTGATTGAGGAGCTCCAGGGGGAGCCGGTCTCTACGATTGAGGTGATCGTGGTGCGCTCGGCCGATCTCACGGTGGATGACGCCGGGTTCAAGACGTTCGTCGAAGGCCTTTACGAAGATGTGAACGCCCTGCGCACTGACGACGGCACGCCGGTGATTCGGGATGGCACGTTCGATAATTTCTACCGCAGCGGCTTCCCCGGTTTTGTCTCGGAAGACCGCCAAACGACGATTATGCCGCTGGTTATGGCGGGCGATTTCGACGACTCCACAGCCAACGTCAATGGCATTATCAACCTCATTGATGAGACAGACGCCGGGTCCGAGTTCGAGGTGCTCATTACCGGGCAGGCGACGGTCAGTAACGATTTCGAGGTTCTGGGCCAGGAGGACCTGGAACAGGGTGAGATTTTCGGTATCCCGGTGGCGCTGTTAATCCTGGTGCTGGTGTTTGGCGCGGTGGTCGCGGCGTTCGTGCCCCTGATCGCCGCCATTATCGCGATTATCGTCACGCTCGGCATAACGGCGGTGATCGGCCAGGCGCTGCCGCTGTCGTTCTTCGTGACGAATATTGTGTTCATTATTGGCCTGGCGGTGGGCATCGACTACGCGCTGTTCATCGTGGCACGGTACCGCGAGGAACTGCACAAGGGGCTGAGCACGGTGGACGCGATTGAGAAGGCCGGTTCGACGGCCTCCCGCGCGGTGCTCTTTAGCGGTATGGCCGTGGTACTGGGCCTGGTGGGGATGCTGCTGATCCCGTTCAACATTTTCATCGGCATCGGCATCGGCGCGATTATCGTGGTGGTCACATCGGTGCTCTCGGCCCTGACGCTGCTCCCGGCGGTGCTCAGTCTGCTGGGCAGCAAGCTCGATCTCCTCAGCGTCCCGCTGTTCCGGGTAAAGGCCAGCGACTCGGACGCCGAGGGCGGCCTCTGGACAATATTTCTCACTGGGTGATGCGCTACCCGGCCGTTAGCCTGTTGCTCGGCGGCGGCCTGCTGATCGCGGCCGCCGTGCCACTACTGAACCTCGACACGGGCTTTGCCGGTATCAGCACGTTGCCGGAGGAGGTGCGCTCAAAGCAGGCGTTCGACATTCTCGATGAGGAGTTCACCGCCGGTGAGGCGAACCCCGCACGCATCGCCATTAAGGGCGACATCCGCTCGGTCGCGGTACAGAACGGCCTGACGGCTCTGCTCGCCGCAGTGGCCGCCGACGGGAGCGGTGTCTACGGTGAGCCCGGGGGGCTTGAGATTAATGACGATGCCACGCTGGCGCTGCTGGAGATACCGCTGGCCGGGGACGCCGCGGAAGCCCTGGCGCAAAGCGGGGTGAGGAACCTTCGCGATAAGTACGTGCCGGAGTCGTTCGGCGATAGCGCCGAGGTGGCGGTCACGGGCGAGACGGCGTTCAACATGGACTTTTTCTCCATGGCCGCGAACTCGGCCTGGATCGTTTTCCCGTTCGTGCTGGGTATTAGCTTCCTGCTACTGATGGTGGTGTTCCGCTCGATTGTGGTGCCGATCAAGGCGATAATTCTGAACTTGCTCTCGGTGGCGGCGACGTACGGCATCATGGTGCTGGCGTTCCAGGAGGGGTGGGGGGAGGACCTGGGTATCTTCGTCCAGTTCGACGTTATCGAAGCCTGGATACCCCTGTTTTTGTTCACTATCCTGTTCTGCCTTTCGATGGACTATCACGTGTTTTTGCTCAGCCGCATTCGCGAGCGCTTCGACGCGACGGGCGATAACACGGGGTCGGTGGCGTTCGGCATCCGGTCTACGGGTCGGTTGATCACGGGCGCGGCGCTGATCATGGTCGCCGTCTTCTGGGGCTTCGCCGCCGGTGACCTGGTGGGCCTGCAGCAGATGGGCTTCGGGCTTGGGCTCGCCGTGCTGATCGACGCGACTATCGTTCGCATTATTCTCGTGCCCGCCTCTATGAAGCTGCTCGGTGAGACCAACTGGTACCTGCCGAAGTGGCTGGAATGGCTGCCCGATGTCCGGGTCGAAGCGCCGACGGTACTGAACCGGGCCCCAGCGCCGACTAACCTCCGCTACAGGACGACACCGATGGTGCCGACGACGGTCATGGCTATGGCCGCCGCCTTGACGGACAACGTGCGTCGGTCAATGGTCTCGCTGAGGATGGGCAGGAATCTTGTGCTGGCTAGCGAGCCGAGGACGAAGATCCACACCGGGGGCGTGGCCGCGATGGCAGACACCAGCGAGACGGGACCCTTTTCCAACGCCCCCAATAACGCCAGTTGAGCCACGGCCATGAGGGCGAACTCGGTCGCCAGGATCAACCCCATCGCCGCCGGGTTGCGCAGCGACTGGCGCAGGTTTCGCAGTGTCGCGGGCCGGACCCACATGGCCAGCGTCAGGAATGCCCCGGACCGCTGCAGCCACAGGCCCTGGTAGGAGTTGACTTCGTTTAGCCCCCAGTCGGAGGCAAGGAAGTTCGTGCCGACCAGCAACGCCGCCAACAGCAGCGGGAAAAACGACCTGTCTAACCTAAAGCGGCCCCCGGCGCCGAAGTCGATGGAGATGAGGATGGCACCGAGCAACGTCAGCACTAACGCCCCCCACTTGACGGCCTCCAAGTGCTGGCCCAAAACCACCACCGATATGAGCGCGACGAAGATGGGCGAGGTGTTGAAGATAGGGTAGGACCGCGATGCCTCGGCGGTGCGCACGACGTAAATGACGATGGAGAAGCCCAAGCCAAACAGGGCGCCGCTGACTACTACTGCGAACACGTTGAGAAGGGGCGTGCCCGACTCGATGGGGAAGAAGATGGCGAACGGGATGATGAACGCTATCTGCGCGATGGCGAACCAGGCGATGAGGGTGGAGTGGTCCGGTAGGTACCGGGACAGCAGGACCTTTTCTACGATGTTGGTTATGCCAATCGACCCGGCGAAGCCGATGGCCATTAATGGCCAGGGCAATTAGAGGCCGGAAGCCTTTCCGCGCGCCAACGCGCGAACAGGGAGGCGAGTGTGGTGCAAAGCGATCTCTTTCGGTGAACGGGTGAATTCGGCGGGCACAGCATGCCTGGCCCCCGTGAACGGTAGTGCGCCCGTTGGCGCAGCGAAAGGGGCTCGGGGCGACGGGCCCTAAGTGGGTTCCGACTTGAGCCGGAAGCCGAGACCTAGGCCTGGTACTCCCTGATGTCGGGCCGGTAGGCCTGGGCGAGAACCTTCTTTTCGAAGCCCAGCGGCACCTCGCCCCTGGCGTACTCGTACAGCGCGGCCTTGAAGATGCCCTCCAGCGCCATCACCGCCCCGATTGCGAACCCCACGGTGACGAAGCCAACCGCAATGCCCGCTATCGGTGTTATCTGGTAGGCGATGAAGGCCGGGATGACCCCGATGATAGCGGCGGCGATGTATACGAGCATGAAGCCGAAGGACGCGGTGAACTGTCTTCCCCAGGTCTTGCCGAGCAGGTCTTTGGAGCGTTTGATCGCCGTAAACGGCCCGACGTTTTCGGTGACGAGAATGGGCACAACAAAGAACGTTATGAGCTCCCATACGCCGCCTATGATCGATATGACGATCCTGCCAAACGTACCCTGACGGCTCTTGAGCAGCATGAGGATCAGCCCAACCGTGCCGGAGATGACAGCCCATCCGAAAATAGGGCCTATGTGCCTGGCAGCGTGGCGCAGGCCAGAGCCGACGTTGGGGTCGCCGCCTCTCAGTCGTTCGAGTGCTGCGGACACCAGGGCCGCGTTGAAAAAGATGATCACGAAGTAGACCGACACATAACCGAGTAGCAGAAGTATGTAGTCGCCGCCACCGGGACCGATCGCGACGTCGGCGGCCGCCTCGGCGCCGAGGTCGTTGAGGCGCTCCAGCGAGCCGGTGGCGTTTGCGATGACCCCGAAGATGGCCATGACGGCCACCATGCCGATGATTCCCATGATGGGGAAGAAGACCAGCTCGCGGTCCAGCAAGAAGACTCGCCAGCTCATCTTCATTAGCTCGAACGTGTGGCCGATTGTCGCAAACATGTGGCCAGTATAAACGAACGGCCTGGTTTGCCCTCGCATAAGACTCCGACGAGTGGTACAAAGATCGCCGAGTTTCGAGACAAGGGGATATTTTGGCTTCTGTATTGATTACCGGGTCCAGCCAGGGGATCGGTATGGCGACGGCGCTGGTGCTGGCGAGATCGGGCCATACGGTTCACGCGACGATGCGCGACCCCGTTCGGGCGCCACAGCTGGGAGAGACGGCGGCGAAGGAGTCGCTGCCGGTTCACGTCTCGGTGATGGACGTGGACTCCGATAGCTCTGTAACTGATGGGGTAAAAAAAATCGAGCGCGATCATGGCCCGATAGACGTACTGGTGAACAACGCGGCGATAGAGTTGATGGGCTCGGTGGAGGAACTCCCGATGGACCGGGTCCGGGCGGCGATGGAGACGAATTTCTTTGGCTCGCTGCGCACCATCCAGGCGGTGCTGCCGGGCATGAGGGAACGAAGATCGGGCTGCATTGTCAACGTGTCGTCGGTGTCGGGGCTGATATCGATCTCGCCGGGGGGTGTCTACAGCGCGACGAAGTGGGCGCTGGAGGCGATGAGCGAGGCGCTGGCGCAGGAGACGAAGGGGTTCAACGTCCGGGTGGCGATCGTCGAGCCGGGCGCCGTCGATACGGCGATGGCGACGCGGATCAACGCGGGGACGCCGCCGTCGGTATACGGGCACGTGAATCGGATGAACGTTCTGATGAAGGTGTCGTTTGCGAACTCGTCGTCTCCGTTCCTGATTGCCGAGAAGATTGCCGAGGTGATAGATAGCGGCACCTGGCAGGTGAGGCACCATGCGGGCCCGGACGTCGCGCCGTTCGTGGCATGGCGCAACACAATGACCGACGAGGAGTGGGCCGACTGGGGCGCGCTGGACGACTCCGGGTGGTACGACAGCGTCGAGGCGATGTTCGGCGCGAACGTGCGTCCGGGCGCGGGCGGGTAACCCGGCCGCCTACACTCCTGCGTTACCATGGCCGACCAAGCAGCCGTCAGGCTGCGACCAGACTGGGAGATTACCGAGCGGTCGCAAGGCCGCGGGGAGACGAGGGCTTGTTCACAGCTATTGCCGCCGTCAGGATCAAGCCGGAGTTCAGGGACGAGTGGATCCGGCTGATCGAGCCGAACGCACGCGGCGCGGCCAGCGAGCCGGGCTGTATCCGCTTCGACCTGATCCAGGACCGCTCGGACGAGAACCTGGTGTGGTTTGTCGAGAGCTACGAGACGGAGCAGGATTTCAAAGACCACCAGCAGACAAAGCACTTCCTCGACTGGCATCCGCACCTTGTTCGCATGATCGACAGCGTGGTGCCGAATACGGAGGCTTTTGGGGACTCTATCTACCCCCCTGACGGTGGCTGGAACTAAGTGAGAGCTGCAACACAGGAAGGTCCGGCGGCGGCCGGGCCGACCGGTGTACTGGGGTGACGAGCCCTTGAGAGAGATCCCAAAGATATTTCCCCTGGGACTGCTGGCCCTGGTGATTTTCATCGTCTTCGTTGCGGCGTACGCGCTGGCGGAGAGCGCGATCGGCGGCGTGCCGGTGGCGCAGGCCGCCCAGGGTGGCCAGGAAGCTGGCGAGTCCACAGGGGGCGAGCCGTCTGGCGGCACGCATGGGGTCGCGCTCGGGGATGATGCCGAGGGGTTCGAGTGGTACGAGGACGCGGCGTTCTTCATTTGCCCGCTGCACTGAGGTGGCCCATTTCACGGAGATACCGGCTAGCACATGACCTCTTCTAATGAAGCCGTACGATTTCGGGACCAGGTGGCTATCGTCACCGGCGGGGCCACGGGCATCGGCTATGGCGTCGCCCGCAAACTCGGTGGTGAAGGCGCGAGCATCGTGCTGGTGGATGCGGACGGCGAGATGGGGCAGCAGTCGGCGTCGGGGATGGCGGCACGAGGCATTGACACACGTCTCGTTGTGGGAGACGTCGCCGAACAGGCCACCGCACAGGAGGCCGTGGGCGCGGCGATGGACGCCTGGGGGCGGCTGGATGTTCTTATCAACAACGCCGGGATCACGGGCGACCCCGGCGCTATCTGGGAATTGCCTGTGGAAGAACTCGACAGGGTCTACCGCACGAACCTGCGCGGGGTGTACGTGTTCACCGCGGCGGCCGTACCGGCGATGCTCAAGCGCGACTACGGCCGAATCGTCAACATCGCGTCCATCGCGGGCAAAGAGGGCAACCCGAACATGGTGCCGTATTCGGCCACGAAGGCGGCGGTGATTGGCCTGACCAAGTCCGTCGGAAAAGAGCTTGCCGAGACGGGCGTGCGGGTGAACGCCATCGCCCCGGCGGTGGTGCAGACCCGCATCCTCGACCAGACCTCACCTGAGGTCGTGCAGTACATGCTGGGCAAGATCCCCATGGGCCGGTTCGGAGACATCGCCGAGGTGGCGGCCATGGTGGCGTGGGTGGCGTCTGAGGAGTGTACGTTCACTACGGGCGCGGTGTTCGACATCTCGGGCGGCCGGGCGACTTACTAGCGGGGGTAGCAACTGAGG
Organism: Dehalococcoidia bacterium; assembly: GCA_965250195.1. Taxonomy (GTDB): domain Bacteria; phylum Chloroflexota; class Dehalococcoidia; order Lucifugimonadales; family UBA2962; genus CAUZIR01. The sequence goes on from OZ252295.1 coordinate 1,919,413, forward strand.
AGGGCAAGATGGGGATTATCCACGGCATGATGGGCCACGCCACCAGCACGGATATTGACAAGGCTCGGGAGGAGTTCGGGCCGATGCTGGTTCGCGGTGAAGAGGTGCTGCACGCCTACAAGTGGGCGCGGGACAGGGTGATCTTCACGACTCACAGGATAATTCACGTGGACGTGCAGGGGCTGACGGGCAAAAAGAAGGCGTTCATGACCATCCCGTATAGGAGCATCCGAAAGTTCTCCAAGGAGTCGAGCGGGTGGATGGACCTGGACGCGGAGCTTCGTATCTGGATAAGAGGAGAGTCGGAGCCGCTGAAGTGGGAGTTCCGCAAGAACGAGGCGGTCAACGACATTTTCAACCTGATGAGCGAAGGGATGCTGTCCGGGGACTAGAGCGATGTGGGGCCTGGTCGTAGGCGGTTTGGTTTTGCTTTTCGTGGCCTGTGGGGGCGCGGCATCGGACGTCGAGGATCCCGGCGACAGCTTCCGCAAGTTCATCCAGGAGTCGAAAGGCGACCTGTGTGACCCGAGCTACCCGGACGTCTGCATCGCCCCGCCGCCGCCTGAATTGACCTGCGACCAGGTGCCCTACAAGAATTTCACCGTCATAGGAGCGGACCCCCACGGGTTCGACGCGGATGGGACCGGCATAGGCTGCGAGGAGTGACGCTTGGGCGGCGCCGGTGCGGGCGAGCAACCTGACGCGCCGCACAGTGGCGAGCTGGTGCACGAGGCCCCGGCCATCGACGCCCGCGAGACGCCGTCGGCGCTGGCGCATGCGGGGGCGGGTTAGGGGTGGTGGAGTAGCGCGACCCTACTCCTCGTTTGACCCGCCTGCGGGGGCTTCCATATAGTATGGCCCACTTCCGGGCTGGCTTTGGCCCGGTGTGACAGGCTTTACGAGGAGATGTCATGGGCGTTATCGACGATAAGTATGAATCCATGTTCGCGCGGTCCCGCGCCTGGTACGAGCGGGGCAAGAATGCCTTCGCGGGCGGGGTAACCCACCAGTCGCGCTTTAATGCACCTTACCCGACGTATTACGAGTCGGCGGCCGGTGCCTTTAAGTACGACGTGGATGGCAACGAAGTTATCGACTACGTGATGGGCAACGGCTCGCTGCTGATGGGCCACTCTCCCCAGAGCGTGGTGGACGCGGTGACCAAGCAGATCGACAAGGGTACGCATCTTGGCGGGGCGACCACTCACGAGACGCTGTACGCGGAGGCGGTGAAGCGCAATATGCCGAAGCTGGACACGATTCGCTTTACGTCCGCCGGGACGGAGTCGACTCTGCTGGCGATGCGCATTGCGCGCGGCTATACGGGCAAGGAAAAGATCATAAAGTTCGCCGAGCATTTCCACGGCTGGCAGGACTACGCGACGATTAGCTCGGGCCAGTCCACCGGAGGCATTCCACAGGCCGTGCTGGACTCGGTGATCGTGCTGCCGGCGGACGTTAAAGAGGTGGAGCGCGTTCTGGAATCGCGCAACGACGTGGCAGGGGTGATCGTGGAGTGCAACGGCGCTCACTTCGGCACGTTCCCGCTGCAGAACCCGCAGTTCCTCCACGACCTACAAGACGTGTGCAATAAGAACGACGTGATGTTCATCATGGACGAGGTGATCACCGGGTTCCGCCTGTCGAAGGGCGGCGCGCAGGAGCGGTGGGACCTGGACCCGGATATCACCACGATGGCCAAGATTATGGCGGGCGGCCAGCCGGGCGCGGCGGTGGGCGGCAAGAAGCACGTGATGGACGTGATGGCGTTCACCGGCGACCCGGAGCATGACTCGACGCGCCGCGTGGCACAGGCCGGGACGTATAACGCTCAGCCGATATCGGCGGCGGCGGGGATAGCCCAACTGGACGCGATCTGGCACGGCGACGTGGTGGCGTTGGCGGACGCCGCGGCCAAGCGGCTGAAGGACGGCATTAATGACGCGTTCGCGCGCAACGAGGTGATGGGCCACTCGCACGGCATATCGTCGCTGGTGCAGGTAAACATGGGCTATGACTGCCCGTGCGATCGCGAGCTTTGCACGATGCCCTACGAGGACATTTACTCTTCGATGCCCGCCGAGAAGACGCGGGCGCTACGTCGCGCGGTGCTGGTGAACGGGGCCGACGGGATGGACTGGAACGGCATGTGCTTCGTCGTCTCGGCGGCGCACACGGATGAGGTGGTCGACCGCACGATTGACGGCTTTGACCAGGCGCTGAAGGACCTGAGAAGCGACGGGGTCGTTTAGCAACACGTCTCAGGGCGGCGGGCTCGGCCCGCGCCCATGCCTACGACAGGGCCCGGCTGCACAACGCGGCCGGGCCTTTTGGCGTTTGGGGTACGGGGGCCGTAGACTCACTCAAATGACCCAAGACACCACCGACGCTGAGCTAACCGGCGTTTTTCCGATTTTGTATACGCCTTTTGACAACGAGGGACGGGTGGACTTTGGCGATCTGGCGGCCGAAGTGGAGTATCTCGTCTCGGCCGGTGTGGACGGGGTCGGAGTCGCCGTCGGATCGGAGGTGTTTAAGTTCACCGAGGCCGAGCGGGACGCGGTGCTCACCACCGTCGTGGAGCAGGTGGCCGGGCGGGTGACGGTGGTGATGCACGCGGGCGCGCCGGGTACGGATGTGGCCGTCGGCTATGCTCGCACTGCCGCCGAACTGGGCGCCGACGCGCTGATGGTGACGCCGCCGTCATTTTTGCCGATGCCGCCGGACGTGGTTGTCGAGCACTATCGACGGATTGCAGACGCCGGGGGGCTGCCGGTGTTCATCCAGGACATCTGGACGTCGCCGATTGCACCGGCGTTGGCGGTGCGCATCGCACGCGAGGTGCCGCTGGCTCGCTATGCCAAGGCCGAGACGCCGCCTACTCCGGACCGCGCAGCGGAGCTAAAGGTGCGGGGCGGGGACGACGTTACTGTGTTCGGCGGATTTGGCGGCGTGAATTTCGTGCCTGAGCTACGACGCAGGAGCGTGGGCACGATGCCGGGCCCGGCGGCGGTGGAGGCGTTCGTGGCGGCGTGGGCGCTGTGGCGGGCGGGCGACGAGGCGGGTGCCGAAGCGGAGATGACTGGCGTGCAACCTCTACTGACGCTGCTGATGCGCTCGCTGGACGGGTCCTATCACCTGACGAAAGAGATCCTTCGAAGCAAGGGCGTCATCCGCTCGACCGGGGTGCGCATGCCGACGGAGCGGCCGGACGAGCTCACGTACGGCGAACTCGCCCGGCTTCTAGATAAATTGGGGTAGGCCGCTTACGGCTTCCTGCCCATCATGCCGATGAGCTTGTCCTGGGCCCTGGCGTCTTCGGGCTGGGGTACGTCGGGCCCGAAGCTGTCGCCCTGGCGAAGCTTGTTCATCTGGGGCTCGAACCCGGCGTAGATGATGTCGACGAGGTCGGCTGGGAGTTCGGTGCTCTGGCCGGTGGCCTTGGCGAGGTCCCAGCCGTGGATGAGGTTGTCCATGGCCAGGATTGTGGCGAAGGCTCCGCCGGGCATTTCGCCGCCGCCGGGGGTGGCAATGTTCCCGTCGAGGGCGCCGTCGGCGTGCATGGCGGCGACGGCGCCTGCGAGGGCGTTATCGTAGGCGGAAACGGGGTCGGCGCCCTCAGGCGCGTCGCCGCCGAAGACGGTCGCACCCATGGTCGCACCGCCGATAATGTGGTTGAGCAACTCCTCGACACTCCAGTCGGAGCAGGGGGTTTCGTCGCCGAGCTGGCTGTCTTTGACGCCCGCCACGGCGGCGCGGGTGTGGGCGGCCGCTTGCTGGAAAAGGTCGGCAGGGTTTGTCATCGGTTCCTCCAATTCACGGCTTTTCGCCGAGTCGCCGGGGTTTTTGATTGCCTGTTAGGTGTTACGTGGCCTGTTCCGACGCTGGATCGGGGCGTGTATGTAAGCAGAGACTTACGGTGATGTCAAACTTCGCTTGCCTGGTTTTCTTACCCGGTGCTCGATTTCTGCTTTTTGGGGGCCAGCCCCCAAACCCCACGTAGGGGGTTCGCACCCCCTAAGAACCCCCGATGGCTTGATTGGTGAGCAAGGTGAATTGCGAGGCGATGAGGCCATGAGCCGAAGAGCCCTGACTGGCCGGGCGAAGCCCGTGCGGAGCAGCCGATGAGGGCTCGCGCGAAGAGCCCTAGAGCGAGGCCCCCGAGCGGAGAACACCGGGCCGGGACCAGTGGAGCAGGGCGGAGATTACTATGGCCAGCAGGGCCATGCCGAGGATCAGGGCGACGGCCCCGTCGTATCGGTTGAAGGCGTCGAAAAATAGCCCGCCCGCCAGCGCCCCGAGGCCGCCGGAGACCTGGTGCACCATCGAGACGATGCCGCTGACCGTGCCCAAATACCGAGACCCGAATATCTGCCCGGCGAAGATCACCCCTAGCGGCGCTGTGATGAAGAACGTTGAACCGTAGAGCAGGGCGAAGACCATGATGGAGGGGGTGCTCTGGCTGTTGAGGATGAACGCGAAGATGCCCGTACGGATGACGAAGCACAGCACGGCGGGCACGGCAGGGCCGTAACGGTCGGAAAGGTAGCCGGAGACCAACACGCCACCGAGCGCCGTCAGGCCCATGAGCGCGAGCATGTTGCCCGCGAGCAGGTCGCTCACGCCCTGGTCGGTGGCGAAGGCGACGACGTGGGTGAGGACGAAGAAGTCCTGGAATCCGCACAGGGCGAACATAGCCATGAGCAGCCACATGTGTCGCGAGCGGAAAAGGTCGGCGAAGGAGTTGGCCACGATGAGGGGACTTTCCTTTTCTCGCGCACTCTGGTCTGGCTCACCTGTCGGTTCGTCGGTGGCCTCGTTAACGTCCTCTTTTGGTGCCGAACGAGCGAACATGAGCACGACTGGCACGACGATGAACAGGTTGGCGGCGCCGATGACGGCGTATGACGTGCGCCAGCCGATGGTGGACAGCAGGAAGGTGAGCGCGGCGATGATGGCGAGCTGGCCCAGTCCCATCCCGGCGATGGCGGCGCTGTTGGCCAGGCCACGTTTCTTTTTCCACCAGCGGCTGACCATGACGCCGACGGTGGGGATGGATGACCCGGCGTTGCCGATGGCGAAGACGACGCCGTAGAGGAGGAAGATCTGCCACAGCGCATTGACGCTCCACATCAGGCCGGTGCCGATGGCGACGAGCACGACGGAACCGGCAAGGATGAACCGCAGGTCGCGCCGGTCGATGACCCGGCCGATGAGGGGCATCGCGAGCGCCGAGACGACCATAAAGACGTTGAGCACGAGCGACAGAGACGATCGGGAGCGGCCCAGGTCTTCGGTCATGCGGGTGAGGACCAATCCAAAGATGGACAGGGCCCCGCCGCCGAAGAACAGCACGGTGAATCCGGTGGCCAGGATGACCCAGGCCTGGGGGAGTTTTTTCGGGTTTGGGAGCTTCAGCGTCGGTGGGTTCTCCGCGCCGACGGGGTGACCGTTAACAGGATCGCAGGCCGTCGGCGGCTGTGTCTAGGCGCGGGGGCAGCCTAGCAGCGGTGGCGTGCGGGGGCAAATGGGGGACGGGGGGCGGACCCCAGCCCGTTGCCGGTGTATGCTCTTCGGCGGCATCAAGGGCCGTTTCAACCCATGAATGAGCAACGATCAATTGCGAAGCGATGAGGCCGAGAGCCGAAGAGCCCTAGAGCAAGCCCCGCTTGCGGAGGACACCGCGCACGATCGCTCGGTCAAACCGTTTGAGCTTTTCTTCGACTTGGTCTTCGTGTTCGCGTTTACCCAGGTGACTCAACTTATCGCCAGCGAATTGAGCTGGGTGGGCCTGAGCCAGGGCGTGGTGTTGATCGGGGTGTTCTGGCTGGCATGCCAGGCGTACGCCTGGCTGGGCACGGTGGTCGACCTGGACGAGGGGCCGGTGCGAGGGGCGATTATCGTGGTGATGGGGGCCATGCTGCTGGGCGCGCTGGCGGTGCCCGACGCTTTTGGCGACCACGCAGTCTTGATCGGGGCGATATACGCGTTCGTGCGCCTTATGCAGATCGTGCTGTTTGTCATTGCGGCCCGAAAGATGGAAGGCCTGATGGGGGCGATCCTGAACCTGGCCAAGTCGGCCGTGGTAGGGCCGACGCTGATCCTGATAGGGGCGATTTCCGAGGTGGGTCCCCTGGAGATGTGGTGGGCGGCAGCCCTAGCGTTGGAGTTCGGCTGGATGGCTGTGATGGATGTGCGCGGGTTCAGGGTTTCACCGGGTCACTTTTCCGAGCGCCATGGTCTGATCTTCATTATCGCCCTCGGCGAGGCGGTGATATCGATCGGCATCGGCGCGTCGGGACTGACGCTGGACAGGGGGGTTTTTGTCCCGGCCCTGCTGGGGCTGGGCGTGATCGTGGCGATCTGGTGGACGTATTTCGACGTGTCAGCACTCGCCGCGGAGCATCGCCTGAAGGCACTGAGCGGCGTACGGCAAATACGGCTGGCCCAGCACGGCTATTCGTATATTCACCTGCCGATGATTGTGGGGGCGATTTTTTTCAGCATGGGCGTTAAGAAGACGCTGGCTCACACTGACGAGGTGCTGACGCTGATTCCGGCGGTGGCGCTGTGCGGGGGGGGGGGTTGATTTTGTATCTCACTGCGCAGGTGTTGCTGCGGGCGAGATGCGGCGGGTCGGTTGCCTGGCCTCGGGTCGTGGCGGGCGGCGCGCTGGGGGTGTTGATCGCGGTTTCGGGGCAGATGAACGCGCTGGCGCTGCTGTCGCTGGTGGCCGCAGTGTTCGCGGTGCTCGTGGTTTATGAGCGGGTGGTGGACCGCGAGTCGAGGCGACTGATCCGCTCGACTGAACAGGCAACCTGGGGTAGCGGGCTACGATGAGGCCATCAGCCGAAGAGCCATAGAGCGCGCTTCGCGCGGAGACCAGCTGGACAGCCGGTGCGGGCAAGGGCCCGCCCCGACCTGGGCCGACCGAGCCAGAGTCTCAAACGCTGGAAGCGGCGGCGGTCAACCCTTGACCAGACTATAGAACACCCGTTCTGTAATGGCGAGGCCGTGAGCGAGTGGAGCACTTCTTGACAGGACATATGGGCTGGGTACAATCAAGCCCGTCCCAGCGCCTGCGCGCCTGCAAATCCGCACGCGGACGTTGGGAAATATTTCGATAGGTGATGTGTTGAACGGGGAAGAACTGAAAAACAAGGTCAGGGCGGGCGGGGTGGTCTACGGCTCGATGATCAGCATGGGCCGCAATGCCCGGTGGACTACGCTCATCGACGATCTGGGACTCGATTACGTCATCATCGACACCGAGCACTCGCCCCGTAGTCGAGCGGAACTCGGCGACTATCTCGCGGCGACCAGGGCGATGGGGCCGGTGCCGATTATGCGCGTACCGATACCCGATTCGCATTATGTGACGATGGCCCTGGACGCCGGTGCACAGGGGGTGCTGGCGCCGTACTGTGAGACGGTGGAGGAGGCGCAAGACGTTGTGGGGGCGGCCAAGTGGCGGCCGCTAAAAGGCGCGCTGGTGCGAAAGGTCGTCGAGGAGGGCCTGTTCCCTTCAGAGGCGTCTCGCAGGTATTTGGAGGCGCGCAACCGCAACGTGGTGTGCATTGTCGGCATCGAGAGCGTGCCTGCCATCGACGCGCTGCCGGACATTCTCGATGTGCCCGGCATCGACGCCATCTTTGTAGGGCCGAACGACCTGACCATCTCCCTGGGCATTCCGGATCAGTACGACCACCCCGACTATGAGGCCGCGCTGCGACGCGTGATCGCCGCTTGCCGAGAGAAAAATGTGCCGGTCCTGATCCATCACCAAACAGTGGAGCTGACGACCAAATGGTTGAGGGAGGGCGCGAGGTTCGTGCTGCACTCTTCGGACGTGCGTCGGATGCACGCCGGGTATCGGGCCGACTTTGGTGCGATCAAAGAGGCGGCCGCGGAGATCACGGGCGAGGCGGCGACCGACATCGGCGAGTCCCAAGAGGTCATCTAGCTTTTTCGAACCGTCATAGTCGCGCTTGATTTCTGAAGCACTCGTAACTAGGGAGAGGTTGGGAAGATAGAAAAATGGAATTCACTATTGTCGCTGGCCCCTTCGGGGGCGTCGCTGAAGGCCCGGCCTGGGACGGTCAGCATTTACTATTCACGCATATTCCTGCCAGCCGCATTCTGTCGTTCGACCCCGGTACCGGCCTGACGTCGATTCACCGGGAGGACACGAACTGGTGCAACGGCACGATGTTCGACGCAGAGGGCCGGTATTACGGCTGCGAGGGCGGAGCACGGCGCGTGGTGCGCTACGACGCCGACGAAGCCGTGGCGTTGACGGAGGATTTCGAAGGGAATAAGTACAATATTCCCAATGACCTGGCGATCGACCCGCAGGGCCGCACCTGGTTTACGGACCCGTGGTATGAGGGCGCCGGGGGCGATTGGTCCGAGGACCGCAAGCCGATGGAGCTAGACCACGAGTCGGTCTACCGCATCGACCCTGTGGGCGACGGCAGCTACGGGCCTGCCCAACGGGTGACTTTCGACACGACCCGGCCGAATGGACTGCTGTTCAATCTCGACCACTCTGTCCTCTACATTGCCCAGAGTGGGCGCAACCTGGACGAGAAGCGGCAGCTGCGGGCGTACGCCGTCAAAGACGATGGCTCGCTGGCCGAGCCCGACCTGCTGCACGAGTTCGGGGACTGGCGCGGCATCGACGGCATGGTGCTGGACACCGAGGGCAATATCTGGGCGACGGCGGGCACGGCGGCGGGCGGACCTGGGTCCAGTGTTTACGTGTTTTCACAGGACGGCGAGGTGATTGAGCGCCACCAACTGCCGGTGGAGGAGCCGACGAATTGCACGTTCGCCGGGCCCGGCCTGAGTGAGCTTTATGTCACAACTATCGGCGGTTACCTGCTGTGGGGCCAGACGGAGGCCACGGGCCGCCTGTGGTTCCCGGCGGCTTAGGGGGACCGATGCCCGAAAACATTCGCGTAGGGATAATCGGCGCGGGGGCGAACACCTGGCTGCGGCATATTCCCGGCTTCCAGGAGATCGACGGGGTCGAGGTGGTCGCCGTGGCGAATCGGACGACCGAGTCGGGCCAGCGCACGGCCGATAAGTTCGGCATCCCCACGGTGCACGAGCACTGGACTGATCTTATCGACGACCTCGATATCGATGCCGTATGCATAGGCACCTGGCCGTATATGCACAGCACCATCGCGATCGCCGCGCTGGAGGCCGGCAAGCACGTGATGACGGAGGCGCGCATGGCGATGGACGCCGAGGAGGCGCACGACATGCTGGCGGCGTCGCTGGAGCGCCCGGACCTGGTGACGCAGATCGTCCCGTCGCCGTTCACGCTCGGTGTGGATGCCACGGTAAAACGCCTGGTTGCGGAGAGCTATCTGGGCGATCTGCTGTCGGTCGATCTAACGAGCCACTCAGGGGGGTTTATCGACGGGGACGGGCCGATGCACTGGCGTTATGACCGCGACATGTCGGGCCATAACGTGATGCTAATGGGCATCTGGTACGAGGCACTGATGCGCTGGATCGGCCCGGCCACTTCCGTCACGGCGTTGGGCCGCACGCACGTGACGTCGCGCAAAGGGCCTGACGGCGAGTCGCACGCGATATCCATTCCGGATCACGTTGAAGTAATCGCAGAATTCGCCTCGGGGCCGGTGGGCCACCTGCGCTTTTCCTCCGTCACCGGGCATGCGCCGGGCGACCGGGTCTGGTTGTACGGCAGCGAAGGCACGCTCAGGGTAGAAACGGCCGACGCCATCGACGCCGAGGGGCTGCACATCGAGCGGGTGACGCTCTCCGGCGGGCGTAAGGCGGACGCCGGGCTTGTGCCGATTGCCGTTGCGGACGCCGACCGCAGCGATTGGCGGGTGGAGGCGGAGTTCATAGGCGCGATTCGGGGCGCGGAGCCCATCCGTCTGACCAGCTTTAAGGACGGCGTCAAGTACATGGAGTTCACCGAGGCGGTGTACCGCTCCTCGCAGGAGCGCGGCACTGTCTTTTTGCCCTTGTAGAGGTCCGGCCCGCCCGTGCGGGCGCGGTTTCCGAACCCTGCGGTTCGGCTGAAACGGGAGGTCTTTTTTGACTCTGGATATCAAAAAAATACGGTCTGAAATTCCCACGGTGGAGAAGATGACCTACCTCAATACCGGGTGGTCCGGGCCGACGCCGACGTATGTTGTCGAGGCCATTGAGCAGCGGCTCGAATACGAAAGCTACAACGGGCCGACAACGACGGACGTGCTCGAATCCGGCGCCAGCATCCGCACCCGTGCCAAGGCGGCCGTGGCCAAGCTGTTCAATGCCACCTCGGAAGAGGTTCTGCTCACGGAGAACACTACTGAGGGCCTGAATGTGGTCATCAATGGCCTCAGGTTCGACCGGGGGGACGAGGTGATTGTCTGTGACCTGGAGCACCCTTCGGTGCTGTTGCCCGCCTATAACCTGCGAGCGAATCACGACGTGACGGTGAAGATCGTCTGCCCCAAGCCGAACGTGACCGCCGAAGAGGTAGCCGACATGTACGGGGCGGCGATGTCAACCCGGACACGATTAGTCTTTTTCAGCCACGTGCAGTACTCGTCCGGCCTGCGTATGCCGGTGGCGCAGATAGCCGAGCGGGCGCACAAGTTCGGGGCGCAGGTGCTGGTGGACGGCGCTCAAGGTCCGGGTCACATAGCACTGGATATGGGCGCGCTGGGGGTGGACTTCTACTCTTCGCCGGGTCAGAAGTGGCTATTGGGGCCGGACCAGACGGGGGCGCTGTTCATCCGGCGCGATTGGGTGCCGGAGTTGCAGCCGAGCCGCATCGGGTACGCGTTCGCGGAGTCGTGGGACCTGAAGGGCGGCTTCGTGCCAGCCCGGGACGACATCGACAAGTTCATGGTTTCTACGACATCGATGCCTCTTCGTGCCGGCTACCTGGCGGCAGTGGAACGGGTGCTCGAATTGGGTCCGGGAGAGATCGAGGCTCGCCAACTGTCACTGGCCGCCCGCCTGAAGACGGCGCTCTCGGGCGCGCCGGGTGTTCGTGTCCTCTCGCCACTGGAAGGGCCGGAGTGCTCCGGCTTGACGACGTTCTCCGTGGACGGGGTGGACAACGAGGTGGTGGCGAGCCGCCTGTGGGCGGACGACACCATACTAGTACGGGCGATCAGCCACCCGCAGGCCGTCCGGGCATCGACGTCGTTCTTCAACACCGAGGACGAAGTGGACGCCCTCGCCGATGCGGTGCGAGGGCTGGCGCCGGGCCAGTCGGGGTAGCCGGGCCACTCTTGGTGGCCCGGCCAGAGAGGGTCGCCGCTTGCTACGCGTCGGGCAGGGCGTCGAAGCCGGTTACGAACCCCGTGTACCAGCTTCGCTGCTCTTCCTCGGTTAACTCCATCATGCCGTCGATGGCTGCCTGGTGATCCCCGTCGCCAGCCCGGAGCATCTCCATGACGTGGCGCTTGGAGGCTTCCCCCATCTCTTCCGGCGTTTCTCCCCGGATTTCGGCGTCGCATGCACCGCGAAGCTCGTTGCAGGTTGTTTTTTTCATGCTGGGGTTCTCACTCGTAATTGATCTCGATTAGCTCAGTCCGGCTCGCCCCAAACAATATGACATACGTCGCTGACCTGCATGTCCACTCGCGGTTTGCTTATTCGACCTCCCCGGCGCTAGACCTTGATGAGCTAGCGCGTTGGGCACGGCGCAAGGGGGTCGATTTGCTGGCGTCGGGAGATTTCACGCACCCGTTGTGGCTGGCGGAGATTTCGGAACGCCTTGTCGACCGGGGCGATGGGCTTTTCGAGTACGAGGGCGTGCTCTTCGCACTGGGGACGGAGATCAACTCCGTTTCGCGGGTGGGCGGCCGGAGCAGGCGCGTCCATTTGCTGTTGTTCGCGCCGTCGCTCCACGCCGTCGCCCGCATCAACGCGATGCTAGCCAAGCACGGCAGGCTGGATGCGGACGGGCGGCCGACGGTGAAGATTTCGCCACGCGACCTTGCTCATCGGCTACACGAGATCGATGAAAAAATCTTCATCATCGCCGCCCACCTGTGGACACCGTGGTACGGCGCGTACGGCGCGAAGTCGGGGTTCGATTCGCTGGAAGAATGTTTTGGAGATGCGCTCGAACTGGTGCCTGCTGTCGAAACGGGCCTCTCGTCGGATCCGGGGATGGCGTGGGAGGTGCCGTCGCTGGACTCGGTTTCACTTGTCTCGTTCTCGGATGCGCACTCGGCACCGAAGCTGGCACGGGAGGCGACGGTGCTGCCCGGCGAGCCGAGCTACGACGGCCTGTTGGGCGCACTGCGTGCGCAAAACATCGTCAAAACCCTGGAGTTTCATCCGGCGGAGGGTAAGTACCACCACACAGGGCATCGCAAGTGCGGATACCGGACACCTGTGGCGAAGGGGGACGGACGCTGCCCGGTGTGCGGACGGCCGCTGACGGTCGGTGTGATGCAGCGGGTGGCCGATCTCGCCACTCGCCGGGTGCGGACCTGGACGGGCGAGGACGGGCTGACGCACGGAGAGTCGGGTAGGCCACCGTTCAGGCACGTGGTCGGGCTGGCACAGGTGATCTCGGAGGCTGTTGGGGTCGGGCCGAATTCCAAGCGGGTGCGGTTGCAATATCTTCGTATCGTGGACGAGCTTGGAGGTGAGCTTGCTGTGCTGCTGGAATCGTCGCTGGACGACATAGCCGCTGTGGGCTCGGCTCGGATTGCCGAAGGGGTGGGCCGCGCGCGGTCTGGCGACATGGCGATCACGCCGGGCTACGACGGACTCTACGGTACGGTGCGGATATGGCCGGTCGATGCCAGGTAGAGGGGCGCTCGGAGGCCTTCTCCGCTATAATCGGGCCGCCCTTTGGCGAGGGCACTTCCGGAGACTGGTGAGTGCGACCGAGTCGACCCGAGGAGGACAACGATGGCCAAGCAGATCGTCCGGCTGGAGCCGGTCACCAAGGACGACGTAAGCAGGATTCGCGACTGGCTGAGCGATGACGAGGTCGCCCAACGCTGGTTCGGCCGCTATTCATACGGCAATCCCGCGCATCTCGGTTATCACCCGGATAGGATCGCGTCCGCGTCGGACGAAGAGTGGGAGCGCACGTTCAATGACCCTGAGCACCGCATCCTTTCGATTCGCACGGACGTGGGCGAGCATATCGGCGAGGTGCACGTGGCCATTGAGGAGGCGCTGGGGGACGGGCAGCTATCGATCCTCATCGGCCGCAAGGATCTGTGGCAGCACGGCTATGGCACGGCCGGGGCGGAGGCCGCTCTCGAAGCGTGCTTCAACGAGTGGGGCCTCTACCGCGTCTGGGTGGATGTGCCCGAGTACAACACCGCAGCACGGACGATGTTTGAGCACCTGGGCTTTGTGCACGAGGGCACGCTACGTAAGAGCCGACCGCACGAGGGCGCCCGCTTCGACTCGGTGGTGATGGGGATTTTGGCGTCGGAGCACGCCGCACACGAGCACTCGGACGCCGCCCACGTAGTTTAGCTGGCTAGGAGTCGCGGTGGTCCCCGGCGGCCTCGTATCGTTGCCTCCGCTTGTGCGTCGGTCAGCATCAGGCGCAGGTCTAACTGCCTCCGCTTGCGCGTCGGTCAGCATCAGGCGCAGGTCTAGCTGCCTCCGCCCACGCGTCGGTCAGCATTTCGCGTCTTAGCTGTCGCGCTCCCTGAGCGCGGCAAGGCGGGTGGTCAGGAGTGACCGCCTTTTGCGGTAGTCTTCTTCGCCGATTTCCCCCTCTCGGCGGTCTTCGTCCAGGTCGGCAACCATGACCAGGATCGACTCGCGCTCGCCTAACAGGTCGTCGCCAGTGTCGGCTGCCAATCTGGCCGTCCCGGCACGCCGGTTGCGCCACAACGCGAATGCGGCGGCGGCAACGACGATGACGGCCAACGCGACGGGGGCGGCAAGCTCCCAGCGCACTGTTTTTAGGCGATTTACGAACCGGTCGCCAAACCCGGCCACCGGCAGGTCAGTCAGCGTAAAGTGCAGTTCATGGTTTTTCGGCACGCCCTCGACCTCGAGCACGTTGTAGGGCTGATCGCCGATGTCGACGACACCGGGGGCCCCAATGGACGGGTCCATGAGACCGGCCAGGGTCTGGGGGATGACCACTCGCAACAGGTCCGCACCGTAGCGCAGGTTCCGCACTACCTCTTCGGTCGAGCCGGAGTACTCGATCTGGTAGGAGAACAGCACCTCGTGGGCGCCGGGCGGCACACTGGCGGAGACGCCGAAACCACGATCTACCTGGAACACGTCGGCGGCGATGAGAGACGTGTCTACCTGCAGGTTGACGGCGCCGTCGGGCAGGCCGAAACGGATGATCTGCATCGGCTCGGGTCCGGGGACATAAGCGAGGTCGGTGTCGTTGACGAGGCGCACGATCTCAAGCACGGACAGGGTCTGGGTGGCGGGGTCGATGACGCTGATTAGCACGGACACCAGTTCGGCCCGTAGCACTTCGTCGGAGTGGATGGGCTCGTATATGGTCAACTCGATTCCCGCGGGATCGCCCTGTGACAGGTCGAGATTCACGCCGTAGAGCGCGCCCCGGTAGACGACGGATACGCCGTACGCGGTATCGGCGTCGTATGTGATGCCGGTAAAAGCGAATTCACCGTCCGGCCCGACGACGGCTCCGTCCTCGCCCAACTCCAGGCCGGTGTTGTGGTGGAACACGACGGCCAGTCCATCGACCCCGCCGCCGTCTGCAGTGCCGTTAATGACGCGACCCGACACGGTGACGGAGCCGGACGGCTCCTGCGCCAGCGCGGTGGGGAAGGCGATGAGGACAATCGCCACGGCTACGAATAGGGCGAGGGCTCCGCTCACTGGGTTCACTCTATGGGCTCTTCGGCAATCAATCGTTGCCGTCGTCATTGCTGGGCACCGGCCCAAGGGCACGCTCCCTGGCTGCAGCGACTTCGGCTGTCATGCGGTCGAGGAGGTCTTGCTCTTGTTGCTCTTCCAGGTCCATTGTCTTCATGACCAGCGCGGCCTCGGTGGTGTACTGGCCCTTTAGCCAGTCGTAGTCGTCTTCACTGAGGTTGCCGATGGACAGTTCCAACTCGGCCGCTTTCAGGCCTGCCAATGCGCTCTCCCATCGGCGGGATAGCTCGGCCGAGACGCTGGACTCGTCCACCAGGAACTCGTCCGCACCCGTGCGCCGCACGAGCGGGTAGAGCACGACGGCGGCGGGAATCAGCGCCAGCAGTATTGCTATGAGAACTAACAAGGCCCAAGAAGTCTAACGACTAATCGCCTTCTATTGCCAAGCGATGAGGCCAAGAGCCGAAGAGCCCATAGAGTGAGCCCCGCGAGCGGAAAGCTGATGAGGCCAAGAGCCGAAGAGCCCCGCGAGCCGAGAGCCCGCCGTCAGGCAGTGACGCTGCCCTTTGGTATGCGTAGCGTGACGGGCGATGGGCGGCGCTGCGGCGATAGCGCGAAGATGGCGCCCATCGCCATGATGGGACCGGACGCCCACATCCACCACACGAGGGGGTTGACTAGGATGCGGAACACTGCGCCGCTGTCGTCTGAGAACTCTGAGGGGATGACGTAGAAATCTTCGAGTGGCGTCGAACGGATTGCGGCCGTGGTCGCGCCGATACGGAAGTTAGTGTAGAACGTTCGGGCGGGTGCCATCAGGCCCACGAAACGCTCGCCCCGATATAGCTCGAAACGGGCGGTCTGCTGCTCCCGGTCGGGGAACAGCCGCGTCTCTGAGTCGATGTAGTTGATGGTGTAGCCCTCGACCGTCAGTGACTCGCCCGGACTCAATGCAACGTCCCTCTGGGTGCCGTAGAAAGACGAGCCGATGGCGCCGATGGCGAGCATCAGTATCCCTAAATGCACGATGTAGCCGCCGTATCTCGGCCGGTTGCTCGCAATTAGGCGACCGAATGCCGTCCACAGGGCCTCGCCCTTGCCCATGCGCGAGCGGGTTCCGCGGAACCACTCGTGGAAGATGCCCGCCGCCGCTACGGCGCACACGGCGATGGCAATGGCGGCCACCGGCTGTCGCACGCCGACTGAGGCGACGACAATCCCCGTGATCACGCCCGCTGCGAGGGGGACGGCTAGCGCCCGGAGCAGGTTTTTCGCCGTCGCCCGGCGCCAGGGGAAGAAGGGCCCGATGCCCATTACGACGAGTATTGCCAGTAATACAGGGCCCGCAATGCGGTTGTAGAACGGCTCACCCACGGTGACGGTATTGCCCGTAAACGCTTCGGAGAACAGGGGGAAGATGGAGCCCCAAAGCGTGATTGCGGCGACGGCCAGGAACAGCACGTTTTGCAGGAGGAACATGGCCTCTCGTGACAACATCGACTCCAACTTGCTACGGCTCCGCAGCGAGTCCATGCGCCAGAAGAAGGCGGCGAGGGAACCCAACAACGTAACGCCCATGAACATCAGGAACAGCCAGCCCATGGCGGATTGGGCGAAGGAGTGCACCGACGGCACGGGGCCGCCACGGTTGATGAACATGCCCATCTGCGCGAGGGTGAAGGCGATGATGATTATCACCATGTTCCACATGCGGAACATGCCCTGGCGACGCTGAACCATGACCGAGTGGATGAACGCAGTCATTGCTAGCCAGGGCAGCAGGGCGGAGTTTTCCACCGGGTCCCAGGCCCAGTAGCCGCCCCAGCCCAATATGGTGTACGCCCACCATGCACCGAGTAGCAGACCGAGCGTCAGGATGAGCCAGGAGATGAGGCCCCAGATGCGGCCCAGGTCGACCCACTCATCGCGCCCGCCACGACCCGCCAGCATAGCCCCGATGGCGATGGAGAACGGGATGGCGACGGAGATTAGCCCGGCCATTTGCACCGGCGGGTGGATGAACATGCCGAAGTGGATGAGCAGCGGGTTTATCCCGGCTCCGTCCGCAGGTGTTATGGGTAGCCGTTCGAGCGGGTTGGCCATGAACAGGATGATGCCGAGAAAGAAAGTCATCACCAACGCCATGACGCCGATAGCAAAGGGGGTCGTATGGGGGAGCGAGCGCCGAATCGTCAATGCCGCGATGGACGCGAGCACGGCGAACACGAGCGCGATGAAAAGGAGCGAGCCCGCGTTGCCCGCATAGAGCGCCACCCAGGTGTAGATCTGAGGCATGGCCAAATTCGAGTTTTCGGCCACGTATCGAACCGAAAAATCGTTGTTGACGAAGGCGTACATGAGCGCGGCTGTTGCCACGGCGAGAATGAACGGCAGGGTGTACAGCGCGTGCCTGCCGCTGACGGCGAGTTCCGGCACCCGCCGCAGACCGCCGCCAAACGACGCCACGACCGTGTAGGAAGAAACGACGAACGCGACGACCAGCGCTATGTAACCGATGTCAACGATCAAGTGTGCTCTCCGTTGCCCAGAGCCTGTTCGATGCGCTCGGCGTAGGTTTCGTACTCTTCGTCGGTCAAATCGATGTCGTCCAGTATCTCCCCGGACTCACGGCCGCTTCGCATGGCACGCAAGGCGAGAAACAGGACGCCGATGGCCCCGACGACGCCGACGGGCGGCAACACCCAGATGATGAGGTTGAAACCCCGCGCCGGGGGCGCCAGTAGCACGCTGTCGCCGTAGGACTCGACGAAATGGTCTTTGATCTGCTGCTCGGTCCAACCCTGTTGCAACCGGTCGTAGACGATGCCGCGCATGCTCACTGCAAGAAGGTTCTGTGACTGGTCGATGCTTTCGCCCGGGCAGACAGGGCACATGACGGCCTGGTTGATCTCGTAGGCCCGGCGCTCCAGGTCGGTCAGGCCGTCGTCACGCGAGCAGGCGGCCAATGCTACGGCCGCCAGTACGGCGACCAGGGCGACTAGGCAAACTGCGCCGATGCGCTTAGGACGGTTTGCTGAAATATTCGAAGAATTCATTCCCATAACCGGGTACTCTAGAGTACCATGAGAAGAGGTGGGAGGCGCGGTGGGCTCACGTAAACAGAGGTTCCACAATGCCGGATTTCGAGTAACTGATTTGCCAATTATCGACGCTCCTTACGAACACCCGAAGCTACGCTCGTTGGATGCGAAGTGGATCGAGCACGAGGGCCGCAATTTGCTGTACCTGCGAGACCCGCTGTCGTTGTCGGACGACAATGTGCTGGTGCCGCAGCCGCTGGTGCCGCTGCTGGCGATGTGCGACGGGTCGAGAGATCTCACGGCATTGCGGGCCAAGTTTACTCAGCACACCGGAGTCACGTTAGAGGACGGGCAGTTTTTCGCTCTGTTCGAGAGGCTCGATTCAGCGTTGCTGTTGGACAACGAAACGTACCGAAACGCGATGACCGACGCGCTGACCGCTTACCGAGGCGCATCGCAACGGCCGGCGTCCCACTCGGGAGTGGTGTACCCGGAGGACGCCGACGGACTGCGCGGGATGATCGCCGATTTTTGTGACGCGGCGCCAATGTCGGCACCGGGAGGCTCCGGCCGATTGGTCGGCATGCTCAGCCCGCATATCGACTTCGCACGAGGGGGAGAGACTTACGCGGCCCTCTGGCAGACGGCATCACGGGATCTCGAAGGCATTGAACGAGTGATCGTGCTGGGGACGGACCACTCGGGCGGTCCCGGTGCGGTGACGCTGACGCGCCAGAGCTACGCGACACCGCTGGGCACTCTCAGCACCGACCTGGACGTGGTCGAGAAGCTCCAGGCGGCAATCGGCGAGGAACATGCGTACGCGGAAGAGTTACACCACGGTAGCGAGCACTCGGTGGAGCTGGCGACGGTGTGGATGCACGGCTTCATGGAGGCCAGCCCCCCCGTGCTGGTACCGGTGCTGTGTGGCTCGTTTGCGCAGTTCGTGGGGGACGGGACCCGGCCGGAGACCGACGGCCGTATAAACGCCGTGATCGAAGCACTCGCTCAGGCCGCTGCCGAGCAGCCGAGCCTGGTCATCGCTGCCGGGGACCTGGCGCATGTTGGCCCTGTGTTCGGTGACGCTACGCCGATCGCGCCCGCCGCCCGGCACTCGCTTGGGTTGCACGACGACGAGTCTCTGGCGGCGATCTGCGAGGGGGACGCGCACGGCTTCCTGGACTTTTCAGTCAAGGAAAGCGACAGGCGCCGTATCTGCGGGCTGTCGCCGATCTACCTGATGCTGGAGGTGCTTCGGAGGGCTCACGGCAAGCCTGCCAGGGGCATTTCGATGGGGTACGACCAGTGCCCGGCCGACGACGACGGTGGTTCGCTGGTGTCGATAGCGGGGGCGCTGCTGTACGTCTAGCCGGTTAGGGCGTTCAGGCGCTCGGCGTTGCAGTGGGCTTCGAGAAGCTCGACCATGCGGGCCAGCTTGTCGGGGTGGTCGAAGCGGGCTGATTCGATAACCGTACTGAGGTTGTCCATGGTGGTCAGGGTGTCCTGATCGACGACGAGTAACGCCGTGCCCTCTTCTCCGGCCTCGTACGCGACGTACTCGATTGGCTCGACGCCCTTTGTCAGCACGAGCACTTTGGTGGGAGTGGTCAGCGCGGACATGGCCAGATCGGGACGGTCGCCCCGGATGATTACGGCCTTGTCTGCGCGGGTGCCGAAGTAGAGTTCTCCGTCGTCCAACATCCAGCCGCCGAGGAGGAAGTGTTCCACGAGGGCGTCTTTTTGGCCCTCTTCGCCGCTGACGAATCGGCCGTCGAGATGCTCGGCGAGCTTGCGCACTGTGACGCCGAGCAACCGCCGGTCCTCGGGGATGACGGCGAGCACCGGGACGCCCGCATCCTCAATAGCAGCCGCAAGTGCGTCGGCCTCGGTGCCTGCGTAAGCGCTACGGCAGTTCAAAACCACACCGGCGAGGTTTTTCGAAAAGGGCTCGGTGCGGGCCGTCACGTCAGAGACGGTCATGCCACGGGTGTGACGCACCACCGCGACGACCTTCGCCTTGATCGCTTCGGCCAGCGCGGCCGAGTTTTCGGCGGAAAGGTTCGAGGAGCCCTCTACCAAGGCCAGGTCGGCCTTGCCGGCCCTGATGGCCCGGGCCGTGTCCTGCATGGATTTCTTGGTTAGCCCCTTGGCCGGGATCGCCAGCTCCAACTGGGTTTCGCTGGCGCCCCCTAAAAGGCTGGCGAAGACGGCCGCGTCGGAGTCGGGGCCGATCTCGTCTTCCCCTCCAAACGGTTTTATGGCGATCGCGGTACCGCCGGAGGCGATGACGCGGCTCGCGAGGGCTGCGGCGACGGCCGTCTTGCCCTCGCCACGCTCGGCTGAAACGACCAGTAGGTTACTCATACGCGCCGCAGTATTGTTGGAGACGGGTTGCTCATGCGGTCCGCAGTATAGCTGGAGACGGGCTGCTCATACGCTCCGCAGTATAGCGGGTGACGGGGGCTGGTAACATCGCCGGAATCTAGTAATTGGGGTACGAGTTATGACGGGAGAGATGGCGGGCAAAACGGCCCTGGTGACCGGCGGCGGGTCGGGGATTGGCCGGGCGGCGACGATCGAGTTCGCCAACTGGGGCGCCAGCGTTGTCGTGTCGGACGTGGACCTCGCGAGCGCCGAACAGACGGCGGCCGCGATAGAGGCATCGGGAGGAACGGCAGTGTCGGTTCGCACCGATGTGTCGATCGACTCAGACGTCGAGGCGATGGTGGACTTCGCCGTGGCCACCTACGGCGGACTGGACTTCGCGTTCAATAACGCAGGCATCGCCGGACCCATGGCGACGACTGTCACCTACTCGGAGGCCGATTTCGATCAGGTCATTGCCGTCAACCTCAAGGGCGTGTGGCTGTGCATGAAGCACGAGATACCCCGAATGCTGGACCGGGGCGCTGGTTCGATCGTGAACACGGCCTCGATTGCCGGGCTGGTGGGGGGCGCGTCGGCCGCTTATAACGCCAGTAAACACGGCGTCATCGGCATGACCAAGCAGGCGGCGCTCGAGTTCTCGGGCCGGGGCGTGCGAGTGAACGCGGTGTGCCCGAGCATCATCCTTACGCCGATGATCGAGGGGGTGTTCGACGCTAGGCCGGAGCTGGAGGCGGAGTGGATGCGCAACGAGCCCATAGGCCGCTTCGCGCCCCCGGAGGAGGTGGCGACGGCGGTGGCGTGGCTGTGCTCCCAGGGCGCTTCCTACGTGACCGGTCACGCCCTGCCGGTGGACGGCGGCTGGCTCGCCCGCTAAACGTCCGTTAGAGGCGCGACGGCGAAGATTATGTTGAACGGCTGGCAGTAGATGACTACCGAGCCAAGCAGCCCCAGATCAAAATCTTCGGGGAGGAAGTAGTTCTGGTTGCCGACGTTGCCTTTCAGGCCGCCCAGGTCCAGGTGACCTTCGGTCTTTACCTGCCCGGAGGTGGTGGGGTCTGCGTGGGGCGATATGTAGACGTGCAGGTCCGGGCCGTTGGTGACGCGGAAGTCCTCAAGACGGAGCAGGAGGCTGCCGTCCGGGCCACGGTACACGGTGGCGGTCCCCGAGCCCTGATGGAAGCGGTCGGCGTCTCTAAAGCTGCCCAGGCCTAGCACGATGGCGACTGCTTCTTCCTCGGGCAACGGCGTGCGGGGGAACAGAGTCGGAGTGGCCTCGGGCTTCGCCGCCTCCGGAGTCTGCGCCGAAGGTGTCGGCGTCGGCGGAACGGTATCGGTGTCCGGCGGCGACGGCGTTGGGGTGGCGTTCTCGCTCACAGGTTCCGGCGTGGCCGGGAATGCGTCCGGGTCGGGCGTCAACGACGCCGGGGTTGGCGTCGGCGTGCCACCGGTGTCGGTGCGCTCGGACTGCTCTTCGGACGCGGAGGTCGCCGTAATGTCGAGGTCGGGGATTTCCAGCACGGGCTCGGGGTCGCCGTCCGGGTCCGGTGTGGGATCGATTTTCAGACCCGACATGTCGGGCATGTCCTCGCTCACGGTCAGATCGATGGCGGCGACGTCAGATATGGCCTTCTCGGCGTCTTCGAGGCTGGTGCCCTCGGGCAAAACGCCGGCTGCGGCGAAGGGGAACTCCTCATCGACAGTCTCGTCGAACAGCAGCGGCGAGCCCAGCCACCAGGCGAAATAGCCGCCCGGCACGCCTATCGCCACCACCAAAACGGCGATGACGTATCTCCACTTGATTAGCATGGTCACCAATCTACTACGCTCAAGCCCGTCGCGCGTATCTGTCGGGCAACCGGTGCGCTGGCCGGTCCTGGAGACTAGAATCTACGGGCTATGCCCATTTACATGGATCGTCACGATATCTCTGGCGCGACCGGGGCCGAGGTGGCGGACGCCCACCGCAGGGACCTCGAGATGCAGGGCGGCTTCGGCCTCAGCATGCTCACCTACTGGACGGACGAGGAGCGCAGTTCGACGTTTTGCCTGGCCCGCTCGCCCTCCGACGAGGCGCTGACCGATCTTCACCGGGCGGCGCACGGCGGGTTGCCGAACAAGATTATCGAGGTGGACACGGACATGGTGGAGATGTTTCTCGGTCGGGTGGCCGACCCGCCGAACGCCGGTGCCGACGGAGAAGGGTTCGACTCCGGCTTTCGAGCGATTATGTTCACGGACCTGACCGGCTTTACCGCTCTCACCGTGCGACTGGGCGACCACAAGGCGATGGAGCTTCTGCGCTGCGACGGCACAACGAGTTGGTGCGGGGCGAACTGGCGCGCCACGGGGGCAGGGAGGTCAAGCACACCGGCGATGGGTTGATGGCGTCGTTCGTGAAACCCGCAGACGCCGTAACGGCAGCCGCCGAGATTCAGCGACGATTCCAGACGCACAACGAGGAGCGACCGACGGAGAGGCTCGACCTGAGAGTCGGTGTGACGGTGGGAGAGCCTGTGCAAGAACACGGCGACCTGTTCGGGTCGTCGGTGCAGCTGGCGTCCCGACTGTGCGACCTCGCCGAGCCAGGCCAGGTGTTGGTGGACGAATACTTCGTAAAATCGGTGCCGGGCGGCGACGTTCACTTTGGGGATATTGGGACCAAGACACCCAAGGGCTTTGAGAGCGGAGTCCGCGTCTACTCGGTGGACTGGCAGGGGTGACGGGGAAACTAACGGGGCGCTCGGTCGGGCCGTGGCCGTTGCCGTGAGGGCCGCTCAGACGGCCGGACGAGTTAGCTTTTTGCGCTCCAGCACGGCGAATACGGCGGCGTACATGACGGTCATGAGCACGATGAGCCCGAACAGCTCGGCGATCAGATAAAAGGCGCTGGTGGGTATTTCCACGAGGCCGAGCGGCGTGACGTTGATGCCCAGGGTCAGGTTGAGGACGGCGCTGGTGACCAGCGCCGCACCGAACCCGGCCCGGCTGCGCCGCAGCGCCCCGGCGATGAGCGTCGCGTACAAAACGGTGAAGGTCAACGTTACGGGCAGCGCATTTACGATCAGCTCGGTGGGGGACTCGTTCGCCGCCACTACCGCGGCGAAGGTGGTGATCGGTTCGAAGACGGCGATGGAGACTGCGGCCTGCGCCACGAACATCACCACGAACGTCGCGTTGAAGCCGAGCCAGGCCACCAACGTCGGCTGCTTGAATACGACCGAAAATGCCCAACCTACGCAGAGCCCGCACAGCCCCCCGAAGATGAGCATGACCGGCACCGTCGACCAGATGTCGCTGATGAGCCACTGGTGGATGGCGGTGAAGGCCAGCGCGGCGATCACCCCCGACACCGCGCCCGAGCGGACGAAACTCACCGTCGCCTGGATATGGCCCTGAACACTAGATAGCCGGGGCCTGCCAGCCTCCCAACTCCGCCTCGATGTGCCCGGCCAGCGCCAGAGCGATGTCCTCGCGCCAAGGCGCGGCGACGAGCTGGACGCCGATAGGCAGGCCCCCGCCAGAAGTGCCTGCACGGACTACCGCGCCGGGCCAGCCAGTGAGGTTGAACTGGCGGGTGTAGCTGGTGCCGGGCCAGCCCTCGTCCGCCAGGGTGCCATGTGCGACGGCGGGCGTCGCCCACACGGGGCACAGGACGGCGTCGTGGTCGGCGAAGATGGACAGCATCTGGCCCCGCCACCGGTCCAGGGCCGCCAGCATCGCCGCGAACTCGGCGGCTTTCAGGGGGGACGAGCCCTGCCGGTCGAGCCACATCTGCAGCAATGGGTGAGGCTCGGTGGTGCCCGCTTCTTCCAGAAGCGCACGCACGCCCGCGCCACCGTCGGAGCGCAGTATTGAGATGAACATGTCGTTGGCCTGCTCGGCGCCCGGTGGGCGGGCCTCGTGGACTTTCGCTCCGGCGTCTTTTAGTGCTTCTGCCGCCGCTGCTATGGTCGCGACCGTGTTGGCGTCGGCGGGGATGTTGCCGTTGTCGGTGAACATGGCGATGCGCATCGCAGACAGTTCGACTTCGCCCGGGTCGCCAATGGGCACGGCACCGACCCGGGCGTCGCGCCAGTCAGGACCGGCGATGATGGGCAGCGCCAGGGCCAGGTCTTCCACGCGCCTCGCCATCGGCCCGATCTTGAACATGGGGCCGAGCAGCCCGGCGAGCGGCGGCCAGTGCCCGGTTGACGGGACGCGGCCGGAAGTCGGTTTTAGGCCTGCGATGCCACAGAAGTGGGAGGGCTGCCGAATGCTACCGCCCACGTCGCTCCCCAGGCCCAGCGGCGAGCCCCCTGCCGCGATGATCGCCGCTTCACCGCCACTGGAGCCGCCCGGCGTCCGGGCCAGGTCGTAGGGGTTCGATGTTCGGCCGTAGACGAGGTTGTCGGTCTCCCCGGCCAGGCAGACTTCTGGAACGTTGGTTGCCGCCAGGGGGATGGCGCCGGCGCCGCGCAGCCGGGTGACGACGATGGAGTCCGCTTCGGGGATGTGGCCCCTACGTCCGAGCGTCCCCGCTGTGGAGATGACGCCCTGCATCTCGACGGAGTCTTTCACGGTGAATGGGATGCCGTGCAGTGGGGCCCAGTTTTCACCACCGGAGAGCGCCGCGTCGGCCTCCGCCGCGCGGGCCCTGGCCGATTCGGCCATCAATTGAACGACGGCGTTGAGTTTCGGGTTGACGGCCTCGATGCGGGCGATATGTGCATCGACAACCTCGCTCGACGAAACTTGTTTAGCCTGAATCATGGCTGCAAGCTCGGTTGCCGATTTGTAGGTCAGTTCGCTCATGGTTTGTTTGTCTCCTGAACCCCGGTCACGGCCAACCGGTGCCTAGAGGGTTGGCGGTTGCCAGCCCCCGAGCGCCGTCTCGATATGCTTAGCCAGGGCCAGCGCGACGTCCTCTCGCCACGGCCGGGCGACGATCTGCACGCCAATCGGCAGGTCGCCCGATTGGCCCGCGCGTACTGATGCGCCGGGCCAACCGGTGAGGTTGAATTGGTAAGTTGTGCTGGCGCCCGGCCAGTGGTCACCGAAGAAGCCTCCGTGCGGGACGGCAGCAGAGGTGGTGTTCGGGCACAGGATGGCGTCGTAGCCCTCCATGAAGGACAGCATTTCCCCCCGCCACTGGTCGAGCTCTCCCAGCAGCGAGCCGAAGTCGGCGGCCGAGAGAGGCGAGTCGCCCTGCAACTCGAGGACGTACTGCATGAAGTGGTGCAACTCGGTGGTGCCCGACTCTTTAAGCAGGCTGCGCACTCCCGCGCCCGCGTCCGCTCGGAGGATTGCGACGAAAAGGTCGGTGCCGCGCCCGATAGCGGCTGGCGCGGCGACCTCTACGATTGCCCCGGCGTCTGTCAGCACCTTCGCTGCCACAGCGATCGTCGCGACGGTGTCAGCGTCGGCCTGGGCGGCACCGTTGTCGGTGAAGGTGGCGATACGGAGCGCCGAGATATCGACTGCGGACGGGCTGCCCAGAGGCACAGGAGCTGCGTAAGGGTCGCGCCAGTCGGGCCCTGCGATTATCGGCAGCGTCAGCGCCAGATCGTCGACGGTCCTTGCCATCGGCCCAATCTGGAACAGCGAACCCAATAACCCGTCCAGCGCCGGCCAGTGCCCGGTGGTTGGAACCCTGCCTGTGGTGGGCTTGATGCCCGCGATGCCGCAGTAGTGCGCGGGCTGCCTTATTGAACCGCCAACGTCGCTGCCCAGACCCAGCGGCGATGCGCCTGCGGCCACCAGAGCGGCCTCCCCGCCACTGGAACCGCCTGGGGTCCGAGCGGTGTCGTAAGGATTACAAGTGCGGCCGTAAACGAGGCTGTCGGTCTCCCCCGCGAGGCACAGCTCGGGGACGTTGGTATTGGCCACGAGAATGGCGCCCGCGCCTCGCATCCGGGTGACGACGACGGCGTCTTCCTCGGCCACGTAGTCCTTTCGCCCCAGTGTGCCGCCGGACGAAATTACGCCGTTTATTTGGATGGCGTCTTTCACGGTGAATGGGACGCCGTGCAGCGGGCCTACGGCTTCGCCCTTTGCCAGCGCCACGTCGGCGTCGGCCGCGGCGGCTCGGGCCGAGTCGGCCAATAGCTGTGCGACGGCGTTTAGCCTGGGGTTGACGGCCTCAATGCGGGCGATGTGCGCGCTGATTACTTCGGTGGACGAGACGGTGCCGGCGCGGATCATGCCCGCAAGTTCAGCCGCTGATTTGTAAGTGAGGCCGCTCATCGTGTTCCCCCTGTTCGTCGCCTATCGGTAGTTGCTGGAATCCTACCTCATGGCCGGACTGCAAACAGGGCGTGCGTGGGCTACTCACAGTCGCCCGTCGGGCGAATCAGGCGATCGAGGCGCCCCGTCAGGCGCCGGAGGGCGTTTCCGAATAAATGGGGCGGAATTTGCGCACCACGCCGTTGCCTGTGTCGGCGATGTACAGGGCGCCGCTAGAGTCGAAGGCCAGGCCGTGTGGGGCAGCGAAGGTCTTGGGCGATAGCTCGAACATGAACTCGCGGTCGGGGCCGAAGACCTGCACGCGCGAGTTGGCGACCTCTGACACCAGCACGTTTCCGTCGGCGTCCACGACGAGGCTGGTGGGCACGGAGAAGTCGCCGGGCCCCGCGCCGAGCATGCCCCAGCTTTCTACGAACTGGCCCCCGGGCGTGAATACCTGCAGTCGGTCGTTGCCCCGGTCGACGACGATTATGTTGCCGTTGGTGTCCACCGCAACGCCGCTTGGCGTGAACAGGCGGCCGGGCTCGCGGCCGTATTTGCCCCATCCACTAAGGTAGTTCCCGTTGGTGTCGAATACTTGGACGCGCGTGTTGGACCAGTCCGTTACGTAGACCCGGTCGGCGCTGTCGACGATGACGACCATGGCCGAGATGAACTGGCCGGGCTCGTCGCCGCCCTCGCCCCATGTGGTTATCAAATCTCCGTCCGTGTTGAATTTTTGCACCCGGTGGTTGCCGATTTCGGACACGTAGATGTCCCCGTGCGTGTCGATGGCGATGCCTGTGGGTCGCAGGAGCTGGCCGGGCTCTGAGCCCTGCTCCCCCCAACCCCCAAGCAATAAACCATCAGGCGTGAACTTCTGCACCCTGACGCCGGAGAACTCGGTTACGTAGATGTTGTCAGCGCCGTCAACGGCAATGGCGTTGGGCGAGCTGAAGGTGACTTCCGCGGCCGGGTCGTCGCCCCACACGTCGATCAATTCGTAGCCTACTAGTACGCGAGCATCGGTCGAGGCGTCCGGTACTTGCGTTGGGTCGGGTGTGGGCGACGGCACAGGCGTGGCCGATGGGACGGGCGCCGGAGCGGGGCTGGCGTCTGTGCACGCCGCCGCGCCGATTGTGAGCAAAGCGATGGCGAGAGCGCCGAACGGCTCGAGCCAGCTAAACGAAGTGTAGCGAAGCATCGCTACATACTACGCACCGGCCTCCGAAGCGGCCGCCCCGGCTCAACCGGCGGGGCAGGCGCAGGATGCTCATGAGGGCCGATTCTTGCCCCGGTAGATGTACCAAGGGGTCAGAGGCCAGGCAAAAGAAAACGGCCCGCACCAAGCGAGCCGTCTATAAGCGGACAAATGAGTGGAGCGGGAGACCGGATTCGAACCGGCGACAGCCTGCTTGGAAGGCAGGGACTCTACCGCTGAGCTACTCCCGCTCGCAGCCTCGCTATTTTAGCGCATGGGTGGGGCCAAGCCCTAGGCGTCGGTGACCATTTTGGCCGGAGTCATCAGCTCGTAGAATTCGATCCAGGTCCGCACGGTCATCTCCCGGCCCGGTGCTCCGGCGTCGATGGCCGACTGGGGCACGACGTTGCCGTCACGGTAGACCGATTCGATTATCTCGACGGTCCACTCCATGTACACTCGATCGGTGTCGCCCGGCGTGGTCCCGCCATTGAAGTAGATGTGGGTGTCCGACCGCTGGCCCGATGCCTCGTACGCGTCGGCCTGGCGCCGCGCCACGGTGGCGAACGCCCGGGCCATGCCTGGCTTTACTTCGTAGACTCTTCTGATTACGAACATGTGAGAAAGCTCCTTAACTGAAGGGTTGCTGGGACACGGGTTCTCATACCGCAGCGGCTACCGCGGTGCCGACTTCTGCTGTGGTCGCCTCGCCACCGAGGTCGGGCGTTAGTGGGCCGCCCCCGGCCATTGCGTTCAAGGCCGCGGTTTCTACTGCTTTGGCCGCCGCTTGCTCTCCCAGGTGATCGAGCATCATGGCGCCGGACAGTATGGTCGCTATCGGGTTGGCTATGCCTTTGCCCGCGATGTCGGGAGCGCTGCCGTGCACGGGCTCGAACATGGACGGGAACCGCCTCTCGGGATCGATGTTGGCGCTGGCGGCGAGGCCGATGCTGCCGGTGATGATGCCGCCAATGTCGGTGAGTATGTCGCCGAAGAGGTTGGAGCCGACGACGACGTCGAAGCTGTCGGGCCTACGGATGAATTCCATGCAGGCGGCGTCTATTAGCAATGATTCCATTTCGATATCCGGGTAGTCGCCCGCCACGGCTTCGAAAGCCCGGTCCCATACAACCATGCCGTAGCCCTGTGCGTTGGACTTGGTGATGGACGCGAGGCGCTTTTTGCTGCCCCGCTTGCGCGCGAGTTCGAAGGCGTAACGGATGACGCGCTCGCAGCCATGCCGGGTGAAGACTGCGGACTGGACTCCGATTTCTTCAGGGAAGTCTTTATACAGGAAGCCGCCGACGTTGGCGTACTCGCCCTCGGTGTTCTCCCTTATCACGACCATGTCGATGTCGCCGGGGCCGTAGCCACGAAGCGGCGAGTTCGTACCGAGGTAGAGCACGGACGGGCGCAGGCAGACGTACTGGTCGAACGCGCGTCTGATGGGGAGCAACAGGCCGTTAAGGGTGACGTGGTCCTGGATTTCCGGGTGGCCGACGGCGCCCAGATAGATGGCGTCAAAATCGGCAAGCGTGACGATAGCGTCGGAAGGCATCATCTCGCCGTGCTCGAAGTACCAGTCGCTACCCCAGGGCATCTCCTTATAAGAGAGGGTGACTCCGTGTTTTTTGCTGGCGGCGTCGAGCACTTTGATGCCCTCTTCGACGACGTCGATGCCGATGCCGTCGCCCCTGATTACCGCTAATTTATGTGATGCCAAGTGTCGGTCTCCGTTATTGGTCGAGTGCTGCGATGAGGTCGGGGCCGTCGGCGCTGCGCTGGTCGACGGCTTTGCTTACTTCGAAAAGTTCCATGTCCGAGGGATCATAGGGCAAACGCAGCTCTCGCACGTCGCCGATGGACAGGTCGCCGTCGCTCAACCACTCGCGGCGGGCGTCTGGCGGCAGGATGACGGGCACGCGGTCGTGTATGGGCTCCAAGAGAATGTTCGGCACAGTGGTGACGATGGCGCAACTGGCGGCTTTGTTGCCGTCGGGGTTGGTCCAACTGTCCCACAGGCCCGCGAACATGAACGGCTCGCCGCGTTTTAGACGGATGTAGTGGGGCCGTTTGGTTGCGCCTGCCCCGGTGCCGCTCTTTTTCCATTCGTAAAAGCCGCTCGCCGGTATGAGGCAGCGACTGGATTTGTAGAGGAGTTTGTACGGTCAGGCCTCGCCAAGTCGGTTGTCGCGGGCGTTGATGAGCGCAGGGAGCCGCTTGGCCCCCCCCTGCGCCGTTGAGCCGATTGGCATTGGTGCCACGCGGGATGATGCCCCAGCGCATCGGAAACGCGGCCGCCTCGCCGTCACGAGCGACGACGGCGGCGACGGGCTGGGTGGGCTTGATGTTGTAGTGGGGTTGCGCCATCCACTCGGCCACCGGGCTCGTGTCAATGCGGGTCTCGGAGAACCTTGTCTGGAAGACGACCCGGCCGTGGAAGTTTACGAATCTGCCGCACATGGTCCGTATTTTTTCACGTCGCCCGCGCTCGAGCGAGAACCGTTCTGGCGCCGGCTTCCAAGCAATGCCATAATCCACCCGGCCAGTGCCTCTGTAATTTGCCAAAGCGATGAGGCCATGAGCCGAAGAGCGAAAAAGAGCGCGCGGTGCGCGCGGGGAGCATGAACTTGAAAGCAGCAGCACTGCACGACTATGGACAACCGATGACCGTCGAGGAGGTGGAGCTCGACGACCCGAAAGACACCGAAGTAATGGTGAAGATTGCTGCCTCAGGCGTTTGTCACTCGGACTATGTGTTCGTGGCCGGGAAGCCGTTTTTTGAGTCTCCGAGGCCCATTGTGCTGGGCCACGAGGGCGCGGGAGTGGTGCACAAGGTGGGGCGTGGCGTGACGACTGTCGCCGAGGGTGACCACGTGGTGTTGTCGTGGATCTACTCCTGCGGCGTGTGCCCGTACTGCGTGGTGGGTCGGCCCAACATGTGCGACTTCGGCAGGGGTCCGGTGATCGGTCAGGGGTATCTAGCCGACGGGACTACTCGATTGCATAAGGGTGATACGCCTTATTACCACTTCCTCGGCGTCTCGACGATGGCCGAGTACACGGTGGTGGACCAAAAGAGCGTGGTGAAAGTGGCCAACGACGTGCCGCTGGACAAGGCCGCGCTCGTCGGCTGCGCCGTGATGACGGGCGTGGGCGCTGTTATCAACGCGGCCAAGGTTTCGCCGGGCGAGTCGGTGGCCGTGTTCGGCTCCGGTGGCGTGGGCATAAGCGTCATTCAGGGCGCGGTGCTGTCCGGCGCCCATCCCATCATCGCGGTGGATAACGTGGCCGAGAAGCTGGAGGGCGCGCTGCACTTCGGAGCAACCCACATAGTCGATGCGTCCAAGGTGAACGCCATTGAGGCGATTCAGGACATTACCGGCATTGGCGCGGAGTACACGTTCGAGGCGATAGGCAACGTTAAGGTGATGCGCCAGGCCTGGGACGCGACGGCGAAGGGCGGCACGGAGGTGGTGATAGGCGGCGCGGGGATGGGCGACGAGGTGTCGATACCTGCGCTGGACTTCCCGTTCACCGAGAAGACGATAAAGGGGACGGGCTACGGTGGCGCGAGGATGAGCGTGGACATCCCCAAGCTGCTGAGCCTCTATAAGGCCGGTCGCCTTAACCTGGACGACATGGTGACGACGACATACACGCTGGACCAGGTGAACGACGCGTTTACCGACCTGCGCGCGGGCAAGAACTTGCGCGGCGTTCTGATGATGTAGGTGTCCGGCACCTGTATCAGAGGCCGAAGTTTTTGGCCGCCATGTCCACTATGTAGCGGCTGATGGTGAGCGACGAGGTGGCTCCGGGGGAGGGGGCGCTGAGGACGTGGATGGCGTTGGGCGCTTCCACTATTGAAAAGTCCTGCAATAGCTCGCCCGAGCGATCTACTGCCTGGGCCCGTACACCCGCGCCGGGCTCGGTCAGGTCGTCCATGCGTATGTCCGGCACTAGGCGCTGTAGTGACCGCAGGAACGTGGGCTTGGACAGCGAGCGGTACTGCTCGGACAGGCCGGTTCTCCAGTTGGCCGCCGACATCTTCCAGAAACCGGGGAAGGCCAGCGCGCCGAGCGTGTCCCGCAGGTTGAACGACAGCTTGGAGTAGCCCTCACGCGCCAGGGCGAACACGGCGTTCGGCCCCGCCTCGACGTACCCGGTTATGCGCCTGGTGAAGTGGACGCCGAGGAACGGCATGGCCGGATCCGGTACGGGATATATCAAACCGTTGACGAGGCCCGACCGCTCTTTGCGGATCGAGTAGTACTCCCCCCGGAACGGGACGATGCGGATGCCCGCGTCGGTGCCCATGAGGCCAGCGACGCGGTCGGCGTGCAGACCGGCGCAGTTGATGACATGCTTCGCCCGCAGGTCGCCCGCTTTCGTGAGTAATCGCGTGCCATCGGAGTCGCGGGCCGCGCCGGTGACTCCGGCGCCCAGCGCGAGCTCGCCGCCCGCCGCGACTAGGTCTTTAGCGTAGGCCTGGCTGACGAGAGAGAAATCGATGATGCCGGTGTTGGGGGACGCGATGGCCTTTACCCCGGCGGCGTGGGGCTCGATCTCTCGCAGCCGCTCGGGGCCGATCAGCTCCAGTCCCTCTGCGCCATTTGCCGTGCCACGCCGGTGCAACTCGTCGAGGCGGGGCACCTCGTCGGGGTCTATGGCGACGACCAGTTTGCCGCACATCTCGTAGGGGATGCCCTTTTCATCGCAATAGCCGCGTAACTCCAGTGACCCGGTCGCGCAGAAGTTGGCCTTCTGGCTGCCGGGGGCGTAGTAGATGCCCGCGTGGATGACGCCGCTGTTGTGGCCGGTCTGGTGAAGGGCGACTTCGGGCTCTTTCTCCAGCACGATCGTCCGCAGGTTGGGGTAGTCGGTCGCCAGCTTCATGCCCGTGGCTAGGCCGATAATCCCTGCGCCGATGACGGCTATGTCGTAGTCGTTATGTTCCATGTGTCGTGGTCATGTTTTTTGGTGGGCTGACAGCCCGGCTCACTATGCTACTCTCCGGGGCGCAATGCGAGACAGGTACGACGCGGTCATAGTGGGGGCGGGGCATAATGGGCTGGTGGCCGCCGGCTACCTCGCCAGGGCCGGATTGAGCGTGCTGGTGTTGGAGCGGCGGGGGGTGGTCGGCGGCTCCTGCGTTACCGAAGAGCTGTTCCCCGGTTTCCGGGTGTCGACCTGCTCCTACATCTGCCACCTGCTACAGAGAAAGGTGGTCGACGACCTCGATCTGGCCGGGCACGGTCTGAGCATCCACACAGTCGACCCATACCGCTTTCAGCCGTTCCCTGACGGGCGCTACATGCTCACCTGGCAGGACGCCCGCCAGACGCAGGAAGAGGTTGCCCGAATCGACCCCGAGGACGGGAAACGATACCCTGAGTGGTACGCGTTCTGGCGACGAGCGGCCCAGATACTCAACCGCCACTTCCTCTCCGACCCGCCGACGCTGGGGCAGCTTTTCGCTGAGTGCGAGGGCACAGACGAGGAGCCGGTGCTGCGCCGCATGCTCACCGGCAACATGATCGATCTCGTCACCGAGCATTTCCGATCTGGACCCGTGAGGACGACCTTTTTAGACGCACAGGACGCCGGGGATCCGCGCGCGCCGGGCAGCATCCTGGCAGAGGCGTACAACATGATGGACGTGCTCACGGAGCCCGCATTGCTGGGCATTCCCCACGGCGGCATGGGGGGCATAACGCAGGCCATGGCGCGCTCGGCGGAGGCTAGGGGTGCAGTGATCCGCACCGCCGTCGAGGTTGACAAGATCGTGATCGAGAACGGTCGCGCCACCGGGGTCGCGCTTAAAGAGGGGGGCATGGTCGAGGCTCGCCTGGTGCTGTCGAACGCCGACCCCAAGCGGACCTTCGGGACTCTCGTAGAGGAGGGTGACAGGCCGGTGAGTTACGTCGGCAACGTCGACCGGATGGGCACCCGCGCCGGGTACTTAAAATTTCACTGTGCACTGTCGGAGCTACCGGACTTCTCCCGGTATCTCGATGCCCGACCCGAGCTCGGCGACAGGGCGCTGGCGCAGGTGCGGATCAATCCGTCCATGGGATATTTCGAAAAATCCTGGTCGCAGGCGCACTCGGGTGTCCCGGCGGACGAGCCGGTGATGCACATCCAGATACCGTCGGTGTACGACGACTCGCTGGTGGCGGACGGGCGGCATGTGATGTCGGTGTGGGGGCTGTACGCGCCTGTGCACCCGGCCCACGGTAGTTGGGACGACCTGAGGCAGGGAGTTGGGGAGCGGCTGATCGACACTATCGATAGCTATGCTCCGAATTTCAGGAAATCGGTGATCGATTGGGACCTGTACACCCCGGCCGACCTAGAAGAGCGAATGTACCTGACCGATGGGAACATCCGGCACCTGGACATGGTCGCCGGGCAGATGTTCTCTGACCGGCTGCCGTATGAGACGCCGATAGACGGCCTTTACCTGTGCGGGGCGGGCACGCACCCAGGCGGCGAGGTCACGGGGGCGCCAGGGCACAACGCGGCCAGAGCAGTCCTGCGGGCGTTGGATGCTGTCGAAAGACTTAGATAATGGCGACGTTTTTGCCGGGATGAGGGCCATCTGTGATGCGCCGACCCTCGGCGATACTACGGAGGAAACAGCTTGACCGAGATCGTTGCTCATAAGGACGCCTACCTTCGGGAGATGGACTCCACCGTCACCGCCGTCGCGCCCGGGAGCGTGGTCCTGGACGGCACGGTCTTCTACCCCGCCGGCGGGGGGCAACCGTCCGACTCCGGCGTTCTCATTGCGGGCGGCGACGAACACCGTGTAACGGGCCTGAAGCGCATCGACGGGGTGCTGGTTCACCTCGTCGAGGAGGAGGCCCCGGTCGGGAACGTCTCGAGTGAACTGACTGGGAGGATTGAGCCGACCGGAGGGACGGCGCTAAAAGAGGGCGATGCCGCCCACGGGGTCGTCGACTGGGACAGGCGATACCAGCTGATGCGCACACGGCGTTGCACATACTGTGTGGCGTCATCTGGCGTGACCTCGGCGTGTCGGTCACCGGCGGTAACATGAAGCCGCTCCAAGCGCGGATGGATTTCGAGCTGCCGGAGATGTCGGCGGACTTTGCCGAGCGGATCGAGGAGGCGATAAATCTCGAAGTAAAGGCGGAACGGGACATTAGGGTGGGCCTGCTGCCCCGCGACGAAGCAATGGCGGTGCCGGACCTGATCCGCACGAAGATCAACCTGCTCCCTCCCCAGATCAAGGAAGTGCGTACAGTTGAGATCGTCGGACTCGACTTGCAGGCAGACGGTGGCACCCACGTCGCCAACACCAGAGAGGTGGGTCACATTTGGATCGTCGGCCACGAGAGCAAAGGCAAAGGCAACAAACGTCTACGGATAGCACTCGACCGAGAATGATGGCTGTTTGGGTTCGACATTAACGAGACAATGGAGGAACGAGATTGACGGACATCGACTTCGAACGGCTTCTCACAGGTGACGCACCCCAGATCAGGCCGGGCGGCGAACTGCCGAGAGGCAAGTACGACTTCGCGATCGCCTACCCGGATCCCGGTTCTCTGCCGCTGGACGGGTTGTTGGACTCACTTAGACAAGCACTGGATGAAGAGGGTGCCGAGCTCGCGCTCTACCCCGATGTGCAGGGCTACCCGCCGCTGCGTGAGTACGTCGCCTCCAAGTTACAACGCGACCGGGGCATGTCTGTCGAACCGGACAACGTGATCCTGGGAGACGGCTCCAGCCAGCACATCAGCCAGGTTATCGGGATGCTTGTGGAGCCGGGCGACGTGGTGGTGACGGAGGATTATTTCTACTCCGGCACGCTGACGACCCTCCGGATGAATGGCGCTGACATACGGGGAGTCGCCTGCGATGACGACGGCATGTTGCCGGACGTGCTGGAGGCTGTTATCGAGGCGGCCGTTTCCGAGGGCAAGCGGCCGAAGCTGATCTACACGATTCCCTCGTTTCAGAACCCGCAAGGCTGGACGATGACCCTGCCCCGGCGGCACGCGTTAATGGACCTGTCCCGCGAACACGGCGTCGCGGTTTTAGAAGACGACTGCTACGTGGACCTGCGCTACGACGGCGAGGCGGTCCCGGCGATCGCCTCACTGGACTCGTCTGGCCAAGTCATGTACGTGGCTTCTTTCTCCAAGACGGTCGCGCCGGGGGTGCGCATGGGCTATTTCGTCGGCCCCGAGGAGATCGTCGGGCGCATGAGGTCGCTGCGTAAGACGGGCGGCAGCGGGGTCAACCAACTGGCGGCGCTCGCAATAGACCGCTTCGCGAGGTCCGGCCTGGACGCGCACATAGGCGAGATAAACGCCGTGCAGCAGGCCAAGCGTGACGCCATGACCGCCGCACTGGGGGAGAATTTCGGGGACCGCGCCGAGTGGAGCACGCCTGAAGGCGGGCTGTACCTGTGGCTGAAGATGCCGGAGGGTACGAACATTGCCGCGGTCAGAGACGAATCACTCAGTGCGGGAGTAGGCTACCAGCCGGGGCCGATGTTCGCACCGGACGGGGTGTCTGGAGCCAATTATGCACGACTGTGCTTCGGGTACAACTCACCGGCAGAGATCCACGAAGGCATTTCCCGAATGTCCGAGGTGTTTTCTAAAGCCGGGGCGCTCTAGAACGGCCCGTCAAGTGAGTTGCTCGGCGAGGTCCTAGTTGCTGGAGAAGCGGCCTTTTAGGCCTTGGGAGACCCGGGCCTTCAGGGTCTCAGCCTGGGCGGCGAGCAGCGAGGCCTCAATTCCCAGGCGCTCTGAGACGGTCTCGGACTCCAGCAGCATCTGCTTTTCCATCGTGTCGATTCTGAGCAGCTTGGGGACGTAGTAAGAGAGCACCGTCGGATCGTCGGGTACCTCCTGTTCGCCAGCCCAGCCACCACCTAAACCGAGGGTCAGGTTCATCAGTTCGCGAGTCGCCGCCGCCACGCTCTCGGCCAGATCGGGCAGGTTGCCAGTGCCGGACTCGTCCGTCAGCAACTCTACGTCGCCGATCGGGTACGGGTCGTCTGTGTCGCGCGAGATGAGCCTGAAGCGCCGCTCGCCACCGGCAGAAACAAAGAAGCGGCCGCCGCCCACCTCGCTCACCTGGATGATGCGGGCGACAGTGCCAATCTCGTGCGTCAACGCGTGCCCACCCACTTCTAACCCGGCCTTGATGAGCAGGACGCCAAAGCGGCCGTCGGCGTCCTGGCAGTCACTGAGCATCTGGCCGTAACGCTGCTCGAATATCTGCAACGGGATGGCCTCCCCGGGGAACAGCACGGTGCCGAGGGGAAAGAGCGGCAATTTTCGGGCAGTAGACATTGGGTTGCGGACCGGAGTTTCGGGCCGATATGTTACCCCGTTGTACGACTCGCCCGCCCATTCGGGCTGGTAGGCCCGCAGCCCGCTCAATCTAAGACGAGTGGCTCATTGACACCCACGAGGGCGCGTTGCTACGATCGAGTGGGTCGCGGGCCAGTCTAAGCCCGCGATTTATCGTGTAAGGCCCAGTCTCTAAGAGGTCACTTTGCAAAACCCTTGCCCTTCGTAAAATCGCTGCTGTGCCGTGAGTGCGGCCGGGAGTACCCGGTTGAACCCTCGCACGTATGCGAGTTCTGCTTCGGACCTCTCGAAGTCGCCTACGACTACGATGCGATTTCCCGGGTCATATCCCGAGAGCACATCCAGTCCGGCCCGCTTTCGATGTGGAGATACGAAGACCTGTTGCCGGTCTCCCGCGAGTTGGGCATCGACATGGGCACCGGGTTCACCCCCCTGATGCGGGCCGACGGCCTCGGGCGGATGCTCGGCCTCAACAACCTGTATATAAAAAATGACAGCGTCAACCCGACGTTCTCGTTCAAGGACCGCGTCGTGTCGGTCGCCGTCAACAAGGCCCTCGAATTCGAGTTCGATACGCTAGCATGCGCGTCCACTGGCAACCTTGCCGGCGCGGTATCCGCACACGGCGCCAAGGCCGGGCTGAACACGATGGTGTTTTTCCCCGCCGACCTGGAGAAGGGCAAGATTCTGGGAGCGGCTATCTACGGCGCGACGCTCGTGGCAGTGGATGGGACCTACGACCAGGTCAACCGCCTGTGCAGCGAGCTGGCCGATAACCACCGCTGGGCCTTCGTGAACGTGAACATGCGCCCGTACTACTCTGAGGGTAGTAAGACTCTTGCGTACGAGGTCGCCGAGCAGCTTGGCTGGAAGGCGCCGGACCGCTGCGTTGTTCCGGCCGCGTCGGGCTCGCTGTATACGAAGATCTGGAAGGGCCTGACCGAGTTTTCCGATCTCGGCCTGATAGGTGGCGTGAAAACGAAGATGCATCTGGCGCAGGCCGAGGGCTGTTCCCCGATCGTCGAGGCATACGAACAGGACAGCTTCCACGTTAAGCCGGTGAGGCCGGACACTCTCGCTAAATCACTTGCCATCGGCAACCCCGCCGACGGCTTCTATTCCCTGAAGACGGCGCAGAAGTCTGGCGGCTCGGCGGTGATGGCGCCGGAGGACGAGATCGTCGAAGGCATCCAGATGCTGGCCGAGACCGAGGGCATTTTTACCGAGACCGCCGGTGGCGTTGTGATATCCGGACTGAGAAAGATCGCCCGCGCGGGTATAATCGACCCCGACGAGGTGGTGGTGGCGTTCATCACCGGCAACGGCCTTAAGACGCAAGAGGCGGTGGAGAGTCTGGTCGACCCGGTGCACACCGCGCCCGATTACGGGGCTTTCGAAACCGCTCTCGCGGCCAGGGAGGCGAGGCTGTAGCATCGGCCCTCTGGAGGAGGTGTTGACATGGGCATGAAAAGGGTCAAGTTCACCTATGAGCGGGAGATGATCAAGCGACCGATCATCTCGGAGATGTCGCGCAAGTTCGACATTCTCACCAACATTCGCCGGGCCGACGTGCGAGAGGACATGGGCTGGGTGGTGCTTGAGCTCGAAGGCGACGACGAGGAGATTCAAAGAGGCCTGGACTGGGCAGTCGAACACGGCGTGCGTGTCGACCCCATTTCCGGCGATGTGATTGAGGGGTAACGGAGAGGGAAGACGATGAGCATTGAGGTAAGAATTCCGGCACCGCTCAGGCGGGTGACCAACGGCGTCGACAAAGTCTCGATCGAGGCCGACAGCGTGGGTGGGGTGATCGAGGCGCTGAACGTCGAGTTCCCCGGCATCAAGGACCGCCTGTGCGACGACACCGGGGCGCTGCGCAACTTCGTCAACGTCTACGTCAACGGCGAGGATGTGCGCTTTGAGTCCGGCCTGGAAACGGCCACCAAGTCCGGCGACGAGGTCTCCATAGTCCCCGCAGTGGCCGGGGGCAACTAGGGGCTAACTCCGTCCCTGGCCACGGCCCTGAGACGCAAGCCAGCGTTTGCGCTGGGCCCGTCTGACGCCCTCGTCCGCCGGGGCGTAGTGCGCTAAAAATACCTCTCTGTAGGCAGCCAATTGGCCCCCTGTGATGGCGGCTCGGAGCTCTTCCATCAACCTCAGGACGAACCGCAGGTTGTGGATCGACCCCAGCCGCAGCGCCAGCACCTCTTTCGCCCTGAACAGGTGGCTGAGGTAAGCCGCCGTGAAGTGGCCGCAGGTGTAGCAGTCGCAGCCCTCTTGCAGCGGGGCATCCATGGTTCGGTACTTCGCTGCTAGCACGTTGATGCGCCCGTCTGCCGTATAAAGGGAGCCGTTGCGAGCCACGCGAGTGGGCAGCACGCAATCGAACATGTCGATACCCCGGCTGACGCATTCCACGAGATCCTCGGGTGAGCCGACGCCCATTAAGTAACGTGGCCTGTCCTGCGGCAGCATGTCGGCGGTCGATGCTGTTATTCGGTACATGTCGGACTTGGATTCGCCGACGCTGAGGCCGCCGATGGCGTAGCCGTCGAAGCCGAGCCCTGTGATCTCCCGGGCGCTGCGCTCGCGCAGGTCGGGCTCGGTGCCGCCCTGGACGATGCCGAACACGGCCTGGTCGCCGCGGGTTCGAGCAGCGGCGGTGCGCTCGGCCCAACTGGTGGTTTTTTCAACGGTTTGTTTTAGCGCGTCGTGTTTTGCCGGGAGCGCCGCGCACCAGTCCAGGGGCATGGCAATGTCCGACCCGAGGCGCTCCTGGTGGCTGACGACGCTCTCGGGCGTAAATGTGTGCTGGGATCCGTCTATGTGCGAGGTGAAGACGATGCCGTCGTCGTTGATTTTGCGCAGCCGCTCCAGGCTGAAGCCCTGGAAGCCGCCGGAGTCGGTGAGGATGGGCCCATCCCAGGCCATGAAGCCATGCAGGCCACCGTGGGCCTCTATGACTTCAAGGCCCGGCCGCAAGTAAAGGTGATATGTATTGCCCAGGACGATCTGAGCGCCGGCGCCGGTCAAGTCCACGGGGTCCAGCGCCTTTATCGAGCCCTGGGTGCCGACGGCCATGAAGGCGGGAGTGGCTAGGGAGCCGTGGCCGGTTTCCAGGTTGCCGGTGCGGGCGAGGCCGTCGGTGGCATCGACCGAAAAGCGGTTCTGAGACGCGGCCAATGTTTTCAGGCGGTGACGACGGCCCGGATTGCGGCATCGACCGCGTCGTCAGGCACATCGGTGCGGACGACGGCGTTGCCCAGCCCGTTCAAAAGCACCCAGCGGACCCTGCCGCGCCGCACCTTTTTATCGGACAGGGTTGCGGCCTTGAGTTCCTCGATTTTCACGCCCGAAGCATTGACGGGCAGCCCGTAGGCCTCCAGCACGTCGCGCTGGCGGACCAGCTCTGTTTCGGAAAGCATGCCCAGCGCGACCGAGAGCCGCCCGGCGGCCATCATGCCGATGCTGACGGCCTCGCCGTGCAGGAAGCGCCCGTAGCCGGTGGTCGATTCCAACGCATGGGCGACCGTATGTCCATAGTTGAGCAGCATACGCACGCCCAGAGTCTCGTGTTCGTCACGGGAGACGATGTTGGCCTTGATGGCGACGCTGCGCCGGATGAGATCGGTCGCCTGCCCTGGCTCCAATGCCCTGAGCGAGTCGGCGTTGCGCTCCATGTCGCCGAGCAGACGTTCGTCCAGCCCCAGGGCGTGTTTCAGCACCTCTGCCCAGCCCTCCGTCAGGGTTCGGGGCGCGAGGGTCTTGAGCGTGGCGATGTCTGCCAGCACGAATCGGGGCTGGTGGAAGACGCCGACCAGGTTTTTGCCCTGGCGCAGATCTACCCCGGTTTTACCGCCGACCGACGCGTCGACCATTGCCAGCAGCGTGGTGGGCACCTGCACGAACGGCAGGCCGCGGAGGTAAGTGGCCGCGACGTATCCAGCCAGGTCACCGACGACACCCCCGCCGACGGCGACGATGAGGTGGCCGCGCTCGGCCCGGCGTCCGGCCAGCCAGCGGTAGACCAGTTCTACGGTTTGCAGCGTCTTGTTGCCCTCACCAGCCGGGATGATGAAGATGTGCGCCGCGATGCCGGACGCCTCCAGCGCGGCCTGGGCCCTGCGTGCGTGGCGGCTGGAGCCCTCGTCGGCGATGACGTAGGCGACGCCCGGATCGACCAACGTGCGCGCACGCTCGCCGATGGCGCCGAGGCCATCGAAGCCCACCCAGATCGGGTAGTCGCCGGAGCCGGTACGGACGACGGCCGCGAGATCGCCGGTTCCCTCGGTCTCGAATTCAGAATGGTCGTCGGCGCTCAAGGTGCGCAGCGCTCTTATTACCTCGTCCGCCACCGACTCGGGGGTCAGGCGGTCGGTGTGCACGGTCCAGTCGGCCAAGGCGTATAGGTGCTGGCGCTCGGACTTGAGCTCCTGAATGCCGCGAGCCTGGTGATCGAGGTCCAGCATCGGTCGCACCGGTTCCGCCGCGCCCATATCGACACGGTCTGAGATGGTCTCCGGTCGCGCCTCCAGGCACAGCACGACTCCGGTCTCGGACATCAGGTGCCGGTTGCGCTCCCCGGTGACGATGCCGCCGCCGGTGGACACGACCTGGTTTCTTCCGGCAGCAATCCCACGGAGTACTTCGTGCTCGACCTCGCGAAAACCCTCCTCGCCAATGTCGGCGAAGATGGAATCTATCTCTGCGCCGGACCGGCGCACGATCTCTTTGTCGGTGTCGATGAAGGTCCAATCGAGCGCCCGTGCCACGGTGCGGCCGACCGTGCTCTTGCCCGAGCCGGAGAACCCGATGAGGTAAAGATTCCTCTTCATCGGGTCGCCTCTTTGATCGACAGGGCGTCTTCTGCCGCGGCGAACATGGCGTCGATTGGCGCCTCCCGGCCGGTCCACAGCTCGAAGGCGACGGCGCCCTGGTAGACGAGCATGGGCAGGCCTCCCAGAATACGGGCCCCCCGCGCCCGCGCGGCCCGGAGCATGGGCGTGAGGGGCGGGTTGTAGACGATGTCGTTCACCAACGTCTCAGACGGGATGAGGGCGCCGGGTATGGGTGAGCGTTCGGCACCATCGCCACTACTCATGCCAAGGGCGGTCGAGTTGACGATTAGGTCGGCCGTCGCCGCCGGTCCGGCCAGGTCCTCAGGGTCGAGCGAAATCGGTACGATGTCGCGGCCAAACTCCGCCGCCAGGGCCTCGGCCCGGGCGCGGGTGCGGTTGGCGATGGTGAGGGCCGAGACGGCCCCGCCTACGAGAGCATGTGCGAGCGCCCGGGCCGCGCCACCGGCGCCGATGAGCAGCGCTCGCTTTTCGGCCACATCGAAATTGGCCCGCTCGCTCAGCGCCGCGATGAAGCCCTTACCGTCGGTGTTGTGGCCTACGAGGCGGCCATCGCGGACGACGATGCAGTTGACCGCTCCCACCTCCATCGCCTCTGTGGTGACCTCGTCCATCAGCGAGATGACCGCCTCTTTGTGCGGGATGGTCACCGACGCTCCCAGGCGGTCACCGGAGCGCATAGCACCTACGACGGTCGCCAGTTCTGAAGGCACCGCCTCCCAAAGCTCATAGCGAGCGTCGATACCAAGATCGTCGAGGGCGGCCTGCTGCATGGCGGGGGATATGGAGTGGGTTAAGGGGTAGCCGATGACCCCGAGCTTACTTGTCACGCTCCGATTTTATCCGTTTGGGAGAAAGCCATGTTTCTCCGCGTTTCTCCTCGTTCTCCTAAGTTTCGGGGACTAACCGGAACGGGCGTTGAGTCCGTCGAGGAAGCGCTGGAGGATGACGGCCGCTGCGGCCGAGTCGATGGCGGCCTTGGCGCGGGACGGTTTTTTCCCCGCCGCCCGGAGCATGGACTCGGCCTCAACGGACGACATGCGCTCGTCCTGCAACCGCACCGGAACATGCGCCTGGTCGCCAAGGGCTTTTACGAAGGTCTCCGTAAGCCGGGCTTGGGGCCCAGACTCGCCGGATAGAGACGTCGGCATTCCGACGATGATCTCCAGCGCACCGGACTCCGAGGCGAAGCGCAGGACTGCGTCGATGTCGGCCGAGCTGCTCTTGCGTGTCAGCGTTTTGACGGGAGTTGCCAGGACGCCGAGCGGGTCACTACGAGACAGACCGATGCGCCTGGTGCCCAGGTCGACACCCACGTAGACCCGACTAACTACCCCCATTCGTGCGCCCGTTCGGACTCTAGTCCGACAGGCCGTCGCGCACGAGATCGGGAACCTGTGCGAGGGCATCATCGAGCTTATTGGCGAGCTTGCCACCGGCCTGGGCTACGTCCGGTCTGCCACCGCCGCCACCCTGCATGACCTTCGCGGCCTCTTTAGCGATGGTCGATGCGTCGAGACCCCTTTCGACCAGGTCTTTGGTGACCATGGCCACCAGTTGAGGCCTGTCGCCGATGACCGCGCCGACGACGACTACGCCGCTGCTGAGCTTGTCGCGCAGCCAGTCGCCCACCTCGCGCAGCCCGTCGGGGTCGGTGGCACCGGCACGAGCAGAGATGACCGCGACGCCGCTGACGTCTTGCTTTGTCTCGAGCAGACCCTCGGCGGACTGCAGGGCGTTGGTACGAGACGCCGACTCGACCTCGCGGCGTAGGCGGTCGTTCTCTTCCAGTAGCCTGCACACCCGCTCTTCTACGTCCGCCGCTGAAGTTTCCAGGGCGCGGGCCACGCGTTCCTCGCGACCGAAGCGGTCCCACACGGTGCGCTCGGCGGCCCGGCCGGACACGGCCTCCAGGCGCCGGATGCCGGAGCCGATGCTCTGCTCGGTGAGGACGTAAACGGTACCTATCTCACCAGTGGCCTTGACGTGTGTGCCGCCGCATACTTCAAAACTGAATGTGGCCCCGTTGGCTATTTCGACGAGGCGGACTTTCTGTTCGTACTTGTCGCCGAAGAAGGCCAACGCACCCCGCGCGATGGCGTGGGTGTAGTCGTCTTCTGTCGACTGGACGCGGGCGTTGGCGCGGATTTTCTCGTTTACCAGCCGTTGCACCAGTTCCATCTCATCGCGGTCGACGGCCTTGGGGTGGGTGAAGTCGAACCGCAGCCGGTCGGGGGCCACGTGCGATCCCGCTTGCCGCACGTGGGTGCCCAACACCTGCCTGAGCGCCGCGTGTACGAGATGAGTGGCCGTGTGGTTGCGGGCGGTGTCCTCTCGGCGCACGGGGTGTACGTAACCGCTGACGGTGTCGCCCAATCGCACGGTGCCCTCAGTGACCTCGCCGAATTGGACGATGAGGCCCGGCAGCACGGTCTGGGTGTCGCGTATTTTTAGTTCCCCGTTGGGGCCAGAGATCTCACCGGCGTCACCCACTTGTCCGCCGCCCTCAGGGTAGAACGGCGTTTCCCGCAAGACTATCTCCACCGATTGCCCCGGGGTCACTTCGTTGACCACCTCGTCGTTGGCAATGAGACCGAGCACTACCGTTTCGGCGGCCAAGTGACCGTAGCCGAGAAAGCCGGTCGAACCGACGGCGAGGCTTTCGTAAACCTTGATTTTGGAGCGGTCGCCGCCGAACTTGCCCGCGGCACGGCCACGCTCGCGCTGGGCCTCCATCGCCGTTTCGAAGGCTGCGACAT
Organism: Dehalococcoidia bacterium; assembly: GCA_965250195.1. Lineage (GTDB taxonomy): Bacteria > Chloroflexota > Dehalococcoidia > Lucifugimonadales > UBA2962 > CAUZIR01. The sequence continues at coordinate 1,964,053 of OZ252295.1, forward strand.
CTACTTCCACATCTCGCTCTCTCGCGATTTCAGAGGTTATCTCGAGGGGGAATCCGTAGGTGTCCCAGAGCTTGAATGCCAGCTCGCCCGAAAGCATTCCGCCTTCGTCCAGCGCCTCGCCGAGTATGGCGTTGCCCTGCTGGAAGACCTGCTGGAAGCGATCCTCTTCGAGCTTGAGGACGGTTCTTATGAAGTTCTCGTGCAGAGTCAGTTCCGGGTACGCAGACCCCATTTTTTTTATCACCACCTCTGCAATGTCACCGAGGAAGCTCTCTTCCAGGCCCAGCCTGCGGCCAAAGCGGATGGCCCGGCGAACAACCCGGCGCAGCACGTAGCCGCGGCCCTCGTTGCCTGGGACGACGCCGTCTGCGATGAGGAAGGTGGCGCTGCGGGCATGCTCTGACACGACGCGCATGGCCACGTCGATGGCCGAGGGCTCGTCGGTAGGCGCGCCGGGAGCCTCGCCCTTTGCCCTGAAACCGCTGTAGCTTTCGCCGGACAGCTCTTGCAGCTTCTCGATTACCGGGCGGAACAGGTCGGTGTCGTAAATATCCCTGGCGCCCTGCAGCACGACGACGAGGCGTTCGAGGCCCATGCCCGTGTCTACGCTTGGAGCGGGCAGGGGCGTTCGGGTGCCGTCCAGGTGGTGGTAGTACTGCATGAACACGAGGTTCCACAACTCCACGAACCTCGCGCACGTTTCCCCGGTCGCGTCGACGATGTTGGCGCAGTTGGGACCGCAGTCCGGTTGTTTGCACCCGAACTGTGAACCGAAGTCGTAGTGCAGTTCGGAGCACGGGCCGCAGGGACCCTCGTCGCCCGCCGGGCCCCACCAGTTGTCGGCGTCGCCGAAGCGCCAGATGCGCTCTTTTGGTACGCCCGCGTCCTGCCAAAGCTCCTCGGCGTCGTCATCGGTGGTGTGGACCGTTATCGCGAACTTTTCTTTGGGCAAGCCCATCCCGGAGTCGAGGCACTCGAGGGCGAAGGCGATGGCGCCCTCCTTGAAGTAGTCACCTATGCTGAAGTTGCCCAGCATCTCGAAGAGTGTCAGGTGGGTGGCGTCGCCGACCTCGTCGATATCCACCGCTCGGAACGACTTTTGGGACGACGTCAGGCGGCGGTTTGGGGGCTCGGCCTCCCCGGCGAAGTAGGGCTTGAACTGCACCATGCCGGCGCTGGTGAGAAGCAGCGTGGGGTCGCCAACTGGGATGAGGGATGAACTGGCGACACGCAGGTGGTCGTTGTTTTCGAAGAAGGAGAGGAAGGCCTCTCGTATCTGTTCGCTGGTCAGGTCGGTCATTGCCTCATCATATAATCAACTTGCCCCGGACTACGGGTTTGGGGAGACTACGAACCTGGATGGGCTTTACGCAGTCTACTGGGGGCTCGGTCCGGCGTTGATCGCCGGTGTTTGGGCGCTGCGGTTCTGGTTGCGCCGGGCGAGGGAAAGGCAAAAGCCCCGGCCGACCCACGGGGGCCGAACCGGGACTTCAAATACGGGTTCGGACCCGGCATAGTCGGGCTGCAACAGCCCGGCCGGGTGAGAGCCGCTACTTGGCTTTGCCGATCCTAAAGACGGTGCTCCCGCATACGGAGCAGGTGCCCCGCGTGGCCGGGCGGCCGTTCTTGAGTGTTACGGCCTCCGGGTCTTTGACCTCACGATGCTCGCGGCACTTCAGACAATACACCTGCAATGGCGCACCTCCAATTGAATTTTTCGCTGTCCGGCGAGGACGATCTGGTCGAACTCTCCCTCAGCAACGGGCGTCATTATAGGTACGGACCCCTTCCTGCACAACACCCATTTGGGTGATACTTTTCGTACTTGGGCCGAATAGGGACCGATTTCCGGGCGTTCGCCCACACGCAATAATCCGCTCGCGCACCATAGGAGACTGAGAAAGTGACCGAAACCGTGCTGATCACAGGAAGTTCAGGAACGATTGGAACCGTGCTGGGAATTGCCCTCTCAGATCGATATTCGGTCCGGGGCGTCGATGTCCGAACCCCTGACCAGGGGGGGTCGATTGTGGAAACGACCATCGCCGACATGACTGATCTGGGCGCTGTCGAGAGCGCGTTCGAGGGCGCAGACGTGGTTATCGACCTGGCCGCGAGGACGAGCCAGTACCTCGATTGGGGCCCGGCCTACCAAAACAATTACGCCGCCACCCGAAATGCCTTCGAAGCCGCTCACCGGGTCGGGGCCCGGCGACTGATTTTCGCCAGCTCGAACCATGCGGTAGGCAATTTCGAGATGGATTCGCCCTACGCTGAGATTGTGGCGGGCGATTACTCAGGGCTCACGCCCGGTGGGTTTGAGAGAGTTGACGCCGATTGTCCGATTCGGCCCGACGGGGCTTATGGCATCGGCAAGGCGCTGGGTGAATCAATTGGCCGCTATTACTCGGACGTGCACGGCCTGTCGGTGATGTGCCTTCGCATCGGCACGGCTAACCCCGAGGACCGGCCGCTGACGGTGAGGAACCTGGCGACGTTCCTGTTCCACAAGGACCTGGTGCAACTGGTCGAAAGGTGCATCCAGGCACCGCCGTCGGCGCGGTTCGGTATCTACTACGGGGTGTCGAACAACCTGTGGCGCTTCTGGGACCTTGCCAATGCGGAGCGGGAGATCGGCTATCGGCCGACGGAGGATGCCGAGGGGTTTCGGGGCGAGGTTTCCTAGCGCGGGTCCCGCGATAGCTAACTGACCCGTACGCTGGCCCAGCGGGTGTGAGAGATTTTTTCGATGGTGGCCCAGTAGGTGAGCATTAGTTCGCCGTTCGGCAATGCTGATCCGTTCATCTTGCCGAAGCCCTGGGCCATGTTGGTGGCCAGGGGGTCGGATCGGTCGGGCGACCCCATTCCCGGCAGACGGAGAAGCGCTTCGTCTCCCGCGTCGAATATTACGATTTCCACTTTAAACTCGGAGTAGCCGACGGCGAGGCGGACGCCCTCCGGGGCGGTCCTATGCGTGTAGAGGACGGCTACTCGCCCGTCTGGCAGCGCTATGGGGGCTGACGCCTGGCCGGTGAGGCCGGTGGAGGCGGGCTCGGACCAGGTGCGGCCGCCGTCTGCCGAGACGGTCCAGTGGATGGGCAGGTCGGCGTTGGCCATGGTGTCACGCACCCACATGGTTTCGTAGATGCGCCCGTCGGGAAACACTGTTCCACTGTGGTCCCAATGGATGTGTGTTCCCGAAGGGTCGCCGGCGACGATGGCCATCTCTCCCCAGGTCTTGCCCTGGTCGGCCGAAAATATTGCAGCGGCTTTCTGGTCGAGTTTTGTCGTGGCACCGGTGGGGAGCCAGGTTTCGAACGGGTACATCCAGCGGTTTTCGTTAAGGAACAGGAGCACGCCGGAGCCGTTGCAGGAATAGCTCGCCGGGTCGAGCGGCGGCGGGATGGGGATCGGGGCGTCCCAGGTGTGACCCTGGTCGTGGGACCAGGCGTGGAACATTTCGCCGCGCTGGACGGTGCGCGTTGTCGGATCGAAGGTAGTCGGGGAGGAGTCGGTTTCGAACCGGGTGCCGGTGAGGAGCAGTCGGCCGTCTCCCCCTTTGCCGCGATTTGGGGCATAGATATGAGGGGTGCGGTAGGACCATTCATCGATGGGCCAGGGGTTGACCGGGTCGGTCCAGGTGTGGCCGCCGTCGCTGGACCGGAAGACCTCGAAATGGGCGTCGGAGGCGACGAGCGTCTCGGCGACGAAGCGGGCGGCGATGAGGTCGCCGGAGGGCAGGGGAGTGACGGCGGGCATGTACGCGCCGCCAGTGGTCGGAATGGGGCCGACGAGGCCGGAGCCGGTGATTTCTAGCGCGTGGTTAATCGGGCTCGACACTCGTGGTGGGGGCTATTCGCCGCCTGAGTCGCCGTCTGAGTCGTCCCCCAAGTCTCCCCCCAAGTCTCCATCTAGCGCTTTGATTTTGTTGAGACGGCGGATGTACTTTTCCTCTGGGATGAAGCTGGCGGAGAGGAAAGCCGCGACGATCTCCCGGGCCAGTTCGCCGCCGACGATGCGGGCGCCCAGGCACAGGACATTCATCTGGTCGTGCTCGACGCCTTGGTGGGCGGAGTAGGTATCGTGGCAGACGGAGGCGCGCGCGCGCCGCACCTTGTTGGCGGTGATGGCGGCCCCGACGCCGCTGCCGCAGATCATGACGCCCCTGTCCGCCGTGTCCGCGACGACGGCGTTTGCCACCGCCTGGGCGAAATCAGGGTAGTCATCGAGCGGGTCCACCTCGTGCGCCCCGACATCGGTCGGGTCGTGGCCCAGCTCCCGGATGAAGTCGGTCAGCTCGGCCTTAAGAGGAAATCCGCCGTGGTCAGCGCCAATGGCAACTCGCATAGAGGGAGTTTATTCCCGGCCAACGGTCCGGGCAAATTGGGGATGGGGGGATCGGGGTGGGCGACGCTCACCGATTGAGCCAGTCCCAAACGAGGCTCTGCAACTCCGTTGCTCGGGGAATATATTCATTCCGGTAGGGTCTGAAGGCCTGATTCGGATTCCCGGCCTTGCCGACCCCTCCGTGTGCTTTGTGGCTAATATCGGAGACGATTCGTTTAAGGTCTTCAATTCCTAAGCTGATGTCTTCGGGGAGATCAAAGAAGCCACGATCTTCGCTAACTGCGACCAGCCAATGGTCGTCGAGAGTACTGATCTTAGACGCATCTGGGATCGTCAGATTGGTAAGCAACTCCCGTCCCAACCCCTCCATCATGTGCTGGAACTCTGGCGTGTGCTGATCATCAATTACAGTTGGCACGGGTTCTAAGTCGTGTTGGTGCTGTAGCCGGATGCCTGCCCACAGCAGTAAAAGCCCTAGCGCCGCTGAGAAAGAGAAAGCGACATACGCCAGATCGCTACTCCGGTAGTTGTCGAAACCCGCCAAGTAGATGGGGATACCGCCAGCAGTTCCCGCCACAATCCATATCAGGAAGGTAGACCCCACCTCGACACTCCCACGAATCTGGTCGGCGAAAATGAACGGGTGGAGTGTGAGGCTGAGAAATCGGCCGAGGGCATGCATCCAATTCATACCTACCATTGTAGGAGGGCGGACCAAATCGCAAGTGTTAGGAAGACACGTCCGCGGGGCGGGGCGGGGGTTCGCGCCCGTATGATGGCGGCCATGTATGAAGTGACGGGGCGGCGTCGTCGGGACCGGGTGCGTTTGGCGAGGTTGCTCGCCAACGAGAGGACGGGGGCTCGCTTTTCGAGGAGTCTTTATCTGACTCCGGCTTCTTGTGAGGCGGTGCTGACGGATTGGCGTGAGGGGCTCTTACGAGGCGGCGTGCGGGCGGACCGGGCCGAGGCGGTCTTGCTGGCGAAGCCGGGCGAGACGGGGCTGTGTCTTTTCGAGGGCGAAGGCGAAGGCGGGCATCTGGCCGTCGTTCCTCCTTTCCCCATCGCGGCCGACTACGAAGCCGAGGCGTTTGAGCCCGGTCCGCTGATCGACCTGCTTTCGAAAGACCGCAAGGTGCTCGTCGTGCTAGCCCGGTTGGGGCGCTACTCGGTCGGGCTGCTGGACGGCGACCGGGTCGTCGCGTCCAAGTCGGGGACGCGGCACGTGAAGAATCGGCATCGCAAGGGGGGCTCGTCGCAGCGGCGTTTCGAGCGCAGCCGGGAGCGACTGATGCGCGAGTATTTCGACAAGGTTTGCGTGGAGGCACGCAGGCTGATCGAGGGCCAGCCAGGCGCCGAAAGGACCATCGACTACGTGCTGTACGGCGGCGAGGCGGGCACGGTGCGGGGGCTAAAGGAGCGCTGCGAATTCGTGGAGAGGCTCAAGGCCACGAGGCTGGCAAGGCTGCTGGCGGTGGAGAGGCCAGGGCACAAGGCCATGCAGGCGATGGGCGCGGAGGTTTACTCAAGCGCGACGCTGGAGCTAAAGCGCACGCCTGAGTAGGGCGCGAGAGCGGCCAGATGCGCCCGGCGTGATGATTCGCTGACTCCCGTCAGCGAAACGAGACAAGAACGCTACTGCGCCGTGTAGCCGCCGTCGACTATTAGCGGGGCTCCGGTGATGAAGGACGACTCGTCGGAGGCGAGGAACAACGCGCAGTTGGCGATCTCCTCGGGCTGGCCGAGGCGGCCGATGGGGTGCAGGTCGATGAGGGCGGCGTTCTGCTCCGGGTCCGACGTGAGGGCCGCGGTGAACGGCGTCTCGACAAAGCCGGGGTTGATGCAGTTGACGCGCACGCCCTTGGGGGCGAGGTCTACCGCGAGGTTTTTCGTCAGCAAAAGCACGCCGCCCTTGGACGGGTTGTAGGGCGAGAAGCCGCTGCCGGTGCGGCCGGTGTAGCCGACCAAACCCATGATGGAAGACAGGTTGATGATGGAGCCGCCGCCGCTGGCGATCATGGCCTCGGCGGCGTGGCGGCAGGCGAGGTATGTGCCCTTGAGGTTGACGTCTATGACGGCGTCCCAGACGGCCTCTTCGTCCTTGTCGGCGACGGCGGGCATGCGCGGGTTGAGACCGGCGCTGTTGACGAGGATATGGATGCCGCCGTAGAGGTCCAGGGTCTGCGCGACAACCGATTTGACGGACTCGGCGCTGGTGACGTCGAGGGCCATGCCTGCTGCCGTCGCTCCGGTGGCGGCAATCTCCGACGCGGTCTTGTCGGCGGACTCTTGACTGAGGTCGGCCACCACGACGGACGCGCCGTGCTCGCCGAATAGCAGGCCGGTGGCGCGGCCAATGCCGGACGCGCCTCCGGTGATGATGGCGACTTTACCCTCAAGTCTTTTGGTCAAATTGTGCTCCTCGTGTTCCGTCGGCGAGCCGTCTGCTGCCCGGTAAACGGGGCAATGATATCCGAAATGTCATTGAACTTTTTCTTAGACTTGTCCGAAACTGGCACGGGGTAACGAAGTGGGAGAGATCGGGTCCGCGGAACAGCTCACGCTAATCCGCGACTTCGCCATCATCATGGCGGTCGCGGGGATAGCGGTCGTTATCTTCAAGCGCCTGCGCCAACCGTCGATACTGGGCTACCTGGTGGCGGGCGTGCTTGTGGGGCCGTTCACTTTTCCCAACGCTCCGGTAACGAACATCGAGATCGTGCGTCTATTGGCCGATCTCGGACTCGTGTTGCTGCTGTTCGCCGTGGGCATGGAGTTCGGCTGGCGACGCATCCGCCAGGTGGGGTTCGGGGTGCTGCTCATCGGCACGATGGAGATGCTGGTGATGGTGGGGCTGGGCTACGAGATCGGCAAGTTGCTCGGTTGGAGCTCGATCGAGTCGGTGTATTTGGGCTCGGCGATGGCCATCTCAAGCTCGGCGATTCTGATCAAGGTGCTGAAGGACTCCGGCAAGCTGACGACGCGCACGGGCAAGCTGGTGGTCGGGCTGCTGGTGGTGGAAGACTTCGTGGCGGTGATCCTGCTGACGCTGCTGTCAGGGGTGGCGACGTCCGGCGCTGCGGACCTGGGCGACATCGGCCCGCTCGTGTTGAAGCTGGTGATATTTACCGTCGCGGCGGTGGCTCTGGGGGCGGTGTTTGTGCCCAAGCTGCTTTCGTATATTCACAAGTTCCACTCGCCGGAGACGGTGGTGCTGGCGGCGCTGGCGCTGTGCTTCGCGCTGGCACTGCTGGGCGAGGAGCTGGGCCTGTCGGCGGCGGCGGGGGCGTTTTTGATCGGGGCGGTGATCGGCGACACGAGGGAGGCGGAGCAGATGTCCCGGGCCATAGCGCCGATCCGGGACATGTTCGGGGCGCTGTTCTTCGTGTCGATAGGGATGCTGATTAATGTGCACGTGATCGGCGAGCATATCGTCCCGGCGCTGATCATCTCCGCGGTGTTCATTGGCGGGAAAGTAATCGTAAATACGTTCGGGGCGTTCATTACCGGGCAGCCCGACCGGGTGCCGGTGGAGTTCGGGATGCGCACGCCACAGATGGGCGAGTTCTCGCTCGCCATGGTCAAGGTGGGCGTGGAACACCAGACTATCGGCGCATTCGTTTACCAGGTGCTGGCCTTCGTGACCGGGATTACGGCGCTGCTGTACCCGTACATCGTGAAGTCGTCGGACGTGGTGGCGGACCTGATCGGGAGCCGATCACCCCAGGGCCTCAGGCGCTACGTAGATGGGGTTTCGGTGGGCGCGAGAGGCATCCGCACCGGGGTGGCGCTGGACCCGCACTTGAAGGAGCGCGTGCGGGGGCCGGCGCTATCGATTGTGGTGAACTTCCTCATCGTCGTGGTCCTGATCGCACTCGGCGTGCTGGGCGTGGGCGTGGCCGACTCCATCGCCGGGCCGACGGGCATATCCGAGGGTCTCGTTGCTTCCACGATGGCCTTTGCGGCGCTGGCGCTGAGCTTCCCCTCGGCGGTGGCGATCTGGCGAGGGCTGGAACGCCTGGCGGAGCGCTCAATGACGCATTTGATTTTGAGGGACCGTGAACCACGGTTCTGGGCGCACGGGGCGGCGAAGAACGTGGTGCGGGACTCGCTGATGATCGTGATGGTGTTCGTTATCGGGCTGTGGGCGATTCCGGCGGTCGCGAACGTGCTGTCGCTGGGCCCGCTGGACGTGCCGCTGCCGTTCATGGTGGTGGCGGCGCTGGTGTACGTGGCGTTCCGATTGCTCCATCGCGTGCATGGGCACCTGTTCGATTCGTTCTCACGGACTTTCCTCGACGGAAATGGGGACGGAAATGGGGATGGATTTGGGGATCGGGCCGAGGGCGAGGCGCCCGCGCCCGAATCGGCGCGCCGCAGGGCTCGGCCCGCCGTCACGGTGCGATCGGAGTTCGCGCCGCCGCTGGGGCATCAGTTTGAGATGATGCCCGATCATCAACCGCCTGTCGGCAGCCCCCCTCCTGGCATGAGGCGTAGCAGGCCGATCAGCGCGGCGGACGCCGAGATCAGCGCGCTGAACGCGGTGGACGCGGACCAGGCGCCGTATGGCTCGCGCATGGACGGGGCGGCGCTGACGTGGGAGTTTATCGAAGCCATCGACATGGACGGCGCATTTCTCGTGAAGCTCAGGTTCCGCAAGGTTGGCGCGCCGCCGCAGGAGTTCGGCGAGGAGGACGTCCACGTCGACAAGTGGGGCGACGTGCGGGTGCGGCAGATACGGTCCTGGCCCAAGGCTGCGGGGCGTGGCATTTCCATTCCGTTCATCTACGGGGGCACGCTGCTGGCATTGGTGCTGACGGTCGGGTTGGGCATTCTTTATCTGCTCGGGTGAGTGCCGCAAGCACGCTTAGAGACCCGTCATGACGTTTCCCAGTGTCATCGTTGTCGGCGGCGGAGTGATGGGCTGCTCGGCCCTCTATCACCTGGCGGAGTTGGGCACGGCCGATACGCTGCTGCTGGAGCGGGAGGCGCTCGGTTCCGGCTCGACGTCACGCACCCAGGGCATCCTGCGCATGCACTACTCCAACGCGGTCACGACCCAAATGGCCTGGCAGAGTCTTTCGATTTATCGGGATTTCGAGGAGCACGTAGGCTCGCCTTCTGGATACGTTCGCACCGGGTATCTACTCGCCGTGCCCGCCGATTACGGGGATGCGCTGCGGCGCAATGTAGGGATGCAGGCGGCGCTGGGGGTGGAGACGAGCGAGGTTTCGAGCGGCGACCTGGCCGAACTGGCGCCGGACGTGGTTACGAGACACGACGAGGTGTACGCGTTCGAGCCGCAGTCGGGGTACGCCGACGGGCATCTCGTGACCGGGGGTTACGCCCGGCGGGCCGAGGAGCTGGGGGCGGGCCTGCGAACGGATGCGGACGTGGAGAGCATCGCTGTCGAAAACGGCAGAGTGATCGGCGTACGGGCCAACAGGGAGCTAATACCCACGGCCGCCGTGGTGGTCGCGGCGGGGCCGTGGACGGGGCCGCTGCTGGCCGGGTTGGGTGTCGAATTGCCCCTGGCGACGGTTCGGCACCAGATCATGGTGGTGACCCGGCCGCCGTCGTTGTCGCACCCGACGCTGGGCGACGTGGCGAACGGCTTTTCCGGTCGGATGGACGCGCCGGGGCTGTCGCTGGTGGCGCTGGGCGAGGACCCGGACGCCGCCGGTCCCGACCGGTACAACAAGGGGGTCGACGACGCGGCTATCGCGGCGGGCATGAGCGCGATGGCGCTCAGGGTGCCTGGTATGAGCGATGCCGGGTTCGTGCGCGGCTGGTCGGGGCTGCTGACGGTGACGCCGGACTGGCACCCGGTGATCGACCGGGTTGAGGGGATCGACGGCCTGTACGTGGCCGCCGGTTTTTCCGGGCACGGCTTTAAGATGGCCCCGGCTGTCGGCCGGGCGATGGCGGAGGTGGTTCTTGGTCGTGACCAGGCCATCGACACCGGGCCGCTCCGGCTCAGCCGCTTCGAACAAGGCGATCTGCTCGGGTCTAGCTATCCGATGCAGGTGCTTGCTTAGGGCCACATCCGCTTTTGGGGGCCAGCCCCCAAACCCCACGAAGGGGGTGCTACCCCCTTAGAACCCCCGATGGCTTGCGAGGCAATCAAGGTGCATTGCCAGCGCGATGAGGCCCACAGCCGAAGAGCCCTAGAGCGCGCCGCGCGCGGAGAGCGCCCCCGATGGCTTGACCGGTTATGGCGGCCTGCCTACACTCCTCGCAGCCCTTTGGGCAGCCTTTCTGGGAGCACTCTTGCATGGACCTCATTTTGCTTGGTGGACGCATTCTTACTATGGATGGCGCTGGTCGCCGGGCCGAGGCTCTGGCCGTTGATGGGGGCAAGATTGTGGCGGTGGGCGCGAATGCCGAGATCGCCCGGATGGCTGGCGACGAGACCCGCGTCGTGCGGCTGAACGGACGGGCGGTCACGCCGGGGTTTATCGACCCACATAATCACTTTTCCATGACGACGTTCGAGCCGGTGTCGGCCGACTTACGCACGCCGCCACTGGCGACGAAGCGCGATGCGCTGGACGCCATCGCTGCCACGGCCGCATCGACGCCGACGGGCCAGTGGATATGGGGGCAGACGTATGGCGCCCGTGCGCTCGGTGAAGACGGACCTTTTACGAAAGGCGAACTGGATGAGGTCTCGGGCGACCACCCGGTGTGCGTGATGGACGATTCGTATCACGCCCTGTTCGCCAACTCGGCCGCGCTGGCCATCGCCGGGATCGACCGGGATACGCCCGACCCGCACAAGGGGTCTATCGTCAGGGACGGATCTGGCGAGCCCACGGGCTTCTTGCAGGAGCGGGCGATGGACAAAATTCATCGCACGACGATGCGTTCGTTCATCGAGGTGTACGGCGAGGAGGCGGTCGGCGACCTGGTGCTTCATAACGCCCGGCGGCACCTGGCCCACGGGGTGACGAGCCTGGGAGATGTCCAGACGATGCCGGAGAGCGCGGAGATGTACCGCATTGCCGCTACCCAGGGGAAGCTGCCGATTTGCGTGCGCCAGATTCGCGGCGGGGAGACGTTTTTCGGCGTGCCGGACAGGGCCGCCGCCGGGCGGTTCGACTCGGACAACGTGTCGGACCGGCTCAGGGGCGGGGCGGTGAAGATTTATATGGACCCGGTGTACCCGGACATGGGCTTCGCCCACTGCCACCCGGACGGCTCACTGACCCCTTCGGGCGATGTCTATTACACCCAGGAGGAGGCCGACGAACTGGTGCTTTCTTCCGTCCGCCACGGACTACAGGTCGCTATTCATTGCCTGGGCAACCGCGCAATTGACCAGACGCTGAACGCCTTCGAACGGGCGATAAGGGAGGTGCCTGGGGCGGCCGATCTGCGCCTGCGCATGGACCACTTCATGTTCCCGACGCTGGACCAGGTGAAACGGGCGGCCCAACTGCCGGTAGTCATCTCTCATCAGCCCGCGTTCCTCTACAACATCGGCCACCTGATCGAGGAGGGGGTCAACGACCACGGTATCGACGCCGAGCCGGAGCCGCTGGCGGCGATGGTGGACGCGGAGGCCACGCTGGCGGCGGGGTCCGACTTTCCCTGCGCTTCGATGGCGCCTTTGGACGGCGTTGCAGCGGCGGTGAGCAGGCGGCACTACAGCGGACGGCAGATCGCCCCGGACCAGGCGATTTCGGCCGAGGAGATCATTCGCCAGTACACGAACGGGTCGGCCTTCTCGATATTTCGAGAGGGAGAAGTTGGTTCGTTGGAGACCGGCAAGCGGGCGGACATGGTGGTGCTCAGTCACGACCCGACGGGCGCGCACCCGGACCATATTTTCGACATCAACGTCGAGCAGACGTAAGTGGACGGGGAGCTTGTTTACGATGCTTAATACCAACCTTGCTTTGAAATGGTTTTTTGGAGGCTGGCCCCCAAACCCTACGAAGGGGGCTCACAACCCCCTTAGAACCCCCGATGGATTGCGAGCCAATCGCGGTACATTGCAAAAACGATGAGCGAATTACTTGCTTACATTAATGGTGAGTTGGTGCCGGAGTCTGAGGCTCGGGTGTCGATCTATGACCGGGGCTATATGTTTGCCGACCTGGTGACCGAGTCCACCCGGACGTTTGGGATGGCGCCCTTCAAGCTGCCGGAACATTTGGACCGGCTTTATGACTCTATGAAGGCGACGGAGATCGACTCGGGGATGACGAAGGCCGAGATGGAGGCCGCGACGCTGGATATGCTGGAGCGCAACCGGGCGGCATTCGGGCCGGGGGACGATGCGTGGATTGTGCATAACGTGTCTCGAGGGGTGTTCCACTACAAAAGCGAGCCAGGCATGAACGCCGGCCCGGCGACGGTGGTGATTCACTGCTTTCCCATCGACTTCCCGTCGTTTTCAAAGTTCTATACGGAGGGCGCGCACGCCATCACGCCGTCGGTGCGGCAGGTGTCACCGGAGACGCTGGACCCGAAGATCAAGCACCGCAGCCGCATGGCGGGGCAACTCGCAGATTTAGAGGTGGCGAGCACGGACCCCGAGGCGATGGCCGTGCTGCTGGACCGCGACGGCAATTTGACGGAGAACACGGGCGGGAACTTTTTCATCGTCAAAGACGGAGTGGTCAAGACGCCGACGACACGGAGCGTTTTAGAGGGCGTGAGCCGGGCGACTGTGCTGGAGCTGTGCGCACAACTGGGCATCCCTCACTCAGAGGAGGTGATGCAGGCGTATCACGCGACGGTGGCCGACGAGGCGTTCGTGACGTCCACGCCGTACTCGATGCTGCCGGTGACGCGCTTTAACGGCCGCCCTGTGGGCGACGGGCGACCGGGCCCGGTGACGGGGCGATTGCTGGCGGCATGGAGCGAGCTGGTGGGCGTGGACATCGTCGACCAGGCGACTAGCGCCAGCTAGCTTAGCCGGTCCCTGGCGTACGCCCGTAGCTTTTCGCAGTAGGCGTCTTTGTAGTGGTCTTCGAGCGGGGATTTTCTCGCTGTCGGCCAGCTGGTGATGAACCACCATAGCCGGTGCAACATGCTGGGGTTGGCCAGCAGCACCACGGGGCTGTAGTTTCCGCTGCCCTCACCGCGCCTGCGCCGCAGGTAGCGCATGTCCCCGTGGTGGACGTAACGGGTGAACTTGTCCAGAAAACGGGTGACGTATTTCTGGCCGGGGATGGGCAGAATTGAGGCGATAAACGCCAATACGTGAAGGATGTGAGTCGGCGGCATGCGGGGGACGATGTCGTTGCCGTTGACCACCCGGTAGATGGGGGTGCGGATGGACCGGGCGAGCCCGTAACCGGCCATGCGGGGCTGACCAAAGGTGTAGCAGGCGCCGGTCGAGTCACCGGCGATTTTGTAGGTGGCCACGAGCGCCAATGCGCCGCCCAGGCTGTGCCCGGTAAGGTAGAGCGCGTAGCCGTCGTCGCGCAGGGGGGCGAGGTCACGCTCAATGGCGTCCTCGACTGCGGCGAACCCGTCCCAGAAGCCGGAGTGGAAGGTGAGGCCGTTGACCTCTTTGGGCAGCATGTTGGCGTCGGTTTTTATGTCGTCGATTTTGCCCTCGGTCCCCCTGAAGGCGAGGACGGCGATTTTTTTGGCACCGCCGGCTCTTTGGACGGGTCGTTGTGGGCTAAGAACGCCTGGGTGTCGGTGCTGTCGCCAAGGGGGGCGGAATCGTAGGTGGCGACGAGGGTGAAGCCGCCCCGGTTCAATAGAGCTTCCAAGCTGCTCGCCGATGTCCCCCTGTAGACACAATGCTCATCGCTGATGAGGCCTCGCAGGATGTCGAGGGCGTCGGCGTCGCTGGGAGCCGACTTTATCGAGGCGAATACAGCCCCCAATTCGCCGCCAGAGGGGCCGTCGGGCTCCGTAGCAGGGGCGTCGGGGCTTCCGAAGTCCGTGTAGGCGAGCAGCGGCATCTCGGCCATGAGCAGCGCCATGCGGTCGGAGTAGGCGGCGCGCTTGACCGGCGGGGCCAGCAGCCGCTCGTCGTCGAAAACGCGGTAGCCCATTGCGGCCTCCTTAAGCTATGTCTACGGGTAGACCGGTGCGGGCCGACTCGACCGCCGCGTCGAGCACTGAGAGCACGCGAGACGCGTCGCGCACGGTTATGGGCGGCTCCGTATGCTCGCTGATACTAGTGACCCAAGCGCTTAGCTCGCGCTCGTACATGGCCAGCGGGCTGGGGTTGCCGGGCTCGATGGTGGTGGGGTGGGAGTAGGCGGAGTCGACCTCGGAGAAGATGGTGACGATGTCGCGGGGGACGTGGTGGGAACTCCACTCCCACTCGGCCCTGATTCGGCCCGCGTCTCCGGCGACTTCGATGACGTCGATGGCTCCGACGCGCTGGGAGCAAACTACGCTTGCCAGTATGTCCCTACTGAGGCGCAGGGTGAAGGCCGTCGCATCGTCGATGCCGGTGTCCACGGCGCGGTTCATTTCGCCGTAGACGCGCATGGGCTCGGCGTCGGTCATCCAAAGTATCTGGTCGGTCAGGTGGGAGCCGACCCACTGCAGCGGCCCGCCGCCGGAGTCAGGGTCGGAGCGCCAACCCTCTAATGGCCACGATCCCTTGGACGCCGAAACGGTCTGGATGCGGCCTATGGCCCCGGCGGATATGAGGCGCTTCATGATGACCCGGCCCTCGGCGTAGCGCTCGCAGTAACCCACCATGACGCGCTGACCGGTGCGCTCCTGGGCGGCGATGATGAGGTCGGCCTCGGCCTGGTTCAGGCCCGCGGGCTTTTCCACGAAGACCGATGCACCGGCGTCGAGCGCCGCGATGACGGCGTCTTTGAGTGCGGCGTGGGGCAGGGCGATGACGACGGCGTCGAGGCGCTCGGCCGCCAACATGTCGGCATAATCGAGGTATGGTCGGTCGAAGCCGAAGCAGTCGGCCGTCTCTTTAGCGCGGACCTCGTCGACGTCGGCGCACGCCGCCAGCTCGACCCTAGGGTGGGCTGCGAGCGGCGGGCACAGGACGTCAACGCCCTGGAGCCCGCAGCCTATTAGCCCGATTTTCAGCCTTCTACCTCGACTATGACTTCGATCTCGACGGGGATGTTGCCGGGCAGGTTGGCCAGGCCTACCGCCGAGCGGGCGTGGCGGCCCTTGTCTCCGAAGACCTCTACGAGAAGGTCGGAGCAGCCGTTGGCTACTTGTGGGTGCTCGGTAAAATCTCCGGTCGAATTGACCATCGATAAAAGCTTTACTACCTGCTTTACCCGGTCGAGGTCGCCGCCGACGGCCTGCTTTATGCGGGCGAGCATGTTGATTCCGACGAGCCTTGCCGCGTCGTAACCCCGCTGGGTGTCGAGGTCCTGGCCCAACTTGCCGATGGGTCTGGATCCGTCAGCGGCCTTCATCGGACCAAGCCCTGACAGGTAAATCAGGTTGCCGGTGCGCACGCTGGGCACGTAGTTGGCCACCGGGGACTGGGGGTCCGGCAAGGTAATGCCCAACTCTGCAATTCTGTCGTCAATTTTCCCCACGATTTCTCTCCTCTACAGTTGTGTTGATTCCCAGTTTTTGGCCGCCCGGAACCATTTACTCGAAAGTCAGGATGTCGGACGGGTTGCTGGTGATGATGTCGCCCACTTCTTCTGCCGAGAAGCCGCCCTGTTTCATGCGAGGGACGATGTTTTGCAGGATGTGGTGGTAGCCGTGGCCGCCGTACTTTACGAGCCGGTGCTTGGAGCAGATGTCCTGCGCCACCAGCGCCTTTTTGCCGTAGCCGTTTTCTACCAGCAACTGCAGCTTGTCCATGCGCTGGACGTCGTTGGGCATGTAGGAGCCCGGCAGGGGATAGTGGGATGACTCGGAGCCGAACAGGTCGTACTCCATATAACACCCCGATTTGGCCAGTTCGAGGGTCTGATCATCGTCGTAAATGGTTCGATCAAGATGCCCCATGACGACGCGCTCGGTGTTGGCACCGGCCTCTGCCAGTACATCCAGTATTTCACGAGGAGCCCCCGGGTCCCGACCCGGATGAATGAGCACGGGCGCACCGGTCTCGCGCTGGGCGGCGGCGGCGGCGCGAAGCACTTTGCGCTCGTTGTCGGTGAGGGGATACGAACAGCCGATCTCTCCGATGATGCCCGCTTTGACGCCCGTATCTCCCACGCCCTCGGTGATCTCTTTGATCATCTGGTCGGCCAGTTCAGTCTCGGTGCGGGTGCCCATGTCTTCGGGGTGGACCTGGTCAACGTACCAGCCCGCCCCCATGACGACGTTGAGGTCGGTCGCCCGCGAGATGCGGGTGAGAGCGAGTGGGTCACGTCCTATGCCCAGAGTGGTGGCATCGACGATGGTGCCGCCGCCCTCGAGGCGGTAGTGCATGGCCTCTTCTATTGCAGACTTTTCGTCCAAGAGCAACAAGTTATCGAGGTTCGACGTCCAGTTGTAACGGATCCAACCGAGGTTCTCCATGGAGAGTTTCTGGTGGGCGAGGAATTTCTGGGACGCCTCCTCGGGCTCGACGAACATGGTCGAGAATTCGATGAGCAGGTGCTCGTGGGTCATGGTCGGCCCCAGCGTCGCGGGGTCGACCGGGCCGGTGACGGTCTGCGCCAGGCCCGACAGTGCGGATTTAGCCAATTAGTTGCCTCCTCGTTGCCCGTCCGTCTTGTCGGCCGGACGGGCAAACCCTAGCAACGGCGGTTCACAGGCGTCAAGGGCATGGCTCGCGGTGGGCGTCTAGGTTAAGGTTTTTCTTCATGGAGCTGAACCCGAGCGCGTTGGCCCTGATACAGAACTCGCCGGTGTCGAGCCCGTACTCGACGTTGAAGACGGCCTTGCCCGACTCGATGAACGGAGACAGGGCCCCGCAGTCCTCGAACTCGAAACACTCTTCGTTCAGCGCCCAGTCGAAGTGCGACAGCAGGTCTGGAATCTGGTCCCCGTCGTTCTTCAGCCCGATGGATAGTCCCCTGGCATGAGCCGTCTTGGCCAGCCAGATGTTGTAGGTGATCTGGTCTTCGTACGTGAGCGGGAACCCGGTTTCGTTCAGGTAGCCGTCCACGTTGTCCGGCTCGACGGCGTCGAAGCTTTTCGCCTTGCACAGGTCCAACCGCGCCTCCATGATGGGGCCGAGCACGTCCAGGCGGCGGATGTCGAGCCACTTTTCTCCTTCCCAATCGGCGAGGCCAGAACCTATCGCCTCGTCGGGGAATGCGTCTGCGTCGGGCCGCCAGTTTTCCCAGCTACCGGCGCTGACGTAACAGACGACCTTGATGCCGCGCTCTTGCACCGCCTGCACCACGCCGGAGTCGTTTTCGAACAGGTCGATGTCGTACATGTCTACGTCTATCGACAGGTCGACCGGCAGGCCCTCCAACTGCCATTGCCAGCTGGTGCCCGGCTGCGGCCGCCAGAATTCGGCCCCTGACACTGGGGTCGCCGAGGTCGGCGTGGGCTCCGGTGTCACTGTGGGTTCTGGGGTCGAGATGGCCTCCGGCGACTCGGCTGTCGCGACTGCCTCTTCGACGGCCACCTGCCCGCAGCCAGCCAGCCCGACGGCAAGAAGCAGTGCGGCGGATGCGGTGCGCAGATTGATGGGTTGAAGCACTGTAGCTGGTAGCACGTTGGGCCCGACGAGTACCGGTCAGAACCTCAAGAGTGTACCGCCACGGCTCCGCCTCTTTTTTGCCCTCTTCGTCGCTGGCGAACCGGCTAGTTGGTTTCGATCAGCTCGAAGTCGCCGCCGGTCAGGGTGTAGATCGTTGAATTGATCTTGATGTTGACCGTCTGGCCAATGGCGATCTCGCCAATTTCTACGACGGTCTCCTCGTAGCCGATCTGCATGGTGCAGGCGACCAACTCGTCCGGCGCGGGCACGATGTTGATGACCGCTATGGTGATCGCTTCACCGTCGCGCCTCATCGAGACGGGGGTCAGTTCTGCGCAGCCACCGTGGAGCACGGAGGTGATGTGCAACCGGTATTGGGGCGGTGGTGACTTGGTCGCCGACACGGTCACCGACTCGATGCCCGCCTCGACCTCGACCGTCGCGTAGCCCCGGTCGTCGGGCTCGGAGATGGCGTCGTCCGAGCCGCTCTGGCCGCTGTCGTCCGTCTGCT
This sequence comes from Dehalococcoidia bacterium, assembly GCA_965250195.1. Taxonomy (GTDB): domain Bacteria; phylum Chloroflexota; class Dehalococcoidia; order Lucifugimonadales; family UBA2962; genus CAUZIR01. The sequence continues at coordinate 1,982,487 of OZ252295.1, forward strand.
CGCCCGCATCGGGCCGGGGCTCTTTCGCCGGCAATATGTCGAAGTCGCCGCCGCGCAGGGTGTAGGTCTGGTCGTTGATGTGAATGGTGAGGATATCGCCTTCTGGCAGCTCGCCAATACTGAAGGACTCCTGGCCGTAGCGGATCTGGGCGGTGCACTCGACCTCGGCTCGTGGCGAGGGCATCAGGTTGAAGATGAGCACGGTGAGCACGTCGCCGTCGGGGCCGTTCTCTCGGATAAATTCGCCGCCGCCAGCCTCCGCGCAGCCACCGCTGAGGATGGTGATGACGCTGAGGCCGTACTGAGTGGGGATGGAGCGGGTGGCCGTGAGCAAGACGCGGTCGATTTCGGCCTGGACGCTGAATCGCTCGTAGCCCTCCGATGGCTCGATGGTGGACTCGCGCTCGGTCAATGCGAAGTCGGCAAGAATGAAGATGCGGTCGTTGATGCGGATGGTGTAGCTGACTCCGTCTTTGAAGTCGGATCCGAGCGCCACGGTTTCGGTGCCGATGCGGTAGTCGTCGGTGCAGATGACGTCTCCTGTGGGGACGCTGTTTTGCACGATGACGCCGACCATGTCGCCCTCTCGCACGACGGTGGCGTTGTCGAACCGGGCGCAGCCGTTGGGCAGGCCGTAGGTGATGGTCAGGCTGTACTGGACGGGGAATGACTCCATGACGTTGAGGGTCAAGCCCTCGATGGGGGACGGGACCAGCTCAGGGTTGGGGTTTACCGGCAACGTATCGCCCACGCCGGTACCGGTGTCGTCCGAGAATTCGTGCTCGCCGCCGACGAGGATTCGGTTGGTGTCGTTGACCCTTACGTCGTAGGTGACGCCGGGGTCGAAGTCCCGACCCAGGTCCGTCTCGTGTTCTACGAAGCCATACAGTTCCGCACAGGCGACCATGCCGGTGAGACGCTGGTTGTAGACCTTTACGATTATCTGATCGCCGCTACGAGTCACCTCGATGGTTTCGTAGGTGTTGCAGGAGTTGGGCAGGCCGGAGGTGATGCGCAGCCCGTAGTGCGGCGAGTCCTCGGGCGTAGTGATCAGGAGGACTTCGTGGATGGGCGCCTCGACGCGCATTGAGCCGGGCTCTTCGTCTAGCTGCTGGTCAGAGGGGTCGCCGGAGTTGACGATGGTCGTCGTATCGTCGCCCGGTTGGGAGGCCGGGGCGCTGGTGCACGCCACGGCGGCCGTCAGGGCCAGCGCTGCGAGTAGGGGGATCAGGAACTTGAGCTTGGACATCGTGCGTTCTCCATCTGTGTGATCGTTCACAAATAGAGACGACCGGAGGTTCGGAATTGTTCCATTACGGTCAACGCCCCCGGACGGACGGCCGCATTAGACCGATGTTAGCCCGCTCGCCACTCGGCGGCCTTACGGCCCAAGCGGATGGTCTGGTCGACGATGTCGAGACCGACTTGCTCGGACCATGCCGCCAGGAGCTGCGAGGTCACGGGGCCGGGTATGGCGCCGTCGCCGATGGTGCGGTTATCCACTCGACTCACCGGTAACAGGCTGAATGGGGTCGATGTAAAGAAGGCCTCGTCGGCCGTGTATACATCGTAAGGCTGCAGGTCGTCTTCTACGACCGGGATGCCGAGGCGCTCTGCCAACTCGCGCACGGCAAGGCGGGACACGCCCTGCAATAGCGCGGTGTCTCTGGGCATGCGGACGGCGCCGCCACTGACGATGATGAAGTTGGAACCGGTGCCCTCGGTAACGTTGCCGTCCATGTCAAGCATGATGGCCAGCGCCGCCGGGTCCACGTCACGGGCTTCCAGGTCCGCCATGACGGAGGAGAGGCGGGAGAAGTGCTTGACCTTGGGGTCCAGTTGCTGCGGGCTCAGGCTGCGGGTGCGGGCGATGACCCCGTGCACGCCCTCCGAGTAGGCGGGAGCATAGCCCTCAAAGTTGATGGGGTCGATGAAGATGGAGACGTTGGGTACGAGGCCTCCGCCTAATGAGTTGCCCTGCCCACGAGTGACATGGGGGGAGATCATGTAGTCGTCGCCGTAGCGGCTGCGCACGGGCTCGTTGCGGTCGATGACTTCTTGTATCAACTCGCCCAGCCGATCCATGCTCATGCCGGGGTCGATGCGTACGTATTTGAGGGTGCGTGCGAAGCGGTCGAGGTGTTCGGCTAGCCGGTAGACTCGGCCGTCAAACGTCCTCAGGGTGTCGTAGACGACGTCGCCCAACCGGTAGCCCCGGTCGAGCATGGAGATTTTGGCCTCGTCGCGCGGGTAGTACTCGCCGTTCAGCCAGATTTCGTATTCGGGGGCTTCGCTCACTTCACAGGCTCCATTCGCTCGTCAGAGCTTCTTCGCGCGAGCGCTCATCGCTTTGGCTATTGACCCGCCGCACTATTGGACAGCTATGGCGTCGCCCGGGCGGACGGTGCCGCTTTCGACTATCTTGCCGAGGACGCCTCGGCGGCCGTCCAACTCGGAGCGTAGTCCGGGCTTGAACGTCTCCAGGCTGGCGCACCCCTCGCAGTCGCCGGTCACTTCCACTACCGCTGTGCCGCCCAGTTTGATCTTCTGACCGGGCCTCAGGCTCGACAGGTCGAGGCCGCTGGTGGTGACGTTCTCCCTGGTGATGGAGGAGTCGATGCCCAGTTCGGCCAGCGTCTCTGCGTCCATCAACAGCACCTGCCGGTCACCGGTCCCGCGCCCGGCGTGACGGTCGCCCTCGATGCCGTGGCCCGATTTGAACTGGGCCGTGCCGAGCACGACCATGGGCTCTCGCTTGACTGCCGAGACCTGTACTTGCACTACGCTCGCGCTTGCTTCGCGCATCGCTTCGCCTCCGATAACGGCTGGGGCCGGGTATGAAGTTAGATTACGGGACGGGCAGAGCGCCCACAACAGCGGATTTCTCTCGCCACTCTCCCATCGGCGCGGCACTACGCTTATGATTACCCGCAACTTCGGAGAGGACTGATCAATATGGCCAATGCCGTAATGCTGGGCGAGGGCTCCTACACGTACAGGAATGACACGGACTGGGCGAAGACGCCGGAGGGGATCGGCTGGCGGGAGATCGCCGGGGTCGCCATCGGCGCCGATGACAGGGTCTATGTGTTCGCAAGAGGCGATTACCCGATGCTGGTGTTCGAGGCCGACGGCACGTTTGTAACTACCTGGGGCGAGGGCACCTGGGCCAACCCCCACGCCATTACGCCGGGGCCGGACAATACGTTCTATACGACGGATCACTTTGGGCATGCGATTCGCCAGGTCAGTGCCGATGGCGAGGTGCTTCTCACTATCGGCACGCCGGGCCAGGCGACGGGGCTACACAGCGGCGAGCCCTTCAATATGCCGACGGACGTGGCGGTGGACCCCGCGACGGGTGACCTGTTCATCACAGACGGCTATAAGAACTCTTCGGTGCATCGCTTCTCAGCCGAGGGCGAGCACATTCTCTCTTGGGGCGGGCCAGGGGTGGATCCGGGAGAGTTCTCCATTCCGCACAACGTCGATACGGACGCGGACGGCTATGTGTACGTGGCGGACCGAGAGAATCACCGGATCCAGGTCTTCGACGGCAAGGGGGCCTTCCAGACGCAGTTCAATAACGTGCATCGGCCGTGCACGCTGCGCATTGGCTCGGACGGTCTGATGTATGTGGGAGAGCTTGGTTTCGCGGGTCGGGTCGACCGAGACGTGCCGAATATCGGGCCCAGGCTGTCGGTGCTCACGACATCCGGCGAGCGAGTGGCGAAGGTCGGGCACCTGGGCTTCGGCCTGGAGGCGGGCCAGATGATGGCGCCGCACGCCCTGGCGGTCGATAGCAAAGGCGACATATATCTGGGCGAGGTGGCGGACACCGCGGGCAAGGGCTGGGTGCCCGAGGACGCGAAGATACTGAGCTTCCGCAAACTGGTTAAGACCGGAGCTTAGCGGTGATTGCGAGGCGATGAGGCCATGAGCCGAAGAGCTATCAAGAGCGAGGCGAAGCCGAGCGGAGAGTCACGCATTCGGGCGCCGGAGACCGTTGCCGCTATGGCCGAGGCGGCGCGGACGTTTTTGGTATCGCTCGACGACGAGCGGCGGGAACGGGCTTCGTACCCGTTCGATTCGGACGAGCGGGGCAACTGGCACTATGTGCCCCGGCCGCGCAACGGCCTGGCCCGGCGCGACATGACGGACGCGCAACTGGCGGCGTCGGAGGCGCTGCTGCGCGCCAGCACCAGCGAGTCGGGCCAGGCCGTTGCGCTGGCGATCATGGACAACGAGGCGCTGCTGGGTGAGATCGAGGCCGCGGCCGGGACGCTGTGGCTCGAGCGCGACCCCGGCCTGTACATGTTTACGGTGTTCGGTGACCCTGCCAGCACGGCCCCCTGGGGCTGGAGGGTGGAGGGCCACCACGTCTCGCTCAATTACTCGGTGTTCGGCGACGAGCTGGTGGCGGTGACGCCGTCGTTCCTTGGGGCGAACCGTGCCGAGGTGCTTCACGGGCCGCGCAAGGGACGCCGGATCTTGCCGGACGAGGAGGAGCTGGGCCGGGCGCTGTTCACGTCTTTAGACGACGTTCAACGCCACAGGGCTGTCATCTACCCGGTGACGCCACGGGAGTTCTTCACCCGCAACTCGCGGCGCGTGGAGATCGCCAGGGCTCTGGGCTTCCCCGCTGCGCTGATGAGCGCCGACCAGCGGGAACGGCTGATGCGACTTGTTCGCATCTACGCGGAACGCAAGCCCGCCGATGTTGTGGCCACGGCGCTCAAGAAGATTGAACGCGAAGGAATCGAAAACATCGTGTTCGGTTGGGCGGGCAGTGTGCATCGCTTCCAGCCGCACTACTACCGCCTGCACGGCCCGGCGTTCTACGCCGAGTACGACAACACCCAGGACAACGCCAACCACATTCACTCGGTGTGGCGAGACATCGCAGGCGACTTCGGAGCGGACCTGCTGGCCGAGCACTACGAGGCGGCGCACCAGGCGAGCCGTTTGGTCGCTGGTGACCCCCACGCCCGTCCGGGCACCGGTTAGGGCAGGGCGCCTTCGGGGATCAGGTAGTTTTCTACCGGCACCACGAAGCTGTCGATGGTGAGCCCGTCGATGATGAAGATGTCGTCACCGAGGGTGTTTTTCACGTAGTAGTCGCCGTCGACCCGGCGGATCAACTGGAGGATCTGGGTCTCGATCCGCAGGCCTTCCCTTGGTATGACCAGCACGGATGCGTCCGGCACTTCGAAGTTAAGATCCTCAGTCTCTTCGGGAGAAGCGAAGCCGGTGGCCACCAGCACTTGCATCGAGCGGGCCAGAGCCTCGACTGTGAACAGGTTGGCCTGCTCGGGTGCGCCGCCGGGCGGTATGACTACAGGCACCTGGCCGGTGAGGTCGATTTCGAAGAACTCGTTGCCCTGCCGGGGGAAGCGGATGGTGACCCTGGCCAATGCCTCCAACGGCACGCTGACGATGATGGGGTCTCTCCAGCCGTCGGACTCGGGGTCGAAGAGGTCCGCGAACTGGCAGTTTACGGAGTAGACCTGGTCTTCACCGCCGCGACGCAGGAAGCACTGGCGTACGTCGGGGGTCCAGCGCCCGACGGTGAAGCGCTCCTGTACGGCTGCGCCGAGGAAGAAGATGACCTCGGTGCCCGACGCGGGATCGACGCCCATGCGGGGGTGGCTATCGGGGTTGGCGGCCACCAGCTGGGCACCGTCGAAGGTGCCGACGACGGCCCACATCTGGTCGAGCTTGGGCGCGAATGCCGGGCGGGTGTCGATGGACCAGTCGTCTCCCCGCCGCACCAGCCGCGCCTCTGTGGACGAAGTGCTTATGACGACCGAGTCGATGATGTCCCGCTGTATGGGCAAAAGTCCTGACAGGGTCCGATCATCGCCACCGGCCGAGACGAGGCGCAGGATTACCCCGACGATGGCCAGGGCGATGATGGCGAGCAATACGTAGCGGACCTGGTTGCCCTTCATGCCCGGTCACCGCTTTCGTCCTGGCGCTCGTAGATTTTTTGGGTGAACCGGCGCCTGCGCCAGAAGCGGAACGCCCCGAGCAGCACGAGCAGGGCGGGCACACCGGCGATGTTGAGGTACTGCACGGTGTTTTTGTGCGCGTTGGAGCTGAACAGCAACTCTCTTGACGTCACCACCTTGGATCGAATGCTGGCCAGCGCCTCTTCTTGCGCCAGCCAGTCTACCCAGTTAAGGGCCAGGACGATGTTGCCCTGGTTGGTTTCGGCGATGGAGTCGGTGAGCCACTCGGAGTCGCCCACCACGACTAGGCGGAAATTGCTGTCACCGTTCTCGGTGCCCGAGATCGCACGGCCGCTGACCCCGACGGCGAGGAGCTGCTTGGCGAACTCGTCGCCCTCGCGGCCGTAGGCCGACAGCTCTGGTTGAGGTTGGATGTCCTGGTACTCCCATCGCAGCACTCCGGCGTCAGTCGACTGGACGAGGGGGATGAAGCGGTCGACGGCCGAGATGTCGGGGCGGTCGATCAGCTCGATGGAGCCCGCCCAGGGGAGCAGGATGGACTCGGTGTTGCCGGAGATCTTGGTCTCTACGGTCGGGGCCTTTATCCAGAATGGGTATGGCAACAAGATGGCCCCGGTCGCGGTGGTGAACGACAGGGTGTCGTGCGACTCGGGGTCCATGACGATGTTCTCGTGCACGAAAACGCCGTAACGCAGGATGAAGTCGTTGAAGTTGTCGGGGTTGGCCCGCGCCACGAAGCGCTGGGTGTCGGCAAGGGTCGAGTCGACGAGGATGAGACCCTTGCCGCCGCCGGCGAAGAATTCGTCCAGCTGGTCCATCTCGCCCTGCGTCACCGGCAGGGTGGGACCGGCGATTACGATGACGTCGATGCCGGAAAGGTCCAGAGTGCCCTGGAAGTCTGCACGCACGTCGAGCAGGTCGTACTGCTCGACGAGTTGGGAGTCGAGGAACCGCAGGTCGACGCCGCGGGCCTTCTCGCCGTGGCCGGTGAGGAAGCCGATGGTCTGCTTGTCGCGCCGCACCATCTTGTTGGCAAGCGTGGCGACCCGGTACTCGAGGCCGTCAACGCTATCGACGAACTGGATGATCTCTCGCTTGTCGGTGTAGCTCAGGGTCATGCCCAGGTAGCCGTCTTTGGTGCCCCTCTCGGTCTGGCTCAGTATCTGGAACTGGACGGCCGGAACCCCGGCGATCAGGGCCGCTGCCTCGGACTCGTCGTCCTTGTCGGCCTCGTGCTTGATGACCCTGACGAGATCGGAGGTGGAATCGAGATCACTCAGGAAGTTCTGGATGTCGCGGCTGGCCCCGGCTATCTGCACGGGCGGGTCGGAGGAGACGTAGAGGTTGATGGTCAGCAGGTCGTCAAGGCCATCGACGAGGTCCTGGGTGGCGGGGCTGAGCGTGTAGAGGTTGTCCTCCGTTAAGTCCCAGCGTCCCCCGATAGAGGCGCCGAACCAGCCTGCCAGGATGCTGCCCAGCACGAGGCCCGCCACCCCCAGTCGCAGGTTCTTGTAGAGATGGGTGCTGTGACTGAGCGTCCGCCCCCGGAGCATGAGGTAGGCACCGGACAGGAACAGGATGGTGATGGAGGCGAAGTAGATGAGGTCCCGCAGGTCGATGACGCCGCGGGCGATGTTTCTGAAATGGGTTATCGGGCTGAGGTCTTCCATGAGCACGGCCGACGACGACGGCAGCGTGAGGGTGAGGAATGAGAGGCCGATGACGATGAGCACCGCGTTGATGGCTACCGCGAGCATTAAGGCCACGAGCTGGTTGCGGCTCAGTGACGAGGTGAACAGACCGACTCCCACGAACGCGGCCGACAGGAGTATCGCACCGATGTACTGGGACGCGGCCGCACCGGCGTCTATGTCCCCCGCCGTCTCCATGAGTATGGGGATGCCGATGGTAGCGACGATGCCGACGCCCACGAATATGAGGCCGGCGGCGAACTTGGCGCCGAGGACCGTCCAGGTGCGTAACGGCTGAGTCAACAGTAACTCTAGCGTGCCGTCTCGCTGCTCTTCAGACAGCAGCCGCATGGTGGCGGCGGGCACGAAGAGGGCCAGCGCGAAGGGGATGAAATCGAACAGCGTGCGCAGGGACGCCTCGTTGTTGGTAATGGTGCCCATGAAGAAGTGGACCCATGAGACCGCCGCAACGAAGAGAACGAGGATGAGGTAGCCCATGGGCTGGTCGAAGTAGCCCTTGAGGTCCTTGCGCAACAGGGCGAGGAAGGTGCGGGTCCGGTCGCGGACGTAGTTGAGGCCTCCGGCCATGCCTCCGGTCAGGCCTCCGGTCAGGCCCCCAGTCAGGTCAGTGGTATTGGCAGCGGTCATGCCTCGGGTGTGCCCGACTTGCCAGTTTGGGACTCGTCGGCCGGCTCGCCGGTCTCTGCTTCGTCACTCTCTTTTTGGCCGCCCTCGCCGCCAATAGTCAGGGCCCGGAACACGTCCTGTAGCTTGGCCTCGGATTCGCGCAATTCCCACAGCACCCAGTCGCGCTCTTTCGCCAGGCGGAATACGTCGGGCCGGGGGTCGGTGTCGCCGGAGAACGAGAGCAGGAACCGCTTGCGGTCCTCGACGTCCTCTTCGCGCACCAACTCGGTGAGATTGGCCATCTTCTCCAGGCGCTTTTGCACGTCGCGGCCCTGAACCTCAACGGAGATGGAGCGCGAGCCCTGCACTCGGCGAGAGATCGTCGAGACCGGGTCGTCGGCAATTAGCTTGCCCCGGTTGATGACCAGTAACCGGTCGCAGGTGCCCTTGATTTCGCCCAGCACGTGAGTGCTCAACAAGACCGTCCTGTCCGCCCCCAGAGACCGGATGAGGTCGCGCATGGAGACGCGCTGGTTGGGGTCGAGACCCTCGGTGGGCTCGTCCATTATGAGGATCTCGGGGCGATGGAGGATGGCCGCCGCGAGGCCGGTGCGCTGCCGGTAGCCCTTGGACAGGAAGCTCACCGGCAGGTAGTAAACTTCCGTCAGCCTCACTTCTTCAACGGCGGACTCGATGTTACGCCGACGCTCCGCCCCCGCAAGGCCACGAAGATCGGCGACGAAGGTCAGGTACTCGTGCACGAGCAGGTCGCCGTACAGGGGGTTGTTCTCGGGCAGGTAGCCGATGCGCCTGCGCGTCTCTATGTCCGCTTCCTGCGTGTCGAGCCCCGTGATCCGCACGGTACCAACGTCGGGAGTGTAGTAGGACGTGAGCATGCGCATGGTCGTCGTCTTGCCCGCCCCGTTGGGGCCGAGAAAGCCGACGACCTCGCCCCGGCCGATCTGGAACGACACGTCGTCTACGGCGGTTCGGTTGCTGAAGATCTTCGAGGCGTGGTCCGCCTCGATCGTCCAGTCGCTTGTTTCTCCAGCTTCGCCGTTTTGTCCGGCGTGTTCTGTCTCAGTCGTGGTCATCGCCTGTTATACGTGTGTTTAAAGGGTCCGGTTTAGCGGGCCCCAAAAGCCCAAGAAGCCTTAGAAGGCCTAGAAGCCCATGCCGCCCATGCCGGGCATTCCGCCGCCCATTCCGCCCATTCCGCCCATTCCGCCCATGTCGGGCATGCCACCGGGCATTCCGCCACCGGGCGGCATTGCCGGGGCGGGCTCGGGCTCCTCGGCGATGAGGGACTCGGTGGTCAGGATCATGGCCGCCACGGAAGCTGCGTTCTCCAGCGCGGTCTTGGCCACTTTTACCGGGTCAAGGATTCCCATTTTGAGCAGGTCGCCGTAGGTGCCGGTCTCGGCGTCGAAGCCGAAGTTGCCCTCGCCGCCCTTGATTGCTTCGAGAATGACCTCGCCTGACAGGCCGGCGTTCTCGGCAATGAGCTTGATGGGTGCCTCGACGGCGCTGGCGACTACCCGGTAGCCGGTTAGCTCGTCGCCCGTCGCACCAGATGACTCGGCGCCGTCCAGTACTTTTTGCGCTGCCCGGATGAGGGTGGCACCGCCGCCCGCGACGACGCCCTCTTCAGCCGCGGCCCTGGTGGCAGCGAGCGCGTCTTCCATGCGCTGCTTGCGCTCTTTTAGCTCCAACTCGCTGGAGGCTCCTACGTTTATGACCGCGACGCCTCCGCTGAGCTTGGCCGCGCGCTCGTTGAGTTTCTCGCGGTCGTAGTCGGAGGTGGTCTCCTCCGCTTGGCGCTTGATCTGGGCGACTCGAGCCGCAATGGCGGCCGAATCCCCGGCGCTCTCTACGAAGGTGGTGTCCTCTTTGACGGCGACGGCCTTGCGGGCACGGCCAAGGTCCTCGACGGTGGCCGACTCAAGATCGCGGCCGATCTCTTTGTTTATCAGGTTGGCTCCGAACAGGATGGCCAGGTCCTCGAGAATGGACTTGCGCCTGTCACCGAACGCAGGGGCCTTGATGGCGAGGCAGTTGATGGTGCCGCGCATCTTGTTGACGACGAGGGTGGCAAGGGCCTCTTTTTCCACGTCCTCTGCGATTATCACCAGATTCTTGCTGACGGGCGTCAGTTTCTCCAGCAGGGGCACGAGCTCCGCGACGGTGGATATCTTTTCGGTGGTGAGGAGTATGTGAGGGTTGTCGATCTCGGCCCTCATGCCCTCGGCATCGGTGACGAAGTATGGCGAGAGGTAACCCCTGTCTATTCGTACTCCCTCGACATGTTCGACTTCATACCCGGTGCTCTTGCCCTCTTCGACGGTGATGATGCCGTCTTCGCCGACTTTGTCAGCGACGTCCGCTATGAGGTTGCCCATCTCCTCTTCATGCGCCGAGAGGATGGCTATCTGGGCCATCTGGTCCCGGCCTTTTACGGGGTTGGCCCGCTCGTCCAGCTCGGCCTTGATGCCCGCGACGGCCTTCTCGATTCCACGCTTTATGGCCATCGGATCGGCACCGGCGGCGACGTTCTTAAAGCCCTCGTGCACGATGCCCTGGGCCAGCACGGTGGCGGTGGTGGTGCCGTCACCGGCGACGTCGTTGGTCTTGCGGGCGGCGTCCTGTAACAGCCGGGCGCCCATGTTCTGGAACGGGTTGGGCAGGTCGATTTCCCGCGCTATGGACACGCCGTCGCTGTAGACTCTGGGCGCTCCGAAGCCCCGGTCCATGATGACGTTGCGCCCGGCCGGGCCCAGCGTTACGCCGACGGTCTTGGCCAGAATGTCTATGCCCTTGACCAGCTCCTGGCGGGCGTCCTGGCTGAATTGGAATTTTTTCGCACCCATTGAATTTCTTCTCCACTCTCTTCGTTCGCTCTATTTGCTCTTCGGCTCCTGGCCTCATCGCCTCTTGTTACGGCGATTGGCTATCGGTTTAGTTCTGCGATTATGTTGCCGGGGGACATGGGGAGTACCGGGACTCTTATCCCAATGGCGTCTTTGATCGCATTTGATATTGCCGGGATGGGCGGCACTATGGATGCCTCACCTACCCCCCTGGCTCCGTATGGATGACCGGGGTTGGCTACCTCGATGATAACGGTGTCGATCATCGGCACGTCCCAGCAGGTGGGCATGCGGTAGTCGAGCAGGGTCGGGTTTTGCATCCTGCCCTCGGCATCGAAAACGTACTCCTCGTATAGCGCCCAGCCGATGCCCTGCACTGTGCCGCCCTGCATCTGCCCCTCGACGTAGCTCGGGTGGATGGCCTTGCCGGCATCCTGGAATACGGTGTATCTGATGATGTCGACCTTGCCGGTTTCTTCGTCGACTTCCAGATCGACGAGATTGGCGGTAAAAGAGCCCGCCCAACCGCCTTTGTTTACGTTGCCCCGGCCGGTGATGGGCCCTCCCGTGCTGTTGAGGAGCGCGGCCAGTTCCGGGAGCGGCATGCGTAGCTCGCTGTCGGTCTTGTGGTGAGCGGAGCCATTGGAAAAATCGACCTGGTCTTCGGGCACGCCCCAGAGGGTGGCGGCGCGGGCGATTAGCTGACGCTTAACGTCCAGTCCGGCTTCGTGGGCAGCCCAGCCGCTCTTGTGGGAGGCGCTGGAGCCCGCGCTGGGACCGGTGTAACCGGCGGTGTCGGTGTCGCCGACGGTGGGGTCGATGCGGTCGATTCCGATTCCCAGTACTTCGCCGAACTGCTGGGCGATGGACGCACGAGTCCCGCCTATGTCGACGGAGCCCATAAGCAGTTTTACGGTGCCGTCCGCTACGACGGTGGCGATTACGGTGGCCTCGCCGGAGATGTTGCCGCTGTAGCCCATGGCGAAGCCGCGGCCAACTTTGCGTCCGGGTCCGGACGGCGGCGGCACGGGCGCCGCGTAGTGCTCATGCGCCCGAACGGCCTCGGTCGTCTCGATCATGCCGATGCTGGTGTAGAGTGTGCCGTCGGTGCGGCGGGAGCCGTCGCGCACGGCGTTGATGAGCCTCAGCTCGACCGGGTCAATGCCCAGCTCGCCGGCCAGATCGTCAATGGTTGTCTCAGAGGCGAGCGCGGCGTTGGGGGTACCGGGCGCCCGATAAGCACCGGTGCGGGGTTTGTTGTCGCAGACGTCGTAGCCGTCTACGAGCTGGTTCTCGACGTCGTAGGAGGCGAATGCCGTGTTGCAGGCGTTCTCTACGAATGAACCCGGATACGCTCCGGCCTCAAATGCCAGATACGCCTGGGCGGCGGTTATCTTGCCGTCCCGCGTCGCACCCACTTTGGCCCGTACGATGCTGCCACAGGTGGGACCGGAGGCCTGGAAGACCTCCGCACGGTCCATTACGAGCTTCACTGGCCGGTCGGTCTTGCGCGACAGGACGGCCGCGACGGGCTCGAGGTGCGAGGTTATCTTGCCGCCGAAGCCGCCGCCGATTTCCATCGGGACGACGGTAACTTTCGATACCGGCAGGCCGACTATCTCGGCCACTTCGTGTCTGACGCCGAAGTGGCCCTGGTTGCTGCACCAGATGGTCAGGTGGCCGTCTTCCGACCACAGCGCCGTCGCGTTCTGGGGCTCGATGTAGCCCTGGTGCACGGTCCTGGTGCGGAACTCGCGCTCCACTACCACGTCGGCCTTCGCAAAACCGCGCTCAACGTCTCCGTTTTCGAAGTGGATGTGGGAGACGATGTTGGTGCCCGCAAACTCGTCCGGGCGAGGCACGGGCGTGACGGGGTTCTCGTGCACCAGAGCGGCGCCGCGGGCGAGGGCGGCGTCTATGCCGATGACGGCGTCCAGCACCTCGTACTCGACCTTAATTAACTGGAGCGCCTGTTGGGCCGCGTGAGGGCTGGCCGCGGCCACGGCGGCGATGGCGTGGCCGACGTAGAGCACTTTGTCACCGGCGAGTACGTTGTTGCTCAGGTAGCGGAAGTTGCTCTGTATGCCGTCTACGTCGGCCCGGATGCGGTCTACCGGCGTAACGAAGTCGCCAGAGGTTGCCACGGCCCAAACGTCGGGGTGAGCCTCAGCGCGTGACGTGTCGAGGCTTACGATGCGGGCGTGGGCGTGGGGGCTGCGCAGTATCTTGCCGTGCAGCAGGCCGGCCATGTTAACGTCCGCACCGTACTTGGCCCGGCCGGTGACCTTTTCGGCCCCGTCGGGCCTGACCGGACGCTTGCCGACGACGCTAAATTCTTTGGAGGCCAGCACAATGTTGGGGCTCGATGTCATGGTCTTAGTCTCGTTCGGATTTTCGGGAGTGCCCTCAGGAACTGCGGAAGGCGATTGCCAACACGATGGCGACCGCGGGGATGACGGCCATCCGGAGCACCCGTCTGGGATTGAGTTTCATAATGGGAGACATCATTATATGCAACGCAATCAAGTCTACACAGGGGTTCGTGATTAATGGCCTTCAGGCTGGTCGCGCTCGACATTGACGGCACTATCCGGGAACCCGACCACCCGATATCGGAACGCACCCGCCTTGCACTGCTCGCCGTACGCGAGGCCGGGGCCACGGTGACTATCGCCACCGGGCGCTCGTTTCGCTCGGCCGTGCAGGCGACGAAAGAGCTAGACCTGGACTCGCCAATAGCGTCGTTCCAAGGCGCGCACCTGGCCGACCCGCGCACCGGAGAGGTGCTGTGGCACAGACCGCTGACGGCCGAATTGACCGCGCGGGCTCTCGGCGTGTTGGAGGAAAAGGGCGTCTGGGACGGGAATGTGATGGCGTTCATTGGTAGTGATGTTTACGTGAGCCGCTTAACCAGTTGGTCTGCGCCCTACGGCGATAGGCAGGAGGTGCGGATGCACGAGGTGGGGGATCTCAGTGCCATTGCGGACAGGCGGCCCACGAGACTGGTTGCGGTCGGCGATCACGGGCGCATCGAGACGCTGGAAGCTGACCTCATCTCACGCTTCGGGGATGAGTTGCACGTGACCCGATCATTGCCGCATTTCTGCGAGATTCTTCACCCAGACGGCGGCAAGCACAAGGCACTCGATGCGCTGGGCCAGCGGCTTGGTGTTCGACGCGAAGAGACGCTGGCCTTCGGCAACGGCTATAACGACGTGCACATGCTCCGCTGGGCCGGCATGGGCGTGGCGGTGGCCGGGGGCGTGCCGGAAGCAGCGGACGCGGCGGACAGGGTCGCCCCGTCGGTGAAGGACGAGGGGCCCGCCCAGGTCCTGGAAGAGTTTCTCGAAGAGGGTCTCATAGGTTGAATCCGATAGCGAAAGATCGGCCGACGCTAGTGGTCCTTGGCGGTATCAACATGGACCTGATCGCCCTGACCCAGCACATGCCCAGGCCGGGCGAGACGGTGACGGGCGACCTGTTCTACACGACTCCGGGAGGCAAGGGCGGCAACCAGGCGGTGGCCGCCGCTCGCATGGGTGCGTTCGTTCGGATGGTTGGAAAGGTGGGAACCGACACGTTCGGCCCGGAGCTTATCGAAGATCTGCGCCGCGACGGTATCGACGTGTCCGGCATCGCCAGCGACCCCGAGGCGGCTTCCGGCATCGCGATGATCATGCTCGACGGGCAGCGGCAGAATTACATTACGCAGGTCCGGGGGGCGAATCTGCGCTGTGACGGCGAGCAGGCGGACGCGGCTAAAAAGGCGCTAGAAGAGGCCGACGCGCTCATGCTGCAATTGGAACTGCCTTTCGATGTGACGCTCGAAGTCGCGCAGGCCGCCCGCCAGTTGGGGGTGACGGTGTTCTGGGACCCGGCGCCGCCTCACCCGGACATGGAGCGGGCGCTGGAAGCGGTGGACGTGATCACCCCCAACCAGAATGAGGCGCAGTTCCTAACAGGCGTTGAGGTGGTTGATTCAGACTCGGCCGAACGGGCCGCTCGGGCGCTGCTAGGCAAGGGCATACCGACGGTAGTCATAAAGATGGGCGAGATGGGGGCGTTTTACGCGACGAGCGAGGGATCGGGATTCGTGCCCGGCTTCGAGATTGAGCCGGTGGATTCGGTCGCGGCCGGTGACGCCTTTGGGGGCGCGCTGGCAGTCTCGATGGCCGAGGGGCTGGCGCTGAGTGAAGCGGTCCGGCGAGGCTGCGCGGCGGGGGCGTTAGCGTGCACAAAGCAAGGCGCACAGGCGGCGATGCCGACTAGAGACGAAGTCGAAGGGCTCTTAGCCGAGAACGCCTGATAGCGAAAGCGATGAGGCGTAAGCCGAAGAAGACTCGACGAGCGCGCCGCGCGTGGAGATTTAAGAGCGAGCCTTGCGAGCGGAGAGCGCTCTTAGCTACTCGCCTCGGCCTCCAGCTCTTCGATTTCGCGTTCGACGGCGCCCAGCTCCGTGAACGCCTCTTGCACGAGGTGGTACGACCGCTGCAGGTACAGGGCGGCCAACTGCGCCCCCTGGGGGTCGGTGTTCTTGACGGCGGCGACCATCTTGGGCACCTGCATGTCTCCCGGAAGATGCTTGGTAAGCAGCTCGATTTCGTCTTCGGTTTCGCGTATCAGGCCGTCTTCGCTGCCATCTACGGCGTAGCGCAGGCGGCCGATGAGCTTGGTCAACTCGCCGAGACGGTCGGCCTCGCTCATCAGCCCGTACAGGACTTCGGTGATGCCCGCGCCGTCTGCGTCCGCCTCGTTTTCATCGCTGTCCGAGGGTGACGCAGGCGCGTTGTCGGCGTATAGCTGAGAGTAACTCTGGAGTAACTCGTTAACGGTGTACATGGCCCCTGAGACGTCTTCGCCTCCGCCGGAGAGTGAGCCCCCGTAGAGGATGTCGTCGTCGCGGAGCGCCGCGAGATCGTCCAGGTGCTGACGATTCGGAATCTTCTCCGGCGAGGGGGGGAAGGCGAAGGCGGTCAGGTCTTTGGGGCCAAGCTCGCCCATCTGGTTCATCAGGAAGGGGGGGACGTACTTGGTGACGTCCACCTTGATGGGCAGGATGATGAGGTAGGTGGCCCAGAGCTCGTCAGGCGCGCTCGCGGTCGTGAAGTAGACCAGGGCGTGGCCCTTGGGCTTTTCGGCAGTGCCTCTTTCGAAGGGAAGGTCCATGAATCAGTAGGCTCCGCCTATAAGTAAGCCACGCGGCCCCCTTATGGCGCAAGCGTTACGAGGTGGCGCAAGGCCACTCGCCTATAATCCGGTCGATGCTGTACCGGGCCCTGATTCGACCCCTGCTTTTCTCTCTGCCTGCCGAGACGGCCCAGGGTTTTTCCGAAGCGCTGCTACGAATTTCTCCGCTCTGGAGTTTGCTCGCGCCGCTGCTGCACGGCGACTCCCCCCGGCTGCGCACGGAGATGGCCGGGATCTCGCTTGCCAGTCCGATTGGCCTGGCGGCCGGGTTCGACAAGGATTTTCGGCTGCTCAGTGGCCTCGCCGCGATGGGGTTCGGCTACCTGACCGGTGGCACGGCGACGCTCGGGCCACGGCCCGGCAATGCGAGGCCCCGGTTGCTGAGGGACGTTTCGCGTGAGGCGCTGGTTAACTCGCTGGGCTTCCCCGGCAAAGGAGCCGAACGCGCCGCAAAGCAGATGCGGGGTTACGCCAAACGCGCGCCGCTGGTGGCGAGCATCGCGGGCACGGAGATTTCCCATCTCATCGAATGCCGTCAGACGGCAGAGCCCCACGCGGCGGCGATTGAGGTGAACATCTCCTCGCCCAATACGGCGGGGCTGCGGGCGTTTCACGACCCGGCCGCACTTGCTGAATTGCTGACAGGGGTGCGAGAGGGTGCGAAAAAACCGCTGTTTGTGAAGCTGCCGCCGTATTCGGACGCGCACGATGCCCGGCGAGACGGCCTGGCCCTGGCACGGGTCTGCGCGGACGCCGGCGTCGATGGGCTGACGGTGGCGAACTCCCGGCCTGTCGAGGACGCACGGCTGGCGGTCGGCTCGGGCGGCCTGAGCGGGCGACCGCTGTTTGCGGACACGCTCCGCATGGTGAGGGAGACCCGAGCCGAGGTTGGCGACGGCCTCGAAGGCCTGAGTATCAACGCCTGCGGGGGCATTTTCACGGGCGCCGAGGCGTTCGACGCCCTACGGGCAGGGGCGACGACGGTGCAGATCTATACGGCGCTGGTGTACCGGGGCCCGGCGACGGTGGGCCGCATCAAGGCCGAACTGCTGGCAGCGATGGACGCGGCGGAGATTGAAGCACTCGCTGATTTGCCAAAGCGATGAGGCGTAAGCAGAAGAACCCTAGAGCGACGCGCTTAACGCTTCGCGGAGATGCTCTGGGGAGAGGTTGCCGCCGCTCTGCACTAGTACGATGGTCTTTCCGGCCAGGCGGTCTTTTACCTTGATGGCCCCTGCCAACGCCGCCGCACCGGCGTGCTCGGCCAGGTTGTGGGTGTGCTCCAACGACAGCACCACCGCTCGCTTTAGTTCGTCTTCATCAACGAGCACGAAGTCGTCCAACAGGTCGCGCATTATCTCGACGGTGTAGTCGAACCCGACTCTGGTGGCCAGGCCTTCGGCGATTGTTTCCATTTCTAGAGACGCCATCTCGCCCGTGCGCCACGATTCCCGGGCGGCCGGGGCGGCGGAGGACTGGACGCCGATGACTCGCACTTCGGGTTTTATGGATTTTGCCGCTATGGCGGTGCCGCACGCGCCGCTGCCGCCGCCGACGGGGACGAAGATGAAGTCCGCACCCGGTAAGTCATCCATGATTTCGAGGCCATAGGTGCCGACGCCCTCAACCAGATCTGGCTCCTCGGCCGAATGGATGTATCGAAAACCCTCTTCTTTGGACAGGCGCTCGACCTCTTCCCGGCAATCGTCGAAGTCGTTGCCGTAAAAGCGGACGTCGCCGCCCAGGGCTCGCATGGAGGTGACCTTGCCGGGGTTCGCGCCCTCGGGCACGATGATGATGGCCTGGACGCTGAATAGCCCCGCCGCGAAGGCGATGGACTGACCGTGGTTTCCGGTGGATGCTGTGACCACGCCCGCCCGCCTGTCCTCTTCGGACAGCTTGCCCATGAAGTTGACGCCGCCTCGCATTTTGAAGGCGCCCAGTCGCTGGTGGTTTTCGTGTTTTACGAACACCTGGGCTCCGCCGACCAGCTCGTCGAGCGCGAGGTATCGGTGCAGGGGCGTGCGGGTGATGTGAGGCAGGATGCGGGCGTGCGCCTTGCGGATGTCTAAGAGTGTGGGTCGTCTGGGCAAGGATTTTTCCCCTATGTTGGTGGCGATTTTGGGCCGGGCTTCCCAGAATCATTGAAGGGCCTGGGACTGGGCCGATTTTGCGAAGTGTTGAGTATAATCGACGACCCATGCCGATACACGTTCTGGACCCCCAAGTCGCCGCCAAGATTGCCGCGGGTGAGGTGGTCGAACGCCCCGTTTCGGCCGTAAAGGAGTTGATCGAGAATGCTCTGGACGCCGGTGCCAGCCGGATCGTAGTGGAGATCGTAAATGGCGGGCTGGACACGATTGTCGTGCTCGACGACGGAGCGGGCATTGCGGCGGGCGAGGTGGAACTCGCGTTCCGCCGGTTCGCCACGAGCAAGGTGGCCGACCTGTCCGACCTAGAAGCCATTTCAACCCTGGGCTTCAGGGGCGAGGCGCTGGCCAGCATCGCGGCCGTGGCCTCGGTGACGCTCGTTACCAAGACTTCCAAGGCCGAGACGGCGACGGAGTTTCGCATAACCGAGGGAAAGGCGATAGGGTCGGCGCCGATTGGGGCTGCCGGAGGGACTTCGGTCACCGTGCGGGGCCTGTTTAGTAGCTTCCCGGCACGACTGAAGTTTTTGTCTTCTGCCTTGGCGGAGGCATCTCGTGTGAGAACGCTCATTCAACGATATTCCCTCGCTTACCCGGCAGTCGCCTGGAGCCTCACTGTCAACGGGCGACGGTCGGTCGGGACTTCCGGCGCCGGTTCACTGGTGGACGCTGTGGTGGAGATCTACGATTCCGCGCTCGCAGCCGCCATGCTGCCCGTTTTTTCCGAAGACGATTCCGGTACAGCGCCAGGCTCGATTGGCGTCACGGGGCTGACGGGCGCTCCCACGATCAGCCGGTCCACGCGCACGGGCGTAAACATCTTCATCAACGGGCGCTGGGTGCAGGCCGGTCGCCTGGGACACGCGGTCGAGCAGGCATACCATGGATTTCTTGGTGAACGGCGTTTTCCGATAACGGTTTTGAACGTCGCCATCGACCCGGCCGAGCTGGACGTTAACGTGCATCCTGCCAAGACGGAGGTTCGCTTTTTACGCGGTCGGGAGGTTTACGCGGCCGTGCAAAGGGCCGTGCGGGAGGCGCTGCTGCGACACTCGCCTGTGCCGAATATCGAGGGGGCTTTCGGTTCCGGGGGTGTCGATGCCCGGACGGGCGCGATGTGGACGTCGGGCCTGGCGCGCAGCGAGTCGCCTTCGGAGCACGCGGCGGCCGCGGCGGACCTGAGTCATGATCCTGAAACGACGCCGAGCCGGGTGCTGCCCGCGCTGCGGGTGCTGGGTCAGAGCCAGACGACGTACATCGTGGCGGAGGGCCCGGACGGGCTCTATCTCGTCGATCAGCACGCTGCCCACGAGCGGGTGCTTTACGAAAGGGTGGTCGCAGAGTCCGGGGCCGGGGCGTCGCAGGCACTGTTGGTGCCCGCGCAGGTGGATCTCTCGGAGCTGGAGCCGGAGATCGGCGAGATGCTGGTCACGTCCCAAGATTTGCTGATTGAGAGCGGGTTTCAGCTGGAGGCGTTCGGGCCGTCGGTGTATCGGCTGCGATCGGTGCCGGCCGCCATGGGAACCGATGACCCGGTCGGAGGCCTGATCGAGGTGGTCGGGGCGATGGCCGACGCCGACCGTGGGCAATCGGACCGACTGGAATACGCAGCCCGCAGCATCGCCTGTCACGGCGCTGTGCGGGCGGGCAAGCGCATGGCACGCGAGGAGATGGAGGAGCTGACCCGGCTGCTGGAAGGCTGCGCCCAGCCGCACACCTGCCCGCACGGGAGGCCGACGATCATCCACCTCAGCGAGGGGAGGCTGGAACGAGAGTTCGGACGCGCCTAAAAGGCTCCGCCGGGCTCGTCAGGGCTTCTTCGGCTGATCGCCTCATCGCTTTGGCAATCGACTATCGCGCCGTCGGTCAGAAATACCTCAGGACGATATAGGCACTGGATATGAGCAGGGTGATCGTTCCGATGACGAAGCCGTATTTGAAGAATTTCACGAAGCTGATGGGGTGACCGGCGGCTCGCGCTACTGTAATTACAACGACGTTTGCACTGGCACCGACGACGGTGAAGTTGCCGCCCAGGTCCGCACCCAGCGTCAACGCCCACCACAGCGGGTTGATCGACTCGTCTGTCGACTCCCCGGCGATCTGCACGACGACCTGTGACATCGTCGCGGTGAAGGGGATGTTGTCGATGATGGCCGACAGACCTCCGCCCAAAAAGACCATCAGCAGGGCCAGGTTCTTCTCTTCGCCGCCGGATAGCTGCACTATCCAATCCTGGATGCGGTCGATGACGCCGGCCTCGGCCATGCCGCCGACGAGGATGAACAGACCGGCGAAGAATGACAGGGTGGTCCACTCGACCTCCCGCAAAATCTCGCCGGGTTCGAGACCGGAGATGAGCAGCAATATGGCCGCGCCGCCGATGGCGACGAAGGCCGGGCTGACACCGATGATGTCGTGGGTGAAGAACGCCGCGATGGTGAGGGCGAAGACGGCCAGACTCTTTTTCAGTAGCTCGCTGTCTTTTATCACCCCGTCTGATGAGATGGCCATGAGCGCCGCACGTTTGTCCTCTGAAACTGTTACGTCACGCCGGAACCAGATGAACAGCAGGGCCATGAGCGCGACCATGGAGATGGCCGAGACCGGGACCATGTTGGCCGCGAAGTCGAGGAAGCCGATGTCGGCAGTGGAGGAGACGATGATGTTGGGCGGGTCACCGACTATGGTCGCCGTACCGCCGATGTTGGACGCGAACACCTCGCCCAGCAGGAACGGCACCGGGTCGAGGTCGAGCGTACGGCACAAACTGAGAGTGATGGGCACCATGATCACCACGGTCGTCACGTTGTCGAGCAGGGCAGAGGCGACGGCGGTGAGCACAACGAGCAGGGCCAGCAATCCGAAGCCGCTGCCCTTCACCAGCCGGGCGCCCTTGATGGCCGCCCAGTCGAATGCGCCGGTGCGGGAGATGATGTCGGCCAGGACCATCATGCCCGCCAGCAGCAGGATGACTTCGAGATCGACGTGGTCGAGCGCCTGCTCGGGGGTGATGACACGGGCGAAGACCATGACGGCGGCGCCGAGGACCGCGATCACGGCGGTGGGTATGCGACCTACGGCTATCGCGAGATAGGTGATCCCGAAGATGACCGCGGCCGTTACCATGCGGTCGAGTATGCTACAGCCGTCGCCCCCCAGACAAGGGAAGATGCGCCCCCCACTGCGCCGAACCGGCGTTCACGCTGGTATAATTTCTCGGGTTGGGCGACCCTTCGCCGCTCCCGAAACCTCCTGATTTCATTTACCCAAGAAAAGGGCCCGCTTTGGCCGTCCTGCCGATCATCAAGTTTCCAGACAATACGCTGCGCAAGCGCGCGCGAAAGGTCAAGACGATTGACCGCACCATCGTTCGCCTTTCGAATGACATGATTGAGACGATGCATGACGCGGCTGGCGTCGGGCTCGCGGCGATCCAGGTTGGTGTGCTAAAACGAGTAATCGTGGTGCAGCTCCCGGACGACGAGGAGCCTCGCGTGTACGTCAACCCCCAGATCGTGCACAGGGAGGGCGAGCGGCTTGTCGAGGAGGGCTGCCTCAGCTTCCCCGGCGTGGTGGGCACGGTGACCCGGTCGATCTGGGTGAAGTTCCGGGCGCTCGACCTGCGGTCGAAGCTGGTTCGCATTAAAGCCGACAGCCTCTTGGCCCAGGTACTTGAGCACGAAGTGGACCACCTCAACGGTATTCTCTACGTTGACCACCTCGCCGAGCACGAGGAGCTGCGTCCCGTCCCGCCGCCCCCACCGGACGGCGAAGGGGACGAAGAGGTAGAGGGTGATGATGACTCGTCCCCGTTTCCCCATCCAGAGCACAGGCAAGGGCACGGACATGCGATTGCTGGGCCAGAAACTCCCGACGCCGGTCGGCCAGACTCGGAACATGAGGTACCGGTCGCCTGACTGGCTCCCCGATGGCCCCCCCAACCAACTCCGACCGCTCTCATGCAGAGGCGGCGTTCGTGGCGCTTTCGGCGTTCGATGCCCGCATGGGTCAGGTGGTCCGCGTCCTGTCGGGACTTCGAGTCACCGGCCACGTGTTCGGGGGCGCCGTCAGGGACGCGCTGCTCTCTCGGCCGACCAGCGACCTGGACCTGACCATCGACGGGGCGGCAACCGCCATCGGTCCGAAGCTGGCCGAGTCTCTTGGTGGCACTTATTTTAACCTCGACGAAGAGCGGGGCATCGGCCGGGTGGCGGTCGCCGGTCCCGACGCCTTCACGGTCGACCTGACGGGCCCCGTGCCGGACGGCCGGATAGAGATCGAGAACCACCTGCGCCGGAGCGATTTCACGATAAATACGATGGCCGTCGGCCTTGGCGACCTCACCGCCGGCGGCGCTCGGGTGATCGACCCGACGGGGGGGCTGGCCGATCTGGGAGCGGGGACGGTCCGGGCGACTTCACCGGCCGCACTGGACGACGACCCGGTTCGGCTGATGCGCGGGCCGAGATTCGCCGCGGCGTTGGGGTTCGTGCTCGAAGCGAACACCGAGAGGTGGATCCGCGACCGGGCGCCGCTCATAACGAGCGTTTCGCAGGAGCGGGTGCGCGACGAACTGGTCAAATTGCTCGCAGCGCCGGGAGTGACGAGATCGCTCAGGATGCTGGACGAGCTGGGCCTGCTGTCGGCCGTGCTGGGGGAGTTGGACGCATCGAGGGGCGTCACTCAGCCTGCCGAGCACCATTACGATGTTTTCAACCATCTTGTCGAAGCGCCGGGGATGTCGGAACTCGTGTTGGGAGAACCCGACGACGTATCGGCTCTCAAACATGTACCGAGGTTCGATGGGATCGAAAGTTATTTTTCCGAGCCGGTCGCCGACGGCGCCAGCCGGTCCACGCTCCTGCGACTGGCGGCCCTGCTGCACGATGTTGCGAAACCGGCGGCGAAAACGGTGGAGTCCTCGGGGCGCGTGAGGTTTTTCGAGCACGGGCCTCTGGGCGCGGCTGTCTGCCGCGATCTGATGGAGCGACTGAGGTTCAGCTGCAAGGCTACCGAGCACGTGGCGACGATGGTGGAGTACCATTTGCGGCCGGGGCAGGCAGCGGCGCCCAGAAGCCTGCCCTCGGATCGGGCCGTCTACAGGTACCACAGGGACCTGGGCGACGTTTCGGTAGATACTCTTTACCTGAATCTGGCCGATTACATGGCCGCCAAGGGGCCGGACATGCTCGCGCCCGGTTATGATTTGACGGAGTGGCAGGGCCACTGCGGAGCGGTGGAGCGCCTGCTTAAGGGTCCAGACGGCCACAGGGGCGCCGGCAAATCACCGAGCGAGCTGCTGGATGGAAACGAAATAATGGACGAGTTCTCGCTGGAGCCTGGACCGGCGGTGGGAGAACTGCTGGAGCTGGTTAAAGAGGCGATGGCCGTAGGCGAGATAGAGAGCCCGGACGACGCCCTGGAACTCGTGCGAGAGGCACTGAAATCCGGTCGGGTGACCGACAGTCGTAAACTGCCTTAGGCCGTAACGGCCCCAAGCCTTGACGGCCGGGGATTTTGACGGAGACATGATTGCGTAGATATTCGACGACCCTGCTGGTCATTGCCGTGCTGGTGGTGATTGCCGGGCTGACCCTCGGGTTTAAGACGATCAACATCGGTGCGTTCGAACGCACGGGCGACAACGTGCTGGGACTCAAGCTCGGGCTCGATCTGCAGGGCGGGAGCCACCTGGTCTATCAAGCCGCTCTTACGAATGCCGCGGGCGAGCCGATTACCCCGACCGCCGACCAGATGGACTCCCTGAGACGCATTATCGAGCGACGAGTCAATGAGACGGGCCTGGGCGAGCCGATTATCCAGCTTCTCGGCGACGACCGGCTACTGGTGCAGATGCCGGGCGTGGGCGACCCGGCGCGGGCCAAGGCCATTATTGGCGAAACGGCGCAGCTCGAGTTTAAGCACAGGCAACTAAACGTCCCGGTGCCGGTGGAGCTGGAGGCGGACAGTATTGTTTCGGTTTCCTTCGGCATGTTCCCGGAACCGGTGACGACCTCTACGGAGGACGTGCCGGGCTCGGAGACCTCGACGTCGGGTCTGCCGCAAACCACGGTCACGACCACCGCCGCCGCGTCTACGGATGACGGCACTGTGTCTTCGACCGATTCGGGGACGGGCGGCGATGCCCCGGAGATTGAGCTTACGTTCCTGCTGGTGGAGTTCACCGAAGCGGGAGCGGAGATTTTTGACGACCTTATTTTGCGCATGTTGGAGACGGCCTTCGCGGCCTCTGTCGGTAGCGACGCGCCCGCCAACCAGCTACAGATCGACATTACGGGCGATGAGTTCCGCACAATGACGCTGCCCGCCCAGTTCGTCGCGAGAGTGGAGGGCACGAATATCTTCGGCATGGCGATGCTCTCGCCCAGTGGCCAGCCGATTGCCAATACGATTGAAGACACGAGGGCCCTGTTTGGGCCCGAGCCCAAGATTGACTTCGTGGAGATCTATGGGGCGTTCGACGAGGACATCGGCCTGACCGGCGACGACCTGGCCCGGGCCTACGCCGGCACCCATCACGCCAGCAGACGGCCCATCGTCAACATCGAGTTCAATGCCGAGGGCGCGAGGGCCTTCGGGGAGCTGACTCAGCTGATCGTCGATACCCCGGACCGGATCGCCATTTTCCTCGACGACGAGGAGTTGATAGCTCCGGGAGTAAATCAAGTGATCACAGGTGGAGCGGCGTTCATCCAGGGACGGGACTTCACCCCGGAACGGGCGCGCGACATCTCCCAGCTTCTTGAGGCCGGTCGCCTGCCGATCCCCATTGAACTGGTGCAGGAGCGGGACGTGGACGCGATTCTGGGCGCCGACTCGCTGCGTAAGAGCGTGGTAGCCGGACTGATCGGCCTGGCTCTCGTCCTGATCTTCATGGTCGCCTACTATCGGGTTCCGGGACTCGTGGCGGCGGTCGCGCTCATAATCTACGGGGCGATTGTGCTGATGCTGTTCAAGCTGATTCCGGTGACGCTGACCCTGTCAGGCCTGGCAGCTGCAATTCTTTCCGTGGGCATGGCGGTGGACGCGAATATCCTAATTTTCGAGCGTATGAAGGACGAGCTGCGGGCCGGTCGCACGCTGCTCACTTCGATCAACATCGGCTTTAACCGGGCGTGGCCGGCGATTCGGGACGGCAATGTCTCGACGCTGATTACCTGCGCCATTCTTTTCTGGTTCGCCGACACGCTGGGCGCCACGGTGGTGCAGGGCTTTGCGGCGACGCTGGCCATCGGCGTGCTGGTGAGCATGTTCTCGGCGATCGTGGTTTCCAGGACGCTGCTCAGACTGGTGGCGACAACGAGGTTGGCTACGCGAGTGAGCTGGTTCGCCCCGGTGGGCAAGCGGTTCCTTCCAGAAGGCAGCCTTTAGGGCTCCCGCGCGGGGCGGACGACTGTAAAGAGGTAATTAAGCAGTGGACATTGTTGGAAAAAGGGGCTGGCTCTTCCTGATATCGGGCATTTTGCTGGTGCCGGGAATGGTCTTTCTCATCATCGCGCCGGGCCTGAAGGCAGGCATCGACTTCACAGGCGGGTCTACGATCACTATTGAGTTTTTAGACCCCGTTGAGCAGGACGCCCTGCGCGACCTGCTGTCCGACTTGGAGGTGGACGACGCGACGGTCCAGGACTTCGGCGGCAATACCTACTTCATTCGCAGCAAGGAGCTGACCGAGGCCGAGAAGACCACGCTGACCGAACAGCTGACGGCCGGACTTTCGCCCGGTGGCTCCGAGGTGCTCGCGTTCGACTTGGTCTCGCCAGTAGTCGCCGAGGAGACGGTAGTCGCCGCGTTCTGGGCGGTGTTCGCCGCGGCCGTGGGCATTTTCCTCTACGTGTGGTGGGCGTTCAGGAACGTCCCCAGCCCGTTCCGTTACGGCGCCGCTGCGATTGTGGCGCTCTTACATGACGCCGGTGTGGTTGTCGGCATTTTCGCCATTCTCGGTGTGGTTGCGGATGTTGAGGTGAACACGATGTTCCTGATTGCCCTGCTCACGGTGATCGGGTTCAGTGTCAATGACACGATCGTGGTGTTCGACCGCTTGCGGGAGAACATCATCGCGGCGCCCACGAGAAGCCTGACGGCCAACGTGAACCTGTCGATCTCCGAAACGCTGGGTCGGTCGCTCAACACCTCGCTGACGCTGCTGTTCACGCTGCTGGCGCTGATGCTGTTCGGCGGCCCGACGCTGCGATCGTTCCTGCTGGTGCTATTGATCGGAGTCGGCGTCGGAACCTACAGCTCGATTGCCGTCGCCACCCAGACGCTGGTGGTGTGGGAGGAAGGCGACATCCGCAAGATTTATCGGCGGCTGCGAGGCCAGGGGAGCGGCGCAGCTAGCTAAGGCTCCCCGCCGGGCTCGTCAGGGCTTCTTCGGCCTTTCGCCTCATCGCTTTGGCTATCGGCTGTCCATGGCGGCTATCGTTTGCCACAGGCTGCGAGTGGGGTCTAGTGTTTCCGGCGTCTCTTCCGCGAACGCCGTTTCGCCCATCTGGGTGTAGATGGCTGCTGACGCTTCGTGGAAGCCGGGCGGCAGCCCGGCCGACCGGAACGTGTCGGCGATCTCTTCCATCTCTCCCACCCATCGCCTGGCCTTAACGGGCAGGCCCGGTATCTGTTTTTCCATCCGCTCCATACCGGCAGCCTGGCTTTCGGAAAACTCCCGGTCTAACTCCTCGGCCACTCCCAGGCGCTGGGCCAGAGCCAACACGCCTATGGACAGCGCGCTGGTGCCCTTGGTATAGCCCGCGTAGCACATCTTGATGGCTGACGCAGCGCCCGTGTTTGAACCAAGATTGCGTACGGTCATGCCGGCCCCGTCCAGCGGCTGCATCAGCGCGGCGTGGGGCCCGGAGGTGTAGAAGCGCGGCGCATCGCCCCTGCCCGGCGGCGGCCCGATGATGGACGCGTCGATGTAGCGTCCGCCAGCCCCGGTCACGGCGCTCTCCATGCGCAGGCTGGTTGTCGGGGATACAGCGTTGCAGTCCGCGAACGCGGTGGCCTTGCCGGAGCGCCGGATGGCCGCCGCGACGGAGACGGCTAGCGCCTCGGCCTCGGCCGGGACGAGTATGGATAGGATCAGGTCGGCAGCGTCCACCACCTCGTCCAGGCTTCCGAGGTCGACGATGCCCGCGGACTCGGCCAGTGCCGTTGTTCGCTCACTACGACTGACGAGAGACGTGACGACCTTGTGGCCCGCTTCGATCAGCACCCGGCCGACGGCGTGGCCCATGTCCCCAGGACTGAGTATGGCGATGGTTGTTGGCATGGGAAGGGGCTCCGTTCACTTCGTTCGCTCTATTGGCTTCTTCGGCCGATGGCCTCATCGCTTTGGCAATTTACCGTTGGCCAGCGTTAGCGTAGCCCCTGGCTACTCGTATAATCAAAGCCTTCCTCATGCAA
Source organism: Dehalococcoidia bacterium (assembly GCA_965250195.1). Classification (GTDB taxonomy): domain Bacteria; phylum Chloroflexota; class Dehalococcoidia; order Lucifugimonadales; family UBA2962; genus CAUZIR01. The sequence continues at coordinate 2,010,407 of OZ252295.1, forward strand.
ATCGGAGCACACGTATCGACCGCCGGTGGCGCTGACAAGGCGATTGACAACGCCCTTGAAATTGGCGCGGAGTGTGTACAGATTTTTGTCTCGTCGCCCCGGACATGGGCCTTCAAGCCGCAAAAACCCGAGGCCATCGAGGCTTTCAGGGAGCGTTCAGCCCAGACGGGGATCGGCCCCGCGTTCCTGCACGGCAGCTATCTGGTCAACCTCGGTGGGGACGAAGCGCTGGTGGAAAAGTCCATCGGCTCGCTCACCTCACACATGGGGGCGGCGTCGGAACTGGGCGCGACGGGCGTGATCTTCCACTCGGGCAGCCACAAGGGCAAGGGTTTTGATGCGGTGCTCGACCAGGCGGCGGCAGCCATCATGGCGGTCCTCGCGGACACGCCAGAAGAGGCGCTGCTCATCATCGAGAACAGCGCGGGCGCGGGGAACCACATTGGCGCGACGTTCACGGAGATCGGCCGCATGATCGAAGCGGTGGGCAGCGGGCGCGTGCGGGTCTGCATTGACACCCAGCACACGCTGGCCGCCGGGTACGACATTCGGACGCCCGACGGCCTGAGCGCGACTATGGACGGGTTCGACAAAGCCATCGGCCTGGACCGACTTGCGGCGGTGCACGCCAACGACTCCAAGACCGAGCTTGGCTCAGGGCGGGACCGGCACGAGAACATCGGCCACGGGGAGATTGGCGAAAGCGGTTTTTCAAACATCATGGCCCACCCGGCGTTCGCTGATGTGCCGTTTATGCTCGAAGTGCCGGGCATGGAGGGGAATGGCCCGGACGCGGCCAACGTGGACGCCCTCAAGGCCATACGCACGAGGGTTTCGAACTGAGCCCTAACGCCGGGGACGCCGGGGCCGAGGACCCCAAGGCCGGGGACAGGCAAGCGACGGCCCGATATCGGGAGTACCTGGCCTCTGAGCTGGAGGCGGCCGCCACCTACGAGGCGCTGGCCCGCAGGGAGCCCGACCCGGCACGCGCAGCTACCCTGATGAGGCTGGCTCAGGCCGAACGGCGGCACGGCGCTCGCTGGGCAGAGAAGCTGGGGGAGCCCATGCCCGAGCCCGGCCCCCGGCATCTTGGTCCACTGAACCGACTCTTGTTACTGGCTGGCAGGGTGGTGGGAGTGCACCGGGTCATCCCCTATCTGGTCATGGCCGAGGCCAAGGATATTCGCCGCTACTCCGCCGATCCGGAGGCACGCGACATCGCAAAAGAGGAAAGAGAACATGCCCGCACGCTGAAGGTGATGTCGGGCGTCTCCACTCACCCTGTGCAGGAGCCCGGACACCGGGCCGGGGACGGCGGTGTAATCAGGGCTGCGGTTCTCGGTGGCAATGACGGCCTGGTTTCTAACTTCAGCCTGGTGATGGGCGTGGCTGGCGGGGTCGACAACCCCGACATAGTCGTACTGGCAGGCGTGGCCGGACTGCTCGCCGGGGCGTTCTCGATGGCGTCCGGCGAGTACGTGTCTATACGCTCTCAGCGGGAGATCTACGAACACCAGATCGGCCTGGAGAAGGCCGAACTGGAGGAGTGGCCGGAGGAGGAGGAGGAGGAGCTGGCGATGATCTACGAGGCAAAGGGCCTGCCCCGGGCCGACGCCGAACGCGTGGCGGCGCATCTAATGGCCAACCCCGAACTGGCGCTCGATACGATGGTGCGCGAGGAGCTGGGGCTGAACCCGGACGACCTGGGCGCACCCTGGGGCGCGGCGATAAGCTCGTTCATCGCTTTCGCCGCGGGGGCCGTGTTGCCGATACTGCCGTACCTGGCAGGTGCGGGGAGCCAGGCGTTCGTCTTGAGCGCGGTGGTCAGCGGCGCGGGGCTGTTTATTGTCGGCGCGGCCGTGGCGCTGGCATCGGGGAGAGGTGTGATGTTGGGAGGACTGAGGATGCTGTTCATTGGAGGCGTCGCCGCTTCGGTGACTTACGGTATCGGAAGCCTGATCGGGACGCAGGTGCTCAATTGAGCAGTGCTCCTGACAGGATCCCGATAGTAGAAAACATGGAGGCCTGGGGCGAGAGATTCGAGGCCGGGTGGCTCGCCTATGTGAAAGAGAATATCGTGGGAGTGCCGGACGCGAGTCCCGACTGGGATCTGTACAAGGGCGCCCGCAACAGGATTACGCCCTCGGGCAAAGGGATCGAGCTGTCGAAGTCGCGGCTGCTGCTGGTACCGTCTGCCGGGGCGTCTTTGCTTGCCGCCAGCGACCCGTTCGACGCGGAGAACCCGATTAGCGACCCGACCATTCGAAAAATTCCCGTATCGACGCCATTGGGGGCCATCAGGTTTGACCATACGCACTATGACCACACCGCGGTCGAGGCGGACCCGCAGGTGCAACTGCCCATAAGGCACCTCGAAGAGATGGTCGCCGACGGGGCGATTGGCGAGCTGACGGAGAACGTGGTGAGTTTTTCTGGCTACCAGCCTGATATCCGCATCGTCGCCAATGAGGTTGCGCCCCGGATACTGGACGCGGCCAGGGAAGAGAAGGCAGACGCCGCGTTATTGGTGCCTGCCTGACCGCTTTGCTGTCAGTCCGTGGGACTGATTGCCAGGCTCCTGGAACAGGAGGGGATTGCCACGACGCTGACCAGCTCGGTGCCGGGTATGACGCGGCCGACGGCGCCGCCGCGGGCCGTGTATACCAAGCTCAATACGGGCACGATGCTGGGCGGGCCGGGCGACGCTGCCCAGCAGCGGAGAGTCCTCGAAGCGACGCTGGGGATGCTCAGCCAGGACGCACCGGCCAAGGCTCTAAAGCTGGGCGAGACCTGCGACTAGGCCTCCAGCTAACCAGAGAGACCCTTTGGGTCTCGGAGTGCGTGAAGCGGAAGCGGTCGCCGTCGCGTTCCAGTAGCTCGTCGACGGCGCTGCGCAGCGCGCGGTCCCGCTCGGTGCCCGGTCTCACGAACATGCGCGGGCGCACGTGCTCGACCGCTGCGTCGCGGCTTTTGAAGCCGCGCACTGGTAGCGATTCGGCGGGCTCCACGCTCGGGGCCAGTCCCATTTCGGCGAGCACCGCTACCAGTTCGGCCAGGCCGGGCAGTCCGATGCGCACTTCCCCGTACACGGCTACCCACAGGGGAGCAAGGTGCGACTGTGGGCCTTGCTCGAAGGTGGGCATCATTACGAACGCTTCCGCGTGGTCGTCCAGGCGCTTGATGAAGCCCGCGACATCCGGCTCTGTGTATACGACGTGGGCGCACAGCACGACGTCGGCCGGAGCCACGTCCACGTCGTCCCACTCGCCGAAGACCGGGGTGACGTTGTCGATGCCCGCCTCTTCTGCGGCGTTCGATAGAGCCTCCAGCATGGCTTTGGAGCTATCGACGACCGTGACGCCCCGGCACCGCAGCGCCAGGGGCAGCGCCAGGCGGCCCGCGCCGCCGCCGACGTCGAGCAGGGTCAAATCGGGGCCAAGGTCGGCCGCGATGCGTTCGACAAGAGGGTCATCTTTGCGGAACGGGTCCGCTCTGAACCTGCCGGTCAACCCCACCCAGCTGTCCTCATCGACGGGCTGGCCGTCGGGGCCGGACTGCGCGGCATCGGCCTGGGCCAGGTGGCGCAGGACGCGGTCCCGGTAAGAGTTAATTGAGGTCTGGGAGGTCGAACTCGACCTCTTCACCAAATACGTTGAGGAGGTTGCCCACCAGGTCTACCGCGTCGTCGGTTGAGATCTTGAAATCTATGGACACTTCGGAACCGGTTGCTTCGACCGTGAGATCGTCCAGGAACGACACCAGTGCCGGGTCGGGGGCGAAGGCCTTGAACAGACTGGTAAAGCCTTCGATCATGTCGGTCGCCCGGACCGCGCTGTCCTCCGACTTGAAGCCGATTTCGGCCTCGGCGATGAAGTCGTTGCCCCGCCTGTCGATTACCAGGGTCATCGTTCGCGCGTCCTCGAACGCCGTGAGGTCTATTGGGAGCTCGCCGCCGAGGTCGCCTACCGGACCGTCATCACCCAGCAGCTTGTCGGCGTCGCCAGCCGATACCTCGGCAACAAGGCCGAACCAGGGGGAGCCCAGGCCGTCCAGGCGGCTGAGGAGGTCACCGGAGGCGCCCGGCTCTTCACCGGCGTCTACCCCGACAGCGCCGCGCACGGCGTCGAGGCTACCTGCCACCAGTCGCCCGTCGGCGAGGGCGGCCAAGGCGAGGGTGTCGTCGCTGTCCTCGGGGAAGGTGTAGACAGGCGTCCCAAATACGTCTTCGACGACGGCGGGCGAGCCTTGAGATGCCTCGATGGCGGCGACCAGTTCGTCCAGGTCGAGTGTGCGGCTGACGATCACGCCGATCTCATCGGTCTCGGTGCCGCTGGCGAACAGCAGGACGTCCGTGATCTGCCGCAGGTCGATGCCGGGTTCGTCCAAGACGATGGCCACGACTTCGTCGGCTGAGGACGGCACGCCGTCCTCTTGCGGCAGGGCGGCGATCAGGTCGTCGAGGGCATCGTCCGCCAGTATTGCCGCGAGGTCTACTCGACCGACGAGCGTGACGCCTGCCGGTATGGGCTGGTCGGTCGCGGACGCGGGAGAAATGCAGGCGGCGGCCAGCGCCAGGGCGGCCAGCACGGCCACCAGCAGGCCGGTGCGGATTCGGTACGTCGTCGTGATTGGTTTTGCCTCGCCTATGGCCCGGCCTGGCCCCGGCGCAGGGCGCGGCCGGGGTGGACGCCGGTGTGCTTGCCATGGTCTACGACGACTTCGCCATTGACGATGACATAGTCCACCCCGAGCGAGTACTGCTTGGGGTTGTAACGGGTCGCGGGAGCGGAGATGTTCTCGTAGTCGAACACGACTATGTCGCCCTTGAAGCCGTTGCGCAGTATGCCCCGGTCCGGTATGTCGAGGCGCTGGGCCGGGAATGACGTCATTTTGCGAATGGCCTCGGCCAGGGGGATGCGACCCTCTTCCCGTACGTACTTGGCGATGATGACGGGGAACGTGCCGTACGCCATCGCGGGCGGGTAGTCGCCCAGCAGCAGGGCGTCGCTGCCCACCATCTGCAGCGGGTGTTCTACGAATAGGGGCAGGGTCTCGGGGTCGATGGCCTCTGCGTGGAACGACGGTTGCAGGTCTTCGTCCAGCACCAGATCGAACAGCGCTTCGACGGGGTCCGTGCCCATCATCTCGCCAGCCTGCGCCAACGTCTTGCCTTCGAATTGCTGGTTATGAGGCTTTTTGAAATAGGTGATCATCACCGAGTCCCAGCCGCCGCGGTTCTTGGCGAACGCCGGGTTCACCTCTCGCTTCATCAGTGCCCTGGTCTTCGGGTCGTGCAGTCCCTCCATGATTTTCTCCGGCCCGCCGTCGGCCACCCACTGGGGCAGGAAGTAGATCAACCTAGTGCCGCCGTGAGAGTAGGGGAAGCAATCGAACGTGACGTCCATGCCCTCTTTTTCGCGCGCCGACTCGACCAGGTCGAGGATGGGCCTCGCGCCCTTGAACGCCCCGTGTCCGCCGGGCAGCAGGTGGGTGATGTGGATGGGCGAACCGCTGCGGCGGCCGATTTCGATGGCCTCTTTGTTCGGGTCGAGGTAGCCGTCACCGAGGGGGAAGCGCACGTGCGTATGGTAGAAGCCGCCCTCGTCCGAGACGACCTTGGATAGCTCGACCAACTCGTCAGTATCGGCATAGCTCCCTGGAGGGTAGTCCAGGCCGGTGGACATGCCGAATGCGCCCGCCTGCATGCTCTCGTGCAGCAGGCCCTTTTGCCGGTCCATCTCCGAAGCGCTCGGTGGCCGGTTGTCCCAGCCCATCGCTCCCACTCTGAGCGGCGAGTTGCCCACTATGTAGGCAACGTTCACTGACACCTTGCGGTCGTACATATCCAGATATTCAGGGATGGACGACCAGTATCCCGGTAGCTCGGGGCTGCCTTCGAGCCCGGAGTTGATCTGGATCATGCGCTTGAGGTCGTCGAGGTCGGCGAAGGGGGCGTAGGAGTTGCCGTCGATGCCGAATAGCTCGGTGGTTATGCCCTGGTGCACTTTCGGCAGGTGATCGGGGTCGGAGAGGATCATCAGGGCTGAATGGGCATGAACATCTATGAATCCGGGCGCGACGACTCGTCCGGTGGCGTCCAAGGTCTTGTGCGCCTTAACGCTCGACACATCGCCCCGGAGCACGGACACGGCGTTGTCCTTTACTCCGATGGCACCGCGGAAGCCGGGGCTACCGGTGCCGTCTACGATCGTCCCGTTTTTGATCAGCAAATCCAACATGTCAGGGGCCTCCGCGAAGGTGGTGCCGCCAATTCTAACGCCGTTCGGTCGGGGAGGGCCGCTAACGATCGGGGAGGCCCGCTAACGAGAGGTGCTGCCGAACCTCTTCGGGTCCGGGTCCCAGGGGTTCCAGGTGCCAGACTTCGGGGAGATGTCCTCACCGGCGACGTTTCGTGAATACGCCTCGTCCGAGATGGCGTTTACCCGCGCCAACACGTCTGGCGGCAATTCCCTGTCAGCAGCGCGGGCCGCGGCATCTACCTCGGCCGCCGTGCGGAAACCGACTAATGCCGTGGTGACCGTGGGTCGAGACAGTACCCAGGCCGCCGCCAGGTCGGGCAGGCTCATGCCCGCCCCGGCCGCCAACTCACCCAGCCGTTGGGCAGTTCGCACGTTGTCTTCGAAGTAACCGGGCCGAAAGAGCGGCATGCCGAACGCGTTCTGGGTGGCCCGCCAATCCCAACTCTCGAAGACGGTGTCGGCCGTCATGGCCCCGGACAGCAGCCCGTGTGCGAGTGAGCCGTAGGCCATGAGGCCGATGCCGTTGTCGAGGCAAAACCCCTGTACGTCCCGCTCGATGCGGCGCTCGAATATGGAGTACCCGGCCTGATCGGCGACGATGTCTAAATGCCGAAGGCATTCGGTCATCATGGCGGGCATGAAGTTAGATACCCCGGCGTAGCGTATTTTGCCCTGCTCCCGCAGGTCGGAAAGCGCCGACATGGTCTCTTCCATCGGCGTCTCGGGGTCGGGCCAGTGGACCAACATCAGGTCGATGTAGTCGGTGCCCAGCCGCTTCAGACTGTCTTCGCAACCGGCGATCACGGCTTCCCGACTACTATCCCTAAAAAGCCGTTTCTGGCTCTGGTCCCAGACCAGGCCGCACTTGGTGACGAGGATGATGTCTTTTCGGTAGGGCGCAAGAGCTTTGCCCATCAACTCTTCGGAGTGGCCGAGCCCGTACCCGGCCGCGTTGTCGAAGCAGGTAATGCCTAGCTCTATCGCTCGCTCGACGGCACGGACGGTCTCGCCGTCGTCGGTCGTGCCGTACTGGGTGCCGCCCATCGGCCAGCCGCCGAACCCGAGCGCCGAGACTTCCAGGTCTGAGTCGCCAAATTTGCGGGTCTTCAAGAGTGGTCTCCGTTAGTAAGCTCGGAACCATTCTAGGGTTTCGGCTATGGCCTCTGCGTGGGGGGTGGTGTCGGCGCCGAAGGCGGCCTCGTATTTGCCGTGGTCCGATACGAACGGGCTCTTGAACTGGTACAGCTTCTCTCGCCTCGCCCGCCGTACCTGTTTGCTGAGCAGCCCCAACGCCCGTAGCGAGGTGGGACCCAGCGCCCGTATCTTGAGCCGGGTGCCCGCCTGATCGTAGGCCAGCGCCAGAAACTCCCTGGTGGTGATGGTCTCGGCGCTGGGCACGTGCCACACGGACCCGTCGGCCTCGTCTCGCTCACCGAGTATGGCAAGGGCCTTGGAAAAATCGCGGTTGTAGGTGTAGGTGTGCGGCAGGTTCGGGTCGCCCAGCACGGTCGATGCGCGCCCGTCCAGCGCCGCCCGGATGATGGCCGAGCCGACGACGGAGACGATGACGCCGGGGCCGTAGACGTCGGCCGCCCGGCCGATGGTGGCACGCAGGTCTCCTCGCTGGTGCCCCGCAAGCAATCGATGTTCCATTTCGGCCCGAGTCCGTCCGGACTCCCGGTGTCCGAGCTCGTAGCGGGTCGCCTCGCTCATCGGCCCCGAACGGCAGTCGTACATGGCCAGGCTGTCGGCCAGCACCAGCTTTGCTCCGGCAGACGTGCAAGCATCTATGACGGCCGCGTTGGCGGGAGGAAAGACGCAGTTGTACACGACCGCCGCCCCCTCGCAGGCCGCCGACGCGCCGTCTGACACCGAGATGTCTGCCTGCAACGTCTCCGCGCCGTCCGGGGGCTCGTGGAACTCGGTGCGGGTGACGGCGCGCACGCTCTCGCCACTCGAGATGAGCAGCTCGACCAACGGCCGCCCGACGGAGCCGCTGCCGCCAAGTACCACGTGTAGGTCATTACCGGCCATGTTCTCCGCTCACTTCGTTCGCTCTAGGGCTTCTTCGGCTCATGGCCTCATCGCTCTCCGCGCGGGGCGCGCTTGTCTGGGCTTCTTCGTCCTTCGGCCTCATCGCTTTGGGAATCGACCGTTGGTATCGTAGTTCATGTGAAGCCGCGAAAATGGGACTGATCGCCGCGTACCTGAACCTGATTCCCGGCTTCGGGGTCGGTTACCTCGTGTCGCGCCGATGGCTGCTGTTCGGACTCAGCCTGGTCGGCTGGGCCATTGCCGTCGGCATCGGCATCGCCCAGGCCCGCAACGGCTCGGCCTGCTTCGGCTGCGAGTTCTACGGCGCGGTCATGATCGCGTTTCTGGCACTCAGCGTGCCGGGGTCCATTCATCTTTTTGCGGGCTGGTTGCGGGCGCGAAGCCCCGCACGACGCAGGGCGGGAATCGGGGGTTTCGTGGTCGGCCTGGCTCTGATGGCGGCTCTGATGCTGTCGTTAGAGGTGGATCCGGACCGGCTGTGGGTGTGGCTGGTGGTGGTGGCCGTCCCCCTGATCGGCAGCGGCCTGGGCGCGATGCTGTTCGGGGGCGAGGCCCGGTAACGCATGGCTTCGCCCATCAACACGCTGGTTAATCTCAAGCGATTGGACGCTGGCGACGGCGTGGTGATGAGGGCGCTGCGCATGTACCACGGCGAAGAGGTTTTCTTGGCTGTCAGGGACAATTCGGAAAACCTCGCCGAGTGGCTGCCCTGGCCCGATGCGGTTAAGGGCCTGTCCGATACGCGGGACTTCATCCGCACGGCGATGGATCAACAGGCCGACGGTGAGGCGCTTCAGCTGGGCATCTGGGCGGGCGACGTCTTCGCCGGAGGGATCGGCCTGCACGCGGTCGACTGGGACAATCGGCGCACCAGCATCGGCTACTGGCTCGGGGCGCACGCACGGGGCAGCGGCGTGATGACGGCCTGCGCTCGTGCCCTCACGAATTTAGCGCTCTGCGACCTGGGCCTCAACAGGGTGGAGATGAGATGCGCCGTGGAAAACCGGACCAGCCGCGCGGTCCCCGAACGGCTAGGGTACGCACAGGAAGGCACGGCGCGGGATGACATGGTCGTTGGCGGCAAAAACCTCGATTGTGTAGTCTATGCCGCACTTGCCCGGGAGTGGCGGTGTGGCGACGTTACGGGGGTAGTGACCTAGGGCGAGACGGAGGCTGCTGTGAAGCGTCTGGTACTTGTGTTAGTTGTTTTCGCGCTGGCGGGCCTGTCCGCCTGCGGTAGCGATGAACCGGCGGCCTCGTCGTCGCCCGATTCTTCTGTTTCTGAGGCTTCGGACTCGTCTGCGGACGCTCCCGAGGCGTCGGCTTCATCCGCAAACGTCGGGTCTTTCGCCGATGCCGGCCGCATGACCGACGCCCGCATGGACCACGTCACGACCCTTCTCGGTAACGGAACGATTCTCACAGTCGGCGGCAGGGGCCGGGGCGCGACCATCCGGCCGCCCCGTCTGTCGCGGGCCGAGGTCTATGACCCGGCCACCGGCGTATGGACGGCGGTCGGGGAGATGTCCGCCCAGCGCGAGCTTTTCTGCGGCGTTACCCTCAGCGATGGCACGGGCATGATTTTCGGCGGAGCGGACGAGCGCCGCGAAGCCCTCAAGTCAACAGAAATTTTCGACCCGGCGACCAGCGAGTGGACGCTCGGTCCCAAGTTGAAAAAAGGACGTTGGAAGCACTCCTGCCTGCTGCTCGCCGACGGACGCGTGATGATTGCTGCGGGTAACGACATCGGAGCACAGGAAGAGGTCGATATATACGACCCGACGACCGGCGAGATCGAGGCTACGGGCGATATGGCGCAGGGCCGTGCCCGCTTCACGCTGACGGAGCTGCCCGACGGCAGAGTGCTGGCGGTCGGAGGTGGAAAAGACGAGGGCCCGTACATTGAGACGGCCGAGATCTGGGACCCGGCGACCGGGCAGTGGTCAGGTGCCGCGCCCATGACCGAGCCAAGGGCCTCACACAGCGCGACGCTGCTAGGAGACGGCACGGTACTGGTGGTGGGCGGCCGGGGACGGCTGGCGACCGCCGAAATATATGATCCCGCCGCCGACGCTTGGACCGCGGTCGCCGGGCTCACCGAGGGCCGCACCGATCACACGGCCAGCCTGCTGCCGGACGGTCGGGTGCTGGTGGCGGGCGGCGTAAATTCCATCGCCCTGTCGGAAATCTATGATCCGGATACCGGGAGCTGGGTTGATGGTCCCGAGATGCTCAGGGGACGGCATCAGCACTCGGCAACAACGATGACCGACGGCAGCGTGATGTTCGTCGGAGGACAGGCCCAGGACGGCGACGAGCGCCGGCTGAGCAACCTCCCGGAGGTCTATGCGCCCTAGAGGGCACCTGTGAAACCGGGCCTTTTCTCACTGATCGTTCTAACGCTGGCGCTCGCCCTGGCGTGCTCCGGGCCCGGTAACGAGCCGCCCACTCCCGATTCGGACAGCGGGCCCGCCGGTTCCGGCGACACCGTCGCCCGCCTGTTCACCGTCGGGGACATCGACCCCGAGGACCCGGTGAAAAAGATCGAACGATTCAAGCCGTTGGCCGACTTCCTGGCCGGGGAGATGGCCGACCTCGGGTTCTCCGGCGGCAGGGTCGTAATCGCTCGAGACATCGACGAGATGGCGGTGCTGATGCGGGACGACGAGGTAGACCTGTACCTCGACAGCGCATTCCCCACTCTCGCGATCCGGGATCGCGCCGAGTCCCGGGTGATCCTGATCCGTTGGAAGGACGGCGAGGCGTCTTATTCGAGCACGTTCATCGTCCTGCGCGACTCGGGCATCGACTCGCTGGACGATCTGGTGGGAAGGGTGGTGGCCTTCGAAGGACCTCACTCGACGTCAGGGTTTGTGCTGCCTGCCGGAACCCTCGCCGACGTGGGATATGACATTGTCGAGTTGTCGACGCCGAACGCGACGCTGTCGGGCGACTCGGTCGGCTACATATTTTCCCAGGACGAGCAAAACACGGTCGACCTTCTTTTGCGTGGCATTGTGGCGGCGGGCGGGGTTTCGCTCAGTGACTACGAAGAGCTCCCTCCGGAGCTAAAGGAGAGCATCACCACGATTGGAGAGACGATCATGGTGCCCCGCCAACTGGCGTCGGTTCGACCCAAAATGGATGCCGAAACGGTGGACCGGATCACCGAGCTGCTCCTCGGGCTCGACGAGACCGAGGACGGCAGGACGCTACTGGCCGGGATGAAGGACACCAGGCAGTTCACCGTGCTGGGAGACGAATTCGGACAGGCGGTCTCAGAGGTGAGTCGTCTGATCCGGCTGGTGGAGAGCGCCGGTGAATAGCTGGTTGCGGGTAGAGCGCCCCCGGCTCGGCATCGTCTTGACCCTGACAGTGGCGATTGTGGCCATGGTCGCACTGGCGGTCGGGACCATCACCTGGCTGGACGTACGGCGCCAGAGGGCGACCTTCGTCGATGAGTCGGAAAATCGGGCGCTGGCCCTGGTCGCGGCGGTCAAGGATGTTTTGAACGATCCCCTCTACTTTCGCGACGTTGATGCCGTCGGCGACATTGCCACCGACCTCGCCGACGAGGCGGGCGTCGAATACGTCCACGTTTACACAGCGAACGGAGAGCTGCTGGCGGACAGCGAGAAGGGAGATTACCCGGCCGGTTACGGGGTGTCTGGTACGAAGACGTTCTCGTCTGGGGTGACGATTGGCCGCTTCGAGGTCGGGGCGCTACAGGTGGACACGTCGATCGAGGTATCGGGACAGGTGATTGGCGGGTTGACCATGGGCTTCAACACCGCCCCGGTGGACGAGCAGATCGCGTCTCTCACCCGCACCCGCATCTGGCTGGCACTGGGCCTGGTTGGCGGGACGACCATCCTGTCATACCTGCTGGCCAGCGTCCTGACACGGCCCCTTACACGGGCGAACGCCGAACTGCGCGCGGAGGTTGGCGAGCGGCACAGGGCCGAAAAGGCCCTGTTGGAGAGCCGCGAGCGCTTCAGTCTCCTCTTTAAGCACAGCCCGGTTGCGATGACGTTGGTGTCTCTTAGCGGTCGTTATCTGGCGGTTAACGGACGCCTGGCCGAAATGCTGGAACGGGCGCCGGAAGACATGCTGGACCTGTCGGTCTTTGACGTGACCGACCCGGAGTATGGGCACTGGGCGCTGGACCTACCCCAGAACCCCAGAGAAGTCAGCTACATGGAGACCCGGTACGTCACCGGCGACGGCCACAGCATGTGGGTCGGGGTGAGCACGGCTATCGCCAGCGACCCGGACGATGAGCCCGCGTTCGCTATTACTACAGTGCAAGACGTGTCGGGGAGAAAACGGGAGCACGCACTGGAGAAGCGCTATCTCACGGCTCTCGAGCTGCACGCATCGGAAATACGGGAGCGCTATGAGGAAGCCGAACGCCTCAGGCGTTCACTCGAAGAGGAAAATACCCGGAGGAGGCGCTTTTTGAGCGTGCTTTTCCACGAGCTCAGGACCCCTCTCACCCCGATCTTGAGCTCGGGCCAGATGCTGGATGAATTGCTCCGGCCCGACCCCAGGAGTGGAGAGGGCCGCCTGATCGAAAATTTGCTGTCCGGCGCACGCACGCTAAAGTCGCGGATCGATGACCTGATCGACCAGGCATCGTACGAAGCCGGGCAGTACCAGATCGAGACCGAGCGGGTTGACGTTCCGTCGATTGTCCGGGGTGTGGTGGAGCTGCTGCGACCCGAGGCCGACAGCCGGGGGCAGCCGTTGGAGCTCGAACTGGGAGAGAATCTGCCGATTATCGAGGCCGACGGCAAACGGCTCAAACAGGCTCTCGTGAACCTCGCCTCTAACGCCCTCAAGTTTGGCCCGGACCAGCGGCCGGTGGTCATCCGGGCGTTCACCGAGGGTGAATTCGTCGTCTTCGAGATACAGGACTACGGCCTCGGAATCCCTCAGCGGGACTTGCCTCACCTGTTCACACCATACTTTCGCCGCGAGCACGACCGCCGTCAGCACCGGGGCCTGGGCCTGGGCCTGACGATTGTTAAGCAAATCGTACGAGCCCACGGGGGCGAGGTCGGGATCGATGCTGGGACGGGCGAAGGGGCGCTGTTCCGCATTCGGATTCCGGTCACGGCCGATCGGAGGTCCGTCGCAACGGAATAGCCCGGGCCTTTGTCCTCAGTTCCCCCCGCCGAACGGCCGGAGCCGGACCAGTCGGCCCGTCGCCCTTAATCCTGGGGTATAACGGGCAATAGCAGGTGCGACGCGCGGGCGTCGTCGTGGAAGACGGTCTGGCGGGCCACTCTTAGCTGCGTGTCCTGGCCGAACGGATTGCCGGTGTTGGGGTTGCGGTCGAAGCGGGGGAAGTTGGAGCTGGACACCTCCACCCGGATGCGGTGGCCCGCCCTAAACACGTTGGCGGTGACCCACAGGTCAACCGTGAATTCATAGGTTTCGCCTGGCGTCATCAATACCTCTTCGGACGTGCCCTGACGATAGCGGCCACGCCGAATCCCGTCGGTCAGGTTGATCGCCCGGCCGTCGGGGAAGACGTCTACGAGCTTTGCCGTAAAGTCCGTGTCACGCCCGTCCGTCGAAGCGAAGAGTTTCAATATGACCGGGCCGGTAACTTCCACGTCGGCTTCTAAGGGCTCGGTGCTGTAGACGAGCACGTCGGACCGGGCCTCTACCTCGCGCTGGTCAAAGCCTCCCCAGGGGACGAGGTGAGGGTCGCAGCAGTTGCCCCCGCCACGAGTCGGGACCGGGAACTGCGGGTCGTAGGTGTAGGCGTCCGGCGCCTCGTCCGTTGGGCGTGAGACGGACAACGCGCCGTCGCCCGCCGCCGAGTTGGCACCGCCGCCGCTGTGCAGATAGTAGGGCGTGAAGCGGGTGCGGGCCAGGGGCCATTCCTGCTCGTCTCGCCACGAGCCCGCGCCCATGACGAATATTTTTACGGGGGCGTCCCGATCGGCACCGTTGTCGATGCCCTGTAACCAGCGGTCGAACCAGGCCAACTCAATGGCGGGCAGGTCGAGCACCGAGCCCGTGCCGAAATCTACATCGCCCGCATGAGAGAGGGTGCTGGCGGCGTGTATCCACGGCCCGATGACGACGCGCTGGTTGGCCCGCGCCTCGGGTGAACCGCCGCGCTCGCGCATGCCGTTGAAGAGATTCAGGGTCCCGGCCGGGTACAGGTCGTACCAGCCGCCGATGTGGAGCGCCGGGACACGGACCGCTTCGAGACGATGCAGCACGTCGCGCTCGGTCCAGTGCGGGCCGAAATTGGGGTTATCGACCCAGTCGACGAAGTCCGGTACGTTGCGCCCGGCAGCCGCCGGGACGTCGCGTACGGGCAGGGTGTGCAACAGGCGCTCCCAGTCGTAGCCGTCGATCTCCTGCATGGTCCGCGCGTCGGTGCGAAACGACCATGTGGCGTTCAAGGCCAGCTGGAAGGCCCCGCCCTGGTAGTGTGGCGACTCGTGCAGGTCGCCGCCCATTACCTGCGGGACGATGCATTTGAGGTATCGGCTGCCACCTATGGCCGCCTGCCACTGGACGTAGCCCAGATAGGACGGCCCGTCCATGCCGACGTTGCCGTCACACCAGGGCTGGGCGCCCACCCATTCGAGAGTTTCGTGGCCGTCATCGAACTCGCTTGTCCAGCGTTTGAACTCGCCACCAGAGTCGTAGCGTCCGCGTACGTCCTGGCAGACGACGGCGTAGCCGTTTTGGGCGAAGAAGTTGGCCCGTTCGATGAGGTAATCCATCTGGTTGGAGTACGGGGTCCGGTACAGGATGGTCGGGAAGGGCCCGTCCCCCTCTGTCGGCAGATAGACGTCGGCCGACAGGCGCACGCCGTCAGGCATGGGCACGCCGACGTCGTAGAGGACCGCGACTCCTGCCGCTTTGTGGGCGTGGGGATTGGCCATTGCTGGATCGATCATGGGCTGGTCGCTCCTATCGTTTTTCGCTATGAGAGTGCCGATGTCAGGGCGTCGATGGAGTCCGCCGAGTCGTCCGTCCCCGCGACGTGCACGACCCTGCGGCCCAGGTCGCTGAGCGCACCGAGGTCGCCGAGGGCGTCGGCGTCGGTGACGTCCCCCAGGCTGTATGTTCGGCCCGGAATGGGGATGTCTCTGGTATGTGGGGCCGTTAGCACAAGGAATATGCCGCTGTCCGGGCCGCCTTTATGGAGTTGCCCCGTCGAGTGCAGGTACCCGGGCCCATGACCGAGAGTCGTGGCCAGCTGGTAACGGCGCAACACGGCGTCTCTGAGCCGCCGCAGGGCGTCGTCGATGCCCTGGGTATGGGGCAGGAAAGCGAGGACACCGAAGTAGTCGCCGTCGCCTGCCGCATCGAGCATCCCCGCCAGCGCCCGCGCCCCGTCGCCGACCGGAAGCTCGGACTCGCGAGGGGACTTGACTGTTGCGCCGTCTGAGATTTCCGTGAGGATGTCACGGGTGCGGGTTTTCGAGAGCTGTACGTCGGGCTGGTCGAACGGGTTGACTCCCATTACGTGGGCGGCCACGGCGACCGCAAGTTCCCAGCGGAAGAACTCGCCCCCCAATGCCTCCCGGTTGGGCATCCTGAGCGTGATGACTGGATGACCGAGCGAGCTGACGGCCTCCAGCGCGTCGTCCGTTTCGTCGTTGTCGTCGCCGTCGAGGCGCAGGTAGATGAACAGCCTGTCCTTCCGGTATAGGCCCGCGTCTACGAGCGGCTCTCCGGCGACCGGGACGACGCCCCTGCCGTCTTTGCCCAGGCTCTCGGCCACCAGTTGCACGACCCAGAGCCCGTATCCGAACATGGCCGGAGAGGTGACGAGGGTGAGCTTGTCGCGCCCGCGCATGGCCATCGAGCCGATGGTCGCGCCCAACACGGCCGCCGGGTTTGTGTCCGGGGGCAGACCCGGCCCGCAAAGCTGCCTCATGCGCCTGCCGCCGTCCACGAGGGCATCGATGTCTGCGCCGAGCAGCGCCGCCGGCACCAGGCCGAAGTAGGTGATAGCCGAGAACCGACCGCTGACCTCCGGGTCGTTCAGGAACACTTTCCCAAACCCCGTCTCCGCTGCCAGAGCCGCCAGGGGCGTGCCGGGGTCGGTGATGGCGGCGAAACGGCGGCCCGCAGCGTCGGGCCCGAGGCCCCGTCCCAGGCTTTGGTCGATCGCGTTTCGAAAAACCCGGTAGTTGAGCAACGGCTCCATCGTGGTGCCCGACTTCGATGAGATGAGGACCAGGGTTTTTGAAGCATCGATTCGGCTCAATGCCGCGCCGATGGTGGCAGGGACAGTGGACTCGCCCGGTACCATCTCCGGGTGCCCGAGGGCATTGCCGAACGTCCGGTGGATGACCTTGGCCGCCCGGCTGGAGCCGCCCATACCCAGGAGCACGAAGTTTTCGATACCTTGACCAATGGTTGTGTCAGCGAAGCTGCGGATCTCGCTCAGGCGCGGCCCCATCCAGTCGGCCGCATCCAGCCACCCGAGCCTGTCGGAGATGCCGTCCGGCCGCGAACCCCAGACGGTGTGGTCCCGCCGCCAGATGCGCTCGATTACGCCCTCGGCTGCGAGGGAGGACAGGGTGCGAGCGACCGAGACCTCGCCCGCCACTAGAGTCCGTAAAGGTCGAAGGCGGCCTTGTGCTCCGACTGGTCCAGTCGGAACGTGTCGGGGTTGGTGCCGCACTCTCTAGCCAGCCAGTAGGTGAATAGCTGCAGGGGGGGCAGGTAGACGATGGGCGTGAGGAAGTTTTCAACGCTCGGTAACTCAAGCGTGGCGTCGGCCGTCCTGAAGTCCCCGTCACCGGTCTGCACCAGCGCCATAACGTCGGCGCCCGTCGCCTTGGCCGCGCGTGCGACCTGGGCCGCCCGGGCGTGGTAGGGACCCGGCGGCGCAATCACCGTAACAAGGCAGCCCGAGGTGGTGGCGACGAAGGGGCCGTGCAGGAACTGTTCGAGTTCGAACCCTGTCGTGACCAGATACGCCGCTTCGTTTATCTTGAGCGCCGCCTCGTAGGCGGTGGCGGCGTTGTGGCCGCCCCCGGCGAAGGCCAGCCAGCGGGAGTTTACGAAGCGCTCGGCCAGGGCTTTGGCCTTGTCGTCGGTCGTCAGGGCGGCCGACATCGCGTCGGGCAGGGCCGTGATCGCGTCCATCGCCCCTCCCGGAGATGAGGCCGAGGCCGTGCCGGAGATGGACGCCGCCACCAGCGCCATCGCGGTCATGGCCGAGGTGTGGCTGACGGTGTAGGCGGCCGACCGCTCGGGGCCTCCGGTCGTGAGCACGATGTCGACCTGGGACAGGTCGGCCTCGGTGTCGTCGCAGGTGAGCAGCGCAGTAGCGGCTCCGGCTGCGTGTGCCAGCTCCAGCGCCTGACGGGAGATGGCCTTACGGCCGGTGTGGCTCAACACGATGACGACGTCTTCGCCCAGCAGCTCGGGAGCGTTGTTAACGAATTCGTGGGCGTTCCAAGCCCGGGCTTCGTGGCGCTCGCCGACGGTTCGCAGCAGGTGCTCGCTGACGAGCGCGGCATGCCAAGAGGTGCCGATGCCTACGACGTGCACGCGGGCGGCGGTCTCGATGCGCCCGGCCAACTCCGATGCTGCTGAAGCCTGGGTGTCTATCACGCGAGCTGTTGCATCCGGCTGCTCGCCGATGCACTCGTACATGTGAAACGGGTGGGCCGATCTTGCGGGGGGTCTTGGTGCCATCGGTCTATCCTATGCGAGCCGTCGCTGACTAAGCGAGCCCCAGCTGGCGATTCATCGATGCGGGGTCGAAGTAGGTGTGGTCTTCTACGATTTCGCCCTCTTCACTCAGGACCATCATGGTGAGGCCTCGGACGATTACGGTCTTTCCTGTTGCCTCAATTCGTTCCGCGCCGTCGCCAAGCGGCCCGGTGTGCGTGCCGGTCATGACCCAGTGGTGGGCGTTGCGATAGCCTTCGGAAAAGTCGTCGATGAACTCCAGGTGCATGTCGGGGAACGCCGTGAAGACGGGGGCGACGTGGCCCGGTATCTGGGCCGGGTCGGTCACCGGTTCCAGGTTGCCGGAACTGGTCCAGTTGACCTGTTTCGCATAGTAGTCCTTGAGCGCGTCTGCGTCGTGACGGTTGAAATCCTGGCGGTACGCCTCGTTCATTTCCCGTATCTGGTATGGGGTGAGCAACTGTTGTCCTCCGATTCGCCGTCCCATGGTCGGCCGGGCAACAGTTTAGGTGGATTGCCGGTGGCAGGGTAGCCGCAGCGTTACGCGCGTGCCGCTGCCCTGCTCCACGCTCTCCAGCGCTACGCTGCCGCCGTGGCCTTCGGCGACGGACTTTACGATTGCCAGCCCCAGCCCGCTGCCCGGCAACGCCGAGACGTTGCGGCCCCTGGCAAAGCGCAGGAAGGCGTTGGGCACGTCGGCGGACGGCACGCCGATGCCGGTGTCCGAGACCCTTACGACGGCTTCTCCCCCGTCGACCCTGAGCGTGATGTCTATTTCTCCGTCACCGGGCGTGAACTTGATAGCGTTGTCGACGATGTTGGACAGGGCCATTGCCAGCTCCAGCTCCCGTCCAAAGACCTCGATGGGATCGCCTGACTCGTTGATCTGAGTGTGAAGCGAGATTCCCGCCTGGTCGGCGCGGGAGGCGAAGTCGCCCTCTACGCTGCGAATGAGTTTCGCAACATCTACCGGCGCGTTCGCTGTCTCGTCAGAGGCTTCTATCCGTGACAGGTCCAGCAGCCCCGACGATATCGACTCCAGCCGGGTTATCTGGCTGCCGGCCCGGTCCACCAGTCCCCGCACGCGCTCGTCCCCGGCCCCGTTCCCGGAGTTGGGGGCCTGTTCGATCTCTCGGCGAGCGAGTTCGAGATCGGTCTTGAGGGCGGTCAGGGGCGTGTTCAGCTCGTGAGCGGCGTCCGCGACAAAAGTCTTTAGCGTAAGCACCGTCTCTTCCAGCCGCGCCGCCATGACGTTGAACCGGTCGCCCAGCTCGCCCAGCTCGTCGCGTCGCGTGACGGAAGCGCGTACGGCGAGGTCGCCGCCGGCCATGCGGGCCGTGGCGTCGGAGAGCCCGACGATGCTGGCGGCCATGCGGCGCGAGACCCACCAGCCCGCAATGGCGGCGAGCGCGACGGCGACCGCGCCGGAGACGGCCCAGCCCCACGCGACGGTGGTGAGAACCTCGCTCCCGACCGCCGGGCCCATTGATAGTTCTATTGTGCCCAGGTCCCGGTGCAGGCCGGTCAGCGGAACGATGACGACCTGGCCGGAGCGCGGACCGCCCGGAGAGCCGGAGCCCAGGTCGAACCCGAACTGGCCCCCGGAGCCGGGGACCGCGGACACCAGGGTCGAGTCGGCCAGGCTCGCGCCCTCCAGCCCCTCGAGTTCACTGAGGATGTCGTCCAGCGTCGAGTCGCCGCCGCCGCCTTGGTCGCCATCTGGGCCGCCAGATTTGGAGACGCGGATCGACTCGCTTACCTTTACCGTGCTTTCCTCCCCCCCAACCTCGATGACCGAGCGATAGCCGCGCCTGGCCACGCCGTCCTCGACGGACTGGCTGAACTCCTGTGTAATCCCTTCAGAACTTAGGCCGAGCGATATTGTCGCCGTGTCGCCAAGCTCTCGCGGATCCCCGGTGTCTACGAGAATTGCTCCCGATTAGTCGAGGTAGCGGAGGCGGGTCTGGGTGAGGAACGCGAAGCTCAGTAGCTGGGACTCGATTGCCTCCAAAGGCACCCCGGCATCGAGGAGCGACGTGGCGTTGTCGGCGATGGTCAGGCCGTTCGTGCGCAGGTAGTCTCTCTCCTGGTTGCGGTAGTAACCGGCCAGGGTGATCATCAGCACGGCCCCTAACGCCACTGCCGCAATGACTGACACAGCGGCGTAGCTCAAGGGCAGCGTCCACTTGATTGACCGGGGCAGCAGGGTGGTTAGACGAGCGGGCAACAGGGGCATCAGTCGGCCAGCCTGTAGCCGACGCCCGGTACGGTGAGCACCAGCGTCGGCCGGGACGGTTCGATTTCGACCTTCTCTCTCAGACGCCGGATGTGGACGTTTATGGCCCGCTCGCTCTCGACGTCGGAGTCGTATCCCCAGACGGCATCCAGCATCTGGCCTCGCGACAGCACATGCCCGGTGTTCTGGGCCATATAGACCAACAGTCGAAATTCAGTCGGGGTGAGGGGGATGAGTCGCCCGCCGCGCCATACCTGCGCCCGGCCCCGGTCTATGACCAGGTCACCGGCGAACAGAGTGTCGGACTCGGCGGACGAGAGCTCCCCGTAGGCCCGGCGCAGGTGCGCTCGTATGCGCGATACCAACTCGGCGAGGGAGTAGGGCTTGGTTACGTAGTCGTCGGCCCCCATCTCGAGGCCGAGGACCTTGTCGGTCTCCTCCCGGCGCGCGGTGAGCATGATGATGGGCTGGCGGACCTTCATCTCCCGCAGCCGCCGACAGTAGTCGAACCCGGAGCCGTCTGGCAGCCTTACGTCGAGGATGATGATCTGCGGGCGACCCGAGCGGACGCGGCCCAACCCCTCGGTGCCGGTGGCGACGTGGTCGACCTCGAAGCCCTCCTGCGTCAGGCCGTCAGTGAGGCTTGCCGCGACCGCGGGGTCGTCTTCGACCAGCAGGATTTTCCCACCGAAGTTCAAACTTTTCTACTCCTCCGCTCCAAGTCCGCGGTTCGAGCCAACCCTTAGACCAGGCCTTTGCCCAATAATAGTTACGTTAGGAGCCGATCAAGGTTACTAGCGATCCAATGCGCCCAATTTATTACAGGAGAAGCCGCTGCGGGTTTCGAGTTCGTAATACGGGTGGAATTGGTGGGTAATGTGAGCAACCGACTATTGGGGCCGACCGTTGTAGGCCAAGAGCGCGGGCCTGGAGCAATCAACGAACGACAGTAAGAGCTAACAAGGAACGGCATCGGCCGCCGAGAACCCGGCCGGTGAGCATCAGGGGGAGAAATTGGACAACATGATCGGGTGGGGCCACCTCAAGGGACAGACCTCGACCACCGCGATGGGCCAGACGGAGATCGCCGAACTCAACCAACGAGTTGAACAAGAAGGCCTGTTCATCAAGGACCTGACGGCGGAACTGGGCAAGCGCATGATCGGCCAGACGGCGATGGTGGAACGGGTACTGGTGGCGCTGCTGGCCGACGGGCACATCCTGCTCGAGGGCGTGCCCGGGCTGGCCAAGACGCTGCTGGTCAAGACGCTTGCCGAGGCGATAGACGCCGACTTCTCCCGCCTGCAGTTCACCCCCGACCTGCTGCCCGCGGACCTGCTGGGCACGCAGATCTATAACCCCAAGACGTCTGAATTTAGCATCCATAAGGGGCCGATATTCGCCAATATCGTGCTCGCCGACGAGATCAACAGGGCGCCGGCGAAGGTCCAGAGTGCACTGCTGGAGGCGATGCAGGAGCGCCAGGTGACGATCGCGGATAAGACCTTTGCGCTAGTCGACCCGTTCCTGGTGCTGGCGACGCAGAACCCCGTCGAGCACGAGGGCACCTACCCGCTCCCCGAGGCACAGGTGGACCGCTTCATGCTCAAGGTGGTTGTCGAGTACCCGTCCAGAGACGAGGAGCGAAAGATCGTCGCGCTGATGGCGGTCGGTGAACCCGAAGCCGTCAGGCCCGTGGTCCACCCGGACACGATTCTCAAGGCGCGAGCGGCGGTGCGCCGCATTTACGTAGATGAGCGCATTACCGAGTACGTACTGGATATGGTCCTCGCCAGCCGGGACCCGGCCGCGTTCGGACTTGCGGACCTGCGAGGACTGATCGCCTACGGCGCGTCTCCCAGGGCGAGCATCTACCTGGTGACGGCGGCGCGGGCGCACGCGTTCCTGCGCGGCAGGGGCTACGTGACCCCGGACGACGTCAAGTCGATAGCTCCGGATATTCTCCGGCACCGGGTGATTACGACGTACGAGGCGGAGGCGTCCGACGTGGACGGCTCCGAGATCGTCCAGCGCATTCTTGATGCCATCGAGGTCCCGTAGGGACCGGGCCGCAAGAAGAGTGGTGCCTAGGCGCACGGAATTCAGTTAGAGAGGCGCCATAGGGGCTTTGCAAGGGCCTCGATCGCAGCAGTTCACGTTTGAAAGATCGAAAAATAATGATTCCTGCTGAAATACTGAAAAAGACACGCCAGATCGAGATTCGCACTCGCAGACTGGTCAACGAGTCCTTCGCCGGCCAGTACCAGGCCACGTTCCGTGGCGTCGGTATTGAGTTCAGCGAGGTGCGCCCGTACCAGTTTGGCGATGACGTCAGGACTATCGACTGGAACGTCACCGCCCGCATGGGCGTCCCGTACGTGAAGAGGTTCGTGGAGGAGAGGGAACTGACCGTGATGCTGGCGGTAGACGTCAGCGGCTCGGGCGAGTTCGGCACGGTGGATCGCTTAAAACGCGAGCTGGCGGTAGAGCTGGCGGCGGTGCTGTCGTTCGCGGCTACCACCAGCAACGACCGGGTGGGGTTGGCTTTATTCACGGACGAAGTGGAGCTGTTCGTGCCCCCACGCAAGGGCCGCAAGCACGTTATGCGGCTGGTGACGGACCTTCTATCTTTCTCACCCGACCACACTGGCACCGGGATTGGGCCCGCACTCGATACGCTGAGCACGGTGCTCAAGCGCCGGGCAGTCATCTTTCTCATCTCGGACTTCCTGGCGACTCCCGAGAGCTATGCGCACCAGTTAAAGGTCGTCGCGCGCAAGCACGACCTGGTGACGGTGGACCTGCACGATCCGCTGGAGGCGGCGATTCCCGAGATCGGCCTGGTGGCGTTGGAAGACGCCGAGACGGGCGAGACGGTCTGGGTGGACACGTCAGACCCCGGCTGGCGGCAGGAGTTCGACGCCAGGCTGCGCATAGTCCAAGAAACCAGGCAGGAGACATTCAACGCCGCCGGGGTGGACCGCATCGCCCTCGCGACAGGTCAGGATTACGCAGCCGAGCTGATCAGGTTTTTCGTAAGACGGGCGAGCCGGGCCGGTCGCGCCCGGCACACGGCCGGGGCCAGGTGACCTGTTGATTGCCAAAGCCCTGACGAGCCTTGCGAAGAGCGGCGCTTGCGCGAAGAAGCCACTAGAGCGAGCCCTGCGAGCGGGGAGCATCTCGGCCCTCGCCGCACTCGTACTAGGCGTAAGCGTGGCCAGTGCACAGGACCCTTTCGAGGCCAGTGTCGCCGTGGTGCCGGACCTGCTGGTTATCGGCGACGTGGTGCGGGTGACGGCGTCGGTGAACCACCCGGCCGGGTACCGGGTCGGCCCGGTGGAGTTGGACGCGACGTGGGGGCCGTTGGAGGTGAGGGGTCTCGAAGCCCCGGTAGTCTCCACAAACCCCGATGGTTCGGAGACGACGAGGATAACGTTCCAGGCCCAGGTGTTCGAGACGGGGCGGCTGGTAACGCCGGAACTGACGCTGGTGGTTATCTCACCGTCCGGCGCGACGACGGTTACGACGGCCGCCCCGGTGGCGCTCGACGTCACGTCTTTTTTGCAGGGCGGTGATTTACGCGATATCCGGCCCCAGGCGGAGATCGAAGGCCCCAGGACGGGGCTGATTGTGGGCTCGGTGCTTGCGGGTCTGGCCGCACTGATCGCAGGAGTCGTGGTCGTAATTTACCTGCTGAAAGGCCGCTCGGCAGCATCGTCGATGGCGCTCCCCGAACTGCCGCACCCGTTCGAGTGGGCGATCGCTGAACTGGCCCGTATCGAGTCGCTGGATCTGGTGAGTGAACGGCGATACAAAGAGCACTACGTCCTTACGTCTGAAGTCTTGCGTAGATACATGGACGGTGAGCTGGGGCTCGACGCGGTGGAAAGCACCACTGCCGAGGTGTCTCGTCAGATCAGGTCAAGCTCCGTGCCCTGGCGACTGGGCCACCGGGTGCTGACCCTTCTGTTGGTTTCGGACCTGGTCAAGTTCGCCAGGTACCGCCCGATGCCGGACGAGGCCTATGCGCTCGTTCCGGACGCCGTAGCGCTGGTGCACGACCTGCACCGCGAGGCCACGAAAACGGCGCCTGTTAGCGTGGCACAGGTCGGCGAGACGGGGCCCAACGGTCGAGGGGGCCTGTAAGCATGTCGTTCGCCAGCCCCGAGGTGCTCATCGCGCTGCTCGCCGTGCCGGCGCTCGCCGCGGCGACCTTTGTGTATGGTCGCCGTCTGCGCAACCCGGCGATTCGGTACCCGAGTTTGGACCTTGCGCCCAGGCCGAAACGGCGGTCGTGGCGCACCTACTCCGGCCCGATTCTGACAGTGCTGCGGCTGGGGGCACTAACGCTGCTCATAATCGCGCTGGCGCGGCCCCAGACCGGTAATGCGCGCGAGATCATCAAGGGCGAGGGAGTGGACATCGCCCTGGCGCTGGATATCTCGGGCAGCATGGGCACTCGTGATCTAGGCCCGGGTGGTCGGATAGCGGCCGCGAAGTCGGCCATCGCCGAGTTCGTGACCGAGCGTGAACACGACCGCATGGGTCTGGTGGTGTTCGCAGAGTCCGCGTTCTTGCAGGCTCCGCCGACGCTCGATCACGACGTGCTGCTGCGCCTCACAGAGCAGGTGCGGCTGGCCAGGACGGTCGGCATTCGGGACGGCACGGCGATTGGCATGGGCCTGGCGACGGCGGCCAATATGCTGAAGGACTCGGAAGTGGAGTCGAAAATCATCGTCCTGCTCACCGACGGCGTGAACAATGCCGGGGCCATCGATCCGATCACGGCGGCCACGGCTGCCGAGGCACTGGGGATAAAGGTGTACACCATCGGCGTCGGCCGCCCGACCATTTCGGCGTTCAGCGGCGGCTTGAGCACCGGTATCGACCTGGACGAGGACTCCCTTCGTGAGATCGCTGCGATGACGGGCGGCCGTTATTTTCGCGCCACCGACCCGGAGGGGCTCAGCCGCATTTATGCCGAGATCAATGAGCTGGAGCGCTCGGAGATCGAGACCTTCGCGTTCAGCCAGCGCAACGAGTTGGCCAGCTGGGTGATGATCCCCGGCCTGTTTTTGCTGATAGGCGAGTTGGGCCTGCGCCGTACGGTCCTGAGGACGCTGCCTTAGCCATGTCTTTCGCCCAGCCGCTCGTACTCATAGCGCTCGTACTGGTACCCGGCGCCATTGCGCTGGTCCTGTGGGCCGCACGCTCCCGACGGCGCGCACTGGACGCCGTGGCCCAGCGACACCTGATCGCGGGACTGCTGTCCGGTGTAAGCGGTCGCAATCGGGCCTGGCGCACGGCGATCTGGGTGGTGGCGCTCGGCTTCGTGGTTATCGCCATATCGAGACCCCAGTGGGGCGAGCGCGAGACGATCGTCGAGCAGGAGGGCGTGCAGGTGATGGTGGCGTTTGACGTGTCTGCAAGCATGCTGGCGCAGGACGTCAAGCCGGACCGGCTGACGAGGGCCAAGTTGGAGATGATCGAGCTGATGGACCGGCTGGACGGGGACGAGGTGGGCCTGGTGCTGTTTTCCGGCTCGGCGTTCATTCAGTTGCCGCTGACCTCCGATTACCTGACGGCCAGGCGTTTTTTGGACGCCGCCGGTACCGACGCGATCTCGCGACCTGGAACCGTCGTTGGCCGCGCCATAGAAATGGCCGCGCTCGCGTTCGATGAGGATCGCGAGGGCTCGAAGGTGATCCTGCTGATGACCGACGGCGAGGACTCAGAGACCGACCCCGTCGCGGCTGCTCGTGACGCGGGGAACGAGGGCATCACCATTTTCACGGTGGGGTTCGGGTCGGCCCAGGGCGAGCCGGTGCCGGAGCTGGACCGGCTGGGCAACGTGATCGGCTTTAAAACCGATAGGGCAGGCAATCAGGTGCTGTCAAAGTTGGACGAAGAGGCACTCAGGGCCGTGGCCGATGCGGCAGGAGGCAGCTACTTCAGGGCCGGGGGCGCGGCCGCCGCGATAGCCAGTCGAATAGGCGATTTAGAAAAGGCCCGGCTCGACAGCAGAGAAGAGATTCAGCGCATCGAGCGCTTCCAGATATTCCTCGCCATCGCGGTCCTGGCCCTGATCGCCGCTGAACTGATCCCCGAATCAACGGTACGAACGCTACGCACCCGCAAAGAAGAGGCGTCCGGTTGATTGCGAAAGCGATGAGCGCTAGCGCGAAGAAGCCCATACGAGCCCGGCGGGGAACGTTGATTGCGAAATTCGCGTTGCTATTGGGGGTCGCGGTGCTCGCCGCCGCATGTACTTCGAGCCAGGGCGCACTGCTCGACGAGGGTAACGAGGCCTTCGTCCGGGGCGACTTCTCAGAAGCACTCGAAAGCTATAACAAGGCAGAGGTCGACTCGCCGGACGAGCCCGAGCCTTACTACAACACAGGCAACGCACTCATTCGCAGGCAGGAGAACGAGGACGCCGCCCGGCACCTGCAACAGGCCCTGAAGACGGCGGACCCGGAACTTGCGGCGAACGCGGCGTTCAACCTGGGCAACGCACACTATGAACTCGGCGATTTTGACGCGGCGGCAGCGGCGTATATAGAGAGCCTCCGATTGGACCCGGGCGCGCCGGACGCCAAACACAATCTCGAACTGGCGCTGCAACGAGTGGCGGAACAGGAAGCCACCGACCCCCAGGACGAGGAGGGCCAGCAGGACGACGAGCAGCAGGGCGACGAAGAGGAGGACCCGGCCGATGGCGAAGAGGAACAAGACGACGAGGGTGCCGAAGGCGATGACCAGGGCGAACCCGCCCCGCAGGACGAGGCGCTGACGGAGGAACAGGCGCGCCAGTTGCTCGACGCTCTGACGCAAGATGCCGAAACCCTGCCGCAGCGATTGCAGTTCAACGGCGGTGACCCCCGCCGACCGGCGCAGGACTGGTGATGTTTCGAATACTCGCGTTAACCGCTGCGCTCTTGACGACGCTTGTGCTGACGGCGACTACGGTGATGGCACAGTCGCCCGTTGTGACAGCGGAGCTGGACCGCACCACCGCCACCACGGACGACGTAATCACGCTGTCGATCGTAGTGGCAGGGGGCCACCAGGCCTCGCAGCCACAGCTGCCGTTCCTGGACGGCCTGGTTGTGATCGGCAGCAGTTCCGTTTCACAGGTAACGATCACCAACGGCAGGGCGGTGTCCAACTTCCTGTTCGAGTACCGGCTGGCGGCTACCCGGACGGGCAAGATCACCATCGGACCGGTCGGTATCGCGATCGACGGCACCGAGCACCAGACGGCGCCCCTCCAGTTGGATGTTTCGCAGGGTGCCGGCAATCTGGCTGCGCCAACTCCGGCACCGAATTTTGACTTCGACCCCGATCCCTCTAGCGCGCCGTCCAACCTGGCAGGTCAAGACCACTTCGTCGAGGCGGGGGTCGACGACTCGAACCCCTATCTGGGCCAGCAACTCACCTACTTCAGGAAGTACTACGTGGTGCGCGACCCGGTACGCGATACGTTCACTACCCGACGGTCCTCCGCGCCGCCGTCATTCGACGGCTTCTGGCACCGCGACCTGACCGACGAGGGCCGCTACGAGGTAGATGCCGCCGGTCGCCGGTACTCGGTGTTCGAGGAGCGGACGGTCCTGTTCCCGACGCTGGTCGGCCGGAACACCATCGACCCTTCGGTGACCAGGGTGTCGACGAGCCCGCTGCAGCCGCCCGTGGAGCTGGTGACGCAGGCGGTGCGCATCGATGTCAGGCCGCTCCCGGCAGGTGCGCCGGACGGCTTTGAAGGCGCCGTCGGCCGGTACCGCATTACGGCGTCGGTCGACTCGGACCGGCTCTCAGGCGGCGACCCGGCCACGCTGACCGTGACGATCTCGGGCAGCGGTAACATCGACGCGCTGCCGGAGCCAACCTTGCCGAAGACGGATCAGTGGCGTGCGTTCAGCCAGGACTCCAGCGCCAGTTCCCAGGTGTTCCAGGGGGTCCTGAGGGGCAGCAAGACCTTTACGTTTTTGCTACTTCCCAATACGGACGGTGTACTTGCTGTGCCATCTATCGAATATGTCTATTTTGACCCGGAACTGGAGACGTACGTAACGATGACGACCGACCCGATAAGGGTGGAGGTGGAACCCGGCTCCATCGACATCGTCGCGATACAACAGGCCATCGAAGAGGTGGACGAAGGGGCCGAGACAGCATTGGAGATTTTGGTTCCCGGCGAACTGCGAGGCCTAAAGCCGGTAGAGGGCACGCTGTCCACGACCGGCAAGGGTTTCACCGCACCGGCGTGGTACTGGGGCCTGTTCGCACTGCCGGTTTTGATGCTGCTGTTCATCGAAACGTATCGCCAGCGACGCCGATTGGGCCGGGCGTTCGCAGAGGTCGGGCTCTCTCGCTCGAAGGCTGTATCGAGAGAACGTGTCGAGCCCGCACCGGAACCGGACGTACGGTTGCTCGACCATCTCTCCAACTTGCTTGGACGGCCCGTCTCCGGCCTCGCGAGCGACAGGCTGGCGCTGGAGCTGGGCAGACGGGGCGCGGAACCGGGCCTGATTAGCGACGTGCGCCGGATACTGGACGCGGGCCACGAGGCGAGGTTCGCGCCGCCCGAGTTGCTGGCCTCCAGAGGCAACGGAAACGGGGAAGGTGACGAAGACGTGAGAGGGGCCGGAAATGGGGAAATCGAAAAACTGATTCGCCGCCTCGACGAGTCGTTGCAATGACGACACGGCTTCTGGCGGGCGTTATCGCGGGGGTGATTGCCGTGATGGGCCTCGGCCTGTTGGTCGCGGGCACGGTGTCGGCGCAACAGCCGGACTCAGACGCAGAGAACCCGGACGTGGCCGTGCTGGTGGACGCCGCTTCGGGGCTGTACGAGCTTGGCGACTATGTGGGCGCGGCCCAGGCCTTCGAAGACGTTGTGACGCTGGGAGTGAAGGACCCGGTCCTGTACTACAACCTCGGCGTCGCCTACCTGCAAACCGATCGACCGGCGCTCGCCGTCCTCAACTTCAGGCGGGCGCTGGCGCTGGACGGCTCGGACAAAGACGCTTCGGCGAATCTGGAGTTGGCGAGGCAGCAGCTGGCGGGCGGTGACCTGGCCGGAACTGCGCCGCCGGGTTCGTCCGGGCTGACGGCCTTTTCCGACGCGGTCGTGGACGTGGTCCCGGCTCGGGCATTGGGCGCAGCGGCGGTTGCGATGGCCCTGGCAATAGCGGCGCTGTGGCTGGTGTTTCGCGGGGCTCGCGGCCAGGTGACGAGACACTCGGCCGTCTACATCGCGGCGGGCCTGACGCTGGCCGTGGCCTTCGCCGTGGCCGTGGTCGCAATCGATGCCGGTCGGGACGCGACCGACGCCGTTTTGCCCCGTGCGGCGTCTCTCTACAGCGGCCCTGGGGCAGAGTATGTCGATTTCTTAAGGGTGCCCGCGGGGATCGAGGTTTTGGTGGTGGACGAACGGGACGAGTGGGTTCGATTGGCCCTGCCGTCCGGCGACTATGGCGACGGCGTCGAAGGCTGGGCGAAACGGTCGTCGGTGGAGCTGGTACTGCCCTAAAGTCCAGTATTCATGCCGGTCGCAAATGGGTTACAAACCGGTTCCCAACCAAATTCGCGCTTTGCCCGCTTAACGTGATCTATCCGGCCGTCGGTATTCGGCTGTCAAAGTTGTTCGAGACGGCCGGTGAGAGCGAGGGTGAACGCAAATGGTTGTATCAATTGCGAGCGGCAAAAAAGAGCGAGTACTGGTCGTCGATGACGAGGCCTCGGTCCTCGACCTCGTGGCCGACCTGCTCGACGAGGCCGGCTACGATGTGGCCGCAGCGGGCGATGGGCGAGAAGCGGTTCGCACGTTCTTCCACTGGCGACCCGAACTGGTCGTACTGGACATCAAGATGCCCGGTATGGACGGGTGGAACGTGCTGGAAAGGATACGGGAGGTTTCCGATGTCCCGGTCATCATCATGTCGGCCCTGGACAGGGAGAATGACGCGGTGAGGGGCCTGCGCAACGGCGCCGACGACTACATTGTGAAGCCTGCGCGAACGGCCGAGCTCGTGGCGCGAGTGGAGTCGTTGCTGCGCCGGACTCGCACTCAGAGCGAGGACGCGACCGAGCCTTACAGTGATGCGACGCTCAGCTTAGATCACGCACGTCACGAGGTCGTGCTCGCAGGGCGTGTGGTGGACCTGACGCCGCAGGAGTTCAGGCTGCTGGGGGTGCTGGTGCAGAACGCGGGACTGGTGATGAGTGCCGACCGCCTGGGAGAGCTGTGCTGGCCCGGCGGCGGCGGGGTCGAGAACGTCCGAGTCTACGTCGGTCACCTGCGCAGGAAGCTGGGCGACGACCCCCGTGTCCCCGGCCTTATCGAGACGGTACGCGAGTTCGGCTACCGGTACTGCCCGGCTACAGCGGCTTCGGCGGCCTAGCGCGTTATCTCCATCTGGGTGACGACGAAGGTGTCGTCTCCCACCCACACCTGTGACGACGCTGAGCCTCCGTCACCAGTTGCCTGGGTGTCGATGACGCCCATGATCTCTACTTTCGCCGTGGGCCAAGTGTACACGGTCGTTGTCAGCTCGACGACGTCTACCCACACTTCGTTGTAGTAGTTGCCCGAGGCCAGTGTCCCCTCTGCGTCGAAGGTAATCGTTCGGGTCTGACCGGCGGGGATCGTGTAGGAGGGGCTGAAGTTCCAGCGCAGTTCGCTGCGGCTGCTCTGCGGGTCGGTGCTCAGGGACGGGTCGTCGGAGGTCATGTCACCGGTAGTGGATGAGGGGCCGTACGACATGCCGTCGGGCAGCAGGTCGGTCACTTTCTGGATGCTCAGGTCCGAAGCGCTGTCGTTGCTCAGGACGATGGTGTAGGCGTAGGTGGACGAGACCATGGCGGTGCTGACCGACGGGTCGACGGTCTTGACGACGTTCAGCACCTCTCTGGGGCAGGAGGTGATGGATGGCGAGCCGACGACGATCTTCGCCGTCTGGCCGGACCCGGTGGTGGTGCCTCCCGGCCGAGCCCACGCCTCGTTGCAGTAGATGCCCTCGGGCACGGTTGCGGTGACGTCGAAGGACAGGGTCACGGTTTGGCCGGGATTGATGACGATGGCGTCCCCGGTGACGTCCCAGATGAGCGCGTCGTGCGGGTTGCCGCCGCCGCCCTGGCTCTTGACACTCGGTTCCACTGTGGATACCCCGCTTGTAGTACCGGTCACGTAGGTGAAGCCGGCGGGGAGGCCGTCCTGCACCTTGGTCAGCGGCTGGGGGTCCGGGCTCATGTTCTGCACGGTGATGGTGTAGGTGAACGTAGTCGGCGTCAAGGCAGCGGTCGTAGTAGGGCTCACGGCCTTGGTTGTCTGCAGCTCGAAGTTGTTGTCAGGAGGGTTGGACTCCCACGACGGGATCGGGTCTCCGGGCGGCTCCGAAGCTTTTGTCAGCGTAATAGTTATGTCTTCACCGTTAAGGGTGATGGTGTATGTGTCCTCGCCGCCGGTGGGTATGGACTCGGCGTAGCCGTCGACGTAGAGCACTTTGTAGATGACGTGTTGGGTGGCGCCGACGAGCGAGTAGTGGTCGAGTGCGATCTCCGTCTTTACGCGGGAGTTGTTGCTCAGCGTGCTGGCGACCTTCAAGGCACCGGTGGTGACGGGCACGGCCAACGCCACGAACGCCAGGACGAAGATGATGGCCAGGCCGCGCTCGCCGCTTACCAGCGCCTGCCTGACCAGGTGGATTCGGCTCGTGAATTTGCCCATTAGTTTTGCGCGCTCAGGCGAGTTCGCAGGGAGCTGGACCGGTCGGCGCCGGGCGCGGAGTCGAGCGTGATGTCGAAGATGACGGTGTCTGAGGTCAGCGCAAAGCTGGTGTCGATAACGCCTCTGGCTACGGTGGTGGTCGCGGTACCGTCCAGCCCTCGGACGAGGTCGCCGCTCTGGTTGACTAAGTACGTGACGGTGTGCCCGGTGCCGCCGCCGTCTGTCCACGAGAGTGTCACTTGTGTGGACGTCGCGCCGCCGTCGACTAGGCTGGTTGAGAGTGCGTTGGCGACGTCGGTGGCGAACCAGCTCTCCGCGTTGCGAATGTCCTTGGTCGCGATGACCCTGGGTTGCCATGAACTGGGTAGCGACAGCACGCCGAACAGCGCGGCGACGACAGCGGACGACAGCAGGGTCATGGCGCCGATGAACATGACGAGCTCGGTCAGGGTGAGGCCCTGCTCGGACCGGAGCATGGTCAGGATTAGACGCGGCCGCTTCATTGCGTGACTCTCAGAGTTTCCATCACCAGTACGGTGGCGCCGTCCCGGTTCACGGTGACCACGATTTTTTGTAAATTCGCGTCGCCCGATACGTACTCTTCGGCCACGGCCGTTATGCCGTACCCGGCCGGTACCGACACGGTTGGATACGTGGTCGGTGGGGAGATGTAGGGAAGGGTGAAGGCCAGCTCGAGCTGGTTGCGAGCGAGGTTTTCGGCCAAGCTCTGGCCCTCGACGGCGCTGGATGATAGCTGTGTGGTGGACAGCCCGCCCATGACGGCGAAGCCGACCATGCTGAAGGTGAGCATGGCGATGACGGCGTCCAGCATGAGGGCGCCGCCCGTGCCGCGAATTGCCTCAATCAGGGATTGGCGCGGGCGGGTGAAAAATCTCGTCATATCCCGGAGATGCTAAGGGCGGACGCGGCCTTATCAATCGTCCTAAGGTCCCATTGGTGCGGCCGTGAGGGGACGCGAGGCCCGATCATTACGCCATCTTTAGATTGCCTTTACGAGCCGTTTAGCCGGTCTGCGTAACCTGCCTGGCATGTCGATATCAGCGGGTTCCCGCATTCTCAGAACGGCTCCGATTTCAAGCCCCGACGAGATTCCGGACGACGCTCCTCGTCCAGATAGGCTCAGCGACCGGGAGTTGCAGGTGCTTCGGCTGGTGGCCGAGGGCTGGTCCAATCGCGTTATCGCCGAGTACCTCGCGATCACAGAGCGGACCGTCAAGAACCACCTCACCAACATCATGGGCAAGCTGCACGCCCACGACAGGACCCATGCCGTGGTGACGGCGGTGCGGCTCGGCTGGATGGAGATTTAAGACATGGCCATGACGTTTTCTACCAATGGCCACGATTCCGACTCTGGTGAGCAAGAGAGCATGGCCGCCACAGGCAGCCCAGTTGGTGGCCCGGCCGGAACCGGTCCAATCGGCTCAGAGCTAGGGGACCTGGTCCGGGGGGAGATCGGCGATCTCACGAGCGAGTTTCGCCGCACGGTGGACCGTGTCGGCGAACGGATAAACACGCTGGTGCAATCGGAGGTGCAGCGGGCGCTCGCCGAGGTGCTGCTGGGCGGGGCGCCGATGCCCCGGGGCCGGCACGCGGTTCCGGCTGATGGGCCGCTGGCTGCGGCCACGATGCCGCAAGAACTCTCCCCGAATGGATATTCGGACGGAGGGGCCGGAGTGCCCAAACTTACAGTGGTCGGAAGCGTGCCTGCCACACTGCCCGAGCAAGCCGTTTCGCCCGAACCCGGAGTTTCCCTGAGTCCAGTTGAACTGGAGGACCCGTCAGACGCCCCGAACGGGACCCTGGGCGAGGTTAACGCACAGGGCGTCGATATCGATTCAACGATGTACGCCGACTCGCCGATGTACGAGGGCGTCGTCAGGCTCCAGGTTCGGTCCAGCGGCTGCACGTGCCAGTCGACGCAGTTCGTCCGGGCGGTCAGCCGCATGCCGGAACTTCGCGTCATGCGACTGGTCGGCACGGCCGGGACCGGCCTCGAATTGCTGGTGGGCCTAAGACAACCCTTGCAGCTGGAGCGGGTGCTGATGGAGATGGACCGGGTCGCCAGCGTTCGCCGAACGCGCGCCTCTAATGGCGCCCCGAACGGCGATGGCGGCGGCGGCGGCGCGGGCGAGCAGGAACTGGCAGTCTGGCTAGTTGACTCGCCCTCTTCGCACGGGCCCGAGTAATGGTGGGCCTCAACACCGCGCCTGAGACCGCCAACTCCCATAGCGGCAACCATGCGCATCACTCTTCGTTCGGCGCGCTGCCGCTGCACCGGGTGCTGGTCGAGACGGGGATGGTGGGCGAAGACCAGATCGGGGACGCCCGCGCCTTAGCCAGGCGCGAGGGGACTCCGCTGGAACGGGTGCTGGTGCGCGACGGTATTGTGCTCTCCAGCGAACTGGCCGCGATGCTGGCTCTGTACACCGGGGTGGCCATGGTGGACCTGGGCAGCCAGAGCATCGATTCCGAAGCGGTCAGAGCCATACCCGAAGACGTTGCCCGGATGTACCACGTCCTGCCGGTGCAGGCCGAGAGCGACCGACTGGCGGTGGCGATGGTGAACCCGGCGGACATGGCCGTGCGCATGGACCTGGCCGCGTACACCGGCAAGACGATTGAGCCGGTGATCGTCACGGCCGAGGACATTCGAGAGCACATCGACCTCGCCTATCGGCTGACCCAGGATTTTTCCGATGTCGAGTCTGGGGACGGCGCCGATACGAAGATTACGGCGGGCGTGCTGCGGGATTCACCGCCCGCCAAGGTCATCGACCTGCTAATGCGTCAGGCGCTGCAGGACAGGGCGTCGGACATTCACGTTGAGCCCGAAGAGGACCGGGTGCGCATCCGGTTTCGCATCGACGGCATTCTGCACGACATTATGGACCTGCCGCTGGAGATGCTCCCAACGATCATCTCGCGACTGAAGATCATGTCGGGCATGAACATCGCCGAGCGACGGAGGCCGCAGGACGGCCAGTTTACGTTCAACGTCCAGAACCGCAAGGTCGACGTGCGCGCCGCCATCTCCGGCACGGTGACCGGTGAAATGGCAGTGCTGCGGCTCCTGGAAAAGGGCTTCGAACTCATTGGCCTGGACCGCATTGGCATGAGCCCGGTGGCGCTCGAGACGTACCGCAACCTGATCCGGCTGCCGTACGGGATTATCGTGGTGTGCGGGCCCACCGGCGCAGGCAAGTCCACGACGCTGTACTCGTCCATCACCGAGATGGACCGGCTGGAACAGAATGTCATTTCACTGGAAGACCCGGTCGAGTACCGGGTCGCCGACACCAACCAGATGCAGGTGCAACCCGAGGCAGGGATAACTTTCGCCTCGCAGCTTCGCAGCGTGCTGCGGCTCGACCCGGACGTGATTCTGGTTGGAGAAATTCGCGACCAGGAGACCGCTGTTATCGCCACGCAGGCGGCGCTCACCGGCCACATTGTGCTCACGTCGCTGCACGCTAACGACGCGGTCTCGGCCGTGCTTAGGCTCAAGGACCTGGGCGTCGCGCCCTATCTCATCGCGTCGGCGGTCGCGGGTGTGGTGTCGCAACGCATGGTCAGAGTCGTGTGCAGCGCGTGTCAGACAGCAGCGCCGACGCCCGAAGTCGAGCAGGAGGCGTTCCTGGAGGAGATCGGCGAGGAATTGCCGCGCTTTACCTACGGGGCGGGCTGCAACCTGTGCGCCCAGACGGGCTACCGGGGACGCACGGGTGTCTTCGAGGTGCTGACGATGTCCGGCGACTTGCGCGGACTCATTCTTTCCGAGTCGACAAGGGACAAGATGCTGGACGTGGCGCTGGAGCAGGGAATGGTGCCCCTGCGTTATGACGCAATGCTGAAAGTAAAGCAGGGGATAACGACGCCCGCCGAGGTCATGAGGGTGCTGTTCACGCTCTAGTCGAATGGATTCTGAAAACGATGGAATTTAGCTATGTTGCTTATACGCTCCGCGAGGGAATTCACACCGGTGTGGTGGACGCCCGCATGAGCGACGAGGCGGCTGGGGAGATCCGCTCGAAGGGCCTCGAGGTGCTGGAGGTACACGCCATTAGGCGGCTGCCGGGGCTTGAGGAGATGCTGCCGTCGCTCTTTAGCGTGGGCTCTGGCGACCTGATTCGCCTGTCGCGCAACCTGGCTTCGATTCTCACCTCCGGCGGCAACCTGATTCGCGCCCTGGAGATGCTTCACGAAGAGTCCCGCAACCGCATGATGCGAAAGATTCTCGCCTCTACCCGAAAGCGCCTGGACGAGGGCGCCAGCCTGACCGAGGCGCTCAAGGACTATCCGCTGGTTTTTAACAAGCTCTTTGTCTCTGTCGTCGAGGTGGGGGAGTACACCGGCCGCCTGTCCCCGGCGCTGGAGCAGATGGCCGACATTTTGGAAAAAGAAAAAGAGGCCAAAAGTAAGGCAATACGCACCCTCATGTACCCGGTGGCGATTATCGGCCTGTCCCTGATCACGCTGGTGGTGCTGATGCTGGTGGCCCTGCCGCCGCTGCTCGACGTATTCGAAAAGATGGGCACGGGCATCCCGCTAATGACCCGGATCATCATCGCGATTTTCTCGTTCCTCGCCGCCAATTTTCTCAAGATCGGCATCGGTCTGGTCGTCACGGTGTTTGCCCTGACGCTGCTCAGACGTATTCCCAAGTTCCGCTACTTGATGGACCTGCTCCAGGCGAAGGGCCCGATTATTGGAGACGTCACGGTTACGGGGGAGCTGGCGCGCTTTTCTCGCACGGTTTCGATGCTGCTGGAGGCCGGGGTGCCCATATCGACGGCGCTTGGACTGGGCAAGGCCGGTGTCAACAACGCAGTAATTCGCCGGGCCTTCGAGGACGCGGAGGAGAGCCTGCTCAGTGGCCACGGCCTGACGCCCGCTCTAAAGAGGCACCCCATCCTCCCCAGCCTGTTCGTTGAACTGTTCATGATTGGCGAGGAGTCCAACACGCTGACCAAGACGGTGGGAGATGCGGCCAATACCTACCAAAAGCAGCAGGAACGGCGGCTGGACGGTCTGCTGGCGATGCTCGAACCGGCGTCGACGGTGATGGTCGGCGGCATCGTTGGGCTGATCGCCTTCTCGATGTTCGTGCCCATCTACTCCGGGCTCGACAGCTTCAAGTAAGCCCGACCCAAACACGCATCGGGGAGAACGCACGATGAATATAGACAGAGAGTCGATGAGCCTGCTGATGGCCAGGGTAAGGCCCTGGGCCGCGGTGGCCGCAGTCGCGGCGCTGGTGATGTTCGGGTACCTGGGCTACACGGGAAATAGCTACAAGACGCTCAGCGGCGAGGCAACGGAGCTCGAAACGACGATCGCGGCGCATAACCGCACGCTGGACACTCAGGTTTCCGGTGACGAGGACGCGCTCGCACAAGAGGCCGAGGCGGAGAACGCCAGGGTGCAGGCGACGATTGACCGCTTTTCCGGCCCCGTTTCTTCCAACCTCCTGGCGCTGGTCGCCGGTGCGGCGGAACGTAGCGGCCTGCAGCCCAGTTCGCTCGCTGGCTCGGGCGTGGGCCCAGTATCCGTCGCTGGCCTGGAGTTCTCGACCGACAGCGTGGCGATTTCCATGACCGGCGCGATTGAGGACCTCGGTCGCTTTCTGGACACGCTGCGTTTGGGTTTCCCCGGCACGACGCTCGTCGACATGCAGGTGGTTGGCCTGGAGGGCAACCCGACCATCCAAACCGAGATCGTCATCCATCACTCGCCTCGCATGGCGAGCACGGAAACAAATTAGGCCTGGACGGGGAGCCGTAATGAAAAACAAACTGGCAGGGCGCCTGACAAGGCTGGGGTCGCCCTCTAAAAAAGTGAACGGTGAACTAGCGACACCCGACTCGAACGCGCCGGGGCGCTCGCTTACCTGGTCGGGGAGCGCGGTGGGTGACTGGGTTTCGACAACGCTCTCCGGGCGGACGGTCACGGTTTCAGTGGACGACGTGATCCGAGTGGCGGTCTTTGAGGGCGAGCGGGTGGTTTCGTGGGGCACCATAGACACGAGGCCGCTGGAGGCTTTCGGACCCGTTCCCAACCCGGCCAACGGTACGGAACTGGCCACCGAGCCGCAGGCCTGGTCAGCGCAGCAGCTCGCTGAGTTGCTAAGCGACCTTCCGACGTCTGCAGGCCGGGTGGTGATCGCGCTGCCGCACCGCTCTTCGGTTCCCCGGCGGATGCAGATTCCTAACGTAAAACGCAAGTACCGTGGCCCTCTCGTGGTGTCTGAGGTCACCGATTCGTTGCCGTTCCGGGCAGAGGACGTGGACGTGTCCTGGCGGGATCGGCCCGCTGCCGATGTTGAGACGTCGTCTGTGCTGGATTTGCCGGAGGACCGAGAACATAAAGAGTCACAGGAACGAAGGGATGTTTTCGCCGAGGCGGCCGTGAAAACGGCGATCGATGACGAGGTAGACCGCTTCAAATCCGCAGGGCTGAGGCCCAGGGCCGGGTTCTCGCGGGCAACCGCGCTGGCCGCCGCCGTGGGGCTGAATAGCTGCCTGGTGGTGGACATGGGCGCACGCTCGGCCTCGGTGGTGCTCGTGGAAGAGGGCATGCCGGGCGTCGTGCACCAGGTCGACGTCGGCCGGGCGTCAAACGGGGTCGCGTCGCCCGAGCGGGTGGTGGCCGTCGCCGTGGAGCGGGTGACCGCCTATCGCGGCTCCGGCACCAATGTTGGCACTGGCGATGGCACCGGCGAGCCGCCGGTCGTTCTTACCGGCCTGGTCTCTGATGACCCGGAACTGCTCCTGAGAGTAGAGGCCTCGGCCGGTCGGCGGGTGGTCGCGTTCGACCCCGGTTTTGACTATCCGGGCCACTTCCCGGCCAATGAGTACGGCGTTAATCTCGGCTTAGCGGCTGCCGATGCGGACCGCGCTCGCACTGAGAGGCGACGCTCGGGCGTCACCAGGCTCAACCTGCTGGGCAAGCGCCACCTGCCGCCCGCTTTCCCCATTGTTAAGGTGGCTGCTGCCGCAGCACTCGCCCTGCTCGCTTTTGGCGTGTTCAGCTTTACGGAACTTACGGATACCACGCGGGACACGGTCGCTTCTCTGAGCGCGCAGGAGGCGGACCTGGGCCGAAAGGCGCGCGTGCATCGGCTTGAGCTCGCGGGTGTTGAAACGGCAAAACGCCAGGCCCAGGAGGCCGTCAGCCTGGCGGCCGCGGTCGACCTGGCCGTCGCCGACTTCGACCGCGAGGCGGCGACCCTGGTCGAGCGGGCGATTCGGGCGTTGGACGCCGCCGACGAGGCCGAAGTGGCTCTCTCCTTCCTAGTCAAGCAGGGCGAGACATTTAAGCTCATGGGCTCCGCAGCGACGTTCGAAGCACCCTCCACGTTTGCCGATGGCCTCGTGCGCACCGGCCTCTTCGCCTCGGTTCAGTTGCAGAGCGTGGAGAAGGTTGGGGACTCGGTGACGTTCAATGTGGTCGCCATTTTCGCCTCGGACGAAGAGCACCTGGGTGAGGCTTCGCCCCCCGCAGCGGTCTGGTGACGGATCTTTATCCGATTTTTATTTGGCCTTTACGGCAGTTTTCGCAAAGGCCTCTAGTCTGGTCCTGAGATTTGAAAGGCCAGAGGTCACAAAGGGAGATCGACAATGTTTAAGCAAGTAATGAAACGAATGACATCGCTAAATTCCGACGAGTTGGGTTTCACACTGGTGGAGTTGCTCATCGTCGTGGGCATTGTGGTGGCGCTGGCCGCCGCGAGCATCACTAGCGTCATCCAGTTCGCCGGTAAGGGCGAAGAGGGCGCGCGCTCCGGTGAGGAGGACAGCATCCAGGCCGCGATGGATACGCTCATGGCCGACAACGGCATCGTCAGCGTGGTCGCCCGCGATCTCGGCTCCGGCCTCAACTCGGAAAACGATCTGAGTTCCCTGCCGACCGGCTATGACATTACGGCGTTCGTCCGGGACAACCCCACCGCCTACTACTATTGCTGGGATTCCACCGGGAAGATACTGCAGTTAACGTCAACCTCGGCCTGTCCGGCAGCGCCCTACTAACAGCCCTCCCTGGCCCGGCCGGAGGCGGCCGACCACGACACTGAAAGCCCGGTGCGCCCAAAGCGCACCGGGCTTTCTTGGTTCTCCGCGAGGATTCGCCTCGCTCGTCAGGGCTTCTTCGTCTCATGGCCTCATCGCTTCGGCAATCGACGCTCACTTGTATGATCGACGCATGCATGTTGACGCGGTTTTGTTTGACTTTGACGACACGCTGGCCGACTCGCTGCCGGTGCGGTCAGCCGCTCTGCAGGCCGTTTTCGACGGAGCCGGGCTGGGCGACTTGTCGGCGCGCTCGTTTTTTGCCGATCTCGGTGGTCGAGCACTGGATGTGGAGTTGGAGGAGCTGGCCGGTAGCAGGGGTATCGCAAAAACCCTGTTCGCCGCCTACGCCGAGCGGTACTGGACGAAGCCGCATGAGCAGACGGCGCTGTTCCCCGGTGTTCCGCAGATGCTCACGGACCTCGGTAATGGGTATGCACTGGGACTCGTTACCAACCAGACTCGAAGCTTCGTCCTCGACGGTGTGGCTTCGGGTGTGTCTGTCGAACTGGCCGCGCTGGGCCTGGACGGCACGTTTTCGGTGGTCGTCGGCTACGAGGACGCAGGCATCGCAAAACCCGACCCGGCGGGGTTGGTGCTGGCGATGGAGCGGCTGGGGGTTACTCCCGGTCACACGCTGTATGTCGGCGACAGCGCCGCCGACATGGCTGCGGCGAACGCGGCGGGGTGCCGGTCGGGACACGCGCTCTGGGGCATCGACGAGCCCGGAACGGGTAGGGCCTCGCAGTTACGGCCGGACGCCGTTTTCGAAACGCCGGGCGAGGTGGTGCGGTACGTGCGGGGCTCGGCTCAGGCCGGTCCGGCCAGCACCAGGGCGAAGTAGTTGCCGGGGTCGGCGTACCAGCGCTGCACGGCCATGTCCGCTTCGCCCAGAATCTCCTCTAGCAATGGGCGGTCAAACTTGTAGGAACTCTCGGTCCAGATGCCCTCGCCCCGTCGCAGAGCGATAGTCCTGCCCGGCCCCGAGAGCGTGACGGTCTGCGCGCGCTCGGATACGAGATGCATCTCAATGCGCCGGTCCCTGCGATTGTAAAAGGCCCTGTGCCCGAACGTCGCCGGGTCGAAGTTCGCGCCCGCCGTTCGGTTCACGACGTTGAGTATGTTGCGGTTGAACTCGGCGGTCACGCCCGCCGCGTCGTTGTAGGCGTTTTCTAATACTGAGGCATCTTTTATCAGGTCCACGCCGAGCAGCAGGTGGCCTTCAGGGCCCAGTAACTTGCGGACCGAGCGCAGGAAACGTCGCCTGGGCCCGGGGTCGAAGTTGCCAATGGTGCTGCCGAAAAAGACCACCAGTCTCCGGCCGTGGCGAGTGGGGGTAAGAGGCACGTGCCGGAGCATGTCCCCGACGACGCCCTGTGCCTCGATCTGGGAGTGTGCCCTCCCCATCGCCTCCACCGCGGACTCCACGACACCGGGGTCGAAGTCGAACGGGACGTAACGCTTCAGACTGCTGGCGACGCCCGCGGGGCCGAGGAAGGCGAAGATTTTCTCGGAGGAGCCTGAGCCCAGCTCGATTATTTCTTCCGGCGCCAGGAGATCGGCGATCTCTTCCGCCACCCGGGGGATAAGGGCCATCTCGGTTCGAGTCGGGTAGTACTCGGGCAGCCTGGTGATCTCATCGAACAGGTCCGACCC
This sequence comes from Dehalococcoidia bacterium, assembly GCA_965250195.1. Lineage (GTDB taxonomy): Bacteria > Chloroflexota > Dehalococcoidia > Lucifugimonadales > UBA2962 > CAUZIR01. The sequence goes on from OZ252295.1 coordinate 2,052,122, forward strand.
GCGAGAGTCATAGAAGAATCGCGTCGGGATCGTCTTCGGGTCTGCCGATAGCCCGTCGGCCATCTCGTGAGCGGCCCGGTTCGGGGACGCCGAGCCGTTGAGCAATGAGACGATGGGGAGTGCGCCGGTTAGTGTCAGTTCATAGCCTCAGATCGGGTTCGGGCAGTCGGGTTTAAGCATCGTCAGCCAGGCGGATACCGGAAAACTGCCAGCGAGCGTTGGCGGGGAAGAAGTTCCGGTAGCTAGCACGAATGTGATCGGCGGGCGTCGCGCAGGACCCGCCGCGAAGCACCATCTGGTTGACCATGAACTTCCCGTTGTACTCGCCAACGACGCCCTCTAGTGGCCTGAAACCTGGATAAGGCGAGTACGGGCTCCGGGTCCACTCCCACAGGTCGCCGTAGATCTGCCGCAGGCGCCCCCCCTTTTCGGAAACCGCATGCTCCGATGCTGGAGATGGATGCAGTAAGCGCGAATCCGAAAAATTGCCTTCGATGGGCTCGCCGGAGGCCGCGTGCTCCCACTCCTGTTCGGTTGGCAGCCGCCTGCCCGCCCAGCGCGCATAGGCGTCGGCCTCGTAATAGCTGACATGTACAACCGGGCCGTTGGTGTCAATGGGCCGCATGCCAGACATGGTCTGGCTCCACCATTCCCCGTCTATGACTTCCCAGTAGAGCGGGGCGACCCAGCCGTTTGCCTGCACGGTCTTGTAGCCCTCGGACAGCCAGTGGTCGGGGTTTGCGTAGCCGCCATCGTCAATGAATTCAATGAACTCGCCATTTGTCGTCGGCCGCGACCCCAGGGCGTAAGGGTGGAGCAGCACGTCGTGCCGGGGCCATTCGTTGTCGAAGGCGAAGCCCTCGCGATCGTGCCCGATTGGGTGGACGCCGCCCTCGTAGCTTTCCCACACCAAAGCGACCGGCTCGCCATAAGCCGGAGCCCGGTCGTGATACGCGGGCCGCAGGGGGTTTACCGAGAGGTTGTATTTGAGGTCGGTGACGAACAACTCTTGGTGCTGCTGTTCATGGTTCAGGCCGAGAGTCATCAGCGATCCCAGCGCTTCTAGGTCGTCGGGAGACGTATCCTCGATCAGCTCGACCATGCCGGCGTCGACGTGGGCCCTGAAGTCGTATACCTGCGGCACCGTCGGCCGGGAGAGCTGTCCCCTCGCGGGGCGGTACCACTGGGGTCCGGCCCCGTCGTAGTACGAGTTAAAGAGGTACTGATAACGGTCTTCGATGGCCAGATAACTGTCCAGGCGCGGCCGCAGCAAAAAGGTCTCGAAAAACCACGAAACGTGACCGAGATGCCACTTGGACGGGCTGGCGTCGTCCATTGCCTGGAGCATGTAGTCGTCCGGTTCCAGCGGCTCGGCCAGCTCCTCGGTTCGCCTGCGCACGCGCTGGTAGCGGTCCACCATCTCGGCCGCGTCCGCGCCGAGTCCCGTAAATAGCGGCTTCTCGGTCACCGTCATTTTTTAGCCCCCTCGGCTAGCCCTCCACGCTCAGTCTCATTAGCTCACTTTGGCGTTGAGCCGCTGGCACAGTTCGATAATTTTTTCGTGGTCGGCGGGGAACCACGCCCGCATCCACTGAGGCCTGTCAAAAAAAGCCATATCCGGGCCGAGGCGAGTCCTGATGGCCACCCTGTATACCAGGCCGGTCGCGTTTATGATGCTGACATCCTCGTTTATGGTTCCGGGCGCTGCGAACCCTATCGTAATCTCACATTTTTGGCGCAGCCTGTCGGCCGTTTCTCCCACCGCTTTTAAGCAGAAAAACTCGGTGCGTTCAACCGCACCGTCGGGCAGCGCGTCGAGCACGGCCATCGCCGTCAGCCCGGAGTACACGGTGTCGTCGACTACGGCCACCCGGCCTGCGCCGGTCAACCATTCCAGTTGCTCCCGCAGCCTGTCGGCGCCGCGAAGGTCGTGGCCGCCTGCGCCGTTCTCGACGCGGGTCAATGCTATCTCTCTGATGGCCGGGAACCACTCCGTGCGCCTATGGATCAGGTCTGCCGCCGTTTTCCCCGCGCCGCCTATAGCGATGGTCACCTCGAACGGGTCGCGCGGCCCCTGAGTCACGATGCCTTCCAACTGGCGCTCGATTGTCAGCACGACGACTTTTCGAAGATCGTACTGGGCTCGGTCTAGAAGCTCTGTCGCCAGTTGGGCCTGTTCGGAGTCGGCGCCGAAGTGTTCTCGAATCGGTCCGGTGAGGTCGTCGTTGATGTACAGGACGCCCGGTGTGGGGACGTCCAGCGACCTCCGGCCCGGACCCTCATTGTCGACAGACTCCACGGGCGAGTCAGTAGGCACGAGGGGCTAGTCCACCATCTCCCCTTCGAGCGGAAGCCCGGCCGCCTCCCACTCCTCGACGCCCCCGGCGTAGCGGCGGACTTTTTTGTAACCTGCGCGCTCGAGCAATGCGTAGGCGAACTTGGAGGCGGGGCAACCCCCTCCGGAGCAGTAGATTACGATCTCGTCGTTCGAGTCCAGGTCTTTGGTCGCTTCGGCCGGGTTGGTCACGCTGAGTGAACCGGGGATGTGTTTGGCCCTAAACGCCCACTCACCCAGCACCATAACGAGCTTGAAGTCGTCGCCCCGCTCGATTTTTTTACGTAGCTCGTCTTTTTCGATCAGATTCATATTGTCACCTGGCTTTCCTATTTATCGCCCGCGACCCTAATCGCGGTCAGGGGGGCCTTCGGAGCCGCCATCGGGATCGATGGGCAGCCAGGTCTCAAAGACGGTGGAACCCGGTTTGGACCGGATCTTTATGTCCCCACGGTGTTTGTGAACGACGGTGTTGTACGTGATGTCCAGGCCCAAGCCGGTGCCCTGCCCGGGCGCCTTCGTGGTGAAGAACGGGTCGAATACCCGGCCCTGTATCTCTGCCGGGATGCCCGGTCCGTCGTCCTCGATCTCCACGATGACCCAGCGCCCCTCGCCTCTGGTGCGCAGCGTGATGCGTCCGCCGCCCTTTTCCGAATCGTTGAGGGCATCGGCGGCGTTGTCCAGGATATTGGTCCAGACCTGGTTTAGCTCGCTGCCGAATGCCCGGATCCTGGGCAGCTCGCGGTTATATTCTCGCTCGATTTCGATGGCGTCTTTGAGCTTGTGGCGCAGTATGAGCAGCGTGTCATCCAGGCCCTCGTGCACGTCTACGTCCTGCACCGGCGCCTGGTCGAGATACGTGTAGGACTTGAGGGCCTTCACGATTTCGGAGATGCGCTGGGATGCCTGTCCGACTTCCGCAAGCAGGTTGTTCACACCGTATGCAGATGAGAGCCAGACCACTATCGCCGGTAACTGGTTGGTCGGGAACGTCTTGCCCAGCTCCCTGACGGCGTCCATGCCCATGCCCAGGCTGACTAGGGGAGATGCGTGCTTCCACCCGTCCTCGACGCCCTGCTCGGTCAGCCAATCCTCGATTTCGTACTCAAGGTCGCCCCGTGTCACGGTGTCCATGTCCGGCGGCCGGGCCGAGCGCTCCGGGACTTCGGCGGCGAGCCGAGCTACCACCGCTTGCTGGGAGTCGGTAAGCACCAGGCGGCCAAGCTCGGTCTGGGCGGCGCCGTATTCGGCGAAGGCTCCAGCCAGCTGGTCCGCGGCGCGTTTGGCGGCCGCGGCCGGGTTGTTTAGCTCGTGAGCGACACCGGCGCTGAGGGTGCCCAATTGCGCCAGCTTTTCGCTCTGGCGCAGGTGGGACTCGGTGTTCCGCCATCGCGCCAGCACGGTGGAGAACATGGCCCGCGCCGCCGACTCGCTGGTCTTGAGCAGGCGGTCGAGTTCGTCCTTGTGTATGGACAGGAGACGGGCGTCCGTCCGGGCCCGCACCGTTGCCGTTCGTGGCATCTCTTCGAGCACGGCCATTTCGCCGATCACGACGCCCGGTTCCTCGTGTACGGTAAGCAATACCTCGCGACCGGAGGAGTCTTTTATGATCTCGATTTCGCCGTCTTGGAGAATGTAGGCCCGGTCGCCCTCGTCACCCTCTGAGAAAAGTTTCTGACCGGACGGGAGAGTGACCTCTTCGACAGTCTCGCCCAATCTGGCGAGGTCCTCGTCCGACATGCCAGAAAGGAGCGGGACGCCCTCCAGGAATTCTTTCGTCTGGGTTTTTGTGTCAGCCATGAAAAGGGGAGTAGGTCTATGACCGGTTAGACGGTCTTGAGGTACTGGTGGACGAAGCTGACCGCTATGGAGCCCTGGCCCACCGCCGACGCCACCCTGCGGACCACGTCGTCCCGCACGTCACCGGCGGCGAAGATGCCAGGCACGCTGGTTTCCAGCAGGTAGGGGTCGCGGTCGAGCTTCCAGCCGGCAGGGCGTTTGCCGTTCGCCATCAGACCGTCGCCGGTGATGATGAAGCCCTTGTCACTGGTCTGGATGACGTCACTCACTAATTCGGTGTGAGGGACGGCGCCGACGAAGATGAAGACCGCCGCCGCCGGGATGGTTTGCTCCTCGGAGGACTGGTTGTTCACTACCCGGATGCCGTCGATGCGCCCGTTGCCCACGACCGCGGCCAACTCCGTCTGAGAAAGGACCTCAATGTTCTCAGTCCCGTCTATCTGGTCGATCAGGTACTGGGACATGCTCTTGGACAGGTCCGAGCGCACGAGCATAGTTACCTTACTAGCATATTGGGAAAAGAAGACGGCTCCCTGACCTGCCGAGTTGGCGCCGCCGACCACGACTACCGGCAAGTCCTTGTAGTGGGCCGCCTCGGTGACGGCCGCGCCGTAGTACACGCCCGCTCCGGTGAACTCGGCCACTCCTGGCGCGTCTAGTGTCTGGATGGACACGCCGGTGGCGACAACCAGCGCGTGGCAGCTCAGCTCCGACCCGTCGCTCAGCTCGACAATGCGGTACGGATCCTCGATACGGACTTTTACGGCTTCCTGCGCCGTTAGGATTTCGACTCCGAACCTGCGAGCCTGGTCGGTGGCCCTGCGTGCCAAATCCGAGCCACTTAAGCCTTTAGGGAAGCCGAGGTAGTTTTCGATACGGGCGCTGGTGCCAGCCTGGCCGCCGGTCGCCTCCCGTTCGATTAACGCCGTCCGTAACCCCTCAGAGGCTCCGTACACGGCCGCACCGAGCCCGGCCGGCCCACCGCCGACTATGATCATGTCGAAGAAGGGTTTCGTTGCCTGGGTCTGCAGGCCGACGGCCTCGGCCAGATCTATGTTGCTGGGCTGGGCGAGGATTTTTCCGTCGGGGAAAAAGACGCCGGGTAGATTGTGCTCGACCTCGGGAGCCGTGCCGACGAGTGTCCTGGCCTCCTCCTCGGTCTCGACGTCCAACCACCGGTACGAGATGCGGTTGCGGGCGAGGAAGTCTTTCACCCTGTGGCTGTGCGTCGACCACAGCGTGCCGACAACTCTTATCCCATCGTAGGCCGCCGGAACCGAGGCCTGCCAGTCGCTGAGCAGGTCGTCGAGCGCGGGGTATAGTTCACGCTCGGGCGGGTCCCACGGCTTCATCAGGTACCGGTCCAGATCGAGGGTGTTGATGCAGGTGATGGCCGCCTCGGTATCTGCGTAGGCGGTGAGCAGGACCTTCTTGGCGTCGGGATATACCTTGGCCGCCTTCTCGAGAAATTCGGTGCCGATCATCACGGGCATTCGCTGATCGGCAACAAACATGGCTACAGGCGTTCCGCGCTGCTTGAAGCGGTTGACCGCGTCCAGCGCCTCTGCCCCGGAGCCGACCTTGGCGATACGGTACTCCCGGCCATAGTGGGACCGAAGGTCGCGCTCGACGGCGTTCAGGACCTGGGGCTCGTCATCGACGGTAAATATTACTGGTGTGGCCATACCTCTCCCGGCAGGGGGACTTCGATCATTTATACAGTACCGGTACCCCCGGCACTACCCCGTTCGCAGACGAACGACTTCCGGGAGGGCCAAGAACATGGCTCGATCCTGCGAATCGGCCATGCCCTCGACGATTCCGTCGACGATCTGCATCGCCCTCCGCCGGGCCGCGGAGGCCTCCTCCCGGTCGCCCAGCGCGGACGCGACTTCCGCTCGTGCCGCCAGGGCCCTCCACTGGGATCGCACCGATCCGATCTCCCTTGCCACCTCGACAGCTCTGTTCAGCGGTTCTACGGCCTCTTCAGGCCGGCCGAGCCCGGCCAGCGCGAGGCCCTTCGCCCGGAGATAGTCGGAAGCGAAACCCCGGCGCTGAAACTCTTCAAGCGTAACTAGTCTCTCTTCTGCGTAGGCCAGGGCTTCTTCACAGCGGCCCCGACCGACCAGGAACCCGCCAATAACGGTGCGGGCCATCTCGAAACCGCCGCTCAGGTCCCGATGGCCTGTTGCGTCGGCCTCCATCGCCTCTGCGATCACCTCGTCCGCCCTGTCCATGTCGCCGCGCTGGGCCAGCGCCGCGCCCAGCACCATGACATGAGAGCCGGTCCACGCACGGGAGCGAGTTCCTTGGCGCGCTCGAGGGCACTCTCTGCCGCGTCAACCGCCCCGTCCGTTTCCCCGGCATTTATCCGCAGCCAGGCGACGACGACTCCCAGGAATGCGCCAGGAGCGAAGGCCTCGTCCTTGGCGGCCTCCGCCACCCGGTCGATGTCGGACATGGCGCCCTCGATGTCCCCCCGCTCCATCTTCACGGCGCCGAGTCCAAAAAAGGCGACCAGCCGGCCCCACTGGCCTCCGCTGCGTTTTCCCACATCATCGGCCTCCTCGGCTACCTCACCCGACCTGGCCAGATCACCCTTGGCGAAGTAGTGCAGGGACGCCATTGACAGGTGGTCGCCCAGCATGGGCAGGTTGCCCAGTTCCCGCCACAGTGTCCCGGCCGCCTCCAGGGCGGCCTCGGCCTCCGCCATTCGGGAAGAAGTGCCGTAGGCGCGCGCGAGGTCGTGGAGAGCGTACGCTTCGCGCTCCTTCAGGCCGTGAGCGCGTGCTATCTCGACCGCCGCCTCGCCGTGCTCCAACGCGAGATGGGGCGAGTCTCCGTGGTACACCTCCAGCAGCATCAGGTTCCACAGGGCCTTCGACTCAGATTCGGGTTCGCCAATGGCCCTGGCGAGTTCGAGACTGCGGGTCAGCAGCTCTTTTCCCTTGATGGGGTCGGACTCGGTGGTGTAGGTGGCGCGCAGCGTTGCCTGCGACAGCATGGCCTGCAGGACCAGCTTCTCGTCGCTGCGGTCGATGCCGATCTCTTCCAGCGCCCTGTAACAATCGATGGCCCGCCCGTCCTGACCGGTCACCTCCAGCGTTCGGCCCAGCCTCCTGTAAAGGTGCGCCAGCTCCTCGGAGCCCGGCGCGAAGTCCTGGGACACGTTAACGGCCTTGCAGTAGTGGGCGATGGCCGCGGCGTTGGCGTAGATTCGGGAGGCGGCGTCCCCCGCCATGACCGAGTACTTGAAGGCGCGCTCCCGGTCGCGAGCCTCGCCGAAGTGGAGGGCGAGGCGGGTGGCTTCCTCTTCTAGCCGGTCGGGGAACAGGCTCTCTATGGCCTCGCCCACCCGCTGGTGGAACTCGCGCCCGCGCCGCACCAGAATGGAGCCGTACGCCGCTTCCCTGGTCAATTCATGCTTGAACACGTACTCCACTTCGGGCGTGCGGGCCGCCTGCATTATCAGCTCGGCCCGTTGCAGGTCGCCGAGCTGACGGTCGATGCGATCAGCAGCATCTGAAACTACCTTCAGGACGTGTTCGTAGAAGCTGCGTCCGATGACAGACGCCAACTGAAGGGTCTGGCGCGCGTCTTCTTCCAGGCGGTCGATGCGGGCCATCACCAGCGACTGTGCGCCGCCGGATAGCTGCAGGTTGTCGGGGGGCACGTCGCTTCGCCAGACCGCGCGGTCGCCCTCCCGCTTGATCGCTCCGGCATCGCCCAGCGCGCGTATCGCCTCCTCCACGAAGTACGGGTTGCCCTCGGCCCGGTCCACTATGCTCTTGTGTACTTCGCAGGGCATGCCTTCCACGTCCAGGAGGCCGTCGACAAGCTCTTCACTCTGTGGCCCGGTGAGTGGCGTCAAGATGACCTCGGCGTACAGGTGCGGGTGTTCGACCTCGACCGCCTGCTTGAAGCGCCAGGCCTGGGAGCGGCGCTCCGGCCGAAACGCGCAGATGATGAGTATGGGTGCGCTCTCTGTCAGTTTCGCCAGGTGGAGTATCAGGTCCACCGACGCCGTGTCGGCCCAGTGCAGGTCTTCGAACACCGCGACGAACGGGTACGCCGCCGACCGGTCGCGCCACACCCTGTCGACTGCGAAGAAGAGCCCGCCTCGCACTTTCTCGGCATCTGCTCCGACAGCGTCTGCCCTTACCGATAGCAGCGCCTGCAGCGCGTCGACCAGGTCTTCGCCCTCGAGGTCGGGAATGGCCTCCACTCCCGCGGCGATCTTCCCGCGAATTTCCCCTGCGGAGTCGAGCTCGCCCACACCGAGATGCGCTTTGATCCGGCTTATGAACATCGTGTAAGGCCGGTCCGAGTCGTAGGAGACACCTCGACTCTCGTGCCAGGCAAATGCACGTGCCGACTCGTCGAAATCAGACGGGTGGCCCGCCTCCCATTCGGCCCGTGCCTCTTCCAGCAGCCTGCTCTTCCCCAACCCGGCGTCGCCTATAAGGCTGACGATTCCCCCTCGACCGAGTCTCAGGTCGCCCAGCAAGAGCCTCAGAGAACCCATTTCGCGGTCCCGGCCCACCAGAGGCGAGTTCTCCCTGAAGCCCCGCACGCGGCCCGGCTCCAGCTTGCGGCCGACCACCCTGAACGCCGACACGGGCTCGGTCTTGCCCTTGACCGTTACTTCTCCTAGTGACTCCAGATCGAATAGCGGAGCTACAAGGGTCTGCGTCGCCTCGCCGATCCTTATCGTGCCGGGGTCAGCCGTCTGCTCCATGCGCGCCGCCACGTTCACGGCGTCGCCCATGACGGTGTACTCCTCGGTGCCGCCACCGCCCATGTCGCCGACGACCACGCGGCCGGTGTTTATCCCGATGCGAACGTCGAAGTCGGTGCCGTAGTCGTTCCTAAATTGCTCCCTGAATGGACCAATGGATTCGACCATGGACAGGGCCGTGAGCACGGCGCGTTCGGGGTCGTCCTCGTGCGCTACAGGTGCGCCGAAGTAGGCCAGTACCGCGTCGCCCAACAACCGTGCCACCGTGCCGCCGTAGCGGTTGACCGGCGCGATGAGCAGGCCGAACGCCTCGTTCATCACCTCCGCCCACTCCTCCGGGTCCATGCGCTCGGCCATGGCGGTCGAGCCGACCACATCGCAGAACAGAACCGTTACGAGTCTGCGTTCTCCCTGCATCAGGCCGTAGGCCTTGTGCTACCGGTAACAGGCGATTGAGGAAAATTCACGGGGCCAGCAGCATCTTGATGTCCGAAGCCGGGGCCATCAGCCGCACGAACGTCGATTGCAGATCGTCCAGGCCGATCACCGAGCCCGGCGCCATCAGTTCGTCTACGGACACTTTCCCTTTGGCGATCAGGTCCAGGCCGATTCGCCAGTCCTCGGGCTCGTAGATAAAGCTGGTGGTGAATTTTATCTCCCTTGCAATCCAATTGACTGGATTTAGACCCGTCTCTTCCCAGGCCAGCGACACGAGGGCCACGTTCCCGCCCTTGCGGACCGATCTCAAGGCATCGTCAAACGTCCCACGGGCGGCGGCGCACTCGAACACGATATCCGGCCCGACCCCGCCGGTCAGCCCCACCAGCGCCTCTTCTACATCAGTCTCGGTGGGGTCGATCACGGCGTCCGCGCCCAACGCTTTCGCAGCCTCTGAACGGGCCGGGGCGGGCTCCGCCACGAACACTTTCGATGCGCCTGCCGCTCGCGCCACCTGCATGGTGAACAGGCCGATCGGCCCCGCTCCCAGCACCGCGACCGTGTCCCCGATCTTGAGCGCGGACCGGCGCACCGCGTGCACCGCCGTCGCCAGCGGCTCGGCCATCGCGGCGGCCTCGTCCGAGACTCCGTCCGGTATAGGTATCGGTCGCCACGCCTCTATTTCCACGAACTCGGCGTAGCCCCTGGCCCACATGGGCTCGCGGCCGGGACCCATCGCCCGATAATTGAATCTCGGCTCGGACCCGATAGGATCGACAAAGTCTTTCGGCGGCTCACCACCCCCGCCGATGATGCGGTCGCCGACGGCCCAGCGCTCGACCCCTTCACCCAGCACCACAACGGTGCCGGAGTACTCGTGGCCGAGCTGGGAGCCGGGCGGTGTCACGTCGTACATGAAGGTGTGCACGTCGGTGCCGCATATGCCGCAGTACCTCACCTTGACCAGCACGTTGCCCGGATCGGGCAGCGGCACCGGCAACTCCTGGATTTCGAAGCGCCTCTCGCCCATATAGACGGCTGCTCTCATGTGTGTTCTCCGCGCTAGGCGCGCTCGTCAGGGCTTCTTCGGCTTATCGCCTCATCGCCTTGGCAAATCACGGTTCGTCTGGTTTTTGTAGGTCTTCAAGGCCCTGCTTCGGCTTATCGCCTCATCGCTTTGGCATGCGGGGCCAGCTTCCTGGCAGGTCTGCGCAGGGGCGAATGATAGCAGGGGAGTGGGGAGTTTAAGTTTCGGCCGTGACGGGTTCCGACTCGGTGTTTGACCTGCGCCGTATGGACGCCACGATGGCGCCGAACACCAGCACGAACACGACCATCAGCGCCGCCATCTGAAAGCCGTCTTTGTACGCACTTCGGACCTCTGAATCGGATAACAACGTGAGCGTGGCCGGCAGCACCAGCGTGAGCACCCCGGCGGCGGCAGTGGCGCCGAGGGCGTGCCCCAATTCACGAGTTGTCTCCAACATGCCGGAGGCTATACCCCGATGCTCGGTGGGCAGGGCGTTCATGATGGTCGCGTTATTGACCGGGTTAAACATGTTGGTACCCAGCGCTATGGGCAGCATGAGAAGCGGCAACACCCAGAACTCGATGTAGGGCGCGGACATGCCCAGCGCCACGAAGCCCCCGGCTATCGACACCATCGTCACCGGCCGAAGCCAGGCGGGGCGGTACTTGTCGTATATCCACCCGGCCACCATGGGCATGAACAGGCCCAGCGTCTGACCCGGTAGCAGGACCACAATGACCCAGGAGGGTCCCAGCCCGAACCCTTCCTCTACCAAGATCGGCACCAGAGTAAACGTGGCCAGCATGGAGGCGTGGTACGTCACATTCGTGGTCAGGCTGAGCGAGAACGCGCCCACCCGGAAGTGGCCCATGTCGACGATGGGGTTGCCGACTTTGCGCTCGATGAACACGAAGGTGGCGATGATGAGCGCCGCCGCGATCATCATCGGCACGTGGTAGGAGACACCGTCGAACGAGGTGAATGACTCGTCCCCCCCGTGCAGGTGGCTGCCTGAGAGGATGAAAACGATCGCGCCACCGGCCAACAGTGCGCCTCCCAGCCAATCGATGCCCAGGCCATCGGTAGCCGCTCGAGGCCTCTGTGCTCTCTCAGCCCGGGCCCTGGTCAGCAGAGGAAACGACAGGGCTAACGCAATAATGCCCAGCGGCACGAAGGTCAGAAAGATCGGCTGCCAGCCTACGTACTGCAGCATCAACCCGAAGGTTCCCAGGCCGAGCAACGTGCCGAATCGAGCCCCGATGATGGGCACCGCGAACGCCCGCCCGCGTTTTTCGGGCGGGTACGCCTCGGCCAAAATAGCGTTGGCGTTGCCCATGATCATCGCCGAGCCCAGACCAGCCACCGCCCGGAACGCGACGACCTGCCACAAATCGGTCGACAGCGCGATGAAGCCCGATGCGGTCGTGAGAGCGACGATGCCGAAAAAAAACACAGGCGCGTGACCGACCCGGTCGCCCAGCCGCGCCGCCAGCAGTACAAAGGCGCCCAGCATCACCAGGTACACGACGACCATGAGGGCGACGTCGGCGATGGAGACGCCGAACTGGTCGGCCAGCGTGGGCAGCGAGATGGCCACCGGCAGGCTCGATAACTGGACTAACAAGTAGCCAACAGTCACCGCAACGAGCACCTCGCGGTGACGCCGGGTTTCCAGCAGTGGACTAAGGACGTTGGGAATTGGGCAAACCTCTGGTCGCCCATTTTAAGGGTAAGATAAGGGCCGGGAGAGGTGGCAGAGTGGTCGAATGCGCTCCCCTGCTAAGGGAGTAACCGGTGAAAGCTGGTTCGCGGGTTCGAATCCCGCCCTCTCCGCCGAGCGTTCTCCGCGAGGCGAACCCTCGCTCCAGGGCTCTTCGCGCAAGCGCTCATCGCTGTTCTCCGCACGGGCTTCGCCCGGCTCGTCAGGGCTTCTTCGGCTTATTGCCTCATCGCTGCACGCAATGCCGTGCTACGCTACCGGCCAATTTCGGCCCGTTCGATGTAGGAGGCAGGCCCCCGATGACACTGGATAGAGACGACCTTCTCGGCGCGTACCGCACGATGAAGACCATTCGCGAGTTCGAAGAGCGGCTCCACGAAGAATTCGCCACCGGCGACATCCCCGGCTTCGTGCACCTGTACGCGGGCGAAGAGGCCTGCGCTGCGGGCGTGTGCATCAACCTCAAAGAGGGCGACATAATCGCCTCCACCCACCGTGGCCATGGCCATTGCATTGCCAAGGGCGTGGACGTGCACGGCATGATGGCCGAGATCTACGGCAAGAGGTCAGGCGTCTGCCACGGCAAGGGCGGCTCCATGCACATCGCAGACCTGGACAAGGGCATGATGGGCGCCAACGGCATCGTCGGTGGCGGTCCTCCGCTGATATGCGGGGCCGCTCTGTCAGCGAAAGTCCGCGGCACCGACAACGTCGCGGTCGCCTTCGTGGGGGACGGCGGCTCGAACCAGGGAACGACGTTGGAAAGCCTGAATCTGGCTCAGGTTTGGCAACTGCCAGCCGTGTTCGTCGCCGAGAACAACGGATACGCCGAGGCGACCTCCCGCAAATACGCCGTCGGTGCCGAGAGCATCGCTGGCCGGGCGGCCAGCTTCGGGATGCCCTCACTGACGGTGGACGGGCACGACTTCTTCGCGGTGTACGAGGCCACCAACGAGGCCGTGGCCAGGGCTCGCAGGGGCGAAGGACCGGCGTTCATCGAGTGCCAGGTCAATCGCTATTACGGCCATTTCGAGGGCGACGCTCAGACTTACAGGGCACCGGACGAGGCGCAGAAAATTCGCGACACGCAGGACTGCATCGTCGGCTTCATCAGCAACGTCGTCGGTGGCGGTCAGGTGGCCCAGTCGGACCTGGATGTAATAGATAAAGAAATCGCGGTGTTGATCGACTCGGCGGTGGACGCGGCCAAGGCCGATCCGAAACCTACCGAGACCGACCTGCTAACCGACGTCTACGTCACCTACTAATCCCGCAAACCAGCCCCCCATTCGTACGGCGATAGGAGCTTAACCATGGCCAGGATTATCACCTACCAGCAGGCCGTAAACGAGGCCCTGGACCAGGAACTCAGCAGAGACCCAACCGTCGTGGTGATGGGAGAAGACATCGCCGGGGGTTCAGGTGCCGACGGAGAGATGGACGCGTGGGGCGGGCCGCTGGGCATAACCAAGGGCCTGTACTCCAAGCACGGTAACCGGGTCATGGACACGCCCATTACCGAATCGGCGTTCATCGGCGCGGCAGTGGGCGCTGCGGCATCGGGGCTGCGCCCTGTGGCGGAGTTGATGTTCAACGACTTCATGGGCGTTTGCTTCGACCAGATCTTCAACCAGGCGGCGAAGTTCCGCTACATGTTCGGCGGCAAGGCCGAGACGCCGGTGGTCATCCGGACTATGTACGGGGCCGGAATACGGGCCGCCGCACAGCACTCCCAGACGCTCTATTCGATATTCACCCACATACCCGGCCTCAAGTGCGTCGTACCGGCGACGCCCTACGACGCCAAGGGCCTGCTCATCGCGTCGATCAGGGACAACGACCCGATCATCTTCTTCGAACACAAGGCGCTGTACCAGATGGAAGGCGACGTCCCAGAGGAGTCGTACACGATTCCTCTGGGAGAAGCCAACGTCGTCAGAGACGGGGCTGACGTATCGATTATCACCCTCGGCCAGATGGTGCACACGTCGCTCGAAGCCGCTGACCGGCTGGCGGCAGACGGCATCCAGTGCGAGATCGTCGACCTGCGAACCACATCTCCTCTAGATGAAGAGACGATCCTGGAGAGCGTCGAGAACACCGGCAGAGTAGTCGTAGTCGACGAGGCGACGCCCCGGTGCAGCGTGGCCACCGACGTATCGGCGCTCATCGCCGCCGAGGCGTTCGGGGACCTCAAAGCACCGATCAAGCTGGTGACCGCGCCCCATACCCCGGTGCCGTTTAGCGACATCCTCGAAGACCTCTACAAGCCTGACGCCGCCAAGATCGAGTCGGTGGTGCGTGAAGTGGCAGGGTACGGCGCATGAGCGACTCACTAACCAAGTTCACCATGCCGAAATGGGGCCTGACCATGACCCAGGGCATGGTCACGAAATGGCTCGTCGAAGAGGGAGCAGCGGTAGAGGCCGGGGAAGAGATCGTTGAAATAGAGACGGAAAAGATCGCCAGCGCGGCCGAATCACCGGCGTCCGGTGTGATGCGCCGCCACGTGGCGAAAGAAGGCGACTACGTCCCCGTCTCCGGCCTGCTCGGCGTCATCGCCGCTCCGGACGTGGCGGACGACGAGATCGACAGTTTCGTAAAATCTTTCCTGGGATCATTCGTGCCCGAGGAAGAGGCGGACGAGGGCCCGGCGTACCAGACGGTAGAGGTCGACGGCCGGTCTCTGCGCTACCTCATCCGTGTTGAGGACGGATCCGGCGAGAACGAGCCGATCGTCCTCATTCACGGCTTCGGCGGCGACCTGAACAACTGGCTCTTCAACCACGAGGCTCTGGCCTCGGACCGGGCCGTGTACGCGCTGGACCTGCCGGGACACGGGGGCTCGTCCAAAGACGTGGGGGAAGGAAGCGTTGCGTCCCTGGCGGCCGCCGTCGGGGGCTTTGCGGACGCCCTCGGCCTGTCCCAATCTGGCGTCCATCTTGTTGGCCACTCGCTGGGCGGTGCGGTGGTGCTGGAGCTGTGCAGGAGCAGGCCGGATCTGTGCATCTCGGCCACGCTCCTGGCCAGCGCGGGGCTGGGTGCTGAGATCAACGCCGACTACGTCGATGGCTTCATCGAATCAGAGCGGCGCAGGCAGCTAAAGCCCCATTTGGAGAATTTGTTTGCAGACCCATCTCTCGTCACCCGGCAGCTGGTAAACGACGTGCTCAAGTTCAAGCGACTGGACGGCGTGGACGCGGCGCTACGCTCGATAGCGGCTGGTTTCGTCACGGGGCCCGCTCAGAACTACTCTGCGCGAGACGCGCTGGGCGAACTCGACGTGCCGGTGCAGGTCATCTGGGGCAGCGAGGACGCGATCATCCCGGCGTTGCACGCCGACGGACTGCCCGATGGCGTAGCCGTGCATCGCATCGAGAGCGCAGGCCACATGGCCATGATGGAGGCGGCCTCCGACGTGAATAAGGCGATAGCGAGCTTCACGAGCTAGCAGGCTCTCCGCTCGCGAGGGTCGCTCTAGGGCTCTTCGGCTGTTGGCCTCATCGCGTTAGCAGCCGTCATCGTTCGTTTCGCCTTTGGGCATGATTGTGTTGCAGAAGATGGCGCCGGTGAAGTCGGTGCCCCGCACGTCTGCAAAAGTGAGATTGGCGTCGGTCAGGTTGGCGTCAACCAGCACGGCGTTCTTCAGGCTGGCGCTACGCAGTTGAGCCCCCCTCAGGTTCGCCCCGGTGAGGTCGGCGCCTTCGAGAGTCCCCTGGAACATGCTGACGCCGCTCAAGTCGGCGTTGCGCAGATTGGCATTCGATAAGTCGATAGGGTCGAAGTTCTGCCAACCCGCGTCGCCGGGGTCCAGGTCGGCCCCCTCGAAATCGGCCCCTTCGCAGTCGGCGCCGGGCCCGATTTCGCAGTCGCCCGCAATGCTCTTGCGCAGCGCCTCGGCGGTGGCGGCGGACGTGGCGCTGTCGACCTGAGTCTCAGTGGCGTAGGGCGAGCCTTCCGGCTCGGGTTCGGACTGCGAATCTGTGAGGTCGGCAGCGACTTCAGTCTCGGCCACGTCAGATGCAGCCGCCGGGGACTCGTCAGCGCCACATGCGGACAGCGCAAGGGCCAGAGCGCCGAAATGGATAACGAACAGGGTTTTTATGACAAATCCCGCGAAAGCCGCTGATTGGTCAGACGCCGAAGAACTCTTGCGGCGAATCTATCACATGCGGCCGGTCGGGTCGTCAGGCCGGTGGGGGAGGGGAGTCGCCTAAAAGAAGCCGTCTGGACTCTGGCCCCCGGTGCTCCTAAAAAAAGCCTGAGGGGCTTTGCCCAAGATAAAACGCGCCTGCGGTGTCGTAGTGGGCCATGCGCCCCTGGGCCTGCTGGGTGATGACGTGCATGTCCTGGAACCGGCGCTGGATGGGGTTCGTGGCGAAGATCGAGTCGGCGCCGGCGAGGTTATAGGCGGCATCGACGACGTCGGCAGAGGTGCGAATGGCGTGGGTGCCCGCCAGTCGCAGCCGTATACGCGCTTCCACTGTTAGCTCTCGGCTGTCGGATGCCTCGGCCCAGAGGTCCGAGACGGCCTCCGTCAGAAAGGCTTTCGAAGAGCCGAGAGCCGCTTCGGCCTCGCCGATCCGGCGCCGGGTCGTGGACAGGTCGCCGAGCGCGACTTCGGTCATGACGGGAGTCTTTTTCGCAGAAAGGTCAATGGCCGTGTCGAGAGCGCTGCGGGCGATGCCCAGCGAAACGGTCCCAAACCCGGCCGCGAACATCAGTACCGTGGGGATGACGTAGATCGCGCCGTCTTCATTGGGAGGGTCGGCCGGGCCGAACGTGCGGCTAGACGTGACGAAGTGGTCGGCGAGCGTGAAACTGAGACTGCCGGTCCCGCGCAGGCCGCTCACGTCCCAAACGTCGAGAATTTCGACATCGCCTTTGGGGATGAGCGCCGTAATACCGGCCTCCGGCTTCGTCATGGGGCTACGATCGTCCCCGGAACGAACCACGGGGGCGAGCGCCGCGACCCAGGTCGCATTCTGAATGCCGCTGGAGAAGTTCCATCGCCCAGTGAGCGTGTATCCGCCGTCCACGGGGACTGCCAGGGACTCCGGCGTCGGCGGTCCGTTGGTTACGACGGCCAGGGGGTCGTCCCATATCTCGTGTGCGGTTGACTGGGGAATGCGTGCGGAATTAGTGGCGAAGACATTGTTCTGGTTTATGCACCACGCCGCAGAGCCGTCCGCCCCGGCAAAGACCGTTACGATTTTTAGATAGTCGGGGAAATCTAGCTCGGCACCGCCGAGAGATCGGGGGACCAGCAGCCGGAACAGACCGGCGCGGGCCATGTAGGCGGCGAGGTCTGCCGGCAGTCGGCGACCCGCCTCGATTTCGTCCCCGGCCGCCTCCGCACGGGCGGCGAACCCCCGGGCGACGGTCAGTAAGTCTGCGATCCCGAGAGGGGCGGACGGCATCGGTCTGCTAGGTGCGGACCGGCACCCGGGTCTTGTCGCGGGTCTCGCGCTGGCGTGCGCCGCTTTCGAGGATGCGCTTGCGCATGCGCAGGTCGGTGGGGGTGACTTCCAAAAGCTCGTCGTCTGCGATGAAGTTGAGAGCCTCCTCAAGACTGAAGCTCATGGGCGGTTCCAACCGCACGACAATGTCGGAGGTCGACGACCGCATGTTGGTAATCTTGCGCTGCTTGCAGACGTTGACGTCCATGTCATCTTTACGCGTACCCACACCGACGACCATGCCTTCGTAGACGGCTGTGCTGGGCTCGACAAACGTTCGGCCGCGACCCTGGGCGTTGCGTAGGCCGTGGCTGAGCACGGTGCCGGAATGGGAGGCGACCAGCGAACCGGCCCTGGTCGATTTCACGGTGCCCGTAACCGGTCTCATCTCCAGTAGCTCGCTGTTCATGACACCGGTGCCACGCGCCACGCGCAGGAAGAAGCTGCGGAACCCGATGAGGCCCCGTGTCGGTAGCTCGAACCTGAGCCGCACTCGCCCGGCTTCGGGCGTGGACATGTCGGCCATGCGGGCCAGGCGTGACGAAAGCTCTTCGGTGATGGCGCCGATGAATTCGTCGGTCGTGTCGATGGTCAGCAGTTCGTAGGGCTCGTGCAGCTTGCCGTCGATGAGCGTGGTCACGGCTTCCGGTTTGGAGACCTGCAGTTCGAGGCCCTCGCGCCGGATGCTCTCGATCAGCACCGAGAGGTGCAGCTCGCCCCGGCCCGATACCACGAACTCGTCGGCCCTGTCCGTCCGCTCCACCCGCAGGCTGACGTTGGTCTCAAGCTCTTTCTGCAGCCGGGCCCAGAGCATTCTAGAAGTGGCGTACTTGCCGTCTTTGCCGGAGAACGGCGAGGTGTTCACGCCGAAGGTCATCTTCACCGTCGGTTGCTCCACCGCGATGCGGTCTAAAGCTTCTGGCGCGTCGGCAGCGGCGATGGTATCGCCGATGGACACACCGCGGAGCCCGGAGACTGCCACGATGTCCCCGGCGACGGCGCTTTCGACCTCGTTGCGCGACAGATTGCGGAAGGTGTATAGGTGGTCGGCCTTGAAGCCCGGTACCGGGCCGTCCATGCCGACCAGCGCAAGAGGCATTCCCCGGCTGAAGCCGCCCCGAAATATGCGGCCAATGGATATCTGGCCCAAATGGTCGTCGTGGTCTAGAGATGTCACGAGCATCTGCAGTGCGCCGTCCGGGTCCGCCATGGGAGGCGGGATGCGGTCGATAATGGCCCGGAACAGCGGCTCCATGTCCTTCGGTTCATCGTCGAGGCCGTCGCCCAACTCGTCCAGGGCGTAGCCGCCCTTGGCGGAGGCGTACAGGACCGGGAAGTCGAGCTGCTCGGCGTCAGTGGCCAGTTCCAGGAACAGGTCCTGTACCTCGCTGACCACCTCCGGGCACCGCGCGTTTGGCCGGTCGATCTTGTTGACCACGACCACGGGCCGCAGGCCGTTGGCAAGCGCTGTCTTTAGCACGTAGCGCGTCTGGGGCATGGGCCCCTCGACGGCGTCTACTACGAGCAGGCAGCCGTCGGCCATGTTCACGACTCTTTCGACTTCACCGGAGAAGTCGGCGTGGCCGGGCGTATCGATTATGTTGACGGTGACCCCGCCGAAAGCGATGGCGGTGTTTTTGGCCAGGATGGTTATGCCCCGCTCCCGCTCCTGCGGGTCGGTGTCCATGATCAGCTCGCCGGTGATCCGGTTTTCTTCCAGCACGTGGCTGAAGCTGAGCATGGCGTCGACAAGCGTCGTCTTGCCGTGATCGACGTGGGCGATGATGGCGACGTTTCGCAGGTGTGTCTGGGGAGAGAGAGGCATAGCTGAATCCGGATAACCGCACTGAGGGGTCGAATTTGGTACGCAGCGCCAGGCGGACGGGCCGCCATATCTGCGTATACCCCCATTTAAACCCCGATAAGCACAACGCGCCTAGGGGATTGAATGGCTGTTATCTAGCTTACTCCAAGCCAGGCCGATGCGTGGGCTAGGGGAGGGCGTTAGAAGTGCCCAGGGGCACCGGCGGGCGGTCCAGCACCGTGAAGCGCCCCTCACCCTCTACGATTCTCACGTGGTCGCCCAGGGGCACGTCGCTGAATGTCGCTTTGTCTCCTGTGGCGGGCCATCTAATCTCGAGTCGCGTTATTCGCGCCGCATCACCAAGCCCGATCTCCTGTTGCAGGCTGGAGCCGCCGAAGCTGCCGCCGGTGCCGACGTGTGCGTAGACTGTCCGCTGCGAACCGGCGGCAGTTTCGACGACGGCCTGAATGCGCGCGCCGATCGCCGACCGGTTCGATCGGGTGCCCTCCAGCAGCACGGTCAGCCAGCCATTGTCGTGACCCGGATTTCGGTATAGAGCATCCGAAAACGTGTCGCCTGGGTAGAAGCCGCCGATCTGCACGAAAATGTCCTGGTCGCCGTCTCGGTCCAGGTCGCCAAATGCAACCCCATGCCCCTTCTCCAGATGGCCCAGTCCGGCGGCGACGCTTACGTCGTTGAACCGTTCGCCATTGGCGTTGCGGTAAGCGAGATTGGGAGTGACCGCGTCGAAGTCCACCGAGCCGGTTCCCAGCACGATGTCGGGGTAGCCGTCGCCGTCGAGGTCTCCGAAACCGGCCCCCATGACCAGGGCGGGAGCGTCCAGCCCCACCTCGGCCGTTACGTCGTCGAAGCCGCCGGAGCCGTCGTTGCGATACAGGCGGGCCACGCCCGGCCCGGTCACACCCGCTTTGGCCGTGCCCTCGCCGAACAGGCCCGCCGCGTAACTGCCGATGTCGTCATCGAATCCGGCGACGTATATGTCCAGGTCGCCATCGTTGTCGTAGTCCCACCACCAAGTGGCGAAGCTGGACGCGGGCTCGTCCACCGCCAGTTGAGTCGCCACGTCCGTGAAAGTGCCGTCGCCGTTCGCTCTGTACAGGCGGTTGGCTTGCTCATAGTTGGACACGTACAGGTCGGTGAGCCCGTCATCGTTAAAGTCGCCCCAGGCCGCCCCCTTGCAGTACCGGTCGTTGAGCACGCCCGCCGCCGTCGCCACGTCTGCGAACGTGCCCTCGCCGCTGTTGCGATACAGCTGGCTGAGCGCCGGGCCCCAGACCGTTTTTCCGTCCGGACCGACGTCGCCTAAAGACGCCTCGTTACACAGGTACAGATCGAGGTCGCCGTCGTTGTCGTAGTCGGCCCAGGCCCCGACCTGTCCGGGTCGCGCAGGCTCGGCCAGCCCGGCGGCGCGCGTCACGTCCGTGAACTTCCCAGCCTCGTTGCGCAGCAGGGACACGCGCATCTCGCCGTCGGAGATGAGCCAGCCGCCCCGCAGGACCAGCAGGTCGACCCAGCCGTCGTTGTCGTAGTCCGCCTGCACCAGGTTGAGACCGCCCAGCTGGCCGCCCAGACCCGCCGCTTTGGTGGCGTTCACGAACCGCCCGTCACCACCGTTCAGGTATAGCTTCAGGCTCACGCACGGGTGCCACGACGAGGTGACGATGTCCAGCAGCCCGTCGTTGTTGAAGTCCTCGATTACCGTCCCCCCGGCGAGCGTGAGATCGTAGATGCCCGCCGATGGCGCGACCTCGTCGAATCGGCCGATGTCGCCTGCCTGCGATGCGGGCCGCAGGTCGGCGAGGAACCCGGGTGGCACGCCGTCCGGGTAGGAGCCGAGCGTCATGTGGGCGACGTTGAGCAGCCAGCGGGCGGTCAGGTCGTCGGGCTCCAGTTCCAGCAATCGGTCCAGTGCATCGACGGCTCCCTCTGAACCCCGTCTATCGGTGTGAGAAGCATCCCCGTCCACCGGCAATACACACGTGTAACGCCCCTCGACGGTGGTGCAGTTGGAAAGCTCGCCCATCTTCAGGTATGCTCGGGACAGGGCGTTCAGAAGCTCGACTGCCACCGGGCTGTCCGGGTCTGGCTGGACGGCCAGCGCCCCCTCCAGCAAGCCGACGGCCGAGACAGCGTCGCCAGCCTGCAGGTGCTCGCCCGCCAGCAGCAAGGCCAACTCCGCTGCCAGCGCGGGGTCGGAGGGCTGCGAGCTTTCTGAAACCGCCGTCAGCCGGTCCTTCAGAGCGGGTCCCAGATAGGGATTGTCACCAGACGTCAGGGCCGTGCAGTAGCTCTGAAGGTCGCCGTGCGCATCGGCCGAAGCGTCGATGGGCGGCGACGCCAGGGGAGGCGTGGGACTTTCGTCGGACGACCGGGCGCAGGCCGCGGCGACGAGCCCGACCGCCAGGAGCAGCGCGGTGAGGAGGCTAAGACGCTGCAAGGCTACGGGCCCATTCGCACACCCGGCCTCAACCGGATGCGAGTGCGCCCGGCAGATCGCAGATCTAGGAGGTCTGAGTCCGCCTCCGCCAGGCGATCAGACCGACCGCACCGGCGAACGCCACAGCCATGGCCGTGATCCCCCATGAGCCTACGCCGGGCACCGGCGTGGCCGGGGGTGTGGATGATGTCGACGGTGACACTGCCGAAAACGACGGCGGTGTTTTTGGCAAGAATGGTGATGCCCCGCTCCCGCTCCTGCAGGTCGGATTCCATGATTAGCTCGCCGGTGATGCGGTTTTCTTCCAGGACGTGCTGAAGCTGAGCATGGCGTCTACGGGCGGCTTACCGAGATCGCCGTGGGCGATGATGGCGACGTTTCGCAGGTGTATCTGGGGAGAGAGAGGCATGGCTGTATCGGGATTTTCGCGCTCAGGGGTGGAATTTGATACGCAGTGCCAAGCTGACTGGCCGCCAGATCTGCGTATACTCCCATCTAACCCACGATAAACACGACGCGCCGAGGGGATTGAATGGCTATTATCCAGCTTACTCCAAGCCGAGCCGTCGCGAGGCCGCTAGCGTAAGTGCCATGAGGAGGCCCAGACGCAGCAGGGCTACGGGCCGGATACGCACCCCGGCCTCGACTGGACGCGGCCGCACTCGGCCGATCTAGGCGGTCTGAGCCCGCCTCCGCTCTGAGATGTTCCGAAGGTCAAACGAGACGAATACATAGACATTCCCGTCTTCGGGAAAACGCTCCCACGGTGTCCATGGTGTGTTCAGGATAGTTTGGCATGCCTCAGGGGTGAAAACCCCCCTCGGCATCTGAACTGCCTCACGAAGGTCGGCACGAATGCTGGATGTTTCAATTCGAGGCGGTAGGTTCGCTTCTTCGGGACAACTCCCCTTGTCTGATCTATTGGCGCTCTAAAAAATCGTGCAATTCAACCATAAGTCACTGTCCAAGCTATGCCAAACCAGGTGCTATAGGTGCCTGACCAGCGGCGAATCTTGATTTCGTAGGTTTCCCCGGGCTCGCCTTCAAATTCAGCGATTTCATAGCTATTGTCATAAGAACCGCTGTACCCAGCTTGGTTACCGATTGAGTCGTGTACCGCCAAATCTAAATCCACAGTCAACTGAGAGCCGATTGGAAATCCCAGGACCCCCATCACCTCACTATTCCAGGCCAACGCGACCTTTACTTTTGTAGGTGCTGGAATCCCATTTTGGTTAAGCGGCACCTTGATCCGGTAAACGAACTTCGACCATCGATCAACGTCGAATTCGTGCGACTGCAATGTCCCAATTCCCCATCCCCTTTGCACGCCGCTTCTGTTTCGAGATCTCTGATGCAGGGAGATTCGATAACTTTCAAGTGCATCCAGCGCTCCGCTACCATCTGCTGCATCAGTCCCAACAGCGACGTCTTGCCACCAAGTCTGATCTTTCACGTTGCGTTGGGCTCCCGCGAGAAGAATTGCCCGGCACCCCTCAGGCCATTGCGTCAAATCCTTATCCGCGCTCTGTATTAGCGCTGCCACTCCCGCGACCGCCGCCACCCCGACTCCGATCAATGCCAGCCAGAACAACCAATCTCGAATCTGCCGGTTCATGCTTGCGGGTTCTCTCTAGCCTGGCCACGACGCCAGGCCAGGCCGACCACAGCTGTTGCGATCACCAAGATACCGAACGAGTACAGGAACGGCATTACGGCGCCTGTGAAAGCCGCAAACGCCGCCACCGGCAGAGTGGCAAAGGCGATGACGATGGCCGCGAACGTGCCACGGTTCATTTTCCTGCCTGGCTTCATAGGTCGCCGCCTGACCACGCCGCAAGGCAACTTTCATGGACCGCCCCGCCGTTTTCGCACGTCCAGCTGTGGCCGGCGTCCTGCGGGAACACCCGGCCACCACAGAAAAAGCAATCGGGAAGCGCCATTTCTGTTGCCGCCTTTACGGCCAGCCAGGTTTCCCATAAGAACGGGCCGACCGTTTCAATCGCAATCGTTTGTTGACTCATTCAGGGAACCTCAGCCATAAGGCCCAGCTGGTCAGGCACGATTTCCAGATAGATCAGCGTCGTTTGCATGGACGCATGACCCAGCCACCGCTGCACGTAGTTGATCGGCACCCGGTTGACCAGCCAGTGCCGGGCAGCTGAGTGGCGAAGGGTATGTGTTTTGATCGCCTTCCCCGGCTGGATGGTGCCTAGGCCTTCGGCGCGGGCTTGGGCGTTCTTTATCCAGCGCCAGCCGGTCTGGCGTGAAACCCGGATGATCGGCTGATCGGACTTCAAGTCACCGAAGGCCAGGATGGCATTTAGGGCGCCGGTCAATTCAGGGTGAAGGGGGACGATGCGATCCCGGTTCCCTTTGCCCTGGCGCACTCGTAAGGTCGGCTGGTCAGCTGCCAGGTCAAGGTCCGCCGGCCGAATCCTGACCGCTTCGGAAATTCGAAGGCCGGCCCGCCACTGAAGGGCCATGAGGATTAAAGCCCTTGTGTGTTCGGCGGCGACCATGAGCGCGTCAACTTCATCCTTGGACAGATATTCGGGCAGGGTGTGACGTTTCCCCCCGGAGTTTTGTTGCAAGTCGCGGGCTTTGGGGTGCATCCCCCGGCCCCTGCGCCTAGCTAACTGGTTGGTCATTCATTCCCCCCGTGCAACAGATTCCTGTATTTCGTTAATCGGTCTAGCAGGCTGTCACGTCGGTCTAGCAGGCTGTCACTCCAACGCTCGAACAGGGACGGTCGCTAATTTGGGTCAGCTTCGCCGTCGAAACAGATTAGGACGGCTGCCGGGCGGCCATCACCAGGGCCGCCGGCGTCACGCATATATTTAAGCCTCTTGCATAATTCCATCGCCGTCACGAAAGCGACTAGGACGTCTGCGACGCTTCTCGCTTCTCATCTAATCGATCAGTGAGGCTGAGGAGTCGCTGCAAGTTGGCCACAGCCTCGTCTCGGGTCTTGCCCTCAGCCGCTAAATTACGATCTGAATCCTTTGCCAGCCAGCCGCTTTTAGACTGCAATACTTTGTAAGATGCTTCCGTATCCATTGCGCCCTCCATTAGCGTGAATGGCATAATTAGAGGCCTCCCACGAGGGCCTGTCGAGTAGCGTACCCAGCCCGATGAGCCAGTACCCTCTCCAAGAACGCCTTTAGATTGGTCGCGGTCGCAATCTCCGCACACGCCATCCCCCTTTGCCAGGTGCTGTTCGGCTTTCTCCAAGTAATCCATAACGCTGCTCTCCCTATTGATCCGTCGGGGCGTCTTTACGGACGTAGCCGGCTCCGCCGCAGGTCGGGCAGTTTTCAACGAGCGGCCCGCGCCCGATTGAGGCCAGAAACTCATCAACGTTGTCATCTTCAAAGGGCGAGTGTTCGCCCATCGAGTCCAATTCCCCACGGGTCATGGGCTTGGCATCGGCCGGTAGGGGCAGCGGGTCTTCGTTACGATTCATACACTTTCGTCGCGGCCTTCGTGTGTGTTCTTGAATTCCCGATCGAGCTCCCGCTGGGCGTCCGGGGTCCACTTGGCCTGGTGTCGTTCATAAAGGGCGATGCACTCGCGGCATAGGTGACAATCGCAGTCGTAAAACTTTTTCATCGCGTTACCTAAGCCTCTTGCATATTTCGGGAAACGTCTTGGGTGTCGAAGGCGAGCAGACCCTGTTTCAGTCGCCTGATTCGCAGTTCGCTGGCTTGGACGAGCGCCTCCATTTCAGCGATTGTCAACACCAATGTGTCCAAACTCGCTTCGGCCGCATCCAATTCTCCTAGAAACGCCTGTATTTCGGGCTTCCACATTGACTCTGACATTAACCTCTCCCAGGCCGATAGGGTCACGCTGGTAGACCTCTCGGCGCCGCTTCACCTCTGCAGCGGAGGCAGGAGACCCGGTCGGGCTCGTCGGGCGCATCTGGTGGGGTGGGCGCTTCGAATACGAAGGCCGTCTGATTGGAAAACAGGCCGACCTGAACCGTGGTGCCTACCAGGCCCATCGCCGCTACCGACTCAGGGCCAAGGCGGGCGTCGAGTGTGATTCGCAGCCGGGGTCCGGTTTGGGTTTGCTTGCTGCTGACCGCCACGACTTCGGCTTCGGGAATGCTCACTTCGATGGCCGCCGTGGAAACTTCGCCAGTGCCGTTCGTGGACCCTTCGGGCGGGTGAACATCGCCGTCCATATCCAACTGGCCTTCGGGTTGTTTCGTTTTGTCTGGTTTGGTCATTGGGGCTTCACTCCATTGGTCGCGTGGTGGCCGTTGGTGGACGCTGGCGAGTCTTCATCCGGATGACCCTGACGTGGGGCGGACACATTGATTGCAGCCCGGCCAGGTCGTCACCGGACCATTCCGCCCGAAGACTCGCCAGCAGAACGTGGTGGTAGTCGAACATTGGATATCGGGGCTCAAGCCAGATCACCCCTTGACCGTCGGGGGCTTCTTGTAGCTCGCCATAATCCGACGTGATCTTTTTCAGGTAGCCGAGAGCGATGTTCGGTGAGCAGTCAACCAGGGCGGCCCCGGCATTGGCGGCCCCCTCTTTCGTCCAGCGTTCGCCCCTCTTAATCTCATCTAACAGCCAGACCTTGAAGGCCCGTTCATACCGCATGTTCAACAGGATTCCCGGCGGTGCCGTGGAAGCGTCGATGCCCTCTTTGGACCGTAAGGTTCCGAGGGGCTGGGGTTCGCTGTCGGTATATAGATTATTACCACCCCTTGAATCTCCGTTTTGTGGAGATACAGGCGGCGGCGGGTGGTGGCCATTACCATTTAATCGCACCCCTCCCTGATTTATTCGCACCCCTCCATTTGAGTCTGAAACCATGCGATCCACCTCTGGCTGAAAACGACCCCGGTCAGCCACCGGGATTACCCTTTCAAAGCCGCCCTTGCGGCCGTTGCAGGTCTTACAGAGAAGCCGGAAGTTAGCTCCCCGATCATCGTTGCGGTTGCCGTTCTTGTGATCGACTTCTAGAGGGTCTTCCAGTTGGGCCGGGAACCGGGCACACAGCTGGCAAAACTCGCCGTCGCGTATGACGCATATCTCGTAGGCGAATTGCCGCGTCTTTGGGCTCCACGGCCGTCCTTTACGGCCCATTAGTTGTGCCGGCCCAGCACCCGGAACGGCGCCGTTTCAACCGCTCCGGGTGGTGTCGCTGGAGCAGGGCCACGGGGCGGACCTGCATTTGATTCGGGGTGCCTCTTTTCTATTGGGCTGCGGCCCGTCGAAACGGGACGTTGTGCCGCCGATTGGAGTAGTGACCGATTCCCGCTGGTGTAGTGCAGCGCACAGACGCCGCCGGAAGTCAGCCAGAAAAGAAACCGCGTGTGGGAATTACAGATGTTGCAGGGCGGGCAGCCGTCAGCGCATAGCCAATACCGATTGACTGCCCCGGTGCGGGCGATGGGATCGCGGAAGGCCAGGCCGGCCGGGATGGTGGTCATGCGCCCCGGTACTGGCCGCACGTCAGGCAGCTGGGGGATGGCAGGCTGGCGGGGTAGTCGAACCGGTGGAAGTGGATTTCGAAACCATCGTCAGGGGTGAAATCGTGGGGTTCGCTGTGGCCGTCAGGCAACAGGCAGGTAGCTTCCTTGGCGTCGGGGCCGACCTGGCCGCCGGTGAAGCAAAGGATGGCAGAGAATGTGGAAGGGGTTTGCCCTTCGGTAGTGCGATCCGGGCTTGGCATGGGTTAGACTAAAAGTGTCCTTTCTAGCGGACTACGCGGGCCTGGTGAGTAGTGCCACCACGGCCCGCATTTTTATGCCGTCTGTGTTGCGCGTTCAGGCTCTATCTGTTCTGCCCGCTCGCGCAGGTCCGATACCCTAATCAACACCCGGCCACGGATGCGGACGTGGGGGATTTCCTCGTTGTTGACCATTTCCCACATCGTTGTTTTGCCGATGCCTAAGACCTGCGCGGCCTTGGGAATACCTACCAACAGGGGTTCGATTTCCGTGTGTTGTCGATTAGTCACGTTGCCACCTTCAGGCGACGCTGTTTTGCGTATCGCCGAAACGCTATGTGGTGAATAACAGCACTATACGGACGTTATGAATACTCTTAACTATTAACAACACCGCCGCTATGGTGGCCACTATGGCCACTGCAGACGAAGGCCGCGCGGGTCACGCCCGACAGGTCAGGGGCCGCAACTAGCGGTTGGTCGATCTCCCAAGGGATCGGCACGCTCCGATCATGGAACGCATGACCGCCCTCTGAATGGCGATTGCACCGCTCGAATAGGCTGGCCGTGCCGGATGCATCTGCGCTCGGTTTGATGAATAGTGGACGCCATCGGCATTGCCCAACCTGTGCCGTCTCCGGCCTGTCTGTTACCTGCTGCACGTGTACCTCCTCGTGATACTTGCTATGCGGTTCCGACCGAGTTGCTGATGAGGTCAGTGAGGGCGTCGGGATCAAGCCCCAGTGCCTCCTCGATTCGTGTGTAAAGGGTTAGTAGAACCTGGCCCGCGATGATCCCACCCCCCCATACGGTGATGCAGCTCAGCTGCACCCAGAGGTAGTAGCGGTTGAAAAGGTCGGCGTCGGATGCGTGAATCCCTAGCCGTTCGGCAGCGGTCAGTCGTTTGTGTTGTGGTGTCTTCGCCAGCAAAAAAGAACCCCGATCAGGAAAGTGATCGGGGTTAATCTAAACTGGGAGGTCTAAAGTGTCAAGGGGAAGTTGTAACGGTGTAGGCTTGTCTCCGCGGTCGGCCCATCTTAATCGGGTTGTCTATGAGCACTTTAATCTCAACGGCATCATACAAGATAAAACCGCCACCACGGGCAGGCCCCTTTCGCCGCCCATGCGTGGTTAGCCTGCCTGATTTATTCCAAGTGCGGACGGTGCTGGCCGGCACGCCAAAACGTGCTTCAGCCTCTTTGGCCGTCACTAGGTCATCGGGTACGGGCGGGCTTTGATACTGTGCAACCACTTCTTTAATTTTCTCTTCTTCGATTTCGGCCCTCTTCATTGCAGCGACCCATCCAAGGGTCACAAGTTCTTGCGTGGCCTCATGTCTAGTCTGCCCGCCATCGCCAATTGAATCAACCTGTTCTGCCGCTTGCCCGGCTTTCGACAACGCCATTTCCTCACCCCGCTGTGACTGACTCGCAAACGCGAGCCTGCTAGAATTTCAGAGCTTTGGGCGGAAGCTCATCGCATGTGCAGACCCCCATCCGACTAGGCCGGCAGACCGAACGGGTGGGGGCCTGTTCTATTTCCTAGCTAGGGCCACCAAAGAAGCCGTAGGCGCCACACGAGCCACGCCTCACCTTGTCTGCGAAGACGCCGTTGCTTGCGTCGTCTGTCATCGGCTCGGTCAGCAAGCCGTTTCCCCCGAAGGAGAGAGTTTCCAATGTCTCTTTTCGCCTGCCTGTCCCTTGCAAGGGAGGGTGCGGCTTTTTTCATCTCACGGGAGTGGGACGCCTTCAGGCTGTTGAGAAGGACGGGGTCTTCTAGCGGGTCTGGTTTCACCTGGTGAGCCGGTTCAACAGTCCGACTCCCGCCGCAGCCATCAACAAGACCGCGACCCCCATTGCGATCTGGTCGGCGTTTGCAGTTAAGGCGTTAGCGCCCTGGCTGGCCGCTTCCGTCAACACCGCCGTAGCTTCGTTGGCCGCTGAAGGGTCTGCGTCGGCAATTCCCCTAGCTGTTATCGCGGCATCTTGAAGCGATTCACTGGCGACCGGCGCCAACGCCCCAACAACCTCTGCGGCCAACACACCCCTGGCGCTTCGGGCCAGACCTGAAGCCGGCGACTTCCCTTCGGCCACCTGCTGGACGTTCTCCACAATCGCTCCCTTTACCGTCGAATCGACCGGGCCTGAACCTTGGCCGGTGAAGATCACCAAGACGAATGCGGCAAAGGCGCCTGCTACAATCCATTTCGCTAGAGTGAGTACATGCACTCTGGTGCCTTTCTGACCCTCACCCGAATTGCCGTTCCAGCTAGACGGGTGGGGGTCTTTTTTTTCCTGTTACGTCGTCTTCGTTCGGTCGAGCCGTATTCGTCCATGAGGCTTTCCCACGCGTCTAGCGCTTCGGAGTGCAGGGAATTTAGGTGGCCCAGGAAGTCGCCGTTCCGGGCGTGTATGGGCGCGTTGGCCGCGATGACTGCGCCGGGCTTGCCGGCCGGGGTGAACTTCCCGTCGGCGGTTACAGTGAAGCCGGCGCCAGGGGGTGCTGATACCTGGCGGGTGACAAATCCAACTCGCGGATGAAGGCCCGACCGGCCACCGTCTCGGCCTTTGCCGGGGTGCTTGTCTCGGTTGGCCAGGTCAATGAGGATTCGCAGGGCGCGGGATTCGCCCACCGCCTTTTCGACGCGAGCCTTTGCCTGGTCTTTGTGGTGGCCGTTTTGGATCGCCCAGTTGACGATGTAAGCCCCGAAGCTGGCGAGCAGGAATGTGAGGCCCGCGGCGTCCCTTGCAATAAGCGCGTCGCTGCGGCCGTCGCGGAGGTCGAACACCGCTACGCGAGCGGTGGCCGTCTCTTGAACCTGACTGGCGTGCGCGTCCTGGACGTCGCGCTGGGCGACATCCTCGAAAACCGCACGCAACTGGCGAAGGCGGTCGCCTAGTTCGTTAGACCAGTCTTCTCCTGTCGATTCGACCATCAACACTCCCTAGCAATTGGTGGAGCTGGGGGGAATCGAACCCCCGACCCCCTGCTTGCAAAGCAGGTGCTCTCCCAACTGAGCTACAGCCCCAGACGAAAACGTACTCACAAATCTTACTTGACTCAGAGCGCCACTCACGGTCGATTGCCAAAGCGATGAGCGCTTGCCCGAAGAAGCCCTGACGAGCGCGCCGCGCGCGGAGCCACGATGAGCGCTTGCGCGAAGAGCCCAAGAGAGCGCGCCGCGCGGAGAGAAAGCGAAAGGGGCCGGACGTGTGTCCGGCCCCTGGCCTTAACTGCTGGATAGTGGAAGGAAATGCCTTATTTACACCTAAGTGTGTGTGAGCCTTTCTGCTCACTTGATCGGATCCTTGCGGTCCGACTTATCGGAGTCTTGCGACCCCAATGGAGTCCGAGTCCGAGGACTCGGGGGAGGGATGCGATGCATCCCAAAAACGATGGGCTTAATGAGGTCGCCAATCGGCAGCCCGGAGAGCGCCCCTCGAAAAGACTAGGTCTTAGCGAGGTCATACTCAATCCGTTCGCATCTTGGCGGCTCACCCACCGAACGACCTGGTTTAGCTTTAGACGATCGTGAGAGCGAACTAAAGCATTACCTAACTCCCTAGAAAGGAGGTGATCCAGCCGCAGCTTCCGCTACAGCTACCTTGTTACGACTTCGTCCCAGTTACCAATCCCACCCTCGGCGCCTGCCTCCCCGAAGGGTTGGCCCAGCGACTTCAAGTGTTACCGACTTCCATGACGTGACGGGCGGTGTGTACAAGGCCCGGGAACGTATTCAACGCAGTGTGCTGACCTGCGTTTACTAGCAACTCCAGGTTCATGCAGGCGAGTTTCAGCCTGCAATCCCAACTGAGACCGGCTTTGTGGGATTAGCTCCGAATCGCTTCTTCGCAACCCTCTGTACCGGTCATTGTAGCGTGTGTGTAGCCCAGGGCGTAAGAGCCGTGCTGACCTGACGTCATCCCCACCTTCCTCCCCCTTGTCAGGGGCTGTCTCGCTAGAAAAGGCAACTAACGACAGGGGTTGCGCTCGTTGCGGGACTTAACCCAACACCTCACGGCACGAGCTGACGACGGCCATGCAACATCTGTGCAATGGTCCTCGAAAGGAAAGCCTGATTTCTCAGGCGGTCCAGCGCATGTCAAGCCCTGGTAAGGTTCTTCGCTTAGCATCGAATTAAACCACACGCTCCGCTGCTTGTGCGGGCCCCCGTCAATTCCTTTGAGTTTTAGCCTTGCGGCCGTACTCCCCAGGCGGAATACTTATCGCGTTAGCTTCGACCCGGAGGGGGTCGATACCCCCCAGGCCTAGTATTCATCGTTTAGGGCATGGACTACCCGGGTATCTAATCCGGTTTGCTCCCCATGCTTTCGCGCCTCAGCGTCAGGGGCAGCCCAGAGAGCCGCTTTCGCCACTGGTGTTCCTCCCGGTATCTACGCATTTCACCACTACTCCGGGAATTCCGCTCTCCTCTGCTGTCCTCAAGCTCGACAGTTTCCCATGACCGCTCCCGGTTAAGCCGGGAGATTTCACATGGGACTTGACGTGCCGCCTACTCGCCCTTTACGCCCAATAAATCCGGACAACGCTCGCCCCCTACGTATTACCGCGGCTGCTGGCACGTAGTTAGCCGGGGCTTATTCATCAGGTACAGTCCATTCTCTTCCCTGATAAAAGAAGTTTACAACCCGAAGGCATTCTTCCTTCACGCGGTGTCGCTGCGTCAGGCTTTCGCCCATTGCGCAAGATTCCCTGCTGCTGCCTCCCGTAGGAGTGGGGGCCGTGTCTCAGTCCCCCTCTGCCCGTCCGTGCTCTCACACCGGGTACTCGTCTCTGACTTGGTAGGCCGTTACCCCACCAACTATCTGATAAGCCGCAAGCCCGTCCAGGAGCGGCCGAAGCCTTTCCTCCAATGGCCGTAACCAAAGGAGCGTACGGGGTATTAGACCGGATTTCTCCGGCTTGTCCCCCGCTCCAGGGTAGGTCGCTTACGTGTTACTCAGCCGTCTGCCACTCTCCGTCCCCGCCGAAGCGGATGGGTTCGTTCGACTTGCATGCATTAAGCGCACCGCCAGCGTTCGTCCTGAGCCAGGATCAAACTCTACAAAACTGACATTTCCTTCCACTATCCAGTTGTTAAGGTGCAACCTCTCCTTGCGGGAGCACTACCGGCGAACCGTTGGCTCTGAAACCGCAAGACGGCGAAGCCCCGCATAGGCGGGGCCCGATGTTCAACTATAAAGACGCGCGGGCCGCACCGTCAAGGGTTTCGGCACCAAAAAACTCCCTGTCGCCCCACTTGTCGCCCCCCATCGCCGATCGGGGCCGATATGCCCTAGTATTGCCAGCGCTACGACCGAATAATTTGGAGGCACTCGATGAGGTCTGACGGCTCACCATTTCCCCGGCGGCCCGCGCCAATAACGGACTGGTAGTACGCTGGTTTCTTTCCAAGACTGCTGGCCACGCTTATCGACCTGCCCATTTTTCTTGTCGCCCAGTCGTTCTTCGGCATCGGGGGGTTCCTTTATCTATGGCTGATAATCGGGCTCAAGGGGCAGACGCTGGGGAAGATGGTTGTTGGCATTCGAGTCGTCGATGCCAACGGCGAGATACCCGATCTCGGCCGGGCCGCATTGAGGGAGATTGTCGGGAAATGGGTGTCCAGCCTCTTTTTCCTTCTCGGGTTCATCTGGGTGCTCTTCGATCCGCGCAAGCAGGGCTGGCACGACAAGATCGCCGGTACCTACGCGGTTCGGGTCCCGCCGGGCTTCGGTGTCGAGAAGGGCACACCGCCGCCGCCGCCGCCGCCGGTCTAGCCCGTTAACATGCACGACCCTTACGCTCATCCGACTCCGTCGCGGCCCGTCGTTATGGGCGCATCCGGCATGGTCGCCTCGGCGCACCCATTGGCAACCCTCGCAGGGGTCGGCGTGCTCAGGGACGGCGGCAACGCGTTCGATGCGGCCGTCGCGGTGGGCTCGACCCTCGGGGTCGTGGAGCCGTATATGTCGGGCATCGGCGGCATCGGTGTAGCGCTCGTGTACGTTGCCGCCGAAGACCGGGTTCGGGCGCTGGATTTTTCGGGCCGTGCCCTCCTTGCGGCCACTCCGGACGAGTTCACGCAGGAAAGCAAGGACATCGGGGTCCGCTCGTCGCTGGTACCGGGCAACGTGGCGGGGTGGTTGACGATGCAGCGAGAGTACGGGGCGCTCGAGCCAGCTGCCCTGTTCGGCCCGGCCATCGGATACGCACAAGCGGGCACGCCGGTCACGTTCAACAACTACCGCCAGATCACAAAAGCCGTCCCCCGGCTAATGCTCCACCCGGAGACGGCGGGCATCGTCCTGCGCGACGGGGCATCGCCCGGGCCGGGCGCGCTGCTGCGGTTCCCCCAGCTCGCCGCCAGCCTTCGCCGCATCGCTGAAGGCGGCGTGGCCGAGTTCTACAAGGGCGATCTGGCGAAACGCTTCGTAATGGGCAACCAGGAACTGGGTGGCCTGATGACGCCCGAAGACCTCGCCGACTATGAGGCCGAGTGGCTGGATCCGGTGCGGATCGACTACCGGGGATTTTCCATACTCACCAACCCGCCAAATTCGACCGGGTTTCAAATCCTCCAGACAATGAAGCTGATGGAACAATTTGATCTCACGGCCACCTCACCGCATCACCCGGACGCGGTCCACCGCTTCATCGAGGCGGTCAAACTCGCGGTGGCCGACCGCATCCCCATCGCAGGTGATCCAGAGACCGTCAGGGCGCCCTTGGACCAGCTGCTGTCTGACGCCTACGCGGCGGAGCGAGTCGCGGCCATAGACATGGCGAAGGCCGCAGTTGTCGAGGGCGAGCACTACTCGGACCAGGTGCCGCCCGGAGCCATCTCTTCGGGGCTTGCTCAACGCATAGATGGCGGCATGACGACGCACTTCGCCATCGCCGATGCGGACGGCAACGTGGTTTCTGTTACGCAAACATTGGGAGGAGGCTTCGGGGCCGCGGTGGCGATGGGGGACACCGGCATTTTCCCCAACAACATGGCCTACTGGTTCGACCTTCAGGAGGGCAGCCCCAACCGCATCGGCCCCGGTAAAAAGGTGGACTTCGTGGTGGCCCCTACCCACACGTTCCGGGACAATCGTTTTTGGCTGAGCATGGGCACCCCCGGTAGCTGGGGGATTTTGCAGACGACGCCCCAGATGCTGGTCAACGTGCTGGACCACGGCATGACGGTGCAACAGGCCATTGAAGCGCCCCGGTTCCGGGTTTACGAGGGCACCCGCGTGGAGATGGAGGACCGGTACCCTGATTCGCTGCGCACCGAACTTGAGCAGCGGGGCCACGAGGTCGACCTCGTCGAGTCCTGGTCGATGAACGTGGGCGGCGCTCAGGCCATCGCCCGTGACCCGGAGTCGGGCGTCTTATGGGGCGGAGCCGACCCCAGGCGCGACGGCGTCGCGATGGGGTTCTAAAGGACAATGATTTTAAAACCGGTTAAGAGAGGTAAAAGCGATGAGCGCTAAAGCGAAGAGCCCAGGAGCCAGGCGGAGAGTTTTTGCTACTCGGGCCCGTGTTCCCGAGGCCATCGCCCTGCTGGAGCAAGCCTTCGATGTCGAAGTCTGGCCGGAGACGACGCCGCCCCCCTCATCGGTAATGATCGAACGGGCCGCCGACTGCGCCGCCCTCATGATCGAGGCCGACGATGCCGTCACCGAGGCCGTGCTGGAGGCCGGCAAGGGCAGCCTGAAAATCGTCTCCGTGCGGGCGGCGGGAATGGACGGCATCGACATCCCGGCGGCGACACTCCGGGGCATTGCGGTCGCGAACACGCCGGGCCTGAACGCAGAGTCCACGGCCGACATGACGTTCGCGCTGCTGCTCGCCGTCGCTCGCAAGGTCGCGTTCGGCGACAGGCGCATCCGCGAGGGGCATTGGACAGCTTTCGATCAAGTCCCGTACCTCGGTACCGACGTGTATGGCAAGACGCTCGGAATTCTCGGCCTCGGTGGTATAGGCGAAAAAGTCGCCAAGCGGGCCATCGGCTTCGAGATGCGCGTCCTCTACCACTCCCGCACCCGCAAGCCGGAAGAGGAGCTGATGTACGGGCTCGACTACGCCGAACTGGACGAGCTGCTGGCCCAGTCCGACTACGTCACCGTGCACGTGCCGCTGGGCGAGGAGACGAGACCCATCATCGGCGCGCGGGAGATCGCGCTCATGAAGCCGACGGCCTTTCTCATCAACACCTCCCGCGGTCCGACGGTGGACACCGTCGCGCTCACCGACGCGTTGCGGGCCGGGCTGATCGCGGGCGCAGGGCTCGACGTCACCGACCCGGAGCCCATTGCGGCCGATCACCCGCTGGTGACGATGGACAACGTCGTCATCACACCCCACATCGGCAGCGCCAGTGCGGCCACGTTCAAAGAGATGGGGATGGCGGCCGCCCGCAGCATCGCCGCGGCACTAAAGGGCGAGCCGGTGCCGTTCTGCGCCAACCCCGAGGTGTTTTCCGAACCCGGGCCCTGATCCGCGTCCGAACACGAGTCACGTCTGACGCCTTAGACGAACACGTCCACCAGCACCCGCACGGCCGTGGCGGCCACCAGCGCCCCCAGTATGGCCCGCAGATGCTTTGGCGACAGGCGTTTGTTTATCTCGAAGCCGATAGGGGCGGCGGCCATCGCGCTACCGGCTACCACCAGGGCGGGGTAGAGCGGCACAAGTTCGCCACCCAGCTTGCCTGCCAGCGCCGCACCGGATGCGAAAAGCATGATGCCCAGATTGCTGCCGATGGCGATCCTCGTCGGAATGCCCAGCTTGAATATCATCAGCGGCACCAGCAGGAACGCACCCGGCAGTCCCGATATGCCGCCCGCACCGCCGACGATGACACCCAGAGAGGTCGCCCAGCCCTTGTGGTAACGGGGGGAGCGAGTGCCAGACTGCCACTCCGGGTTTGGCGCGGACTTGCCGGGGCCGCTGAGCAGGCCGGGGAAGAGCATGATCGCCGAGGCGGCCAGGGTCATCGTCGCCATGGTCGCGAGCAGGGCCACGTCCGGGAGCACTCTCGACACGAGCGCCCCGGTTAAAGCCGCGATTCCAGCAGGGATTCCGACCCATATCACCAGCGGCCTGTGCACATAGCCCGCCGTGCGATGCCGAGCGAGATTGACGATCCCGCTGAACAGGCTCTGAACGACGGTCAGGCTGGTGACCTCTTTGACCGACAACGGGTCCAGCCCGACCAGTTCGGGGCCGTAGAGAAGGATCGGCAGCGCGGCTATGCCCGCGCCCAGGCCCGCAACACCGGAAACCAGGCCGCCGAAGAGCCCGGCAGCCAAAACGACAAAAAGCAACGACACTCCTGTTACATGGGCAAATTGGCCCACTTGCGGCCAAAGGTTAACCGACGTAGGTTCTCCCCAGATGAGTGGAGGGGGGATCATGAGTGACGAAATTTCAGGCCTGGATCTCTCGCGATTGGCGGCGCTGCGGTCCGGCGTCGTCGGAAGCCGCATCAGCTACGAACAGGAATTGGGCTCAACCATGGACGAAGCCCGCAGCATGGCGGAGAGCGGCGCGGCCGAAGGGCTCGTCGTCATCGCCGAGCGGCAGACGAAAGGCAGAGGCCGCTTCGAGCGCACCTGGGTATCGACGCCTGGCCTGGACCTGACGTTTTCGGTGCTGCTTCGTCCCGCCGCTGATCAGCTGCGCATGGTCAACATGGCGGCGACCATGGCGGTGAAAGACGCCGCGCTGGCACTTACGAACAAAGAGGCCGTTATCAAGTGGCCGAACGACGTGCTGGTTGCGGGCAGGAAGCTCTCCGGCATCCTCGTCGAGAGCGTCACTTCTCCCGCCGGCGGACTTCAGTACGCGGTTATCGGCGTGGGCCTGAACGTGAATCTGCGACCGGACGAGCACCCGGAAATACGCGCCATCGCTACCTCTCTTGCTCAAGAGTCTGGCGCCCGAGAGTCAGGGGCCGACCTCGACCGGACCGACGTGCTGATCGATGTGCTGACCCGGCTGGACGAGTACTACGCCGCGATACGCTCGGGAACCGACCTGTCGGTGCGCTGGGCCGAACGCCTGGACACAATCGGTCGCGACGTCGACGTTAGTTGGGGCGGTCGGATGGTGTCGGGGAGGGCGACGGGCGTCGACGGGGACGGCAACCTGCTCATCGAGGCAGACGGGCAAATTACGACGGTCGTGGCGGGGGAGGTCACGCTGAGACCGGCACCGGGAAACCGGTGAGCGACCGGCCGTCTGCGACGCTGGACGTGCGTGTCCGCCCGAAGGCGGGGCGAAGGGACGTTCAGATTGGGCCCGACGGTCGGGTCCGGGTCATGGTCACGGAGGCACCGGAAGCGGGTAAGGCCAACGCGGCCGTTGAGTCGCTTATCGCCGAACGCCTGGGCATATCCAAACGGGACGTTCAGGTTATTAAAGGGACGAAGTCGAGGGACAAGGTGGTCGAAGTCGTCGGTCTCGACCGGGCGGCCGCAATCGCGCGGCTGGCGGCGGGTTAGCCGGCTATCTTGCCGATGACATACCGAATGAGCAAAAGCGCGACTATCGCCACTATCGGTGAGAAGTCCATGTTGCCCGTGTTTGGCAGCAGCCTGCGGATGGGGCCGAGTATGGGCTCGGTGATCTGAACGACGATCACTACGATCGGATGGTCGTTACCAAGGTTCACCCAGGACAGCAGGGTCCTACCGACGATCGCGACGGAGAGGATCGTCGTGAGGGTTCCCACGAAACTTACTAAATACTCCAAAGCACTCCGATCTTGTCAGGCCCGCTCTCAGCGGGGCCGGATTCTTACTTGCCTTTGCCCAGCTCTTTTGAGCGCCTGTACGCGGCCGCCACGGCCTCGATGACCGCGGGCCTGAAGCCGCCGGCCTCCAGCGCCACCAGCGCCGCGGCGGTCGTTCCCGCTGGCGATGTGACCATGTTTCGCAGCTCGGCCGGATGGGTGCCCGTCTCTTTCACCATGCGGGCGCTGCCCAGCACCGTCTCGGTGGCTAGCCGCGAGGCCAGCTCGCGCGACATGCCGATGTTTACGCCCGCATCGATGAGCGCCTCTACGAACGCGAACACGTACGCCGGGCCGCTGGCGCTCAGCGCCGTGGCCATGTCGATGAGGTCCTCGTTTGCCACGTAAACCTGCTCACCCAGCGTTCCGACCACCGATCGGGCGGCGGCTTTCTGCGAATCTGTGACGGCGGGCGACGCCGTCCAGGCCGAGATGCCTGCGCCGATCTGCGCCGGGGTGTTGGGCATGATCCTTATAACGGCGTGGTGGCCGGTTCCGTCAGCTATGGTGCGAATGGTCGCGCCGGCGACTATGGACGCGAGGGCCTGATCCGGGGCCAGGGCCGCGCCCAGGCCGGGCAGCACCGCACCGAGTGCCTGCGGCTTCACCGACAGCACGACCAGCTCCGCCCCTGCGACGGCTTCTGCATTGTCTGGGAACACGTTGACGCCGTGCGCCCCGGCCAACTCGTCTCTGCGGGCCGCGACGGGCTCGCCAACCGATATGTCGGTAGGCGCGGCGAGTCCCGCCGAAACGATCCCTTCGATGATCACCTCGGCCATCACGCCGCCACCGACAAAAGCTATCTGCACTTTCCCTCCGCTTCGCTCTATTTGCTCTTCGCGCAAGCGCTCATCGCCTGACTTTGGATCGCTTCGCTACCGTGTTCAGTGGGCAACGGTTAGCTTGGCCGGAGACGGGGGAGCACCCCGCCTCCGGCCAGGCTTACCGATACCTTGATCGCCTCCAGCATGTTCTCCGGGTCGGCGATGCCCTGTCCCGCTATGTCAAAGGCGGTCCCGTGGTCGACCGACGTCCTGATGAACGGCAGTCCAAGATTAACGCTGATGGACTTGGCCCAGTTGAACACCTTGATCGCTATGTGTCCCTGGTCGTGGTACATGGCCAGCACCGCGTCGTAACGGCCCGCTATGGCCTGGTTGAACACGGTGTCCGCCGGCACGGGCCCGATGGCGTCTATGCCCTCGGCCCTAGCATCCGCGACGGCCGGGGATATGCGCATCTCTTCGTCGTCGCCGATCAGACCCCCGTCGCTACCGTGCGGGTTGAGAGCGGCCACCCCGATTCTGGGATTTTCAAATCCCCATTTTCGAAAGTGTTCGTCCGTCAACCGCAGCTTGGCCAGGATGTTCTCCCGAGTGCAGAACTCCACGGCCCGAGCCAGCGACCGGTGGGTCGTCATGTGTACGACCCTCAGCTGCTCCGCTACCAGCATGGTCGCGACCAGGGGGGCGTTGGCGTGGCGCTGGAGGATCTCCATGTGGCCGATGGCCTCGTACCCGGCCTGCCTGCACGCCTCTTTGTGAATCGGGCCCGTGACGATGGCGGCGGCCCGACCGGAGCCGACCAGGTCAGCGGCGGCCAGTACCCACTCGATGGACGCCTTCCCCGCCGCTGCCGAGACTTTTCCGATTTGCACCCCGGAAATGTCTGTGCCCTCGGGTTCCAGCACGGCGATGGCGCCGCTGGAAAAACTGATGTCTTCGAAACGCGAGGTCACATTGACGGGCGCAGAGGAACCGATGGCGTCCAGTGCGTTACGCATCGACGCCCCGTCGCCGACCACGACGTACCGCGCCTGCGGCAATTCGGGGTGGGTAAGGGACTTGGCGGTGACCTCGGGCCCGATACCGGCCGGATCGCCCATCGTAATTGCGATTACGGGCGGGGGATTCATCTACCTGATTATATCCCCCGCGTGGTTGTCGCCGTCAGGCCCGTGGGCCCGTTATTCGCACTTGTTGTAGCCGCAGTCCGGGCAGCGCTGGCAACCCTCTTGGAACACCAGGAATCCTGAGCATTCAGGGCAGGTGACCGTGCTGAGCGTGCCCAGCAGCACCGGTCCGTCTTCCGGTGTGGACGCGCCGGGGGCCGGTGCTGCCGCCGGGACCGGCGCTGCCCCGGCCTCTGGGGGGATCATGCCCAGCTGCACGCTGGAAGCTGCACCGGCGGCGGAGCCTGACGCGATGTCCCTCATCGCCATCTCTGCTCCATCGAAGGTGTGCTGGTGCAGCACGAACGCCACCGCGTCCGGGGCCGACCGTACCAGGCGCCCACCGTCCCAAACCGGGTCGGACGTTATGCCGCGCAGGTGATCGACGATCTCGTCCGGCTCGATTCCAGACCGCAGCGCAAGAGAGATGAGCCTGGAAACGGCCTCCAACTGGGCCGACTCTATGGAACCGGCTTTACCCAGAGTCGTGAATAGCTCGAACGGCTTGCCCGTGTCATCGAAATTGACGGTTATGTAGATGTTGCCCTGGCCGGTTTTTACGCGCTCGGTGACGCCCCTCATTACGGAGGGTCGGCGTCTCGGGGTCATGGGCGTCGAAGTCTCAGCGTCGCGTTGCTTTGAGTCCTCGGTGCCGGCCGTGAGCACCTCCATTTCCCGGCTGCCGTTGCGGTAGACGGTAATTCCTTTGCACTCCAGTTCCCAGGCCAGCAGGTACGCGGTCCGGACGTCCTCCTCCGTGGCTGAGTTAGGGAAGTTGATCGTCTTGGATATCCCCGAATCGACGCTGTCCTGGAACGCGCCTTGCATACGGACGTGGAACTCCGGAGAAATTTCTGACGCTGTGACGAAAGTCCGCTTGGCCCAGTCCGGCACGTCGTCGCGGCCCTGGATGGAGCCGCCGTCGGCCAGATACCCCATGAGTTCTTCAGAGTAGAAGCCGCCGTCTTTGGCCGACTGCTCGAACGTGCGGTCGACGTAAAGGAGGCTCTCGCCGCCCAGGATGTTGTGCTTGTGGAAGCTGAGCGCGAACGCGGGCTCGCAGCCCGACGAGCAGCCCCCGATCATGGAAATCGTGCCGGTGGGAGCCACGGTCAGGCGGCAGGCGTTGCGCATGGGCCGGTTCTCGCCCGCGGGCCCGTACCTGCTCTTTTCCCACTCGGGGAAGCTTCCCCGCACTCCCGCCAGCTCCTCCGACATGGCGTCCGATTCTTCCCGCACGAACCTCATAATGTCCCGCCCCAACTCCACGCCCTCGGGTGAGTCGTAGGGGATGCGCATGGCCATGAGCATGTCTGCGAAGCCCATGATGCCCAGGCCGGTCTTTCGAGTGGCCCTGGTCATGTCTTCGATCTTGGTGACCGAGTAGTCGTTGGCGTCGATGACGTTGTCGAGGAATCTCGTAGAGATTCGGGTGATCTCGCGCAGCCGGTCGTAGTCGACTGTCGGCTCGCCGTCGACCGTCTTGACCAGCAGCGAGAGGTTGATCGAGCCCAGGTTGCACGACTCGTACGGCAGCAGCGGCTGCTCGCCACAGGGATTGGTGGCGGTCATGCGACCCAGGTGGGGAGTTGGATTATCGCGGTTGACCGCGTCGAGGAAGATCATGCCCGGCTCGCCGTTGCGCCAGGCTCCGGCGATTATCTTGCTGAACACCGTCCTCGCGTCCAGGCTGCCGACGACCGCGCCGGTGGCGGGCTGGCGCAGCTCAAAGTCGGTGCCGTCGCGCACGGCCCTCATGAACTCGTCGGACGCTCCCACCGAGATGTTGAAGTTGTGGATCGTGCCCTCTTCGGTCTTGCACGTGATGAATTCGAGGATGTCCGGGTGGTGTACGTCCATGACCGCCATGTTGGCCCCGTCGCGTTTACCCCCTTGTGTTACGAGGGTGGAAACAGACGACAGGTGCCGCAGCACGGCTATCGGCCCACATGCCTTGCCATGAGTGGTGGAGATGCTTGAGTCCTTGGGCCGTATGGGTGAGAGGGCGAAGCCGGTGCCGCCACCGAACTTCTGCACCATGGCCGCCTCTTTGGCGGTGGTCATAATGCCCTCCATGCTGTCGTCCAAACCCATCACGAAACAGGCCGACAGCGTGCCCGCGCCGGTGCCGGCGTTCATCAGGGTAGGGGAGTTGGGGACGAACTCGAGGGTGGACATGATGGAGTAGAAGTCGTCTTCAGTCGCATGTCGGTCGGCTTCGGTGCCGTGCAGTAGCTCGGGCTCGGCGATGGCCCGGGCGACCCGGCGCAGCATTCCGGCTGGCGTCTCGATAGTCTCGCCTTCGGCGTTCTTGCGCAGGTAGCGCTTCTTCAGCACCACCCTGGCGTTCTCGGTGAGCAGCGCGTCCACCTCGTCGGTCCCAGTTGCCGCCGTTGAGGTTGCTAGCGCCGTCGGACTCCCCGGTGTTTTGGCCGCCTCTCCCTGGGCCAGGCCCGCGCCCTCGACGACCTCGGCGATCTTGTCCTCGGACACGCCGAGGTCTCCCAGCGCCTTAATTACCTCATCAACGTTCCTTCCATCACCCTTCGCAGATGCCCCGTTCGTCCCGTTCGTGTTCGTCATTCTCGATCCCCTTGCCTTCCATTGTCCTGGCGCCCCGGCCGCCTCGTCGCTACTTGAATGCAGCGGGCCGGTGACCCCTGTTGCTAGCCGTGTGCGGTTGTTAATCTAACCAATTGCGAACGTATATTCTAGTCGTCTCGGTGGGCAAACACCCGGACTTCGGGATGCTTGCCGCCGCGGACGGCCTCAGCGCGACGGCTGCACCTTGCGAGGGCGGCCTCTGCGCCGGCGGATGGGCAGAACCGGCGGCTCGTCTTCCAGGAACGAGAGCTGTGGGCTCGGATCCGGCCTCGGGGCCGCCGGCTCCAGCAGCGCGTCCACCTCTTCTTTGAATGTC
Source organism: Dehalococcoidia bacterium (assembly GCA_965250195.1). Classification (GTDB taxonomy): domain Bacteria; phylum Chloroflexota; class Dehalococcoidia; order Lucifugimonadales; family UBA2962; genus CAUZIR01. The sequence goes on from OZ252295.1 coordinate 2,095,258, forward strand.
TCGATGTCTTTGAAGTCCCGGTACACGCTGGCGTAACGGATATAGGCGACCCTGTCCATACCCTTTAGTCGCCCCATGACCAGTTCGCCGACTCCCTTGGAAGCTATCTCCGCCTTGCCCGACTCGGCCAGGGCGGCCTCGATCTCGTCTGCCGCTTTGGTGACTGTACCGACGGGTAACGGTCTCTTGGCGCAGGCCTTCGTCAAACTTGCGAGTAATTTGTCGCGACTGAATTCTTCTCGCCGCCCGTCCTGCTTTACCACCATCAGCGTCCGGGTCTGCGCCCGCTCCATGGTGGTGTAGCGCTTCTCGCACGACAGGCACTCCCGGCGCCGCCTGATTCCGTCTCCGGAATCCCGCGAGTCGATCACCTTTGAGTTGTCGTGGCTGCAGTGTGGGCAGAGCAATTAATGGGCCTCGGCACACAATGTATCGTGTGGGGGGCCAAAGGTACCACTAGATATTGGGCCTGTCAACGAAGTTTTTTACGAGTTCGGAAAAAGGCTAGAATCATTCCGAAGACCGTCCGGCGGGGCGTCGACGGGATGGCTACGACGGTCGTGCGGAGCCGGCCAGACCCCGGGGACGCGTGATGACCAGCCCCACCCACGCGATACCGCCCGCGAGTACCAACGGACCTACGACCTGCATTATGGCCACGTCGAAAAAAGCCGGAATCATCGCCGCGCCACCCAGCGCCAGCAGGGCCCCGCTCCAGCGTCGGGCGCGGCCCACGGGCGACGTCCAGACGGCGTAGCCGAAGACGATCGACCTGAGCTGGAAGAGCGCCCCACCGAGGACGGGCAGAAGCGACGTCGGCTCCTGGTAGTAGGCGTCTATCACGTTCAGGGCGTCGGCCTGTCCACCCTTAATCAGGTCGCCGACGATGGGCAGAACGATCAAGAAGACGCCGAAAACCGGCAAAAACAGCGCCCCTGCCAGGACAGTGAAAAGCAATCCGGCCAGGCCGATCCAACCCTTGCCACGGTGCACGAGCCACATGAACAGGCCGACCGACGCGGTCAATTCCAGAGCGGTTGCAACCAGTATCAGGGTCGCTCCGATGCGCCAGCGAGTACTTGCGGCCTCGAGGGAAAACTGCAGGCTCTGATCGGGCGCAGTGGGCGGGTTGGGGGCGATGAGCCAGCCCGCAGCCAGCACCACCCCGACGCCGACCAGCAGGAATCCGCTGATTTTGATGAATCGCTGTTCGCTCATCGGACGGCCTGCGGCGGGCTGAATGGGCCGCCATCGGGCTGGCCGCCATTGGATGGGACTCGGCCGAACGGAATGGGCCGGCTGGAGGGGCGCAGAACCCAGACGGCCATCACCACGATCCAGGTGAACCACACCCCCACGAAGAGTCGCTGCAGCGCACCGTCGATGCTGCTCACATCGGCGATCTTGCCCACGGCGATCCAGGCGACCAGGCTCAGCAGCGCCACGACGGCGATGGCTAGCGAAAACCGGTGTAGTCGGTGTCACCGGGAGTCACCCCTGAGCACCCTGGCGAACAAGAACATGGCGGCGGTCCCGGCGATGAAGCCGGTCAGGCCGGTCAGGTTGTGCATGGTGCCGGTAGCGGACTCGAACTCACAGCCGGGGTCGCAGGGAAGCAGGCCGTTGGCGACCCCGGACGAAAGGCCGAACACGGCGACCAGCGCCGGTGCCAGCATCGTCCACCTGGCCCCGGCAAAGGCCCGGTCCCGAGCCAGCGAGAGATGCAGGCCGTAGGCGAACGCAACGAGGAGGACGCCGACTACCAAGAAATTGGTGTTCTGTATCGCGGGTTACCCGGCCCCGACGGCGCCGAGCTCACTGATGGTCTGCGACGAGTGGCTGTAGGCCTCATAGACAAACCCGCCGATCGTCAGAATGATGGCAAACACGACGGGAGCGAGGAGGCCGCAGGCGGCCAAAAGTTTTACGGGGTCGTTGGTTGCCAGTATTTTTTGAGCATCTCGTTAAATCCCTCTCTAGCTATTTGACTCCGTCTCAGGCCTTGTGCCACCGCCACCGAGCCCATAAACTTTACAGAGTGTAAAGTAAATTAAAGGGCAGTTGACACTATGTCAAGTGACGGCAAAAAAACTAAGCGTCAGGAAACCAAGCTGAGAATCCTCCAGTCCGCCCGCAAGTTGCTGGTGGAGCGCGGCTATCACGGGGTGGGCCTGGAAGAGGTGGCGCGCGAGGCGGGCATTTCCCGACAGGCGCTGTACCTGCACTTCGTCTCGAAGGCGGAGCTGCTCGTGGCCACGGTGCGGTACAACGACGAAATGATCGGGGTGCCTCAAGCCCTCAGACCGGGACGGCAAACGAAGACGGCCCTGGAGGCCCTGGACGCGGGAATCGATGCCTACGGAGCCATCGAGCCGCAAATCTACGACGTGGCGAGTGTCGCCTACTCCGCTCGTAGGTCAGACGAGGCCGCGGAAGCCGCCTGGCAGGACCGCATGGCCTTTCGCAGGGGGAACATCCGCCAGGTAATGGAACGGCTAAGCGAAGAGGGCTTTCTGGACGAGGACTGGAGCGTGGACGAAGCGACGGACCTCGCCTGGGCCCTGGCCTCGGTGCACATTTACGAGTACCTCGTCGTCGAGCGCGGATGGACCGTCGAGCAGCTAGTGGCGCGGCTCAAGCAGGTCATGCGAGCCAATCTGGTCGCCTCGTAGTTGGCAATAAAAAGAGGGCCGGTCTCCGATTGGAGACCGGCCCTCTCAGCCCCTCCGGGGGTCTTTTAAGCTAGACGGTTACGCCGGACTGGGGCGCCCTAGATTGCGGCGAATGGGAAGAGGCCGCGTGGGCCCGTGTCAGGCGCCGCAGGAACGGCGGGATATCGATGTCCGTGCTCTCGCCGGTCAGCGCGTCCCGCAGTATCTGGTTGACCCGGTCGTCGCCTCCGACGTCCGACTCCGGAGTGGGGAACCCGGTCGCCACTACCGTGAGCTTGATCTCGTTCTCCATCTTCAGGTCGGTTGCCATGCCGAAGATGATGTTGGCATCCGGGTCGACGACCCGCTGGATAACCTCTGCGGCTTCATGTAGCTCCGAGAGCTTTAGGTCGCTGCCGCCGGTTATGTTGAACAGTACCCCGGACGCGCCGTCTATGGTCACGTCGAGCAACGGGTTTGAGATGGCCTGCTGGGCCGCGTCCTTCGCCCGGTCCTCGCCCCGGCCGAAGCCTATGGACAGCCACGCGGGCCCTGCGTCCCTCATGATCGTCTGGATATCGGCGAAGTCCAGGTTGATGTCGCCCGGTACGGTGACCAGTTCGGCTATCGATTGGACCGCGAGCCTCAGCACATCGTCGGCGATGCGGAACGCGTTCTGGGCCGTCACCTCGTCTTCGCAGATGACGTGCAGGCGCTCGTTGGGGATTACCAGCAGGGTATCGACGACCTCGCCCAGCTTCTTGATCCCCTCGTCGGCCTGCTTGGCCCGGCGGATGCCTTCGAAGGCGAACGGGCGGGTGACGACGCCCACCGTCAGAGCGCCAGTCTCTTTGACTATTTCGGCGATGACCGGGGCAGCACCGGTGCCGGTGCCGCCGCCCATGCCGGCTCCTACGAAGACCATGTCCGCATCGCGAACGGCCTCGTAGATCTCGTCTCGGCTCTCCTCGGCCGCCCGAGCGCCCAATTCGGGGTCGCCGCCGACGCCCTTACCGGCCGTCAGGTCGTCCCCGATGGATATTTTCAGGGGCACGTCGCAGCGCAGCAGCGCCTGCGTGTCGGTGTTGACGACCTCGTACTCAATGCCCGTGATGCGCTCGCGGAACATTCGGGAAACGGCGTTTGACCCGCCTCCGCCCACGCCAACTACCCTGATTCGTGTGATCCCGTCCGGTTCCCTCTTGGTGACGACCATCTGGCGTTCCCCTCTCAATCTCTGTTTTTTCGGTTCTTGTTTTCGGGCTGGCGAGTCGCCCACAGCGGGCGGCGTTGAGTTGCTAGTTACGGCTATTTGATTTTGGCGCTCATGGCCGCGCTCATCCAGGGCGACAGGCTCAGTTTGCGAGCATGTCTTCCCAGTCCCGCCGTTATGGCGGCCAGACCGTCGGTTATCCCACCGTGGCCGGGGTGACGACGACTGCCGTTCGTGGCCGGGGCCGGCTGCGCCGCCGCCCACGCGAGGATGCCCAGTCCAGTCGCGTGCATGGGGTCGGACAGACCCGCGGCGCCGGCAAACGCGTGGTTGGGTGCGCCCAGGCGAACCCGCCGACCGAGATAGCGCTGGAGGATGTCGGCGATACCCGGTAGCTCGGAAGCGCCTCCGGTCAGCACGATTTTCGATGAACCTACCTCGTCGGGCTCAGCCTCTTCCAGCTTTATGCGTATTAGTTGGGCCAGCTCGACGGCGCGTTCGCGCAGCAGCTGGGCGAGATCCCGGCCGGGGACTCCAATGTCCGCTGGACGGTCACTTAGAGCCATGCTCACCATCAGGTCCGGGTCCACCGCGGCGGGCTCGGTGTGGCCGTGCTCGATCTTGGCGCGCTCGGCCGAGTCGTGGTCCACGTTGTATGTGAGAACGATGTCGTTGGTGAACTGGTAGCCGCCGATCGGCACGACGCCTGTGTAGCTAACGGCCCCACCCTTGAACGCGACGATGTCGCTGGTGCCGCCTCCGATGTCGATGAGCAGCGTGCCCCTGTCTCTCTCATCATTCGTGAGAGCCGCCAAACCGCTGGCAAGCGGCTCCATGACCAGGGTGTCCACGGCGATGCCCGCGTCCCTAACGGCCTGCGTAAGAAGCTGAAGCCGACCCCGGTCAGCCGTTATTACGTGGGTGTCCACCTCGACCGACCTGCTGTGCATGCCGACCGGGTTGCGGATGCCCTCCTCGCCGTCGAGGGTGTAGGAGATGGGCATGGCGTGGATGAGTTGCCGACCCGCATCGCCATACTGAATCGGAGTGTCGCCGTCCAGCTCTTGTGGAGTGATGACACCGATCGAACCGACGCCGTCGAGGTGGTCTCTGCGGTTCTCGCACGCGACGTGGGCGCCGGTGACACCGATGTATGCCGATTCGATCTTGACTCCGACCTCCGCCTCGACGAGGTCTAATGCGGCACGCACGGCCACCGTAGTCTCGGCGAGGTTCTCGACGTTACCGCGCATCAGCCCCCGGCAGGGGACAGTGGCGTGCGCGAGCACTCTCGGCCTGGGCCCTTTCGAAGCGTCGACGGCGGCTACCAGGGCGAACACCTTGGTCGTGCCAATGTCGATCGCGGTAATGAGTCCTCGCTCGTTCATCTGCTCCTCCCCGTGGCGCCGTATGGCGCTCTATTCGTGTAGGGTCCCCGCCAAGGTCCCTAATCGTTCGGCAACCCTGAGCCGCGCACTGCGTGCCCGAGGGTTCGCCTCTATTTCCTGCCTGGTAGGCTTTATCACCTTCTTGTCTACTCGCCGCAGCGAGGCTTCGTGTTCGCACTCACACCGGAGCACTTCGGGGGGGCAGATGCAGTCTCTGCTCTCCCGGCCCATAAACCCCTTAACCAGTCGGTCCTCTAGAGAGTGATAAGAGATCACAGCCAACCGGCCGCCCGGCTTCAGCGTCTCTACAGCCTCCCTGAGGCCCGCCTCTATGTTCTCCAGCTCTTCGTTCACCGCCATCCTTATGGCCTGGAAGGTGCGGGTCGCCGGGTGTATCCGGCCCCTCTTCCCTCCGGTGGCCCTCGACACTACTTCGGCCAACTCCGTCGTCGTTTCTATCGGTCTCGCTTTAACGATGGCCGATGCGATTCTTCGCGACTTCGGCTCCTCACCCAGCCGGTATATCAAGTCAGCCAACGTTCGCTCCTGGCCCCGGTTCACTACGTCCCAGGCCGTTTGTGCCTGGCTCCGGTCGAACCTCATATCGAGCAGGGCTTCGGCCCGGAAACTGAACCCGCGCTCGCCGATTTCCAACTGGAGGGAGGAAAGACCGAGATCCATCAGCACTCCGTCTGCTCCGTCCATCCCGGCCTCTAGCGCCAGCGCCTTCATATCCACGTAGCTGCCGTGGGCGAACTTGACCGCGTCGCCGAAATCGGCCAGGCTCGTCCGCGCCTTATCCAGCGCCGTTTCGTCGAGGTCAACGCCCAGCACTCGTAGTGCGGGGCTAGGGGCCGCCAGCAGCATCGCCGTATGCCCGCCCTCGCCGACCGTGCAGTCGATGTACGAGCCGTCGGGGCGCACCGCCAGCGCCGTGACCACCTCGCTACCCAGTACAGGGATGTGAATTGCGCTCACGAGCGGTTGGCTCGCCAACCCCACCATCTTGTGGCTCGCCAATCCCACCGTACCGGCGTTCCTCTAGGATTTGCCATGTTAAAATGCATCGGGCACCATAGCCGCCCCGCGGAGGGCATGGCACCCTTGTGAAAGGAAGTCTTGCAAAACCGTTCCGGCGAGACAAGCAGTTTTAGAACAAGTTTAAAACCTTTTTAAGACTTTACTAATTAGCTCAAATGTCCGAATTACAGGCGCGCAGCGCCCGCCGATTGGCAATACTCACCATTAGTGACGCTGGCTCGAAGGGTCAGCGAAAGGACACGTCCGGCCCGGCGATTTCTGAGCTCATGGGACAACTCGGCTACACCGAAGTAGCACGCGAATTGGTCCCGGACGAACACGAACAAATTGCCGATCAGTTGATGAGTTGGTGTGACGGCGGGCAGGTCGACGTAATCCTCACCACCGGCGGGACGGGCCTCAGCCCCAGGGACGTCACGCCGGAGGCCACCCGTTCGGTGATCGAGTACGAAGTCCCGGGCATCCCCGAAGCCGTTCGTGTGGGAACGGCTGCTAAGACGCGCATGGCCATACTCAGCCGGGCGGTTGCGGGGATGCGCGCCGGCTGCTTGGTGATAAACCTGCCCGGCAGTCCGAACGGCGTGCACGAGGCTCTCGAAGTCATCGGCCCGGTCATCGGCCACGCCATCGACATCGCCCGGGGTCGGGGCTCTCATGGCTCAGAGCACGCCAATACCCCGGGGCAGGAGAGCCGTTCCGGTCACACCGGTCACTCGGGCCACGCGACACACTGAGGACCCTTTCGAAAAGGTGAAGTTCCACGTCCTGACGCTGTTCCCGGCCATGTTCGAGGGCCCGCTTGCCGAAGGCGTCGTGGGCAGGGCGATATCTAATGGCCTGGTTGCTGTGGAGTGTCACGATTTTCGCCGCTTCGCCACCGATCGCCACGGCACGGTTGATGACTACCCGTTCGGCGGAGGGCCGGGCATGGTGCTCAAACCCGAGCCCCTGTTCGCCGCCATCGACGAACTGAACGGCCAAGGAGAGCTGGACGAGACGACGCCGATCGTCCTGCTTACTCCACAGGGCCGGAAATTTGACCAATCTGCGGCGGAGGACCTCGCGGGCGCCGGGCGCGTCGCCCTCATCTGCGGTCGCTACGAGGGCGTGGACGAGCGCATTCGCAAAAACCTGGCGACGGACGAGATCAGCATCGGCGACTACGTGCTCAGCGGCGGCGAGCTGGCGGCAATGGTAGTCATAGACGCTGTATCTCGATTGGTCCCCGGCGTCGTAGGCAGCGCCGGTGCCACGGACGATGACTCGCACACCTCCGGCCTGCTGCAATTTCCGCAATACACCCGGCCGGCCAGTTTCCAGGGACTGCCGGTTCCAGAAACCTTGCTTTCGGGCGACCACGCCCGCATCGCGGCGTGGCGTAGGCGGCAGGCCCTGAGACGGACGGCGGCCCGACGGCCCGATCTGCTGCAGTCGGCCGACCTGTCGGAAGATGACCGGCTGGCGCTGGACGAGCCCCGGTGACTCGGTTAACATTATTGAATCCCAGGCTTCACTGCGGTATCGCTGTGCGGCCTTTTTAAGGTGTGTCTATGGAGGCCCAGCAACTTATACAGATTGAGCCCAACCCCAAGGTCGAAGAGTTCGGACCCGGGGACAGTGTCCGCGTCAGCGTCAGGGTGGTCGAGGGCTCTCGCACTCGTACCCAGGACTTCGAAGGCGTGGTCATCCGCCGCCGGGGCGGGGGCCCAAGCGAAACCTTCACGGTCCGCCGGTTGACCCAAGAGATCGGCGTCGAGCGCACGTTCCACCTGCACGCCCCTGCGGTCGAGGCCGTCAAGGTGACACGCCGCGGCAAGGTCAGGCGCTCCAAGCTCTACTATCTGCGCGGCCGCTTCGGGCGTCACGCCCGCATTAAAGAGCAGCGCTAAAGCTCTCCGGGCGGCTCTGCCGCCCTCGTCAGGGCTTCTTCGGCTTTCGCCTCATCGCTTTGGCTTAGCACGGTCGTCGTGGTTCGTCGCTCGTATGCCGCGCCGTGTCTTATCCTGTGGCGATGAACTACGCCGAGGTCGCCGTGGACGCGCCCGCCGGTCACGAGCGCACCTTCAGCTACTCCGTCCCTGATTCGCTCTCGCTCGTGCCCGGCCAACTGGTGCGCGTGCCGTTCGGCTCTCGCCGTCTGCAAGGCGTGGTGTTTTCGCTGGGCGACGAGCCCGGCTTCCCCCATACCAGGGACATCCTGTCCGCAGCCGCCGCCGAGCCCCATCTCGGCCCGACCCAGCTCGAACTCGCACACTGGGTATCGGACCGCTACATGTGCTCACTCTTCGAGGCCGCGGCCCCCATGCTCCCTCCCGGAGCCCGCACCGGCGGCCGCATGACGGTGGACCTTGTACCTGACCGACCCGGCGACGACGGCCTCTCCGACACTCAGGTGCGGGTGATGCGATACCTCAGCCGACACGCGCCAGTGTCCAGGGCCCGCGTCCTGCGGGCGCTGGGCGAGACCGCCGAACGCACGCTGCGAGCGCTGGAGCGCAAGGGATTTATCGCGTTGACCCCCTCTCGGGAGACCCCGAGCGTCGGGCCTAAGCTGGTCAAGTATCTCGCGGTTACACCTCTCGGCCAATCCGAGTTCTGCCAGGGCGACGTACTGTCGCGCGCACCCCGCCAGGCCGAACTGGCGGCGGTGCTGGCTGTGGGCGGCGACAAGATGACGCTAGCGGACGCCAGGCGGTCGTACGGGGTCTCCGCCGTCGACGGCCTGAGGCGCAGGGGATGGATAACCGTCGTCGAAGGGGCGCTGTCACGGGACCCGCTACTGGGCATGACCATTCCGCCGAGCGAACCCGTTTCGCTCACCGACGCACAGGCCGGAGCCGCGGCCGAGGTCGGCCGGGCGCTGCTGGACCCCGGAACCGGCACATTCCTGCTGGAGGGCGTTACCGGCAGCGGCAAGACCGAGGTCTACCTCGACGCCGTCGAGGCCTGCCTGGCGGCGGGCAAGAGGGCGATCGTGATGGTGCCCGAGATCGCCCTCACCCACCAGACCATCGAGCGCATGGCCGGTCGGTTCCCTGGGGACGTCGCGGTGCAGCACAGCGGGCTCACGCCGGGCGAACGTTACGACCAGTGGTGGAAGATCAAGCGCGGCGAGTACGGCGTGGTCGTCGGGTCGAGGTCCGCCGTGTTCGCCCCGCAGCCCGATTTGGGGCTGATCGTCATTGACGAGGAACACGAGTGGACTTACAAGCAAAACGAACCCGACCCCCGGTACCACGCCCGCGACGTCGCGGTGCAACTGGCGGCAATAGTGGATGCCGTCGTCCTCATGGGAAGCGCCTCGCCAGACGTCGTCACCTTTAGTCAATCACTGGGCAAAGGGACTGAGGGCGGCCGCCATAACCCGCTTCACCTGGCCGAGCGGGTCACGGCCGACGCGGACGGCGTCGTCGCCTCGGCAGAGCTCGCAAAGGTGGAGGTCGTGGACATGCGCCGCGAGCTAAGAGAGGGCCATCGGCACTTCCTCAGCAGACCGTTAATCGAAGCGCTGAGAGGAGTTGCCGAGTCTGGCGGCAAGTCGATCCTGTTCCTCAATCGGCGGGGCGCATCGTCCCAGATGATGTGTCGAAACTGCGGCCACGGCGTCCGCTGCAAGCGCTGCGACGTGCCAATGACCGTGCACAAAGAAGCGCCGGGCGGCCGCCCAAAGCCCCGATCACAGGAAGGCGGCGAGGGCGTACTGGTGTGCCACTACTGCGGCAACCGGCGGCGGGTGCCGCCTGTGTGTCCGGACTGCAAGGAGTACCGTCTCAGCCTTTTCGGTATCGGCACCCAGGCCGTCGAAGCCGATGTCGCGGAGCTACTGCCGGACGTGAGAGTGCTGCGCTGGGACCGGGACACGGCGAAGCGGGCCGGGGACGTCGAACGCCTGATGACGGCTTTCCGCCGCGAGGGACCGGCCGTGCTCGTAGGCACGCAGGTGGTGGCCAAGGGCCTGCACTTTCCAGACGTGACACTGGTCGGCGTCGTCCTGGCGGACCTGAGCCTGGGCGTGCCCGACTTCCGGTCCGGCGAGCGCACGTTCCAGCTGCTCACCCAGGTGGCGGGCCGTGCCGGACGAGGCCCCGAGCCCGGCCGCGTGATCGTGCAGACCTATGTACCGGAGAACTACGCTATCCGGGCGGCCGCGACGCAAGACTATCAGGCGTTCTACGACGAAGAGTTGGAGTACCGCTCCGAGATGGGCAACCCCCCGTTCAGTCGGCTGATCAGGATGGAGTACTCCCATACCAACAAGGCCGCGGCCGAGCGCGAGTCCCTGAGGTACGGAGACCTGCTGCGGCACGAACGCGACGTGCGTGGAGTCGCGGGCCTGCGGGTGATGGGGCCCACGCCGGGGTTCCCGCCCAGGCTGAAGGGTCGCTACCGGTGGCGCGTCACGCTGCGGGGTCGGGACCCGCGATGGCTGCTCGACCGGACGGGCGTGCCGCCCAAGTGGACGGTGGACGTGGACCCGATTGGAGCTTAGCGGCGGTCCGTCGGCTACGGGGTTTTGCGAAAGAGCCGGGAGATCAGCCCGGCGTCCAACTGGTCCAGAGAGCGCAGCGAGAGGTCGGCGGCTGAGAGGTCGGCGTCGGCAGTGGCCGGGCTGGGAACGGCGATGCAGTACAGCCCCGCGCCCGTCGCCGCGGCGACGCCCGTGGGCGAGTCTTCTACCGCCATGCAACGCTGCGGGCTCACGCCGAGTCGCTCGGCCGCCACTCGATAGGGTTCCGGGTCGGGCTTGTGATTGACGACGTCCTGCTGAGTGACGGTGATTTCGAAAATGTCTTCGAGGCCGTGCCGTGCCAGCGCCGTTTCGATGTAGTCGCGTTCGCCGGAACTGACCAGCGCCAGGGGAATTCCCCAATGTTTCAGGCGCCCAAGAGCGGCCTGCGCACCGGGCAAGAGTCGCAGACTCGTCTCGACCAGCTCCTCGAACGCGGCCTGCCGCTCGTCGTAAAAGCCGTCTACGTCGCCGATGCCGTAATGCGCGCAGATGCTCTCGACCGTCCCCCGCACAGTGCCGCCTACGAATCGCGTCTTGTCAGAGAGCGCGAAGGTGATGCCCCGGGCGGCGAGCGCCGCCCGTTCGGACTCGTAGTGCAGCGGTTCTGAATCGACGATCACGCCGTCGAAATCGAAGCAGGCAGCCCGTAACCGGGCGTCCGCCTTGGCTCCTGCCTGGGCTCCTGATCCGGCGCGAGCGCCGTCAGGCATACTTTTGGCGCAGCATCTCCACGGCCTCTGCCTCGGCGCTCAGCTTGCCGAAGCAGTCGTCCAGGGGCACGATGTGGCGCCAGTCGGGGGCGAAGCCGCAGTCTGGGTTGAGGCTGATGCGCTGCCAGTCGACGTGCTCGATCGCCTCCTCGACCCTCGTCACAACCTGTGCTGCGGTGTCTATCGCTTCACCTCGCACATCGATGCAGCCCAGGCCGATGAGCTTGTCCTCCGGCAGGCCCCGCAGCACCGAGACATTGCCAGTCACGGGGATGGAGAACTCCATGACGAACTGGTCCACGTCCACCGTTGAGAGCGTGTGCATGATGGGGCCGTAGCCGCCCTCGAACACCCAGGACCGGTCGATGGAGTTGAGGCGGCACAGGTGCAGGGCCGTGCGTGCGCCGCTCAAGTCACCTACTACCTCGTTCACCTTGGCCGCAGCCAGACCGATGTCGTACTCCCGCGTCCCGTAATAGGGCTCCTGGTCGGGGTCCACCAAGGTGCAGAGCTGGGGCTCGTCGACCTGGATGACCGAGACCCCCGCGTCCCGCAGCGCCAGCACCTCCGCTCTAAGTACCGGGACCATGGCGTCCACGAACGACTCCCTCGTGGGGTACGCCGCCACCGAAAGCTCCGGGTCCCAGAAGCGCACGCCCAGTATGTACGGGCCGGGCACGCAGACCTTCGTTGCCCGGTCCGTGGCCGCAACTAAGAACTTGGCCTCTTCTGCTAACAGGCCGGGATGGGTCACGGTAATTGGCTCGGTGACGACGGAGCCGAAGAACTTTGCCGGCCGGTGGTCGGGCTCGAAGCCGGAGCACATATCGGCTATGACGTTGGTGTATGCGTGCCGCCGCCACTCCCCGTCCGAGACGAGATCCAGCCCGGCCTGCTCTTGCAGGGCGACGACGTAGCGCACGGCCGCGTCCATTGCCGGGGCGCGTGCGGCCTCGGCGGCCTCGGGACCGGGATCGGCGGGCAGCAGGTCGAACACGGGGGCGGGCCGGGTGAGGCTGCCCACCACACCGGCCCCAAACGGCAGGCGCAGCCTGCCAAATGGGTTATTCATCGGCGAATTCTAACGGTGCAACCGTGTTAGGACGATCATCACAGTTGAAATATTACAGGCTGTGGCTAATTTTTTGACTCAGGCAAAGGTGAGGATGCGCCTGGGGTTGCCCACCAACAGCGCGTCGATCTCGGCCTCAGTAAAGTCACGGCCCCTCATGCGGGGAACAATGTTGTCGAGGATGTGTGCGTACCCCTTGCCGCCCAGCGAGACGAGTTGGAATCGCAGAAACACGTCCTGTGTGATGACCAGTCGCTCCAGATGGCCCGCATCAATAAGGCGACGCAGGTGGCCGAGCCTATCGGTGTCGTTGGGCAGCTGGATCGCCGGGTCGACGGAGTCGATGATCTCGCCGTCCTCGATGCCCCAGGCGTCGTACTCCACGTTAAAGCCAATGTCCGCGAGCCACTCCAGCACGCCCACGTCGGTCTGCACGTCCATGTGCGCGAAGACCACCCGGCCCGGCGTGGCGCCTGCGTCGATCACTGTTTCAACCACAGCTTCCAGTGACGAGCGGAACGGGCTGGGGTGGATGAGCAGGGGCGCACCGGTGGCGGCCTGGGCGCGAGCGGTCGCCCGCAGCACCTTCGCTTCGGGAAGCTCTCCGCCCGACCCGGCCATCTGCGACATAGACCCGCCGACCCCGACCTCGCCGATGATGCCGGACCGAATTCCCGTATCGCCGACTCCCTCAGTCACTTCGCGTGCGAGCCCGTCGTAGACTTCGTCCTCGCTCATGGCAGCAAGCCCAGACGGATACGACGAGGGCACGTAATAGCCCCCGCCCATCACCACGTTAAGGCCGGTGGCACGCGAGACCCGCGCCACGGCCAGCGGGTCTCGGCCGATGCCAATGGACGTCGCTTCTACCAGCGACCTGCCGCCCGCCAGCTTGAACGCCGTCACCTCCCGCACTGTTTCCTCATACGAGTACATCTGCGTGTGTTCCCGCACAACGTTCCACAACCGGGCGATGGACCCGAGTTTTTCGAAAGTGACCGGCTCATCGACAAGTCGCCTCAGAGACGCTTCGTCCGGGACCGTGTTGTAGCAGCCCCCGTCGGCAAAGAGGTGCTCGTGCATGAGCGTGATGCCCAGCTCTTCGGGGTCTATCGGCCCGAGTACCGTCATTACCCTTCCGGCCGCGTCGGCCCCCATTAGTTTTTTACCCCCGTAGTCACTGGCTCCTGAAGGGTCAGTATTCGTGCCGGGTTGTCCACGAGAACGGTGTTGATGTCGGTCTCCGACCACCCTCGCGTCCTCAGCCTGGGCACCAGCGCAGAGATGAAATGGTCGAACGTCTTGCCCCCGTGGGTGGAATGCCGGGACTGCACGCAGACATCGTGGGCCACGAGCAGGCGATCCAAATACCCCGCTTCGGCGAGCCATTCGAGGGCATCCATGCGCTCTTCGTCATTTGGAATCGGGCATTCAAGGGCCGCTTCCAAAGACGTGTCCTCGAACCCGAACGTGTCCCATTCCAGGTAGCAGCCGGAGGACGCGAGGTCGAGGATGGCGGCCCGAGAGCCGATGTGGTCGAGGTGGCCCATGATGACCCGGCCGGGGTCAGCACCCGCGCCGGTCAACACGTCCATGATTGGCGCCAGCGCCTCGGGCCGAAAACCCGGGTGAATGAGCACCGGCGCGCCGGTGGCCTGCTGGGCCCTGCCCCCGGCCCGCAGCCCCTTGATCTCGTTGTCACTCAACGGGTGCCAGTTGCCCAGTTCGCCGATGAGGCCGGCTTTAACGCCCGTATCTCCGACACCCAGAGTTATGTCTCGGACGATCTCCCCGAAGATCTCGTCTTCGGAGCGCTCGTCCATGTCGGCGGGATGTGAGATCGGCACATGGTAGCCGGAGCCCATGACGACGTTGACCCCGGTGGCACGCGATATGCGGGCCAGGGCGAGAGGGTCGCGGGCGATGCCGACACTGGTGGTGTCGACAATGGTCCCGCCGTCCGCCACGTAGAATTTTCGAAGCTCGCTGACGGCGGCCGACTCGTCAAGGAGAGTCGCCTCTTCGAGGCTCACGTTCTGATTGCGGGAGACGAAGCCCAGTCTTTCCATCGTCAGCGGCGCGCGTTCCCACTCCCTGAGCGTTGCTTCTTCAGGTAGCCAGTGGTAGCAGCGCATGTCGATGAGCAGGTGCTCGTGGGTTTGGGTGAGGCCCAGCGAGCCGGGTTCTACCAGTCCAAGCACGGTCTGGACTTTTCCGGCTGTCATACGCCTGGCTCCTCGAAAGTCAGTAGGCGGGCCGGGTTCGTCACCAGGACCTTATCGATCTGATCGGCCGTCCAGCCCCGCCGCTTCATGCGGGGCACCAGCGACTCGATGGCGTGGGCGTAGCCCTTGCCGCCCTTACTCGGAAGATGAGACAGCCAGCACACGTCATGGGAGAACAGCAGCCGGTCTCCGAATCCTTCTGATACGAGCAACTCGGCCATCTCCAGGCGCTGGTTGTCGTTAAGCACGATGATCGCGGTGGACGACCCCACGAGCGAGGTGTCTTCGAAGCTGCCGAAGTGGTCGAACTGGGCGTAGGCGCCGGTTTCGACAATGGCGCGAAGAACGGCCGGGTCACGGTGGCTCATGCCCAGGTGGCCCATGGCGATGCGGTTCGGGTCGGCTCCGGCTCCAGACAAAATCTCGATGATCTCGATGGCCGTCTCCGCACCGGGGTGAATGGAGATGGGCGCGCCCGTGGCCCTGCTCGCCGCCCCGGCGGCTCTGAGTACCTTTTTGGAGTTATCGGTCAGCGGGGCAGTGTTGCCCAGTTCGCCGATGATGCCGGTCTTGATTCCCGTGTCACCCACGCCGACAGTCACGTCGCGCACGATCTCCTCGTAGATCGAGCCTTCGGTGCGGGCGTCCATGTCCGGCGGGTGGGAATTCGGTACGTAGTAGCCCCCGCCCATGACCACGTTGACCCCGGTGGCACGCGAGATGCGTGCCAGCGCCAGGGGGTCGCGGCCGATACCCACCGGCGTCACATCGACGATGGTGCCGCCGCCGGAGAGCCGGAACGCCTCGGCCCCCTGAGTTCCCGCCGACTCATCGAGCAACTTTAGTTGGGCGTGATTGGCCGTCCAGCGAGAGGGGAGCGCGCCCAGGTTGGCCATCGTGACGGGTGCATCGACATACGCCCTCTCAGAGGCCTCCTCTGGAGCCACGAAATAGCATTCGAGGTCTACGAGCAGGTGCTCGTGCGTCAGAGTCGGCCCCAGCGCCGAGGGCGTTATCGGCCCGAGAACGCTCTGGACCATGCCGGCCATTTCCCTCGTAGTTGTTCCCTTTTGCATCACCGTTTCTGAGGCTCCTTGAATACCAGGGCTGTGGTCGGATTGCCCTCGAAAATGTTGAAGATGTCTTGTTTAGAAAAACCGCGCCGTCGCATGCGTGGAACGATGCTGGTGATGAGGTGGTCGTAGCCCTTGCCCCCGTGGGCCGCCAGGTGAGACTGCAAGCAGACGTCCTGCGCCGCCAGCAGCCGGGTCCCCGCGCCCAGTTCGATCAGATAACCGAGCGTCGCAATGCGATCGTCGTCGTTTTGGGCCAGCGCCTCTTTGCCCTGATATTGGAAGGTTGAGTCCTCGAACCCCCCGAAATGGTCGTACTGCAGGTAGCAGCCCGTAGCCACCAATTCTCTCAGCGCGCCCCGGTCAGCGATGGCCATGCCGAGGTGTCC
The DNA here is from genome assembly GCA_965250195.1 of Dehalococcoidia bacterium. Classification (GTDB taxonomy): domain Bacteria; phylum Chloroflexota; class Dehalococcoidia; order Lucifugimonadales; family UBA2962; genus CAUZIR01. The sequence continues at coordinate 2,111,530 of OZ252295.1, forward strand.
CATGATGATGTTAGTCGGGTCCGCTCCGGCCCCGATTAACACGCGCATCACGTCCAGCGCGCCGGTGTCGTCCAGGGGTGGGTGAATGGATATGGGGCAGCCGGTGGCCAGGCTGACGGAGACGGCGGCCCTTAGGATCCGGGTCTGCAACTCGTCTATCGGCGCGATGATGCCTATCTCGCCAGTCACGCCCGCCCTCACCCCAGTGTCCCCAACGCCGCGAGTTACATCCAAAAAAGTCTCATCGAACAACTGTTCGTCAGACTTGTCGGCCGTGCCCGTGGGGTGGGCGGGGGGGACGTAATAGGAAGCGCCCATGACAATGTTGAGGCCCGAAGCGCGGGAGATGCGAGCCAGGCCCAGGGGATCCCTGCCAATGCCCCGGCTGGTCACGTCGACCACGGTGCCCCCTCCGGCACGCGCCAACGTCCTGGCCTCCCCTAAGGCCACCTGTTCATCGGTGAGTTTGAGGACGGTCCGGTTGACGTACTTTCGCCGCTGTATCCAGCCCAGCCGGTCAATCGTGACCGCCCTATCGACCCAGTCGGCCTCGGTGCCCGTGCCCGGGGATTGGGCGTATGGCTCTAGGGAGCACAACAAATGTTCATGGGTAAGCGTGAAGCCGACCGCTTCCGGCTCAATGGGCCCGAGCACGGTCTGTATTTTGCCTGTTGGGGGGGGCTCAGGGTTATCTGCTCGGCTCTCTGGGCGCCTTTCGCACGCGCTCAAAACGGGTGGTGCCGGGATTCTAAGGCGCGCCCCAGACGCGGTCAATGCGAACGGCGTACAGACGGGGTCCGCCGGGGTGGTAGAATTTCGCCGCCCAGCCCCCGCAGGCCATTAGGAGCAAGCCGGATGCTATTAACAGGAGCCAGCCGAAGGCTATTTATTAGAGGAGGACAACAATGGGTGAAACCGCCCACCCGTTCATACCGAACACCGCGCCCGAGGCCCGCGCCAGGGCGCTAAAGGCCATCGGCATCGACAGCGTCGAAGAGATCTACGAAACCGTGCCCGACCGGGTCCGGTTCAAGGGGAGGCTCGACCTGCCCGACCCGATACGTTCGGAGGGCGCGCTAAGACGCCATTTGGAGCGCATAGTTTCAAAAAACCGCAGCACCCGCGACAACCTGAGCTTCCTCGGCGCCGGTTGCTGGCCCCACTACGTTCCGGCAGTTTGCGACGAGATCGCCAACCGGGGCGAATTCGTGACAGCTTATGGAGGTGGTGAATTAGGCGACCACGGCAAGTGGCAGGCGGTGTTCGAGTTCCAGAGCCTGCTGGGCGAGCTGATCGGCATGGACGTCGTCTCCTCCCCCACCTACGACTGGGGTGCGGCGGCCAACAGCGCGCTTCTTATGGCCGCTCGTTACACCAATCGCAGCGAGTTGCTGGTGCCGGGCAGCATCAGCGCCGACCGCTACTCCCAGATGTACAACTTCGTCCGACCGGTCGCTTCGATTTCCAGGGTTCGTATGGATGAGACCACGGGCCTCATGGACCTCGATGACCTTAGAGCGAAGCTCTCCGATAGGACCGCGGCCGTCTACTTTGAGAACCCGACCTTCCTCGGCGCGATAGAGACGGGCGCACGGGAGATCGTGGCAACCGCAAAAGCAGCCGGAGCGCTGGCGATCGCGGGCGTCGATCCCATCACGCTCGGGGTCATCGCGCCTCCTGGTGATTATGGCGCAGACATCGTTATCGGCGACATCCAGCCGCTGGGCATCCACATGAACGGCGGAGGGGGTCTGGGCGGCTTCATCGCCAGCCAGGACGAGCCGGAACTGGTGGCCGAGTACAACGCGTTGCTGCTCAGCGTGGCGCCGGGCACCGACGAGGACGAGGTCGGCTTCAGCTACTCGACGTTCGAGCGTACTTCGTACGAGAAGCGAGGGGTATCGCCCGACTACATCGGCACCACCCAGTGGCTCTGGGGCATCGTCGCCGGAGTCTACCTCTCGCTCATGGGTCCCCAGGGCATGCGGGACGTGGGCGAAACGATTCTTCAACGGTCATCCTACGCGGCGGCACGGCTGGGCGAGCTGGACGGCGTTAAGAGCCCGGCGTTCGAAGCGCCGTTCTTCAAGGAGTTTGTCGTTGATTTCACGGGGACGGGCAAGTCCCTGGCGGAGATCAATCGGGCTCTTTTGGACCGTGGCATTTTCGGTGGCTACGGCCTGGCGGGAGACTTCCCCAACATAGGGCAGAGCGCCCTGTACTGCGTTACCGAGGTCCACGACAAGGCCGACATAGACGCACTGGTCGGCGCCCTCAAGGAGGTGCTCTCATGACCACCAGGACTCGTAAGTACCACGCCGCTCGCTGGGACGAGCCGATCATCTCCGACATGGGCAGCCCAGGCGAGCGCGGGGTGCTGGTGGACCAGGCTGACCCGGAGATCCAGGCGGCCTCGGTTGATCCACTGGCGGCCATACCCGAAGGTATGCGCCGATCGGCCGCACCCGCGTTGCCGGAGCTGTCGCAGGTGCAGGTGCTGCGCCACTACATGCGGCTCTCCCAGATGACGTTGGGGTTTGACCTCACGCCCGACGCCAGTTCCGGCACCTGCACCATGAAGTACAGCCCCAAGGTGAACGAGCTGGTGGCCCGGCTGCCGGAGATCACCGAGCTGCACCCCTTGCAGGACGACGAGACCATGCAAGGGATACTGCAAATCGTCTACGACTTCGGCCGCATCATGTGCGAGATATCGGGCATGGACGAGTACTCGCTGCAGGCTGCGTCCGGCGCTCAGGGCATATATACCAACGCCTGCATCATCCGCGCCTACCACGAGTCGCGGGGCGAGCGGGACCAGCGTAACGAGATCATCACCACGGCGTTCTCCCACCCGGCCGACGCCGCCACACCCTCTGTTGCTGGCTTCAAGGTGATTACGTTGATGCCGGGCGAGAACGGCTACCCGGAGATGGACGCGATCCAGGCCGTGTTGTCTGATCGCACGGCGGGGTTGATGGTCACCAACCCGGAGGACACCGGCCTGTTCAACCCGCAGCTTCCCGACATGGTCGAGGCGGTGCAGAAGGCCGGCGGCCTGTGCGCCTACGACCAGGCCAACGCCAACGGCCTGTTCGGCATCGTCCGAGCCGGTGACACCGGGTTCGACCTGTGCCAGTTCAACCTGCACAAGACCTTCTCCGCACCCCATAGCTCACAGGGGCAGGGGACGGCGGCGGTGGGCGTCAAGAGCCACCTGGCGAAATTCCTACCCAAACCCACCGTCGGATACGCGGACGGAAAATACTTTTGGGACCACGACCGGCCGGACAGCATCGGCAAGGTGCGAGGATTCAACGGCAACGTCCAGACAATTTTGAAGTCCTACGCCTGGGTCATGGCCCTGGGGGACGAGGGGCTCCGAGCCGTGGCCGAAACCGCCGTCATCAACAACAACTATCTCGCTACCCAGTTGGTCAAGATTAAGGGCCTCGACCTGCCCTGGGACCCGGACGTGCGCAGGTTGGAGCAGGTGCGCTACAGCTGGGCCAAGCTGCACGAAGACACCGGCGTGACCACGTCCGACCTGACCCGCAAGATGGTCGACTACGGGCTCCAGACGTTCCACGACAGCCACGTTCCCCGGCTGGTCGACGAGCCGATGACCCTCGAACCCACCGAGTCTCTGTCACTGGACGAGCTGGACGAGTACGTCGCGGCCCTGCAGGCGATCTCGGACGAGGCCTACGCAGACCCCGAGACTCTCAAGGGTGCTCCTTACAGAGCGGCGACGGATCAGTTGCCGCACGACCAGTTTGACGACCCCGACAGATGGGCGATGACCTGGCGCGCCTTCAAGCGCAAGCGCGCCTAACCGGGGAGTAGTGGACAACAAGAGGCGACTCGGCCTGATCGTAAATCCGATTGCGGGCATGGGCGGCCGGGTGGGCCTCAAGGGCACCGACTCAATGGAGATCATGCGTGAGGCCATGCGCCTGGGCGGAGTCCCGGAGTCGCCGGGCCGGGCGATCACCGCGCTGGGCCAGGTTCACCGTGCGATAGAAAGCTCAGACACGGCGCTGGAGATTCTGGCTGCGCCGGGCCGCATGGGTGAGGACGAAGCGACGGAGGCAGGCTTCACGCCCGCCGTCGTCGGCACCGCCATCGGGGGCGAGACGAGCGCCGGTGACACGCAGCGCGCGGCCGAGGAAATGGTGGCGGCGGGCGTCGATCTCATCCTGTTCGCCGGCGGCGACGGCACTGCCCGGGACATTTTCCAAGCCATTGGCGACCGGGTACCGGTGGTCGGCATCCCGGCCGGGGTAAAGATGCACTCCGCCGTGTACGCTACCAACCCCAGGGCGGCCGGGAACCTGGTCGAGAGATTCCTCGCTGACCCCAACCTCCCGTTGCGCGAAGTAGAAGTCATGGACATCGACGAGGAGGCCTTTCGAAAGGGCTCGGTTTCGGCCTCGCTGTACGGGTACATGAAGGTGCCGTACGAAAGGCAGCTAATACAGGGCGCGAAATCAGGCAGCGAGCCCAGCGACGAGGCGGCAGCAATGGCCGTCTCCCGCGAGGTGGCCGGCCGGGTCGAGTCCGATCATCTCTATGTACTGGGGCCGGGCACCACGCTCCGGTCCATCGGTCGGGAGCTGGGGGTGGAAAAGACGCTGCTGGGCGTCGACCTCTTCAAGGACGGCGAAATAATCGATCGCGACGTTACTGCCTCCCGCATAGCAGACGCCGTTAAAGGCAACGAGCGCACGACGAGAATTGTCGTAACGCCGATAGGTGGGCAGGGCCACATATTCGGCCGGGGCAACCAGCAAATCAGCCCGGCCGTGATTCGGGCGGTGGGCAGGGACGCCGTTATGGTCGTGGCGACCACCGCCAAGCTGGCGGCGCTACGAGGCAGGCCATTGCTCGTGGATACGGGCGACCCCGAGATCGATGACATGCTCAGCGGCTACGTCCGCATCGTCACCGGGGTGAACATGGAGAGCGTGTACCGGGTCTCAGCCTAGGGGTCTCGGCTTATGGCGTCTGTTGCCTACTGGAAAAAGATGACCCGTTCGGCCGTTTCTCGCATCAGCTTGTCGCGATCGGAATCGGAGAGGAAGTCGATGCGGTCGCGCACGAGCGTTATCTGGTCTTCGTAGCTCTCCTCTATAAGGGCCGGGGGGGCGTCGCTGGCCCACATCAACCTGTCGGGCCCATATGCATCGTAAACACGCCGGATCAGGGGTATCAGATCCTCGTGCGACGGCTTCTGGCTGCCCAGGGCGTAAAAGGCGGACACTTTTACGAAGACGTTCTCGTGCTTGGCCAGCGCGCGCAGGGCATCGACGTCGCTCTCCCTGATAGTCCCGTCGGCGCCTATTCGTCCTAGGTGGTCGATAACTACCGTAGCTCGCGGGTGAACGCCGCATATGCGGTCGATTTCGGCCAGCGCGTCGGCGTTGACCAGGCAGGAGATCGCCTGCCCGGTCTCCGAAGCGGCGGCGAACATCGCGTCATAGCCCGGCGTTTGCAACCAGGAGCCGACGACGGCGTCTTCGGGAACGACGCGAAAGCCGGTGATGCCGCGCTTGAGCAGCGCGGCCATCTGGTCACCAACCGCCTCCGACTCGGGATCTACGTATCCGAAGCCTCTGAAGGTATCTGGCCAGCGGTCGATAGTGTCGATCATGTAGCTGTTATCGGTGCCGTAAAACGTCATCTGAACGAGGCCGATGCGGTCAACGTCGAACGGCCGGGCAATGGCGAGCAGCTCTTCAGGCGGGAAGTGAGGCGGATTGGCCTCGATCTTGGTCACATCCGTGCCACCGGGAACCGGGTATCGGCTCTTTCGGGAGTAGGCGTTCGTGTCGTGGGTCCAGATGTGAACGTGTGCGTCAATCCATGCCATGTTTGGTCTCCAAAGAACTGGTTGAAATCGAGCGTTGTTGCCGCCTCCGGCCGCTGGGATTGTACAGGCCTCCACCGGGCCGTTATGAGGGGACGGCGAACAACCTCGGAAGCCGATGGTGCAGCCGTCCGTGCCCTTGTTTACATCGAGCCACAAGGGGTTGACAACAAAAATACCGGCATGTATCGTACCCCGGTCGTAGGCACGAGGTGTGCCGCCGTTTGCCTGTGTTGCTCGCCCACGTGGGCCGAGGTACAGGCATCGGAAGGAAAATAGGCTACGGAGGAGAATATGAGACGTTTGGCGATACCTTTCGTCCTTGCCGCGGTCATCGCGGTCGTCGCAGCTGCCTGCTCGAGCGATCCTGAGATCGTCGAAGTAGAAAAGATCGTAGAGGTCGCAGGTGAGACGGTCACGGAGATCGTTGAGGTAGAGAAGATCGTTGAGGTTGCTGGTGAGACGGTCACTGAGATCGTCGAGGTAGAGAAGATCGTCACGGAGACGGTTATCGAAGAGATAATCGTTCAAACTGAGAAGATCCTCGTTGCGACCCCGACCCCCGACGTTGGAACCACTGGTCCTTCGTTTGGTGGTGAGCTGAGAATCGTTTCTCAGGGCTCCATCAGCACACTCGACCCGGTCTTCTCGCTTTTCTACGTCGTTAACGCCGTAGGAACGCAGATTTATGAAGGCCTTTACGGGTGGGATGGCAACCTGGAAGCGCAGCCGCGTGTCGCCGAATCGTTCGAAACGAACGCTGATGGCACCGAGTACACGTTCAAGTTGCGGTCCGGTGTCAAGTTCCACGATGGCTCTACTGTCACGACAGCTGACGTGATTGCATCCATCAACCGGTGGCGAGACGCCGGTACCCCGGCGGCCGGCATTGTTCGCCGGTTCACCGATGACGACGCTCTTCAGGCAGTCGATGACACCACGTTTACGTGGAGTTTCGACGAGCCCCTGGGTGCAGTCATCTTCATCCTCGGCATCCCTCACGGGCTAATGCCGATGACGACGGCAGCCAATGCGGCAACGCCGTTCACCGAGCCGGTTCCCAATAACATTGGTACTGGTGCGTACAAGTTCGTTGAGTGGCTCCAGGGCGACCGTGTCGTGCTCGAGCGATTCGATGACTACAGCGCCAGGTCCGAGGCGAGCAGCCCCGGAGCGTACGCAGGCGAGAACATCGCCTACCTGGACACCCTGACGTTCCTGGAGATCCCGGACGAAGAGACGAAGATTGCTGGTCTGGAGACCGGTGAGTGGGACGTCGTTGACGGCGCCGCATTCGACTTCTTCGCTCGCCTGACGGAAGACCCCGAAATCGGCGTTGCCCTGTACAAGCCGGGTAACCGCTCGAACATCTACCTGAACCCACAGATTCCCCCGTTCAGCTACCTGAAGGGCCGACAGGCTCTGATGACTGGCATCGACGTCGAGGACTTCATGTTCGCCCTCGGCCCGAACGACCTGTGGATCACATGCCCCGCGCTGTACTACTGCGGCACGCCGCTTGAGACCGACATCGGACACCGGTTCGACGTTGAACTCTCCGACGGCACAACGCAGACCATCGGTTACGACGTCAACAACATGACGCTTGCTCAGCAGCTGCTGAACGAGTCTGACTATGCTGGCGAGACCGCCGTTATCCTCAACCCGACAGACTACGGCACCATCACCCCTCTGGGTCCGGTCCTGAAGTCCGTCATGGAAGAGATCGGCTACGCTGTCGAGATGCCTGCCCTGGACTGGGCGACGGTTACCTCGATGTTCGGTAACACCGACTCCTACAGCCTGGCGACTGACTGGTACTCCCACTGGTGCTGCGGCAACCCGATTCAGGACCACCTGATCTCCGGGACGCTGGACTTCATCATCCGTGACGAGGACCTGATCAACCTCCAGCTCGAGTTCGTTCGCGAGACCGACGCCGGTAAGCGCTTCGAAATCGTTGAGGAGATCCAGCAGCAGCGCTGGCAGAAGGTCACCTCCCTGTCTCTCGGTCAGTTCTTCCCAATCGTTCCTCATACGAACGAGCTGAAGGGCTTCGAGGTCAAGGCGATTCCGTTCTACATCAACACTTGGGTAGAGCGTTAAGACCTGAGCAACCCTTAATAGGGAGCTAATTAAGGCCCGCAGCCGGTGAGGGCTGCGGGCCTTTTTGCTTTCTTCGTCGTTGGTGGGACGGAATCTCTCCGGACAAAATTTTCGCTAACCGCACCACATAGGCGCTAGTGCACCTTGCCGCCTATGGTAAAATGGCCCCCAGTCGCTCGATGAATCGGGCAACGTAATTGGTACGTAATTGCTAACCGTTGAACTCCCTAATGTCAGGCAAACCGCTCTTCCACCTGAGACCGTCGCTCTTTGGTGTATTTCTGTTGCTGGCAACGCTTGTCACCTCGGTGGCCTGCTCAAACGTGTCCGCCGCCGAACCGGTGAGCGGCCCGGCCGTCATCGGTGACGAACCCACGATCAAGACACACTTCAGCCAGGCGGCCATCGACGCCGGGCAGGTGACCCTCGAAGAGCTCGTGGAACAGGGCCTGCTCCTGTTCACGGCCCAGTTCAATACCCTGGACGGTGCTGGACGACCCGAGACCACGGGAGTTGGCGACAGCCCGTTTAGAGAGAGGCGCGAGTTCCCAGATAACTTCAACCGTATTTCCGGGCCGGACGCCGGGTCATGCGTCGCCTGCCACAGTCAGCCCCTCATCGGCGGCGCTGGCGACAACGTGACCAACATCTTCGTCGATGCCGAGTTGCACCCGTTCGCCAACTTCGACGGCGGCGACGGCGATGCGTTCAAGACCAACCTCACCCTCCAGACCGTCGGGCCCGAGCGTAACTCGGTGGGCCTCTTCGGGTCCGGTATCATCGAGATGCTGGCCCGCGAGATGACCTTCGAAATGCAGGGGATTCGGGACTCGGCTCTCAGGGACGCCAGGGAGACCGGCGCCGAGATCACCAGGGCGCTCGCCACCAAGGGCGTCGACTTTGGCAGCATCACCGTGCGGCCGGACGGGACTATCGACACCTCGGGCGTCGAAGGCTTGGATAGCGACCTGATCATAAAACCGTTTCACCAGAAGGGTGCGGTGGTCTCGCTTAGAGAGTTCGCGGTCAAAGGCATGAACAACCACCACGGAATGCAGGCCGCCGAGCGCTTCCGGGACGGGGTCGACGCCGACGGTGACGGCGTAGTCAACGAACTGACGAGAGGCGACCTGACGGCCATTGTGGCGTTCATGGTCAGCCTACCGGTGCCTGGGCGCGTGATGCCTACCGACCCGGCCGCGCTGGCCGCTGCGGAGCGCGGCGAGGAGTTGTTCGCCACCATCGAGTGCACCCAGTGTCACCGCACCACGCTCAGGTTGGATAGCCCGGTGTTTACAGAGCCGAACCCGTTCAACCCGCCGGGTAAACTGACGCTGGCGGACGTCTCCCAGCCGCTGTCCATCGACCTGACGGCAGACGGCACCGGGCCGTTCTTGGACCTCGAGTCTGACGGTTCACTACTGGTGCCGGCGTTTACCGATCTCAAGCGCCATGACATGGGCCCGGCGCTGGACACCGACGCCGTTCGGCAGGGCGCCATACCGACCGAGATGTGGCTGACCCGCAAGCTTTGGGGAGTGGCGTCGGAAGCGCCCTTCCTGCACCACGGCAGGGCCACCCTCCTGTCGGAGGCGATACTGCTGCACGGCGGCGAAGCGGAGCCGCAGCGATTGGCGTACGAGGCCTTGTCCTCGGACGACCAGGCCGCGATCGTCGAATTCATCAAGACGCTTCAAATACTCCCGCAAGGCGCCGGACAGGTAGTAATCGACAGCGGGGCGTCCGTGACTGACGGCGACGGCCTGGGCACCGCTGCAATGGCGGTAATCGGCGGAGTCGTCGGCGGAGCGATCCTGTTGTTGGCGGCGTTCGTGGCACTGGCGCTCGCCAGGCGACGGCGCGACGCCGCAGCCTGACCGTCCGGGAATGTCAGGCACCGGAGGCCCAATAGGCCGTTTAAGGGGCTCTACGGGCGTTAGAGCGCACTTTTTGAGCCAGTGGACAGCTCTGCCAGCTGCCTTGGCCGTAACTATGGTAGTGGCCGCATGCGGCGGGGGCAGTTCAGATTCAGGAAATGCCTTCACCCTCGACTCCCCCGATGCCGGTGGCCCGACCCCGCAGACCGTCGACCCGACGCCGACGCAAAGCTCCGATAGTGCCAGCGAGCCGGACTCAACGGTCACCGGGACCCGCGCCCCGGTAATCCCGTTCACCCAGGTCGCGGCTTCGGCGCTCAGCGAAGGTCCGGACAACTGGAACGACAGGCCCGGCGCAGCGGTGTTCGACTTCGACCGCGACGGCGACCTGGACATCTACATCACCCAGAAGGCGGGCCACCCCAACCGGCTTTACGAGAATGACGGCACCGGCATCTTTTCCGACGTGGCCGCTCCTACGGGCGTCGAGTTGATTAACAGCAACAGCACCGGTGCGATGGCCTGCGACCTGGACAACGACGGCTACCAGGACATGTACGTTTCGGCCTGGGGCGACCCGGAAGACCAGTTGGACTTCAGATCGCCCTCGGGCACACAGGGAAATACCGATACGTTGCTGCGCAACAACGGCGACGGCACCTTTACGGACATTTCCGACGCGGCGTTTGGGTCCGACATAAATCTGCGGTCTGCCACCTCCGTGTCTTGTGCCGACGTGGACGGCGACGGCTTCTTGGATATCTACGTGGCCAACCTGGGGGCGCACGATTTCCGTACATTTAATTCCCCAAGCCACCCGGGTCACTTCAACGTTTTGTACTTAAACCAGGGCGGCATGACGTTCGCGGAAATCGCTCAGGAGGCCGGTGTCGCTGGCGACCAGATACGCATGCGCGACCCGTCCGGTGAGCCCATCATGTTCACCGACCCCGAGAGCGGCGAAACCTTCGAGGGCTGGGACCCGACTCGAAGAGATCGGGCCGGGAACCAGGTGGGCGAGCCTGCGTCCCAGACCCATGCCACGCTGTTCTTCGACTTTGACGATGACGGCGACCCGGACCTGTTCGTGGCGGACGACGGCGACACCCTGAAGGTTTTTCGCAATGACACAGTCGATGGTGTCGTGCGGTTCACCGACGTCGGCGCCGCGCTGGGGTTGGACGTTTCGGGCGCCTGGATGGGGTTCGCGCTCGGCGACTACGACGGCGATGCGGACCTCGACGTGTTCGTCACCAACATCGGCTCCCACGCCATGCTGAGGAAGCCGCAGGACAATCCGACCGGCTCGTGTGAGTACCATCAGCGCTTCGCCTGGGGTACGTGTGCGAACTCGTTGCTGCGCAACGACGGCGCCAGTGATCTCGCCGATTTAGGTAGATCGGGCATCTTCGTTGAGGTCGGCGGAGAGGTAGAGGTGCTGAAAAGCCCGATTCTTGCACCGACGGCATTGGACGCCGGGAAGATCTACCCGTCCGTGCCCGCTCCCGAAGGCCTGGCCGCGTACGACTTCGGGTTCGGAGCCACGTTCCTGGACTTCGACAACGACGGCGACCTGGACCTGTACTGGCTGGGGTCGAACAAGAACAGCGGGGCCGGACCGGGCGGTGACGTGTATCCCGGTGTCGGTCGGCTGATGCGCAACGACGGCGCCGGGGGCTTTGAAGACATCACTGTGCGCGCCCGAGTGCTCGATATCGCAGACGTGGACTATTCGATCCTGGACCCGGCCGACCCGGCCTTCGACGCCGTTCGTCAGCGCATCGCCATCCGCTTTCACGAGAACGGCAAGGGCGTGGCCCACGGCGACTTGAATGGCGATGGCTTCGTCGATCTCGTCGGCACCAACTCCAGCGGCAACATCTGGGAGGGCAACTCGGAGAACCTGGTGGCCTCGCCTGGACCGGTAATGGTGTGGATGAACGGCGGGGGAGAGGCCCACTGGATTACGCTTAGGCTCAAGGGCCGCATGGCCGTAGACGGCACCGGGAGCAACGCCGACGCCATCGGCGCCAGGGTTTTTCTCACGTCTGAACTGGTAGGCGAGGACGTAACAAGAGTGCAGGTGAGGGAGGTCTACGCCGGTGGCAGCTACCTGTCGCAGGACAGCATCGACCTCGAGTTCGGTTTGGGGCCGGATGACCTGGTAACCGAGATACGCATCCTGTGGCCCAGCGGAACCGAGCAGACGCTGACCGACGTGGCCCCGGACCAGGTACTGGACGTAGTAGAACCCGCACAAGGTTGATACGAGGAAGTGTTATGAGAGGGCATTTGATGAAGCGACCGGCGCTGTTGGTGGCGGGCGTCACTGCCGCCATGCTGGCGCTGGTCGCGGCGGCGTGCGGAGGCGGCGCGGCCCCGGTTACCGGGGTGATTCCAGACGAAATACAGACGTTCTCCCAGGACGACCAGGCGGCCATCAACCGGCTGTTCCTCTCGGTACTGAGGTTCCAAGAACAGGGCGACTACGCGAGCTCCATCGAGGTGTTAGACGATCTATTGTGCCGGGATCCCGACAACGTTGAAGCCCTGTACCAGCGGGGCAACGCCAACCGGAGAATGGGCCAGTTGGAAGACGCCATAGGCGACTACAGCGCTGCGCTGCGCCACGACCCCCTCCGGGTCGATGCGTACTTGCGTAGAGGCGTTTCCCACGCCAACCTGGGCCGTTTCGAAGAGGCAATAATCGACTTCGACCAGGTCATATTGCTCGACGGACCCGACGCCACCATGCTGCGTAACCGGGGCCTGGCCTACTACGAGCTGGGCCGGTGGGAGGAGGCGATCGACGATTTTGACCTTGCCATAGTGGCGGACCCAAACATGGCGGTAGCGTTCAACGACCGTGGTCTGTCGTTCGTAAAACTGGGCCAGTACAGGCGGGCCATCGAGGACTTCGACAGGGCGGTGGATATCAACCCCAACTTCGCCCTGGCCTACGACAACCGGGGCAGTGCCTGGCAGGCCCTGGGCAACTTCAACTGGGCCATCGACGACTACGACCGCACCCTGGCCCTCGACCCCACCTACGCCCCCTCGTACAACAACCGGGGCAACGCCTACCGGGGCCTGCACGACCACGAAAGCGCCATCGAGGATTACGACGAGGCGATAAGGCTGTCGCCCCGGTCGGCCTCGAACTACTTCAACCGAGGGGTGGCGTTCGGGCTGCTCGGCGAGTGGGCATCGGCGATCAGGGACTACGGGTTTGCCATCAGCATCGACCCCATCTACTCGGACGCCTACTACAACCGGGGCGGCGCCCTGGGCAACCTGGGAGACTTCGAAGCGGCCCTGGCCGACCTGACCGCCGTCGTGACCATCCAGCCCCAAAGGGCCGATGCCTACCACTCACGCGCGCTCGCCTTCCTTAACTTGGATGAAGAAGGTTCAGCGCTCGAAGACCTCAACACTGCGATCTCGCTCGACCCCGCTCTGACCGTCGCCTACTCCGACAGGGGTGTTGCTTACGTAAGGGCGGGAGATTTTGAAAAAGCGATATCTGACCTGGACATGGCCATATCACTCGACCCCGACCTGCTCGTCGTCTACGTCAACCGGGGCGTTGCGAGGTACGGGCTTGGTGACTTCGAGGGCGCGGCGGCCGACCAGAGCCACGTGATCGGGCTCGACCCCGAGCGCCTAGACGCCTACGCCCACCGGTCGCGAGCGCTGACCATGCTGGGCCAGGACGCGGAGGCCGCGGCCGATATCGCGCTGCTGGCGGACCGGGGCGCGGACGTGGCCGGGCTGGAAGCCGAGTTGGCCGAACTTAGGGCTGCGCGCTAGCGGGCCAGAGGCCACGGGGACAAGACCCTAGTGCACCGCCGCGGCGGGTGCCGAGGCGCGCTCGTTTAGCAATCGCCCCTCCCAGAACCGGGAAAGCGCGAACGGCCTGATCGGCTCTGGGGTAATCCCGGTGGCTATGAGTTGGGCCATCATGCTCCCGGCCATAGGAGCGGCCTTGAACCCCCAGGTCCCCCAGCCACAGGTGAGGAGAAACCCGTCGAGGCCGCTCACCCGGCCCATGATCGGCGCGTAGTCCGGCGTCATGTCGCACAGCCCGGACCACTGGCGCAGGACGTTCAGATCGCGCAGGTCCGGGAACATTTTCAGCACGCTTGCCGACAGGTGGCGGATGGCGTCGAACCCTGAGCGCATGCTGTAGGTCTGGTAGGGGTCGACGCCGCCGCCGATGACCACCTCGCCCCGGTCCGTCTGGTAGACGTACGCGTGCAGATTGGCCGACGACATCGACACGTCGATGAACGGTTTTACGGGCTCGGTGACGCCCACCTGCAATGGGTGAGTCACTATCGGCAAATCGAGATCCGCCATGGCCGCGATGGTAGACGCCCACCCGGCGGTGGCATTCACCACCAGGCCCGCCGAGATCGGCCCGTTCGCCGTCTCAACCCCGGTGACCCTGTCGCCGGACCTTAGAAGCCCGGTGACCTCAGTGAACGGCCGAATGTGCACGCCCGCGTGGCCCGCACCCCTCGCATATCCCCAGACGACCGCGTCGTGGCGAATCACGCCGGCCGGTGGGTGGTACAGGGCGGCCAGCACGGGGAAGAGTTTGCCAACGCGCATGTCCATCGCCGGAACCAGTTCGGCGATCTCCGCCGGGCCGATCATGCGGCTTTCCACGCCCAGCAGCCGGTTGAAGTCGGCCCTCGTCTGCAAGCCGAACACGGCGGACTCCGAGTGGCCCAGGTCCAGGCGGCCGGTCTGGTCGAACAGCAGGTTCAGGTCCAGCTCGCCCGAAAGGTCCTCGTAAAGCTTAAGACTCTCCCGGAAGAAGGGGATCGCTTCCGCGGTGAAGTAGTTCGCCCGCAGGATGGCCGTGGTGCGGGCGCTGCCACCGCCGCCCACATAGCCCCGGTCCAGGACGGCTATGTTCGTTATCCCCAGCTTACTGAGGTAATAGGCGGTAGAGAGCCCGTGCACGCCCGCTCCGATGATGACGATGTCGTAACTATCCCTGTGCTCGTAGCGAGGGAAGAAGTCGCCGGTCTTAAACACCTGCATCATTCTGGCGTGCCTTCAAGAGCAGCAATCGCCTCGGAGCCGATCAGCGCCATGCCGAACGCCTCCCCGGCCTCCATGAGCGACTCCCAGACGTAGATGCCGTATTCCCTGCCAAAAAAGAGCCTGTACGAACGCAAGTCTCCGATGTCTGCTCGGACGATCAGGCCGTAGACCTCGGCGATAGTCGTCTGGGCGCAGGACCGGTCGGGCATATTGTTGTGTCGTAAGTCCAGGTCGGTGAGAGATGCCACGACCATCTCGGCGCTCGGGCCGACCAGCCGCACGGCCGAGAATGACGACGTTAGATCGAACGTGGCGAAGTCACTGGCCAGCGCCTCGACAGCGCCGATCAGCCCCAGGCCGCCGTTAGGTGGCGCGGTGATCCACGCCTCGGCCTGTGCCAGCCGTGCGACGTCCAGTTCAACATCGCTTCTTTTTACCCGCACGGTCGCGTTCCCGACTCCGCCAACGACCGGTACCACGCCCAGCCTCTCCAGCGCCGCAGGTACGCCCGGGCCCTGCATCCGCAGCTTAGTGACGTGGCCGTGCTCGGCCATGCCCACGTTCTCGCGTGCGGCGCTCTGCTCGGCGCCCGACCCGGAGAAGCGCACCGGCACCTGCCAGTCCTCGACCGTGCCCATCACCGCATCTGCTGCCAGCAGGTCGTCGTGAGCGGATGTGGCGGCTAAGAGATGTGGCGAGCCACTCATCCGCGAAGCCTCGCTCCGGCCGGGTCGTAGACGGGTTCGAGTTGCACTGTGGCGGCCCACAACTCGCCCGCGATCGGGATGTGCATACCGACGCCGTCTCGCGCCATTTCGGTAGGCACCATCGCCAGGCCGAACGGCATCCCGCCCGTCGGGCTCAGTCGCGCGGAAGTCACCCGGCCCACGGGCGAGCCGTCGTGGACGATGGGCGACCCGTCCTTCGGCACCGGGCTTTCCGGGTCCATTACGAAACCTACAAGGCGTTGCCTTGGTCCCCGGCGCACGACGGAGCGCAGCCCTCCGCGACCCACGAAGTCTTTTTTCGCCAGTCTCACTGCCCAGCCCATGCCGCCCTCGATGGGCGTCGTAATCGAATCCGTGTCCTGGTTGACGATGATGTGGCCCTTTTCCAGCCGCAATATGCGCTGCGCTTCCAGTCCGAACGGGGCCAGTCCGAAATCCCGGCCCGCGGCGGTCAGCGCGTCCCACATGTGGCCCGCGTACTGGGAGGGGAAATGAATCTCCCAGCCCGTCTCGCCCACGAAGCCGATACGCAGCAGGATTGCGGCCACCCCGGCGACCTCGGCCTGCGCAGAGCGCATGTATTCGAAGGCATCCGGCGACAGGTCGGCGTCGGTCAGCCGGGATAGTAATTCGCGGGCGTGCGGCCCCGCCACGTTGATTGCCGCGAAGCCAGAGGTCACGTCGGCGATGTGCGCCGTCATGTCCCCCTCCGTGGCGATCCACCACTTGTACCACTGCTCGATCAGCTCGATGTTGCCGGTGGTGGTGGTGACGAAGAAGCGGTCCTCGCTCAGGCGCGTCACCGTGCCGTCGTCGAGAATGGTGCCGTCGTCCAGGCACATGACGCCGTAGCGGATGCGCCCGACGCGCAGATTGGACATGCGATTCGTGTACAGGAAATCCAATAATCGGGGCGCATCCGGTCCCCGCACGTCCAGTTTTCCCAGGGTGCTGACGTCGATGATGCCGACGCGCTCGCGCACGGTCTTCGCCTCGGACGCCGCGTCGCCGTAGCTGTACGGCCTCTGCCAGCCGCCCGCGTCCACTATTTCGGCGCCCAGCTCGATATGCCGATGGTGCAGGGCCGTTCGTTTAACCGGCAGATGACCGGGTCCGGCCAGCGCCCCCAGCGACATGGCGACCGAGGGCGGCCGCATGGTGGTCAGGCCGATCGCCTCCGTCGGCACGTTGGTTAGCTTAGATGACACCGTGGAAAAGTTGCGGAGGCACATCTTACCCTGGCACGGGCCCATGGTCGTGGTCGAGTAGCGCTTGAGAATCTGGATGTCGCCGAACCCCTCGGCTACCGCTTTGGTCAGGTCGCCTTTGGAAATGTCCTCGCACATGCAGATGAACTGCTTTTTGCCGCCAGAGTCGTGTTCTACGATCTGCCCGGCACTGGTGTCGGAGGAGCCGATCGCGCCGATGAGCCCGCCGACGAGAGTGACGCCCTGGGGAGGGTCGGTGGGGACGAGGGTCCCCACCGCCGGATGGAAAACGGTGGAGCACCCGGCCTGGAGCGCGAGCTGGGCGGCGGGCTGCAGTCGCCCGGCCATGAGCAGCAAGTCGCAGTCGATGCTCTCGGTCGGGCCATTCCCAACCGCGAAGAGGGCGTCCTTGACCGCGCCCTTCCCGGTCGCGCCTATGACGACGGCGCCCGTCTCCAGCCGAATGCTGGCCACATCGCCGCCCCCATCGCCGCCACGGGGCAGGTCCGAGCCCGCCCTATTCGGCGAGCCGTTCGTCCGGGTGTCGAGCACGGCGGCCACTTCTATGCCAGCTGCCATGAGCTCGCTGGCGAACGCGTAACCCGAGTCGTCCTCCGTCGCCACGACCGCACGGGTGCCGGCCAGCACGCCGTACATGCGCATCAGCCTTATCGCCCCGGTCCCCAGCATGACGCCTGGCAGGTCGTTGCCTGGGAAGACGAACGGGACCTCGTGAGAGCCGGTGGCGAGGACGACCCGGCCCGCCCGAACCGTGAGGACCTCCTGTCCGCGTAACACCGTAACGAGGTTGTCGGCGTAGAAGCCGAAGCCTGTCGAATTGGACCATGTCTCGATCGAGGCGTGGTCTTTTACGGACGCAACAAGTTCGGCGACCTCGCCGGGAGCCTGGCCCGCGCCCAGCGTCGGCTGCTCGTTCACGAGCACCACCTGCGCCCCGGCTTCGGCCGCATCGATTGCCGCAGACATCCCGGCGTGACCCGCTCCGACGACTAGCACGTCGATGTGCACGGAGCGATGCGCGTAGCCGGATAACTCTTGGGCTTGCGGGTTGACCTTACCGAGCCCCCCTGCCGCCCGGATTATGGGACGGACGACGTCCCACAGGGGCTTCGGTCGGTGGAACGCCTTGTAGTAGAACCCGACCGGCATCAGCCTGTCGGCCCTGTCCAGTACCGATATGGCATCGAAATCGACCGACGGCCAGGCGTTCTGCGATTTTATGATCATCCCCTCCGTAATTGGCGTGGTGCACGCACGTACGTTGGGGGATCCGTCGGCCGTCACCAGGCAGTTGGGGCAGCGCCCGGCGACGCACAGCAGGCCACGGGGTCGATGGTATTTGAAGCTGCGAGAGACTGTCCGCACGCCCGCCGCCGCGAGAGCCGAGCCGACGGTGTCTCCGGCGAAAGCGTTTAGCTGCGCGCCGTTGTATATGAACGAGACAGGCCGGTCACGATCGACCAGTTGCCCATCGGACGGCTCTATGCGAAGAGATATCGCCATCTAGTCGCCCGATGCCTGGTCGGGTTTAGGGGGCTCGCCCGGCCGGCGCGTCTCCCCGACGGCGTTGGAGACCGTGTCGCGCTGTGCCACGAGCCACTGGCGACAGCCGAACTTGTGATACCACCACTCGGTCTGGTCGCCCGCGACGTTACGGCGAACGTAAAAGTAGCTGGCCCACTTTTCGTCAGAGGCCTCCGGCCGGGGGCGTTTGAGAACCTCGCCGCCGAACCTGAACTCCCCGACCGGACGGGCGCCGCAGTTAGGGCAGGGGATCAGGAACGACAAGCGGCTAAAACAGCGTCAGGTATCGGTCGATCTCCCACTGTGTGACTTGGCCGTGGTAGGAGTCCCACTCGGCCGACTTCACCTTGGCGAACTCGTCGTAGATGGGCCCCAGCGCGTCCTGTATCACCTTGTCGTTGGCCAGTTCGGCCAGCGCCTCTGGCAGCGACTGGGGCAGCACGCCGATTCCCCGCTTCTTCACCTGGGCCGGTGTCAGCTCGTACATGTTGTCGGTGTTGGCCGTGCCAGGGTCGAGCTTGCGCCGCACCCCATCCATACCGGCCGCTAAGTACGCGGCAAAGGCCAGGTACGGGTTGTATGCCGAGGACATCGTGCGGTCCTCCAGGTGCCCCGGCCCGGCGGTGCGGATCATCTGGGTGCGGTTGTTGTCGCCGTAGGTGATGAACACGGGCGTCCAGGTATAGCCGGAGCGCGAGCCATGCACGGCGGATCCTGACTGGAGCCGCTTGTAGCAATTCACCGTCGGAGAGGTTACCGCGCAAAGGGCGCGCGCGTGATCCAGCACGCCGCCGATGAAATGGAGAGCGGTTTCGGACAGGCGCAGGCCCATGCCGTCGGCGTCGCCCTTAAAGACGTTCACGCCGGTGGCCGAGTCCTCCATGTGGAAGTGGATGTGGCCGCCATTGCCGGTGCGGTCGGCGAACGGCTTGGGCATGTGGGTGGCGACGGCGCCGTACTTCTTGGCGTACTGGCTGGTCATCATCTTGAAGAACGTGTAGCGGTCGGCCGTGACCAGCGCGTCGGCGAAGTGGAAGTTGAGTTCGTACTGGCCGTTGGCGTCCTCGTGGTCGGCCTGGTACGCATCCCAGCCCAGCGAGCGAACGCCCGCCATCAGGTCGCTGATGTAGTCAAACACGTTGGAGAGGCCCTTAAAGTCATAGGCGGGCTTGGTCAGCGTATCGACGTTGTCCGGGTCCCAGACCTTGATACTGCCGTCATCCTCCCGTGTTACGAGGAAGTGCTCCGGCTCGATGCCGACGTGGAACGTGAACCCCTGGTCTCGCAGATCCCCGAGAACGCGCTTGAGGTTCTGCCTGGGACAGTAGGGGTGGGGCGAGCCGTCCACGAACAGGTCCGACGCGAAGCGGGCCACGCCGTCGCGCCACGGCAGCGGCGTATATGTGTCGAGGTCGATGCGCGCGAGCATGTCGTGGGAGTGCGGCCCCTGTCCCATGCCATCCAGTGCAGCGCCTGCGAACCCGGCGCCGTCGTCGATGATGTCGTCCAGGTGCTCGATGGGCACCATCTTTACTTTTGGCGCCCCATAAATGTCTACGAACTGGGTCAGAATGATCTCGACGCCGTCCTCCTGCATCCGCTGCTTGAGGTCTTCGCGCCCGTCCGAATTATTGGTTGTCACAATATTCCCTCGCTCGGGCGCTGTCGGCGCCACCTCCGCGTATTACTCAATTGTCGGCCGCTTGCCCACCGCTTCGCCGGCGTCCGCCAGGGCGCTGGCCGCGTGTACGACCGTCGCCTCATCGAAGTGTCGGCCGACGAGCTGGACGCCGATGGGCAACCCCTCGGAACTCCATCCGAACGGCACCGAGATCGCCGGGGCGCCGGTCAGGTCGAAGACGGCCGTGCACATGAGCGCCGTCCTGCCAGGCGTCATCTGCCCGTCGACGTCCAATTCAACCGAGTCATGGGGCGGGGCGGGCACCGCGGTGGTGGGGCACAACAGCAGGTCGAACTTTTCGAAATATTCCATAAACCCGGCTCGCAGCGCCTCTCGCACCGCCAGCCCTGCGATGTGGTCGTCGTGGGTCGGCTTCGGCGCGTCCATGCGTCGCTTCATCGACACCCCCAGTTCCACCTCGCGGCCCTCCATCAAGGGTGTGAGATGCGGGATGCCCTCGGAGGCGGCGATAGCGCCCGACGCGCCCAGGGAATCGACGTCGGCCATGAACGGGAGCGGGACCTCCTCGACATCGCAGCCAATCGCCGAAAGCGCACCCGCAGCCGCACGAACAGCAGCTTGCACCTCGGCGGCGACCGGCGCAACCGGGCCCTCGGTATAGAAGCCGACACGCAGGGGCGGTATCGGCCCCGACAGGTCCGGGAACCCGGTCGCCGGAACCGGAGGCGCGTAATGATCGCGGCCGTCCGGCCCCTCGATAACCCCCAGTACCAGGGCGATGTCGCGGGCCGACCGCGCCAGCGGGCCGACGTGGGTCGCCTGCAAGAGCGTGTACGGCACGTGACCGGTTATGGGTACTCGACCGTGGGTCGGTTTGAGGCCAAATATGTTGCAGTAGGCCGCCGGCACCCGGATGGAACCGCCCGAGTCGCTCCCGACGCCCAGCGGCGACATCCCGGAGGATATGGCGGCGGCCTCGCCCCCACTGGAGCCACCGGTAGTGCGGTCCGTGTTCCAGGGATTATTGGTGCGGCCGAACACCCGGTTGTCGGTCTCCCACCACAGAGTGAACTCTGGGGTATTGGTCTTACCCAGTAGTATTCCCCCGGCCGCACGGATGCGGGCGACCACTGGCGCGTCGCCCGCCGCAGGCGTCCGGGAGGTCAGCAGCGAGCCCGAGGTGGTGGGGTAGCCCGCAACATCGATGCTGTCCTTGATGGTGTAGGGAACGCCGTGCAGCGGACCCAGTGATGCGCCGGAAGCGACGGCTCGTTCGGCGTCCCTGGCTCTGTCGAGGGCGTCCGGCGCGGGGACCACGACTGCGTTGAGACCGTCGTTAACCGCGTCAATGCGGTCCAGGTGGGCCTGAACCAGTTCAACCGGCGACAGCTCTCCGGCCGCGACCAGGCGCGCCATCTCAACTGCGTCCAGCGAGGTCAACGATTCGCTCAAGCGCCGCTCCAGAGACCGTTTCGGGGGTGTTTTTGAGGCCTTTGCATTTACCGCCGCATCAAGGCGTTAACGCCTGTGACTAGGGGCTTACGGACCGGTAGCCCACCGGCGCTGCGCGGTATGTTACACCCGAAAATCCCGCCCCGCAACATGGGTTTGGCGGGCGATATGACCGCCCGGTCGAGGGCCGGATAAAACCGCCGGTCCTCCCAGTGGCGTATCTGACCACGACGGCGGGCTGTGCGCGACCACCCGATAGAGGGCAATGCGATCGCCTATTGTGCGCCGGAAATGAAAAAGCGTTAGAAATATCTGATCGCGCGATAGGCTCAGACTATCACCGGTCCGGGCAGGAAGGGGAAGCAGTTGGGCCATTACCCGGTCAACAGACTGGTCAGAGACCGATACCGACGGCTCCCACAGGTTTGCCGGGCCGCCCCAAAAGGCCTCTCAGGTAGGGTTGACACCCTATGTACCCGCCTGTAAGTTACCGGCACGCCGATGGCATCGCCTTGGCGAGTATTTCGTTTACAGTTATTAATCTGTCGGATCCGCGCAGTTAAGTTTGAAATTGGGAGGCTGACGTGCAACGGTACGTAATCCAGCGCCTGATTGCCTCGATTCCAGTCCTGTTCATCTTGGCGGTGGTCATCTTCGCCGTCCTGAGGGTGTCCGGTGGCGACCCGGCCGCGATCATCGCGGGCAAGGACGCGCCACAGTGGCAGATCGAGGCAATCCGCCAAGACCTGGGGCTCGACAAGCCGATAATCAGCCAGCTGGGCATATACCTGGGAGATGTCCTCACCGGCGATCTCGGTCAGTCGATCAACTCCAAGATCCCCGTCATCAAGCTGATCAAGCAGCGCGTCGTCCCGACGTTGTCGATAGCGATCATGACCGAGCTTTTGACATTGCCTGTCTCGATCCCATTAGGGGTCTTGGCCGCTTGGAAGGCGAATACCTGGGTCGACAGATCGATCATGGTATTCAGTTCACTGGGCTTCTCAATACCGATTTTCTTCCTGGGATTCTTGTTAATAAAGGCGTTCGCGCTTGAAATCCCAATCTTTCCGGCAGCGGGGTATACAGCTCCGACAGAAGACTTTAACGCGTTCCTGCACAAGCTGATAATGCCAGCCGCGGCGACCGCGATCATCTTCTGGGCGTTCCTGGTCCGTATGACCAGGGCGACCATGATCGAGGTCCTGCGTGAGGACTACATCCGCACAGCCAGGGCCAAGGGGTTGGCCGAGTCCAGCGTCCTGATAAGGCATGCCCTGAAGAACGCGGCCCTGCCCATCGTCACGGTGATCGGCTGGGGTATAGCGGAGCTGTTCGCGGGCATCGTGGTCACCGAGCAGGTATTCGCAGTGCCCGGCATGGGCCGACTGATCGTCGACTCCATCGTTCGAAGGGACTACCCCGTCATCCAGGGAGCGATGCTCATCATCGCCGTCCTGCAGGTTTTCGTTAACCTGCTCACGGACGTGTCCTACGCGCTATTCGACCCGAGGATTAAGTACTAATGCAACAGGACACGCAGACCCCGCAAACCTACGCTCCTGATCGCCCCTCCCCCCTGGAGAAAGCGGCCGAGATCTGGCAGGGAGCAAAAGACAAGTACAGGTGGACCTGGAGACGGCATCCGATGCTGATCATCGGTCTAACAGTGTTGGTATTAATGGGACTCATGGCCATCCTCGCCCCGGTCCTCTTTACCGTCGACCCAACGGCCGTCGATCCGCCCAACAGGCTTGCGGAACCGGGCCAGGTCATCACGGACGAAGGCGTGTCTAGGCGCGCCTGGTTCGGCACCGACTTCGTCGGGCGCGACGTCTACTCTCGTGTGGTCTACGGAGCGCGCGTCTCCCTGGCCATCGGTTTCGCCGTTGGCGGGCTCACCGCCATCAGCGCGGCTGTACTGGGCCTGCTCGCCGGGTACTTCAACATCGTCGACCTCGTTTTGATGAGGATCATGGACGCAATCATGTCCATTCCGAACATCTTGTTAGCTATCGCCCTGGTGTCGATAGTGGGAGGAAGCGTGCCGATCGTGATTTTCGCGATCTGGTTCGTTGTCTTCCCACGCGCTGTCAGGGTGGTGCGGTCGTCCGTGCTCAGCCTGCGAGAAGAGGTCTACGTGGAGGCGGCCCGCGCCATCGGCGCCAGGACGCCACGCATCCTCATCAGGCACGTTTTCCCCGGCACGGTCGCCCCGTTGATCGTGACCGCCACGCTGATCGTGGCCGGAGCCATACTGACGGAGGCCATCCTGAGCTTCCTCGGCGCCGGCATCGACCCCGAGACCCCGGCCTGGGGCTCGATGATGGCGGACGGACGCCGCACGATATCCAAGGCCATCTGGGTGGTCGGGATCCCGGGCGGCTTCCTGACCCTTACCGTCCTGGCGATCAACGTTATCGGAGACAACCTCAGGGACATGTTCGACCCGAAGCTGTCCCGATCTGAGGGCTAGTCACCCGACCGCGTTCGATGATTGATTGGGCCCGGGCAAACGCCCGGGCCCTTTTTTTATGAAGTTCAGCACCGTCCCCATCGCCATCGCCGTGCCCATAGCAGTGCTGGGGGCAATGGCACTCGCCGCCTGTTCCAACGGCTCCGAGCCTGTAGCCGCCACGCCCTCCGTAGTAAAGATTGACACCACCCCGGAAGTCGTCTGTGTTCAAGGCGTCTGCGTGGACGCCGAGACCGGAGAGCGTGTCGAAGGCGGCGACGACGGTCGAGTGGACTCGTCGGTTGTTGACCCCTCTCGCCGCAGCCCGGACGGCCCAGAAATCCTGAGGGGGGCCCCCGAACGACTGGTGCCCGATGGCCTGGCGCCGGGCCGCGTCGGTACGGCGCCCGACGGTCCCGTGACCCCCTTCACCAACATCGCCGAGAGCGCGCTGGGAACGGACTGGCGCATCTGGAACGACCGGCCGGGAGTGGTGGTCTTCGACTTCGACCGGGACGAAGACATGGACTTCTACCTCACGACGAAGGGCGGCCAGACCAACAAGCTGTTTCGCAACGACGGCGACGGGGCGTTCACCGACGTCGGCGTCACGGCGGGCGTTGCGGCAATGGGAAGCCACAGCACCGGAGCCGTCGCCTGCGACATCGACAACGACGGGTTCCAGGACCTGTACGTCGGCGCCTGGGGCGACCCGGACGACGGCCTGGACTTCCGTTCCTATCTGGATGCTGCAGGCCGGGATGGGGCGGGCCCAGATGCTGCGAGCCGGGACGACGCAGGCATCGCCGACTCGCTCTTCCGCAACAACGGCGACGGCACGTTTTCTGACATCACTGAGGCCGCGTTTGGTGATCAAGTCAACGCGCGCTCGGCTGCGTCCGTCGCCTGCGCCGACGTGAACCTCGACGGCCACCTGGACATCTTCGTCGGCAACCTGATGGCCCACGATTTTCGGGATTTCGCCTCCGGTAACCATCCAGGCCACTACGATGCTCTTTATCTGAACAACGGCGACCTCACGTTCAGCGAGATCGCCGAGGAGGCCGGGGTTAGGGGCGGCGAGATCGTCATGCGAGACCCGACCGGCAAGCCGATACTGTTCGAGGACCCGGCCACGGGGGTCTGGTACGAGGGCTGGGACCCGACGTGGCTGGACGACGCCGGCAACGTCATCGGTGAGCCCACCTCCCAGACCCACGCCGCGGTCTTTTTCGACCACGACGACGATGGCGACCCCGACCTGTGGCTCGCCAGCGACGGCGACCGTTTCAAGATCATGCGCAACGACTCCGATGCCCTCGGTGTACGTTTTACCGAGATCGCCCACGCTACCGGCATCGACAGGGTGGGGGCGTGGATGGGGTTCGCCATAGGCGATATCGACCTGGACGCGGACCTCGACGTGTTCGTCGCGAACATCGGTTACCACCCCAACACCAGGCCTCCAATGAGGGGGCCAAGCGGCTCGTGTGAGTACCACCAGCGCTTCAGCTGGGGCACTTGCCAGCACTACCTGCTCAGAAACGACGGGGTAACAGACGTAGAAGGAGTGGGCACGGTGGGCCGGTTCGCCAACGTGGCCGCCTCCACGCCGGTGCAACCAAGTCCGTACGCTCCGCCGGAGTCATTGGACCCGGCCAGGATAGATCCGTTGCAGCCGGTGCTGTCCGGCCTGGAGGCCTACGACTTCGGTTTCGGCGCGACGTTCTTCGACTTCGACAACGACGGCGACCAGGACCTGTACTGGCTCGGCTCCACCGTCGCGTCGGGCCAGGGCCCGGGCGGCGACGCGTTTCCCGGCGCGGGCAGGCTGATGCGCGGCGACGGTGCCGGGGGGTTTGAGGACATCACCATCAGGGCGAAGGTGCTCGACGTGCTGGGGGTTCAGTACGACGGCCTGGACGTGCCCGACTCGATCAGGACGATGAGAAGCCTGAAGATATCCAACCGGTTCCATGAAAACGGCAAGGCCGTCGTGCACGGCGACCTCAACGGCGACGGCTACCTGGACCTGATCGCCACCAACTCCAGCGGCCCCATCTGGGAGGGCCGCGAGAGCACCATCACTCAAGTGCCGGGTCCAGTATTCATTTGGATCAACGGCGGAGGCTCCAACCACTGGGTCAGCCTGCGCCTGACGGGCCGCATGGCAATAGACGGCACCGGCAGCAATGCCGACGGCATCGGGGCGCGCGTGTACGTCCGTACCGGGGGCGATGGCGGAGACGGCGAACTGGTACAGGTACAGGAGGTCAGAGCGGGGTCTAGCTACTTGTCCATGGACAGCGTCGATCTCGAATTCGGCCTCGGGCTGGCGACGGTAGTGGACGAGGTCATCATCTACTGGCCCAGCGGCGTCGTGCAGACCCTCACCGACCTGGGCGCGGACAGGATCCACACCATAGTCGAGCCGGCAAAATGAGAATCGGCCTTATCGGCTGCGGGCTGCACGGGCGTACCCGCTTATCAGCGGCGGTGGCTCCGATTGAGCCAGTCGAGCTGGTCGCCTGCGCGGACTTGGACGAGGCCGCCGCCGCGGGCACGGCCTCCGAGTGGGGCTACGGCAGCCATTACACAGACTTTCGAGAAATGCTCGACCGTGAAGATTTGGACGCCGTCATGGTGTCGCTGCCTCACCACTTGCTCAAGGACGCTTCGCTTGCCGTGATCGGTTCCGGCAGGCGGCTGTTCGTAGAAAAGCCCGCCGGTGTGAACGCCGTCGAGGTTGCAGCGATTAGGGACGCCGCCGACGCCGTGGGCCTGAGCGCCATGGTCGGCTACTGCATGCGCTACAACCCCGGCCGCGCCAGGGCGCGCGAGCTGCTGGCAGGGGGCGTGGTGGGCGAGCCGGTGCAGGTAATGGCGGCCAAGTCGGCCATGCCGCTAACTCATTGGAACGCTCGCCCCGAGAACGGCGGCGGGCAGCTTCGCTGGCACGGTGGGCACATCGTCGACCAGGTGCTGTGGATGCTCGGCGGCAACCCGGTCAGGGTGCACGCAGAGACCCGGTGGCACCCCGAGACCGGCGCGGACACCGAAAGCGCCTTCACCATCGTCTTCGAAACCGGCATGACCGCGAGTGTGGTGGTGTCCGCCTCCCTGGCCCGGCCCACTGACTTCTTCGAAGTTTTTGGCACTCAAGGGCGGCTGCGCTCAGAGTGGCCGTCCGAGACCATCGACATCCAGAGCGACGTGATTGCCGAGTACGAAACCCCCACCAGAATCACACCGCTAGCCCCCGACTACAACGAGATGTATCGCCGCCAGATGCGCGACTGGCTGGACTCTCTCGTCTCCGAATCGCCGCCCCCCATCGCCATGCAGGCTGCGGTGGACGTTTACCGGGTAATCGACGCGGTCTACGAGTCTTCCCGCACGTGCGTTCCTGTGGCGATCGACCCCGACCGGCCGTAAGCTGGGCGACAGTCATGAAAATCACATCCATCCAGACGACACCCCTTAAAACCGGAGTCCTGCTGGTCCAGGTCCATACAGACGAGGGTCTTGTCGGCCTGGGCGAGTGCTACGTGGTAGCCCCTGGGGTCGTGAAGGTCTTTATCGACGATTTACTGGTTCCCATAGTCACCGGGAAAGACCCGACATTGGTCGGGCGGCGGTGGGACGAGATGTTCTACGCCACAACTCGCTACGGGCCGATGGGCTTGCAAACGGCCGCCATCGGGGCAATCGACATCGCGCTGTGGGACATCGCCGGTAAGGCCGTAGGAAGGCCCGTTAGCGATCTGCTGGGGGGTCCTGCGAGGACGAGCGTGCCTCTTTACCTGAGCACTGGCATGGGCTGGCAAAAGCGGCCGGAGGAGATGCTGGAAACTGTCCAGCAGGGCTTCGAAGAGGGTTTCCGGGCGTTCAAGGTGCGCATGGACTGGAACTCGGACCGGCTGGACCGCGAGCCCGAACAAGACATGCGGCGTTTCTCCGTCTGCCGGGACTTCCTGTCGGACGAAGTCCCCCTGAGCTTCGACGCCAACAACGGCTACTCATCGTCCACGGCGATCCGGCAGGGCAGGGCGCTCGAAGAGATGGGCGCCGCCCACTTCGAAGAGCCGGTGCCCCAGCGCGACATGCCCGGATTGCGCACCGTGACTCGTGCGTTGGACATACCGGTCTCGTTCGGCGAGCAGCAGCACACCCGCTGGCAGTTCCGCGACCTCATCGAGTTGGGGGAGCCGGACATACTCCAGCCCGACATCGTCCTGGCCGGCGGTATTACGGAGTGCAGGCGCATATACGACCTGGCCGAAACCTTCGGCATCCAGGTTATGCCCCACTGTCCGACTGCCGGCATCGCCAACGCCGCCAGCCTCCAGCTCTACAGCACCTTCGTCAGCGCGGTGCGTCCGCACGAGTACTCCGAGGAATTCTCCGGCGACCCGGCCGAGCTGCTGGCCGAGCCCTACATCCGAACAGACGGGGAAGTAGAGTTGCCGGGTCGTCCCGGACTGGGAGTCGAGCTGGCCAATTCCGCCGTCTCTCGCCTCGCGCTCGGCGGCTAAACGACCCGGCGATGGCTCCGCGAAACCTGCCCCCAGCCGTCGCACGGCTCATCTTGCCCCTCGCCCTTGTCCTGACCCTTGTCGTCACTGGCGTCGCGGTCGCCTGCTCGGACGCAGCGCCGCCCGACGCCCCTGCCTCTGAGACTACGGCCACGGCGACGCAACCGGCGGCGACGCCCATCACCGAGAGCGTGGACCCAACGCCGGACGCCCCGCCCACGGCCGTCGCTACTGTAGCCCCGACGCATACACCGACACCGATGCCGACCCCAACCCCGACGCCGGATGAGCCCCCAGATACCGGAGCTGGCGAAGACCTGACCATCGAGCTGGACGCAGCCTCAAACACCTTCGTCATCGAGGGCAGCGAGATACGGCTGCAGTTCCTGGAGGTCTTCGAAGCCGTGCGCTGCCCGTCACGGGGCAGGTGTGCCGACCTCGGGGCGGCTACAGTGTTGGTCGGCGTTTCGGGCCCCGGCGTCTTCCCGATCATTGTCGAGCTGGTGTTGGGCACCCCCGCCTACGGTGTGGTCGGTTACGACCTGGTACTGGAATCGATTGAGCGCGGCGAGTCGGGCGATTCCGTGGTGATTTCAGCGACCGATGCCGGCGTCGGCCTGTCGGGCGGTGTGCTCGCGACGTTTGAAGTGGCCGGGGAACTGTTCAGGGTCTGGGTAACGAACCCGGTCACGGTCGAGCGCATGGTGGCGCTGAGCAGCGGCGAAATCGCGGCAGGCTTCCCGCGCGGTCCGCTGCTACCGGGTCCGGGCGAAACGAACCACAACCTGCCGCATCGCTGGCATTTCGACCCGGAGGCCACCGAGTTGGCGCAGGAGGGCGCGGACTCGTGTGACGCTTTGCCGTCTGTTCTCGACGCTGACCGCGAGCGGTGGCTCGATACGATAGGGACCTACTGCCCCCTGTCTGCCGAGTTATTGGAGGTTCTGGACCTTAGGGTCCAGACCGCGCCTTAACCGGCGACCAATATGGGTCGCCGGGCCTCAGTTTGGTGGTGGCGCTAAATCCGCACGTCACCCGGGGCCGGGTTCACCGCCGTGCGCTGGTGGACGATGAACTGCCCCTCGTTGTGCACGGCGTCCTCGTCCAGCTCCACCCAGTTCCCCCACGGGTCCTGCAGGTAGACTGTCCGGAGACCCTCCATGAACGTCACCGGCGGGGCGTTGAGCTTGGCGCCCATCGGCTCAATGCGGGCGAGCACCGCGTCCATATCGCGTACGTTGAACGCCAGGTGGGTGCCGCCGGTCACGTTTCTGCGGTGCTGCTCGGCGGCGTCGCGGACCTCGGTCTTGGGGTGAACATATTCAATTATCTCAAGCGAATGGCCGTCGTCGCCGCCCACGAAAGCGGCCTTGACGTGAACGTCTTCGTAGCCCAGTAGCTGTGAGAGCGCGGGGGCGTCTGACACCTCAACCTGGAACCTGACGGTCAGCCCGATGCCGTCGCAATAGAACTTGATGGCCTCGTCAATGTCGGTGACGACGAAGCCGGTGTGGTTGAGTGTTACGCCCATTTAATCGGTCCTCCAAGTATCCGGTTCTTTGTAGCAAACGCGTTCCGCACGTCCCGTCTCGTGCGGACGGCGTAACGCTAACAAGGCCGCGATGTCGATGCAACAGTGGCCGGTCTACCAGACTCGTGGGTCGGACAGGTATCCTCTGCCCACACAGCAATTTAGGACTGGGGAATCGCGCATGATCTCGTCAAGGTTTGTCAAAACATCTTTCGCCGCCGGCGTCGTGGGCAGTCTGCCTCGCCCCCCGGCCGTAAAGAACATGCTGCCCGACACGCCCGGCGCTCAGTCATCAGCGGCAGCATGGTCGACCGGGATGGACGCGGCGGTGCGCTACGCCATCGCGCTGCAAGAGACGGCCGGGCTTGACCTCGTCAGCGACGGTGAGTGGCGACGGCACGCCTACACGCACATCGTCGCCGACATAGCAGACGGGTTCAGCGCCGATCTGCGGGAGAAACCCCGGCGCTGGGGAATCTCCGTAACCGAGCCATTGCGGGTCGTGAGGCCGGGCCTGATCGCTGAAGAGGCGAAGTTCCTCGTTGAGGCCACGGACCAAATGACGAAGGTCTGCATTCCGTCCCCGTACCTGCTTGGTGTGCGCCTGTGGGAGCGGGAAGTGTCGGCCCGCGCCTACCCGACCCGAGACCAATTCATTGACGCCTTAGTACCGATTCTTCACGACGAGCTGGTGGCGCTGCGGGACCTGGGCGTAACGGTAGTCCAGATCGACGAGCCGCACCTGTGTGTGCTCGTCGACCCTCAGTACAGGGACAGTTTTGAAAATCCCCAGTACGAAATGGATCTTGCGGCAGCGAAGATCAACGAAGTGGTGTCCGGAGTGGATGGCCTGCAGATAGCGCTCCACCTGTGTCGGCGCAACTGTGGCCGCAAGGGCTGGGGAGCCGAGGGCGGCTACGAGCCCATCATCGAGACCATGAAGAAGATAAACGTCGACCAGTACGTCATGGAGTTCTCTATCCCGGTGTCGGGAGACGTCGCGATACTGAAACAGCTCCCGGACGACAAGCTCATCGGCCTGGGCTGCGTCGAGTGCAGGTTCGAGGAAATCGACACACCGGAGCAGATAGTCAGCCGTGTCGAAGAGGCGATGAAGTACGTGGATGCCGGTCGGCTGAGCCTGAACCCCGACTGCGGTTTCGCCCCCGGCATCGATCTGGACATGCCGCTGGACGAGCCATACCTGAAGTTGCGCAACGAGGCGGCGGCGGGCATTCTTCGAGAAAGGTACGCTTAGATGGCTTCCCCTGCGTCCGGGTCTGTGCCAAATTCCGCCACGAGCCCGACCTTCCGAATCGGCATCGACGTCGGCGGCACGTTTACGGACGTGGTGGCGGTTCGAGGCGACGAGCCGCCACGCTTGTTCAAGACGCCGTCCACGCCGTCCGACCCATCGGAAGCCGTCCTCGTCGGACTCGGCCTCGCAGCTGACTCGTACGGCCTCTCCTTGGCGACCCTCCTCGGCGCCACGCGCATCCTCATCCACGGCACGACCGTCGCCACCAACACCCTCATCGAGAGGAAAGGGGCGAAGGTCGGCCTCCTGACCACCGAAGGGTTCAGGGACATTCTTGAGGTCCGTGAGGGGTTCAAAGAGGACCGTTACAACCTGCGGGTCGATCCTCTCGCGCCGCTGGTGCCCCGTCACCTGCGCCTCCCGGCGGTTGAACGGGTCAGGGCCGATGGCCGCGTCGAGCGGGAGCTGGACCTCGCGTCCGTCGAACGTGCGCTCGACGTGTTCAAAGCCGAGGGTGTCGAAGCGTTGGCGGTCTGCTTCCTGTTTTCGTTTCGCAACCCGGCCCACGAGCGCGCGGTCGCCGATCTCATCCGGGCGCGCTTCCCCGACACGTTCCTGTCCGTCTCGTCCGAAGTCCTGCCTCAGATAAAAGAATTCGACCGGGTGAGCACCACCGCGGTGAACTCCTACGTCGGGCCGGTTTACAGCAGATATCTTGGGAGGCTTGGAGAGCGCCTGGCCGAAGAAAAAAGTTCGAAAAATGGCCCGGCCGGAGAGATGCTGATCATGCAGTCCAGCGGCGGGGTAATGCCGTTGGAAGAGTCCCGCCAATTCCCGGTGCGCGCCGTCCTCTCCGGTCCAGCCGGGGGCGTGAGCGGCGCGGCCCATTACGGCTCGATGGTCGGCGAACGCACGGTCATCGGCCTGGACATGGGGGGGACGAGCACCGACATCTCCATCGTCGTGGACGGCTCGCCCAACACCACCGGCGAGGCCTTCGAGGCGGGCTGGAAGATCGCCGTGCCAATGATCGACGTCACAACCCTTGGGGCCGGTGGCGGCAGCGTGGCGAGCGTGGACGGCGGCGGCATCCTGCGCGTCGGCCCCGAGAGCGCCGGTGCCGATCCCGGCCCTGCCTGCTACTCCAATGGAGGCACTGCGGCCACCGTGACGGACGCTGCGCTGGTACTGGGACACCTGGACCCTTCCGGGTTCTTGGGCGGCAAGCAGATGCTCGACATCGGCCGGGCGCGTGAGGCCGTCGAGGGCCTGTCGGGCCCCCTCGGTCTATCGACGGAGGCCGCGGCTTCCGGGGTCTTAGAGGTCGTCTCCACCACCGTTGCCGAAGGCATCCGAGTAAAAGCCGCCCAGTCCGGCGTGGATCCTCGTAACTTCGCGTTAGTTGCCTTCGGCGGGGCGGCGGGCCTGGTTGCCGCCAGCGTGGCGCGTAAGTTGGGCGTCGAGCGCGTCGTCGTTCCGGCGGAGGGCCCGTTGCTGTCGGCATACGGAATGCTCTCCACCGACATACGCTACGACCTGTCCCGTTCACACCCGGCCGAACTCGCGGCGACGTCGATTAAGGGCGTGCGTGCCGTGCTTGGGGAGCTTGCGGCTGAGGGTCACGACCTGCTCCGGGGCCGACCGGAGTTGACCGGTGCCGCGGTGCACCTGTCGGCCGACATGCGCTACTCCGACCAGATGTACGAGGTGAACGTCCCTCTGCCGGACCTCGGTCTGGACGACGAGCACCTCATGGCAGCGTGGAAAGACAACCTCCATCGCCGCTACGAGGATCTGTATTCATACAGCCAGCCGGGCCTTGACATCTCCCTGGTAACCCTACGGGCCACCGCCGTAGGCACCCTCCCCCTAATCGAGTCGGCCCCATCGGGTCCGAAGCCCTCAGCCCAACCCCACACCACCCGCCGCGTTTATATGCGCCGCTGGGCCGAAGTCCCGGTGATTCGGTTGGACGGCGGTTTCCCACCGGAGGGCGTGGTCGGTCCGGCGATGCTGGAGTCCGACTACAACACCGTCGTGTTGGAGGCCGGTGATCGGGCCGAGTCAGACGGGCAGGGAGGCGTCCGCATCGCCGTCGCCGAGCCCACAGGCGCATCGGGCGCACCCACCGGCACCGACCCCATTACCACGGCGGTCGTGGAGCGCAGGCTGGACTCGATCGCGGTCGAGATGATGGAGGTCATGCTGCGCACCTCGCTGTCCCAGATCCTCAACGCCAGCCGCGACTATTCCACGGCAATTCTGGATGCCGACGGGCAGTTGGTGGCCCAGGGCGAGGGCATCCCGGTGCACATCAGCGCGCTGCCCATCGCCGGTGCGGCAGTGCGCGAATATTTTGGTAACGATATCCACGACGGCGACGTCTTCATACTGAACGACCCCTACTTCGGCGGCAGCCACCTGCCCGACGTGACCATTCTTCGCCCGGTGTTCTGGGGCGGCGACCTGCGCTACATGACCGTGAACCGTGCCCACCACAGCGACATCGGCGGCGGCACCCACGGCGGCTACAACCCGTCGGCCACCGAGATATTTCACGAAGGCCTAAGGTTGCCGCCCCTGAGGATCATAGACAAGGGGCGGCCTCTTTATGACCTCTTGCGCATGATGTCCGTCAACACCCGCTACCCGGAGGGGTTTTTAGGCGACCTGAACGCTCAGATGGGCTCGGTCGAGATAGCGGCCAGGCGCATCGCAGACCTGCTAACGGACTACGGGTCTGAACGCCTGTCGGCTACGGTCGGAGAGATAATGGACGCGGCCGAGTCGCAGGTGCGCCGCTTCATCTCAGAGTGGCCGGACGGGGTCTACGCCGGTGAGACATTCGTCGACGACGACGGGTTCGACGCGCAGATGATCCCCATTCGTGCCAGGATCACGATAGAGGGCGACCGCATGACCGTGGACCTGAGCGAATCGAGCAAGCAGGTCACCGGCTTCCTCAACAGCGCATACGCCAACACCCGCTCCATCGTCCATGCGACGGTGATGTACCTGGCGCCGTCGGACCTGCCCAAAAACGAGGGGTCCATGCGTCCCGTTGAAGTGATTGCACCGAAAGGCCTGATCGTAAACGCGCTGCCCCCCGCGCCCGTGACGATGAGCACGAATCATGTGGCTGAAGAGATCGCCGAGGCCATGTTCCTCGCACTCGCCGACGCCGTGCCGCACGCCGTCAACGCCGGGTTCGGGCGGCGCCTGCGCTACGCAATAATCGGGGCCGACCCGGCCCGTGGAAAGCCGTTCCTGTGGCACTTTTTCCTCGGTCGGCCCGGTGGTGGGGCGTCGTTGGAGCACGACGGCTGGTCGAACGTCGGCGAGCTCAACTCCGTCGGTGCGATCAGGGCGCCGAGCATCGAGGTGACCGAGGACCGCTTCCCCCTGTTCGTGCGGGTTAACGAATTGCGCCCCGACTCCGGCGGCCCCGGCAGACGCCGGGGCGGCCTTGGCTCCATCTGCGAGATCGTCTACGAGGGCTCGGACGTTGCCCGACTCAACACGGCTGGCGACGGCATCGTAAACCCGCCCCCAGGTGTGCTCGGGGGCCAAGCTGGCCTGCCGCACATCTACACCATCGTCTCAGGCGACACCGAGACGCCGCTGCGCTCAAAGCAGACCGGTGTGCTGGTCAAACCCGGCGACGTGATTAGGGTGCTATCGGCGGGCGGTGGCGGCGTCGGGGACCCGGCCGAACGCGAGCCCGAGCGAACCGACGACGACCGCCTAAACGGATACGTCACCTAGATTCTAGGGGGTCTGGACCAAACCTGTTATTTCCGTATGTCCCACGAGTCAACAGCCAGATAATCATGTAAATCCACCCCAGGATTGGTATCAGGCCAAACAGATACCACCAGCCCGACCTGTTCACGTGATGCAATCGCCTGACGGTAACCGCAATTGACGGCACCAATGTAGCCAGGCTAAACATCGGCGAAATGAAACTGGTCTGGAAAATAAAATCCAGGCCGTAAGTAATAATTCCCAAGAGAGTGGTAAAAACTGTCCACTACCAAAACTCCGACCGGGTGGACCGACTATTGAAATCCACATACCTTTCGAAGCCGAGTCTAATGGCCCCGGTGAATCCCCCCCCCCCGGTCTCACCCGCGTTTCTGACCCGTGGTGCCCCAACCAAAGGTGCACTAGGAATGGGATTTGAGCGCAACCGTGTTTTTCAGGCTGTCAAGAAGCGAAGGAGCTTCTTGACTGTCCTGGGAACGGACTCCTTTGCGGCTGGCCTCTCGACCTTGTCGCCTGCTCAACGCGAGGCGCTTGAAGCAGAGACGAAGGAAGAGCTAAGAGAACGTCACTTACTCAACTGGCGAGCCTACGCCCGCGCGTGACCGCGCACACGCCCGCGCATTGGACCCCCTATCGCTCCCTGAAGCAGTCCTGGGCAACCTATGTATTTGTCGGGGGTCCTTGACGGGGCTTTACTGGGGTAATCCTGGGACAAATGTGTGGTGGAGACGGGGGAGGGTCGAACTACTCCTGCAACACGGGCAGGAGTCCATGTAGTGGCGAAGTCAGTTTAGCCGTCGGCAACCTCGGGAACGGCCTCCGCCTGGCAGGCACGGAGGAGCGCCCCAGTTTCATATGCGGAAGGGGTTCAGACAATCATGCCCGGAGATTCGGGCTCTGTTGCCGCCTGTTGAAGGAATCGCTTTTTAGAGCTGTGGCTACCAGAACTTCCACCAAGGCACGGACTCTTCGACAACCAGGGAGTCGCCTGCGTCGGCTTCCGCCGGTAACGCAACGCCGGGCATTGAGCGGAACACCTTGGGGTCCATCTCCGCCAGCAATGTCAACTGTGCGGTGTCGTAATTCATGGAGACGGTTTGGTCCATGATGGCGTGTCTCATCGCGATCTTACCCGGCATACCATCTATGACGGCCTGAAAATCGCCCGCAATCTGCTTGGCCTTGCCCTTGTCCATCGCTAGCCACGAGTTCAGTCTGGCCTTTGACATCTCGGCCATTACCTTGTCACCCATATCGAATTCCTCGGTGATGATGACGGTCATCTTGGCTTTCCGATCCACCTCGGTGTCCGAGAGCATGTTGGTGAACAGTTCAGCCATCTTCGCCGTCTTTTCTTCTTCAGAGAGCTCAACGAGCTTTTTCACATCTATCGGGGCTGCATCGGTAGATTCGGTCATGACTGCCTCCTGATGTTTCACCTGGCGCCCTGAAACTGATCGGGACGAATTGGGTCGATGCTATCACGCACGTTGATGCCATCCCACAGTGACGGCACTGATCCAAGAGGGAGTCCTTTTGGAGCGGCCGAATTCGAGGCTCCGGTAGGTTCAGCCGGTGGCCCACCCTTTTGGAGCCCCCAAATAGCTCAGTTTCCCGCGCGCAGGCGCATCCCCTTAAAACGGGCCGCCCTGGCTCAACACGCGGGTCTATGCCCGCGCGTTAATTGCGGCGAGTGGGAACGATAAAACCAGAGGGGCCAGCCGTGAGGCTGGCCCCTCGGTACTAAAAGACTTCATCTCTGGGTTGGTCCACAACATAGGGGCGAATATCGTGCGAATCTCATTAATAAATAACATGCTCTGACTACTAATAGCTATTTTGTCGTACCAATGTTCCTGAGTTGGATTTCAACCCTCTCTGCATCTAACGATAACCGCTCCCATTCCTTCCAAAGACATTGCGACTCGTTTTTGACGACCTGATATTGTTTTCCCAATTCGAGCAGCTGTACTGAGTCGCTGATTTGGCCTGGGTCGGAGAACAGCATCTCCATCCGAGTAATCTGAGCCTCGTAGCCGGCCAAGGTGGCATCGATTTTCTCTATACGAGTAGCTAGAGTCCGGGCCTCCTTGTCGAGACCGCGACGCATCTTGTCTTCCAGACTCCGAGGTGTTTCCCGACGTCCTTTGGTAGAACGGTTGCGCACAGGGCCGGTCTTGGATTTGCTGTTCCCGACGCCATCGGCAGATAAATCAGAATTGCCTTCCGTGATTTGTAACTGTTTTCTATGCAGGTAACCGTCGTAGTCCCCTGGGAAGATAGTTGCCTCGCCGTTATTTATCTCAATGATTTTATTGGCGGCCTGCCGTATGACGGTGCGATCATGGGTAATGAGGCAAATGGTCCCTCGGTAATCGCTGAGGGCATCTGTGAGAATCTCCCTTGACGCTATGTCCAGATGGTTAGTCGGTTCATCCATGAACAGCATGTTGCTTCGTTGAATCAACTGCTTAGCCAACGCAACCCGCGCCTTTTCCCCACCTGACAATACGGATATTGACTTTCGGACGTCGTCGCCACTGAACAGGAACCCACCAAGGATATGTCGTAGGTTTTGCTCCGATTCCTGTGGTGCGGCCTGCTGGACTTCTTCGATCACGGTATTTTCAGGATTGAGAAGATCGAGTAAGTGCTGGGCGTAATAAGTTGTTATCACATTGTGCCCGGTCCGCCGCTCACCTTCGTCACAGGGAATTACCCCTGCGAGTATTTTTAGCATCGTAGATTTTCCCGCACCGTTGGGTCCAACCAGGGCAACTCGGTCACCACGCTCCAGGGTGAGGTTCAGACCGCGGTATACGGAGTGGTCGCCGTATGCCTTACTCACGTTAGTAAGAGAGATCACGTTTGCGCCGCTTCTGGATGGCTCCGGGAAGGTATAGTGAACCTTCTTGGTCGCCCGGGGTAGCTGACTGAGTTTTACCCGCTCTAGTTGCTTCAAGCGGCTTTGTACCTGGGTGGCCTTCCGAGCTTTCGAGCGAAAACGCTCTACAAAGCGCATCTGCCTCTGGACCTCGCGTTGCTGCCTGGCAGCGGCCGACTGTTTGATCCCCAGTGAATGCTCGCGTGCGACCATGTAGTCATCGTAATTGCCCCTGAAGTGCACCACCTCTCCTGGCTCGATTGCCAGCACCATGGTTGAAACCTGGTTCAGGAAAGCGCGGTCGTGCGAGGTGAAGATCACACCCCCAGGGAAGGATTTTAGGAAACTCTCGAACCACAGGTTTGCGTCAAGGTCCAGATGATTGGTTGGTTCGTCTAAGAGCAAAAGATCCGGATTGTTGAAAAGCAACTTTCCCAGCGCAACGCGCATTAGCCAGCCACCACTGAACTCGTTGAGAGGTCTCGAGAATTCGCTTTGATCGAAGCCTAGCCCGGAGAGGATTGCTTTGGACTCATGCTCTCTGGAGCGTCCACCCGCCGCTTCCAGAGATGCCTCAAGCTGACCGAGCTGTCGTAGCAGCTCATTCTGCTTGTCCGGATCAGGCTCGGACGAAAGGGATTCATAGGTGTCATCGACCTTGTTTCGAAGAACCTGTACCTCTGGAGACTCTTCAAGCACCACCTCTAAGGGCGTTTTCCCAGAATTCCGAACAAGGTCTTGTTTGAGATAGCCTATTGCTACGTGCCGCGACCTGGATACGGTGCCAGAGTCTGGAGAAGTTTCGCCGGCAAGAATGTCCAAGATCGTGGACTTTCCAGAGCCGTTTGATCCAATCAGAGCAATACGCTCGCCAGCCGCTATGTTTACGGTCAAATCACCGAACAGAGTCTGGTCTCCGTAGGATTTGCTTATGTTTGATACGCTGAGCATTTCGACAATTACAAAGGGCTTATGAGCCTATTTTAAAATCTTTCAGGATTGATCACCGAGTTCATGTTCCCGGCATTCTAGCTCGCGAGATTTTTCTCAGTTTCCCGAGTGGGGCCACATAGCTCCTATCAACGGCCGCCCTGGCTCAACCGGCTAACGCTCAACTTTGAGGACGTTCGAAACCTCGAACCCGAGTTCCTCGTCAGCGAGTTGGGTTTCGTAGTCGATGAAGGCGGAAACCGGGTAGCCCAGGTCCGGGTCGTACTCCACCTGTATGGAGACGGCTGAACGGTCGATGGCATCTTGTATCACGTCAAACAGGCCGTCGACAGTCTTGTAGAAATTCAACTGCTGTTCGTCTGTGACCGGTTCTCCACTCTCAACGAAGTCGGCGGAAATGATGGCACCTCCCGAGGCGGTCAGCGTCACCTTTGAGACCCACTCGATTAAGCAAAAGCAGACCCAATTGAAGTCGAAGGCGTAGTTGGTTGTGGCGAATGCGTCCCAGCTGTCCATGGCCTCGTCCAAGGCGGCCTGGTGCCCGGTGTCCGCTGACGGGTCTCCGGCGGGCTCTTGCGTTGCCTCGGTCGGAGTTTGGACGGGCTCGGCGGTCGGATTCGATGTGCAGGCAGCTGTGATCAGGGCCGCCGCCAGGGCCGCGAACATGAAGATGA
Source organism: Dehalococcoidia bacterium (assembly GCA_965250195.1). Lineage (GTDB taxonomy): Bacteria > Chloroflexota > Dehalococcoidia > Lucifugimonadales > UBA2962 > CAUZIR01. Next base: position 2,151,065 of record OZ252295.1, read on the forward strand.
CTATTGGTTTTGCTGACATTAACGCCCCCCTTGGTATTAGTGACGTCGGTCATCCAATTTTCGTTCCACAGGGGGCTTGTATAGGGCCGCCCTGGCTCAACCGGCGGGGCTGGGCACCCTTCCATGATGGCGCGACCCTCCGGAGGATTAACGCTGTCCCAATTCCTACCGGAGAGTTCGGTAATCGAGACAGAGCCCAACTAGCGGTACGCGATTAGCAGGATGTGAACCCGGCCGGGACGTCTACGCCGACTCCCGGCTGAAAGGTCATTTGCCGGATAGCACGAGTCTCAGTAAACACCTGCCACGACCACTCCGTTCCGTTGTCCAACGTGTGTTTGACTACGTACGAGGGGCCGCCCGTCGCAGTCTCGGTCCACTTTACGTGCGCACCGCGCGCATCGAGAGGGTCCTCGTGCGTATCGGGAGAGTCCAGCAAGTTATGGAAACCCAGGCAGTCGTTGATGAAGTCACTTCCGTCCAGGGACCTGGAAGCCAGCCAGGTCTGTACCACCGCAATCGCTTCCCCATCGGCAAAGGATCGAACGGGCTCGATCGAATCAATACCGGCTTCGACCGTGGCGCGCACCCGCGCCTGAACAGTCGCCTCGATCTCGACGTCGCCGATTTGAGAGCAAGCAACTATTGACACGAGTCCGAGGGAGGCCAGGATAAGACGCACTGGAGCATTCTACCGATCAGAAACGATCACAGTTTCCCGAGCGGGGCCACATAGCCCTCAGATAGGCCCGCCCTGGCTCAACCGGCGGGGACAGCGGGAAGGTGAGTCGCGGCATACCCAAGACAAGGCGTTTGGCTAATAGATGTCGGCAAATTGTCGGCAACAAGTCCTCAGGCGGCATAGGAAGTCCATGAACCAGGGGGTGACCTACGCCTAGGGCATCGGCTTAGTGAAGAGTGGGCCCGGTGGGATTCGAACCCACGACTCACGGATTAAAAGTCCGGTGCTCTGACCAAACTGAGCTACAGGCCCACGCATCTCTAGACTAGCAGATGGTCTCAGGTGGCCGAGAGATGAAGAGCCGACCTTGCCTGTGGGTCAAGTCCTTGGGCTGGAAAGGCACCGGATAAGGACCAGGGGCCAAACCTTCCTTTATCGCTCGATCCCCTGCGAAACCCCTTCAGATTCCCGAGTAGCTTCCACAAGTGGAGGTCCCAGGAAATCGTCAATGAGGTACTTGGTCGATCAAGGTTGCAGTTCAACCGGTTAGTGCCGCGTTGCAGGAGTAGTTCGACCATTCCGGCCCGGTGCCGGCAGTACTGGGACTTACATAGCGAGTGGTACGAAGATCAGGTGCGGTTCAAGTTCGCGAGCGTACCCTCGAAAAAGCTACCGGCGTCCTATCAACAGGTGCGTTTGGACTTTTCCGATCCCTTTCACGTCAACAATCTCACGCTCCTCGAACTCGTAGTCGTCTTCCAGTTTGGCGCGAGTTGAGTCCACCACCTGAATGCGTCCAGGCACGCCATGAGACTCCATGCGGCTAGCTGTATTGACTGTCTCGCCCCACACGTCATAAATGAACTTCTTGATTCCAACCACCCCGGCGACGACTGGTCCAGAATGCATACCGATACGGACGTTGACATGAACACCTGTGTTCTCGCTATGCTCCCTGAGCACTCTCAGCATGTTCATACCCATCTCGGCTGTACGCTGTGCATGCGCTTCGGAGTGTGCTCCAAGTCCGCCGACCACCATGTAGGCGTCGCCGATGGTCTTAATCTTCTCCAGGCTGAACTCGTCGGCCAGTTCATCGAACATCGTGAATATGTCGTTGAGCAGTTTGACCACTTCCTCCGGGCCCATCCGGGATGCCATCCTCGTGAAGTCAACTACATCGGCAAATGGCACCGTTATCTCGTCGAACCGGTCCGCGATCAGGCCCTCACCACTCTTTAGGCGGTCGGCGATGGCGGCAGGGAGGATGTTCAGGAGAAGGATCTCGTTGTCCCTATGTGACTCTTCAAGAGCCAGCGCGTCCGTGATCTCGGTGCCGTAGATGTTGATAAACGAGTATTCGAACACGCCGATGATCAATAACGCGAAGGATCGCCCCTCACTTGCAACCTCGATGGTGTCCGAGGATCCTGAGTTCGCTATCTTCGATATCCGCTCGAAGAACTGGGCCGGAACTTTCTCTCCAACACCAGCACCGATGGCTTCACACACAAGGGCGCTCGCCGGGTTTGCGTATTCAACAACCCCATCCGATGTAATGCGAAGCACCGGATTCGGATTCTGATCCGGAAACTCGTTCAGCTTTCGAAGCTGATCATCTGAATTGGATACAGCGTTGGAACCGCGCGATTTGTACGATCGATCCGCTGCCGCGCTTGTGAAAAGCGAGACGAAAAAAGGGACAAGGAATGTAAGAGGGATCTGCCAGATCATGCTGGCCGGAAACTCTCCCGACGAGACGTTCACTGCCTGTGTGATGACGACGAGGATCGCGCCTACTACCACACAGGTGAGCGAGGCACGCTTAATGTGCTGCGGCTGTAACGCCGCGTTCTTCCACTCGCGTACCCCTATAAACGACCTCAGCACCAGTGATGTTCTCCCGCTTAGTTCCAGTCAGAGTTAGTGTACCGGTAACAACTACGAAGGAGTTCACAGGCTACTAGAAGGCGTCGCTCGAGGAGGCGCCACAACATTGAGGTCGGTGGCTCAGCGACGGGCCCTGTCGTTACGACGAATGGGTCGGGAAGGGAGTTGCGCTTGGGGTTGGCGACGGAGTTGCCGATGCGGTCGGGAACGGCGTCGGAGAGGGCATGCCGAAAGGAGTGGCGGTGATCGTCGGGACCCCGGTAACCGAAGCCGTCGGAAGCGCTGTCGGATCACCTCCGCCGCCACCGCAAGCGGTTATGAGAAGCAATGCAGTCGCGGCCGAGAGGACTAAGATCGCCCTTCTACGGAGCTTGAAGTGAGTAAGACTCGCCATTGTTTTGTTGCACATGGTAAGGGCGTCGCTAGTGTTTGTCTTCAATTATCCGGAGTCGGGGACGCCGTCGGTACCGGAGAAGGAGTCTGAAATGGGGTCGGGTAGGGCGTCGGGAACGAGCTTGGATTGGACGGGGTTGGAGTGGCGGAGGTGCCGCCAAATCGCAGCCGAGCCCCATCTGAGATCGCGTGGTATGGATCGTCGGCCGCCCTGACACCCGCCATGAAATCCAATGGCTCGAGATCGGAGAAGTAGACGAAGTAGGGCGAGACCGCCACGCGGGAGGACGACTCCCTGTCCAGATAGTAGCCGTATTTATCGATTCGACCGTCCAGTGTGGGGACCGCGCGTACCAGGTACTCAGCGACGTTAGTCTCCTCCACATAGTTGTCGGCCAGCTGGTCGAACGGGCCGTCATAGTAGTTGTTGACGGTCGCGTTCGCCCCTCGTATGGCGGCGAGAACCTTACGGTCCTGGTGTGCCGAATCGACATAGAAGGCGAAACCACTTCTCCTCCCGGCTAGAAGATCGGGTTGAAGGGTTTCTAGGCGGTCAGGGAGATCCGCTTCCTCGTTGAGTACCCAGAACAAATAGTTGTCCTCGGTATTGAACAGAAGGAAGAATTGGTATCCGGACTCATCGAAAGTCCGCATCACGAATACCTCGTCGGGTGCCAGATCGAACAGCTTTGGCGGTTCTTGAGGAATCTTGTGCAGGTTGAACGTCACGTCGCGTCCGTTGTACCTGACCTTGAACTTGAACGGGTCCGATTCCTCGATCGTCAAACCGTCGGCGTCGGTGAAGAACTTCGACTTGCGGAGCCTCGGCTCGTATACGAAGGGAGACTCCCGGTACTCAAAATATGCGAAGGAAAGGACTCCACGCTCTCTGCGCCCGGCAGCCAAGCGAACATTCCCCCAAATCTGACGACCGTCCACGTACAGAATGAAGTAGTAGTAGTTCTCTGAGGGGTAGACGGTCACGGCCTCCGGCAGCTTGGAGAACACGTGCCAGAAGACCTCGTCGACGTTCTCGAGATCGAGATCACTGGTCAATAGACCCTCGACCCAACGCTGATTCAGCGTCAGGAGGGTTTCGTCAACGTCGACATTGGCGCCGGGGTCGGCTTCGGAAGTCTCGCCCACGGCGGCTCCGCCTTCAAGAGGCTCCTCGTAGCAGCCGACCACGAAGATCGACAAAAGACCAGCAGTCCGACCGTTATTGGGGAGACTGGCTTCAAGACGCAATTAGTGGGATGACGGAATCTCTTCTCGCGTCGGTGCCAGGAATCCGGCTAACCGTTCGTCGAGAAGATGTCCTGGTGGGAGGCGTCCCCGTGGTTGGAGAAGACATCGTCGTGGGAGGCGTCCCCGTGGTCGGAGAAGATGTCCAGGTGTGACCTGTCGCCGTGATCCGAGAAGACATCGGAGTGCGAGCTGTCCCCGTGGTTAGAGAAGACGTCGGAGTGCGAGGCGTCGCCGTGGTTTGAAAAGACATCGTCGTGCGAGGCGTCGCCATGGTTGGAGAAGATGTCCTGGTGCGAGCTGTCCCCGTGGTTAGAGAAGACGTCGGAGTGCGAGGCGTCCCCGTGGTTAGAGAAGACGTCGGAGTGTGAGGCGTCCCCGTGGTTAGAGAAGACGTCGGAGTGTGAGGCGTCCCCGTGGTCCGAGAATATGTCCAGGTGGGAAGCATCGCCGTGCTCGGAGAAGACCGGGTCGTGATCGCTAGCGGAGAGGGCCGGGTCATGCAGCTGTTCCTCCTCGGAGAAGGCCGGGTCATGCAGCTGTTGCTCATGGTCGGAGAAAGCCGGATCGTGTTCGCTTTCGGAGAAGGCCGGGTCGTGGTCGGAGAAAACCGGGTCGTGGGATCCCTCATCGTCTGAGAAGGCCGTGTCGTGGTGGGAGCCCTCGGTGTCTGAGAAGGTTAGGTCGTGGTGGGAGTCATCATCGTTTGAGAAGGCCGGGTCGTGGGAGCCTTCATCGTCTGAGAATGCCGGGTCATGTTGGCCGTCTGAAAAGGCCGGGTCATGGGAGCCCTCTTCGCCGGAGAAGACCGGATCGTGGGTATTTTGAGCTTCGGAGAAGGCGGGGTCATGACCGCTGTTCTCTTCCGCTTCGTGATCCGCGTGGTGTTCTTCGGAAAATGCAGCGGTATGATCCTCGTCGCCCTCATGGGCGAAGACGGAGACCGGTTGGCCGACGGCCAAAGCCACGAAAATCGCGCCCAGCGCGAGCCCCCCAGGACCGACCTGATCGAAGTGAAGGATCGACCGGTCACGTTTATGAGGCTAAAGAGATTTGGCCACATCTTTTGTAGGTAAACCGGGAACAAAACGCGGAAACATGCGCTCACCGGTTGAGCGACACCACAACCAGCTACAGTTTATCACTCCGCGCCAAATACACGGTGAGGATAACGGCGGGGTCGTTTTCGCGGGTATTACCGAGACGCGGACCCCTGCCTAGTAGAACGACAGCAGCAGCTTTAGCTGCTCGGGGGGCCAATAACTCACCCAGGCGCGGCCGGTTATGTTGTCTCGGGGAACCATGCCCCACGACCGCAACCATCTTTGACTGGCGCGCTTCCGAAGCCGAACAAGGGTCGAACTACACCTGCAACACGGCCACTTTCAAGGCAATCACCCGTGTTAGGCCGTTCAGTCCTATACTACCCGCACGAGCGAGTCGCAGGAGGAACCCCCATGGGAAAGAAAATGATCTGGGATGGAGTTTTCGTCACGTCCTTGCCAGAATTCGCCTGGGCCGATCCCGGATTCGCCGAGGCACTTGATTCGCAACCGGGCAAGGCCCGGCCTCGCCGTTCGTGGACCCGGGTTGATATGAAAAAATCAAGTCTCTCTGACGGGAATAGCCTTGTTACGGTGAGGCTCTCATGAACCACGACCGAGTTAGATGGGGTTTGATGAGCACGGCCCGCATCAACGAGAGAGTCATTCCGAGCTTTCGCCAATTCGAGCGCTCCGAACTGTTTGCCGTAGCCAGCCGAAACATGGGGAAGGCAGAGCGCTACGCTGCGAAGTGGGGCATACCCAGGGCTCATGGATCCTATGAGGCTTTGCTTTCGGACCCGGAGGTGGATGCCGTCTACATCTCGCTCCCCAACTCGCTCCACCGGGAGTGGGCGGTCAAGAGCGCGGAGGCGGGCAAGCATGTCCTGTGTGAAAAGGCTCTCGCCCTGACCGCAGAGGACGTGGGAATCATGCAGGAGGCGGCTCAAAAGAACCGGGTCACCCTGCACGAGGCGACCATGATGAGGTATCACGCCCAGACATTCCGTGTTCGTGAGCTAATCACCAGCGGTGAAATCGGCGAGATACGGGTTATGCGTGGACTGTTCAACAACAAACAAAACGACTTCGATGACATACGCCACAATCCGGGGTTGGGCGGCGGCTCGCTGTGGGACACGGGCAGCTATGCGGTGAACTTCATGCGGACCATGATGGACGCTGAGCCATTAGAGGTACACGCCTGGCAGGTGACCGCGCCGACCGGGGTGGACCAGACCTTCATGGCCACCATGCGGTTCCCAACCGGTGTGCTGGCCCAGTTCCAATGCGGCTTCGACGCCATGCCCTACACCGAAGCCGACATCATTGGCAGCCGGGGGATGATCCGGCTCGACCTGCCGTGGGTCAACCAGCCAGGCGAGACCGCGAACATTCACATCTCCCGCCTGGATGCGGAACCGGCGCCGGGAAGCTACGGCGACTCCTCGGCAGACAACGTGACCGAGACGCTGACATACGAAGACGTAGAGCCCTACGGAGACCAGCTGAAGGCCGTCACCGCCACCATCCTGGACGGAGCCCCCCCAGTCATCTCGGCCGACGACAGTCGACATAACATCGCCGCCATCACGGCCCTCTATGAGTCCGCACGCACAGGCCGGGTGGTCACCCTTTGATCTCAGCCACCTAGCCGGGCGACCTGGGACTGTGATGGGAGGGAAGATGCACGCTCGGGCCGCCACGCTCGTAGAACCCGGCAGATATGAGCTGCGGGAGTATCCCGTTGCCGAGCCGGGCCCAGGGGCCGCGCTGATCAAGAACGAGCTTTCGGGAATATGCGGCACCGACAAGCACACCTACCAGGGATTTACCACCCAGTACGCCGGCACATCGAGCCTCTCGTCGACTCCCTTCCCGATCATTCAAGGCCACGAAAACGTTGGAGCGATCGAGGCCGTGAACGGGGCCGTCTATGACTTCGAGGGCGAGCCGCTCGGTGTTGGTGATCGAGTGATTTTGGGCCCGAACGTCACCTGCAAACGATGCCATGCCTGCACCCACGGCTACCCGATAGCGCTGTGCTCCAACATTCAGGACTACGGAAACACGATGTCGGCGAGCCAGCCTCCGCACCTGTTCGGCGGCTGGGCCGAGTACATGTACGCCATACCCGGAAGTTACATCTATCGCGTCCCCGACGATCTTCCTTCCAGTGTGGCCGTACTGGCGGAGGTGTTCGCCGTTACAGCCTGCCTCGACCGGGCCAAAGGGGCATCGCTGTTTCCATCGGAAGCGTTTCTCTTCGACGACACCGTCGTCGTTTACGGAGTGGGGCCTCTCGGCCTTTGCCACGTGATGAAGGCTCGAATGCTGGGGGCCGGAACCATCGTCGCGGTTGATCTGTCCGATTCGAGGCTCAAATTCGCCGGCCGTATCGGCGCGGATCACGTCATCAACGCCGCGAACGTAGATGCGGTGGAACAGTTGGAATTCGTGCGAGATTTGACCCGCGGCCGCGGTGCGGACGTCGTCGTTGAGTGCGCCGGTGTTCCCGAAGTCATTCCAACTTGCATCGACCTGCTGAGGCCTGGCGGCCTCCTGCTGGAAGTCGGCAACTTCAGCGACCTCGGGACAGTCTCGATCTCACCTCATCGGCACCTTTGCAGCAAGGGAATACGAATGTTCGGAGTCGCGGGCAACGAACCGGGCGCGTATCTGACAGGCATGCGTCAGATGGCCCGATACCGTAAGACCTACCCTTTGGACGAACTCGTGTCCGACACCTTCCCCCTGGAAAGGGCAGATGGGGCGGTAAAGAGGTCGATGGACCCCGATTCCCTGAAGGTGGTGATGGATCCATGGGCCGAGCAGTCAGGAGTTTAAGATGAAAATTGGCATTACTGCATGGAACTGGACGTCCCCGTTTCGCACCGACAAAGACCTGGGGCTGGTTGCGAAGGCCGCCTCTTTTGGAGCCGAGGTCTTTGAGTTCGCCATGGAGGATGATGCCGGGGTCGACCCAACGGAGCTAAAAAGGGCCCTCGACGACGCGGAGCTCGAGTGTTCGGTGGTCGGTCCGTACGGTGCCCACAGGGACCTGTCACACACGGACGCCGCTATTCGGTCCCAGGGGGAGGAGCACGCGAAGCGAGGCGTGGACCTGTGCTCCGAGATCGGGTCGACGATCTTCACCGGTCCGGCGGTGGGCTTCGGAGGACTGGAGGTGTTGTCTTCAGAGACCCGGCGCAGCCGCCTCCAGTACGCCGCCGAAAGCCTGCGCCATCTGGGAGACTACGCCACCCAGGCGGGCGTGCGGCTGGGAGTCGAAATTCTAAACCGTTATGAGGACAACGTCCTGACCACGGCGGAACAGGCACGGGAGTTCGTCGACCTGGTAGATCACCCGTCGGTGGGAATCCACCTGGACGCCTTCCACATGAACATCGAGGAGGTGGACCCGGCGGGCGCCGTGATGACCGCCGGCGATCGCATCGTGCACTTTCACGCTGCGGGGAGTCACCGGGGCACACCCGGCGCGGGCAACTTCGCGTGGTGGGAGGTGGCCGCCGCGTTAAAGAAGGTCGACTACTCCGGCTACGTCGTTATCGAGGCCTTCCACCACGAGGCCCCGATCGCCGGACATGCCCGCATATGGCGCCCCCTAGCTTCTTCTCCAGACGGACTGGCACAAGAGGGCATCTCTTTCCTTAAAGAACTGTTAAATTCTTAATCGGTGCCAGCAATTTCAAACGCCGTGACTCTGGATGTTTAGTTTTACGGAGGTGTCTAATGGCCACGTTAACGAAGAGTCATATGACGGCTAGAGTCGCATCTAAACTCCAAGGATCGATGCCCCAAGGTCGAGCCGCACTCAATGCAGTTCTTGATAGCATTCAGGAAGCAGTAAGGACCGGGGACCGGGTGGTCATCACAAGGTTCGGATCCTTTGAGGTCCGGCCGATCAAGGCAAGTAAGATACGCCTCTCATTTAAGGGACAGGCGGGCGAGCTTATGACCGTTCCCGCTCACAATCGCGTAGGATTCAAAACCCGGATCAGCCCTGTCGTTAAAATAGGCCTACAAGCTCATGGCGCCGGCCCACGGGGGTTTTAAACGGCATCACCAGGGGTACGGGTAGTTCTGGTTTCAGAAGTCACGAAGTGGGCCGCGTCCTAACCGCCGAGAGCGGCGTCAACTTTATTGAGCGCCCGCGCCATCGCCCGGGCGTGGCCCTCGTCCAGGTTCATGTGGAAATTAAACAGCAGTGTCCGACCCAGCAGATCGAGGGTTTGGGGGCACATGTCTTTTGTGTATTCGACATCGCCTCTGTAAGCCGGGTCCTTCCAGGGGTAGCCGGACGGGTGGTGGGAGCGCTTTTCCATGATCGACTCCCAGGCCGTATAAATGTGCCGGTCGGGGATGCCGTCGTTGAAGATGGCGTCCACCGTCACGCCCTCGGCCTTGAGCGCATGGGCGTATCCCTTTGCCAGAGCGGGGTCGGAGATGATGACCCCGGCCGAGACGCCCGTGTCGCCGTCGGGATCGTCGACGTGCTGAAATCGGTACGACCGGGGCTCGTCCAGTTCGTCCAAGAAGGCCCGTTTCATGGCTCTCTGATGGCCCAAAATATCCTCGATTTTTCCTAACTGGACCCGGGATACCGCGGCGATCAGTTCGCTGGGCCTGAAACCGGCGCCGGGGAAGCTCTCTGAGTCCCAGGCGATTTCGCGGTCATCCTGACCCTGCCACAGCGGCAGACCGGGGTCGGAGGCGTACCCGGCCCGCTCGAAGAGTTCGGTGTCGTTGGTGAAAACAACCCCTCCCTCGCCGGCGCTGATGGTCTTGTAGAAGTTGAGGCTCCATGCCGACACGTCGGAGTATGAGCCGACACTCTTGCCCTTGTACCGGCCGCCGACGCACTGGCAGCAGTCCTCAATTACCTTGAGACCGTGTTTGCGGGCGACCTCCAGGATGGAGTCCAGCCTGTTGGGCACGCCGCGCATGTGTACCGGCATGACGGCCTTGGTATGCGGAGTAATGCGGCGCTCGACGTCGGCAGCGTCAAGGCCGAGCGAATCGTCGATCTCGGCCATCACCGGCACGGCGCCAGCGGCAACGACCGCGCACGGCGTGGCCATGTAGGTGTAGGCGGGGATAATTACTTCGTCACCCGGGCCGATACCGGCGGCCTTGATGGCACAGATGAGTGCGCTGGTGCCGGAGTTGACGATGAGGGCATGCTTTACGCCCAGAAACTCGGCCACTTCGTCCTCGAACAGGTTGCACTGACTGCCCGGTCGGTAACGGAACAGGTTCTGCTCTTCGAGCACGGCGGTGACCGCCGCGACCTCCTCAGCACCGATAGTACTGGGGCCTGAAACCCCGGTCGGTATCGGGGTGTTGACAGCCGGTGCGCCGCCGTCTATCGCCAGTTTGCCGTGTTCCATCGTGTGCTCCTTTTGTTCCTGTTCGTTACTAAACTAGCGGCCGGTAAATCCGACGACGTCCACCGGCACGGAGCGGTGATCCCCGCTTGCGGATCCGTCTCCCAGCTGTCCGGAGCTGTCCACTCCCCAACACTTGAGACCGCCCTGTGAGGTCATCGCACAGGTGTGGACGAGCCCGGCGGAGACCGCGGTGACGCTGCCCTGGAGGCCGCTCACCGCAACGGGTTCAACTTGCCGTTCGTTCGTCCCGTCCCCCAGTTGGCCTCCGTTGTTGAGCCCCCAACACATAAGGCCACCGGACTTGGTTAGCGCGCAGGTGTGCAGCCGACCCGCCGAGACCGCCGCGACGTCGCTACCGAAGCCCTTGACGGCGATGGGGATTGTGCTGTCAAACGTGGTGCCGTCCCCAAGCTGACCGCCATCGTTCCAACCCCAGCACTTGAGGCCGCCCTCGGAGGTCACGGCGCAGTTGTGCTTCCATCCCGCGGCTACTGATACGACACCACTTGCCAGACCGATTACGTTCACCGGCTCACCCGCGTCCGTCATCGAGCCGTTCCCCAGTTGACCCTCCCTGTTGTACCCCCAGCACTTGACTCCACCGTCTTTTGTCACCACACAGGTGTGTAGCGTTCCGGCGCTGACGGCGACCACTCCGCTGCCCAGGCCCTCCACGTCGACGGGTGTCGGAGAATCGGTGACTGTCCCTGTCCCTCTCTCTCGCTCATCGGCGGTCAACGGGCCGATGAGAATGTGACCCCAACACTTGACACCACCCTGCGTGGTCAGAGCGCAGGTGTGCAGTGCACCGGCTGTGATGGCGGCGACTCCGCTGCCCAGTCCTTCGACGTCCACCGGCGAGGTTCTGTCCAGGGTGGTTCCGTCTCCGAGCTGGCCGTTTTCGTTGGCTCCCCAACACATGACACCTCCCCCGGTGGTGAGGGCGCACGTGTGCAACTCACCTGCGGAGATGGCGGAAACCCCGCTCTTCAGCCCTTCCACGTCGACGGGCGACGTACGGTTCCCGACCGACGTGCCGTCTCCGAGCTGGCCGTAACTGTTTGAGCCCCAGCACTTGACTCCGGCCTCGGTCGTTAACGCACAGGTGTGGAAAGTACCACCGGAGACTCCGGAGGCGATTGCCTCGCTATCGCCTCCAAGACACGCGGCCGCGAGGGTCAGCATTAAGATGAAAATAAGTAGGGACGCCGGTTTAAGGGCGTCCCTACTTGACCTTCGAGACTCTCTATACACCCGGACTATATGCGCCCGGGCGACTGCTTTAACCGGCGGCCAAGAACTCCGCCCAGGCATCCTGGAAGGCCTCGGGGCGAGCGATCGGCCGCAGAAGCGACATCTCTTTGACGATGCCGGTTTCCCGTGCGGCGAGCTTCTTGACCCGTTCCTTGTTTTCATCCGATTTGGACTCAAGTATCTCGAGAGCGCGCCGGTTGGTGGATGCCAGCCATGTGTTGCCGATAATCTCAGCCTGCTGCTCGCCGGAATGGTAGTGCTTCATCCACTCCCAGACCAGGTCCGGGTTCTTGTCGAGCTGCTCATTTTTGATCACGCACTGTCCGTCGATCCACCCCATTAGACCGTGGGCGGTGGGGTTGACGAACTCAATATCGGTGCTGCCGGCGTCCAGGGCGTTCTGGGTAATGTAGTTACCAGCGATCGCTATCCAGATGTCTTCGTTGACCAGCGCCCTAGTTATCTCGTCGATGTCCTTCCAGATCATCTTAAAGTTGCCCCGGCGCTCGATCATCAGGTCATTGACCTGTTTGATCACGGAGTCAGGAATGTCGTAAACCTGCTCAATGGTGCCGTCGTCCAGCGTCTTCTCCGCGTGCATATCCGAGACCTTGAGGTCGGTGACGGCCGGGACGAAGTTCAAAAGGTTCCGGTAGAAGGAGTCGTAGATCGCCACTTTGCCTTCGTATTTGGGGTCGAGCAGCTCGGCCAGGCTGTCCGGCTTGGTGACGAACTTGCTGTTGTAGGCGATGGCGTCGGCCGACCAGGCGTGGGGGACGGCCATCTGGCCTCCGGGCACCTGCCAAGCCGCCAGGTTGGCGAACTCGGGGAAATATTCGTCGTAGATGTCCCAGTCGCTGAATGGGATTGGGACGATGGTGCCTGCGTTGAAGTGCGTGTTAGCCCACAGGCCGTCGATGAAGACCGTGTCGAACGCCTCTTTGTTCTGGCGAATCTTGGCCAGAGCCTCGGGGTTCTCCGTGAAGATGGTGAACTGGGCTTTGCCGCCGGTGTTCTTGTTGAAGAGGTCGTTAACGTTGTCGTTGAGCTTGTCGCCCCAGCCCAGGACCTTGACGGTGCCGGTCAGGTTCGTGCTTGAACTCGTGTCTCCCGTCGTTCCACTCACGGCGACTCCGCCGTCATCGCCACAGGCGGCGAGGAACGCCGATATGGGCCCGGCGGCGGCGATACCCCCGGTCACTATCGCGGCGCGCTTTAGGAAGCCGCGGCGGTCCACGTCCCCTTTGATCAGGTTTTCTATCGCATTCGTCATAGTTCTGACCTCCTGAGTTTATGGGCGGAACGTGGGTTTAGTGCGGCAACCCTCTATACGCGATGCGGATTTTGTCCGAACTTATCAATATAGGCGGACTGTGTCAAACGAGACAGCCGACCGACGACGGGGAGGGCGAATCTCCACGGCCTGATCACAGCGACGAGAATCACGATGATGATCGCGAACAGCAGCATGGAGCCGGCGGCATTTACCGTCGGCGAGACGCCACTCTTTAGCAGTCCGAATACATACACAGGTAGCGTGGTGGTGGTGCCCGTGAGCAGGAACGCGACCACGTAGTCGCCGAATGACACTGTTATCGCCAAGAATGCCGCAGCGGCTACGGCCGTCAGCATCGGGGGCAGCGTGACCTTGATGAAGCTCGTTATGGGGCCGGCGCCCAGGTCTTTTGAGGCCTCCTCCGTATTTTTGTCGAAACCGTATTGCTGAGCCAGTATCGTGAGGAACACGAACGGAAGCGCCAGCGTCGCGTGGCCCATGGCGATCGTGTGCAACGAGAGAGGGGTGCCGACCGCGTCCAGAGTCAGCAAAATCGACATTCCCAGAATGAACTCCGGAATGAGCATGGGCAGTATGCTCAAAAAAATGATCAATCCACGGCCGGGAATTCTGAACCGGGTAATAGCATATGCCGCCGGCGCGCTCAAGAGGATGGTGATCCCGGCGGCCTCGAGGGCGACGTAGATGCTGGCCCTCACCGAGCCCAGTAGCTGCACGCTGTTGGCCATGTCCTGCCACCACCTCATGGTGAAGCCCATGAGGGGCAGCTGGCCGAACTCGTTTGCCTCGAACGAGAAGAACACCAGGCTTATGATCGGCATATAAGAAATGGCGATCACCAGGAGCGTAAAGCCCAACAGCCAGGGATTTCCCCGGTTGGCGGACCGAGCTATGCTGGACCCGATGCCCGCCTTGTATATGTTCTCGATGTTGAGGCCCCGGCGCAGGAAGTAGACGACCACCATCAGGATCAAGATGATGGGCACTACGATCGCTCCACCCTTGGCGAAGTTCAGGCCCGTCTTTACCACCGGCATCAGCACGCTCGCCAGCATCGCGCCATCCGTGCCGCCCAGCATGTTCGGCGTGACGTAAAGCGCCAGCGCCGGCATGAACACCAGCAGGGCGGCGGTCTGATACGCCGAAGATGAAAGAGGGAATATCACCTTTAGGAACGTGCGGAACCGGCTGTAGCCCAGGTCCATCGCGCCCTCTTCCAACTCCGAGCTTATGTTGCCCATGCTCCCGTAGAGCACCAGCAAGGCTATGGGAATGAAGAGGGTGATCCCTACGACGACGACCAGGGACATCGTGAAGAGCATCTCAAGGGCCGGCAAACCGAGAGATGTCCCGACACTGTTGAATATGCCCTTTCCGTTGACCAAGCTCATCCAGGCGTAGTTGCGGACCACGATGTTCATCCACAGGGGCAGGACCGCGATCATAATGAGGATTAGGCCGACGCGCCTGCGGGCGATTCTCGCCAAGTAATAGGCCATCGGGGATGCGATGGCCAGGGCGAACACCGTGATAACCAGGCTCACCACGGCAGTTTTAAGAAATAGCTTTCCGAACTGGGGCGTATTGATCAGGTTGGTGTAGTTCTTGAAGGTCCATGGCAGATCCGTGTTGTAGTAATCGTAGGTCTGGAAGCTGTAGGCGACGGTGAACCCGAACGGAACGGCGACGAAGAACACGATCCAGCCGATCAGAGGGATGGCCGGCAAGGTCACGAGGAACCGGCTGGGTATCCGCAGGCCGCTGGGCAACCGCGCCCTCAGCGCGTCTGCCGTTGTACAAAAGGTAGTCATCTATATGCCGGTGACGACGCGTCGCCCCGGGGCCAGGTCACCTATCGGGCGAAGACCTTGACTCTGTCCGTCGGCCAGCCGAACGCAATTTCGGAGCCGATCTCGATGCCGTCGGAGTGGAATTGATCTGCTGTTATGACACTGCGAATGAACTGATCGCCGGAAGTTTGTATGTGAAGATCGACCTGGTCGCCGTAGTAGAGCAGTTCCCGCACCGTACCGGTGAACTTCTGGAGGTCGGCTTTCAGCGCCGCCTCGTCCATACTCACCCTGATGTCGGTGGCACGGATCCAGATCGCCAGCGGCGTCCCTTTCGACACCCCGTCCTGGGGTTTGGCCGTCGCCGTTCGCCCCTCTCCCCATGAAAGGACGAGGCCGTCCGCTTTGACCTCCACGCACTCTGCGTCGAGCGAATTCCCCACCCCCACGAAACTGGCCACGAATTCGTTCGCCGGATTCTCGTAGATCGACCGGGGCGTCCCGTCCTGCTGCACGACCCCCTCGTCCATCAACACGATGCGGTCCGACAGGCTGATCGCCTCCTCCTGGTCGTGGGTGACAAAGATGAACGAGATTTGGAACTCGTGCTGGATGCGCTTGAGCTCGAACCGCATGGACTTACGTAGTTTGGCGTCCAGGGCGCCCAGCGGCTCGTCCAACAACAGCACCGCCGGCTCATTGATCAGGGCCCGGGCCAGTGCGACCCTCTGCTGCTGGCCGCCGCTCAACTCGTTTGGTCTTCGGTCCTGCAACCCCTCCAGAGCCACTACCGAAAGCATCCTTTCGGCCCGCTCACGCTGTTGGGGGACCGGCACCTTGAGGTTCTTGAGGCCGAAGACGATGTTCTGGTGGACAGTCAGGTGAGGGAAAAGGGCGTAGCTCTGGAAGACCATATTGGTCGGTCTCTTGTGAGCCGGAGTACGGGTCATGTCTTGACCTTCGATGAAGATGGTGCCCTCGTTGGGCTGCTCCAAGCCACCGATCATCCTGAGAGTGGTGGTCTTCCCGCATCCGCTGGGTCCCAGGAGGGTGACGAATTCCCCTGCCGCAATTTCCAGCGAGAGGTTGTCGACCGCAGTTACGGACCCGTAATTCTTCGTGACTCCCTGTAGCCGGAGTTGTTCCACAATCAAACTCTAGCTGCGCCGCGGGACACAACTTTGAGAGTTCAGACTCCTGGGCAAAAAAATCTAACGGGCCCTTCCTACCACTCACCACCTCTCCGTCCATTAGCGCCTCTACACAGGTCCCGCCAGTGCGCCCGAAACTAGCAGAAGGGGGGTAAGTTGTCAAAATCTCAACGACCCGAGTAAGTGTCGTCGGAGCGGGTTATTCACTGTTTCAGACGGGCCGTCGTTGTCTTTTTACAAGAGGTGGGTCTGAGGTATGTGTCAAAGGTGTCCGTCCCTAAGAGTCAACGAGGAGTCGCGGAGGCCCAGAAAAAAACCCCGACCGTGAGCCGGGGTCTTTCATCTCGCATTCGTTCACATTCAGACCTTGATTTCGGGCTCGTCCTCCGTGGGAGTCGGCTCCGTGATTTCTTCCTCATCGGTAGTGAGGGATGTCTTGAACGACCTTAGCGACTTTCCCAGTGCGCCACCGATCTCTGGGAGGCGGCCAACGCCAAAAATGAGCATGACGATCACGAGAATTATGATCAACTCGGTAGGCCCCACGCGGAACGGCATTTTTCTCCCCCTGTTCCGCCCCAGCCACAATACCTGTGGGAGCGGCGGCGATTTCGCCGGGATGTTACCTCTCAGCGATACTCCGGTCAATGAACTCGAATGTAGGGCGGTGGGTCAGTTTGGGCGGGCTAGCGTGACGGTCCCCGTTTTCACTGAGCGATCGTTCCAATCTGATAAGGTCTTTTCTGCCGCATCCGTCAGTCGATCGATGGCTTCTTCGTCTTCGGGACAGTAGGTGTTTGGCCCTTCCCCGGCTGCACACGCGCCTGCGCGCAAGCAAAAATCGGGTCCAGGCGCCCGTAGCCCGTTCCTATCGGCGCGAAAAGGCTCCGCATCCACGCCGGCGTGGAGCCGCAGCGCTCCGGCTATTGAGTCGTACCTGCCGGAACATGAAAAACTCTTCGCAGCGGCTCGCCATCGCGATACCCCCACACCAGGTCGCCGAATGTGCCCTCTCCTCTGCCTAACTCAGAGCCACGAGCGCCTGATAGTAATTGTGAAAGCGGCACTTTGACGGGCGGGTCGTCCCTGAATCGCATTGTCAAGTTTCGTAATGTGTCGATCTGAGGTATATCGAAGACAACTTCAACTGAAACTGAGTCACCCAAGCCAAGCTGATAGTCAACGAACAATCGATCTTGGTCGTAACAGACCAGAGTCAACGTTGCGGGCCACGAAGGCGTGTAGACACTTGAATCCTCGGCAACAAGTAAGAAGTCAGACTGGTCGAGTGACAGGGTGGAATCTGAAATATTCCGCAGTTCGAACGCGACATAAACAAAGACGTTTCCCTCGGTGGGATATCGCACGCTGGGCGTCGCAGCTGAAACTTCAAACCGGCATCGGGCCCAGACAGAGTTGACACTCTTTATTGCTTCTTCGAGTCGGCCGCTCTTGACTGCGATCTCAGTTTGCAATAACGGAGTAGACTCTTCCGAGCAGGAGGCGGCCACAGTGCTCGCAACAGCGAGGCAGAGGAGCACCAAGCCTCTCATTTTCAGTGGTATTATCGACCTCCACCTGGCATTATCGACACGAGTTCGGGGCAGTTTACTGGATTCGGCGACCGGGTTCAGTTTCCCGAATGGCGGCACAAACTCACCACAAACGGACGCCTTTGCTCGACCAATGAAGTCCCCGGTTCCTCGGCGTTAGTCCCCCAAAAGGGAGTCCTTTTGGAGTGGCCGAAAAAACCCGACATTAGCTACGAAATGTCGACTACCCTTTTGGAGCGCCATTCAACCCGCTAGTTAAACGGCAGCAGCTGCTTTAGCTGCTCGGGGGGCCAATAGCTGACCCAGGCGCGGCCGATAATGTTGTCTCGGGGGACGAAGCCCCACGACCGGGAGTCGTCGCTGGCCCGCCGGTTGTCGCCCAGTACGAAAAACGAGTCTGGCGGCACCACCTGCGCTTTTGTATTGCCCTGGTCCGGCCGGGTGACGTATGGCTCGTCCAGCTCCTGGCCGTTCAGAAACACCACACCCTTGGAGATCTCGACGGTGTCGCCCGACACACCGATCACCCGCTTGACGAAGTTGCGGTCCTGGTCGAGCGGGAACTTGAAGATGATGACATCGCCTAACTTGGGCGGCTGGATCAGGTAACCGTCGTCCCCGCTGATGACCGGGAGGTCCCAGTACAGCATCTTATTTACCACCAGGTACTCGCCCTCGCCCAATACGGGGACCATGCTCGACCCCTCGACCCGGTAGGGTTGAATGCTGAACTGGAGCGCCAGGTAGACGGCCAGCGCCAGCAGGACGGTCTCTATGAGTTCTCGTGCCAGCGCTCTCAACGGTTCACTTGTCCTCCTAATCAGTCTGGCCGTTCAGTGGGGCTCGACCCGTTAATTATACGGCGGCGCTTACGGTGGCTCGTATGGCGACTTTTGGCATTACGAAACCCACCTGCCGCCACAAAGTTCGCCCCGGCTGTTGTATAACTCGTTTCGTATGCAGCTCGCCGAAGCCAAGTTAGTCGAGCGCAGCCTGGGGGGTGACCTGGCCGCGTTCAACCAGATCGTAGACAGCTACCAGTCCCTGATCTACAACGTCGCGGCTCGGGTACTGGGTGATCGCACCACCGCCGAGGACGTAACGCAAGAGACATTCATCTCGGCCTACCGGGCCCTGAAGAGCTTCAGGGATGGCAACCTGAAGGCCTGGCTGCTGAGAATCGCCCGCAACCTGTGCTACGACCAGCTGCGGTCCCAGAAGCGCCGGCCCGCCAGCTCGCTGGACGAGGCATTGGAGCAGCCCGGCTTTGTGCCCCCGACGTCTGGTGAGCCGTCGCCTGAGGAGCAAGCCTTATCGGGCGAACTGGGCGCCGCCATCAACAGTGTCATCCAGGCCCTGCCCCCGGACCAGCGGATAGCGCTCGTCATGATCGACGTCCAGGGGGCCAGCTACGAAGAGGCGGCGCACTCGGCGGACGTGTCCGTCGGCACCATCAAGTCCCGCCTGAGCCGGGCTCGCGCCAAAGTCCGGGAGGGCCTGACATCCCATCGGGAACTTTTGCCAGACCAATTTCGTCAGATTTAAGTGAAGAGGAAAGATTTGTTCGACATTTTCGGGATGAGGCACCACGGGCTACACAGCCTGCTGTCGTCCTACGCGGACGGCCAGGTGACCGTCGCCGAAGCGGAGCGGGTCGAGCGGCACCTCGCGGCGTGCGAGGAGAGTCGTGTCGATCTGGAGTCTCTGCGGGCGACGGTGGGCCTGCTGCGTTTGCTTCCCGAGCTGACGGCGAGCCGCTCGTTTCGGCTGACCGAAATTCCCGAGACTCGCCCGATTGTGGTGCCGTTCGCTTACACGCGACCGCTAATGGCGGCCGCATCCGTCGCGGCCGTCCTGGTGGTCGCTCTGGTGGCGTTCGATCTGGCCGGAGTAGGTGGGCCCGCGGGCAGTGTCGTTTCAGACCGGACAACCAGCGTATCGGCGGAGAGCTTCGCTGAGGCCGGTCTCGCGGCCGAAGCGCCAGTGGCTGGAGAAGCTGCCGAGCCCGTCGCAGAAACCGCCAACGAGCAGGTGCAGATCGAAATGGCCGTCGTTGAAGAAATAGAAGAAGTGGAGTCCGAGAAGATAGCCGAAATCGAGGTCACAAGGGTACTCGAGAGCGAGTTCGAGATCGAGCCCGAGATCGCGCAAATTGCGGAGATAACAGAAGAACACGCGGACGCGCTGGACCGCGAAGCCGTCGCCATCGAAGAGCCTGACGGCCCCGACGATCTGGCCCGTGACGGTAGATTATCGAAAGCGGCCGCGTCCGAAGAGTTGATAGCGGACACTCAGATACAGGCCGAAGCCCTGCTGCCCGAATCTCTGTCGGTAGCAGCCGACGATGACGCGCCCTTCGGCGCCGACGCCGAGGCGGCTTTCGGGGCCGAGCCAAGCGATGCCGGCTTCCCCTACCTCCCGTTGGAGATCGCCGCCGGGGCGTTGCTGGCCCTCCTCGTGGCCGTGCTGCTGGTCGTGCGTCGCCGCCGAGCCTAGGCGACCTCTCGGACCAGACCCGGGGGGAACAAACCGGGTCGCCTCGCCGTCTGCCTATCACAGAGGATCTTTGTTCCGGCTCGACACGCGGCCAGAACTGCAGGCACACAGGAGAAGCTCAAATGAACAAATTCAAAGGCATTGGGGGTGGGGACACTGGCGGTACTGGTGGCCATGATCCTGGGGGCTGGCGTAGCCTACTCCAACGGTAACGGCGACCCGGTCGGCGCATCCGGCGTCGGCGTGGACCAACTGGCGCGAGCCCTGTCCGCCAGTGGTTCCGGCAGCGTCGGCCAGAGCGGTATTTGGGTGACCGCCGAGGGCACCGTGGCTATCGAGCCCGACCTTGCGCTGCTTACCTTGGGCGTCGATGCTACCGGCGACACCGTCGCCGAGGCCCGCGACGTCACGGCCACCGCGATGGACGCGATCATCAAGGCGCTAAAGGCCAGGGGTGTCGAAGACAAAGACATCCAGACCAAGTCCTTCAACATCTTTCCCATGTACGAATTTCTCGAAGTCGTCGAGGACGGCCGAAGGACCGGCCGCCAGGTGCTCGTCGGGTACCGGGTGTCCAACACCGCGGCGGTCAAAATACGCGACCTGGGCAACGTCGGCGAAATAATCGACAAAGTGGCGATGGCCGGGGGCAACGAGACGCGCATCAACGGCATCAGCTTCACCGTCGAGGACACCTTGAATCTCGAAGTCGAGTTGCGGGAATCGGCGGTAGCCGACGCGCTGACCAAAGCCGACCATCTGGCTGAGTTGTCCGGCGTGGACAGGGGGCGACTGGTGTTCCTCCCTCAGCTTGGCTCAGCTTCGGGCCAGGACTTCTCCGGAGGCGTGGCCGATGGCGGAATCGCCCGGTTGCTGGCCGCCCCGTCAAGCCCGGTGAGTGGAGGTGAGTTGGAACTGACGCTCCGGGTCCAAGCGGTGTTCAAGATAGACTGACGGGCATGGTCCTGAGCGATCGCACCATACGGCAGGAGATCGAGGCGGGCAGGATAGTCCTCGACCCCCTGGACGAGCGCAACATACAGCCGGCGAGCGTCGATGTGCGCCTTGACCGCAGGCTACTGGTGTTCCGCAACTCGGCTAGAGCGTTTATCGACGTGCGTCAAGAAATGCACGACCTTACCGAAGAGGTCGAGATTGGCGACGATGCGCCCTTCATGCTGGACCCTGGCCAGTTCGTGCTGGTGAGCACACTCGAGCACATCGAGTTACCCGACGACGTCGTCGCCCGCCTGGAGGGCAAAAGCTCCCTCGGGCGCATCGGGTTGCTCATGCACTCCACGGCCGGGTACGTCGATCCGGGCTGGAAGGGCCACCTGACGCTGGAGCTGACCAACGTCGCCGGGCTGCCCATCACGCTGTACTATGGCATGCCTATCGGCCAGCTCTCGTTTCTGCGCCTGTCCACGCCCGCACAGAACGCGTACGGGTCATCGGCCCTGAACAGCAAGTACCAGGGACAGACCGACGCCACCGCAAGCCGGATGTTCCGCAATTTTCACGGTGTGCTAGAGGCGTCCGACTCGGACTAGCTCCGAGACTTCAGCGATGACTCATCTGTTGCGGGCGCTGGAACTGGCGCGTGAGGCCCTCGGTTCCGTAAGCCCGAACCCCGCCGTTGGTGCGGTGGTGGTCGGGCGGGGAGTCAGGCAGGGCAAGGTGGTGGGAGAGGGATACACTCAGCCCCCCGGCGGCAAGCATGCGGAGGTCGTGGCGCTGGAGCAGGCGGGCGAACTGGCAAAGGGCGCGGACCTCTACATCACCCTGGAGCCATGCAGTCGCCAGGGCCGCACGCCGCCGTGTACCGACGCGATCTTAGAGGCTGGCATAAAAAGGGTCCGCTTCGCCATGACCGACCCCAACCCTGAAGAAAACGGCCACGGCATCGAGCTGCTCAAGCAGGCCGGCGTCCATGTCGAAATAACGCCCTACGAGGACGAGACCCTGTCAGCCAAGCAGTTGACGGAGGCATACCGCAAACACATCACGACCGGGCGTCCATTCATAACATCAAAATTCGCGATGAGTTTAGACGGCAAGATAGCCGCTCACACCGGCTCTTCGACCTGGATAACCGGTGAGTCGGCGAGGGCGCGTGCGCACGTCTTGAGGGCCGAGTCCGACGCCGTAATGGTGGGGATACGCACGGTGCTGGCCGACGATCCGCGCATGACGGTCAGGGACCGGGCCGGAGAGCTAAAGATGCACCAGCCGCTCCGGGTGGTCATCGACAGCAAGGGTCAGGTGCCAGAAGACGCCGTGATCGTGTCCGACGGCGGGCGAACGCTGATCGCCTGCGTGACCATCGACGCGGCCAAGAGAGAGCTTTTCGAGAAACGGGGCGTTGCGGTGGAGCACCTGCCCGGCGAAGACGGGCGCGTGGACATGTCGGCGCTGATGGCGTCGCTCGGCGCGAGGGGATTCACCTCCGTGCTCGTAGAGGGCGGCGGGCAGGTGGCGGGCTCACTGTTTGACGAATCGCTGGTGGACAAGGTCGCGGCGTTCATCGCCCCGGTTATCGTCGGGGGGGCTGATGCACCGGGACCGGTGGCGGGTCGGGGCGTGGCCGAAATCGCCAACGCACTGCACCTGCGCGACGTTACCTGGAAGCCCGTGGGAAACGACATGCTCGTCATCGGTTACCCCTCGGCTATTCCTCATAGCCTCAACTTTGGGTAGGCATAGCCCATACTGGGGGTAGGTCATGTTTACCGGAATTGTGGAAACAAAGGGGCGCGTGACATCGGTCGTCACCGGTGAGATGGGCCGACTGGCCATATCGTCGCCCGAATTTACCGATCTGGCCGTCGGCGGCAGCGTCAACGTAAACGGGGCCTGCCTCACCGTCACGAGCCTCGTTGGCGACGGGTTCACCGTCGACGTCGTCCCCGAGACCCTACGGCGCACCAACCTGGGCGGTCTCGACGCCGGTGCCTCCGTGAATCTAGAACGCCCGGTGCCCGTGGCCGGCCGCCTGGACGGCCATATCGTTCAGGGGCACGTCGATGGGACCGCGCGGGTAGTCCGGCTCACCCATGAGGCGGACTCGACCATCGTAGAGGTCGAGTTGGCGCCCGAA
Organism: Dehalococcoidia bacterium; assembly: GCA_965250195.1. GTDB lineage: Bacteria > Chloroflexota > Dehalococcoidia > Lucifugimonadales > UBA2962 > CAUZIR01. The sequence continues at coordinate 2,174,367 of OZ252295.1, forward strand.
CTGGCTCGCTACGTGGTGGTCAAGGGCTTCGTCGCCGTGGACGGGGTCAGCCTGACGATTGTAGACTGTGGCGAAAATAGGTTCTCGGTCGCGGTGATACCGCATACCCTGGGCGTTACGACCCTTGGCGATCGGGACATCGGCGACGACGTCAACGTAGAAGTGGACATCCTGGCCAAGTACGTCGAGCGCCTGACGGCCAGTTGAGCCCATTACCATAGTTGACTCCCCCGGGGTTTGATGCCCCCAGAACACCCAGAACACAAACAGTGATTATTCTTTGGAAAATGAAAAATCCATGGTGAACCAATGCCACTGACGAGAGTCCGCCAGGCCGTCGACGACATCAAGGCTGGCAAGATGGTCATCATCGTCGACGACGAAGACCGGGAGAACGAAGGCGACCTCGCCATGGCTGCGACGGCAGTCACACCGGAGGCCATCAACTTCATGGCCATGCACGGCCGCGGGCTCATCTGCGTACCCTTACTGGGCGAGCGCCTTGAGCAGCTAAAGCTGCCCATGATGGTGCAGGACAACACGGCCCGTCTCGGCACCGCCTTCACCGTGTCCGTCGACGTACTAAAAGACGCCACCACCGGCATCTCCGCCCAGGACAGGGCGGCCACGGTAAAGGCGCTGATCGACGAAACTACGAGCCCTGAAGACCTGGGCCGACCGGGCCACATCTTCCCCCTGCGATACATGGAGGGCGGCGTGTTGGTGAGGGCGGGCCAGACCGAGGCCATCGTCGATCTCGTCCGCATGGCGGATCTGGGAGAAGCAGGCGTCATCTGCGAGATCATGGCCGAAGACGGGACCATGGCCCGCATGCCGGCGCTGGAAACATTCGCCGCGGCGCACGACCTGAACATCGTCTCGGTGGCGGAAATAATCGCCTACCGCAGGGCGACCGAAAAAATCGTAGAACGCGTCGCCGAGGCCCGCCTGCCCACCAGGCACGGCGAGTTCCAGGCCGTCTCCTACCGCAGCACGGTTGACCCGGACGAACACCTGGCCCTGGTGCGGGGAGACATAGACCCCGACGAGCCGGTACTGGTGAGGGTCCACTCCGAGTGCCTTACGGGGGACGTCTTCGGTTCTATGAGGTGCGATTGCGGGGACCAGGCTCAGCTGGCCCTCGAGGCCATCGACCGGGCCGGGACCGGCATCTTCCTGTACATGAGGCAGGAGGGCAGGGGAATCGGCATTCACAACAAGCTCAAGGCCTACTCACTGCAAGACCAGGGCATGGACACCGTCGATGCCAACCTCTCACTGGGCTTCCCGGCGGACCTGCGTCACTACGGAGTCGGCGCCCAGATCCTGTTCGACCTCGGTGTCCGCAAACTTCGCTTGCTGACCAACAACCCGAAAAAGGTCGTCGGGCTGGAGAGCTACGGCCTGGAGCTCGTCGAGCGCGTTCCCATCGAGGCGACGGCGACGGCCGAGAACCATCGATATCTTGAAACCAAGCGTGCTCGTTTGGGCCATATCCTCGACACCCTTGACGTGGGGGATGTGGCGGTCGTCGAGGACGATTGAGCGCCGACAACCCTTTCGATTCCCTCTCGTCACGCCTTGATGGCAAGGGCCTTCGAGTCGGCATCGTAATATCCCGTTTCAACGGTGCTGTGACGTCCCGCTTGCTTGTTGGAGCACAGGAGGCGCTGATCGAGCACGGCGTCACACCGGGCGCGACAACGGTCGAGGCCGTCCCCGGCGCGCTGGAAATCCCCGTCGTCGCGTTGGCCATGGCCCGCTCGGGGAGCTTCGATGCGATAGTGGCGTTGGGCTGCGTGATAAGGGGAGAGACCACCCACTACGAAACCGTCGCGGAAGTGTCTGCTATTGGAATTTCTAAGGTGGCACTAGAAACCGGCGTACCGGTCACCAACGGCATCCTCACCACCGAGAGCCTCAAGCAGGCCAACGACCGTTCAGGTGGGCGGCGGGGCAACGCCGGTCGGAGTGCGGCTCTGGCGGCGATAGCGATTGCGGGCCTGCTGGCAAGACTGGGCGCCCCCGACTAGCGCCGGCTCACACGCCGGACGCAAGTCTTTCACGGCTCGCCCCGAGTTTGATAAAATTCGGGACTGCGCTGGGGATTGGGGTAATGGTAGCCCGTGAGATTCTGGATCTCAAAGTCAAGGTTCGAATCCTTGATCCCCAGCCAATGAGCTGGCCGGCCAATCGTGGCGCGTTCGTCTAGTGGACAAGGACACCGCCCTCTCAAGGCGGAGATCACGGGTTCGAATCCCGTACGCGCTACCACACTCTATTTTCTCTGGCGGGCACACGCGGCAGCCTTCCTGCCGATAGCCGACATATCCGTGCGCAGGCGCTAAAATGACTGGCCAATGCAGGTCAAGGACGGACTCAGACGAATAGCGCTCTCCACTACCTGATCGCCCCCCGGCTGTTGCGACGCATGGCATGGACCGCCCTGAGCGCCGCCGGGCTCGACGTTCGACGCAGGCGGCCTCCTGACGAGCGCTGGCTGGTCGCCCTCGACATTGCGACCGTCCGGGATAATGGGGAGCACGTAGGCAGCTTCTATTCGCGAATGCGCGCGGCCCTGCCGGACGCAACGATCCACTCGTTCGAGCCCCTAAGCGACTGCTACGCGGCGTTGACCGAGCGCGGTGCGGGCGACCGGGCGTTCCACCCTCACAACTACGCGCTGGGTTCTACTGACGACCGGGTGGAGATGTACCGCAGCGAGTTCAGCCCCAGTTCATCGGTCATGAAAATGGGCGATCTGCACAAGGCCGCATACCCATTTTCGGCGGCCAACGAGCTAACGACCGTCGCGATGAAACGGCTTGACGACGCGGCCGAATCCCTGGGCATCGCCGGGCCGGTGCTGGTCAAAATGGACGTGCAGGGAGCGGAGTCGCAGGTTCTGGACGGCGGCGAGGCGACGATTTCCCGTGCCCGAGCGTTAATAATCGAGACCAGTTATCGCACGCTGTACGAAGGCCAGCCCCTGTTCGCCGAGATTTACGATCGCCTGCGATCAATGGGGTACGCGTTTCACGGGAACGTCCAGCAGATGTTGGACCCACGAGACGGGTCGGCGTTGCAGGCAGACTCGCTGTTCTTGCGCGAGCCCGATTAGCCGCGATTCAGACGGCGAACGGTGCGTGCCAGTGCCCGGCGTTTTATGAGGAATCGCAATGCGTAGGCGGCGGCGATGGGACCGGCAACCGAGCTAACGGCGGTGAGCCACTCAACGGCGGGGACCTGGGCTAGTGCTTGCAAACGACGCTTTCGTGCACCGGCCGGGTAGGGGACTTTTCTTTCGCGAGGCGGGCCGGTGCAAACATGCTCCCCGCGATTGTCACACGGTTCCCTCACCTTTGCGATAGGACTTTTGACACATTGCCCTAGCGTCCCGTCGCGTGCGACTCGCGCCGAGGGTCCGCCCCCGCCCAGACGAAACCGGTCGTGTGGTCTTTGGCCACCACGGTAGGGCAGCCGGCGGCGAAAGCCAGCTCCCCCCAGTCCTGGACTTCGTGGCCTAGCTTACTCAGCGCCCCGGACACTTCCGCACCCACGCCCGACTCGACCCTGGCCATGCCGGGGAAGTAGGCGTGCGGCTCCATCGTGTCTGGGTGGCTGTATGTCGAGACCCTGGGAGCCTCAACGGCCTGCTGCACATCCATGCCGAACTCGAAGCGGTTGAGCAGCACCTGCACCATCGCCTGCACCTGCGCGTCCGCCCCCGGCGTCCCGATCGTCATGGCGAAGTTGCCGTCCCTGAACACCAGCGCGGGATTCGGCGTCAGGCGGGGCCGTTTCCAGGGGGCTATGTGAGCGGGAACATCGGGGTCGGTGAAGCTCTGGATGCCCCGCCCGCTGGGGGGTATCCCCAGGCCGGGGATCACCGGCGACCACATGTAGGTGTCGGACGTCGTGGCGGCGAACACGTTGCCCCACCGGTCCGTCACCGCCACGTGCCCCGTGTCGCCCTCCCCCGGCTTGCCGTTTCGGGTGGGCTCCGGTGACGCGGCGTTGCGGGTTGCGACCGCCATACCGGGGTCGCCGGGCGGCGGCATCTCGGGCCAGGCGGCGTCCGGTCGTATCAACTCTCGCCTCGCTGCCGCATATGCATCGGACAGCAGCGCGTCCTTCGGCACCTCCACAAACTCGGGGTCGCCGTAAATGTGGTGCCGGTCCGAAAACACCAGCTTTGTCGCTTCCAACAACACGTGTACGTACTCGGCCGAATTGTGGCCCATGGCTGGGAGGTCGTACCCCTCCAGCAGTTTCAGAATCTGCGGCACGGCCGGACCCTGGCACCAGAAGTCGCAGACATATAGATCGAGGTCCTTGTACCCGACCGTGATCGGTTTATCGACCATGACGGAGAAATCCGCCATGTCGTCCATCGACAAAATGCCGCCGTTCTCCTCCACGAACCGGGTCATCATCTCGGCCGGGCGTCCGGTGTAAAAGTGGTCCCTCGCCGCCCGTATGGCCCCGGCCCGTCCCTTCGCGGCGGCCGAGCGCTCTACGTCGATGAGGTCTCGGTAGAGCCTGCCGAGATCGGGGTTGGTAAGCCGCTCGCCGACCTCCAGCAACCGGGAGTTCGGCATGAGCAGGGTACCGTTCTCTGGCCATTGTTGAAGGAACTCCTGCGACTCGGCCTTGCTCACCATGTACTGGTAGCTCAGCGTCGTCGGGAAGCCGCGTTCGGCGAATTCGGCCGACGGACCGAGCACGTCCGCGAGCGTCATCGTGCCGAAGCGCTCCAGCGCCGTGAGCCAGGCGTCCGGTGCCGCCGGGACCATCACCGGGCTGACCCCATTGGGAATGGCGTCGCCCCAGCGCCTGCGATGCTCGCTCAGGGAGTGCTCTTTTGGCCACCGGCCCACGCCGCTAATGATCAGCACCTCGTCGCGGTCAGCGAGGTACACGATGATGGGGGCAACACCCCCAAAACTGGTGAGATAAGGCATGACCGTGTTCATCGCCACCCCTGCGGCCACACCGGCATCGACGGCGTTCCCGCCAAGCTCCAAAATGCGATTGCCAACGGCTGTGGACAGGAAATGAGCAGTAGAGACGGCGTGCTCAGTGCCAATAAAAGCCGGTCTGCTGGATGTCGTGGCCCGGTAGGTCATGAGGGTTATCTCCGGCGGCATCTTATGGTCGCGTCGTCCGGGGTGTCCACCAGGTCAGGCGGTCTGGACAGGCCTCTCTCCATGGACACACCACTGGCTGGACACACCACTGGGGAACCGTTAGGTTTGCCGCATGGTTTCGGAGGCAGGAGTTTGAACGAAGGCCAGGCGGGGCCAAAGGGCGTGCATGACATCGGCGGAGAGCCGTCGGAGCAGGCCATCGACCGGTCCGAACACCGGCTGTCGGACTGGGAGCTAAAGACCGACGTGCTGATGAAGCTCATGCAGGAAAAGCGCCACATCGTCGTGGACGAGAACCGGCGCATGATCGAGTCGCTCCCCAGAGACCTTTACGAGGGGCTCATCTACTACGAGCGCTGGGCCGAGAGCCTTGAGCGCCTTTTGGTCGAAAAAGGACTGCTGACTTCGGCCGAGATCGCAGCGAAGGTGTCGGAGTTGGACGAGCGCTACCAGCCGGAGCACCCGTGACGTCGGCCCATCACCACATCGCCGCCCGCTTCGAGCCGGGAGACGCCGTCGCGGTTCGCGTCGAAGTCCCGCGGGACCCCGCCGGTGGCCACTACCGCACGCCGTTCTACATTCGGGGCAAGCGCGGCACCGTCACGCAGGCGCTCGGCCCCTACCCGAACCCGGAGCTGAAGGCATACGGCGGCGACGGGCTGCCGCGCCAGCCGCTGTATCGCGTCGTGTTCGACCAGTCGGCCTTATGGGGCGAGCGATACCGGGGTCCGGGTCGGGACCGCCTGGAGATCGAAATTTACGACCACTGGTTGGAGCCGGCTTAGCCGGACTTAGAGGTTTAGGAGAAAACCGTGTGCGACGATCAAGACATAGGCGTCGAGCGTCAAGAGGACGACCCTCACGCCGCCCAGAACACGCTGAGCCGCTACGCCATGCGCATCGAGGCGCTGGCCGAGCTGCTGGACGAAAAGGGAATCGCCAGCTCACGGGAGATCGAGGACTCCATGCACCGGATGGAGCGCTCGACGCCTTCCAACGGCGCGGCCATCGTCGCCCGTGCCTGAACGGACCCCCGGTTCAAGGCCCGGCTTTTGAGCGACCCGCAGAGCGTCCTGGACGAAATGGAAATCCGTCTCGATCACGATCCCGGTCTGACGATCTTAGAAAACACGCCCGACCTGCACCACGTCGTCGTGTGCACGCTGTGCTCTTGCTACCCTAGGCGTCTGTTGGGCCGCCCGCCGGACTGGTACAAGAGCCTCGCGTATCGCAGACGCGTTGTGGTGGAGCCACGCGAAGTGATCGGCGAATTCGGCTGTGAAGTGCCCGACGAAACCGAGGTGCGAGTCGTCGACTCCAGCGCCGACATGCGCTACATGGTGCTGCCCGTGCGCCCCGACGGCACCGACGGCATGACCGAGCAGGAGTTGACGGCTCTGGTCACCCGCGACAGCCTAATCGGCGTCAATATCCCCGACTCACCGTAGGGGCCGACTCGCCCTAAGGCGCGGCCGTCCTGAATCGCCACAGGGCGATCGCCAGGAACACGGCGGCGAACACCACCAGCGCGCCCATCTCGGCGACCACATCGCCGGTCGTGGCCCCGAACATCATCAGCTTGTTGAACGCCTGGTTCGCCCAGCCGTGTGGCGTGACCTTGGCCAGCGCCTGCATCCAGTCCGGCGTGATGAACAGCGGCCACCACGAGCCGCCCAGTGGCGCGAACACCAGCGACACCAGCACCGCGGCCGAGTCCGCGCTCCGCCTCGTCTTTACCAGCGAAGCCAGCGTCACCGCGAACGCGGACGAAGCGACGACCATGAGCACCGAGACGCCCACCACCGTCGCCGGTGACACGCCCAGCTCGATGCCGAAGGCGAAGACCCCCACGACCCACAGCACTCCAAGCTGCATAAGCCCCCTGTACGTCCCGGTGAGGAACTTACCAAGGATGATCGACGAGCGGCGCACGCCGTTGGACATCAATCGCTCCAGGGTATGAGTCTCCCGTTCGCGGGCGATCTCCTGGGCGCTCATCGCCGCTGCGAAGAACACGAACATGACGAGATAGCCCGGCAATGTGAAGTCGCTGGCCCGCAGCGGCTCGAATTCGCCGACCTGTTCGGTCTCGAAAGCTACAGGACTGTTGATTTGAGGAATCGAAGAAAGGTCCCCAAAGCCGCGACCCGACTCGGCCCTGATCGTAAAAATCGCCTCCCCGACGACCCTGTTCGCGTTGGCGATCCCGGCTATGGACGCCGCGACGCCCTGCAACGCCACCGCCGTCTCCGGGTGATCGGAGTTTGCGACCACCTCTAACGTCGCGGTGTCTCCGGCTAGCAAGGCCTTTGAAAAACCGGACGGGATTCCCAAGAACCCCGGCAACTCGTCGTTTTCCACCTGGCTCACTCCATCGTGAAAATCCAGTTCGAAGAAGGCGACCCTGGGATCATCGACCAGTCCGTCCACGATGTCTCGGGAAATTGCCCCTGTGTCATCGGACGCCACGTACAAGGTGAGCAGTTCGTCATCCTGGCCCACGTCCCCTAGGGCGAGTGAGAAGCCGAGGATGAACAGGAACGGGAACGCTAGTGCAAAGGCGACCGCGAACCGGTTGGTAAAGAAAATCCGGGTGTCTTTGGCGCTCATCAAGAGCGCCTGGGAAATCACCCGCCTCATCGGACGCTCACCTTAAATCCCCATCGTGCGATAGCCAGGGCGACGACGGCGACGCCAACCATTACGGCTGCCTCAAGACCCTGGTCGATGAGTGACTCGCCGCCGGAGATTATCGCGTCCAGTGCGTCGATCGCGTACCGGTTCAGGGTGAAACGGCTGACCGTGTCCATGGCGCCGGATGTCGAGAAGAAAGTGCCGCCAAAAATGGTCATGAACATCGTTATCACCACGCCCGCCCAGATCGCCTGGTCCCTGCTGGTGGCCAGCGCGCCTATGGCCAGGCCGATGGCGCTGACCGCCCCGGCGATGAGCAGGCAAAACACCACCACCTGGAAGTACTCGGATGCGCCTGCCACTTGAAGCGCTGCAAAACCTAGCGACATCAGCACGAGCGTCTGAAACATCGCCCGAAAAAGACCGCCCATGAATTTTCCGATAAAGAGCTGCCCCAGGCTTAGCCGGGTCGTGGTGAGGCGCTCCAGCGTGCCCAGTCTGCGGTCCTCGACTATCGACTGCGACCCGAGCGTGACGGCGAACGTGAGGAACATCACGAGAATGCCCGGCATCAGGCGGTTTACGAAGTGGCTGTCGCCACCGCCTACCGTCCGCGATGCCACCGTCACGGCCGGGTTCTCCCGGCTCTCGGTAAGCAGACGAGCGACTGTCTCATCGATGCGATCGGGCGCGATGCCGTCGCCCGCCAGCGCCTCGCCGACGGCGGCGTGTGCGGCAAACTCCGAGGCCACCTGCCCGGTGACGGCGCGGACGATGGCCATCGCAATCTGCCCCGCGTCGCCGCCCTCGCCCCGCTGTCGCGTCAGGACGGTCCCCGTGTCCCCGGCATCCGGGGATTCCCCGTCAGAAACGGCCTCGCTGAAACCGGCGGGGAAATCTACGGCTATGAGAATGGCGGAACGGTCCAGTTTTTTCCGAGCTTCCCTGGGGCTCAAAAGCTCAACCGTCAGCCCGTCAATGTCGCCCAGTCGGTCAAGAATCTCGGCCGTGACCGGGCCACCGTCGTTGTCGACGATGTGCGCGGTGCCGTGAAACGAAGTGCCGCCGGAGAACGTCCCGTACATGAGGGCGAACAGGGCAATGGGCAGGGCGACGCCGAACGCCAGCTCGCCCCGGTCCGCGAGATAGCGGTGCAGTTCGAAAACGGCTATTACGAAAGGTCGGAACAAGCCGTCCAGTTCAATCCCGCCCCGAATCAGTCACGCCCGAATCAGTCACGAAGACTCCGGCCCGTCAGCTTTAGAAACACCTCTTCCAAAGTCACCTCGGCCGGATCGCCTATCTCTGCCTTGAGTTGCTCGGGCGTGCCGATGGCGATGATGCTACCGCCGTCCATCACGGCGATGCGGTCGCAGAGGCGGTCGGCCTCCTCCATGTAGTGGGTCGTATACAGCACCGTCATGCCCTCGTCGCGCAGGCGCAGGACCGTGTCAAAAATATGGTTGCGGGATTGGGGGTCGATGCCCACCGTGGGCTCGTCCAGGAACAGCAGCTTCGGCCTGGCCATGAGCGCTATGGCGATATTGACCCGCCGCTTCATCCCGCCGGAGAACTTTTCGATCTGGTCACCGGCTCGTTCACTCAGCCCCACCAGCGCCAGGTTTTCGCCGGCCGCGCGTTTTGCGTCGCGGCCGCTGAGGCCCGCCATGCGGCCGAAGAACACCAGGTTGGCCTCTGCCGACAGCTCGGGGTAGAGCGCCAACTCCTGCGGGCAGACGCCTATTAAACGGTGCACGCGGCCGGGCTCGGTGGTGACCGAGTGTCCGCCAATAGCCACGTCGCCTTCGTCCGGAGGCAGCACGGTGGACAGCATGCGAATCGTAGTCGTCTTGCCCGCGCCATTCGGTCCGAGCAGCCCGAAAATTTCTTGGCCCGCAATCTCGAACGAGACATCCGCCACTGCGCGCAGGTCTCCGAACGACTTCGTCAGGCCGCTGGCGACGAGGTAGGCCCCGTTCGCATTGGGAGCGTTAGATTGCTCCTCGCGGTCCACCTCTGAAAGTTCGGAAGTCATGTCCCTCGCCGTGTCTGCATAGCCGTCGGTTGGGATAGAATGCGCCGACGAAATAGTACACCGGGTACGGGAGCGACAAGGAAGGCGATGAGTAAGAGCAGCGAGCTTTACGAGAGAGACAGAGTGGCCGTAGCGAAGGCCACCAAGGTCCGCTACAACCCGATGGTCATCGAGCGTGGTGAGGGTCCGCGCCTGATCGACGCCGACGGCCGCAGCTACCTCGACTTCGGCGCCAGCTGGGCGCTGACCCATCTTGGTTACAACAATGAAGCAGTGCGACAGGCCGTCACTACGCAACTGGAAAAGACCGCGTTTGCGGGCATCGTATCGGCCGTGTCCTCCCCGGCCGTCGAGCTGGCCGAGCGACTGATCGGCCTGATGGGCGGCGATTTCGAGAAAAGGGCCTGGTTCGGCCTGTCCGGCTCCGACGCGGCCGAAGCGGCTCAGCGAATGGTCCTGACCGCCACCGGCAAGCGGCGCATCGTCTCATTCATCGGCGCCATGCACGGCACCAACGACTCCGGCATCGGCCTGTCGGGCCTGCCCGGCGGCTCCGGTTTTGCATTTGGGCCGCACGTGCTGAAGGCGCCGTTCCCCGACCCCTACAGGTCGCCCTTCCCCGATGCGGGAGAGGATCTGACGGACCGCTGCCTCGACTACCTTGAGAACTACCTGTTCAAGACCGTGTGCCCGCCGGAAGACACCGCGGCCGTGTTTGTGGAAACCGTGCAGAGCGACAGCGGCGACGTCGTGCCCCCGCCCGACTTCCTGCCCAAGCTGCGAGCCCTCTGTGACCGGCACGGCCTGTTGCTGGTCGTCGACGACATCAAGGTCGGCCTGGGCCGCACCGGGAAGATGTTCTCCAACGAAAATTTCAGAGTCGATGCCGACCTGCTCCTGCTCGGCAAGTCGATGGGCGGCGGGCTACCCCTCAGTGCGATTGTGGGTCGGGCCGAAGTGCTGGACAGCGGCTTCGCGGGCTTCACCACCTCAGGTAACGCTGCCTGCTGCGCGGCCGGGCTAGCCACGGTCGATGAGGTCATCCGGCTGGGCCTGGCCGAGCGGTCCGCCGAGAACGGTGCGTACCTGCAAGACCGACTAAAAGAGACGCTCTGCGGCTACGACATCGTCGGCGACGTGCGGGGATTGGGCATGATCCAGGGCGTCGATCTCGTCACCAGCAAGGACACCAAAGAGCCCAACCGGGACGCGGCCGCCAAGATCGTGTACCGGGCCTGGGAGTTGGGCCTGATCCTGTACTACGCGGGAAGCTTCGGTAACGTCATCGAAATAACCCCGCCCCTCACGCTGACGAAAGAGGAGATCGACGAGGGCGTCGCCATTCTAGACCAGGCCGTTCGTGACTATTTAGAGGGGTCCATCCCGGACGAATCCATCACAGAGTTCTCCGGCTGGTTCGCTTGAGGGACCTCCTCAAGAACCCCCTAGTCGGATATTTGCTGATCGGCTCGCTCCTGCTGATAGTAGTCGCCCTGGTACTCGTACTCGCCCTGGCTTAAGCCAGGCGCAGCGGTCACAAGGGCGGCGGCCGGTAGCCCCCAAGCTCCCGCTCGATGACGGCCGCCAGCGCCAGCGCCACGTCCTCTCGCCAGGGCCGCGCGCCCACCTGCACGCCGATCGGCAGCCCCTCCGGCGACGTCCCCCCGCGAACCGAGACCGCGGGCCAGCCCGCCAGGTTATACGGGTATACGTAGCTGTTCACCGGAAAGACCTCCGGCTCGATCGTCATGCCGTGCGGTACGGCCGGCCGGGCGTTCACCGGGCTGATGATGGCATCGTAGCCCTGCATCCACCCCCACATCGCCGACCGCAGCTCGTCAAGCCCGGCCAGCAGCCCTGCCAGCTCGGTCGCCGAACTGGGCTCGCTACCTTGCTTGCGTTGGAAGCCCTCCGTCAGCGGGTGCATCTTTTCGGTGCCGACCGAACGAAGCAGCTCCCGGACGCCTTCACCGGCGTCGGCCCGCCAGATGGAGAAGAGCGTATCGAACGAGCGCTCAATGCCAGGCGGCCGGTCCTGCGTCACCGCGCATCCCGCTCTCTCGAGCGCGCCCACAGCGTCCGCGACGGCCTCGGCGGTCTCGGTGTCGGGCGCCGTCACGCCGTTGTCGGTGAACCACGCGATTCGCAGTCCGGTGACGTCTAAGTCTTCGAGTCTCCCCAGGCTGACCGGGCTAATATGCGGGTCGCTGTCGTCCGGGCCGACCAGCACGGGGAACACGAGGGCCAGGTCCTCCACTCGACGCGCGAGAGGCCCTACCACGTTGAACGAGTTGGCCATGCCCCAGAAGGCGGGCCAGTGGCCGGTTCTCGGCACGCGTCCGGCCGTGGGTTTGAGCCCTGCCAGGCCGCAGCAGTGCGCGGGTTGTCTGATCGACCCTCCGGCGTCGCTGCCTATGCCGACGGGCGAGCCCCCGGTGGCGATCAGCGCGGCTTCACCGCCACTGGATCCGCCGGGAGTCCTGTCCAGTCCATACGGATTGGACGTCCGGCCGTAAACGAGATTATCCGTCTCCAGCGCCAGGCAGCCCTCCGGCACGTTCGTCTTGCCCAGCAGAATGGCCCCGGCCGCGCGCATTCGGGCGACGACCGTGGCGTCCCGGTCGGCGGTGATACCGACCCGCCCAAGTGTGCCACCGGAGAACGGCTCCCCGGCGACCGCAAGTGCGTCCTTGACCGTGAACGGCACCCCGTGCAGCGGCACGACATCGTCGCCTCGTGCCAGGGCTTCGTCAGCCACTTGCGCCTCGGCGGCGGCCCGATCACGAGTGGGCACCACGAGCGCGTTGATGATCGGGTTCACCTCGTCGATGCGGGCATAGTGGGCGGTGACGATCTCTATCGACGACGCCTCGCGGCTGCGGATCATGCGGACGATGTCGGTTGCCGAAAGCGAGGTCAGGTCCATGCGCCGGATTATGCCGTAAGATCGGGGTCCGTGTTAACTACCGGTAGGAGGAAAAATCATGGTCGTGGTAGCGGACTTGAGATCGGAAGTGGAAAAAATCGCCGCCGCGTTTTCCGGCAGGGTGAGCGTCTCGGCCAACAACCTGACCACCGGCGAGCGCCTCGACGTTCGCGAGTCCGAGGTGTTCCCGGCCCTGAGCGCCATCAAGCTGGGCATAATGGCCGAGCTGTTCTACCGCATCGACGCCGGTGACATCGCGCTGACCGACAGGGTGACCATCAAAAAGTCCGACCTGCGGCTCGGTACGGGCGTGTTTCGCGAGTTCGAAACGCCGTTTGAAATAACCGTAAAAGACGTATGCATGATGATGGTCGTCGTCAGCGACAACACCTGCACCTGGCTGCTCAGCGACATGGTTGGGAAAGACAACATCAACGCCCGCATGCGCTCTCTCGGGATGAACGAGTACTCGCTCAACTCCGACCTGGGCGCCGACACGTTTGACGAAATGGCCGACAAGGATATCGATGCCTACTCTCAGTGTTCATCGCGGGACTTCACCAACCTCGTCACCCGAATAGCGACCGGCGAGCTGGTTTCCGAGTCGGCGTCTGCTCAGATGCTAGACATCATGGGGCGGTGCCAGCACATCGAGTGGCTCGGACGCTACCTGCCGCTCAACCAGTTCCCCACAGAGATGGGCGTTGAGCCCACCTACAAGCTCTACAACAAGCTGGGTGCCTACCTGCACGGGCGTTGCGACGCCGGCCTTATCACCGGCCCCGACGCGCGATACGTCATCACCGTCATGACCGCTGACACCACCGACCCGACGCTGATGCTGTGTGAGCACGAGGGCAGCCGCATGATCGGCCGCATATCGAAAGCCATTTTCGATGCCTGGATGGGATAGGGATAGGGATGAGCTAGGAGTGGGCTAGGTATGGGCTCTGACTGAAGTCCGAGTCTACGGGGACGGCGGCCCCGTAGTCTTCGTTTTGCACGGCGGACCGGGCGGTCCCGGCTACATGGAGCCCGTCGCCCGCGCGTTGGGCGACGGCTTTCGAGTGGTCGAGGTGCTCCAGCGCTCCGGCGCGGACGGCGGTGTTAGCGTAAGCCGCCACGTCGAAGACCTGCGAGACTGCGTGGTCGAGCACGGTGCCGGTCAGCCCGCGCTCATCTTCGGCCACTCCTGGGGGGCCATGTTGGCCCTTGCCTACGGTGCGGCGTACCCGGACAGTCTCGGCGGCATCATGTTGGTCGGCAGCGGCACCTTCGACATCCCGTCTCGACGCCGCCTCGCAGAGCTACGAAACCAGCGGCTCGGCGAGTCGGGCAGAGTTCTAATGGCGCGACTGGCCGCATCGAGCCTGAGCGCCGCCGACCGGATGAAGCGGGAGGCGGGCCTGTTCTTTAAGGCCGACTCCCACCGATTGGCGGAACTGGGCACGCCGGTAACGGCGTTCGACCCCGTGGGCCACGACGGAAGCTGGGACGACATGATCGCCCTGCAAGAGGGCGGCACATATCCGGCGGCCAACGCCGCCATCAAGTGCCCGGTGATGATGCTGCACGGCGAGCAAGACCCGCATCCCGGCCCCATGATCAGGGACAGCCTCACGCCCCACCTGCCGCAATTGGAGTACTTAGAGCTAGAGCGCTGCGGCCACTACCCCTGGCTGGAGCGCCACGCCCGCGACCGCTTTTACGAAAAGGCGCGCGAGTGGCTACTTCTACAGTCTGCGCTTTAGCTTCGGGTCGAGGATGTCCCGCAGGCCGTCGCCTGCGAGGCTGATCCCCATTACCGTCAGCGTCAGGAAGATGCCGGGGAAGATGATGATCCACGACGCCCTGGTAAGGAAGTTCTGCGCGCCGGCCATTATGTTGCCCCAACTCGGTACCTCTTCGGGCGGGCCGGCTCCGAGGAAGCTCAGGTAGGCCTCCAGCAGCACCGCGGCGGACATGACGAACGTGGCGTGCACGATCAGCGGGGCGATGATGTTCGGCAGAATGTGCCGGAAGATGATGCGCGGCGGGCTCGCCCCGATAGAGCGAGACGCCTCGATGTACGCCTGTTCTCTGATGCCAAGCACGGCGGAGCGTACGACGCGCGTGGCGACAGGCGACTCCGTGATGCTCAGGGCGATGATGACGCTCTGGACACTTCCGCTCATTATCGCCATCAGGGCGATCGCCAGGATGATGCCCGGTATCGACATGAGCCCGTCCATGAAGCGCATGACGATCATGTCGAAGCGGGGGTAGTAGCCGGCGAGCATGCCGATCAGGGCGCCGACGCCGATGGCAATGCCCGCGACCGAGACCGAGACGATCAGCGAAATGCGGGCGCCGAAGATGGTTCGACTGAAAATGTCTCGCCCAATGTTATCGGTGCCGAACCAGTACTCGCTACCGGGAGCGGTGAAGCGGACGAACGGGTCGGGCTGGGACGGGTCGGAAGTAAAGAGAACGTTGGCGAAAATGGCGCAAGCCGCCGCCAGTAAAACGATGAACAGTCCCACCGCCATGTTCGGGTGGCGACGGGCGATGAACGCGGCGCCGCTCAGGCGTTCGCGCCAGGTGGGGGCCGCTCGCTCCGCCCAGGAGGCTGCGATTGTCGAGGTGGATCGGGCCAACGGTTATCTGAACCTTATCCTGGGGTCGAACACGGCGTAGGAAAGGTCGACGAGCAGGTTAACCGTCGCGATTATGGCGGCGAAAACCAGCACCGTACCCTGAATGACCGGGTAGTCCCGGTGGCTAAGCGCGTTTACCAGCAAGCGTCCCAATCCGGGTATGGCGAATACGTTCTCGGTCACCACCACTCCGCCCAGCAGCAGTGCGAGAGAGATGCCGATCACCGTGACAATCGGGAGCATGGCGTTGCGCAGGGCGTGTGCGATCAGCACCTTGGTGTCGGCCAGCCCCTTGGACCGGGCCGTGCGAATGTAGTCTTCGTTCAGCACTTCGAGCATGGTGGCGCGCGTCATTCTGGCAATGAGCGCCATTACCACTAGGCCCGTCGAGAGCATGGGCAGCACCATGCGATACAGGTATTGCCCGAAGTGTTCCGATGGGGCGACGTAACCGGCGGCTGGGAACCAGTCCAGCTTCACGGCGAACAGCAAGATAAAGATGAACCCCAGCCAGAAAAGGGGTATCGAGTACCCGATCGTCGATAAGATCATCACCACCCGATCTACCCAGGTATTCGATTTCCAGGCCGCGACCACCCCCATGGGTACGGCCAGGGTGACCGCGAAGATAAGGGTGAAGAACGCGACCGAGAAGGTGGGGATGATGCGGGTGGCGATCATCTCGGTGACCGTGGTGCGGCCGAACAGTGACTCGCCCAGGTCGCCGGTGGCCAGGTTTTTGAACCAGATGCCCAGCTGCACGTACATGGGCTCGTTGAGCCCGAGCTGCTCCCGGACAAGTTCGTATTTCTCCTCGGTGGCGTAGGTTCCGACGATGAGAGCGGCCGGGTCTCCAGGGGCGAAGTGAATGAGCGCGAAGACGATCAGAGCTACCACGAGGAGCACCGGGATCATCGCCAGGACCCTTCGTATGACGTATCCGGTCATCGCCCCCCAGCCTCATCCTGCCGGGTCGCCGAACCCGGCGCCACGCGGAAGATTTGTGCTTTATATAAGCGTAGGGGGCGGGCCAACGGTGAGACCACCGGCCCGCCCCCGATTATTAGTTACTTACGCAACCCCGTCTGGGGTCGGTTTTACTCTTCCAGCCAGGTGTTGATGTAGACCGGGAAAACATCGACGGTGAAGTTCTTCAGCCTGGTGGTCGCCGGGTAAATCGATGCCCACTGCGCTCCGATGACATGGGGAACGGAGTCGAAGAGTGCCAGTTGGATCTCACCGATGATTTCCAACTGCCTTGCGGGATCGGGTTCGAAAGCGTACTCAAGCCGCAGGGCCTTGGTGATCTCGACGTCGGGGTCGTCACCGAAGTTACCGAAGTAAAGGGTGCCGGAGACCATACCGTCCGCTACCGGATCGGGAGAGGCCCACTGTACCCACCAGTCGGTGATGGCGTCCCAGTCAGGGTCCGGGAGCCGCGAAAGCAGCGTGGCCCAGTCCATGGACGGCATCTCGACCACGATGCCAAGCTCCTCAAAGGCGGGCTTGAGCACCTGACCCATCGGGGTGATGGTGGCGTAGTCGTTCGGGTTCATGAGGAGGAACGTCTCGCCGTCGTAGCCGGACTCGGCGACCAGCGCCTTGCCTCTGGCGACGTCGTGCTCGTTGTAGAACTCCGCGCCCACGTGGCTCTCCAGGGGAGTGCCGCAGCGGTAGCGTGCCGGGCACAGCGACCACAGGTCACTGGGGCCGACCGCCGCCGCCAGCGCCTCAATGTCCACCGCGGCCTGGATGCCCTGGCGCAGCTTCTTGAGGTTTGCGGGTGGCGAAGTCATATTGAAGTCGAAGGTCCAGAAGTGGCGCTCGTACTTGGCCACCTGCAGGGTCGGGTCTTCATTCAGGTCGGCGAAGAAGTCCAGGCCTGCGCCGTCGACCACGTCCCACTCACCGGTCTTGAGGCCGGCGATCTTGGTCTCCTCGGCGGGGACCTCCAGCCATTCAATCCTGTCGAGGTAGGCTATCTTGCCGCCGGCAAGATAGCTGCCCTCTTCGGACCTGGGCACATAGTCGTCGAATCGTTCGACCACTAGCTTGTCGCCACGGATCCACTCGGCGAGCTTGTAGGGGCCGGTACCGATGGCGCCCTCTTCGCCGTGGTCTTCCTGGGCGGGGGTATTGGCAATACTCTCCGGCCAGATGTTCTGCAGCGGCCACGGTGCCGCGAGGCCCGTGATTACCACGCCGATGGCCTTTTGGAAGGTCATGGAGAAGGTATTGTCGTCGACCTTCTTCAGTCCGCCCTCGGCCATCTGTGTGCGGAGCATCTCACCGGCCGCGGTGGTCTCCCACATGCGCTGCAGGGACGGGATCACGTCGTCGGCGGTGACGCTGGAGCCGTCGTGGAACTTGAGCCCGTCGCGAAGCGTAAAGGTGAACGTCGTCCCGGCGGCGTCAACCTCCCACTCGCTGACCATCTGCGGGCTTGCGTTGAAGTCCGCGTCGCGCTCAAATAGGCGCTCCCAGATGTGTCCACTGACCACCGTGATCACGTAGGCCCCCGAGAACGAGGTGTCCAACGACTCGGTGCTGGCCTGGGCGACGACTCGGAGGGTGCCTCCGAACCTGTCGTCCTTGGCGACCATGTCGCCGACCATCATCATCGAATCGTCGCTAATCGCGGTCGCCTCTACGATAACGTCGGTGCCGGAGTCGGCAGTCGTGTCGGTCGTAGTGTCAGCCGCCGTGTCACTCGCGGTATCTTCATCATCGCCGCTGCATGCCGCCACGAACAGCGAAAGAAGAAGAATGGCCACGAGCGAGAGCATTAATCGCCCGCTCATACTTGCCTCCCTAACCAGTTGCTTGTGCGGAGCCCGAATACAAAGGCCGAATCGAATGACCCAACGGGCTGCCCGCGCGTGGCCGGATTCTAAGCACAACGCAGGTTCCGTGTCAACCCGAACCGAACGGCAAGAAGCCGTCTGAATAGGCGTTCCCGGGCTAACGGCATCGCCCTCGGGCGCCGATGCAGGGAGGTGTCGCATCCTATCGGTGTGAGAAGTCGTACCCTCTGGTGCCGGGAACCTCACGCGGAACCTCGCGCGGGCAGGTGCCGGGAAGCTCACGCTGGCTGGTGCCGAGATGGTTTTGTGGGCCCTGTCGTTTACCGTCACGGGGACGGGTAGGAGGTTTGATGGGATTTGGGGTTTGGCCGACACGGTTCGGCCCTCAAGACAGGGCCGTTAGACGGGCCGGGCGACCTCGCACGGCGACCGCAATTGCGACGCTAGCGCTCCTCGGCGCCGTGCTCGCCATCGCCTGCTCGAACGGCGAATCGCCCCCCGAGTCGGCGACGCACACGCCGGATACGCAGGCCTTCGAGGTCGTGCCCGAGCTGACCGCTGTCCCCACGTCGGCTCCAGTCCTTGAGCTACTGAACGACGAGCTGACCGACCTCCTCAGGGTCATCGCCCCTACCTGGGACACAGATTTCGATATTCACACCGTTGCCTACGAGGAAATCAAGCCGGGCGGACCGCCAAGAGACGGCATCCCTCCCATCGACGACCCTGTTTTCGCACCCGTTAACGAAGCACCCGACTACCTCGTGGACGCAGAGCCGGTCATCGTCCTGGAGCTAAACGGCGAGCAGCGCGCCTACCCGCTCTCCATCCTCATCGCTCACGAGATCGTCAACGACGTCGTCCGTGGAGAGGCCGTCGCGGTGACCTACTGCCCCCTGTGCAACACCGGACTGGTGTTCAAGCGCACCGTAAACGGGGACGTGCTGCGCTTCGGTACCTCCGGTCTGCTGCGCAACTCCAACCTCATCATGTGGGATCGTAAGACCGAGTCGTGGTGGCAGCAGATCACCGGCGAGGCGATTGTGGGCGAGATGACCGGCACCCGCCTCGAATTCATCCCGGCCCAGTTCATTGACTGGCAGACTTTCCGGGACACATTCCCCGACGGCATCGTCCTGACGCGGGACACCGGCTCCGGGCGCGCCTACGACCTGCCGCCCTACGGTGGCTACGACGCATCGGGTGAAATTCTCACCACCTTTAAAGACGGCTCGCTATCTCCCGTAGAACGTGTCGTGTCGCTCGCAATAAACGGCAAGAGCGTGGCGTACCCGTTCAACGTGCTCGAAGCGATGCCCATCGTGCACGACATCTTCGAAGGCAAGGACCTGGTCATCTTTTACGTCGGCGGCACGCTCTCGCCCTTCGCCAAGCGTCCCATCTTCGACCCCAACACCCTCGGCTCCGTCATCGCATCGGGCGAGCCCGTCGAGATAGACATTTCGAAAATCGAGAAGCGAGCCGTCGGGTCCACTGCCGTATTTGAGCCCTTCGTGGACGGCCTCAAGCTGACCTTCGTCGACCGGGACGGGGTGATTACGGACCGCGAAACAGACTCGACCTGGAACATCTTCGGGGAGGCCGTCAGCGGCGAATTGGCTGGCTCGCGCCTTGTGCCAGTGGTCCACGGCAACCACTTCTGGTTCGCGCAGGAAGCCTTCTTCCCGGACACGGTGCTGCGCACACTGGAGGAGTTGGAGCGGTCTCCGGCGGGCTCGTAAGGGCTTCTTCGGCTTACGCCTCGTCGCTTTGGCAATCGACCGGTAATGACCCCCATATAATCGGCCCCATGCCGTTATCAAATCTCGCTGCCGCGAAAGACTTCATCGCCGGGCGCTTCGAAAGCCTCGGCGCGCCGGGCCTCGCTGCCGGAATCGTCCACGGCGACGAACTGGTCTGGTCCTCCGGTTACGGAGTCGTCGATCTCGATACCCAACGGGCTCCAGACGAAGCTACCGTCGCCCGCGTCGCCTCCATCACCAAGACCTTCACGGCGACCGCGATTCTCCAGCTCCGCGACGAGAGCAAGCTGGGCCTTGACGATGGGCTATCGACCCACATACCCGAATTCGAACAGGTCCGCGAAACGGGAGGTTGTGCGGCCGACGTCACGCTGCGGCGACTGCTCACCCACTACTCGGGCCTCTCAGCCGAGACGTCGCTGCTGAGCTGGGGCGCCGAGGAGTTCCCCGGCCGGGACGCCGTGCTTGCGGCACTTCCCAGCACCGAAGTAGTCATCCCGGCCGACTCCCAGTGGAAGTACTCCAACCTCGCGTTCGGGCTGCTTGGCGAGGTCGTCACCCGGCTCTCGGGCGTTCCCTACGCCGAGTATGTCCGTGAAATATCTTCGACCCGCTTGGCCTCGAATCCACTGCATTCGAGCGATCCGACCTGCCATCGGACCAGCTCTACACCGGCTACGACGCCGTCATCCCCAGTGATCCTGCTCGGGCCGAACTCCGGCCTGCCGACTACAGGCACCTGAACGCCGTCACCTCGGCCGGTCAGCTCCACTCCTCCGCTGCAGACCTCGCTCGTTGGATTTCGTTCCAGTTCTCCGAAGACGGGGGTGAACGTAAGGGCTCACAGGTGCTCAGCGGCCGAACCCTGTCCGAAATGCATAGGCCGCAATATGCGGCTGGCGACTGGTCGTCCGGCCAGTGCCTGGCCTGGGCCGTCGAGCGGGCGGGGGACCGTGTCTACCACGGCCACGGCGGGGGCATCCACGGCTTCGCCTGCCAGATCACCTACAACATTCCCGCTCGCACCGGGGTCGTCCTGCTGGCGAACGCATGGCCAGTCGCCCGCGTCTACGGGCTCGGTGGGGAGGTCATGGAGGTGCTGCTAACCGGCTCGCCCCCCGAGCCCATCCCGGCCCGCGAGCCGGACCTACCCGCCATCAAACCCGCCCCACCCGGGTTCGCCGGATATCTGGGCTACTACATCGCAGAGCCCGGCGTCCCGGCAATCGTAGAATTTCGAGACGGCGACCTGTGGATCACGTCGCCCCCTGGCGAGAGCTTCCCCATACACACGCCCGCCCGCATGGTCGCCACCGACGACCCCGGCGTCTACCTCCTGCAAGGCGGCAGGGGGGCAGGGGAGCGGGCCGCCTTCGCCCCCAACGGCGACTCCTTCACCCTGGGCGGCTGGCTATACCGACGGGTGCGATAGGTGGCCAGCCTCCACTTTTTGCCGGACGGCAAGAGGGTCGAGGCAGAGCCCGGCCAGTCGCTCTTGGACGCGTCGCTCGCCGCCGGGAACACCCATACCCACGTCTGCGGCGGGCGTGCCCGGTGCTCCACCTGCCGGGTCATGGTGGTCGATGGCCTCGAGCACTGCTCGCCCCGCACTCCCGAGGAGGCGAAGTTGGCGGACATGCTCCACTTCGGGCCCGAGGTGCGATTGGCCTGCCAGACGTTCGTGTTCGGTGATGCAACACTGAGGAGATTGGTGCTCGACGACGACGACGTCGAGTTGACCAGCCAGGTGGGACCGCGCGCTTCGGAGAGCTACGGCGGCGGCGAGGAGCGGGTGGCGATCATGTTCGCGGACATCCGGGGCTCGACCCGGTTCGCCGAGTCGTTGCCGCCGTACGACGTGATCCACGCCCTCAACAAGTACTTCCTCCGTGTGGGCCGCGCCATCGAGAGGCACGGCGGCCAGATCGTCGGCTACCAGGGGGACGGGCTGATGGCGCTGTTCCGCGAGAAGAGTTCTACGAATGCCTCCACCTGCGCGGTAGACGCCGGGCTGGAAATGTTCAGAGAAGTCGACCGTCTGAACCCCGACCTGGAGGCGATGCACGGCCGGGGCTTTGAGATCGTCGTTGCCATCCACTATGGCGAGGCGGTAGTCGGTACGCTCGGGTACGGCAAGACCAGGCAGCTAACGGCCATCGGCGACGCGGTCAACATGGCCGCACGGATCGAGACGATCAGCAAAGAAGAGAACGCCAGTCTGCTGGTGTCGAGTTCGGTCTTCGAAAATCTGAGCGGCGGCTACCGGGTGGGGCGGACGTTCACCCGCACCCTGAAGGGCAAGACCGGGGACCATACCCTGTATGAGGTGATGAGGGTCGAATAGAAGTCGTTGCTCCCCATGCGCTTTTTGGGGGCTGGCCCCCAAACCCCACGCAGGGGGTTCCCACCCCCTACGAACCCCCGATGTGCACTTGACTGGCGGCAATGTCGCCCGGTGTCTTCTAACCCTTAACTTCCTTTGCTAATATTCCGGCACTCACTTTTCCGAAGCGATGAGGCCATGAGCCGAAGAAGCCCTGACGAGCCTGGCGGGGTATAAGGGGAATAACAAATGCAGTCGATTAAGGGTGCCGTGCTATACGAGCACAACAAGCCGGTGGTAGTGGAGAACATGGAGCTGGGCGACCCCGGCCCCGGCGAGGTGATGGTGGAGATGAAGGCCTCCGGCGTCTGCCACTCCGACTGGCACGTCGTCAAGGGCGAGTGGTGGGACATCCCCATCCCCGTGGTGCTCGGGCACGAGGGCGCGGGCATCGTCCAGTCGGTGGGCACGGGCGTGACCAACGTCGTCGAGGGCGACCACGTCATCCTCTCCTGGATGCCCTCTTGCGGGCTGTGCGAGGCCTGCCAGATCGGCCGACCGAACGTGTGCTACAACCAGCCCCGCAGCAAGGCCACGGCCCACGTCGGCCGCACCGAGCAGGACGTGCCCTTCCTCAGCGGCCTGGGCACCATGAGTTCTCACGCGATAGTGAGCGAAATGTCGGCCGTGCCAATCGACAAATCCATGCCGTTCCCCCAGGCGTCGCTAGTCGGCTGTGGGGTCACCACCGGCGTCGGTGCCGCGATAAACACCGCGCAGGTGCAGCCCGGCTCCACCGTCGCCGTGTTCGGCGCGGGCGGCGTAGGACTCAGCGTCATACAGGGCGCGGCGATAGCCGGGGCGACCACCATCATCTCCGTCGACCTGCTCGACAACAAGCTTGAAATGGCCAGGCAGTTCGGCGCGACTCACACCGTGAACGCCGGTGACGGCGACCCCGTCGAGGCCATCAAAGACCTCACCGGCGGGCTCGGCGTGCACTACGCCTTCGAGGCCATAGGCCTGGTCCCCGAGCCCTTCGTACAGGCCATCCACGCCACCCGCAACCGGGGCATGACCGTCTGGGTGGGCCACGCGCCCCTTGAAACTGCCGTGACCCTCGACGCGCGGGACCTGATGTGGGAGAAGACCGTCATCGGCTCCATGTACGGCAGCGCCCGTCCGCACATCGACTTCCCCAGATTTATATCCCTCTACCAGTCCGGAAAACTGAAGTTGGACGAGTTGATCACCCGCAGCTTCCCGGTCGAAGAGGTCAACGAGGCCTTCAAGGTACTGGGCCAGGGCAAGGTCGCGCGCAGCGTCCTTACGTTCGACTAGCCGAGTGCGATTCGGCACCTGGATATTCCCGGTCAGTCCCGACCCGGCGCAGGACGGGCCGATCATCGATCAGGCGCTCCGTGAGGCGGAGCTTGCCGAAGAGGTCGGCTTCCACTCCGTGTGGCTGGCCGAGCACCACTTCGACGGTGCGGCCGCCTTCGCCGACCCCGTCGTGTTCGCGGCAGCCATAGCCGCCCGCACGAGCCGCGTCAAAATTGGCTTCGCGGTAGTAGAGAGCGCGCTACATCACCCGGCTCGTCTGGCAGCACAGTGCGCGTTGTTGGACCATCTCAGCAAGGGTCGATTAATCGTAGGAATTGGCCGGGGCTCGGTCGCCAACCACTACGAGTACCGCGGCTTCGGCGTCACCCTCGAAATGGGGTTCCGCGCAGTCGACGAGATGGAAGAATTGCTGGTCCGGGCGTGGACCGAGCGCGACGTCGTCCACGAGGGCGAGTACTGGAACATCGCCTTCCCCATCCTCAGGCCCCAGCCGTACACAAAGCCTCACCCTCCGATCATCCGGGCGGGCATCAGCGACGGGTCCATAGTGGCGATGGCCCGCGCCTGCAGGCCGATGCTGATGGGCGGGGTCGATGCCGGCGGCATGAAGGAGCGACTGGACCTGTACCGGGCGACGGCCTTAGAAGCGGGTCACCCGGCTGACGAGATCCAGGCGGCCATCGATGAAATCTGGTTCGCGTCGGACGTGCTGGTCGCAGACAGTAATGACGAGGCTCGAGCCCTGGTCGAAAAGCATCTCGAAATCGAACAGGAAATGATCAAGGACGCCCGCGTACGGTTCAACACCAGGGAGTGGGTGGAGTCGGACGAGGGCCGCAAGTGGCTAAAAAAACGGACTATCGAAGACGGCTTCATTTACGGCACGCCGTCTGACGTCTCCGAGAAGATTGCTGAGATCAGGGACGCCGGGGCGAAAAACCTGATGATAAAAGTGAACGCCGGAAACATGCCGTCCGCAGTCGTCGAACGTTCCATGCGCCTGCTAGGCAGCGAAGTAATGCCCCAGTTCGCCTAGCCCGGCCGCCTCACATACAGGCCTAGCTGCGTGCCGCCGATGACGTGCAGGTGGGCATGGTGTTGCGTCTGTAGCGCGTCGTTGCCAAAATTCGACAGCAGCCGGTAGCCGCCGGGGCACAGCTTGCTTCCGAACTCTACCGCCAGGCCGCCGATCTTCCCCAGCATCGCCGGGTCCGTCCACAACTCCGATTGCGTGCGGTGCTCCCTGGGCGTGACGAGCAGCATCACCGGCACCCAGTCCAGCTTGTTGTCGAACACCACCACGTCGTCGTCCTCGTAGCGGATATTGCCCTCCGACCGACCGTAGATAACCTCGCACAGAATGCAGAACCGCTCGGACGCCAGGGCTATTTCGCCTTGCCCGACTTGCCGGTGCGTTTGGCTCGTCTCGTGCCCCGGCTCTTGCCCCGGTAGTCCGGTGCCGTGACGCCGACGACATAGCCGACCGCCTTGTCGTTGGCGCGTGACCGTATCGGCCCCAGCTCGCCCTCGAAATCGTCGAGCGTGGTGATGACCGTCGGCAGTCTGAGGTTATGGCGATGGACCACGATCTGGTAAAGCTTCTCCTCCGCCCACGGGCCTCCGCGTTCCTGGCCCAGGTCGTCGAGAATGAGCAGGTCGGCATTGCGGACCTGGTCGAACACTGCGTCATAGCTGACCGGGCTGGACGGCCCGTAGGCGCTGCGCAGGTGATCCAGCAGGTCCGGGACGAAGGCGAAAAACACCTTATCGCCTCGCTTAATACATTCGCCGGCGATCGCGATGGCAAGGTGCGTCTTACCCACGCCGGTCGGGCCCCACAGGGTCAGCCAGCCGTCCGGGTACGAGGCGAAGCCTTGGGCGACTTCCAGGGCGC
Source organism: Dehalococcoidia bacterium (assembly GCA_965250195.1). Classification (GTDB taxonomy): domain Bacteria; phylum Chloroflexota; class Dehalococcoidia; order Lucifugimonadales; family UBA2962; genus CAUZIR01. The sequence continues at coordinate 2,199,876 of OZ252295.1, forward strand.
GCTCCAGGCTGGTCTGCTGAGTGGCGTCGGGCTTATTCCCCCGCGCATCGTAATTATCGAAGCTCATCCGGGTCAGCAGGTCGGCCGGGATGGCCCCGAGAGCGGGCGAAGCGTCCGGCGCCTTCAGTTGCAGCACCCTCGATAGCTGGGGCGTCTCAAGACGCGCCCGGAGATATAGGTCGATGTCCCTCATCGGGGTCGAAGTGGTAAAGACGGTAGGCAACTCAGTGCTGAAGCGGTGATTTACGATCTGCTGGAGCTTCTCCGCCGCCCACGGGCTCGACACCGCGCTGCTCAGGTCATCCAATACCAAAAGAGGCGTGCTGCGAACGCGATCGAACAGGTCGCTGTAGCTGATCTCGCTCGTCGGCCCGAAGCTGGAGCGCAGGTGATCCATCAGGTCGGGGACGTGCACGAACAGCGCGATGTGGCCACGCTCTATGCACCGGTTGGCGATGGCCGCCGCCATGCGCGTCTTGCCCGAGCCATGCGGGCCCACGAACACCAGCCAACCCGTCGGCGACTCGGCGAACTCGGCCGCCTTCTCTTTGGCGGCTTCATACAGGCCAACCTCTTCCCGGTCGCCGCTCTCGGGCGCAGTCAGGGCGTCAAACGTATAGCGAGCAAGCTGGCCGAGATTGCTGTAGCGAACCAGGCGCTCCTGGCCCTCGCCCTCAATCCGGTCCTCCTGGCACTCGCAGGTGACCACCAGCCCGAAGTCGGGATGGCCAACCGGCACGTCGACCGTGTACCAACCGCGCCCCGCGCAGTGCGGGCAGGCGCCGTTCGGCTCGCCGTCGGAGGCGGCCCCGGCCTCCTCGCCATTAGCGGGACTAGTAGCGGGAAAACCCTGAGCCGGGCTTCGTTCCCGCCTCTTTAATATGTCCCCGAGTTCTTCCATCTGCACTCCGTGACTCTGGTCGACCGTCGCCTCGTCCGTCGCTTTGCCACCGCTCTAAGACGGCCCGGACGTAGCGCCACGAACGGGCGTTGGCGACCACCGCCTCCTTGAACGCGTCCGTTATCCAGTCGGCCGGGTAGTCCGCCTCTGCGCGCTTGAGCTCATCGGCGATCATCGGGCTGAGCGTCCCGATATTGTCCTCGTACAACGCGAATATGTTGGGCGACCCCGTCGTTCCCTGCGCCGCACCGGGCGCACCCACCGGCGCTGGCTCAGGCTCGGCACCGGATTCGTCAGCAACGCGCTGAATGGCCACGCGGCCCTCGGCGGTGTTTAAGACCAGCCGCCTGCTCGCCGTCCCCGTGCGCAGCAGCGTGCCCCGCTCGACCGCGAGTTCCAGCCCTTGTGCCACGGCGTCCCGGTCGCCCAAAGACCCTAGCAGCACCTCGTCGGAGAGCAATTCGCCCTCGCCAATCCATCTCGGCCTGCGGTCTGTCAGATGCAGCAGGGCGACGGCCCTGAGCATGCACTTCAGCTCGCCCATATCGTCGATCTCGGCAAGGACAGGCCCGAGCAGTGGGCTCGCAATGGGGGTTTGATGTACCCCTCGAGGGAAACCCGCCGGGTTTCCCTCTTCGGACTCGGGGTTCTTCGCGCGCGCGCTCATCACTTCGTGGTCTCCGCCGGGCTCATCAGGGCTTCTTCGCGCGGGCGCTCATCGCTTCTGTAATCGACCATCGCTAACGCTATGCGAACTCGTGAGACGGTGCCCGGCGTTCCAGGCTCTCGAACCGCACCACGTCGCTCCGGAAAAACAGCGGGACGTTCCCCGTGGGCCCGTTGCGGTGCTTGGCGAAAATGATCTCGGCGATGTTCTCCGGGTACGGCCGGGACGCCTCTTTGCGCTCCCATTCCTCGCGGCTCGTGTACATGTCCTCGCGGTAGATGAACGCCACCACGTCGGCGTCCTGCTCAATGCTTCCGCTCTCGCGCAGGTCCGACAGTATCGGTCGGTGGTTGGGCCGGTGCTCCGAGGCGCGGCTGAGCTGAGAAAGGGCCAGCACCGGTATCTCCAGGTCCCGGGCCATGGCCTTGAGCGAACGAGAGATATCGCCCAGCTCCTGTGTCCGGTTGTCCTGGCGCCGGGAGCCCTCTCCCATGAGCTGCATATAGTCGACCATCAGGACATCGAGGCCATGCTCGGACTTGAGCCGCCGCGCCTTGCCCCTCATTTCAACCGTTCCCTGAATCGGCGTGTCGTCGATGAACAGCGGCAACTCGGACAGCACGCCGATGCCGTCCAGCACCCGCTTCTCCTCGGCGTCGCTCAGCAGCCCCAGCCGCAGCCGGTAGCTGTCAACGTTGGCCTCTCCCGCCAGCAGCCGGTTCCCTATTTGTTCAGCGCTCATCTCCAGGCTGAATATGCCCACCCTTGAGCCCTGACCGGCCGCGTGCCGGGCGATATTGAAGGCCAGGCTGCTCTTACCCAGAGACGGCCTGGCCGCGAGCACGATCAAGTCGGAGCGCTGCATCCCGTTGCCCAGCAGCTTGTCGATATCGGCGAAGCCCGTCGGCACCGGGGCCAGCGCCCCATCTCCCAGGTCAAGACTCGCCGTCTGCTCCATGTAGGCGTCGAGGATCGACCGAAGGGCCTGGAAGTCGCCCGTCGCCCGGCCCGACCGCACCCCGTACAAAAGCGACTCGGCATGGCTGAGCGTCGCATCCACGTCGGAACTGCCCTCGTAGCCGATCGATGCGATCTCCCCGGAAACGGTGATCAACTGCCTCATAACGGAGGTCCGCTGGACGATTCGCCCGTAGTGTTCTACGTGGACACTCGTCGGCACAGTGGAAACTAGGTGACCCAAAAACGACGGTCCGCCCACTTCGTCGAGGCGGTCGTTGAGCGAGAGTTCGTGCGCGAGCGTGACCTGGTTGATCGCCTCGCCCCGGTCGAACAGCGCCAGCGCGCCCTCGTAGCAGTGGCGTGCCCGGGACAGGTAGAAGTCGTGCGGTTTGAGGAACGCCGAAACCTTGGTCAGCGCCTGCGGGTCGATGAGGATGGCACCGACGACCGATTCTTCGGCGTCGGTGTCATGCGGGAGGAGTCGCTCCGCGTATACGATGGCGGCCCTCCGTCAGGACTTGTCTTGGTCGGCCGGGTCGTCTCCGGCGGCCTCTTGGTCTCCGGCTGCGGCAGCCTCTTCGGCTCCGGCCTCGGAGGCCTCTTGTTCTCCGGCTGCGGCAGCCTCGTCAGCCTCGGCTGTCGCCTCGGCGGCTTCTTCGGCAACCGGCTCTTCAGCAGCCTCTTCGGACTCGGCTGTCGCCTCGGCGGCTTCTCCGGCAACCGGCTCTTCAGCTCTCTCATCAGCCTCGGCTGTCGCCTCGGCGCTGTCTTCAGCCTCGGGCTCTTCGGCTACGGGCTCTTCAGCAGCCGGCTCTCCGGCGGCCTCGTCACCTTCGGCATTGCCCTCCGCGTTGGCCGCCGCTGCTTCCAGACCGGCCATGTACTCGTCGGCGTCGGTACCCAGCGGGTGGACGAGGATGTTTATCTCGGCCTCTATGTCGGTGTGCAGCCGGATGTTCGCCGTGTACACGCCCAGCTCGCGTACCGAGTCCGGGATCGTGACACTGCGGCGGTCGATCTGCCGACCGGTCAGTTCGCCCAGCTTGGTCGCGACAATCGCGTTGGTCACCGACCCGTACAAACGCCCGCCCGAACCGGCCCGCATCTCGACGTTCACCCGGACACCGGCGAGCTCTTCGCCCAGGGCCGTCATGTCATTGATCGTCTTGAGGCGGGTCTTTTCGGCGCTAGAGACCAGCTTCTCAATGCGCTGCATCGTGTCGTGAGTCGCCGGTACCGCCAGGGCATTCGGGATCAGAAAATTACGGGCAAAACCGTTCTTTACGTCTTTAATGTCGCCGCCGCGGGCGACCCCCTCGACGTCTTCGAGGAACACCACTTTCATTGGAAATCGACCTCTGTTCGATAAGGTTCGGCGGCCAGAGCTTGTTGCCTCTTCGTATGATCGCCCGCGAGGCCACCGGGTTCGCGGGCGCACAGTCAACGTTTTGAAAGCGGACGATTGGGGCGATCGATTGCGCCCTCCGTCCGCAGGTTTCAGGATAACCCAGTGGTGGACCCCAAGTCGAGTTCAGGCGAAGCCTTCGTAAGAGACCTAGCTAAATCGGCGTCCAGCCCTCCGTTTAGCCGTTGACAGCCGATTTGCACGAGGGCTAGACTAGCTTTGCCGGGTCTACCATGACCCGATCAAATTGAGACCCGGTTACGCACACCGGGATGCCCGGTCACAACGGGCACCGCCTCGGAGAAACGATTGCTCAAGATTCGGTTAAGGCGCGTCGGCGCAAAGAAACAGCCCAGCTACAGGATAGTAATTGCGGACGCCAGGGCCTCGCGCGACGGTGCATTCGTCGAGCAGCTCGGGCACTACGATCCAAAAACAGACCCGCCCACCATAGTGCTGGACCGGGAGCGAGCCGACGAGTGGATTGGAAAGGGCGCCCAGCCCACCGACTCTGTCACCCGTCTTTTCAAGACCCACGAAAGCCAGCAGAACTCGGCCGGGCAGGAGCCAGACGTGGCCACGGAACCGGCAAAGGCAACCAAAAAGGCGACCAAAAAGTCAGCCAAAAAAGTAGCCAAGGCCGAAGAGACCCCAGAAGAAACGGCCATCGAAGAGCCCGAATCTGAAGAGGCACCTGAAGCAGAGGCGACAGCCGAGACCGAAGAGCCGGTCGTCGAAGAGACCGACGAGGCGACAGCCGAGTCCGAAGAGGCTGCCTCAACCGGAGAAGAGCCGGCAGCCGAAAAAGCAGTCGAATAGGCTAGCGGGAGCAGACGATGAAGGAACTGGTTGAATACATCGTTAGATCCATCGCCTCTAAGCCCGACGAAGTCCGGGTGACGGAAGAGGAAGAGGGCAACGGCGGCCAACTGCTGTTGAGGCTGGAAGTGTCGCCTGAAGACAAGGGCAAGGTCATCGGGCGCCAGGGTCGGGTGGCCCAGTCCATCCGAACCGTCCTGCGGGTGGCCGCCATCAAGCAGGGCACGCGCGCCGTCCTAGAGATCGTCTGAGCGCTCCCGAGAAGAGCCCAGAGGGCCCGGCGGACGAGCCCATTGCCGTCGGAAAAGTCCTCGCGCCGTGGGGCGTTCGCGGCGACCTCAAAGTAGCTCCGTTCTCCCGGTCCCCCGACCGTTTCGCGCCCGGGACCCTCGTGTACTCCGGTGACACCCCTCTGACGGTCGAGCGCAGCCGCCCCCACAAACAGCACCTCGTGGTGAAGTTCGATTCAATTTCCAGCCTCGGTGCCGCCAACGAAATGCGCGGTGCCGAGCTGACCGTCCCGGCGGCCGAGTTGCCCTCGCCGCCCGAGGGCTCCTTCTACCAGTTCCAGCTAATCGGGTTAGACGTCGTCAACGAGTCCGGTGATTCGCTCGGAGTTATAGCCAGGGTGCTGGAGACCGGCGCGAACGACGTCTATCTTGTCGAGAGTTCCGACGGTAGCGAGACGTTGATCCCTGCCATCAAAGACGTTGTGAAAACGGTTGACCTGGACGGGGGGCGAATGGTCGTGGACCCGCCCCCCGGACTGTGACATGGTGCGCTATGATCGGCACCACCCTGTTAACCCTGAGATAGGTTTGGAGTCCTGAAATGTCGGGCCATTCAAAGTGGTCGTCAATCAAACATGCCAAGGCGATAACCGACGCCCGCCGGGGCAAGGTGTTCACCAAGCTGGTCAAGGAGATCATCGTCGTCGCGCGTGAGGGCGGCGGCGACCCCGAGTCCAACTTCAAACTGCGCATGGCCGTGCAGCGGGCGAAAGACGCCAACATGCCCGCCGACAACATTACGAGGGCCATCAAAAAGGGCACCGGCGAGAGCGCCGACGGCTCCCAGATGGCCGAGATCATGTACGAGGGCTACGGCCCCGGCGGGACGGCCATCCTGCTCGAAGCGCTCACCGACAACCGCAACCGCACCGCTTCCGACGTCCGGTCCACCTTTACGAAGGCCGGAGGCAACCTGGCGGAAGTCGGCGCCGTCGCCTGGCAGTTCGACCAGCGCGGCGTGCTCGTTGCTGAGGCCGACGCGGAGGCCGCCGAGGACCTGGCCATGGCCGCCATCGACGCCGGAGCCGACGACTTCGAGGCCGACGACTCCACGTTGCTCTTCTACTCGCCAATCGAATCGCTTGAGACCATCAGGCGGACCCTGGCCGAGCACGACGCCGTCATCCGCTCCTCCGAGCTGTCGATGATGCCCAAGAACATGGTCCAGCTAGACGCCAGGACGGCCAAACAGACGCTCCGTCTGCTTGACCAGCTTGAGGACTTGGACGACGTACAGCGCGTCTACTCCAATGGCGACTTCCCCGACGAAGTACTCGAAGAGTACGGCAACGAGTCAGGCTAACAACGGTGAATTGCAAAAGCGATGAGGCCATGAGCCGAAGAAGCCCTGACGAGCGCGCCCCGCGCGGAGCCTCTTGAGAATTCTCGGCGTTGACCCCGGCACCGTCCGCATGGGCGTGGGAATGGTCGACCTGGCGGGGGACGAAGTCACCCACATAGCGTCCGCCACGCTTAGTCCGCCCCCCAAACTGGCGCTGTCCGACCGGCTCGCGGTCATTTTCGAAAAACTGGAAAAGCTAGTGGCGGAGTGGAAGCCGGACACCGTCGCCATAGAGCAGCCCTTCGCCGGTAAGAACGTGCGCTCCGCCCTCGCCGTCGGCCAGGCACAGGCCGTGGCAATGGTCGTTGCGGCTCGCCGCGGGCTGCTCGTGGCCACCTACTCGCCGTCTCAAGTCAAACAGGCTGTCACAGACCACGGCGGCAGCTCCAAAGAGCAGGTCAGGGAGATGGTCCAGATCGTGCTGCAACTGGAAGATCCGCCGGATACCTCAGACGCCGCCGACGCCCTCGCCGTGGCCCTGTGCCATGTAAACGCGACCAGGGCCGACCGCCTGATACTTATGGAATAAGAGGCCAATGATCACAGCAGTAAACGGCAAAGTGGCGTGGGTGGGCACGGACTGGGTCGACATCGACCTCGGCACCGTATCCGTCAGGGTCAACATACCAACGTCGACCGTCGATCACGTGGGCGCGCCGGGCGACGCGATACGTCTGTTCACCTCCCTCCAGGTGAGGGAAGACAGCCTCACCCTGTACGGCTTCGCGTCGGAGGACTCGAAGCTGCGCTTCGAGTCGCTGTTGGGCATAAATGGGGTGGGGCCCCGGCTGGCGCTGGCCGTCCTGTCCATGTTCTCCCCAGAAGACCTCGCCGCGGCCGTCGCATCGGAAGACGTCGCCGGGTTCAGCAAAGTCCCCGGCGTGGGCAAAAAGACCGCTGGCCGAATAGTGCTGGAGCTAAAGGGTCAGCTCAGTCCCGAGTGGGAAGTCTCAGCCCAGGGCGGCGGTATGGGCGACGTATTGGAGGCGCTGACGGCCTTGGGGTACTCCCTCATCGAGGCCCGCGAGGCCGCATCCAGCCTGCCCCCGGACGCCGGCGCCACCACCGAAGAGCGGGTACGAGCGGCGCTAGACCGGCTCGGCGGTCGCTAGGCGTTCTCCGCGAGCAAGGCTCGCTCTAGGGCTCTTCGGCTGATGGCCTCATCGCTTTGGTAATCGGCCGTGCACGTCGTCTGGGCCGTCACGCAATGACCCGCGTACAATTGGTAGCCAGATGCCCGACTTTAAGATCGTCTCCGACTTCAAACCGACGGGCGACCAGCCCCAGGCCATCGACGCCCTGGCGGCGGGCGTAGACGAGGCCCTGCGCCACCAGACCCTGCTCGGGGTCACCGGCAGCGGCAAGACTTTCACAATGGCGAACATCGTCGAACGGGTCCAGCGTCCCACCCTCGTCCTGGCCCACAACAAGACGCTCGCGGCGCAGCTCGCGACCGAGTTCAAGGACCACTTCCCCAACAACGCCGTCGAGTACTTCGTCAGCTACTACGACTACTACCAGCCCGAGGCGTACATACCCCGGACCGACACCTACATCGAGAAAGACGCCGACATAAACGAGCAGCTAGACAAGCTCAGGCACTCCGCCACTCGCGCCCTGCTGACAAGGCGCGACACACTCATCGTCGCGTCGGTCTCGTGCATCTTCGGCCTCGGGTCTCCCGAGGAATACCAGAGCTTCGTCGCCTCCGTGCGCAAGGGCGAGACGAGGAACCGGGGAAAGTTGATTCGGCAACTCGTCGATATGCAGTACGAGCGCAACGACTTCGACCTGTCCCGGGGGAAATTTCGGGTACGCGGCGACACGCTGGAAATACTGCCCGCTTACGAAGACGGCGTGGGCGTGCGCATCGAGTTCTGGGGAGACGAGGTCGACCGCATCGTCCAGCTCGACCCGCTAACCGGTGAAGTTTTGGCGGAGCGGGACGACATCGAAATCTTCCCGGCAAAGCACTTCGTTACCTCCCGCGACAAACTCATCACGGCCATCGACGACATCGAAAAAGAGATGCACGAGCGCCTGGCCGAGTTGAACAGGGAAGGGAAGTTGCTGGAAGCCCAGCGCCTGGAGTCGCGCACCAAGTACGACATGGAGATGATGCGCGAGACCGGCTACTGCTCCGGAGTGGAGAACTACTCCCGCCATCTCGCCGGCCGGGCCACCGGTAGCACGCCGTACACGTTGCTCGATTATTTCCCCGACGACTTCCTGCTCTTCGTTGACGAGTCGCACATGACCCTGCCCCAGGTCCGGGCCATGTACGGTGGCGACCGGTCCCGCAAAGAGGTGCTCGTCGACTACGGGTTCCGATTGCCGTCAGCTCTCGACAACCGGCCGCTCAACTTCGGTGAGTTCGAGGAGCGGGTCAACCAGACCATCTACGTCTCGGCCACGCCTGGGCCATACGAATACGAGCACAGCCAGCGAATCGTCGAGCAGGTCATCCGCCCCACCGGCCTGACCGACCCGATGATCGAGATCAAGCCGACCAGGGGCCAGATCGACGACCTCCTCGAACAGATCCGCATCCGGGTCGAAAAGGGCGAGCGGACGCTCGTGACCACACTCACCAAGCGGATGGCAGAAGAACTTGCCGACTACCTCCGTGAAGTTGGAATACGAACACATCACATGCACTCGGAAATCGATACCCTCGAACGCAGTGAGATATTGAGAGACCTGCGCCTCGGCGTCTACGATGTCGTCGTCGGTATCAATTTGCTCAGAGAGGGACTCGACCTGCCCGAGGTCAGCCTGGTGGCGGTCCTGGACGCCGACAAAGAGGGCTTCCTGCGGTCTCAGACCTCCCTCATCCAGACGGTCGGGAGGGCGTCCCGACACGTAGACGGCCAGGTCATCATGTACGCCGACGTCGTCACCGACTCGATGAAGCGCACCATCGACGAGACAGAGCGGCGCAGGGCGGTGCAGGAGGCTCACAATAGGGAGCACGGCGTCACGCCCCAGGGCATACGAAAAACCATCCACGACATAACCGAGCGGGTGCGAGAAGTCGCCGAAACGAAAGCCCCATACGTCACCAGTTCCGATCTGCCATTGGACGACATTCTGCGTTTGGTCAAAGACCTCGAAGTTCAGATGAAAAAGGCGGCCAAGAACCTCGAATTCGAGAAGGCGGCTTTGCTCCGGGACCAGATCACGGACCTGCGAAAAGTGATTCTGGAAGAGCAGCCCCTCAGGGGAACTTGACCAATCTAGTAAAGTACCATTGACTCCGGTTTTCCCCGACCCTAGAATATAAGGGTGACAAAACGCCCGTCTGCCGCATGGCGGACGGCCGGAGAGACCGCCCAAGAAATCAAAGGAGCAACGCCCATGGCGACCACCGCGACCCTGAACCGCGAAGAGGTGATGGAGGCCCTGCGTGACGTCTACGACCCCGAAATACCAATAAACGTGGTTGACTTGGGGCTGATCTACGACTGCCAAGTCACCGAGGGCGACGTCGATATCAAGATGACCCTGACCTTCGCCGGGTGCGGCATGGGCCCCTACATCGCCCAGCAGGCCGAGTGGCGCATCGCCGAAATGGAAGGCGTCGAGGACGTCAACGTCGAGGTGGTCTACGACCCGCCCTGGACCCCGGACATGATTACAGAAGAGGGCAAGGCGGAACTGGGGCTCGACTAACCCCCGCCCGCCCGTGACTAATAGGGGGCCGCGCAGGCCCCCTTTTTTAATTGCACTTTCACCAAATCAAGGAGCGGGAGACCACAAACACGGCAAGATGACCCAGAAACCTAATCCGGCGAACAATCCCCAGGCCAAGGCTCGACTGGAGGCGATGAAACGCCAGTTCGAGCAGCGCAAGGCGATCACCAGCGCGCTCGACGGCGTCAAGCACACCATCGGGGTCTACAGCGGCAAGGGCGGTGTGGGCAAAACCACAGTGGCGGTCAACCTCGCGGTAACGTTGGCGCAAGCCGGCGCCAGCGTAGGCATACTCGACGTCGATATCGACTGCCCCAACGTCGTACGAGCCATGAAGATTTTCGAACCGCCGGAGATGGGTGACGACAAGCGTCTGAGCCCTCCCGAACGGTTCGGGGTGCGGGTCATGTCGATGGGTTTCTTCCAGAAAAACGAAGACGAGGCCATCATCTGGCGAGGCCCCATGGTGCATAACGCAATCAACCAGCTGCTGCAGTCCACCGCCTGGGGCGAGCTCGACTACCTGATCGTCGACCTCCCGCCGGGCACGTCGGACGCGCCGCTCACCGTCATGCAAACCCTACAGTTGGACGGTTTCGTCGTAGTCACCACGCCCCAAGAACTCTCGGTAGTGGATGCACGGCGTTCGATCAACATGATCAAGACTCTCAAGGTGTCCGTGCTGGGCGTCGTCGAGAACTTCTCCGGGGACATATTTGGGTCGGGAGGCGGCGAAGAACTCGCCACCGAGCTCGATCTACCGTTTCTGGGCAGGTTCGAGCTACGGGCCGACTACCGGGACACGTCCAAGCCTACAGTTCTGTTGAGTAATGACGTGCGGCACGAGTACGAGGCCGTGGTATCGACCCTCGAAAAGGGGTTGGCCTAGTTCCCTTACCTCGTTACTTTTGTTAATTTTCTAACTGTAGCGGTAAGTTTCCAACTGACCGTGGTTCGCAATGGCATCCTCAATGTCTTCCGACGTAGCTCATCGAACGGGCCGAAACCCTCGGTATTCGGTTCCGGAGACCCGTGACGCCGTACTGCATCGGCGGCGCCTGCTCGACCATCTACACGACCATGTAGATAACCCGCTGCAAATAGTTTCGGCGCCTGCCAGCTACGGCAAGACCACGCTTCTGGCCGATTACGCCAGGGACACCGACCTTCCCGTGTGCTGGTACTCGGTCGATGAGCTTGACCTCGATCCCAGGTCGTTCATGCGCCATCTGTCTGCGTCCTTGAACTCACAGTTCCCCGACTTCTCAGCCACCGGATCGAGGGGCCGGATGGGCGCCAACGGAGTCGACTGGCGTTCGGCGGTGACCGCATTCGTCGACACAGTCGCCGAGTCCGTGAACGAGTACTTCGTGCTGGTCATAGACGACTTCCACATCTTGGCGCCCAACAAGGTCATCGTCGACATGGTGGACAGGCTGGTGCAGCGGGCGCCGGAGAACATGTGCCTGGTGTTATCCACTCGTGAGACACCGCAGTTCCCGTCCCTGCCTCGCCTTCTGAGCCAACGCAGGGCGTCCGGTCTCGGCAAGGAGGAGCTCCGGTTCAACGCTGAGGAGATCCGCCAGGTCTTGGCCGACAACTTCGACCACCGGGTCAGCCTGTCGGAGGCCCAGAAGCTGGAGGCCGACTCAGAGGGCTGGATCACCGCGATTTTGCTCACAAGCCAGCCTCTGTGGCATGGCCTGTTCAAAGAGATGCTCACCAGCAAGGGTGAGCACAGCCTAATTTTCCAATACCTCGCTTCGGAGGTTTTCTCTCGTCAATCCGACGAAATGCGCGGGTTCTTACTCAGGACCGCCGTGTGCGGCGAGTTCGATCTGGATTTGGCGACGGCTGTGTCAGGCGCCGAGAGGCCGGCAAAACTGTTGGAGGAAGTTGAAACCGAGGGCCTGTTCCTGAACCGGCTCAGTGGTGAAGACTCCTGGTATCGGTACCACCACCTGTTCCGTGATTATCTGCGCGAACGCTTCGAACAGGACGACCCCAACGGTCTGCGAGCCGCCCATCGAGCGGTCGCCAGGCATTACGAGGGCCTCGTTCGCCCGCAAGAGGCCGTGCGTCACTACATCGACGCCGGTGACTATGAAAAAGCCCTTGCGCTATTAGACCGAAATGCCGAAGCGTTCGCCGAAGAGGGCCTGTGGGAGAGCCTGGGCAATTGGATAAGCGAAATACCCGAAGAGCTGCGGATGGAGCGGCCTCATCTACTGCTGCATCTTTCTGGTGCCATGCGACGTTTGGGCAAGAGTGACGAGGCCATTCGCATGCTTAACAGGGCAATCGACGTTTTCGGATCCAGTGACGCCGAAGCGGAGACGGACCCCGTGCAAGAGGCCAGGGCTCTTATGTCCCGCAGCGTCGCCCTGGGCCGCAAGGGCGCGTATCAGATGGCGCTCAGGGACGCACGCCGTGCACACGAACTCGCCGAAAGCCACGGCTCCGCCGAAGACCGGGCCGAGGCGAGGGCCAACCTGGGCACCGCCTTCGCCCAGCAGGGTAAATTCCCTCGTGCTGCCAAAGAGCTCAAGTTGGCACTGGACGGCTTCCAGGAGTTGGGCAGCCTCTTCCAGATATCCCAGGTCAACGGCGGCCTGGGTTCGGTGTATTCGCTGCTCGGTGATTCGGCGAAGGCCGTCACCCAATTCGAGCACGCTCGCCAGAGCTGGCACGAGCTAGGAAACGGCGAGCAGCTCTCCGTCACGCTCAACAACATGGCAGTGCTCTACAGCCTTCAGGGCCAATACGGCAGGGCGGAGTCGCTCGCTCGAGAGTCGATAACCCTGGCGCTGAAACATGCGGGACCTCGTGACGAGGGCTACGCGCAAATGACCCTGGCCGACATCTATCGCCAACGGGGTGATCTCGATGCAGCAGAGCAAACATATAACAGGGCCATGGAGTTGGCGTGCGAGTGCCTCGAGGCGTCGCTGGTAACGGTCGGTCTCATAGGCATTGCCGAGACAAACCGCCTCTCCGGCCGTTCGGACCGGGCGCAGAGTTCGATCGACGAGGCCGTGGCCATGGCCTCGCAACTCAACCAGCCATACGAACTCGGCCTCGGCTACCTGACACAGGGGATTCTCAGGTACGAAAACCACGAATTCGATGAAGCGGTGCGGCGGCTGAGCCAGGCCGTCGACGTGCTCACCCCGCTGAAGCAGCGGCGGGCACTTGCGAGGGCGCAGTTGCACCTTGGTCAAGCCTTGTTCCTACGAAAAAAATACACGGACGCGCTGGGCGCCCTCGCCACAGTTGCCAAGATATGCCAGGAGATGGGCGGCGCCCGGTTCCTTATGGGGGAATTGCTCAGGACGCCTTTGATGATCCAGTACGCGGCCGGCCGTGGCGGCGACAAAGAGTTCTTCAAAAAGCTGGCCTCTGAAATCAACAAACACGCCGCCGTATTGGACGGCGAAAGGGATGGTATCGGAGACGCCGCGTCGGCGCCTCCGGCCGCGGCGGCGACGCCGAAAGTAGAAGTGACCACATTCGGTGCCGTCCAGGTGACACTGGACGGCAGCCGGGTATTGAGTTCTGCCTGGGGAAGTGCGAAGGCGAAAGAGATGTTTTTGTACTTCCTAATGCGCGGTCAGCCTCTAACCAAGGGCAAAGTAGTAGAGGCCCTGTGGCCGGAGATATCGTCGTCGAAGGCCAATTCAAATTTCCACTCGACCCTTTATCGAATGAAGACGGGACTCTACCCAAGCTGTATCGACCGCGACGGAGACCTGTATCGTCTCAGCCCCAACTGGACGTATGACCTGGACGCCTCCAGATTTGATGCGGCGTTACTTGGTGCAGAGCGTCTGGACGATGCCGACGTGGCGGGCAGGGAAGAGATCCTGGCGGTCGCGGCCAGTATTTATGAGGGTCCATTTCTGGAGGAAATCGATTCTGAATGGTCGAACGAATTGAGGATTGAGTACGGCTTTAAGTTCGTCCGCTGCATGTCGGCGCTTACCGGAATGATGCGACAGCGAGGCGACTGGCAAGCTGCGATAGGGCTCTTAGAGACGGGGATCAGTTCCGATGAACTCGAAGCGGAGTTCTACTACCTGGTAATGGATATTCAAGTCGAGCGAGGGGATCTCCCTTCCGCGACGAGGACCTATCAGCGTTTCAGGTCGGTATTCGGTGAGGTCTCACCGCCCGCCTCGCTTCCGCGCGTTCGTCGGCTGGTGAGCAGCCTCACCTAGTTTCCGGCACGCTCTCTCACCCCTTTTTAACGGTCTATAGACTGCCTGTCGTATTTGTTTGCAATTCGTGTGTAAGGGATGACCCGTCCACGTAATTAATCCGTGAGAACCGCTCGGTTAGCTTGTGTCCATCTCACAACACTTCAGGTTCAGGGAGGTATTGATCATGAAGACAAAGCTAACGGGCAAGTTCTGGCGAGTAGCCTACGTTGCCATGGCGGTTACGGCCGTAGCGATAGCGGCGGCCGCTCCCATCAACTGGGGCCCATAAAGCCCTGGTTCGGTGTCCGGGGCCGGGTGCGGACACAGGAACCCCTCCAGCCGCACCTGGTCCACCAACACAGCCTCGAAAACAGAATCGACGCGAGGGCAATTGTCACCGGCAATCGTAAAGATACTCAGGGGTAGCGAGAGCGACCGGCAGGGTGTGAGGGTCAAGCTTGGTTGGCTCCTGATCCTGGCGGTCGTCATCCAGGTGGTCGCTTTCAAGTTGATCTTCGACGATCCATCCGCCGTCGTTGCCAAGACAGTCGTCCTGGCAGTCACGACGGCGATGCTCTTTGTCGGGCTCGCGCCCAACCTGCGTTGGTGGGCGATTCGGTTGATGGCCCTGGGGTTAATTTTAAATACGCTGGTTATCGCGGCTAACGGAGGGCTGATGCCCGCCACCCCCGAAAACGCTGCGATAGTCTTCGGCACCGAGGCTGTGGCGGGCATGGAGCTCGGCGAGACCCCGCCTGGTGGCAAAAATGTGCTCATGGACTCCGGTGACACGATTCTCGGGCCCCTGTCCGACGTCATAAGGATCGGGTGGCTCAACGACCGGATAATGAGTGTGGGAGACGGCCTGCTCTATTTCGGGCTGATGGGTTTCGTGGTAGAGGCCCTGTATTTAGCGCTTATGCCGCGCCGCCGTGACGATAAATCTAGCTCACCGGAGACAATGCCAGCATGATGAACGCCAAGAACAATCAGGAATCGGGTTCGGCCCCTAACTTTGGCTTCGAGCAAATCCACATAGAGGGGTCGTCGCATCTGTTGCACTGGTATCTGACTCGACTTGAGACATTGGTGAAAAAGCAGGGCCTGACGAGCCTGCACTGGGTCACCGGTGTGAACACCGTCGAAGTTGGCAATCGCCTCTCCGAAGCGTTAACCAGTGACGGTCCCGGGTCGACGTCCGTAAATGGACACGCACGTCAGGCAGATCGCCACATCGTCGCTTCGCCTGGTGACGTCGGAGCAATCGGTCCCCTGGCCGCGCTCGCTACCGCCCGGGTAAGCCGAATGAAAGATGAGTACCCGGACAGTTTCTTGGTTATCAACGAGAGCGCCTGCCTGGACCTGACCCCGGTGCGGGGTGACGGCGGCCCCCCCGAATACACCGACGATCCGACCGTCGTCGATCTATACCTCGGTCTTTTCACGGTCATCGCCAACGGCGCCTAAAGCGACACAAGGTCCTCACATAGCACCACACCGAGCCTCGTTCGGGTCCGCCACACCTCAGGCTTTCCGCTCACGCGGTCGATAACCGCCACTCGACTTCGGCGCACACTCACCCCCTTCGGCGCTTTTCTTGATATATTCGGGGTCTGGTCAGAAATCACGAGGAACGCAACCTATGCACATATCGGTGGGGGAGATTTTGCCTTCCAGCGCTCTGAGACACGCCGCCAAGGCGGCGGCGATCATGGCGGTGGTGGCGCTTGCCGCAGCCGTTGCCTGCAGCGACCCGGAGATCGTTGAAGTAGAAAAGATCGTCGAAGTTCCGGGCGAGACCCAGGTAGTCGAGAAAATCGTCGAGGTCCCGGGCGAGACTCAAGTAGTCGAGAAAATCGTAGAAGTCGAGGTTGAGAAGGTGATCATCATCACCCCAACCCCGGAGTCTCGCAAGCTAGCCAAGGTCGCGTACCTCAACGCCGGCACTGAGCCCCCCACGCTGGACCCGGCGCTGGCCTCCGACGACCGCTGAATCCTGTTCATTGAAAATCTCTTCGTCGGCCTGACCAACGTTGACCCGGTCACCTCCGAAGTGCTGCCGGACCTGGCCGCGAGCTGGGACGTATCGGCCGACGGCACCGTCTACACCTTCAACCTGAGAAACGATGTGTTCTGGTCCGACGGAACGCGGGTCACGGCTGCGGATGTGGAGTACGGCATACTCCGTTCGCTGGACCCGGCCACGGGTGCGGCGTTCGCGTTCCTGGTCGCCGACTTCATAGTCAACGGCGCGGCGTTCAACGCCGGAGAGGCGGAGGCGGCCGACGTTACGCTACGAATCGAGCTAACCCAGCCCGCCGGGTACTTTCCCACGCTCGCGTCGCTCACCGTCATGTTCCCGCAGCCGCAGGGCGCCATCGAAGAGCACGGCGCACGGTGGACCGAGCCGGACAACATCATCAGCAACGGGCCATACGACCTGCTGAGCTGGTCGCACGGCACGAGCATCGTCTTGCGCAAGAACGCCGCTTACTACGACGCGGGGTCTGTTGCGATAGAGACCGTCGACTACAAGATGGTCGAGGAGCCGTCCACCGCCCTGGCCATGTACGAGGCGGGAGCGCTGGACACCACCATCTTGCCCATCGAAGAGATGGACAGGGTGTTGTAGGACCCGGTTCTCAGTTCAGAGTTGACCATCTCACCGGCGCTCTCGACCACCTTCTACGGCTTCAACCTCAGTCGGGCGCCATTCGACAACGTGCTCGTGCGCAAGGCATTCATCGCCTCGGTCGACCGCCAGGCGCTGGTCGAATTCATCCTCAAGGGTGGGCAGGACCCGGCGACCACCTTCACCTCCCCCGGCAACTTTGGAGCCGTCCTCGATGGCGTGGGCATCGGCTTCGATCCGGTACAGGCCAGGGAGTGGTTGAGTGAGGCCGGCTTCCCCAATGGTGAGGGACTAGGCGAGATAACCCTTTCGTTCAACACCGGAGCCAACAACGAGCCCATCGCTGAGGCAATCGCATCCATGTGGTTTGAGAACCTCGGGGTACAGGTGAACCTCCTGGCGCAGGAGTTCCAGGCCTACATCGGCAGTCTCTTCACCGACCCGACGCACATCTGGACGCTCAGTTATGGGGCGGACTACCCGGACGCCGACAACTGGCTGCGTGGGGTAATGCACTCCCAGTCCCCGTTCAACTTCGGCGGGTTCACCAGTGACGAGTTTGACGCTGCGGTGGAACAGGCCGCCGGTGAGACCGACCAGGCGGTCCGTGCGGACCTGTACCGGCAGGCCGAGCGCATCCTCACCGAGGACGTCGCGGCCATGCTCCCGCTGTTCCATGGGACGACGGTTGTTTTGACCAAGCCGTATCTCGAGCGCACCTTCGCCCCCTTCGGAGGGGACCAGATCTCCACCTGGACTGCATTCGGGCGCTAACGTCGAGCATCTTCTAAAGCTCCCTATTCACACTTTCTTGGGGCGCGGGGGTTCCTGGGGCCGTGCAGTTCTACCTAGTTAAGCGGGTCGCCTGGGCGGTGCCCGTGCTGATCGCCCTCTCTCTGGTCACGTTCGTGCTGGTACACGCCGTTCGGCGGCCCGTTCGACACAGAAAAGCCCGTGCCGGACCACGTCAAGGCCAACCTGGAAGCCAAGTTCCGGCTCGATCAACCCCTGTGGCGCCAGTACACCGACTACGGCTGGGGTGTCGTATCCAGGCTGGACTTCGGGCCGTCATACGTCTCTACCAGCCGGGACGCGCGCTCCATCGTGGCCGACACGCTCCCGGTGTCCGTCCAACTGACCGTTTATGCGTTGCTCATAGCCATCGGTATCGGGTTGCCGCTCGGCACGCTGGCGGCATTCAGGCAGAACACGCCCATCGACTACGCCGCCTCCACCCTCGCGGCAATCGGCCTTGCCGTCCCCAGCATCGTCCTCGGGCCCATCCTGATATGGGTATTCGCACTCAAGTTGCAGATATTGCCTGTTGCGACCTGGGGTGGGGCGTCACACGCCGTGCTCCCGGCGTTTACGCTCGGTCTGACGATGGCTGCGTATGTTGCCAGAATGGTCAGGGCATCCCTTCTGGAAGTCCTGCGGGAGGACTACATTCGCAGCCATCGTGCGAGGGGCCTTTCCGAGGGTCGAGTGGTCGTCATCCACGGCCTGCGCAACGCCCTCATCCCGGTGATCTCCTACCTCGGGCCGTTAGTAGCCGGCCTCATCGCCGGGGCGATCGTGGTGGAAAGGATATTCGCGGTGCCGGGGATCGGCAGTCAGCTCGTCACCGCCATCGGCCAGAGGGACTACACGGTCATCATGGCCATCACTCTCGTCACCGGCGCGATCACCATAGGCGCGAATATCGTGGTCGAGTTGCTGCATGGGGTGCTCGACCCGACCGTGAGGTACCGGTAGCGTGGTCCTGCGTCTTGTTGCACGAGGCTCTGATTGGAGTCAGGGCGGCCGGGCTCGGGGCCCCTGGCGCAGGGCCGCCTCGCGGCTCGGCAAGAACAAAATGGCCGTTGTCGGAGCGGCGGTGGTGGCGGTCCTGGCCGTGCTGGCAATTTTTGCACCGCTCATCGCGCCCAGGGGCTTTGCCGACACGAGCCTGCCTGACAACTACGCCGCCCCGGGTGCCGAGTTCCTCATGGGTGCGGACATCCTCGGCCGGGATGTCTTTTCCCGGCTCCTGTTCGGAGCCAGAGTCTCTCTTGGAGTCGGCCTGGCCGGTGCGGTTTCGGCTGCGATCATCGGCATCGCATACGGGGCTGTCTCCGGCTACTTTGGCGGCCGGGTGGATGCCTGGATGACCCGGTTGCTGGATCTGCTCTACGGAATACCCGCGGTACTGGTGATCATCTTGCTGATGGTCTACTTCCGGGCGGCGTCCGCGGCGCCCTCGCCGAATCTGTTCGTGCGAGGCGTCTCATCGATGGACGAAGCCATCGGAGGGGTCTTGTTCATCCTGGTGGGCATCGCTCTCACGTCCTGGCTGACCACCGCGCGATTGGTTCGCGGAATGGTTATCTCGCTCAAGACCCGCCAGTTCATCGAGGCGGCCCGGGCCCTGGGTATGAGTGATGCGCGCCTGATTCACCGTCACCTCGTGCCACAGGTGCTGGGTGCAGTAGTTGTTGCGGAGACCCTCGCCATACCGGGCTACATACTGGCAGAGGCCTTTCTCAGTTTCATAGGCCTTGGGGTCAGTCCTCCAACCCCGAGCTGGGGAGGAATGATCGAAGACGGGTTCAGATCACTGCGGTCGCACCCCCACGTGGTCTTTTTCCCGGCCGGTGTGCTGTTCGTCGCGCTGTTGGCATTCAACTTCCTCGGAGACGGCCTCAGGGACGCGTTCGATCCCAGGTCCGGCTGATTTCATATCCAAGCGTCTCGTGTTTCGGGCCCGTGCCTCGGGCCCACGTTCTGGGGAGGGTTACACCGTCGGTCACCCCCAGAATCACCCGGAGGGGGGAGCCCAGGTCGGGGGCCGACGGGCAGAATGTAGCGTCATGTTGCACGTGTACGGGACTGGTCGGGTCAAAACAGGAACAGCGGGTTCCACACGATTTGCAAACCATTTCCAAACCTTTTGGTTGGTAGCGTTTGTGTGTCCGCACGCAATTTCGGAGAGAGACCCCGTTAGTGGGAGTCTCTCGAACCCAGACCCCAGGTTCATTTGGGGCTACGAGCGAGACAAAGGAGGATGGTAATCATGAAGTTCATGAAACGGCCCAAGGCGGTGGCGACGATTGCGACGCTTCTGCTCATGCTGATCGCGGTGCCCGTCGTCTACGGAGGCATTCAGTGAAGCGGCTTCGATCCGCAGGTGCAGATCGACGGCACGCAGTACAACGTATCCGTGCACGCCCCGGACGCGGCCTGGTGTGACGTCGATGGCGACATCGACGTGGTATTCCACATCGAAGCCGGTGCCAGGACCAAGCTGGACTTCGAGTCCACCGGTGGTTCCAACTCGTGCACCGTTTCGACTTCGACCACGTTTGACGCGGACGACGGCAACTCCGGCGTCGGAGTCAGCGTACAGGTCAACTCCAGCGGCAAGGGTAGATTTCCCGTCGTGGTCCAGATGGTCTCCGACGGCGAAGAGGCAGTTTGTAGCGGCGTCTCGGGCAAGTCCGTTTCTTGCTCGCTGAATAACTAACCCTCGATTAAAGTGGCTACGTAGCCGCCCGGGCGCCCGGCTCTTGCCAGGCGCCCGGTTGTTAGGATCGCGATGACCAGAGATTTTCTGACATGGTCATATATAGCCGCAATGCTGCTCACGGCAGCGGCGCTGACGGTCGTCGCCTCGCTCGTGTGGGCGGTCGATACGGGGACGACCCGGATCTGGATCTACCCGGTGCTCATCGTCCTGGTTGCGCTTGCCGGGCGGTTCCCGGTGGAGTTGTCGCGGCAGGCACAGGCCTCGTTGTTCACAGTCCCCATATTCACCGCCGTTTTACTTGGTCACCCCGCGCTTGCGGTAGCGGTGGCGGCCGGTGGGACGCTCGTCTCCCAGGCCCTGATAAAGGCGCCGCTGCGAGCGGTCGCATTTAACGTGGGCGTGGCCGGGCTCGCCGCGGTCGCCGGGGGCATGGTGTTTTTTGCCATCAGGCCGGACGGGGCTCTAATCTCCCTGACGGCCGGCGCGGTGGGCGCCGGAATAGCCGCCGGTGCCGTGCTGCATGCGACCAACGTCGTCGCCGTCTCGGCAATGGTCACATTACGGAAGGGTCACGGCTTCTGGAAAATCTGGGGCCAGCCGTACGCGCTGGAGGCCGTGCAAGAGGGGGCGATGTTGGCCCTTGGCCTGCTCGCGGCCATCCTAATCGCTCAGGTTTGGTGGGGTTTGTTGCTGGTCATGATCCCCACCGTGATCGCCTACTTCGCGCTAAAGCGGAGCATGCACGAGGCCCGACTCAAGGCCGAGTTGGCGGAGGAGTTACGGGAGCGCATCCTGGAGTTAAAGGGTATGCATACCCAGTTGGTGCAGTCCGCCAAGATGGCTAGTGTCGGCACGTTGGCCGCGGGAGTGGCTCACGAAATTAACAACCCGGTCTTCGCCATAGCCGGTCGTGCGGAGATGATGCTGCGCAACTCCGAGCGTCACCTAAAGACCGACAAATCGGTCGAGCACACCGAGACCATTCTGGAGATGGCGGGGCGGATATCCACCATCGTTCGCCGGCTGCTGGTGCATGCCAGGCCCTCTGACGAAGTCGAGGTCGTCGACCTTTCCGAAATCATGGAAGAGTCCCTTAGCCTGATGGGGGCCAAGATCCGTTCTCGCAAAGTGGCAGTGTTCCGTGACTACGCCAACATCCCCCAGACCATGGCCGTACCGTCCCAGCTTCAGCAGGTCATGGTCAACCTCGTTTCCAACGCCCTTGACGTGACGGCCGACGGTGGCAGTGTGGTCGTCGGCTGCCGTCAGGACGGCGACAGGGTGACGGCCTACGTCAAAGACTACGGGGAGGGGATCGACCCCGAGATATTCGATAGACTGTTCGAGCCCTTTTTCACCACCAAAGAGGTGGGCAAAGGCACAGGTCTCGGCCTGTTCATATGTCATAAAATCGTCTCCTCACACTCTGGTGAGATGACCGTCGATAGCAAAACAGGCGAGGGCGCCACATTCTGGATGCATCTGCCCATAGTTGGGGTGGCGGAGAGCGCTCCCGCTAGCAGGCAGTTGGCCGAATCGCACCGTGTGGCCGAATCGCACTCCGTACGGGGTTAGTCAGGAGTTAGCAGATGAGCAGCACGATATTAGTCGTAGAGGACGAGGCCCCGGTCAGGGAGCTGCTCACCGCGTGGTTAACTGACGCCGGCTACCAGACCTGTTCGGCCGGGGACGGTGTCGCCGGCCTTCGGGAGGTCTATCGTCAGCAGCCAGACCTCATCGTCGCCGACATAGTCATGCCCAAGATGGACGGCTTCGAATTCTGCCGGCTCGTCAAAGAGGTGTCCGACTCGCCGATCATGTTCCTCACCGGGCTCGGAGAAGAGGCGAAGAAGGTCAAGGGACTGAACATGGGTGCCGACGACTACGTGGTAAAACCGGTCGGCATGGAAGAGTTCCTGGCCCGAATTAGCGCCCTGCTACGGCGATACCAAAAGCAGGTCATCCAGCAAGAGCGGGCCAAGCGCTACGCCGACTCGGTAGTGACCATCGATAAAGACCGCCACGAAGTTACCGTGCGGGGAGCCAAAGCCGACCTGACACCGACCGAATTCCGTCTCCTGTGGTTCCTTACCCAGCGAGCCGGCAAGACCTGTGTCGTGAAAGAGATTCTTGAAGAGGTATGGGGCTCGCCCCACTACTCGTCGGACGTGGTCAAATGGCACGTCGCCAGCCTGCGAGGCAAACTTGAGGCCGAGCCACACGAACCGACGCACATAATCACCGTATGGGGAGTTGGCTACAGGTACGATGTTCCTGCGGTCGAAGTGGACTCTAGTGATTCGGACGAAAACGAATCCGACGCGGTGGCCCACCAGACTGTTTAGGCGCCCGGCGAGTCAATTTTCGAGTTTCGCTTAGATGGGGAGGCGCTCCCGGTGACAAGGCGTTCCGGGGTCCTGTGCTATGATGCCGTGACCGGCACAGGCCGCCGTTACGCCCGCCCGCAACGTCACCACACGTTTGACCGAGTCTGCGCTTACTCACATTGCTCTCCCAAGCCAGCGCACTACCCCCTCAGCCTAGAAGTTCCGCGCCAGGCATAACTGCGGAAAGGCTGTCCAAGTCCTTCCCATCGTCTGATGGCGGTGACTTGCTGGTCCTCGACTCCGTATCGCTCGCGGTCGAGCCGGGTGAGTTCGTAGCCGTAATCGGGCCCAGCGGCTGCGGCAAGACGACCCTTCTAAAGATGCTCGGGGGTTTGATCGAGGCGGATAGCGGCTCGGTACTCATCGGTGGAGCAGAGCCTCGGTTAGCAAGTATTCGAAAAGACATCGGCTACGTGTTCCAGGACCCGGCGCTACTGCCCTGGCGCACGGTTTTTCGAAATATTGCGCTTCCGCTAGAGATCAACGCCGGGAAAGGAGACGGCGTCTCCGGGGCCGAGCAGGTGATGAACGCCGTCGGCCTGGGAGACTTCGCGTCCTATTATCCGCACCAGCTCTCCGGTGGCATGCGGCAAAGGGTCGCTCTTGCCAGGGCTTTCGCGTTCGACCCGTCGTTACTGCTCATGGACGAGCCATTCGGTTCTCTCGACGAGATCACTCGAGAAGCGATGAGATACGAGCTGCTGGCCCTGTGGGAAGCGACCGGAAAGACCGTCGTTTTCGTAACGCACTCGGTCCCGGAGGCCGTCGTCCTGGCAGACCGCATCGTGGTCATGAGCGAGCGTCCCGGCCGGGTAGTGGAGGACATCCCGGTCGAGTTCCCCAGGCCCAGGGACGCGACCGTGGAGCGGTCGAGCGGCTTCCTCGAACTTACATCCAGCGTTCGAGAAGCCCTGTCAGCGGGCGCCGGGGGCCGGTAAATGGAAGGCGCGGGAGGGCAGCCCTGGCCGGGCCTGTGGAAGGGTATCCGGGGCGCGAGCGCCTACGTAGTGCCTCCCGTGTTGGCGCTTGTCATCGCAGGGGTCGTGTGGGAGGTGTGGGTCCGTATCGGCAACATCGCCGAGTACATCGTCCCGGCGCCGACGGCAATCTTCTCCGACCTGTTCGGCGACATCGGCCAGTTCGCCCTTCACGGCGGCGTCACGCTTGGCGAAGCCTTGGCGGGGTTCGCGCTGGGTGCAACGGTAGCCATTATTGGAGCCGTAATAATGTCCCAGTCCCGGGTGTTGGAGAGAAGCCTGTTGCCGTTGGCCGTCCTGGTCAAGGTGACGCCCATAGTGGCGGTAGCCCCTCTCTTCGTAATCTGGTTCGGATTCGGCTCGTTCCCGAAAATCCTGGTGGCGTCGCTCATCACGTTCTTCCCGGTGCTGGTAAACGCGCTGGCTGGTCTGCGCTCTGCAAGTCCGGAGGCGCTAGACCTATTTCGTTCACTAAACGCGTCTAACGCAGAGGTTCTGTGGAAGCTGCGGGCGCCGGGCTCGCTGCCCTACCTGTTCGCGGCCTTCCGCATATCGGTGCCGTTGTCCGTAATCGGAGCGGTAGTGGGGGAGTGGTTCACCGGTGACCGTGGCCTGGGCAGCGTCATCATCGTGGCGCACAACAACCTGGACATGCCCCGTCTATTCGCGGCCGTCGCGGTGCTGGCGGTCATCGGCATAACCCTCACGGCCCTGACGTGGTACGCCGAGAAGCGCGCGCTTTTCTGGCACGAGTCCGAGCGAGGGTTCTAAGAGGAAAGCCTCACTTCGGCTCCCCGGATTGTGCGGTTGCATGTGTCGCAAAAGTACCGGACTTCTGCGGCCGTTCCGCACTCTTCATGCACGAGATACGGCTCGTCCGAGAGGTGCCGTGCCCCCCATGCCGCAAGCGCCCCGGCGACAACGCCCAGCTCGTGGCCCTTTCGCGTGAGTCGGTATTCTGCCCTCAAAGGATGCTCGCTGTAGACGTGGCGTTCTACGATGCCATTGCGCTCCAGCCGTTGCAGCCGGTCCGACAATATGTTGCCTGCGATGCCCTCGACCGAGCGCTTTAGCTCCGAGAAGCGCGTTTTCCCCCGGAGCAGGTCGCGCAGCACGGCCAGCGTCCAGCGGTCCCCCACGAGGTCGAGAGCCATC
The DNA here is from genome assembly GCA_965250195.1 of Dehalococcoidia bacterium. Taxonomy (GTDB): domain Bacteria; phylum Chloroflexota; class Dehalococcoidia; order Lucifugimonadales; family UBA2962; genus CAUZIR01. The sequence goes on from OZ252295.1 coordinate 2,224,808, forward strand.
GAAACCGGGTCATTTCCCTTCAAAGTACTGGTCACAGAACATCCCCTTACTGTGAGCGTTGACTATTCCCACCAGGGTACTAATATACCAGTCAGTAGCAAATCGCTACCAACTGTGGAATCTAGTCGAGACCATCTCCTGACGACATGAACGCACATTTCAAATCGGCACCGGGGCAGCCGTTTTCCACGCAACTGGACCGTCTGCGCTGGTGGGCGTTGCTTGTACTCGGTGCCGCCATCGCGGCCGTGCTGGCGACGGCGTGCTCGGGCGACGCCGCCGCAACTCCCGAACTTGAAACTCGAAAAATCGTGTTCATGGCGGGCTTTAAGCCCCAGGCCAACCTGCCATTCGTCGCGGTATATGTCGCGCAAGAAAACGGCTACTTCGCGGATCAGGGCCTCGAAGTGGACATTCGTCACGCGTCCACCGGCGAACATCTGAAACTGCTGTTGTCGGGGGACGTGCACTTCACGACGGCGGCAGCGACCTCGGTGCTCAAACGCCGCTCCGACCCCGGCGCCCCAATCGTAGCCTTTGCCCTATTTGGACAGCAGGGCGAGCAGGCTTACATGGCTATTTCGGGACGAGGCATAGAAGACCTGGCCGACTGGGAGGGCAGGACGTTTGGGTACAAAACCTCGGTGCCCCCCGACTACCTGGCGATGGTCGAATCGGAGGGCGTCGACCGCTCCAAAGTGCAGGAGGTCCGCGTGGGCTTCGACCCACGAGTCTTGACGGAGGGCCAAGTAGACTTGCTGGCCGTCTTCAAGTCCAACGAGCCCGACACCGTCCGGCGGCTCGGTTTTGACGTGACGCTGTGGGACCCGGCCGACTTCGGAGTGCCTACCCTGGGGCTGACGTACATTACTATGACCGACACCGCCGAGACGGACCCCGACCTGGTGGCGAGATTTCTGAAGGCCACCATGAAGGGCTTCGAGTTCGCAATGGCCAACCCGGACGAGACGGTCGACATAGTGCTGAAATTCGCCCCCGACGAGGACCGCGACCACCAGGCCTTCATGCTCGGGTCCGAGTTAGAGGACGCAGCGAGCGACGTTACGGACAGGGCCGGGCTGGGCGCAATGACGGACGCCCAGTGGAAAGCTCTGTACGACCACCTGATCCGCTACGAAGCCCTGCCTGAGCCCTTCGACTACAGAACGGCGTTCACCGGGAAATTCCTTGAGGAAGTCTACGACGGCGCCTCACTGAACTGGCCGTAGCGCTTGATCGATAGGCGCGGGTCAGTCCGAAAGCCAATATCGGCAAAACCGGTGCGACGGACCTATCGCTCCGGCGGGCTGCGACTGAACTACATCGACTGGTCCGGGCCCGCGTCCAGGCCGATGGTGTTAATCCATGATATTGGGGACTCACCCAGGACCTGGGACCTTTTGGTGCCCCGTCTTCGCGATGACTACCACGTTTTCGCCCCGGAGCTTCGAGGCCACGGCGACAGCGACAGGCCGCCCAGGTCCGAGTACGGATTCGAGCACCTCTTTTTAGACCTTCTCACGTTCGTTGCTGAGGTGGACCTGCGAGACGCGGTCGTAGTCGGCCACGGCGTAGGTGCACGGCTCGCTGGACGACTGGGCGTCGAGCAACCCGATGCCGTCTCGGCGCTCGTGCTGTACGAGTTGGAGTCGGCCGACGGTCATACCGAGACCGCATGGAAGTCCTTCGATGAAGTGGTTTCGTACCTGAAGCGCCAGAGGCCGGGCGCGTCCGAGGCGGTACTCGATCGCCAGGGTCGCAGTCTGACCGGGGGTGGGCTGGACGGCGGACGGTCTTTCAAACACGACCCGGCCGCCCACGCCGCCTACATGGCCGATGCGAGCGAGCGCTGGAACGATTGGTCGGCCCTCGCCTGTCCGACACTGGTGCTACGCGGCCGATTCAGCCGGGATCTGCCCCACGATGAGGCGGTGCGTTTAGCCGAGAGTATCGAAAAATCGAGGCTGGCCGAGATCGAAGACACCAGCCACTGGCTGCACCATCAACAACCGGCTTCCTTCGAGAGCACATTGCGCTGGTTCCTGGACTCGCCGCCCGGATAGAGCCCTAGCGTCCCCGGAAGCGGGCCTGGCGCTTATCGACGAACGCCTCGACGCCTTCCCGGTGGTCTTCCGTCCTCCGGGCTATGGCCTGGGCGGGCCCGGCCAGCGTCATGCTTTCGCCGAGGTCGGTTTCGAGCGAGCGTTGGACGAGTCGTTTGATCAGCGACATCGAGTAGGTCGCTCCCCCCGCCAGGCGTTTTGCCAGTTCAGTCGCAACTCCGAGAAGGTCGTCGTGCAGCGTCACCCGTGAGACGAGGCCCATGCGGAAAGCCTCGTCGGCGGTGACGGCATCTCCCGTGTACTGGAGCAGCAGGGTGTTGCCGAGCCCGATCAAGCGGGGAAGCTGCCAGCAAGAGCCGTCGGCCGGGATAAGCCCCATCTTCACGAATCCCTCGCTGAACGTTGCCCGCTCGGAAGCGAAGCGAATGTCGCAGCCCAGTGCTATCCCCATGCCCAGTCCGACGGCGGGGCCGTTGACAGCCGCGATGGAGGGCTTACGCAGCCGATGCAGGCGTAAGGGCAGGTGACGGACGGCGTCCATCTCTTCTTCACTGTCTCCAGCACCGCTGGACCAGGCCGCATCCAGCTCGGCCCAGGGATCGGCACCCGGCGGCTCGGAGTCCGGTCGGTTAGCGTTGGCGTCGGCCATGCGCCGGACGTTGGCGCCGGAGCAGAACGCTGGGTCGCGGCCGGTCAGCAGCAGTACGCGCAGGTCGGCGTCGGCCTCGAATTGGTCGAGCTGGGCCTCCAGCTCCGTCGCCATCTCGGCGCCCACCGCATTGCGAGTCGGGGCGTCATCCAGCGTTATCGTGAGCACGCCGCCGGAGCGTTTCACTTCTAGGTGGCCGTGACTTGAGGGCAAGCTATCTCCTCATCTGTCCGCATATTCTGGCTAACGTGGTGGAAGGGTTAGTCGAGAGTCGCTACTTCTACCGAGTTTATTGGGGGCAGGTCTTCGATCAACACTTGCCAGTGCTCGCCGCCGCCGGCGCTGTGGAAAACCTTGCCCGCCGTCGTGCCAATATAGACCCCGCGCGGGTCGAGCCCATCGAGCGCCATGCCCTCTCTCATGGCGTGGACGTAGGCGTGGGTCTGCGGCAGGCCGTCGGTGACCGCATCCCAGCTATCGCCCCCGTCCTGGCTGCGGTAAACCCGCATCTTCGCGTCGGTCGTGTAGCGCTTGCCACCGCCGACGCTATCGGTCGTAGCCTCGTCTTCCGGCATTACGAAAATGTTATTCGGGTCGTTCGGGTTCACTCCCAGGATGAAGCCGAAGCGCGACGGCAGGCCGTCTGACAGGTCGTCCCAGTGGTCGCCGGCATCGACGCTGCGGAAGACCCCGCAGTGGTTCTGTTGGTAAAGAATGCCGGATTCGCCGACGGGAGAAAGCAACTCGTGCGGACACTGGCCGAACGCGGGGAACGGATCCGGCGCGAAGTCGGCGCGGACCCCGGTGTTGACGGGCTGCCAGGACTCTCCGGCATCCTCAGTACGAAATACCCCCACGGCCGATAGTCCCACCCACATTCGACCGCTATTTTTGGGATCAAGCGCCATAGAGTGCAGGATGAGCCCGCCCAGGCCCGGCTTCCAATCGGGCTGTGTGGGGTGAGAAGAAAGCCCCGGCACTTCGTCCCAGCGATCGCCGCCATCCTCACTGCGGAACAGCGATGCCGGCTGCGCGCCGAGATACACGACGCCCGGCTCGCTCGGCCAACCGGGCTCGATGTGCCAGACGCGGTCGACGCTTTGCCTGGCGTAGCCGCCGCTGTCGGCAAATTTGGGAGGGCCTTCGGCCCCGGACCACGAGCCACCGAAGTCGTCGCTGCGCTGGATCTCAGGGCCCCAAACGACGCTGTTGACGGCCGCGAGCAGCGTCCCGCTGCGGGGGTCGCGGGTCATGTGGAACACGTCGGAGCCGGGGAAGTGGACGCTATGGACCACCCACTCGCTTCGAGTGCGATCCGAACTGAGGAGAAACCCGCCTTTTCGGGTCCCTATCATCAATATGGCGTCGCCGGACTTGGGGCTGGGCATGTTCGTCAGTGTGCCGCGCCTTAGTCCTCGCCGACCCGCTGGGACATACAGGTGAAAAAGCGCCCGAGCAGCGACTTGGCGGCGGCCCCCATGAGGCGCTGGCCCACCCTGGCGATGACGCCGCTGACCTGGGCCTCGCCGTCCACGGCTATCTCCGTGACGCCGTCGCCCTGGGTGAGCCGGACCGTGCCGTCCCCCCTGATCGTCCCCGCCGACCCCTTGCCCTCGACCGTCATGCGGAACGACTCCGGCGAGTTAACCTCGGACAGTTTTACGCTGGCTCGGTAGGTGCCACGAACCGCGCCGATGCCGACCTTCATGGTCACGTCGTAGCTGCCTTCTCCGGTACTCGAAAAACTCTCACAGCCGGGAATGCACGAACTCAGAGCGTCGGGGGACAGCATGGTGTCGAACGTAGTCTGCCTGTCGGCCTGGACGGTGTGGTGGGACTGGATTTTCATAGCGAAAGTTAATCTATCACAGGCAACTCTGTGCCTTTTTCCCAGAGCGTTACATGGTTTTGGGGACCGGCAGGTTACTCCACCCGAAGCATAGATTCGGCGATTACCACAAGCTCTTCAGGCGTGATCCATTTGGTTGAGAGTTTCGCCCGCACGGCCACCCATATGGGTTCATTTGGGGTGTCCGTGTAGAGGAACATGACCGTGAGCGACCTCTCGTAGTCCCAGCGGGCGAGGTACGGCTGCAAAATGCGCATCGTCTCCGGGTCCCAGCCGCCCGTTATCAGGTAGGCTTCCCCCGATCCGAACGAGACTGGTTCCATCACGTCGTTCGGTACCTGGAAACCGGCCTGCTCGAAAAAGGAGTCGCCGTCCGGAGTGAAGCGCATGGGGTAGGTGACGTGAAGCTCCAGCGCGCCGCCTGGCCCGTCGCTAGCTGGCAGATAAACCTGGCGGGCGGTAACGTCGGCGGGGAATACGAGGACCTCGGCGAGGTTGAGCTCGAAGCCACGAGGCAGCGATTCGGGAACGAGCGCGTAGCCCAGCCTCTCGATTATAGGTGCGACGGTGGGTGCGACCGGCCCGATGTCGATCTCGTCAATTTCGGCAGACTCGGACTCGGCGAACACGTCGTCTACGACCGCGAACACCGTCGGCGTGGCCAAAGGCCCAATTGCGGCCGTGGGGGCGGGCGTACTGCTGCTGGTGCCACAAGCGACCGCGAAGGCGCTGACGGCGACCGCTGAGAATGAAATCAAAATAGCCCTCATTGGACCGCGCTCATCGACTCTGCGATGGCTATCAGGCCGCCGACCCGGATCCAATCGGAAAACTGGGTGTTCGACGAGAGCATGGCCCACTGCCTTCCGTTCAGGCCCGAGTCGTATTCGAAATAGAGCGTCAGACGGCCGTTGTACTCCCACTGGGCCGTGTACGAGGCGAGGAGCTGGACAGTGCGCTCGTCCCACTCGCCCTTCATCACGTACGCCAGTTCGCCCGCAACCACCACTCTCACGACGGCATCGCCCGGCGGCGTGAAGTCGCCCGGCCGTTTGGTCTGTTGCTCGAAGTCGGGTCTAAAGATCGCCGGGTAGAAGAGGGTAAGGCGGCGGCCCCGGCTCTCGTAAAACACCGTGGCTAGGGGGGAGCCGGGGACTTCTACGAGCCGGGCCATGGTGAGAGTGAAGTCGGCCGGGAGGTCGTTCGGAACGAGGGCGTAGCCGAGGCCGTTGCTGATGGTGTCCATGCCGACCCGGGCCGCGTCACCCAGGGCCAGGTCCAGCGCGCCCTCGGAGTGGATGAAGCCAGCTTTGGGCGTGACAGCAGCCGTGGGCGAGACAGGTACTGTCTCCGATTCGGGAAAGTCCATTCCGGGAATGGCCTCGGCGACATCGGCGCTGGGGTCGGAATTCGCGGGCGTCGGCGCATCCGCCGACTTGCCGTCCCCGCAACCGACCACGACCAGTAAGAGTGCCGCCACCTCGACCGCCGGAACCACCACAGCCCACCTCTCTGGCCGTCAGCTTAACCAGTCCTGGGCATCCCTGCTATAATCCCGGGGCTTTTTGGGTCGGCGGCGCCGGTGAGCGCCCGCTTAAGGCCAGCCGGGGAGGGCATATATGGGCACCACGATCACCGTTACCGTCAACGGCGAGCGGCATACGAGGGAAGTCGAGCCGCGCACGCTGCTCTCGACGTACCTGAGAGAGACCCTAAACCTGACCGGCACCCACATCGGCTGCGACACCAGCCAGTGCGGCGCCTGCACGGTCATGGTCGATGGCGAGACGGCCAAGTCCTGCACCGTGTTCGCGGTCCAGGCCGACGGGGCCGAGATAACGACTATCGAGGGCCTGGAACAGGACGGTCAGCTCCACCCGGTGCAGGAGGGCTTTTTCGAAGAGCACGGCCTGCAGTGCGGGTTCTGCACCCCCGGCATGATGATGTCGTCCATCTCGCTGTTGGAGCGGAACCCGGACCCTAGCGAAGCGGAGATAAGGCACGCCATCGCCGGTAACCTTTGCCGCTGCACCGGCTACCACAACATCGTCAAGGCTGTGCAGTTCGCGGCCGAAAAGACAAAGTCTTAGTCGGCCCTCCTAGTCGGACCGCTGGGGAGAACTAAATGACCACCTCGACCTTCGCATATCACGCGCCCACCTCAGTCGCCGACGCGCTCGACCTTCTGACCAACCACGGCGACGCAGCCAAGCTGCTGGCTGGCGGCCACAGTCTGGTGCCGATCATGAAGTTGCGCCTGGCCGAGCCCGAGGTGCTGATCGATCTTGGCAAGATCGCCAGCCTGTCAGGCATCGCCGAGTCCGAAGGGAGCCTGGTTATAGGCCCGATGACGACCTACTACGAGTTGATGTCCTCAGATCTGGTTCGCTCGAAACTACGGGTACTGGGCGAGGCCGCCGGGCTGGTGGCCGACGTGCAGGTACGCAACCGGGGCACCATCGGCGGCAGCGTCGCCCACGCGGACCCGGCCGGCGACATGCCCGGAGTCGTGGTAGCGCTGGGCGCGCAGTTCGAGGCGACGTCGCCTAGCGGCACCCGGACGATCGCGGCCGACGACATGTTCGTAGACCTGCTCACCACAGCACTGGAGCCGGACGAGATACTCACGAGTATCAAAATCCCCACTATCCCTTCCGGCACAGGGGCGGCGTACGAGAAGATCGCCAACAAGGCGTCGCGCTACGCCATCGTCGGCGTCTGCGCGGTGGTGATGGCCCAGGGAGGCAAGTGCACCAGCGCCCGCATCGGCGTGACCGGCACCGGGCCCATGCCCGTGCGTGCCGGTGCGGCCGAGGCGGCGTTGACCGGCAGTTCGCTGGACGCCGACTCAATACGGGCGGCGGCCTCGGTCGCGGCCGAAGGCATCGACGCGCTGTCCGACGTACACGCGTCAGACGAGTACCGCGTCCACCTCACGAAAGTCGCGGCTGGAAAAGCTATCACCAGGGCTGCGGAGCGCGCCGGCTGATTGGCGAAACGCGGATCAAGACCTAGTTTTTGACGCCACCCGCCGGGTGGCGTCTTTTTTTGGGAGCGAAATTGAGCGAACAGTCAGCCGGATACGGCGTGAAATTCGAGTCTGGATTGGCCGTGCCCATGCGCGACGGGACGATCACCTACGCCGACGTCATCCGCCCGGACGCCCCCGGTCGCTTCGCGGCGCTACTGACCCGGACGCCATACGACCGCACCTCCAGCGCGAACATCAGCGCACCCATCCACGCCGTCCAGGCCGCCCGAAACGGCTGGGCCGTCGTGATTCAAGACGTGCGAGGACGCTTTGCGTCCGGGGGTGAGTTCACGCCCTTTCACCAGGAGATCGACGATGGCTACGACTCCGTCGAGTGGGTGGGCGCACAGGAGTGGTGCACCGGCAAAGTCGGGATGCACGGCATCTCCTATGGCGGGGCGACCCAGTGGCTGGCGGCGCTGGCCAAGCCGCCCTCGCTCGTTGCATTGGCCCCCGGCTATACCGCGACCGACTATCACGACGGCTGGGCCTGGCAGGGCGGCGCGTTCGAACTCGGGTTCAACCTGAGCTGGGCGATGGGCGGCCTCACTCATGCGATGTGGCAGACGCTCGCGCAAAAGCACGGCCTGTCGGCCGAAGACGAGGACCGCTTCGTGGCCATCAAGGACGATCAGGACGCCGCGTTCCGGCGCACGCCGCTCGCCGACCAGCCGCAGCTCGAAGGGCTCGCGGGCTACTATTTCGAATGGCTCGCCCACTCCGACTACGACGATTACTGGGAGAGCGTTTGCATCGAAGACCGGCTATTGGAGATAGACCTGCCCGCGTTCAACTACGGCGGCTGGTACGACGTGTTCATGGGCGGCACGATTCGTGGCTACGAGGGCATGCGTTCGCAGGCGCCATCGCAGGGTGTGCGCCAAGCACAGCGGCTGCTAGTCGGGCCGTGGGTTCACATCCGCAACTGCCCCGGCAACGTCGGCGGCTACGACTTCGGCACCCGCGCCGGGGCCTACGACCTCGGCCTCGAAGCCAGGCTGCTGCGCTTCTTCGACCACCATCTTCGCGGGGGCGAAGCCCCGACAGACGGGCCGGTAGAGGTCTTCACCATGGGGCAGAACAAGTGGAACACCTTCGACCAGTGGCCGCCGCTGGGTGCCGTGGAAAAGAAGCTATACCTCCACAGCGAAGGCAAAGCTGCCACCTGCCTCGACTGCGGGACGCTGAGCTTCGACCCGCCCACCAGCGAGCCTGCGGACGCGTTCGTCTATAACCCGGCCGATCCCGCCCCTACAGTCGGCGGTGGGCTGTGCTGTGACCCGGTTTGGATGAAGTGGGGGCCGTACGACCAGCGAGAGGTGGAGAAGCGCCCCGACGTGCTGGTCTTCTCGACCGCCCCTCTCGAAAGCGACCTCGAAATCACCGGCTGGGTCCGGGCGAAGCTGTTCGCATCCACCACTGCCGCGGATACCGACTTCACCGCCAAGCTGGTGGACGTGGCGCCGGACGGGGACGCCCGCAACCTGACGGACGGCATTTTACGCGCACGCTACCGTGCCGGCCGCGGCCCTGCCCAACCTGTAACACCAGGAGAGGCCGTCGAGTACGACATCGACATGTGGGCGACGAGCAACGTGTTTAAGGCGGGCCACCAAGTTCGGGTGGAAATCTCCAGCTCCAACTTCCCCAGATTCGACCGCAACCCCAACACCGGCGGCGACATCGCCACCGAGACCGAAATGGTCCCGGCGCTCCAGACCATCTATCACGACGCCGAACGCCCGTCACACATCATCGTCTCGGTGGTCGAATGACGACTCGGACGAAACGAATCGTGGATTGCATAAGCGATGAGGCCATGAGCCGAAGAAGCCCTGAAGAGCGAACCCCGTGAGCGGAGAAAACGGCCATCCCGGCCTCGCCGAGTACCTCAAGGCGGCGCTGCTGGCCACCGACGCGGCCACCGGGGCGCTGATGGGCAGGTTCCGGTCTTCGGAGTCCAGCATCGCCGGTATGGACCTCGCGTCTTGGGAAAAAGCTCCGGGCGAGCTGGTGACCGAGGCCGACATGGAGTCGGACGAATTCATCAAGGCCGCGCTCAGTGGACCGCTGACGCCCGGTGACATCTACTCCGAGGAGGGGACGCTTAAGCGCGGCGGCGGCGACCGTTTCTGGCTGGTCGATCCCCTGTGCGGGACACGGGTCTACGCCGCCGGGCTGGGCCTGTTCGGCGTCAGCGTGGCGCTCGTCGGACCAGTGGATGGACCTGGGAAAGGCAATGAACTGGAACTGGGCGTTGTCGCCGTGCCGCCGTTAAAAGAGCGCATGGCGGCCGTGATAGGGCGCGGCGTCACACGCAACGGGCGGCCCTGGCAGACAGAGGCACCCTCGGGTCGCCTTGCCGACGTGCTCGTGGGCGTCTCGGCCGGTCGTTTCACCGAAGAGATGGGCAACAGTCTCGGCTGGGCTGCGAAGTCGGCAGGACTGCTGTCGTTGGGGTCGGCGCCATACGGCCTGTTCCAGCTAGCCGTGGGACGGTTGGGGGCGCAGGTTTTCTACAACGCGGGCGTCGAGCACATAGCGGCCGGAGCCGCCGTATGCGCCGAACTCGGCGTCACCATCACGGACGCAAAAGGCGATGCGTTGAACTGGACGCCGGGCGCCGTCTTTCCCACGGCCGTCTGCGCCTGGCCGTCCGTCCACGCCGAAGTGCTCGCGGCTCTCCGCTCACAGGGTTCGCTCTAGGGGCTTCTTCGCGCAAGCGCTCATCGCTATCGCAAGTCACCGGCCACGCTTTTTAGGAGGCTTTAGTCCTCCCCGTATGCCTCCACTTCCATCTCTAGCTTTTGGCGCTCGCCGTCGGACAGGTCGGCAAATGCGGCCTTGCCCGCCCGGACGATTTTGTCGATGTCTTCGACAATCTCCGGGTTCGCCAGAGTCGTGGTGTCACCGGGGTCCATGAAGTTGGATATGGCCGCCACCACCCGGCGCATTATCTTGCCGGAACGGGTCTTGGGCAGGTCCGCCGCAACCCACACGTGAGCCGGTCGAGCGATAGGGCCGATCAACTCAGTGATCTTTTTCTTAACCGCGACCTCCACCTCCGCCTCGTCGAAGCCGGGGAAGATCGAGACGTACAGCTCCGGCACTCGGCCCTTGAGCTCGTGGTAAGCCGGGACCGCGGCGGCCTCGCTGACGGCTGCGACGGTTAGCGCCGCCGACTCCAGTTCCTTGGTGCCGAGCCGGTGTCCGGCCACGTTGATGACGTCGTCCACCCGGCCGAGAATACGGATGTAGCCGTCTTCGGACATAGTTGCGCCGTCGCCCGTTACGTAGGGCCAGTCGCGCCAGTCCTTGCTGTCGCGCTTGGCGAACTTGGCATAGTAAGTCTCGATGAAGCGGTCCGGGTCCCCATAGATCGTCTGCATCATGCCCGGCCAGGGGTTGGCGATGCAGATGTTGCCCGCACTGCCCGGCGGAACCGGGTCGCCGTCGTCGTTGAGCACGACGGGCTGAATGCCCAGCGCGCCTGGGCCACAGCTACCGGGCTTCATGCCCTGTAGCGCGGGCAGGGTAGTGCCGATGAAGCCGCCGGTCTCGGTCTGCCACCAGGTATCGACGATGACCGCCTTGCCCTTGCCGATCTTCTCGTAGTACCAGCGCCATACCTCGGGCTCAATGGGCTCGCCCACGGTGGTCATATGCTTGAAACGGAAGTTGTACTTGGCGGGCTCGTCCGGTCCCACCTTACGCAGCATGCGTATCGCCGTAGGCGCTGTGTGAAAGATATTCACCCCCAACTGCTCGGCGATGCGCCAGGGCCGCCCCGCGTCAGGGAAGTTGGGCGCGCCCTCATACACGACGCTGGTTGCGGCGAGGGACAGCGGGCCATAGACGATGTAGGAATGGCCGGTTATCCAGCCGATGTCGGCCATGCACCAGTACACGTCCTCGGGGTGGATGTCCTGGTAGTACTTGGACGTACCGGCCGCGTAGGACATGTAGCCGCCCGTGGAGTGCTGACAACCCTTGGGCCTAGCCGTCGTTCCCGAGGTGTACATGATGAACAGAGGCGCTTCTGACGGCAGTGAGACGGGGCCTACGCGCTCGCCCTTATGCTCGGCGAGGAGCTCATCCACGAAGAAGTCCCGCCCGTCGACCATTGGGGTCTCGGAGCTAAACCGGTCCGGGTATCGCTTCCACACCAGTACCTTTTCTACCGAGTGGCCCTCTTTTTCCGCGAACTCGACGGCGATGTCGGCCTTGCCCTTGTGGTCGATCAGCTTGCCGCCACGCCAATACGCGTCGGAGGTGATGAGCAGCTTCGACTCGGAGTCCACTATGCGGTCACCGCATGCCGCGCCCGAGAAGCCCCCAAACACCTGGGAGTGCACGACGCCCAGCCGAGCACACGCCAGCATCGTTACCGGCAGCTCCGGCACCATTGGCATGTGCAGCGTGACCCGGTCGCCCGCTTCGAGGCCCGCGGCCTTCAAGACTGCCGCGAACTCGTTAACGCGGACCCACAACTCCTGGTAGGTGATGGCCTGATGCGTCTCTTCTTCCGGCTCCGGGACAAAGATGATGGCCGCCTTGTTGCGGTGCTCGGCCAGGTGGCGATCGACGCAGTTGTAGGAAGCATTTAGCTTGCCGCCCACCCACCAGTTATAAAACGGCGGATTTGAGGTATCGACGGTCGTGTGCCACTTCTCGTCCCAGTCGAGCAGTTCGGCATACTCGACGAAGCTGTCCGGCCAGTTATCGGCGCTGAACCGCTCGAAGGCGGCCGGGTCAGCCATGTTCGCTTGGGCGACAAAGTCCGAAGGGGGCTCGATGAGCTCCTCCTCCTGCCAGTGGACCGCTATCTCTGATTCCTTGACCTTATCTGCGTCTGTGGCCACGTACGACCCCCCTCTGAATTCCGGTATTTCGTCGCTCGATTCTTGTCAGGCGAATTTGGCTCGCCATTATAATTGCCCGACCGGAGGCCCGCTTGAACTTCAACACGATCAAGGTAGAACTTTACGAAGGCATCGCGACAGTAACGCTCAACAGGCCAGAAGTCCTCAACGCCCTGAGCGAGGAGTTGTACACGGAACTGGACGACGCCGTTACCGAACTGGACGGTGACGCTGACGCCCGGGTCATCGTCTTCACCGGCAGCGGCGAGCGGGCGTTCTCCGCGGGCGCCGACATCCACGAGATGGCCGCCGGTCCCAAAGACGAGTCCGGCCTGCCGCCCAAGACCATCGAGCAGGAGCGCCGGGCCTGGCGCATCGCGGCCGTGAGCAAGCCCACCATCGGCGCCATCAACGGCCTCGCGTACGGCGGCGGCGCGGTGCTGGCGTCGAGCTTCGATATCAGAGTCGGCTGCGAGCACTCTAGCTTCCGCTTTCTCGCAGCGTCATACGGACGCGTCAACGCGACCTGGTCGCTGCCCATGCAGGTCGGCTGGCCGGCGGCGAAAGAGCTGCTATTCACGACCCGAGCGGTAGAGGCAAAAGAGGCGTTTCGGATGGGTCTGCTCAACCACCTCGTCGCGTGCGAGCGACTGATGGACTCGGCCAACGAGATCGCCAGGCAGATCGCGGCGAACGACCCGCGAATGGTCGCCGGTATCAAACAGTTGCTGATGAGCGGCGTGGGCGCCGGCTGGCAGGACATGTACGAGACCGAACTGGTCGCGCGCGAAGGCGCCCTAAAGCCAACCCCGGTGATGGAAGGATTCAAAGACTTCCTGTCCCGAAAGGGCAAGCCCTAGTGCCCGGCCCCCTCGCAGGTCTGCGTTTGTTGGACCTGGGCCGCTATCAGGCGGGGCCGCGGTGCGCTCTGATGTTCGCTCGCATGGGCGCCGAGGTCATCAAAATCGAGGCTCTCACCGGCGACGAGAGCCGCAAGAACTCGCCTCGCGTTCGGGGCCAGAGCGCCTACTGGGTGCAGTACAACTCGGGCAAAAAGAGTCTGGCCATCGACCTGCGCACCGCCGAGGGCAAAGAAATCCTGCGCGACCTCGTGAAAGTCTCAGATTTTTTCCTACAGAATTTCCGGCCCGGCACCATTGGCCGAATGGGCTTCGGCTACGACGCGCTGAAGGCCCTGAACGCAGGCATCATCATGATCAACGTGTCGGCTTACGGGCAGGACGGGCCCTACGCCGACCGGGTGGGCTTCGACCCCATCGGCCAAGCGCTGGGCGGCATGATGATGACCAACGGCCTGCCCGGAGGGCCGCCGGCGCGGACGAACTTCCCCCTGATAGACCGTATCACCGCCCTGCACGGGACCATCGGCGCGCTCGCGGCCCTGCGCGAGCGTGACATCTCAGGAGAAGGCCAGGAAATAGACGTGAGCCTGGCCGACACCGGCATTACCGTCAACGAAATCCCCATCTCAGCGTACTTGGGTGACGGGCAGGAGTTCGAGCGCGAGGGCAACGGCGTCGGGCTGAGCAACACCTACGAAACTCGCGACGGATGGGCCTTCATCGCCGCCACCAACCGGGCCATGTTCGAGCGCGTATGTGTGGCGCTCGGTAAGCCCGAATGGGTCGATGATCCACGCTTCACGACCCGGCAGGACCGGCACGAGAACGCAGAGGCGTTGGAAACCGAACTTCGCGACTGGTTCGGGCGGCGCACGACAATCGATGTCGTAAACGAGCTCTCCAAACACAGCGTCCCGTGCGCTCCCGTCAACGACACGGCGGCCGCCGCGATGGACCCGCACATCGCCGAACGCGAGGCGATGGTTGAGGTGCCGGACCCGGTGGCCGGGACGATGTGGGTGACCGGAAAGATGATCAAGTTCAGCCGCACGCCCATGCAGGTCGGCTCGGCGCCGGTGGTGGGCGAGCACACTGACAAAATCCTCACGGAGTTGTTGGGGTACGACACCGAACAGGTGGCGGCGCTCAAGGCCGCAGGCGCCGTAGTCGGGCCGGGCTGAGGGGCGTGCGATGAGAGTAAGCGTCGTGCTGTTCGCCGCCTACCGCGAGGCCGTCGAGACCTCTGAGTTAGAACTCGATCTCCCGGACGACGCCACGGTGGGCGACCTGGCGCGGGAGATGTCGGTGCGGTACCTGGGGCTGCCCCGGAGTGCGGAGCGCATCGTCGCCGCCGTCAACGACGAGTACCAACCGCATGACTACCGGCTGACGCAGGGCGACGAGGTAGCCCTCATCCCTCCCGTTTCCGGCGGCGCGCCCCACATACTCGTCACGACCGCTCCGCTCCAGCCTGGCGATCACGCCGAACTGGTGCGGACCGGCTCCAGTGGGGCGGTGGTCACGTTTATCGGCACGACGCGCAATGAGAACGACGGCCGGACCGTGACGCTACTCGAATACGAAGGCTACCGGCCCATGGCCGACAAGATGCTGGCGAAAGTGGCTGAAGAAATGGCCGAGCGCTGGGAGCTGGGCGGCGTGGCCATCGGCCACAGGCTGGGCCCGGTGGACGTCGGCGAGATTTCCCTCGTCGTCGCCGCATCCGCGGCGCACCGGGTCGCCGCGTTCGAAGCCGTCGGGTACGCCGTCGACCGCATCAAACAGATCGTTCCCATCTGGAAGAAGGAGCACTTCGAAGGCGGGGAAGTCTGGATCGGCTCCCAGGACGGCAAAGAGTTCTCGCCGCTCGACCCGGCCTAGCTCGTCAGGGCTTCTTCGGCTTATGCCTCATCGCTTTGGCAATTCGTAAGCTATGTCTCGCGGAATTGTGAAACTATTACCAATCTATCGTCCTTCGGCTACGACGGCTGCGTGACCGCAGAGGAAAACGCCGTGCTTAGATCATTGCTACAGCGGTTAACGTTTCTTTGTGCCGGATAGTGTGGTTTTTCACAAAGATCGCCTTTGAATCATGCACGCTTCTTTGCTATATTGGCACTGAAACCGTTGCGAATTCGCACCGGCCCCGACTCATAGCCGTCTAGAGCCAAGTGCACCTCTAAATTGAGCAAACAACCAGTGAAGAGTTACCACGTCTGGACGGTCGGCTGCCAGATGAACAAGGCGGATTCCGAGCGTCTTGAGAGCGCGATGGGCCAGTTGGGGCTCGCACCGTCAGAGCAACCTGACGACGCGGATGTCATCGTTCTCAATAGCTGCGTCGTTCGCCAGAGCGCCGAAGACAGGGTCGTCGGCAACCTCACCAGGCTCAAGCCCACGCGCGAAGGCCACCCCGACCGCGTCCTGGCCCTGATGGGCTGCATGGTCGGCCCGAAGACCGAAGAGCTTCAAAAACGCTTTCCCTACGTGGACGTGTTCATGCGCCCCCAGCAGTTCGACCCGCTGATCGATCTACTGGCCGAGCGGCTCGGCATCGACCCCGAAGGCTGCGTCGGTCCGCTCGTGGCCCGGCCGGCGGTCGCCACTTACGTGCCCATAATCCACGGCTGCGACAAGTTCTGTACCTTCTGCATCATCCCCTACCGGCGGGGCAGGGAAGTCAGTCGGCCCGTTGATGAACTGGTGCGAGAGGCCGAAATGCTGGTGCGGCGAGGCGTGAAGGAAATCACCCTGCTGGGCCAGAACGTCGATTCCTATGGCCACGACCTGCCAGGCGGGCCGGATCTGGGTGACCTGTTGACGGCCGTCAACGACGTGGACGGTCTTCAGCGAATACGGTTCCTCACCTCTCACCAGAACGACATGAGCTCCCGAATCATCGACGCCGTGGCTGACCTGGACAAGGTCTGTGAGCACATCAACCTGCCCGTGCAGGCCGGTGATGATGATGTGCTCGACCGAATGAAGCGCGGTTATACCCGCGACGAATACCTGCGCAAGGTAGACCAGATCCGCAATCGCATACCAAACGTCACGATGAGCACGGACGTGATCGTAGGGTTCTGCGGCGAGACGGACGACCAATTCCAGCGAACCCTCGACCTGGTCGGACAGGTCGAATTCGACAAAATTCACGGCGCCGCTTACTCGACCCGCGACGGCACTATCGCCGCCCGCAAGTTGGAAGACGACGTCCCTCTGGACGAAAAGAAATCCAGGCTGGCCCGGCTGGAGACACTGCAAGAGGGCATCGCTACCCGTCTCAACTCCGAGTACGAGGGGCGCACCGAGCAGGTGCTGGTGGAGCAGGTCCGCGGAGGCCGGGCGACCGGGCGCAACCGCAACGACAAGCTAGTCCATTTCGATGCCGAGCGCGGCGCCGACCTGATCGGGGACATGGTGGAAGTGAAGATCGATAGCACAGGCCCCTGGGCGCTGCTCGGGTCCCTGCCGGTGCCAATACACACGGCCAACACGGCCCACGCGACTGTCGGGTCTGCGGGCGTTTAGCCAGCTTTAACAGAGAGAATACGGAGACGAGATGGCGACTCTGATCGAAGAGAAGCTGAAACAGCGGACCATACCGATCACCGAGATCGAGCAGTCCGCGTTTTGCCAGAGCGAACCAAAGCTCAAGTCCAAGACTCTGGAAGCCGAGTTCAAGTCCGGGGTGCGATGGCAGAAAATTTCCCCTGCCTATTTGCGGATCGAGCCCGAAGAACTCACACGGCGTATCCATAAAGCAAGGGCGAAGCTTGGAGATAAACTCCTCATCCTGGGCCACCATTACCAGCGCGACGAGGTAATCGAGTTCGCCGACTACCGGGGAGATTCATTTAACCTGTCGCGGCAGGCCGCCGAGCGCAAGGACGTAAAGCACATCGTGTTCTGCGGCGTCCACTTCATGGCCGAGACCGCCGACATACTCACCGGCCCGGACGTGTCGGTGATCCTGCCCAACCTGATGGCGGGCTGCTCGATGGCCGACATGGCTCGGATGGACGACGTCCTAGACGCCTGGGACGACCTTCAGGACGTGCTCGGGGCCTACGGGGGAATCGTCCCCATCACCTACATGAACTCGACCGCGGGAATCAAGGCGTTGTGCGGCGCGAACGGCGGCATCGTCTGCACCTCATCCAACGCCCCTGCTACGTTTAAATGGGCGCTGGAAAGAGGCGAGCGGATCCTGTTCCTGCCCGACCAGCATCTGGGCCGTAACACCGGCGTTAAGCTCGGTATCGGGCTGGACGAGATGCTGGTGTGGGATCCGTACAAGCCGCTCGGGGGCCACACCGCCCACGCGCTGCGAGCGGCCCGGCTGATTTTGTGGAAGGGCCACTGTTCGGTGCATACCCGGTTCAGCGTTGAGCAGATCGAGGCGGCCAAGGAGCGCCACCCCGACGTGAATATCATCGTTCACCCGGAGTGCACGAAAGAGGTCGTGGACGCTGCCGACTCCAGCGGCTCGACGGAGTTCATTCTCAAGTCCGTGCGCGAGGCCGCACCGGGATCGGTCTGGGGCGTCGGCACCGAGATAAGCATGGTCAACCGGCTGGCTGCCGAGCACCCGGACAAAACGGTGTTCTGTCTGGACCCGGTAGTCTGCCCTTGCTCGACAATGTATCGCATTCACCCGGCATACCTGCTCTGGGTGCTGGACGGCCTCAACGAGGGCGTGGTGGTGAACCAGATAAGCGTCGACGAAGAGACACGAACACACGCACGAGTAGCCCTCGACCGTATGTTGAGCGTCGTCTGAGCGCTCTCCCCCCTGCGCCACTCATTCGGCGCATCGTCGAGGCCGCGCTCGCCGAGGACCTGACAGGCGGCGACCCGACGACCGAATCACTTGTTGCGCCGGGTCGCACCGCGCGGGCTGTCGTCGTGGCGAAGGCCGCCGGAATCATATGTGGGGGTCCGATTGCACAGGCCGTGTTTGCGGCGATAGACCCTTCGGTGACCATCCGTCTGCCTGTATCCGACGGCTCTAACGTCACTGCCGAAACGGTCATAGCAGACATTGACGGTCCCGCAGCCTCAATACTCACCGGAGAGCGCACCGCGCTCAATTTCATGCAGCACCTGAGCGGAATCGCCACGCTCACCTCCCGCTACGTCGCCGCGGTCGAAGGCACAAACACCGTGATAGTGGACACGCGCAAGACCGTGCCGGGCTTGCGGGTCTTGCAGAAGTACGCCGTTGTCAGCGGCGGTGCCCGCAACCACCGCATGGCCCTGGGCGACGGAATCCTAATCAAGGACAACCACATCAAGTTGCTGGGTGACGATGACCTCGCACTCGGGGAAGTAGTAGAGCGCGCTCGGAGCGGCGGGCGCCACGCGCTCGGGGTAGAGGTTGAAGTGGAGAGCCTCGCCCAGCTCGAGCAGGCGTTGGAAGGGGGCGCGGACGTGGTGATGCTCGACAACATGGATGCTGGCCTGATGCGGCAGTCGGTCGCGTTGACCGCCGGCCGGGCTGTACTGGAGGCGTCCGGTGGCGTGAACCTCGGTAACGTGCGCGCCATTGCGGAAACGGGAGTCGACCTGATATCGGTCGGCGCCCTCACCCATTCGGCCCCGGCGTTGGACATGAGCCTGCGCCTCCTGTGAGGGGCACAGGCGACGACGGACCCGTCTGATGCTCCGGCTCGCCGTGGCGCTCTCGGTCCTGGTGCTCGGCCTTGTCGTCGTTGGGGTGGTCGCGTCCGTGGGGTCGCCCACAGATGCCGAGCCGCTGCCGCCGGAACCGCCGGTCAACCTGATCGCCTACGTCACCGCTGACGGACAGGTGCGCACAATCGCGCCGGACGGGTCGGGCGACGGGCGACTGAGCCCGCCGGACACGGGCTTTTACACCTGGCCCACATGGAGCCCCGACGGCAAAACGGTGGTGTTCTCGGGCGTACTCGGTGAGTCGGCGGCCGACATCGAAATCATCCTGTTTGAGACTGATGTTCGCTCCGGCGCGACCAAACGGGTGCACTCCGGTCCCGTCGGCTTTGCAGGTTTGTTGGCAGAAGACGTCGTTCATTACCCGATCTGGTCACCCGACGGGACGCATCTGGCATTCATCGCCAGCAAGGAAGAGGGCCTGACGCTGCTCCTCGATAACCACACCGACGCCGAGCCCCCGGTGGAACTGCTCGGTGACGGCCCGTTGTGGCTGAACTGGTCGGCCGACTCGCGCTATCTCCTGGCTCATCGCGCCGAGCAGCACCTGCTCATCGACGTCGAGAGCAAAGCACCTGCGGGCGGATACGTCATCACGACGATGCGGCCGTTCACCGACCGGTACCGGGTGCCCGCCTGGTCGCCTCTGGACAATAGCTTCGCGTATGTGGAACGAGATCTCGGCGACCACGTGATCTTTGTCGGCACGCCGGACGGCAGCAAGGTGAGAGTGGACAGGGCGCCGTTGAACCAGACCGCGCTGTCGTGGTCGCCGGACGGACGCCACCTGGCCGTGCACGGGGTCGACGGCATCATCAATTACATGGGCGGTCCGGTGCTGCTCGGCGAGGGCTTTCGGCTCTATGTAGCAGCGGATGCGGACATCGACCCGCCCACCGATCTGGCGCCCACAGACATGGGCGTCGGCGAGGTGATGATGGCGATGTTCTGGTCTCCCGATGGCTCCCGAATTGCGTACGTGACCGCGCCCGATGCGAGGGGAGTGCTGGCCTGGCGGCTCTACGACCCGCTCACCAACGAGTCCCGGCTGCTCACAGAGTTCATACCGTCCGCACAACAGCTCGTTTTGTTCATGTTCTTCGACCAGTACGCCCTGTCTCACTCGCCTTGGTCCCCGGACGGGCGCAGCCTGGTGTTCTCAGGGCGACTGGGTCGCGGGGTCGTCACCGTTGCTCAGGCGACGGTCTCGCAGGTGATCGTGGTGCCGGTCGACGACCCTGCGGGTGCTCGGGTGATCGCCGACGGCATACTCGGCTTCTGGTCGCCGCGCTAGCCGCTCCCGTTAGCTACGGCGAGGCCGACGGCGGTCCGTCGAGTCGAGCCAGATCGTGACCGGTCCGTCGTTGTCCAGTGACACCACCATGTGGGTTTGGAAAACGCCGGTCTCGACCCTCAAGCCCGTCTCTCGATAAATATCCACCGACTTTTTGAACAGGTCGTTCGCGGCTTCGGGCGGCGCGGCGTCGACGAAGCTGGGACGCCTGCCCTTGCGCGTGTCGCCGTAGAGCGTGAACTGGGAGACAACCAATAGGTCCGCGGCCACGTCCAACGCCGAGCGGTCAAAACGCCCCTCGTCGTCGGGGAAGATGCGCAGGTTGACGGTCTTTTCGACGATGTGGCGGGCATCGTCCTCGGCGTCGTCCTTGCCCACGCCGAGCAGGACCACAAGGCCTCTGTTGATTGCGCCCACACTCTGGCCGTCAACGGCCACAGAGGCACGGGACACGCGCTGGATGAGCGCGCGCAGGTCAGTCGCTCGACTTGGTTGAGGCCTTCGCCTTAGATGAATCGCCTGGAGAGCCAGAAGAAGAGGACTCGCCCTTGGTGGACTTATCCCCCTTGGCACCGTCTCCAGAACCGGAGCCATCGGACTTGGGAGAGTCCGACTCGGCCCCGTCCTTGCCAGACGAAGACGTGGACGAAGAGCCCTTTTTGCCGTAGTCGTTCACGTACCAGCCCGAACCCTTAAAGACGATGGGTACCACGCTGAACTGGCGGGTGGACGGCTTGCCGCAAACCGGACAGTCCGCTTTCGGCTCTGAGTTGAAGCTCTGCTTGAGTTCGAAGACGTGGCCGTCCTCGCACTCATAGTCGTATCTGGGCAATGAAGGTTCTCCGGGATCTCTGAGGGCTTATGCGGACCGTTCTTTGGCAGCCCCCGGCACCGAGTGCCAAACTCTCTCCATTTTTGCACCCGGCTAAAACCGGTGTCAATTTGGCTACCGGCCAGTCGTGACCTTACTCTCGATGCCGCCGTACCACGCGGCCGCAAGCTCGGTGACGGGGATTTTCGAAAAATCGCCCAGACTCAGCTCATCGCCGCCGACGGTGCCCAGCATCAGCAGCGGCACGCCTTCGTCGCCGGCAACCTCGGTGACGCGGCCGACACTCTCCGGCGCCACCGAAAGCGTTATCAATGACTGGCGCTCGCCAAACAGGGCAGCGTCCCACCGGTCGGGGAGATCGGCGGTAAGCTCAAAGCCGACGTTTCCGACGATGCAGCTCTCGGCCAGGGTCACCGCCACGCCCCCCTCGGACACGTCGTGCGCCGAGCGCGCGACGCCCTCGCGCACCAGCCGCCTGCACGCGCGCTGCACGGCTACTTCCATTTTCAGGTCAATGCCGGGATTGCCGGAGATCGCACCGTGAATCCGGTCCAAATACTCGCTGCCTGACAAACTTGCAGTGTCACCGCTCAGCGCCTCGGCGCCGAGCAGGACCACGACATCCCCCGGCTCTCGGAAGCCGAGACCAGTGCGCTTCGATACGTCGTCCATTAAACCCAGGGCCCCGATGACGGGAGTGGGGAATATCGCGTCCCCGCCGGACTCGTTGTACAGGCTGACGTTGCCGCTGACGATGGGCACGCCTAACGCTCGAGCCGCGTCGGAGATGCCCCTGACCGACTCTTCCAACTGGTAGTAGACCTCGGGCCGCTCCGGGTTGCCGAAGTTGAGGCAGTCGGTCAGGGCGATGGGTTCGCCCCCGACGCAGGCGACGTTGCGGCACGCCTCGGCCACGGCAATGGCGCCTCCGACATACGGGTTCAGGTATCCCAAACGGCCATTGCCGTCTATGGCGGTCGCCAAGCCTCGCTTCGTACCCGGCAGTCGGAGCACGGCCGCGTCGCCGGCACCCGGCTCGACCACCGTGTTTATTTGCACGTGGTGATCGTACTGGCGATAGACCCAGCGCTTGCTGGCGATGTTTGGTGAGGCAAGCAGGTCGATTAGCACGGGGCCGATGCCCCGGTCGGGCAGGGGCAGTGCCCCGAGATCTTGCGCCTGCAGCTCGTCCAGCCACGCGGGCTTGATCCCGGTAAGACGATACAGGGGTGGGTCGGTGAGCAGGCCGATGGGCAGATCGGTTTCGATGCGATCGCCGTCGCGCACCCTCACCGTGGAATCCCCGGTTACGGTGCCGATCTCGGTCACGTCCAGGTCCCATTTCCCGAATATTTTCCGAACGGCGTCCACCTGTCCTGGCCCGGCGATGACCAGCATGCGCTCCTGCGACTCGGACAGCATCACCTCGTACGGAGTCATATCCGAGTCTCGCCTCGGTACCACCCCGACGTCGAGTGCGAGGCCGCGCCCGCTCTTGTCGGCGGCTTCTACGGCAGCGCTCGTCAACCCGGCGGCGCCCAGGTCCTGGAGGCCCACGTAGTTACCCGACTCGACCAGTTCGAGACAGGCCTCGATCAGCACCTTTTCCAGGAACGGATTGCCCACCTGCACAGTGGGCCGCAGCTCTTGACGGTCCTCCTCGAACGTCTGGGAGGCTAGGCCGGAAGCACCGTGGATGCCATCCCGTCCGGTGTCCGCGCCGACCAGCAGCAGCACGTTTCCGGGGTCCCCGGCCACGGCCCGAGCCATCTTTTCCGGGTCCAACACGCCGATACACATGGCGTTGACGAGGGGGTTAGCGGAGTACGCCTTGGAAAAGAAGACCTCGCCGCCGACGTCCGGCACTCCAATGCAGTTGCCATAGCCGGAAATACCGGCAACGACACCTTCGAAGAGCCTGCGGTTTTCTGCGTCATCGAGTGGCCCGAAGCGCAGCGAGTTGAGCAGGGCGATTGGCCTAGCTCCCATAGCCAATATGTCCCGGACGATTCCGCCCACGCCGGTCGCCGCACCCTCATAGGGCTCAATGGCGGAGGGGTGGTTGTGGGACTCGACCTTCATGACCACGGCTATGCCATCACCGAGGTCGATGGCACCGGCGTTCTCCACGCCCGGTTCCACCAATAATCGGTCGCTATCACTCGGGAGCGTGCGTAGCAGCGGTTTCGAATGCTTGTAACCGCAGTGCTCGCTCCACAGCGATCCGAACAGGCCCAGTTCGACAGGGTTCGGCTCGCGGCCCAGACGTTCGGTTATCTGGGCGTACTCCGCGGGGGATATCGCCAGCTCCTCCAATTGTTTCTTCGTTGCCATCGCCTCTGCCTGTACTGCTATCCGACTGCGCTTATCCAATTGCTACCAGGGCCACGCCGCCAACGACCAGCAGGCCGCCCAGCACCGTACGCCACGTCATCCGCTCAAGGCGGTTGATGAAAAAGTACGCCAGCACCATCGACACCAGCGGGTACGCGCCCGTTACAGGCGCAGCGACGACTACCGGTGCCGCATCTATCGCAAGAATGAAGAAGCTGACGCCCACGGCCGCCGTGAGCCCCGCCAGGCCGACCATGAGCCAGGCGCTCAGTGGCGCCCGCCCAATGTCGCTGCGCAAATGGCCGAGGGACGGCAGGCCCACCAGCAGCGTCCCGAACACGAGCGAGAACGCCGTCACCGTCATGGGCGAGGCGTACTCGACGACGGTGTGCCGGGCGACGATGGCGCCGGCGCCGTAGCCTATGGCCGACAGCAGCGCCGCCCCGTAGCCAATGGAGAGGCGTCTGGACCCGGTCATGACGTGGGCATCTTCGCCCGGCTGCTCAGGACGACGCCGATGCCGACGATGATCAGGAAAGTGCCGATGAGGATGGCGGGGCTTACGTCCTCGTCCAGAAGCCAGACCGCCAGCCCCACCGAAACGAGCGGCGACGCGCCTATGATTATCGAGGCGCGTGACGCGCCCGCGAACTGCACGCCAATGAAGTTGAACAGCCTCCCGACCGGGTAGGACAGGGCCGCATTCAAGAGTATGAAGGCGAACGCCGCCGCGCCCAGAGCCAGTATCTCAGTGGCGTGCAGTGAAAAGGCGATGGCAATCGTTAAGACCGCTCCGACAATGAGCGAAACGGCGGTTCCCGACGTGGGCCGCACGTGCCGCATTCCCAATCGGGCGAAAATGGCGGTGGCGCCGAAACCGAGTGCCGCGACGAGCGCGAAGCTTACACCCAGGGCGTGTTCCATTACGCGCGGACCACCGATTCGCTTGCGAGCGAGTCGACGATGGATTGAAAGATGGGCAGCCCGCCGGTGGCGCCGAGAATCTCCTCGCAGGCCTTCTCCGGATGCGGCATCATGCCCAGCACATTGCCCCTCTCGCTCAGAATTCCGGCGATATTCCGGGCAGACCCGTTGGGGTTGGCGGCCTGGGTAAGGCTCCCGTCGGGCTCTGCGTAGCGCAAGGCGACCCGGCCGTCAGCTTCCAACATATCCAGAGTCTGAGAATCAGCGAAGTAGTTGCCCTCGCCGTGGGAGATGGGCATCCGTATGACCTGCCCAATCGCGGTCGCAGAGGTAAATGGACTCTGTTCGGTCTCCACACGTAAATCGACCCACTGGCAGCGGAACTGCAGGTGCTCATTGCGCATGAGCACGCCGGGCAGCAGGCCCGCCTCGCACAGCACCTGGAAGCCATTGCAAATGCCGATAACCAGGCCGCCTTCCTCTGCGAACGTTGCTACCGACGACATTACTGGCGAGAACCGGGCGATGGCCCCGGCGCGCAGATAGTCGCCGTAGGAGAAGCCGCCGGGTATAACGACGCAGTCGTAGCCGGACAGGTCGGTGTCGCGGTGCCATACGTAATCGACAGGCACGTCGAGGACGTCAGAGAGTACTCGGAAGCAGTCGCGGTCGCTCCAGGTGCCGGGGAAAACTATTACGCCTATTTTCATGTTTTCGTTAAGCCTCGGCCCCGACCTTTTTGAGTCGGGTGATGGCCTCTTCCACCGAGCGCACGGTTCGGCTTTTCCCCAACAGTTCCATCGACTCGAACAGGGGCGGGGAGATGCGCTGCCCCGTTGTGGCCGCTCGCAGAGAGCCGAATAGCTGACCGGGCTTCAGCTCCAACTCCTCCGCGAGAGCCCGCAGGGACGACTCAAGCTCGGACGCCTCAAAAGGAACGGCGTGTTTGATGGTCGATAAGGCTCTCTCAAGGGCCGCGAGCGTCCCGTTCGAATCCATCTTTTTTTGCACCAGCGATTCGGTCTCGTAGGTAAGGTCGTCCATGAACAAGAACCGTATCAGCGCGGCCGCGTCGGCCAGGCTCTTCATCCGCTCGCTTATTAGCGGCGCGACTTTCAACACAGCGGCATGGGTGGGTTCGCGGTCGAAGCCGTGTGGAGCCACGTCGGACCAGAACGCGAGCAGGGCGTTGGTCAGCTGCTCCGGGGGAATCTCCCTGAGATACAGGCCGTTCATCCAATCAAGCTTTTCGACGTTAAATATGGCTGGCGACTTCGACACCCGCTCAATCGAAAAATCTTTCACCAGCTCTGTCATAGAGAAAATCTCAGTCTTATCATCGAGCGACCAGCCGAGCAGGGAGAGGAAGTTAACCATCGCCTGGGGCAGGTATCCGCCCTTGCGAAACTCCGAGACAGAGGTCGCCCCGTGACGCTTGCTCAGCTTTGACCGGTCCGGGGCCAGGATGACCGGGACGTGCGCAAAGGCCGGTTTTTCGAACCCGAACGCCTCGTAAAGCGCCCAGTGGCGGGGCAGCGACGGAAGCCATTCTTCCGCCCTCAGCACGTGGCTAATGCGCATGGCATGGTCGTCCACGACGTTCGCCAAGTGGTACGTGGGGAAGCCGTCGGACTTGAGCATGACGAAGTCGTCTATGCGCTTGTTGTCGAACGAAACGTCGCCGCGAATAAGGTCTGAGACTACCGTCTGGCTTTCTAGCGGCATGGCGAAACGCACGACCGGCGCGACACCCTCGCCCGTCTTTTGCGCCAGTTCGTCCGCACTCATGCCCCGGCAGTGGCGGTCGTAGCCCGGCGGCTTACCGGCGGCGCGCTGCTCTTCCCGCACGCCCTTGAGGCGGTCTGGAGAGCAGAAGCAGTAGTAGCCGTGCCCGGAGGCGAGAAGGCGGTTGATGGCGATCTTGTAGTCGCCGCGCTCTTTCCGTTCCGACTGGTAGTACGGTCCGAACGGCCCGTCAATGTCGGGACCCTCGTCCCAGTCCAGGCCCAGCCAGTGCAGGGACTGGAGAATCGACTCGACGGCACCATCGACAAAGCGGGCACGGTCGGTGTCTTCGATTCGGATGAGGAACGCGCCCTGGTTCGCGCGGGCGAAGAGCCAGGCGAAGAGGGCGGTGCGGATGTTGCCGACGTGCGGCTCCCCCGTGGGGCTGGGGGCGAAGCGGACCCTGACGGGTGGGGTCATGCGGGGTCCGAATGGTCTCGGGAGGGGGGCATCATCTCAGTCGGAATTTTAGCACCTCGGACAGATACATACTCAGGTCTTGGGGCAGGGGAGAGCTTAGCTCCACCCTGCGTCCCGTAGACGGGTGCTCGAACGCCAGCCTGGAGGCGTGCAGGAACTGTCGGGCAAGCTCGGGGTCCGGCTTTCCATACACGGCGTCACCGACGACCGGGTGGCCGATGGAGGCGAAGTGAACGCGGATCTGGTGAGTGCGCCCGGTGGTCGGCCGAACCTCTACCAGAGTCTTGTCGTCGAACCTTTGCGTGACCTTAAAGCCGGTCGATGCCGCCCGCCCGGTGGTGACCACGGCCATCTTCTTGCGGTCGCGCGGGCTGCGCCCGATCGGGCCGTCGATCACGGCCTCGTCGCGCTCCGGCGAGCCGACGACCAGTGCGATATAGCGTTTGCCAAC
Organism: Dehalococcoidia bacterium; assembly: GCA_965250195.1. Taxonomy (GTDB): domain Bacteria; phylum Chloroflexota; class Dehalococcoidia; order Lucifugimonadales; family UBA2962; genus CAUZIR01. Next base: position 2,251,859 of record OZ252295.1, read on the forward strand.
CCGTCGCTCGGCGAACTGCGCCCCGAGGGCTGAGTGCGCCCTTGCGCTCTTGGCGACCACTATCAGGCCTGAAGTATCCGCGTCGAGGCGGTGCACTATGCCCGGCCGGGCAGGGTCGCCAACGCCCGCCAGGTCGGGCCAGCGCGCAACGACGGCGTTGGCAAATGTGTCGTTAGGGTGGCCGGGGGCCGGGTGCACAGTCATGCCGGCTGGTTTTTCGATGACCAGCAATTCCTCGTCCTCCAGCACCACGGTCAGCGGCACGTCCCAGGGCGTCAGGTTGGAGGGTTCCGGCTCGGCAGGCAACACAGTAATGCGTTGGCCCGGCGCCAGCCTGAGCGATGGCTTTTCGGCGGCGGCGCCGTTAACGAGCACCATTCCCCGTTCGACCAGCGCGCGCGCCCTCGAACGGGAAAGGTCGGGAACCGCCCGCGAGACGAAGGCGTCGAGTCTTGCCTCGCCGTCGGAGAGAGAGACATCAAACTCGACTTGCCCGGTCAACTAGGGTGGTCGCCCGGCTCGCCGACGAGTGGGCCGTCGGCGTCGTGCCGCGAATCGCCCCCGGCCCCTGCCTCGGACTCGGACTGAGCCTCGTCCTTGTTAGGCACAAGCGAGGTCACGACGATGAGCAGGAAGATCCCCACCGTTATGGAGGCGTCGGCGATGTTGAAGATGGGCCACCTGCCCACGTCCACGAAGTCGGTCACCTCGCCCTTGAAGAGCCTGTCGATGAGGTTGCCGACCGCACCGCCAAGGAGGATGCCTATTGCGATTCGCATGACCAGCCCTGGGGATCGCTGGGTGCGGAAGAAGTAAATGAGAAAACCGATGGCCAGGAACGAAACCACCGTCAGGATTACCGTTGCGTTTGGGAACAGCCCGAAAATGGTGCCCGAGTTCTCGTAGTAGGTGAACCGAAAGAAGCCGTCCGATGGTACCGACTCACCCTTCGAGAGGTTTGCCCGGATGATGAACTTGGTGATCTGGTCGAACAACACCACCAGCACGACGGCGCTGACCAGTACCCGGTCTCGGTACATCGCCAGCCTTTCGGAGCCCCTTTCGGGCCCGGGCGGCTCGTCGTTCGATGTGGTTTCGGTAGGGGAGTTCACAGCTACTTATCAGGGTATCTGATGCGTGGCTACCTGTCTGCGATGCGGTCGGCCGTGCGCAGGGCCAGCGCCTGCATGGTGGACAGTCGCGCGGCCGTCAGGCCGTCGCTTGCGCGGCCGCTTTCGCGAATGTCTCGACCAACTCGTCGTTCGGTCGCCGCAGCATGGTGGCGTTGACGTGCAGATCCACCGGTCGTACTCCATCTTGAGGATAGATGAATACGCCCCGGTCGGCGAGCACGCCGGTAAAGCGCACCAGGTCGATGGCTTCTCCCAAATCAAGCGGGAAAATGTTGGAGCCGTGTTCGAACGGCGTTATGGACAGGCCGGGGATGCGGTCGATATCTCGAAACAGCCGTGTGCCCTTCTCCAACGCTGCGGCGAATCTTTCTTCGAAGCCGGGGAGCCCGTGCAGAGCCAGGGCGGCGACGAGCGCCGATTGTGCCAGGCCGCCGCCGAACATGCGCCGGTCGTGGTACATGCCCTCTATAAATTCGTCGTCACCTGCCAGCACCCCGCCAAATGGCGCGCCGAGGAACTTGTAGAGCGAGACATACACCGAGTCGAAGAGACCGGCGTACTCCCGCACATCGTGTCCTGTCGCGGCGGCGACCATGAACAGACGGGCGCCGTCCAGGTGGCTCTGGATGCTGAGTTCTCGAGCCGTTTCGCTGATCGCCACCACCTTGTCCCAGGGAACGACCTGCCCGGACTTGCGGCGCACAGGCGTTTCCACCATCACTGCCGAAATCGGGTTCATCACTCGCCCGGTGACAGAGGTTTCGAAAGCCTCTTTTAGCTCCGCTGCGGTGAAGTGGACTCGGCCGGTGGCGAGTGGTATGAGGTTTATCCCGCTAAGGCGCTGCAACGAGTCACCGGTGTCGTTGAACAGGTGGCTCTGTTCCTGCACGGCCGCCCTGCCACCCGTGCGGCCCCCGGCGCTGCAGTGAGCACGGATGGCGAGATGGTTGGCCAGAGTCCCGGTGGGCATGAAGATAGCCCGTTCCTTGCCCAGCTGATCAGCCATCGCGCGTTCCAAGCGGCCAACGGAACCGCCGAGGGAAAAGTCGTCGTCTTCGAACCCGGTGGTGGTCGCGATCTCGTTCAGGCGGCGAAGCTGGTCGGCGGCATTGCGCGGCTCGCCGTCGCCGATCAGCACTACCGAATCTTGGTCATCGGGCCTGAGGGTTTTTGTCATGCTCTCCGTCGCCATATGGCCGACCCTACGGTGTGGTTGGGGGATAGGCTGGCGATGGTAGGGACGGGCCCGTGCGCTGTCAATTTGCCCGCCCGGTTCTTCTCTCTTGCATCGCCCTTTTCACCGGCGTTAGGGATGGGCGCTGGTAACCTGATCGCGTTGTGAGTTCATTCGTCTTTCGCTGCACCGTCTGTCACCTCGAAGTCGACCCCGGTCCCCGTGTGCTGCGCTGCCCGGATTGCGACGCCCCCCTCGTCGTCAATTACGGGCAGTCCGGCCCCTCGATAATTTCCAAGTCCGGCGCGCCTTTGCCTCTCAAGACACCGGGCTCGGTGATCTCCCTGGGTGGAGGGGACACACCGCTCATAGTTCTGTCCGAACTCTCGTCCGAACTGGGCCTGGGGGAATTGAGCGCAAAACTGGAGTCATCCAACCCGACGGGTTCGTTCAAGGACCGGGGCATGTCGGTAATGCTCGGTGCGCTTCGGGAGCACGGTGAGACGGCGTTCGTGGAGGATTCCTCGGGCAACGCCGGGGCCTCTTCGGCAGCCCATGCCGCCAGGGCCAACATGGCGGCGCACGTGTTCGTGCCGGAGTCGGCACCGGCCGGCAAGGTCGCCCAGATCACCTTCTACGGAGCGACCGTCCACAGGGTGCCGGGGGCGCGCGAGCGGGCGACCGAGGCGGCGGAAGCGTTCGTGGCGGAGTCGGGTTTGGCGTATGCAACGCACAACCTGAGCCCTTACTTCATCGAGGGCACGAAATCGTTCGCTTACGAAGTGATCGACCAGTTAGGGGGTTCGCTCCCCGGGCACATCGTGGTCCCGGTGGGTAACGGGTCGCTATTCATCGCCACCCATCTGGCGCTGATCGAACTGAAGGTGGCCGGGCGGATAACACGGCTGCCCACGCTGCACGCCGTGCAGGCGAGGGCCGCGAAGCCGATAGTGGCGGCGATCAGGGGTGAAAGCTGGTCGCAGGAGCCCGGTGCTTTCACCATTGCGGGCGGGATAGCGTCCGCCGACCCGCCGCGAATGGGCCAGATACTGGCGGCTGTGCAAGGGACCTACGGCACCGCCGTGGCCGTCGACGACGAGGAGATAGCGCGCTGGCGCTCGGCGCTGGCCGAACGGGAGGGCGTCTACGCCGAGTCAACTTCCGCCGCGGCGTTCGCGGGGCTCGAACAACTGGTCAAAGACGGCGCTATCGGCGAAGGAGACAGCGTACTGGTGCCCGTCACCGGGAGTGGGCTAAAAGAGCCGCTTTAAAGCCGGGGATTGAGCCTCGGAGCGTCCTGTCATCCACACAGTAAGAGATGCGGAAATGCCCTTCGGCGCCGAAGCCCCGACCAGGCACGACGAGCACGCCGTGGCTCCGCAGCTCGTCGGCGAACCGGATGTCGTCTGCGATGGGCGCCCTTGGGAACAGATAGAACGCACCGTCGGGTTTGACCACCTCATACCCGAGGCCGGTCAACTCGCCCCACATGAAGTCGCGCTTGGACTGGTAGGCCGCGACGTCCACCGTCGCACCCTGCAGCCCGGCGACGAGCCTCTGCATCAGAGCTGGGGCGTTTACGAAGCCGAGAGTCCGATTGCAGAAAACCAGCCCATCGACCAACTCGCCACGATCTTCGTACTTAGGATTGACGGCGATATAGCCGATCCGTTCGCCTGGCAGGCCGAGGTCTTTCGAGTGGGACGTGGCGACAATGCTGCGCTGGTGCGACGAGAACACGTCGGGGTACTGGAGGCCGTCGTAAAGGATGCGCCGATAGGGCTCGTCGCTTACGAGGAAGATCTCCCGGCCGTGGCGGCTCTCGGCTGACCGGATTGCGCCGGCGATGCGGTCGATGACCTGGCGGGTGTAGAGGACGCCCGTCGGGTTGTTCGGGGAGTTGACCAGGACCATTCTGGTCCGTTCGCTAAATGCTGACTCCAGCGAATCCATGTCCGGCAGAAAGCCACTATCGGCCTGAACCACCTTGCAGACGCCGCCGTGGTTATCGGCGTAGAAAAAATACTCCACGAAATATGGGGCGAAGATGACGACCTCGTCGCCGGGGTCCAGGAGCGCCTTCATCACGACGTTGAGGGCCCCGCCCGCCCCGCAAGTCATGACCACCTCGTCGCCTGTGAAGGCCAGGCCGGTCTCGGTTGCGAGCCCGTCGGCGACGGCGGAACGGGTCTCGGGGTAGCCGGCATTGGGCATATAGCGGTGCTTGCCGGGCTCCGGGCTTTCGGCAATACGTCGTAGTCCGTCAAGAAACTCTGGGGGCGGCTCCATTACCGGGTTGCCGAGCGAGAGGTCGAATACATTCTCGGCCCCGAGGCGCGCCTTGAGGGCGATGCCCTCCTCGAACATGCGGCGTATCCACGACCCGCGCTCCATGGCGGACCTGATTTTCGCGGAAACGGCCACCGGTAACTAGGCGGCCACGGCAGTAATTATCGGCATCGGCTGACCGTATGGCACACCGCTATGCGAGTCAAATTCGTCCGGTCGCCATCTTCAATCGCTGGTCGCAACTCGAGACGCCGTTTTGCATGACCGCGTATCAATGGTAGATTCTGGGAATACCGGTTCGTCAAGTCACTAACTGGAAACGAGGTCCGGTTGAAAAAAATACCTCCCCGAAGTCGACGGACTGGGTTTCGCCGTAGCGTTGGCGGCGGTTATCGGGTCAACGCTGCTGTCGTACCTGATCCGCGAGGTCTCGCAGGATGTCGTCCTGAACATTTTCGGGATTTTGTTCCTTGGTGGCCCGCTGGCGGCACTATTCGTTTACTACGCATCGAGATTGAGCGAACAAGACTGAAACCGCGTCGACTCGCCGCGACGAGCGCAAGCCCTGTCTGGAAAGCCAGACAGGGCTTTTTTATCGGCGAGGGTCGAGATCACGAAGGCATGATGCGGGCAAATTGCCGCAGAATGTCAGCTTCGCCGCGAATCCGTCCGAAGGGAAAATCATCAATGTATTCAAAGTTGAAATGGCGAAAAGATGATTAGATTCTGAGGGATGGGAAGATTAGTTCGTTATTGATCAGGCGTCTGTGTGGGGAGAGTCACTGCTATTTCCCGCAGTTTCGAGCGGCCAAAAAAATACCCGCAGGTGCAGCTAATTAGGTACGAATAGCCCCCGGCCGCGGCAACTGGCCACGTAATGCATTGCCTATAAGGTTGGCCGGTGGACCCGCATTGGGACATTCAAAAGGAGCTTTGGTGGTTGCCGGACGAGGTGGTATCGAGCGCTCTCCAGGCGGAGCTAGCCCACAACGACCCCCCCTCTGAAGAGAAATTGGGCAAATACCATTATTCGAGGGAGGCTCAGACCGGTGAGCCGCTTGCCAGATTCTCGCCGCTGACTGAAATGGGCCAATGGTGGGACCGCTGGGGCGGCATCAACATTCACAGGTCTGTGGCGTTAGTAGTGGGTCGGAATGGCGACTTGGTTCGGGGCCCGTTGGTGCTTGATATCGATGGTCCGCCGGAACTCGCCTACCCAGAAAGAATTGAGGACGCCCTGAAGGCGACCGTGAGGGTTTGGGATTGGGTGGTGAAGGAGACGCGGGAAGGTTCCGCTCGACTATATTTCTCCGGTTCGAAGGGCTTCAACATCGAAATTGATCCATCCTATGTTCACCCGACAAAATGGGGCAGTTTTCGTCGCCAGATTTTACGCTCATTGAGGGTCAAAGCCATTGACGGCATCGACAGCTCTGGCAACACCATTGGTTATCGAGGATCGGTTTTGGACCCTTTAACCCGCCAAACTCTGAAACGAGTCTCAAATTCAATTAATTGTTGGCTGGAAGGCGGAGTGCTTCACAGGGCTACACGCCTCCAACTAGACCACTCCACATTCAGAGAGGCTGAGGTCTCGGAGATCATTGCAGAGTCGATAGTTACCGACTAAGTCGCCGCACGCCCTTCAGGGTACCTTCGTCAAGCTGGGCCCGAATCTCAGTCAGGGAGCCGGTCACCTGCGGACTGATGGAGTACGCAACGCCCTTGGGTTAGTCCAACAGAACTACACCGACAACAGCAGCGGCGATCTCTGCGCCCGCGAATACGATGAAAATACCGGCAATTAGCCAGTCCATGCGTCGCCGATCGCGATTTTGCTTCGCCTCCCACTTTCGGCGATCGTCCTCTACCTTACAGGCGCTTATGGGGCCTGTGCTACGGTGTGAGCGCGGGCCCGTAGCTCAGTGGTCAGAGCGGTCGGCTCATAACCGATTGGTCGCAGGTTCGATCCCTGCCGGGCCCACATGTCGCCCGCTCGGCCACTTCGGCTTTACCTTGGTACCTGGCCCATCGCAACGCCCTTATGCGGCGCGGCCTGCTCGGTTAAAGTGGGTCCAATGACAGTTAGCACCTACCCCGAACTGGCTGGCAAGATAGCGCTTGTGACCGGCTCCACGGCGGGCATCGGCAAGGCCGTTGCCATCGGCCTTGCGGGTCAGGGCTGCCGGGTGGTGGTCAACGGCACCAACGTCTCCAATGGCAACTCCGTGGTCGATGAAATCAAAGCGGACGGGGGCGAGGCAATCTTCGTGGCCGCGGACGTCACCGGAGCGACTCAAGTACAGGGCCTCATTGAAGCCGCCGTATCGACCTACGGCCGCCTGGACCTTGCCTGCAACAACGCCGGGCACGAGGGTTGGGGCCCAGTAACCCACACCTACCCCGAAGACGTGTGGGACGCGACTATGGCCCTGAATCTCACCGGCACCTTCCTGTGCATGAAGCACGAACTGGCCCAGATGATGAGCCAGCCACGGGTGGGTCCCAACAGGGGCGCGATAGTCAACGTGGCCTCAATTGCGGGCATGGTCGGCGGGGGCTCTCCCGCCTACAACGCCTCCAAGCACGGCATGATCGGTCTGACCAGGCAGGCAGGGATCGAGTACGCGGACAAGGGCATCCGCATTAACGCCATCAATCCGGCCGTGACCAAGACGCCGATGCTCGACCGGTTCATGGCCGACGAACCGGAAATTGTCCCGACCTGGGCGGCCATGCATCCAATCGGTCGGTTCGCCGAGGCCTCCGAGATGTTCGACGCGGTGGCCTGGCTGCTCTCCGACCACTCCTCGTTCGTGGTGGGCGTGGCGGTGCCGGTCGACGGCGGCTGGACGGCCCGCTAATGACCACCAAACAAACAGGCCGTTTTGCCGGTCGTGTCGCACTGGTGACCGGCGCCACCGCGGGCATCGGAGAGGCGGCGGCCATCGCTTACGCCCGTGACGGTGCGAGAGTCGTGGTGAACGGCACCAACGCCGAGCGAGGCGATGCGGTGGTCCGCAAGATACGCGATGAGGGCGAAGAGGCGATATTCGTCCGTGCCGACGTGTCCGTCGCGAGCGAGGTAAAGGCCATGATCGACGCCACGGTGAGCGCATACGGGCGGCTCGATTTCGGCTTCAACAACGCCGGGATCATCGGCGACAGGGCCATGGCGCTGCACGAATACCCCGAAGATTCGTGGCACCGAGTGATCGACGTGAACGTCAAGGGCGTGTGGCTATGCATGAAGTACCAGCTCACCCAGATGCTCGACCAGGAGCCGATCGGTCCGTCGAAGGGCGTGATCGTGACCATGTCCTCCATCGCCGGGCTCGTTGCCACCGCCACCGGCGCATACGACACCTCCAAGCACGCCGTGATCGGGCTGACCAAGAGCGCCTCCCTCATCTACGCGGACCAGGGCGTACGTATTAACGCCATATGCCCGGCGGGAGTGAAAACCCCGATGTATGACCGCGCAGCCGAGGCCGCGGAAGGCGACTCATTTCACGAGAGGGCGAGGGAGTTGCACCCGGTGGGACGCGTCGCCCGCCCGGAGGAAGTGGCGGACGCCGTGCTGTGGTTGAGTTCGGACCTGGCCGCGTTTGTTACCGGCTCAAACCTCGTCATTGATGGGGGATGGACGGCCCAATGATGCCGTAGCCAGAGTGGGCACGAACCAGAAAGAGGAAGAAAGAGCCCCCGGTGCGTAAACACTGGGGGCCACGAGGAGGAGCCAGTGTCATACCGATGGGTCCCTTAGAGAAAGGCGGTAAGGGTGGGCACCAGCGCGCAAAACGTACCATAGGATGGGGCTCAAGGCAACCCCGACCACAACATGCTGGGGGTTTTTCTGCCCGACCGGTTAAAATAACGATCTGGTGATGGGGCCAGGAGGCGATTGCCAGCAGGTGATCGGGCGAGGTGGCGAAGTTGGGAACGACCATGACGCGAAATTTTCTTACGCGCATATGTGCGAGCGGCGTTTTGAAAAATCGGCTTGCCGGCGTCATTGGCGTCGCCGTTCTGGCGGCCGTCGCCGCCCTTGCCGCCTGTTCGTCCGGTGCAGCAACCGAGACGCCCCCAGGCAGCCTGACTGTGGTTGGCAACACTTCTGTTTCCCCCACGCCAGTATCTACCGAGACCGCCCAGGCGCCCCAAGTGCAAAACCTACAGCTGGTCATCGCCGTTTCCGACCTGGCGGTGGGTCCGGGCAACCGGTTGGCCTTCGCCCTGATCGGGCTTGACGGGCCGATCAAGTTGCCCACCGCCGCCGCACAGCTAGTGTTTTTAGGCGGCGGCGGGGGCCAGCCCACGGTGGTGAACGCTGTTTTCAGACCCTGGCCGGTGGGTCCCGGTGGCGTCTACTCGGCAACCGTTGACTTCGAGCGGGCCGGTGACTGGGACATGGAGGTGAGAGTATTCTTACCTGGCGGCGTCATCGGCGTTGGACGCGCCCAGCTTTCGGTGGCCACTGCCGGCTCAGCGCTGGCGCTCGGAGTCAGACCACCGGCCAGCCGCAACAAGACCAGCGCCAATTTTACCGACCCCGAAGACCCCGCCGAGCTGGCGACGATTACCAGCTCCGAGGTGCCGGACCCGGACCTGTACCGAATGACCGTGGCCGAGGCGCTCGACAGCGGACTGCCCTCAATCGTTTCGTTCGCGACTCCCGCTTTTTGCCAGACCGCGACGTGCGGCCCGCAGGTGGAGGTGATAACGGCGCTCAAGGACAGTTATTCCGGGCAGGTCAACTTCATCCACATCGAGGTCTACGACAGCCCGGACAAGCTCACCGACCTGTCCCGCGCCCGCCTGGTGCCGCAGATGGCGGAGTGGGGGCTGCTGACCGAGCCGTACACGTTCGTGCTGGACGGCGATGGGCGGGTGGCGGCGAAGTTCGAGGGCTTCGTCAACGAGTACGAGCTGGCCGACGCGTTACGAGCGGTGCTTGGTCCCTAGTCGGGTACACGTGACCGCGAGCCTTCGCCCGACGGCCGTTGCGGGTCGGGTCGTGGTAGCCCTGTCCACCGCGCTCGTGACGGCACTACTCGCCGTCGCACCGATAGCGAGCGCCCAGTCGCCCGAAGCGGTGGCCCCAGAGCCGCGACAAGGGGTGCCGGCCGACGAATTGACCCTGGGCATCTACCGGCTGGACCAGGACCCGTACTCGGTGACCGTGCAGATGATCCCCGCTGTGCCCGCAGCCGGTACAGTGCATTTCGTCGTCACCCCGGAGTTCATATCCGACGGCTCGGCGGTGACGAACGCGATCGTGCTTATCGTCGTCGACGACGAGGAGGGCGTTCCCACCTACCAGTCGCTGGCACTGAACTCCCCGGATCAACCGACCCAGTACAAGGCCAACATACTCGTGATGAGGGCGGGGGAATGGACGGTAAGGGTGAACCTGCGCATCGACGGCCGGGAACTGGAGATCAGCGTCCCCCTTGCGGTCATAGATCGTGCGTCCACCGGCGGCGCCCTGGCGGGTACGGTGGCATTCCTCGTGGTTCTAGCGGCTCTAGCGGGCGGTGGAGCTTACATCGCACTGTCAATCAGGCGCCGCAGACGAGCCGACCCTGCCCGACCCAGTGGCGATTCCACCGGTCCCGACAACGGGACCGGTTAACTAGGGAAAGTCCCTGAGGCGGTCGATCACCAGCCTGCCGCCGGCCCGGTGGAAGGTAACCTCCACCTGCTCGCCCAGCACCATGTGCTGACGCAGGTGAGACGGGGTGAGATGCCCGAAGTCGCCGGGGCCTCCTAGCACCCAGTGGCGGCCCTCTTCGTCGACTATCTCTATTGAATCGAGGGCCAGCAGCCCGGAGCTTTGCACGTCGATCAGACGCCCGAGCACACGCTCGGTATCTCCGCCGCAACTAGTCAGCGATGCGGCCGCTACGACTGCGGTCACGGCAACGGCGGTTCGCCATCTCGTCGCGTCCATAGACCGATTATATGGCCGCTCACGCCCGTTAATGCGTCTGCGGACTATATTCAGCCGGCCTGAAACTCAGTGGAAACGACATCCTATATAGGGTGCCCGACGGGCACTGTTTTTACTAATATTGGAATGCTCCGGAACATCTGGTCCAGTGTTTATGGGTGGTTTCGGCGCCAAGCCATGTCATGAGGAGGACGTGTATGGCTCCCAGAACGCTGGTAGCGGTTTCGGTTGTAATGGTCGTGGCGGTCGCCGTCGGTCTTTCGGCGGCAAAGCCCGCGCTCGCCGCCGCACCCGACTCCGGCGACGCGATCACGGTGGTCGTCGCCGACGGTACGGGTATACGACAGGCAGACGGCAGTGTGGAGATGACGCGTTCGTTGATTGCGCTCGTCGCCGCGCTCGACTCCGACCGTCCCATCGCCTTCATCGACTCAGAGCGGTCCTCACAGGTTTTTGGGCCGCTCAACTCACGAGACCCCGCCTTCTTTGACATGCTCGCCGGCATCGCGGCCGAGCTTACGGCCGGTTCGGTAGCTGGCGAGGGCCTGTTCGAGGCGGTCGCCGAGGCCAGCACGCTGCTCGGCCTGGAGCGCGCCGGTCCCGGCAGCCGGGTGCTCGTCGTATTGGGCGGCGAAAGCGAAAACGACTTCGTGGCCTTGGTTCCCCGCCTCACCCCCCTGGTCGGCCGATTGACGGAGCAGGGATTCCGGCTCGATGTGGCTTTGACTTCCGAAAATGATGCCGATGCGGCCCTGTTTGCCCGGAGACTGGCGGACGTCGGTGGCGGGTCGGTAATTGATGCGACCGCTCCCCTGTCCCTGACGGCCGTCGCCGGAAACCTTCTGTCTCAGGCGGGAGCCGGCCTGGACGCGCTGGGTGAATCTCGACTCGCCAACGGTGAGGTGCTGTCGTTGCCGGTCAATGTGGTGCCGGGCTCAGTCGATTTGCAGGTAGTGGTCTTTAAAGACAATGCCCGCGGCTCGGTTCGCCTGGTCGATCCCGATGGACTGGACGCCGATCGCACGGGCTCCAACGTGGTGATATCTCCGTTCGTTGTGGCCTGGACCGTTCGGGAGCCGTCCGCCGGAGCCTGGCGCCTGGAGGCGGGTGGTCTCGACGGGTTGATAACGGTATTGGGCGGCCAGTCCAACGGCCTGACCCTGGAGCTTGAGTCCGGGGGACCGGTGCCTCTCGGAAAGCCGGTTGAACTTGTGGCGAGAGTCGCGCAGGTTGGACCGGTCGACTCGGTCGCCGACGGGCCAGAACTGTTCGCTCACGTAACGTCTCCCAGCGGGAGAACCCTGACTTACCTGCTGCGGGACGACGGGGTAACACCCGACGCCGTCGCCGGGGACCTGTACTTCTCGGCTTCGGCAGCCCCGCTTCTTGAGCACGGAGACTACGCGGTCGTGCTCGAACTCGTGTGGCCGGGTGCCTCTTACCGGGTCACCTCACAGTACTCGATCAAGGCTCAGCCGTTCCCCACGCTCGACGTAACTCCGGTGTTGGAGTCAGATCTGGTTGCCGGTGAGAGGACGCTGGTGGCGACGGCCTCGGTGAACGTGGACGGACAGCCCTACCCGGTATCGCCCTCGGCGATCCGCTGGGAATTCTCGGGCACGGCGTCTGACGGTCAGGTCGCTGAGGTCGTTCCCCGAGCGATCTCGTCGGCGGGACAGGGCTGGACCTTCGACGTGTACGCGACTGTGGCCGAGCCCGGCAACTCGGCGCTGACGCTCCGCCTCGACCTCGAGTACGTCGGTCGGTCGGTCGTGCATACGGCCGGGTCGGTCGTCATCAGCGTCCCAGCGCCTCCAATAGCGCCGGTGCCCGAGCAGGCAAAAGTGGACGTCCCCGACGCGACCCCGGTGGAGGAGTCCTCGTCGTTCCCATGGTGGGTACTAACGTTCCCCGCCCTGGTGGCACTGGGACTGGCATGGGCCGGGGCCCGGTGGTTGCTTGCGGCGGCTCCGGTCGGCTACCTTTACGACGACCGGCAGAAGCGCCTGGTCGATTTCTCCGCCCTCAGCCGGGGTCCGCTGGCTCACCTGCTCAGCAGGGACAGGGTTTCCGGCCGGGAGCTGGGTGTACCGGGGTTGGACGGCATCACGTTCGTCTTCGAGCAGGGCAGGGTGGCCGTTCGCACCAAACGCCCGTCCACGAGCGTCCGGGTGGATAGCAAGCCTCTGTTTGAAGAGGCGACGCTGGGCGTCAGTAACTGGATCGGCACCGGCGGGCGCGTCTACAGCTTCCTGCTGAAGCCGCCTGCTCCTACCGGGGAGGCCGCTCCTGGCGCCGGCTAACCGGATCCGATAGCGTCTGTGGCGAAGAGGGTCCTCGCGGTCGCGAGGGCCCTCTTTTTTTATTCCTCGGTTATCACGACCGAGACGATGCCGTCGCCTGAAGTGGTCGCCCGTTGGGGGTCTCGAGGTGTCATGCCGGTCACTACGTCCAACCCCGACGTAACTTTGCCGAAGACCGCGTGGCAAGACTGTCCGAAGGCGCTGCAGTCCTTTGGAGAACCGTCAGGCAACAGACCGTCCAGGTTGGGCGTCGGTACGTGGGTGATGAAGAACTGGCTGCCGTTGGTGGCCTGGCCGTTGCGTATGCCCGCGTTGGCCATGGAGAGGATACCGGGCGAATCGTGACGCAGGTCCGGGTGGAACTCGTTTTCGAAATTGTATCCGGGGCCGCCGGTGCCGGTGCCGGTGGGATCGCCAGCCTGGGACATGAAGCCCGAGATAACCCGGTGAAAGGTGGTGCCGTCAAAGTACCCGCTGCGGGCGAGAGACACGAAGCTGTTAACTGTAATCGGTACCTTGTCGGCGTACAGCTCGACGACGAACTGTGCGCCGCCCTCCATCGTGAAAGTGGCGGTGTAGGACTTGGACGGGTCGATGGTCGACTCGGACCCCGACGGTTCTTCGTTAGGCACGATGTTGGTGTCTCCTGAGGCTTCGGTTGGGATTGGACTGGGGATGGGGCTAGGGAAAGGGCTGGTGCTCTGGCTCGGAGTGTCATCGGTTGCGCAGGCCGCCGCAAATGCGGCCACCGCGAGTACAGCCGTCCCTACGAACAGGGAATTGGTGACGAAGAATCTGGCTCTGTGGAACATATATATTCGCGGGTCCTCTTCGCGGGTCGGGGGGATGGAAATTTGACGGTTCAGTTTACTAAAAACCCGGCTACTCGTGTTCCAGCGAATGCCTCCAGTCACCCCGTTTTATGGCCGGCACCAGGTTCGTGTACGTGCGCAGCAACTGAGTCCCGATCACCACTGCGGACAGGACCAGGCAGGTGACGATAGTCCCCGCCGACTGGCCCGTGGCCGCCGTCAGCACGTTTAGTGCTACGAATATGACGGTCAGGGCCAGTAGAGAGTTGCGACGGACCAGGAAAACGAGTAGCCCGATTGCTATTGAGATCAACGTCACGTGCCACACCATGAGCAGGGAGATCCCTAGGACGGTGGCGCCCCCCGTACCCCCTCTCAGGCCTGTGAAAGGCGAGAAATTGTGACCCATCACCGCGAGTGCCGCCGCGACGTACATCGCCAAGTCTGAGGCGCCCACCGCCATGCCTATGGCCAGGGCGAGCGCCCCTTTCGAAGTGTCCACCGCCATGACGATTATTCCCGCTTTGCGACCAAGGGAACGGTACGTATTGAGGGCGCCCGCATTGCCGGAACCGACGGTGCGGATGTCCATTCCTCCCGCGACCCGACCGGCCAGGTAGGCGGTGGGCAAGGCGCCCAAGAGGAAAGCGAGTATGGGGATGCCGATATTCTCTATCAATTATCTGTGGTTACCGATAGCTCTTTCTGTGCCCTCGCATGGTCCGCTGCGCTACCGTGACACGGGTATAATCGTGTCCGGCCCCTCGTACCGGGGCGGAGGGCTTAGACTCGTTGACCTTACCTTTCCACGACAAGACCATCCTGGGCGTGTTCGCCCACCCTGACGACGAGACCTCGTCCTGTGCCGCGACGTTCACCAAGTACACAGGTCTCGGGGCCACAGTCCATGTGGTGACCGGGACCGGCGGCGAGCTGGGTACGCTCGGCACCGGCGACCTCACCGTGTTAAGAAAAGACCTGGCAAAGGTTCGTGAGCGCGAGCTTCGCACGGTGCTCAAGATGTACGGTGCACAGCCACCCACGATGCTTGGCTATGGAGACCAGGAACTCGCGTCGGCCGACGAGCAAGAGGCAGCCGGAAAGATTCTGGCCGTGATGCGGGACGTCCGGCCACACGCCGTGATCACCTTCGGGCCCACCGGCATCTCGCACCACGTCGACCACATCGCCATTCACAAACTCACCGTGGCGGCCTATGACCGCTGCGAGGCCGAATCGGGTGAGCCGACGCGCCTGTTTTACCCGGCCATTCCGAGGGACGTAGCCAAAAAGTTTGACTTTAAGGTCGATGGGCCCGAAGGGGAGCCCAACGTGTTGATCGACATCAAAGAGCACAAGCAGGTGAAAATTCAGGGTCTGCGGACTTACCGGTCCCAGGAGGATGCCCAGGAGCTCGCCAAATACATCGAGGACGACGCCTTCCGCCAGGAGTCTTTCTACCTCGCCCGCCCAGGTCTGGCCGACGGGGTCGAGTTGGACGGCCTTTTCGGCCCTCTAGCCCCCTAGATCTCCCTAAACTTCAAGAGCCCCGAAACACGCGGCGGCTATCGAGTCGGCGTCGATGCCATACTCGCGGTATAGGTCCGACGGCCCGCCCGACTGCCCGAATCCGGTGACGCCCAGCGGGTACGCTCGCTCGTTGAGCACGCCGCCCAGCCAGGCCAGCGCCTGCGGGTGCCCGTCTAGCACAGTGACAATAGGTGCACTCCGCTCGGAGGGTGCGACCAGTTCATTCCAGAACCGGTCGTTGACGTCGTCGTGTTCACCGTGCGCAGCGGCCGTCACCATCGCCTGGTATTTCTTGTAAAGCGGCCCCGGACCGGTCACGTTGATGACGTTGGCGTGCACGCCTTCTCTTAACAGGCTCTCGCTCGCCTTGATCGCCTCCGGCAGCACCGCCCCGCAGGCGAAGACGTGGACGACGTTCTCCGCCGGGTCGTACCCGGAAAGCCCTGAGCGATCAATCAGCCGGTAAGCGCCCGCAATGACACCCCGGCGCACGCGCTCGACCCTTTCGGGATCGGAGGGCAGCTTGAGCAGGCCCTGATCCACCTTGAGGGTCGTCAGTCGCAGGTACGTCGACTCTGTCCTGCGCCTGATCTGCTCCAGGGCGTGCATCAGAATCCACTCCACCTCGACCCCAAAGCATGGCTCGTAATACACGACCTCCGGCAGGCCGATGCCGATGGCGGGCGTGTTCACCGACTGGTGCGCTCCGCCCTCGGGGCCGAGCGTGATCCCGGACGGCGTGCCGACGAAGATGAATCGCCCGCCGGCGTAGACGCTATAAAACAGTGCGTCCAGGCCGCGGCGAATGAACGGGTCGTAGAGCGTACCGATGGGGAACAGCGTCTCGCCCAGCGTCTCGTGCGAGAGGCCGAGCTGGCCGAGCATCATGAACAGGTTGTTTTCCGAAATACCAAGCTCGATGTGCTGGCCGTGAGGGGTCTCCTCCCAGCGAAGCGCCCTCTGGACGTCTTCTGGCAGAGGTCCGTGATCTCGCTCGGCCCAGACGCCGGCTTTATTGATCCAGCCACCCAGATTTGTGGAACTGGCGACGTCGGGGCTAACGGTGACCACCCGGTCCGTAATGCCGTCCACCCCCCGAGAAATGTCGGTAAGGACGAGTCCGAATATCTGCTGACTCGACATCGAACCGGAGTAAGAGCGCCCAAACCCGGTGGGGACGACTGGCAGCTCTGGCGAGTTCGTTTCGGTCGCGGGGGTCAGGTTCGTTCGGGCCTTATCGCGCAGCGCCCCTTCCGGGCTTTCGGGGGGTATGACGGGCCATTCGTCGTCACCGACGGCAAGCTCCTCGCGAAGCTGGGACATCTGCTCGCCATTGAGAATGACCGAGTGGTTCTGCGGATCGCCAACGCTCGGCAGCATCCAGCCCTTCAGGGTGTAAGCGAACACCACCGCCGGGCCGGGCGCCGCGTCGGCCGTCGCGAACGCCTGGCGCAGGGTAGAGAAGTCGTGGCCGCCCAGATTACGCACGAGTGCCTGCAACTCGGCGTCGTCCCACTGGGCCAGGAACTCCTTGAAATCTCTGGAGTGCTTAGAAGTGCGTGGCAGCCAGTCCCGCAACTCGTCGGGCGGCACCCTCAGGAGTCGCTGGTACAGCTCGTTCGACATGCCGTCGATGGCGTCGCGGAGCAGCTCGCCATTCGGCAAGCTGTATGCAGCCTCGAGGCGCGTCCCGTACTTGGCGTTCACCACGGTCCAGCCGTTGGCCGCGAACATGTTGCCCCAGGCCCCAACCCGAATGCCGGGAATAATCCTGTCCAGGCTCTGGCGGTTGAGGTCGATGACCCAGATGACATTGTCCAGCCCGGCCATGGCGGGCTCGGCGATGGCCTCCCACACCGAGCCCTCGTCCAGCTCAGCATCGCCGACCAGGCTTATGTAACGGCCGGGTTCCGAAGCGCCTCGTCTCCAGCCCTTGAGGTCCGAATGGGTGCGGGTGTAGCGGTCTACCAACGACGCGAAGTTTGGAGCCACCGCACCCAGCCCCACCGAGCCGGTGGAAAAGTCGACGGGGTCCGGGTCTTTAGTCCGGCTGGGGTATGCCTGCAGGCCCTTGTACTCCCGTAGCGTACCGAGGTACTCGCGGTCGAGGTTGCCAAGCAGGTACTGGATGGCGTGAAACACCGGCGATGCGTGCGGCTTGACCGATACCCGGTCACCGGCCCGCATGAAGTCGAAGTACAGGGACGTCATGACGGTCGCCAGCGAGGCGCTGGAGGCCTGATGCCCGCCGACCTTCAGTCCGTCACTGGAGGGTCTGACGTTGTTCGCATGGTGGACGATATTGACCGCCAGCCACAGAACTTTGGACTGGATGCGCTCCAACAGCACGTCGTTGGAGCCGCTCATCTCTTGCGACCCGTTTAGTCCCGGTGTCTCGATTGGGCCCGGCGTCTCACCAGGCCCTGACGCCTCGATCAAGAGAGGTACTCCTCCGCCCAGGCAAGACCTTCGGAAGTGTTACCGGCGGGCCTGTACTCGCACCCGACATAGCCGTCGTAGCCGAGCGCGTCGAGGCGAGCGAATATATATGGATAGTTGATTTCGCCGGTGCCGGGCTCGTGCCTGCCGGGGTTGTCGGCTAGCTGGATGTGGTCGATCAGGTCGAGGTTGGCCTCAATGGTGCGGGCCAGGTCTCCCTCCATGATCTGCATGTGGTAGATGTCGTATTGGATGAACAGGTTTTTCGAGCCGGTGGCCTCTATTATCTGACGCGCCTGAGCAGTCGAGGTGAGGAAGAATCCGGGGATATCGACCCTGTCGTTGATGGGCTCGGTCATCGCATGGATGCCAACCTTTTTTAGCTCGTTAGCCGCGTAGGTCAGGTTGTCCACCAGCGTCGCAGTTAGCTCCTCCGGGTCCGCGCCATCTGGCACCAGGCCCGCGAGGGCGTTTACCCGGTCGCAGCCCAGGGCGGTGGCGTACTCGGCCGCTCTACCAACGCCCTCTCGAAACTCGCTGATCCTGTCGGGCAGGCAGGCCAGGCCGCGCTCGCCGCCGTTCCAGTCGCCGACCGGCATGTTGAACAGCGCCTGAGTCAGCCGGTTCTCCTCCAGCCTCTCTGCTAGCTCATAGGTTTCGTAGTCATAAGGCAGAAGGTACTCGACGGCCTTGAACCCGGCGTCCGCGGCCGCTTTGAAGCGGTCGAGGAAGTCGACTTCACCGAACAGCATCGAGAGATTCGCCGCAAGACGCATTAAAAGGCGTCCGGTGCAGCCGCAATCTGGGCCAGGTCGGTGCGGGTGTAGGTGCCGAGGCTCCTGAAGTTCATCTCCGTGTAGTTGTGAATCCACCGCATCGAGACCCGCACGGCGTCGCGGTAGCGCTGTTCCATGCCGTCATCCAAAATGCCGGCCTCTTTGCGCAGCCGGAGAATGTCGTCGAACTGCTCTGAGAGCAGGCCTTTGACCAGCGTAAAATCGTGTTTTTCTCCGCTTTCCGAGTCGACCACCGCGTGGATGATGCGCTGGGCGATCTGCGCGGTGGACATGCGGCCGGTGGCCAGGTCCTCCATGAGCGCGGGATGAACCCCCGGCCTGCCCTCGAGGCTGTCGATGCCCTTGGCGCCTCGTCCTGCCAGCCACCCCTCGACGTACTCAATGAGCATGCGCGCGTTTCGCCGGGTGCCATCTACTGTCACCGGACCTTCAGGGACGGCAATCGATGCCGGGTAGTTATCCGGGTTCCTCATCTCCGGCGTCGGCTGCCAGCCCGTCGCATACCACTCCTTAAACGGCTCGGCTGCCGCCTGCATGTGGAAAATGTGGGCCACCCAGCCGCGCAGGAAGCCCTGCCGGGCCTCCCACTCTTTGTCCGCCCTGATCGACTGCCCGGCCGCCTCGTTGACCTCCGGGTCCTTCGAAGGCAGGGGAGTGGCCATGCCGCCGATGGCCACGGCGTCGTGCTTCAGGCAAATCGCGACCAGTCTTCGGAAAATATTGCCAATGAATTCAGTGGTCTTGATGTCCACACCGAAACGGTCGGGCCACACCGAGTCCGGGTCGGCCATTACGTATTCGAAAATGCTTGCCTTCAGGTCCCATCTTGCGGCGTTCAGGCCGGCCGCGTACGGGCCCAGCGCGTAAAGCACCTCCTCCATCTGGAACACCAGTGGCAGCGACTCGACTAGGGCGATGGCCTTTATCGCGCCCTCCGGGATGCCCAGCAGTTCGCGGGAGGCGTCGAAAAGGTCGCGGTACCAGGCGGCCTCGTCTGCGGATTCGAGTTTGGGGACGTAGAAATACACCCCTTGTCCCAGGGCTATTTGGGCCTGACCACAATGGAACAAAGTCAGCGCGGTGCCCAGTATCGCGGCGGGAATGGGCTTGCCATCCACCGTGACCTCCGGCTCGTCCAGGTGCAGGCCGCGCTCGCGGTGCATAAAAAACGGCAGGTCGCCGTCCTTGAGGCTGTACTCCTTGCCCCGCGCCTTGTCCACGTGGTGGAGCGTCCGTTCCACCGCCCCGAGCCGATTGAGCGCAGAGTTAACCGTGTCGGAGAGCTGGTGGCCGCCCGAGTCCTCGTCGTCGTCCAGGTCACCCTCGGCCCGAATGCCCTCACGGCCGGGGTTGAGCGCGTTAATGAGCATGGGCGCAATCGACGACGGACCGGAAATCTCAATGCCCGGTGTCCGCAGGTTTTCGGGCACCGGGTCGACGCTCCACTCTCCCGTCGCCTCAGAGGGCGGTAGCGGCGTGGGCTGGCGGCCGTCGAGTGCCGCACGAAGCACCTCGTCGCGTCGATTTCGCAGTTCGTAAACGCGCTCGGTCAGCCGGTCGCACAGAGAGACGAGGTAGTCATTGAACTGGGGAGTAAAGAGACGGTCCGCACCCGGAACGGGAGCGTAAATTAGTCGGTCTGGAGACATGTGGGAAAACCTGCCTGACGGAAGCTGAGTATCGGCGCCTGCTGGAAGCAGACCGAAACCGAGTGTAGCATAGGCCTCGCCCCCGGTGCAGAGGCATAAACAGGGGGGCAGAAACCGTCAGGAGTTTACGATGCTAAACGGCAAGAAAGTGTTAATTACAGGCTCTCGTAGGGGCATTGGTGCTGGTATCGCCCTGGCAATGGCGCGCCAGGGGGCCGACGTGGGCATCAACGACCTGACCAGGGACGACCCGGCAGAGCGCACCCTGCGCTCGATAGAGGCCGAGGGCCGCCACGCGTCCTGGCACCAGGCCGACATTGGTGACGAGGCGCAAGTCGAAAAAATGTTCGAAGAGTTTCTTGGTGAGCATGGGCGGATTGACGTGATGGTCAACAACGCCGTCGCGCCCATCGACAAACCGTTTCTTGAGACGACCGCGGCCGACTTTGATTTTCAAATAGACAACGGTTTCAAGGGCTACTTCATGTGCGCCCAGCTCGCGTCGTCGGCGATGATACGGCAGGGAGACGGCGGCCGGATCATCAGCTTGAGCAGTGTGCAGAGTTTGCGATCGTGGCCGAACCAGCTCGTATATGGCTCCATCAAGGCGGCGATCTCGCGCATGACCGCGGGTATGGCATGGGAGCTGTCAGGTCACGGCATCAACTGCAACGCGGTGGCGCCGGGCTACATCGACGCAAGGGTACTTTCGGACGAAGAAGAGGCCGGGAGGGGAGAGTCGGCCGATTACGCGGACGAGACCAGGCCCTGGGTCCCGGCCCGTCGCATGGGGGTACCCAACGACATTGCAGAAGTTGCAGTGTTTCTCGCCTCCGACATGTCGGCGTACGTGAACGGCCAAACCATAGTTGTAGATGGCGGTTTCTTGGCTGGCGGCACACCCCAGGGGGAGGGCCGCGAACAAGGCATATAGTAGGGCCGGGAGGCCGAAACCATGAGCAAACTCACCAACGACGAAGTTGTGGCCCTGGCCAAAGCTTCCGACATTGTGCTGACCGGGCCGGAGCTGACCGAAGTCGCGCACCATCTGAACGCCGTAATAGCCGCGATGGACGCCATTGACGAGCCGGGCCTCAACGACCTCGACCCCATGCCCATGCCACGGGTGTGGCCGCCGGTAAAAGGGGCGTCGCCATGAACGGCGACGAAATAGGGACACTATCCGCAGCCGCTCTGGGTCGGCGGATAAACATCAAAAAAGTCTCGCCCACCGAGGCCGTCAACGCCTACATCGAGCGAGTGGACGCGCTCGATGGGCAGTTGGGTTCATACACGTTACTGGGGCGAGAGGAAGCGTTAGGCGAGGCGGCCGAACGCGAACGAGAACTGGCAAGCGGAAATAGCAGGGGACCGCTGCACGGAGTCCCGGTGGCTGTCAAAGAGCAGATCGACGCACGAGGCTGGCCCACAACGGGCGGCTCGGCGATATTGCGAGATGCAGTGGTAGAGACCGACGCCACCGTAACGGCGCGCCTGAGGCAGGCCGGTGCCATCATCCTGGGCAAACTCAACATGACCGAGCTGGCCATCGCCGAGACCATCGAGTTCCCTTACGGAACCCCGAAAAACCCATGGAACCCCGACCGCAGCCCCGGCTCCTCCAGCGCAGGTTCTGGCGTGGCCACGGCCGCCGCACTGGCCGGGGCGACGCTGGGGGGCGATACGGGCGGCTCGATTCGCATACCCGCCGCCTACTGCGGCGTGGTGGGACTGCGGCCGACATTCGGACGGGTGAGCAGGGCTGGGACACTGGCCGCCTGTTGGTCGATGGACGCTATTGGGCCGATGACACGCACGGTGGAGGACGCGGCCCTAGTGCTGGGAGCGATTGCCGGGCCGGACCCACGCGATGAATGGGCGGCGGACGTGCCGGTACCCGACTATACCGACGGCCTGGATGCGGGCGTCAGGGGCCTGCGTATCGGCCTGGTTACCGAGCTGATGGACCCGGGACTCGTGGATGCGGACGTGGCGGCGGCCGTCACGGAGTCGACGCGGGTGTTGGAGGGACTGGGAGCCTCGGTTGATGAGGTCGCGTTACCGATGGTCGCGCACGCCGGGCCGATTCACTGGACGCTGTGCTACGTCGAGTTCGGGCAGGCCAATCGCGACACCATCAGACACCGGGCGCAAGAGCTGACGCACATGGTCAGGATCGCCGTGACGGCCGGTAGCCTGCTCCCTGGCGTTATGTATTACAAGGCGCTACAGCTTCGCGAGAGGCTTCGCAACCAGGTGCTGGAGGCGTTGACTCGCTTCGACGTGCTGGTGTGCCCGACGATGTCATCAGGCGCGCCGCCTCGGGCCGCGGACGTGTTCACGAAATCCGCCGAAGAGGTGATGGAGGGGCTGACCGGCCCGGTAAGACTGACGGCACCGTTCAGCCATGCTGGGACGCCTGCGCTGTCGGTGCCCTGCGGCATGACGGCCGATGATCTGCCTATCGGCCTGCAGGTGATCGGCAAGCCGTTTGACGAGGCCACGGTGCTCAGAGTCGGCAAGGCCTTCGAAGCGGCGACGCCGTGGCACGAGGCACGACCATCGATTTTCTAAAGGCGATCTTGCGTGTGCACCAGGCGTCCCGACCACTAATGCGTGTCCGCAGCGACGCGGTTTCGGATCGGCCGTGGCGGACCTGACCTGCCCGTACGAACCGGCGGCCGGATCCGGCCCTAGAATTCCACGATAGCGCGGCCCAGTATCTCGCCCGCTCGCAGTGCGTCGCACGCCTCGTTTATCTGGCCCAGCGTGTAGCGCCTGGTAATTAGCTTTTCCAGCGGGAATTTCCCCTCCCGGTGCCAGCGCAGGTACAGCTCGAAGTCGCGTTCCGGGTAGGCGGCGCCCAGGCTGCCCCGGTACTGTCGCTGGCCCAGCACCAGCAAGTTCGGGTCGATTGTCATCTCCGGTCCCGGAATGCCAACCAGCACGGCGGTGCCCCCGGAATTGTCCGAACCCGGCCCGCCCTCTCGAACGGCGGAGAGTATCTGCTCGGTCGTCTCCCTAACGCCGATCGTGTCGAATGCGAAGTCGGCGCCGCCCCCGGTGAGTTCGATTATGGCCTCGACCGGATCCCCGGCAGACGCATTTACCGTGTGGGTCGCTCCGAACTGGCGAGCGAACTCGAGTTTGCCGTCGTCGAGGTCGACTGCGATCACCATCTTGGCCTCCAGCAGCGCCGCCATCTGTACCGCCGACAGCCCTACTCCACCGACACCGAACACCGCGACGGTGTCGCCGGGCTGCACCCTCGCGGTGTTCATCACCGCCCCCGCGCCGGTGAGCACCGCGCATCCGACGATGCAGCTAACGTCGCCGGGGTCGTCGTCGCCAATGCGGACGACGTAGTCGCCGAGGGCGAGAATGTCCTCCGCCCACGCCGAAACGAGCTGCTGGTTGACTGGCTCACCGTTGTAAGTCACCCTGGAACTCGGCGAGGCAGGGAAGCCGACCATCGGCTTCTTCGACACCCAAGTGACGATGGCCCTGTCCCCCTCGGTCAGGTCGGTTACGTCAGACCCGACGTGGGTAATGATGCCGCTGGCCTCGTGGCCGAGGATGTTTGGCGTCAATGTCCTCGGGTCGGCGATCTGGTGGAGCTGGGAGTGACACACACCAGTGGCGGTCAGTTTTACGATGACCTGATCGGGCCGGGGGTCGGGAATTTCCACATCATCGACTACCAGGGGTTGGCCGGTCTCGACGTGGATGGCGGCTTTCGTTTTCATTGCGACCTCGCTTGATGACTGTGCATGGGTTTTTCTGGGTTGTGGGCTGGATTTGCCGGAGTGTATGGACCCCTGGACCGGTGGTCAAGAATGCCGCGAAATCGGACTCGTCTGGTATGCTTCGGAATGCCTCCCGGCCCCTCCCGGTCCGTGGCGAGGCACCGCTCCCACAGCCAATGTATTTGCCCTTGTGACCCCGTGACATCGCCTTCCGCCGCTTTGGCCCTGCAATCGACCCGGCCCCCTGTACTCAGGGGTGTGTTTCACCTGGTCGCGGTGGCGCTCTCGCCCGTGGCGGTCTGGTACCTGGTGACTATTACCGATTCGCCTCGTGGCTGGGTGGGTGCGTCGATATTCGGAGCCAGCGTGATTCTGCTGTTCGGCGCCAGCACGCTGTACCACTACTGGCCTAAAGTGTCGGATCGCCGCCATCTGATCAGGCGGATCGACCACGCGACTATCTTTGTTTTTATCGCCGGCGTGTACACGCCGTTTTGTCTGAAACTGTTCGGTAACGCCTGGGGCATTCCGATCCTGTCGGTCATCTGGGTATTGGGCGGCCTCGGATGGGCGATGACGGTGCTGCGCCCGGCGACACCCCGATGGGTTCGAGTGGCGCTTTACCTGGGCATGGGCTGGGTGGGGGTAGCGGCGATTCCCAAACTGGTGATAGGGGAGCCGTGGCAGGTGCTGGTGGGCGTCGCGTCGGCGGGGGTCGCCTATTCGGTAGGCGGGCTAATTTACGGAATGAAACGGCCCAATTTAGTCCCGGCATACTTCGGTTATCATGAATTTTTCCACGCCCTGGTCGTGGTCGCCACAGGAATCTTCTACTGGGTCATCACCCAGTACGTGCTGACCGTCTGAGCGGACGGGTCAGGGGGCTTCAACTGTTCGCAGTCGATCAGATAGGGCGGGTTCTCGGTCGGCCTCTGCGGCGACCCTCTTTTAACCAGTAATAAACGCCGTCGTGCGTGCGTCTTATCTCGACGTCAGCGCCGGTCATGCGTGCCGCGTCGCCTATCCGACGGCGGACGGTGGAGAGTGTCTCTCCGCCCTAAGGTACAGCCTTGCCCGCCTCACCCTTTGACAGCCGCCCGATGCTTTCGATGTATTCGGCCAGGGCCTTTTGCCTCTTGCTGCCGCCGGTCAGACGCTTGGCCTCTTCGAGGGTGGTTCTGGTGAAGTGTGGCATCGATTGTTAGTTCCTCCGTGCAGTCTGTCTTCTCCGTTGCTGACATGAAGCTGATGACGGGGAGTCATAGGATGTCACATCAACGCGATTGAGTCACTTCTAACATGGTGATCCGTAGTTACATGCGGCCAGGATGGCCGTCCCTAATGTCGCACTGTGTGCGCCCATGTTCTGGAGATCTCTGACGCAACAGATGTGTCACGGGTGTCGGGGTAACGTACACTCTTTGCCTGTTGCCGTACCCCTGCCGCCCATCACTGCCGCCCATTGCCGCCACCCATCGCCGCCAGTGGGGCCACGAATCTACCCGCGGCAGACAGCCGTACAAGGCGTTGAGCCTGAAATGAGATTCAACCTGGCCAAACTCGATGCGGCAGTCCCGTATCTGATCGTGTTCGCGGCCAGTGCGTGCGGCCTGATATTGGAGATAGTCGCCGGACGCATACTGGCTCCGGTCATCGGCGTTTCCCTTTTTACCTGGACCAGCATTATCGGGGTCGTCCTGGCGGGCATCAGCATCGGCAATTTCCTTGGTGGCCTCACGGCGGACCGGTTCCCGTCGCGCACCACGCTGGGCTTTATCCTGCTCGGCGCGGGGATTTTCACTGTCATCATCCTCCCCCTGATTGCCGTGGTGGCGGACGGCTTAGTCGGACTCCCGATTGTTCTCAGAATTGTCCTGTTGACGGCGGTGTTGTTCTTGCCGGTCAGCTTGATTTTGGGGATGGTGACGCCGGTGGTCATCAAGCTTCACCTGACGGACATCGCCAAGGCCGGCAACGTGGTCGGGCAGTTCTACGCGGTTTCGACGGCCGGCTCGATACTGGGGGTGTTCATTACCGGGTTTGTGCTCATCCAGTGGATCGGCACCAGGCCCATAGTGCTGGCCGTGGCGATTTTCCTGTTCGCAATGGCCCTGGCGTTCGGTGACCTTTGGAAAATACGGCTGAAAATTCCCGCCGTCGTAACGCTGGTGGCGATCGTTATCGGTGTGATTTTGAGTTCCGGTAGCTACGCCTTCGGCTGGCTCGAATCGAGCTGCCAGGTCGAGAGCAACTACTTTTGCATCAAGGTGCGGGAACGGGACATTGATGGGCACCGGGTCAGGACGCTCACGCTCGACCAGCTACTGCACAGCTACGTGGCGAAAGACGACCCGACGTTCCTCGTCTATGGCTACGAAAAGGTGACCGCCGATTTCGTGGCGCTTCAGCACGGGCGTAGCGAACGGCTGACGACCCTGTTCATCGGCGGCGGCGGGTACACGATGCCCCGGCTGATCGAGGAGACGTATCCGGGTTCGGACATCCAGGTCATTGAGATTGATCCCGCGGTGACAGAGGTCGCGCACGACTACCTGTGGCTGCCCCGCGATACGGCCATAGTCTCGTACAACGTGGACGCCCGGATGAAGATGCCGGAGCTGACGGACGGCGTCTACGACATGATCGTCGGGGACGCGTTCAACGACTTTTCCGTCCCGTATCACCTGACGACGAAAGAGTTCAACGAGCGGGTCAAGGAACTGCTCAAACCCGGTGGCGTTTTTATCGT
Source organism: Dehalococcoidia bacterium (assembly GCA_965250195.1). Taxonomy (GTDB): domain Bacteria; phylum Chloroflexota; class Dehalococcoidia; order Lucifugimonadales; family UBA2962; genus CAUZIR01. The sequence goes on from OZ252295.1 coordinate 2,278,433, forward strand.
AAATATCGTCGACAACCTCAACACCGGCCGATTCCTGCGGGCCTATGTGCATACGCTGTCCCAGACATTCATACACGTTTACGTCCTGCGGGACGATGACCTCTGGGAGAATGACCTACGCTCCAATGTCACTTATGTCGTGCTTGGCACCGATTTTGCGATTACGCCTGCCGACCTTGCCAGTGCGAGTGACGCGATCGGCAGGGCGGCGCCGGTGAGCCGTTTTATGCCACTTGCGGTGTTTGATCGCTGGTTCATCGGGAGGGAGAAGATTTTGCTCACCGACGGCTTCGTCCCGGTGGATCAGCTAATCGCCCCGCTGTATCTTCGTAGCCGCTAACCCTTTCAGAAGGGTTAGAAATTCCTACCAGGCTGGTGTTTGCGTGAAAGTATTGGCGTTCCAAGGCCAGATTAAGAACAACCACTGCTGGGGATGCGGGTCTCTAAACGAGCGTGGCCTGCAGATAAAGAGCCGCTGGGATGGCGACGATTCGGTCTGTTCCTGGACCCCCGACCCGATGTTCATGGCCGGGCCACCCCATTTTCTCTATGGCGGCACGATAGCCTCGCTGATCGATTGCCACTGCATCTGCACGGCCATCGCCAATGCGTACACGGTCGAGGGCCGCCAGGTAGGAGAGGGCGCTCCCATCTGGTACGCGACCGGCACCCTCAACGTTCGCTACCTCAGCCCCACGCCCATTGACGAAACGGTCGAGCTACGCGCCCACATAACCGAGCAAACGGGTAAGCGCACCAATTTTGTGTGCAGCCTGCGGTCCGGCGGCGTGGAGCGGGCGACGGCCGACGTCGTCGCCGTCCGGGTGTCTACCGGCTGGTTCGAGTAATATTGCCGATCGAACGATATCGGCCGACAGGCCTGCCAGGGGATGAGGAGAGGAAGCATGACCGAGACCGTGGACCTGGTCGCCTACCCGGACCTGGCCGGAAGGGTGGAGGCACTGGAGCGCGACGGCATTGTGTATTTCCCCAATCTGCTGGATGCAGAGGAGATTGCGGAGCTACGCAGCCACATGGAGGCGCTGACGCCGGCGAAAGAGGGCTACGACCGCGATAGCGCCATCGACGGCGATGACTTCTACCAAAAGCACATAAGCAGCTGCTTTAACCAGGACCCGTTCTTTTTACGCTACCTGGATAAGCCGGAGATCATCGAGCTTTGGGAGGCGGTGCACGGGCCCGACTGCCACGCCATCGCCATGACCAGCTGGATTACCGGACCCGGCAGACCGGACCAGCAACTGCACGCCGACTGGCAGCCGTTTGAATTGCCGTCTGACGTCATCATGGACAATCGGGTGCGGCTGCCGGTCTATATCACGACGGTCCACTTCTACCTGGACGATCTTTACGAAGAGCTTGGCCCGACCAAGGTGATTCCCGGCAGCCACAAGGCGGGCAGGGGACCGAACGGCGACACGGAATGGAACGGGCAGGGCGAGCAGTCAATGATGGTCAAAGCCGGTGATGCGACTATCCACCGTAGCGAAGTCTGGCACCGGGGCACGGCCAACCGCAGCGACGAGAAGCGATACCTGCTCCAGGTGGCCTGCGGCGAGCGAATGTTCGCCCAGCGCTTCTCGCCGTATCTGAACCGGTTCCAATTTGACGAAGGTATGCTGGCCCAGGCCACACCGCGCCAGCGCCGTATGCTGGGCGACCATCGACGAATGAACTTCGACTAGGCCCCGGTCGCCACGGTTGGGGCCGATCTGGGGCTACTGGGGAGTTACCCGCCGGCCGGCGTCAGCGTGGTGCCGAACAGCTCGTAAGCCATCAGGAAGGCCGCCACAAACAGGAGACCGGTGAAGACGAGGTCCTCGAACCAATCGACGTGGTCCGGCTTGCGAGCCATCTGGATCGTTGGGTTGTAGTAGAAGATCGAGCCAACGATGAAGAGGATCAACCCGGCGAACACGATCGAGGCGGCCCAGGTAGCATCGATCAGGGATATTCCGGCCATCGTGAAGCCGACCACGTAGAAGGGCAGCTGCATGACGAAGACCTTCATGTTGTCGTGCTCGGAGACGTTTGCCTTAACCGTGGCACGATACAACTCGTAGACGATCGACAGCGCGAAAGTGGCTATCAAAATCCAGAAGGTCTGCTCACCGTAAGTGGACATGTCGCTAAGCGCTCCCGGGCGGGTCTATGTATTCGCCGTCGCGCATAATACAGCAACTGGCACGTACAGCGGTGCGTTAACCGGCGACCCGACAACAAAGGATTTCAATGAACGTACTCTTCATCGGCGGCACCAGGGATTTCGGCAAGATCAGCGTGCGGCGTTTTCTGGAACGGGGCGACAGCGTCACGCTCTACTCCAGGGGGAACGTGAGGCCCGAGTTCTGGGACGAGGTGGATCACGTCATCGGCGACCGCACCGACCATGATGCGTTCGTAAAGGCGCTCAAGGGCAAGAGGTTCGACGCGGTCATCGACAATGTCGCCTACACGCCGGTTGACGTGCGCGCCGCCGTGCAGGCGTTCAGGGGCAGTGTGGGCAAGTACGTCGTGTCAACAACCGCCTCCGTCTACGGAGGGCCCGGCCACGCCACCCACTGGCGCACTGTGGGTATGGGGCCGGGTCCGAGATCGGAGGACGAGTTCGTAAATCTGGCCGCCAACGTGCCCCTGCGCGAGGAGTCGCTGGACCTGACGACCGTGAGCTGGGAGCTGGACCCCACCCGCGACCCGTACGCGGATGGCAAGCGCCATATGGAGCGACTGCTTTCCGAAACGCCGGACTTCCCCTGGGTGGTCATGCGCATTCCCTCAGTGCTCGGTCCAGATGAGCCAGCTGATCGCTTCTGGTTTTATCTCCAACGCATCCTCGATGGCCGGGAGATGATTCTTCGGGATGGGGGACTCGGTGTATTCAGACCAGGTTTCAGGGACGACGTGGGCGGCTCGTTCGTGGATGCTGTGGACTCGCCGAGAGCGATGAATGAGATCTACAACGTCACCAGCGGCGACATCGTCAACCTGCGCCGCTTTATTGAGATCATCGCCGACGCGGCCGGGCGCGAGCCGAACACGGTCTCGATACCGGGCGAGGTGACTGAACGGGCGACGAGCCTGCCGTGGGATAGCTGGTGGTATGACTTTTTCTCCCGCCTGCCCATGTACGTACCCTCAATAGACAAGGCGAGGCGTCACTTCGACATGAAGACGACGCCGATCGAAGAGTGGGTCGGCGAGACGGTCGCATGGTATTTGGATAACCCGACGCCGGACTCGACCGGCTACGAGCACCGCGACGAAGAGGTGGCGCTGTGCCGCCGCTGGGCCGAGCAGTACGGCGCCTTCGAAACGGCGTTTACCGCCTGATATCGAGGCTGCGCCCCGGTGCCATCGGCGCTAGGCCGAGGATTCGTCTTCGTTTACCTGGATGCGCCGGGACGCGCGGATCGGTATCAGCGTGACTGCCAGTCCGGCGGCGACTACTAGCGAACCGATGAAAAAGGCGCGGGTCATGCCCTGGAGGAACGCGGCCTTGATCCCAGCGTCTCCCACGTCCTTTACCGCGTCCAGGCTGGGCTCGAAGCCGAGGCCGCCCATGGTCGCCGTCACTATCGCAGTACCCACGGCTACACTGCTGAGAGTGGCGGTGTTGCGGGCCATGTTAATGAACGCGGTCACAACGCCCTGGCCGTCCGGCTTGACCACGCCGTAGATGGCGTTCTGAGCGGGGGAGAAGATGAACCCGATGCCGAACCCCATTAGCAACATGGTAACGGCCGACCACCAGATGGGGCTGTCTACCGTCAGACGGGTGAGCATGACCATCGATGTCAGGCCGAGCGCTGTGCCGATCGGTATGAAGAATCGCCAGCTGATGCGGTCGGACAGGTGCCCGGCGAGCGGTCCGGTGGTGAGGAACGCGATGGGAACGCCCGATACGACGAGGCCGGATAGAACAGGCGTTAATCCGGCAACTTCCTGTAAGTAAAAAGGCAGCAAGAAGAATATGCCGGAGTTGCCCAAAACGATTAAAAACATGACCGCCTGGCCAATTACGAACGTGGGGTTGCGGAACAGTTCCAGCGGCAGCATCGGCTCCGGCGCCCTCAACTCCCAAACCACGAAAGTAACCACCAACGCAACGACGGCAACGAAGCCGCCGATGACCACGCCCGACATCCATCCCAGCGAGTTGCCGTTGGAGATGGTCAAAAGCAAGACGACCAGGATGATGGTCGATAGTGCGGCACCCGCCCAGTCGAACGAGCCCCGGCTTTTCTCGGGGCGGTCTGCCTCATCGTCTATTTCCCCATCGGTGTCCCCAGAGTCTTGCTGCGCTCGGACCGGGTCGGAAATCCCCAGAACCCGGACGGCCAGGACAATGGATACGGCTCCGACCGGTCCGGCCAGATAGAGCATCGCCCGCCACCCGAGCAGGGTGACCGCGGCGCCGCCGAGGACAGGGCCGGCGATGGCGCCCAGGGCGAGAACGCCCATGAACATGCCCAGCGCTTTTCCCCTTTGAGACGTTGGGAAAGCGCCGGTAATGATGGGGACGGCGGTGGCCTGCACCATCGCGGCGCCGACGCCCTGAAGTACTTTGAACCCGATGAGCGCGGACAGCGTCGGAGTGGACCCGGCCAGCAACGCACCGGCGGTGAAGATGATCACCCCCACCAGGTAGATCCGCCGGTGTCCCAAGATATCGGCCAGCCTGCCGACGGGCAGGAGCAGCGCGCCGGTCGCTAACAGGAAGCCAAGCACGACCCATTGCACTTCGGGAATGGTGGCGTTGAAGTGGTCGGAGATGGCCGGAACGGCCTGGTTCAGGCCGAACTCGTCGAGCAACGTCATAAATACGCCGGGTGCGACGGCCCCGAATACGACCCATTTTCGAAGTGTGGGAGACGAGGTCATCCCAGGCTCCCGAGCAACGGGAGCAAGTTAGAGCCGTGGGCGTACGAAGGCGCAGTGGTCAAGTTGATTGAGAAGGCGAGACCTGGCCTAGTCGGCCAGGGCGATCAGCCCGAGAAGGCCGTAGAGAATACCCAGACCGACGGCGGCCCACATGAGCGTCCAGATGATGGCCGCCCGGAACGTCAATGCAATCTCTATGACTACCGCTTTCAGCAGAGAGGTGCCGGGCGCGACCCATCTGGACTGATACCGGGCCCCCCGGTCCCGTCCGCGCAAACCCCTTGTCCAAAAAGATCCTCTGGTGTTTCCGGCTTCTCCGCCCCCGTCGCCGAGGCCGCCGGTCCAAGCGGGCGTGAGCGGGCGGTTCGGATCCGGATACCTGGGTTGGAGACCGCTGGACTCTGACACTCTTGTCTACTCCACCTGAACCAACTCCATCACGGACGATTGCACGACCTCGACCCCATCACAATCGTGAGAAATCATATCATCGCGGGCCGAGGGTTTTTGCTGTGCGCCGCCTACGCTGGACCCTCTAGAAAGTAGGTCGTGACGGGGCCTATGCCCTTGACGTCGATCTCGCCCCTGGGGTCGCACCGGAATTTTTCGGCCACGAGCGCCCGGGTCGCCCCGGTTATCTGAATCTTGCCGGGAACGCCCTGGGATTCCATGCGACTCGCGGTGTTCACCGTGTCGCCCCAATGGTCGTATTGGAATTTTTTACGTCCGATTATTCCGGCTACCACCGGGCCGGAGTTGATGCCCACGCGAAACTGCGTCTGGAGTCCCGATGTCCTGGTCGCAGCAGCAGCAAAATCCATGATGTCCAGCGCCATCCAGCCGAGCGCCTCGGCATGATCGTCCCTCGGGGTTGGAACCCCGGCCGCGACCATGTAGGCGTCTCCTATGGTGCGGATCTTCTCTACCCCGTACTTGTCGCTCAGGTCGTCGAAGTACACGAACACTTCATCGAGATATTCGATCAACTTGGCTGGAGATAGCGACGCTGAAATACTCGAAAACCCGACCATGTCGGCGAACATTACCGTGACGTGCTCCCTGGACTCTGCCAGCGCCCGACGGTCCACTGATTCGTCCTTCAGCCGGTCGGCGACCTCTACCGGGAGCACGTTGAGCAGCAACCGCTCCGATCGGCCCCGCTCGACCCGCAGCAGCCCCAGCGCCCGGTCGCGCAGGCGCATGAAGTAGTGGAGAAGGGCTATGGCCACGACCGAAACCGCGACGACGTTGATGAGGAAAAAGACGGTGCGCACCGCCGTCGGGAGATTCGTGGACTTGTCCAGATAAGGGTCCAGCCCGGCGCTGCCGATGACCAGCGCGACGTATACGACGAGCCACGCCGAAGCCTGTCGATACCCCGCGAACAACAAGGCGCCGAACGGGCACAGCAGCGACCATAGGACGACCGCGCTCCCGTTGACGAACCCGCCCAGGGTGATCATCAACAAAAAGGGGAGGATCAGAATTAAAAGCAGTTGGCTCAGTTGGAAGAATTGGTACTTTCGGGTTAGGGCGAACGCCAGGATGCTGGCTGCCGAGACGGACGCGTAGGCGAAGGGGATGGTGGCCGCGAGGGGCTCGTCGAAGGCGTAGTAGATGAACCCCCAGGCCACGGCGAAGACGCCTACCGTCGCGCCCATCGCGACGAGCAGGGTTTTCTTCAGTCGAATCTCTTCGTCGTCGGAAGGGTCCGCCCCTATGCTCTGCAGCACCCTCTCAATAGCGGCGAGCGCGTTCGAACCGGACGGTTTGGTCAGCATCCAGTCAGCTTCCCGGGCGCTTTAGCTTGGGGCCGAGCCATCGGCTTTTGCGGGACGACGCGAACGCTTCTTTTTCTTGCGCCACGGCCTCCGAGGGCTGCGTAAACGGGGCCGTAGGTTTAGTACCGGGAAAGAAATTGGCGTCCATTCGTCCGACCAGGCGGTCGCCGAACTCCACGTAGCACGACCCCTGCCCACGGAAGGGCTCAGGCGTCCCGGTGCCCCTGATGCCTGCCACCAAGTGTTCGGCAACGGCCCTGGCGGCGCTCTCGGCAAAAACCCCCGCCTTGGGCACCGGCGCGCTGGTCACATCGCCGATGGCGTAAACACCGGGGAAACGGGTGGCCAGGTTGGTTTGGTCCACCGGTATCCAGCCGTTCTCGGACAATCCCGCTTGCCTCACAACTTCAGGAACCCGGTGAATGGGCACCCCGAGGAACAGGTCGTACCCTATGCCGCCGCCATCCTTGAATCTGGCCGTCGATGTATCCGGGTCGAGGCCCGTGATAACCCGTTCCGTCACAAACGTGATGCCGCGCTGGGCGAATTTTTCCAGGATTGCTTTGCTTCCGTCAGGTGAGGGCGGGATGGGAACGCTCCACTGCGACACTATCGTGATGTCGATGGCACCGCGAACCCCGCGCTCCTCGAACCATTCGTCCAGGAGGATGGCCGCCTCGCAGGGGGCGGGCGGGCACTTGAACGGCTGTCCGATGATGCCGATAACCAGTTTGCCGGACTCAAATTCGGTCAACACGCTGTTCAAGGCGATGGCACCGGCGATCGAGTAGAACTCGTGGCCGAACTCGGCCAGGCCGGGTGTGGCGGCGAAGTCGTATTCAGCCCCGAGCGCCACAATGAGCGTTTCGGCCGTGTATTCACCCCGGTCTGTGATGACTTGCCTTTTGACAGGGTCGATGGTCACGACCGTCTCCTGGCGAAAGGCCACGCCCGGCTTGGTCATCTCGTCGTACCGAAGGGTGACCTCCGGGAGCGTCGCCCGGCCCAGCATCAGTTCGAACTTGGAGAAGCCGAAGACGAAGCCGTCGTTCTTGTCGATGAGCGTGATTTCGACATCGCCGCCCAGGGCTTCGTCGAGCAGGCTGGAAAGCTCCAGTCCCCCGAAGCCCGCGCCCAGTATCAGTACCCCATGGTTCATTCGGGTTGTCTCATTCGGGCATTATGGCTCGAAAATGACCAGGGTGGCTGTGCTGTCCCCGGAGGAATCGGTCTCCATGCCGAGGAACGCCACCGAGTACCGGCCGAATTTCTTAACCGTGATGCCAACCTGGCCGTCTTCGATGACCATGTCGGACTTGCCCAGCGGCCCGGTGAGAATTCTCAGCGCAATACGCACGATTACCTCGCCGGGCTCGTCGCAGTTCGAACCGGCCGGGCAGCGCGTGTCCTCTACCACGGTCTCGAACCGCATGATCAGTCCGCCGGGTCCCTTCGGGCTGTTTAGCTCCTGGCCGACGGTAAGCCTCACCGGCTGACCGAGATTCGCGTGCGTGGTCACGAGGCCGGGGTCCGACTGGATGGAGTCCGGGAACGTCAGAGTCGCCACCTCAACTATTGGCGTAGGCGTGGGCTCCGGAGTCGGCGTCGGCTGCGGCGTTGGCGTGGCGTCGGGACGGGGGGTCGGCGTCCCAACAATTTGTGAGTCACCGGTGCGGTCTGAAGCGACGGCCGTCGCACCCCCGGCAAACGCGAGAACCTCTGCCGAACCAAGGATGCCCTCTTTCCCGTTGCCACCCATGGCCACCACTCGCCCGTCTGCCAGTAACACCGTTGAATGACGGTAGCGGCCGATCTTGAGCAGGCTTGAGTCGGTCCACGTGTTGGTGGCCGGGTCGTATATTTCGCTCTGGGTGAGCGAGCCCAGACCCCCGGTCACCAGCACGCTGCCGTCAAGAAGCAACACGGCGCTGTGTTCGGCGCGAGGGGACGCGGTCTCCCCGGCGTCCGACCACGCGTCGGAGATGGGGTCGTAGATCTCGGCGATGAACCGCTTGCCCCGGCCGCCCACGATCAGCAGCCTGCCGTCCACGAGGGTCGTCGCGGTGTGGAAGGCCCTTGAGATTCTCATCGGTGAGACGGTAATCCAGGTGTCGCCGGCCGGATCATAGATTTCAACGGACTTGGCGTACGGGCCGTCCTCTTTGCCACCGCCGATGACCAGCACCCGTCCGTCCGCCAGCAACGAGGCGGTGTGGTTGATGCGCTTTTCCGACATTGGCGCGGTCTCGCTCCAGGCGCCGGTGACGGGGTCGTATATTTCGCTCTGGTTGAGGGTGGCTACGAGGAATTTATCGTCGGTTTTGCCGCCCACGAGCATGACTCGACCGTCCGGTAGCTTGGTGACACCCATGCCGCTGCGCGATAGGGCCATCGGCGCGGTGTTGGTCCACACTCCCGTCGCCGGGTCCCATATCTCCACCGTCAGTACGGTTTCTTTCTGTTGTCCGAGTCCTCCCGCGACCAGCACCCGGCCATCGTTCAATTCGACCATTGCCGGGGACTGGCGTTTGGCGGCCATTTCACCTGTAAACTCCACGTCTCGGTCTCGGAGTCGAACAGTTCGGCGGACTCTTCAAAGTTCCCCACCTCGACGTTTCCCAGTCCCCGGCCCCGGCCGCCGACTGCCAGGACGCGGCCATCAGTAAGCCGAATTGCTGCGAAACGTTCACGAGAGGCTTTCATGTCGGGGGTCTGCTCGAAGTTCCCCAGTTTTACGATTTGCTCCTCGACGGCCGGGGCGTCCTCATCTTGCGACACGTCGACCGTCTGCTGAGTTGCAGGAGATGAACAGGCGACCGCCAGCAGGGCAATGAGGGTTCCGAGTACAAATGTCCGAATCATCCGATACGCTCCGGCAAAGAGTTGGCTCGCACGATAGCACCTCTCGGTAAAATAGCGGACCGTTAACATGGCGAGCGATGATGGCCTGGAAGGGCTGATCACCGTTGATTCTGTCGAGATATTAGGGAGTGTTATGACAACTGCGTTCGTCGGGGCTGCGGTAATCGATGGTACGGACGGCGAGGCCCGGCAAGGTCTGGCGGTGGTCATCGACGGTGAGATGATCACCGGCGTGGTCGACCCGGCGTCCGTCCCGTCCGATGCGAAGGTTGTAAATCTGCCCGGTCGGACGATCATGCCGGGCGTGATCGACACGCACACACACTTCGCGGCCTGGGCACAGTGGCTCATCTCTCGGCAGGACGACAGGTTGATGCTGCTCGCCGCAAGGACGATGTCGGGCCTCGGCCGTAGGTTGGCACGAGGAGTCACCAGTGCAAGAGACATGGGCGGCCTCGACGCGGGCTTCGTCCAGGCGGTCGAGCATGGCGTAATTGCCGGGCCCCGTTTGCAGACTGCGGTCGTCATTCTTCACCCCACGAATGGGCTCAATGACAGCATCCCCGGGCTTGGTGGGCTGGTTTCGCCACAGGGCCATATGCTCCAGCTCCCCGGCTTCCCGGACCCCCACTGCGATGGGCCGGTCGAGGCGCGCACGAAGGTGCGGGAGACGCTGCGCGCCGGTGCCGACGTTATTAAGATCGCCGCCACCAGCGCCACCGTGGGCCGGGTGGCGGACTGGACGGTGCCTTCGTTTACGCTCGATGAGATCGAAGCGATTGTCGATGAGGCGCACGGTGTCGGCGTGGCCGTCCACAGCCACGCCATGGGCGCCGTCGGCGCCGAACGCTCTGTGGCGGCGGGCGTCGATTCTATCGAGCACGGTTCGCAAATCGACGACGCGACGATCGAGGCCATGGCTGCGAAGGGCACCTGGCTCGTCCCCATGTTTTGGATACTACGGTTCCACGCCGAGCACGACCCGATGCCCGCAGCCAGGGACGCCGCCATGAAGCTGCTGGAGACGACGACCGACACTTTCCAGCGGGCAAGAGCGGCGGGCGTGCGCATTGCCATGGCCAGCGACTCCGGGCCGGAAATTGATCCAGACGGGTCAGGGAGTTTCGAAGAGATGGGCTACATGGTCGAGGCCGGTATGACGCCCGGCGAGGCGATTGTCGCCGCCACCCGGTCGGCGTCGGAGTGCATGCGCATGGACTCCGAGGTTGGCACGCTGGAGGCGGGCAAGTACGCGGACATGCTGGTGCTGAACGGGAACCCAATCGGCGATATGAGCGTGCTGGCAGACGAGATCCGGCTGGAAATGGTCGTCAAGTCTGGCGCGCCCGTTGGGGGCAGTCGTGTGGCCGATGGCAAGCAGGCGCTGTCTTGACTGACTCGATGCGGGGTAAGACAGCCGTCGTCACCGGCGCCACATCGGGCATCGGTCGCGCCAGCGTGGTTGATTTCGCCAGGCGCGGCGTCAACGTCGTGGCCTCCGGACGGCGACAGGAACGCGGAGCCGAGCTGGTCGCCGAGACTCACGGACTTGAAGGAACGGTCGTCTTCGTCCAAGGGGACATAACAGTTGCCGACGACGTGCGGAATCTGATTTCGACGGCGGTCTCGGAGTTCGGACGCATCGACTTCGCCTTCAACAACGCCGGGGGCTTTAGGGAGGTGGGTCGCCTCCACGAGTACTCGGACGAGGACTGGGACCATTTCTCCGATACGTTCCTTAAAAGTGTCTGGAGATGCATGAAGCATGAGATCGAGCACATGCTCCCCAACGGCTCCGGCGTAATTATCAACAACGCCTCTACGGCGGGCCTCGTCGGCACCAAGCACGGCGCGTACGTGGCCATGAAGCACGGCGTGGTGGGGCTGACCAAGACGGCCACCAAGCAGTACGAAGGGGAGGGGATACGTTTCAACGCGGTCTGCCCTGGCTGGATTGACACCGAGATGGCCGCCCCCATGACCGCCGACCCGCAGGCGCAGACGTGGTTTTACGAGCGCCAGAGCGTGAAACGGGCCGGGCAATCTGAGGAAGTTGCCGCCCTCGTCACATGGCTGTGCTCGGACGAGGCAGCGTTCGTGACCGGGGTCGCCTGGGCGATAGACGGGGGGCTCGTTTCCTGAAGGGCAGGGAAGCCTATTCGGTGCCGATTACCGAGGCCTTCACCCGATCCGCTTTCGCCCCTCGTACGGCGACGTGCTCACGGGGCACGACGATGAGGAAGTCCTTGGATGTTCGCTCCCAGTCCGCCAGTACGGCCTTGGCGACGGCGCTTCCCGTGAAGTCCCAGTGCGCCCGCAACAGCATCTTTAGCTGACGCCTGTCGTCTTCCTCTGAGACCGTTTCGATGCTCACCATGGCCGGGTTGATCCGGTCGCGGTTTTCACCGGAGCGGTTCCAGATGTAGGCGACGCCCCGGCTCATTCCGGCGGCGAAGTTGTTGCCGATGGGGCCGAGCACCGCCACTTTCCCGCCCGTCATGTAGGAGCAGGCGTGGTCGCCCACCCCCTCGACGACGCTGCGGGCACCGGAGTTGCGGACGGCGAATCGCTCGCCCACGCTCCCGGCGATGAAAAGGCTGCCGCCGGTGGCACCGTACAACAGCGTGTTCCCAGCCAGCGCTGGCGCTGCAGCAGGGGCGCCCGACGAGTTCGGCGTGCCGGGATCGCCAGAAGCGCTGGCCGCGTATGAGTCCTGGCGGGGCACGATGGAGATGATGCCCCCGGCCATTCCCTTGCCCACGTAGTCGTTGGCCTGGCCCTCCAGGTGGGTGCGCATGCCTCTGGTCATGAACGCGCCTAACGACTGACCCGCAGTGCCCTCGAGATGGAGCCTTATCAGGCCGGGAGCCATTTTGCGGTCACCGTGCTTACGGGCTATGCGTCCGGCCACACCGGCGCCTATGGACCGGTTCACGTTGCTCACCCAGTAGCGCCTGGTCGTCGGCTCGCCGTCCTGTATGGAACTCTCGACATTGCGAATGAGCTTGCGCTCGAAGTCGTTCGGGGTCGGCGGTGCGTCGGGCCGGGAGTTCTCAGGGACGGGCAGAGTGGGCTCAGGGGCGGGACTGAGCAGCGCAGAAAGGTCGAGGGTTCCGGCACGGTGCGACGAGCTTTCGACGCTCGTCAGCAAGTCATTTCTGCCTACTACTTCGTCGATGCTCTTGCGACCGAGGTCGGCGAGTATTGACCGTGTCTCTTCCGCCACTGATTTCAAGAACGCGACGAGGTGCTCCGGTCTTCCCTTGTATCGGCTTCGGAGGTCCTCTCTCTGGGTGGCTATGCCCACCGGACAGGTGTTTTGGTGGCACTGCCGTGCCATCTTGCAGCCGAGTGCGATAAGCGCCGCAGTGCCGAATGTAAACTCTTGTGCACCCAGCATGGCGGCGACGACGACGTCGTGACCGGTGCGCAGCCCGCCGTCGGTGCGAATGCGTATCTTGCCTCTCAGGCAGTTGGCTACGAGCGCATCGTGCGCCTCTTTGACGCCCATCTCCCAGGGCAGCCCCGCATACTTGATCGACGACAGCGGTGAGGCACCGGTCCCGCCCTCGTTGCCGGAAATGTGAACGACGTCCGCCCCTGCTTTGGCCACGCCGACGGCCACGATGCCGATGCCGTGGGAGGCTACCAGTTTGACGGCGACATCGGCGTCCGGGTTGACGGTCTTGAGATCGTAGATGAGCTGGGCCAGGTCCTCGATGGAGTAGATGTCATGGTGCGGGGGCGGGGATATCAGCTCGATTCCCGGCTCGGAATGGCGCAACAGCGCGATGAAGTCCGTGACTTTCTCGCCGGGCAGGTGGCCGCCTTCGCCCGGCTTCGACCCCTGAGCCATCTTGATCTCGATTTCTTGTGCAGCTGCCAAGTAGGCGGGTGTCACCCCGAAGCGGCCCGAAGCGACCTGCTTGATGTGCGCTCCGAACTCCCTCCGGTCGCCGTCCGGCAGGTAATGGCTCGGCAGTTCACCTCCCTCACCGGAGTTGGAGTAGCCGCCCAATGCTCTCATCGCCGTGGCCAGGTCCCGGTGCGCCTCCATGCCCAGCGCCCCAACCGACATGGCCGCCGACCTGAAGCGGCGCGTGATCGCCGCGCCCGTCTCGACGTCTTCCAGTGCAATGCCGTCGGCGGGACAATCGAAGGCGAGCAGGTCTCGCAGCCCGGTGGGGGGGCCCCGCGGCTCTTTTCCGAGTAGTCCTGATACGCCTCTGGGGCCCCTGCGTCCCGGGAATTGGGGTCTGTGGCCGCCTTCTGCAGCGCTCGCCAGACCGGGAGGCCGTAGGCGTGGTGCTCACCCTCGCGGCGGTACTTGTACCAGCCACCGGCGTCCAGGTCGGACTGGAGTGCGGCCGCCCGCAGTCGCGTCAAAACATCGGCGGCGATGTCGTCGTAATCGATGCCGCCAATTCTCGACGGCATGGACGGGAACGAACGCTCCACGACCTCCGGCGCCAGCCCCAGGGCCTCGAAGGCCTGTCCGCCGGTGTAGGAGGCGACGGTACAGATGCCCATCTTGGACATGATTTTTCGCAGACCCGCCTTCAGTGCGGTGACATACGACTCGATTGGGTCCGAGCCGCTGGACCCGTTTTCTGAACTCTTCGTGACCTGATTTCGCACCGCACGCAGTGCGAGGTACGGGTAGACGGCGTCGGCCCCGCATCCGACCAGACAGGCGACGTGGTGAACGTCCCTGGCGTCTCCGGCGGCGGCGACCAGGCCGGTCTTCATGCGCCGACCGGTGCGGACAAGGAAATTATGCAAAGTGGAAGCGGCAAGCAGCATCGGCACGGGCGCCCGGTCGGTCGAGGCACCGGCGTCGCTGACGACCAGCACCCGCGCGCCGCCGTCCACCGCGTCTGCAGCCGTAACGCAAAGGCGATCGAGAGACCGGCGCATGTCGGACGGGTCCCCCGCGTCGAAAAGCGCCTCCAGCTCGACCAGCGGCAGATCGGCACCGGAAAGAGCCATCACACTGTCCATGCCAGCATCAGTCAGCACCGGTGAGCCCAAAAGGGCCATCTGAGGTGCTCCGGTGACAGATCCTATGAGAGGCGGCCTCCAGCCCAGACGGGCTGCCATCGACATGACGTTGGCCTCGCGTATGGGGTCGATGGGGGGATTGGTGACCTGGGCGAACCGCTGCCGCAGGTACGAGTAGAGCGGCCGCGGCGCCTCCTGTAGCACGGACAGGGGCGTGTCGTCTCCCATCGACCCGACCGCCTCCTTGCCGTTTGCAGCCATCGGACCCAGCACCGTTCCTAGCTCTTCACGGGTGTAGCCGTGAACGGCCATCAGGAATTGCAGTTCGCTATTTGAATTGGTGTTTTCCCGGTGGCGTTCGTGTTTGGGGTCGTCTTCGCGGGGAGGGGAGAGCGCCCGCCAGCCCTTATATCGGGTCGCATCGACGATGCCGTCGCGCTTTGCTTCGTCGTTTCGCAGCAGGAGCTCCCTGGCAACGTCGACCGCCAGGACCTGCCCTGGCCCGAGTTGGCCGGACTCGATGAGGTCGGCCGGGTCCAGGTCGAGCACGCCGGCCTCCGAGGCGCATACGACGAGGCCGTCCCGAGCAATCTGATAGCGCGCGGGCCGCAGGCCGTTCCTGTCGGTGGCGACCCCCACGATGCCGTTGTTTTGAAACGCGACAGTGGCCGGGCCGTCCCACGGCTCCATGGCGGCCGCGTGGTACCGGTAAAACTCCCGCAGGTCTGAGTTCATGCCGCGGTTTCGCTCCCAGGCCTCGGGGATGAGCATCATCATCGAGGGGATGGGCCCGATGCCGGAGCCGGTGAGCAGGTCGAATGCCTCGTCCAGCGCCGCGCTGTCGGAGCCCCTGGTCGAGACGACGGTAGGACATCGTCCTGCATCTCGTCCCACACCGGACTCAGCATGTCCACACCCCGCGCCTCCATCCAGGTGACGTTCGCACCCAGGGTGTTGATCTCGCCGTTGTGGGCGATTTTTCGCAGGGGCTGGGCCAGCCGCCAGTCGGGCAGGGTGTTGGTAGCGTAGCGCTGGTGGAAGAGCGCGAAGCTGGAGTTGGTGCGGGGGTCGGCAGATCTGGGTAAAAGGCGGGCAGCTGGGGCGCGAGCATGAGGCCCTTATACACAACAGATTCGGCGGACATGGAGGCGATGTAAGTGGAGCGCACCGTCTCATTGCCAGTGCGGAACGCCCGCTCAGCTCGCCTGCGGGCCAGGTAAAGGCGCCGGGCGTACTCGCTATCGTCAAACCTGTCGGGTCTGGCGATCAGCAGCTGCTCGATCTCAGGCCGTCTTGCCAGAGCCCACGGGCCCAGCACCGTGGCGTCGACCGGGACGGGCCGCCAGCCCAGCGCCGTCAGGCCGGTGGAGTCAAGGGCGGTTTCCAGTATGAGTCGCGCTTTCTCCGGTTCTCCGTCGGGCTGGCCGGGCAGAAATACTACGGCGACGGCGAGGTCGGAGTCGGCAACGGCCGCATGGCCGAGCTCGGAAAGCCGTTCGCGTAACAGGTCGAAGGGGATCTGGATGGCTACACCGGCGCCGTCTCCGGTTTCGGGGTCGGCGTTGACGGCTCCCCGGTGGGTGAGGTTGACGACGGCTTCTACAGCACGTTCGACGATCTCGTGGGAAGCGTCGCCGGAGACCGATGCCACAAACCCCGTGCCGCAGGCATCTCCAACAGTAGATGGGTCAAACATTCGGGAAGGAGTCATTTGTGAACCGTATCACAATGGCGTTGGACCAAAGCTGGAACTTTTCGTTGTCTCGCACCGTCTTTACTGAAGTGGCCTTAAAATTCCGGCCACGGGGGGTCGGCAATGAAATCCACACTTAAATGGCACGTTAAAGGGCCAATCGCAACCGTCGGATTCGCGGTACTGGTGATCGCAGTCGCATGCGGCGGCGCCGACGGCCCCAATGACACCGACAATGACATCAGGGAGATCGACCTGCCCGAAGGTATTCCCGACATCGAGGCGACGACTATCGAGCCCGATAGCCCGACGAGCTCTGGAATGCTCGTCCCCAGGGCTCAAACCGTGGAGGAGTTGGTCGACCGGTCCAAGATTGTCGTGGTCGGCACAATCGCCTCTGTAAAGCAGGAATTCCTGTTCGGTGGCTACGACGAGAACGGTCAGCCCGAGTCTTTCGAGGACGAAGAGGGCACGCAGTACACTGACTTCGTTGTGGAGGTAGACCAGTTGCTGAAAGGCGACGGCATCGTGGTCGAGGGCGGCACGTTCATCCTCAGGCTGTTCGGCCATCGCAATCCCTCGGGGACACAGGTCCTTTCTATAGAACCGATCTTGCCCGACGTCGGTGACAGCCTGGTGTTCGCCCTGGGCACCAATCCGGACGGCACCTACGGCTCCGGCCCCGACGGCCTGATCGAAGTCGATACAGGCCGACCGGTCTTCATAGATGGCCAACCGTTCCCGGGGGCGACGGGCGCCGGGGAGTTCATCAACGCTATCGCAGAGGCGGTCGCCAATTAGTCGGGCCCCAGTTAGTCGGGCGAAGAGGTTCGCACTGGCGGGCGGGCTCACCGGGTCGGTCTGGACGCTGGCGCTGGTGTGGATGACCTGGGCCGTCTACAGCGACAGGGAGTTCGACTTCGAGTGGGTGCTCGCCTTCCATACGGCCCTGATATTTGTTGCCTCGACGCTGCTGCTGGCGGCCCGGTTCGGTTCGGATTCCGGTCCTGACAGCGGCGACTCGGGAGGCCGGGTGATTCATGCCGCGACGACGCTATACATTGTCGCCCTCGCGGCCGGGACGGTGTTTGCGATCGTAGAATTCTCGGCGGCGGGTGTTCCCCTAATGATCGTGCCCGCCGCCGCCCTGACCGTACTGGCGACTGTAGGGTCCAGCCTCACCGTCTGGCACAACCCGCGCCTGTAGCTCCCAAACCCACACAACCGCAGCCCGTTACGGCGGCGTATAGTGGCCCCCGGATGTTTTCTACTTGTCACTAACAGCGGCCCTGCGGCGACTTGGTCGCAACAAGGCGCTCAACGTCGGAATCTTCTTCGGTATTCTCCTGGCCGCCACGGTGGTGGCTGCCGCTCCGATCTATTTTCGGGCCCTGGAACGACTCTCCGTTCAGGCGACGATGGACGCGACTGCTCCCTCAACGCTGAATGTTCAGCTCTTTACACCGGGCCTGGCGGCGGACGCCCAGACGTGGGACGCCGCTCAGCAGGCCGTCGACACGGCGATCGGCAACTGGCTGCTACCGGCGCTGCGGGGTCAACGCCGTTTCGATAAGAGCCAACTCTTCCTGGCGGGGCTGTCTTACAGGCCGCTCGGAGAGGCCGGTCCGTCTCCTCCGCCCCCGCTAGGGCAGGCCGCGCGTGGCTGGGTCCAGTCCATGGTGGATCTGGAAGACAACGTCAATTTCGTTGACGGCCGCATGGCGCGTGACACGGTCACGGTGTGGGACTACGGCCCGGAGGTCGAGGTGGTCATCGGTACCCCGTCGCTGCAAAGCTTCAGTCTTGCAGTTGGCGACGCCATTGAGCTTGCACCCCACTTCGCCAGCCCCGTTCGTATAAGGGCCAGGCTGGTGGGCATTTTCGAACCGATCGACCCCCAGGGCGAGTTCTGGCGCGAGCGGTCGGATACGTTCCTTCGCCCTTCGCCGCCCGAGGACCGGACCGAGGGTGAAGTCCTCATCGACCCCGACGAGCGGCCGATTCCGCTGTTCACCACTCGTGACGGACTGCTGACCTCGCTCGACACGGCGTTTCCCGGCAGCCGCATCGACTCCAGCTGGCTGATTTTCATGGATCCAGAGACGCTGAAGGAGTGGACGCCCGACCGCAGCCTGGACACTATTTCCGGCTTTGAGGACGAGCTGTCCGGCGGCGTCGCCGCTTCCACTGTACTGACCCGCATCGACACGCTTTTGGAGCAGCTAAAGCGCCGTACGCTGTTCGCCACGCTCCCGCTCGTATTGCTCGTGGCGCTGATCGTCGCGACTATCCTCTACTACCTCGCCATGATGGTCGCCCACCTCGTCCAGGCACGGGAGCGAGAGGTCGCGCTCATGCGGGCGCGGGGAGCGAGCGGCCTTCACCTGGTACGGACCTATCTGCCAGAGGCTCTGTTGTTGGCAATCGCGGCGTTTGCCATTTCGCCGTTCCTGGGCGCCGGTCTCATCGCCGTGGCCGGGAAGCTGAGTGTTTTTGGGTCCGTCACTGGAGGGGACTCGATCCCTGTAGAGCTGGGCTGGACGTCGTTCGCGGCGGCGGCCGGTATCGGCGTATTCAGCCTTGTCATCTACCTGTTTCCTATCTTGTGGGTCGCTCGAAAATCCATGGAGGCTCAGCGCCTGGAAGGCTCTCGGCCCTCCCAGACGCCGATCTTTCAGCGACTCAACGTCGATATCGCCGTACTCATCATCGGAGGACTGATATTTTTTGAGCTCCGTTCGCGCGGCAGCCTTGCCTCGGGCGGGCTTTTCCAGGACGTGGAGTTGGACGAGACGTTCCTGGCGGCCCCGGTCCTGTTGCTGATCGCCGTGGCGCTTATCTTCCTGCGCGCGTTCCCACTGGTGATGAAGTTCGTTTCTGGCGAGTCGCACGTCTTGCTTCAGATTGTCACAGCGGCGGTCCTCATCTTGCTCGGCCCGGCGATGGTGGCGGACCGGGCGCTGGACGGCGATTTCACATCCTGGCTGTGGCCGGGCGCGGCAATCATCGGCGCGGCCGTGGTCTACTGGGCGGCAATACGAGCCGGGGAACCTTCAGGCTTAGGCGGCCGCCTGATCCTGGCCCTGAGCCTGGCGGCGCTGGCCGCTCTGGCGGTGGTTTACGTGGGGCTCGAACCACTGGGGGACGGGGGATTCCAATATGTCCCCAAGATATTGCTGCTGGCGCTGGCCCCGTTGCAGATCGGCTTCCTCGTCCTGCGATTCGCGGTTGGCAGGGCGCCGGCCTGGGTCGCTGTCGCTCTGCGGCAGATGGCGAGGGATCCCCTGAGATACAGCGGATTGATGGTCCTATTGATCGCGGCCACCGGTCTGGCAGTAATCGCGACTACGGTCGGGGCGACGCTCGACCGTAGCAATCTCGAACGCATCAGCCACCAGGCGGTTTCCGACCTGAGAATCGCCGGCATCCCCATCGAGTTGGCGCAGGGGGTCTCGGCTTTCAGGGGGAGGTTCGCCGACGTCACGGACGTGACCGGGGTCGCCGTCGGCATGAGGAAGACGGGCTCGTTCGGAGCTACCGGGCGCGGCAGACGGTTCACCGTGCTGGCTCTGGACCCGGTGGCCTTCGGCCGGATGTCCTGGTTCCGGGCGGATTATTCGGGAAAACCCGTCCAGGCCCTGATGCGCGGGCTGGTGAGCGGTAGCGGCACCTCAATAACGGTGCCCGAGGGCGCATCCACGATTGGCGTGTGGATAAAACCGGATAAGTTCTACTCCCAGATGTTTTTGTGGGCCGTGTTCCGTGGAGCCGATGGCCGGTTCAGTAAGGTAACCATGGGCAAACTCGGGAGCGCAGAATGGCACCGGGTCGAGGCGGATATCGACGACCTGGAGTTTCCCGCCGAACTGGTGTCGCTGCAGCTTTTCGAGCCCACCTACGGTGCAGGGGGAACGGCGGGGTTCCTGGCCCTCGATGACGTGCACGTGACCGGCCCGAATGGCGGGAACCGGGTCGTGTTGGAAAATTTCGAAGGGTCGCTGACGTGGTCGTCCATTCCAACCTCGCAGCTGGTGGGAGACTCCGTAGCGTTGACCACAAACGACCCACACTCAGGCCAGAGAGCGGGAGTGTTCACGTTCGGACAGGACACGCTCGCCGGCGTTCGAGGCTTCTTCGTGAACCCGACGGGCGGCCCGCTGCCGGTAATCATGAGTGCGTCGATGGCCGGAGACATTGGCCTTGAGGTCGGGAACGCCACGACTATATCGGTGGACGGCGCCCCGGTGACGGTCGTGGTCACTGACCTGGTCGAGCAGTTTCCGTCGCTGGGCGTGAGCTCCCGGGATTTCATGATCACCGACGTGGAGGCCCTGGTACGACATCTCGGAATCTTAAGTCTCGCTCATAACTTAGAACCGAACGAGCTGTTCGTTTCCTACGAACCGGAGAGCCACGACGAGGTTATTGAAACGCTGGATCGCCTGGTCGCCGGTGCGGGCTCGGTCAGGTTCTTCGACAGGTCGGCGCAGCTAACGGCGCTGGAGCGCGACCCGCTGGTCTCGGCGGGCTGGCGGGGCATGGTGTGGGTGGCGGTCGTGCTGGGAGCGCTCGCGGCCGGGATCGGTTACGCGACGTTCGTGATCGGGTTTGCGGACCGGGCCAAGGGGCAGTTCGCGGTCATGCGGGTCCTGGGATGGACGAAGATCCAGGTGCTGGGCCTGATGAGCGTGGAACATCTGATTATCATCGTGTTTGGCGTGGGCCTGGGCGTCTGGGCGGGGCTGGAAATGAGCGACATCCTGGCGTCTTCGGTCGCCGTGACGAACTCGGGCGGAGAGATCGTCCCGCCCATCATCCTGACGACGAACTGGTGGTCTCTGGCCGGGACGTTCGCCGTCCTGGCAGGGTTTCTGGTGATGGTGGTGGCCTTCGGCCATTACAAGGTGAGCAACGGCCTGGTTGATGTCCAGGATTCTCAGTAGCCCCCAGGAACGGCACTAAGCTCCTCGTTTCAGGGCTCGCCCCGGCAGTGCCCCGGTGTGTCGGCCCTGGTCGATCACCACCGAGCCGTTCACGATGACGTACTCGACACCGGTTGAAAGTTCTTTGGGTCGTTGGGCCGTCGCATGCGCCCGTATCTCGTCGGCGTCGAAGACGACAAGGTCGGCCTTGAGCCCGTCTCGGATCAGGCCCCGATCAGTAATGCCGACTCGCAACGCAGGGTAAGACGTCATTTTCCGAATTGCGTCCTGCAATGACAGCTTGCGCTCTTCCCGCACTATTTCCGAGAGGATCACCGGGAACGTTCCGTACCCCATGGGCGTGGGGAAGTCACCGATGAGCAAGGCGTCGCTGCCGACCATGTAGAGCGGGTGGGTGACGAGGTCGGGGATGGTCCGCGCATCGAGCGTGAGCGCCTTGAATGAAACTCTCAGGTCTTCTTCCAGCAGTAGATCGCACAGGGCGTCTACCGGGTGCTGCTTTCGCATTTCGGCAATGGCCTCGACGGACTTGCCTTCGTAGACCTTGTTTTGAGGCCGCTTGAAGTAGGTGAGCCATATGTCGTTCAGGCTCATGTTGGCTATGCCCAGCTCGCTCCGCAGGCGTTCTCGTACGCCCCTATCGCCCAGCCGCCGCATGATCATGTCTGGCCCGCCGTCGTGCACCCAGTCGGGGAACAGGATGAGGATGCGGGTGCCGCCGTACTGGTACGGGTAGCAGTCGAAGGTGACGTCCATGCCGTCGTCACGGGCGGACTCCACGAGGTGGAAAACGCGCTTCAGTCCGCCGGGGTAGGTGGGCCGCCGCTCCATGTGGGTCAGGTGGATGGGGATGCCGCTGCGCCTGCCGATCTCTATCGCCTCTTTGAACGGGTCCAAATAACCGTCTCCCAGCCGGTAGCGTACGTGTGTGTGGTAGAAGCCGCCCAGCTTTGCGGCCTCTTTCGATAGCTCGACCAGTTCGTCGGTGTCCGCGTAATTGCCCGGCGGGTAGTCCAGGCCCGTCGAGATGCCGAACGCCCCCTCGGACATGGCTTCCCGCAAGAGAGACTTTTGGGTCTCAAGATCTTTCTTTCCTGCGGCCTTCATGCCCCAGCCCATCGCTCCGACGCGGAGGGGCGAATTACCAACCATGTAGGCGATGTTGACGGCGACTTTTCGATCGAACATGGCGAGATATTCGGTCACGCTGCTCCAGCGGCCGGGCAGGTCCGGGTCGCCGTCCAGACCGGAGTTGATGCGGATCATGCGGTCCAAATCCGAAGGATTTCGGAACGGCGCATAAGAGTTGCCGTCGATACCGATGACCTCGGTGGTCACCCCCTGATGCACCTTTGGCATGTGCTCGGGCTGGCCCAGTATTACCAGGCCCGAGTGGGCATGCACGTCGATGAAGCCGGGCGAAACGATTTTTCCGGTGGCGTCGATGGTCCGCCGGGCCGCGACTTCTGACACGGCACCGCGAATCACCTCGATAACGCCATCGCGCACGCCTACGGACAGGTACTGACCGGGGTTACCGGCGCCGTCCAGCACCAACCCCCCGGTAATTAACAGATCGAGCATTTTTTCACCTCTGAACTGGTTTTACTGGGCCGTGTACCCGCCGTCGACCATTAGCGGGGAGCCGGTCACGAACGACGATTCGTCGGAGGCGAGGAACAGCGCCGCAGCCGCCACTTCGATAGGTCTGCCCAATCGGCCGATGGGATGTTTGTCTACGATTGCGGCCAGCAGTTGGGGATCGTCCAACGCGCCCTCGATCAGCGGTGTTTCTATCCAGCCGGGGCAGATGCAGTTGGCCCGAATGTTCTGGTCGGCCAGGTGCACCGCCATGTTCCTCGTTAGCTGCAGCACCCCACCCTTGGACGGGTTGTACGGACTGAAAGCGGAAGCTCGACCGGCGAAGTCCGAAATGCCCGCCGGGATGGACACCATCGACATTATGGACGCCAGGTGGACGAACGCACCGCCGCCCGAGCGCGCCATCGCCGGAACGGCGGCCCAGGAGACGAGGTAGGTGCCGGTGAGGTTTACGTCAATTACCCGGTCCCACTCCTGCCGGTGTGGGGCCTCGCCCGCCGCGCCGATACCTGCGCTGTTTACGACGATGTGAAGCCCTCCGTACGCGCTGACGGCCGCCTTGACCATGGCGTCGGCGTCGTCAGAAACCGTGACATCACCGGAGTACCCGACGGCCTCGTCGCCGTCGCTCTCAATGCCGGCGACCACCGACGCGACGTTGTCGCCAGCCAAGTCCGAGACGACGACCTGCGCGCCCTCGGCGGCGAACAGCCGGGCGGTCGCCGCGCCGATGCCCGAGCCGCCGCCGGTCACAAGCGCGACTTTGTTTTTCAATCTCACTGGTTGGGCTCCTCATTCCACAGGCATCCTGCCCGGTTGGACCGGGCGCTGGCTTCTAACGCGACCAGCACGTCCCGGTACTGGCCGTCCCGGGTCCACGCCCTGACCACTCCCTCTGCGATCAGTTGCACTTCCAGGCTGTTGCCGTTCATGTCGAAGAGGTATGCCAGGCGACGTCCGAATTGGCCCGTCGGTCTCGGACCGCTCTGTGCCCGTACCTGGTCACCGGCCAGACGGGTGAGCGCCGCGGTCGCCTCGGCGTAGCAGCGTCCTCCGATCTCGGGGGCATCGATGCCGTACATGCGGACCCTGCCGGACGGGCCGACGATGGTGTCGCCGTCGATCACCTCGACAACGTTTTCGACGGGGCAATCGGGGCATGCGATTACGGTCTGCGGCGGCCCTGGCCCGATGAACGTGTCGGTGCCGCCCGGTTCGCCGGCCGTCCCACAGGCGGCGGCGAGAGCGGAAAAGGCTATCGCTGCAGCGATCAACCGCATCGTCAAACGTGGGCCTCCAATGTTGCGGGTTACCGGCCGGGCCGCCGGGACATCGGCACCGGCGCGAAACCGGTGACGCGGCTACGTCAGACGGTAGAGCCGGTTTAGCGGCACCTCGGTGACGGCCTCGGACGTGATCGGCTCGCGGTCGACCGTCACCTGCGCGGCGCGGCCGTCGATTTCGATGGTCGGGTTGAGTGTGTTGTAGCGCATCGACGCCTTGGTCACCGTTCGCACGCCGGTGACCGGCCGCAGGGATCGCGCCGTGTTGAGGCGCTTGGCCAGGCCTGAGTCAATTGAGGCTGACGAGACGAACAACGAGCTGAGCGCACCGGGGTTGTTGCCGATGCCCCCGAACATGGGGCCGTACGATGTGGGCTCGGCGCCCTGCACGGTGGAGTTGCCCTCGCCCATCGGGCCCCACGTTACGAAGCCGCCCTTCATTACCAGTTCCGGCTTGATGCCGAAGAACGCAGGTCGCCACATGACAATGTCCGCCATCTTGCCCGCTTCCAGCGAGCCCACGTAGTCGGAGATGCCGTGGGTGATGGCCGGGTTGATGGTGTATTTGGCGATGTATTGGCGGATGCGGTCGTTGTCGTTATCGGGGTTGGCCGCGCCCCGTTCGGACTTCATCTTGTGGGCCAGCTGCCAGGTGCGGGTAATGACTTCGCCTATGCGGCCCATGCCCTGTGAATCGGAGTTGATGACGGGAATGGCTCCCAGATCGTGCAGCACGTCCTCGGCGGCCATGGTCTGATGCCGCAAGCGTTTGTCGAGGGCATCGACGTCCGATGGGATGCTCAGGTCGAGCATGTGGCAGATCGCGGTCATCGCGAAGTGTTCCTGGTAGGTGCCAACTGAGTAGGGGATCGTCGGCGTCGTGGAAGAGGGGATGATGTTATTGACCCCCGCCATGGTGAGCAGGTCCGGCGCGTGGCCGCCGCCCGCGCCCTCGATGTGGTACGCGTGCACCGCCCGGCCGTCGATGGCCTCAATGGTACCTCGCACGTCGGTCGACTCCTGCAGCCCGTCGGTGTGCAGGGCTACGGATACGTCGGCGGCGTCGGCCACCCGCAGGCAAGTGTCGATTACGTTGCCGTAGGCGCCCGTGTCCTCGTGGATCTTGAACCCGCACGCGCCGCCCTCGATGCTCTCTTCCATAGGAAACGGGCTCGTTGAACTACCCGTGGCCTGTAGCGCCAGGTTCACCGGGAGATGCTCGAACGCCTCGAAGGTACGCTGAAGAATGAAGCGCCCGTTGTCGAAGATGCCGCCGCCGATGAGCGTCGTCAGCCCCGAAGCCAGCGCCGCATCGACGACGCGGGGCGTGACGAGGTGCACGTGGCTGTCCACGCCGCCGGGGGTCGCGATCATGCCCGCGCCGGGGACGATGACGGTGTTCGCACCGATCTCCAGGTCGATGCCGTCCATGATGTCGCCGCTGCCCGCTCGGCCGATGCCGGCGATAACGCCGTCCTTCACCCCGATGCTGCCCTTGATCACGCCAAGCACTGGATCGATGATGACCGCGCCGACGATGACGTAGTCGAGGTCTGAGTCACGGGTCTTGCGGTGCGCCATGAGCATTCCTGCCCGAATGTTCCGCCCCCAACCCAAGAGCGCCTCCTCGCCGTACTCGGTGGAGTCGCTCTCGACCTCTGCGCACAGGTCGGTGTCGCCCAACCGAATGCGATCGCCTGTCGTGGGGCCATAAGTGCTTATGTAATTGCTGCGCCCAATCTCAAACGACATTTTTTCGAATCTCCTCGGCGTGTCGGGTGATCAGTCAGCCCGACGGCAAGTGCTCGTTGCGAAAACCCTCTGCAACCAGTTGCGTCAGTGCTTCATCTACGTCTGCTGCGTCTAATGGGCCATTTATGAAGCCGTTGAAGCCGTACACTTCGCGCCGTCCCGTCAGCGACACCAGGCCCACATCTTTCGTCTCGCCCGGCTCCCAGCGCACCCCTGTGCCCGCCGCCACGTCCAGCCGCATTCCGTAGGCGGCCCTGCGGTCAAACGCCAGGCGTTTGTTGGCCTCGAAAAAGTGGTAGTGAGACGTGACGTGTACGAACACGGTTGAGTCGTTCCGCACTCGGACGGACCGAATCTCCCGGCCCGCATTTAGCTGAATGTCCCCCGCCGCCGGGACTATTTCTCCGGGTGTTGGCATGGAAAAGCCTCCATTTTGTTTCGATTAGCCTTTACCTGATGGGCCGATCGATTACGACCAGCTTTGTGCCTGAGTCGAAACCCGCCTCGACCTTGATGGGCGAGGCTAAATCCGCGACGCCGTCGAGCACGTCGCCCAGCGTCAAAACCCGGCTGCCGACGTCGACCACCTCTTCGTAGCTCTTGCCGGCCCTTGCCTCCTCCATGATTTCGTCAGAGATCAGCGCCACGGCCTCCGGGTGGTTTAGCTTCAAGCCTCGACCCCGGCGTCTGCGGGCCATCTCGGCAACGGTGAACAGCGTCGTTCGCTCAAGCTCTTTGGGTGTCAGTCTCATGTGTCCGCTCCTTTTGCCCTCTCCATGCGCCGCCTCCATCTAATGGGGCGAACCAGTAATATCGCATACCGGCCCCGCGGGGCGAAACCATCACGGCGCAAAGCGAAAAGGGGAACCCATGCCCAGGCTGATGGGAGAGGTCAGAGATGCGGCGACCGGAGACGTGGTCGCGGCCAGGGTCCAGGTAATTACGTCCCAGGGAGAATTTGCGCGGCCGGATGGGGCGTTACTGAAGGTCGGTACCGGCCAGCCGTTCTTTTATTCGGATGGCAATTTCGAACTGGACGTCCCCGGCGGTCCCACCCGGTTACTGGTCGAGCGTGGGACTGAGTATCGCCCGCTGGAGCTTGCGACAGACGTACGTGAGGGCGACTCCCGCACATTCGACCTGGCGCTGGAGCGCTGGTCGACGCTGGGCGACGAGGGCTGGCACCCCGGCAACACCCACCTGCACTACGACGCGAAAGAGGGCCGTCCCGATGACCGGCTGCGCTTAGACTCCCGCGTCGAGAACTTGCGAATGACGGCGGTCAGCATCCTGAAGCGAGGCGATCTCGCTTACGCATCGAACAAGTACGCACCGGGCGTTCTGACCGACGTCAGTTCCGAGCACCACCACGTACAGTGCGGAGAGGAGACTCGCCACAACGCCGAAGACCCCTGGTCCATCGGCTACGGCCACGTGATGCTGCTCAACCTGGAGACTTTCGTGCAGCCGGTGAGCAGGGGAATCCTCGTGGACGCGTTCGACCCCGACTATCCGCCCCTTTCTTAAGCCTGCGACGATGCGAGGCGACAGGGGGGCCTCATCATCTGGTGTCACAACGGCCAGGGAATGGAGGCGCCGGTCGCCGCGGCGCTGGGCAAGGTGGATGCGTTCAACCTGTTCGACCCCTACTGGATGGACCCCGAGTACGACATCTACTACCGCATGTTGAACGCGGGAATCAGGCTGCCTGCGTCTACCGGTACCGACTGGTTCGTGTGCTCGGCCAACAGGGTGTACGCCTACACGGGCGGCCCGTTCGACTACGGTGACTGGCTCGCGGCTCTCAGGGCCGGTCGCACTTTCATTACCAACGGGCCCGCCCTGTGGCTGGAGGTGGACGGGCAGGGCCCCGGAGCGGAGTTGTCCACGTCTGTTGGCGCGAAATTACAGGCCAAAGTCAGGTGGGAGAGCCACTATCCTATCGAGAGTGCCGAACTGGTCGTCAACGGCCGGGTCGTGAAGAGCCAGAGCCTTCCAGGGGACGGCTCGCGGGCGGGGGTTTTCGAGGCTGACATTGAGGTCACGGGAGATGGCTGGGTCGCCGCCCGGCTGGGGTCCAGCACGCGCGACAGCTTCGCCCAGCCCCTGTTCGCCCACACCAGCCCCGTTTACGTCAGTGCCGGAGCCCCGAGCCCCGAGCGAGCGTTGGCCGCGACAGCACTGGCCGAGTCCATCGGAAAGTCAATCCAGTGGATCACACAACGGGGCCGCTTTTATACCGACACGCAGCGTCGGGAAGTCGCCGACCTGTTCCGGCAGGGCCGGGACGCGTATTTGGCCATCGCTGGGGGAGCCCGCTAGCCGGCTTTTCTCAGGGTGACCCGGTAGAGCCTTCTCGGGAGGTGTCCCTCTTCGAACTCCGTTATGTCCAGCAATTCGTAACCTTTTGCCAGTCGTTCAATTGTCCGGGTGCCGAAGGAGTGGACGATGACTCCGCCGATTTCGAAGAGGCCCTCGCCGTGGTGGATTCCCGTGCCATAGTGGGGGTCGCCCGTGTTCCTGGCAGTGTAGATACTGATCCCGTTGGGCCTCAGCACTCGACGAACTTCGCTCGCGAGCTGCTCCAACTCGGCGATCGTGAACGCCATGCAATAGAGCATGTGGGAGTAGCAGGCGTCGAACGAGGCGTCGGCGAACGGAAGCGGGGTTTTCACGTCATGCCAACTAACGTTGACTAGATCTGTCAGTCCCGACTCTTCGGCGGACCGGTTTATGGCCTGAACGCCGGACTGGGCGTAATCCAGCACGGTTACCTGTAGGCCGCTCTGGGCGAAGGGAATCGAATCTCGGCCCTGACCGCCGCCGAGCTCCAATATGGTTTTGCGATCTCCTTGAACGAAGGTCTGAAGGGCGTAGGCTCCCGGTTCGCTCAGCCCCGACCCCAACATCGCGGGGTTGTCGGAGAACATCTCCGTCCACTTGAGGCGCTGGCGGTCCAGGTCAGGTTTCGACATGTTCGGCTCGCCCCGTCTCACCTGGTTGCAGGACTAGAGGTCACAGGGTGATGTGAGGACTAGGTTCATACAGAACCGGGCTCCGTCCGGGCCTTCCGTCTTGCATTTAACCCAGATCATCTCCGTCCCATCAATTAGGAGTCACTGGAGTCGCGAGTTTGGGCGCCAGAATAGCACGCACGGACCGGGGTGAAAACGAATTCGGGACTGAGCCCGATGAAGCTCGGGACAAAGCCAGCGGCGCCCTTATGAGAGGGGTCTCAGTGGCCTGTCCAGCAGCACCTCGCGTCCGCCGGTAATTTCGGTCCTGGTGTGGGTGAACGAGAACCGGAAGCCGAGCCGCTTGTACAAAGCGATGGCCCCCTCGTTTCGCTCGTTGGTGTCGAGCATCACCGCTTCGCAGCCACGCGAGCGTGCCCGCTCGACGGCCATCCCTACCAGCCTCGCCCCCAGTCCCAGGCGCCTGCTGCTCCGTGCGACGTACAGTTCTTCGAGGTTCGCCTCCTCACCGGCCGACCAGATCGATCGTCGATATCGTTGCTGAACAAAACCCAGGCAGGCGCCGTCTGAGTCTGTAGCCACGAGGTAGTCGGTGTCGGGGTCGTCAATGAGGCCTCCGATGCGTTCGCGGAATTCGGACTCCGAGGGCTCAACCTGACCCAGCTCATCGCGCAGAGCCGCCACCATGCTCGCCATGCAATCGAGGTCCCGGCGCTCTGCCAAACGAACGTCCAGGTCGGTTTCCATCGGTGCCATTCGCTCCCTCTCATCACCTGTGAAGAGGACGTTTCGTCCCCTGGCCCGTCGAATTCTACATACCTCATTAAGTTTGAGTCAGGTACATGTCTGACCCGGGATTACACGGTCGCATAAGCTGGGTACGCTTCGAAGGCGATTGCCCGAAATTCATCGCGTGGCATCAACTACTGGAGGGCGACCATGGCATCCGAGAGAACTGGAAAAATCCAGACCGTGCTGGGGCTCATCGACCCCTCCGACCTGGGCGTCACCCTTACACACGAACACCTGCTCGTCGATCTGCGTTGCCACTGGTACTCGCCAGAGGAGGTTTCAGAGAGGGATTGGATCGACAAGCCCGTGACGCTCGAACGGCTGGGCCGGGTCACGAGCCGCTTCTACAACTTAGAAAGCATGGTGCTGCTAGACGAGGGGACAGCTGTGAATGAGGCCGGAAAATTCAAGCTAGCGGGCGGCGGGTCGCTCGTGGACGTGACCAGCATCGGCATCGGTCGCGACCCCTTGGCACTGGCCCGCATCTCCCGTGCCACCGGCCTCAAAGTCGTCATGGGCGGCGGTCACTACGTGCCCTGGGCTCACCCTCCCGGCATGGATGAGGAGACGGAGGAGAGCATTGCCGAAGCGCTGATAAAAGACATTAGCGTGGGGGTGGGCGACACCGGCGTCAGGTGCGGGGTGCTGGGGGAGTTGGGGCACGGCTGGCCCATGACTCCCAATGAGCGCAAGGCGCTAAGGGCGGCCGCCTTCGCTCATAGGGACACCGGCGCGCCCATCCTCATCCACCACGGGTTCCACCCCGATTCGCCGATGGACATTATTCGAGTTCTCGACGACGCCGGAGCGGCACTGGACCAGGTCATCATGGGCCACCTGGACATTTTTGATGACACCGGTTTGCTTATCGAGCTGTTGCAGACCGGGTGCTAACTGGAATGGAACGTGTTCGGCGTCGAAGACACCTCGTTCGGAAAGGTACCGGGCGCCAAGATCGACTTTCTCAGCGACGACCAGCGCCTGGACATGATCGAGTTCGTCGTCGACCGCGGTTTTACGGATCGCATAACGGTCGCCCACGACACCTGCTGGAAGTACCAGACCACCGGCTACGGAGGCAAGGGTTACGCCCACATGCTCGACAGCGTGGTGCCCCGGATGAGACGCCGAGGGTTCGATGAGGCGACGATCACCTCGATCCTCGTGGACAACCCGGCGCGGGCCCTTACGTTCCGTTAGCACGGGCCAATCGTCATCGGTCGGCGCGGGCGCGGCCCAGGTGTCGAACCCCGAGGCGCTTGCGACGTTTGGCCGCCGGTTTTCGGACTGAGCCCCTACGGCAGGAAGATGACGACGGTCGCTACCGGGGTCCCGGCGGCGTCTTGCTGAAGGTCAACCAGGCCAACCCAGAGCCTGCCAAGCTTTTTCACGGACGAGTCCGGATCGGTGGGGTCGAGGATCAACTGCGTGGTTCCCTGTTCGAAAAAGCCCATCCTGATGCTGACGGTGATGATCGCCCTGCCGCCTTCTGCTCGGCTGTCTTCGACTACTTCGGTAAACGTGGCGGTGGCGCCGGTGCCGGGGTCGGGGCTGATGACAGCCTCGTCGAGCGCTAGCCTGACCGGCTGGTTCAGGGGAACGATGGTCCGGCCGGTCTCGTCGGAGTCGAGTGCCGGGGCGAATTCGAGATCGAGGCCCTCACCGGTGGCGGCCTCTCGCCGGGGCTCCGGGGTCGGGGAGGGGACCGGTGTGGGCGTGGCGTTCGCCAGCGCGACGGCTATTTCGGCCCGCGCCTGCTCGGCGGCCGCCAACAGCTCCTCGTCAGCACGAGGTGTCAGGGGGGGAGTGAACACCTCGCTGTCGGCCAGCGTGCTCTCCTCGCCCTGCCCACCGACAAGTACTACTCGCCCGTCACTTAGCACCAGACCGGCGAACCGGTAGCGGCTGAAGTGCATGGTTCCCACCAACGCCCAGTTGGCCAGGACGGGGTCGTAGATCTCGATCGAGTCCCGGTTTCCAGTGCCACCAGCCACCAGGACGCCGCCGTCGGGCAGTGCGACGGCGATGTGCTCCGCCCGGGGGACTCTGGTATCGGCCAACGTGATCCATGCGTTGGTTATCGGGTCGTAGATTTCCGAGGTCTGTCGCTTGCCCCGGCCACCGACCACGAGCACCCGCCCGTCTCTTAGCAGCGTCGCGGTGTGCTGGCTGCGGCTGACGTTCATGTCTCCGGCGGATGTCCAGGCCTCTGTAACGGGATCGAATATCTCGGCGCTCTTTAGGAACGGGCCGTCCGGGTTGCCGCCGCCGGTCACCAGCACCCGGCCGTCGGGCAGAAGGGTGGCGGTATGCCAGATTCGCTTGTCTCCCATAGACGGGACCACCGTCCACACGTCGGTTGCCGGGTCGTATATCTCAGCCGTTACGGTGCGCTGGGCCGTGTCGTCGGCGCCTCCCATGACCAGCACGCGCCCGTCGGGCAGCAGCACCATGGGCATTCTCGCGCGCGCCTGGTTCATAGGTGCGATCGCGGTCCAGCGGTCGGCGACCGGGTCCCAGATCTCCGCCGCCGCCGTGGCGTTGCGGTCCACGGTGCCGCCCCCGGTAACCAGTACCCTTCCATCGGGGAGCAAGATGGCCGCCGGATTCACTCTGGAAACGCCCAGGTCCCGGGTCTTGGTCCACTCGTCGGTCGCCGTGTCATAGACCTCAGCAGTATTGAGACTCGCGTTGTAAGTAGCGGTGTTGCCAAGCGCCTGGCCCGCTATGGCCAGTATCCGCCCATCGCCGAGGACAACGAGTGCGAGAAGCTGGCGGCCCTCTCGCATAGATGCGATCTTTTCGGACTCGCCTGCGCTTGAAATGGCGGCGTGCGGCCGAGGTTCCGGCTCCGCCACAGAGGTCGAGGCAGGAGAGCCGCTACAGGCGGCGGCGAGTAGTAGAAGGGCAACGGCTGAGGAAACGACGGCGGAATTCTTCATGTTTTTTCACCTGCGCCCGGCCTTTGTACCGGAGGTTTCCATAAACGACAAGTGGGCGCCTCACAGGCTGCAAGTCCGTAACCTTGGCGACACCGGGCTGAAACTCCGTTTAAATACATTTTCCTCACTTGAACTGGAAGGAGCCGAATGTGAGGCCACATGACTTGTTGATCCCAAACTAACTGGTCGGGTCCGCCGCCAGGTGGCTGCTGGCTTTGTTGGTGTTGGTTGCGTGGCTATGGACCTTTCAAGGCCGAGCTGAAGCCATCATCATCCGCGACGATGTTGACGACTCTGAGTACGTCCAGGATGCCGGGGCATTCCCTGCGGTGTTCCAGTTGTTCGAGCGCAAAGGCGGTGTCGCCACACTTGTGGCACCACGCTGGGCCGTGACGGCCGCACATGTGGCTCGGGACGTGCAGACCGGTCACACTGTGACAATCTCTGGCGTCGAGTATCAGGTCACGCACGTAGTCCTGCACCCGGAATGGGAGACCGTACGCATGGATATTGGGCTCGTACAGCTCGACAGGCCGGTCGAAGGGGTCGAAATTATCCCTCCATACACCGAGGGCGACGAGGCGGGGCGGGTGGTCACACTGGTGGGGCAGGGCGACACGGGTAACGGCCTCACCGGTCCTGTCTCTAGTGACGGGCTGCTCCGGGCCGCAACCAACCTGGTGGAGCGCGTCGAGGGGAAGATGCTCGTGTTCGGCTTCGACTCCCCGTCAGACCCGAACGTCACCCGTCTGGAAGGAATTAGTGGGCCAGGTGACAGCGGCGGACCGGCACTGATAAAGACCACCGACGGGTTCCGCGTGGCCGGGGTGAGCGTTGCCCAGATGTCGGCCGGTCATGGCAAAGGGACCTATGGAGTTGTTGAGTTCTACACCCGCCTGTCGCTCAATTTGGGCTTCGTCGCCGACACCACGGGTCTGCCCATTGCACCGGCCGTCCCCGTAAAAACGGGCGAAGAGAACCCGGACATCTCGTCGGAGCCGCCGAGGGGAGTGGTGATAAGAACTGTGGAAGGCCCGGTCGAAACGGCCACTGAAGAGCCGGATGCCGAGAGGGCAACTGATGCAACCGATGTAACCGATGGCAATGGAAACGACGGCCTTGTGGTCGTGTATGCCGGCTCGGCGGGGGGCGGAGCCATCGTACTCGTCGTCGCGTTAAAGTTGTGGCGCCGACGACGGGTTCAGGCGCCGTAAAGGACAAAACGCTACCCTTCTCTGGCCGTCTTGCACTCGCAGCCCTAGTGTTTGTTGCGGTGTTGATCGTCCAAATTTAAGGACTTCGGATACGGAGTTTCTGACCGGGGAGCTTCCATTCGTATGCCATGGCAAGTTGCCCGCGATAAGAAAGGGTACATAGAGGACCGGCGGCAGAACGCCAATATGGACCCTTACGTGGTTACAAGATTGATTGTCGATACCGTCTGTGAGGCCGCCTCCACCTAAGCCAAGGGAATCTCAAACCTGACCGGAGGAATTTTGGGGGCACGCCTGATATGGCGTTCCCCCTTGGGGTACGTTCCGTTTCACTGGGACGTTGGGTAACAATCACCGTTCCGTCAGGCCGATTAAGCCGCGGTCATGAAGCAATCTTGACCATCCCTCGGTTCTCCGCGAAAGTCATCTAAAAGTAAGTACTTTTGGAGGGAGGCAAATTGAGCGCTTGGTAGGTTCGGCCTTCTACAACTCGACCTCAGGAAATCCGAAACGAAGGGCATTTAAACCCGTAGGCAAGACAGTCAGATCGATTGCGATCAGAATTGGCCGGGAGGTGCTGGCCTGCGACCTCCGATCGGACTCTATCGAACGTCTCTCGGCCCGGCGCCGTTCCTTCTGCGTCTCACCAGGGAGCCGACGCCGACGACGGCGACTGCCGCGACGGCGACAACGGCGATCGTCACGACCGTGGACAGACCACTGCCGCCATCCGCGGTTCCAACCACGTCCCCGATGAAGCTGCCACCTCCATCGTCCTCGGCCTTCGAATCATCTTCCTTAGACCCATCGGCCCTCGTCACCTCGAACTCCACGTAATCCGCTACAGACACCCCCTCGAACGTCCCTCCCGACGAAAGGACTGTATCGGCACCTTCAGTCGAGCCGACGAGATCGACGTCGATGCCCGTTCCAGAGACGAAGTTGAAATCGACCGCACCTCGTACGGCGAGGTCAGGCAGAAGCACCGTTAGCCTTGTGCCGTCCAATATGCCCGAGTCCGCGAGTGACACCTCGTAGCGGTCAGCCGCGACGCCCTGACTACCGGTGGCACCCTGGGCCAGGACTTCACCGTCGGCCAGTGTGATGTGCACACGCGTGCCGACCGGCGCTGCACGGCCGTCGATCGTGACTTGGCCGGTGACTAAGGTGTTTTCGCCCGGTTGCTGGAACCCGGCTCCCAGGATAATGGCCACCACCAGTGCGGCAAGCACCACGGGCCGAAGCGCCCCGGTCGCCAATCCAAGACCTGTGTTGGTCGTTTTAAACATTGGGCTCCCGCATTGTGTTCAGGTTCCCTCCCACGGAAGGCGAGATTAGAATACCATCGGCCCGCACGAGTTCCACCCTCCTACAACTCTGCCGGCGCATTTCGGCCTCGGCAACTGTCCTGAAGTTTCCGTTTGGGTGAGCCACCCTGTGTGCTGACTCCGCCAATATGCTCGTGGGACTAACATAGCGAACGGTACAAACGCCGAGGCCAGTCAAACTTCTTTCGAGCAGGAGCAATGAGTGACGGACTACGAGGTATTCGAACTAGGCGACGTCGAGCTACATTTAGGCGTGTTTTTTACAAGCGCGAAGCTTGCATACAAGACCTTTGGAACTCTAACCCGCGGCAAGGATGAGGAACGGGGTGCAACGCTTGATCCAGTCGAGCTTGTTCCCATTCCCCAACACGTCTTCCCCTTTCGCAATCGTTGACGAATCGTGAGGGAGCTGGACGCTTCCAATCCGTTCTTTCGCCCGTTCCGTCCTCCTGAACACTGGTTCGAACGACGTGGTAGGCTAGTGGCACCTTCTTGCTCCGCGGGTCATTCACTGACCTCACCCGTCTTTTCTTGGCAAGCTCTTCGCGAGCCTCCGCTTTGCTCTTAGGAATATTCACCGAGGTGTTTCGGTATGAGAATTTATGTTGGAAGTTTAGCTAGCAGTGTCACCAATGACTCGCTGAAGGTGGCGTTCGCCGCTTATGGCCAGGTCTCTTCGGCGGACGTGATAACCGACCGTTACACCGGCGAGTCGCGCGGGTTCGGTTTCGTCGAGATGAGGGACAGCGAAAGCGCCAACGAGGCGATTCGCACCCTAAATGGGACCGACTTGGACGGCAGCGTCCTGAAGGTTAATGAGGCACGGCCCCGCACCGAGAACAGGGGTGGCGGCGGCGGCGGAGGTCGCTGGTAAAACTGGTAAGAGGGGAAACCGCACGACCGAGTCGCTCAGCCCCGCCGGAGTCCCGGGGTGGACCGAGAGTCGGTTGATCGATCCCTAACGCAATCAGAGAGCCCTCCCCGTGGCCCGGTGGGGGCTCTCCTTTTTGAGACTCAGAGTCCGCCCGTGAAATCATTCGTCTTCGGCCGCTGGACGCTGCCAGCCGTCGGCCTTGGAGCCGGCGGGGCCATGGCGCGGTTGACAACCAGGTCCATGGGCCCGAGCGAGCTGGCCGATGCACTGCTTGCCCTCCACTGGTTTTCGCTCCTTCCAAAAGGACTCCTTTTTGGTAGGCGCCGCCTGTACAAAGAGAGGCTACTTTGGCCCTTTGCCTCCCTTGCCCTTGGAACCAGGGTTATTCGGGCCGTCGTGTTCCCCCGTCGAATCATCGGCATCGTCCGGTCGCCCCTTCTCATCCCTGTCAGGGCGAGCATCGCCGGCGTCGTTAGGCCGGTTGGCCCGGCCTCGTTCCTCGGCTCGGCCCACGGCACCCTTAACTCTTTCGGAGGCTTCCTCGAACCTGCCTCGCGCCGCAGTCAAGGCCGCTTTCGCCTGCTCCGGCACGCGATCGAGAAAACGGGAGTGGTCAGCTTCCGGCCGAAGGCTGCGTTCAAGGCGCTGTTCGACATCGCTTTGAACCCAGCGGCCGGGAACGACCCTGCTTTGGGGTCTCCGGTACTTCAACCGGTATCGGGTCAGGCGCCTGGACGACCTGAGGAAGATGCGGGGCAAGGTGATCGAGGACCAGGGAGCGACTGCGACCACATTTAGCGGTAACCGCCTGGACTACGCAAACCCCTTTTTGAGGCTCGTCAATTCCTTGTTCGGCTGGCTGAGGATGGGGCCTTAGCCCTGAGCGTTTTTCCGCGTTGCAGGTGTACTTCGACCCTCCCCCGTCTCCACCGAATTACAGCCTAGCTAAACCCGTCTATAGACGGGCTTAACGGTTTTACAGCCCCTCCGAAAGGACTCCCTTTTGGAGCTACTTAGGCGCTGAGAGGTCGGAACCGCCAGACCTACAGCCGGGTCACGCCGGTCTCGTCGCTGGGTTATCGGCCTCTTGCACCAGAGACAGTCCTGTCAGCAAGCCATCTGCTGGCAGTCCTGGGACTAACATAGCGAGTGGTACAAAGACCGGGAGCGAGTCAGCTTTCCGCCCGTATTAAGGAAACGCTTGTGATCGTTTGTGCTCTCTGCACCGGTAAGCAGGACCGCAAAGGGCGGCGAGATTTCTCGCCGCCCTTGTGAACGCAGATCGAACGTACGACTGTTCAGTCCGATCCAACACTGATCGAGATTCCCGGCGTGCGAGTCGCCGGAACCGTGGGATTCTCCAGATCTAGGCGGGGTAGCCATTCCAGCCACTTCGGGAAATACCAGTTGCGGTCTCCGAGCAGTTCCATGGTGGCCGGCACCAGTACGGAGCGAATCAGCGTTACGTCGATCACTACCGCTGCGGCCAGGCCAAACCCCATCTGCTGGAGCGCGGTCAACTCACCGATGGCGAAGCCTCCGAAAACCGCCACCATGATCAGGGCTGCGCCTGTGATAATGCTGGCAGTGTTTCTGAGGCCAAAGGCCACCGAATCGCGGTTGTTCCCCGTCTGGTCATAACGCTCTTTGATACGGCTCAGCATGAACACGTGGTAATCCATGGAAAGCCCGAACAGGACGCTGAACAAGAACAACGGCAACCACATCTCAATCACGTCGACCTGTTTGAAACCGAACAGATCGGCTCCTACACCCTCCTGGAAGACCAGTACTAGCAGGCCGTATGTCGCACCCACTGAAAGGAGGTTCATGAGCACTGCTTTGAGTGGCACAATGATCGACCTGAACACGATGAGGAGCAGTAGGAAGCTGGATCCCAGGACAAAGGCGAACAGGTACGGAATGTACGCCGTGACCATTTCAACCGAGTCCATCACTTCGGCAGTATCTCCACCCACGTGGACGACACCACCAACTCCTTCGATCGTCGCAGGCAGGTAACTGTCCCGCAGACGATTGACCGCGGCTTCAGACTCCGGGGTTCCGATGTCTCCCAGCATTCCGACATCGATCAACCCGATGTCCCCGCCTTCGGTCATCACGACAGAGGCGTTCGGGAAGTAACTGTCGGCCTCCAGCATGCCAATCAACTCGCTGATGGCGGACCGGAACGCGCCTGGTTCTGCCCCGCTGCGACTGACCGCGATCGGCGCAGCAGCAACGCTTGTTCCAAACTCCTCGGTAAGGACGGGGAATGCATGGAGCCCATCGCTGTCCTCAGGCAGAGTCTCTATTCCATTCATCCCGAGATTCATCGTCAGCGAGAACGATGCGATCGAGACGAGCAGGGCACTTGTGAGAATGACCGAAGCAACTGGATGGCGCATCACCAGTCCGGTCATTTTGTCCCAGAATCCGTCATTTTGTGGCGGCTCCGTCGTCCTGATGGCGCCGCCCTTAAGGCCGCGGATGCGAGGTAGCCGAATCCAGTCGAGCTTGTTCCCGAGAATGCTTATCGCAGCCGGGAGGAGCGTCATCGCGGCCAGCATTGCCACTGTGACCACGATCACCGCGCCTAGGCCGAAACTACGGAACGTGCTCTCGGGTATGACAAAAAGCCCGGAAAGGGCGATCACGACAGAGGCTCCCGACACGAGAACCGTTCGCGTGGTGGTGTTGCCCGCAACAGTGATGGCTTCCAGCATGCCGCGTCCGACAGCGAGCTCTTCACGGTATCGCTTGATGATAAAGAGAGCGTAGTCGATCCCGACCGCCAGTCCGATCATCATGATGATCTGGATGACGAATTGCTCGACTGGGAGGACCTGTCCCACAATCGCGGCCGCACCGACGGCGACAATGATCGAGACAAGGGCCAGGACGATCGGCAATCCCGCCGCGACAGCTGAGCCGAATACGACTAACAGGATCACGAGTGCAACCGCGATTCCGATCAACTCCCCGCGAGCAAGCGTGTCCTCCGCGAGCTTGTCGACCTCAGCCTGGATGCTGCCAGGGCCAAGTGTCGTGACGCGAAATGCTGAGTTGATGTCCGCTGCACTGACAATCTCGACTAGCTCAGCCGAGGTTTCTACGTCGGTCCCATTGTCAAGCAGCGTTACCCTTACTAGCGCCGCCATACCGCTCTCTGATACAAGACCCTCGTGCCCGCCCGTGTAACTCTCCACGGCAACGGTACTATCCAGAGAATCCAGGTCTGCCGACAGCGATTCGACGAATTCACCGAACGCCGCGTCTGCAGCGGTCAGGTCCGCCGATTCGACGACGACGTGTTCGACTGGGGGTCCGGTCCCACCGAAATGGTCGTCGAAGACCTGCTGTGCCTTGTGTGCTTCCGTAACTGGACCTATTGTGTTTTTCCATAAACATCGTCGATCGTGCCGGCAAACATAAGGCCGAGGACGAGAATGCCTGCCCAGACGGCGAAAACGATCCAGCGCCGCCGTGCAGAGATGTTCGCGACCTTCCCGATGAGGTTTGCGTGCTGTTCCATTTTTGACTCCTTTCGCAGGTGATTACCGACTCGTCCTGCGTTGAAGTCAGACTAGGGGCGAGATTCGAACAGCGCGTCTGCCGCCAGATGGATTTGCGCTGCCCGGAAGGAGTGGATCTCCGAGGGTATATGCACCCCCAAGTGGACCGGCGATTTGTCAAAGGGGGTAACATCGGGCAGCGACGTGCTCTTCAGGCGTACTTGCGGGAGTGTGTTGGCTACCGGGCTGGCGTGTTCAGGGATTGACCAAGTCGTTGCCGCCCGGCTGCACAAGCCCGACGTTGTAGGCGAAGATCACCGCCTGTGTCCGGTCTCTCACTTCGAGCTTACTGAACACACGCCTTACGTGTGTCTTGACCGTTCCTTCCGAAACGAAGATCCGATCGGCGATCTCGCCGTTCGAGCATCCCTGTGCCAACAGTGCCAGGACCTCTAGCTCCCGCTCCGTCAGCGAGTCAAGTCGGCCTACCACGGCCTCCTGGGGGCGGCCACCGGCTCGCGTGACAAACTCGCGGATCACCCGCCGTGTGATGGACGGCGACAGGAGCGAGTCGCCGCCTGCGACCACCTTGATTCCGTCGATCAGATCATCGGCAGGTGTCCGTTTCAGCAGGAAGCCGCTGGCACCGGCGCGGAGCGCTTCAAAGACATACTCGTCCAGCTCGAAGGTTGTGAGCACCAGAATCCGGGTCTCATCGCCCGGAATGGACTCGACGATCTCCCGCGTCGCAGCAATTCCGTCCATCCCGGGCATCTGGATATCCATCAGGACAATGTCTGGTCTCAGCTCCCGTGCCATTGCGACCGCCTGGACGCCGTCTGAAACCTCTCCAATGATCGTGAAATCTGGCTCTGATTCAAGGATCATCCGGAGCGCGGTCCGCACAAGGTCGTCATTGTCCACTAGCAAAATCCGGATGTTCACGTCAGGACTCCCGTTCAATTGGGAGCACGATCGAGACAAGGTATCCACTCCCGTTTGACGGACCGGCGCTCATGGTCCCATCAAAGAGCGCGACACGCTCCTGCATGCCGGCGAGTCCACGCCCTCCCTGTGAGCTGGTGACCTGGCCTCGTCCCGGGCCATTGCGTACCTCGATTTTCAGGTTCGCCGAACCATAATCGACGCTAACCGTCGTGTCGGAGCTTGGCGCGTGTTTAATCACGTTGGTTATCGACTCTTGGATCACCCGATACGCCGTGAGGTCCGCCGAGGCAGGTAGACTTCGCTTGTTCCCGTCGATCCGCAGCGTAACATCAAGTCCGGCCCCGCGTGCTTCCCCGATAAGGTCTTCCAGCCGGGCAAGCCCCGGCCGTGACCCGAATTCAGGGGAGGTCGGATCTTCCGGTCGGTCCCGCAGGATCCCCAGCATTCGATCCATGTCGGAGAGCGCCTGGCGACCCGTGTTCTCGATCGATTGCAGCGTTTCATACGCCGTATCGGGATTCGCCGATCGGACTCGCCGTGCCGCCCCCGCTTGAACCACGATCAGGTTGAGCGTGTGTCCAACCGCGTCATGAAGTTCGCGTGCGATCCGCGTTCGCTCCAGTGCGGAAGCCTCACCTGCCGCCAGGTCACGCTGCAACGAAAGCTCTGCCGTTCGTCGCTCCGCTTCGCGAATCTTAACCACTCGCGACCTTACGACGAATCCAGCAAACCACGCACCGGCGAACACAACCAGATTGACAAACAACGTACTCCTGGCGTCGTCCGCTGGGTCGAGGAAAATCACCACGATGATCGTGACGGCTGTGATGGTGATGCCGAACACCGCCTGGCGTACGCCGGATCGTGTTGCGACGATGAATATCACGATCATCGCCACGATAGCGGACATATCCGAGATGTTGTAATTGAGCGCAGCTTCAAGCATCAATGCGGCGACTAGGAAGCCGAGGGTCTGTATCGGCCAGCGCCGCACGAAAGCAACCGCCGAGGCCTGGATCACCGCGAATGCGGTTGCAATGCCGTCATCAGCCCGGTAGCCGTACGAAGCTGAATCCTCGGGCAGCGCCACGACGGACGCAACCACTAGCACCACGGCGAGCACCGTGAACGGCAGGTCCGGGTTGGACTCGTACTGGGCCTTCAACCGTCTGTATTGCGAAATGGGGCGTGTCATAGGGGTAAGTTATCTTGAACCTCACTCGGTGTCATCGGCCTGGGGTATTACTTATGAGTACACCCTGGGCTGATCAAATCCTACCGCCGGCTGCATGGTCCCTTTTCGATAGAGCCAGCGTTTGGCGGCCACGAGCAGCACCACGTCGGCCGCCCTGTGCGAGCGGTACGAAGATCGGCGGTGGGTCGACATATATGCAGACCGTGTTCCAGGTGTAGTTCTACCCTCTCACGACTCCACCGATCTTGAGTACGCATAAGCCCGCCTGTAGACGGGCTCAGAGTAATTCCAGCCCGTCCAAATGGAGAGACTCTCCCCATTGGTGCAGGGAACCTTCCTTTTCTGAGCACGTCAGATGCCGTAAGCCCGGGTTGCCGTTCCTGCTACATTGGGAACACGTTCACCCGGTCTCGCGTCCTTACCTTGAACGGCGATCTAAACCCTCGGTCGAATTCGACGCCAGAAAGTACACGCCACGATGTTTATGAAACAGCTAGCCGTTGTTCTCGCGTTCGGGGTGCTCGTCGTGGTGGCGGTGGCCTGTTCGGACGATCCTGTTACCGTCGATGCTGATCCGACTGAGGTCGTCCAGGAAACCGTCGACTCCTCTGGTACGGGTTCAGAGCCCGTCACTCTTGAGCCGATCGCGTTCGAAATCGGCCCCTGCATGACGACCCTAGCCGTCCAGTTGCCCATCGAGTTCGAGTATCTGGGCTCCGTTCCTACCGGCTTCGACGGGATAAACAGGGCCAACTGCACGTTCACAAAGCCGGTTGCGACCGTTACCGTGACCCTCGCCGGGCTGGCCACTCATTCCGAGGTGTTCACCCTGTCCGAGCCTGCAACCAGCCTCTCCTTCCCACTGCCGGAGGGCACGCTATCCATTACCACCGCCGAGATCGTGCCGCCCGGGAAGTACGAGCGGGAGATCGTAGTCACCTCGATCGACGGCGACAGCCTGGTCGTCAGTGAGCAACCCGGTGTTCTCAAGACCGTGACGATCACAGAGCCGGTCGGTTTCGAGATGGGCTTATGCATGACCACCCTGGCCACACAGCTTCCCATCGAATTCGAGTACAAAGGCACTGTCCCCACCGGATTCGACGGAATAAACAGGGCCAACTGCACCTTCACCAAGCCGGTGGAGACCGTCACCGTCACGCTCACCGGACCTGCAACTCATACAGAGATCTTCACTCTTACCGAGGCGAGCGACCGGGTCCCCTTCCCATTGCCGGAGGGCACCCTGTCCATTACGACGGCCGAAATCGTGCCGCCAGGTGAATATCAACGAGAGATCGTCGCGAACTCGGTCGATGGGGAGAGCCTCGTCGTAAGTGATCAGGTCGGTGTGCTCAAGACCGTGACCATCGTCGAGCCCGTTGCCTTCGACGTCGGACCATGCGCGTTAACCCGTGCCGCGGCTCTGCCAATAGAGTTTGAGTACCTCGGCACCATACCCACCGGCTTCGACGGGATAAACGTGGCCAGCTGCACGTTTACAAAAGCCGTTGAGACCGTGACCGTCACCATTACCGGCCCGGCGACACACTCCGAGGTCTTCACCTTGTCCGAGCCTGGCACACAGGTCCCCTTCCCATTGCCGGAGGGGACACTGTCCATTACGACGCTTGAGCTATTGCCACCCGGTGAATACCAGCGAGAGATCGTGCTGACGTCGGTGGACGGCGAAACCCTGGTCTTCAGCGACCAACCCGGGGTCCTGAAAACCGTGACGATCACGCCGTCAGGATGATGAAAGTTGGGTAAATATGGGCGAGAATTCGAAATGCGGGTCCTGTCCGCTCTAATGAGCGATGACATGACCGAGGGCATGCTGCTCGACGTGCTCGAAGAAGCGCTGGACGCACGGGTGATCTAGGAATTACCCAGCTCCGTCGGTCGTTACCAGTTCACTCATGCGCTCATACAGGAGACGCTGACCGACGACCTCAGTCTCACCCGTCGTGTGCGTCTCCACGCCCGGATCGCCGAGACGCTGGAAGCGCTTTACGGCGACCGCACGAAAGACCACGCCGTCGAACTCGCTCACCACTTTGCCCAGGCCGAGGCAATGCTGGGCAGCGACAAGCTGGTGAAATACTCGCTAGTTGCGGGCCAGGCAGCTCTACGAGCTTGGGGTCTTCGGCGAACCTGCAATTCGCACAGAGGAGTTGTCACGACGGACTGGCCAGCCCGTCGTCGACCATAACGTTTAACGACGCCATACAACCCTTGTGTTAGGGCTTCAAGTTGCTTTGTGGAATTTGTGAAGCAAGACACATTGTTGACACCTTTACTCAACGATGCCAGCATTGTCGCCGAACGTATCCCTACCGTAGCACCCGGCGGTCGGGTCACCTAACTTCTCGACCGCCGGGGTCAACATTTAGGCGATGGCTTAGTCTGTCTGAACGCGCCAGGAGGTTCGAACAATGAAACTTATATGGACAATTCTGACGTTGGCGATGGTTGGCTCCATAGCAGCCGCGGCTTGCGGCGGAGACACCGAGGTGGTGGAAAAGATCGTCGAGGTACCGGTGGTCGAGGAGGTGGTGGTCGAGAAGATCGTCGAGGTGGAAAAGGTCGTCGAGGTGGAAAAGGTCGTGGAGGTGGAGGTGGAGCGGATCCTGGTCGCCACGCCCACACCACCCAAGGCGACGGGTGAACCGCAATTCGGCGGCACACTAAGGATAGTCTCCCAGGCTAG
Source organism: Dehalococcoidia bacterium (assembly GCA_965250195.1). GTDB lineage: Bacteria > Chloroflexota > Dehalococcoidia > Lucifugimonadales > UBA2962 > CAUZIR01. Next base: position 2,322,745 of record OZ252295.1, read on the forward strand.
CATTCCCAGCCTTGACCCCGCATTCTCCGGAGCCTACGTGAGCGTAGCAGTGGGCTCCCACATGTTCGAAGGGCTACTGGGCTGGAACCTCGATCTGGAGGATCAGCCTCGGATGGCGGATAGCTGGGAGATCAGCGAAGACGGCCTAACCTGGACCTTCACCCTGCGGCCAGGGATGAAGTTCCACGACGGCACCACGGTGGCCGCCACGGACGCTGTAACCTCCTTTGCCCGCTGGCTGAGCAGTGGGTCTGCGGCAGCTACCCTGATGAGGGATTTCTCGGATACCGACAACAAGTTCACCGTCGTTGACGATCTCAGTTTCAACGTAAACTTGGTGAACCCGTACGGGGCCGTGGCTACCAGCGTCGCCAAGGCTTTCCAAAGCGTGTTTGTTATGCCCGACAGCGTGATTCATGACAAATCTGCCGTCCAGCCCGCGGAGGAGTGGGTGGGGTCTGGCCCTTACGAGTTCGTGGACTGGAGGCAGGGCGACAGGGTTGTCCTGCAACGCTTTGAAGACTACGTCTCTCGGGACGAACCAAACAGTCTCTACGCAGGCAAGCAAACCGCCTACATAGACCAGCTCATTTGGCTGGAGATCCCGGATGAGGAGACCAAGGTCGCTGGCCTAGAAACAGGCGAGTGGGACATCGTAGATGGTGCGGGTCTCGACTTTTATACCCGGGTCGACGAGAATCCCAACCTGGTGGTGCCCGTATACAAGCCAGGCCATCGGTCGGACTTTCGCCCGTGGGCCGGCTTTCCGCCCTTTGACGACATACTAGCTCGGCGGGCTCTCCAGGTCGGCATTGATATCGAGTCGACGATGTTCGCCCTGGGTGGCAGAGAGCTCTGGGACCTGTGTCCCGCCGTCTTCTACTGTGGCACCCCGTTAGAGACGGATGTGGGCGCGGATCAGTACTACAACCTGAACGACAAAGAGTTGGCCCGCGAGATCCTGGCAGAGTCCTCCTACGATGGTGAGACCGTGGTCCTCTTGAACCCCAACGACTACGCCACCATCACCCCGGTGGGCATCGTGATTAAGCAAGAAATTCAGGATATCGGGTTCAACGTGGAGCAGCCGGGCCTAGACTGGGCGACGGTGATCGGCACGTTTGGCGAAGAACAAAGCACACAATACGCCGGCCTGACGGCTTGGGCGGCCCACTGGTGCTGCGGTGAGCCCCTCACCGACTTCTATCTGGACGGCGATGGGTGGTTCACTGCCAAGATCCCGGAACTCAAGCGGCTCCGCGTAGAGTACGCCCAGGCTACGACCCAAGTAGAGCGGTTCAAGATCGCGGAGGAACTCCAGCTCGAGGCCTACAAGAATGTGGTCATCGTTTACCTGGGCACCTGGTACGCGATATTCCCGCACACGACGGCACTCAAGAACTTCCAGGTCAAAGCGTTCCCCTATTACGCGAACGTATGGCTTGAGCGCTAAATGATCAACTAAGTAAGAAAGAAGCGGAATCTATTGGCGGTTGCCTATGTGGAGAGTGCCGCACTGGCAACCGCCTCTTCGTACGTCGACACAACGACGAGATGCTCGAAAGCCTGCCTGGTAACTGTCATGGATGATGACGCTGCTCTTGTAACGGTCAAACAGAGTGTAAGGGTGATCTACGACGTCCGCGTGCCCATGTCGGACGGGGTACGCCTTGCCGCCAATCTGTACCTGCCGGATGCCCCGGGACCGTTTCCAGCGATTCTGACCTACATTCCCTACTTGAAAGACGGGTACGGTGGCCTGGGTGGGATGGACTATTCCCAGCGTCACTTCGCATCCAGGGGCTACGCCGTTGTGCAGCTAGACTTTCGAGGTGTGGGCAGCTCTGAGGGGGTGAACCCTTACCCTTTCGACCCGAGAGAGCGTGACGACGCCCACGAGGCTATTGAATGGATCGCCGAGCAACTTTGGTGCACCGGATCAGTGGGGATGTGGGGCGTCTCCTATGGAGGGATCACAGCGATCGCAGCGGCGACGACCCGTCCTCCACATCTGAAGGCGATCATCCCCGTTCTTGCCACCGATGACAACTGGAATGCGATGTTCGTCCACCGCGGCTCCCGCCTGATGTTGTTGGCCGATCCGCACTGGGGGCCCGGGATGACGGCAAGCAACCTTTTGCCGCCACTGCGGGCGGACGGCACCCCAGACTGGATCGAGCGCTGGTACGAGCGCCTCGAAGGGAACACCCCCTGGCACCTGGCCTGGTATGGAGAGACTCCGACCACCGATTATTTGGAACGTCAGATGGCGGATCCAAACCTCGTTGAGATTCCCATGTTTGCCATATGCGGCTGGCAGGATGCCTATCCTGAGGACATGTTCCGAGTCTTCGACGCCGCCCGTGGCCCTAAGAGGATTCTGTCCGGCCCTTGGAAGCACACTTTCCCTGACCATTCGCCTGTCGAGCCGATCGACTACCTGGCGGAGATGGACAATTGGTGGGACAGGTGGTTGAAGGGGGCTCAAAACGGCGTGGAATCCGACCCTCCAGTAACCATCTATGTCCAAGGGGCAGGGCGGTGGCGAAACGAGCAGGAGTGGCCGATCCTCCGCGCCCAGCAAGAGACCCTGTTCGCCGTGGCCGACGGGAGCCTGGCAGAGGAAACACCCGGCGGGAGCCCGAGGTCGGACGTGTATGACTATGACGCAAGGGTCGGCCTAGCTTCCGCCGCCTACGATTCGGTGTTGGAGCCGATAGAGTACCCGGCCGACCAGACTTCAGACGACCTCGGTTCGCTTCGCTACGACTCCGAGCCTCTGCCCGAGCCGGTCGAGGTCACGGGCCAGCCATCCGTAACGCTCTTCTTCAGCACGGATGCGCCGCTGGAAGAGGTCGACTTGGTGGCCAAGCTTCTGGACGTAACTCCAGACGGCCATTCACATCTAGTGTCCTTCGACAGCCTCCAAAGCTCGCAGGCTACTCTGGCCGGCAAGCACGACGACCGCGAAGTGTACGCGGCAACCATCCCGTTGCGCCCCACCTCGTACGAGTTCGGGGTCGGCCATCGAATGCGCTTGTGTATCTCGGGGGCGAACTTTCCCGCCATCTGGCCCGCACCACGCCGTTTCTCACTCTCGGTCTACTCCGGAGGGCCGTATGCCACCGAGTTGGCCCTTCCCATAGTTCCTGACCAGGTTCCGGCTCTGTCCTCGCCCCGCATGGGCCTGCTCACCGAGCCCGCGACGCGGAATGATGCGGTGCGTGACAGAGGCACAGCCTATTCGGTCACCCACGATCTAGTGACCCGTACGAGCGCCTTACACGGTGCGCGGTGGGTCAAGCTGCAGGTGGAGCCCAACACCCAGCTCTCTAGCCGTGTGGAGTTTGACCTCACCGTGGACGCCGATCACCCCGACCGAGCAAACACGTCGACAACCGCGGTGGCAAAGCTGGACCGGCCGACCGGCGCCGTGGAGGTCCGGGTCAATACGGAGACCACGCTCCACGCGCTGTCAATAAGGGCTGAAATAGACCTCGACGGCCGGCCGTTTTGGGAGCGTAGGTGGCAGAAACGGCGGTAGGTCGGGCTGCGACGGTCGGACCGATGCTGATTTTGAGCGGATAAGCCGAGCCGGGAGGTGAATGACATGAGGTCCCCAGGACGTCGAAACGGTCTTACTCTGGTCGTGCCGGCGCTAGGACCACTTTTGCTTGCGAGCGTGCTTGCCCTAGCGGCGGCGTGCGGGTCCGCCGCCGTGCAGGCCCCGACGCCATTACCCACCCTGCTAGGCGCCACACCGGTCCCCACTATTCCCGGGGTTGTAGCGGGCTGCGAGATAGGCCCCGGGGCGGAGTGCCCGGGAGCAGACTTCAGTGAACTTGACCTGGCCGAGGAGGCCGTCGGGTGGCATCAGGTCGATACCGTCGGCAGAGAGGGGGTCGACTTCACCGAGGCAAACCTGCGGGGGGCCAAATTCATCGGTACCAATTTGGAAGGGGCAGAATTCGTGCGGGCCGACCTGAGGGAGGCCAACTTCCACCTCTCCGACCTCACCGAAGCCATACTATTAGAGGCCGACGCCAGTGGTGCGGACTTCTCCCTGGCAACTCTGGCAAACGCCGAGTTCGAGGGCGCCAACCTGAGCGGCGCCGACTTCAGCGGCGCCGTCATGAAGGGAGGAGACTTTTCCGATGCCGATTTCACCGGGGCGGTACTTCGTGACGCGTCACTGGCGGGTGCCTTCCTTTCCGACGCGGACTTCTCCGGTGCCGACCTGACCGGAGCCACCCTCACCTTTGCCGACCTGGACGGCGCGAACCTGGAGGGCGCCATACTCTGCAATACGAAGATGGCGGACCGGACAATCAACAACGATGGCTGTCCCTAGGCTGCCAGCGCCGGACGCCGCCACTGGCCGGCCTCCCACACCAACACTAAGAAGACCTTTGGGGGTCTGCGCGAGCGACCTCGCGGCCCTGCCACTGAACATTACATGGCTGTCAGGTGCCAAATATGAGGCTAGTGCACATGCTCCTGGCCCTGGTCGCCGGGGCCGCTGTCGTGACCGTAGCGTTGGCTTGCGGTCAATCGTCTGACGAGTCCCCATCGGGAGAGGTCTCCTCGGAGCTGTCCGCTTTCCAGGAGAGCGATCAGGAGATGGCGGACCGACTGATCGGTTCCGGAGCGCTATTCCAGGAGCAGGGCGACTTCCGGAACGCCGTTAAGGTACTCGACCGTGTCCTAATATTGGATTCCAGTAACGCATTGGCCTACTACCACCGGGGAAACGCCAAGGGCGGACTGGGGAGCCTCGAGGAAGCAATCTTGGACTATGGAGCCGCCATCCGGTTGGACCCCGAGTTGCTGGACGCTTACCTCAAGCGCGGCGTCTCGCATTCCATACTGCGCCGCTTCAAGGAGGCCATCGAGGACATCGACCGGTTCATAGCGGGCTCCGCGCCCGACGCCACAGCGTACCGGGCCCGCGGATTGGCGTACTACGGGCTGGGCGAATGGGAGAGGGCCATTGAGGATTTCGACCGGGCCATCGCGGCGGACCCCGACCTGGCAGTGGTTTTCAACGATCGCGCCCTGTCTCTGGTCAACCTCGGTCGACACACTGAGGCCATAGAGGACTTCGACAGGGCCGTTAAGCTCAGCCCAGACGTGGCGCTGTTCTACGACAACCGGGGCGGCACCTGGCAGGCGATGGGCAACTACGTCTGGGCAATCGAAGACTACGACCGTGCGCTGCGCGCCGATCCTTCATACGTGCCTTCCTACGAAAACCGTGGAAATGCCTACCGGCGCCTGAATGACTACGTTTCGGCAGTCCAGGACTATGACGAGGCCATCAGACTCGCCCCCGGGTCCGCGTCGACCTACTTCAACCGTGGGGTGGCCTACGGCCTCATGAACGAGTGGGAGTCCGCGGTCAGGGACTACGGATTTGCCATAAGCCGGAACCCATTCTACGCGGATGCGTACTACAACCGGGCCGGGGCATTGTGCACCCTTGGAGACTGCGATGCGGCCATCCGGGACTTGGACAAGGTGATAGAACTTCAGCCAGCCTGGGCCGAACCCTACCATGAGAGGGCCCGGGCCAAGCTCAACCTGGGGGACACTGAGGGGGCCATCGACGACCTGAGCCGAGCCATAGACCTTGCTCCCCAGTTCACCGCCGCCTACCTGAACAGGGGCGCTGCGGCTTACGGCATTGGCGACTTCGAGCAGGCCGTGGCCGATTACACCGAGGTGTTGGAAATGAAGCCGGAGGCAATAGAGGCGTATGAGAATCGGGCGAGAGCCTACACGATGCTCGGCCTCGACGAAGAGGCCCGGGCGGACGTGACCACGCTCGCCCAGATAGGCTTTGAGGTCGGGCCCCTGGAAGCCGAGCTGGCCGACCTGGCTATCCGCCGGTAGTCTCTCGGAAGGCTTTCCGTCGGCCGCTGGCCACGGCCAGTGGCGCCCATGTCTTCCACAACAACCCTGAACTGAGGAAGCGAGTATGAACGACATTACAGATAGCCGAATTGCAGCAGCCGAAGAGTACATGGCCGGGCGCTTCGAAGGCCTGGGAGCCCCCGGGTTGGCGGCCGGTATCGTCCGGGGCGACGAGCTGGCCTGGTCAGCGGGCTTCGGAGTCGCCGATCTTGACGCTGAGCAGGCGCCTGACAAGTTGACGATCTCCCGGGTCGCCTCGATCACTAAGACGTTCACCGCGACGGCCCTTCTCCAGCTCCGCGACGAGGGCCTGCTCACCCTCGACGACCCGCTGGCCACCCACATCCCGGAGTTCGCCGGCGTGAGGGAGGCCAGCGGCCGCGTCGGGGACGTGACCCTGAGGCGAGCGCTCACCCACTATTCGGGGCTGTCGGCTGAGATCGCGTTGCTCAGCTGGGGGGCGGAGGAGTTTCCCACACGGAGGGAGGTGCTGGACGCACTGCCCCAGACCGAGGTGGTGATACCCGCCGACTCGCAGTTTAAGTACTCGAACCTAGCGTTCGGGCTGTTAGGGGAGGTGGTGACACGGCTCTCCGGTGTCGAGTATGCGGACTACGTGCGCGCCAACGTAATCGAGCCACTGGGAATGCAACACACCGCCTTCGAGCGGAAGGACCTGCCAGTCGAACGACTCTACACCGGGTACGACTCGGTCATCCCCAGCGACCCTTCGCGGACGGACCTAAGAGTCGCCGACTACCGGCACCTGAACGGGATTCTGGCGGCCGGTCAACTACAATCGACGGTGGCTGATCTGGGCCGGTGGATATCGTTCCAATTCCGCGAAGACGGGGGCGACCGCGGTGGCGCTCAGGTGCTGAGCGGACGCACCCTGGCCGAGATGCACCGCCCCCAGTACGCCGAGTCGGACTGGTCGAGTGGCCAGTGTCTCCCCTGGGCAGTGAGACGGGTAGGGGACCGAGTCTATCACGGCCATGGTGGCGGCATCCACGGCTTCGCGTCCCAGATAACGTTCAACCTGCCCAGCCGCGTCGGGGTGGTGCTGCTGGCGAACGCGTGGCCGATCGAGGGCATCTACACATTGGGTGATGAGGTGATGGAGGTGTTGCTCACCGGCTCGCCTCCAGCCGAGCTCCGGCCGCCCCAGGCCGATCTGCCGGCGATCGAGTCCGCACCGGACCGCCTCGCCCCTTACCTGGGCTCCTATATCGCCGAGCCTGGCGTGCTGGTGCGCATAGAGTTCCGCGGCGGTGAACTGTGGATGACGGCGCCGACCGTCGAGGGCCAATCGATCCACGCGCCGGCGAGCATGGAGGAGACGGGGGAGCCGGATGTGTTCCTCCTGGGCGACGGCCGAGGGGCGGGGGAGCGGGCGGTGTTCGCGTCCAATTACACCAACTTCACCCTGGGCGGCTGGCTGTATCGGCGGCTCGATTAGCGCCGTTAAGGCCAACCAACTTGAGAGCCGCCATGACTTCAGGCCAATTTCGTTTCGCTTACTTCACTCCCGAATATGAGCCCACCGTCACCTTTTACCGCAACGGTTTGGAGCTACCAATACTCGAGTCATGGGACCGCGGTCCAGACGACCGAGGGACGCTCTTCGGCGCCGCATCGGGCATCATAGAGGTTCTGGCACTGCCCCAGGACGACCGGCCCTCTCACCTCTTCGACGACAGACGCCCGCAGGGTGCGTTCATGGTCATGGAGGTGGACGACGTCGAGCGAATGTATCGGCGAGCGGTCGAGAAGCGACTCCCGATCGTCCAAGAACTGACGAACCAGGAGTGGGGTCACCGAAGCTTCTGCGTGACCGAGCCGAACGGCCTCACTCTCTATTTTTTCAACGAGATCTCGGCGAAGCACGATTGACCGGAGCGATCACCCCCAGGCATCGAAGACGGCTTTAGAGATGCGGCCGATCGTGCGGCTACCCTCGTGTGGGCACAGCAGCATGCTCGGGTCCTTGCTGTCGGCGGTCATCACGGTGATCACGTAGCGTGTGCCCGGCGTCGTGATTAGCCCGGCGTCGCAGCGGGCATGCAGCCCTGCCCCAAGCTTGTTATACAACCTGACCTCAGGGGTCCCACTGAGTTCGGCGACATACGGGTTCAGCGGGAGATAACGACCGAGCCACTCGATGTGCTGGCAACGGCCCATGATGTCCAACATTTGGGCGGAGGCGGCCTCGGACACCAGTTCTCCCGTCGCCATGAGGGCCACTAAACCAGTGAAGTCCCGGGACGAGCACTCCGAATAGGCCTCGACTCCCTTTCCTTCTTGCTCGAAGTCTTTGAACATGTCCGGGCCCAAGTCGGAGTTGAAGGAGTACTCCTCCAGGCCCAGTGACCGCATCCGCTCGTTAACGCGCGGTATGCCGAGCATATTTCCGAGTAGCCAGGTACAAGTGTTGTCGCTGACTACGACCATCATCATGCAGATGTCCTTGACCGTCATCTCGAACGGAGTTTCAAGTTCTCGGAACACGCCGGTCCCTCCGCGCAGGTCAGATTCGTTTACGATGACCTTGTCAGCCAGCGCCAGCTGTCCATCTTCGACTCGGTAGAATAGCTCGGCCATTACGCCGAGTTTGATCGTGCTCAGCGCCGGGAACACCTCCGCCTCCCTGAAGTCCAATCGCTCCCCCGTGGTGAGGTTGTTGGCCGAGATACTTACCCTGCCAGAAAAATCCTTGGCGATCTTTTCTACTCGGGAAATCAATGTCGATGTAACCATGGCAGGAACCTCCTAGGTAACAAAGTTCTTCCGGATCGGGGTCGGGTCATGCGCCATTGAACGAATGTTAGATCTGAACGACGATGGCAAACAGGAGTGTCGGTCACGACGACTGGCCGTGGACCGTCGGATGCTACGGGAATCTAACCCACGACGTCCCGGAACACCCGCAGGTAATTCAAGCCGAGCAACTTCCGCAACTCGTCCTCGTTGAATCCCCGCGCCGCAAGCGCGACCGTCAGGTTGGGCCAATCCCGGAAGTCGTTGAATCCGACGATGTGATAGTCGTCTGTTATTCGATGCTCCTCCATTCTGAACCCAGAGTAGTTGACGGAGCTGGGCCACAGAGGAGCGAGGGTGTCGTCGGGCATACCGGCGGGCCACTCGATCATCGAGTCGGTGCCAGGACCGGGCCCAGCCTTGTCCGTGCCCACCCCGACGTGGTCTATCCCCATTACGTCAACCAGGTGCGCGACATGGTCTACGAAGTCTTCCAGGGTCGCCTCGTTCGTTGCCTGGATGAAGCCGGGGACCACGACCACTCCGAAGAAGCCCCCCTTGTCCGCCACAGCCTTGGCTAGGTCGTCGGCTTTGCCCCGGTCGTGGTAACAGACGGCCGAACTCGTGGAGTGCGACACGACGATGGGGGCAGATGATTCCCCTAGGGCATCCCAGCCTATCTGTTCACTGCAATGGCTGACATCGACGATTATGCCCAGGATGTTCAGCCGGTCCACCACCGCTCTCCCAAAGTAGGTCAGCCCGCTTTTGTGGACCTCGGTGCATCCCTCTCCGACCATCGTCCCTATGTTGTATGTGAGCTGGCACATTCGAAGGCCCAAGTTGTGAAACAGGTCGATGCGCTCGAGCTTGTCGCTAAACGCCGTCGTGTTCTGAAAGTCGATGACCAGGCCGAACTTTTTCTCTGTGTGCGCCCGTTCAATGTCGTCGGCTTTGAGCACGAGCAGCATCCTGTCGTCCAGGGCGTCGACGATGGACCTGGCCTGAGCTATTCCCGTGACGGACGTCTCGAAGGCCTGGTCGATCGGGCCCGGCCCGGCGTAGGTCCCGCAGGCCACGTCGACCCCCGAGGCCACCCAGAAGTCCAGGTACTGCTCCCGCGCCTCGACCGAGGTCTGTATCTCGCGAGCAGCCATGGCGTCCAGCAGCACCTTCGCCTGCCCTCTCGTCATCCCCCGTTCGTGGTACTCACCGAGGGCGGCGCGCATGTTGTCCGTGAACAGAAATCCCGAGGTCGCCGGGGGCTGTTGGCTGTCGATGACAAGCGCCTCTCGGTGAAGCTGTCTGGCTTCGTCGGCACTGAGGGTCGGAGTCCTTACCTTTTCTCTTGCGTCCATGTGTTGCCTCCTTTACTGACTCCGCATTGATGACTTCAAGCCATAACCGTGGGCCAGGGGCATGAATACAGCTCGTTCCGGCCATTATGCGCGAGTGTCTAACCCACGGATATAGGCCGTATCCCTAAAGCACAACAGCCTTCGATAGTCTCGGTAGTGGGTTGAGTGCGAGGTCGCCTTCATTGGTCCCCGCTCCGGCACTGCCGACGGTACCGAGAAAGAGGCGAAAAAGAGGCAACAGGCTAGAAACCTGGGTCTGCATTAATCTTCCTCCTCATTCGAACTCGGCAGCATCCCGAGCCTGGTCCCAGATGACGTCGAAGACGGTCAATATTTCATCGACGAATCTGACATCACCCTCGCGATCGGCCCAGACGTGGATCGCTCAACTTTCATCGACTATACGATGATAGTATTCCCGACCACAGTTTTGGGCAGGAATCACGAAATCGTCCAAACGCGGGTAGGCATTCTCAACGTCGAGAAACCGCCCGAATTGATCGCGGATATCACTGACTAACATTCTGTTTGGTGATTGGATATAGGACGGAAGGATATTTAAGCTGCGATGAAGCTGGTCTTTATCGGACTGTTTGTCACCATCGTTGTTTCGTGCGGTTGGCCGGGTGGCGAGATTGCAGAGCGGACCCGGCCAGACCAGCACGAACTCGTGGAAGGGCCAACGACTGCCAACGGTTACCAGGCCATCCTCGGCACTGACGACCTTGCGCCTGGACGCCATCGCCTCGGATTTGTCCTCATCTCGCCCTTCGGGGTGGTCAAAGAGCCAGTGGTATCCGTCGTCCTGTATTCGGGTGAACCCGGCACTGAGCGGGAAGTCGAACCGCCGTTTGACGCCACTTACCAACCCTGGCCCATCGGCTCCCGTGGGTTGTACACGGCGTTCGTCGACTTCGATGTCTCGGGACCCCACAGGCTGGAGATTACTGCACCTGTAAGGGAGGACGGCGGTAACGAGATCGTCGAATTGGCGTTTGAGGTCGGGGAAGCGACCTCGGCCCCGGGCGTGGGCGACGAGGCGATTCGCAGCGTCACCAAGACCGTGGACGACGTAGAGGGACCGGCCGAGCTAACGACTGGGTCCCTGTACACGCCGGACCTGTACCTGGTCACCCTGGCTGACGCCATCTCGGACAACAAGCCGGTGGTAGTGGTGTTCGCCAGCCCCGCCTTCTGCATCAACGCGGTCTGCGGCCCGCAGGTGGAGGTCTTGAGTGAACTGCAGGCGACTTACGGGCGCAGGGCCACTTTCGTGCATGTGGACATCTATGAGAACCCGCACGCGATTCAAGGCGACCTGAGTCAGTCTGTCATATCCCCGGCGGTCTGGGAATGGAGCCTGCCCAGCAACGAGTGGACCTTTGTCATCGACGGCGACGGCAAGGTGTCCGCCCGCTTTGAGGCGTTCGCCACGTTCTCCGAAATCGAGCAGGAGCTGTCCAAACTTCTTCCTTAAAACCTTCGGCGAAGTCCGGTCGAGGGCGTTGCGAATTCGAGTTTGTGATCTAGACGGTGTGGGGTGCGAGCGTTGACGATTTCCTCCGGCGCTGAGTTGGTACTTCCTCGATAGCTGATCCCAGTTTCTCTTTGATTTCCTCCAGGAAATCTGCCGAGAGAACTCATTCGAGGTAGTCAGGGGCAGTGCCGTGACCCTTAGGTATTCGCTTACCCTGATACTTGCCGAAGTTGACGGTCACCTGTCCGGCGACCACCAGGGTCGAGCCGACGGGCTTGGCCCCAAGATGCCGTGGGTAAGATCCAATGGGTCCAGTTGGGGTCGTATAAAATTCGGCCAAGAACAACCATACTTGCACCCTAGGGGGAGTTAAATGCCGGCATTAACCAAGCCAGAGATTGAAAAGTTCTTGAGCACTGGCGCAAACACATTGAAACTGGCGACTTTGTCACCCGATGGCTACCCCTACGTGATCCCGCTCTGGTTCTGGTACGAGAACAACAAGTTGATGCTCGGTGCACGGCGCCAGAACGAGTGGCTCAAACACATCGAGGCCAACAGCAAGGTCGGCGTCTGTATTGACACGCCGCCGCCCGGCCCGCGGGTGCTGATCAAGGGAACGGCCTCGATCTTGGACAGGAGTTGGATCGGTGACTGGGAGCCGCATGCAATCCGCTACACAGGCCAGGAAGCAGGCCATGCCTACTATGAGAAGACAAAGGCAATTCCGAGGGTCCTTGTCGCAATTGAACCGAAAACAATTGTGTCGTGGACGGGGTCGGACTGGCACCCCAAATACTACGAAGATTTCGGAAGGCCTACCGACTGACCGTTCGCCGAAAGGGCGGCCTTTCTGGCCAAAAAGAAGTCCTTTGGGATGGCCTTAAATCGGGGTCCGGGTAGGTTTGTCCGTAGACCCGCCCTTTTGGAGCCCCTGAACCCCTTACCGGGGTAACGGCCCGCTAATGAACACTGGGGATTCAGGCGAAGGTCAGGGCGCGCCGGGGGTTGCGTACCGGTAGGGCGTCGATCTGGTCGGCGGTGAAACCCCGACGCCGCATTCGGGGCTCGATATCGTCCAGAATGTGGGCGATGCCCTTGCCCCCGTACTTGGTGAGTTGGTGTTTGAAGTTGGCGTCGTGCGAAATGACGACCTGGTCGCCGAACAATGATCTTGGTTTCAGGTCCGGCACCGAATCCCGACTCGATGATGGTTAGCTCGTGGGTACTTGAAGTTTCCTCCGAGCTAACCACCTCCCAGTTGATCGGAAAACGGATGGACCAGCCCTTCTGCCAACTCCGCCAGTTCACCAAAGGCTTAAGCGGGTCGAGCGGGAAGACTGTAGTGTCACCGAACCAGATGAATGTTTCCATGGCCTTCGTCAGGTCATGCGTCTCTGGACGATTCTAGCGTGCGAGCGCTCCCATCGGGTCCCATGGGGGCAGGACTATGGGGTCGGCGTCGAACGCCTGCTGCAGTTCCGCCGGCAGATAACTCTTCGGCGTGGCGATCTCGTACATATACTCGTCGAACCACGAGTCGTTCATCTGGTAGAAACCCTTGTCTCCAACAGAGTCGCCCTCGCTATTCTCCACCCGCCAGTGTCGTGGTTCCCCGTCGACGACGTCCAGACCGGTAAAGAGCATGGCGTGGGTCATCTGGCTCTGACCGAATTCGAGTCTCGACGCCTTATCCAGGGAAAACTCGGACTGATATACGCCAGGGTAGTTGAAGAGCTCAGCGTCCCACAGACCGAGGTCTCGGTGTGACTGCTTACCGGTGTCGCAGCCCATCCAGACCGGCTGATTCTCGGTAAGCAATCGCTGAGTGATCCCTTTCATGAGGTCGACGTCGATGTTCAGATACTTTACCGGCGCGCTGCCGACGACGTTGCCGAGGTAGCCGATCGTGAAGGTGCGCCCGATGGGGCTGGTCTTCCTGGGATCGTTGACGAGGCATACGTACTCGTCGTAAGGAGTCGAGATATACTTTTTGGCGAACTCCAACGGCGTAATGCCGAGGTCACGATGGAACTGTCCATCGTTGTCTTTCCATTGGAAGTTAAAGTTGGTCGGGGGGGTGCCCAGATGGATGCGAAGCACTCGGTGGACCACGTTTAGGGCTTGGCGTTTGATTCCCCGCATCTCGTCGATTCCGGCCTCGGCGGCATAAAGGTCACGAATCTGCTTGGCCCCTTGCCTCAGCTGATAGTAGAGGATCGAGTTCATGCGCATCGTGTTGCCTGAGCTCTCGGTTTCCGGCATCGCGGCCTTGGGAACGACGCCGTGCTTCTTGACGAGATTGACGAACATGTCCCACTGGCCGGCGTCCGGGGTAGGGGCGTCGAGCAGCCACGATACGACGCGGTCGTCGGCGGGTCTGTCGGCCGTCTCGATGATGGCCTCAAGGAAGAAATTGGAGCGCTCCAGCTTGTCCCAGTACATCATGTAGTTCTGGCTGAACTCGAACTCCTTGACGTTCATCACTTTCATGGTGTCGACACGGAGAAGGTTGAGTCCTGCGAACAACCAGCAGCGACCCGACTGCTTCTGGTTCGTGGGCGACCAGTCGTCGATTACCTGTGAGTATGTGTGCGTCGCGCCGGTGACGAGCTCTCGGTCGAGGGCGATATCGTTGACGTCGTGCTGCGTCACCGCGTTCTGCATCAGGCGATGCGAAGGGGTCGACTCGAAGTCGCTCTCCATGTGTCTGATATCGTCGGCGGAGAGCGGGTCCAGTCGGCCGTCGGCCTCGTCAGGAATTGTGTCACCTCTGATTGCCATGTAGAAGCTCCTCAGGTCGTATTTTGTTCCGGTGGCGAATGGGTCGGTCCGGATAAGTAACCCGACTCTTGGCCATTTTGACACCAGGTGGCAATCATAAAGGAGTCCTTATTGAAAGGCCCCACTTAAAGCTGTGACAGGTTTAGCCGGCGACACGCCATTTAGGATCCGCGCCGTAACTCAGTTCCGTGCGGGCAGCCACATCGCCTCTAAGAGGGGCCGCCCGGGCTCAACCGGCGAGCCTGCTGAGCCTCAACCGTTAGAACTGCCGAACAATTGCCGCACAAAACCCCGGCAGGTCCCAAAGAACGGCGATCAAACTCCACACCACGGTCGGCCGTGGGCCAATAATGGCCCCGGCACTTCGGTCGGGGCGGTTGGTTCGACTCCCTCCTTCGGCACCGTCTACAGACATCCGACTGAGCAATATCGCTCAGTGTCCGGTTCCATTAGAAAGTCAGGAAATGCCCTCTAACGCCTCCTAACCTCCATTTTGGGTTTTAGTCACCCGGACCCAGAGACTCGCCCCACGCTTTTGCAATAAGAGCCATGGCGGCGTTGGGTGTGTAGGGACGAAGGGGGTAAGATTCTTATCGAGCCCTCGCCCCGGTGAAAATCTAGGAGTAAAGGTATGACCAGACCCAAAAACACGGTCGTGCTGCTGCCCGGCCAGGGCCGCGCGACCTGGATAGGTGAGGCACGATTCACGGTGAAGGCCGACCCCGACGCCACGCTCGGCCTCTACTCCATGGCCGAGTTCACCGAGCCGCCCGGCGACGGGCCGCCGCTCCACAGCCACGCTGGCGAGGAGGAGGGCTTCTACGTCGTCGACGGCGAGGTGGTGCTGCAGGTCGGTGAGCAGAAATTGCTCGCGACCAAGGGCGCGTTCGTACTGGTGCCGCGCGACGTGGCCCACACCTACCGTGTCGTGGGGGACGAACCGGCCACGCTGCTCATCATCATCTCGCCGCCGGGGTTCGAGGAGGGGTTCTTCGACGCCGGTGTGGCCGCCGAGGGGCCGGGCCTTCCCCCTGGCCGTGTAAGGACCCTGACGGAAGCCGAATACAAGGCCCTCGACATAAAGTACGCCCGTACCATTCTTGGCCCAAAGCTAGGCGAAGACGAGCGATGACGCCGAAACCTTCTTCAGGAGTAGCGCTCAACTGGACGTTCCGACTGAGGTATAACCCTGCCCGTGTTTCAGGTGTCGTTCGGCACTCCACCTTTAGCCGTCTTAAGTGGTTAATCCCAAATTTGTCGGCGGATATCAGCTCGGGTTCCGCGACTCCCACTTCGTCGAGTGCCCATATTTCCGGCCGCCTAGGGCTTTCGGCTCCCAAGCCTCAAGCTCTGCCTCGTCATATCCGGGCTGTGTGAAGTCCAGTTGGCGAGGCATCCGCTCGACCCACAGGCCGCCTACGGCGGTGCACCGATGTCCGTAGTCAACGACATCGAGGGCCTGTTCAGAAAAGCCGAGCACGGTGGAGACCGCCACTGCCTAAAGGTCGAGTTAGACCGCTGCGGCCTGTTCGACCACTACCAGGACAGATTACCCAGTTTGTACCGTCAGCGCTAGTTCAGTCAGCGACCACCGCGACCGCCTGCCCTGTCTTGACCGACTCGTAGGCGGCCATCACCACGTTCAGGTCGTTGAGCGCCGCCCGCCCCGACATTAGCGGCTCCCTGCGCTCGGCAACGGCGTCACGGAACTCCTCGAATATGCCCGCCATGCCCTTGCGATGGGGGCCGGTGTCGATGGTGCGCGTACCGTCCGGGGTGTCTACGGTGACCTCGGTGCCGAACGTGGCGAAGCTGAGCATCCCGGCTGAACCGGTCACCCACACGTTGTCGCGGTAGCCCTGTATAGGCGTAGCGAACGAGAATTGGATAAGCCCGATGGTGCCCTCGGCGGTGGTCCCGGTAACCACCATGCTGTCTTCCTGGTGCCGGGCGGCGCGCTCGGAGTCACCCGCCGGTACGACGGCGTAAACCCGCTCGGGCAGCCCTCCAAGGTTTACCATGGCGTCTACGTCGTGGATGCCACCGTCCTGAAACAGCCCGCCCCCGGCTTTCTCCGGGTCGTTTCGCCACTCGTCGGCGGCGAAATTGTCTGCAAAGCCGAGAACGCCCCCGTATATGTCCAACTCCCGCTGCACCTGCACCAGCCGTACTTCGCCGATGGCACCGCTGTCGATAAGTTCCTTCGCTTTGAGCACCGTAGGAACGAATCGGAAATTTTCGGCGACCATGAGAGTCAGGCCCGCCGCACGAACTGTTTCGATAAGCTCCCTGGCCTCGTCCGGGTAACGACCGATGGGCTTTTCCATGAGCACGTGCTTGCCATGCCGGGCAGCTAACTGGGCACCTTCGAGGTGGAGGTGATGCGGCGTGAGAAAATACAACGCATCCACCCTGGGGTCGGCGGCCGCCTCTTCGTAGCTGCCGAAGTAGCCCACGCCGCCGTATTGCTCGCAGAACTGCCGGGCCTTGTCGACGCCACGGCTGGCGAAATACAGTTCGATACCCTCGACCGCGAGGCCCTCGGGCTTGCCCGCGTCTATCTCGTCGAGCACGTCTTTGGCGTACGCGCCGCAACCTACAAAACAGATGGATAGCGCCATGGTCATCTCCTTATCTCGCCAATCACAAAACGTTCGGTGGGGTCAGCGCGAAACACCCGCGCCAGCGCTCCGAACGCGTACTCCATCGAACACTCCTTAAGTCATTGGAGAACTAGTTTAAAGTCTGTGGAACAGTCGCACCCCCTTTTGAGCCTTACTGGCCCGTCGGCCCAGTATGTCCGTTGACGAGTTGACGGCCGTGACCGCGCCGGGGAAGATTCGGCCGAATAATTACCGGTTTTGGAGGAGAGTCATGATTCGGATGCCGCCAATGAGCCGCCAACAGCTTCGCACGCGCCTCGACATGCTTCCCAGAGTGCGGATTGCCGCGACACCCACCCCGCTGCAAGAGGCGGAGAATCTATCACGCGAGCTAGGCGTGCGAATCCTTATAAAACGGGACGACCTGACCGGCCTCGTTATGGGTGGCAACAAGGTCCGGCACATGGACTTCTGTATGGCGGACGCCTTGGGAGAAAGGCGCTGATGTCTCAATAAACGTCAACTCCTGGATGTCCAACAACTCCCGAATCATTGGAGCGGCATCCAAGAAAGTCGGCATGGACTACATTTGCGTCGCGGCTGGCAGCAAGGGCAGACCGATCCAGGGCAATTTACTGATTCAAGACCTGTTCGGGGCCGACCTTCACCTGCTTGACACCACCGACGCGGAAGAGGTTTCGGGCTACGTAGAGGACATCGAGAATCGGCTAAGAAACGAAGGTCGGACCCCGTACAACCACAAAAAAGAGCACATGTCCCGTTCGTCGGCCGCCATCTCGTATATGGACGCCACCTTCGAGATTGCCAGCCAATTGGACGCGATAGGCGTCGAGCAGGTGACGATCTACATCGCCAGTGGTGGAGGCCAGGGTGGCCTGCAAATTGGTGCGGCCGCATTGGGCCTGCCCTGGGAGATACTTGGCATCCTTATTGGCACCCCGGAAGAAGCTTTCGCAGATGTGGTGGGCTGGTTAAACAACGCCCTCAACCACATGGGATTCGACCAGCGCCTGGCCTGGGAAGACGTGGTGCAGATAGGCGATTACATTGGTCCCGGCTATGCCCGGGTAAGCCCCGCCTGCATAGAGGCAATACGAATGGCGGCCGAGCTAGAGGGGTTACTGCTCGACCCCGTGCATACGGGCAAGGTGATGGCCGGCATCATCGACCACGCTCGGTCCGGCGTCCTTCGTCAGGGGCAGACGGTACTTTTCATCCATACAGGCGGGCTGCCCGACCTGTTCAGCTTCGCCGAGGAGCTGCGCAGTCCCTAGATCGCTAAGGTTGCGTCAGGGTAGTGGCGGTTTCTACGGGTCGGCTGGAAGTCTCTAAAAGGGTGGCCACGACTCCGCACCTAAGATCAGGCCGATTCCGGCCCCTCCAAAAGGACTCCCTTATGGAGCCCCTCTAGCGGGAGCCGAAGGAGCCCTGACGGGCCCAGCGGAGAGCCTTCGCCTATGGCACGTACAGTTCGCTCTCGGCGAGGACGCCGACAAGCCCGACGCCCCCGGTGATGAGCACACGCCCGTCGAGCAGCAGGGCGGCGGCGTGCCGATATCGCGTCTCGACCAGGTCGCCCACATAGGTCCACTCCCCGGTGGCCGGGTTCCACACCTCGACCGAGCCCACCCGGCCGATGCCGCCGGCCACCATCACCGTGCCGTCCAGTAGCTTGACGGTGACCGATTCGGCCCTGGGGTCGCGGGTTTCGCCGGCTTCGCTCCATAACCCCGTCGCCGGGTCCCATAGCTCGGCCAGCTTGCGCTTGCCCTTGCCGCCGATCACCAGTACCCGCCCGTCGTCCAGTAGAACGGCGGTGTGGAGCGTTCGGCCAAGCGCCATGTCCCCAGCGGAGACCCAGGAGTCGGTGGCCGGGTCGTAGATTTCGGCGCTCTTGGTGTAGGGTCCGTCGGGCCAGCCGCCCCCGGTGATCAGCACGCGCCCGTCCGCGAGCAGCGTGGCGACGTGCTTCTGGCGGGCTTCGGCCATCGGCGCGGTCTCCGTCCAAACGCCGAGCGCTGGATCGTAGATTTCGGATGTGGCGACGGTCACCAGGTCCCTGTCGTGCAGCCCGCCGGTGACGAAGATGCGCCCGTCGGCGAACTGGACGGCGGCTGGGGTCTCCCGAGGGGAGTTCATTTCGGGACCGGGCGACCATAGGTCGGTCGCCGGGTCCCAGATCTCGGTCGTGGCGGGGAACTCGAGATTGGTGGCCATGCCCCCCGCCGCCATCACCGTGCCGTCCGGCAGCTGGAACAGGATCGGGTCCTGCCGCTCTTTCGCAAGCGGTCCGGTGGGTGTCCAGATTCCGGTGGCCGGATGGTAAAGATCGACCTCGGCATTGACGCCCGGCGGGCCAGGAGCTCCGTGACCGGCGCCGCGGCCTCCTACCGCGAGCACACGGCCGTCCGATAGCACGACCATGGGGTGGAGCTGGCGGGCCGCCTTCATCTCGTCGGTTGATACCGAGTCGCCGTCGGCGATGCGCCCGGTCGGCGCGTCGGGTACGCCGCCGGCAGGCGCATCGGCGGGAGCGGCGGGCGCCCCGCCGCACGCGGCGGCCAGCAGCAGCGCGATAGCCGGCAAAGCCCCTAATCTAATCAAAGCCGACTTATAGTCCACTGGTGACGGTCTCATCGCCGTTACGTGAATCGGGGCAGATGGCCAGCCGTAGTAGTGCCTCGCTCCTGACTCGCTCTGCGTCCATTGTCAGTGGATGCAGCTCCCCTGCTATCCACATCTCCGTCTGGTCGCAGTAATTGGGGCTCCCGGGCTGGCCCGATTGACCGGAGGCGTCGACCGTCCACAGCACTGAGGGCGTTTCGGCGAGGTCCACCACCAGCCGAAAATTAGCCCCCATGTCGGCCAGGTAATTCGGGTCCATCCCCGTGTTACAGACGGTCACCCCGCTTCCCCCCACCGGGCGCGGAGGAGGTGCAAGTAGCTCTCCCAGTTCGCCGCGATCTGGCACGAGGTGGCGGAGCCTCAAGGCGTGCAGCCTTCCCCACTCCCAAGAATCTATGTCGGGCCCCAGACGTGCTGTTATTTCATCGAGGGTCATAACCATGGCTCTTTCGGCCAACTCGGCCACCGTGCCCTGCCCGATCCAGCCGACCCCGTCGCCGTCTAACAGCCGGAGGCCGAGTCCAGACGCCGCTCCGGCCATGACCCCGGAGATGCCTTTGGGAAAGCGTTCATCGGCCAGAAGGCGACACCATTGAACGAAGAACGTCTCGAACACGGCCGCCGCCCCCGACTCAGGTGCCACCCGATGGACCCAGGTCCGCAACAAGTCGGCGGCCTCCTTCACCCGACGGTCGGAAGAGACAGCAAGCAACCCGAGCAGGCCGGGGACGCCCTCCTCCGCCCTGAGCGAGACCACGTCAGTCTGCATGGCCGCGAAGTCCTCCCTGCCGTGTCGCTCGGCCGCCTCCAGCATCTGGCGGATGCGGCGAGCCCGGTGGCCGCTGCTCCATACGCCGGCCAGCGGGTGCGGGAAGTCCTCGGGGGCCGTACGGTTGTTGGCGCTTCGTATCCAGCCGGCCGGTGGATCGACAATCCGGGGTAATTCCTCGAACGGGATAAAGCCCGTCCACTGGTGAGCGGGATCCCAGCCGGGCCTAAACCCGCGCTCATGTGACCCGCGTTGCGGGATTCGGCCGGCGCACTGGTATCCGACCCCGCCGTCAACGTCGACGAACCCGAAGCTCCATGTGGGAACGGTCCAGGGCTCCAAAAGGTCCCGGAAACGGCCACAGTCGGTGGAAGACAGCATGTCCACCAGGCAAGTGATTTCCCTGGCATCCGAGTCACCGAGCCATTTCAGTGACACCGGGTCGCCCCCCAGTTCATCGGCCAGCAGGTCGCCGACCAACGGACCGTTCCGGGAGCTGATCACCTT
The DNA here is from genome assembly GCA_965250195.1 of Dehalococcoidia bacterium. Taxonomy (GTDB): domain Bacteria; phylum Chloroflexota; class Dehalococcoidia; order Lucifugimonadales; family UBA2962; genus CAUZIR01. The sequence continues at coordinate 2,343,559 of OZ252295.1, forward strand.
CAGCTCGACGGTCTCGGAGTCCCGGACATCTATGCGTTCTTTTCGCTCGCCGACCCTCTCCCAGTTGCCGTCGAACAGGAAGCGTCCAGGCCGAGCGGGGTCGGTTCGCTCCATGTAAAGGTCTCGCTGCGAGCAGATGTTATTGGTCAGGCCCCAGGCGACGCGCTCATTGCGGCCGAAGATTATCCCCGGCACCCCCACGTAGCCGGCTCCGGCGGCGTTGATTCCCGCCCCATCCAGGTGCACCTGGTACCAGCAGGAGAGCGCACCGAAGGCGATGTGCGGGTCACTGGCCAGAAGCGGCATCCCGCGCTTCGCCCTGGAGCCCGCGACCGCCCAGTTGTTGCTCCCCGGGGTCCCGAACGCCTCTCCGGCCGTCTCTCCTATGAGAGGGGACCTGTCGTCTCTCGGCACGTACGAGCCGGTGGGGACTATGCTCTCCTCGTCGGCCTCGCCGAATATGAACGCCTTATATAGATCCCCCTCTCCGAGATGACGCTTGGCCAGCTCCGGGATGTAGATCCCGGGCAGCCGGCCGGTTAGGTACCAGCGGAACTCGACCCACACGGCCACCGTGTCTACCGGCGCCCAAGGCTCAGGCGAGTGACCCAGCAAATCGAACTCCACCGGTAACGGCTCGGCTCGATCGAGGGCTGTATTGATCCCGCCGGAGAAGGCGTCCAAGAGGCCAAGCGTCTCCTCAGGCAAGCGATCGACGAGGCGCTCCGCTGTGCCGCCGAAGCCCACTATCCGGGCGGCCCTGTCCGACTCCAGGCTGGACGGCCCCAGCACCTCGGACAGCCGACCGTAGGCGCGACGCCGATAGTAGTCGAGCTGCCATAGCCGGTCCTGACCGAGGGCGAAGCCGTGGCCAAACATGAGGTCGGTCAAACTGGAACCGAGTATGTGGGGTATCCCGCGCCCGTCCCTCAGCACCTCGACGCGCCCGGACACGGGACCGGAGATGCTGCCATCTTGCTTGCTGAGGCGGGTTGCCAGCTCGTCCTCCCACCACGTGACCAGGTCCTCCCGGTCCAGACACTTTGCGCGGGCGATCGTGTCGAGTGAGTCGCCCGACCCGAGGCGACGAAGGGCTTGCCGAGCGAACTCCGATTGCATATTCACGGTGGAAGACTACTCGACCGGGATCACCGGCAGGAGCACGTGCGAGGGCCGTTCCGCGTCGTGGTAGATCTTCTGGTGCGCCACCCGCATGTCGCTCTCGTAGCCGAAGCGACCGCCGGTGTTGAGATTGCGGTCGAACCTGGGGAAGTTGCTGCTGGAAACCTCCAGCCGAATCCTGTGCCCGGCCTTGAACACGTTCGAGGTGGGGAACAAGTCTATGGTGAACTCGTACACCGTGTCCGGCTCCAAGGGCACTTGCCGCTCGAAAGAGTCCCGGTACCTCCCCCGGATGATCCCATCGCACAGGTTGAGCGAGTAGCCGTCCGGGTGCACGTCCAACAGTTTTGCCGTGAAGTCGGTGTCCGGGGCCGACGACGATGCGTATATCCTGGCCGTCACCGGCCCGGTCACCTCCAGGTCTTCGTCCAGCGGCCGAGACGTGTACACGAGCACGTCCTCACGCTGCTCGACTTGGCGCTGGTCGTAGCCGCCCCAGGGCACGATCTCCGGTGAGCAGCAGTTGTTGCCCCCGTTGGAGGGGACTGGGAACGCGGGATCGTAATCGTACTCGTCCGGGGGTTCGTCGCCGGGTGGCTGGGTGCCCAGGGAGCCATCGCCGCGTAAGGAATTGGCGTTGCCGCCGCTTCGGAGGTGGAATGGGGTGAATCGGGTCCTGGCCAGGGGCCACTCATGCTCGTCGCGCCAAGCTTCCGCGCCCATAACAAACAGTTTGATGGGCGCTTCGGTCTCGACCCCGTTCCGCGTCCCTTTGAGCCAGCGGTCGAACCAGCGCAGGTGCTCGAAGTTGAGATCCAACACGGAGTCCTTGCCGAAGTCTCTGTCCCCTGCGTGGGTAAGCTCGCTGGCTTGGTGGACCCAGGGCCCAATGATCACCTTCTGGTTGTCTCTCGCCAGCTTGGTACCGCCACGCGTCAGCATGCCTACGAAGTTGTTCATGGTCCCGGCGGTGAATGTGTCGTACCAGCCACCGATCTGCATGACTGGGATTTCGACGTCCTCGTACCTTTCCTTATACGCGATGCGCTTCCAATAGTCGTCGTAATCCGGGTGGTCTATCCAATCGGCCAGCCTGGGGGAGGAGACGCCCGCCGCCCCAGCCATCTCCGACAGGGGCAGGTGCACAAGCACCTGCTTCCAGTCGTAGTTGTCGATCGGGTGCCATGTGCGTGCGTCGGTCAGGAATGTCCAGGTCATGTCCAGCCCCAACTGCATGGCTCCGCCCTGGAAGTGGGTCTGCCCGTGGTGGTCGTCCCCGATCACGCCGGGGGCGATGCATTTGAGGTGGCTCTCACCCGACATGGCGGCCTGCCACTGCACCCCTCCCACGTAGGAGAAACCCATCATCCCCACGTTGCCGTCACACCACTCCTGCTCCCCCACCCACTCGACCGTGTCATGCCCGTCGTCGTACTCGTTTACCCAAGGGTAGAACTCCCCCTCGGAGTCGAACCTGCCGCGCACGTCCTGGACAACGAAGGCGTAGCCGTGTTGCACGAAGTAGATGGCCTGATCGACGATTTTGGTCAGACCGGCGAAATCGCCGTTGTCGTAGGGCGTGCGAGCGAGAATTGCCGGGACCCGGCCGGCCCTGCGGCGAGGCAGATAGATGTCCGCCGAGAGCTTCACGCCGTCGCGCATCGGCACCTTTACGTTGTATCGCGCTTCGAAGTTGGCCGGTTTGAACATCTGCGCCACTTCCGTCATGCACTTCCTCCTTGGGAGCGAGAGCGGGCTTGGGTGGAAGAGTAGGCGGGACGGTCTAGCACCCCCTCAATTCATATGTTGAGCCGGGTACGCGGTCAGCGTCTCTCAAGCCAGGTCCCGGCGTAGTACGGGACCGCCTTCACCTCCCAGTTCTTCAGTTCTTTGGTGCTGGGGTGCATAGGGAAGAACTGACCCAGGAGCAGCGAGGTGACCTTCTCCCAGCGCGCGGACTGAATCTGTTCGATTATGTCCGTCCTCACCACCGGGTCCTGTTCCCGTGCGAACGCCAACTGCAGATCGACGAGGTCGGCGTCCCTGATGATGAAGTCCAGCGTCCCGGAGATCAGGTGGTCCTGGATCGGGCTGCCACAGCAGTAGTGTTCGAAGGCGTCCGTCGCTAGGCTGTAGGAGTCGGTGCTGCCGAACATGCTAGTGATGGTCGACCAGTCCAGGGCCGGCATCTCCACGTTGAACCCTATCTCCTCCATGAACTGCTTCAGGACCGGACCCAGGGGCGTGAGGATGGCCAAGTCGGTCGGGTTGAGGATGATGGTTGTCTCACCGGCGTAATCCGACTCCGCCAGGAGTTGCTGAGCGGTCTCCACGTCGTAGACGTTGTAGCCGATCGTATGCGGGCCGTCGCTCAGCTCGATGTCGAAGCTGGAGCCCACATGGGTCTCGAGCGGGGTGCCGCACCAGTAAACGGCGTCGCATACCTGCCACAGCTGTGGGTCGCCCAGGGCGAACATGAAGTCCTCTATGTCGACCCCGGTCTGAAGCGCCTGCCGAGCCATCTTGTAACTAAACGGCGGTATCTGCGGATTCAGATAGACGTTGGACCTGAGACCCGGGGCGTAGGTGGTTACGTTGATCTCCGGGTTGTCACTGAGGCGGGTGAAGAAGTCCAGCCCCGCGAACTCGACGACGTCCCACTCGCCGGTCTCCAGGCCGGCCATCTTCGTCTCTTCGTCCGGGATCTCCAGGAACTCCAGCCTGTCGATGTACGCGATCGCATTGCCGATGTAGCCGCCGGCCTCGAACGGCTCGGTGCGGCGGGAGTAGTCGTCGAAGCGCTCAAGCACGACACGGTCGCCCTGGAGCCACTCGACGAACTTGTAGGGCCCGGTGCCGATGCGCTCGGGGACGGCCTCGGTGAACGGGGTGGCCGCATCCTCCTCCGTCATCATCGGCATGGCTCCGTGGGGTATCCCAAGTATGAATATGGTGGAACCCAGCGGCTCGTCGAACGTCCACTTGAAGGTCTGACGATCGACGATGGTGAACGCGTCGTCGTCGGTGAATCGACGGATGATGCCCGCCGCCGGGGTGCCCGCGTCTCGCCACCTGCTTATTGAGGCGACGGCGTCGGAGGCGCCGAAAGTATCGCCGTTGTGGAAGTTGGATTGCCTCACGGAGAACGTGTATTCCAGTCCGTCGTCGCTGAGTGACCAGGTATCGACGAGCTGGGGCTGGGCGTTGAGGTTACCGTCCCAGGCGAACAACTGCTCGTACCACTGCTTTGAGACGTAATTTATCACGGCGAACAACGAGAATACCGGGTCCAGGCTGCTGACGCTGCCGTGGCTGATCACCCTCAGCGTTCCGCCGAACCGGGGCACTCCCGCCGGCGGTGGGGTCGGCGTCGAGATCGAGATTGTCTCGGTCTCCACCTCCACCTCCACGATCTTTTCCACTTCCACGATCTTTTCCACTTCCACGATCTTCTCGACCACCACCTCCTCGACCACCGGCACCTCGACGGTCTTCTCGACCACCTCGGCGTCTCCGCATGCTGCGGCTGCTATGGAACCAACGATCGCAAATGTCAGCACCGTCCAGAGACGTTTCATGGTCCCGACCTCCTCATTTGTCTAGGTTAACCAGGGCTTTCTCAAAATGATCTCGGATATCACGCCTGCGATTTAAACCCGGCGATCGGTTGCAGGTGCTCGCCGACCGCCGGGCGCTACGGAGTAAACTCGCCAGCCGCCAGGTCGTTCTCGGAGCGACATTGCCACCGATAGAGCTCATCGACGATAATCCCCCAACTGTGCTGATGGTCAACTGATGAAAGAGAGAGAATCAATGATAAATGACTGATCATTCGGTCTCAGCCGCCACAGAGGGAGACTCTGCGCTGGAGCAGATCACGGCCCAGTTGGCTTCCGATTGGGAGTGGCTAGTACTGCTGGCAGAAACCACGAACGACGTGATCTTCTCCTTCAGCCTGTGGCCGGAGCGGCGCTGTAACTACATCAGCCCATCGGTGGAGAGTATGGTCGGGTACACGCCCCAGGAGCACTACCTCAACCCGCGGTTATCGTTCGCCTACGTGCATCCGGACGACCGCTCCAGACTGGAAGACCTCTTCGAATCACCCCGAGACCACCCGGAGCGACTACCTCTCAGGTGGATCCACAAAAACGGCTCGGTTGTGTGGACTGAGGCGACGATCAGTGTGGTGAAAGACGGGGCGGGCAGACCCACGGCCATAAGAGGCATCGACCGCGACGTATCCCGACACAAGGTGAGGGATTTGGAGGTGGAGTCCCAACGCCGCTCGCTAGCAGTGGTCGTCGAAAACTCCCCGATCGGGATATTCGTGGTCAATTCGCAAGGTGAGGTTCTTGTCATCAACAGGGAGGCCGCCAGGGTCCTCGGCTCCACCGCTGGGGCTCAGCGCACCCTCGATTGGTACGCTGACCTCGAGCTCAGGAGGGCGGAAGACGGCTCCATATACAAGGCGTCGGAGACCCCTCTTCAAAGGACCCTGCTGTTAGGCCAAAGGGTGGTCGCGGAAGACATTCACATCGCCAGGCCGGATGGGGTGTCAACCCGGGTGCTGATCAACTCGGGTCCAGTCACGTCGGCCGACGGAGTCCTGATCGGCGCGGTCGCGACGATCCAGGACCTGAGCCAATGGGAGGTCGATGCCGGCCTTCGTGCCGAGGCGATCTCTGCCCTTGGGAGGCGACTGAGAGAGCCGGTAATAGGGATCAAGGGACTCTTGGGCCTGATCGCCAACGGCGACCCGCTGGACGACTCCTGGTTCGAAATCTTCGGCCTGATGGAGCGCGAAGTCGCCAGCCTGGATCGTCTGGTCTCGAACATCAGCAACTGGGCCTCGTTCAGATTCGGCAAAATGGAGATCAGCCCCAGAACGGCAGGGGCGGACGAGGTGTTGAATCCATGCTTAGTCGAGTTCGATAGGCTGGGACATCCGCAGAGACTGTCCGTGGAGAGGGACGGTATTTTACCGCCATTCGTGATGGACGTGGCCAAGGTGCGGCATGCAATTGACGCGCTGCTTGATTACGTCGCCAGAAACTGTTCCGCCGAAGGCGGGATGCAACTCTCGGCGACCGAACACGACGACTCGGTGTCTTTCACCATTCAGGGCGGCCTTGGGTTGGACGCTTCAAAGACGAGCCAGGACTCGTTCGTGCTGCCTGAAGGAGACGCGCGCCGTGAGAGCGGAGATGTCTTGGAGCTCTCGTTGGCCAGAGCGGTCGCTGAGGCCCACGGGGGTCGATTTTGGCGCAGGGCCGCCACTGCCGACCTCCCTCTCACTGTGAGTTTGACCCTACCCACCGCCGGCCGTTTCGAGTACGCCGAGTCGGGCCAAAATGATTCGGCGCTCGGTCGCAGGCCGCTGGATGGGAGACGCGTACTGGTGGCCAGCAACGATATCCCGTTGCTTCGCCTGGTGCGCAGAGCCGTCTCCGAGGCCGGCGGGGTGGTGCAGATTTGCTCGACGGCTGACGACGTCCTGGATTGCCTCAAGCTCGGCGAAACGGACATGGCGTTCGTTTCGGTCGAACTGGTTGGCGGCGCGAATGGAGCGGCGGCCTTGGTCGATGCTCTGGAAGCTTCCACGGTGCGGACCCCGGTCGTCTGGTTGATCGAAGACCTCGACGGGGAAGTTGGTTCCCTTAGCATCGTCGCCGCGGCCGACACCGATTTCATAGTGTCACCCCCCTCTACAACGGAGTTGATTGGCCGGGCCTACCGCGCCCTGAGTCGGCGTGCCTCCCGGTTCCTTCCTCCGAGTGAGGGAGTGTTCGACCACGATGGCTTGACTGTGGACTTGGCCGGTCATCAGGTCACGTTGGAGGGCCGCGAGATCAAGCTGTCACCCATGGAGTTCAGATTGCTAGAGCAACTGACATTGAATGCCGGGCGGGCGATGACCCATCGCCAATTGCTGCAAAGGGTCTGGGGGACCACCTACTCCGAGGAAATTCAATTGGTGCATTCGATGGTCCGAAACCTGCGCCGCAGGCTCGGCGACAACTCCGATGAACCGAGGTGGATCGTCAACGTGCCTTACATTGGTTACAAGCTCGGTCGCTCGTAGACCCGACATTTGCGAGGACCCCTGGAGCTTGGCGACATACTCCATTGTCTAATTCGTGTTGCACGTGTAGTTCGACCCTCCCTCGCCTCCACCGGAAACGTAGACAACCCTGGGTTTCCTACATATAGGCCCCTGTAGCGGCGGGAACGTTCCCCCGAGGGAGCATTGGATTGATCGACGTGTCTCGACTACCGTGAATCAATGGCAGTCGGAGACCGGGATCCTCTCAAACCGTTCATGCCCAGGGCGGTCAAGCTAGTCGAAGAAAACTGGCCACTGTATTGGCCGAAATTCTCATACTCTGAGTTTGCTCGCCGATGCGGAGCATCACGATCACGCTGCTACGAATGGCGGGTTGGTGCCAAGGGTCCGAGCAAGCTGCAGTTGCTCCGTTTGGTCAACATGATGAACGAACTTAACGTGTTCGACCAATGGTTCTCTGAGGTCGAGAAGGGCTGCACTGACCCTGTCGATGGCTCCCTCATCTCTTCGCCGACTGACGGCTTGGTGACCTTGGAGGCCTGGGCCGCGGGACGTCGCACACCCCACCGAAGTCAGCGTTTAACGGCTCTGTACTAGAGAAGAGGGCAAGTCCATCCAACCCAGAACTAACTTTTCAGTTCTGGACCAGGTCTCGAGGGGTAGGTAACACGTATAGGTGGGCTTATACTCGATTAATGTCAGGGCTGCCCACTCGCCCTTCGTTCCAAAGTGCCAACGCCAGGGATTGGTCAAACTCGTACCTGGACTGGATTGAAGGCAACTCCCTTCTTCTAGGGGTTTTTGATGATCTTCCTGATGAACGAGCCGCTGAATTCCGACACGGCCGTGAGGAGATCCTCAAACGTCACCGTGGTCCAATCACCGAAATGGACCGGTTGTTGGCTCCCAATCGCGCCAAACTCCGGGCTGACAAATTTGGCGCCTCGAAGATGAATTCACTCAAGGGCCTCGTTCACTTGTGCCGCGACGGTGTTGCTCTGACCAACCAAGTTGCAGATGCGATGACTTCTGATATGTCAGCCGAGGTCAATGCATTGCTGAGCGATCCACACCTATCGGAGTGGCGAGCAAAGATGGTCGACTTTGCGGACAGAGTTTCGGGCGACAACGATGATCCTCTCGTCGATCAACCCAGGAGGACTCGTCGCCATTTAGAACAGTTGGCCCGGCGGTCAAAACCCGCGACACTACCCGACGCTCCTCGAATTGACCGCGATATGTATCTGCCGGTGTTGAAGTACGTTCACGAAACGGTGAACCTCTGCTGGGCGTTCGGTCTGAAGGGGGCCTTGCCGCCGACCCTCATCATCGCTTTCGACCCCGCATCCTTGGTTAAAGAGACCGACGAAACGTCCATAGAACCTCTGGCGATGACTGTAGAGGGGTACATCGAACCTGTTTTCCCTTCATGGCTGGACGTGCCGTTGCAGGTAAGAGGAGGAGTAACCATCCCGCCAATCATGCATCGGCATACAGAAGCCGAACTAGTAACGATGCCACGAAAAAAGTATGAGCGAGTGTTTGGAGATTATTACGGCACCGTCGTCAAAATGATGCGATCTCTCAGTTACCACAGCAATCACAAATGGAAGCGCGAAGACTTCGAGTGGGCCTATCGTTGGTTGGCCGAGGGCCTGACACAGGAGCAAATCGCGGAAGCCCATGATCGACCTGTGAACACTGTCAAAACGCGGGTCGGTTCACTCTTGGACAAACTTGATATAGAGCACCCCCACAACTAGGTAAGCAACAGACACGTTTTTGCCCGGGCAAAAACGTGTCTCGACCGACCTCAACTGGCGTACTCCAATTAAGGAGTCATGCCATCGGACTCCTCACCGCCAACCGGCTCCCGGCTACTCGACCAGGTCGTCAGCCGACTTCTTCAGGCAAAGGGTCCTGACCCCAAGGGCTGGTTCACGGCGCTGTGCCCGTTCCACGACGATCAGCGTACGCCTAACCTGCGGTTCAACGTCAATGGTTTCAAGTGCTTCGCCTGCGACGAAAAGGGTTCGCTATTCCGATTAGCTGACAAAGTCGGGATCACGACCCAACGATCCGCTCCCAAGGGTCTAACCGTGGAGCAAATGGCGGAGGCCAAGGGACTCCCCACCAGTTTCCTGACAGGGCTGGGAGTCGTGGAAGGGCTCGCCGGTCCAGCAAACTCCCGCATTAAAGTCATCGACATTCCTTACCTGGACTCCGACGGCCTCAGGGTAGCTGTTCGAAAACGGCTGGCCCTTGCCGGTCCCGACAGGTTCCGATGGCGCAAGGGAGACAAGTCTTCCCTCTACGGGATGTGGCGCCTGAGTGGCCTACCGGCGGGTCAGCAATTAGTGCTAGTCGAAGGGGAGTCTGACTGCTGGGCACTTTGGCACCACGGTTTCACCGCGGTCGGTGTGCCAGGTTCCAGCAGTTGGAAGAATGAGTACGAGGACCTTCTAAACGGTTTCGAGCTATTCATCTGGGTAGAGCCTGACCAGGGTGGACAAACTCTACTTAAGGCGGTCTCGGCAACTTTCCCGGACATCAAGGTGATAGCAGCACCGGCTGGAATCAAAGACCCATCAGAGCTTCATTTGATGGACGCTGATGGGTTTGCTGCCCGAATCAATCGGCTCCTCCAAGCGGCTCAACCAGCATCGGCGTTAGCACAGGGCCAGGAACAGGCAGAGGCCACCAAGCTGTGGCCCCAAGTACGCGACTTGGCTACGGCTCCCGACCTCATCAAACGGTTGAAGGAAGAAATCTCTGCACGGGGATATGCGGGTGATCCGAGGCCGGTGATCCTGGTTTATATGGCCATCACGAGTCGGCTCCTCGACAGACCGTTAAACGTAGTCTTCATCTCTCAAAGCGCGTCCGGCAAGAGCGCGGCTGTTGACGCTGCCCTCGTGTTCTTTCCTCCCGAGGCCTTTTACCTCACGTCGGCGTCTTCACCGAGGACATTCATCTACTCAACCGAATCGCTGGAACACCGCACCATCGTCATGGGAGAGGCCGACTCTATCCCAGAAGACGGCCCCGCTGCGTCGGCGTTCAGCTCACTGATCGCAGACAACCGACTGTTCTACGACGTCGTGGAGCCACGCAGTGACGGGCGGTCGGAGACGCGGCGCATCGAACGGGAAGGTCCCACGAACATCGTCACCACGAGCACAAAGCCGTTGAGAGAGCAGGCCAGTACCAGGGTGCTCCTGGCTTCGATTCCGGACTCTTCCGATCAGACCGACAAGGTCCTGGAGGTCATCGCCCGCCAGTTCATGGCCCCGGCCAACCTCGCTGAGCCTCAACAGTGGGTCGACTTGCAGCGCTGGCTGGCCCTCGGCGGATCGAATCAAGTAGTCGTCCCATATGCCGGCCGGTTGGCACTTGCGATGCCCAAGGGCCCAGTACGCCTAAGACGGGATTTTAAAAGCATTCTTACAGTCAACAGTGCGTTCGCCCTTCTGCACCAGGCCCAGAGAGACAGAGACGACTCCGGGCGGATTCTGGCAAATCCCGAAGATTACGAGCTGACGAGATGGCTGATCGGCGAGTACTTCAGCTCGACCGTCTCCGATGGCCTCACGGCCGCGATAAGGGAGACCGCCGTTGCAGTCACAGAGCTCCACGGACACGAGGGGCCGGTAACAGGGGCTCGACTGGCCGAGCACCTGTCACTCGCTCGTTCCTCGGTCGATTACCGGGTCAAAGTCGCCCTCCGAGGAGGCTGGATTGTCGATGCCCGCAAAGGGAAACACGGACCCCTGCAATTGAGCCCAGGGGCGCCTCTACCTGACGTGCAGCCACTGCCGGACCTCTTTGGGGGCGGAGTAGTCCGCGATTCGGAGTCGAATGTTCGAACGCCGGGCCCTGCGTCAGTTCGTAAAGGCGTTCCCACCGATTCGAATACAGATTCGAATCCTGTTCGAACCCTGGCAACCATCCCGAAAGCGTCTGGTTATTCGAACCTCCATTCGAATCGCCCTGCATCGCATGACCAAGCCGTCAACGGCCCATCGATTCGAATGTTCGACTCCGAGCCAGGCGTACCTTCTCCCATAACCCAGCAACCACTGCGCGGCACTACCACGAGGCAACGTGAACCGAGTTGGGAAGAGTGGCGGAACCTTTCAAGCGCCCAGTGGAGAGACATCTATCGCCAGGCCGTTTCGGAGGGCGACTACGAACGCCAATCCCATGCCGCCTGGATGCTCTATGACGTATTGAGGGACCCCATATCCATGAGGGTCCGGGCATGACCTGCGTCGGAAGTGCAGTAGCGGCACGGCCCGCCAACCAGCGGGTAGGGGGCGGTGCGATTCCGACCCCGGCGCTCCATGATCTCCGGGTGGTGACCATCCCGTTCTCGATCGCCAAGTGCATTGTCGAGAAGCATCACTACCTGCACTCCATGCCGGGTGGCACCAAACTGGCGTTCGGGGTGATGGCCGGAAGGTCCCTGGTCGGAGCTCTGACTATCGGCGTCGGGCCGATGAACGCTCACAGGCTAATTTTTGGAGCCACCCGCGCCGACGCCGCCACGCTGACCAGGCTGTGGCTCTCTGACGACCTGCCAAAGAATTCCGAAAGCAGAGTCATCGGCGTCGTGACCCGTGTCCTGAGGCGCCATACGTCGCTGCGGTTCCTGCTGTCTTACGCAGACCCTGCTCACGGCCACGTCGGCACCATCTACCAGGCCAGCGGTTGGCTGTACACCGGGCTCAGCCAGGCCACTTCGCTGATCGACCTCGGTGACGGCCGGCATCACCACTCACGCAGCCTGGGGCACGTTTACGGCACGCACTCCGTCAAATATTTCCGCCGGCACGGGGTCGATGCGACCGCCGTCCCACAGGGGCGGAAACACCGTTACCTCTGCCTGCTGGAACCGTCGCTTCGGAGCTCGGTCACTGCTCCGTTATCGGCATATCCCAAAAGGTCGACCGCGTGATGAAAGTTCGAATGATCCCAATCGGCCGGCTCGTTGAAGCCCCGTTCAATTCCAACCGCATGGACCTCGATATGGAAAGCCATTTACGTCTCAGCGTGGAACGCTTCGGCATGATCCAAAACCTCGTCGTTAGGGCCTCAGATGACGGCAAGTTCGAAGTACTTTCGGGCAACCAGCGCCTGCGGATCCTCCGAGAGGGGGGCATTCTCCAAGTGCCGTGCATGGTCGTGGCGGCAGGTGACGCCGAGGCCAGATTGCTTATGCAGGCCCTAAACCGGATCCAGGGCGCTGACGACCTGGGTCTTAAGGCCGAGCTTATCCAGCAGGTCTTGGCCTCAGTAAGCGCCGAAGAAGTCCTCTCAGTTCTCCCCGAATCTGCCGACTCTCTCACCGCGCTGGAGTCGCTTGGAGATATGGATCTGGGCACACACCTCGAGATCTGGGACCGGGCGCAGGCCGCCAAACTCAGACGCATGAATTTCCAGCTCAGCGCCGACCAGGTCAGCGTCGTTGAGGATGCCATTGAGAGTGTGCTGACTAGAACCTCAGAAGCTTCGGAGTCCTCGAACCCAAATGCCCAGGGCAACGCCCTTTACCGGCTCTGCCGCGCCTATCTCGAGTCCAAAGGAGAGCTCTCATGAAGAAAATCGGATGCCCGGTGTGTGGAACCGCGATAGGGGTCTCCAAGGCACAGAGCCGCAAATCCAAGCGGCCCAAGACGTTCTTGATGCTCCTGTGCCCAATCAACGGTCGTCACTTCCGGGCCTTCATCAACGACCCAGAATTCATCTCCCGGGTTGCTGGCACGTTGCCGTCAAGTGACCACTCCGATTCAACCGTGGGCCAGCCGGCAGCCTGACCGATGCGAGTAGGTATCTACGCCAGGGTCTCAACGTCCGACAAGGAGCAGGACCCGCAGAATCAGTTGGGGCCGCTGATCGAGTTCACCGAGGGGCAGGAGTGGCAGGTCCACGGCATCTTCGTAGACTACGTCTCGGCCACCGACCTGGCACGACGCGAGCAGTGGAAGCTCATACTCGACGACGCCAGCAAGCGACGTTTCGATCTGCTGCTCGTATGGAGGCTGGACCGTGCGTTCCGGTCGGTCTTTGACGCGGCGACGACTCTGGAGAGGCTGCGGGGCTGGGGCGTCGGTTTCCGGTCCTACTCAGAGTCCTGGCTCGATACGACCACACCCTTCGGGGAGGCGCTCTACTACATCACCGCAGCCTACGCCCAACTCGAGCGAGGGATCCTGGCCGAGAGGGTCAAGGCGGGGATGGACAGAGCACGAAAGCAGGGCCGTCGTATCGGTCGGCCGAGGGTAACTGACCGCCCTGGCTTCGAAGATCGTTTTGGAGCGGTTTTGGAGCGCCTTGAGACGGGTGAACTGTCCCGCACCCAGGCCGCCAAAGAGTTGGGCGTCGGATACGCCACCTTCAAACGCCTGCTCGAACAGGTCCCAGAACCCGCCCTCCACGAGGCCGGATAGCCCGTGGTAGCTGAACGAAACGGCCGTCTCGACGTGGACCCGGTGGGGTTGACGCCTATACACGCGCCTATACAGTGTCCCGCTACAGATGAAGTGGCATCCAACAGCCCGGAGCTCGATGACATCGCCGTGCAGCGCTTTCTCGACACACTCGCCGAGGTGGCCTTGTCAGTGACCAAACGCCGGCGAGAATCAGATCAATGAAGGCCGTCGCCTATATAAGGGTCAGCGATGCGTCCCAGGTGGACGGTCACTCGCTTGATGCTCAGGAGCGGCTGTTCTACGAGTTGTGCAAGTCCCGCGGATGGGAACCGGTCGGCGTCTACCGGGAAGAGGGCCGCTCCGCCTACAACAACGACGTCTCCAAGCGGCCGGTCCTCCAGCAACTGATGGTCGATTCGGCCGATGACGACTTCGATGTGGTCGTAGTCCACACCCTGGACCGGTGGGCTCGTAACATGAAAGTCCTGATGGAGACCGTCACCCAGCTGTCCGACAACGACGTCGGGCTGGTCTCTATAGCCGAGAACCTCGATTGGTCCAACTACCAGGGCAGGATGACGGCTCAGTTGTTCGGCGTGCTGGCTGAGTTCGCTTCCGGGATTCTGTCTACCCACACTAAAAAAGGCATCGATGAGCGGGCTCGGAAAGGTCTGCACCTGGGCAGCGTGCCGTTTGGCTACCAGCTATGTGAGCCAGTGAAGAGGGGCCGCAGAAAGCCGTGTGAGCCGAAACACCGGGGTGGAGTCCACAAGGTGCCCAGGGAGGCCAGAGCAGTGGAGCACCTCTTCCGAGAGTACGCGACCGGAACCACCAGCATGGTGCAGCTGGCCAAGTGGATGAATCGTAATGGGTACCGCACCCGCAATCGACGCGGTGAGGCCGCCCCCAGATTGTTCACGGCCGCGTCGGTCCGCGGGATCCTCCACAACCCCTTCTACGCCGGCAAACTTAGACACCGTGACCAAGTCCACAAGGGCGCCCACAAGGGCGTCGTGTCAGAGGACGTGTTCCAGGCTGTGCAAGTCGCAGCGAGCCGAAATTCTGGCAGGAGCGAGACTCTGCAAACCCGGCCTGAGCGGGAGTACCTGCTCAAGGGTTTGATCAGGTGCCACCAGTGCCGAATGCCCCTCTGGTCTCAGACCTACGTGAATGGCCAACGGTATTACCGCGAGCAGGCTCGTTCACGGTCGACCACGGACTGCCCGGCCGACGGCAAGGCGATCAGGTGCGAGGTTGTAGACGAGCAAGTCGAGGCGATGGTGACGTCGCTGGTATTGCCGGACGCCTGGTTGGATCGTGTGCTGGCCCAGATTCATGTGGCCGATGAGGCGAAGAGGATCACCAAGGAGCGTATGAAGACCGAGCGGGAGCTCAAGAGGGTAGGGCGGGCCTACGCTGACGGAGCCATGGCCGAGAAGGATTATCGGTGGCGCGTGAAGTTGCTCAAGGACCAGCTCGCGACGCTGGTGGCTCCGGCCGTGGACGCTGCTACCGAGGCGGGGAAGCTGCTGGAGAACCTGCCGGGCCTATGGGATCAGGCGGACCTCGGCGAGCGGAGGCTGCTGCTGACTGCGATGCTGGACGCCGTCTACGTCGACACGATCGAGAAACAAGGGGTGGTGAGAATCGAGCCGAAGGCAATTTTCTCACCAATCTTTGAATTAGCCCGAAGTTCGACCTTCAATGCTAATGAGCCTCAGATGCTTTCAGTCAATTCCAAGCCCATCGTCCTTCGTTCCGAAATGTGACCATTAC
Source organism: Dehalococcoidia bacterium (assembly GCA_965250195.1). GTDB lineage: Bacteria > Chloroflexota > Dehalococcoidia > Lucifugimonadales > UBA2962 > CAUZIR01. The sequence continues at coordinate 2,358,955 of OZ252295.1, forward strand.
GGGACTCTCAGAGTAGCTCTGGACAGCATTTTTACCGGGAAGCCCGCCAAACATGGTGCCGAAGAGTAGTTCAAATGACTCAGGCATCCACAGTTCAGCGGCTGCCGTCAAGATGAGTGTCCAGCCTACCTCGAAACTCCATTCTTTTCTGTGCACCCGCATGACCGGCAAGTGCAGGGATTCCTCCTCAAATGTTTGTTTGTCGAGATCTAACACGGTAATGTTCCAGCCTCGTTTCCTGAGCCATCGTGCCAATCCGTGGACATTGATAGTGCTCAAGACCATGTAATCGCCATACATCAAGCCAAGTCTGTGCTTATTCTCGAGGGGAAAGACGGAGTATGGGGCTACGTTTGGGCTGAATCCAATAATGGAGTGTTGATGTGACGTTGGGTCCGTGAGCAAGTCTTCAGATGAAGATTTCAGAGACTCCATTCGTTCGAAAATCGGCTTTCTGATGCCGGCCCGGTCTGCCTCGGCCACCTCCCTGAACAACTTGCGTTGGGCGATTACCCCGAACGCCAAGTGGTCGCCGAACTTTCGGGACGAACATAACTTCGCGTCCGATTCCGTCAACGCGCCTGCCAAGCTCGACATGTACGTTTTCAGAGGCCGATTCGCAGTTAGTTTCACGATGGATTGGCCGGCCATCGGAAGGTTTTCCTGGTCGATGCCCTCCTGAACAATTCGAAGGTATTCTGCTTGCCTACGGGTGCGGGCAGTAACTCTCGTACCTGATTTAACTTCATGAAGGGTTACTCCGCCTGTGGTCGACTCCACAGCCGTCAAGTCACCGATCCGCAGACAGTTGGTGATCGCGTTCAAGACAACTGGCGTCTCGCTAGTGGCAAGAAGTTTTCCCAACTGCCGTAGTTCCTCGACCAGACCTTTGTTCGGCTGGGGAACGCTCACGGGTGAGTGTTCCGACATCAACCTGAGCAAGGGCTGGTCGTAGTTCAGTACCCGCCAAGCCAACCCATCACCGATAGTTTTAAGGACGCTGATGAGCAGACCGCAGGCAAGTTCGCCTGAGTCGAAACCCCACTCTAAGTCCTCTCCTCGAGACAATCGGGTTTGATGGGCTTTTTGCTGTCTTAGCGTACCGACGGCCCATTGTACGAGCGATTTGTATCTTCGGAACTTTTTCCGGGCATTTTCCAGCACAAGGAGTTGGTTTAGAAGGGCATATTGGGTGCTAAGCAAATCTTGCTGGCTATTCAGGGCAAACAGACTGGCCTCAAACAGTCGCTCGATCGCCTCGCGGCTGTTGTCGATCATTTCATGGTTAAAAGCAACCGAGAATTTCCGGATGCGTTCTTCTTCGTTGATATTGACCCTAGGTATCACGTTGGAATCCTACCCCCAGCTATCACCATCAATCCGAAGGGCAATTTAGACAAGCGGAACTAGACTAAGCTTTTTGAACAAGCGAAAAACAAATGCCCCCGGCCAGTCGTTGCCGGGGGCATTTTGTATTTCTGGTGGAGACGGGGGAGGGTCGAACTCCCCGTCCAGAAAGCGCACTTGGCGGAATGTGCTACAGGCTTAGCCGGACTTTAAACTTCGCCGCTGTGCCTCCCTGCCGGCTGGGATAGACTCGACGGCTAGCCGATTAGTCTTTTGTCCCGGTCTATCGGCGTCCGCGGGACAGCACCTCGAAAATATCGCCCTCCCGAACCTTCGAGGAGAGGAACGGGGGACGTAGACGCCCTATTAGGCGGCTAGTGCTAGCTGTCTGTTGTCAGTTAGTTTTTTTGCCGTCTGATTAACGAGGTGGACGGCACCTCGGCCTGCGATTCCGAAGACACACTCCCTGTCGAAACCACGCGTCCCCGTACATCCATTATACCAAAGTCCAGCCGTTCAATCTGCAAGACGTCGGAATTTAGATGCGTCTATAGACTGGGAATTCGGGTAGACGAGCGAAGGTCGGCGAGGCTCATAAGCGCGTTGACCGCCGTGGAGCACGGGTGCTAATCTGCCTGTGAAAACCTTCACCAATTTGAAGATGCTCGCGCCTCTGCAGGATTACGGCAATGGCCCGGACGCCGGTGCCCCGCACTCAGGGGTCTTACTTTAAGGAGTACAGGTTGATTAAACGAACCATCTCACTTGCGCTGCTGGTTGGCGTGCTGTCGCTGGCGCTCGCTGCCTGCGGAAGCAGCGAGACGTCTGCTATCCCGCAGCCGTCGTCACCATCGCCCGTACCCAGGGCACCCGCGCAAGAGCCGGCCGACGGTGAGACGGCAAACGGCGAGCAGCAGGCCACCGGCACTGAGGTGTTCGTGTCCCTCCAGGACCCGGGTGGCAGCGGTTCCTACCTGTTCGACACAGATGAATTCACGTTTGGCGTGGGCGACACGATCACGTTTGTCGTGGAAGCGGAGACCGAGTTCCATACATTCACCGTGACGGACTTGGACATCAACATCTCTGTCCCCGGCGGGGCCACGGGGGAGTCGACGGTCACGTTCGATACCGCGGGCACTTTCAATCTCATCTGCATCCCGCACCAGGCTTTGGGAATGGTGGGCACTATTACCATCTGGTAGTGCAGATCACTGCCTCACGGGAATGACAGAGAGCGCCCAGGCGGGCGCTCCTTTTTCTGTATATTGTGATTGTTCGCCCTGGGAACGGCACATATGGGGGCGGCGTTGACGCCCTGTCCGCCAGGTTCCTATACTACTGTCCACCCCAGAAGAGAGTGGACTAATGCGCCTATCGTGCCTCCAAGAAAACCTCAGTCGAGGGCTTTCGATCGTCGGTCGAGCCGTTGCGACGAGAACAACCCTGCCCATAACCCAAAACGTCCTGCTGTCGACCGACCAGGGCCGTCTCAAACTGTCGGCTACCAATCTTGAGGTCGCTATTAGCACCTGGATCGGCGCCCAGATTGAGGAAGAGGGCTCGATTACGATACCGGCCAGGCTGCTGACAGAGTTCGTAAACTCACTTCCGGCTGAACGCATCGATATCGACTCCATTGCCTCGCCGCTGGGACTCTCTCTGAAGTGCGCCCGATTCGAGGCGAGCATCAACGGCACCGTGGCGGACGATTTCCCGCCGATTCCCAGCGTGGAGTCGGGCGTCGTGGGCACGATTGAGGCGGAGGCGCTCAGAGAGGCCATTTCTCACGTCGTATTCGCAGCAGCGACTGAGGAGTCCCGGCCCGTGCTTACCGGCGTAAAGGTGGAGATGAACGGGGATGACTTCACGTTCGCGGCCGCGGACGGCTTCCGTCTGGCGGTGTTCAAGGGCAAGCTGGCCCAGCCCGCCCCCGACGAGGTTGGTTTCATCATCCCGGCCAGGGCGTTGACCGAGGTGAACAGGCTGTCAGCCGGTCAGAGCGAGCTCATCGAGTTCACGATTACCCCGTCCAAGAGCCAGGCCCTGTTCAGGCTGGAGAATGTCGAACTGGTGTCTCAGCTGGTTCAGGGGACGTTCCCCAACTACTCTCAACTGATTCCGGAAGAGCACCAGACGCGCGTCGTCGTCGACCAGGCGAACTTCCTGCGGGCCACGAAAACGGCGGCCATTTTTGCCCGGGACGGCAGCGGCATCATCCGCTTGCAGGTCGGCGGAGACAACGGTGAGGCCAAGTTACAGATCTCTTCGCGGGCCGAGGAGGTGGGTGAGAACCAGGGCGAGATCGACGTCAAGGTGGATGCTGTCGAAGGAGACTCCAAGATCGCCTTCAACGCCAAGTACCTCTCAGAGGTTCTAGACGTGCTGGGGCAGGGCGAGGTTGCCCTGGAGATGACGTCCCCATCGAGCCCCGGTGTCCTGCGCCCGCAGGGGCGCGACGACTACGTCCACGTGGTCATGCCGATGTTCGTTCAATGGTGAGGTGAGTTATGAAAAAACTGTTTTTCGCGTTGGTTGCAGCCAGTGTTGTTATGGCCCTGACTCTGTCGACGGCCTTCGCCGGACCGTGCTCGACAAAGATCTGCACCGGGGGACCACCGCCGTTCCCGCCCGGACATGACGAGGGCACCCCTGCGCCGGTTCGCATTTCTCCGACAAACTCGATTGTGATCGACGTTACCGGGGCGGGCATCACCGTAAAAAACACGGCGTTCAACGGGATTCTCATCGACATTACCGGCGCGGGAATCGTGATCGACGTCACCGGCGCTGGATTGGCCAACCGGCCCAACGTCCCCTGAACGCGAACTTTCGGTAGCTGGGGATTGCCCCCGGAAGTCCTCGTACACCGTCCCCGGCCTAACCCTCATCTGATGGGTGGACTTGACCGGCAGAGGTGGTGCGGTGTTCGACAAGGTGAAAGATCTGGGCGGTATCGTCCAGTTCCACGGACTCTGGTGCGCCTAGCTGCGCGAGTAGGCGACGCCGCCTGCTCCGGCGCGGGGGTCGGAGCCGCCATCGAAGGAACCGTCGGGCCGCCGCACTGCGACCTGGGCCCTGGCCATGATCGGGCTGAGAGGGAAGGGGTCGCGGCGTATTTGGTGGCCCATGCGCTCAAGCTCGGCCGCAACGTCTCCCCGGAACCGGGCCTCTAAAAACAGCGGTCCGCCCTCTGAGTGTGCCCGAGCGGCTAAGACGGCCTCTGCGGGCGACATGCCAAGGTCGATCATGTGCACGACGGCCTGGAAGACGGCGCTAACGATGACGGCGCCCCCAAGTGCGCCGACGGCCATGTAGGGCCGGTCGCCCTCCCAGATGAGGGTCGGGACCATGTTGCTCATGCGGGCCTTGCCGGGCGCGATGGAGTTGGGGTAACCGGGCCTAGGGTCTGCCAGGTTCATCCCGTTGTTGTAGATGAACCCCAGGCCCTTCGTTACGACGCCCGACGCCCAACCGAGCGTGTGGGTGAGCGACACCATGGAGCCCTGCTCGTCAGCGATGCTGACGGTGGTCGTGTGGCCCTGGTCTTGTGGCCTCTCGTCAGATACGCGGGACGGACCCTTACGAATTTCCTCGACCTGCTCTGCCAGCCGGGCATCGTTTAGCACGACGTCATCGACCGGCACCGGCACGAATTCCGGGTCGGCGTTGTATTCGAGCCGGTCGCTATGAATCAGCCGTAGGGCCGAGCCGATCACGTCCAGGTACTGGACGCTGCCGTGTTCCATGGCGGCGATGTCAAACGGCTCGACGAGGCGGAAGGCCTGGAGCACGGACTGGCCGGAGTCGGGCGGACGGACCGTCGTGACTTTGTGGCCGCGATAGCTGCCGGAAAGCGGATCGTAGATGCGGGGCTGGTAATCGCGCAGGTCATCACTCGTCACGAACGAGCCGTGTTTAACTAGATCGCTTGCGATCTCTCGCCCCAGTTCGCCGGTGTAGAACTCGCCGGGGCCTCCTGCTGCCAGCCGCCCGAGTGCCTCGGCGAGATCGTTCATGTCGATGACGTCCCCGTAGTTGAAGAACTCGCCATTCGACGCCAGGAAGATTCGGGCGCATTCACTCGTGGCCGAAAAGCGCTCCTGGGCTGTCGGCTGGCCGGGCATGGCGGGCATGACGACCCAGTCCATGAAGGTAGGGTGTACGGGCAGACCGGCCCGGGCCTGGTCGATCGCCGGTTGCAGGAGCTCTGACCAGGGCAGGGTGCAGTAACGCCGGTGAATTTCGGCGAGACCGGCGACTACGGTCGGCACCATCACGGAGGTGTAACCCAGCTCGCTACGGTGGTCCGGAAACGAAAAGAGGCTCGATACTTCGGTCCTGGTGGACCGGTCTCCGGCCCACATGTCCTCGCGTGCCTTGGATCCGGCCCTGGCGGCGAAGCTGATGGCGACGTTCTCGCCCGTGCGGCCATCGTAGATCTGGGCGACACCCATGCCGCCGGGCCCGCACATGAACGGGTCCCACACCCACTGGTTGAAGGCGCAGGCCAGTGCCGCGTCGAACGCGTTCCCACCGGCTTCGAGAACGTTTGCCCCAACCTCGGCCGACCAGGGCTGGGGACAAGCCACTACGCCTTTCATGCGGAGGGCCGCCAGACCTGCTCGAACAACCGGAGCCAGTTGCCGCCGAGCACTTTGGCTATGTCTTCCGCGCTGTAACCCCGGTTGTACAGGCCCTGGGCGACGGTAGAAAGGGTGTCGGGGGTTTCCATACCGAACGGGTGGTGGTGCGGGTCCGGGACCGGGTTCTCGTCCAGGACCACCTTTGTGCCTTGCTGCATGAATAGCCAGTCGAAAAACGAGTGCGGCTGGTCCTGGGTGTAGTCGGTGCCGATGCCGACGTGGTCGATGCCGACCCGCTCGACGAGGTCTTCGATAGCATCGACGTAGTCGCCGACCGTGGACTCGTAACCCTTCTTTAGGAATATCGGGAAGGCGTTTGCGCCTATCACGCCACCCTTTTCGGCGATGAGCTTTAATGCATCGTCGGTCTTGTTGCGGGGATGGTCCACGAACGACCTGGCATTGGAGTGGGTGGCGGAGACGGGACCGTCGGACAACTCGGCGGTCTCCAAGGTTGTCTTGTCGCCGACATGCGAGAGGTCAGGCAGGATTCCGAGGCGGTTCATCTCTTTAATGGCGTCGATCCCAAAGTTGCTCAGGCCTTCGTCGGATCGCTCGTAGCAGCCGTTGCCGAGCAGGTTACGTTCGTTGTAAGTGACCTGAATGATCCGGATGCCCAGCGCGTGGAATAGCTCCAATCTGTCGAGCCGGTTCTCGATTGGCGAGGCGTTCTGCCAGCCCAGTACCACGGCCGTTTTGCCCTCGGACTTGGCCCGGATGATGTCGGCCACCGAAGTGGCGTGCAGCAGGGTGTCGCTACGCTCCCGGAACCGATGGAGCCACTCCTCGACGTGGTCCATGGTCTCGCGGAAACCCTCCCAAACGGCGATGGTGGCGTTGATGGCGGTGACGCTACCGGCGTCGAGGCTCTTGTACACGTCCGGGCTGTCCCACCTACTGACGTTGAGGCCGTCTATTACGATTGAGTCTTCGTAAGCCTTTTGTCCGAGTTCCGCAGACATTCGCTTTTCTCCTGGCCGGTAATTGGCCTGACGGGGTGTCGGCAGCGCCGCTGCATGGTAGCAAAAGGCCCACGGGATGAGTTCGGGCGTAAGATGCCGGGGAAATGCCCGATGGGCCGGTGCTCTTAACGGGAGGGCCGGTACCCGTGACTGAAGGCGCACAGGGGAGAGGAATCGAAAAAATGGCCGAGCGACAAATTGCTATTTTGATCGACTTTGAGAACGTGGGCCTGGAGTCGATTCAGTGGCTGTTCGACCAGCTGTCGGAGGTTGGCCGGACTATCGTGAAACGGGCCTATGCGGACTGGTCCAAGGAGATCAAAGCGCGCGATGACATGCAGCGGCTGGGGATCGAGCCGATTCACCTGTTCCGGTCGCCCTCGGGGAAGAACGCCAGCGACATCAGGCTCGCTATCGATGCGATTGAACTAATGTACCAGTCGCCGGTCGATACGTTCGTGGTGGTTTCGGCCGATAGCGATTTCGTTCCGCTGATAAGCAGGCTCCGCTCGGCCGGGAAGACGGTGTTCGGCGCGGGCCGGCGGGCGGCAGTTTCCCAGACGCTCATTCATTCCTGTGATCGCTTCTTCTACCTGGAGGAGGCGAGCAAGACGCCCAAAGCCAAGAAGAAGGAGCCCAAGTCTTTGCTGGCGAGGGCTATGCAGGCTGCACAAGACGAGGAGGGCAAGGTGCGCGGTAGCAAGCTGCGCGAAACGCTCAGGCGCCTGGACCCCAGCTTCAGCTTCCGTGACCAGGGCTTTTCCACTTTCTCCAAGTACCTGGAAGCCCAACCGGGCATCAAGGTGACAAGAACACCGGGCGCGAGCGATGTGACGGTAACCGGATTATCAGGGTCCAAATAGACACGGCCGGGAGGCATCAGTGAAAGCAGCGATTTATCAGGGCGACCACCGCTTCGAGGTCAAGGAGGTCCCGACGCCGGAGCCGGGACCGGGGGAGATCGTGGTCAAGACGCGGTTCTGCTCGATTTGCGGCACCGACGTGCATGGCGTGCTTTACGACGTCGCGACGGTCGGGTCCGTGCTGGGCCATGAGTACTCGGGGACGGTGTCGGCCGTCGGCGCGGGAGTCACGCAATGGAAGGTAGGCGACCGGGTCGCAGGTGCCGCAGGCGGGACGCCACCGGAGGGGTCGAAAAGCCTGTTCGTAGAGAACCCCCGCTACAACTTCCGCACGATGGGCTGGGGATCACTGCCACCGGCGTTTAGCGGGTACGCCGAGTACATTCTCATGGACGCCTGGATGGCGTCGCCCGTGCCGGACGGGGTCACGGACCTGCAGGCTTCGATGGTGGAGCCGATGGCGGCAGCCTACCAGTCGGTTCACCGCTCGCACATGGCGGCCGGCGATACGGTGGCGGTGTTTGGAGCCGGGCCATTGGGCCTCTTCGCGCTCCAAATCGCCAAGGCCAAGGGCGCGTCGAAGGTGATCGTCTCGGAGCCCGCACCGGCCCGCGCGGCGGCCGCACTTGAGCTTGGAGCGGACGCGGTCCTAGACCCGACTAAGGACGATATTGTCGAGCGCATGGCGGATCTAACGGACGGCAAGGGCCCGCACGTGGTCATCGAGGCGGCGGGGGCGAAGCAAACTCTGCAACAAGCATTGGAGGCCGTGCGCTACGCCGGACGGGTTGTCCTGCTGGCCATAGCCTGGGAAGAGGTGCCGGTGCTGCCCGCCGACTGGTGCACGAGGGACCTGGAACTGACGACGACGTTCGCCTTCGTGCCGGAGTGGTGGCCGGAGTGCTACAAGCTCCTCGAGTCGGGCGCCGTGCGCGTCGAACCGATGCTCAAGGGGGACAGCCTCATTTCACTGGACGAAATTGAGCCAACGTTTAAGCGCCTGTTCAAGCCTTCCGACGAGATAAAGATGGTCGTGGATTTCGAGAGGTAGGCCCGACTTAGAGCAGTACCTCACCGACCTGGATGATCGGGTCGACGTTGGTGAAATTTGGGATGTCGTTGAGCAGCCGGTCCTTGCGCTCGCCCGAGAAACTCTCGTCCATCGCCTCACGCGACCTGAAGGTGACGGTCACGACGCATGTGTAGGGAGCCTCCGCACCGTCCATGGTCTCGGTGCCCCGGCTCACTTCCATGCCGGTCATGCCCAACGGGCCGAGTAGCCCGTAAACCACGGGCACGTGCTTGTTGACGTAGTAGTCGTGGTCGAAGAAACCATCGGCTGTGTTGGGGTAGAACGCCTGCAATCTGATCATTTTTCTCTCCGCTCTCTTCGTTCGCTCTAGTTAGCTCTTCGGCTGATGGCCAGTTCTCCGCTCGCTCTAGTTTGCTCTTCGGCTGATGGCCTCATCGCCTGGCGTTTGGCCGCTTCGCTACCTTTGGTTCACGGCCGTAAGTATGCTCTCGTTATTTCTGTGCCGCCGTCTTTGCCGGACCACTCGGCCTGCTCGAACGCGGCGTTGATTTCGGTAAGCGGGAAGCTGTGGGACATCAACTCCGACAGCGCGTACTTGCCCTGTGCCTCGACAAGAAAATCGAGGGCCACCGGCAGCGTGTACGGGTCGTAGTGGGCGATGCCGATGATGGTGGTGTTGCCCCATACGGTCTTGGCGACGTCCAGCTCGGTCGCGCCCCCTGGCCACATGTTGCCGATTTCCACTAACGTGCCGCCGTTTCGCGTCAGATCGATCCCCTCTACGAAGACGTCCGGGAGGCCGACCAGCTCCATGACGACGTCGCCGCCACGGCCCTCTGTCAACTGTCGAACTTGGTCTAACCGGGCTTCGGGCGTGTTGAATTCGGAGATATCGACGACATCGTCCGCACCGCAGCGCAGGGCCAGGCTCAAACGATTCGCCGCGCCGTCTATCACGATGACTTTTCCGGCGCCCATCTCTTTCGCCGCCGCCGCCGCATTGATGCCCAGCCCACCGGCGCCCTGAATGACCACCGTGTCTCCCATGCCGACACCGGCCTTGTTAAGACCGAATATCACTTGAGACACGGCGCAGTTGACCGGCGCGACCTGCTCGTCTGCCAGCTCGTCGGGCACTTTGAATACGAAGTGCCCGGGATGCAGGTAGAAGTACTGTGAGAAGCCACCGGAGCAGTATGGGTAGTCTTCGGTCGTTTTGCGGAACCGGGTCCTGTTAGGACAGGTGTTTAGCTGGCCGCGCAGGCAGTTGTAGCAGCGCATGCAGGGAAAGAAGTAGGTGTAGGCGACTCTGTCGCCCTCCTTCAAGGGCCGACCAAGAGAGTCGGTTGTGATCTCTGAGCCAATTGCGGCCACTACACCGGTCATCTCGTGCCCGAGAATGGTCGGCCGGTTCTCGGGGTCGCCGGTCCAGTTGCCGGGCTTGAGGTGGCCTCGATAGTAGTGAAGGTCTGACCCGCAGATACCGGCGGCGGTGATGCGCACGAGTATCCCGTCAGGCTCGACTTCGGGAACCGGTAACTCCTCCAGTTCGAATTTGTAGGGCTGTACATATACGGCAGCAAGGCCTTTGGTCACGTGGGCGACTCCTCCTGATTTGATGCCCGTTTGAGGGGCGTCCGCGGCATCTTATATGATACGGCGGTTCGTCCGGGCACGGCCTCATCATGCGGCCGCCCGGCCAAGTTCAAGCGGATATCAAACAGAGTGGAATCACTTCAGACAACATGGTTTTATGCGGTGTGGGCCGTCGGGTCTTATCTCGTCGGCTCGCTGGTCGTCGGGGACCTGATATGCCGCGCGAAGGGTATCGACATTCGCAAGCTCGGCAACGGCAATCCAGGCACGGCGAACGTTTGGCGGCAAGTCGGCCCGCGTTACGGGGCCGCGGTTTTCTTGCTCGACATCGGCAAGGGTGTGGCGGCAACGCTGCCGCTGTGGTTCCTCGATATGCCGACCTGGTTCATTACGGTCGCCATACTGGGCCTGCTGACGGGTCAGTTCTTCCCCATTTTCTTCGGGTTCGAAGGCAATACCGGCATGGCGACGATGTTCGGTGCGACGGCGGGGCTGCTGCCCCTGGGCGTGGCCATTGCGGCGCCGGTGGCGATTGGCAAGTTCGCAATTACGAGAAATGTGGGCTGGGCAGGTGGCGTGTTTTTCGCCACCGCCTGGCTGGCAGGAGGCTTGTTGCACTGGAATGCGTGGCCGGTGGGCGCGGCGATCCTCGGGGGAGGATTGGTGTTCGGCCGAACGATCGTCCAGTACAAATGGATGCGGGGCGGCTCGGCCCGCAGCGGCGGATCACAGGTGGCCGAACAGAGCGGCACCGAGCCTTGAAACAAAAATCAAAAGGAGTCTGACGTGGCAAGACCCAGAGTATTTGTGACCAGAGACATATTCCCTGAGGCGCTAGACGCAATTAGAGAGGTCGCGGACGTTGACCTGTGGGACGACGAGATGCCTCCACCTCGGGACGTGCTGTTGGATCGGGCGGCGGGAGTGGACGGCATCCTCTGTCTGCTCAATGACGGAATTGACGCCGAGTTCTTTGACGCCGCCGGGCCGCAGCTAAAGGTGGTCAGCCAGATAGCGGTCGGCTACAACAACATCGACGTTGACGAGGCGACGAAGCGAGGCGTCCCCGTCGGGTTCACGCCGGACGTGCTGACGGACACCACCGCGGACTTCGCCTTCACGCTGCTGATGGCGGCGGCCCGACTGGTGGTACCCGGACATACTGCCGCGCACGACGGGTCGTGGCGCACCTGGCACCCGCTGCATTTCCTCGGCCAGGACATTCACCACGCCACGCTCGGCATCGCGGGCATGGGGCGAATCGGCTTCGAGATGGCTCGCCGCTCGGTAGGCTTCGATATGAAGGTCTTGTACTTCGACCTCTACGGACGTAAAGACCTGGAAGCCAAGCTGCCGATGACGAGGGTCGATATGGACACCCTGCTTGCCGAGTCCGACTTCGTCAGCCTGCACGTCGATCTGAACCCCAGTACCCACCACATGATGAACGCAGAGGCGTACACGAAGATGAAGCAATCGGCCATCCTCATCAACGCGGCTCGTGGCCCCGTCGTCGATCATATGGCGCTGTATGACGCGCTCAAGGCCGGGGAGATCGCGGGCGCGGGCCTGGATGTGACGGAGCCGGAGCCGATCCCGTCCGATCACCCGCTGCTGACACTGGATAACTGTGTGATCGCACCCCACATCGCCAGCGCCAGCGTGGGCACGAGGCGGGACATGTCGATGCTGGCGGCGACGAACATCATCAACGGACTGGCGGGCAAGCCGCTCAAGACCTGTGTAAATTCCGAAGCGCAAGCATCTTCATGAAAATCGTCCTGGGATACGTAGAGGGCGAGTTCTATAAAGAACTTTCGAAGGAGTTTCCGGACCACGAGTTCGTGCCCGCACCGTCGGTCGGCGAGCAGCTCGAAGAGGTGGGGGACGCCGAGGTCTTTTATGGCTGGCCGGGCAGGGACGTGTTCCTCGCCGCCAAGAATCTGAAATGGATTCAGTGCGGTGGCACCGGCGTGGACGCCGTGTTGAAGACGCCCGAGGTGGCCGAGTCGGACGTCGTACTGACCAACATGATCGGCCCACACACGGCGCCGATTGCCGACCACACGCTGGGCATGATCATCACGCTGGCGCATCGGCTACAGGAGATGTGGGAGTCCCAGGGACGGCATGATTGGGACATCCCCCACTGGCACGAGACGCTGACCGAGCTGGAGGGCTCCACTCTGGGGCTGGTTGGAGCCGGTGGTATCGGGCAGGCCGTGGCGAAGCGTGCCAAGGGTTTCGGCATGACGGTTTTGGCCGTCGATCCCCAGGACATCACGTCCGACTACGTTGACCAAGCCTGGCCGGTGGCTCGATTGGGCGACCTGGCGGAGGCGGCGGACTGGCTGGTGGTGACGGCGCCTTTCGCGCCGGGCAGCAAGCATCTTGTGGGCGATAGCGTGTTTAGCCGGATGCCGGCCCATGCACGGCTGATCGTGGTCTCGCGGGGCGGCGTGGTCGAGGAGGGCGCGCTGCTCAAGGCGCTGGAGTCGAGCCGCATCGCCGGTGCCGCGCTCGACGTGTTCGAGAGCGAGCCCCTGGCAAAGGACAGCCCGTTCTGGGATTTTCCGAACGTTCTCATCACGCCCCATGTCTCGGCGGAGACGGCAGAGACTTTCGCCAGGCGTAGGGAAATTTTCCGCAGTAATTTGCAGCGTTACTTCGCCGGGGAGCCGCTGCTCTACGAAGTCGACAAGCACGCCGGGTACTAGGCGGTGTGGAGCTTCGAGGCCAGGCTTGGCCAGTTGGAGCGCGAGGGGAACCCGATCACCGTCGGGGTGATCGGCGCGGGCCGCTTTGGCACGCTGGCGCTGATTCAGCTCCACCGGATGGCCGGGGTCCGCATAGCCGTGGTCGCCGACCTGGACACGGGCAGGGCACTGGTCGCGCTGGAGCAGGCAGGGGGGGACCTAAGTCAGGTCATCGCGACTGACAGACCGGGAGAGGCCGAGGGCGCGATACGAGAGGGCCTGATCGTCGTGACCGGTGACTCAGCGATTGCTTCGGGGCCGAGCATCGACGTGGTGCTGGAGGCGACGGGCTCGGTGGAAGCGGGCTGCCGTCACGCCCTCGACGCGATCGCGCTGGGCAAGCACGTAGTGATGGCGACGGTGGAGGCGGACGTGCTCGCCGGACCGATTCTTAAGCACCTGGCAGACGAGGCGGGCGTCACCTATTCCCTGGCGTACGGGGACCAGCCAGCGCTGATCAAGGAGCTGTTCGACTGGACGACGACTCTGGGGTTCGAGGTGATAGCCGCCGGGAAGGGCACGAAGTTCCTACCGGAATTTCGGGAGAGCACACCGGACACGGTCTGGGGCCATTATGGCCACACCGACGAAGAAGCGGAGCGCGCCGGTCTCAATCCGAAGATGTACAACTCGTTCCTGGACGGCACTAAGAGCGCGGTGGAAATGGTCGCCGTTTCGAATATGACTGGCCTTACCCCGGACGTCCGGGGCATGCACTTCCCAGCGGCGACTATCGAACAGATCCCCTCGGTGTTGTGCCCACAATCGGACGGTGGGATTCTCCATAGCACCGGGGTTGTAGAGGTCGTCAGCAGCGTGTACCCGGACGGCTCCCCAGTGCCCAACGATATTCGCTGGGGGGTGTTCGTGGTGTTCGGCACCGACTCCGTTTACGGGCGAAGGGCCATGGCCGAATACGGCGTGCCCACTGGGGGCAACGGGAAGTACGGCGTCATGTACAGGCCTTATCACTTCGTCGGGCTGGAGACCCCGATCAGCGTGGTGACCGCCGCGCTGCGGGGCGAGGCCACTGGAGCTCCGATGGGAGCGCCTGTGTCCGAGGTGATCGCTGTCGCCAAGCGTCAACTACAGCCCGGCGACGTGCTGGACGGCGACGGAGGCTACACGGTGTACGGCGAGGCGGAGCGGGCACCCGTGGCCTGGGCCGAGAACCTGCTGCCGATGGGCCTGTCGGACGGAGCAACGGTGACGAGGCCCGTCACCCAAGGCGCGGTTGTCACAAGGGCCGACGTGACGATGAAAGCGGGCTCCTTCGCAGCGGATCTGCGGGCGCGCCAGGACCTCCTGTTTCCCTCTTAGCTGGCGACCCTTATACTTTGGGCCGTTCGAGGAGGAGGACTTCGACACCACTGAATGCGGCCACGCTTTGGCCCGTTCACTCTCCTTGACCGGAAGGAGCCCTGGCTTGGTTACTACTCACGACACTGAAGCGATTCGGCAGGCGTCACTGAAGTACCAGTGGATGCACAACGCCGACTGGACGGAGATGGGGGAGACGGGCGAGCCCATCGTCATGGTCTCGGGCAAGGGTGTGCGGGTCACAGACTCGACCGGCAAGACCTGGCTCGACGCCCACGGCGGCTATACGTCGGTTCATCTCGGTTATGGCCAAGATGAAATCGCAGACGCTGCCTATGAGCAACTCTGTAAGATCACGTTCTTCCCAAGCGGCACTACGACCGTTCCGGTGGTGGAGCTGGCAGAGAAACTGGCCAGCATGACGCCGGGCAACCTGAACCGGGTTTTCCCCGGCGCTGGGGGGTCCGAAGCAAACGAGACGGCGATAAAGATTACCCGCGCCTACCACAAGCGCAGGGACGAGGCGGGCCGCTACAAGATAATCAGCCGCAAGTTCTCATACCACGGCACGACCGCCGGTGTGATGGGACTGGGAAACAACGCGACGGATTTTTCCCTGAGCGATTTCGAGCCCATGGCACCGGGCATGATTCACGTGCCGCACCCGAATCACTACCGCGACGAGCTGGGCGGCCGCACACCCTCAGAGACGGCAGTCAAAAGCGCTCAAGCTGTCGAGGACGCGATTCTCATGCACGGGGCCGATACGGTGGCGGCGTTCATCGGCGAACCGATTTCGCAACCCTCCGGCGCTCCGGTGCCTGCTCCAGAATATTGGCCCATGGTGCGCGAGATTTGTGACCGCTACGGGGTCGTGCTCATATGCGACGAGATCATAACCGGCTTCGGCCGCACCGGGAAGATGTTCGGCATCGAGCACTTCGGCATTGAGCCGGACATGATGACGATGGGCAAGGGCGTCATATCCAGTTACCTGCCTCTCGCAGCGACTGTGGTTAGCGATGATATTGCCGAGTACTTCGGCTCGGACAACATATTCCATGCGATTACGGCCAGCGGGCACCCGGTTACGGCGGCCGCGGCCCTAAAGAATTTAGAGATTTTGGAACGGGAAGCCTACGTGGAGAATTCTCGCGTCCAGGGCGAGTACCTCAAGGCCGGACTGACCGAGCTGATGGACCGCCACACCATCGTCGGCGACGTGCGGGGGCTGGGGCTGCTCATCGGCGTGGAGATCGTAGCGGACCGTACTACCAAACAGCGCTTCCCGAAGACCGCCGGGCTGGCCGCGAGGCTGAACGCGGCGTTCAGGAAGCAGGGGCTGATACTTCAGTCGGACGGCAACATAATTACGGTCGGCCCACCGATCTGCATTACGCGGGACGAGTGTGACGAAATTATCTCCGGTGTAGATGCCTCCCTCTCCGAGGTTGAGGCAGGACTGGCGGGCAACTAGCCAGGGTGGCGGCCAAGACGGTCGGAATTTAGGAGAAAAACCATGGTCGAAACAATCCAGCGAGAATCCTACGACACCGACGGGCTGCGCAAGTCTTCGCTGCGGCATAACTGGATGCATTTCCGCAACTGGAATGATATGGCCGAGGAGGGCGAGCCGCTGATTCTCGCCGACGGCAAGGGCCTGAACGTCTACGACACGGACGGCAACGAGTGGCTGGACGTCAACGGTGGCTACCTGTGCGTAAACGTGGGCTACGGCCGTACGGAGATCGCGGACGCCGTTAGAGCGCAGATGAAGGCCCTGAGCTTTACCCCACGCGGCACGACGACTGAACCGGTCGTGCGCCTGAGCCAGAAGCTGGCGGAGATAACGCCGGGAGACCTGGAACGGTCGTGGCAGTCGACGGGCGGCTCCGAGGCGAACGAGACGGCGATAAAGATTGCCAAGGCCTACCAGAAGCGCAACGGCGAAAAGGGCCGCTACAAGGTGATCAGCCGCATGGGCTCTTACCACGGCGGCACCGGTCTGACGACCTGGCTTGGCGGTCGGGGGAGCCGGTCCGACTATGAACCGGCGTTCCCGGGAATGCTGTATGCCGCCCAACCCAACCCGTACAGGCCCGACGCGGGGGGCGAGACGCCCTCGGAGATCGCGGTGCGGGCGGCAAAGTCTGTGGAGGACCTAATCCTCTACCACGGGGCCGACACGGTGGCGGCGTTCATTGGCGAGGCGTTCTGTGCCGACACGCCGTACGACGCCTGCTCGGTTCCCGGCCCGGAGTACTGGCCGATGGTGCGGGAGATCTGCGATCGCTACGGCGTGGTGATGATTGTCGACGAGGTGATTACCGGGTTCGGCCGCACGGGGAAGATGTTCGGCATTGAGCACTGGGGCGTCACCCCGGACATCATGACGATGGCGAAGGGCCTCGTTAGCGCCTATGTACCCATGGCCGCGACCATTGCCACTCCGAAGATCGCCGACGCCTTTGCCGGTCCTGACAACGTGTTCGCCCAGACGCTGACTTTCGGGGGACACCCGGTGATCGCCGCCGCTGCGCTGGCGAACATCGACATCATAGAGAAGGACAAGCTGGTGCAGAATGCCGCCGAAGTGGGCGAGTACCTGATGGACCAGATGCGCTCGGTGGGAGAGAAGCACCCGATGGTCGGCAACGTCAGGGGCCTGGGTCTGATGACGGCAATGGATTTGGTAAGTGACCCGACCACTAAAGAACGGTTCTCCCCCGAGCTGGAAGTGGAGAAGCGCATGGCTGAGAAATTTGCCGCACGCAGGCTGATTATCCGGCCGCGAGGCCTGCTGGTGTTCAGCCCGCCGTTGTGCATAACCCGCGACGAAGTGGACCGGATTATGCAGGGCGTCGATGAGGTGCTGGGTGAGGTGGAGGAAGAGATCGGCATGTCCTGAGACGAGGGCTGCCTGAGACGCGCGCTGAAGGAAGGGGTTTCCTACAAGTGGACTATCCGGGCAGGAAATTCCGATGGGTGGGGACCGTACGTACCCCTCATGGAACTCACCATCTGACCCGTTTATTGGCCGGGCGGGGCATTTCGGCCCCGCCGCCTCGCGTCCGCCCAAAGCTTCTCGGCGCACTTTTTGTTGTCTTCGTTCTGGGCCTTGTCGGCTTCGCGACCGGAGACTCGTACGCTCAATCCTCTGAGTCGCAAATATCCGTCGTCACGCTCGATGGAGCAATTGATCCGATATCGGCAGGCTACCTGTCCCGCGCCCTGGACGTCGCGGCCGACCGCGATGCGGCGCTGGTGCTGGTGCTGTTGGACACTCCCGGCGGGTTACTCGACTCAACACGGGAGATGGTGGAGGCGATTTTCGCATCGCCGGTCCCAGTAGCTGTCTACACGTGGCCCCCGGGCGCGCAGGCGGCCTCGGCTGGTACGTTCATCCTCGCGGCCGGTCAGTTCGCGATCATGGCGCCGTCTACCAACGTGGGAGCTGCGTCTCCGGTCGGACCAGGGGGCGAGGACCTGCCGGAAACGCTGGCCTCCAAGGCGAAACAGGACGCCGCCGCCTTCTTGCGCAGCATTGCAGACGAGAGAGATCGCAACGTTGAGGCCCTGGAGGCCACGGTGCTGGAGGCGGTGTCGTATTCGGCGACCGAGGCGCTGGAGCTGGGCGTGGTGGATCTGATCGCTTCCGGCTTCGAGGACCTTTTCGCTCAGCTCGACGGCATGTCGGTGGAGATCGACGGCGCCGTGCGGGTGCTGGAGGTCGAAGGGCTTCCCACCGTTGCCATCGACCGTAACCTCGTGGAACGGTTCCTGGGCGTCATCGCCAACCCCAACATCGCGCTGCTGCTGCTGAGCATCGGCGGCTTCGGCATAATCATCGAGTTCTTCAACCCCGGAGGATGGGTGGCGGGCATTTTTGGCGTGATTGCGCTGGTACTGGCGTTCGTGGCGCTGGGGAACCTGCCGGTGAACTGGACGGGGTTCGGGCTGATCGCCCTTGGCATGGTGCTGTTCTTCGTGGAGATTCAGGCGCCGGGGCTCAGTGTGCCCGGCATCGCCGGTGGCATTGCGTTCGTGCTCGGGGCGTTCCTATTGTTCGGCGGCTTCTCTCCACCAGCCCTGGACGGGCCGAGCTTCCGGGTCAGTATGTGGGTCCTGGTGGCCATCGCACTGACTATTGCCGCCATCATGACGTTGCTCGTGCGGACCTCTCTTAGCGCGAGGAGAGCGTCACAAGAGACCGACCGGCAGGAGATCGCGGCGGTGCTCGGCGCGGTGGCGGTTGCCCAAACAGCGTTGGAGCCGACTGGCACTGTGAACGTGATGGGCGAGGAGTGGAGCGCGATCAGCGAGGCGGGCGAACGCATCGAGGCGGGCGATTCGGTGCTGGTGACCGAAACCGAAGGCCTGACGCTGCACGTTAAAAGAGTGGACGGGGAGACCGCAACGGAGAAATAGGGTACAGTCGTCCCCCAAACGGTAGCGAAGCGGGTCATTGCATGACGGCGACGACGGGTGAATGGTCGATTGCCAAAGCGATGAGGCCATGAGCCAAAGAGCAATTTAGAGCGAGCGAAGCGAGCGGAGGGCCCCGAAGCCATGATTCCATATATCGTGATCGTCCAGCAGTACGAGCGCATAGGCGTCTTCTGGCTGGGCCGGTTTACCGGGCTGCGCGGGGCGGGCCTGCACATTCTGATATGGCCGTTCCACAGGGCCGTGAGGATCGACACCCGCGAGGTGGTGATCGACATACCCCGTCAGACCAACATTACCGAGGATAACGCGCCGATAGACATCGACTTCCTCGTCTACATGCGGCCGATCGGGGACCAGGCCGACAAGGCGATTCTCGAGGTAGTGGACTACCGCTCGGCAGTAGTCGGCATAGCTACCACCAACCTAAGAGCGGTGATCGGCGAGATGAGCCTGGACGACGTGCTTTCGCAGCGCGAGCGCATCAACCACTCTCTCCGGGCCCGTTTGGACGAGGTGACGAACCGGTGGGGGATCAAGGTCACACAGGTAGAGATCCGCGAAATCGAGCCCCCACGGGACATTCAGGAAGCGATGAACCGGCAGATGTCGGCCGAGCGGGTGCGCCGTGCCGCCATCATTGAGGCGGAGGGCGTGAGCCAGGCCGCAGTGAC
This sequence comes from Dehalococcoidia bacterium, assembly GCA_965250195.1. GTDB lineage: Bacteria > Chloroflexota > Dehalococcoidia > Lucifugimonadales > UBA2962 > CAUZIR01. The sequence goes on from OZ252295.1 coordinate 2,378,598, forward strand.
TGTGGCCGAGGGCGAGAAGCAGGCGGCCATCCTCAAGTCCGAGGGCATACGCCAGAGCGAAATCCTCTCGGCCGAGGGCGACCAGCAGGCGGCGAAGCTACGAGCCGACGGCTTCGCGGTAGCGCTGGAACGCATAAACGAAGTGGCCCAGGGCGTGGGCGTCAAAGCGATGAGCCTGCAGTACTTCGAAACGCTCAAGGAACTGGGCGCAAGCCCGGCGAGCAAGTTCATTTTCCCCATGGAATTCACCAACATGCTCAGGCCGTTCCTCGGAATGGGCTCAAACGACGGGGACGAGTCTAAAGGCGTCTAAACGGGCAAGGGCACGGCAGCTAGGCTAAACGCAAAACAGCCTCTATAGATAGTCTTTGACGGTGCGGGCGAGGGTCATGGTCATGCCGGGGACGGCGGCGATGTCTTCGACGGTGGCGTCGCGTACTCCGGTGGCTGAGCCGAAGCGGCGCATGAGCATTTTGCGCCGCTTCGGGCCGATGCCCGGCACCAAATCCATTGCCGACTTGATCGAGCCTTTCGACCGGCGCTCTCTGTGGAAGGTTATGGCGAACCGGTGGGCCTCGTCCCGAGCTCGCTGTACCAGAAACAGCGCGGGAGACGTTTTCGGCAACACGATGGGCTCGGGTGTGTGGGGGACGAACAACTCTTCGTTTTCTTTGGCCAGGCTGGCCAGCGGCACCGAGTCTATGCCCAGCTCCAAGAACACCTGCAACGCGGCGCCCAGATGCTCCTTGCCGCCGTCTATGAGCACGAGGTCGGGCTGCTTGGCCCAGGCCTTGGTCGAGTCTGGGCTGGTGCCCGTGTCACTGGGACCGGCGCCACCGGTAGCGGAGCCGTCGGCGGTGCGGTTCTTGTAGCGCTTAAAGCGACGAGTGAGGACCTCACGCATGCTGGAGTAGTCGTCGACACCGGCGACGTCTTTGATTTTGAAGCGCCGGTAGTCGGATTTCTTGGACCGTGCATCCTCAAACACCACCATGCTGCCGACGGAGTTGGTGCCCTGGGTGTTGGAGATGTCGTAGCACTCGATGCGCCGGGGCGGCCGCGGCAGGTTGAGGGCCTCTTGCAGCTCCTCGACGGCGGCCTGTAGGTCGGTTGTCTCGGCTTGCTTTATCTTTAGCTGCTCCAGGCCGCGCTCGGCGTTCTCTTCGACCATCTCGACCAGACGGCGCTTTTCGCCCCGCTGAGGGACCTGTACGAGTACCGTGCCTTCCCTACGATCGGACAGCCAGGTCTGTATGGCCTCTCGTTCTTCCGGCACCCAGGGGACGAGTATGCGCCGCGGTATGTAGGGGTTGGCGGCATAGAACTGGCGTATGAAGGAGGCGACGGTTTGACCGGGATCGTCGTCGGCGGTGCCCTCCATGATGAAGTGGTCCCGGCCAATGAGCTTTCCCTGGCGGATGAAGAAGACCTCGACCCAGCTCTCGTTGCGCAGTGTGGCGGTGGCGATGACGTCCATGTTTTCGGACGACAGGTGCAGGACTTTCTGTCCCTCGTGCACGCTCTCTATTGCCGCCAGCTGGTCCCTTAGTGCTGCCGCCCTTTCAAATTCGAGACTTTCCGAAGCAGCGGTCATGTGTTTTTTGATAGACCGGGTGACACGGTCAGTGCGGCCCTCCATGAACAGGACGACCTGGTCGATGACTTCGGCGTAACCGGCCTTATCGACGACGCCGATACACGGGCCTACACAGCGGTGGATGTGGTAGTCGAGACAGGGGCGCTCGTCTGTTCCGGTGATGGTCTTGGTGCAGGAGCGATAAGGAAATAGCTTCTTTAGCAGCGCCAGGGTTCTCCTGACACTGCCCGCGCTTGCGTAGGGCCCGAAGTAGCGCGAGCCATCTTCAAGGACCTTGCGGGTGATGTAGACCTGGGGATAGTCCTCGGTGGTGTCGATTTTTATGAAGGGGTAGGACTTGTCGTCTTTGAGCCGGGCGTTGAAGTGGGGCTTGTGCCGCTTTATGAGGTTGCTCTCAAGCAGGAACGCTTCTTGCTCGGACTCGGTGACGATGAATTCGAAGTCGTCGACGAGCTTTACCATCCTGCGAATTTTGGGCGGCAGCCCGGCAGACTTCTGGAAGTAAGAACGCACCCGGTTGCGCAACACGGCGGCTTTGCCCACGTACAGGACTTTCTCCCTGGCGTCTTTCATGAGGTAGACGCCGGGGCGTGTGGGTACGGCCCGTAGGCGTTGGGAGAATCTTTGCGTGGTCATCGTCTACTACGATTGTAGTGCGCCGTCCCGACGAGAGGCGCTGAGCTGACCGTCTCAGCCGGCCTGACTAGCCCTAGGCCTCTTGGCGCACTTAGCGAAGAAGAAGCGTCAGGACGACGAGCGCCACGGCCAACACGGCCGCAAGCACACCGATGTGACGAAGCTCTACGCCCAAGTACGGGTAGACAACCGACGCCTCGGCACGGGCGGCCGCACGAGTGCGGCGAGCGTTTCGGGCGGCAGCGGCCGGACGGGCGGGGACGGGCTTGGCGTCAGGGGTCGGCTGAGCTGCCGACGCCTGTGCGGCTGGGTCGGGAGCAGTGGCTTCGGGTGCCTCAGGGGCAGCGGCCTCCGGGGACGCGGCCGCGCCTTCGGTGGGCCCCGCGTCGAAGTGCTGGGAGCGTCCCTTGCCCCTTCGCTTTCGCCGCTTTAGCTGCGCCTGCCGAGAGGCGATTCGCTTTCCCTTGTCTGCCATTGAAACTCCCGTTCATCTGGTCAACCGGCCCTGGGATGGGCCCGGTCATACTCGGACCGTACGTGCTCACTCGTGAGGTGAGTGTATATCTGCGTTGTCGTTATGGATGCGTGGCCCAGCAACTCTTGTACGTGCCGCAAGGGCGCTCCCCCCTGCAGGAGGTGGGTGGCGAAGCTGTGCCTCAGCGTGTGAGGGGTCAGGTGCTTGCCTATCCCGGCCTGCACGGCGCGCCTCCTGAGTATAGTCCAAAAGCCCTGCCTGGTTAGTCTACTGCCCCTGGCGCCGAGAAACAGCGCGCGACCGGACCCCGCGCCCTCGATCCGGGGCCGACCATTGGCAATGTATGCCGCCACTGCCTCGACCGCACCAGGGTGGACGGGCACCAGCCGCTCTTTGCCGCCCTTGCCGAAAGCTCGCACCGTACCGGCGTCCAGGTCGATGTCCTTGACGTTGAGGCCGACCAGTTCGCCGACACGCAGGCCGGAAGCGTACATCGTTTCGAGCATCGCCCGGTCGCGAAGCTCGGGGGGTTTGTTGCCGTCTGGAGCATCCAGCAAACGGTCCATTTCGTCTTCCGAAAGGGCGTCAGGTAGCGAACGGCCCAAACGGGGGGCGGAGATGTTCTCCGTCGGGTCGCTCGGGACGGCGCCCTCGTCGAGCAAGAACCCGAAAAACGACTTCATGGACGCGATTTTTCTGGCCCTTGTCGTATCGCTGAATCCGCGTTCGGCGAGGTGCAGTACGTAGGCCGTCGCCACCGAATCGTTAACCACCGTCCAGTCTACAGACTGCTTGCGATCCGCTTCGCGGCTGGTCCGGTTGGACCGCAGGAAGTCGGCGAGTTGGGCGAGGTCGGTCCGGTATGCTGACAGGGTGTTGGGCGAAACCCCTCTCTCTACCCTGAGGTGGGAGAGGAACGAATCCACCGGTTCTCGCACGTTCGTAACAAGCTCTGACATGGCCTCAACCTCGCCTTCGATTTTGCCCCACGCCGAGCGAGGCTTCGAGGCCTCTGAGGGCCCAGTGTTGACGTGTTTTGAGTTTCGCAGGCTCGTTCAACCCCAGACCACTGGCCCTAAACCCTTGGCACAGTTAGAGTTAACGCGGTTTGATTGAAATTTCCGTAGGTCCAAATCTCATCGACGTCGGCGGCTTCGTCGTCGCCTGGCATGGGATCTTCAGCTTTATTGGCGTGGTGGTGGCCGTGTACCTGGTGGCGCGCTGGGCGCCGCTTCGCGGGATCGACCCGGACGTCGTCTACTCGGTGGCTCTGTGGGGCGTGCTGGGCGGGTTCGTGGGAGCCCGTATCGTCCACGTCATCGACCACTGGAGTTTTTACGGCAGCAACCCGGCGCAGATCATCGCCATCTGGAGCGGCGGCATCGGCGTATGGGGCGGCATTATCGGCGGATTCGCGGGAGGCCTAGCCTACGCCGCCATCGCACGCGTGCCCAGGCACCAGTGGGGCATCCTCATGGACCTCGCCGCACCGGCATTGCTACTGGCGCAGACGATCGGGCGTCTAGGGGACTTCGCCAACGGCGAGCACTGTGCCAAGGCGGCCGATCACTTCTTGAGCATGTCCTGGACCCATATCGACTCCCTGGCCCGGACGTGCACCAACGGTCATTCGTCATCTGGCACGTCTGTAGGCGCTGAGCCGGTCATCTTGTACGAGATCGTCTGGAACACGATGGTCCTGGCCGTCTTGTGGGTGATGCGTGGGCGGCTCAAGCCTAACGGGATGATATGGGTGCTCTACATTTCGCTATACGCCGTGGGCAGGTTCGCCATCAGCTTCGCCCGTGAGGACAGGATCTGGGCGGCCGGGATGCAGGAGGCGCACTACATCGCGCTAGTGATCCTGGCGATCGGCGTGCCGTTGCTCGTCTATAAGGCCCGGTTCACTGAGCGCGTCGAACTGGAGCCCGCGGAGGTGGGTCCGAAGGTGCGCGGCACGCGAGCACGGCGCCGGAGACAGAGGAAGGGTTAGGCAGCGGGCCGGAAATCGACGACTTTTAGCTCCAGGCGACGCCTGCCGCCCCAGTCGTTGATGTCGATGCTATAGACGATGTCAATGGTCGGGCCCAACTCGGTCAACCTAGATCCCAGGCCGAAGGCGATGGCCTCCAGTTCGGATCCGTTGCCGGAAATTAGTAGCTTTAAATGTGAGCTGTCCCGTCCAACTGTGCGCGCGTCTCGCACAGTTACACCCCTGGTCATGAAGGTCGGGGCCGGATTGCCTCTGCCGAACGGCGCCACGGAGCTGATGAATGCGTAGTTGGGGTGGTTGACGGCCCATAGCTCCAACTCGCAGTCGTACTCGATGGTGTCGGCGACGACCAATCCTGAACTAAGCTCGGCGACCCGCTCGGGAAAGAGGTCTTCGAAGTCTGCCAGCCGTCGTTCGTCCAGCGTGAATCCGGCGGCCTGGGCGTGGCCCCCCATGCGCAAAAACGGGAGCCCGGTCGCCCCGATGGCTTCGACCACGCTGACGCCTTCCGGCCCCCGTGCGCTCGCCCTGATTCTCCCGTCGGACAGCCTCCCTGCTACGGCCGGTCGGCCGTGTCGCTCCGAGAGGCGACCGGCGATCAGCCCGACTATGCCGAGATGCCACTCCGGGCTGCTGACGACGATGGCGGCTTTCGATGCCAGTTTCCCGTTCGACACCATCTCCTCGGCCTGACGGACACTGACGTCGGTTAAGCGCCGTCTCTCGAGATTCAACACCTCCAGGCGGTCGGCCAGGTCGGCCGCTTCGCCGGGGTCCTGTGTCGTAAGGAGTCGGAGGCTTATCGACGGGTCGTCCAACCTGCCTGCGGCGTTGAGGCGGGGGATGATGCCGAAGGACAGATCCCTGGCGACGAGAGCGGTCAGGTCGATGTCGCCACGGGCGGCGATTGCGTTGATTCCGATATTGCTGGAGTGCCGCAGCAACTCCAGGCCACGACCGACGATGAACCTGTTTTCCCCTGTAAGCGGCGCCACGTCTGCAATGGTGCCGAGGGCCGCCGGCTCCAACAGGCTCGCCGGGAAGGGCAGTCCGGCACTCTCGTAGGCCGCCTGGGCAAGCTTAAAAGCGACGCCCGCACCGGTGAGCCCGGTGTACGGATACGGCTCGCCCTCGTCAGGTACGAGGCCGGGATTGAGGATCGGCACACCCACCGGCATTTCGTCCGAGGCGATGTGGTGGTCGGTGACGATGACTTCCATATCGAGGGAGCGAGCGAATGCGACTTCTTGTGCCGCCGTGGTCCCGGTATCGACGGTGATGAGCGCCGTGGCGCCCTGAGACGCGAGTTGTTTGATGGCGTCCGGCTGGAGCCCGTGGCCCTCTGACATCCGGTTAGGGATGTAGGGGAGGGCGATCCCGCCTAGCTCGGTAACGGTGCGGCAGACCACGGCCGTCCCGGAGATGCCGTCGACGTCGAAATCGCCGTATACGGCCACGGTGCCACCTGCTTCGGTGACGCGGCGCAGCAAACCCACCGCCTCATCCATGTGAGGGAGCGCTGATGGGTCGTTTAGCAGTCGCTCGTCAGCCGCCAAAAACGAGGCGACTTCGCCGGGCCCCCGCACGCCACGGTTGTAGAGGAGGAGGGCCTGTAGCGCGGGCAGGCCGAGCTTTGCGCTAAAACCAACGGGGGGCTGTGGTAGCTGTCGCCATGCACCCGGAGTCTCCGAAACGGGCTGAGACCCGGGAACGGGAGGCTCGCCGGCCGGCGGATCCTGGGAAAACAGGCTGCCCTGGGTCACCTCAGACGGGCCCCCAGAGTTCGAGTTTCGGCTCTGGTCGGATAACGGCCCTAACGGTCGACGGCCTGGAAGACGAGTGAGCTGTTGTGGCCGCCAAATCCGAAGGAGTTGCTGATGGCGGTCTTTATATCGGCGCTCTTGGCCGTGTGTGGCGTGTAATCGAGGTCGCAGTCGGGGTCGGCGTTCTCGAGGTTGATGGTGGGAGGAATGACCCCCTCCGAGATGGCCTGAACACAGAAGGCCGCCTCCAACGCGCCCGACGCGCCCAACAGGTGGCCGGTCATCGACTTGGTGGAGCTGATGGGGATCCTGTAGGCGTCCTCGCCGAAGACCGCCCTCATGGCCATGGTCTCGTATTTGTCGTTGAGCTGGGTCGAGGTGCCGTGGGCGTTGATGTAGTCGATCTCGTCGGGCTTGAGGCCCGCGACTTCCAATGCCCTGCGCATTGCCCTTGCCCCGCCCTCACCCTCGGGCGCCGGTTGGGTTACGTGGTGGGCGTCGGCGGAGGCCCCATACCCGACCAGCTCGACCATGGGCTCGGCTCCTCGTGCCTCCATGCTTTCCATCGTCTCCAGTACCAGAACGGCGGCTCCCTCACCGGATACGAAGCCGTCGCGGTCGACGTCGAACGGTCGCGACGCGCCCTGGGGGTCGTCGTTGCGGGTGGATAGCGCCTGGCAGGCGTTGAAGCCCGCGATGCCGATGGGGCAAACGGCCGCCTCCGACCCACCGGCGAGGATCATGTCGACTTGATCGTCCTGGAGGGCGTTAAAAGCCGCGCCGATGGAGTCGGCTCCGGAAGCGCAGGCAGAGACGGTGGCGACGCTCGGCCCCTTGGCGCCGAGGTGCATGGAGACCTGCCCGGACGCCATGTCAGGCAGCATCATGGGTATGAAGAAGGGATTGACCCTGGTCGGGCCTTTTTCGTTGAGCACATTCAGTTGCTCGGAGATGGTGATGATGCCGCCGATACCGCTGGCGATCATGACGCCGACCCGTTCGGCGTTTCCGTTGGAAATGGCTACGCCACCGTCGTCGTTGGCCTGTATTGCCGCAGCGAGCGCCAGCTGAACGAAGCGGTCTATGCGGCGGGCCTGCTTGCGGTCGACGAAGTCGGTGGGCTCGAAGTCTTTGACTTCGGCCGCGATGGTGGTCTTGTAACCCTCGGGGTCGAAGGCAGTGATGGTATCGACCCCGGACTTGCCGGCGACGATGGACTTCCAGGTGGTGTCGGCATCAAGTCCGAGGGGACTGACAACGCCCAATCCGGTTACGAAAACGCGGTTTGCCATATGGGAACGATCTCCTAAGATTGGGGCCGTGAGCCTGGCCGATTATAGCAGGGTGGACCGCCCGCCAGCCATTGTTGCTCGGCTATAATCGTTGCCTATAGGAACTCAGAGTAAGGAGCCTTTTTACCGGTGCCTTCCACGTCGCAAGCTCGTCCCTCGGTCGCCATCGAGACACACGGCTGTAAGCTCAACCAGGCCGATAGCGCAACGCTCGCCGCACGCTTCAAGTCTGCTGGTTTCGACCTCGTCGGCACCGATGAACCCGCCGACGTCTATCTGGTCAATTCGTGCACGGTCACTCATGTTGCCGACCGAAAGGCGAGGCAGTCGATCCGGTCGGCCCGACGTAGAAACCCCGCAGCGACGATAGTGGCTAGCTACCGGCTGTTACGCCGAGCGCGCCGCCGCCGCCTTCGGTGAACTCCCAGAGATCGACCTGTTGGCCGGGAACGGCGATAAGGTTCGTCTCGTTCAGGACATCGTCACACTGCGCGGGGGCGAAGCCTCTACCTGCGGAACGGGCTCGGATGATATGCCGGTTTCGCCAAGGGTGCTCAGGACGCGGGCGATGGTGAAGATTCAGGAGGGGTGCGACCAGGTCTGTGCCTACTGCATCGTCCCCCGAGTCAGGGGCCGTGAGCGCAGCATTTCGGCGACCGGAATCGTCAGCCGGATAAACCGACTGGTGGACGCCGGATACCGCGAGGTGGTGCTCACCGGCACGCAACTGGGTACATACGGCTTCGACCTGCCACAAGACGGGCCGAACACGCTGTCGCGGTTGATCTCCGAGGTGCTGGACGGAACTGCGATCGAACGGGTACGAGTTTCTTCTTTGCAGCCGCAGGAGATGGACGAGGAGTTGCTGTCCCTGTGGTCGGACGAACGGCTCTGCCCGCACTTCCACATGCCGCTGCAGTCGGGCAGCGACGCCGTGCTCAAGCGCATGAGACGGCGCTACACGGCAGGCCGGTACGAGAGGGCGGCGGAGCGCGTCAGGGAACTGGTTCCAGACGCGGGTATCACGGGGGACGTGATCGCCGGGTTCCCCGGCGAGAAGGCCGATGACTTCCAGGTCACTTACGAACTGGCGCAAAGGGTCGGCTTCTCGGACCTGCACGTTTTCCCGTTCTCGGCCCGTCCGGGCACGACGGCGGCCCACTTCGACGACGATGTGCCTTCTGCTATCAAGTCGGGGAGAGTGGCCGAACTCATCGAACTTGGAACGCGAACCGGAGCCGCCTTCAGGGCCGGTCTGCTGGGTAAGAGCAGGCCCGTACTGTGGGAGGAGCGGCGAAACGGAGGCTGGAGCGGCCTGACCGACAACTATGTCCGGGTCTCATCGGGGTCGGAGAGTGACCTGTTCAACCAGGTCGTTCAAACCCGGCTGGTCAGTCAGTCAGAGGGGGTAGTCGCAGGGGTACCCGTCCCAGTCGGAGACGTGACTGGCTAATGCGACGGGTTAAAGCACTACGGGCGTGAGCCCGTATCGTCCGGTGCGCAACTCGACGTAACCGGCGTACTGTTCCTGTGCCTGCCCAAAGACCACCATCCAGCCTTTTTCTGTCGCCATCGACAGTAGCCGGCGCTTTCCGGCAAGCGTGTCGTTCGGGGAATCGTCGAGGGCCCCGATGTAGGCCGGCGGCAGGTGGAATGAGGTGGGGATTAGGTCGCCCGCGAACACAACTCGCTCGCTACCAGACTCGATGGTAACTACCTGGTGCCCGGGACTGGGGCCGTTGGTGGCCCGAACCGACACGCCGGGGGCGAGTTCCTTGTCGCCGTCCACTACCTCGACCATTTCCATGTCCACAAGGGGCAGGAAGTCGTCGGCCTGGTAGAGAGGTGTCGACCGTTCACCTGGATTGCGTGAGTCCTCCAGGGCGGTTCTCTGGACAACGTACTTCGCCTTCGGGAACGTCGGAAGCACCTTGCCGCTACGGTCTACCTTGGTGCAGCCTCCGGCCCTGTCGAAACGCAGGTTGGTCAGGACCACCGTATCGATATCTCTGGCCGTCAGGTTGTGCGCTTTGAGGCCACGAACCAGCTTGTTGCCGTTCAAACCGAACGCCTCTTTAAGGACGTCTAGGCGCTTTGACCCGGCTCCTGTATCCACGAGGATGTTTCTGTCACCGGTGCGTATCAACAGGCAGTTGAGCGACAACCGGACCCGGTTGCGCCTGTCAGGCTTGAGAAAGGTCTCCCACTGCACCCTGGGGACGGGTCCAAACACGGCGCCTCCGTCCATTAGGAGGGTACCGTCGCTTATGAGGTGCAAGGTCACTGTCAACTACCTCTTTCAGCCGTCGTCATCGGCCCAGATTAGCCGGCCAGTTCGTCCACGGCCGAATCGATGGCCGCGATGGTCAATTCAACGTCCGCCTCGTCGTGCACGGTGGACAGGTAGAACTTGCTGTCGCCCTTGAGGACGCCCCGATCCCGCAAGAGCCGGTTGAACCGGCCCAGCTTGTCTTTGTCGGCCAGGAGCGTAGATCGATAATCGACGATGTCGTGCTCGGTGAAATAGACGTCGAACACCACGCCTTCACCGACGACCTGCGCCGGGATCTCCTCACAATCTAAGGCGTCCGTTAGGGCCTGTTTTACCCGGCCGCCAATGTCGTGCATACGCTCGTAAGTGCCGGGTCGCTTCAGTATTTCCACGGTGGCGAGGCCGGCCGCCGAGGCGATTGGGTTACCGCTGAGCGTGCCGATCTGGGGCAGCCACTCCTCCGGCTCCACGGCCGCCGCATCGAAGTGGGCCATGATCTCCTCGCGGCCGCCGACGGCGGTCAGAGGGAATCCGCCGGCTACAGCCTTGCCCAGTGAGCACAGGTCCGGCACAACCCCGTAAAACTCCTGAGCTCCTCCGTACGCGAACCTAAAAGAAGTGACTACCTCGTCGAAGATGAGCGGGATTTCGTAGCGGGCCGTAACCTCGCGAAGGCCTTCCAAAAAGCCCGGCACGGGCGCGAGTAGCCGCTGGAACGGTTCCACGATTACTCCGGCCAGATCGTTGTGGTTGGCCTCAATGATCGCCACGGCTGTTTCGAGGTCGTTGAAGGGGGCGATAAGCATGGTCTCGGACACCGCCGCGGGGATGCCCCCGCCGTCGGGCGTGGCGGTGGGGAAGTCCGGCGGGTCGGCGGGCATCATGTTGTGCAGGACGTAGTCGTTCATGCCGTGGAAGCCGCCCTCGAACTTGAGAATCTTGTCTCGCTTACGGAACGCTCGGGCGGCACGCATGGCGTACATGGTGGCCTCGGTGCCTGTAGAGGAGAACCGGACCTTATCCACGCAGGCCATGGCGTTGCATATCTCCTCGGCCAGCAGTATTGCGGGCTCGTTGTTGGCGAAGAACGTGGAGCCCGAATCAAGCTGGTCGCGCACTGCCGCCACGACTTCCGGGTGGGCATGACCTGTGACCATGGGACCGGAACCCAGCAGGTAATCTACGTACTCGTTGCCGGAGGAGTCCGTTACGTGGCTACCTTTCCCCTCGGCGATTATCAGGTCGCCGGCGAGGTTTCCCAGGGAACCTCCGGGAAGGTAGCGGCGGGCCTTTTCGATCAACTCGGTCTGTCTGGATTCTGCGTTCGATGCGAGCAATTCGGCCTCCCAAGGCTTCCTGACGAGGCCCGCCAAGTACCCTTCTAACGAACGGGGCGGGGATCACAATTGGGCGCGATTATAGCAGAGGCAGAGCGCCTATTTCGGCGCCGGTCGAATATAATTTCGCCCTGCGCTACGGCGCCCCGATCAGAGCCCGAAGGGCGGACCAAAGCAAATCGAAACAATCGAAAGATTGGAGATGGGGTATACATGGAATTTGCGGTTGAATCCGGCGACATTACGGTCAGCAAGGCGGACGCCATCGTCGTTAACCTGTTCGAAGGAGTCACCAAACCCGGTGGGGGGACGGGAGCGGTCGATAAGGCGCTGGGTGGCGCGATATCGGACCTGATCGCAGCCGGTGAGACGAAGGGCAAGCGCGGGGAGATGACTCTAATTCACACGCTGGGGAAAATGCCCACCGCCCGTGTACTGGTCGCCGGACTGGGCAAGGCCGACAAACTCGACCTCGGCGCCGTTCGCTCTGTGTCGGCGCAGGCCTCCAGGTTCCTGCGGGGCAAGGCGGTCAAGTCCGCGGCGACTATCGCCCACGGCGCAGGCATTGGCGGACTTGAGACGAAGGACTGCGCGCGGGCGATCGCAGAGGGCACGTTGCTGGGCCTCTATCGCTTCGATAAGCACAAGAACCCGAAACAGCCGCCGCCCGCACTCGACTTGCTCACGATTGTCGAGTCGGACGTCGCTAGGATGGACGAACTGCGGGCGGGCGCCGAGGAGGGCACGGCGATCGCCGACGCGGTGGCGCTGTGCCGCGATCTTGTTAACGAGCCCGCGAATCACCTAACGCCGTCCGACCTCGCGGACGTGGCGCTGAGGGTGTCCCGCGACGGGGCTCTCGAAATGGATGTCATGGACGAGACCCGCATGGAGGAGCTGGGCATGGGCGCCCTGCTCGGGGTGGCGGCCGGGAGCCGAGTCCCGCCGCGTCTCATTACGCTGCGCTATGAGGGCGACCCGGACAGCCCTAAAAACAACCTGGGCCTTATCGGCAAGGGCATTACGTTCGACTCCGGCGGTATCTCACTCAAGCCCGCCGGAGGCATGGGCGCGATGAAAGGGGACATGGCAGGGGCTGCGGCGGTGATAGGGGCGATCAAGGCGATAGCGGCCCTTAAACCAAAAATCAACGTCACGGCGATAGCGGTGGCCACAGAAAACATGCCGGGCGGCGGGGCGCAACGGCCGGGCGACGTGGTTACGACGATGAGCGGAAAGACGATTGAGGTGGACAACACCGACGCCGAGGGCAGGCTGGTATTGGCTGATGCAGCCGCGTACGCACTGACGCTCGGGCTCACGAAGCTGGTGGACGTGGCCACGCTAACCGGCGCGGTGAAGGTGGCGCTGGGCAAGGTGACGACCGGCGCGTTCGGCAACGACGAGGCGCTGATGAAGGCCGTGCTCGCCGCCGGAGCCGAGGCGGGGGAAAGAGTCTGGGAGCTGCCGACGTTCGACGAGTACAAAGAGCAGTACAAGAGCGATGTTGCGGACTTTAAGAACATCGGCGGACGGCCCGCCGGTTCGATCACGGCCGCCATGTTTATTGGCGAGTTCGTGGGCGACGCGGCCTGGGTTCACCTGGACATCGCCGGGACGTCCACGTCATCCAAACCCAAAGGCCACACGACGAAAGGGGCGACCGGAGTGCCGGTGCGAACGCTCGTGGCCCTGGCTCAGGGGCTGGCGGGCGACTGATCCATTCTGGGCCTTGTCAGGAGAGCAATCGAGCCGTCTGTGACCGGGTAGGGCGTGCTAATCTAGAAACGATTGCTCGGCGTGGTGGGCGTGGCCAAGTTGGTTAAGGCGCCAGGTTGTGGCCCTGGAGATCGTGGGTTCGAATCCCATCGTCCACCCCACTCTTTTGCAATCGACCCGTCCGCCCGTCTATAGGCTAGTCACACCTTGGGACGGGTAGGGCGGTTGCAAACCATTTGCTAACCTCAGGGTCCTAACGACCCCATTTTGGTTTGCAGATCCGGGCTATCGTTTGAACTCAGGCATGCCGTGTTCCTTCCGGCATTTGACCACTTCGGTGCGGGCCACCGCGATGTCTATGGCAGCTTTCCTCTGCAGGACGCCCAGGGCGGTGAGCTCCTCTTCCGTTGGATCCTCCTGTTTCGCCTTCAACACGATCTTCATAAACCAGTTGGCATTGTCGTAGGCGGATTCAACCTCAAAACACGGATTGACGTCCGCCGGCTGGTCGCTTGCGTCTCCCATTGGGCTCCCCCTTAGTCTTCGTTTTCGGACACCGGCGGGGCACCGCCGAGGACGCGACGGGACCCAAAGGTCACGGATAACGGATGGCGGTCTAGCAGTCCGTTGCTGGCAATGACTGGCCCAAACTCCCTACGGGTCAACGGGTGTGCCTCCGTCTGCATCATCGGCCGGCTGCCGGTCTTGAGTAGCTGCTGTGTCAATGGCGGTTTGCACATATTGATTGATCTCCTGGACCGAACGCATCCTGGCGGCTTTCATTTGAGCTTCCTCGGCCTGGTGGATGGCCTCGAGTTGCGATCGCAGTTTTTCAGGCAGCGCAGCGTAAGAGCCCAACGTGGGGCCGATTATATAAAGGTCTGTTGCTTGGCCTACACCAGGCGCTATCTCGGCCCGCTTCTTGGCTAAGTAGACTAGCAACGTAGTCTCATATACCGGGAGTGCCTTCGTGAATCCTGAGGCCATGATTTCTGAACTGGCATGCCACGACCCGGAACCTATAGCCGCCCAACCTACGTTCGAACGATCATGCAAACCGTCGGCGTCTATGCCATAGATTTGTGGACCCCCCGAGTCCAAACCGCAACAGATAGCCTGCACCTCAGGCGGCCAGTAGTTAATCATTTCGGTCGTGAGCTTGATCGCCACATCAGGCGCCATGCTCGCCTGAGACGAAGCGAAAGTCTCAAGAGTCAAGCCAAGTGGGGTCAGAAATTTCGACTCTGCCCGTTTCGCTCTCGCTCGTTCCGCCTGGCGTCGATAGGTCTCCGCGGCAATCCCGACACCAAGCCAAACCTCCGGAGCCGCCGCAACCTGTGCCATCGATTCAGCCATCACGTGGCGGAGGATTTCCGTATGTGTCAGCTGGTCACCGGCACTCAAGAACCAGATCGAATTCGTGATTACGCGGGCTTTAGGTTGGTTAGGCTCAAACTCGATATCACCTGCCGTGATCATCCGGTCGGCAGCGACGACGACGGCGCCATCGCCAGTAACGGCCGCAATGCAAATGGTCAACTTCTTAGCTCCTAGCGGGATTGCCGGCGAGCGTCGTCAAGGCGCCGCTCAAACCGGTCCGCGGCGTCATGCTGTGCGCCGGCGATCATGTGTCCATAGATATCGACAGTCGTCTGGATCGAGGCGTGGTTCGCTCGCTCCTTAACGACCGACAGCGGCACGCCCTCGGCCAGGAGCATCGAGTGATGCGAGTGGCGAAGGTCGTGTAGCCGGGCTCCGTCGAGGCCGGCCTTCCGGAGCAGCTTGGGGAATCGGTTAGTCAGGGTGTTCGGCGGGATCGGAGTGCCGTCCTCTGCCGCGCAGATGGGCCACGAGTCGGACCATTCGAGTCCGTAGTCCTCAGCACCGCGTGTCGCCAGTCGCTGGCGGTCCCGGTGGGCGACGAGCTCCTTGATCGGGCCACGGGACAGAGCGACCGCGTGACCGCGGCGACCCTTGACCTCCTCATAGTGGAACCCGCCCCTTCGCTGGACGAGCTTGCGCCTGACGGACAGGACCGCCCGGTCCTGGTCGAAGTCGGACCACCGTAGGCCCAGGACCTCAGATCTGCGCAGGCCTGAGAAGATCAGAAGATAGACGGGCATGTGGTAGCGGTTGCCCTCGAGGGACTCGAGCAGGCGAATGATGCCGTCTTCGGCTAGTACCGTGCCTTCATATTTAGGGCCCCGCGGCCGGTCGACGACATCGACGACGTTGCGTGGGACCAGTTCCCATTTCAGCGCATGTCCCATCGCCTGGCGGAGGACCTGGTGGTGCATGGCCAGGGTGGTCCGAGAGAGCGGTCCGCCGGTCTTCTTGTTACCGGTCTGGACAGCCTCGGCGTAGTACCCGACGATGTGTGCCGGCCGGAGTTTTGCGATCGGGATCGCGCCGAGCGCGGGGATCAGGTGGGTTTCGATGATCCGATCCCACCGCTGCAGCGTCGACTCACCTACGTTGACCCTGGCGTACTGGTCCATCCACCGGCGGAGGAACTCGGCCAGGGTCATCTTTGACGGCTCGATCAGCCCGCCGGTGTGGTACTCCTGCAGGAGCTCGGCCAGGCGCCGCTCGGCGTTCTGGCGTGACCCGGGGACCGCGACCCATCTTTGTCGGCGCTTACCCGTGACAGGATCGCGGCCCAGGGACAAGACGACGGCCCAGGAGCCGCCGCGTTTTCGGATGTGGCCCCTCACCTATTTAAGGGCGTCCTGGACGCATCTTCGGGCTTCAGCCACCCCGTGGTCGGTTGGGCTGGTGTTGCCCGGACCGATCTGGCTGAATGCGCGAGCGACGTTGTTGGCGGAATACGTCAGGCCGACAGAGGTCAGGCTGTTGACGGCCCAAACGCCGATGTCGCCGGTACCATCGAGGCCTGGTCCCTGGATGTCAGCTGCAAGCATCCAGACGTTGTTGAAGTCGTTCGATTTGACGGCGCGGGCACTGCGTAGAGTGCCACCACCATCAACCGTTAAGGTCTCCTCAATAGCGGAGACGACGGAGGCGCCCACAGTCCTACAGCTCACGGCCGTCGATCCTGAACTCGAACCCGACCCAGTCTCCTCGCACGCGATCGCGGCAATCATTGCCAGCGCGGCTACACCCATCACCCAGGACGCTCGTTTCATTCCTTCACCCCATCAGTGCGTGAACCCAAATCATCTCCGAGGGGACACCGAAGTACTCGCTCAATTCCTCGGTCGTCTCGAGGCCCTTGCCCAACGCATCGACCTGGTCGACCAGGAGCCCGTAGGCAAAGGCCTCCGCCTCCCGCTCGTACTTTGACGCCAGCTGCGTAGAAGAGCGCAGCCAAAGGTGGTTTCCGTCGTGGAGGACGTGGTGACCAAGGGCGTGGGCGACGGCCCATCTGCGGTCCTTTGGGCCCAGGCGTTCAGCGATGAAGATGGTGTCGGGTAGCTTCAGCTCCTCGACCTCCGACTTGAAAGGCCAGTCGATGAGCGCGACGCCGACGTCGGCCGCCACGGCCTCCGGATCCACAGCGCCCTCTATCCCTAGCCTCGAGCGCATTTCTCTACCCGCCTGGCTCGCCCTCGTCACGTTGCCTCCTCGCCTGCTGTCGTTTCCAACGGATCAGATCCGCGATCTCCTTTAGTGCTCCGGGGGAGAGGTCGTCGCGGGACGCCCTCAGGGCGAGCTCAGGCTCGCTCATGATCGTCTCCAGGTCGCTTTCGCGGCCGAGGATCCAGTCGGTTGAGACTCCGTACAGAGCGGCGGCAGGGGGCAACTTATCGGACATCGGCTGCGAGACGCCTCGCTCCCAGGCGGACAGGTTGTGGCGGCTGACCCCGATCGTTTCGGCAGCCTCTTCCTGGGTCAGCCCGGCCTCTTCGCGGGCCGACCGAAGGCGCTTGCCGACGTCGCTTTTGAATTCGCTCGGAGGTGGCATAGCTAGAACGTGTGTTCCCTCTAATGTGGTCTCTGCATCCAATGTATGCATCGCAAACTTGACATACCATACTGTGCACGGTACAGTCCTGCTATGCCAACGGAACATCGAAGAACTTTCCTGGGGACGAATGCGCCGATCACAGCTCGCATAGAGGCGGCCCTGTCTGGGGCAGGCTGGACTTACGCGGATCTGGCCCGCCGGTGTGGCAGTCAGGCGTCCCATTTCTACAACGCTAAGGCCGGGAGTCGCTCTTGGGGGTATCTGACGCTCGAGCGAATCGAGAAGGTTCCCGAACTTGGCTTCGAGTCAGGCGAACTTTTGAAGCTGAAGGCGAGCCCCAAAGACGAGGAGGCCGCCGTTGCGTAGCGAGGGTCTCCGGACGATCCCCAAGCTCGGCTTCTCAGTTAAGGAGTTCGCCTGGTCGATCGGGGTCAGCAAGTCCACGGCCGAGCGTGAGGTCCGAGACAACAAGGTCTTCAGTTTGAAGATTCGCGGCTGCCGAATAGTACCGATCGCGGCTGCGAAAAAGTACATGCGAATGCTGGAAGAGGAAGCGAAAGGAGGTGCGGCAAATGCCGCCTAACAAAGCAGAAGGTCCGGAGCCGATGACCGATGAAAGCAATGGCGCCGAACCCTCTCCCGAAGGACTCAATCGTATCACGCCCGACAAGCGGGTAGCCCTCGGGGGCAACTACAAGAGGGGGGAGTTTGACGAGATCCAGGAGCGAGCTGAGGACACGCAGGGACACCACATCGGTGCCGCCTCTCACCTCGGCCGGTACCCGGAGACCGACGAGGTAATGGACGCTCACGAATTGATCGCCTACTCGGCGATCGCCAGAGCCAAGACCATGGCCGAGGAGCACGGAGTGCCTCAGATCGTGGAGGAGTTGAGGGTGGCCGAACACCACCTCGCTCAGTCGGAGATATTCGAGACCTTGAACGAAGGCAACGTCGCCAACGGCCGGTCCCGCGTCGACATGGCCACCGACACCAACCTCGAGGTAATCGGCATGGCCGACCGCGGCCGCAGGGCCAACGCCGACCGCGAACGGGTGGCTCGATGACACTCGACCTCGAGACCCGCCGGCAGATCGACCGATCGATGTCCGCCCGGAGAAACCGCGGCGGTCGTCTCAAGCACGACCTGTGGGGCCTCCGGGACGCGGCGGAGATCCACCAAATGAACACCCAGGCGAGGCGGCCGTGTCATTGCGGCATGGCCTCCTGCACCAACTTGTACGGAGGAGGTAAAGCAGCATGACCAACGAGAACGAGACCGGGATCGCCCCGGCGAACGTGCACGGCCTGGCGATCGTCCAGGCTCCCCGGCAGGCCCTAGAGCACGCCAGGCAGGCGGCCGAGGCACTGATGGAGGTGGTCGAACAGCAAGGGTTGGCAATCGAGATCGGCAACGGGAAGCACCTGCAGTTCGAGGCATGGCAAACTCTGGCCCATTTCTACGGGGTCACGGTCGGCACCGAGTCGGTCGAAGCCAACGAGATGGGTGGATTCACCGCCAAGGCGATCGCCCTGCGGGACGGCATTAAAGTCGGGTCCGCGATATCTGAGTGCAACCCCGACGAGGACAACTGGCGAAACAAGCCCCGCTTCCAGCTGATGTCGATGGCCCAGACACGGGCTCAGGCGAAGGCACTGAGGTCGGTGCTCTCCTTCGTCGCGGTACTGGCCGGGTTCGATGGGACACCGGCGGAGGAGGCCGGGAGAGCGAATAGCCGGGGTAAAGGCAGGGGCCGGTCAAACGGCCGCATGGAGAACGTCGGCGACCTGCTGACCTGGGCCCACCAGGAGCACGGCAGGACACGCAACGACGTATTTACCGAACTCGAGATCGAGTCGCCAGATCAGATCACTGACGTCGCTGCCGCTAAGGCCACCCTTGAGAGGCTCTGGTCATGAGCGACGAACCTAACGTATCTGCGAAGTCCACATCCGAACTGGTGCGGTTGGTCGCCGGCACCGAGAAGAGAATCCAGAAGCTGGCTCGCCTGGCCGGGATGGCCGAGATGGAGCTCACGCAGCGCATCGAGGCCTCAGGCGGCTATGCGATCGCCGACCCCGACTTCGACGTCGAGCTCGCGCCTGGCCGAGTCTCGTACGACCAGGGCAGGCTACGGCCAGCGCTGGAGGTCGAGGGCATACCGGCCGAGGAGATGGTCGGTGAGGGGAAGGCCTACAGGGAGCCCTGGACCGAGACCGTCGAGCACGAGGGCAAGTTCAACGTCCAGCAGCTGCAGAAGCTGGCCCGCAAGTACGGCGGGCGCCTGCCGGAGATCATCGAGGCCGCGACCGTGCCTGGACGGCGCCGGCTGGTGGTCAAGGCGAAAGAGAAGGTGCCGGCATGACGGCTGTCCCGATCATCGAGGCCGTCGAATGTCCGGAGCACGGCAAGGCGGTCTCGGTCGACGACATCTGCGAGATCTCCGGGGTCTGCGCCTATTGCTGCAAGGCCGGTGACAACCACGCCGGTCATTGCGAGGCGCCGGCTTGAGTCGATCGGGGACCGCCGTGTTAGCTTCCGCCCATGAATTGGGCAAGGAGGCGCACGCCATGGACGACAAAGACCGAGGTCCCGACTACTCCAAGGAGATCGAGGAGGAGCGAGCACGATTCGCCGACATTGATGCGACTTGGCAACGATTGGTCGCCCTCGTCCGGCAGCAGTACGGAGACGACTATGGCCCTGAATACCTCGAGGGCATGGTCGTCGACACATGGAATCGAATCCGGGGGCCAGGCGAGCAGTCCGGCCCCAGCCGATACCGCAAAGCGGAAATCCCCACCCATCTCCGGACTCAAGTGTATGAGCGTGACCGCTACCGGTGCGTCTCCTGCGGCGATTACCACGACCTCACCGTCGACCACATCGTCCCTGAGAGCAAGGGCGGGCCGACCGAGCTCGACAACCTCCAGACCATGTGCCGGTCCTGCAACTCGAAAAAGGGGACCAAACCTGGATGAGTTGGAGGGCGACTGCTTGGGCGAAGGAGACCAGAGGGCATCGGAGCTACTCACAGAAGCTCGTGCTCATGATCCTGGCCGACTACCACAACACCGAGGCTGACTCGGCGTGGCCCAAGCAGGAGACCCTCGCTAACGACTGCGAAATGCCGGTCAGGACCCTCCAGCGATGCCTCAAGGGTTTGGAGGGCGACGGGTTCATTTCGATACACCAGGGCAACCAGCACCGGCCTACTCAATACCTGCTGCTACTGGCGCATACACAGGAAGGCGAATCCGCCACTTCAGGTGCATCCGCCAATTTGGCGGATGCACCTTCGGATGATGGGTCGCCTCCGCCACCTACGGCGGAAGCGGACGCAGATTCCGACCCAGTGAACCCGTCATCTGAGACAAGTGCATCCGCCACTGGTGGCGCGGTGCATCCGCCACTAGAGACAAGTGCATCCGCCATATCCGACACCGACTCCTTATATGAACCTCCAAAGAACCGTCATGGAACCGCCAATGAACGAGGGGGGAGCGCGCGCTCTGAAGAGTCGGCGTTACCAGATATGGCGGATGCAACTCTCGTCGATCCCGACACCGGAGAGGTAATCGAAGAGCCGGCCTGGCTGGCGACCCTCCGGTCGATAGATGGCTACCTGGCTGACGGAAGCCTCGACCTGGGGTTGCTGGCCTGGCAGGCCGAAAACGACATACCCGACGAGGTCCTCGAGAGTACCGCCGACGCTATGAAGTCGAAGATGCGGCTCAAGCGGCCGGGGATCTGGACTACCGGCCCGGGCAAAGAGTTCGTCGACCTGCGCCACGCCTTCCGCAACTGGGGGCGATCCGACGCGCGAAGACACCGCTCTAACGGTTCCGGCAACAGCGTGATCAAAGAGGGGGTCGCATCGAGCGGCACCCGCAGGGGCAGCCGATGGTAGAGCGCAGCGGCATGCCCGCCGGCGCCGTTCGCCCTGACGACGTCGTTGACGTCGCCGACGTGTTGAAGCTAACCGAGGCGGAGTTCCAGGCGCAGATCGTCGAGTTTGCCCAGGTCCGCAGCTGGCGCCACTACCACACCCACGACTCCCAACGGTCGGCGGATGGCTTCCCCGACCTGGTGCTGGTCCGGTTCGGCCGGCTCATCTTCGCCGAGCTCAAAACGGCGACCGGCAGGGTCAACATCCACCAGTGGGACTGGCTCACAGATTTGTCCGTGACAACCGCCGAGACGTACCTATGGCGGCCGGACGACTGGAACGAGATCGTCACGCTCTTGAGCCACGAGATCCTGGCCGACGCCGTTGCTGAGCTCGGTTCCGAGCCCGGCTTCGCCCGGACGCTGCAGGCGATGCGATGACCGAGACGAAGGTCCGCTACCAGCTGGTCGACGCCGAGTACACGGCCGAGATCCTGGTTGGGCTGATCGGCCCGTACTGCGAGCGTATCGAGATAGCGGGCAGCATCCGCCGGCGCCGTCCGGATGTCGGGGACATGGAGCTCGTGTGCATCCCAAAAACCGAAACCAGGGCAGATATAGATTCAGGCGACCAGGCCATACTTTTCGATTTCGCACCTGCGGAGCCGGTAGAGGTCGACCTCCTGCACGAGTTCCTGACCGACTTAGTGGATCGCGACGTCGGGATTCTCAGCCACCGCCTGGACTCCCGCGGCCGTAAGACGTTCGGGAAGCTGAACAAGAACCTGGTGCACGACCCGTCCGGCATCCCCGTGGACGTGTTCGCCACCACCCCGCAGAACTGGGGCATGGCCATGTTCGTCCGGACCGGCCCGAAGGAGTGGGTGAAGCGGGCGATGATGCGGTTTATCGCCCTCGGCCACCGTGGTCACGCTTCCGCTGGCGTCACGGTGAATTCGAAGGACCCTGCCGAGCGGCAGGATATCGATTGCCCGACCGAGCAGAGAGTTTTCGATTTGCTCGAGTGGCGATGGCGGGATCCGGAGCACCGGCTGTGACCCAGGTCACCTCCACCCCGTTGATGCGGAACGGGACTCCGTTCCCCCCGGAGAGCCGGCACCACGATCGGCGATTTGACGCCTTCAAGCGGACGCTTAACCGGGCTAATAGCCGCGGCCACGTGTTTGGGCGCTCCATGGACCGGTACGCCCCCATTCACTCGCGGTGCTGCCTCAAATGCGACGGCCGATCATTCCTCTTCGAAAACAAGGACGGCTGGTTCGAGTTCCACGAGCCGCCCCTGCTGCTAATGCAGCGATGCCCCGGTGAGCAGACTTGATGGTCGAAGCCGCGCAGCAACTCAGCCTGCTGGACTCGGGCCGGGCCCGGGATCTCGGCATGGGAGTGGCCAATGCCTACGCCCATGCGGCGTGGAAGCTCGCGGCCGACCGGGCCATCGAGGCATGCGCCGGGGTCAACGAGTACTTCATCTCTGACGATGTCCACCCGTTCATCCCTAACGACTTTCGGACCCACAACCTCAGGGCCCTGGGTCCACGGCTCCTGGCTGCCCAGAGGGTTGGCCTGATCACGCCGGCGGGCTACACCAGGACCTCCCGGACGTCCGCCCACCGGACGCCCGTCACCCGTTGGCGATCGCTAATCTTTAGGAGGGCCGCCTGATGTCTCTGCTCAACCGCAAGTGCTGGCGATGCTCCGGCCAGCTGAAGGCGGAATACGACGAGTTCGGGCCACGGGTGCACTGCCTCAACTGCGGTTGGGACGACCCGAAGGTCCAGTCCCGGCCGTCGCCGGATAGGTCGACGGTGATGGAGATCGTGTGCGAGCCGCTAACTCCTGCCGGCAAGGCTGTCGCCCTGTGATCACCGAACGCCAGCTGCTCGACCAGGTCACGACTGACTTTGCCGCCTTCCGCGCAAACGTCCGGGAGGCCCTGCATCCGTTCCGCACCCTCGGGGCGAGCACGTCCGAAGCCGACATCGTCGAGGCAGTCAAAGAGGCGGTGGCCATAGCCACCAACGAGAGCGAGGAGACGTCCGAATGAACTACCGATTTACCAGCGTGCTGCTAAAGCCCGGGTCCATGAAATGGGAGGAGGGCAGCGAGACCAGGGCCCGGCATACGGCCATCATCAAGTTCGAGGTGCCCGACATGGCGTTCGGCGAGCTGTCGCACCTGATGGCCCAGGCGGTCAACGAGCACCCCGTCACGGTGGAGATCAAGACGCAGCAGGCGTCGTTCGAGGACGTCGACCAACAGGGCATGCTCGACCCACCGGCTGACCCCGGCACGAACGGGACCAAGCCCAACCCGGCGCCGGGCATGTTCGAGGGATCCGGCCGTCGGACTAGCGAGTGGTCTGTGATCCAGCTCGAGGAGCTGGTGCCGACTCTCACGAAGGAGGATCTCGAGTACCTGACCAGGTCCGAGCGGGCGGACAAACAAAGGGTGACGGCGCTGGAGGTACTGCGGGAGGGCGAAGAGCAGCTCGCGGCCCGGGACGGAGCTCAGGCGTGACCACAATCACGCCCGATAGGGTCACCTGTCTCCGCTGCAAAGGCGAATTGGATAAGGTCGGCCTGGCCAATAACCACCAGGCATGCTCCAGCTGCCGTCATCGAGCGCGCCAGAAGCGAAAAGCGATCTACGCCGGTCGACTGCAGGAGGGTCTTTGCCCGGGCTGCGGTGGCCAGCGCGATCTGGCCGGGATGCAATGCTCGGACTGCCGATCGCGGAACCGTGTCAGCCAAAGGGAGAACCGGACCACAGCTAAGGCGACCGCCTACCAGAACGCGTACATCGCCAGGAACCGGGCTCGCGGCACGTGTGGCTACTGTGGCGGCCGGCTCGAGTCCGGGTACCGGATGTGTGCTGGCTGCCGGCAGCGGCGCCGGGAAGACTACCACCGCGATCCGATCGGCCATCGTCTGAGAGCACTAGAGCGCGGATACAACAAGCCCCGGCCATCTCAGCTGTGCGTGTACTGCGGAGCGGCATCAACCAGGTGCATCCCGGGCTGCGGAAAGATGATGGCGCTCCACCACCGGGGGGACGGCTGCCACGCGACCTGCAAGTGTGGCCGGCAGCGAGCTATCGAGATCCGAGTGCTCGAGGGCGCGGCATGAAGGGCCTAATCAACACCGGAGTCGAGACGATCCGAACTGCCATCGAAGAGCACGATCCGATCAAGGTGTTCGCCCTCGTTTCAGGCGGCTACGACTCGACTACGGCAGCGCATCTCTCGGCAGTCCATGGGCCGCGCGTCGACGCCATTGTCCACGTGAACACCGGAATTGGGGTCGAAGAGACCCGCGAGCACGTCCGCGAGTACTCGCGGGTGATGGAACTCCCCCTGATCGAGAAATTCCCGCCCAAGCGGTACGAGGACCTGGTCCTCCAATACGGTTTCCCGGGCCCAGCGGCCCATCGGTATATGTACAGCTGGCTGAAGGAGCGGGCGCTCCGCCAGGTGCGTCGGGAAGCTCAGGACGGAACCCGCCGCCGGGTCATGTTCCTGACCGGCGTCAGGACGTCGGAGTCGGTCAGAAGGATGGGCCGAGTGGAGCCTGTCAATCGGGATGGCAACACCGTTTGGGTGGCTCCGATCAGGGACTTCACCAAGCCTGACGTCCTGGACTACCGACAACGGTTCGGCCTGCCCCCCAACGAGGTGGTGACAGCTCTGGGGATGAGTGGTGAGTGCTTGTGTGGGGCGTTCTCGAAGCCAGGAGAACTCGACCGGATCGGAGCGCACTTCCCCGACGTCGAGGCACGAATCCGGCGCCTTGAATCGGTTGCCCACAGTGCGGGCGTAAAGAGTTGCCATTGGGGACCCCAAAGTAGCCGGCAGATTCGGGAGTCCGTCGGCCAGATGTGCGAAGGGTGCCAGGGGACAGCTGCATGAACTCCGTCGCCTTCAAGGAAGCCCGGGCCCGCCTTCTGGGCGACCTGCCGCCCACCAATGTTGGAGCGCCGGCGCTCAGTTGGCTCATCGCCCACGAGGAAGACGTCCTGGCGGTGTGGCGACACAAGGGCAACGCCGTGGAGACGGCCCATTTCCTCGGGATCCTGGAGGTGACGTTCGCCGATTGGCGCATCCACCACCTAGCCCCTAATGACGACCCAGGCGACATAGCTCGGACGTCGGTCAACGGCGCTGGTGCCGGTGCCGGTGAAACCCTCGCGGACGCCGAGCCGAAGCCGGAACCAGGAGCGGAAGTCGAGCCGAGTCAGAACCCGCTAGGAATGACTCCGGACGAAACCTACCTGTGGGCCATGCGAGACGACCGGGGCGCGGAAAAGATCTCGGTTTGGCTGGATCGGCACCGCGAGCGATTGATCGAAATCATCGGGAGCCTGGGACCCACCCGGACTGCAGCGCTCCTCGATATTTCGGAGCCGAGTCTAAGCGCTTGGAGGAAGGACAACGGCATGAGGATATTCGGGATTGGAGAAAAGTCGGTCGCGGCCAAGACGGAGGATCCGCCGGCGGCGACCATCGGCGACTCGCCTCCGGAGGTCGTGAAGGTCGGCCTTGTAGTCGAAGAAACGAACGGCCACATCGACCTGGCCGATGCAGCGCCGCCGGACGCGCCGTTCAAGGGCCACGTCGATAACGAGAGCTACGTCATGGGCGGCCAGTACCGGTACGAGATCCCGCTGGTGGTGAGCGCGCTCCTGCTCCAGCTGCCGGCGTTCGACAACGCGCCGTCGCTGGTGGCTGGCCGAGAACGTGTCCCCGGCAAGCCCCTATGGTCGAGGCACGAGCTCGACTTTTGGCTGGAAACGATGCGCCACGCGCTCGAGATCGTGTACGACGTGACGGAAGACGAGGAGGGATAACGACCATACCTTTGCGTGTTTTGCAACCTCCCGGGAGGTCTCGAAACGCGCAATCCCCACGAGGAGGCAGCCTGATTGGGAAAGGCGCATTCAGGAGGCCAAGATGAAAAACATAGCGAAGCTCCTGGGGACGTTGCCCCTGGGGAAGATTTGGGACCTGGTCATCGACCTGGCCCTACCGCAGATCGAAAAGCGCATCCAGCGCCGCGTCGGCGCCAGGGTCCAGGACTCGGAACTCGTCGAGGTGGCCACCAAGGCGATCCGCCTGGTGGTCGTCGACTGGCCTGCCATGTACGGCCCGATCCTCCAGACGGAAAGCCGGCGCGAGGAGGCGGCCCAGACGGCGGAGCAGTTCGGCGAAGCCCTGGCGGCGGAGATCCGGTCGCGGCCCGTCGTTAACAGGCCCAGTTGATGCTGGCGCGAGCAACGGTCGTTGTACTCGCTCTCGGGGCTGTGGTGGCACTCGCGATCGCCAGCTGCTCGTCTGAGCCTTCAGCACCGCCCGAGCCAACTCCAACGCCGGAGCCCATCGTGGTGGTGCCCCTGGCCCCAGACGAGCCCCCGGACATTCACTATTACCGCGATGCCGTTAGAGGGGTCTCGTGTTGGGTCATCGACCAGGGCGAGTGGGGCACCATGAGCTGCATGCCCGACTGGACCGTGCCGGGGTGGGCGCACCTGTTCACCAACCAGGGCCCGGGCGGTTCGACGATCGGCGGGGGGTCAGTTCCGTAGATGGCCGTTGTGCTCCAGGTATCCAACGACGAGGACCCAGAGTAATGCCACAACGATGAATAAAGGGATTGGCAACACCACCCACGCGATGACTGCGAGACCGATGGTAATCGCCATGATTGT
Source organism: Dehalococcoidia bacterium (assembly GCA_965250195.1). Classification (GTDB taxonomy): domain Bacteria; phylum Chloroflexota; class Dehalococcoidia; order Lucifugimonadales; family UBA2962; genus CAUZIR01. The sequence goes on from OZ252295.1 coordinate 2,405,220, forward strand.
CGAGACAGGGAAGGATTCGGCTAGTTCACGTAAGTCCATGGACACCTCCTATCAATAACAACGTAGCTGAAGGCCGGGTACCTGCATAGCTGGCACACGTGTTGACGGCCTAAAGACAATGGAGAGCGAAGGTGTAGAACGGATGATCCTAACGAAAGGAGGTAGCAGACATGGAAGCACCGCAAATCGGCGAGCTGGTGACGTTCGTTGACCAACGTGGTCGGGCAAGGCCCGCCCTCGTGACGGCCAACCACGAGCCTCATCGGCACGACGGCTCCATCAACGTGGTTTTCGTTTCGGACGACGAGACGCGCCACGATGACTATGGTCGCCAAACCGAGCGCGAAACCAGCGTTGTCCACAAGGGCAATCAGGGCGCGCCCGGATTCTATTGGCTCCACGGCCAGGTCGAGCTAGTCACGTAGCCATGACGACGGGAACCCAAAAGGAACCTGTCGGGCGTCCCTACGCCGACGGCTACCACTACCGATACCAGCTAACTCGGTACTGCGACAACACGTCCCTCAACCGGGTGTTGTTCGTCATGCTCAACCCCTCGACGGCCGACGACGAGGTGGACGATCCCACGATTCGGCGGTGCATCGGGTTCGCCCGCCGGTGGGGATTCATGCACCTGATGGTGGGCAACCTGTTCGCCGTGCGGTCGACCGATCCTCGGAGGCTGCTGACTACGCCCGAACCCGTCGGGAAGGAGAACGACCGGAACCTATTGGAAATGGCTGGCCTCGCGCACCGGATTGTTTACGCCTGGGGCAACTGGGGCCACCACCCGAAATTGAGGTACCGCCAACACGAGGTGCGGAACCTATTGTGGGCCGAGCGCGCCCGGGTGCCGGCCGCCAGGACACCCATGGCTATCGGCACGACCAAGCTCGGAGCGCCGCAGCACCCTGGGCGAATCGCCTACGACACCCCGCTGAAGGTGTGGCACTGATCGCCACGAAGCTCACCAAGCGTCAGAGCGCGTTCGTCACGGAGTACCTGGTCGACCTCAACGCCAAACAGGCAGCAATCCGCGCCGGCTACTCGAAACGCACAGCCAAGCAAATCGGGTTCGAAAACCTGACTAAACCTTACCTCGTTGAGGCTGTCCTGGCGGCCATTGGGGAACGGGCAAAGCGAACAGAGTTCGACCAAGACTGGGTCATCGAAATGCTAGTGGAGAACGTGAGGAGGTCCATGACCCAGATCCCGGTCCTGGATATCGATGGAAAGGAAACCGGCGAGTGGCGATACCAGGGAACGGTGGCGAACCGCTCGCTCGAGCTCCTCGGAAAGCACCTCGGCATGTTCCCTAACCGACACGAGCTCTCTGGGCCCGGGGGAGAGCCGATCAAAAACGTGAGTCTAAATGTCGATGCAAACCTCAGTGAAATCCTCAAAGACCCCGAAGTCCGAGCAGCTGCAGGAGCTGTTGCCCGAGCTTTGGAGGGTCGACCCGGCAGCGACGGCCGCACACCTAAGTAACGGGCGCTGGAGACGGGCTCCGCACCTGGACCTGGTGGCCAGCGTGATCGCTCGCATGTGGGGCGAGCCGCTGCGCCTGATGGTGTCGTGGCCGCCGCGGCATGGAAAGTCGGAGGAGGTGGCCCACTGGACGCCGCTGTGGTTCCTGAAGAACTGGCCCGATCGCAGGGTGATCCTAGCCAGCTACGAGGCCAAGATCGCGGCCAGGTGGGGACGTCGCGTTCGTAACGACATCCTGCAGTTCCCGGACGAGCTGGGCCTGCAGCTGACAGGAGACAGCACGGCCGCGGACCGGTGGGAGCTCACTACTGGAGGCGGCATGCTGACCGCCGGCGTCGGCGGTCCGATCACAGGAGAGGGCGCCCACCTGCTGATCATCGACGACCCGACGAAGAACGCAGAAGAGGCCAACAGCCCGGTCTACCGGGACAGATTGGTCGAGTGGTTCAAGACAACCGCCTTCACCCGGCTGGAACCCGGGGGTTCTGTGATCCTCGACATGACCCGCTGGCACCAGGCGGACCTCATTGGTGCGCTGCTCGAGGAGATGACGGAGCCGTGGGAGCACATCCGCCTGCCGGCCCTGGCTGAACCGGACGACCCGCTCGGCCGCGAGGAAGGCGAGGCGCTGTGGCCCGACCGGTACTCGGCCGACGAGCTGCTCAAGATCAAGGAGACGGTGGGTCCCCAGGTATGGGCCGGCCTCTACCAGCAGCGCCCAGCACCGGCCGAGGGCGGAGTGTTTCGCTACGAGTGGTGGGGACGGTACCGGGAGGTCCCTGAACTATCCCGAAAGGTCCAATTCTGGGATACGGCCTTTAAAAAGGGCGCTGACAACGATTACTCGGTTTGCACCACCCTCGGGGTGGCGGGGAACTCGTTTCCGGTCCTGGACGTATGGCGCCGGCGGGTGGAGTTCCCGGAGCTCCTCAGGGCGGCGGTCGCCCAGTTCGACAAGCATCGCCCGAACGAGGTCCTGGTCGAGGACGCCGCGTCAGGCCAGGACCTATTCGCCACCCTGCGACGAGAGACGCGGATCCCGATCAAGGCCGTCAAGGTCGACCGCGACAAGATTAGCCGCGCCAATGCCGTTACCGGGTACGTCGAAGCCGGCCGGGTGCCGCTGCCCGAGCGGGCGGCGTGGGTGGCGGACTTCATGGACGAACTCGCCGCCTTCCCAAATGCGGCGCACGACGACCAGGTCGACAGTTTTGCTGGTGCGCTAACCGCCGTGGTGTCGCGGGGGAAACCAAACGTGAGGTTCATATAGGGGAAAGCGAATGATCAGACACGATCGGTCAGCCCGACAGCCCGGCGACACGCCAGCACGCGAACGATTGCGTTTAGCCCCGCGCCGCGATCGCAAACCGCCGCCGTCGCCCCCGGCGCCGTTCTACCCGAACGGGGTGCCGCGCTGGTGGGACAAGTGGATGATCGTTGGCTTTGTAGTCTTCGCATTGGGGTCGTGGATCGGCATACCCGTGTGGGTGGCGCTGAGATGACCAGAGGCAAGCACGTCCACGGGCGGGCCAAGCCGAAGACCGTGGCCCAGGTGCGGCGACAGCGCCGGAAGAAAGCGGGTCGACCGGCGAAGGTGAAGCGATGATGTTCAGCCAGGGTGACAAGGTCAAAGTCGTCAAATCCAACGAACACCCCTGGGCGATCGGGCTAGTCGGCACGATCACGGTGCCGGCGCTGAACGTCTATGAATCCGGGGTCGAGTTCCCGAAGGGGGCGCCGATTTGGGGCGTCACAAGCTACTTCGACACGACCCGCGATCTGGTGTTGGTCGAACGTGCGGTGGCCGGGGTGGTGGGTCGATGACGTTCCCGATCGACCTGGAGCCAGAGCCCACCTACTACCTCCGGATGCCGGTCTGCGGCCATACCATCCACGAGTTCAAGGAGGGCATCGTGCCCGGAGACAACACGCCGATCCAAGGCAACCACATCGTGGGCGACCCGACCCATGTGCAGGAGTGCGGGTGTGGGTCGGGGCCGTATGACTTCCCGGCCTACACGTTCGAACAGGCCATCACGACCGAGGCCAACTGGCACCCGGGGACGCACCGATGAGGATGTCTAACTGGAACTGGAAACGAAAAATGACAATGGCACTGGGCGCTGCGGAATGGCTGGGCCTGGCCGCAGTGGTGTTCGGCATCTACCAGGTCAACGAACCAGCCGCCTACATAGTGGGCGGGTTATTTGTCACGGCTGGAGCCGCCTTGGCGACCATCACAGGGAGGAACCGACGTGACAATTCTTAGCAGCCTGGTCAAGATCAACACGGAGCGCCCGCCGCTGGTGCCCTCCAGCATGGGCGGCATGTCGTTCCTGGGCGGACCCGCAGGCAAGTCCGCCACCGCCAACCTCAACGCCTACGACGATTCGGCCTGGCTGTTCTCCGTCGTGAACCGCATCACGACGTCGGTCGCGGCCACCGAGTGGAAGTTGTACAAGATGGGCACCGACCGGGCTGACCGGGTGGAGGTGCCGGACCACCCGCTGGCCCGCCTGTGGAAGCGCCCCAACCCGTTCTACGCCACCCCGCGGTTCACCGAAACCACGGGCCAGCACTTGGAACTGGCGGGCGAGATGTGGTGGGTGCTATACCGCAACGCGATGGGCGTGCCGCTGGAGATGTGGCCGATCCGTCCGGACCGCATGTTCCCTGTGAAATCACGCCAGGACTACATCGCGGGCTACATCTATCGGATGGGCAACGAGACCATACCGCTGGCCGTCGATGACGTTATCTTCGTGCCCATCCCCTCGCCGACCGACGCCTACCGTGGCCAGGGACCGGTGCAGGCCATCATCGCGGACATTATGAGCGAGCGCGACGCGGCCCGCTACACGGCCAATTTCTTCGGCAACTCGGCCCAGCCAGCCGGCATCATCCATCTGGACGAAGAGCTGGACGACGAAGACTTCAAGCGCATGGTGGACCGCTGGCGCTACCAGCACCAAGGGGTGAACAACGCGCACCGGGTGGCGATCCTGGAGCGCGGCACATGGACAGACGTGAAGTACTCCATGAACGACATGCAGATGACCGAATTGCGCCACCTCAACCGCGACATCATCCTGGGCGCGTTCGGGTTTCCCGCTCCGCTGCTGGGCATCGTGGACTCCGTGAACCGGGCCAACGCCGAAGCGGCCGAGGTGATGTTCGCCCGGTGGGTACTGAAACCCCGGCTTATTCGCATCAAGGGCGCTCTCAACAACCAGCTGGTCGAAATCTGGGGCGACGACTCCGTGGCCTTCGACTTCGAAGACCCGGTACCCGAGGACCGGGTGCAGGACCTGGCGGTGGCGGACCGCGGGTACAAAGGCGGCATGCTCACGCTCAACGAGGGTCGTGCCTTACTGGGTTTCGACAAGATCGACGGCGAAGGCGGCGACGAACTGAAACCAGCGCCGGTGGCCCCCGAGCCCGGAGACACCGACGACCTGGCCGACGACCTGGCCGATGCCGCCGATGACCCTGAGAAGATCAGGGACCTGCTCGACGACTGGGCCGCCTCCCGGCTGGGCGCGAAGCTCGACGGCCGACCCGACGACGTGAACGAGGCCGAGACATCGATGGGGAAAGCCTGGCGGCTGCGCCTGGCTTCCGAGCTGGACGAACTCATGGCCCACCTGCGGACCACCAGCGACACGCCCGGGCGCTCGATCGCTCCCCACGGCAAATTCACAGTGGCGGATCTCGATGGGCACGACTGGAACTGGTGGGCGAAGTACGGCACAGCAGTCAAAGACGAGCTGACCGAGCCGTTCTCGGCCGCTATCCTGGCGGCTGCGCCTGGCACGGATCCGGCCGACGTCGCCAGGATGTCCGCCGCCTGGGCCGAGAACCGGGGTGCGACCCTGATCAGGCTATCGGGCGACCAGAACGTAATGGAGGCCACCCGCCGGCGGGTTAACACCGTGGTGGGTCAGGCGATCAACGAGGGGCAGAGCCTGGCGACCCTTGCGGACACCCTGAGCGAGGACATCGCCTTCTCGCCCGCGAGGTCCAGGCGGATCGCCCGCACCGAGACCACGTTCGCCCACGGCCAGGGCTCGAAGCAGGGTGCAGTACTCGAGGGGCGAGACGAGAAGTCGTGGATCACCCAGGGCGACGCGCTGGTGAACGGGCCGATCTGCCTGACCAACCAGGGCGAGGGGTGGATCAAAATCGACGATGTTTTCCAGAGCGGCCACGACACGATACCTGGCCACGTCAATTGCCGGTGCAATGTTCGGTACCGCACGGCCGACCCCGATGCCATCGATGCGACCGAGGGGTTGGAGGAAGACGTGGCCAGCGCCATCGATGAGTCACGCCTGATCGCCGAGGCGCGGTGCGAGGCCGGTCACCTCTTGGGGAAAAACGTGCCCGAGCAAACGAAATTGTATTGCCGGAAGTGCAAAACCGAAACGGTGTTCCACTAGCTGCTATCGCTGGGTTCTTTTTTTATCAGTAATTGACAAAGTAAAAACCGGCGTGGTAGAACTAATGTACTGACGCGAGCCCTAGAGGCCGTGGCCCCCTTGCCCCGCCAGTGATCGCCGAGAGGCCAACGAGCCCGACCAGCAGGAACCACCGGACCTGCGGAGTCGGGCTTTTTGTATGTTTAGAACCAAAATAATCAGGGCGGAAATCAAGGGCGTCGATGTCGAGAATGGCACCGTAGACGCCGTCGTTTCCACCGAAAAGCAGGACCGCGAAGAGGACATCATCCGGGCGGCCGGGTGGAAACTGGCCGACTTCCGCAAGCACCCCGTCCTGCTCTCCTCCCACAACTACTACAGCCTGCGCGCCATCATCGGCGAGTGGACGAAGATGGAAGTGTCCGGCACCAAGTTGGTCGGCACCGCCAAGTACTTCGTAGGCGACGACTACCCGAACAACGAAGAGGCCGAGTGGGGTTGGAAGCTGGCCCAGGAAGGCATCGCCGCCTACTCCGTGGGCTTCATCCCCGACATGGCCAAGTCCAAGCCGGTGGACGGTAGCAACTGGGGGCTGGAGTTCAACGGCCAACAGTTGCTGGAGGTCTCCCAGGTCACAGTGCCGGCGAACCCCCAGGCGCTGCAGCGCACATTCGGAGGCAGCCAGGTACACCCCGAGGTCGCGGCCTACATCTCCGAAGTCCTCAAGTCCGGGGCGTTCGACCTCGGCGACGACTTCGACCTCGAAACGATCATCACCAACGGCGCGAACACGACCGTGAACAACGCCGGAACCGAGATCGACCTGCCCGAGTTGGCCAAGCTGGTGGCATTTGAGCTGGACGATCTAGTCACCCAAAGAATCATCGACGGGATCCACGCGAGCCGTGTACCCGACGCAGACCCCGAGCCGGTCAAGATGCCCGTGCTCGTAATCGACCCGGACCTCGTTAAGGCAGGCATCGAGAACGGCCTGGCCAAAGCATTGGAAGCCACACCAGAGGAGTAACGCACGATGCCCCCCAAGACAGACATGACCGTCGAGAGGTTCACCGAGTTGCTAGAGAACCCCGTCGAGTTCGCTAAGTGGCAGCAGGAACAGATTACCGAGGCCATCGGGCCGGCGATCGGCACCGCACTGGGCGATGCTCTGAAACAAATGGGCGTGAAGCGCCTGCCGATGGGTGGCGGCGACCACAACCCGGACGCAGCTGGCGCGGACCTGGACGGTCAGTTCGGGAAGATGGGCGGCTTTCTCCGTGCCATCGGTAAATACGCGCTGGAGCATGAGAAGGACACCCGCCTAAAGGTGTTGCAGGAGGGCGAGGGTTCCACGGGCGGCTTCCTGGTCCCCGAGGAGTTCCGGACCGACATGCTGCGCCTGGCGATTGAGCAGTCGCTGATTCGCCCGCGTGCCAGGGTCATCCCAATGGCACGCGAGTCGATGCTGCTGCCGATCATCAAGGACACCACCCACGCCTCCAACATCTACGGCGGCGTGACGGCCAACTGGAACGCTGAGGGCGCGGACCTCTCCTCGGACGCCAGCGAGCCCACCTTCGGGCAGGCCCGCTGGACGGCCCACAAGTTGACCGGCTACACCGTGGCGGGTAACGAGCTGCTGGCCGACTCGGCCATCGCGCTCACGGCGCTGCTCATGTCGATGTTCCCGGAAGCGTTGGCGTACTTCGAAGACCTGGCGTTCATCTCCGGCACCGGCAGCGGCCAGCCCGAGGGCTTCCTGACTTCCGCCGCCCAGATCGAGGTGCCCAAGGTGACGGGCCAGGACGCCGCCACCGTCGTGACGGAAAACCTCGACGCGATGTTCGCCCGGATGCTGCCCGGCAGCCACCCGCGAGCGGTGTGGATCGCCAACATCGACGTCATACCCGAACTGCTCAACCTGGTGCGGAACGCCGGTACCGGAGGCGGCCCGGTCTTCGTGTCCAATGTGACCGAGGCACCGGTGTTCACCATCTACGGCCGCCCGGTTCACTTTACCGAGAAGGTTCCGACGCTGGGCACACTCGGCGACATCAACTTCGTCGACCTGTCGTACTACATCATCGGCGACCGCCAAGCCCTGAGCATGGCGGCTTCCGAGCATGTGAAGTTCACCGAGGACCAAATGGTCTGGAAGTTCACCCAGCGGGTGGACGGCAAGGTGTGGCTGAAGTCGGCGCTGACGCCGCGCAACGGCACCAAGACCCTGTCGCCCATCGTTAGCCTGGCCACCCGAGCGTAGTCAAGCCGGAAGCATACCCAGACCAAAACGAGAGAAGCCACGCGGGGGTACTAGAAAATGGGAAGCAAGCTACTGCTAGAGCGCATCAACATCGCCGAGGGTGTGCCCGCCGTCGATTTGCAGGACGGTGCGAACACCGGCGACTATGTGTCGCTTCAGCACTACGACCGCGTGGCGGTGGTCTTAATGACGGGCCTGGGCACGGCGACCGAAGACCCCACCCTGACGATTCAGCAGGCCACCAGCGTGGCCGGTGGGTCGGTCAAGTCGCTGACGTTCACCGACGTGTACACCAAGCAGGCGGCCACGTCGCTGGCAGCGGTGACCAAGTGGACGAAGACGACCCAGACGGCGGCCAACACCTACACCAACGGCACGCTCGCCGAGGAAGACGCCATCGTCGTGGTCGAGTTCCGGGCTTCCGACCTGGACGCGGACGGCGGGTTCGATTGCCTACGGGCGACCGTGGCCGACGTGGGCGGCAGCGCGCAGCCCGGTGTCATCTTCTACATACTCGGCGACCCCTCTGAGGCGTCGTCGGTGGTGCAGATGCCCGACCCGCTGGTCTAGTTCTGGTCTTAAAAGCTAACAAGTGCATGGCGGGGCGGTGCGGCCATCCAGTCCACCGCGCCCGCAGCACCCCACAGGGGCAGGACCGCCACAAGCTCGCGCGGCCTGGTCTGGATCGAATGATGCGAGCACCGACGATTGCCAAAAGGCAAAGTCGCCCATAGGGGCGGACCTGGGAGGGTTCGACAATGCCGACCACGAAGTCTAGATACATCGGTGGCGCGCTCGCGTTCTGGTCAACGCACCGCAAGCGCCTAATAGATGTCATCGGTGAAGACGTCGTCAAGTACATCATGGAGGTCGGCGAGCCGGTAGACGACACCACCGGCGACCTCACGCGTTGGACGAACACCATCGTCGAGGCGGGCGCAGGCGACACTACGGCCGTCAACGCGAACACCGTTCGGCCGGGCCTGCTGGTCACGACGGCCGCCAACGAGAATGACGGCCAGTCGTCGCAGCTGCTGGGCGAGTCCTTCAGCCTGGCGGCTGGCAACAGCCTGTACTTCGGGGCGCGGATCAAACTCAACGACGTGACCCAGACGGACTTGTTCCTGGGCCTGGCCATCACCGACACCGCCATCCTGGGCGGAGTCACCGACCGGATTGGTTTCCAGTCCGTGGACGGCGATGCGGGGCTGGACTTCGTGCTAGAGAAGGGCAGCGCCGAGACCAAGGACGAAGACGTGGCCACACTGGTGGACGCCACCGAGGTGTACGTCGAGTTCTTCCTAGACGCCGACGGCAACGTGGCCATCTTCATCGACGGGGTGGAGGTCTCGGCTTCGGCCGAGACCAACCTGCCGGACGACGAAGAACTGCGGGTGTCCTTCGAATACCTCACCGGTGAGGCCGTCGCCAACAACATCGAGATTACCGACCTGCGCTGCATCCAAATCGGCGTAGCCGTCAGCTAACCCGGGGAGTAGAAGACACCATGCCAACGACAAGACTCACGAGCTGGCCCGCCGACAAACTCGACGGGATCCACGCGGCCAGGCGGTCCAAACGAGACGGCACCCGGGCGACCGGCAAGTACCGGAAGCGGGCGAACCGCGAGCGGCCCGAGTCCGTTCCGTCTGAAGTTGTGGAGCGCGCGGTGTCGGTCGGAGCGACCGGGCCTACGGGTCCAGCTGGTGCGCCCGGTGCCAGGGGTGCGCCGGGCCCCAAGGGTGTCGCTGGACCGAAGGGCGCAGCTGGGGTGAAGGGCCCCGCTGGGCCAGCCGGTAAGCCTGCCAAGGCCAAGTAGCGCATGCGGCTAGAGCAGCACATCAATCGCTGGCGCGGCCTCTCCTCAGAGGTCAAACCGGAACTGGTATCCCTCGAGGGTGGCAAGCCTTCGAAGATACCGGCCGGGTCTCTCTTTACGGAGATCGACACGGGCAACCAGTACAGGTGGACAGGCCACGAATGGGTGCGCCAGGTCCAGACCATCGAGGCGCTACTCGGCGAGCTGATCGCTGGGAACGCGCGCATTGAAGGCGTGCTACGAGCCACCCACCGGGGCCATGAACAGCACCTGTGGGAGGACGAAGTAGAGATCGAGGAATCGGGAGACTTTTAGCCCGCTGACAACCAGGCGGCGAAAGAGGAGAACATGAGCAGAAAAACCGAGGAACAGCTGGACGCCCTAATCGCTGGGCAGGGACCGCTTGGCCTGGCCAGGTTGGCGCGCTACCACTCATCGGCCATCGCTACGGCGGCGGTCGCAGGGCTGGTGGTACGACCCACCACGGTGGCCGCCATCACCCTGTGGAATGGCGAGAACAAGGGCGGCCGGTCGATGGTGATGGACCGTGCGTTCTCGCACATGCTGGTTTCCTCGGCCGCCGAGGGTTACGGCGGCATGTGGTACTGCAACCACAAAGAGATGGACGAACCCGCCAACGACATCCTGACCCTGCGGGGTAGCGGTGACGGCCGAGTGGCCACCGGTGGCCCTGTCGTGGTGGACATTGGCGCGACCGTCTTGGATGACGGCTGGTTCCCCATTGGTGGGAACGCGCAGGCCGAGGCGGCCGGTGTGCTGCCGAGCGGTAACCTCGAGGGCGATTTCGGCGGCAAGATTGTCGTGCCACCCGGACACGGCATCTCGCTCCACGTCGTCACCTCCGTGGTCGCCGAGACCTACACCACCGGCGCAAGCTGGTGGCTGCTGGACCTCTAGGCGCTCAGGCGGTTCGGTGCCCTACGAAGGCCTCAAGGCCATCATCGACCAGGCGCGCGATGAAGCGCGCCAACAGGACACCGAACCGCCGAACGTCTGCCCGATCTCGGGCACGCTTCTAGACATCAACGGCCGGGGCGTTCGCAACTGCCCCGACGGGGACTACCGCTGGGACGGTGGGCCCAAGGAACAACCTAGCGACTTTTCGACTTAGTACGCCGGTAGAAAGCAACCCGGGGGCATAGTGGGAAACTGGTACTGCAGTCGCGGCGCGGTCAAGCGCGCGGCGAACATAAACGGTGCCGGCCGAGACGCGGAAGTTGACCGCGCAATCGAGTCGGCTGCTCGCGGCATCGACCGAATGATGCGGCGATTCTTTTTGCCCAAGACCGAGACCCGGCTCTACCCCTGGCCACAGCACCAGCTAGGCGGCTCCCGCTCCACCTACCTCTGGCTGGACGCCGATCTGCTGTCGGTCTCGACCCTCCAGGCCAAGGCCCAGGACGGCACCCCCAGCACCATCGCGTCGACCGACTACTTCACCGAGCCCGCGAACTCTGACCGCTTCGACCGCATCGAGATCGACCGGTCGTCGAGTGCGGCGTTCGAATCCGGCGACACCCCCCAGCGGTCCATATCGGTCGCCGGGGTCTTCGGCTACGGCCAGGACACCCGAGCAGCTGGCACCGTGGCGTCGGGCCTGGCCTCCTCCTCGAGCGCCACGGAGTTCGTCTGCAGCGACGGGTCGAAGATCGACGTCGGGCACACCATCCTGATCGACAGCGAGCGCATCTTCGTGACCGAGAAGGAGAGCGCGGCGAACGGGTCGATCCTCATGGACGGTGCCATCACCGCTGCGAAGTCCGACAACTCCCTCACGATTGACACCGGTCACGGCCTGGTGGTGGGGGAGGTGGTGCTGCTGGACTCCGAGCAGATCCTGGTGGAGTCCGTCACGGGGGCAACCACCATAGGAGTACTGCGGGCCTACAACGGCAGTACCCTGGCGGCCCACGTGGACGATACCCCAGTCCACGTCTACCGCACCCTCACGATCGAGCGGGGCGCGAACGGATCCACGGCCGCCACACACGCCAACGCGGCAGCCATCACGCGGTACGAGCCCGACTTCGAGATCGTGCAACTAAACCTGGCGGAGGCCATCGCGATCCTGGGCAGCCAGTCCAGCGGGTGGAGCGGCACCACCGGCCGAGGCGAAGGCGCCAGGGAGCGGGAAGAGGGTGGGCTGATCGGCTTCCGCAAGCAAGTCAGGGCCCGGCTCCAGCGCGTCCGGATCGCCGCGATATGAAAAAGAACGGCATCGGCGTCGAGTTTCGCGGCCCGCTCTTCACGCTGCCGGATCGGATCGTGCAGAAGTACGGCGGCCGAATGGTCCAGAAGGTGATGGAGGCGGGCGAGCAGCGCCTAGACGCCACCCTGCAGATCAGGCCGAAGGGTGTGTACCTGTCCGTGGGTGAGGCAGCGCCAGGCCGGGCCTCGAAAGGCAACTACCGCCGCAACATCCATGGGCGTCGTAACGGGCTGCACGCCGAGATAAACGACGGCGGGGTCGTGTACGGGCCGTGGCTGGAGAAGGGCGCCGGCAGGGGCATCACTCGCTTCCGAGGCTACGCCAGCTTCAGGCGCGTCCGTGACTGGCTCGATAAGAACCGCCCGAAGATTATCCGACCCGTCGTGATGGACCTCGTGCGGGAACTGGGAGGGCGTCCTGTCTGATGGCATTCGACATCTCCACGACCCTCGAGACCATCGAGAGCTACCTGTCGGCCAGTGGCCACGTTGGCGCCGCCCAGGTGGGGGAGCCGAAGCATGCTCCGTCCGAGGCGCTGTTCGCGGCGATCTACATGACGGGCGTCAGCGTGGTCTCGACCACGCTGAACAAGACGATCGAGGTCCACACCATAACGATCCGGCTGTACGCCGACGGCCTGGCGGATCCAGCGTCGGTGTCGGAGCTGGCGCTCGCCCAGGCGGTCAGCCAGATTACCGGGGACCTGCTGGGGGAGTTCGACCTGGGCGCCACCATTCGGAACGTGGACGTGGCGGGCCAGTACGGGGGCAACGTCTCGACCCAGTGGGGGTACGTGGACGTGGCGAAAGAGATCTTCAGGGTGGCGGACATCACGCTGCCCCTAATCGTGGACGACTCTGCGACATTCGCGCCATAAGAGGAGACGACGGTGGCTAACACGACGAAGAAGTACCGGGTGCTGAACCCCCGGGATATCGAGAAGGGCGTCCCGATCCTGTCCCTGGGGATCATCAAGGAGCAGGTCACGAAGATGCAGAAGGTGGACGGCGAGATGGTGCCGCTGCTGGATGACGCCGGCGCGGAAGTCCTGGTCGAGGTCCAGCGTTCGGTGGTGGAGGCCTACGAGGGCGACGAGCTGGTGCCCCCGATCCCCGCTGCCGACGCCCGTGACCTCGTGGATAAAGGGTTCTTGGAGGCGGTTTAATGAGCAAAGAAGGCGGACTCGGCCAGCAGTTTTACATGCACGGGCTCGACATATCGGGCGACGTGGCCACGATAGACGAGGCGTCATCGCCTCGGCCGATGGAACTGGCGAACGGCATCAACTCGAGCGCCCAAGAGCGGATCCTCCTGCGCTCAGACGGACGCATAGCCTTCACCACGTTCTTCAACGACGCGGCCGGCCAGGCGCACGGCGAACTGTCCGCTCTGCCCAGGACCGACGCCATCGTGCTGTGGCTCACTGGCGGCGCCGTAGACGACCCCGCAGCGGGTCTGGTGGCGAAGCAGGTCGGGTACGACCCGACCCACGGCCAGGATGGCTCCCTGCGGCTCTCCGTCGAATGCCTGGGCGCGAACGGATCGCCCCTCGAGTGGGGGGAAATGCTGACCTCCGGGCTCGACACCTTCTCGTCGGCGAGCGCCAGTTCCTCGAGGGACGACGGGGCCTCGACCTCGAAGGGCGCCCGGGCCTACCTGGCAATCGATGACATCGACAGCGGAACCCCCACGGTGGTGCTACAGGACTCGGCCAACGACTCCTCTTGGGCGACGCTCATATCCTTCACGGCTGTGGCGGACGGCGCCGAGCCGGTAGCCGAGCGCAAGACCGTCACGGGGACGGTGGACCGGTACCTGAGACTCAATGTCACGGGGACCTTCTCCAATCTCGACTGCGCCGTCATGGTGCAGCGGGGCACGGCCGAGGACGACGTGGACCTCTCGTGATGGCCAGGGACGCGACGAAGGACACGCACCACCGGGCCGCGATGCCGACCGCCACACATCGGCGCATGGCGGGTTGCCGGGAGGTGGAGTGCGAGAAGTGGCTCAAGGGCTGGAAGACCACGGTGGACGAGCGCACGGACCTGGGAAAGCGCCAGGCCGCGTACATCCGCCACGACTCCGGCCGGCGGTTTATCGAGACGAAGGAGGGCGAGCACACCATGTTCGTCTTCTATCCAGAGCAGAACTGCTTCAGCACCCACCTCGTGCTGCTGGAGCGGGACCCGCTCTTCTCGGTGCAGCGCGGCCTGGCCGCGTCGCCCAGGTCGCTCAACGGCGAGGATTGGAAATACGACTTCAACGAGGAACGTGAAGGCTACAAGCAAAGCAGGAGGGTTTTTTAAATGGCCAAGGAATCAGGACTAGGTCTAACAGTCGCGGTCGATGAGTCGGGCGGCACCGCCCGGTCGATCGAGAACGACATCACGAACTTGGACTTCAGCACCCCCCGTGGCGTGCAGGACTCCACGGGCGTCGATAGCTCAGGCGCGGAGAGGATTCTGTTGCTGGCCGACTTCTCGGTCACGCTGAACGGCATCTTCAACGACGCCAGCCAGCAGTCGTTCGACGTGTTCAAGACCGTGCCCTCGACCAGCGCGACCCGGACGGTGACCATCGTCCACTCGGGCCAGACGCTGCCGAACGAGTGCATCTTCTCGGACTGCGTCTACTCGAGGGCACAGTCGGGCGAGTTCACTTGGAGCGCCCCTGGCGCCCTGAACAGCACGACCGTACCCACCTGGGCATAAGTGAACGGCGACGGCGCCGGGGAGGAGACCCCCCATGGCTAATCCGAACGGAGCGAAGCCCAAGAAGGGCTTTAGAATCCCGCCACGCACGGCGAGGCTGGTGTTCGAGGGCACGAGCTATGAGGGCGCCGAGGTCGTCGTTAGGCTGAACGTGCCTATAAAGCTGTTCCTCGAGGTGCAGGACCTGATCGACAACGACCGGCCGCTCGAGACTTTCCGCATGTTCGGCGAGTCCGCTCTCGTGAGTTGGAACCTCGAGGACGACGACGACAAGGCGATCCCTGCGAACGGCGCCGGCATGGAGCAGGTCGATGCGAAGTTCGGCAACCTGATAGTGGACCAGTGGGTGAAAGCAGCGGCCAGTATAGACGCCCCTTTAGCCGAGCAATCGGACGCTGGTCAGTTGGTCGAGGAGGTGTCGACGCCGGCGGCAACGTAATAACCGTCCCGTGGGAGCTGACCCGGGCCAGGCTGATCGACGGCATGGCCCGGCGCTGGGGGGCTCTCCCGTCGCAGATTCTGGAGGAGCCGATGGACCTGACGTTCCGACTCTTCGCAATCCTCGAGGCTGCCGGCGATATGGGAGGTGATGGCGAGGACGGGGCCATGGACTCGCATGGATTCGAAAACGCAGCTAAGGACCTGGGCCTGGACGGCCTATCAGAGACGATGAGCGAGGCAAGCGCAGAACCGATCAATGGCTAGTAACGAAGTAGTGATCAACGTCACGGCCGATACCGTGAATGCAAACCGGGGCCTGAAGGACACCCGCCGCAGCTTTGACGACCTCGCGCGGTCGGCGCAGAAGGTCGGGCTCATCGTCGGCGCCGCCATCACCGCGATCGGTGTCGCGTCGGTCAAGTTCGCTTCGGATCTGGACGAGGCCAGGAACAAGGCGCAGGTCACGTTCGGGGCCTCAAGCGACGCGGTCGAGGAGTTCGCCAAGACGGCGGCTGCCAACTTCGGACTCTCGCAGCGGGCCGCCCTGGAGTACTCCGGCACCCTGGGAACGATCCTGAGCGCCTCGGGCCTGGTGGAGAGCGCCTCGGCCGATATGAGTGTCGATCTGGTGAAGCTCGCCGCCGACCTGGCGTCGTTCAACAACATCCCGATCGACGTCGCGCTGGAGAAGCTCCGGTCCGGACTGGTCGGGGAGGTCGAACCGCTGCGGACAGTTGGTGTCCTGCTCAACGCTGCGGCCATTGAGTCCCGCGCCCTGGAGGACGGGATATGGGACGGCAACGGGGCGCTGACCGAGGCGCAGAAGGTGCAGGCCCGGTATGCCGAAATCCTGTCACAGACCACCAAACAGCAAGGCGACTTCACCCGGACCTCCGACGCCCTGGCGAACAAGACCAGGATCGTAAAGGCCCAGCTCGAGGACGCCGCCGCCGCAATCGGGGAGAAGCTGCTGCCGATCGCGGAGAAGTTGATGGGCGGCATCTCGAGGCTGGTCGGATGGTTCTCCGGTATGTCGGAGACGATGCAGACCGTCATCCTGTCGGTCGGCGCCCTGACGCTGGGCCTGGCCGGCTTGCTGATCGTCCTGCCCCTGATGATCAAGGGCTTTAACGCCATGGTGGCGAGCGCGAAGCTGCTCAACGCGGGCTTCAAGGCGATCAAGTTGTCGGCCATCGCGGGCTGGGCGGCCGTCGCGCTGCCCATCACGGCCATCGTGGCGGGCATCGTCGGGCTCGTGACGGCGTTCTTCATCTGGCGCGACGCCATGCCGAAGGTGTTTGAGTTCATCGGAAAGGCCTTTGAGAAATTCGTCAACTTCTTCATCGACCGAATCAACGACATGGTCGGCGCCCTGAACGTCGTGGCTGGACTCATCGGCCAGGAGATACCCGAACTGGACCGCGTGGCTATCGAGTGGGAGCACGTTGGCCAGGCGGTGGCCAATTTCGGTGATGACGCGCTCGACGCTCTCAAAAAGGTCGGCCGGCAGTTCGGGTTCGTCGGCCAGGACACCGACGACACCACCGAGAGCATCGAGAGCCTGGCGATGGCGATAGAGCCTGGCCTGACCAGCCCTATGGCCGCCGCCACCGAGACCGCCAAGAGCATGCTGCGGGAGATCACTGGCATCGCGGACGTCGCGGATCGCATCGTGGGGATGCCGCTGTCGGCCGCGCTGTCCGATCACGCCTTCGCCTTCGGGATGGCGGCCGAGGAAGCGAGTAAGTACATCGACGTGGCAGATCCAGTGGTCGCCACCCTGGAAGCCCAGGAGCAGGTCCTGACCCGGGTCAACCCCCTGTATGCCGAGTACTTCCGTGGCCTGTCGAACGCTGGCCCTGGCGCCCTGGGCTTCGCCCACGCCATCGTGGAGGCGGGCGAAGCGGTGAGCCTCCTGAGCGACGAGGTCAGGGAGTCGCTCTCGGGCCTGAGCCAGATACAGGCGCTGGGATTCGAGACCGCTGGGGTGGCGGGGCCAGGACAGACGACGCAGTCGGGGATATTCGCAGGCTCCGATGTGGGGAACGCCCGGTCCTTCACCGCCGAATATCTGAAGGCGAGGCGAGGTGGGTCGGACGCGCTGGGAGAATTCCTCTCGGGCACCAACCTGCACGAGCGGAACTTCCTGGACCTGCAGGGCTTCAATGCCAACAAGCAACACGCCGGCCTGGCCCAGGTCGCGGTGAACGTCACGGTCAACGGATCCGTCACGACCCAGGACTTCAAGCGCGAGGTCACTGCGGCCGTGCGGGACGGCGCCAGGGCCGGCGGGTTCGATGGCGTATTCCAGGGGGCGGGAGCGTAGCCGATGGCCAACGAGTTCGGGCACCAATCCAGCGACCGAGCGGCAGCCACCAAACTCACCCAAGCCGAGTTCGACAAGATCACGGCGCACCAGTTCGATAGCCAGGCCACGGGCGACCTTATGTACGCCTCGTCTGCCACCCAACTATCGCGCCTGGGCATCGGGAGTGCGCGACAAGCCCTAATGCTGAAGGCCGGGATTCCCGCTTGGCTAGAAAAGGGCATGGCCGTCGTGGACGCTGCTGGCAAAGGCGACTTCACCACCATCCAGGCTGCTGACGATGAACTGGACGCTGGTGCGTATGCCCTTTACATCGTGAAAGGGACTTACGCCGAAAACGTGGTTGTTTCGACCGCCAACGCCCATTTGTATTTCGAACCCCTGGTCGATTTACAGGGCAGTCTTACGATGTCCGGCGCTGCCTTTCGCGTCGATATGGGCGGCGGCGTTCTGACGGATGGGCTGGTGCTTTCTGGCGATGACGGATATGTCGATGGTGGCGGATTCGCGTCGATCATGGACGGCGGCATCGCCCTCGCCGGGATAAATTCGACGGGTGACCGATTAATCGTCAAGAACATTTCTTGTAAAACGACGGGCGGCGGCGGGACGGGCCTTCGGGCTTTGTTGTTGAACGCAATAGATGCGAAGGCCGACAGGGTCCGGGTGATCGACAGCGACAACATCGGAATCGTTATAGGAAATAACCGATGCGCCGTTTCAAACTGCGAAGTGATCGCGGCCGATACTGACGGGATAGGTATTTTCGCCGCTGAGGTCAAGATAATTGGCAACCATGTCTATAACGGCGTTGTCGGCGAAGGGATAAATGTCGGATCGGGTGGCGACAACACCCTGATCACTGGCAATATTTCTAATTCGGCAGGCGCGGCTATCGTTCTGGACGCGGGCGGGGATAACTGCATTGTGGACGGCAACCGCACCGACGGGGCCATCACCGACAACAGCACTGGGTCAACCATCGGAGACAACGAAGCGACAGCGTTCTAGGGGTAGGCATGGGATTCGACACAGACCAGCACAAACAGATCGCCCGGCTACCGTCCACAAGCGTGTATAAAAGCCGCGAAGAAGGCAGCCCGCCCCTGTCACGGCTGGAAAAGTATTCACCCGCAGAACTTCGGGCGCGGGTCAACATCACGGGCGTCGATTACGGGGACGATGGCCAGGTTGTCAACTGGTCCCCGGAAAACGACTACACCCCCGCCCAAATGGCCGCCATCACCGACGCGCTTCAGGCTGGCCGCAAGTGGATAAAGGTCGCGGCAAGGGCGGTGCCGTAAGTGGTCCGGACCGACTACACAGTGCTGGTGGACTGGTCGAATGACCAAGACGACCTGTTCGATGGGACGGGCGAGGACGTGACGGCACGCACTCTGCTGCCCCTGACGGTCGAGCGCGGCCGGGACTACGCATCAGCACTGAGCGGTCGGTCGGTCGCGGGCCAGGCCAGCATCATCTTGAACAACGAGTCCGGCGACTACTCGAGCTTCAACACCTCGTCGCCCCTAGCGGGCAACCTAGTGCCTGGCCGGCGGGTGCAGGTCCAGGCCGGCGGCGGGGAGTTCCCGTTCGTGTTCGAACACACCTTCGCCTCGGCGCCATTCTTCACCGGACACATCGAGGAGCTGGTGCCGATCTCCGACCCTGGCGGCATGGACCGGGTTCGCCTGAACGCCTGGGGTGTCCTGGGGCACTACAACCAAAAGGACGTGGAGGTAGCGATGCAGACCTCCCGCCGCACCGACCAGGCCATCGGGGACATCCTTGACGCCGCTGGGTTCCCCTCTGGCGACCGCGTCCTGGCGACCGGGCAGACCACCATGACGCGGTGGTGGCAGGACCGAGCTGGCTTCCTGTTCGCTCTCCGAAAGGTGGAGGAGACGGAGGGCGGGTTCATCAAAGAGAATCGCAACGGCGACCTCGAGTTCGAAGACCGCCACCACCGGCTGAAGTCCCCCCACACGACCAGCCAGGCCACCTTTACTGACGCCGGCGGCAGCGCGACCGAGCGGTACCAGCGGGTCGAGCAGCAGGACCCGCTGCCGTACGTCTTCAACACGTTTGAGGCCCAGGTGTTCGTCTACACGGTGGAGGGCCTGGCGGTGCTCTACACCCACGAGGAGATTGGCTCCAGCTCGCCGTTCCTGGCGCCGGGCCAGAGTCGCACGCTGTGGTTCCACGCCGGCGCCCGGGTCGATCCCCAGGTCTTCGCGGTCGACGCCTGGACGACGCCGGCCGCCACCACTGACTACCTGGCCAACACCGCCAGCGATCTCACGGGCACCAACCTCACGGCCTCGATCGGCATCGCGGTGTCGAAGTTCTCCGAGTCCATGAAGGTGACGTTCACCAACGACCACGCCACCCTGAGCACCTACCTCCCGTTCATCCAGGGCCGCGGAACTGCCGTCACGGTGTCGGACCCGATCCGCGTTCGGGGCACCGACTCCACCTCAGAGACCGCCTACGGCGAGCGGACCTTCAAGGCGCAGACGCGGTTCTTCCCCGATTCGGCCGGGGCGCAATCGTGGTGTGACCACAGCCTGTCGATCTACAAAGACCCGATCCCCATCATCACCCTGCGGGTGAACGCCAACATCAGCGAGGAGATGCGAGCCCAGGTGTTCGCCCGGGACATATCCGATCTCATCACGTTGACCGCCACGGGCAACGCCAACCTGGGGATCAGCGCGCCCTTTTTCATCGAGGGCGAGCGGCACACGATAGGGCCAGGCGGCGAGCACTGGACGGAGTGGATATTGTCACCGGCCGCCGGGTACTCAAACTTTTGGGTGCTGGACGTGTCGAAACTAGGAACGGAGACCGTACTGGCGTATTGATATGGGCGGATTACACAAAATCTACCACCACGAGGATTACTTTAGCGGTCCCAACGGTGGCCCTGGCCAGGCGTTGAGAGACTGGCTGGCGCCGACTTGGTACAAGTACCAGGGCGGGCGGGAGCTGCCATCCCTGGCGGAACACGCCGGCGAGCTTGACGCACGAATAGAGCAGGGCCGGTGGGTCGTCGGGTGCCCGAACCTCAACGAGGCCGGAGACCCGTGCAACACCTCGATCTTGGCGTCCATGGCGACCCCCTTCTTCATCTGTGTGGAGTGCGGCAGTCCGGAGAACCGTCACCGGTGGTATGCCGTCGCTTTCCCCCGCGAAAAGGCGGCCATCGAGGCCAATCTACTCGTGCGGCCGGCACTTAAATCGTTCGACGCCATCAACCGTAACTGGAAGCCTGGCGAGACCCTGGCGGACATCCAGCTGGAGAATGCAGAGCATGGCCTGGACAGGGTCTAAGACCTGGGCGGTCGGCGAGCTCGTCACGGTGGCCCTGATGGGCACCTACGTGAAGGCCAATCAGGAGGTGATCGATACCCACGTTCATGGCGGGAGCGCGGGTGATGGCGACGACGAGATGGCCGGCGTCGACTCCCTGACCCACGACGACATCTCGGCTCCGTCCGCGCCGGCGTCGGGGAAGACGATCATCTACACGGCCAGCGGTCGCCCAGCCTGGATCACAAACGGTGGATCCGCGACGCCCCTGGCGGACCATTCGCACGCCTCGAGGCATGACGACGGGGGCGCGGACGCGATGGCGTCTGACTCGACTGCCGGTACTCCGATGCTGCGAAGCCTCGGGACCACCTCCACCACCGCAGCCGCGGGGAACCACACGCATGCGTAACCGAAACCGGGGCACTTTCTAATGTGTGCGTGGACAGCACCCCGCACCTGGGTTCTGAACGAGGTCGTGACGAACTCGATCATGAACACCCACCTGCGGGACAATCAAAACGCGTACAGCCTGCACACCCATTCGGGCGCCGCCGGCGACGGCAACGACGAACTGGCGGGCGTCGACTCGATCTCGATGGACAACATCGGGGACCCGTCCGCGCCAGGGGCGTCCAAGACCATCCTCTACACTGCCACCTCGGACGGGCGGCCGAAGTACCGGGCGGGCGCCGGCGGGTCCGCTACCGAGTTGGGCGACAACACCCACGCGTCGCGCCACGATTCGGGAGGCGCCGACGCGATGGCAGTCGACCAGGCGGCCGGCACGCCCAGCCTGCGGAGTCTCAGCACGACGTCGACGACGGCGGCACCGGGGGACCATACGCACGTCCTGACGGATGAAGGCTCGACCACGCCCGCGACCAACGAGCAGAACGCCAGCGTGGTCAACACGGTGACCCCGCCCAACGACGGCACGTTCGACACCTCGGTGTCCACCACCGAGGCCGACTTCGTGGCCGCCACCGACCACACGCCAGCCGCCACCGGCAATTCGGTCGCTGTCATTTGGTCTTACATGCTCACGCAAGGCAGCGCGGAGAGCGGCGGCACCTCGACGGCTTCGATTCGGCTAAAGAAAGACGCCGCCACCGTCGTGACCCAAACCACCGCGCTCACCGGTGACGGTGGTAACGACGGGTGGGCCAAGTCGGTGGAGTACGTGGACGCTTCCCCGACGGTCGCGTCCCACGCCTACCTGGCCACCCACCAAATCACGACCAGATCACAGGCCGCCGACATTGTGG
This sequence comes from Dehalococcoidia bacterium, assembly GCA_965250195.1. GTDB lineage: Bacteria > Chloroflexota > Dehalococcoidia > Lucifugimonadales > UBA2962 > CAUZIR01. The sequence goes on from OZ252295.1 coordinate 2,427,499, forward strand.
GCGGCACCGTTGGGGTTACGGAGTTCTCCCAGACATGACGATGCACACCTGCTTTATGTGGCTACCCAGGACCGGCACCCCCACCCGGGTCACCGAGATCGAGACGCCGGAAAGCCAGCCCCGGCATTTCGAGGTGGCAGGCGACGTGGACATCCTGCCGGTCCATGAGGTCACGCCGCCGCTGGCCACGGGTTCAAGCCTCACGGTGTCGGCCGTGCGTGAAGACCCGGACAACGGCTGCGTGCTGGTCAAGATCGAGAGCGACGACCCGGGGTACTGCGGCCGACTCACCACAGACTTCGCCGACCTGGCCCATGTGGACCTCCCCGACCAGGCGACCGTGCCGAGCAAGGCAGCGCGTGGCCGACTCCGTGGAGTCGTGGACGGAGCGCGCACCAGGTTCAACGCCGACCGCGCCGGTCAACCCGACGGCCGGGGCCGACCGATCGCCACTCGCCCGCAACTGGTGGAGTTCGAAAGGCCGGGCCCGTAATGGTGCAGCGTGACGGCCATGCCGATATGCGGGCGTTTCAGGAATTGGAAGACCAGGTCCGGGTCCATGGCGTCGATTCGCTCACCGGACCACAGCAGTACTTCTACTACTCGTTCATCAACCGGCTGGAGCTGCGGGCGGGCTTCGCAGAGTTCACGACCGCCATCGTGGACGAAATCAAGACGCTCCGGGTGGAGCATCGCGGTCTAAGGTCGGCGTTCAAACGCGCGACCTGGCCGGTCGGTCTGTCGGGGGTCGCGGCGTCGATTGTGGTGTTGTTCAACCGACTCGCGGACCGTTAAGCCGGCCGGTTCTCACGAACCACTTACGGACCTGGCTTCGTGGGTAGCTGGTGAGAGTCGGCCGGCTTTAGGCCCCCGGTTGGCCAGCGTGTACGCGCTGGGTCTTCGCCAGCCGGGGGCCGCTTGGCGTGTGTCGGTCGTCCTGGCGGGGCAAACTAGCCCGCTTCGGTGCGGGCTTATGCCGGATCGATTCTCTCAAGGTCGGTGTCGGTGATACCGATTTGCCCCCCGTCGTCGAGGTCGACCTGCACGATGATTCCCTGGTGCTCCCAGTCCATGTGGGCGCTACCGGGCCGTTCCGTGCCCAGTGCCATCGGGCCAACGATGATCGCGACTCGTCCGAGCTTCCCTCGATGGGGTTCGTTAGTTCCGTAAGCGGTATCTGCGACCCTTACTCTGTCCCCTTTTCTGAATGACCCCACGTCTATCCTGCTAGCGATCCGCTCGAGCGGGATGTTCCTCACCCTGGGCTTATCCCACAGCGTGCTCCGGCACTTGGAGCACGCCTGAGGGGGTTTATTCTCAGCGACCCATACGTGGCCGCACCGCTCGCAGGTGCACTCGAGGACGGTGACCTTTTTGATTCCCATCGACTGCTCCGTTTCGTCAAATTCCAACTTGACAGCAGTATATCACGGGTGTAAAATAAAAGGGTAAGGAAATAACAAGCCCGGCGGGCCGCCAAGGTCAGGCGCGCCGAGCCTCCACGGTGGGATGGCAGAGTGGCTTAATGCACCCGACTGATAATCGGGCAGCCGGACTAACCGCCGGTTCGCGGGTTCGAATCCCGCTCCCACCGCACCAGGGTGGCGCCGTAGTAGAGATACGCGCCGGGGGCGCAAGTCCGTGGTATCATGATGCTACAAGCCACTCCGGTCCACCGGGACCGAAGCCATCCGGCGGTCTGGCCTTCAGGCCCGGTGGGTTAGCACCGACACCGCCACCAAACTAGGGGAGCCCCATCAAGGCTCCCCTTTTCTTTTGGCTAGCGGAGAGGCCGATTTACCGGCGGGAGGCCATGTAGACGGTCAGCGCCTGGAGGGCGAGCACGGCCATCCCCAGATGAACCCATGGCATGGTCGCTTGTCGTGTGGGGCGATGGCCAATCAGCGCCTGCAGGCCATCGTTGACGCCGTCCGTGACGACGGCCGAGATGGTCCTGCCGCGCGTTTCGCCGAACAGTGACTCGGCCCAGTGCCTGGAGTGAGGAGCGAGACTTACGTCGCTGGAGTTGATCATGTCGGCATTTTAACATCTCCCGATCTGCAAACCAGTCTGCAAACCCCGCACTGACGGACGATGACGGGGCATGATGTACGATGGATAAGGTGGGGTGGTTTCCGGGTACGGTTGATGGTCCATGAAGGCCGATGACACGGGCCTCCTCGAATCCCATCGTCCACCCCATGCCGGTCATGCGCGCCCGTAGCTCAATGGATAGAGCACTTGGCTTCGGACCAAGAGGTTGTGGGTTCGAATCCCTCCGGGCGTACCACCTACCAACCCCCTGGAGGTACCCGATTTGATCGAACTGCCCAAAGAAGTGACCAACCTGTTCGACGGTACCAACATCGCCCACATCGCCACGGTGATGAAGGATGGCTCTCCTCAGGTCACCGCCAACTGGATTGAGATGGTCGATGGCCGTATTCAGTTCAACACCGACGAGGGTCGGGTTAAACCCAAGAACCTGCGCAGAGACCCGCGAGTCGCCATATCGATCACCGACAAGGACGACCCGTCCAAGTGGGCGATGGTTCGAGGCAAGGCGGTGGAGTTCGATACGGACAGCGCCCTGGTGCAAAGGGACCGGCTGACAAAGAAGTACATCGGGCTGGATGAGTATCCGTATGCTCTGCCCGACGAGCGCAGGGTGGTGGTCATCATTGAGCCCGAGAGCTACGCCACCCAGTAACTGGCCCCGCAAATCGCCAAGGGAGAGTAAGAATGCCGCTGGAAGGTGAATACGTACCGAGCCCCACGCCTCACGTCGTCGAGCAGGTGCGCCTCTATGAGGAGACCGGAGGTAAAGAAGGGTATGACCTGGAAGGCCGTCCCTGCATTATTCTCACGACAAAGGGGCGAACGAGCGGCAAGCTGCGTAAGACGCCGTTGATGCGGGTGAAGCGAGGCGAGCGCTATGCCGTGGTCGCGTCAATGGGCGGCGCTCCCAAACACCCCGTCTGGTACCTGAATCTCGTGGACCAACCCAACGTGATGCTGCAGGATGGGCCGGATTTACGCGACTACACGGCTCGCACCGCGTCCGATACCGAAAAGGCCGAATGGTGGCCCGAGGCCGTGGAGGTCTGGCCCCGGTACGAGGCGTACCAGCAAAAGACGGGCCGGAACATCCCGGTGGTGATCCTCGACCCGGTGAGCTAGAGCCTGTTCTCTCCTCCGCCTCCGCGCCGGCTCAGAGACTGACGGTCATCAGCTCGTCTGAGAACACTATCTCTCCGTCGTAGACGGCCCTTATATCAGCGTCACCTTTAGCTAATACGTCGGGCTGCGACAGGTGCGGGCCGAGGTGGACCAGCACCAGCTTCTTGACTCCCGACGCCTGTGCCATGTGGCCCGCGTCAGTGGTGCCGCACTGGGCCATGTTCTCGCCGTTTTCGTCCATGCGGTCCTGATCGTCCCAGCACATGCACAGCATCATGTCGGCATCTTTTGCCAGCTCTCGCACGGGGTCGCACGGCGCCGTGTCGCCGGTAAATACGACGCTGCCCTCGTCGGAGTCGAGCCGCCACGCGAGGCAGTCAAGGTAGGGCTGGGCGTGGTCTGCGAGGGCGCTGATCATGCGCCATCGATCGGTTTCGAAGGTGAAACCCGACTCGACGTCAATCGCCGAAACATTGGGAGCCGGGCGGGGGAGGGTACCGCCCCGGTTGGACCAATGGTTCTGTGACGCCGGGTGGTTGATGCGGGCGTTGATGTCGTGCCAGAACGCGCCGTCGTCCTTTGCGATCAGGCCCGACACCAGCTCCTGTGTCGGCGGCGGGCCCAAGACCTTCAGGTCGTTCTCCTCTCCGATGCTCTGGTCCCAGCGGCAGAGCAGAAAGCAGGGCAGGTCCACGTCGTGGTCGAAGTGGTGGTGGGTGAAAAAGAGGTGGTCGATCTTGGTCGGCCATAGCCCGGCCTTGACCATCTTGTGGGTGGCCGCCGGGCCGCAATCGACCATGACAAACTCTTCGCCCGAAAGCTCGGCGACGTAGGACGAACCGAACCGAGTCGCGCTAGGCGTCGGCGTACCCGCACCAAGAATGTGGACTTTCATTTTGTTTCCTCCGAATTCACAGGAGACTTATGGCCGAAACTCCCGCCACTATCATGGCGATTGCCAGGCCCCTCTGCATGAGCGAGGCGCGGTCGAGGGGCTCGGACAGGACCTTCACCAGGCCAAGGCTGAGCGCGATGCCGAACAGGAACACGAACATGGGCCGCGACGCCATTACCGTGGTGGCCAACGCCACGGGGCCAAGCGTAAGCGCGAGGGTGGTCAGGTACATGGAGGCGAATGCCAGCCCGGCCTCGGTGAAGACGATCAGGGACACGCTGTTGACGTTGCGCACCAGCACCCCCAGTTCGCCGAACGTACGGCCGCGAAGCGTCAGCCCTACCATGACGGCGGTGATGGAGATGCTGCGCACGGTGTGCAGGTTCCATAGCGACATGCCGTCGTCGAGGGCGGCTTTGGACAGGGCCAGGCCGGCAGCGTAGAGAGCGCTGGATCCGAGCATGATGAAGAACCACATGCCCAGTTGGGGACGACCCCCATCGGGCGAGCGACGCAGCGAGATGACGATTGCACCGATTACCGTCACAACGATGGCGACCCAGTGCCACGCCGAGAGTTTCTCGGACAGGAAGAAAACGGCGAATAGCGCGACGAACACAGGGGCTGTCTGGAATACCGCAGTGACGAGCGAGACGTCCTGTCGACGCAGGATGGTGAACATCAACACGAGCGACAGGCCGAACCCGGCACCGGAACCTATCGCCAACGCCCAGGTAGCGACGGGGTATCCGGGGAACGGCACGAACGCCAGTGGCACGAAGGCGCTGGGCAGCTGCATCAAGGAGGCGAAGACGATGAAGGTGTCGACCGACGGAACGTGGCGCTCCAGAATTATCTTGTCGAGAACTGTGACGGCTGCGAACCCGATAGCCGACCCAAGTGCTGCCCAAACCCAGTCCATGACGAGAGAGTATAGCCGTCGCAATCAGGCCATATCGCCACGACCACGAATTGCCAAAGCGATGAGGCCTTGGCCGAAGAAGCCCTGACGAGCCAGGCGGAGAACTACTTTTGGCGGACTACTTTCGAAAGGCGCCTGGCCAGCATTCCCGACATGCCGCTGAGCGCGCCGGTCAGGCGGACTTCTGCCGCTAGCTGCTGAGCTCCTAGAGAGTAGGTGGGGTAGGCGTGCAGGACCTGCGCCATGTCGCCCAATTTTTGCCCGGCCTCCATCGCGACTATCCACTCGTGGATCATCTCTCCCGCGGGAGGCGCGACGATGGTTACCCCGACGATGGTTCCGTCTCGGCGATGTACGACCTTGACCACCCCGTCACCGGTGCCCTCGATTACAGCCCGGTCGACCCTCGACATCGGCCGCTTGCTCACGACAATGTCGCCGTAGCGGGCACGGGCCTCGGCTTCGGACAGGCCCACTGAAGCGACCTCGGGGTCGGTGAAGGTGACCCTGGGCACCAGTTCTACGATGCCCGGGTCGGTTCCGGGCAAAATCGCGTTGCGGGCGGCCATCGCCCCCTGCCAACCGGCGTAGTATGTGAACTGGGGGGAGCCGTTGCAGTCTCCGACGGCGTAGATGTGCTTCTGGCTGGTTCTCATCCGGTCGTCCACACCGATGCCGGAGCGGTCGAAGTCGACCCCGGCAGCTTCCAGCCCCATGCCGTCCACGACGGGACGACGGCCGCTTGCGTATAGCAGTCGGTCGCAGACCAGATCGCGCTCGTCGACCTGCAGGTGAATGCCTTCGCCATCCCGCCACATCCGAGATACCCGTGCATCGAAAAGCTGTTCGATACCCTCTGCTCCGAACGCGGCAGTCATGAGGGTCGAGATGTCGGGATCTTCCTGGGGAAGCATGCGATCGGCGAACTCGACCTGTGTGACGTGGGAACCCAGGCGGGCGAAGGCCTGGGCGAACTCGCTGCCGACCGGGCCGCAGCCGATGATAGCTAGACGCTCGGGCAGTTCGCGGATGTCCCAGATGTCCAGGTAGGTAAGGCACTCGACATCTGCTAGGCCGGCCACGTTTGGTAGCACCGGGCGGGCTCCGGTGGCGATGACGATTTTTCCAGCGGAGATTCTGCGGCCATCGACCTCCAATGTGTGGCGGTCGACGAACCGGCCGGCGCCGGTGATGATGTCGATGCCTTCGGCGGCCAGTTTCTCAGGCGTCTCGTCCGCAGCTATCTCGGCGACGACGGAGTGCACCCAGTCCATCACGCGGCCCAGGTCGATGGGCTGGTCCGACGCGGGCAGGCCGTAACGGTGGCCCTCCCGGCTCTGGCGGGCCACTCTGGTAGCCTTGAGTAGTGCCTTTGAGGGCACGCAACCGGTCCAGGTGCAGTCGCCGCCCAGCAGCCCCTTTTCGACTATGGCGACGCTGGCACCGAGCTTCGCCGCGAACCCGGCCGCGACCAGCCCGGCGGAGCCGCCGCCGATTACGAGCAGGTCGTAGTTATTCCCCACTTCACTCACGAGTTATTTTCGCTCTTCAGGGCTTCTTCGGCCATGGCCTCATCGCTTTGGCAATCAACCACTCAAAAATGTTCGCCCTCATTCAATGGCCTCTAGTCATACTTGCGACCCAGGCCTTGGCTCCAGTTTCGTGGAAAGATGTTTCGTATATCCCTGCTTTCATCCGCATGTCTTCCCAGCCTTGGGAAAAGAATCTCTTCAACTCGGCCTGGGTAACCCTGGCCGGTCCCGATTCACTGGGTTCAAGCTCACTCCACACTATTAGGTGAAGCGTTCCTCCTGGCCGGAGGGCTTCCAGCGCCGACCTGACGTACGCCTCCTTGCCCGCGTCGTCGAAGACATGGAAGACACCGGAGTCGATCGCCGTGGCGAACGCGCTCTCAAAACCCGGGGGCTGCAACACGTCACTGGCCTTGAACTCCACGTTTCCGATGCCACGTGCCCTGGCCTTTTCTCTAGCCAGTTCGATGGCACGGGGAGCCAGATCGATTCCCAGTACGGCGTGGCCCCTCTCAGCCAGGCACAGGGCGTTCTCACCTGTGCCGCAGCCGATGTCCAGGACCGAGTCTACGATCTCTCCGGCTTCGGCTAACGCGATGACCTCCGCCTGGGGACGACCGGTGTCCCAAAGGGCATCGCCCTCGATGTAGGCGTTCTGAAAGAAGGTGATGGGTTCAATATACGCAAACAGACCGGCGTTCGAGTTCGCCCGCCCGAACGGTCATCGCCATGAGGCTATACTCCAGCCATGACAAATGGCGTGAATATCGGCCTCTCGGCGCCCCAGGTGTTTCTTGACGGGCACGTGGACATGGCGCTCGTGCGCGAGGCGGCCGTAGAGGCAGAGGAACTGGGTTTTCACAGCCTGTGGGTGCAGGAGCAGATCGTCGGGCGCGCGCCGGTGCTGGAGCCGCTCGGGCTACTCGCCTACGTAGCTGGCATCACTAATCAGGTCAAGCTGGGCACGGCGGTGCTAATAGCCACCCAGCGCAATCCCGTACAACTGGCCAAGACGCTTTCGGGCCTGGACGTGATGTCCGGCGGCAGGCTGATCGCCGGGCTCGCACTCGGTGGCCAGCCGAAGGACTACCCGCTGTTCGGCGCCTCCGAACGAGGCCGTGCAGCGCAACTGCTCGATACCGTAGGCGCACTGCGGGCGCTGTGGTCGGACGGGGACGCGACGTACTCTGGCACGACTGTCGCGCTGGACGAAGTGGCGATGGAGCCCAAGCCCGCCCAGCGGCCGGGACCACCGATATGGCTGTGCGGCCGCCACCTCGATGCCCTCACCAGAGCTGCGCGAATTGCGGACGGTTGGATTGGCGCGGGATCTACTTCAACGAGCCAGTTTGCCGACCACGCGGCGGCCGTGCGGGCAGAACTGAAGGCTCAGGAGCGAAGTTCCGAAGAGTTCACGGTGGGTAAGCGTGTCTACGTCGCCATCGACGACGACGCGAGCCGCGCCGAAAGGCGGCTGCAAGAATGGGTCGAGGGGCGTTACGCCTCAGCCGACCTCGCCGGCCGGGTAGGAATATGGGGGTCCGCCGAGGCATGCACCGATGGCCTCGCCCGCGTCGTGGAGGCGGGGGCGCAGTTCCTGCTAGTCGACCTTGTCTTCGACCACTTGGACCAGATGGCGGTAGTCGCCGAGGAGATAGCCCCCGCGCTGGGGGCGAAACTCAGCCGCTAGGCTCGCCGGGCGTCCGCTCGCCTCCCAAAGGCAGTAGCTCGATGCCCAGTCCGTTGGGGTCTTTGATATAGACGGAACCTTCCATTTCCATGTGGGGCACGTCTTGCGTCACCAGTCGCGCCTTTATTTCGCTTTTTCGCTCCTCGGTAATGTCGATGGCGATGTGCATGACGTTGCCAGCGCCCTCCGGGGCCCGGCGGCGCAGGCGAGGCACATGTGGGAAATCAAAGAACGAGAGCATCATGCCGCCGCCGATGTTGATTTTCATATGGGTCGATTGGGCCTCGTCGCGGTTATCGATGACCTCGATGACGGGCATTCCCATCACTTCCGTGTAGAACCGGGCAGTGGCCTCGAGATCGCGGGCGAATACGGCGACGTGATTGACGCCACGGGTGGCGCTTTCGCTTGCGCCACCGGGGATCCACCGTTTTACACGCTCGCGCCGGACCAGCATCTGTTTTTTAGTCTCTACAGGCATTTTCGGCTCCTAACCTGAACGTAAAACTGGCTTAATCAACCGGCTTTTGGGTTTCGGAACGAGAGGAAGGACACTGGGTTGCCAATGAGGATGGCGTCGATCTGTTCCTGTGTGTATCCCCGGTATCTCATACGCGGCACGATGCGCGCGAGCAGGTAGAAGTAGCCGTGACCGCCGTACTTGAGCAGCCGGTCCTTGGTGCAGATGTCGTGGGCGACGACGATGCGGTCGCCATAGCCCTGTTCGATGGTCCAGGCGATGTCGGCGATGCGCTGGCCGTCGTGAGGCATGTCGATCTCTTCGTTGGCCCAGTAGTAGTGCTGCTCTCGCCCGAAAAGGTCCCATTCGAGATACACACCGGTCTCGGCCAGGGCCTTGAGGGTCGATTTTTCAAAGACGGTGCGGTCGAGGTGCCCTACGACCGTGTGGGTGAGGTCCGCACCCACACTATCGAGCACTTCTGCGATCTCCAGCGGGGCGGTCTCGCCGCGGCCTGGGTGGATGAGCAGCGGAGCCCCGGTGATGGCCTGCGCCCGTCCTGCCGCCCGCAGTACCTTGCGCTCGTTGGGGGTGAGGGGCCAGGAACAGCCTATTTCGCCAATGACGCCGCTTTTGATACCCGTGCCGTCCACACCCACCGCCAGGTCCCCGACGAACTCTTCGACGATGTCGTCTTCGGATCTCGCGTCCATGTCGGCCGGGTGGGCGACGTCCACGTAGTGGCCCGCACCCATGACTATGTTCAGGCCCGTGTCGCTCGCGACGGCGGCGAGATTGACCGGGTCCCGGCCTATGTCGGGGTTGGTGACATCGACGAGGGTGCCCCCTCCGCGCCGCTTGTAGTACCTGGCTTCGGTGATGGCCACTTCGAGGTCAGAAAGCCTGGCGGTGTCGCGGTTGGGCACGAAGTGATGCCTGACAAGGCCGACGTTGTTGGCGGAGAGCGGCTCGTCGTAGATTTCGTGGAAGCCCGCGCCGGTGGGCTTATCGGGCAGGACGCCGGTGAGATCGACGAACAGGTGCTCGTGGGTTAGCGTCACCCCCAGCGCCTCGGGCTCGACGGGTCCGAGTACTGTCTGGACTTTGCCGACGGGAAATTCTGCCATTAGGGCACTCCAATAATTCTCAGGTTGTGGAGCCATTTGACTGGGTGAGGCCGTGCAGGTCAAATGTTGCCATGAATTATCAGCGCAGTGAACAGCTACACGAGCGGGCCATCAACGCCCTCGCAGGAGGCGTGAGCAGCCAGGTGAGGGCGTCCGAGACGCCGGTGCCACTGTTTTTCCAGCGCGGAGCCGGGTCGCGCCTGTGGGACGTGGACGGCAACGAGTACGTTGACTTCGTGATGGGCCAGGGGCCCAACATATTCGGTCACTCCCCTGAGTTCTTGAACGAAGCGGTCAGAGCGGCAATCGAGCAGGGGGTCGTTTTCGCCGGACAGCACGAAGCGGAACTCGACGTCGCCGAGACGATCAAACGCATCGTCCCGTCCGCCGAACTGGTGCGATTCAGCAGTTCCGGGTCCGAAGTCACGCACGCCGCCATAAGGCTGGCGAGGGCACATACGGGCAGGACCCGATTCATCAAATTCGAGGGGCAATACCACGGCTGGCTCGACGGTGTGCTCTACTCCGTCGCCCCGAACATGGAGGCAGCCGGTGCCTACGACTCCCCCAACGCGGTCGCGGGATCGGCGGGCATGTCCCCAGGCACCAGTGACGAGGTAATCGTAATCCCCTGGAACGACGTCGACGCCCTCGAAGCGACGCTCGTGCGCCATTCGGGCGAGATCGCCGCGATCATCACCGAGCCGCTGATGGGCAACACGAACTGCATTCTCCCGAAACCGGGCTACCTGGAGCGTATGCGTGAGCTGTGTGACGAGCACGGGATTGTCCTCATTTTCGACGAGGTGATTACCGGCTTCCGGGTGGCACTGGGAGGGGCACAGGAGATGACCGGCGTTATCCCTGACCTGGCTACCTACGCGAAAGCCATGGCGGGCGGCTTTCCGGTGGCGATGTTCTGCGGCAAACAGGAGATCATGGCGCACCTAGATGGCGGTGCGACGCTGCACGCCGGGACGCTGAACGCGAACACGGTCGCGATGTCGGCAACGGCGGCGGCTCTCACAGAGTTGCAGCGAAACGACGGAGAGGCATATCGGAGGTTGTATGCGACAGGCCTGGCTCTAATGGACGGACTACGGAACGCTGCCGCGAGAGCGGAGGTGCCGATGCTCGTGCAAGGGCCGGGACCGCTGTTCAATACTTCGTTCACGACCGCATCCGAGGTCACGGACTACAGGTCTCACGCCACCGCTGTGGACGCTGGTAAGTTCGCGGTGTTCCAGCGCAAGATGCAGGACCGGGGAGTGCGGATAACCACGCGCGGCACTTGGATGATTTCGACGGCCCACACTGAACAAGACATCGACCGGGCGGTGCGCACGGCCGAAGAGGTGCTCTCCGAACTTTAGAGTAGCCAAACTTTAAACAGGCAAAAAGGCGATGCCGAGAGTGCCGGGGCCGGTGTGGGCTCCCATCACCGGGCTGAACTCGGCCACGTAGAGGTCTTGGCAGTCGACCGACTCTCTCAGGGCCGCTTCCAATTCGGCCGCCTCGCCAGGCGCTCCCGCGTGCATTACACAGGCTCGCAGGGGCCCTCCGGCGTCTCTGGCAACCGTGTCTACGAGGCGTCTCCGGGCGCGCCGAGACGTCCTCGTCGGTAGTTTCTTGCTCACGTCGCCCCGTCTCATCTCGAAGATCGGTCTGAGCTTCAGCAGCCGGGTCATCCCATGGGCGATACCGGGCACGCGGCCGCCTCTCCACAGGTACTGGAGCGTATCTACGTACGCGATCAGCCGGACTTTATCGGCCGCCGTTTGAGCGGCAGCGGCAACCTCAGCGAGCGTCGCCCCGGCCTCCGCCGCTCTCTGCGCCGCTAGCGCGACCAGCCCCTCGCCGCCCGCGGCGCTTCCGGAGTCGAGCACCGATACCTCAAATCCGGGCGACTCGGTCATCGCGCGGTCGGCCGCCAACTGGGCGGAGTCCAGAGACGCGCTAAAGCTGCGAGACACGGTGATACACAGGGCGGCGTCGGCCTCTTTGGACGCTTTGGTCAGGGCATCACTGTACGCGTCGGGCGCCGGGGCGGAGGTCGTCGGGACGGCCGAGCCTTCAGAGAGCATCTGGTACAGCGCGGCGGGTTTAAGGTCTACGCCGTCGAGGTATGTGCGGCCTTCCACAACAACGGCCATGGGCACGACTATCGGCAAAGCGGGGCCGAGATCGGTCGGGCCCAGAGTAGGTGGGAGAGACGCGGCGCTGTCTACGACTACAGCGACCTGCTGCTTTGCTCCTATCGGGGTTTTGGCCTGATGCCGCGCGCGACCGCCCGGGCGATGTCGGTCGGGCTCTTGCCGAACAGGGCGGGAGCGAACAGGACGATGAGGGAGAGCGCCGCGAAGCCGAAGCCGGCCATCTGCCCGACGCCGCCCTGGTAACTGACCCAGGCGAGAATGACGATCGACGGCGCGGTAATGGCCAACAGCGCCACCCGGACGGCCCGTCGCCCGACCCGGAAGAACACTGCTGTGGCGACGGCCAGGATGAGGAAGACGATGGCGGCGCTGGAGTCAACCTCTTGCAGCGATTGACCCACGCGCTCACCCGACGGCGTGAAGAGCTCGTCGTTGTCGTAGAAGTACAAAAACCAGTAGGCGAGGAAGGGGATGGGCAACACGGTCAGCGACGCCATCAGCCAGTCCTTGCGGGCGACCCGCGAGACGATGCGAATCACTATCCACAGAGAGACGCCCACGTACAGAAGCGAACCCAGATACAGCGGTATTCCGAAAGGCAGGCTACCGGTAGTGATGATGCCCCAGGCGCCATAGCCCACCGCGCTCATCGCCAGGCCCCAGCTTATTAAAGGAACCATCAGCACGTACCCGAGCCACGGGAACGTCCATGTCGGACGGCCCGCACGCCAACCGAGCACGCTGATTATCAGGGCGATACCAAGGGCCAGCGAAACCCAGATGGGCGCGGTCCAGATGTGCAGCGCGAACATGAGTGAGAGCAAAACGTGCGGCAGGGCCGCAAGCCCGGCGTGGTACCAGGACCGGCGGCTGTGGACTTCGTAGAGGCTCGATGCGACGGTGCGCGACTCGCCCATTTCGCGCATGGCCTGGTTGAGGGACGCGTCGATCGACATGCCTGAGTCCGCCAGCTCTTGGGCGCGGTCCTCTAGGTGGCCCTGCAACTCCCGAAGGATTTCACCCTCCTGCGAAGGAGGGAGGTGCAGGTGCTCGCTAAGCTCGGATAAATATCCCCGTACGGGACGAGTCATCGGGCCGTTGGATCCCCTGTGACTGGCTTAGCCCGAGTTCGATTTGGCGACCAGATTCACGGCCTGTGTGAACTGGCTCCACTCCTTGAGCATCGACTCGAGGCGCTTTTTCCCCTTGGCGGTGATGTAGTAGTACCTGCGGTTCTGGCCGCTGGGAGATGTGCCCCAACTGCCCTCGACGAGGTCGTCTTTTTCCAGCCGGTGGAGGGCGGGGTACAGGGTGCCTTCCTTGAACCGGAAATACCCGCTGCTTCTCTTGTCGATTTCACGCACGACCTGGTAGCCGTACATCGGCTCTCCGGCGAGGAGAGACAGAAGCAGGGTTTCTGTGCTGCCTTTCAAAAGCTCGCGACGATACAAGGCCTCAAACCTCTGGTCACTGTTCTGGCCAGGGAGCCTGTGGGCCCCCGGAGCCGATTTGGCCGGATTCATCCGCCAACCACCTCGTTAATTAACACACCCACGAATCACCAGTCAACGATCGATACGTTTAGGTCATTCGTGCGGATTCGATGTTTCAGGATTCATGTAGAATTGTCGGGTGGCTGGCGACCGGCCGGAACGCCGATGGCTCCACGCCAATTGCCCCTGTTAAGTCCCCGTAACGGCAACCGGACGGATGAACACGAAAACTGACAATAACGAGAAAACGGACGGGGCCGCCGCGGGGGCGCTTCGCGCCGTCGGAATGCTCCCCGGGATGCTGGATTTCTTGCCCGATGCCAGCGAGGGGGCCCGCGACGTATACGGGAAGGCCGTTTCGTTTCTGGCCGAAAGCGGGTACCAGCGTATCGACACGCCGGTCCTGGAAGACTCCGAACTGTTTGTCCGCAAGGGCGGGGGCGAACTGACGGGGCTGCTGTACACCTTCACCGACCCGGGCGGTAACAGGGTCAGCCTGAGGCCGGAGTTCACGTCTTCAGTCATTCGGCTTTTTGTCGCTAACCCGGGGCTCGATCTCCCGCTACGCTGGTGCTACGGGGGACCGGTCTTTCGCTACGACCGGAACGGCGGACGGTGCCGCCAGTTCACTCAGGTGGGAGCCGAAATTATCGGCGCCGACGGAGTCGATGTCGATGCGAACCTTGTGACCACGGCTCTCTCAGGACTTGGACGCATGGGTGTGGCCGGGGCCGCTGCGAAGGTCGGACACATTGACGCATTCTCTCGCATCTTCTCGGCCTTTGACCTCTCGGACTCGTCGCGCCGATTCGTCACCGGGAACCTGGGTCGCCTAAAGCGCGGCCAAACCGACGCCGAACGATTGTCGGCCCGGGCTCGTGAGGCCGGCCTGGTGGGCGCGAATGGCGACGACGCCGAATTCAACAGCCCGGATACGCAGCGGCTTTTGGCGGAGTTGGAACGGATGCCGGGCACAGGAGAGCAAGGCCCGGTGGGGAGACGAACGCCTGCGGAGATACTGTCCCGACTGCAGGCAAAAACCACGCAGCCAAGAGACCCCGCAGAGTTGGACAGGGCGCTGGATGTCGCCACCCGCCTGGTGCGCCTGGAAGGGCGTCCGGACGAGACCCTGAAGGCCGCCCGGACGCTGGCGGCCAACGCCGGTGCCGGAAGCGATGCGTTGGATCCAGTGGCGGAGCTGGTACAGGCGCTAGGTGACTCAGGAGTACGCGGGGAGGCTGTAGTCGTGGACATGGGCCTGGCCAGGGGGATGGCTTACTACACGGGGGCCATCTTCGACCTGATAGACAACGAGACGCCTCGGACAAGGACTGGCACACTGGGCGGCGGCGGGCGTTACGACGGGCTTGTTCAGACGCTGGGCGGGCCAGACGTCGCCACGCTCGGTTTCGCTTACGACATGGAGGCGGTCGCCGGGGCCGGCGGGTTGATTTAGATGCTGCGTATCGGCATTCCCAGCAACGGTGCGCTGCACAAGACGACTCTCGAGTTCCTCGAGTCCTGTGGACTGAAGGTCACACGGCCTAACGACCGTAATTACACCGGCGAGATACGGGCGCTGCCGGACTCCGTAGTGCATTTCCAGCGTGCGGCCGACATCACCTGGAAGGTGGAGGACGACAGCGTCGACGCCGGTATAGTCGGCTACGACCGCTTTTTGGAGAACCGGCGCGGCGATGACGTCTTGGCGCTCGTTGAGCAGCTCGGTTTCGGCGGCTGCTCTCTGGTACTCGCCGTTCCCGAGCTATGGGTCGATGTGTCGTCAGTGGCCGATCTGGCAGAGGTTTCGGCGGATTTTCGGACCGCCGGCAAGGACCTGCGTATCGTCACGAAGTTCCCCAGACTGGTAGAACAGTTCCTTCTCGACAGGGGCGTCAATTACTTTTCCCTCGTGCCCACGAGCGGAGCGTTGGAGGTCGCTCCGGCGATGGGCTCGGCCGATATGATCGCCGACATCACCGAGACCGGCACGACCATCCGAGAGAACCGGCTCAAGACCGTGCAGGGTGGGACGATAATCCGGTCGCAGGCCTGCCTCATTGTTAACAAGGCATCCGTCGGGCGCGACCCCTCTCGCCTGGACGCCGTCCGATCGATGATCGGGATGATGGAAGGCCGCCTGCGGGCCGACGGCGAGAGCCCGGCGTCCGAGGCGCTGAGGCGCCTGGAGGCCGGTGCCGACGAGGGCAGGGCTTAGAGCTGTGCCCAACCTCCCGACACACGTCGATCTCGCCTGGCGCGCCGGGGAAACGCTCTCGCACCCGCTATTGAAGGGGGAGCTGGGGAGCTATTTGCTGGGCGCGGCCGCACCCGACGTCCGGATAATCACGAAGCGACCTCGCGAGGAAACTCACTTTTTCGACCTGCAATCCGGGAGCACGGGCGATGGGATGGCGGGGCTCT
Organism: Dehalococcoidia bacterium; assembly: GCA_965250195.1. Classification (GTDB taxonomy): domain Bacteria; phylum Chloroflexota; class Dehalococcoidia; order Lucifugimonadales; family UBA2962; genus CAUZIR01. Next base: position 2,443,378 of record OZ252295.1, read on the forward strand.
TCGCCGCATACCCTGAACTGCGTTCGCCGACGTCCGACGCCCAGGCCGCGTTTGTTGCCGGCTACCTGACGCACCTGGTTGCCGATGAAACGTGGATCGTGTCCATGTATCGCCCTCACTTCGGTGGGAAGGGCGAGTTTGGCCCTCCATACGCCGCAAATCTCTACGACAGAGCGGCCCAACTGATGCTGGACCGCGCTTGTGAGGAACGTGTGCGGCCCTTGTCGCCGATTATCAACGGCGTCAATGAAACTCTCGCCGCGGGATCGCTCGACGCCGGCGTACTGCGGGACTGGCGTCGATGGGTCGTGGACTTTCTTGGAGGGGAGCGCCCTTACGCCTGGGAGCGGCTGCGCCACATGGCCGACCGCATTTCGGGCCGCGACCCCGGCCACGGTTCACACGAGATCGCCGAGCGATTCTTGTCCGACGTTCCCGCCGGGTTGCGGACCCTGTACGGGGTCGTGCCCGAATCTGAGTTCTTTAGTTACGTGGATCGGGCCAGGGGCAACATCGAGCGCGTCGTGGCCGAGTACCTCGCGGTCGCTGGCGAGCGCCGTGTCACCGCCGTTGGCGACGGTCGGAGGCTAGGTCGATGAAGATCTTCTACGGCATGGACGCGGCCCGGAAGGCGCTACTGGGCCCCCGCGGGCTAGGCCTGACCGACGCGCCGGACGCACTCGCAGACGGTACTGAGCGGCGGTTCGGCGAGCGACTCACACCCGCGCAGGTGGTGGAGCGGATAGTCACGCGAGTCCGGGCAGATGGTGATGCGGCGGTGCGTGAGTTCACCGACCTTATCGATGGCCGGTCTCCCAAAAGCATCGAAGTGCCAGGGCCACAGATCGATGCGGCGCTTGCTGAGGCTCCGTCCGATTTAGTTGAGGCGCTAAGGTCCGCCGCCAAGCGAATCGAGAAATTCCACCGCAGGACGATGCCCGCAGAGTGGCGCGACCATGAAGAGGGCTATGGATCTCTTGTCCGTCCTATCGGCCGGGTGGGGGTCTACGTGCCCGGCGGCACCGCCTCTTACCCCTCCACGGTGCTGATGGCGGCCATTCCCGCAAGGGTCGCAGGGGTCGAAGAGGTAGTCGTATGCACGCCGCCGGAGCCCGGCTCGGACCTGCCGCACAGCTCGGTACTTGCAGCAGCGTCCATAGCGGGCGTCGATCGGGTCTTTGCTATTGGCGGAGCCCAAGCGGTGGCGGCTCTAGCGTACGGCACGGAAACCGTTCCGAAGGTCGATCTGATCTGCGGGCCGGGCAACCTGTTCGTGACGCTGGCTAAACGCTATGTCTATGGCGAAGTCGGCATCGACGGCCTTTATGGGCCGACCGAGACTCTGATCATCGCCGATGCCTTGGCGAATCCCACCCTCGTTGCCGTCGACCTGCTCGCCCAGGCAGAGCACGACGAGCTGGCGACGCCGGTGCTTCTAACGACCTCTGCCGAGTTGGCGAAAGCCGTTTCTACCGGGTGGCGAGCGCTCGCCGACCGGCTGGAACGCGGCGCCATCGCCGCCGCCTCGATGGAGGATCGCGGCGTTATTGCAGTGGTCGATAGCCTTACCGATGCCGTCCAGCTTTCCAACTCGTTCGCCCCTGAGCACGTCTCACTGGCCGTCGAGGACCCGGAGTCGCTATTGCCCACCATAACCAGCGCCGGGATGGTGTTCGTCGGGGAGCGCTCACATGAAGTCCTCGGCGACTACGCGGCCGGACCGAGCCACGTGATGCCGACGGCGGGCACGGCGCGTTTCGGCTCTGGACTGGGAGTGCACTCGTTCATCAAGCGCATCCCGGTGGTCGCGATGGACGCCGAAAAGTCGTCTGAATTGGGCCGGATTGCCTCTATAATCGGGAGGGCCGAAGGGCTCACCGGCCACGCCGAAGCGGCGGAGGCCCGTGAAGAAATTTTAGATGTCGATACCGAGACCGGTTGATTAGAAATGAGCGTTAAGAAACTTATTCGGTCGCATCTTGTGGACGTTCAGACGTACGATCCGGTCGACCCTCCGGAGCTGCTGGCGAGGCGCGCGGGTGTCGCGGCCGACCAGATCGTGAAACTGAATGGCAACGAGAACCCTCGTGAGCCGTCCCAGCGGGTTAAAGACGCGGTGGCCTCGGCCCCGTTCAACCTTTACCCTGACCCGCTCCAGCGACGAGTGCGCGACGAGATCGCCGCCTATACCGGGCTCAGCCAGGAAAATATCATTGCGGGGGCGGGCGCCGACGAACTCATCGACCTGCTGTTCCGACTGTTCATTTCGCCGGGCGACAACATCCTCGACTGCGACCCGACGTTCGCCATGTACGGCTTCTGCGCCAGGGTGGCGGACGGCGAGGTGCGGCTGGCGGAGCGGGACGAGCTATTCGACGTTGATGTCGACGCCGTAAAGGCCGCCATAGACGAGCGCACGAAGATCATCTTCATCAGTTCGCCGAATAACCCCACCGGCAACCTGGCGTCTCAGGCACAGATCGAGAGTCTGCTAAACACCGGGCTAATCGTAGTAGTCGACGAGGCGTATTTCGAGTTCTGCGGCGTGACTGCGGCGCCAATGATCGAAGACAACGAAAATCTGGTGGTGCTGCGCACGATGAGCAAGTGGGCGGGCCTGGCGGGTCTTCGCGTAGGCTACGGGATGATGAGTCCCGACCTGGTAAAGCACCTGATGAACGTCAAGTCCCCCTACAACTTGAGTGTGACTTCCGAAGCGGCACTTATCGCGTCGCTGCAAGAGGCGCCGGAGTTGATGGAGTACGTCAGCCGGATCGTCGCTGAGCGGGACCGGATGTTCGGCCTGCTGTCGGGGATCGACGGGGTGACCCCATGGCCGTCGTCTGGGAACTTCATCCTGTGTCAGTTCGCGCCCGGTCGCGCGGGCGATATTTACGATGGGCTGGCAGGACAGGGGATTTTCGTGCGCAAGTTCGGCTCGCCGCGCCTGCGCGACCACTTCCGCGTGTCCGTCGGGAAATCCGAACAAACAGACAGGTTCGTGAGCGCTCTCAAGGAACTCGTGTAGCCATGCCAAGCAGATCTTCAGAACAAAAGAGGGAAACAGCCGAGACACAGGTCTCGCTGCGCCTGGACGTGGACGGGACGGGGGTCTATGAACTGGACTCCGGCAACGCCATGTTCGACCACCTGCTGGCTCAGCTCTCGCGCCACGGCATGATGGACCTGAGCGTAAAGGCCACCGGCGACACGGACGTCGGCTGGCACCACCTCGTCGAAGACGTGGGGCTGGTGCTGGGCAGGGCGATGCGCGAATGCGTCGGCGACGGCGCGGGCATCGTGCGCATGGCGCACGCCTACGCGCCTCTTGACGAAGCGCTCGCGAGAACGGTGGTCGATTTTTCCGGTCGCGGCTACGCGGTGCTGGAGCTTCGGCTGGGAGACAGCGACCTCGGCGGCCTGCCCGCCGACCTGGTCCGGCACTTTCTGGAGAGTTTCGCGCGCGAGGGCGGTTTCAACTTGAACATGCTCGTACTCTCCGGCGCGAACAACCATCACAAGGCCGAAGCCGCGTTTAAGTCCATGGCGCGTGCGCTAAGAGCCGCGCTCACAATAGACGAGCGCCAGGCAGGCCGTGTCCCCAGCACCAAGGGGACGATCTCGGACTAGGGCCCTATGGGCTCGGACAGGCCGTCCGGGACGCCTTTCGCTATTAGCTCGACGAGATCGGCGCTTGGCGGCGACGCTCCGAAGGTGGCGCTCAGGCCGCCGTCCACGGCCAATGTCTGGCCGGTCATGTAGCTGGATGCGTCTGAGGCCAGCAGTAGCAGCACCCCGGCCAGTTCCTCAGGGTCGCCGATCTTGTTCATCGGGGTGCCCCCAGTGGCGCGATCATGCCAGACGGGGTTGTTGAATGCGTCCTCGGTCATCTCGCTCCAGAACCAGCCCGGAGCGATGGCGTTTACCCGCACGCCCCGGTCTGCCCAGCTAACGGCTAAGTTGCGCGTGAGGTTGATCACGGCCGCCTTGCTGGCCTGGTAAGCGGGCGGGATCTCGTAAGCGCCCGCCATACCCGCGACAGATGCGATGTTGATGATGGAGCCGCCCTTGTCTCCGGCGAGCATATGCGCTCCCACGTCACGGCAGCAGTACCAGGTGCCAAGCAGGTTGATCTTGATCGTCTCTTCGAACAGGTCGTGCGGCAGTTTTTCTCGCACCGGTCCGCCGTCGACGACCACCCCGGCGTTATTCACGAGGACGTCGATTCGGCCGAAGCGTTCGACAGACGCCCGGACCATTGCCGTGACCTGGTCGGGCTCACCCACGTCGCAGGCGACGGACATGGCCGTGCCACCCGCATCGGTGATCGTCTTTTCCACTTCGGCCAGTCGCTCGACGCGTCGCGCGGCCAGCACGACGTTGACGCCCCGCTCGGCGAGGACTTTCGCGAACGTGACACCGAGCCCCGCAGACGCGCCGGTGATGATGGCGGTTCTTCCCTGAATATTGAACAGGGGATCGTAGTTAGGCATGGCCACTCCTTGAGGTGTCGCGAATCTTAAGCGAAAGCGCCCGCGAACACGACGTGGAAGGTCGGAGGGTTTAAGGGCCGCCGTTTGGTGCGGACACGTTCCTCATCTAGCCCCGGCAACGAAGCGCCCGGCTGCTAGAGTCGCTCTAGCTCGAAGCGGTACTGCTCGACGATGGGGTTGGCGAGCAGCTTGTCGCACATCTCATCGACTTTGGCCGAGGCGGTCGCCTCGTCATCTTCATCAACGCGTATCTCGATGTACTTGCCGGAGCGAACGCTCTCTACTGAGGTAAAACCGAGGGAGAGCAGGCCACCCCTGATGGTGAGGCCCTGGGGGTCATTAACGGTAGGTTTTAGGGTTACGTAGACCCTGACCAGGAACATGGTGACTTGGAAGCTACCGGCGGCGGGCCGCCACTAAGGTGCGTTCCACTCCGGGGCGTTGGCGGAGCTTTCGTGGGCGGCGATGAACTCGCGGATGCGGTTGGCGTCGTACTCCTCGAACGTGTCGGTGTAGTTCCACGCCGCCAGCGCTATCCGACTCTCCATCTGAGTGTAAGGGGAAAGGACGACTTTGCGTCCGAGCCTGGCGGAGTCGACCAGCTGACTAACCAGTTCGGAGCAGCCTTCGGGGCAGTTGTAGTGTATGCGGATTCCGCCGTGCTCGAGGTTGTGGACGAGTATCTCGTCGGGGATTTCCTCGTTGTAGATACCCCATGGAGCGGGAGCGGGCAGGGAGCTGCCGGTGCCGAGTGAGATGCCCTGCTGAGAGCTGTAGTGCCACCCGGAGGACGCAGGCACACTGTTGTACTCAGGATGACCGTCACCCGGGTTGATGTGGGTCTGCCCCTGGTTTGCGAACCTCACCCCGGGGACTTGCGCCCCGTCTGCGGCGGGGTTGTGCCCACCACCACCACCGCCCCCGAACGGCAGTCCGGGCAAAAACAACGACACGATGAAGGCACCAGCGACCAGGAGCGCGACACCGCCGCCTCCGTACTTGAGCCACTTCCTTCGCGCGGCACGCCTAGCTCTGCGGGCGGCTCGGGCCTGGGTGGGGGTTAATCGCCTTTTTCTGGTGTCGCTGTTTGAAGCCATGTTTATGTTCGAAATATCTCTGGGTCTACAGCCGAACTATGCGTCTACGCCCTGTCTGCGACGAGTGCGGGGTGTCTAGATTGTACAAAATTTCACGCTGTCTACCGCAGCGCGGCGCCTGTGAGCCTGTCGTGGGCCTCGATGTAGCGGTCCCTCGTCCGTTCGATGATGTCGTCGGGGAGGTGCGGCGCCGGGGGCTCGTGGTCCCAACCATTGGCGTCCAACCAGTCGCGGACGAACTGCTTGTCGAAGTTGGGCAGGCTGGCGCCGGGGGCGTATTTCTCAGCGTCCCAGAAGCGGCTTGAGTCGGGCGTTAGAAGCTCGTCGATAATGGATATTCGGCCGTCAATGACGCCGAACTCCATCTTAGTGTCGGCGATGATGATGCCGTGTTGCGCGGCGAATTGGCGGCCATACTCGTAGATCTCGGTGGTCTTGTCCGCAAGTACGCGGGTCGTGTCGATCCCGACCATTTCCTGCATTTCAGCGATGGTGATGGGCTCGTCGTGGCCCTCTTCCGCCTTTGTCGTGGGGGTGAACAACGGCTCTGGGAAACGGTCTCCCTCTACCAGCCCGGCCTGCATCTTGTTGCCGCCGACGGTGCCCTCGCGCTTGTACTCGCTCCAGGCCGAGCCTGTGATGTAACCCCGGACGACGCACTCCACGTCGATGCGCTCGGCTCGCCGAACGACCATGGAGCGCCTGGCGATCTCCGGGTCGAGCTTGTCGTCGGCTTCCGGGGCAAAAGCGACCAGGTGATTTGGCACTAAGTGCCCCGTACGGTCGAACCAAAAGACCGATAGCTGGGTCAGCACGGCTCCCTTGTCCGGAACGCCGTTGGGCAAAACGACGTCGAAGGCGGACAGGCGGTCGGTAGCCACCATGAGCAGACGGTCGGCACCCAGGCTGTATGTGTCGCGCACTTTCCCGGAATAGACGGGGTTGGGCAGGTCTGTTTTGGTTATCGCGGGCAATGTTGCTCCTATTTGAGACCCGCTCGCTGGAACGTCTCATCGACGTAGCGAACGTAGTGGCCGTAGTCGAATATCTCGGACAGTTGACCTGGCTTTATCCTGTCATTGACGGCTTTTTCGGCGGCGGCCAGGTCGCGCAGTTCGATGCCTTCGTCAAGCGCTCGCTGGGAGATGCGCTGAACGACCTTGTAAGCGTCTTCCCGGGCCGCTCCCGCCTCCACCATCGACAAAAGCAGCTTTTGCGAGAAGACGACCCCCCGCGAACCGTCCAGATTGGCCTTCATGCGGTCGGTGTGCACGACCATGCCCGATACCACACCGGTGAGCAGGTCGAGGATGTAGTCGAGGGCGATGCACGAGTCGGGCAGGATGATCCGCTCGGCCGAGGAGTGGCTGATGTCGCGCTCGCCCCATAACGCCACGTTCTCCAGTGCAGTCACGGCATGGCCACGAATGAGACGGGCGATGCCACATATGCGCTCGGTGAGCTCAGGGTTGCGCTTGTGGGGCATGGAGGACGAGCCCGTCTGACCGGCGCCAAAGGGCTCTTCGACCTCTCGTATCTCCGTTCTTTGCAGGCCTCGAATCTCGGTGGCAAACTTTTCCAGCGAGGCGGCGATCTGGGCGAGTGTTACTACGAACTGGGCGTGGCGGTCGCGCTGGATGACCTGGCTTGAAAACGGAGCAACGGCTAGACCGAGGCGCTCACAAACCCACGCTTCTACAGTGAGAGGGACCGTGGCATGAGTCCCAACCGGACCCGACAGCTTGCCGACCGACACCGTCGCCTGGGCGGCTACTAGCCGCTCCCGATGACGGCGCATCTCGTCCCACCAGATGGCCAACTTCAAGCCAAAGGTGATGGGCTCTGCGTGCACGCCGTGTGTCCGGCCCATCATTAGCGTCTGTTTGTGGCGGATTGCGAGAACGCGCAGCGTCTCTATCAGGCGATCGACCTCGACCAACAACAGTCCGGCGGCGTCTCTGAGCTGCAAGGCCGTAGCCGTGTCCCACACGTCGGAGGTTGTGAGTCCGTGGTGGAGCCACCGGCCTTCAGGGCCCAATTTCTCGGTGACGGAGGCAAGGAAAGCCGTCATCGGATGCTTGGTTTTTTGCAGGACTTCGTTGAGCCTCTCGACCCCGTAAGTGGCCTGGGCCACTTTCTCGGCGTCAGCCTTCGGCACGAGACCCTCGTCAGACCAGGCCTCGGTCGCGGCGATTTCGATGAGCAGCCAGCGGTCGTACGACGCCTCGTGCGTCCACAACGCGCCCATCTCCGGGCGGGTGTAGCGGGGTATCAACTAACGCTCCTTGAGGCTCTTGCGGTAGGCATCGTAAGCGTCCCGGGCCGACTCGTTGGTCAGGCCGATGATCTGGGTGGCCAAAAAGGCCGCGTTGCGGGCGCCCCAGCTGCCGATCGCGACGGTCGCGACGGGGATTCCGGGCGGCATCTGGGCAATGGCGTAAAGCGCATCAACGCCGTTGAGGTCGCTGGAGGGCAGGGGAACGCCAATCACCGGAAGGGTCGTCCAGGCCGCTACGGTGCCGGGCAGGGCCGCCGCGCCACCGGCACCGGCGATTATCACTTTTATGCCCCTATCCCGAGCAGAGGACGCGTACTCCATGACCTTCTCGGGCGTGCGGTGCGCGGACATGGCCACGACCTCGTGCTCGATGCCCATCTGATCGAGAACGTCAACAGTGCCCTGCATGGCGGGCCTGTCCGACTCGCTTCCCATCATTACTGCTATTTGAGGCATGAGAGGTAACTCCGTAACTAGATTGATGCCGCGATGTCGGTACGGTTGAAGGCGCCTTGGAAAGTTATGGCGGACACGCCCTCGTAGGCGGCGGTCCTCGCCGATGCGATGCTGGCACCAAGAGCCGACACGGAGAGCACGCGGCCCCCCGACGTCTGAACAACGCCGTCGGATGCGCTGGTACCGGCGTGGAAGACCGTCGCTCCGGACGACACGGCATCGAGGCCGGAAATGGGCTTACCCGTTTGGTAGGTGTCCGGATAGCCGCCGGAGGCCATTACCACCCCGACGCAGGGGCGCTCGTCCCAATCGAGCACCAGGGCCGAGATGTCTCCCAGGGCCGTCAGCTCAAGCGCGTCAAGCAGGTCGCTGCGCATACGAGGGAGCACGACCTGGGTCTCGGGGTCGCCGAACCGACAGTTGAATTCGAGCACTTTCGGGCCATCGGCAGTCACCATGAGACCGGCGTACAGGACGCCGGTGTACGGGCACCCGGCCTCGGCCAGACCGGCGACTACCGGTTCGAAGACTGTGCGCATTACCAGCGCGGCCATCTCAGCGTCCCAGATTGGGGGAGGGGAGTAGCTACCCATGCCGCCGGTGTTGGGACCCCGGTCACCATCTTGGACCCGCTTGTAATCTGTCGCGGCGACGAGCGAGGACACCCGCTCGCCATCGACGAACCCGAAGACGCTGACTTCCTGACCCTCCAGATACTCTTCGATGAGCACATGTTTGCCCGCATCTCCAAATCGATTGCGTTCGAAAATACCGAATAGCGCATCTACTGCCTCCCCGCGGGTCTCGGCGATGATGACGCCTTTGCCGGCGGCGAGCCCGTCGGCCTTGATGACGACGGGCAGGTCGCAGTCGGAGACGGCGTTGCGAGCGAGATTATGAGCGGCGAGCGTTTCTGAGGCGGCTGCGGGCACTCCCTGGCGGGCCATGAGGTCTTTAGCGAATGCCTTGCTGGTTTCTATCCGGGCGGCGGCACTGGTGGGGCCGAATATCGCCATCCCCGCAGATCTGAAGCGATTCACGATGCCAGCAGCTAACGGAGCCTCGGGCCCAACGACTGTCAGGTCGATCTTCCGATCCGTAGCCAGTTCGAGCAGGCCATCGATATCATCGGCGTTGACCGGAACGTTCTCTCCAAGCGCGGCCGTACCGGCGTTGCCGGGAGCGATGACGAGCGAATCCAAACGGGGACTCTGGGCAAGCTTCCAGGCGATGGCGTGCTCACGCCCGCCGCTACCGACGAGCAGGACTCTCATCGGAACATTACTCCCACTCGATGGTGCCGGGAGGCTTGGACGTGATGTCGTAGACGACCCGATTAACGCCGCGCACTTCGTTCGCGATTCGGCTCGATATTCGGGCCAAAACGTCATAGGGCAGGCGGGCCCAGTCTGCGGTCATGGCGTCGTCGCTGGTGACGGCCCGCACCGCGATGGTGTGGCCGTAAGTTCGGTAGTCGCCGCTTACGCCAACCGACTTGGAGTCGGTGAGTACGGCGAAACTCTGCCACATCTCCCGGTACAGGTCGTTTTTTTTGATTTCGTCCATTACTACCCAGTCCGCGGCCCGAAGCACTTCAAGGCGTTCGGACGTTACTTCCCCCAGCACTCTTATGGCGAGTCCCGGACCCGGGAACGGCTGGCGGTAGACCATCTCTTCGGGCAGGCCCAACTCGATGCCGACTTCACGCACTTCGTCTTTGAACAGAAACCTCAGGGGCTCGACGAGTTTGAGCTTCATGTGCTGGGGCAGGCCGCCCACGTTATGGTGCGTCTTGATTTTGGCCGACACCTTGCTGTCGTCGGTCTTGGATTCGATGACGTCGGGGTAAAGGGTGCCCTGACAGAGGAAGTCGGCATCGCCGACCTCTGTAGCGCCCCTGTCGAACACCCGGATGAACTCCTCGCCGATTACTTTGCGTTTGCGCTCGGGATCGACGATGCCTTTGAGAGCCGAAAGAAAGGCTTCAGTCGCGTCTTCGTACAAGAAGTTGACCTTCATATATTTCTCGAAGGTGCGAAGCACGCGTTCCGGCTCTTCGCGCCGGAGCAGGCCGTTGTTGACGAAGATGCAGGTGAGCTGATCTCCCACGGCCTTGTACACGAGTGTGGCCGCTACGGACGAATCGACACCTCCCGAAAGGGCGCAGATGACCTGGCCGCCGCCGACCTGGGCACGAATGTCATCCACGGCACGAGTCACAAAGTTGCCCGGCGTCCAGAGACCCTTGAGACCGCAGACCTTGTAAAGGAAGTTCTCCAATAAAGTTTTACCTTGGGGCGTATGGACCACTTCCGGGTGGAACTGGATGCCATAGCGCTTGCCACCATCTCCCAGCACGGCCACGGGAGAATTGTCGGTGTATGCGAGCGACTTGAAGCCGGGCGGGGGTTCGACGATCTGGTCGCCGTGGCTCATCCATACGGGCATGGACGCCGGCAGGTCGGCGAACAGGGCGTCCGACGTCCCGTTCTGGTGCAGGACGGCATGGCCGTATTCCCGCTTGGCCGATGCCACTACCCGGCCGCCAAGCTGGTGGGCCATCGCTTGCATCCCGTAGCAGATCCCGAGAACGGGCAGGCCCCTCTCATAAACCCAGCTGGGAGCGAGGGGTGCCCCATCTTCGTAGACACTGGCCGGACCGCCGGACAGGATGACGCCTTTGGGGTCCAGGGGAGCGACGGTGTCCCAGTCGACATCGTGCTCGACGATTTCACAGTAGACTCGGCTCTCACGGACGCGGCGGGCTATGAGACGGCTGTACTGGGACCCGAAGTCGACGACGATGACCGCCTCCCGATGCAGGCGACCCTCGGGCGAAGGGGTGGACTCGCGACCGCGTTTTTCTTCGGAGATTTCCAGATAAGCGGAGATCTCGAGATCATCACTGGCGGCGACGCGGTGGGATGGAGACGGGTTTACTGGCGCCGATTTCTCGGAGTCGCCGGGGCCGTTTGAACGTCTGTTGTTCGCCATCTCTGTGAGTGCTTCAAGTTAACATAAACAGGGCATGACCAGCGAGGCACAGCCGAACATTGACCATCTGTTGGAGATTCTGCAGGGCGGGGGAGTGGTGGCGCTTGCGACGGACACGTTTTACTGCCTTGCGGCCTGCGCAACCAACGAGAGCGCGGTACGCCGAGTCTTCGCGCTCAAGGGCCGTCCGGCAACCACCCCGGTGCCACTGCTTATCGCAGAACCCGGTGACGTGATGAAGTACGCGGCCGAGCTGTCGGAGTCTCAACGCGGTACCGTGACCACGCTCGCCCACCGGTTCTGGCCAGGGCCTCTGTCCATAGTTGTAAAACGGTCACCCGGTATTCCCCTGGTAGTGTCGGCCGGGGGTGACACGGTGGCGTTGCGGGTACCGGACGCGCCGGTCTTGCGTGAGATAGTCCTGCGACTGGGCACACCCGTCACCGGGACCAGCGCCAATGTCTCGGGCGGCGACCCGGCCACGACAGCGGCCGATGTGCGAGCCGCCTTTGGCCAAACCGTCGACGCGATATTAGACGGGGGCGAAACGCTGGGCGGGCCCCCGTCCACCGTCCTTGACCTGACGTCTCCGGACCCGCGTATACTGCGGGCCGGAGCGATCTCAGAAGCCAAAATATCGGAGGCCTTAACCGCAGTGATCGGGCAAAGCGATGAGGCCTTGGCCGAAGAAACCATGAAGAGCGAATGAAATGAGTGGAGCCCCAATTAAACTGCTCTCCGACCAGGTCGATACCCAGTTGAAGGCCGTTCTGTCGAATAGGGACATGGACCTGTACGGGATGATGGCCTACCACCTCGGCTGGGGAGCCAGGCCCGGTGAGGAAGCACGAACGGAACCCATAGCACCGACGTTTCGGGCACACGGAGTCGGCTGCCTGGTGGCGGCGCTGGCGACGTCGGGCAGCTTCGAGTCCGCCCTGCCGCCGGCGGCGGCTGTGGAAATGGTCGCGTCTTTCGTAGAAATACACGACGACATCCAGGGCGGACACCCGGCTCGCAACGGGCGCGACGCGGTCTGGTGGGTTTGGGGACCGGCACAGGCGATCAACGCAGGGGACGGTATGCACGCTTTGGCCAGGCTAACCATGCTCGATCTACAAAAAGGCGGGGTGGACGCGGACGTGACCTTCCGGGCGACGCAGGTTCTAGACGAGGCATCTTTAGAGATGTGTGAGGGCCGCTTCAAGGACATGGAGGCGCAGGAGCGCATAGACATGTCGGTCGCCACCTATTTGGAGATGGCCAGGGCTAAAAGCGGCTCTCTAATGGCCGGAGCGATGCGCCTGGGCGCGCTCGTGGGCTCCAACGGCGACAACGAGGTAGCGGCGGCGTTCGGTGCGTGCGGTGCGGACCTGGGCGTGGCAATGCAGGCGTCTGGAGACGTTAGGGAGCTGTTCCCGGACATTGCCGAAGGGGCGGACGGAGGGCCGCTCTCTGAAGAGGTCCTGAACAAAAAGAAGCTGTTGCCCGTGGTCCACGCTATCGAGAACGCGGGGGCTTCAGAAAGGCGCCGCCTGGGCGACGTCTACTTTAAGCGAGTGCTGGAGCCGTCCGACGTTGCTGAGGTGCAGGCGCTGGTCGAAGAACTTGGAGGCAGGCAGCGAGCAGACAAGGCGGCGAGCGAGCACCGTGCCGCCGCAATGAACGGCCTGAATGATGTGGACATCGACCCTGACGGGCGAGCGTTCGTCGAGGCGTTCGCCGACGCGCTTATCGGGACCGGTGGAGCCGGCTGACGGCGCGTGGGCAAGCGATCTATCAGGGACTACGACGTAGCGGGTAAGACCGTCCTATTGCGCGTCGACTACAACCTGCCGATGAGGCCCGAAACCCTGGAAATTCTGGATGACCGCCGGATCATGGCCACGGTGCCGACTCTGGCCTATCTCGCGCAAGGCGGATGCAAGGTGGTGATAGTCACCCACCTCGGTCGGCCCAACGGGCGAACGGTAAAAGAGCTTGAGCTGTCGCCGGTGTCCGACCGACTATCGGAGATCTTGAGGATGCCGGTTGTGTCACTTCCGGGTTGCCGAGGACCCCAGGTAGAGGCGGCCATAAACGCTATGCCACCAGGGTCAATAGCGATGCTCTCGAACATCCGCTTCGAGCCCGGTGAGGAGGCGAACGACCCGAAACTGGCCAAGGACCTGGCCGCGTTGGCCGAACTGTATGTAGACGACGCCTTCGGCGCGGCCCACCGGGCACACGCTTCTACCGAGGGCGTTGCACACCACCTGCCGGCCGTCGCCGGGCTATTGATGGAGAAGGAACTCTCCGTACTTGGCGATGCGATGGAGGCACCTAAGCGTCCGTTCACGGCGATCGTTGGCGGCGCAAAGGTGTCCGACAAAATGGCCGTGCTGGACCGGCTGGCGGCGCTCGTTGACGTCCTTATAATCGGGGGCGGGATGGCCGCGACTTTCCTGGCGGCGGATGGGTATTTCGTGGGTGCGTCCAGGGTTGAAGAGGGGCGGCTGGACTATGTTCGCGATCTGATGGCTGGGGCCGGGCGCGGCGCCGCACAGGTGCTCACGCCGACCGACGTGGTGGTGGCGGCGGGGTTCTCGGAGGAGGCGACGGCCCGAACAGTATTTATCGACGAAATCCCTGAGGGCTGGCTGATACTGGATATCGGTCCAGACACGGGGGCCGCCTATGCGGAGGCCATTTCGGAGTCGCGTACGGTTCTATGGAACGGGCCGATGGGAGTTTTTGAATGGGAGCCGTTCTCTAACGGGACGAAAACGGTGGCACAAGCCGTCGCCGACCTCGATGGCAGGGCGACGACGGTGATCGGCGGCGGTTCGACGGCGGACGCCGTAGCCCGACTGGGCCTGGCCTCGAAGGTGAGCCACGTTTCGACCGGGGGAGGGGCTACGCTGGAGTTCATTGAGGGCAAGGAACTGCCGGGCGTGGCAGTACTGATGGACGAAGAATGAAATCCTACGACTACAAAAAGCGCATGTTTAGAAGGCGTCTGGATATTCGGAAGCTGACGCGGCCATCGACCACCCGCATCGTGATGCTGGTTGTCGACGGCCTTGGCGGCTACCCGCACCCCGACACGGGCAGGTCGGAGTTGGAGACGGCGGCGCTGCCGATCCTGGACTCGATTGCGAGCGAGAGTGCCTGCGGCCTGACTGTTCCCATCGCCCCCGGCATAACGCCGGGCTCCGGGCCGGGACACCTGGCTCTGTTCGGCTACCAGCCGAACCGGCACCGAGTCGGCCGGGGGGTGATGGAGGCGCTCGGCATCGGACTTGACCTCGGGGACGGAGACGTGGCTGCGAGGGGGAATTTCTGCACTGCGGACGGCGACGGTCGCCTAGTGGACAGGCGGGCCGGGCGCATCCCCTCCGAGCGCAGCGCCGAGCTGGTGGCGCTGCTCGACCGGATCGACATACCAGGTCACGAGATATCGGTACACGCCGTCCGAGGACACCGGTTCGTGGCGGTTTTCCACGGCGTCGGGTCCGGCCTGGAGGCTTCTGACACCGACCCGGGCCTCGTCGGTCACCTACCGCTGGAATCCAAGCCCGTCAGTGAAGGCTCAGACGCCCTGGCCCAGGCGGTCAACGGCTTCGTCGCCGGGGTTAACGACGCGCTACAAGGCAAAGAGGCTCAAACGGTGGCGCTGCGCGGGATTTCGAGCCCGCCGGAGCTACCCTCTTTCGCTGACCGCTTCGCACTGCGTCCCGCCGCCATCGCCGCCTACCCCATGTACAGGGGCCTCGCTCGCCTCGCAGGCATGGACGTGCTGGACACGGGCGACCAGTTTGGCGATGAACTGGCGACGTTACGAACAGCCTATGCAGCCGTGGACCACGACTTTTACTTTTTGCACTACAAACCCGCCGACGCGGCCGGTGAGGACGGCGACTTCGAGGCGAAAGTTGAGGCGCTGGAGGCGCTGGACGGGATGCTGGGGCAGGTAATGGACCTGGAACCGGACGTGCTGGTGGTCGCCGGTGACCACGCAACGCCCGCGGTCCTGGGCGGCCATAGCTGGCATCCGGTGCCGCTGGCGATCAGGTCCCGGTTGACGAGGGGCGACGGTGCTGCCGGGTTCTCGGAACGAGCGTTCGCGAGTGGGTCGATTGGCACGGTACCGGCGACGTCGGTGATGACGCTGGCGATGGCCCACGCCGGCCGCCTAAAGAAGTTCGGGCCGTAAATGCCACAACCCATAATCGCCGGCAACTGGAAGATGAATACGACGGTCGCCGATGCCGCCTCGCTGCTGGACGGCCTCAAAGCGGGCCTACCGGTGGCCGGGGTAACGAGCATCGTCTGTCCGCCGTTCCTGTCCCTTCATCTCGCACAACAGGCGCTTATGGACACCGGTATCGGTCTGGGGGCGCAAGATATGCACGCAGCCGACGCAGGCGCCTTTACAGGCGAGGTCTCGGTGACGATGGTTGCGGAGCTGTGCGAGTACGTGATCCTAGGTCACTCGGAACGGCGGCACGTTTTTGGCGAGACGGACGAGTCGGTGAAGGCCAAGGTGTTGTCCGCCCTAGCCGCCGGTCTCACGCCGATAGTCTGCGTCGGAGAGACGCTGGCCCAGCGAGAGGCAGGCAGGGCAGGGGAGATCGTAACCGGGCAACTAAAGGCGGCTTTTTTTGGAGTGTCCGATTCGAGCAGGGCGGTGGTCGCCTACGAGCCGGTGTGGGCCATCGGAACTGGTAGGGCAGCATCGGCGGACGATGCGCAAGAGATGGCGGCGCTGGTCCGGCGGGAGCTGGGGGTGCTGTTCGGAGCGGAGGCCGCGAGCGATGTGCCTATCCTCTACGGCGGCAGTGTGAAGGCCGACAACGTGGCTGACTATATGGCGATGGCCGATGTGAACGGGGCGCTGGTGGGCGGCGCCAGCCTGGATGCGGACGGCTTCATTCGTCTGACAATGAACGCAGCGTCGCGGTAGGCGCGGGCTGGCCCGCTCATTGACTGCCCCGGAGACAAGCGACTCGGCATCGGGCCGCATGCTGGTAGTCGCGGGACCGACGGCGGTGGGCAAGTCGGTGTTCGGGCTGGAGGCGGCGCGGCGGTTCGGCGGTGAGATCGTAAGTGCCGACAGCCGCCAAGTGTACTCGGGGTTGGACATCGGGACGGCTAAAGCGTCCTCGTCCGAACAGCGGGCGATTCCGCACCATCTCATCGACATACTCCAGCCCGATGGCGATTTCGGTCTGGCGGTTTTTCTCGACCGGGCGAGCGACGCCCTCGGGGACATCTGGAGTCGAGTAAGGCTACCGGTGGTGGTGGGCGGGTCGAGCCAGTACGTGTTCGCGCTTATGGAGGGTTGGAGTCCGCCCAGGGTGCCGCCCGATCCGGTATTGCGGGCCGAGCTTGAGCGACGCGCAGAGACCGAGGGTCCCGAGTCGCTACACGCCGAGCTGGCCGCCATCGACCCCGAGGCCGCTGGGAGGATAGACCCGCGCAACGTGCGCAGGGTGATCCGAGCACTCGAAGTGCGAAACACGCAAAGCCCCGAACGCGAGCCCGGTACGAATCGCCAAAGCGACGATGAGCGCTCGCGCGAAGAGCCTGGAGCGAAGCCCGTGAGCGGAGAGCATCCGGCGCGAAACACCCTGGCCATCGGCCTGACGATGCCCCGCAAGGCGCTTTACCGGCGGATAGACGCCAGAGTGGACGGGATGATGGAGGCTGGATGGCTGCGAGAGGTCGAGGGGCTGGTTGAACGGGGCTACGGGCCCAAGCTCACGGCAATGTCGTCTATCGGCTACCAGGAGCTCTCTGAGCACCTCAACGGCGGCGCTGGCCTGGCCGACACCGTACAGATGATTAAGCACCGGACGCATCGTCTGGCGCGTAACCAGTATGTGTGGCTCAGACGGGCCGGGTGGCTGGAGTGGTTCGAGGCCGACGAGGAGGGCCTTTCGAAGGCGATGGATAGGGTGGGGGAGTGGCGGGGTGGAATGCCCTAGAATGAGTCTATGAACCGCGAGAAGGGCGACGTGCTGGCGTTTACGAAGATGCACGGCGCCGGTAATGACTACGTGTTTGTCGATGGCCGGGGCCTGGACCTGGACTGGCCGTCGTTGACGGTCGCCGTCAGCGACCGGCACTTCGGGGTGGGCTCGGACGGGATCATTTTGGCGCTGGAATCGACCCGGGCCGACCTGCGAATGCAGATGTTCAACGCCGATGGCTCCGAGGGGAAGATGTGCGGCAACGGCATACGCTGCTTGGTCGCGTTCGCGGTCGAGATCGGGCTGTTGCCGGCAGATCGGACGCGGGTTGCTGTGGAAACTGCCTCTCGGGTGCTGGACGTGACGCCGATATGGCGCGACGGCCGCATGGTGCGCGCTCGCGTGGACATGGGCGAACCGCGGTTTTCGGCAACCGACGTGCCGTTCGAGGTGCCGGGTAGCGACACGCTGGAGGACTATCTTCTCGGCGTGGACGGCTCCACGTTTGCCATCACCGGAGTGTCGATGGGCAACCCGCATGCCGTCGCCGTGCTGGACGAGCCTGTGGCAGGCGTCGAACTGGGCCGACTTGGGCCGCTGATTGAACGAGACGAGAGGTTCCCGGAGGGGGTTAATTTCGGGGTGATCAATGTGCTTTCGGCAGACCAACTCGACGTGCGGGTCTGGGAGCGGGGATCCGGCCTGACGATGGCCTGTGGCACGGGCGCTTGCGCCGCCGCGGTGGTAACTCGACGCAAGGGCCTGACGGGAGACTCGGTGACGGTGAATCTGCCGGGCGGAGAGCTTCAAATAGAGTGGTCGGGCAGGGGACCGGTCATCATGGAAGGCCCGATCGAAAGGGTCTTCGATGGGGAGTGGCTGATTTGAGCCGGTCAGCCGGTGTTTGGTCTTTCTGGCCCATGTTCAAGGCGCTGCGAGCAAATCTCCGAATAGCTAACTTAAACGTAAAGAGCAGGTGGGAATGAAATTTGCCAGCCGCATAGACCGGGTGCCGCCGTACCTGTTCGTGGAGATCAGCCGCAGCATCGCCAAAAAACGCGCAGAGGGCGAGGACGTCATCAGTTTCGCCATCGGAGACCCTGACCTGCCCACCCCTGAGGGCGTGGTGGAGGCGTTGAGGGAGAAATCGCTCGACGCGGCCAACCACAGGTACCCGGAGACGGACGGGCTGCCGGTGCTACGCCAGGCGATGGTGGACTGGTATTCGAAACGCTTCGGGGTGTCCCTCGACGGGGACAAGGAAATGCTCCCGTTGATCGGGGCGAAGGAGGGCATTGGCCACGTGCCGCTTTGCTTCATCGACCCCGGTGACATCGCGTTGGTGCCGGATCCAGGTTACCCGGTGTATTCGGTCGGCACGTGGTTCGCGGGCGGCGAGTGCCACTTCATGCCGCTGACCGAGGAGAACGGCTGGCTGCCGGATTTCTCGGCCATACCGGTTGAGACGGCCAACAAAGCCAGGTTGATGTGGCTGAACTACCCTAATAATCCCACCGGGGCCGTCGCCACCGGGGCCTTTTTCGCCGAGGCGGTGGAGTTCGCCCGGTCGCACGATATCGCGCTACTGCACGATGCCGCATACACGGAGTGCTCGTTCGACGGATACAGGCCGCCCAGCTTTCTCGAAACGCCGGGGGCCATGGACGTGGGCATGGAGTTCCACTCGCTGTCCAAGAGCTACAACATGACCGGCTGGCGCGTAGGCATAGCGGCGGGCAACGCCGATATGATCGCGGCGCTGATGACGATCAAGTCCAATCTCGACTCCGGCATTCCCCAGGCGGTTCAGTACATGGCCATCGAAGCGATGAAGGCCACGGAGGCCGAGGTAGACGCGCGCAACGCCATTTACCAGCGGCGTCGTGACCGGGTGGTCGAAACGCTGGAAGGTATCGGGCTGCACGTCGATCCGCCCAGGGCGAGCCTGTACGTGTGGGTGAGGGTACCGCAGGGATACACGTCGGCCGACTTCACGGGGCTGCTGCTCGACGAGGTGGACGTGGTGGTGACGCCGGGCAGCGGATACGGGCCCAGCGGCGAGGGCTATGTGAGATTTTCACTGACGATTTCGGACGACGACATGGAACGCGGCCTTCAGCGCCTGGCAAGCCTGGACATCTCCCATGAGCCGTAAGAAGTTTGTCTATACCCGTCCGCACGCCGAGAGGGCGCTCCTCGTCGGCGTGTCGGTACGGGGCTCGCGCGGGCCGCTGTCGATGGACGATTCGATGGCCGAGCTTGCCGAACTCGCCCGGAGCGCCGGCGCGGTCGTGGTCGGCTCCATGACCCAAAAGTTGGCCAGACCGACCCAATACTATCTGGGAGCGGGCAAACTCGAGCTCCTCGGCGATTCGGTGCGCGATCGGCGCGTTGACACGGTGATCTGCGACGACGAGCTGACACCTACCCAGCAGCGCAACCTTGAGCGTGCCATTACCGGGGTCAAAGTCATCGACCGCACGGCGCTGATTCTCGACGTGTTCGCATCGAGAGCCCAGACGCGGGAGGGGCGATTGCAGGTCGAGCTGGCCCAGCACGAGTATCTGTTGCCCAGGCTGGCCGGCCAGTGGACGCATTTGGAACGTCTGGGCGGTGGCATAGGCACGCGGGGACCGGGGGAAACCCAGATAGAGACAGACAGACGACTCATTCGAGACCGTTTGCAGCGCTTGAAAAAGGAGCTAGACTCGGTTCGCACGCATCGCAACCTGTACCGATCTCGCCGCCGAGAACGGGGCCTTGAAGTCGTGGGCCTGGTCGGCTACACGAACGCGGGCAAATCGACGCTTCTGAATGCGCTCACGGGAGCGGCCGTGGCGGTTGAAGACAAGCTTTTCATGACGCTCGACCCGATCACTCGCAAGCTGCGCCTGCCCGACAACAGCGAGGTTCTGTTAACTGACACGGTCGGTTTCATCCAGAAACTGCCAACTTCGCTCGTGGCAGCCTTTCGAGCCACGCTGGAGGAGATCGCAGAATCATCGCTGATATTGCACATAGTCGATGTTACGCACCCGAACGCGCCCCAGCACGTAGACGTCGTGGATTCCGTTTTGAGTGACCTGGGGGCCGGTGACAAGCCACGGGTGCTGGTTTTGAACAAGGTCGACTTGATCGGGCCCGCCGAGGCGCTCGATGACCTCGCAGCTTTAGCCCCGGCCCGTGTGATGGGAGACTCGAACACGCCTGTGGCGCTGGTCTCGGGGACGGAGCGCATTGGTTTCGGCGATCTGCTCAGGCGTATCCAGGAAACCCTGCGGGAGCGGGAACCGGCCACGCCCCGGTAAACACCCACGGTCAAACTCCGTTTAGCGCTGACCCAAGGCGTCGGCGGCCATGTAACAGTGTTGATACCCCTCGCTCAGGCGATTTGATTCGAGCCCGGTCGGCCCTAAGTGCGTTTCGTCAGATCCAACTGCTTCTGTGCGGGCGTCGTTTGGAGCGAAGACCTGATGGCCGGGGGAGTGGGAGCTGCCCGCTTCCTGCCCGGCGGTTTAACCCGACCTTACTTCGCACTATATACGTTATGTAAAGTTGCCAGGTTCGGATTTGCTGTCAGCTGGCGACGTGGATGACGCCGGCCTCGTTTAAAGCCTTGAGCAGGCCTAGGGCCGATTCGGCTTCACTCCCCGAATCCAGGCTAACGGCGCGCACGGATAACTCGGACAGGCCCGCATCGGCGGAGCCATCGGCGATGGCCACGACCAGCCTGGAGCCGTAGAGGACCGATGCGGCGCCGACCATGAAGCCGAGGATCTGCCCGATGGAGCCGTCGTCGTCAGCGGAGCTGGCCACGAGGACCGCCGACGCACACTCACGCATGGCGGTCGATATCTCGGTTGACATCGGGGCACCCTTGCGGCGCCCCACGTCGAAAACGGCTTGATCGATGCCGAAGTCGGCCAGCAGCGCCTGCACCTGCCCGGCGGCCTCAGGGGAACCGAAATGACCCACGAATACCTTGGTGGGGGCCCGCAGGGCCGCAGATGTGTCCGCGGGCGCGCTCGCGGGCTCGGCCCGGACCCCGTCACCGTCCCGGTCGGCTCCCGGGCTCTCGACTTGCTCTGCGGGTGCCTCTGCGGCCCGCACGGCCTTGACGCTGACCCACAGAGAGCCTCCTACGTCACGGAGCAGGCCGACATAGGTGCCGTTAGCCACGATGATGTCCAGGCACTCCTGAGCCAGCTCGGGGTCGATGTTGTGATCGCGCTCCAATATGTTTCTGGCGAACGCCGCTTCGGGGAGCCGCTTGCCGTCCAGAGCCTCGTAGAAGGTCCTGAACACGTCGGGCCGTAGCGCGCTTTCCACCAGGGCCTGGCGGCGCTCCTCCTCGCTCTTCGGGGCGACGGCAGCCCTTCCGGCCTCGGTCAAAGAGATGCGGGCGTCGTTGTAGCCGCCCAGGGTCAGGCCGTATCGCGCCGATGACTTGAGCCGCATTACGAAGCCGCTGCTGGACGGTGTGGTCCTTAGTTCGCCAGCCAGCATCATGCGGTCGAAGGGTAGTCCCGAGTTGGCGTTCTGGATGCCCCGCGCCACTCCCAGGGCATCCTTCAAAGGATGCACCGGGTAGCTACGGACCTTCCTGGTCCTGGGTCGCTTTTTCGCGCTCCTGCTCTCAGCCTGCATGCCTACCCCGAATTAAAATCGATTCCGTCACAGCCTCTATACCGGAATGAGCGAGTCATTTTTTCAGGAAACGTTGAAAGCCCACTGCGATGGCTCGAAGTTCCGTCCATCGATTCTAACAGGTCAAACGTTCTGCACGTGATCCTTAAGGCATATCCAGATGGGGTGAAATAATTTCAGGGCGGTGAAAAGCATATTCGGTCAGCCCAGGACTTGGTAAGTGAGTGGCCATGATCTGGAACAAACGGTTGATCTTTTCATCACTGTTCTGAAATGTGAGGTATTTTCTGCATAACCCACCGGATCGTCAACATCAATCCGAACCACCTGACCGGCCCGTAACTACCGGTAATGTCTTCCCCGATTTGGGAACGAAACTGCCATGCGACAACGGACCATCCATCAAATAATGTAAACAAGCGTCCGGAGGCCTAACCGAAATGTACGGGAGGGCGTTTACACAGGCTAAAACGGGACTGCGTGATAGACTTTTGGCGTTCCCAAGTGCGTTGACCGGCGCCGCCACCGTGTCGGCGCCTGAGTGCGCTTTTCGGCCAATGAGGTGGCCATCGATATGAAACGAAGGTTGCTCCTGAACAAAACCCCCCTACCCTACCTGCTCGCCTCTGTTTTCGCCCTGGTGCTGGTCGCCGCCGCCTGTGGGAACGGTGCCGCCGCACTTGTGACGAACCCGGTCGACCCGACGGAGGGTGAAGTCACGTTGGCGAACGACATCGACTTCCCCGAGATAATCCCGCTGGACGACCCCCTGGAAGCACCTTCCGAGGTGCCCGAGGAGCTGCGGATCATCTGGGAGGCCTGGGCGATCCTTACCCGGGACCACGTTGACCGGGCGGACCTCGATCCCTCAGCCATTTCGGAGGGTGCGATACGGGGCATGCTGGCCGCTCTCGGCGACCCTCACACCAATTACGTGCCCCCGGAAACGTTCGCGGTCGACTCCAACGACATATTCGAGGGCGAGTTCGAGGGCATCGGAGCCCATGTCTCTTCAAACCGAAACGGGGTCATCGTCATAGTGGCCCCCATTGCCGGCGGCCCCGCAGAGGCGGCCGGCATCCGCCCCGGTGACCAGATTCTGAGCGTGAATGGCGAGTCGATCGAGGGCCTCAGCGTGCTGGAGGCCGTCACGCTCATACGGGGGCCCAAGGGCACCGTTGTGACGCTCGAAGTCAAACACCTGGGGGCGTTGGACCCGGTGATAATCGAGATAATCCGCGGCGTTATCCCGCTGACCAGCGTGCTCGTGCGCAGCCAGCCGGGGGACAAGTTCCTCCACGTGCGTTTGACCAACTTCTACCCGGACACCGCTCAGGAGCTGGACGACGCGATCAAAAAGGCCGTCTCCGTCGGTGCTGAAGGGCTGGTCTTGGACGTCAGGGACAACCCCGGGGGCCTGCTCAGCTCGGTCGTGGACATCGCCGAACTGTTCCTCGAGAAAGGGCTGGTGCTGTACCAGGTCGATGGCGCCGGCAAGCGCACCAACTGGAACATCAGGTCTCCCGGCGACTTCGCGGAGTTGCCGATGGTCATTTTGGCCAACGGATTTAGCGCCAGCGCCAGCGAGGTCCTCGTCGGAGCACTGCAGGACCACGAGCGGGCCCAGCTAATCGGTGAGGCCACGTTCGGCAAGGGCAGCGTTAACATTCTTCGGCCCCTGAGCAACGGAGGCGGCATGTTCATCACCACATCGCGCTGGTACACGCCGCTGGGGCGCCTGATACAGGACGTGGGCCTGGAGCCCGATATCGAGGTGATGGCCACCGACCCTCGAGACAGGGACGTCCTGCAACTCGAAAGAGCGCTGGAAGAGTTGGAGCGCCTGGTCGCGACGCCCGCGTCCGCAGGCGTCTAGCGGGCCGGGAGGGCTCGTGCCATGTCCGCCGATAAGCCGTCGGGTCGCAGCAAGACCCTAGCGCTCAACCGCAAGGCGCGGTACAACTACGAAATTCTTCAGACCCTGGAGGCCGGGATCGTTCTCACCGGCACCGAGATCAAGTCCATCAGGGCTGGCAACGTCAACTTCGCAGACGCCTACGCTCTGCCCAAGGACGGCGAGCTGTGGCTGCAAAGCGCCCACATCGCCGCCTACGCCTCCGCGGACCGCGACAATCATGACCCCACCCGACCCCGCAAGCTCCTGCTCCACCGCAGCCAGATCCGGGACCTGTCGCGAGAGGTGTCGGCCAAGGGCCTGACCCTCGTTCCGCTGCGCCTGTATCTGAGTCATGGTCTGGCGAAGGTAGAGCTGGGCCTGGCCAGGGGCAAGCGCCAGCACGACAAACGTCAGACACTCATTGAGCGCGAGCGCAAGCGCGAGGCCGAGCAGGCGATAAAGCGCCGCTATTAGCGGAAGAACGCTAATGGTTTGGGGCAAATAAACCGGCGCGCCCTGACGGGCGCGCCGGTTCGGGTACGGCTAAAAGTCGCTAATTAGCTGACGCGCTTGACCTCGATCGACTCGCCCGGGGCCAGGGCCACCCGGCGAACGTTGATGCCCAGCTTCAGGAGCCAGTAGCCCAACGTGGCCTTGCTCACGCCGAGCTGATCGGCGGTGGCCGAAAGCCCCTGCTCGGTAACCAGCTCAGGGAGCATCTTCTCCAGCGGGCGCTGAAACCGCTCTTCAACCGCGACCATCTTCTTGGTTTTCTTGTTCATTGTTGACTCCTCCTCTAATGGTGTCTAGTAATCAGATTAGCGACGATCTCATATTGAGTCAATAAGTTATTCAACCCTTTTCTAAGAATTTTCTAACTCATTTCACAGTACCTGCTCAATCGCACCCGGCAATGGCGTTTCTACAGGCACGCTCGATCAGCGAAGCGCCCGGCCAAAACGTCATAATCTTTACTGACACGGCTATTTATTGTGTAATAAATGATCACTAGCTACGAGGGTGCACTCCGACCAGCTTTGCGATAATGGGACTATGCATCTCGTTAACCGGATCAGACGCAACCACGCCCTGGAGCACGCAACGCTGGCCGTACTGGTCAAGCGGGGCGTCAAGGGCCTACTGGCGGGCTATTCCACCACGGGCGGCTACTGGTTGCTGGCTCCGGCATCGGGCTCCGAGGTCGAAACGGCCGCCGAGCAGGCGCTGGGCAGGTTGTCGGCCGGAGAGAGCCGTTTGGCGATCTCCCCTAGCTGCGGCACCAATCTCGCCGTTGCCGCGCTCTTAGCTACCGGTGCAATGCGCGTAGTAGGCGCTCGACGTCGTAAGAGACGCATCGGCTGGCCGGTCAACGCGGCGGTGGCTCTGGGCGCCTGGGCGGTCTCCAGGCCGCTGGGAGAGGCCATTCAGCGGCGGTTCACCACCCTGTCTGAGATGGAAGGCGTCCGGGTAAAGGGCGTTCGAACACTGCGCTTCGGCCGATACAGGGTACACCGGGTCCGCATAGACCAGTCTTAAGCGGGCCGGACAAACCGGCTGCCTTCTCTCTGGCGGCTTGCTAGACTTGCTTTGGTGCTACGTGCCCCTGTAGCTCAGGTGGATAGAGCGGCTGCCTTCTAAGCAGCGGGTCGCAGGTTCGAGTCCTGCCAGGGGTACCAGACCTTACTGAAGACAGAACCGATCTTCGGAGAGCGATCTCGTCTGCATCCTTACCACCAATCGGGCTATCTTTCGGCATGGGGATTGTGTACCGGATCGTGGCGCTATCGGGACGGATGGCGATCTCCTTCACGAAGGACCTGATAAATGCCTTGGACTCTGTGGTTGGGCTTTCAGTGAGAAATCGGCTCATGTCCTGAGCGAATATGGTGATCGTCTCCACGTCATCCAGGATGTGTCTACTGTGTATCGTCAGCACATTTAGGACAGCTGATGGGGAATTGAGAAGCGACAATTAAGACGATTGTCCTGGCTCAGGTAGGAGAGTAGATTCACGGAAGTGAAAGGAGCCAGGATGCAGGAAGTCAGTCGAAGCTACGATCAAGCCGACGAGAACGCCAGGCAGGTGGTCCGACGGACCAGAAACGTTACACGTCGCAAGTACACACCTGAGGAGAAGGTACGGATCGTCATAGAGGGGATCCGCGGGGAGATATCAGTCAGCGCCTTGTGCAGGCGAGAGGGGATCAACCCCGGGGTCTATTACAAGTGGCTCAAGGACTACATGGAGGCGGGCAAGTCGAGGCTGAAGGGTGACACGCTACGGGAGGCGAACAAGGCGGAGGTCGATGCCTTGAAGCGCGAGAACGAGCGGCTCAAGGAACTTGTTGCTCAGCTGTCGGTGGAGAACCTGGTCCTGAAAAAAGCCTCGGTTAGAGCCCATGGGCAAGCCCTATCTGAGAAGGGAGGCCCAGCTCAAGGCGGAGGTCCTTCAGATCGTCGAGAGGTCTCCTCTGCCGGTCAGGCAGACCCTCCAAGAGTTGCAGATAGCACCCTCGACCTACTACCGCTGGAAGAGCAGGTATCGAGACAAGGGGTTTAACGGTCTGGTAGACCGGCCACCAGAGCCCAGGCGAGTGTGGAACCGGTTGGCTACAAAGCAAAGACGGTACGTGGTCAGGTATGCGTTGGAGCACCCATCGTTGAGCCCGAGAGAGGTGGCGACCACCCTGGTGGACGAACAGGTCATGTACGTCTCCGAGTCCACCGTATACCGGATACTGAAGGAAGCGGGGCTCATCAAGCCGCCCGAGACCAAGGGCTTCCCAGCAGGAAAGGAGTTTCACACCAAGACTGCCAGGCCCAATGAGCTATGGCAGACCGATGCCAGCTACTTCTTCGTGGTGGGTTGGGGCTACTACTACCTGATCAGCGTGCTGGATGACTATTCCAGGATGATCGTGGGCTGGAGGGTGCAGACCAGCATGAGCAGTGCCGACATCATCGAGGTGGTCCAGGATGCGGTGGAGTTCACCGGTCAACCGACGGCGCCTGTAGAGCCAGGTCCAGCCCTTCTGAGCGACAACGGTCCAGGCTTTCTGTCTAGGGCGTTGGACGAGTTCCTAAGGGCCAGGTTCATGAAACACATCTTCGCCTCACCTTTCCATCCCCAGACCAACGGCAAGTTGGAGCGGTACCATCGCACAGCCAAGGCTAAGGTCAACGTCTTTGTCCACCACAGCCTGGAAGAGCTTGTAGCGGCTATGGAGGGCTTCGTAAGGTACTACAACTACGAGCGCTATCACGAGGCTTTGGGGAACATCACGCTGGCGGACATGTACCACGGACGGCAAGACGCCATACTGGCGACGAGACAGGAGGTGAAGCAAAAGAGTCTAGCCGAACGGGGGTTGGCAAATCTGAGAACTGCCTGAGCCGGTTAGCGTCCAAGTTGCACGCTTTAAAGGCTCCCCTTTTGTCCCACTTGTTTTGACGACGTACAGTAGATGTGTGGAAGATACAGCCTGATAGCGTACGTAGGAGAGCTGCAAGAGCGGTTCGACTTCGACGGCTCTGAACTGACCCACGTTCCCCGCTACAATATAGCCCCTACCCAGATGGCCCTCTCCGTGACTAACGGCGGCAGAAGGCGGGGCTCCTACATGCGGTGGGGACTGATACCCTCCTGGGCCAAAAGCGCATCGGTGGGTAGCCGCATGATAAACGCTCGCGCCGAGACCCTGGCCGAGCGGTCCAGCTTCCGCACTGCGTTACAGAGACGACGGTGCCTGGTCCTCGCCGACGGGTTCTACGAGTGGCAGGGGAACGGCTCCAGCAGGAGGCCCATGCGGATCGTGATGGCGTCGAGGGAGCCCTTCGCCTTCGCGGGTCTCTGGGACGCGTGGCGGGACCCGAAGGGCGAGGTCGTCCGGTCCTGCGCCATCATCACCACGTCGGCCAACGAGTTGCTTAGACCCATCCACGACCGGATGCCGGTCGTCCTACCGAGGGAGCTGGAGTCCCTCTGGCTGGACCATGACATACAGGACTACGCCGCCCTCGCCGGAATCCTGACTCCTTACATCACCGACGAGATGGAGGCATACGAAGTCTCCTCTCTGGTCAACAGCCCCGCCAACGACGGACCGGAAATGGTCGTTCCTGTAGGGCAGGGCAGGCCGTGCGACGGCCCTGCTCTGAGGATGCCACTATGGAGGGAGACGCCGTGACGATTGCTCTTCCCAAAGGGGATTTCTTGGTGACGGCTGGATTTGCCGCTATTGCGGGCGCGGGTGTCGCGTCGAGCTTCACGGTGTTTGACGACGCCAGCACATGGTACCTTGTTCTGGTTGCGGTAATCACGCTGGGCGCGTACCCCCTTCTTGCGGGCTCGCTATCGCCACCGCTCAGAAGTGTTGCGCTCTTCCCCATCAGCATATTGTTCGGCCTTTCAGTCGCGTGGGCTATCGACGGGCCGCTCTCTTCAGATTCACATCCCATCTGGTTCATCTTCGTCCTCACCATATTCTATGGTGGCGGGGCATCTGTGGCATTCTGTGTGGGCTGGATAGCTAGGCAGTACCTTCTCCGGTTACGGGGACAGGGGACATAGGATGCCCATGAGCCACCTGGCCATGGCGTCGCTGGTGGCTGTTTGTCTCTCGTTCGCCCTCACTGTGCTCTATTTTGGGTTCGCTGCCATTCCCGATCTGAGTGGATTGATAGGAGTCGTTGCGGGGACCGCGATCATCTGGAGTGATCGCCACAGGGGTCGTTGGAGTTCGCTTGGACTTGGACTTTCCCTGCTCTACCTGGGGGCATCAATAGGAACGCCGGTCTACTGTGGGGGGCATCTGTCGTCAAAGTATTGGTCTACACGGCAACAGGGTATGGGTATGGGTGGGTCGCGCTGGCTCTGGTCGGGCTTGCGGTTTGGAACTTTCTCAAGTGGAGGTAAGGCAGCGAAAGAGCCGCCTTGGGTGATTCGCAATCGATGACGGTACTGCCATTGTGTTGACCATTATCGAAATCGAAAAGGATGAGATTGAAGAATAGGCGGTCCAGGCCATCAAGTATACAGCTATGTGCCCTGGCAGTTGGGGAGTCGGCACGAGCGTTAGCAGTTGGTTTGACATCGGCTAGCGGCAGAGTGCACTAGATGAAGCGGCT
Source organism: Dehalococcoidia bacterium (assembly GCA_965250195.1). Taxonomy (GTDB): domain Bacteria; phylum Chloroflexota; class Dehalococcoidia; order Lucifugimonadales; family UBA2962; genus CAUZIR01. Next base: position 2,472,321 of record OZ252295.1, read on the forward strand.
TAGTCTCTTACACAGGTTCTACAGCGCCTTACCTGGTGAGAAGCTCTTCTCCTCATCGCTAGGACACAGGGTATCGCACAGCCGGCAGGTTGTAGACCCGCCTATTCTTCACTTTGCGGAGCCGGACAGCTTCACGTTCGAGCCATTGGTGCTGGATGTTTCTCATCTCGGCATTGGGTTCCGCCTCAAACAGTGGGAGTCCACCGAATCTGGCCGCTGCAACTTCCTGAGCATGTGTTACGTGTCGCCCGCATTCGACAGTCCGTCACGCTGCATCCAGGTCGACCAGCGCGACCTGGTAAGGTCCAAGGTTGTGCCCGATCCATCCGTCTCAGACGAAGGGAGGCAAGAGGTCCGGCTAATTAGACATCAGGAGCTGTACCCCGAACCAGACCGGGAGCTATGGTTCCATCACACCACCAAGGAGGCTGTTGCAATAGATGCTCTGGGGCCCGAATGCGGTCATGGACTCGTGGCAAGGCCCACGGCGGAGTTATCAGGTCGTACGGAGCTTTCTGGGTGGAGTCGAGCTCGTGGCCGTACTGTCGGCCATGGACGGGCAGGAGGCCCTCAGCCTGTTGAAACGGCTTGTTCCGATCGTGGCTGATAGCCCCCTAGCCCGGTGGCATGACGCCCAGCAGGAGGCGTACATGCACCTTCTGGAGACACTTTAGTGCGGCATAGCCTCCGCTCAATATTTCGTGCAGTCGCGCGAAAGGTGGGCACTAATGGCCTCCGTAGACCGTCAACGAGGGTTGGACACGTCCGAGGGACACAGAACCCGAGAGTGTGAGTGGTATGAGGTCCCCAAACGAAAGTAGAGTACCTTGGATGCGGCGCATCCCTGCTTGCGGGTCAGGCAGGATGTCGTGCCGCACGATTCATCCGGCAAGTCGAAAGTCCTATGCCCGAAACGTCTGCTTAGCAGGCTTCCCGGCCATTGGGAGTTGGGCAAGTGGTCATTTTCCCAAGGGACGATGGTCGATTGAGCGATAGTTATGGCTGATAATCAACCAGATGGCTTTGCGGAGGCTCAGGCGCGCAATACCCGTTGCCGCAGATGCGGCGGTTTGCTGGAAATGAGGGAAGATCCGGACCGGATAGTGTGTCCACCCCAGGACATACGTGACCTAATCGAATCATCCCTACGGCGGGGCACGGATGAGTTGGCAAGTGGCCAGGCTCGTGTTCTCGAAAAGCTCCAGGAGCAAATGGACCGGTGGCGACGCGATAACGTCCATCCGCTTAGGAGATTACTGCTGCGGGTACGACGGATGTTGAAAGGCCCTTCCCCGGCAGGCCACTTCGGCTACGTGGCGTTCAAAGGTGACATGTTCTGCCGCACATGTGGGGAGAAGTCGGTTGGAGGAAGAGCAGTTACGTACTCCCACAAGGACACCTTCAACATCCTCAAGCGGCTGCTGTACCGGCTGAAGAAGAGGCGTCTCTTCGTAGCCTTCCTGACACGCAAATCACGCTACGAGAACGAAGAGGGCCTCATCGACCTACCCCGCCTGGTGGCCCATGCTGCATTCCCGGTCTATGGGCTCAAGGGTAGTCCCCTGGGACTGCGCCTAGAGGGCATAGGCTGGAGTAGTAAAGGGAATGGTCGCAATGTTGATCGTGTCACACTTACCTATCCTGCAACGGGGCCGACGGGCGCTCAACAGGCCATAGAGCTGAGCCAGCATGCCGACACCACCGGAGTATCCAACGAAAGCCGTCTTTCTAGGGAGTTAGACGCCATCCTTATCCTGGTGAAGTCTCACGGCTCAGAGAAGTTGAGGCGAGAGTATCAGCGCAGAGGCAACATCCACCGCGACTGGAATCTGGCGCGCATCAGCAGCGCCGAGGGTCGAAGGTTGACTGTCGAAGTGGATGGAGCACCAGCTGACGTGGAACTGGCCTTCTGGTGGGAGCCGGAACCGGTGGGTCTGGCCCACATCATGCGAGACGGTGACTCGATCCTGGCTACGTCGATCGGCATCACGCATGTACGGCTGCTCAGCCTACTCAAGACGATGGTAGTGCTCCAAAGGGACCCTGAAACCCTGGCGAACCACCAGCAGGAACGCGAGCAGACTTACAGATACAGGACAAGCCCCCAGCGCGGCACGCCATCCTAGAACAATGCGAAGCATATTGAGATTCAGCTTGGCTCTGTAGGTTCTACTGGAGACAGTCTCCGTCAGTACCAGGACTCGATTGGCAATAGAGTATGAAGTACATCCGACAATCATGGATTCAGAAACTGCGCCGGGCGTTGGGAACGAACCGGGGCGGCATGGTCTCGTATGTACACACCCTCCACTAGAGGCGGCACACCCATCCGGCAAACGAAACTGTCGCCGGACGGGCTGGAGTTCACCGAGGACGTGTCTGAGGCCCGGTGGGTGGAGGAGAGCTTCTCAGCCTTCGGGACGCTGCGTTCCTTGCTGCCCGAAGGGTTTGCGGCGTACGCCCGGATTTTCCACCCTGCCTACCTGAATAGAGATGAGGATAGGCCGGTCCGGTGGTCTACGGTGGCCGAGTGGACGGGACGGACGGTCCATCCGCTGATGCAGTTCGAACGTATCGCAGGTCTGAGTGAAGACCCTCAACAGATGTACAAGAATCCACCGTGGGGTTCCCATCCACGGATAGGGTCTATCCCTGAACGGGAGTGCCGTACCCTGGTCGAGGTGCTCAGGGGTTTTACCTCGACCCCTGACAGTTGCTACTTTTGCCTTTGGGAAGGCTATGGAAACATCGACACTAGCCTCTACAAGGCTAGTTCTCGGGTGAGAGCTCCGGGGCGGGACTACCTGCTATTCCGCGGGCCTATCGATGCCATCATGGCATTCATTACAAAGGATGGGCCTTTCTGGGGGCATTCGCCGAGCATCTGGTGGCCGGAGGACAGGGCGTGGTGTGTAGCAAGGGACATCGACCTGTTCGACACCTATGTTGGTGGGAGCCGAGAGTGCATCGAGGCGGTCCTAAGCAACCCGGACCTGGAGGCGTTACTTACAACTCTAGACGCTCGACTTGATCTAGGTGGAGACACCATCAATGCCCGAGACCTGTGAGGGAGAGGACATGATGGAGTTGGAGATTAGGCCATACACGGAATCAGACGACGCGGTAGCAGCAGACCTATGGCGACCCAGCTCTGATGTTACCGTTATGAGGGAGACTTCGTGACGTTGGCTCTCCCCAAAGGCCACCCCGTGGTGACGGCCGGACTGGCCGCTATCACAGGCGCGGGTGTCGCATTGGGCTTCACGGTGTTTGACAGCGCCACGAGCACCTGGCTGCTCATCCTTGCCATGGCAATCCCACTGTCCCCCTTCGTTGCAGGTTGGTTGTCGCCAGAGCTAAAGCATGCCTGGTTCTTCCCTATCGGCGTATTGGTCAGCCTGTCCGTCGCGACGGCCATCTATGGGCCACTCTCTTCAGACTCCGAGCCTATCGGGTTCGTCGTGGTCCTCACGTTTATCTATGGCGGAGCGGCATCCTTGGCATTCTGCGTCGCCTGGATAGCGAGGCAGTACCTTCGCCGGTTACGAGGACACAGGTTACCCGTGAGCCACCTTGCCATAGCATCGCTGGTGGCCATCTGCTGCTCGATAGCCCTCATTGCGCTCTTCATCGCGGTATCGCTTCCTTCATTGACTTCAACGCGAGCCCCGTACTGGTCAGCCGTCCTGGCGCCGATTGGATTGATAGGGGTCGCTGCGGGGTCTGCGATCATCTGGAGCGACGGTAACAGGGGGCGTTGGGGTTTTCTGGGGCTGGGACTGTCCTTGCTGTACCTGGGGGCATCCCTTGCTCCGCCGGTCTTCTTGACAACTGCGCACTGGTATGGGCCTGTCGCGCTGGTCCTTGTAGGGCTTGCGGTATGGAACGTTCTCAGATGGAGGCAAGGCGACGAAAGAGCAGCGTTGGGTGATTCGTAGTCGATGACAGCATTGCTATGGCTTCTCGCAATGGTCCCGTCTTCCGCGTTATTCTGTACGTCGTCAAAACAAGTGGGACAAAAGGGGAGCCTTTAAAGCGTGCAACTTGGACGCTAACCGGCTCAGGCAGTTCTCAGATTTGCCAACCCCCGTTCGGCTAGACTCTTTTGCTTCACCTCCTGTCTCGTCGCCAGTATGGCGTCTTGCCGTCCGTGGTACATGTCCGCCAGCGTGATGTTCCCCAAAGCCTCGTGATAGCGCTCGTAGTTGTAGTACCTTACGAAGCCCTCCATAGCCGCTACAAGCTCTTCCAGGCTGTGGTGGACAAAGACGTTGACCTTAGCCTTGGCTGTGCGATGGTACCGCTCCAACTTGCCGTTGGTCTGGGGATGGAAAGGTGAGGCGAAGATGTGTTTCATGAACCTGGCCCTTAGGAACTCGTCCAACGCCCTAGACAGAAAGCCTGGACCGTTGTCGCTCAGAAGGGCTGGACCTGGCTCTACAGGCGCCGTCGGTTGACCGGTGAACTCCACCGCATCCTGGACCACCTCGATGATGTCGGCACTGCTCATGCTGGTCTGCACCCTCCAGCCCACGATCATCCTGGAATAGTCATCCAGCACGCTGATCAGGTAGTAGTAGCCCCAACCCACCACGAAGAAGTAGCTGGCATCGGTCTGCCATAGCTCATTGGGCCTGGCAGTCTTGGTGTGAAACTCCTTTCCTGCTGGGAAGCCCTTGGTCTCGGGCGGCTTGATGAGCCCCGCTTCCTTCAGTATCCGGTATACGGTGGACTCGGAGACGTACATGACCTGTTCGTCCACCAGGGTGGTCGCCACCTCTCTCGGGCTCAACGATGGGTGCTCCAACGCATACCTGACCACGTACCGTCTTTGCTTTGTAGCCAACCGGTTCCACACTCGCCTGGGCTCTGGTGGCCGGTCTACCAGACCGTTAAACCCCTTGTCTCGATACCTGCTCTTCCAGCGGTAGTAGGTCGAGGGTGCTATCTGCAACTCTTGGAGGGTCTGCCTGACCGGCAGAGGAGACCTCTCGACGATCTGAAGGACCTCCGCCTTGAGCTGGGCCTCCCTTCTCAGATAGGGCTTGCCCATGGGCTCTAACCGAGGCTTTTTTCAGGACCAGGTTCTCCACCGACAGCTGAGCAACAAGTTCCTTGAGCCGCTCGTTCTCGCGCTTCAAGGCATCGACCTCCGCCTTGTTCGCCTCCCGTAGCGTGTCACCCTTCAGCCTCGACTTGCCCGCCTCCATGTAGTCCTTGAGCCACTTGTAATAGACCCCGGGGTTGATCCCCTCTCGCCTGCACAAGGCGCTGACTGATATCTCCCCGCGGATCCCCTCTATGACGATCCGTACCTTCTCCTCAGGTGTGTACTTGCGACGTGTAACGTTTCTGGTCCGTCGGACCACCTGCCTGGCGTTCTCGTCGGCTTGATCGTAGCTTCGACTGACTTCCTGCATCCTGGCTCCTTTCACTTCCGTGAATCTACTCTCCTACCTGAGCCAGGACAATCGTCTTAATTGTCGCTTCTCAATTCCCCATCAGCTGTCCTAAATGTGCTGACGATACACAGGCTGGGGTTACACCGCAGACAACGAGGAGATACTGGATTCCTTGCCTGTGCCACCTGGCGTACAACGTATAGCGATCAGTTCCCATTCTTATTCAGACCATGAATTCGGACTCATCCCACCCGACGGATGGGGAACGCTGGCGACTTATCAAGCCCCTGCTGAAGTCTCCAGGAAAGAATTCGTGGATTTCTACCTCGTGGGTCTCTCGCCGCAATGGCAGTCCTGTGTCGAGGAAGTCACTGTCCGGTACATCGCGTCCGGAAAGAGTACAAACATGATGGGGAACGCGGTTTTCTTGCGCGGGACGTCATTGGTGAGCGTTGATACGCTCAACATGTCGATGAATGGCCCGAATACCTTCGATATTTTTGTAGACCACGAGAGAAGCCGTACACCTTCGTGTTTCCGAGACCTGCTCAAGTAGAAAAGTGAGATGTGAATGGAGCGCTGGACGTCAGGACCGATATTTGTGCTCTGGTCCGCAGGAAGGTTGCCAGCTAAGTCCGGTCACCTCCTGCACCTGTGGTTGAATAGGCCATATCACTTAAGTCGTGAGCCAGCCGAGCATCGCTGTGGAATCAGCAGAGCTGAATCTTCTGCTCGATGAGCGTACGGCGATGCCGACGCCGCTCTAGGTCGTCTCTGATCTAGCGGTTTGAACTTGAGCACATCTAGATCGCCCAGTCCAGTTATCGGGGTGGCACGAGCTCTGCCATCCTCAGGAACGAGCCTGCGATCGTACAGTAGAGCAGATCCCCTATGTGGAGGAAGCCAGGTACGACTGTGTTGAATTGGTGTAAACGGATGGCTAATATTAGCTAAAATCTCATCAACATTTATCTTGGGAAATTGTGCTGGGGCGCATCTGAAGCGGCCCTGTGGCGCGCTCTCTGGTCAAAGTTCGCACTTCACTGCCTCTGCACTGGGAAGAATGGGTGAGGGTGGTTGCCACTGGAGTATGGCTCTCCACAAAGTCGTCAAGGAGGATCGTTGGAGAAATCTAACTTGAAACATCGGCTATCACCCCGAGGCCTTGAGGTGATAGCCGATCTCGTTCCCACAGCGAGTCAGAGAACCCGCCACACCCCAGTCAAGTTGGGGATTGCTGCCTTTATAATCTGCCTGTTTGCGGCTGCTGCCACCATATTGGGGCACCCCGTTTCCGCCAACAGCCTCGGCTGCGACAACGGTATAGCCGTGCCCGGCCAAGAGGCGAGCCTCGTCGCCGATTGTGAAACCCTGCTTGATGTCAAGGCAACACTCGACCCCGGCGATGTATTGGACTGGAGCGTCAACACGCCCATCGGTAACTGGGAAGGTGTCTCCATTTCACGTAGCAGGGTCGCGAAACTCCAGCTCAGAGGGAAAGACCTCAGCGGCTCGATCCCCGTAGAGCTGGGCAATCTCACAGACCTGACGGTCCTCAATCTCCGCAATAACGAGATCAGCGGCTCCCTACGCGTTGAGCTGGGCAACCTCTCCAACCTGACCGAACTCTACCTCGACGGCAACAATCTTACCGGCTCAATCCCTCCTGAGTTGGGCAACCTGGCCAACCTAACGCTCCTCTACCTCTTCAACAACGGACTCACCGGCTCCATCCCCGCAGAGCTGGGCGACCTCCCCAGGCTGCTCGAACTTTACCTCGCCGACAACAGTCTCACCGGCTCAATCCCTCCTGAGTTGGGCAATCTCACCAACTTGGTGGCGCTCAATCTTCGCAGCGATGGACTGACCGGCCCGATCCCGGCAGTGCTTGGCGACCTCTCCAACTTGAAGCTCCTCTACCTCGACGGCAACGAACTCACCGGCCCGATCCCCGCAGAGCTGGGCAATCTCACAGACCTGACGGTCCTCAACCTGCACAGCAACGAGCTCACTGGCTCCATTCCTCCTGAGCTCGGTAACCTCATAGACATGACGCAACTCTACCTCTACAGCAACGAGCTGAGCGGTCCCATCCCTGCAGAGCTGGGCAATCTCACAGACCTGACGGTCCTCAACCTGCACAGCAACGAGCTCACTGGCTCCATTCCTCCTGAGCTCGGTAACCTCATAGACATGACGCAACTCTACCTCTACAGCAACGAGCTGAGCGGTCCCATCCCCGCAGAGCTAGGCAACCTCACCGACCTGACGCTCCTCTACCTCTTCAACAACGAGCTGAGCGGCCGCATCCCCGCTGAGCTGGGGGGCCTCATAGACCTGACGGTCCTCAGCCTGCACAGCAACGAGCTCACTGGCCCGATCCCGGCAGAGCTGGGGGACCTGGCCGCCCTGACGAATCTCCAGCTTCAAGGCAACGAGCTCGCCGGCCCAATCCCCGCGGAGCTCGGCAACCTGACCGCTCTGACACATCTCTCTCTCTACGCCAACGAGCTCAGCGGCCCGATCCCAGCATCGCTAGGCAACCTCACCGACCTGACGCTCCTCTACCTCTACAGCAACGAGCTGAGCGGCCGCATCCCCGCTGAGCTGGGGGGCCTCATAGACCTGACGGTCCTCAGCCTGCACAGCAACGAGCTCACTGGCCCGATCCCGGCAGAGCTGGGGGACCTGGCCGCCCTGACGAATCTCCAGCTTCAAGGCAACGAGCTCACTGGCTCCATTCCTCCTGAGCTCGGCAACCTCACCAACCTCTCGCTCCTCAACCTGCACAGCAACGAGCTCACCGGCCCGATCCCAGCATCGCTGGGCGACCTGACCGCTCTGACACATCTCTCTCTCTACGCCAACGAGCTCAGCGGCCCGATCCCAGCATCGCTAGGCAACCTCACCGACCTGACGCTCCTCTACCTCTACAGCAACGAGCTGAGCGGCCGCATCCCCGCTGAGCTGGGGGGCCTCATAGACCTGACGGTCCTCAGCCTGCACAGCAACGAGCTCACTGGCCCGATCCCGGCAGAGCTGGGGGACCTGGCCGCCCTGACGAATCTCCAGCTTCAAGGCAACGAGCTCACTGGCTCCATTCCTCCTGAGCTCGGCAACCTCTCCAACTTGAAGCTCCTCTACCTCGACGGCAACGAGCTCACTGGCCCGATCCCGGCAGAGCTGGGGGACCTGGCCGCCCTGACGAATCTCCAGCTTCAAGGCAACGAGCTCACTGGCTCCATTCCTCCTGAGCTCGGCAACCTCACCAACCTCTCGCTCCTCAACCTGCACAGCAACGAGCTCACCGGCCCGATCCCAGCATCGCTGGGCGACCTGACCGCTCTGACACATCTCTCTCTCTACGCCAACGAGCTCAGCGGCCCGATCCCAGCATCGCTAGGCAACCTCACCGACCTGACGCTCCTCTACCTCTACAGCAACGAGCTGAGCGGCCGCATCCCCGCTGAGCTGGGGGGCCTCATAGACCTGACGGTCCTCAGCCTGCACAGCAACGAGCTCACTGGCCCGATCCCGGCAGAGCTGGGGGACCTGGCCGCCCTGACGAATCTCCAGCTTCAAGGCAACGAGCTCACTGGCTCCATTCCTCCTGAGCTCGGCAACCTCACCAACCTCTCGCTCCTCAACCTGCACAGCAACGAGCTCACCGGCCCGATCCCAGCATCGCTGGGCGACCTGACCGCTCTGACACATCTCTCTCTCTACGCCAACGAGCTCAGCGGCCCGATCCCAGCATCGCTAGGCAACCTCACCGACCTGACGCTCCTCTACCTCTACAGCAACGAGCTGAGCGGCCGCATCCCCGCTGAGCTGGGGGGCCTCATAGACCTGACGGTCCTCAGCCTGCACAGCAACGAGCTCACTGGCCCGATCCCGGCAGAGCTGGGGGACCTGGCCGCCCTGACGAATCTCCAGCTTCAAGGCAACGAGCTCACTGGCTCCATTCCTCCTGAGCTCGGCAACCTCACCAACCTCTCGCTCCTCAACCTGCACAGCAACGAGCTCACCGGCCCGATCCCAGCATCGCTGGGCGACCTGACCGCTCTGACACATCTCTCTCTCTACGCCAACGAGCTCAGCGGCCCGATCCCAGCATCGCTAGGCAACCTCACCGACCTGACGCTCCTCTACCTCTACAGCAACGAGCTGAGCGGCCGCATCCCCGCTGAGCTGGGGGGCCTCATAGACCTGACGGTCCTCAGCCTGCACAGCAACGAGCTGAGCGGCGCGATTCCTCACCAACTGGGCGACCTCACCGACCTGACGATCCTCACGCTCAACAATAACGAACTGAGCGGCGCGATTCCTCACCAACTGGGCGACCTCACGGACCTGAGGGAGCTCACACTGGGCAACAATGAGCTCGACGGCCCCATCCCGGTGGAGTTAGGCGACCTCACCGACCTGACGATCCTCACGCTCAACAACAACGGGCTGAGCGGCGCGATTCCTCACCAACTGGGCAACCTCACGGACCTGAGGGAACTCACACTGGGCAACAATGAGCTGAGTGGCGTCATCCCCCCCGAACTGGGGCACCTCACGAATCTTAGGGAGCTGACACTGAGCGACAACATGCTCATGGGCCCCATCCCGGTGGAGTTGGGTGAACTCATACACCTGACGGTCCTCACGCTCAACAACAACGAACTGAGCGGCGCGATTCCTCACCAACTGGGCGGCCTGACCGACGTGAGGGAGTTGACGTTGAGCGACAACCTGCTCGGCGGCCCCATCCCGATGGAGTTAGGTACTCTCACAAGCCTGACGATCCTCACGCTCGGCAACAATGAACTGAGCGGTGCGATCCCTCCGCAATTGGGCAACCTCACCGACCTGACAAACCTTAGCATCGAGGGCAACGAGCTCAGCGGCTCCATCCCGCTCCAACTGGCCAATCTCACTGGCCTCACAGTCCTGAGCCTCAGCAACAACGCGCTCACCGGTCCGCTCCCTCCCGAGCTGGGGGACCTGACAGACCTGACCGAGCTTCACCTCGGCGGCAACCGCTTCAGTGGTCCCATCCCCGCCGAGTTTGGCAACCTCATCAACCTGACGGTTCTCAGCTTGAGTACGAATGGGCTGAGTGGTCCCCTCCCTCCCGAGCTGGGGGACCTGACAGACCTGACCGAGCTTCACCTCGGCGGCAACCGCTTCAGTGGTCCCATCCCCGCCGAGTTTGGCAACCTCATCAACCTGACGGTTCTCAGCTTGAGTGCGAATGGGCTGAGTGGTCCCCTCCCTCCCGAGCTGGGGGACCTGACGGACCTGACCGAGCTTCACCTCGGCGGCAACCGGCTCACCGGCCCCATCCCCGCAGCATGGGATGACCTGACCGAGTTGACAGTCCTCGACCTCGGTGGTAACCGGCTCACCGGCCCCATCCCCGTAGCGCTGCGTGACCTCGTCCACCTGACAGACCTCGACGTCGGCCGCGACAGGACCACGAGGTCCGACCTTGTTGAATTCGGCGATACGTCGACGGCCGAGCACACGGCAGAGACCGCCGGGCCGACGCCCTCGGTGACGAATGATCGTGGCCCACAACTCTCTGCGATGGCCCTGGCGCTCGTAGCCATCGGGGGTATGGCGATTGGCGCAATCACCGGAGGCATCGTAGTAGCCGGGGTGCAACGTAAGTGGAGCTGGACGAGGTTCTTTTGGGGAGCCGACAGTCTGCCGACAACGACGGCACGAGGGGTAGCCACGGCGGTGCGTTGGCTGCATAGCTCGCTCGATTCCACAGCTCGTGCCCTAACTACGGCCGCGCGTATAGCGGCGCTATGGGTGTTTAATAGTTCGCCCAGATCCCTGACTTACGACGTGACAATCGTCGTCCGAAAGGTGCTGCGAATGGTGAGACGAAACGACTAGAGGCACGATTGGCATTAGGATCCTCAAGCTGAATGGATATCTCTCCCACGCTTTGCCGGTGTCCATGACAGCCCTGTGCAGGAACTTAAGTTGGATGGTCAACCCCCGCGGGTCTGCTGCAATCTGTCCCGATTGCCTTCGAGAGGGGCGGGCCACTCCCAGAGCAAGGTAGCTCCCGGGATGCAGTCACCTATATGGTTTTCCCTCGGCCATGACACTGGCGGGAGCACTTCTCGCCTAGGGCTCAAAACGCCACCACCACCCTCAAATCTCGCCTAGGGCTCAAAACGCCACCACCACCCTCAAAACCTACGCCATCTCCCCCGCCGAACATACCAGAGCCTCGTTCATCCCAGGACACTGTGAGCAGCGAAGAGCGGGAGGAGGTCAAAGCACGGCGTGGACCACCACCATGGGGACCGCATACTGCGGGGTCCTTGATCCAAATCGCGGGCAAGCGGCCAGCAATTGGAGCCGGTCTTTCGCCTAATGGCCAATGAGTCCGCGTCCTTCGACTGGAGGGAAATGGCCCGATTCATTCTTGACGGTGACCCGGAAGCCATCCGCCAAAAGGTCGCCAGTGACTACTACCGCGCCCGTAGTCGGCAGGTTGGCGAAAAAGAAGAAAGCGAGTAGGTGCCACGACGAGTGGAGCCGGTTCGACATCTGTACCCGCTGCCAGAGGGCATACACGAGAGACCCGAATCGCCATAGAGCTCCGGCTGGCGTTTCCGCTGCGTCCAGATGCAACTGTACGAGGACTTCGGGGAGGAGACCTGGATACTCATCCAAGATCGACACCTACATGGCATTGCAGCTAGTTTCCTATTGTCATTACTGTAACTTTGCAGGATAATGTTCGTATATTGATGGGATCGCTGATAGACCACCAGAGGCATAAACGGGGGGATTCTCCTTCCCGGATGATCCTCATAGGGAGTCAGTGTCGAAGAGCTCCATTGTCAAACACTAGTTCTTGTCGGCCTGGGGTTCGATGGGGCCACCCCTAGAGAGCGGAAGGTTACCTAGCAAATCCAGAGTGGTTCCAGGCTCGAAGGCGCTATGGTAGCCTGTAGCTCGCCCCTTCTGTAGGAAATACAGCTCGGCTAACGAGCGACCTCCCAGGTTCGTAGCGCCACGACCCACTCAAAGGTTCTGTCTTCGGTAAGACTAGGGGTACCAATTCGACTTCCGTTCGGGCCAACTCTCGTTCGGCCCGATTCTCATCCGGCTCGGTTCTCGTCTGGTCGCCCGCAGGCTACTTGCGCCCGTGTATCACTGCGTGGACCGGGGTGATGAGGAACGAGCCCACCTCCCTGAACCCGTGCTTGCCTAGGAGCGAGAGGTAGTCCTCGACCGAGAGCAGCTGGTCGTCTATCTGGGCCTCGAAGAACTGGATGCCGGTCATTATCCTGCCGGGCACGGTACGCAGGCCCTCCTCGGAGTCGGGAAACGCGAAGTCGGAGATGACGAAGGTGCCGCCCGGCCTGAGCGCCTCGTAAACGTTGGCGGCGGCCCTGTCGATGCCCCGGCACTCGTGCATCGAGATGTTGTTGATCGCCAGATCGTAGCGGTCCGTTTCGTCCAGGTCCTCCAGCGAGCTTTCGACCAATCGCATACGGTCGACAACCCCTTCGGAGGTCATCAGCCTGGTGGCCAGGTTGAGGGAGTAGGCATCGCCGTCGAGGCCGACGACGGCTGCGTCCGGGAACGCCCTGGCCAGGCGGGCCAGGCCGATGCCCGCTCCACACGCCAGGTCAATGATGGAGGCGCCGGCGCCCAACCGATCGACCAGCCCCGGCACACGCTCCAGGCCGGACGGCACCAGGCGGGTGTAGAACGACCTACCGGTCCCGCTCACGGCGGCGATCCATTCGGGGCCGACACGATCGCACCAGGTGCGCTCACCGGTGGGCAGCCGGTCCGAGAAGTGGTCGAACATCTCGGGCTGCACCATGACCTCGGGTATCGCCCCTATGTAGCCGGGGAAGTCCCCGTCCAGAAGCAGTCGTTCCATGCCGGGCGCCAGGACGTAGCGGCCGGAGCTGGCCATGTCCAATATCTCGGCGGCGTAGGCGGCGCGGCACCAGACGCTGGCGTAGAACTCGTCGATCGACTTTTCTTTCGCCAACTGTTCTGGAGTTAACCCGACAGCGTGGCTGGCGAGAGCCTGGAAGAGCCCGTGCTTCAGTCCGATCTCAATGGTCCTTAGGCCCACGTAGCCGGCGACGTGCCCGAGCACCTTGCCCGCCTGTTTTTGCATGTCCAACGGTTCGTTCACTGTCTGTCTCTCCTTACACTCCGTCGATACACCCCGTCGACGACCGAGTCTAGTCGGCCAGCATCGCCCGCAGGACCTCGGCCGTGCCGTCTATGGCCGCACCCAGCAGGCGGCGGCCCTTGTCGGCATCGGCCGCGGCCAGTGACGGCTCGCGTGACGCCTCTATCGCACCGGCCCCGACATCTTGTGGAAATGCGTGCATCGCTATAGCGGTCTCGAACTCCCCGGCATGGCCGGGGACCTTTCGACACCATCGTGGCCGCCCGGACTTCGTCTAATATGAGATCCCAGTAGCTGTGGAACCGAACGTCCAACTCGCGTGCGGCCGCCGACTCCAACGCGCCCACGTATTGGCTGTGGTCGTGAGCGTCCGCAAACTCCTGTCTGCCCGCATCTGTCCAGGACCCGGCCAGGCGGTAGCGCCACTGCTCCATCACGCCCTCGGCCGGGGCCATATTGCCGCCGTGGCCGTTGAGCAACAAAACCTTGGCGACGCCGTGCCGGACAAGGCTCTCGGTGGCGTCGTAGACGACCGAGAGCCACGCCTGCGGGCTTACGCTGACCGTCGGTCCCCACTGCATGTGGTGCTCGGAGACGCCCACGGCGATCGGTGCAGCCACCAGCACGTCGGGGTACATCAAATCGGCCGCCCGCTCGGCCACGAGCAATGAGGAGGTGATGTCCTGGGCGACGGCGAGGTGCTCGAGGTGCTGCTCCAGGCTGCCCAGTGCCAGTATGACGGCACGGTAATGGCCCCGCTCCCGACCCTCTCGAAATTCCCGCCGAGTCAGCGCCTCGATGCGAATATTTCGGTTTGCAGTCATCTCTGACCTCCACGCGTCGTCGTATGCGATTCATCGCCTGCCGCGCAAGGCCGCGCCCCACAGGCGCCGTTCCAGGACCTGCTCTGGATGTTTGAGCAGGGACCTGACGGCGTGGCTTAGGAGCCATTGTGGCCGACCGGTCCTGAGCCCGTACAGGGCAGCCTGGCGATGGTAGGCGGCCAGCAACCTGCCGCGTTTACTCCTGGCTTCTGAGGGCGCGTCGGCCCCGTCGAGAAAGCGGCGCACCACCCTGCCTCGCTCCTCCCATGCCCTGGTCTGGTGGTTTGGAGTCTTGGCATCGGGGTGCAGCCTGAACCGGGCGATCTCGCCCGCCGCCCGGATGCCCTCGAACCGGGCCGTAAGACGCAGCAGCAGATCGAAGTCCATTATCAGGTGCAGGTCGGGGTCCAGCAGACCCGCTTCATCGAGAGCCGACTTGCGGAAAAACAGGGTTGGCTGGGCGACGTAGCTCTGCATTCTCGCCAGCAAACCGGAATTGGTCACATCGGGCGGCGTCTCGTGTCCTGTCACCCGGCTCTCGGCATCGATCACCGCCCAGTCGCCGTAGGAGAAACCGGCTTCGGGAGAGGCACTTAGAGCTGCCACCGATGCCCCGATCGCGCCGGGCGACAGAATGTCGTCGGAATTGACCCATCCGATGAATTCCCCGCTGGCTCGTTGGAAGCCCCGGTTCAAGGCGTCCGACTGGCCCGCGTCGGGCCCGCTCTCCCAGTGCGACAAGAAGGGGTCGTAGCGCTCAAGGATCGAGCGGCTGTTGTCGGTGCTGCCGCCGTCCAGCACGATGTACTCCAGATCGGGGTAGCCCTGCAGCAGGACGGAGCGCATCGTCTCTTCCAAAAAGCGCCCCTGGTTAAGAGAGGGCGTCACGACGGTCACGGTCGGGGCGTCGACAACGTCGGACGGAGGCGGCGCCTCCGTCCATGGCCAGCCGGACCGCTCACCGGGCCCGGGCAGACCGGCGATGAAAGGCGGGGTCATCGGGAGCGGGCCAGGGAGCGCCTGGGGCACCGTTTGGGTTGGGACGTGTACATGGCTCAGACGAGGCCAAGTCTATAACTCGGCCGGACGGCCGACATACGAAGAATGAGCACCGATGTCCGACCGGTCGGCGTAAAGACGGGTACAGTAGCTTCAACGCCCCACCCGACGGGTGGCAACGGGAAGCCTTCCAGGCGGTCGCGGTCGCGATGCCCGCGACGCCTCCGACAAAGGAGAGTCTATGACCGAGAGCACGGCCACACGGGCGCCGGATTTCCCCGAGGGGATGGACTGGCTCAACACCGACCACCCCCTAACCATGGAGGAGCTGCGGGGCAAGCTGGTGGTCCTCGACTTCTGGACCTACTGCTGAATCAACTGCATGCACGCATTTCCGCAGTTGCGGAGACTGGAAGACAAGTACAGAGACGAGCTGGCCGTCGTCGGCGTCCACTCGGCCAAGTTCACGCAAGAAAAGGCAGTGGACAACGTGCGCCAGGCGGTCCTGCGCTACGACATCGGCCACCCCGTGGTCAACGACTCGGACTTCGATGTCTGGCGCCGCTGGGGCGTACGCGCATGGCCGACGTTCATGTTCGTGGGCCCGGACGGAAACGTGCTGGGCAAGCACGAGGGTGAGTTCGACGTCGAGGCGCTGGACGGGGTCATCTCCAACATCATCTCCGACTTCGACGGACGAGGGCTCATCGACCGCACTCCCCTGCACTTCACGCTGGAGCGGGAGAGGATGGCGGACGGACCGCTGTCTTTCCCCGGGAAGGCTCTTGCTCACCAGCCGTCGGACACGCTGATCATCGCCGACTCCAACCACCATCGGCTCATATTGGCCGGGCTGGACGGCACGGTACGGGCCGTGGTGGGCTCGGGCGAGGCGGGCCTGGCGGACGGCGATTTCGCCTCCAGTCGCTTTCGCGACCCGCAGGGCGTGGCCCTGGACGGAGACGCGCTGTACGTGGCAGACACCAAGAACCACGCCATCAGGAGGGTCGATCTGGCCGGGAAGCGGGTGGAGACGCTCGCCGGCACGGGAGAGCCGGCTCCTATGTTCAATCGGGGTGGGCCGGGCACCACGACCGCGATCAAGTCGCCCTGGGACGTGGCCCTTGTCCCTGACGAGGGCGATTGCGCGTTGTATATCGCCATGGCCGGCTTTCACCAGCTGTGGCGTCTGGACCTCTTGTCTGGCCGAATCGTCCCGCACGCGGGCAGCGGGCGAGAAAATATCGTCGACGGACCGCTCCAGATGGCACAGCTGGCGCAGCCCAGCGGCATCGTCAGCGATTCGGAACGGCTGTACTTCGCCGACAGCGAGACCAGTTCGATACGCACGGCAGACACCGACACAGGAGGAGCCGTCTCCACGATAGTCGGCGAGGACCTGTTTTCGTTCGGGGACGTGGACGGCATGGGCAAGAGCGCTCGGCTGCAGCACCCACTTGGCGTCGACCTGGCCGGTGGATTTCTCTACCTGACCGACACCTACAACAACAAGATCAAGCGGCTCGAGCTGGCCACCGGCCAGGTAACGACGCTGTTTGGGACGGGAGAGCCGGGGCTGCGCGACGGAGAAGGCGAAGAGGCGCAGTTCAACGAGCCGGGCGGTCTCTCAATCGCCGGTGACCTCATGCTCATCGCCGACACCAATAACCACGCAATACGCGTGGCGAACCTCGTCTCTGGAATCGTGTCCACTCTGGCAGTGGCTCCCTGAAGCCAAAAACACCGAAGGAGCACAGACTTGCCCAACCGATTGGCTCAGGAGACCAGCCCGTACCTGCTTCAGCACAAGGACAACCCGGTGGACTGGTTTCCCTGGGGTCAAGAAGCTCTCAGGCTGGCGCGTGATCAAAACAAGCCAATACTGCTGAGCATCGGCTACTCCGCCTGCCACTGGTGCCACGTCATGGAGCGCGAGTCGTTCGAGAGCGAGGAGATCGCGGCGCAGATGAACCGCGACTTCGTCTCGATCAAGGTCGACCGGGAGGAGCGTCCGGACATCGATTCCATCTACATGTCGGCCGTCCAAGCCCTTGCCGGCCATGGTGGCTGGCCGCTGACGGTATTTCTCATGCCGGACGGCAGGCCGTTTCACGGCGGAACCTACTTTCCACCGGTGGACAGGGGTGGAATGCCCGGATTCCCAAGAGTACTAACCGCTGTTTCAGATGCTTACCTGAACCAAAACACCGACCTCGCGACCGCGACGGATCAACTGCTTAATCAGATTCGGCAGGCTACGCTCGCCAGCCCGTCACCAGAGGCGCTGCACGAGGCAGATCTGAGCTCGGCCTACGCCAGTTTGGCCGCGCAGACCGACCGGGATCTTGGCGGTCTGTCCGGCGCGCCAAAGTTCCCTCAGCCGATGATCTACGAGTTCCTGCTGCGGTATCACGTGCGCTCTGGCCACGACGATGCGCTCGGCATCGTCACCACAGCGCTTGACGCAATGGCCGAGGGCGGCATTTACGACCAGGCCGGAGGTGGCTTTCACCGCTACTCGACGGACGAACGATGGCTGGTTCCCCACTTCGAAAAGATGCTGTACGACAACGCCCTGCTGGTCCGACTCTATACGCACGCGTACCAGGTCACCGGCGATCCGGCGTACCGGCGCGTGGTTGACGAGACGATTCGCTATGTGCTGCGGGAGATGACGACACCTGAGGGCGTCTTCTACTCCGCCCAGGACGCCGACAGCGAAGGCGTCGAAGGGAAGTTCTTCGTCTGGAGTCCGCCCGAGTTGGAGGAAGTGCTGGGATCGGATGACGGCCGGAGGATGGCGGCGTACTTCGACGTGACCGATGGTGGGAATTTCGAAGGTGCCTCTATCCTCAACTACACCGACGGTCTCCGAACGGCGCTCAAGGGGGACCGGGCGGCCGTCGAAGCATTTGTGGCGGGGGCGAAGGCCAGGCTTTACGAGGCCCGCGCCAAGCGAGTGCCGCCCGCCACCGATGACAAGGTGCTGACGGCCTGGAACGGCCTCATGGTCGCGTCCCTGGCAGAGGCGTCCGCAGTGCTGGATAACCCCGGGTACGCAGACGCCGCCAGGCGATGTGCCGACAAGCTTTTGACGACGTTACGGCGAGACGGGCGGCTACTGCGCACCTACAAGGACGGCACGGCCAAGCTGAACGGTTACCTCGAGGACTACGCCTTCCTATCGGACGGCCTGCTGGCGCTGCACGAGGCGACGCTCGAGCCTCGCTGGCTCGCCGAAGCCATCGATCTCGGAAAGTCGATGGTCGAGCTGTTCTGGGACCGAGCCACCGGCCAGTTTTACGATACGGGCTCCGACCACGAGCAACTTGTCGTTCGGCCGAGGGACATCTCCGACAACGCCATCCCCTCCGGCAGCTCAGCCGCCTGCGCGGTGCTGCTGCGGCTCGCCATCTACACGGGGGATTCGGAGATGCATCGGGTGGCGACCGAGAGCCTGCGATCGGCACGGGAGCTGATGGTGCGGGTGCCGGCCGGCGCCGGTCATTGGCTCAGCACTCTGGACTTCTATCTCGGTACGACCCGTGAAGTAGTGATCGTCGGTGAGCCTGACGATACGGCCACCCAGGCCCTGCTGAGAGAGGTGTACAGGCACTACCTGCCGAACCGGGTGGTGATGGGCGTCAGCGGCAACGGCGACTTGGCCAAACTACCCCTGGCAGAGGCCCGGAAGTCCATTGATGGCGCGTCCACGGCCTATGTGTGCGAGAACTACGCCTGCATGATGCCGACGACGGACCCGGCAATACTGGCAGAGCAGCTGGTCGATTAGGTCCGCTGGCGTCGTCTGGCTACGGGTCGGGGTCTCCCTGCTCCTGTGGCCCGGGGGCGGTGTCTTTTGCCGAGCGGGTGTCCCAACGGCCGCGCAGCGTGTTGACTACCGAAAGCACGATTAGCTTGACGTCCAGCCAGGGGCTCATCGTGGCGGCGTAGCGCCTGTCCAGCTCCAGCTTGAGGTTGTTTTCATCGTCCGGGTTGTAAACCTGTGACAGGCCGGTCAGGCCGGGAGTCACCGCCAGCCTGTCGCTGAAACCGGGTATCTGGTCCTCCAACAAGCGCTGCTCTTCGTAAGGCAGCGCGCGGGGACCGACCAGGCTCATGTCGCCCTTCCAGATGGAGAGCAGGCCGGGCAGCTCGTCCATCGCGGTTCGCCGCAGCAATCGGCCAGTGCGCGTGACACGAAGGTCATCGTCCGTGGTCCAGACGGGACCGATCTTGTCGGCATCGACGACCATTGTGCGGAATTTGCGATAGGAAAAGCTCGTCCCTCCCCTGCCCGCCCTGGGCTGGCCGTAGAAGATCGGACCCCGGTCCTCCATCCAGATCATCAGCGGAATTAACGTCCACAGAGCCAGCCAAACTGGGGCCAAAGCTACGTGGGCCCCTATTAGAATGGCCAGGTCCATCGGACGCTTGTACCGAACTCCCACTCAGCTCACCTCACGGTCTTTAGTGCTGTCACCGGTCTCGGCGGCCTTTTCGACCAACGCAACCAGCTTTGCCAGTTCACGGTCGCGAGCGTACTTCAGGGACGCATTAGCAGATGCCGCACCCATCGCCTTTAGCCGCGCCGGGTCACGGGCCAACTCGCTGATCGCGTCAGCGATGCCACGGGCATCGGATGGCTCGACCGCGACGCCGCATCCCTCGGCGCCGACGATGACGGCGACGTCGGAACCGGCAGGCGCGGCCGCGAGGACGGGACGACCGGCGGAAAGGCTCGAATATAGCTTGCTGGGGACGACCAGGCCCTCAAGACCGGGTTTGATGGAGACGATGTGGAGGTCGCCCGCCTCCAGCACGTGACGAAGCTCGGCGGCGGGGAAGTAGTCCAGGAACCGAAGATTCGGGATGTCCGCCGCCGAGCGTTGCAACTCTTCACGCCTGGCCCCGGCTCCGACCATGACTATGCCGATGCTCGGGTCCAATTCGCGGGCCGCATCGGCGAGCGCGGCGAAGTCAACGGAGTGACCGAGGTTGCCGGCGTGCAGTGCGACAAAGTCGAAGCCGTCCCTTATCAGGCTGCGAATGGCCGAGCCGTCGGTCTCCGGTTCGGGCAACGGGACTGAACCGGTGCGGACGACGACGACATTGGCGGGGGCGACGCCCTTGGCCTCGATGCGCCTTGCCATGTCGGCGCCGAGCACTACGACCTTTCGCGCCCGTAGCAGGGCCCAACGGTGTGCCCGATCCCACAGGCCAGCCATCGGTTTGGGTATGGGGATGCCCGCGGCGACGGCCATGTCGGGGTGCAAGTCCTGAACTGTGTATACGAAGGGCACGCCCATGATCCTGCACACCACGGCAGCGACGATGGCTACGACGGGCGGGTCGGTCATTACGACTACGACGTCGGGCCTCGGCGAGAGCGTCAGGGCTCTGAAGAGCATGAGCAGCAGGTAGGTGACGTAGTTGGCCAGGCGGCCGAGCGGTGACGAGCGGTCGAACCCGGTGGAACCGACCCGCTCAACGGCGACACCATCAGCGTTCTCGCTCCTGGTCAGGTAGTAGCCGTGCTCTTCGGTGGGGGCGTAGGACGGACGACCGGCGAGCACGGTTACTTCTGACTGCCCGGCCAATGTTTGCGCAATCGCCGCCGCCACAGTCGCCGTGGCGCTGGTGTCCGGGGGGTAGTACTGGTTGATCAGAAGCACCCTCAACGGCGGGTGACCAGAAACGGACCGAGGGCCAATGCGTCCATCCTGGTGCGCAGGAAGCTGGCGACCGCCTCTTCAGGAGTATTTACGATGGGCTCGTTGTCGTTGAACGAGGTGTTGAGCAAGACCGGGACTCCGGTGATCCGTTCGAACTCGCGGATCAGGCCGTGGTACAGCGGGTTGGCGTCCGCCGTGACGGACTGCAGCCGACCCGAGCCATCAATATGGGTGGTAGCCGGGATGGCCTCCCGCCTGTCTTTCCGTACCTGGTAGGTCATCTGCATGAACGGTGAGGGGTAATCATTTTCGAACCACTCACCTGCCCGCTCCGCCAAAATCGACGGGGAGAATGGCCGGAAGGCCTCCCGGTGCTTCACCCGGGCGTTCAGTATGTCCTTCATGTCGGCTCGGCGCGGGTCCACCACGATGCTCCGATTGCCTAAAGCTCGGGGCCCCCACTCGGACCGCCCCTGGTACCAGCCCAGCACGTGTCCATCGGCGATGTGACGTGCGGCAGACCTGACGAGGTCGTCTTCGGAGAGTTCTTCGAACCCCAGGCCCTCAGCGTCGAGAGCCGCTTTCATGCGGTGCACGGGATACTCCGGACCCCAGTAGGCGTGGTCCATGGCGAAACCGGTCCTGGGTCGGCCGAGTATGGAGTGATAGGCGTACAGGGCGCCTCCGACGGCCAGACCCGCGTCGCCCGCAGCAGGCTGTACGTACAGGTGTTCAAAGGGCGTGCGCTCGAGTATGCGGCCGTTGGCGACGCAGTTGAAGGCGACGCCTCCCGCGTAGGCGAGGTTCTTCGACCCGGTGCGCTCCGCAAGTTCGCCGACCAGGTCGTAGACGACCGTCTCAAGACGGTCTTGCAGGGTAGCGGCGATGTCGTAGTGGCGCTGTTCTAATGGCTCTGCGGGGTCGCGCGCCGGACCCAGGGCATCGACCAGGCCCCGGCCGAACAGGGTGAGCATTTTGGGCTCGCCCGACCGCCATGAGACCTCCGGGCCGACCTTGTGGTGCCGAAAGTAATCCATCCCCAGTTCGAATCCCAGTTTGCCGTTCGGTCGGACGATGCGGTCGAAGACGTCACCGTAGATTGGCTCTCCGTAGGGCGCGAGGCCCATGACTTTGTACTCGTCGCCGTACTTGGGAAACCCCAGGTACTGGGTGACCGCCGTGTAGTAGAGGCCGAGTGAGTGCGGGAACAGGACCCGGCCGCCGACGTCCACGCCGTCCCCCGCCGCCCTGCCCCAGAGCATGCTCGCGAAGTCTCCGAGGCCGTCCAGCGACAGGACGGTGGCCTCATCGAACGGGGAGCAATAATAGGCGCTGGCGGCGTGGGCGATGTGGTGTTCTACGAAGTGCAATTTCGCGTTTATCTCGGGGGCCGACAGGCCGGTAGACTCCGCGAGAGCGTCCTGCACGTTGGAAAAACTGCGCCATGCATTTGCGCGGCCCAAGGCAAAGCGGGGGAACCTGGCCGCCCAGAGCGCCTTCCTCAGCAGCTGTGCGGATCGCTTTCGAGGCACGACGATGTGGTCGACCGCTTCCATCGAGATTCCGGCGAACTCCAGGCAGTATCGGACCGCGTTGGATGGGAAGCCGGCCG
The DNA here is from genome assembly GCA_965250195.1 of Dehalococcoidia bacterium. Lineage (GTDB taxonomy): Bacteria > Chloroflexota > Dehalococcoidia > Lucifugimonadales > UBA2962 > CAUZIR01. The sequence goes on from OZ252295.1 coordinate 2,495,009, forward strand.
TATGTTTTACCCGAGTAAAGCGCTCTTCTTCGACCGCGGCCAGCAGCTGGCCGTCGCGAACGATGGCCGCCGAGGCGTCGCCGTGGTACGCATTAAGGCCGAGGACGTACAAACGCGGACTCCATCAATCCCTCAATATCTGCTCGTACATCTCGTTCGTTAACCTAGCCGCCTCTTCCCAGCTCAGGCCAGAGGCGATTACCTTCGCCCGTTCGCCCATCTCCGACCAAACCTTGTCGTCAGCCAACAGGCTGTCTATCGCGACCCGCATGTCATCGGCGTTCAAGCCTACCACCAGACCCCCACCGTCGCGCAGGTGCTCGGCGACTCCGCAGGTTTCGGTTACGACGGCCGGGGTGCCCGCCGCCATCGCTTCGACGGCGACCGTGCCGAAGTTCTCGTTCACTGAAGGCAGGATGAGTGTGGTCGCTTCGCTCAGTGCGGCAGTTTTTTCTTCACCGTAGATGGGGCCGATGAACTTCACACGGTCCCCGAGGTTTGAGGATCGGACTATGTAACGCAAACGCTCGAGGTATCGGGATCCCTCGGCGGGACCAGCGATTACCAGAACGGCATCCGGCACGGCCAGGCCAGCGAAGGCGGCGAGCAGTAGCTCAATGTTTTTCACCGGGGTTATACGGCCCAGAAAGAGCACGAAGCGGGTTTTCGGGCCAATGCCGTGCGCCGCCCGGAAAGCGGGCCCGGCCTCTGGAGAAATCACGACCGGCTCGACACCGTTGTGCCGAACGTCTATTCGGTCTTTGTGGATACCGCCGTTAACGAGGTCGTCGGCCTCGCGGCCGGAGGTGACGACGAAGCGGGCCGCGCCTCGTATCATCGACCGCCCGAACAGGCGGATGAAAGCTCGCTTTCGCAGCGCTCCCCCGGCGACCGGCCTGAACATTCCCATTGTTTCCACGATGTACGGAACCCGGCGTTCCCGGCAAACGGCGGCGGCGGCCGGACCGAGCAGGTCGTAGAGGCCGTGTATGTGCACGAGATCGACGGCGCGAATTCGTTCGTCGAAGTGCGCCCTGGCGCCCGCGTTGATGGTCAGCGTGCGAAAGCGAAGACCGCTGGGTAGGTAGGTCACGGGGAAGGCGCCCGAACCGTCGCCGACCGATGCGCTCCCATGCGGGCTGTGCGGCGGATACGCGGCGGCGACCACCGACACGTCGAGACCACGCCTCACCAATTCAGCTGCCAAGGGTGCGATGTGGCCTGTCCGGCCCCCGGCATCGTAAAGGCCGAAGGTCTGGGCTACGTGCAACACGCCCATGGAATCTTCAGGCACCGGACGTGCCCGTTCCGGCCCGCCGGGCGAGCGCGTCGTCTATGAGCCCGTCGATCTGGGCGAACCTGGCGCCCCAAGAATTCGCCTTAGCCTCGTTCATACGAGCATCGCGCCGCTTGTCGGACCTGTCGGCTACGGCCCGGTCCAGTGCGGTGAGGAACTGATCGTAGCCGGTGTAAAGTTCCGTCATGCCTTCGAATCGGGCCAGGTCGGGCAGCCGGGTGGCCACCACGGGTATCCCAGAGGCGAGGTATTCGTAAAATTTTACGGGGCTGGCTCTGAGGGTCACGTCGTGTACAACGAACGGCACGGTGGCGACGTCAAAGCCCTTGAGGTAGCCGGGCAGGTCCGCGTACGGCCGGGGGCCGAGTAGGTGGACGTTTCGCAGGTTTTTTATGGCGCTGACATCGGTGGCGATGGGGCCGACGAACACGAAGTTCCATTCGGGGCGCTCTCGTGCCGCGCGCGCCAGCATGGCCACGTCTACCCATTCGAAGACGGTGCCGATGTAGCCGATGACGGGGCCGGGCAGGCCCGCGATCTCCGGGGCGATGCCAGTTGTAGGGCTCTGCGTGGCGATGAAGTGCTCAACCTCCGCGCCGTTGGTGACGGCGTGCGTGTTGGGGTTCAGGGGCGCCTTTACCCGGCGCAGCTCCTCGGCCGTGCAGATGACCAGGTCGGCCAGGTCCGTTAACTCCCGTTCAAGGCTGCGGAACGATTTCGGAAAGTTTGGCTGGCTGGCGTAGTCGTCGCTGCAGTGGTAGACGACGAGAGCAGGATCGAGGCGGGCCACGAGCGGCAGCGCGGTCGCCGTGCCCACGACCACGATTGGTTTCTTGATGCCCGCTCGACGAGCCGCGGACCTGATACGCAATTTGGGCACCATCTGGTTGGCCCAGCGTGCGACGGCCGAGTCGGCGAATGGCACTCCGGAACGATATGGCACGAGGGACGGGTAGGCCTGGACCCACAGATTGTCGACCAGTTCAACGGGCCCTTTCGAGAAACGGCGCCACATGCGTCCTACCTCAGACCGCCTGGTGATGAGTGACATTGGGTGAAATTGCGATTCGACGTAGAGGACCGTGTCACCACGGGCCGCCCAGTGCCGTGCGAGGTGGTGCTTACTGACCTGTGACGGCGCGTCCCACGTAGGCCCGTAGAGGAAGACGTAGGAGCCGCTCAATTTTCGCGCTCGACCAGTTCGTAAACCAGGAACTCCACTGTTTCCGTACCCCCGAACGTGCGGCTGTTTATGACCTCTTCCTCACCCAGATGAACCAGGTCCAGTTGGCCGTCCGTCTCCAGGCCCGCCAGGAGAACGAACGGCCTCGCCTCGAAGTCGCTCGGCGTCGCCGGCGCTGACCGCAACTCTTCCACGAGCTCGATTAGAGTCCGTTCCCCGTAGCCGGGTCCGCCAACTCGGGCGGCCCAGCCGAGAAGGGTCGGCTGTGCGTCGGTCGTGCCCTGGACCAGCACATGTGTAACCCCAAGCTCTCTCAATTTGGTTTTCAGATCGCCCGGAACGGTCATCTCATGGTAGGCGAGGTAGCCCTGGTAGGCCGAATAACCCACCAGCCAATCACGGTCGAGGTAGTACCAGCCGGCGAGTCCCATCACGAGCACCTTCGCATTGTCCGAGAGATTCTGATTCACCCACAGAACGGAGGCGATATTCGAGACTTTGGCTTCGATGAACTCCTCCTTGGACTCGGCCCCGAACACAACGGGGAAGAACCCGGAATTGAATGCAATTCCGACTCCCAGAGTACCGACGAGAGAGGCCGCCATTAGTCCCCGGCCAGCCAGCGTGAACCAGCGCCGACCCATTCCAGCCACCACGCCCACGCCCACGCCCGCCACTACAGCTAGGAATGGATGGATGACCTGGATGTACCTCGGCTGTTGGTACCCGGCGAACCACACAACGTATGTCAACATGACGAACGCCGCGAGGGCGGCGAGTAGACCGCCAACCGCTCTGTTAGGGGCCGCTCGCGACCGGGCAGGCCCGAATAGCCAGGCGGCAGGGATGAATATGAGCAGGATGGGGGTCAGCAGCGCACCGCTGAGCGGCCCACGTTCTTGCGTAAACAGGCCAACGTCGTTGGTGAGGTTCCACGGACCAAGTATGAAATCGACCACCGACTTGCCCGGGCCGGCTTCCCAGGCGGAGAACTTGTCGAAGTGCCAGTCGGTCCACATGTCGCCGTGGAAGACCTGGTAACCGACGGGCCACAACGGGTCTCCCGTGGCGATGAAGTTACGGATGAGCCAGGGGCCCAGAACGAACCCGAAGGCGAGCGAAAAGACGGCAAGCGAGAGCGCAGTTCGCCGCGGGCGCTGCAAGACCCCGGTTCCCTGCACCACCAGTATCACTGCAAGTCCGGCCGGGCCCGCCATCAACGCCCAGTGCTTGGTCGCACCGGCGAGGCCGCCGAGCAGGCCGGCCAGAAGAATCCAACGCATGTCCGTCGCTTTCCCGGCGGTGAGAAGCGCGTAGACGGACAGCACCGCGAAGAACGCTGCGCCCATCTCGACCATGGGGGCGGCAGCCAGCTCGGTGGTCGTGGGCAGCGAATAAAAGATGGCGGCCGAAATCAGTCCCACCCGCCAGCCCGCGAAACGGCGGCCGAGCACGAATACGGCAGTGGCGGTCAGGAGAGAAAAGGTAAAGTGCGTCACCGCCGGGGCGATGTCGCTGGCCACGAGCAACTCGACGGTGTAACCGACGTGCAAGAAACCGGGCAGGTTCCAAAAGATCACGGGCACGAAGGGGAAGCCTCCGACATCTCCGTAGTAGGCGGGGGCCGCGAGGTGATGCCGCAGCGGGTCGGCCATGCTGGGCGGGGCCATCGCGCCGACGAGGTTCAAAAACGCATGGATCGCGATCACGGCCATCAGAGCCATCGCCCAGACGGGCGGCCGCAGCCGTCGCAGATAGCCCACGAGTCCCCGCGCCTCCTCGTACAGGGCCCTGTACTGGGCGAGTGTTATCGTACCGGCGACGGCGTACACGGCCCAGGCCGCAGGCTCGGTTAGCGAGTCGCCGAGCCCTATGAACAGGTACACGGCCGTTACGGCGCCGAAGCCCAGCGCCAGGGAGATTAGTGAACGGTCCAAGGTCCGAAGGCTTGTCGGGCCGTCCGGACCAAAAGCGGCCACAAGTGGGCGGCCCACGCCGTAGCTGAAGACGAAGAGTCCGAGGTTGAAAAGGAGTGCTACGAGGATGTCCGAGGCCACTCGGTTCAGCCTCCGCCGGAGATGCGGCTAAGGACGTCGCGGATCGCCTCGAGAGAGGCGGAGAACTGGCGCAGGAACGCCACCAGCACGCCCATCGCCCAGGCCGAAAACACCAGCGGCCTCCAGTTGTCTTTTATGAAACGAACCAGCATGGGGCGAACCGGGGCGGGCGTGGTCGGCTCCACCGTCAGCGGCGGCGAGAGCCCAGCGAGATCCTCAACTCAGCCACCTGTGCGGCCACCATGCCGATGAGGAACACGATGACGGCCGAGACGGCCAGGAACAAGGCGGAGTTCGGTATGTGCAAGCGGTTCACGTCGATGACGGTGAACGCGAACGAGGCGACCGACAGCATGAGCAGGATTGCCGCGACCGGGAAAAAGACGCGCATGGGCTCGAAGAGCATGACCATTTTGCCGATGATGATGAGGAATCGGACGCCGTCTCGCGCGGGGCGAAGCTTGCTTTTGCCCGACCTGCGGGCAGCCTCTGACGTGACGAAATCTACCGTGTAACCCGCCTTTATGAAGGCCATGGTGGAGGTGGTGGGGTAAGAAAACCTATTCGGCAGAAGGTGTACGAAGCCCAGCACTAGCTCGGTCTTGAAGGCCCGGAACCCGGAGGTCAGGTCTTTGATTTTGAAGTCGGTGAGGTAGGACGCCAGCGCCTCGAACGCCAGATTGGCGAAGCGACGAGGCCAATCGCCCTTCGTCTTTGTCGTGCGGGCACCGACGACGAGGTCGTACGGGCCGATGCGCTCGTACAGCCTGGGGATGTCGACGGGGTTGTGCTGGCCGTCCGCGTCCATCAGCACCAGCGCCTCGCCCCGCGCCGCTCGAATAGCGGTCTTGACCGAAGCCCCGTTACCGAGGTTGTAAGGGTGACGAATTACCGTCAGCACGCTTCCCATCTCCGAGGCCAATTCGTCCAAGACCTCCCAACTGCCGTCATCGGAGCCGTCATCGACCGCGATGATCTCGTAAGTCACGTCCATGCTTTCGCAGACGTCACGAACTGCGACGACCGTCGACTGTATCGCGTCGACCTCGTTGAACACCGGTAAGCCAACGGTAAGGGCCAGCCGGTTCCCTTCCGCAATCACGACTGGATGGTCGTTCATCGCTTTAGCGCATCACCTCGCATACCATCATCTCCTCGCTTAGATATACCACCGGCCACACGCCTCCGCACAGGTCGTGCAGACTGTCCTCGAGCCATCGGCCGGGCGGGTACCGAGTGACATACTGCACCTCCGGCCAAAGCACGACGTAGTCACTGCCCAACTCTTCGACCCTGGCCCTAACGTACTCAGGCTCCTTCATACCCTCCGGGAACGGGTCCTTTCTAGCTACGAAGTAGTATTGTTTCGTCTCGAAATCCAGGTAGTAGCCACGGCTCTCCCATATCAGCAGCGAGCTTCCCTCCGGCAGCGTTTCATTCAAAACCTGGTAATCGAGGTACCAAGCGAAGTGCATGTCGTTCTTGGCCAGGCGCTGAGCGAGGAACTCGTCGTCGTCCTCACCGGTCAGTGTCGCCACCACCGAGTCCGTGTGAAATCTGACCGCAGTTCCAAGCGCGAACAGCATCCACAGCCCCAACGAGACGACCATGACAGCGCCGAGCGCCACCCGGGCCAGCCGCGGTAGCTCGCCGGAGCGCCATAGCGTCCAGATCAGGTACGCTGCGATCACGACCATGACGGCGATCACCGGGATGAACGATCGCAGCCTCACGAACGTCCAGTACCACAGCGCCCCGGTCGTAACCACTCCCGCGGCCATGTACCAGATCCGCCGGTCGACTCGGACGAATGCCAGCAGAGGTATCGCCGCCAGTATGAACGGAGCCATCACCCCGCTGCGGAACTTCTTCGGATTGAACGTCAGGTCCCACGGAGACGCCAATATCCTCGATGCCGAGTGCCAGGGACCAACAGCCCTTTCTTGGACGCCGACGAGATAGGCGCTGGCCGACGCGTTATAGTCCTTGGCCCCAAAAATGGAGTCGAGGAAGGGCCAGAACGGGTTACCCGTGTACGCCCATGACTTCGCATACCAAGGGACGACCATGATGAAGGCGACCAACCCGACTATCGCACCGGCGCCGATCACTCGGACCGGCCCTCCTCCCGGCCTTCGCCAGGCATATAGCACCGCGAGGGCGGCCAGCCCGACGGCCCCGTACATGCCGGGCAGCCTCGACCCGGCGGCGAATAACCCAGACAGGATCCCGACCACCAGCAGCCACCAGTCATCCTCAGTGTCCATCCACCGGACGAATGCTACGAACGCGAGGAAGAGGAACAGGCCGTTGGCCAGGTCGGGCGCGGCCCTCGCGGATAGCACCACCACGTCGCTGACGCCGTAGAAGACCACCCCCGCCGCCATGGCGGCGGTGAGTGGCACAAAACGGCGGGCCAGATCGACCACCGCGGCCACCAGTACCAGGCCCATCGCCCACTGCAGTAGCTGCGTTGCCGAATCGGTACCCAGACCCATCACCCACATCTGCAGCATCTGCACCTGTTGCGGCTGCTGGTGCACGTCTATCGACGGCAGATATAGGAACCCGCCATTGTCAAGGTAGATCTTCGGCAGGCGCACCCGGTATTGCAGCTCGTCGACGCCGATCACAGGTGCCATGGCGGCCAGCATGTTGATAAGCGCCATGAGCGCAATGAAGCCGATCAGCAACAGCCCGACGGGACCGAGACCGCGCCAAATCCGGCCCGGGGCGTCGGGCGGCCATCGGACACCCTCGGCTCGTAGGAATCCGACCCACCCGACGATCCCGACTGCTATGGCGACGAGGAACGTGGCGAGCAACGTAGGCGTGTTGAGGCCCTGGCCGAGCGCGAGGACGAACGGGACATAGCCGATCAGGCCCAGACCCAAACCCGAGGCGATCAGTGCCTCCTGAAGCTGGCCCGAGCCACCCAACGGGAGGCCGCGGAGCAGTAGCAGACCGACGCCGCTCCCGGCGACGACCATCGCGGCCACCAAGCCTATGTTACCGAGATGATCCATAGTGGGTCGGTCTTCGTCGGCGTGCCGCTAGCCGCGGGACCGGCCCAACGACGATTCGAGGCTGGTGGCGAGAATAGAGGTCTCGTTGAGGTTTGGAATCCCCGGCGAGCGCCCCTTGTACCTTCTGACCTCAAGCCCGCTCTTGTCGAACGCCGGCCAGTACCGTGCCCTTTTGCTGTCGTCGAAGACGATGACGCCATCGTCCTTGATCTTCGCCACAGCGGCGAGCAGGCTTTGCGACCTGCATCTGCCGTCAATCACCACCAGGTCGAAGCGATCTTGGACCGATTGGATCGACTCAACGTATCGCTTGAACGTGACGTCTCTATAACCCGGCTTGACCGAACCGAACGCATCGTCCTTTTCGGCGGAGTCCGACTCGGGTTCGCGCGTCAAGTAAGTGACGTTTTCGTATCTACTGCACAGCTCGGATGTGATGCGGGTCCACTTGGGGTCGTGATCTAGGCTGTACACACGGGCGCACCGAGCTGCAAGCCAGGCCGTGCTGGCGCCGCCGCCAAATTCGAACACCACGGCTTTCCCGTCCAGACTCTGAAGATAACGCTCCACCGCCCGGGCCGAATCGAAAGTCCACCACGGCAAATCGAGGTGGACCAGGTCCTCCGCATCCCATATCGAAAAGATGGTCCTGAGATAGAACAGGGTCGGACTGTCGCGCCTGCCCTCCAGATAAGACAGGATGCCCAGGCGGCTCATCACGGGCCGCAACAAGCGAACCATCCTGTAATAAGTGTCGGCGGCGAGCCGATCAAGTCGGTCCTGCAGGGTCGATGGCAAACGATCAATCAAAGGGAAACCTCGCTGGATAGGTGCTTGGCTGACACACCACTCACTCGAATATGTCCGCCAGGTTAGATAACGTCGATTTAATCGTGTCGAAGCGCTCGACAAGCAAATCGATGTAGAAATATACCGGAACCCCGATCAGCCAGGCGACGACCGCGGCCCGCGAGGCCCGCCGCGCGCGGGAGCCGGATGCGGCCAGCCGTCGCAGTGCTCGCCGCATCACTTCAGCTTGTAGACGCATTGACCTTCACTACACAACAGCCGGGTCAGGAATTGGTTCTGGAAGTCCGGCCTCACCAGCCAGGCCTCGTGCTGGTTCCTTTCATCGACCCAGAAGTCGTTCACGTATACGTGGGTAATGCCGGCGGCTCGGAGCATGACCATGAACTGGACCGGGTCCGCCACCCGCGTCTCCGTGTGGGTCCATCCGAAGTATAGCGGTCGATCCAGGTAGAGCCCGTTGGACGCGGCCGGGCTCGCCACCACGGCCGACTCGGGCGCTTCGTCCCGGAAGAACCTCACCACGGCGGCGTTCGGATATCGCTCGAATTTGGGAAGATTCGCCTCAAAGAACTCCTCGTCGCTCTTTATGTTGAAGGCTCTGCCGACGGTATCGAGCGACACGAAATTCACCCAGCCCCAGGACGCGAAGTTGACGGCCAAGGCGGCCAGCAGAACCACTGCGAGCACGCGTCCGACCAGGGCCCGGCGCTCGATCATGAGAGCGACGGCGTAGCCCGCGACCAGCGCCAGCACGCCGAGCGCGGGCAGGAGGTGACGGGCCCTTTGCACGGCGAAAAACCACACGATCACCATCAGCAGCGCAAATGCGAGCATGTGCCACACCCGACGGTCCACCCTGCGCATGACGGCGACTAGGGGGATCGTGGCCAGCATCGTCGGGCCTATCGACTTGCCGTTCGTACCCTCGTCACCGACGGTGTTGCCCAGCATGGACATGTCCCAGATCGCCTTGAAAAAGCCTCCCACACCGCTGTCGTTGTTGAGGTTCGCCCCGGTGAAGCCGGGCGAGTCGGTAAGCGCCAGCGCCCGGGCCACCCAGATCACGGCGGGGACGGCCAGCAGCGCCAGCGGCACGTAGGCGAGCACCCAGTCCCTGGCGCTGGCATTCCTGTCCGAGACCAACCGATATGCGATACCGATTGCCATGGCGCCAGCGGTGAAGACACTGGCCTGCTTGACGCCGCCTGCCAGCCCCAAGAACAGGCCCGCCATCGCCAGCCAGCACCAGTCACGGCGGCCCTTGGCGGCGAAGTACCAGTGACTGAAGGCAAGCAGGGAGAGCAGGTCGAACGCCGCCCAGGCGAGGTCTATCTTCCCGGACGCCGCCAAAACCGCAACCGAGGTCATGGCATACCACAGCACGACGCCGACGAGAGCGGCCCGACGGGAGAGCCACGTCCGGCCGATGGCGTACACGACGGCGGCCGCAAGTACACCCATGGTCCAAACAAGGATCAGTTGGGCGGCGATCTGGCCCCTGAGCAGGTAACCGAAGGTCGAGAGCATCTGACCGTTGGCCGGAAAGACGTTGTTGTAGGCGTACTCGACCGGCACGATGGCGCCCTCGCGGGCATAGTCCCGCGCCGTCACGAGATAGCCAGCGATAGAGTCGCCCTCCAGCGTGGGCGCCAGGGCCACGATCAGGTAGCCGACCGCGTAGACCCCGATCGCCACGGCGACGCCGAGGTACAGCCAGTCCCGGGTAAAAGATAGACCCCGGATGTCGAGCGACGGCCGCTGCGGCCGCCAGAGAGCAACGCCGACCAGACCCACGAGCGCCATCCCGCCGAGCACGCCCCAGGCCACCGGCCGGTCGAAGGCACCGGCGAAGCCCAGCGCCATCTGCAGGCAGACGAGCACACCGAAACCGAGGCCGGCCGACAAGACGACACGGGTCGAACGGCCGCTCGGGACCAATCCCGTCAGTTTCAGCAGGATGCGGCCGAGTCCCCAGGCGGATGCGGCCACCAGCCCGGCCACCAACAGGTCAACGATGAACACCTCAGCCGCCCCCGAAGACCTCGACCACCTTGGGCCACATTTCCCGCGCCTTGAAAGAGAAGAAAAAGCCGAAGACGATCGCGGCCCAGGCGACGGCGATGGTCATTCCGACTATCCCGACCCGGCTCTCGGCGAGCTTTCGCAGTCGTCTCACGACTTCAACGAGCTTAGCCGCACCGGCTTGACGAGCCATGCCATGGCCCCCAGCAGGCCGCCCCCGAGAGCCAAGACGATGAAGACGAGGATGGAGAAGCCCAGGGCGGCCTCACCGGAGACTCCCTCGGTGCCGAGATAGGCGACGAACACCGCGTCCCTCGTGCCCAGGCCGGAAATCGAGATCGGCAGTATCGCCACCAGGCTTCCAAGGGCGATCAAAAGGCCGACCGTGATAAACCCGACGTCGAGCCCGATGGCGCGCGCGACCAGGTACGACTGCGTGAGAAAGAGCGCGTACGATGCGAATGTAAGCAACGATGAAGCGAACATCGCCGTGCGATTGACCGACCTCAGGCCGGTTCGGACTTCGACGAGGAGGTCGTACAGACGCCAGGGAAGCCTCGGGACGCGTGCGCGCGCCCACCGAACGGGAGCCTCGAACCAGCCGAACACCGTATCGCTCAGGACGGCCGCCAACGGCACGGCCGCTCCCAGTATGATCGCGACCACCACCACCACCTGCACGCCTCCGCCGGTGATCGCAGCCAGGGCGAGCGCCCCGATGACGAGAAGCAGGTAGATGTCGAACAGCCGGTCGGCCAGGACGCTGGAGAACGCCAGTGCGCGTGAAACACCGTGCTCCTTGGTGACGTAGAAAACCCGGGCGAACTCTCCCGCCCTTCCCGGCGTTACGACCCCCAGGAACACACTGCCCCAGTAGGAGAGGTAGGCCGACAACGTACCTATGCGAACTCCCTGGGCCGACAGGATGAACTGCCAGCGGATGGACTTGAGCAAGATCATCGGCAACAGCAGAACGAAGGCGACGATCAGCCCGCCGATATGCGCGTCCCGGAGCGTCTGCGAAACGCCTGTCAGGTCGGCTCTGACGAGCAAGACCGCCACCAGCGCCACACCGAGCAACCGGGGCCAGTTCCGGAGCAGAACCCTCATCTAATCAGCTCCAGCAACCAACGCTCGTCCGTCAAGCCGAGACCACTCTCTCTATCGTCAGACGGCGGTCGTTGTCGAGCGTTTCCAACTCGGAATCGGTGAGGTAGCGAGCCCCGTCTTCCAGCTCATGTGGCTGGAAGTATCGGCTCTGGGGCACGTAACGGACGTGGAACTCGCCACCGATGCGCAGGCTCGCTACTCGCCCACCCGATAACAGGGTCACGGCGTCGGTGACAGTCACCGAGTCTCCGTCGAAGGCAAGCGAGCGGGAGAAGCGCACCGGCGCCCGCTTTCGGGCCAGGATGAGCGTCTTCCTGATCCGACCCTTGGCCATGTGCGAGAGGCCGGGGTGCCAGCCGACCGCGACCATTAAGGCCCGGAAGATGAGGCCCTTGAGCGGCGTGAACACTTTCGAAGAGGGGACGTAGCCCGCGACGCCCTCTACTGACCACAGGTCATCTTCGATGGACACTTTATTGTCCGCATCGATCCACTGGGTGGTGAAGGTTCGGCCATTGCCGAGACGGCCGATCAGCCCGGCGTCGTTGAGCAGCGAGCGGCCCTGCTCGCGGTCAAATACCTTTACCGGGCCGCCTTTTGCCATGTTCGCCACGGTGTACAGGCGCCCGTCCGTGCGAGATGCGACACCCGCTCGCGCCAAGACGGTACGTTGACCGGGAGTCCCTGAGGGCAACGGGGGCAGCGCGTCGGGCCTGGCGCCGTGGTCGAGGTACGCCAGCATGTACTCGGGCACCCTGTACACGACGTAGCGGTCGGACATGATCGGAGGGGGCACCAGGCCGCCCCGGTCGATGGACGCCAGCGCCTTTTCGGCGACGGCGGCCGCGAGAGGGTTGACGGGGGCCATCAGCTCGAAGCCGTGCGGGTAGAAATGCAGGGTGTTGCGGCTGCCAAGGGTTCCCGCGTAACCGCCGTCAGGGTAGAGGAAGTGGGCGCAGGTGCGGATGGCGCCGTCGATGACCTCTTTAAGCTCCGGGCCGGGCCGGTGGGAGTAGATCTTGCCCAGGAACGACACGACCGCCGAGAGGTAACCGGGGTCAGGTCCGTCATACTCCCTGCACCAGCCCTCGTCACGGTCGTAGTAGGTCAGGAAGCCCTGCCACACGCGCTGGTAGGCGGGTTCAAACGCCGGCTCTTCGCCGAGTACGCGGGCGACCGTATGCACGGCTAGAGCGGCCATTGCGTGGTGATTACCCAGGTGGTCCTGCTCGGATTCACCGGCTCCGACGAACCGGGCCGTTTTACGCAGGGCGCCGGTGACACGGGCGGCAACCTCGTCGGGCATGTCGTCACGGAGCAGGTCGAAGGCCTCGGCACTGGAGTAGGCGGTGAAGGCCGACGGGCCCACCCAGCCCCTCTCGTACGGGTAGAACTCGTCAAAGCTGCCGTCCCGGTGCTGGATGCTCGCCCAGTAGTCCAGCGCGGCCACGGCCCAAGCCAGGACTCTAGCGTTACCGAAGTAGACATTCCCCGGCATGGGATGTGAATACGCGAGAGCCAGTGCGTGGGCGGAGAACTGCCGGACCGCGTCGGGGAAGTCGGAGGTCTTTTCCAGCCAGTAGTCCCGGTGAAAACAGCCGTAGGTGGGAGAGAAAGGATCACGATCGAGGTTTCCGAGCAGCCGCGGTAGCTGATCCAGCGCCAGACGAGCGTAGGCTTCACGGGGTGCGCTGCTGCCAGCCATCAACTGCCCTTGTATCGGCCGGGCAGACGGCGGTTGATCATCTCGGCGAGCAGGCCGACGACCGCCACCTGTATGGCTGCGACAACGAGCAATACGCTGGAGATGTCGGCCAATGTGCCCAGCACGATCTTGCTCACGAGCGCCCATGCCACGGCAACGGCGAGCAAACACGCGCTGAGTGGCAGGAAGAATTTAAGGGGGGCGAAGTACAGGGCGATACGCAAGATGAGCGTGGCAAAGTTGAAGGTGTCCCTGATGGGACGAATCTTGGAGCGCCCCACTCTTTTGCCGTAGTCGATCGGCTGATAGTCGACCTCGTAGCCGTTGGTGAGCAGGGCCAGGGTGATGGTGGTGGTAAAGGAGAATCCATCCGGCAAAATACCGAGAAACGCGCGGGCCTGGCTGCGTTTGAACACACGCAACCCGGAGTTTATGTCCGGAATGGACATGCCCGCGACGGCCTCTGCCATTTTACGAATTACCCACTTGGCGGGCCGTCTGATGAGCGGAATAGAGACATGTTCTCCAGTGCGGGAGGCAACGGCCATGTCAGCACCGTCTCCAATGGCTTTGACGAGTGCGGGAATCGCCTCGGAGGGATAGGTGCCGTCAGCGTCGGTGATGCAGATGAGGTCGTGCGCCGCCGCGCTCATGCCGGACTTGATCGCGGCCCCGTATCCTCGGTTGACCCGGTGCCGCACGACCCTCGCCCCGGCGCGTTCGGCGACGACGGCGGTGTCGTCTGAACTGCCGTCGTCGATGACCAGTACCTCGTGGGCCAAACCGGAGGTTTTTAGGACCGCTAAGAGCGTCTCCACGACCTCCGTGACGCTTCCCTCTTCATTGAAGGCGGGGATTACGACTGAAACCCCGTCGGCCCCTGTGTTAGCGTCTGTACGACTTTTCACGTGCACCTAACCTAAACCGTTATTCCCTGTGATATCGCCAGCACCGGGGACGGCTCTCACGTCGGAGAGAGGCCCGGACACTGACCAGTCTATGGCATCCAATTATCTCGTAAGGGGCTGCGCCTGGACATTGCCGACAAGGAAGCGGTCGGCGAACTCACGGGCGGCTACGACGCCGTGTTGAATCTGGTCGCGCGAGCGGGTGTGCGACAGTCTCTGGCCACAGCGAATCGTAGACGGCCGTGACCGCCCGGACATGGCGTTCCAGATCGAAACTTTTCACGGCTCTTGAGCGGCCGGCCGAGCCCATATCTCGCCGCAGACCCGGGTCCGAAACCAGGCGCTCTATGGCGTCGGCGAGAGAGTCCGCGCTCCCCGGACGGCATAACACGCCGGTGTCCTCCCCGAGAATCTCCCTGCTGGGGCCGACATCGGTGGCCACCACCGGGCGTGCCATGGCCATGCCTTCCAGCAGTGGCCTGGGGCATCCCTCCGGCAGCAGGGCCGGTGCTGCGACGATATCCATTGCAGCCACATAGGGCGCCACGTCGGCACGATAGCCGCAAAATCTGAAGTCTTTTTCCGTTCCGTTACGGACGAGGATGCGGCGCAGCTTCTCTTCGTTGTCCGCGGGAGCGCCAACCGCCACCTTAAGACGCCCTCTCCAGGTCCGGCCATAACCTTCGGGAGCTCCCCCACCGACGACCATGAACACCATGTTCGGGTGCCTGGTGAGCAGCATGCGTGCGGCGCCGGCGAGCACGAAATGTCCTTTGACATTCTGCACGGAGCCCAGTATACCCACGACAACGGCCGATTGATCGATCCCGTGCCGGGTCCTGATCTCGGAGCCATCCACCTGCGCCGGGTCGAACCTATCCAGGTCGACTGAATTGTGGATGACCATCACGTTTCGGTCCGAGGACATGCCGGAGGCCACGTACTCGGAAACTGCGATCACCCGGTCCGCCATTTCCACGATGTTATTTGCTAGTAGACGGCCGATCAACGTGCCCGGGTTCACGACCTCCCTGACGTGCCAGACGATCGGTATCCCCTCCCGCCGGGCGGCGACGCCGAGGGGCAGAAGGGCCGAGGTGTTGAGATGGACGAGGTCCGGTCGCTCGGCCCGCAGCAAGGTTCTCGCCCCCGCAACGGTGCCCCGGAAACCGACGAGGGCGGGCAGCAGCGCACGGGGCCTGATCGGCACGTGTGCCCCATATTGGAACACCCCTCGCATGGGCAGCACCCCGGTGGCAACGCCTGCCCGGTCGGCCAGGTCGATCATCGCGCCCAGTCCCGAGAAGATGATCTTGGGTGTGTAATTCGCCCTGTCGAGCCGTACCGCCATTTGCAGGAGGCTGACCGGGGCGCCGCCGATTCCGCCGCCATGGTGCATGAACAGGATCTTTTTGCTCACGTGCTCACTCACGGCCGCCCACCGCTGTTGCGGTGGCAGAATGGTCGGATGCTTTGCCGGTCGGTTCCCGAGACGCTTGGAAGGTGAAGACCGCCCTGCCCTCCCCGTCTATCTTGCCTTCATACCTGACGATCCGTATCGGAACTGATACGCCATACGACGGGGACATACGGCTTTCTTCAACGGATTCGGTCAGCGGGAAATCGGCCTCCACTTGAGCCCCGAGCGCCTCGCGGCCGGGGGCCAGCGGCCAGGACCAGGCGGCCGTTTGGGCTCCGGTCACGGCGTCTTCTACCCGCCAGTCCCCTGTGCGCCGATCGTACGAAACGGTCCGTGTGTGGCTGCCGCCACCGGGCCAACTGGCCCTTGCCGTCGCGGTGCGAACCGAATCGTCGGACCGGCACTCTATCAACTCAACTTCTGATTCGACCCGGAGCACAAATGGCGAGCCGGGCACCATGCGATTGGGCTCGCGTCCGTCCAGCGACACCGTTGCGTGCGAGCTAACGGATCTCAGCCCGTCCCGCGCAGCCTGATCTGAGGTGTAGGCCAGAGTTCCTGGATCGACAGTCACACGCTCGCCCCCGAGCCACAGATCTATGGAAAGGGCATCGTTGTGCAGGTGGCCCGTGGGGGCGCCGGGTACGGCTCCGCCGCTGCGCAGCAACGCGTAGTCGCCGTCGCGGTCCCCACGCAGCACGCACAGGCCACCTTCGGCAAAGGCGTGGGCATTTACTCGGGCAGGCTCGGCCGGGAGTGAATCGTAATCCCGCAGGCCCTGTTCGCCCAGTAGCCAGAACAGCTCCGGGGGGGCCTCACCCGCGGCCGCTTTCATGTCGGGCCGGGTGAAGAGTGCGGCCCCGACTGCGAGGAGGTAACGGAGATCGGTGCGCGGCCAGTTCGGGTATCCCGACGTTATGAGCAGGCGGCCGTCGTCGTTGTCGCCGACGAGGGGGACGGTGCCGTCCGGGCCAGTCAGGCGCATGACGGCCTCGCACATCCTTTCCAGCGTCTCCCAATATGCCGTCCCCACTTCAGCGCGGATACGGCGGGCCATCAGTGCCGGGATGAGCAGCAACTCCAACGCCAGCCGGTGGTAGCTCGTAGAACCCTCCCAGAACAGGCCGTCCGGTAATACCTGACGCCGGGCTTCACGCTCCAGGCCGGTCAGGCCGACTCGAACCCATCGGGCGGATTCGGAAAGTTCGGGTAGCGCCAGGCCGATGCAGGCGAGGCCGCACAGGTTGGCCAGGTAGTGGTTGCCGGTGACCAGGCCGGACGACCCGGCCCCGACTTCCCCTGCCCCTACCTCCAGGTTTCGCTCGATAAAAATACCGTGCTCTCGCATGCTCTTCGAAAGCGAGATCAGGGGGCTGCGCTCGCCCCCTCGGACCGAAACGAGGGCTACGGCGTAGATGACATTTACGGCCCGTATGGAAGCCTCCATCGCGGAGGTCCAGTTGATGCCGAGAGCGAACGGGTTCGCCGTCTGCCATGACGCCCACTGCCCGGCCAGCCCGGCCCGGTATTTTTCTTCGCCCGTCAGCAAGTGGGCCTGGGCCAACACCATCCCATGATGGAGCCGGCTCAACTCCCATGCCGTCTTGACGTCTACGCCGGTGGTATCGGCCATAGAGGGACTTAAGCTGGTGTAGAAGTCGGTCGGCCAGGTGTGCCCGCTTTTGATGTCCTCGTGCCAGTTGATCGGGTCGCCCCAATCGGTAGGGCCGGAGCCGAGGATGTCGAATCGGTGTCCCAAAACCTCGTCGGCGGCGCTGATCGTCTGCTGCACGCTTTCTGGAAACCGGGCGCGAAACGCCTTGGCGTCAGTGTCTTTCGGAATCACGTCTCTCTGAACGCTTTGACTTATGTATTTCGTTGCACCCCACGTGTGCCGGTAAACCCAGGTCGGCAAGATGCGCCGGGCCAGGCGGTCGCCCACAAGGGCCGCGGCCCCGAACGGACCGAATGTGCTCCAATAGTGCCCGGCGAGCCGGGCAAATCCGGTGGCCCTCACGAGTTGCGACCCTCTATCCACACCCGGTGCCACAGGGCCAGGTTCATCAGCGACCATACCTCGGCGCCCCGGTTTGATTTGCCAGTGCGATGTTCGCCTAAGACTTCGTGGACACGGTCCATGTGCAGTCGGCTCGCTAAAAACTCGGACGAGTTAATGACGCTCGCGGCGTACTCCGCGACGGCTGGGCCGATCATGTTGGTGGTACCCCCGCAGAAGCCTTTTTTTGGCCGATCTATGACGTAGGACGGCAACAGGGGCGCGGCCGCCTCTTTGAGGATGTGCTTGGTGCGGCCGTTTTTGTACTTGAGGGCGGACGGGATGGACAAAGCAAGCTCGACCAGCGAGTGATCCAAGAAGGGCACCCTGGCCTCTACCGAGGCAGCCATGCTCATTTTGTCGACGCGCATGAGCAATAGCTCCGGCAACCTGTGACTCAGTTCGAGATGGATGGCACGGTCGAGGAAGGTCATTCCCGGCCTGGCCCGGTCGTACTCGGCGTAGTAACCGGCGACGACGTCCCAATAGCTGCTGTCGACGGCGCCGCCGTTGCGGACAAGTTCGGCCTTGTCTCTGCCGGAGAACACTACCGCGCCTCCCCAGAACAGGTCCTGGTCCGCGGCAGCACGGCGCACATACTCGGCCCGGTGGCGGGGCATCAGCGGCGACGACACGGAGGCGGCGAGTCGTTTGATGGGACCCGGCAGGCGGGCGAACGGCCCGAAGGCGCGACTGTGGAAATCGCTCATCACCGCGTAGCCGTTGTAACCGGCGAATAGCTCGTCCGCGCCCTCCCCGACCTGCACGACGGTGGTGCCGCTGTCTTTCGCTAACTGGCTGACGTAGTACAGCGGCACGCAGACGGGGTCGGCAAGCGGCTCGTCCTGGTGGTGGACCATCCGGGGCAAAAATTTTACGAACTGGTCAGGGGTGACTTCGACCTCTCGATGGTTTGTTCCGAAGTGCCGCGCCACACGGCGTGCATGTTCGTTTTCGTTGGACTCCGGGTCGCCCTGCAGTGAGACGGAGAAGGTGTTCACCGGCCTGTCCATCATTTCGCTCATCATCGCCACGTTCAGGCTGGAGTCGAGACCGCCGCTGAGGAAGACGCCGAAGGGCACGTCGCTCATCATTCGAAGGTCTATGGACTGGCGCAGGCCGTCTCGTACTAGAGTGGCAATTTCTTGTTCAGAGGCATCATCCAGGTCGATGCGACCGGTCGTCGGGTCCCAGTAGGATCGGGTTTTTACGATTCCGTCCGCGTCCACGGTCAACAATTCGCCGGGCCGAAGCTTTGATATCCCCGCGAACATGGTGCCGGGAGCCGGGGTCGCCGACAACGTGAGGTAGTGATCGACCGCCTGGTCGTCTACTTCCGCCGAGACGCCGGGCCACGCCAAAAGGGCCTTTATCTCGGAAGCGAAGATGAGGCCATTGGGCGTGGAGCGATGGTAGAGGGGCTTGACCCCCAAACGGTCACGGGCGAGCAACAGACGCCCTGTGCCGTCCCGGCTGCGGCCACTGCGGCGATTGGGGGCGCGGCCATCGTAGACGGCCAGGGCGAACATCCCACGCAGCCGGTCCACCACGGCGTCGCCCCACTCTTCGTAGCCGTGCAGGACGGCCTCGGAGTCCGAGGCGGTGCGGTACCTGTGGCCCAGGCCCTGTAGCTCGGACCGCAGGGCGGCATGATTGTAGATTTCTCCGTTTACAGTGACGCAGATGTCGCCGTCCGAGCTGACGATGGGCTGG
Organism: Dehalococcoidia bacterium; assembly: GCA_965250195.1. Classification (GTDB taxonomy): domain Bacteria; phylum Chloroflexota; class Dehalococcoidia; order Lucifugimonadales; family UBA2962; genus CAUZIR01. The sequence continues at coordinate 2,514,316 of OZ252295.1, forward strand.
TGCCCTCCGGCCGGGTCGACGATGCTCAGACGCCTGAAACTGACGCCGTAGCGCCCGTCCCCAGACACGAAGGCGCCGGAGTCGTCGGGGCCCCGGTGGACGAGCGTGTCGGCCGAGCGCTCCAGCGCCGTCCGGTCTATCCTGCCATTAGAGGGCGCTAAGAACGCGCCGATGAGCCCGCACATTTCAGCCGCTCCCCAATGCTACGGGAGGGGCTTCGAACAGGGCTCTGGCCACCCGTTCGCCCGCCCGACCATCCCAATGCTCGATGCCCAGGGGATCGGAGGGACCAGATGACACCGCCTCGGACAGGGCCTTTTGGATAGCTTCTCTCAGCCGAGACGGCGGAGCGAGAGTGTTGGTGCCCCGCTCGATGGTGATCGGCCGTTCGGTGCTCTCACGTACGGTGATGCAGCGCACGCCCAGATGCGTCGTCTCTTCTTGCAGTCCGCCGGAGTCGGTGACGACCAGCCTGGCGTTGGCCTGAAGCGACAAGAAGTCGAGATAGCCGAGCGGCTCGACCAGGCTTATCAGCCCTTTTACGCCGTCTGCTCCTAGCGATTCGAGCCTGCCGCGAGTGCGGGGGTGGACCGGGAATACGACGGGCATGGACTCGGCCATGATCGCCAGGTCGGCCATGATTGCGTTTAGTGTCGCCGGGTCATCTACGTTGGAGGGTCTGTGAAGCGTAACCAGGGCATAGCAACTCTGCTGGAGTCCCAGCTGGTGTGACATGTCCGGCCAACGATCCTGTGCGACGGGCAGGAGACGCACGAGGGTGTCGATCATGACGTTGCCCACCAGCTTTATTCGATTGGAGTCGATACCTTCGCGGGCCAGGTTGGCGTCGGCGTCTTTGGAAGGGGTCAGGAGGAGGTCGGCGAGGTGGTCGGTCACGACCCTGTTGTGCTCTTCCGGCATGGTGCGATCGTAGGACCGTAGTCCGGCCTCTACGTGGGCCACGCGGATGCCCATCTTGGACGCGGTGAGGGCCGCGGCGAGCGTGGAGTTAACGTCGCCCACCACCACGACCCAGTCGGGGCGTTTTTCCGCCAATACGGGCTCGCAGGCGCTCATTACACCCGCGGTCTGGCCAGCGTGGGTGCCCGAACCGATACCCAAGTTGATGTCAGGCGCCCGAAGTCCCAGGTCTCGAAAGAAGACCTGTGACATGGCTTCGTCGTAGTGCTGGCCGGTATGGACCAGGGTCTGGTCGGCGTCCCCCATTTCACCCAGGGCGTCGATGACCGGGGCGATTTTCATGAAGTTGGGCCGGGCGCCCACTATGTGTACGACTCTCAACCGGTAGGCGCCCGCTCCACTGTGCGCACGCCCGTGTCCGTTCGGCGAGGAGAGGCTTTACTCAGGTGCGTCGCGACGTCGGAGATGGTGGTTTCCAGGTCGATCTCGGGCTTCCATCCGATCGTGCCGCGTATTCTGCCGGTGTCGGGCACACGCCTCATCATGTCCTCGAAACCCGGGCTGTAGGCCTGCTCATAGGGCACCAGCACGGGTTCGGCGCCCACGTCGGCACCCAGGTCGGCGCCCACGATGCGCCGCACCGCACGGGCCAGCTCCATGATCGAGATCTCTCGCTCCGAGCCGATGTTAAAGACCTCCCCAACCGCCTCTTCCGCCTCGGCCAGGCCGACCATTGCCCTCACGACGTCCCTGACGTCGCAGAAGCACCGCGATTGGTTGCCGTCGCCGTAGACGGTGAGTGCTTCGCCGCTTAAGGCTTGTTCTACGAACCTGGGCACGACCATTCCGTACTGCCCCGTCTGCCGGGGGCCAACCGTGTTAAAGAGTCGAAAGATCGTTACCGGCAAGCCCTTTTGCTTGTGGTAGGCAAGGGCGAGAAACTCGTCAACGGCCTTGGAGGCGGCGTATGACCAGCGTGACCTCGTCGTCGGCCCCATTAGCCTGTCGTCGTCCTCGGCGAAGGGCGGAGACTCGCTCTTGCCGTATATCTCGGAGGTCGAAGCCACGAGCACTTTACTGCGATACCGGCCGGCTGCATCGAGGACGGCGTGGGTACCCAGTACGTTGGTTTCTATGACCCGCACCGGGTCGTTGACGATGAGGTCGACGCCCACGGCCGCGGCGAGATGGAACACGACATCTGTCTCGCTCATGAGACGGTCCATCACCACTTCGTTGGTGATGGAGTCGATAACGAGCGAATACTCGTCGTTCGCCTGGAGGTGCTGAACGTTGGCCAGGCTGCCGGTGGACACGTCGTCAATTGCCGTCACCCGGTATCCGCGAGCCAGCAATAACTCGGAAAGGTGGGAGCCGATGAAGCCCGCACCACCGGTGATCAGGACGCGGCGCCCACCACCGGTGTTGCCGCCGTCCGCTTCGCCCACGCCACTACGGCCCATGTCACTACTGGGAGACGTCACAGTTTCACGACCTTGTCCCGGCCGGCGGCAACTGCGCCGGTCGCGTTTCTCGTGTCCATTATCAGTTTGCTCTTTTCCACTATTCGTGCCCAATCGTACGAGGAGTGGTTGGTGGCGATAACCACGCAGTCAGCCGCCGCCAACTCCCCGTCGGAGAGTTCTACCGACTCCATTGCCACCCCGTCTACGTCTATGCGCGGCACGTAGGGGTCGTTGTACGCAACGGTTGCCCCGCCCGCCCGCAGGTGGGAGATCAACTCCAGGCTGGGAGACTCCCGTGTGTCGGATACGTCGGCCTTGTATGCGGCGCCGAGGAGCAGGACGTGTGATCCGTTCAGGGGCCGACCGGCCCGGTTCAGGGCATCGGAGACCTTCCCGACCACGTACTGGGGCATGCCCATGTTTATCTGCGCCGCCAGGTCGATGAAACGGGCATCGTAATTGAGGGTCCGCAGCTTCCAGGACAGGTAGTGAGGGTCGATCGGGATGCAGTGTCCTCCCAGGCCGGGTCCGGGGTAGAAGGGAACGTAGCCGAAGGGCTTGCTGGCGGCGGCGTCAATGACCTCCCAGACGTCAACGCCGAGGTGGTCGCACATAATTGCGACCTCGTTAACGAGGCCGATGTTCACGGCCCGGAAGGTGTTTTCCAACAGCTTGACCATTTCGGCGACCTTCGGAGAGGAGACCGGGACGACCGTGTCGATGGCGGTCTTGTACAGCGCCACGGCGACCTCGGTGCAGGCCGGTGTGGTGCCACCGACCACTTTGGGTGTGGTTTTTACGGTGTAGTCGGTGCGGCCGGGGTCTATCCGCTCCGGCGAGAAGGCCACGAAGAAGTCCTCCCCTACCCGAAGCGCACCATTGGGGGAAGCCGCGGAGAGCTTCGGCAGTATTACTTCTTCGGTAGTACCGGGATAGGTGGTGCTCTCCAATACCACTGCCATGCCGGGGTGCAGGCGAGCGGCGACCTCGTCACATGCCGATATAACCGCCGACAGGTCCGGGTCTCTCGTCTTTGCCAGGGGCGTGGGGACACAGATGATGACGGCGTCTGCCACGGCGAGTTCTTCAAAACTGGTTGTGGCCCGCAGCGAGTCGGCTTCCACCGCTTTTGCCAGGGCGGCGTCCGAGACATCGGGGATGTGGCTGATCCCGGCGTTGAGAGCCTCTACCCTGGCAGCGTCCAGATCCACGCCCACGACTTTCAGGCCCGCTTCGGCGAAGGCGAGCGCCAGCGGCAGGCCGACGTAACCGACGCCTACGACCACGACCAGCGCCTCGCGCTGTTTTAGCTTGTCAAGGAACTGGCGTTTCACTCAATTCTCCAACCCTGCCCCCGGAGAGGTTCACTAAATGCTCGCGGGCGACCCCGCTTTTTATCAACGTCGCAATGAGTGCCGCCGGGTTCCCGGCCGTGGCGACGACGACCACGTCGTGCTCCCCAGCCCCAACGGCGTCACCAATGGCACTGGGAGACCGCACCGGCCTTCCCAACAACTCGCGCCTGGACCCGATGTCGGCCTCCGGCCCTTCCACCGTCACGGGCCTTTCCAGCGTCATTGGCCCGTCTACCGTCATTGGGACTGAGTAGAAACAAACGCTTTCGACGCCCATGTTGGTGACCGCCAGGTAGATGAGCTCGGACATCTCCTCTGAACCGACGACGGCCACCCGGGATCGGGGAGTGAGGCCGGCCTGTTCGAGTTCAGCCTGGACGATGGATCGGAACGAGCTGTACCTGCTGAGGAATTGCTCGACGACTCCCTGTGCGAGAAGGGCCTTGTGCGACACACCCCTGGCGGTAATCGCGTAGGACCAGCGTCGCCAACCCACCTTGGACGCCCGAATGTAGCCCTGGTCGGCCAGACGACGGATCAGGACGTTTGTGGCACCCAACGCTACACCTAGACGGTCGGCCAGCTGGCGCTGACTTACGTCCGGCCGGTGGCTGACTTCTTCCAATACCCGTAGCTCACGTAGAGATACGGCTGAAGCGATACTATGTTCACGTTCCGAACGCATTATTTGGACTATATGACCCCTCCAGCGCATCGTCAAGCGGTTTCGCACGGTCTACAGCCCGGCCGGATTGCACATTGACCGCAACTCAGACGACTCCCCGACACGTATAATTTTCGGGGAGCACGGCCCCCCGTTAGTCCAGGGTCATCACTTGACTCGGTCTGGCCGTCGATTTTCTCTATGTCTTCAACGCTCGACCTGCGCTGGCAGTTGCCTCTCGCCGTCTCGGTGTTCGCTATCGGGCTGACGATCTGGGCCTCAGCCGCCTACATGATTCCGATGTCGATCAACGGGCAAGACCGTATCGACGAGCTCTCGTCTATCTCGCCCTCCTCGCTTTACGGCCCGGGCTCGGGCGGGCTGAACGACCTGAGTAGTGATTTAGACGCGCTGGCCTCGGACATCTCGGGGGCCGCTACCGCGTTTCGATGGGTTGGCCATCTGTCCAAAGGCCTCTCGTGGGTGCCTCTAATAGAACGAGAACTGACTTCGTGGGAGTTTGCCGCCACTCGTGCTAAGGCCGACGTGGAGACCGCCCGAGCACTGGTCGCGGGCACTGAGGCTATGAATGTGGCCTCGAGCGCCGTGGGCACCGCGTTTACCGGGGACTCTTTCGAGGTCACGGAGGCCGCCGTGCTTGCGGCCATCGGCGAGTTCACCAGGGCGAGAGGCGATCTGGACCGGACCTGGCCGACTGCGGACTCAGTGGGCGTGGCCCTGAATCTGCTGGGGGTGCGGTCTGCACTGGGGAGCATGGGCGAAGTGGAAGATCGCATGGCGGCCGCTGCCAGGGTTGGGCTGGCTACGACCGAACTGCTCGATGTCGCCCTGGGAATCGCCGAGCAGGCCCGACCGATTATCGGACCGATTCTCGACGACACTGGCCTGGGCCTCCCTGACTTTGGAGCACTGAGCCTCGTCCTCGGCACTATCGAGGCGGATGCCTCCGAAGCCGGCCTCCTGATCGAGCGGATCACCGGCATGCTCGATGAAATTGGCGAGTTGGAGACTCTACAAAGCGACCTGGCCGTCCTGAGTGTCTTGCTGTCGTCAATTGGCGGATTGACTGAGGCCGCCGGGGTTGGAATTGAAGTTTTGCGACCGGTTATCGAGCTTGCCTCAAGTAACGCCGAAGGGCTGCTGGGCGGACCGGGACTGGCAACGGCGCTGGACCTGGTGGCACAAGACTTGAGACGACTCGATACGGCCATCAAACTCGCCGACGACGCGGCCGACGACCTGGAACGGCTGGATCGAGAGGGCTCTTCCGAGCTGCTTACGGGAGCGGTCTCTGACCTGGCCGTCGCCGCCAGATCGTTCCACGAAGGCCTCGGGTTGGTTTCCGGACTGTCACGGGTCAGCGATTCGCTGTTCGGCCCCGACGGAGAACGCAGCTACCTTGTTCTGGGTCTTTCAGCGGACGAGCTGCGAGCCACCGGGGGCTTCGTATCTGCGGTGTGGGTGGCGTCTTTGTCGCTGGGAGCCCTTGAGCAGGTGGAATATTTTGACGTGGTTCGGGTCGATGACTTTGATCGCATCGACCTCTACCCGGTCGGGCCCCCAGGTCTGGAAGAGCACATGAACGGCTGGGTGTGGCTGATGCGCGACGTGTCCTGGGACCCCAACTTCCCCACCAGCGCGGTCGCCGCGCAGGACATTTTCAATCTCGGTCAACGGCGCAGCGTAGATGGGGTCATTGCCGTGAACCAGTGGGGGATGCTGGAGCTGGTCCGGGCGCTGGGCTCTGTGGCCTCTCCGGACGGGGGGGGGGGAGCCCATAACCCCACGGAACTTCCTGAACCTGATGGAGCTTGGCACGGATGAGCACGGAACGGCTTATTCGGACCTGGTGGTGCGTGGCCTCTTCGACTCGCTGAGCAAACCCCGCACCATGTCGGAGTTGCTGGACCTGGCGTCGGCCGCTCTTCGCGCGTTGGAAAGGCGCGATTTGCTCATTCAACTCAACGACGAGACCGCAGCCGAGGTCATCAGGGAGCAAGGTTGGAGTGGGGAGCTGGCGGCGGTCGATCACGACTACCTCGGGGTCTTCGACTCCAATGTCGGTTGGAGCAAGGTGGATCGCAACATTCAACGAGACCTGACCTACGCCGTCGATCTCACCGATCCGGGCAGCCCTCGTGCCAGTCTGAGACTCAGCTACCAGAACCATAGTGGGCCCGGATCGCCCCCCTGCGCGCCCCAGTGGCGCTTTCGCGGTAGCGACTATAACGCTCTGAAAAACGCCTGCTACTGGAACTACGTGCGGGTTTTGATGCCGGAAGGCATACGGCTGCTGGCCAGTAGTGAATTGCCGTTGCCGGAACTCAGCGTCTCGGTGGAGTCGGGGTTCGGGATACCGGGGCAGGAGACGGCTGAGCTGTCGGCCAGCGCGGGCCTGACGGTCTTTTCCGGACTGACCACCATTGAGGCCGGTACGAGCCGGGATATCGTGCTGGTTTACGATCTGCCGAACTCGATACTCCGCCTCGAAGACGGCAGGGTGACTTACAGGTTGCTACTGTAAAAGCAGCCGGGCGTTCCCCGCCGGGGAGTCTCGGTGGAACTACGAACGCCCGAGGGCTTTAGCCTGGATTCGGCTTCGTCTGAGCCTTCCCTGCGAACGGATACCACAGTGAGGTTCGAGTTTTCCCAGACGAGTGATATCCTCTTAGAGGTTGTTTTTACCGCGTCGACCGCTGTAAAGGCGAGAAACTGAGCCCTTTGTTCGACAGTTCTAGACGGTCGGCTTTGTTGACCTTGCCAATTTTTTTGCGGACCTCACCACCGGGCCGGCGTTCCAGGCCGTCCCTCGGGGCACCGTTGTTTGCTGTCATGGCCCCGCTGCTGGCCGTGGTGGCAGCGATGGGGGCGGTCGCTTGCGTTGGCCCGGACCCGGTTCCGGCGGCGGCGACCGTACCCACTCCCCCCAAGACGGAAACGATCAGGTTGCTGGCCCAGGCCTCTGTCCTTGTTACCGGCGAACCGGGTGATGTCCGCACCATCGACGTGCTCAGCGTGGAACCCGTTCAGATCGTCCTCGACGCCGGTTCCTCTGCGTCCCTTACGGCGACGGCCTTCGACGGCGTCGGCCTTGAGTTTGACGACTTGACGCTGATTTGGAGCGTTAGCGACCCCAGAGCGGGCCAAATTAGCGGCGGTGGTCGGCTGGTGGCAGGCTCCGCACCAGGGACATATCGCGACGCGGTAACGGTGACGGCGGTAAGAAATTCCGTGGTGGGCATCCAGTCGGTTGCCTCTTCAGTGGATGTGACTGTGGTGGGCGAACCAAACGTGCGCAAACTGGCCTCTGTCAGCGTGTTTCCGGAACGCACTACGGTGTCCAAAAACGAGGTCTACCGGATGCGGGCGGCGGCGTTCGACGTGAACGGACAGCTGATCCCGCAGGTGAATATTCTGTGGTCGGTCGATGTGCCCGAACTGGGCCGGATCAATCAGCTCGGCTACCTGACGGTGTTCGGTGACGAGGGCACTTATGAGCGCTCGGTGACGGTGACCGCCGTCTGGGAGGGCGAGACGATCACCAGGACGGTCGATGTGTCCGTTACCGAGCTTCCAGGATCGGACGATTTCCTCGCGGTCCAGGCGCTACCGGAGACATTCCGACTACACCCCGGAGACCAGCTCCAACTGGCGGCGATCGCCCTGGATGCACTGGGCCAGATTGTGCGAACCGCGCAGATCAAATGGAGCGTGGTCGACCCGGAGGCGGGTCCGATTGACGGCAACGGACTGTTTACTGCAGCTAAAGATACGGGGATTTTCACCGAGGCGGTCGTAGTTGAAGCGGTCTCACTGGGCGCGAGCGGAGAGATTCTCAGCGCCAGTGACTTCGCCTCAGTCGTCGTGCTGGGCGAAGAAGCGATCAGGCCGCTGGCCGCAATTCGGGTTGTTCCCAGCACGCTGGTCGCCCCCGTCGGATCGAGACTGGTGATGATCGTCCAGGGCATCGACGAGTCCGGCACTCCGACGCCCGATACCACGTTTGTGTGGGAGGCGCTGGACGGGGCGATCGGAGAAATTGAAGAGGCCGGTTCCCTGAGTCTCACCGGCGAACCAGGTATCTACACCAGAGCCCTGAAGGTGACCGCCACACAGGGGACTGGGCCGGACTCGACCAGCCTCACCCGGCTCATTGAGGTGGTCATCACAGGACGGTTGAGCCTCGTGACTATTGAGCCCGAGTTGGCGACGGTGGTTCCAGGGCGGACGATTCACTTCGCCGTCTCGTCACGGGACGCCCAGGGCAACGATCTGAGCGGGCTCACCGTGCTGTGGCGGGTTACTGACCCCTCAGCGGGTACGATCGATCCGTTCGGCGATTTCACCGCAGGTGACGCCGAGGGCTTGTACCAGAACTCGATTGTGGCCGAGGTCATACAGAGCGTTCTGCTGCCAGACTGACGGCCAGTGACCAACTTCTCATCGGTATCATCGGTCGCCACGATCCCGAGCGTCGCGTTGTTCGGCGTGCTGACTGCGCTGGCCGCGGTGACCGGCGCCTGCGGGAACGCCGGGCCTGACGGCACGAGTTCCCTGCCGGCACCTGGAACGGGCACTCCCAGCGTCCAGTCCGAATTCCTGGTCTCCGCAGTGGTGGAGCAAGTGATTGACGGTTCAACGATCCTGGTCAGTCATGACGGTGAGACTTTCGAGGTCCGGTACTTAGGGATCGAGATACCAGACCTCAGCGCCACGGCCGCGGTGGAGCAAAACAGGCACCTGGTCGAGGGTCGAACGGTAGAACTGGAGATCGACGTGATCCAGTCGGACACTTCGGGTCGGGCCCTTCGGTACGTCTACGTCGGCGGGGAGATGGTCAACGAGGTTCTGCTGGCAAGCGGCCACGCCTTCGTGTCCGGTTTCCCCGGTGAGTTCAGGTACCGGGACAGGCTCATAGTGGCTCAAGAGCGGGCCAGGGCGCAGAGCCGGGGCGTGTGGAGGACGGAGTCGGCGCCCACGCCCATTACCGCCGAGACAGAGCCGTTCAGGGGCGGCACGATACCTTCACGCCCAAGCGGGGAACAGGTTGTTGTTTGCGACTATACTGGCACTCCCCAACCGGTGATTAAGGGCGTGGCGGATCACTCCACCGGAGCGGGCGTTTATTACACACCGGGAGACTCGGGCTACGAAGCCGTCATCGTGGACGTGACCGTCGGGGACCGCTGGTTCTGCACACAGCCGGACGCGGTCGCCGCCGGTTGGTTGCACAGCCCGGGGAGCTAGAAACCTCTAGGTTACGGGGGTCAGCCCGCTCCGCCCTCCGGGAACGCCACACTTATCAGGCCGTCCAACAGGAACCGGGACTCAGGGTTGAGTCGCAGGTAACCATTGATTGTGGCCTGGGCACCGGGAAGATCCTCTTCGAACAGGAACTGCCTGGCCAGGGCAGAGATGGTCTCGACCCGCTCCGGCGCGAGCCTGACGGACTCTTCCACTAACTCCCGTGCCAGGTCGAGCAACTGCGGGTTCGAGTCGGACGCGACCTGGAAAAACACGGAGGCCGCGACGTAGATTCTCCACTGCTCGGGCTCGGCGTCAATGCCGTTGTCGAATTCATCCAGGGCGAACTGGATTGATTGCTGCTGCTCCCCGGGCGTCATGGTTGACCAGCGTTCCGTGAGGCTCTCGAACATCAGGACGCGAGGGTAGTTGCCCAGAGCCGAGAACGTGTTGATCGACTGGGCAAAGGCGTTCAGCCGCTGGTTTACCGTCAGGGTGGGCGAGAAGGTGTCGATTACGCGTTGGGAGGCGATGAACGGGAGGGCCGTCAGAAAGATGACGGCCAATGCGACTGCCCCGAACGCCAACGGAACGTTGAACTCGGGCATCTTCCAAAGCCGCAGGAGTGGTGCCCCCCCAACGCGCAACGGGTGGTCGGGGCCGATGCTCGGTAGCCCGGAGAACAGCGGGACTTCTCTTTCGCCACTCACGTCTTCAGCCCCGTCACCGGCCTCCCCTTCAGCCGCGGACTCCCCTACGAGTTCGGGGTCGCGCTGGAGGTTTGAGCCCAGCGCGGCGGCAAACCCGATCAGTACAAATATCTGCAGTGAGGTTGCGGGCGTGTCGAACAGAAACAGGTTCTGCACGAAGTAACCCAATGTGGCCGCGCCCATCATGAGGGTGAAGTGCCAGGCCCGTCCTCCTGGACGCCGCAGTGTCTTGAGGTACGCCCACGCCACCAGCAGCCACATGGTGGCGAACGGCACGAATCCCACGAGGCCCTTGGTGGTCAGCTCTTCAACGACTTTGTTGTGGGCCTGGTCGTAAGACTCCGCCTGATTGGAGAATCGCTCGGCACCGACGTTGCGGTCGTAGGCGACGGCGAAGTTCTCCGGCCCCCAACCGACCAGGGGTCGCTGGGCGAATCCGACCAGGCCCATCCTCACGGCGTATAGCCGGGTAGCGGTGCTGTCTTCACCGGTGCCAAATGCCGCAAGCTGCGCCACCATACGGTTCGACCCGGCCAATCGCTGCACGGGCCCGGAGTCGCGGGCCAGTACGAGAGTTAACAGGCCCGCGAGTATCAGGACCATGGCGAGCACGGAGCCGGCCTTCAGCCACATTGTCGGGCCGGTGAACAGGTACCGGAGCGCGGCCGCAATCGATCCCTCGCGTGTGCCGGCCATCACGGCCCTAATGATGAAAACGATGGCGACGAGCGCGAGGGTCACTGAGAGCCCTATGAGCGCACCCCTGGCTCCGGCCATCAGCAAAACGACGAAGTCGAGCGCCACGGCGAGCACCCAGAAGCCGCGCCACAGCCACTCTTTGTTAAATTGCTGCGTTTGCTGCTGGCGCTGACGCCTCCTGCGCCGCCGCCGACTCGTTGGGGCTGCCGCTGTTGCTGGTCCCTGTTTGGCGCGCTCGAACGAGTAGGCAAGGAGGGCTAACGCCGTGAGTAACGCCACCAGCATGTACGCGCCGACGAAGGTGGGGTTGCCCAGGGTTATGTCAATTCGATCACGATTGACCAGGTAGGGGAGCAACGGCTCGTCAAATAGCAGGTGGCCGTATCGCTGACTAAATCCCAACAGCGCCACGACCACGCTGACCACTACGTTGGCATTAAGGAATGTCCGCCACGACGCGAACGACCGCAGTACCGATGCCGCGACGAGCACGAACCCGAACCAGTGGAGAAGGTCCACAACACCCTGCATGCGCTCGTAGGTGGACCACAGGCTGCGGGTTATGCTGACACCGGCGAGCGCGGCGATCAGGCTGCCCATGAGGAATAGGGCGAACGTAGTCAGTACCCATGACCTCGGCGGCCGGTACTTGGGGTAGGTGATGATCAAAATGACCCATAGACCGAAGACGACTTCAATGACGAAGCGGCCGTACAGCGCTTTACCCACTATGTAAGGGAAGTAAGTGTTGGGCAGCGGCGCGCTCGTCACCACCAGCGGGACGAGCAGCACCAACATGAGGCCTGCCCTGATGAGCAGGAGTAGGGGTCTCTCCATCGCCAGATTATACGATTGCGACGGCCCGGCGGCTCCCCATATCATGGGCTGGACCTGCCCGGTCCACCGCTCATGGCTAACTCCTTATGAATGACAGCGCGCTTGTCGCAAACCTGAAGAAGATCGTCGGTGACGACTACGTGGTGCATGAACCGGCCGGTCTGATCGTGTTCGAATACGACGGTTCGGTGGATCGTTCTATGCCCGCCGCGGTGGTGCTACCGGCATCTACGAACGAGGTTTCAGGGGTGATGGCGACTGCGAGGGAGCACGGCGTGCCGATTGTTGCCCGGGGCGCTGGCACCGGGCTGAGCGGCGGGGCGGTACCGACGCAGGGCGGACTGGTGCTCTCGCTTACGAGGATGAACCGGATTATCGAGATTGACCCGGCAAACCGGCTCGCAGTCGTCGAGCCCGGCGTCGTTAATTTGGACCTGTCGACGGCCGTTGCCGAACACGACCTCTACTACGCCCCCGACCCTTCCAGTCAGCAGGCCTGCACTATCGGCGGCAACGTGGCCGAGAATTCGGGCGGCCCCCACTGCCTAGCGCACGGGGTTACGACGAACCACGTGCTGGGTGTGGAGGTGGTTCTGGCAGATGGGACGGTGACGTGGCTGGGCGGCCGCACGGGCGAGACGCCCGGCTATGACCTGCGCGGAATAATGATCGGATCCGAGGGCACGCTGGCGGTGGTCACGAAGGTGGTCGTGCGGCTGCTGAGGCGTCCGGAGACGATCAAAACGATGCTGGCTGTTTACGAGCGCCTCGATCAGGCTAGCGCCGCGGTCTCAGACGTGATCGGCTCCGGCATTGTCCCCGCCGCGATGGAGATGATGGATGACCTGGCGATCGCCGCCGCCGAGCCCGCCGTGCACGCGGGCTACCCGGAGGGCGCCGGGGCCGTGCTCTTGGTGGAGGTGGACGGCCTGGCGGAGTCGGTGGAAGAGGAGTCGGAACTGGTAGAAGAGGTGATGAATCGACACCGACCCATGGAGTTAAGAATCGCCAGAGACGAGGGCGAGCGCGCTCGCCTGTGGGCCGGACGCAAGGGCGCCCTGGGAGCCCTTGGGCGCCTGGCGCCTAACTACTACCTGATTGACGGCACTATTCCGAGGACGCGGCTTGTCGAGGTGATGGCGCGGATCAAGGAACTCTCGGTAGAGTCTGGCTTCCCCATAGCCAACGTTCTCCATGCAGGAGATGGCAACCTGCACCCGTCAATATTGTTTGACGAACGAAAGCCCGGCGAAACCGAGCGAGTACTCGAACTTGGCGGCCGCATCCTCAAACTCTGCGTGGATGTGGGCGGCGTCCTGTCCGGCGAGCACGGCATCGGCATCGAGAAGCGAGAGTACATGCCGTACATGTTTAGCGAGCACGACATTGAGGCGATGGCCCAGCTGAAGCCCGCGTTCGACACCCGCGACGGCCTCAACCCCGGCAAGATTTTTCCCCAGGGCACCGACGAAAGCCGCTTCTCCCAGCACGGCCCGGTTGGCAAGGCCGGGGCGGGGGCCCACGCCTGACGCCCGTGTCCAACGATATCTACGCGATGGACGAGGTCGCACCGGCGAATGTCCTGACACCAACTTCGCCGGTGGGGCTCTCCCAGGCGCTAAATGATTGCTCACGGGACGGGCTGCCCGTCTCCCCGGTCGGAGGCCGAACGCGCGTTGCCATTGGCGGCCCTCTGGCGCGCTACGACGTTGCGCTAGACATGACCGGCCTCGCCGGACTCGTCGCCCATGACCCCGGCGACCTGACCGCCACCGTGCAGGCGGGTATTACGATCTCCGCACTACAGGCAGAACTGGCCAAGCATGGACAGTTCGTGGCCTGGGACACGCCGCTGCCCGACCGGGCGACCGTTGGAGGGACGCTGGCCGTCGGCACCTCAGGGCCACTGAGGTGGCAGGGCTGGGGGGTGCGCGATCTTGTGATCGGGATGACGGTCGCATCGCCCCAGGGGGTTTTGACCAAGAGCGGCGGACAGGTGGTCAAAAACGTCAGCGGCTACGACATGTCCCGGCTCCACATTGGGGCTCTTGGAACTCTGGGGGTCATTGCGGAGGTGTCTTTCAAACTGACTCCCCTGCCCGCCGGTCAGGCGACGGTGACAGCCTCGTTCCGCAGCGCCGCCGATGCGTTTGCCGCCGGTATGGCGGTGTTCCACGGCCGAAGCTCGCCCCTGGCGCTTACCTGGCTCAGTCCGGTCGCGGCCCAGAAACTTGGGCTTTCACGCAAGGGCAGCCACCACCTTGTCGTTAGGCTCCCGGGAAGACCGCGCACGCTTACTCGCATGGTGGACGAGGTCAACGCTGCGTGCGACGAGTTTGGCCCCGTGGAGTCAGATCGCATCGAGGGTGCAGAGCACGACTCTTTGTGGCGCGCGGTGGCCGACTTTGGCTGGGACGAGGCCACGCCACCGGCGGCGTCCCTGCGCATTTCCCTACCCCCGGCGACAGCGGGCGAAGTGCTGGCGTCGCTGGAGAGCGCGGCGGCGACGAGGGGGTTGATGCCCGCAATCGTCGCCCAAGTAGGGGCCGGAAGCGTACTGCTAAACTTGTTTTCCCCTGGCGATACTGTTGACCCGGACAAGCTGGAAGCTGTCGTGATCGACACTCGAAAGCTGGCCCGGCAGCGTCGTGGCAGCGCCGTGCTGGAACAAGCACCAACAGAGGCGAAACAGCGCATAGGGGTCTGGGACGGAGGAGGCGAGGCGACGGCGATCATGCGACGGCTCAAAGCGCAGTATGACCCGGACCGCATATTAAATCCGGGGCGGTTCATAGATGGCATCTAAGGGCGCGCCGCTGTTTTTGGGGTTCGAAGGGCCCGATGCACCGGCCGAAGAGGACCTCTATAAGTGCGTCCACTGCGGGTTCTGTTTACAGGCCTGCCCGACGTACGTCCAGACGGGGCTGGAGACGGAGTCGCCCAGGGGCCGCATCGCCCTGATGAAGGCGGTCAACGAGGGGCGATTGGGCCTCGACGAAGAGGTGTATAAGCACTGGGACACGTGCATCCAGTGCCGCGCCTGTGAAGATGTCTGCCCGTCAGGTGTTCCCTACGGTAGCCTGATCGAAAAGACGATGTTGCAGGTCGAACGGACACGCAAGGTCTCCCGAATTGGCCGTTTCGTTCCCTGGCTGATTCTGAGCAAGATTCTGCCGGACCAGAGCGCCCTGACGGGCCTGGTGGGCGCGCTGCGGCTGTACCAGAAGTCTGGTTTGCAGGCCTTCGTCCGGGCAAGCAGGGTCCTAAAGATCATTCCGGGCGGCATGGCTGAACTGGAAAACTCGTTGCCGAAGATGCCGAACGCGTTTTTCGCACCCCAGGGGCAGGTCTACCACGCTCACGGCAAGCCCCGCGCCTCGGTGGCATTGCTGTCGGGCTGTGTTATGCCGCTGGTGCACGGCCCCGAGATGCGTACGGTGGCCCGGGTACTGAATCGCAACGGCGTGGAAGTCGTGGTGCCCGGCTCGCAGGTGTGCTGCGGGGCTATCCACACGCATGTCGGCGACCTGGCTCGAACGAGAGAGATGGCCCGGCGCAATGTGGACGCCTTTCTCGCGCTGCCTGTGGACGCGGTCGTTACGGCGTCGGCGGGCTGTGGGACGCGCATGAAGGAGTACGGAGAGCTGCTGGCCGACGACCCCGATTACGCGGAGCGGGCGGTGGAGCTGGCCGAGAAGGTCCGCGACATCCACGAGTTTCTTTACGACCTGCCAATCGACCCGCCCAAAGGGCGTCTCGACATTGAGGTCGCGTATCAAGACGCCTGCCACCTTTCGCACACGCAGGGCGTCGCAGCGCAGCCCCGGGCGCTGCTGGAGTCCATTCCGGGTATCAACCTGGTGGAGATGAAAAATTCGAAGTTGTGCTGCGGCGCCGGGGGCACGTACACGATTACCCAGCGGGACATGTCGCTGAGACTGCTCGACGACAAGATGTCGGCCATCGCCGAGACGGGTGCGACGGTGGTGGCCACGGGCAACCCCGGCTGCCTGATTCAGCTCCAGTACGGGGTGAAACGGGACGGCCCGCCGGTGACGGTCAAGTATGTGACCGACCTGTTGGACGAGGCGTACTCGGCCGAGCGTTCGGTGGGTACGAAAGCACAGCCGCCACGAACGCCAGGGGACGCCGAGTCGCCCTGGGAAGAGGAGCGCTATGGACTTAGGACTCAGTGGAAAAGCCGCCCTGGTGACAGGCGGCAGCGACGGGATAGGTAAAGCGGCCGCCCATCGGCTGGCCTCAGAAGGGGTCGCGGTCGCCATTACGGCGCGCCGAGCCGAACACCTGCAGGCCGCCGCCAACGAGATCGAGGCCGCGACCGGGGGCCGGGTGCTGGCGCTGCCGGGGGACATGGGCGACGCCGCCCAGGTGGAGTCGGTGGTCGCCGACGCCGCTGCCGCGTTTGGGCGACTCGACATTCTCGTCAGCAACGCTGGCAAGTCCGCCGCCGATCACATCGACAAGATGTCGGACGAGGTGTGGCACGAAGACCTGGATCTGAAGCTCATGGGCGCGGTGAGGGGCGCACGCGCCGCCGCCCCGCACATGCGCGAGCAAGGCGGCGGACGCATCATCAACATCACCACGCCCTCCGGCAAGGCGCCGGGCGGCGGCACGGTGCCCACGTCCGTGTCACGAGCGGCTGGGATCGCGCTGACGAAGGCGATGTCTCTTGATTACGCAGGCGACGGAATTACCGTCAACACGGTGTGCATCGGCCTGATCAAGAGCATGCAGCACGAGCGCTGGTGGGAGCGGTCCGGCTCAGACGGGACGCTGGAGCAGTGGTACGAGCAAATGGGGGCGAAGGTGCCGCTGGGGCGCGTGGGCGAGGCCGAGGAGGCCGCGGACCTGATCGCGTTCCTCGCCTCCGACAGGGCCGCCTACATTACCGGCACGTCGGTCAACATAGACGGCGGCATGTCACCGGTGGTTTAGCCGCGCACCACTCTCTGCATTAGCAGGTGGTCGCAGAGGACGAGGGCGACCATGGCCTCTACCATTGGCACTGCTCTTGGTAGGACACACGGATCGTGGCGACCCCGACCGGCGATGGTGGTTTCGTTTCCCTGGTCGTCTACCGTGTCTTGCTCTTTCGCTATCGTCGCCGTCGGCTTGAAGGCGGCGCGCACGATGATGTTCTCGCCGTTGGAGATGCCGCCCTGCACGCCGCCTGAACGGTTGGTGCGCGTGCGGACTCGACCGTGGTCAGAGTAGAACGGGTCGTTGTGGGCCGAACCAGTCATCTCGGTGCCCGCGAAGCCGGAGCCTATCTCGAATCCCTTGCAGGCCGGCAGAGACAGCAATCCACGAGCCAGGTCTGCCTCCAGCTTGTCGAAGACGGGCTCACCAAGGCCCACGGGCACACCACGCGCGACCGCCTCGACTACGCCACCGAGAGAGTCGCCGTCTTTGCGGGCCTGCTTGATGCGCTCAATTATTCGCTCCGCCATTTCGGGGTCCGGGACGCGGGCGTCGTTCGAATCCACCGCCTCACGATTGACGGTGGCGGGGTCGACGGCGACCTCTAAGGTCCAGACCTTTTTGACGTAGCCCACGACCTCGACGCCCTCTGACGCCAGGATTTTGCCGGCGATCGCGCCGGCGGCGACCCGGCCGATGGTCTCCCTCGCGCTTGCGCGCCCGCCCCCCTTCCAGTTGCGGATGCCGTATTTGGCCTGGTAGGTGTAGTCGGCGTGCGAGGGCCGAAACACGGTCCTCATGTGCTCGTAGTCCTTACCCTTCGCGTCTTCGTTGCGAACGGATATGGCGATCGGCGTACCGAGAGTTCGGCCTTCGAAGACGCCTGAGAGTATTTCGGCGCGGTCGGACTCACGGCGCTGGGTGGTGATGTCGCTCTGACCCGGCCGACGACGGTCCAGCTCGATTTGAATCTCGGCAACGTCTAGCTCGAGGCCCGGCGGGCAGCCGTCGACGACCACCCCGACGGCGTCTCCGTGGGACTCGCCCCAGGTGGTGATGCGGAAGATGTTGCCGAACGTGCTGCCCATCGCGCTATGGTAACATCCGATTGTCGTCGCCCCCTTGGCGGTGGGGCGCAGAGGAGATATTGCGGGTCCGGGCCGAACACCCGCGAGGACCTTCCTGACGGGGCTCTGCCTCGTTGGGGTGAGCGTACCTCACGGCCCGGACCCTTTTGCTCTCCGCTCGCGGGGCTCGCTCTTGGGCTCTTCGGCTTATTGCCTCATCGAATCTCCCGCACGGCAGAGCCGCGCTTGTCAGGGCTGCTTCGGCTTATTGCCTCATCGCTTAGGCAATTCACCGGGGATGCCGTCTTCGCAGACATACAAGGCCCTTGTCGCGTCGTCGGGCCCGAGCCTAGACTGGACTGAATGGCCCCTGACTTACCGACCGATGGCGCCCCACCCACTGCGTCGACATCTGATCGGTCGGTGACACGGCTCAACCGACGCCGCCGGCGGCCACCGGCCTGGTGGCGACACACCTTTAGCTCGCTGGGCGAGCGCGACTACCGCTACATGTGGCTGGCCATGTTCGCCTTTATGGGCGGCGTGCAGATGTCGTTCGTGGCCGTGGGCTACCTGGCGTACGACCTGACCGGCTCCGCCACCAGGCTGGGCTATGTGCACGGCGCCCAGGCCGTACCGATGCTGGTGCTGGCGCTCTTCGGCGGCGTGATCGCTGACCGCTTCGACCGCAAGCGGGTAATGCAGGCGGGCCAGTTGCTGGCCGGCGCGGTCGGCCTGTTCGTGGCACTCGCCATTTGGACCGATACGGTGACCTGGTATCACCTGCTGGTGATGGGCTTCGTCTACGGAACGGTGTTCGCCGTGACTATGCCAGCCCGACAGGCGTCGATTCCCCAACTGGTGGACCGGCGGCACCTGGGGAATGCCGTGGCGCTGAACGGGGCGCTGCTCTCCACGACGTTCCTTATCGCACCCGGTGTGGGCGGAGCACTCTACGCGCTGGCAGGAGCAGACGTAGTGTTTTTCCTCATCGCCGGGCTGGGGTTTCTCTCGGTGGCGCTTACCGGCGCCCTGCCCACGCTGAAGCCTTCCGAGCATAAGGTCCGGGCTGTCTTTAGCGAGATAAAGGCGGGGCTCGATTATGTTCGAAGGACCCCTTCGATTCGGCTGCTGCTGATCTTGACGCTGATTACGGCTTCGCTGGCGATTCCGTTCCGGTTCGTCTTGCCAGTGTTTGTGGTCGATGTCTACGAGCGCGGCCCGGAAGCCCTGGGGCTGCTGGTGAGCATTATGGGCATCGGCTCGCTGGCCGGTTCGCTGGTGCTGGCGTCCATGCGCAAGACGCAGCGGGGCATGATTCTTATCCTCGCCGGAGGGCTGTCGGGCGTTACGCTTCTGGTGCTTTCCGCCGTGCCGATCTATTCCGTGGCTGCAGTGTTGATGGCGGTGCTTGGCGTGGCGGACACGAGTCGCCGCACCCTCACGCACACGCTGATTATGGAGCACGGAGACCCCGAGTACCGGGGCCGGACGATGAGCCTCTACCTGATGACGTTCGGGCTGGTGCCGCTGGTGGTAATGCCGATTGGCTACGCGATAGAGCACCTGGGCGGACAGGTGGTCATCGGGGCGATGGCGGTGGTGCTCCTCGTGGCCACGGCGGCGATTCTGGGAACGCAGAAGACTCTCAGAGAGATACCCTGACGAATATGGGCAACGTGTCTGGCAACACAATTCGCGTCGGTCTGGCCGGTTTCGGGTTCTGGGCGCGCCTGTGCTACGTACCGCTGCTGGCCGAGCTACCGGACGTGCTTGTAGTCGGAGTCGCGGCCAAGACGGAGACCTCTCGTATCGCCGCCGCAAGCGCGTTCGGCGACGGCGTTACGCTGCACGCGAGTTACACGGATCTGATCGAATCTGAGGCGCTGGACGCGGTCCTGGTGGCGCTTGCGCCGTCGCTAAACGCACTCGCGGCCGGTGCAGCGCTTGAGCGTGACCTGCATGTGTTTGTGGAGCCGCCGTTTGCGGACGGCCCGGACACGGAGAACATGCTCGCACTGGCGGAGACCGGACGGGTCGTCCTCCACTCGGACGTTGAGCCCCGATATCTGCCCGTCGTGCGGGCGCTCCGCGGCTTGTTCGGCGACGGCGAGCTTGGTGCCTTGCGCTCGCTCAGGCTGGATCACGAGATGCTGCTGAGCTCGGATTACTCAGAGCGGAGCATGGTCTTCGGCCTTGGTCCGTGGTACGTGGACCTGCTGGACGCTTTCTCGCAAAGCCCGGCGGCCCGGATTGAACTGGTCCCCGATGGGCGACGAGACGACGGGCTGCTGGTGACGGGCGAGGCGAACATTGAGTACGAATCGGGGGTCAGCGCCACGTGGAATTTCGGCTTCGAAGGGCCGAGGGAGCTGGGCCTTTCTGTTTCGCTTGCGGGAGAACGGGGCGAGGCAATGGCGGACCTTACGACCGGCCAGTACCGGTGGCGTCTTGACGGGGCCGACTGGCAAGCGGCCGTCGCGGATTGCTCCCGGCCGGAGGCGGGCTTCATCGGCATGAGGGAGAGTCTCCGATCATTTCTGGCAGCGGTGCTCGGAGAGGGCGAAACTTTTTCCGGTCCGGACGTGATTCGCCGCACGCAACCGGTCCTGCTGGAGCTGCAACGACAGGAAGCGAGTCTCTCTCGATGAGCGCTAATTCCCCACTTGCCGTCCTGCTGGACTTTGACGGCACGCTGACGAACGTGGACGTTGGCCACATGATCATGGACGAGTTCGCCGTGCCGGACTGGGAGTCTATTGAGAGCGGCTGGCCCGAGAACGGCGCTTCGTTCCGGGGGCTGCTGGAGCTGGAGTATGCGCTGTTGCCGTCGAACAAAGAGCGCGACATTGTGCGGTTCGCCCGTCATCGCGCAGAGGTCCGGATGGGAGCCGTCGAGCTGGTGCGCTTTTGTGTGGACAACGGGATAGCCGTAGAGATCGTCTCCGGCGGCCTGAGCAACTACATCGACCCGCTGCTGGAGCATTTTGGCATCCCACGCGTCCCGATAAGCTCGCTGACAGCCGACTTCAATCAGGGCGAGCGAGCGGTCACCACGTACCCTGAGGGCGTGGTGATGTGCGACCAGTCGGGCGCCTGTAAGTGCGCTCGCGTGTGGCGCAACAAACAGGCCGGACGCAAGGTGGTGTTTGCCGGGGACGGCGCCTCGGATTTCTGCGTGGCGAGGGAGGCGGACGTGCTGTTTGCTCGCGGCACCCTCGCCGATCACTGCCGCACGACGGGGATTCCGTTTACCCCGTTCGACTCGCTCCTACAGGTCCTGGACGCGGTGCGGGAACTGGATCAAGTTCGTAGATCGCCAACTGGTCCCTGACCACTTCGTAGAGAGGTCTCCCCGAGTCTCCTTGGCGCGAGTTCGCCGAGGACAGGTCCGCGACCAGCCTGTCAAATGACGGGGCCGTCCCGTTTCGGCGGGCTCCGTCTACAAGCTGTTCGAGGGCCCCGGTAAGCTGCTCGTGCAGCAATTGCCAGAGCTCCTTCCCCTCGGAGAAGGCTTTGAATCTGGCCAGAGCCAGGGACATGGCGAGAATGGCGTTCATACCCATGTTGGCCTTGAGTTGGACCGTTGCCACGGGGTCGCCGACATTCTTGTCCCGGTCACGAGCGGTCTGTAGTTCGATTTGCAGTAGCGCCCGGTCTATGTTCGACAGGGTCCCCAGCTCTACCGCACCCTTGCCGACAAACGTGGGACCGAGGACGTCTCTGACGTTGTCGACGGCGTTTAGCACTCCCCTGCCGCCGAAGCGCTGCGCCCTGCGCCACAGCTCCGCCAGCTCCGGGTCGCCGGTGAGTTCGACCTGCTCGCCAGTGACGCGGCCAGCAAATCGGTAAGTGCCGTCTGACTGACGAGCGAACATGCCTGCATGGTCGCGGACGGACGCACACGACTCAATGACGGAGTCCACTAGATGGCGGGCCTCGTCCGCCCCAGCAGACGTGCCGAGAGGCGTGGCGCCGGTGAACACGAGTTTACGAGGGTCGCCTGGCACCCTGGCGATGACCGACGCGCGAACTGTCGGCATGCCCGCGTTCGTGTACTCCTCGCGGGCGGTAACTTCCGTTATGACGGCGGAGTCGAGTGCCGTCGGCACGCCGTCAAGCGCTGCCTGCAAGGCGGGCTGGTCGGGGCCGCTGAGCACGTCGGCCACCGCGGCGTACTTGACGAGGCGCTCGGTGTTTGCACCGCCGCCTGCTTTTAGACCTAGCGAGCCGGTAGCCATGGCTATCTCGGCCTCCATGGTCTCGTTGGGTGACTGCGAGCGGTGGGAGATGATCAGGTGCATGCCTTTGCCCAGCGCGACGACGATGGCGGCGGTGGTCTCCGTTAGCGTTCCGATCTGGTTGGCCTTCACCAGCACCGTGTTGACAGCGCCCCGAGCCGACGCTCGATCGATCGTCGAGTCCTTGGTGGTGACGAGGTCGTCGGCGACGATGAGCACCCGGTCGCCGAGACGGCTCATCATGGCCTGCCAGCCCTCCCAGTCGTCCTCGCTGAAGGGGTCTTCGAAGCTGACGATGGGCACGTCGTGTTGGTAGATGGCCTTTTCGTACAGCGCCAGCAACTCGTCCCGGCTCATCTGCTGGTTTTGATCTCGCCAGAACAGGTAGGTGCCGATTGCATCCGGTTGATCGAAAGTTTCTCGATACGCCTGCTGAAGTTCCGAGGCGGCCGAGTCTACGGCGATGGCGACGTCGGTGCCGGGAGCGTAGCCGGTGTCCTCTATGGCACTGCGCATTAGCCGCCAGAGGCGAAGCTCGGGGACCTCGTCACCCGGTTCTCTGCTGATATAGGCGGCCAGCCCGCCCTCCATACCGACGCCCATGACGCGGCAACCGGTTGAGCTGTCGATGATCTCTTTCAGTCGGCCCTGTAGCGCGACGGTCATCTCCTGGCTGTCTTCGTAGTTTCGCGCAGACAGGGGTATGAACATGGACTCCTGCAGGCTGATGTTGCTCTCCGGGTAGTCTTTTTCGGTGTGCCGACCGCCCATGCCCGAGTTGCGGAAGGCCCACGGCGCCCGTACGGACGTGCCGTCGGAGAAGTGACGCTCGGCCAGCCGGGTGGTTCGCATGATCTCGGCGACGGATGCGACTTTGTCTCGCCATGCGCCGCTGGTCTGTACCGTAGCGGCGGCGTCTCGGGCGTGGGCTTCCTGGCGACGGAACTCCTGGTACCGGCCGGGGTCGGCAAGCAGTCGGTCGAGCAGTGCCACCGCGCCGATGCCGAAGAAGAGGCGGCCGATGAAGATGGTCCAGCCGGCGTCCCAGGCGAAACCAACGGCCACTAGTAGCCCGGCCAGCGGCAGTAGCGCGAGCGCCAGCCGACCGCTGGCCTCCGGTCCCCTGGCGGCCGCCGAGAGGTTAAAAGGCGCCTCTATGTAGTAGCCCAGACCCCGCCGTCGAATGCCCGGGAAGCGGCCTAGAGGCGCCAGCGCGAAAAGGCGCGCCTCAAAACCGAACCGGCCAACGACGCCGGACCGGGACCCGCGTTCGGCTGCCGGTAGCAGATCTTCACGAAGAGTTCGAGAGGCGACCGATTGCCAGTAGTGTCCACGCTCGTGCCACCAGATGGCGACGTGGAACGTGGCGTACCACAGCGCCACGGCCGCGAGAGTCTCCCAACTGGCGAAGAGGTGGCGCAGGACGCCCAACACCTCGGCGCGAGGCAGGGAGAGCAGCGAGAGAATGAACGCCGCGTGGAACGCCACCAGGATGTGGTTGGCGATGACCCAGCCTTTTTCCAGCCGGATTTGAGCGCCTCCTTAAGAAGCTGAGCCCGGAGCGTTCCCGAAAAAGTACGACGGGCATATTGAACACTACGGGTTGTGCCCCGTCAACAACCAGATACCAAGTGTGGTGCTCGTGGCTGGTACGAGGACGGACGGTCCGGGGTGACCGGGCCTTGAGGGGCGAGTCAGACTCTCTCCGGTGCTCGTATGCTAAGATCGGGCCGCAATTCGCCCGCGAAGACGGACGGCACCGCGTAGAGGAGTAACTCCGAACGTGCGACCCATCGCCGAAATCGCTGAAAAGCTGGGGCTCGACCCCGGCACACTCATCCCACTTGGTCACCACAAGGCCAAGGTGCCGCTTGATGCCCTGAATGGGGGCAAGGGTGGCGCAAACGGACGGGGCAAGTTGATTGTCGTGACGGGCATTACCCCCACCCCGGCCGGAGAGGGGAAGACGACCATCGCTGTGGGCCTGACACAGGGCCTCGGCAGGCTGGGCGTTAACGCCGCCGCGACCCTGCGCGAGCCGTCCCTGGGGCCCATTTTCGGCATCAAGGGCGGCGGCACCGGCGGCGGCAAGTCGCTGGTGGTGCCCGATGACGAGGTGAATATCCACTTCACAGGCGACGCCCACGCCGTCGGCTCGGCCCACAACCTGCTGGCCGCTCTCACCGATAACGCGGTGCAGCGAGGCAAGATTCCCGGCCTGAGCGCGGCCGGAATAACGCTGCGCCGAGTATCGGATATGGAGGAGCGTTCGCTACGGCAGGTGGCCACGGGACTAGGAGGTACGAACAACTCGCCGGTGCGGGAAACGGGTTTCGACATCGTCACGGCCTCTGAGGTGATGGCGATTCTGGCTCTCAGCACCGGCCTGGATGACCTCCGGGCACGGCTGAGTCGCATGGTGGTGGGGTTCACGGAAGACAAGGAGCCTGTGACGGCGGACGACATCGGCGCAGTCGGCTCGATGATGTCGCTGCTGCGCCATGCGATGCTTCCCAACCTGGTACAGACGACGGAGGGCCAGCCGGTGATCGTGCACGCCGGGCCGTTCGGCAATATCGCCCACGGCTGTAGCTCGGTGGTGGGCGACCGCCTCGCCCTGGCGTACGCCGATTACGTCCTCACTGAAGCAGGCTTCGGAGCGGACCTTGGGTTCGAAAAATTCATGCACATCAAGTCCCGCACGTCCGGCCTGCAACCACACGGCGCGGTGATCGTAGCAACGATCAAGGCGCTGAAGTACCACGGCGGTGTGAAGGTTCGAGACCTCGACACACCGAACGAAGAGGCTGTCGAAACGGGCATGGCGAACCTGAGACACCTTATCGGAGTGATTCGCTCTTTTGGTCTGCCCGTGGTTGTGGCCCTGAACCGGTTCCCCACCGACACGCCGGAGGAACTGGCGATTGCAAAAAAGGGCAGCGAAGATGCCGGCGCTGCGGCAGCGGTAGAGGCCAGCCCGTTCACCGAGGGAGGCGCGGGCAGCACCGACCTGGCCGAGGCCCTGCTGGCCGCGACGCCGGACGACGCGCCCCAGATCGACTACGCCTACGAGATGTCCGACTCCTTGCAGGACAAGGTGCTGGGCCTGGCTCGCCGCGTCTATAACGCGGCCGACGTGGCCTGGGCGCTGCCGGCCCGGAGGCAGCTGCGGCGCTTCGAGGCGCTGGGTTGGGGAAACCTGCCGATCTGCATGGCCAAGACGCACCTTTCGATAAGCCACGAGGCCAGGCGCAAGGGCCGTCCCTCCGATTACACGTTCCAGATAAATGATGTGCGGGCATCGGTCGGCGCAGGGTTCATTTACCCGATTGCCGGCAACGTGGTGACGATGCCAGGGCTGCCGGGCAAGCCGCGGGCACTGGATGTAGACGCCGAAGGTCGGATTATCGGCCTGTAAAAGGGGCCCGCTCTGGCCGAGCTTTTCAACCTCTTACCCCCGCAGCAAGCGCTCGAATCGCTTTTTGGCCGACTCGGCGAAATACGGGTCGGCACCGAGACGGTCGCGACGGCCGACGCACTTGGTCGGGTGACGGCAGCCGACTACTCCTCCCCCACCGGCCTGCCCGCTTTCGCGCGCTCGACGATGGACGGGTTTTCCGTGAGAGCGGCCGACACTTTCGGCGCGACCGAGGCCCTACCCGCCTATCTCGAAGTGACCGGCGACGTGCCGATGGGACGGGCGCCGCCCGTGTCCCTGGGACCCGGTGATGCCGCCACAACGTTCACCGGGGGCATGCTCGCGCACGGGGCCGACGCGGTGGTGATGATCGAGCGTACGCACCCGACCGGCGACGGCACGATCGAGGTGACGCGGCCGGTCGCACCGGGGGAAAATGTGGTCCAGCGCGACGAAGACATTTCCCCGGGCGACGAGGTGGTGCCGTCCGGTCACACTCTGCGCCCGCAGGATCTCGGTGCACTACTCGCCCTCGGGTTCACCGGGCTGGAGGTGGCCAAGAGGCCGCGGGTGGCCATCGTCTCTACCGGCGACGAGGTGGTACCTCCCGACGATACTCCAGGACCGGGGCAAGTCCGGGACATCAACACTTACACGGTGTCAGCACTGGTCGAGCGGGCGGGCGGCGTGCCTGTTCCCATCGGCCTGTTCCCCGACGACCTCAGTGACCAGCGCTCGGCCGCCAAAGAGGCGATGAGGCAGGGCGACCTGGTCGTTTTCTCGGCCGGTAGCTCGGTGGGCAGCCGGGACATGACGGCCACGGTGCTTGCAGAACTGGGAGCGCCTGGTTTACTGGTGCACGGTATTTCAATCAAACCCGGAAAGCCCTCCATTGCTGGACTCGCCGGGCGGACGCCGGTGTTCGGCCTGCCGGGCAATCCGGTGTCGGCGATGGTGGTTTTCGACCTGCTCGTGCGGCCTATCGTGCGCTCTCTAATGGGTTGTGACAGGCGTGAACTCAGGCCGACCGTGACGGCGACGCTGGGGAGAGACGTCCCATCAGTCTCGGGTCGCCAGGACTTTTTCCCGGTCGCCCTCAGCCCCGGGCCGGAAGGGATCGTCGCCGAGCCGATTTTCGGGAAATCGAACCTGATATTTACTCTCGTCCGCGCCGACGGGATGACCTCGGTCCCGCTCGATTCCGGCGGCCTGTACTCGGGCGAGCCCGTGATAGTGACGCTTTTCTGACATGGCACACGGCACTAAACCGACCGACGCAGACGAGGGAGCTCGCCGCTATTACCTCCAGGACCTGCCCCTGGACGAGGCCAGGCGCCGGTTTAGCGATGCCCTGTCCAACGCCGGTGTCGAGTTGCTCACGCAAGCTCAGGCCGTTCCACTGGCAGAGGCCGCGGGCCGGGTGACGGCGGGACCGGTGTGGGCGAAGCGGTCGTCGCCGCACTATGACGCGGCGGCGATGGACGGGATCGCGGTACGGTCTTGTGACACCACGGGGGCGACCGAGACGGCTCCCGTCAGCCTCCAGGTCGGTAACGGGGCCGTCTGGCTGGATACCGGGGAGCCGATGCCGGACGGCTTTGACGCGGTGGTGATGATTGAGCACGTACACCGCTCACAAGACGGCCCCGTGGAGATGGTGGAGATCAAGGAACCCGTTGCGCCGTATCAGCATGTCAGACGGATCGGCGAGGATATCGCTGCCACCGAACTGGTGCTGCCCGGCGGACACCGGCTGAGGCCTCAGGACCTGGGTGCGTGCGCCGCAGCGGGCCTCGCCGAGGTAACGGCCAGGAGGCAACCGACGGTCGCGATCATCGCTACTGGCACCGAGCTTGTGGAGCCTGGCTTCGATGCCGCACCGGGCCAGGTTGTCGAGTACAACTCGATCATGCTCGCCGCCCAGGTAGCCGAGTGGGGCGGCGAAGCGGTGCGTTTGGACCCGGTGGACGATGAGCCAGAGCTGGTTCGCAGAGCAGTGCGGAATGCTGCCGAGACTTATGACGTAGTCGTGGTCAACGCGGGTTCTTCGGCCGGATCGGAGGATTTTACGGCGGGCGCGGTGGAGGCGCTGGGCGATCTTGCTGTGCATGGAGTTGCGGTTCGCCCCGGCCACCCGGTAGTTCTTGGCGTGGTAGGTAAAACACCGGTCCTGGGAATTCCCGGCTACCCGGTCTCAGCACTGGTGACTTCTGAACTCTTTTTAAGACGAATCATTTACGAATGCTTGGGCATTTCCCAGAAAGTGCTAGAAACGCCAGGTGACTCAAGCCCGCTCGCCGGAGGCCAAGTGGTGGAGGCGCTCGTAACTCGAAAAATCGTCTCACCGGCCGGGGAGGACGAGTTCCTACGCGTCAGGCTTGGCCGGGTTGATGGCAGGCTGATAGCGACTCCCGTGCGGCGTGGCGCGGGAGTGATTATGTCGCTGGTCGAGGCGGACGGAATCGCCCTGCTGCCCCGGTTTACCCAGGGCGCCGAGGCCGGTGGGACGCTCAGCGTAGAGCTGCTGAGACCCCTGGCTGAGATTGAGGGCACGGTGGTGGTGACCGGCAGCCACGACATGACGCTGGACGTGCTGGCGAACCTGCTGGGCGAATCGGGAGGCCCCAGGGTCGCGTCGGCCAGCGTCGGGTCGCTCGGTGGACTCGTCGCCCTGGAGAGGGGCGAGGCGCACATCGCGGGCACTCACCTGCTTGACCCGGAGACCGGCGAATACAACGTTTTGTACGTGCGCCGCCACATATCCAGGTCGGTAACGGTCATTACGCTGGTCCACCGGGTCCAAGGTCTGATTGTGGCACCGGAAAACCCCTGCGACATCTCTTCGATACAAGACCTGTTGAAGGCGCATCTCAGGTTCGTAAACAGGCAACGGGGCTCGGGCACGCGAGTCCTGCTCGACCACGAACTGGCCCGGCTCGGGATCGAGCCCGATGGCATCAGTGGCTACGGTCGTGAGGAGTTCACGCACCTTGCGGTCGCCGCGGCGGTGAGCGTGGGCCGGGCCGACGTGGGCCTGGGCATCAAATCTGCGGCGCGAGCGTTCGGCCTGGACTTCGTCCCCCTTTTGAAAGAGCGCTATGACCTGGTGATTCCGTCCGAGCAGATGCAACAGCGTCCGGTCGCAGACGTGCTCGAAGCGATACGCTCGCCACAGTTCAAGGCGAGAGTAGCGGGACTGGGCGGCTACGACACCGCCGAGACGGGGGTCGTCGTCGAGCGGATCCCGGGGACGTAAAGATCGCATGGGCCGAGTTCTATCTTCCGCCTCGCCCTATCGCCCCACCGTGTTAGTCTTTGCCGATGGGAGCGGAGCGCGGTGGCACCGAGGGAACCGTCTTCCCGGACGGCCCCCTGATCACGGGTGTCGTGCTGGCCGGAGGCCGTAGCCGGAGGCTGGGACGAGACAAGGCGGTCGAGCTGGTTGGCGGCACTTCGCTTGTCTCCCGAGTGATGTCTGTCGTCGAGATAATCACGTCGGAACTGGTTGTAGTAGTCGCCGACGACGCGCAGGCGAATGCGCTCCCCCTACCCGACCGGGCCAGAGTCGTGCGAGACGTTTATCCCGACGCCGGGTCCCTGGGCGGCATATATTCCGGTCTCGACGCTGCCTACAACGGTTGGACGCTGGTGGTCGCTTGCGATATGCCGTTTCTCAGTCGGCCGCTTCTTTCGCACATGGCTGGGGCGAGGGATGGGGTCGATATCGTAATACCGGTGCTGGACGGCCGACCAGAGCCCACTCACGCTCTCTATTCCAAAAGATGTCTGTCACCGATGGAGGAGAGCATTCGCACCGGTCGCCTAAAGATAACCGGCTTCTTCGATTCAGTCGCTGTAAAGTACGTCTCACAAGAGACGGTGGAGGGGTTTGACCCGGACCGTTGGAGTTTTTTCAACGTGAATACTGAAGAACAGCTGGAAACGGCGAGGGCAAGGGCCGCAGAGATGTTTTCCCAAACCCCGGAATGAAGCTAACTAGAACACAAAATCGGGCCAGTTCAGACTCCGAGGTCTCCGCGATAGTCGAGCTTTTCGGCAACGCACGGCTTTTGGCGGGCCGCAGTACTGTCGAACTGACGCTGCCCGTCGAAGTATCGGCGGGCGAGGTCGCGGGGCGTCTGGCAGCGGCATTGCCCGAACTTGTCGGCGAGGTGTTGAATCCCGAGGGAGGCTTGATGACGAGTTACATCCTCAATCTGAACGGGACTGCATTCATGTCCGAGACGGAAAGACGGATAATACCCGGAGACCGGATTCTGCTCTTCTCCAGCCAGGCGGGCGGATGACTGCTCTGCGTGAGTCCGCCGTTAGGAAACGGGCGTCCCAGCCGGCCGACGGCACTTTGTTTGGTTATCAAGGCCGGGCCCTGGTGGTGGACCTGGGCAGCGACGAGGCGGCTTTCGAACCCATCCCCGAGGACGTCCTGCGTGCCTTCATTGGAGGCACCGGGCTTGGGGCGTGGCTCCTGTACAAGCATTGCCCACCGGGCGCCGACCCGCTGGGTCCGGAAAACCCGCTGATTTTCGTCACCAGTCCACTCGTCGGCTCTCGCCTCACGACGTCCAGCAAGTTCGCGGTGGTCACCAAGTCGCCCCTGACGGGGTTCATCGGCGACTCGCTGTCATCGAGTTTCATGGCGACCGAACTCAAGCGCTGCGGCTTCGACGCCCTGGTGATAAAAGGCGCGTGCGCCAGGCCGACACTTCTGAAGATCGAGGACGGCGATGTGGAGGTACTTGATGCGACCGACCTGTCGGGAAAAACGACGTCGGAAACAGAGCGGGCAGTAAAAGAGCGCCTGGGCCGCCGGTTCAGGGTGGCGTGCATCGGCGCGGCAGGTGAGTCATTGGTACGCTTCGCGAGCATACGCAGCGACGGCGGGAGGCAGGCGGGCCGCACCGGCGTGGGCGCGGTGATGGGATCGAAGGGGCTTAAAGCCATCGCCGTGCGCGGCTCCGCCACGGTGCCGGTAGCCGACGCAGAGGCGCTCGAACGCATCGGGCGCGGACTGAGCCGCCGCAGCCTGGGACCCGCCACCGAGAAGTATCGGACGCTGGGGACGATGGCCAACGTGGAGGTTTTCAGCCGCCTGGGGAGCCTGCCGACTCGCAATTTCCAGAGTTCCACCTTCGCGGGCGCCGCGGCGATTGGAGGCGAGAGATTCCACTCCGAGCACCGGGTGAAGAACGCTCACTGTGCGAATTGCACGATCGGCTGCGAGCACGTCATGACGACCACCGACGACGGCAATCAGACCAGCGGCCGCATGGAGTACGAGTCGGCGTTCGCGCTGGGCTCGCTGCTCGGGGTGTCAGACTCCAACGCCGTGCTCAGGGCGTCGGTACTGTGTGACGAATTGGGCATGGACACGATAAGCGCCGGAGCTACTCTCGCCTGGTGTGCTGAGAGCATTTCGAAAGGACTTATCGACGGAGAGTCCGGACTGTCGTTTGGGGACGGCGACGCTGTGCTCGTTTCGCTGGAATCGATCGCGCAACGGCGGGGCCTCGGCGACCTGCTGGCGGAGGGCTGCAAGCGAGCAGCACAAATCGTAAAACAGGGCTCGGAGGCGTGGGCGATGCACGTCAAGGGCCTGGAAATGCCCGGCTACGAGCCCCGGTCCCTTAAGACGATGGCGCTGGCCCTGGCCGTCAGTACCCGCGGCGCCTGCCATAACCGGTCGTCCGCCTACGAGGCAGACT
This sequence comes from Dehalococcoidia bacterium, assembly GCA_965250195.1. Classification (GTDB taxonomy): domain Bacteria; phylum Chloroflexota; class Dehalococcoidia; order Lucifugimonadales; family UBA2962; genus CAUZIR01. The sequence goes on from OZ252295.1 coordinate 2,545,626, forward strand.
TTTCCGACCGCGTGGACCGCCTCAGCATCGACCAAAAGCGAGGGGAGATCACGGCCGAGGGGGAGGATTTCTCCGCCGTGATGGACTCGCTGGTGTGGTGCAAGTTTTTGCGCAAGGTTTTCGATGACTTCTACGCCGAGTCGGCCGCCGTGCTTTCCCACATCACCGGCTGGGATGTGACGGAGGATGAGCTTCGCATCGCGGGCGAGCGCATCAACAATCTGAAGAAGTCATTCAACATCCGTGAGGGTTGGAAGCGGTCAGACGACTCATTGCCCCCGAGAATCTTGACGGAGGAACTTCCCGACGGGCCCGGCAAGGGCGTCGGCCTAACTCAGAGCGATCTGGAGGTGATGATCGACTCATATTACGAGGCACGCGGCTGGAACCGGGACGGCAGCATCCCCGCCTCCAAGCTGGCCGACCTGGGTCTCAAACACATCTCGACGGTTTCGGCCGGCGCTTGAAGCGGGAATATGGACGAAAAACCCATCTATCAGGACGAGGTGGTGACGGTGACCCGGTCACAGTGCGTAGTACGTTCTCAGAAGTACCCGTTGGGCGGTGTCACTTCGATATCGAACCGCACAAGAGAGGCGAACAAGATGTGGCCAATGATAATGTCGGCCGCGGGAGCAATAATCCTGCTCGGGGGACTGCAAGGGGGCGGCACCCCGGCGCTCGTGGCGGGAGCAATTGTCGCGGGCCTTGGGGTCTTTTGGTACCGCAGCCTCACGGTCAAATACGCCGTCGTGCTCACGACGGAGGCCGGGGACACTGAGGTTCTGACTTCGGACGATGAAGATTGGATCAGCAACGTTACATCGGCCCTCAACGACGCGATGGTCGCGCGCAAATGATCCGGTCAATTTGCTGTGACTGAATCCACCAAATCTGCTCGAAACGAGTTGCGAGCCGCTTTGCGCGAGAAGTTCCCCCGAGAGCACGGGCAACTTCTGCCCGCGCTCCACTATTTGCAGCACGAGTTCGACTATCTCCCGGACTGGGGGATGGAGGTCGTTTCCTGGCACCTCGGCATCCCGGCCAGCGAGGTTTACGGGGCCGCAACCAGCTACTCGGACCTGCGGGTGGAACGGCTAGGCGAACACGTAATCCGGGTTTGTACGGGCCTTTCCTGCCGGGTGGCAGGTGCCGACGCGGTGTTGGACGCTATCAAAGTCAGACTCGGCACCGAGGTCGGCGAGACAGCGGAGTTGAACGACGCCTCCGGCGGCACCCACGGCACTGGAGTGTCCCTTGAGCATACGGCTTGCGGATTTCTCTGCGCGGTCGCCCCGGCGGTGCAGATCGACGGACGCTGGCACGGGCGCGCCAACCCCGGCAGGATGGTCGCGAAGATTGATCGCCTGGCGAACAAGAGGCCATCGTGACAACCCAGGCCGCCTACGAAGGGCTCCGGGGCGCTGCTGAGGGTCGCTTGTCGGCGCACGCGGACAAATTCAGAGTCGCTGTGCAGGTGGGTCATTGCTCGGTTTCCGTGGGCGCCGAAGAGGTCGTGGGGGCGTTCGAGGGAGACCTTCTCGACAACGCCCACCTCGTCGTGACGGGCTGCGACGGGGCCTGCTGGAACGCTCCGGCGGTGGTGGTGACGGCCCCGGACGGCCCCTCGGTCCGTTTGCCGAGAGTAGATTTCGACACGGCTGTGCGCATCTCAACAATGCTCGAAGGAGGATCCGCACCGCTGCGATACGAGGACGACTCGGCGTTCCTGTCAGGGCAGACGCGGGTGGCGCTGGACGGCTGCGGTGAGATCAGCGCGGTCGGCATCGACGAGTACCTGTCGAAGGGCGGTTACGCCGGGCTGGCCGTGGCTCTAGACCTGTCCTCGGAGGCGGTGATCGCCCTGGTGAAGGAGTCGGGACTGAGAGGCCGCGGGGGCGCCTACTTCCCGGCGGCGCTCAAGTGGGAGGGCGCACGCAAGGCCGCGGGCGAGCCCCGGTATCTAGTCGTCAACTCCGAAGAGGGCGAACCGGGCCTGTTCAAAGACCGTCACCTGATGGAGAGTCTGCCACACAAGGTGATCGAAGGGGCCCTCATTGCTGCTTACGCCGCGGGCGCCGAGGCGATCTTTATCTACATAAACGCCGAGGCGGACCTTTCGTCCGAGCGCATGGCCAGGGCGCTGGCCGACGCGACGGCGCTGGGGCTTGTCGGCGACGAGGTTCTCGGGTCGGGATGGTCGGTGTCGGTGGAGATTCGACGTGGGGCGGGGGGCTACGTGTGCGGCGAAGAGACCACGCTACTCAACACGATGGAGGGCTACCGCCGGGAGCCCCGGCTACGACCGCCCTTCCCGACCGAGTCTGGATACCTGAGCAGACCGACGGTGATCAACAACGCCGAGACTCTCTCCAACCTGCCGTTCATCCTGGCTAAAGGCGCTGAGGCGTTCGCCGCTATCGGTGTCGAAGGGGCTTCGGGAACGAAGGTCCTGAGCCTGTCCGGGGCGGTCCAGCGGCCGGGCCTGGTCGAAGTCGCGTTCGGCACCCCTCTCAGGGGTTTGGTGATGGATATCGGAGGTGGCCCTCTGGAAGGTCGCTCCCTGACAGCGCTTGGTGTTGGCGGGCCGTCTAGCGGGCTTTTGCCGCCTGCGTCCCTGGACCTAAAGATCATGCCGGGGATGTTGCACGAGTCCGGAGTGATGCTGGGCGCCGGAGGCCTGGTGGCACTGGATGATGCGGTCGGCGTGGTCGAGGCGATGCGTGCGCTGGCCGCCTACAACGCCGACGAGTCTTGCGGAAAATGCACGCCGTGCAGAGAAGGCACACCGCGCATGGTCGAGGCCATCGACCGCCTGGCCTCCGGCGACGGTTCGCAGGCCGATCTGGATGAGCTTGTATACCTGGCAGAAGTTGTCGGAACGGCCTCGCTATGCGGTCTGGGACAGGCCGCCGGTGGCCCCATAACGAGCTTCCTACACTTTTTCCCCGGAGCATTGCAAGTCGGCGGAGATGAAGTTGATGGTTGATTACCGAGACGATGAGCGCTTGCGCGAAGAAGCATTTAGAACGAACGAAGTGAGCGGAGAACCACAGGAGTCCGAGTCATGACCGTCACACTTTCGATTGACGGCCGGGAGGTGTCGGTAAACGACGGGGCGTCTGTGCTGGACGCCGTCAACGCCTCCGGGACGTACGTGTCTCAGCTTTGCAAGGATCCTGACATGAAGGCGATCGGCGCCTGTCGCACATGCCTGGTTCAGGTTTCGGACGTGCGCGGTCTCCCCGCTTCGTGCTCGGTGCCGGCGGCCGAGGGCATGAAGGTGTGGACGGACACCCCGGAAGTTCGCCGCATCCGAACCGGCGTTATCGAGATGACGCTCTCTATGGTCGAGCCGGGCTCGAACGACTCTTCTCGCGAGCGCTCATCGTCTTCGCAATCCAACGGGGGCACGGGTCACCGTGAGCTTACGATCGCGGCCGAACACCACGGGATTGCCTCGTCCCGTTGGACGGGTCGTGAACGTGAAGAGGTCGATGAGTCCAACCCCGTCTTCGACATCGCGATGCAGGACTGCATTTTGTGCGGCCGGTGCGCCCAGGCCTGCCAGGAAGGCCACCAGTTCATCGGCGCTATCGACTTCCTCGGTGCCGGTAGCGCGACCAGCCGCATCGGCACGTTTATGGACCGGCCGCTGGTGGACTCGTCATGCACCACCTGCGGACAGTGCCTCTCTGTCTGTCCCACCGGCGCGATACGGACGAAGGAGCCGGTCGATAGCGTCGCCAAGACCGTCACGACCACCTGCCCCTACTGCGGCGTCGGCTGCGGCATCAAGGCCCGCGTCGATGATAGCGACGCCATTGTCGAGATGCTCGACGACCCTGACAATCGCTCCAGTCTGGGTATGCTCTGCGTGAAGGGCCGGTACGGCTACACGTTCGTACACCACGAGGATCGGCTGACGACACCGCTGATACGCGAAGACGGGGAGCTGCAACCGGCGAGCTGGGACGAGGCGCTGGACCTGGTCGCAGAGAAGCTATCAGGGTACTCAGCGGACGAGTTCGGGACACTGTGCTCGGCCAAGGCTACCAACGAGGACGGGTACATTCAGCAAAAGTTCGCAAGGCTGGTCATGGGGACCAACAACATTGATCACTGCACGCGTTTGTGTCACGCCCCGTCTGTCAAAGCAATGTTGGTGGCACTGGGGAGCGGCGCCACGTCCAACTCCTACGTGGATTACGAAGAGGCCGGTTGCCTGGTGATCGTGGGGTCGGACGCGAATTCCAACCACCCGGTCGCGGCCGCCCGCATGAGACGGGCCGTCGTGGAGCGCGGCGCCAAACTGATCGTCATCAACCCTCGCCGCATCGACATGTGCGACTACGCCGATATCTGGATGCGTCCCCGGCCGGGCACGGACGTGGCCCTACTGAACGCCATGGCAAAGGTAATTCTGGACGAGGGCCTGGCGGACGACGGATTCGTGCAAGAGCGCACAGAGGGCTTCGAGGACTGGCGCAGCGTGGTGGCGCGCTATGACCTGGACCACGCCGAGAAGATTACCGGCGTCCCGGCGCGGGACATCGCAACTGCGGCCAGAATCTACGCCAGCCCGCCTTTCTCCGGCTCCTGCCTGATATGGGGAATGGGCATCACCCAGCACACGAACGGAACCGCCAACGCCCACGGTCTGGTCAATTTGGCACTTGTGGCCGGTCAACTGGGCAAACCGGGGTCGGGCATTTCGCCGCTACGGGGCCAGAACAACGTGCAGGGCTGCGGAGACGCCGGATGTATCCCCGACAATCTGCCCGGCTATCAGAACGTCGCTTCGGACGCACTGGCGAAATTCACGGCCGCCTGGGGCAATCACGCGATCCCCGGTGAAAAGGGCCTGGTCATTACCGAGATGGTCAAAGAAATGGACTCCGGGCGCATCAAGGCCATGTATGTCACGGGCGAGAACCCGCTACTGTCCGAGCCGGACCTCACTCACGCCGAGCGGTCGTTCAAGAGCCTGGAATTTCTTGTTGTTCAGGACATTTTCATGCACGAGACGGCGGAGATCGCGGACGTCGTTCTGCCCGCGACTTCGTTTGCTGAAAAAGACGGTACGTTCACTAACAGTGAGCGCCGCGTTCAACGTGTGCGCCAGGCCGTCAATCCGGTGGGCGACAGCCGCCCGGACTGGGAGATCATTTGCGACGTGGCACGACGGGTGGCAACCCGACGGGGCCAGGACCTGTCCGATCAGTTTTCTTATTCTCATCCCTCCCAGATCTGGGACGAGATGGCGTCTCTAACACCGATTGTCGCTGGCATTAGCTACGACCGCCTCGACGACGAGGGTGGCATCCAGTGGCCGTGCCCGGCCCCGGACCACCCCGGTACCAGGTACCTCTATGGAACCGATTTCCCGAGGGGTCCGAGGGCCCGATTCGTCCCCTTCGACCAGGGTCCCGCGGCTGAAGAGCTGCCTTCGAAGCGGTTCCCACTGATCCTCAACACCGGCCGCATTCTTTATCACTGGCATGGTGGGACCATCACCAGGCGCGCCCCGACGCTGCTGGCACGGGCGCCCGAGGTGACGCTATCCATGAACGAGCAAGACGGCGCGCGCTACGACATCGTCGAGGGCGACTGGGTTGCACTCAAATCGCGCCGGGGTACGCTGGAGGCGAGAGTGCTGTTCGACCACAAGATGCAGGAGGGGCAGGTGTTCGTGCCGTTCGTGAAGCTGCGCGAGTCGGCGGCGAACTTCCTCACCAACTCTGCCCTGGACCCGGACTCCAAGATTCCCGAATACAAGGTCTGCGCGGTGCGCGTAGAAAAGGTCTAAGAGCCCAGCCTCACATGACCGAGCAACTAGCCGAGATTACGAAGCCGAAGGCCGAGGGCTTCCGAAAGGGCCGCAAGCTCTATCTGGTGCCGACCTTTTTTGTCATGGCCGGCATTCCGGACGACTTCAGGGAGAAGGTCGCCAAGTATTGGTCAGACGTTCGCTCTCAGGTTGAGAACATGGAGCGGACACTGACCAGGGTCACCCACGTTTACCACGAGTCGGTATTCACTGGTGGCGATGAGGGTCTTGGCGAGATCGAACAGGTAAACGCTCACGGCCATTCGTTCATTAACGTGCTGTGCCGCTCGACCGCCAAACTCGAGGCGACGGACCACAGGGAGGCACTTGAGGAGTCCGTCGATTGGCAGCGCTGCAGCGGGGTCGGGCTAGTCACCGAGAACGTGCGCAACGCAATCAGGGAGTCGCTGGAGCGGACCACGAAGACACGGTATGAGCATATGGCTACCGTGATCGACGAGACGCTTGGTGAGGACGAGGCCGGCCTGTTCGTAGTCAATGAAGACCACCAGGTGCAGTTTCCGACAGATATCCAGGTCTTTTACATCTCGCCGCCTTCACTGGACGAGATTAAACGATGGGTGGGCGAGCAGATGCGCCGCATGATCGCCGAGCAGGAGGCGGCCATGCACCGGGCAGAGGAGGCGGCCGACCCGGCCGGAGAGGACGGCAACGAGTCAGGGTCTGCGGCGGGGGATGATCCGGGCGCTGATCCGTCCGGCCGGGACGAAGAGGAGGACAGCCCAGGTCCCGGAGAGTCTAGCCGGGACGAAGAGGAACAGGCTCCCACCGAATACCCTCACTAGGCAGGCAGGGGGTTACGCGGTGAGGACCTGCACCTTTATGGCCCCGGTGGTCTTGTCGTACGAGGTCTCAAACCCTGACTGGATGTCATCAAGGGTCACCCGGTGGGTGACGAGGGGCTTGAGGTCCGCCCTGCCTGACCCCATTTCCTCGATGGCGATCTGGAACGCATTGCGGCCGTCCATGGTTGCATAGGTGGCCGACCAGATGATTGAAATCTCGTTGAGAATGGCCTGGAACCAGTCGATCTTCACCGGCCTGTGGAAGTTGCCGGTGGTAACGATTCGGCCCTGCTTTCGGGTTACATCCACGGCCTGATTCATTACTTCATCCGATCGACCGCCGACGGTCTCGACGACGAGATCGGCGCCCACGCCGTCGCTGATCTCAGCCAACGCATCTTTGAGCTCGTCGCCCTCGGTTTCGACTACGATATCGGCGCCCATCCGCCTGGCCATGTCGGCCTGTTGCGGGTAACGCGCGGTCGCCACGATGGTGCCGGCGCCCATTGCCCGGGCCGCGGCGGTGGCGCACAGGCCAATGGTGCCTGAGCCGAGCACGGCTACGGTCTCGCCGCCGCGCAGCTCGCCCCGGCGCATGGCGTGAATGGTGACGGCGAAGGGCTCGACCAGCGCGCCCTCTTCCCAGTTCATGGCGTCTGTGAGCCCGTACATGCCGGCGGCCTTGCGTGAGACGAACTCCGCGTAGCCGCCTCCGGTGTCCGGGGCCATGTTTTCGCACAGGAAGTACTGGCCTTCACTGCAGTAGTGACAGGTGAAACAGGCTCTGCCGTGGCCGATTCCCTCGATTGCAACGCGCTCGCCGATGCGGGCCCTGTCGACGCGCTCACCTACCTCGACGATTTCGCCGGCGATCTCGTGGCCCGCCGGAATGGTCTCTCGATCGGTCTTCTCGGTGTAGATGAGCAGATCGGAGCCGCAGATGCCCTCGGCACGTACTCGCACGAGCGCGTCATCAGGACCAACGGGCGGCCGGTCGATCTCTGTCAGTTCCATCGCGCCGTTGCCGTTCCACAGGGCGGCTTTCATCTTTTCGGGCATATGAGTAACTCCTGGACTTTGTCTCCGAGTGCAGATTGTACGAAAGTCTGACGAAATCACGTTAAGGGCCCGGCCCCGACCACGAACCAGCCGGCGCATTGAGGAGACGATTGACGGCTACGTAAGTCCGTGCTTACATGACCAGGCACGTCCGAACATCCGACTGCGCGAGCGTTATGACGGACCACATTGAACGAGACCCGATAGAAGTTTTCGCCCGTGCGGCCGCCCATACGCGGACATTGATCGTCGGTGTCGCAATGACTCAGATGGGTCATATCACGCCGCTTCCCGGGTGGGACTTGGCGCGGCTCATCGATCATCTCGGTGACATAGCCGCCGCTGGGGCGGAGGTATTCAAAGGCGAGCGCCCGGGCGCCGGTCAGGACGCTATCACGCGCTACGACGACGCCGTCAGGGCGTTCATCGAGGGCGGGTGTGTACCGGACACCATGGGTAAGACGCTCGCCACCTTCATGGGGGAGATGACCGGTGGCCAGCTTGCGATGGCACTTGCGATGGACAATCTCGTGCATGGCTGGGACCTCGCCAAAGCAACCGGCCAGGACACCGACCTTCCGGCAGAGGTAGTGGCGGCCGTTTTCGCCACCTACGCTCCAGATGTCGAATCGGCCATCGAGCCAGCTCCGACGACCGAGCAACTCAGAGGTTACGGCTCGCTTGGGCCTGAGGTGCCGGTTGCCGACTACGCCCCCATGCAGGACCGGTTGCTGGGGCTCATGGGCAGGACGCCTTAATCCAACGCCACCGGCATGCCTATGCTTGGTGCACTTGGACTTTTATCGAGCCGGTGGACTTGTCGTAGGCGGTATCGATGGCCTGCTGGACCTGCTCTAGCGGAAATTTGTGAGTGACCATCGGCTTCAGATCAACCCTGCCAGAGCCCATCATGTCGATGGCGATCTCGAAGTCGTCACGTCCGTCCAGCACCGAGTAGCAGGACGAGAAAATCACCGACTGCTCCTTGAGAAGCGGGGTCATCCAGTCGACTTCTATGGGCACCCAGAATCCGCCCAGTATCACGATTCGGCCCTGGGGACGGGTGAACTGGATGGACTGCTGGATGGTGGCGTCGGTGCGGCCTCCGACCGATTCGAGCGTGACATCGGCACCACGTCCGTCGGTCTCGTCGGCGATGGCATCGGCGAGTTCGTCGCCTTTGTCCGGCAACACCACGTCCGCCCCAAGGGTTTTCGCCAGCTCGCCCTGGTGGCCGTGGCGAGCGGTGACCATTACCTTACCGGCGCCCATCGCGCGCGCTGCGGCGACGGCCGTTTGACCGATGTTGCCGGCCCCCAGAACGAGCACGGTCTCGCCGCCCTCTAGCTTGCCCCGGCGGCAGCCGTGTACCGAAACGGCGAGGGGCTCCACCAGGGCCGCCTCCTCCCAGTTCATGTTGTCGGGAATGGGAAAGCAGCCGGCAGCGTTGCGCTTGATGTACTGGGCGTAGCCACCGCCGGTGTCCGGCTTTTTGTCGCGGCACTGCACCGGCTGTCCCTGGCGGCAGTAAAAACAGGCTCCGCAGTTGAGACCGAAGCCAAGGATTTCGACGGCTACGCGCTCGCCGACGCGGCCGGGATCGACGCCCTCGCCGACCTCGACGATCTCGCCCGCGACTTCGTGGCCGCCCGGTAACTCTTCAGGCTCGGGCTTGTCCCACCAGAGCAGCAGATCGGAGCCGCATACCCCTTCGGCCCGGACTCTGGTCAGGACCTCTCTCGGTCCCACTTCAGGTACGGCGATGTCCTTGATTTCGAGTTTGCGATTGCCCTGGTAAAGGGCCGCTTTCATTGTGCGCATCTGCAGATCTCCGTCAGTGGTTTTCAACAAAAGCCCTGCCCGCCTCGAGCAGCAGGGCGTGGGCGTAAGTCATCGCCGTATCGTCAGTCATCATCTTCCGGTCGGCGGCATGAATGCGGGCAACCGTCTCGGCCATAGCCGATTTTACAGCCGGGTCGTCCGGTCGGCCGGGCATACCCATCGACTGGGCCAGGTCATTGGGACCAAACGCGAAATAGTCGATTCCGGGGACCATCATCAGGTCGTCGATGGAGGCCAACGCCTTTTCCGTTTCAAGCTGAGCGATAAGAACCAGCCCGGCGTTCGCAGCCGCCATGAGTCCGGTGCGGGTGCCGTCGTCGCCCTCGACCGAAGCCGGGTCGTTATAGTGCAGTGCCCTGCCGCCGCCCCAACTCCTCTCGCCCTCCGGACCGAACCGGCAGGCCCTCACGAACGCCGTCGCCTCCTCCGGCGTCTCGACGTGGGGCCCCATGATCCCCTGCACTCCCCTGTCGAGATACGTGATGAGAGTGTCTGGATCGAGGGAGGGCGGCCTGGCGGTGACTGTCAGGCCGACCGCCTGGGCGGCCAGGCAAGTCTGTTCGATGTCGTCGGGGCTGAAGGGTCCGTGCTCACCGTCTATCTGGACGAAGTGGAATCCGGCAAGGGCGACCAACTCGACGATCTGGCTGGATGGAAACGTGAGCCAACAACCGAGCGATTTTTCGCCGCGCGCAGCCCTCTCAACCATCACGTTCGCTGGTAACAAGGGTCTCAACGGTATCTGGGCCCCTCCGGCCGAGATGGTACGCGGGCGTCCCTGTCGCGACAAGAGCAACCCGTATCGACCGGGGTCACTCTCCGTTTGAGGCCGGGGTGAATGGAGCCAGGACTTTGTGGACCCACACGGTGAGGTCTGAGATAACCTCCGGCGAAATCTCGTGACCAACCGGGTACTCGTTGTATTCGGGGTGGTAGCCTTTCGATCTGAGAAACTCGATGCCCTGCCGGGCGTCCGCCACAGAGATCATGTTGTCCTCCGTTCCGTGCGAGGCATACACGGCCTGAGTGCGGTCTTCGGGCAATCGATCTTCGATATCTCGCTTGCCCGCTACGACTGAACTGAGGGCGGCGATGCCGACGAAACGATCTGGGTGCGGCAAACCAATGCGGTAAGCCATCATGCCTCCCTGAGAGAAGCCGCCGAGGATGACCTTTCCCGCCGGCGTCGGATACATGGCCAGGACCTCTTCCACAAAGCCTTCCAACAGCCGATCGGCGTGATCCAGCGCCTCCCTGGCGCCATCCCCACCCAGAGGCGCCCAGGCGAAGTTGTCGCCCACAATCCCCATGTTCATTGAGATCGGGGCGTTGGGAAAGGCATAAACGTAACCCCGGGAATCGATAGCCGGTGCCAGGCCTGCCAGGTCGCCCATGTGAGCGCCGAAGCCGTGCAGAAGGACCACCAGCGGGTATGGGTGCTCGGGTTCGAAGCCATTGGGCTCCACGGTGATGAACTTGAGGTGGTCGCCTTCGTGCTGGACGTACTTCATGAGTTGGGCCTCGGCTGGACGGGACGGTGTGGTGAGATTTCAGGCTAGGGGATACACTCGAATCTAAGATACACGGCGCCGGCGCGGACATGATTTCCGAGTCGGTGCCGGCGAAAGGGCTGTTGAGCGAAATGGCTGTTGCGAAGGAGGCTTGGACAAAGCCGAATGACGAAATTTACAGAGCTGTTGGGCAATGCCGGCAGACGAGATAATGAACCCCTCGGCTTCGGCCACGGAGGGAAACGCTCTGCGCGAACGCCGGACATTTTGGTCGTTGCGCGGATAAGCACGAAGGATCTGTCGAAGCTTGAAGTAAAAGACTTTCCCGTGGACGCATTCTTGCTTGAGACCGAAAATTTCGGCGCCAAGGTCTCGGCTGCGGCATCCAAGGCCCTGGTCGGAGCTGTTTGGGGAGTCCGAATAGAGGCGGTTGGCAGCGACGAAGTCGAGAACCTGAAGACGTCCGGGGCCGACTTCATCGTGTTTGAAGCTTCAGCTACGCGGGCCTCTGTGCTGGGCGAAGAAGAGCTGGGCGCCTTTCTTTCAATAGCTCCCGATTTAGGCGAAGAAGAGGCCCAGGCCATTCATGGGCTACCCATCGATGGCGTGGCGATTGAGGTCGGTGCGAACTCGTTCCCCCTCACCATCGAGACTTTAATGCAATTGCATCGGGCCATGACGTCGGGGGCCCACGCGATTGTATTAAGCGACTTCGACCCGAAGACTTTGACCGCCGGAGACTTGGAGGCTATGCGCGGTGTTGGGGTGTCGGCACTGGCCCTGCCCGCCGCCTCGAAGGCGGATCTGGGAGCGCTGCGCAAAACGATTGCTGACCTGCCCGAGCCCAAGCATGCGCAAGACGATAGGATGGCCCTGATCCCGCATGCTGGCGCAGCCGATGAGCGAGAAGATTTTGATGAGGACGACGATTACTAGAACTGAGTAGCCGCGTTCGACCGGTCCCATGCGCAGGTAGTCGCCCCTGACTACCGCCCGTAGGTGAGACGCTCGATGAGGTACTTGGGGAGGCCACGCTCTTCCATCTTCGTCTGGGTCGTCGACACATCGTATTCAACCCGGTGATGGACTATCGATCCCTCAGAGTCGTCGAAAACCGCATAGCTGGCGCGCGGATCACCGTCACGAGGTTGCCCCACACCACCGGGGTTGATGATGATTCTGTCGCCACCGAGATTTACCGCCGTGTCGAGTGGGAATTCCAGAAACGCGGCTCCGTCCTCTTTTGGCCTACAAAGAAACGAGATGTGCGAGTGCCCGACCAGACACCGCTCGGTCTCAAAGTGCAGGAAGCTGGCAATGGCGGCCGGGACGGAGATGACGTACTCCCAGACAGGGTCCCTGGGGCTACCGTGAACCATGGTGAACTCGCCTGATTCGATTCTGAGCGGCAGCTCCCGAATGTAGTCCGCCTGCTCGGCGCTAATCCGGGTAGAAGTCCATCGATTGGCGGCGGTGGCGTGCTCGTTGAAGGCTTCGAGACTGAGGCGTCCGACCGACGCCAAATCGTGATTTCCAGCGACCGAACGTGCGTCATGACTGCGAAGAAGGTCGATGCAGGGCCCCGGATCGGGCCCGTATCCGATGAGGTCCCCCAGCGACCAGATCTGGTCGAATCCGCCTCTATGTTCGCAGTCACCGATGACGGCCTGGAACGCCTCGAGATTGGAGTGCACGTCCGATACGATCAGGGCTCTCAAAAAGGCTCCACCCCTAAGAATTTGGGAGAATCTGGGAGAATCTGGTTCGCCAGCCCCCGGTGGCCGACCCACCAGGCCTCCTGCAACCACGGCGGGAACCGCTTTGTGGCCTGTTGGAGGCCCGAATATAATACACATTCGAGCGCCCCTCTAAACACTCTAATGTCCCAGGTCGGAGACCGCCGAAACACGAGTTGGAACGTAAAACGTCACATCCTTCGTCTGACTTGATATTCACTCTGCATTCGAGCGGCCCTGATCGGACTCAGGCAGTGGGAGAGGCGATTGGGGCTCATGCCAAGCCCGGGGACATCGTCCTCCTGAATGGTGAGTTGGGCGCCGGCAAGACCTGTTTTACCCAGGGAGTGCTCCGTGGCCTGGGGTCGAAAGACCATGTTCGTAGCCCTACGTTCGTGTTGATAATGGAGCACGCCGCCAGGATTCCGCTATTCCACGCGGACCTTTACAGGCTCGAATCCGGCGCGAGCCTGGACACGGTAGGGTTGGAAGATCACCTTCATGGAGATGGCCTCTGCGTCGTCGAATGGGCCGATCGCGCCCCGCGAGCGTTCCCGGCCGGGCGTCTGGAGATTTGTATTGAGCCGAGCGAGGATGGGATGGACGAGCGGGAGCTGACACTTGTCGCCGTCGGTGAGCGGCATGCTGAACTCTTGAGATCCGCTTTGACCGATGAGGCCCTGGAGGGCTCCGGTCCGCCTCGCTGAGAACACCCGTGCAACTTTCCATCGATACGTCCACCCGCTTTGCTTCTGTCGCCGTCTCCCACGGGGTTGGTTTAGTGGCGGAGCGGACGTGGCGCGCCGAGCGAAACCACTCGGTGGAGTTGGTTCCGGCGATAAGAGCGATCATGAATGGAGCCGGAGTCGCGCCGTCCGATCTTGACGCTTTGTATGTTGCCAACGGACCCGGAGGTTTCAGCGCCCTGCGAGTCGGGATGGCAACGGCCAAGTCGTTGGCGATGAGTCTGGAAGTGCCGTTGGTGGCAGTTGGGACACTGGAAATTGAGATGGCTCCACACCTGCCCTCGGACCTGCCGGTTTGTGCAATCCTAGAGGGAGGTGGAGGCCGGTTGTACGCCGGGTGGGAGGAGACTGTTAAGGAGACGTTCGGCGTTCTGACAGTTGAGGAATTGATCGAACTTACTTCGGAACGCACTGTGTTCTGCGGAGAGGCGGCCGCCGCAATCGAGCCGTCGCTGTCTGAAGCCCTTGGCGAGTTGGCGGTCGTTCGGGCAATCGATCCGCCGACTCGACGGGGAGGGACTCTAGCGGCGTTGGGTTTCGCTAGGCTGGAGGCCGGTGAATTTGATGACCCGGATACTCTCGAACCGTTATACATGCGAAGTGCGCAATATGAGTTCGCCCACAAAACTCATCTGCGCTGACTATAGGTTCTTGTAATAAGACATGAGGCCAACCATAGGGCTGGCGGCTGAAAAGGAAAATTCATGCAGCGGACTCTGGTTCTGGTTAAGCCCGACGCGGTCCAAAGAGGTCTCGCCGGAGAGGTGATTTCTCGTCTCGAGCGCAAAGGACTCAAAATTGTCGGCGCGAAGATGATGAGGGTCGATGAGTCGCTTGCGCGACGACACTATGAGGCTCACCTGGACAGGCCGTTTTTTCCCAGCCTCCTGGCGTTCATCACTTCGAGCCCGATCGTCGCATTAGCCCTGGAAGGGCCCGATGCGATCGATATTACGCGTGGGGTAATGGGGGCCACCAACCCTCTCGAAGCGACACCCGGATCGATTCGCGGCGATCTGGCACTGTCCGTGGGCCCGAACCTCATCCATGGCTCCGACTCTGAGGAGGCGGCGGCACGGGAATTGGCGCTGTTTTTCGCCGACGGCGAACTGTTCGACTACGAGCGGGATATGGACCGCTGGATTATTGAATCCTGACGACTTCGGAGGCCCCGGGCCAGGCCCCCGCAAGGTTGTAGTAGTCGCGCTCCTCGACCCCGAAAATGTGAATTACGAGGTCCCCGAAATCGATGACGACCCATCCACTCTGGGGCGCACCCTCGCTCCTTAGCTTCAGGGTTCCGGTCGCCTCGATCGCCTCTTCCAGGTCTTCAGCCAGAGCGTTCATCTGCCGGGCGGAGTGGACGGTGACGATAACGAAGAAGTCCGCGAAGTCGCTGACGTCCCTGATGTCGAGCATCTGAATGTCGGAGGCCAGCTTGTCAGAGGCCACGTCCACGGCCAGTCGCGCCAGGGACTCGGAGTTCGCCTCGTCTTCGCCATCCGGTTGATTGGGTTCGGTTGCCATCGTCCAAATTATAGGCGAGTGCGCAGACCAGGACTAACGGGACTAAAGAGTGACCACCCCGATCTGAATCAGCATGCCGAGGTCATCGCGGTAATCCTGCTCCTCAATGATTTTCCCGTCCGCGAGGCGAGAGATCAGTACGCCCCTGAGTTCGTAGCGTTTCCCAGTAGCGGAAATACCGAGCATGTCGCCGGTGTGAGTTCCGCGGGTGGTGTAGTGAGAGACGACCTTGTCGCCCTCGGCGATCTGCTCGTGCAGTTCGGCCGTGACGTCGGGCATTCCGAGCCAGTAGGCGCGCAACAACGCCTTCATCCCCTCCGGGCCCCGAATCGGCTCATCAACGAGCGGATCTTCCAGCACGAACTCCGGGTGGAAGATCTCGTCGCAGACGGTCAGGTCATGCTTGCCGTGAACTTCGGTGAAGTAGCGTCTACAAATGGCTTTATTGACTTCGGACATCGGCCCTCCTGGTTCGGTCTCACATGGGCACCTGCCCACCCTAGCAGCCCCTCCCGACACTGGGCCTTGTGCTAGCCTTCATTTCATGGCGAATCGTAAGGAACGGGTAGTTGTGGCGATGAGCGGGGGCGTGGACTCCTCGGTGGCGGCGCTGCTTTTGCACGAAGCGGGCTATGAGGTGATCGGCGTGACGATGCGTCTGTGGTCGGTGTCCGACGACGCTGCGCCCTCCCACGCCGGACGGTGTTGCTCGGTGGAGGACGTGGATGACGCCCGGCGCGTATGCCAGGTAATTGGCGTGCCTCACTATGTGCAGAATTTCGAGCGAGAGTTTCAGGAACACGTGGTCGAGTATTTCGTCGATGAGTACGACCGGGGCCGCACTCCCCACCCCTGCCTGGCCTGTAATGACCGTATCAAGTTCGACTTTCTGCTGCGGCGAGCCCTGTTCTTGGACGCCGATTTCATCGCCACCGGTCACTATGCCCGCCTGCGCAGGGACGCCGGACGGACCCGGCTTTTGAAGGGCGTGGACGGCAAGGACCAGTCTTATGTGCTGTTCACCCTGCAACAGGCAGAACTAGGACGACTGCTTCTCCCGGTGGGCGAGTTGCCGAAGTCCGAGATCAGGAAGCTCGCCTCCGACGCCGGGCTGCCGGTGGCGGACAAGCCCGACAGCCAGGAGATCTGCTTCATTCCCAGCGACAACTACCGTGAGTTCATCGCGGCGCGCGTCACGCCCCGGCCCGGTGATTTCGTAAATGATCGGGGCGACGTGCTGGGCCAACACCCCGGCGTCCAGTTTTTCACTGTTGGCCAGCGACGCAAACTCGGATTGCCGGGCAACTCTGGCGAGCCGCTGTTCGTGATCGGGATTGACGCAGAGGCCGATAAGGTGGTGCTGGGACGGCGCGAGGATCTCTACAGCGCTGACTTGTGGGCGTCCCGCGTCAACTGGGTTGGCGGCGAAACCCCGGTAGGTCCGGTCGAGGTGACCGCCAAGATCCGGTACAAGGCGTCGGAGGCGGCCGCCACGGTTACGCCCCATAACGGCTGGGCGACCGTCCGATTCGAGGAGCCGCAGCGCGCTGTCACGCCAGGGCAGGCCGTCGTGTTCTACCGGGGCGACGAGGTGCTCGGAGGCGGGTACATCGAAACTGGGCCGGTTCCAGGTTCGCCATGCGCCCCTGAGGCGAATCAGGGTGGAGATCGAGCGAGGTCGGACGGTGAACAAGATTTGCAGCCGGTGGTCGCCGGTGTTTCCGGTGTCGCTGGGGAGGACGTATGAGGTTCCAGGAAGTGGTCAGGATGGGGCTTGAGGAGTATTACGACGAGATGAAACGGGCCGTGGAGGGGCTGTCTTACCAAGAGCGCAGGTTCATGCCGGGCCAGAATTCACATCACGTCGATTTTGCCGTCTGGCACGTCGCCAGGGTGGAGGACGCTTGGATCAACAGGTTTGCGAAGCAAGCGGATTATCAGGTCTGGGGACGAGGCACCTGGGCGGATCGGCTTAACCTGCCGGTGGAGGAGATTCCGGGCTTCGGTCCGGAGTCGGGCTGGGGCTGGAGCGGCGAGCAGGTGCGGGACATGCCCGCTTCAGACATGAGCGATCTGTGGGCCTACATGGACGCGGTGAGGGCAGACACGCTGCGGTACCTCGACTCAATAGATGAGAGCGACCTCGACCGCTGCCCAGACGCCAAGCAGCCGACCTACTCAATCGGCAGGATGTGGAGCCACCTGCTGGTGGAGGAGAGTCAGCACGTGGGCCAGATCGCGTACCTGAGAGGCCTGCAACGCGACCTTAACAGCTAGGTGGCCCGGCAGGCATGAGACGGACGAAGACGAACCCAGCCCTGCCGACGATGCGCGAAGAGGAGAGCCTTCGCGCCGCCGGGTACACTACTATTGCCGGACTCGACGAGGTTGGCAGGGGCCCGATCGCCGGCCCTGTTTTCGCGGGTGCGGCGATCTTGCCGGAATCCATCACCGGCGACTGGAAGCATCTCGTTCGGGATTCCAAGCAGCTCACCGCTCGTCAGCGCGAGAAGGTCCTACCGCAGCTCACCGAGGCCGCCATCGCGATTGCGACTGGGTCGGCATCCCCCGCCGAGATCGATCGGCTGGGCATCGTACCGGCGGTGAGGCTGGCAATGTCCAGAGCGATTGCAAGTTTGCCGGTGACGCCGGACTACCTGCTGCTGGACGCCTTTCCCCTGCCCGACTCCCGTCTTCCGCAGAAGGCTATCGTCAAGGGAGACGCGCTGTGCACGTCAATTGCGGCAGCATCTATTGCGGCGAAAGTGGAGAGGGATCGGGTCATGCGGGACCTGGACAGCGAGTTCCCAGGCTACGGCTTCGCCGGTCACAAGGGCTACGGCTCGGCTGGTCATATGGCGGCGCTCGCTGAATTGGGACCGAGTGAGGTGCATCGCATCAGCTTCGCGCCCGTCCGAGCACAGGCAGAGGCAAGGGGCTTGTTCGGGGACCGGCTGACTCGTTTTGATTTACCGAGGGAGACTGGAGTTACGGCAGTGAAAGCAATCGCGCTTGAAATCCAACCGGGTCTCCCTGGACTGGGCATGCCAAGAGCGATGAGGCCATGAGCCGCAGAGCCCAAGAGCGATGAGGCCATGAGCCGAAGAGCCCTAGAGCGAACCCCGTGAGCGGAGAACAACGCGGAGACCCGAGGCACAGTCTTGGCAGACGCGTGGAGAAGATCGCGCGACGCCACCTGGAAAGTCTCGGCTACAAAGTGTTGGAAGTGAACTTCCGCTCAAAGATCGGTGAGATCGACCTCGTGGCCGAGGACAAGGGCACGCTGGTGTTCGTGGAGGTGCGGACGAAGTCGGGCCGTGCCTTCGGGTCGGCGGCCGAGTCGGTGAATTATCGTAAGCCCGGCAAGCTAATCGCTGTCGCGCAAACGTACCTGGCAAAGCACAGGGCCGAGAACCGGGACTGGCGCATCGACGTCGTCGCCGTTGAAGTAGACGGACAAAACATGGCGACGGTCGAAGTGCTTAAAAACGCCGTGGAGGCCTGACGGCTAGTAGAATCGTACGTGGGCCGAAACGTGGTGAACGCAAATGGGGACGGGGAAGTCAATGCTGATGAGCGCGCCTGGACGGATCAGATTCACGGTCCCGGCGCTCGCCCTTACCGCTCTCCTCGTGGTCGGTCTGGCGGCGTGTTCGGCCTCGGCGGCAAGCCAGGACGCAATGGCCGTCGAGGGCATCAGTGCAGCGGCCTCGCCGACCGAGGCCTCATCGCAGGCCCCAGAGCCAGCCGGAGACTCGGCGATTGACGAGACGCCGGACAAGACCATCGACGTGATTTCCATATCTGACGAAATCGATAGCGATTCTGTAGAGAGCGCCGAACTGGTTCCCGACCCTTACGAAGACCTCGCCACCCAAAGCACGACCGAGAACGGCGATGTGGACGCCGAGGCGGTCTCCCTTTTGTCTTCCGCCACGAGCACGCTCGCCGACCTGGGTGAAGGGTGCGATATATGAATCTTCTTCGGTAAGTAGCGGCGAGTTCGCCGCCCCTCCCCTCCCCGCCCACCGGACGGCCGCGTGTTAATATTTGCGCCGGCTTCTCGTACCTGCGAGAGGCTGCGAACCGGCTAGACCTGGCGTTTATCACGCCCCACCAGGCCCGAGAAAATCCAACCATGCTGCCTATCGTCGAATCGCAACTGAACGCGCTGATTGAAGACCTGCGCCTCCTCGAAATACTGGTGACCGGCCCGCTGGGTCTGTATTCAGACCTGAAGATGTTGCGGGAGTCGATGCCGATGCCCGGCACCGAAGATCTCGATAGGGACGCTCTCCGAGAACGGCGCACGTCCATCGTCTCCGCCGTCACCGATGTTCCCGATTTGGCGTTGGCCACTATCAGGGCGACAGAGAGCACTCTGGACACGTTGGCGAACCTGAACGAATCGGCAGGGTCACCGCTGGCCGACGAGTGGGTGGAACGGGCACGCCGAGTTTTGGTACGCGCCACCGATAAGGTCGCTGGCGACGTGCGGACAGCGGCCGCCAAGAAGCTGGCGGGCGTGTACGTGATCGTCGATCCCGAAGTCACGGCTTCACGATCTGTAATCGAAGTCGCGGGCGCGGCGCTGAAGGGCGGCGCTTCGACCATTCAACTCCGCGACAAGCGTTCCGACAGGGGCGCCCGTCTCGAATCGGCTTCAGAACTCAGCGTCCTTTGTAGCTCTTTTGACGCGCTATTTATTGTCAACGACGACGCCGATGTGGCCGTGCTCAGCGCGGCAACCGGGTTGCATGTAGGCCAGTCAGACCTGCCCGTCGCACAGGCCCGGGTAGTGGTCGGTGCCGCCCAATTAATCGGGCGGTCCAGCACCAATCTTGAGCAGGCCCTCGGGTCGCAAGCGGACGGTGTCGATTACGTCGCCATCGGCCCGGTTTTTGCCACCGACACAATGGGCAAGGGCCATAAAAAACCCATCACCCCAGAGACGGTTCGGGAGGTCAAGGACCGGGTCACGCCTCCAGTCGTGGCAATTGGAGGAATAACGGCGACCAATGCCGAGGGCGTGTTCGCCGCCGGGGCCGACGCGATATGCGTAGCCAGCGCGGTGACCCTCGCCGATGATCCCGAAGCATCGACGAGATCGCTGGTCGAGATCGCCGACCGGGCGAAAGCCCAAGAAGGATGACAAGGCCGTCCAAGCCCGAAATCGATCGCGTTCCCGGCCTCCAACTGGAGGCCGAAATCGCACGAAAGAAGTTTGCCGCTTCACATGGCGCCCGTGAGATTGGCCTGCGGCTGTCACGCGACCTGATACGAAGGTCTGGGGAGTCGATAAGGGCGACCCACCGAAACGAGTTTGATCGCGCCGAGGCTTTGCTCGGAGAGGCACGTGCCCTGGCGTCCGAGATGACCGGGGCGCTGGACGGTTTTCCGTCCGTGATGCACGCCGGATTCGCCGAGGACGGGTTAAAGGAATACGTGGAGGCTTCAGCAACGCTGGCTTTCGTTCGGGGCGGTCCTCTCCCGAGTGCCAAGGCTCTGGGCGTTGGTCCGGCCGCCTACCTGAACGGGCTGGCCGAAGCTGCGAGCGAAGTGCGCCGCTACATTCTCGACTTGCTACGG
Source organism: Dehalococcoidia bacterium (assembly GCA_965250195.1). GTDB lineage: Bacteria > Chloroflexota > Dehalococcoidia > Lucifugimonadales > UBA2962 > CAUZIR01. The sequence continues at coordinate 2,566,272 of OZ252295.1, forward strand.
CGCGATGAGGTCGAGCGCTGCGAAGACCTTCTAGGGCTGATGGACGATGTGTATTCAGTGCTCGTGACCATGGATTTTCCCGACGGGCTTACAAGAGGGCTCCGGCGCACGACTGACTCCCTCCGGGCCGTGCTGGAGCGCACGAGGGGCGACCTGACGGTGGCCCTGCGACAGCGCCGCTTAGAGCGTCGCATGGCGTCGCTGGAAAACACCATTAACGAGCAGTCCTAATTAGCTTGTAGCGGGGGCGCGGGCTGTGTTAATTTTCGCCTCGTAACATCAGAGAACACAAGAACAGTTGTAGTTAACGAAGCTTCCCCTCGCTTACCGATTTAGGGGGAGCTTTTTTGCGGAGGTCGCAGACTTGGAAATTATCGTACTGGCCATAATCGCTGGAGGCGTCGCCCTTGCGTTCGCCTGCATCCTCACCCTCAACCTGCTCAAGAACGATGAGGGCGACGAGACCGTGCGGTTCATCGGCAAGGCGATTAGGGAAGGAGCGATGGCGTTCCTGAGACGGGAGTACACGTTCCTGGCGATATTCGTTGTGCTGATGTTCGTGGTGCTTGTGATATTTGTGGACTACGACGTCCTCGAGAAGTTCGGCACCGACCGCAACATTCCCTCGACCTCCATTTCTTACCTGGTCGGCGCCATCGGATCGGCACTGGCGGGGTTCATCGGCATGAGTATCGCTGTACGGGCGAACACGCGGACGACCGTTAAGGCGCAAGAGGGGCTCAACCCGGCGCTCAGAGTGGCGTTCAGTTCCGGCGCAGTGATGGGTATTTCAGTGGTCGGGATCGGGCTGATTGGCGTGACGGTCCTGTACTGGATTTTTAAGGATTTCTCTATCATCGCCGGTTTTGGCTTTGGCGCTTCGTCAATTGCGCTCTTCGCGAGGGTTGGCGGGGGCATCTACACCAAGGCGGCAGACGTGGGCGCCGACCTGGTGGGCAAGATCGAGCAGGGTATCCCCGAAGACGACCCCCGCAACCCCGCAACCATCGCCGACAACGTGGGCGATAACGTTGGCGACGTGGCCGGAATGGGCGCGGACCTGTTCGAGTCTTATGTCGGGTCTATCATCGCGACGATTGCCCTGGCCGGGGCCGGGGCGCTGGCGCTGGGTATGGCCCCGATTGGGGACGCCAAGGCGAATTTCGACTCAGACCTGTTCGTGCTGCCCTTACTGGTGGCGTTCTCGGGCATTTTTGCAGCCATCATCGGCACGTTCCTGGTTCGCACCAAAGATGGTGCGTCGATGAGTTCTCTGCTGTGGTCCCTGCGGTACGGCATTTTCGGAGCCGGTGCCCTCGTACTCGTGGCGACCGGCGTGGCGATTGAGGTCATGGACCTCAGTTTCAAGCTCTTCTGGGTGGTGGTGGTCGGACTGCTGGCCGGGCAGATTATCGGCACTTCGTCCGAGTACTACACCTCGTATGAGTTCAGCCCCACTAAAAACCTTGCCAAGCAGGCCGAGACGGGACCGGCCACGATCATCATCGGCGGGCTCGGGCTGGGCATGATCAGCACGCTCATCCCCGGCATTGTCGTGGTCGTGGCGATGTGGCTGGCCAACTACCTCGCCGGCACTTACGGCGTGGCACTGGCGGCTGTGGGTATGCTCTCGACGCTGGGCATAACGCTTGCGACGGACGCATATGGCCCGGTCGCGGATAACGCCGGCGGCATCGCCGAGCAGGCGAAGCTCGACCCCAAGGTGAGGGAGCGCACGGACGCGCTGGACTCTCTCGGTAACACGACGGCAGCAACGGGCAAGGGCTTCGCCATCGGCTCGGCGGTCCTGACCGCGCTCGCGCTACTGGCGGCCTATGCGGCCGTGACCGGCCTCACGCCCGAGGACTTCAACCTGCTGAACACCGACGTTTTGATGGGCATCATCATCGGCGCCATGCTGCCGTTCCTGTTCGCGGCGCTGACGATGCAGGCGGTCGGCCGGGCGGCCAACGAGATGGTGCAGGAGGTGCGGCGACAGTTCCGCGAGATCACCGGGCTGCTTGAGGGCACGGCGGACGCCGACTACGCCCGCGCGGTGGACATCAGCACCCGCAGCGCGATGCGCGAGATGGTGCTTCCCGGCCTGCTGGCCGTCGCGGCGCCGATCATCATAGGAGCCGTGCTTGGGGCCGCAGCCCTGGGCGCGATGCTCATCGGTGCGATCGCTGCCGGGTTCCTTTTCGCGGTGATGATGGCGAACGCGGGCGGGGCCTGGGACAACGCCAAGAAGTACATCGAGGCCGGGGCCATGGGCGGCAAGGGCTCGTCCGACCACGACGCGGCGGTGGTGGGCGACACGGTGGGCGACCCCTTCAAGGACACGTCCGGCCCGTCGCTGAACATCCTGATCAAGCTGATGTCGATGGTGGCGCTGGTCTTCGGGCCGCTGTTTTTGTAAGCGGAAAAGCCTTAAGTAGAAGCGAAGAGGGGCGGCCATGTGGCCGTCCCTCTTTCGTGCCGGGCCAACCCAAGCGATAAACTAGCCAAAGCGATGAGCGCTTGCGCGAAGAGCATTAGAGCGAACGAAGTGAGCGGAGAACGGCGCTTGCGCGAAGAAGCCCGGACGAGCCCGGCAGAGCCCCCATTCAATTGACTGAAACTGAACACAAAATCGACATCGGCGAACTCGCCTCGCTGGCCAAGCGGCGCGGCTTTGTCTTCCAGAGTTCGGAAATATACGGCGGCCTGGGCTCGACCTGGGATTACGGGCCGCTGGGTGTGGAACTCAAGAGAAACGTAAAAGAGCTTTGGTGGCGACGCTTCGTGCTCGGGCGCGACGACTTGGTCGGCCTCGACTCGGCCGTGCTCATGCACCCGAAGGTGTGGGAGGCCAGCGGCCACGTGTCCAGCTTTTCGGACCCGTTGGTCGAATGTAAGAACTGCCATCACCGCTTTCGCGAAGACCACCTGGAAGGCGAGGTCTGCCCCGACTGCGGGGGTGCATTGATGGAAGCGCGGCAGTTCAACCTTATGTTTAAGACGTTCCTCGGACCCGTCGAGGAAACGGCCTCGGCCACTTACCTGCGGCCGGAGACGGCGCAGGGGATTTTCGTAAATTTCGAGAACGTTATGACGACGACCCGGCGCAGGCCCCCGTTCGGCATCGCGCAGGTGGGCAAGGCGTTCCGCAACGAAATTACGACGGGCAACTTCATCTTCCGAACGAGGGAGTTCGAGATGATGGAGATCGAGTACTTCGTGCCCCCCGGCACGGACGACGAGTGGCACGCGAAGTGGGTGGAGGAGACGCGCCAGTGGTACATGAGCCTGGGCATCACCGAGTCGGCACTGCGAATCCGGCCGCATGAGGGCAAGGAACTGGCCCACTATGCCAAGGCGACTCACGACCTGGAGTACGAGTTCCCCTGGGGCTGGGGCGAACTGGCGGGTGTGGCCAATCGCAAGGACTACGACCTCAAGGCACACACAGCAGCGACGGGTCGAGAACTCTCTTATTTCGTAGAAGGGAGCAAGGAGCACATCGTCCCCTATGTGATCGAGCCGTCGTTTGGTGTCGATAGAGCGTTGATGGCGCTACTGGTGGACGCGTACACGGAGGACGAGGTGATGGACGCCAAGGGCAAGGCAGAGACGCGCATGGTGCTAAAGCTGCACCCGTCTGTCGCGCCGGTGAAGGTGGCGGTGCTGCCGCTGAGCAAGAAGGAGCCGGTTTCCACGCTCGCCCGTGAGGTAGTGGGCCAGATACGGGGTTCTGGCGTGATCGAGGGGGTTATCCAGTACGACGACACCCAGAGCATCGGTCGCCGGTACCGACGGCAGGACGAGGTGGGCACGCCGCTGTGCGTGACGGTCGATTTCGAATCTCTCGACGATAAGGCGGTAACGATACGGGAACGCGACAGCATGGAGCAGGTCCGGGTGCCGATCGCCGGGCTGGAGGCCGAGCTGGCGGGACGGCTCAAGGGTTGAGCCTGCCCACAGGCCGGGAAGGGCCGAGGCCCCGAACACGGCGGTCGTTCGGGCGAGCCAGAAATCAAGACCGTGGGTAGAGCGGTTCGGGCGCAGCCATCGAAAAATTGAAGATCGTTCACTTTAGTGACGTTCACATCGGGGTGGAGAATTTTTCTCGCACCGACCCCGAGACGGGGCTGCCGTCACGTTTGCTCGATTTTCTCGCCACGCTGGACGAGGTGGTCGATTACTGCATCGACAACAACGCGGACCTGGCCCTGTTCTGCGGCGACGCCTACAAGAGCCGGGACCCCTCCCAGACGCACCAGCGGGAGTTCGCCAAACGCATCGCCCGGCTGTCGAACGCCGGGGTGCCGACGTTTCTTGTTGAGGGGAACCATGACATTCCGGCCGTGGCCGGACGGGCGACGGCTCTGGATATTTTTGGGACGCTTGACGTCCCGAACGTCACCGTCGGCAACCGGCTCGAGACGTACACCGTGGAGACGCGCTCCGGGCCGGTGCAGATCGTCGCCCTACCCTGGGTTCGTCGCTCCGGGTTTCTTACCCGCGACGAAACTAGAGGACTCCCGCCGGAGCAGGTGAACGAGCTGATCCAGGGGCGACTGACCGACATAGTGGCGGACCGTGTGGCGGCGTTGGACCCGGCGGTCCCGGCAGTCCTGGCCGGGCATCTGACCGTTAGCGAAGCGAAAACGGCGTCCGAGCAGTCGATGATGCTGGGCCGGGACTACGTGCTGCTCAAGAGCAGCCTGGCGGTGCCCGAACTCGATTACGTGGCGCTCGGGCACGTCCATCGGCACCAGGTGCTCGGCGAACGGCCTCACATGGTCTATTCCGGCGCCCTGCAACGGGTGGATTTCGGGGAGGAGGGGGACGAGAAGGGGTTCTGTGTGGTCGAACTGGACCCCTCGGCCCCCGAGGGCAAGCGCATGACCGGTTTCGAGTTCGTGCCGGTTGATGCTCGGCGGTTGCTGACGATTTCGGTGGACGTCAAGGACGGGGACGGGGACCCTACCGGGACGGTTTTGACTGAGATTGGGCGGCAAAAAGTTGCTGACGCGGTGGTGCGGATTAGGGTCTCAATCCGTGCTGAGGATGAGGCGCGATTGGCCGATGCGCCCCTACGGGCCGCGCTGGAGGGGGCGCAATTCGTGGCGTCGATTGCCCGCGACGTCAGGCAGGAGGATCGGGCGCGCCTGGGCGAGCAGTATGACTCGTCTACCGGGCCGCGAGAGGCGCTGGAAATGTACCTCAAGGCAGCCGAGGTGTCGGAGAAACGAGCGGCCGTGCTGCTTCAGTACGCCGAGCACCTGATTGACGAGGACGACGAGCAGCCGTAGGCGCCAAACCGCCGGGTGGCGGGGCGCATCTGAATTACACGGGGATCGGGACATCGCGTCCCGGGGCCGCGACGTAGTACCGATTGGGTGCAATTCGCGCCAGGGCTCAGGTAGCGAGCAAGGACAGAGCAAATGACGACGGATACCCGACCGAAGAAACGACGGACCTGGAGGCGCCCCGCAGTTGTGCTGTCAGCACTGATGCTGGTGGCTGTGTTGGGCGCGGCGTGTGCTACAGCGGCAACGCCCGGTGGGGACGCCGCAGGGGCCGATCCGATTGACGATTTCCAGATCACTCTGTTCGGCAATGAGAACCACGAGGCCGGGGAGACCCTGAGCCTGACCGATTATGTGGGCAAGCCCGTGGTGCTCAATTTCTGGTACCCGTCGTGCCCACCCTGCGCCCTGGAGATGCCGGACCTGGAGGCCGCGTTCCGCAAGCACACCAAGGATGGCGTGGAGTTCATCGGCATTATGAGTCTCGTATTGGACACGGTGGCCGAGGGACAGGACTTCATTGACGAGTTCGGTATTACCTACGCCATCGGGCCGGATACCGGGGGCGACATTTTGGTGAACAACGATGTCCGCGGCTTCCCCACGACGATTTTCCTCAACGAGGACCACGAGGTGGTGAGGAAGTGGACCGGCATTCTCAATGCCGAGAAGCTGGACGAGCTGATCGCCGAGGCGACCAACTAGGGCTTTTCTCCGGCTCCTTTCGGTTACCCCCTGAGGGCCTTCAGGGCGAGGCCTTGCCTCGATGGGCGCCCGTTAACCGGGGAGGATTTCTGCGATGTCGCTAACGACACGCACGGCGCCGGCGGTCGCGGCCCCGACGAACAGGGCGTATCCGACGATCATCGCTGCGGATTTCACACGCGGGGAGAGGTCGGGGACCGGCGGGACCGCCGGTCATCGGCCGCGACGGCGATGATTCGCATAACCACCCGCCCGCCGATGCCACCGACGACCGCCCCACTTACGAGGCTCGCCCCGACCACCAGGGCGATGTGGCGCATCAACCTGGCTCTGCCGGGGTCGAGACCGGTTGCATTTTGGATGTCAGCGTTCGTCATCGGGTAACCCGCATTATGTTACTGAGGCACAGCGTCTCTTAGAGAGGCCACTCGACTAGTGGCTACGACCTGTCTCCGCCCGGCTCCCAGTGGGGTGAACTCTCCACTTTTCATCTCCGCTCGCAGGGTCGACGCCAATGAGAAAGCCCTGAACATCGACGAAATAGACTAACCCGTTGGCAATCTCGGGGGAAGAGTTGAAGTTGTCCCCCGCCTTCACTTTCCACACCTGGACGCCTGTAGCCGCATCTACCGCGTAGATATGGCCGTCGTGGCTACCAAAATAGAGGATATCTTCGTGCAGTTTGTAGGAGGTGTGAACGGCGTGCCCCGTCTTGAACTTCCACTTCTCTCTTCGCGTAACAAGGTTAACCGCGTGAACATAGCCATCGCCGGTCCCCAGATAGATCACCCCCTTTTCGATCCCAGACGAGGAGTGCACTACGCCTCCAACTTGGAGCCTCCATATTTCCTGGCCAGTACCGGTGTCCAACGCGTAAAGATTCCCGTCACCGCTGCCGACGAAAACGGTCTCTGACCACCCAACCGGAGTTGCTGCGATGGGACCTCCCGTCCTGAATATCCATTTCCGCTTTCCCGTCAACTCCGAAACGGCATGCAGATTCGAGTCGTAGCTCCCGAAGAAAACGAGACTCTGAAAAACCGCCGGGCTTGAAAACCTCGCCGAGTCCCCTGATTTGTATTGCCATTTTTGCCGACCTGTCTGTGCATCAACGGCGTAAAGCGACCGGTTGTCACTGGTGAAATAGGTCGCTTCTCCCTGAACAGTAGGGGCCGACCACAACGACTCGCCTGTATCTAAATTCCACCTGGTCTGCCCGGATTCGGCCTCAAGGGCGTATAGATGGCCGTTGAAACTGCCGTAGTAGACCATTCCATCAGCCACGACGGAGAAGGTGTGGAGGTGGTCGTCGGTCTGGCTGCGCCATTTCTGTCGTCCGGTCGTGATGTCAACAGCAAAGTGTTGGCCATCGTTGGTACCGAAATATGCCACCCCGTCGGCGATCACGAGAGAAAGAGCGTGTTCTACGTCTCGTTCAGGCATGCCCTGGCAGGCCGCGACCGAGACGACGACGATACTTACTGCAGTCATCAAGCCCCGCACGTAACTCATTGCCGGTTGGAGTCGACCGCTTCTACTACTTGACGGACGGCGTCCAGGACGAGGTCAGGCCTGTCAAATTGAATACCGTGGCCGCTATTTTCTGCGGTGATGTGGGTCCCCTGTGGCGAATTGGCCGCCAGTTCTCTTTGCAGGTTGGTGAGTACAACGTGGAGTTTCTCATTCAAGTCGTCTGACAGACCGGGGCGGTCGATTCGGCGGGAGGCCGACAGCACCACCAGCGGGATGTCGCCCGGTGGCCCGACCCGCAGATCCCCTTCCATCTGTTGCATTCTCGCGACCACCCCGCCCCCGGCCTCCATGTAAAGGCCCCACTCGCCGGGTGACAGCTCTTGCTCGGCACGGGCCAAAAATCCCTCCTGGCCGGGGTCGACGAGTACCATGCCCGCGACTTCGGACCTGTACAGTTCAGCAAACGCCGGGACGAATCGCCCACCGAAGGAGTGGCCGACGAGCACGTATGGCCCGGGGATGCTCGCAGCACCGAGCAGCGCGTGGAGATCGTGCACCATTGCTTCGATGTCTTCGTGGGCCGGGACCGAGTCGCTGAAACCCTCACCGGCCCTGTCGTAGGCGCATACCGTTGTGAACTCTGAGATTCCCGGTTGCACCGGGCTCCAGGCGTCGGAGTTGCCCTCGCCCCCAGCCTCCAGCACCACCGTGGGACTCCCCTCCCCCAGGCAGGTGAGGTAAAGAAGACGGCCGCTCACATCGACCAGGCCAGGGACGCCCGTTGGAGTGGCTTGCCCCGCTGTTCCGCACGCGACCAGCGCGACGATCAGGGCCGCTGCCAGGCCGGTGGAGAGTCGCGAGAACACTCAGACTAAGAGACTGTGCGGCTTACGCGGCCCTGGGCGCGCCGTTACGCCATTGGTTGATCTTGTAGGCCCAGTAGACCACTATCCCTACTGCGATGGCCGGGCTGATCACCGTCCACCACATCAGCCCCCCAAGACTGCGATGCCAAGGGTGCCGACGACGATCATCGAGCGCGCCTTTTTCGTACTGCGCCCTTCGGAGTCGGCGCGTCGCCACGCGTACACACCGGCGACCGCGACGAATTGCCCGATTATGCTTGCGAGAATGAGCACCCCGTAAAAAAAGTCGAGTGGTGAATCATTCAGCCAACCATCCACTATGCCGTTCGACCCCAGGAGCACCCCGAATACCACCGTGGCAATCCCCAGTACCGCGAACACCCCGACAACCGATTTCTCACCGATCGACATTTCCATTTCTTCTCCCTTTAGTTCACCCAGGTGCCAGGCCACGTCGGCCGGCATGCCCAGAAAGGTGCGCCCGAAGATGTGCGCGGCGGCGACCCCAGGGCTTTGCCCCTCTAAACCGGCACCGGTCGCCTGCTCCCACAGGTCGGACGCGATCTCTTCCCGCCTCTCCCCTCCACTAAGCTTCGGCAAACCGGTTGTGTAGGCGTTGACCCAGGTCCGGGTAAGGATGCCAGCCAGCGCGAGGGGCCAGGTGCTCATCGGAGAGTGCTCATACGAGGGCCGTTACCGACGGGCTGGTGGGCCGTGGCGCAGGTGACCTGGCAGCTCTGAACGCTGCCTGCCCTTCGGCTGTGACGCGGTAGAAGCGCCGCCGGGGCCGTGATTCCTCCGCGGCGATGATCGGGTCTTCCCAGCGGCTCTCGAGTAGCCCGCCCTTCGCCATACGGCCCAACGCCTTGTAGAGCGTCCCGTGCGAGGTGAGCATGCGCGCACCCTGCTCATCGCCTATCTGCTTGGCGATGAGGAAGCCGTGGGACTCTTTGAGCCCACTGAGAGCCAGGTTGATGCAGGCGGCCAGTATGGATATTTCTAGGGGCACCAGAGCGCCCTTTTTTCTTCGCATGACAAAAGAATAAGAAGATATATGCCTTTTGTCAATACGTCGGTCTGAATGGCCGTTTGTAGGAGGCTGCGGCGGGGCTGTTTTGGAGGGCTCCTTGTCGCTCGGGGATGCGTGTGTGAAGATTTGCCCCTCCATGAGCGCTACCGACGCATTTTTACTGGTTGTCAGGTGGCTCCACCTGGCCGCAGCGGCCGTGTGGATCGGCGGCAGCATTTTCTTTCTCGTCGTGCTCCGTCCCGCGGCACGATCGGACACTGGAAGCAGCGCTCCAGTGATGAGGACGGTCGCCGGTCGCTTTCGCACTCTCGTCGACTTGAGCATCGTGGTGCTGATTGCGACCGGTGCCATCATCGCGTTCAACCGGCTGTCCGGCGGCACGGTGGGTGCGTCCTACGTCACGGTCCTGGCGGTGAAGGTGGCGCTTTCGGCCTGGATGTTCGCGGCGGTGCAGATGGAGCGGCGCACGGCGGCGGTGATGATGGCCTATCGGACCGGCGACTCCGAATCGGGGCGCGGCCCCCTGGCGGCAATGAGAATGGCGCTGTCCGGGTACGGCGGGATAACGGTGATCGGCATTGTCGTATTCCTGCTTTCGGACGCGCTCGCTGTGTTGTTCGAGATCGCCCTGCGGGCCGACTGAGGGCTCCCCGCCACGGCGATGGGCCTATAATGACCGCGCCTGCTAGTTTGGTGGCCGATCTGAACAGGCGGCCGACCCCCGCGGGAGAGAGGATCGGGCTGCTATATGAAGAGGGAACTCACCGATCTGCTGGTCTGCCCCGTGTGCAAGGGGGACCTGTCTTTGCACGTGGAGACGGAGGAGGACGGCGAGATTATTACGGGCTCGCTGCGCTGCACGGACTCCGGCATCGATTACCCCATCGAAGACGGCATTCCCAACCTGCTCCCTCGCGAGCACGCGGCCACTACTTAGACGCCTCCCGCCCTCTCGCGGCCCCCTTTTCGACAGGCCTTAGCGTCTCAGGCTGATGGGTGGCCCCACGCCGTCATGCCCCAATAAGCCCCCAGGCAGGCGATCGACCATTTCCCGAACGGTCAGCCCGGATACGGGGTGGACCGCATCGGGCGCGATTTCGGCCAGCGGCACCAGCACGAAGGCTCGCTCCGCAATGCGCGGGTGCGGGACTTCCAGACCCGGCTCGTCGATGACACGATCTTCGTAAAACAGCAGGTCGAGGTCTATCGTTCTGGGGCCGTTTTTGACGGTCCGCACGCGGCCCTGGTCTGTTTCGATCTTGAGAATGGCGTCCAGTAGCTCGCGCGGGTCGAGCGCCGCTTCGAAGGCGCATACCGCGTTTAGGAAGCGGGGCTGGTCGATGAGTCCGACAGGGTCGGTTTCGTAGGCGCCAGAGACTGCTGTAAGACGACCGCAGCGCCGGTCAAGGCCGTCGAGAGCGGCGCTGAGGTTGGTGAAACGATCACCGAGGTTCGAGCCCAGACCCACGTATGCCGGGTGACGAGGGGCGGGAGTGTTCGTCTCCCTGAAATCGTTGAATTCAGTCATTGGAAACCGGTTTCGCCGGTTTCCAACCCCGGACGACGGCGTCGGCCATGCGAGCGACACGGACCATTTCGCGCACGTCGTGGACGCGGACGATGTCGGCGCCGCCGGCTATGGAGAGGGCGACGGTGGCGCCAGTGCCCTCGACCCGGTCGTCGGGGGGCAGGTCGAGAACTTTTCCGATGGTCGATTTTCGGGAGGTGCCGATCAGGATGGGGGCGTCGAGCGATTGGAATTCGTCGAGGCGGCGGAGTAGCTCCAGGTTGTGCGTCGGGGTTTTTCCGAAGCCTATTCCGGGGTCGAGGATGATGTTTTCCCCCAGCACTCCGGCCGAGATCGCCCCTTCGCGAAGCTCGGCCAGCCGGGCGATGACGTCGGGGACGAGGTCGCCGTATCGGGTATGGGCCTGGTTGTGCATGAGGACGACGGGCACGCCGGTGTTGGCGACCACACGGGCCATCTCGCGGTCTCTCTGTAGCCCCCAAACGTCGTTGACGAGGGAGGCCCCTGCCCGCAGGGCGGCGGCGGCAACAGGGCCCTTGTAGGTGTCCACCGACACAGGGACTCCGACTGCCGACACGATTGCCTCGATGGCGGGGATGACTCGATCAAGCTCCTCGGCCTCCGACGTTGGAGCGGCTTCGGCGTAGGTGAAGGCCGGCCTGGTCGATTCGCCTCCGACGTCGATGATGTCGCAGCCCCATTTTTCGAAATTCTTCGCCGTCTCCACGATCAGGTCGATATCGGGCCCGTCGCCTGATAAGACGCCGTCGCCGGACAAGACTCCGTCGCCGGAAAAGGAGTCGGGGGTGACGTTGATGATTCCCATCACGAATGTCTTGCTTCCCCAGTCGAATTTGCGCCCGCCTATGAGGGTGGGCGGTTTGGGCTGTATTTCGGGGACGATGGACATGGTTTGGGGGCGCGTTTGCGAACGGTCGGCCCGTTAGTCTTCCAGGCGTCTGTAAACTTGCGGAACGGTCGGATTTTTGCTAGCTTTTGAGGATTATTCCAGGGTAACAGGACTCGCTCAATATGGTCGTCCGCCGACACCGGGATCGGAAGCTGGACGAGCTCCAGGACCTGCGCAAGAAGGGTCAAGAAGGTGGAGGCCCCGAGCGGATAGATGCCCAGCATAAGCGGGGCAAGCTCACCGCCAGGGAGCGTATCGACCTCTTCCTCGACCCCGACACCTTCCAGGAGCTCGATTCTTTTGTAACGCACAGGTCGACCGACTTCGGCCTGGCAGACAAGCGCTACCTCGGCGATGCCGTGGTGACGGGCTACGGCAAGGTCGATGGGCGGTTGGTCTTTCTCTACTCTCAGGACTTCACCGTACTTGGTGGCTCGCTGTCTGAAGTCGTCGCCGAGAAGATCTGCAAGGTGATGGACCTGGCGCTCAACAGCGGTGCCCCGGTGGTCGGCCTCATTGACTCGGGAGGCGCACGAATACAAGAGGGCGTGGGCAGCCTGGCTGGCTATGGCGAGATTTTCCTGCGCAATACCAGGGCGTCGGGCGTGATCCCCCAGATTTCGGTAATTCTCGGCCCCGCCGCGGGCGGCGCGACGTACTCCCCTGCCCTGACGGATTTCATCTTTATGGTCTCCGGCGTAGGACAGATGTATATCACCGGGCCGGACGTGATTAAGGCGGTGACCGGCGAGGACGTGACGCACGAGGACCTTGGTGGCGCGATAGCCCACTCGTCCAAGAGCGGGGTCGCTCACTTTGCGATTGATACAGAGCAAGAGTGCCTGGAGCAGGTACGGAGGCTTATCGGCTTTTTGCCGCTCAATAACACCGAGGAGCCACCCACGGGCACCCCGGACGACGAGCCGGAAGACGTGGACCCGGAGATGGAGCGGATCATCCCGGAGGACCCGAACCTCCCTTATAACGTGCTGGAGGTGATCGGCCGGGTGGTCGATCACGGGGACTTCATGGAGGTCCAGCACCTGTGGGCCCGCAATATCGTGGTCGGCTTCGCCAGGCTGGATGGGCGGTCGGTCGGCATCGTCGCCCAGCAGCCGGAGAACCTTGCGGGGGTGCTGGACATCAACGCGTCTTCTAAGGCGGCGAGGTTCATTCGCTTCTGTGACGCCTTTAACATTCCGGTGGTTACGTTCATTGACGTGCCCGGCTTTATGCCCGGCACGGCCCAGGAGCACGGCGGCATAATCCGACACGGAGCGAAGCTGATCTACGCCTACGCCGAGGCAACGGTGCCGAAAGTGAGTGTGCTCTTGCGAAAAGCCTACGGCGGGGCGTACATCGTCATGAGCTCGAAGATGCTCAGGGGCGATGTCAATTACGCCTGGCCAACTGGTGAAATTGCCGTCATGGGAGCAGAAGGCGCGGTGAATCTGGTCTACCGGGCCGAGATTAAGGCGGCCGAGGACCCGGACGCGGTTCGCGCCCAGCGTATCGACGAATATCGGGAGGCGCTGATGAACCCTTATGTGGCCGCCGGTCGTGGCCTGATCGACGACGTCATCGAACCGGGCGAGACGCGGACGAAGCTGATTCACGCACTGGACATGCTCGCCAATAAGCGCGAGACGCTGCCGCCGAAGAAGCACGGCAGCATCCCCCTTTGAGCTCGAACGACGCGGCGCACGCGGCACGCCGGCGCGCCGCCATCATGGCTGCCGTCGCTCTCTACCTCCAGGAGACCGCGCCCGACAACGAGCGGGATGCAGGCCCCAAAGAGCCGGTGATGGCCGCTCGGCCGATGGCGGAGCCTCCGACGGGGCCGACCGCGTCCCTGAACGCCTGGAAGACGGCGGGGTGGGGCCGTATGCGGGGCAGGGTGAGTCGCAAGATGGACCGGAGCGCATGGAAGGGCCGGTAAAGATAACCGACACGACGTTCCGGGACGCGCACCAGAGCCTGCTGGCAACCCGGCTGCGCACCGACGACCTCGCGCCCCTGGCAAGGGACATGGACGCGATCGGCTTCCACTCGATGGAGGTCTGGGGCGGCGCGACGTTCGATGTGGCGACTCGCTTCCTGGGCGAGGACCCGTTCGAACGGCTGCGGACCTTCAAGGAACTCATCCCCAACACGCCGCTGCAGATGCTGCTGCGCGGCCAGTCGCTGGTGGGCTATCGCAGCTACGCGGACGATGTGGTGAATGCGTTCGTAGAGCGGGCTGCCGAGAACGGCATCGACATTTTCCGGGTCTTCGATGCTCTCAACGACGAGTGGAACCTGACCGCCGCCGCCGCTGCCGTGATCCGCACGGGCAAGCATTTGCAGATGACGATCTGCTACTCGGTGACCGAGGCGCGGATGGGCGGGCGGATCTACAACCTGGACTACTTTGTTGACAAGGCCAGGCGGTTTGAAGCACTGGGCGCCCACAGCATCGCCCTAAAGGACATGGCCGGGCTGTTGGCCCCTTACGATGCGTTTGAGCTGGTAGGCGCACTCAAGTCGGAGCTTACCGTCCCGGTGCAACTCCACACCCACTACACCTCCGGCATGGCGTCGATGACGGTGCTGAAGGCGATAGAGGCTGGTGTGGATGTCGTGGATACGGCGCTGTCGCCGCTGGCGCTGCGTACGTCGCAGCCGGCCATCGAGCCGTTGGCGGTGACGCTGCGGGACTCGGAGCACGACCCGAAGCTCGATCTCGATAAGCTGCTGGAACTCGGCGACCGCCTGGAATCAGTGCTACCCAGATACGCCGACCTGATGAAGACGCCTCGGGCGGCGGTGATCGACGCAAGAGTTCTCAGTCACCAGATTCCCGGCGGCATGACGTCCAACCTCATTTCCCAGCTACGGGAGGCTGACGCCCTCGACAGGCTTGACGAGGTGCTGGCGGAGATTACTCGTACCAGGGCGGAGTTCGGCTATCCGCCCTTGGTGACGCCGATGAGTCAGATGGTCGGCTCGCAGGCGGTGAGCAATGTGCTGTTCGGACGCTACAAAATGGTGTCCCAGACGGTGAGCGACTACGCCCTGGGCCTGTACGGTCGCTCGCCCAGCGACCTGGACGCAGACATAAAGGCGCAAATACTCGCAGAACGCGGCGACGGAGCCGAGACGCCGACCGGCCGGCCCGCCGACGACATCGCACCGGAGCTGGACGACGCGAGGTCGGCCGTGGCTGACATAACGGACGACATCGACGATGTGCTCATCTACGCGCTCTACCCGACTACTGGGCTGCGCTTTTTGCGTATCAAGCATGGTCTTGATGACATCCCAGACGATATGAAGCCGTTAGATGACGGTCCCGAAACCAGTGCGGTGGCAACGCCGTCAGAGGCAACGGGAGTACAAGGGCCCGCGAAGAGTCCCGATGCTCGCGCCTTCGATGTTTATGTGGACGGCGAGATGTTCGTCGTGGAGGTGGACCCGAGGGGCGACCCCGGCTCGCCAATGCGAGCCAGCACCGGAACCGGGCCCGGCGTACAGGCTGACGAAGCCGTCCTGGTCGCACCGATGCCGGGGCTGGTGCTGAGGCACCTGGTGACCGAAGGGCAAACAGTGGATGAAGGCGAGCAGGTGCTGGTGATGGAGGCGATGAAGATGGAGAATTCGCTACCGTCGCCGATCGCCGGTACGATCAGGTCGTTCCCCGTCGCCGAGGGGACGAGGGTGGAGAAGGGCGCGACGCTCGCTATTGTTACGCCCGAGTAAGCAACCGCAAATAAATTTGGGAGCGCCGAACATTGGCTGACGAAAAAGCGATAGGGGCCGCAAAGGCCCACTTTGGAACTATTCTCGAAGAGCAGCTCGCTCGCATCGAGCGCATGAAGCACGAAGACGACTGGATCGACTACTCGAAGGTGTCGCCGATTGTGGTCGGCATGCTGGGAGGAGACGGCATCGGCCCGACGATCAGCGATGAGACGCGGCGGGTGCTGGAGTACCTGCTGCGCGACGCCATCGCCGACGGCAAGGTGGATTTCCGTAATATCGACGGCCTCACTATCGAGAACAGGGCCGAAAAGATGAAGGCCATCCCCGATGACGTGCTGGCCGAGATCAAGAAGTGCCACGTCACGCTCAAGGGACCGACGCACACCCCTGAGAAGGGCGGCGGGTGGCCCAATATCGAGTCGGCAAACGTCTCGATGCGTAAAGAGCTGGACCTGTTCGCCAACGTGCGGCCAGTGCGCATTCCCCGGCTGGGCATCGACTGGATGTTTTTTCGAGAGAACACAGAGGACCTGTACGCGGTCGGCAGCCAGGGCATCAACGTGACCGACGACCTCGCGATTGACTTCCGAGTCATAACGTCTCAGGGGTCCGAAAGAATAATTGAAGCCGCATTTGCTCACGCCAAGCGTGCGGGCAAGACGAACGTGACGATTGTCACCAAGGCCAACGTGGTCAAGACGACGGACGGCAAGTTCCTGGACATCGCCGCCAAGGTGGCCAAACGCTACCCCGGTATCGACTGGGAGGGCTGGTATATCGACATCATGACGGCGAAGCTGATCGACGAGAAGCGCCGCACGAGCTTCCAGGTTCTCGCATTGCCAAACCTGTACGGGGACATCCTCACCGACGAGGCGGCCGAAATTCAGGGCGGCGTCGGCACGGCGGGGTCCGCGAATTTTGGTAAACGTTACTCGATGTTTGAAGCCATTCACGGCAGCGCGCCGCGCATGGTCTCCGAGGGCCGGGCGCAGTACGCCGACCCCAGCTCGCTGCTGCGGGCCGGGGCGATGCTACTGGAGCACATCGGTTACTCCGATCTCGGGGGGCGACTGCACAAGGCCCTGGACATATGCGGCCAGTACGAGCGCAAGATCGTCATGACCGGCCGCGACACGGGCGCGACGAGCGCCGAACTGGGCGAGTACGTGATGGCAACGGTCGAGGATCCGGACGTCGAGTCTAAATGGCAAGCCTACGTCGACGCGGAGGGAGCATGAGGGCGAAGGTAACGGTGGTCGGCGCCGGTAACGTCGGCGCGACCGCCGCACAGCGCATATTCGACGCCGGGTACGCCGATGTAGTCCTGGTGGACATCGTCGAAGGGCTGCCACAGGGCAAGGCGCTGGACATTCTCGAGTCGGGGCCGGTGGTCGGTTCCGATGCCAGCATCATCGGCACCAACGGCTACGCTGAGACGGCCGACTCGGACATCGTCGTCGTCACGTCGGGCATCGCCCGCAAGCCGGGGATGAGCCGGGACGACCTGCTGCTGACGAACATGAAGATCGTTTCCTCTGTCATCTCTGAGGTGGCGCAGCACTCGCCCAACGCCGTGCTGATAGTGGTGACGAATCCGCTCGATGCCATGGCGCAGCAGGCGCTCAAGGTCAGCGGCTTCCCGGCCGAAAGGGTCGTGGGCATGGCGGGAATTCTGGACACGGCCCGGTTCCGGGCGTTCCTGGCCGAGGAGCTTAATGTCTCTGTGAATGTAGTGCAGGCGTACGTGCTGGGCGGCCACGGCGACACGATGGTTCCGACGGTCGGGCCCACGACAGTGGGCGGCGTGCCGGTTGCCAGGTTGATTCCGGAGCCGAGGCTGAGCGAGATCGTGCAGCGGGCGCGGGACGGGGGCGCGGAGATCGTGGGGCTGCTAAAGACGGGCAGCGCGTACTATGCGCCGTCGGCCTCGATTGTGCAGATGGTGGAGTCGATAGTGTTCGACCGCAAGCAGATTCTCCCCTGCACTGCCCTGCTGACGGGCCAGTACGACATCGACGGCCTGTACGTCGGGGTGCCGGTGAAGCTGGGCGCCGCCGGGGTGGAAGAGATCATCGAGTTCGATCTCGCGGCAGACGAGCTTGCGGCGCTACGCAAGTCTGCAGACGCCGTCCGCGAACTGGTCGCCGTTATGGAGGGCGAGTCGGGCTAGCCCGACTCGCCCTTTTCTACTGCGTTAGCGCCATAGCCGAGAGGACTTTGTCGGTCTCGATGATGTGCTTGTTGAGCCGCAGCACTTCGGGCTCGATGCCCAACGCCAATCCCAGTAGCTGGGGCAGGTGCAGGATGGGCAGGTCGATGGGCCGACCGACCTGCCTGGACGCGGTGGGCTGATACCCGTCGAGGTTGAGGTGGCATAACGGGCACGGGGTGACCATGGCGACGGCCCCCTCTCGCTTGGCGGCCAACGTGTGGTTGGAGACCATCTTCATGGAGTTGGTCTGGTTGATGGTGAGGATCGGAAACCCACAGCAAGCGGTCTTACCTGGGAAGTCTGCGACTTCCGCCCCGACGATCTCGATGACCATCTCCAGCGAATTCTTGCGGCTGGGGTTGTCTTCAAAGGCCAGCGCGTCTTCGGGGCGCACGAGGTAGCAGCCGTAGAACGGCGCGATCTTCAGGCCGGTCAGGGGTTTTACGATCTGGGACTGCAGCTTTTCCATGCCGTAGTCTTCCAGGAGAATCCACAGCAGATGACGGGGGCCGGGGTTACCGGTGTACTCAAGGCCCTCTTCGGCGAGGTCTTCGTTTACGGAGGTCCGGTACTCGGGCTCGGCGAGGCGCTGTTCTGCCTGGCTCATGACGCCCTGACAGGTGCTGCAGATGGTCATGATGGGCAGCTCTGCCCGCTCGGCCAGGGCGAAGTTGCGCGCATTCAGGGTGTCACCAAGGCGCAAGTTCTTCTCTTGCAAGACACCCGATCCGGTACAAGAAGCGGCCTCCATTGCGCCGGTCTCAAGCTCGATGCCGAGCTTTTCGCATACGGCGATGGTGGAGGTGTAAAGCTCCGGGGTCGCCCCTCGCGCCACGCAACCGGGGTAGAAGGCGTATTTCACTTGCGGGCCTCGACTTTTTCGAAGATGCGGCCAACGGCGTCGGCGCCGGGGATTTTTTCGTAGGTTATGGGCGGCATTTTGCCCCGCATCATGGCCTTGAGGCCTATGGGGGCGAGCTTGAGCATTTCGGGCACGTTGAACATGCCGAAGGTTTTCATGGTGAGCCAGAACTCGTTTAGCAGGCCGTTACTTTTTACGATGTCATGAAAGGCAGTGGCATGGCTGGCGCCGGTGTTGTCGGTGAAACCGGCCTCCATCGCCAGGTCGCGCATGGCCATTATGCGGCCCATCGGGTCGACTCCCTTGGGGCACACCTCGACGCACTGCATGCAGCGGGTGCAGTCCCAGATGCCGCCGTAGTTGTTGAGGGCGTGCAATCGGTCGACGTCGGCGTCGTCCCTGGGGTCCGCCACGAAGCGATACGCCTTGGCCAGAGCCGCGGGGCCGAGGAAATTCTCGTCGATTTCCAGCACGGTGCAGTCTGACACGCAGGCGCCACACTGGATGCAACCCATGACGCCCGCGAGGTGGAGCATGTCTTTTTCGGGGGCGAGATACTCGGCATCGGGCACCGGGCCGTTGGGCTTGAGCCAGGGGTCGATGGCCCTGATTTTGTCCCAGTGTTTGTCGAATTCTACGATCAGGTCTTTGATCAGACCCATGTTGCCCGCGGGTTCTACGATGATGGCTTCACCATCAACAGACACGTCTGTCATCTTGGTGTTGCAGGCCAGGACCGCGCGGCCGTTCACGCGGATGGCGCACGACCCGCAGATGGCGCTGCGGCAAGAGCAGCGAACGGCGAGGGTGCCGTCTACCTCTTCGCGGACCTTTATCAGGCCGTCGAGGACGGTCGCGGTCTCGTCCAGGTCGACGGTGAATTCTTGATAGTAGGATTCCGGCCTGTCGGCCTCGGGGTCGTAGCGGCGAACGTTAAGGGCGACGTCCATTAGTACTTGCGCTCCTGTGGCTCCCACCGGGTGATGGTTACCGGGACGTACTCGATGTTCGGGGTCTGCTCACCCCTGGTCACCACGATGTGCTTTAGCCACTCGGCGTCGTTGCGGTCGGGCATGTCGGTACGGGTGTGCGCTCCCCTGCTCTCTTTTCGCTCCAGGGCACCGGCGATGATGGTCTCGGCACAATCAAGCATAAAGCCCAACTCCAGCGTGAAGATGAGGTTGGTGTTGAAGATGCGCCCCTTGTCATGGACGACGACGCCCTCGAAGCGCTTGCGCAACGCCACCAGCGCGGCTCGGGCCGCCTCCATGCCCGCCTGGTCCCTGTAGACGGCCATGTGTTTGTTCATGGCCTCACCCAGTGCCGTTCGCACCGGGCCGAATAGCTCGCCGTCTTTGCGGTCGAGTATGGCCTGCAGCCGCGCGTTCTCTGACGCTTCAACTGAATCATCGACCGAAGAAGTCGTTTGGCTCTTTACCCACTCGGAGGCGTGTGTGCCGGACCTGCGCCCGAATACGAGCGTGTCGAGCAGGGAGTTGGCGCCGAGACGGTTGCCGCCGTGGACGCTGACGCAGGCCGTCTCTCCGGCCGCATAGAGGCCCGGAACATTTGTCTGGCCATGGATGTCGGTCTTGATGCCGCCCATGATGTAGTGCATGCCGGGCCGGATGGGGACCGTTTCTGTGGCCAGGTCCCTGCCAGCGAAGTCGATGCCCAGCTGGCGTATCTGGCCGAGGCGTTCATTGATCAGCTTTTCACCGAGATGGCGGGCGTCGAGCATGACGCAGCCGTCTATGTCCCGGCCCTCGTTGATTTCGGTCTGTTCCGCCCTTGAGACGACATCGCGCGAAGCGAGTTCCATCATGTTGGGGGCGTAACGCTCCATGAAGCGATCACCGGAGGCGTTGAGCAGGTAAGCGCCTTCGCCGCGAGCGGCTTCGGACATGAGAGCGCCGTTGTTCTTGAGCGTCGTCGGATGGTACTGGACCATCTCCATGTCCATCACGCCGGCACCTGCCTGATATGCCTGGGCGATGCCGTCGCCGGTGCAAATGAGGGCGTTGGTGCTGGGCTCGAAAACTCGCCCCAGTCCACCGGACGCGACGATGACGGCCTTGGCACGGAGGTAATGAAGGTCGCCGGTGCGCATGTCCATGGCCACGGCCCCGGTGCACCGCCCGTCATCCATGACGAGGGTGGTGACGAACCACTCTTCGTAGACCTGGACTCCGGACTTAAGGACCTGCTCGTGCAGTACGTGCAGCAGGGCCTGGCCGGTGAAGTCCGCCACGAAGAAGGTGCGGGCCTCACGCTGGCCTCCGAAGGCCCGGACGCCGAGTCGGCCCTCCTCGTCACGGTTGAAGGCGGCGCCCATGTGCTCCATGCCGATGACTTCGTCGCCGGCCTCTCGGGCCATTACTTCTACCGCGTCCTGGTCGGCGAGGTAATCCGAACCCTTTATGGTGTCGAAGGCGTGGTCTTCCCAACTGTCGCCCCGGTCGGTGAGGGCGGCGTTGATGCCCCCCTGGGCGGCGTTGGAGTGGCTGCGGACGGGGTAGACCTTGGTGACGACGGCGACGTTGACCCCGTTTTGGGCGGCGGAAAGGGCGGCTCTCATGCCGGCGAGACCGGCCCCGATGACGAGTACGTCGTGGTCAAACATTGGTCGAATAATATCAGACGGCTATGGCCCGGACAAGGCACTTGTGCCGGCGTTCACACACTCACGAGCGCCGGTGCGCCGCGGACCGTGAGGAATGGGCACTCATCAAGTAAGATGACCGGCGCAGGCCCTGTTCGAAGAGGCCGCAGGAGGAACTTTTGCCGCATCCAAACAACAACGCATGGCTTTCACTGCTGGTCGGTGAGGAGATCGATCCGCCCCCCCTGACGTCGCCCGATGAGCTGCCTTTCGTGCGCGAGGCGATAGATATGAGCGGACTCGCCGTGGATCTGCCGAGTATGGCCGAGACGCATGAGCGGGTCCTGATAAGAGAGCGCGATGGCTGGGACCTGACCGCTGAGATCTATGTCCCGCATGGCGACGGACCGTTTCCGGTGATTCTCTATATCCACGGAGGAGCCTGGGCCGTGGGCTCGACCATGGGCGTGCGGCGCAAGACCATGCGGATCGCCGAGCACGGCTTTGTAATTGTGAACGTGGACTACTCTCTTGCACCCGAGAGACCGTTCCCAAACGCGCCCGAGGACGTGGTCTATACCGCACGCTGGATTACTCAGAACATCGCCCAGTTCTCCGGTGACGCCAGCAGACTGGTCGTTAGTGGAGACTCGGCCGGGGGCAACCTGTCGGCGGTGGCGATGCACACACTGCACGGCGACCCGGACGCGGTGGACGGCGGGGACCTGGCCGGGGTGCCTGTGCGGTTCGTGGGGGCGGTGCTGTATTACGGGGTCTTCGACTTCCCCCTGGCGCTGGCCGAGCCGCTGTCGAATAAGGAGTGGGTGGAGATTGTCTGGCACCGGGCGTATCTGGGACCGGACTATCTAAAACGCAACAGGGACCCGGTCGTCAGCCCGATCTTTTCGCCTCATTTAGAAAAATTCCCGCCCTGCTACCTGGTATGCGGGGACGAGGACTCGCTGCTAAGTAACACACTCGCGATGACGAAAGCCCTGGCGAACGCGAACGTGCCGGTCACCGTGTCGATACCGGGAGGGCTGGACCACACGTTTGACTACGTGGAGCATAAGCTCGAAGGGGTGACGCCGGAGATCGAGCGCATCATCGGCTGGCTCAAGACCGTTACCGCTTAGGGAGAGGTCGCAGGCGCCGCGACGGAGCGGAATTAGTTAGGAACGCCCGGCCTTGCCGGTCCAGGTTTGCAGGTACTCCGAGAGGACGGCCTGGATGTTGGTGTCCTCTTGGACGCACTTGATCTTGACCGACTTCCACAGGTCGGTCGGGACGCGGACGGTCAGCGCCTTGGAATCCTGATTGGGGCTGTCCCCCGCCCTGTCTGACACTGGGCGGCCCTGGGACGGTTTGCCTTGCCTGCTCGTTGTCGTCATGACGCGTTGCATTTTACACGTGTTGACAGTTCGAAGGCAATACTTTTATACTGTTTAACGTCAAATCAACAAGACGTTTTTACGGGCTGGCGCATCGGCTCAGAGCCGCCACGACGGCGGATCGCAATGGCGACGCCAAGTCATGACGAAAAGCTATATAAGGCGGCCAAGATGACCGACGCAGCGATGCTGGTGGACTTGCTCAAGGCCGAGCTCGAGACGCTGAAGGCCACCGATCCTACTCTCGACTGGACGATTCTCGACCGCCTGCACGCCTCGGTCGCCACCGACGTTTACATGGACGAGATGTACGGCCCTCGCATCGACGATCAACATAAAGAGATGCACGCCCTGCTGGACGAGGCCAAGGACCTGGGCCGCGAGGTGCAGGCGTTCATGGCCGCCGGGGTGCGGGCCTTCCAGGCACTGGAGGCCAGGCAGCCCGCACGCTAACGCCCTGGCCCAGGCGCTGACGACGAGGGCCCGTTAGTTGCTGATCAACATGCCCGGTTGGCAGCTGCGGCAGTATGAGGTGATGCGCCGGTTCGCCGTCACCTCGGTTATGTTGCCTCCGCACACGGGGCACGGTTCCCCTCCCCTCCTGTGGACCAACAGGAAGTCGCGAATCTTTTGATGGATTCGGTCCCCGGTGCGCTCGCGCACTTCCTCGATGGCCTTTCTGATTACGTTCGGCATGGCGAGCCTTAGTCGGTCGAGATCGGCATCGGAGAGCGCTTTCTTTTTTTTGAACGGGTAGATTTTGGCGTCGAAGAGGATTTCATCGGCGTAGGCATTGCCGATTCCAGCTACCATCTGACCACGCGTGAGGATGCCCTTTATCTCGCCCCGGAACGGCTGAAGCCTGTCTTTTAGCTCGGACAACGACATGGG
This sequence comes from Dehalococcoidia bacterium, assembly GCA_965250195.1. Classification (GTDB taxonomy): domain Bacteria; phylum Chloroflexota; class Dehalococcoidia; order Lucifugimonadales; family UBA2962; genus CAUZIR01. The sequence goes on from OZ252295.1 coordinate 2,589,780, forward strand.
GTCCAGTACGTCGGGCACGCCGGTCGCCAGCCTGGGGATGTCGGCGAGCTGCTCACGGGTGGCGTAGTAGGCCATGCCCATCTGCTTTTCGTCTAAATAGCGCAACTCTGAGCCAGACGACATGCTCAGTACAAAGCAGGTTTTCTTCAGAACCCGGTCGCCGGGGTCGGCGTACTGGAGCAGGCCCGTGAGCATCATGTGCAGGGCGATGGCCCGGCCGCCGGACAGGCCGAAGACGAGCATCTTGCCCCTGCGGTCCAACGACTCGAAGGTACGTCCGGGCAGGTCGCCTTCGAAGTCTCCGGCGAGTGAACGAAGCACGCTGGGCTTCAAGACGCGGGCAGCCGTCACCCGCTCCCCGACCAGCCGGGGGGTGAGGAATTCTCTGACTACCTCGAGGTCCGGGGCCTCCGGCATCTCCTTTGACTTCCTTCCGATTGCCCAATTGCGGGCCTGTCACACGTCCCCTGTCAACTCCGTCCGGGCTCATGGTACACTCCCTCGCATCTACCCGTCTGGCGCGTCCACCTGTCTGTAGACCGGCGCGCCCGGTTTCACCCGATGTGGATAGTTGACCTCGTCGATAGTTCGCCAAGAGGAGAGAAATGGTGTCGGAGAGAACGGGAAAGGTGCAGTCCGTACTCAGGCTAATTGACCCATCCGAACTTGGCATGACCTCCATGCATGAGCACGTGCTGATCGACCTGCGCTGCTATTTCGAGATGGCCGAGGAGGCGACGGAGCGCTGGTATATCGACGCACCGTTCACGATGGACATCCGGGGCAATATCGGCAAACGCTGGTGGTACAACTCCGACGTTAACCTCTTGCTTGACGAGAGCACACAGCGCTACGAGCTTCGAAAATGGTTCCTGGCGGGAGGCGGCTCGATCGTGGACACGACGAGTATCGGCATCGCACGCGACCCGCTGGCGCTGGCACGCATCGCGCGGGCGACGAGCATCAACATTGTGATGGGGGCGTCTTACTACGTCCCGCCCTCTTACCCGCCTGATATGGATGATCGGCCTGAAGATGAGATCACGCAGTCGATCGTCCGCGACATCACCGTCGGCGTCGGTGACACCGGGGTCAAGGCCGGTATCATCGGCGAGGTCGGGAACCTCTGGCCGACGAATGAGACGTCTCGAAGAATCCTCCGGGCGTCAGCCCGTGCGTCGGTCGAGACAGGCGCGCCCATCTCGATCCACCCCGGCTTCCACGACGACGCGGTGATGCACCACATGAAAGACCTGCTCGACGCCGGAGCGGACCCGTCCCGCATCATCATGGGCCACCTGGATTCCATCGGCATGGACGCGGTGAGGGAGGTTGCGAAGACCGGCGCCTACATCCAGTACGACACCTTCGGGTTCAAGGACACCATGTGGAGCGAGATCGCCGGTCAGGTGTCACCTATACCCACCGACGTGCAGCGAATGGAGCGGTTGCAGCAATTGATGGAGTGGGGCTACGAGGACCGGCTGCTGATCGCCCACGACGTGTGCTTCAAGTCCGGGATTACACGGTACGGGGGCAAGGGTTACGGGCACATCATCAATTCCATCATTCCCCGTATGCGCCGTAGAGGATTTACTCAGCAAACCGTCGACAACATACTGGTCGAGAACCCGAAGTGCGTCCTGGCTTTCGCGTAGAGGCTCACGTGGCGATAACACCGACAGGAAAGATACAGACCGTTCTCGGGCCGATAGACCCGTCGGACGCGGGGATCACCCATACGCACGAGCACGTGCTGATAGACCTGTCCTGCTATTCGTGGGTACCGGAGGCTGCCTCCGATCGGTGGTACATCAACGCGCCAATCACCATGGACATACTCGGCCGTGCGGAGCCGCGCTGGCAGAACAACCTCGACAATCGGCTGCTATTGGACGAAAGCCACCAGACAGAGGAGCTGCGCCACTTCGCCGTCGCCGGCGGCGGGACGCTGGTGGACACCACCAGCATAGGCATCGGCCGCGACCCCCTGGCGCTGGCGCGCATGTCCAGGGCGACCGGCGTGAACCTGGTGATGGGAGCCTCCCACTACGTCCCTCTGACATACACCGAGGAGCTCAAGGCAAGGTCGGAGGACGAGATTTGTCGATCTATTGTCCGGGATATAACCGTCGGCGTCGGCGAGACCCAGATCAAAGCTGGGGTTATTGGCGAAGTCGGCAACTTCTGGCCGACCAACGACGTCTCCCGGCGCATCCTCCGGGCGTCCGGGCGGGCGTCGAAGGAGACCGGGGCCTCGGTGATCGTGCACCCCGGCTACGGCGTCGAGGCTCTCACGCAGCACGCCAACGACCTGATGGAGGGCGGTGCCGAGCCGTCGCGCATCGTCATCGGCCACCTGGACATGTTCCACGACCTCGCCGCCATTCGCAGCCTGGCCGAGACGGGAGTCATGCTGGAGTACGATGCGTTCGGCATGGAGGACACGAACCTGGGCGACGTAGGTGGACAGGCCGTTACGCTACCTACCGACGCCGAGACCATCGGACGGCTGGCCCAGCTGATGGAGTGGGGTCTGGGCGACCGGCTGGTGATCGCCCACGACGTGTGCCGCAAGCCTCACCTGACCAGCCACGGCGGCAACGGCTACGCCCACATAATCGAGAGCATCGTGCCCCGGATGAGTATGCGCGGCTTTTCACAGGACGAAATCGACACTATTCTCGTTCGGAACCCGGCCCGGGTTCTGACACTCGCCTAGCCCGGGTTTTTGTTGACTCAGCCCGGGTTTTTGTTCACTTAGCAGGAGGAGAGATTGGCCAAGTCGGAGCGCAGCGGAAAAATTCAGACGGTCCTGGGGCTGATAGAGCCTGAGGCCCTTGGCACCACCGTCACGCACGAGCACGCACTGATCGACCTGTCGTGCTATTTCACGATGCCGGAAGAGGCCACGGAGCGCTGGTACATAGACGCCCCGTTGACCATGGATATACGGGGAAACATTGGCAAGCGCTGGGCTCACAACAAGGACGTGCAGCTATTGATCGACGAGAAGGTGCAGACGGAGGAGATTTACAAGTTCTATCTCGCCGGCGGCCAGTCGATTGTGGACACGACGTCCATCGGCATCGGCCGCGACCCGCTGGCCCTGGCGCGCATGTCCAGGGCGACGGGCCTCAACCTGGTATTGGGCTCTTCGTTCTACGTCCCGGTTTCCTACCCGGCCGATATCGACGACCGCTCGGAGCAGGACATCACCGATCTGATCATCCACGACGTGACGGTTGGGGTTAAGGACACGGGGATAAGGGTAGGCATCATCGGCGAGGTGGGCAACTTTTGGCCCACTATCGAGACGTCACGAAAGATTCTGCGGGCGTCTGCACAGGCGTCGAAAGAGACCGGGGCGCCGATTCTCATTCACCCCGGCTTCCACCCCGACGCGCTGCTGCACCATATGAACGACCTGATCGAGGCGGGGGCCGACCCCACCCGCATCATCATGGGCCACCAGGACACGGCCAAGCTTGACGTAGTCAGAGAGGTGGCAGAGACCGGCGCCTACATTGAGCACGATATCTTCGGCTCGGAGGACACGGTCTGGGGCGCGGTCGCCGGCCAACAAATCGCCATTCCCACGGACGTTCAGCGCATGCAGCGGCTGGAGCAGCTTATGACGTGGGGCTACGAGGACAGGCTCGTGATCGCCCAGGACATTTGCTTTAAGACGGGCCTCACCCGCTACGGCGGCAAGGGCTACGCGCACATCGTCGAGAGTATCGTGCCCAGGATGCGCAGACGCGGGTTCTCGCAGCAAAACATCGACAACATCCTGATTGAAAACCCGAAGCGCATTCTAACCTTCGAATAGGAGGCCGCGCTGCCCAAGTCCGAGCGCAGCGGGAAGATCCAGACGGTTCTCGGGCTGATCGAGCCCGACCGGCTCGGTGTGACCATTACCCACGAGCACGCCCTCATCGACCTGTCGCCCTTCTTCGTGATGCCCGAGGAGGCGTCGGAACGCTCGTACATCGACAGGCCGTTCGCCATGGACATTCGGGGCAATATCGGCAGGCGCTGGTCGCACAACCGGGACATCCAGCGACTCGTGGACGAGCGCGTCCAGACCGAGGAGGTGCATAAGTACTTCCTCGCCGGCGGCCGGTCCATGGTCGACACCACGAGCCTGGGCATAGGTCGAGACCCTTCGGCTCTCGCCCGTACCTCAAGGGCCACCGGGCTTAACATCGTGATGGGCGGCTCGCACTACATCCCGCTGGTACATCCACCCGACATGGAGGGGCGGTCTGAAGACGAGATCGTCGAGGAGATCGTGCGGGATGTCACGGTCGGTGTGAGGGACACCGGCATAAAGACCGGCATCATCGGCGAGATCGGCAACGTCTGGCCCACAACCGAGGCCTCGCGCAAGATCCTGCGCGCTTCGGCCCGCTCATCGGTCGAGACCGGCGCGCCGCTGCTCATCCACCCCGGCTTCCATCCCGACGCACCTCTGCATCACATCGACGATCTCGTTGGCGCCGGTGCGGACCCGTCGCGGATCGTCATGGCCCATCTCGACACCTTCGCCGACATGGGTCTCATAAGGGAGATCGCCGAGACTGGTGTCTATCTGGAGCACGACATCCTAGGTTCCGAGGACTCGTTGTGGGGCTCGGTGGCCGACCAGCCCATCGCCGTGCTCACCGACGCGCAGCGCATGGACAGGCTGGAGCAGTTCATCGCCTGGGGATACGAGGACAGGCTGGTGATCTCCCACGACGTGTGCTTCAAGATCGGCCTTACACGCCTGGGCGGCAGGGGCTACGCGCACATCCTCGAATCCATAGTCCCGCGTATGCAGCGTAGAGGTTTCTCGCAACGCAGCATCGACAAAATCCTGGTGGAAAACCCCAAACGGATTCTGACCTTCGAGTAAGGGGGCTCTCCGCTCACGGGGTTCGCCCGTCAGGGCTTCTTCGACACATGGCCTCATCGCTTCCGCAATTGACGTTCCGAGTCGCGCTGGTTGCGTTTGCCGTCGTCGCGCTGACAGCTTGCGCTGAACCGCCGCTCGGCAACAAGCCCCTGGTTATTGACGAGCCTTCGTGGACGGCCGAGCGGGTGCGGGCGACGGTAATCGCGCACTTGATTCGCGCCGAGTCGGAAGGCGACGACACACGGGCACGCGAACTCTTGAGCCGGGTAGTACGAGGCTCGGAAGATTGGGACGTCGACTACGGGGCGCGCGGGGTGTGGCAGGTGCGGGACGGGCGCATAGGCCGCGCCGCACGCGAGGTGCCCGCCCCGACGTTCACGCCGGTCCCCTGCTCGGACGCGGGGGTCAACACGCGGTGCAATACCTCTCCGAGCGAGCGCGGCGAGGAGCTAACGGCCGATGTCTGGTCGCAGTACCCCGGCCAGTTCTTTCGTGAGGGAGACGCCTGGATGGAGTGGGGGCCGGCCCAGGGCGTGTTCAACGTGTACGAGGCGTCGGGTCAGGTGGTGCCCGCCAACGCCGCGGCCGCCACTTTTTTGACCTGCTTTGCCGATTACGACCTCGACGTGTGCACGACCAGGGCCGCGAGAGTGGCCCCCCGGCTATGCGTCGATACGCCGGGCGGCGTAATCCGGCTGCGACCGCCGCGCAGCCAGCACGACACGCCGTACCTGATTCAGGACGGTTTTTGCGAGAACTAGCGGGCCTCGGGCGACGCTAGCCTCGGGATTTTTTGCCCGGCCAGACGGCGGCCTCGTAGATGTGGTGCTCGGACCGGTGCATGCCCAGCGACTCGTAGGTGGCCTGCGCGCTGTCGTTGCCGTAGTAGACGTAGAGCTTGATGCCGCGCACATTGCCGTCGGACTGCGCCATGGCGATAACGTGGTCGTACAGGGCCCGGTAGACGCCCTGCCTGCGGTGCTCGGGAGCTACGTAGACGCTCTGGATCCACCAGTACATGGCGTTGGACCAGTCGCTCCATTCGTAGGTGATCATGAGCGAACCGGCTAGCTCGCCGTCCGTTTCGGCGATCAGATAAAAGCCGAGCGACGAGTCGTCGAACACCGCAGTCGCGCCGGGCAGCGCGTTCTCTTCCGGCAGAACGATGTCTTCGGTCTCGATGGACATGGCGGCGTTGAAGGCGGCGATGGCGGCCGCATCAGTCCCGGCAGCCGTGCGTACGTCTATCGTCATGGGAGTCGATTAAACGTCAGCGGGCCGGGTGCGGTTCTGGGTGATGGTGAAGGGACTGGCCTTCTGCACTTCGTCTTGCACCAGCTCTATCCAGTTGCCGTCGGGGTCCTGCAGGTAGCAGGCCCAGACGGTGTCGTAGGCCTGGACGACGGGGTTGAGCTGGGTGCCGCCCAGGGCTATACAGCGCTCAAGGGCCGCCTCGGCATCATCGACCATGAAGCCGAGGTGCGCGGCGCCGACCATGGCACGAGGGTTCTGCTGCTCCTCGTCGCGCCGCACGCCCTTTGGCGTTAAGTACTGGAGCAATTCTAAGATGTGCCCATCGTTAGCCTTGAGCATGACGGCGTGGATGTGGGCGTCTTCGTAGCCCACGACCCGCTGGAGGCCGTAGCCGTGCAGGTCCATGTCGACGTCGACGGTGAGGCCGACGCCCTCTGTGTAGAACTTGACGGACCGGTCCATGTCTTCGACCACGAATCCGGTGTGGTACATCGTCAGTGCCATTGCTTCCCCTTTTTTAGTCAGGCAGGGCCTGTATTTGCCGTATAACGAATTGCTGCTGGTTGTGGCGCTCGTCGGAGGTGATCTCTATCCAGTTACCGTCCGGGTCCTGCATGTAGCACTCCCACATGCCGGGCAGCACTTCTATCGGGTCGTTGAGCGCCGTGCCGCCAATGCTCACCAGGCGCTTCCAGACGGCTACGGAGTCCTCGACGAAGAAGGCCAGGTGGGTACCGCCGATGCGCCGCCGCTCGTACAGGATGGGGTCAGCGGTGTCGAGGGTGGGCGGGTCGACGTACTGGATGATCTCCAGCATGTGCCCGTCCGCCCCGGCGAGCATGGAGGCGTAGATGCGGGCATTGGGGTAGCCAACGACCTGCCCCAGCTCTTCGCTCTGGATGTCGAATTTTCTAAGCTCTTCCAGGCCAAGGCCCTCGATGTAGAACTTGCGGGACACTTCGAGGTCTTTGACGACGAAGCCGGTGTGGTTCATTACTACTCTGGTCATTGGTTACTTCTCCTGACGTGCAACGGGTATTCCAAGGTTCTGGCGGGTGGTGAAGGGCTGGCGCTTGTGCACCTCGTCCTCGATTAGCTCTATCCAGTTGCCGTCCGGGTCCTGCAGGTAGCAGGCGCTCAGGCCGTCGAAGACGGGCACCGGGGGGTTCAGTTTCGCGCCGCCCAGTTCGAGCAGCGCGGCGTACGTGGCGTTGATGTCGCGCACGACGAAGCACAGGTGCGCCGCCCCAAAGCGAGCACGCGTCCGCTGGGAGCCGGGTTCGAAGGGCTCGCCGACGGGGCTCAGGTACTGGATGAGCTCCAGCGTGTGGCCGTCTACTCCGACGAGCATGGCGATATCTAAGACCGCGTCCTCGTAGCCCACGACGCTCCTGACGCCGGGGCTGTCGGACAGGACGTGGTTGTATTGCTCAAGGCCGAGACCCTGGGTGTAAAAACGCACAGAACGGTCCAGGTCTTGGACTGCGAATCCGGTGTGATGCAGTGTGGTCAAATTGCGCTTCCTCCAGGCCTGCGGCCATTTTATGGAGTCCCCGTGCCGTGTCAACGAAGCTGGTCTGGCCGGGCTATTGAAATGCCGGGTCGGCGGGATTACCTTAAGGCCGGTCAAAAGAATCGCCGTCCGGTCCCGACCAAGAAGGAACGAGGAGCCGGGGGCGCAACTGGAGGAAACGAGACGATGACTATTATCGACCTGAAGGCGAGCCCGGTTTTTGACGTGCACTGCTTTGCCTACCGAAACGCGGCGATGACCCGCGACGACCTGGCCGGGCAGTACGCGATGGTGGGGACGTCGCTTCCCAACATGAGCGAGGCTGAACGGATCGCGACGGCGACCCGGCAGGGCTTAACGACGGGCGCCTTGAACAAGCGTATAAAGGACCTGGCCCGGTATCTGGGCACGGAGGCGACTATAGACGCCGTCATTGCAGAGCGCGAAAGGCGGCGAGAGGCCGATTTCGACGGTTATGTGGCCGGGATGTGGGACGACCAGGCGATAAAGGGCCTGGGCGTGGATATGGCGCTCGGTACGCTGGCGGACGTCGATGCGTTCGACGCAACGTACCCTGGCTTCGTGCGCAAGGTCTACCGGCTCACGACTCTTGTACGCGACTTGCTGGAGAGTTCCAACAGCTTCGAAAACCTGGTTGCGGACTACGACGCGGCGATGACGAAGGCTGTGCGGGAGGACGGCGCGGTGGCCTTTAAGTCGATCATTGCCTACCGAACCGGCCTGGACATAAAGAAGGTGACCGAAGGCGACGCCGCCGCCGCCTTCGCCAGGCGCAAGGACGAGCCGACCTGGTTCGGGTACCGAGTCAAGGAACTAAGGGATTTCCTGCTCCGACGGGCCGTCCTGAACTCTATCGACCTGGATGCGATGGTGATGATTCACACCGGACTCGGCGACAGCGAGATCGTGGCCAAGGCGTGCAGTCCGATCAACCTGTGGGACCTGCTCAGGGACGACGAGACGATGGCCTGTAAGACGATGCTCATTCACGGCGGCTTCCCCTACACGAACGAGGCGATCTATATGACGAGCGTCCTGCCGAATCTGTATTTCGACCTGTCAGCCGGGACGGGACCGGCGTTTTTGGAGAAGGCTGTCGGACCCGATAGGTTTGGAGACATTATGCGCTCCGCCCCGAACGAGAAGATCATGTACAGCTCGGACGCGGGCGAGGGCGGGCCGGAGACGATGTGGCACGACTGCCTGACGGCCAAGCACGCGCTCGGGACGGCGCTGGGACGCATGGTCGATGAGGGGTACTACACCGAGGCAGAGGCGAAGGCCGCCGGCGAGGGCGCACTGTACGGCAACGCGGCCAGGGTGTTCGGCTTCTAATGAGCGACTACGACCACACGGAAATTGCGGTCCGCGATGCCCGGGGCGGCGAGGGCATGGTGTCCTCAGGCAGCGGGTACGCCTCTGAAGCAGGGGCCAGGGTGCTGCGAGAGGGCGGCAACGCCGTGGACGCGGCCGCAGCGACGTCGCTGGCTCTGTCGGTCGCCGCAACACCGTATTCAGGCGTGGGCGGCGGCGGGTTCATGCTGGTGCATATGGAAGAGCGGGGCAAGAGCCTGATGCTCGACTACCGGGAGAATTCTCCGGCAGGGGCCCCAGGTGATTTATTCAACCTCGACGCCGACGGGAATGTGACGGGCGACGAGAATCATCTCGGGGTGAAAGCACCGGCGGTCCCAGGCACTTTCGCTGGCATGGCGATGGCTTTGGAAAAATTCGGCACGATGAGCCTTGCGCAGGTGGCCGAACACGCCGTTGCCTACGGGCGCGACGGCTTTGCCATTACGCCGTTCCTGGGCTGGGTGCTGAGTAATGACGTGGACATGGCCGAGTCGAAGTTCAGCCGCAGCGAAGACGCCTCGGAAATATGGCTCAAGGCCGACGGCTCGGGCTACAAGACGGGCGAGGTTTTCTACAACACTCAGCTGGCGAACACGATTGAGGCCGTCGCTACCAAGGGCGTTGGGGAGTTTTACGAGGGGCCGGTGGCCGAAAGCGCCGGGCGCTACATGGAGGCCAACGGCGGGCCGATGCGGGCGTCCGATTTTGCTGCATATCGGCCGATTCTTCGAACACCGATTCGGGGGACGTTCAAGGGGCTGCGCTACGTGACGTCGGCGCCGCCCAGCTCGGGCGGCATCGCCATGAATCAGCTTTATCGGCTGCTCGAACCCTATGACCTGGCCGCGACGGGCCACAACACGGTCGAGACTATCGACACGATGTGCAAGGCGTACAAGCAGGTGTACGCGGCGCGCGACCTGATCGCCGACCCGGACTATGAGCCGATCGACATTAACAGGCTGACTTCCGATGCATTCCTCGCTGACCTGCGCACCAACGCAGGCCTCATCCCGGCTTCGCCGGGGGGCGACGGTAGCCAGACGTCGCACTTCTCGACGGTCGACAGCCGGGGCAACGCGGTGGCGAGCACGGAGTCGCTGGAGGCGTTCTTCGGCTCCGGTGTGGTGATTCCAGGCACGGGCGTGTTCCTGAACAACACGATGGGCGACTTCGACCCGGTGCCGGGCAGGCTCAACTCGATTGTCGGGGGCAAGCGGCCCCGCTCAGCGATGAGCCCGATTATCTTCTTGCGCGACGGCAAGCCGGTACTGGTGGTGGGCTCCGCCGCCGGGCCACGCATCATCACGGTGGTTTCGCAGGTGGTGTTAAACGTGCTGGTGCACGGGATGGACGTTCAGTCGGCCATTGTTGCGCCGAGGTTCCATTACGACGGCGCGGAGCTACACGTGGAGGGACGCATCGGACAGGACGTGCGCGACGGCCTGACGGCGAGGGGCTACAAGATTGCGGTGGCCGACCCGATCACGTTCGAGTTCGGCGGGGTGCACGCGATCACGGTGGGCCCGGACGGCACCCACGGGGGCGCAGACCCGCGCCGCGACGGCGTAGCCAAGGCGCAGTAGAGACCGCCCAATTGCGAAAGCGATGAGGCCAACAGCCGAAGAGCCCTAGAGCGCGCCACGCGCGGAGGACCTAATGCAGTTATTACCCGATCTCTATTTGCTCAATGGCTTCGCCTATGCGACCCACGCCAACTTCTACCTGCTGCGTAGCGACGAGGGGAACGTTCTCATCGACTCGGGGACGTTCCCTTCAGACTTGGAGAGTGCGGAGCGGCAGCTTGCGGTCTGGGGGCTGAACCTGGATTCGGTGGATCACCTGCTGCTGACGCACGCCCACTACGACCACGTCGCCAACGCGGCTACTCTGCGGGAGCGGGGTGCGACAGTGGTGGCGGGGCCGGGGGACGCAGAGGGGATTGCGCTGGCCGATAACCGCACCCTGCCCTATGTGGGCTACCCCGTACAGCCGTGCGAGGTGGACAGGGTCGTCAGGGACGGCGATGTGATCGAGGCGGCGGGCTTTCGCATTACGGCGATTCACGCGCCGGGACACACGGATGGGTGCATCATCTACGAGGTGGATCACGCCGGGCGCAAGGTCTGGTTCACCGGCGACGTGCTGATGGCACCGGCAGAGGATTTCGAAGCCCAGCTAGGGTGGGAGGGTTCCGAAGAGTTCGACCGGGAGACCTATATCGAGAGCCTGAAACGACTGGCGGCGATGAGGCCGGACGTGGTGCTGGCCGGCCACTTCATCCCTTACCTGCGGGACGGCTGGAGGCTGGTGGGTCGCGCCTACATGAAGGCGCTGCTGGAGTGGCGCGGCCCCAGCGCCCGGTCCGGGGCGGTACCGGCGTCGTCAAAGGTGGACGTGGACGGCCAAAGCCGATGAGGCCAAGAGCCGAAGAGCCCTAGAGCGCGCCCCGCGCGGAGAGCCTAGCTTGTCAGGGCGCCGCCCACGGCCTCTTTGACCTCTTCGGGGCTTATCTCGACCGGTGACTGCGCCGCTTCGGGATCGACGACGAGGCCGCTGGCCAGGTCCTGTTTCAGTCTCTCGTCCAGGGCGCGGCAACCTTTCGCAACGGTGCCGGTGATGACGAACCGACAGTACAGGTCGGAAATGAAGCGACCCAGGAAAAAGCCCCCCTGGCCGCGACCGAAATAGGCGGTGGTTTTGGTCTTTCGCCCGCCGTCCACCGGGACCAGTTTTATCGTGGCCAGGACCTTGCTATCCATAATGGTGGGACTCATGAATGAGTACTCTTGCGGCGGCCGCCAGTCGACGATGGTTTGAGGAAAAACGGAGTCGCCGTGGGCGCAGTAGTAGGTGGTGTCGGGCCCGAGTCGGCCTTCTGCCTGGCCGCCGATCTTGCTGTCGTCGGAGTCCATGAGAATCGCCCGAAATTCGGGCTTGGTCGCGTAGTCCCAGACCAAGCCCGCGCTGACTCCGAACGTGTACTCGATTGTCGCCACCGCATCGGCACGATCGACGGAGATGCGGGCGCGGTCGCGCTCACGCTCCCATACGGCGCTCATGTCCTGGACGAGGAGCCCCACTTCGCCGAGGTGCTCGTAGCGCTCAGTGTGCTTGATCATGCCGCCGCACATTTCGGCGGCGTCCAGGGCACTGACGGCGGCCTCGGTGTAGGCGGCGTAGGCGGCGAACCCGGTGGTCTCGGTGATGGTGTTTTTGGTCAGCCGTTACAACAGCGTTACGTCGGTGCCGACAAGATCGACCCGTGAGCCAAGCTTCTGGATGGCGAACTCGCCGTGGTGGACGAAGAATTTCAGGTCGAGGCTGGGGATGTTTTTGCAGGCGTTGCAGGTGCAGGTGGTGTTGAGCACCATCTGTTCCAGAGCGCGCCGGAAGACCACATAAGTCTGTTCTATCGCCTCGATCAGGGTCTGGCCCTGGACGAAGGTGCCCTCCACGGCGTAGGTGAAGATGGCGTCGCCCTCCAGATTGGCGACTTTTAGCGGTGGCCTGGTCTCGCTTAGAAGTAGGTTGAGCAGGCTACTCAGGCTGTCGCGAGCATGTTCGAGCTCGGAACCGCTGAGAAAGGCCGTGTACCCGGTGATGTCCGCTATTACCAGAGTGCCGTTTTGCGCCATATCGCTCTCCCTGGGTTAGCCCTTCACGCTAACGGTTAGTACTTGTTGTAGTGCCGCTTTAGCTCGAAGTCGAGGTCGTGAGCCGCGAAGTGCCCCTGCTCGAATTTGCGCAGGATTACGAACGGCTCGCCGAGCAGCGGGCCCATGGCGTTGACGAGGATCTCGTCGCGTTCCAACGCCTCTATCGCCTCGGGCAGGCTCGCAGGCAGGTGGGTGATGCCGCGCTCCAATCTCTCGGTCCGCGACAGGGTGGCCGGGTCGATGTCGGCGAACTGGGACGGCCTGGGCTTGAGCTCGCGGTCGATGCCGTCCAGCCCGGCCGTGATGATGGCACCGATGGCGAGGTAGGGATTCGCACTGTTGTCGGCGGGCTTTATCTCGATGTTCGCGCTAGCCATCTCGTTGCCCTTGTACTGGGACGGTATGCGTATAGGGGATTCACGGTTGTCAGAACCATACGTAAGGTATTCTCCCCCGCTCCACGAACCTGGGTGGAATCTGCGATAACTGTTCACGCTGGGGGCGATGATGGCCATGAGACCCGGCAGGTGTTCTACCACACCGGCCAAGAAGTGGCTGCCCATGGTACTGAGGGAATATGGCCCCTGCTTGCCGTAGAAGAGGTTGGTCTTGCCGGACGAGTCGACGGCGCTGACGTGGATGTGGCCGCCGGCGCCCGCCTGGTCAGGGAACGGCTTGGGCATAAACGTTGCCGCCAGACCGTGGGCGTAAGCGGTGTTGCGGACGGCCTCGCGGTAGAAGATGTGGTTGTCTGCCGCCCGCAGGGCGGGCTCGGGGCGCACGGTGACCTCGACGTGGCCGGGGCCGGACTCCGGGTAGTAGGTCTCTACGTCCATTCCCAACGTCTCCAGGTTGGCAAGCAGCTCGTCGATGAACTCGACGTACGGGGTGTAGCCGGGCAGGTGGAAGGACTGGCTGTCTTCGATGGGCCGGTAGTAGTCGGTCTCCGGGTCGTAGCGGCCCACGTACCACTCGGGCTCCAGGCCGACCCGCATGTCCAGGCCACGGTCCTGTGCGTTGGAGATTTGTTGTTTCAGGAATGTGCGGGGACACGACCAGGGGGTCATATCGAGCTGCAGCAGGTCACCCATGATCATCGCGCGAGATGGTGCCCAAGGGAGCGGCACGAAGGCGTCCATTGACTCAATGTCGGGGAAGATGCGCGCCTCGCCCGCCGGACCCATGCTATCGATTGTCGCCAACAGGTCCAGGTCGGTGGCCGCCTGCTGGCCGACGGTCAAACCGATGCCCGAGTCGAGCCTGCGAGCGAGATGCCGGACGTGGGTGGCCTTGCCCCGAATGAGGTTGGCGTTGTCACAGTAAGCGAAGATGACCAGCTTTACGCCGGACTCTTCCGCTATGCGTACGACGTCTTGTTTCTTCAATCTGCCCCTCTAGACGAACCGGGCCGATGCCATGGCGCCCACGCCGACGAGGGTGAGAACGGCGGTGGACCGGCCGGCGATTTTCAGCCGCTGACTGAGCGCCGCCATGCGAGCCAGCAACTCTGGCGGGGGCGGACCGTCGGCCGCCTTCACCTGCGCGCCCAGCTTGGCCATCCCATTGGCCGCAATCCCGGTGGTTATGCCGGTGCCGAATGCCAGTACCGAGACGATGAAGCCGAGGAGGATGGCGACTCCCCAGGCCGAGTCGAAGACGACGCGTTTGGTGGCCTCCAGCCTGAACGCCAGCGCGATGCCCACACCGATGGTGAGGGTCGCGACGATCCCGATCATAGGGCCCATTTTTCTGCTCAGGGAACTCATTACCGGGCCCTTGATGCTGGGCCCGAGTTTTTCCAGCGTGGGCTCGAGTATGAGGGCGAGGAACACCGAGGCGCCGACCCAGATTGATCCGGCGACGATGTGGAGTGTACGTAGGACTACGAACTCTGGTTCAGACAATGTGTGACCCCTCAATTGCGGTTGAGGCGCTAGTTTATCATCGCGCTTTTCGCCGTGGCGTCGCGGGGCCCGCTGGTCTGGCGAATGCCCACGGGGGACCGTCGGGCCAAACTATCTGGCGGCGGCCGCTAGCTCGGCGTCGATGGCGTGACGGAAGACTTCGATGGGGCGGGCCCCCACGAGCCGTTTGCCGTTGATGAAAAATGTCGGGGTGCCGTCAGCGCCAAAGCGCTGACCGTTCTGGATGTCGCTGACGACGAGGTCGCGCTTGGATTCGTTCTCAAGACACTGGATGAAGGCCGGTACGTCGAGACCGAGCCCGGCCGCGATGGCGACGAGGGTGTCGGGCACGAGGGAATCGGGGGAACTGAACAGGGCCTCGTTGTAGTCCCAGAAACGACCCTGGTCGTGGGCGCACTCGGCGGCGAGACTGGCCGTGAACGCCAGTGGATGTATTGAGGTGAGGGGGAAGTTGACGGCGACGTAACGGATGCGGTCGCCATATTCGTCCAGTAGCAACGGCAAGACCTGGCTGTGGTGACGACGGCAGAACGGGCACTCGTAGTCGGTCATTTCTACGATTGTCACAGGGGCATCGGCGCTGCCCAGCGTGGGACGTTCCGACAGGTCGAGGTCGAAGACGACCGGTTGGGCCGATTGGGCGAATTGGGCCTGGTCGCCAGTTTCCGGAGTTGTGTCCCCGCCGCCGTCGACGAAGGCCAGCGCGTAGCCGATGCCGCCGGCGAAGCCGACGACGAGCGCGACGACGACGAACATGGCGGTCCGGTAGGACTGGCTCTCAGTCGCCTTGTCGGCGGCGCGCCTGTGCGATTTTCGTGCCACAGTCTTCAGATACGGGCAGGGTGGACCGGATGCGCCCAGGCCGGATGCGGCCGAGGCGACTGCGCCGGCGCCAGCGTCGGGGTTCCCTCAGGCCGTCGGCTTACCGGAAGTCTCGCCGTTGGTCAGGTCGCGCTCGAGCGAGGTGGCCAGGTCGCGCAGGTCGATGTCGCCGCCCTCCTCCAGCCGCCCCACCGGGACGGCCGGGAGGGTTGCCACGTGCAGGCCGCCCCGCACGCCCAGTTCGAGGGAGAAGCGGGCGATGGCGTCGTTGTCCGGCGCTCGCACGACGGAGATGAAGTCGTACTGGCCCAGAATGGCGTAGCAGCTCAGGACCTGGGTTTCCCCGACCGCGATGTCGTCCTGTATCTGCAAGACGTGGTCGGGGTCTTCGAGGGCCATTTCGCGGCCGCCCTGGGTCAGGGTCAGCAGCAGGATGTAGGTAGACAGAACTCGTTCTCCAAGCTTGTTAAGCGCTACTCAAGCTTAACCGAGTCAGACCTGGCCTACCCAATTGTCGTTGAAATTATCCCAGCGGCGGTATAGCTCTTCGACGGCGCTTTCGGGTATCCCGACTCCACGCTCCAAGAGCGCGAGGTTGGAGCGCATGTGGGCGGGGTTGCGTGTGCCAACCAGGGCGATGTCGACCTCGTCATGGGCGAAGACGAAGCCCACGGCTGCCGCCACGCTGTCTTGTGGCAGACCGGGTATGGGACCGGGACCTGCCATGATCCGGGCCCTGCGCCAGTACTCGTCGGCGTAGTCGGCACCCCACTTGTAGCCCGCTGTCGGGCTGGCGGCCGAACCCCAGGCGGCGTTTGCCAGGGGCCGCTTGATTATGACTCCCATGCCTTTTTCTTTGGCCGCCGTTAACAGGCCAAGCCTGGGCCCCTGATCGGTGAGGTTAAATGACCATTGCAGGGTGTCGAACACCCCGCTGTCGACGGCCCACGCGGCAGCCTCGTTGTCGCCAGAGTAGCCCACGAAGCGGGTTTTCCCGGAATCTTTGGCCCGTTCGACCGCCTCTATCGCTTCGCCGCGTTCCAGAACGTCGAGCCCGCAGCTATGTAGCTGCAGCAGGTCTACATGGTCGGTGCGCAGGCGGCGAAGGCTCTCTTCTACGGAACTGGTGATTTCTTCTTGCGACCAGGCCGACTCTGCGGCGCCACGGGTGTGGCCGCACTTGGTCGCCAGGACGAACTCGCTGCGACGATGCCCGACGGCACGGCCCAGCATCTCTTCGCTGTCGAGGTAGCACTCGGCGGTGTCGAGGAGGTTGATGCCGGAGTCGAGCGCGGCGGCCAGCGTGCCTTCCACCGCGGTCAAGTCGTCCAACGATTCCTGGGCGAGGGCGGCCAGCCCGCCGCCGATGCGGCTGACTGTGAGACCGGTGTTTCCCAATATCGTGGTTTCCAAATCAGGCTCCTGATTGTCTGGTTGCGGCGTGGTCCCAAGGGCTTATCCACTCCTCGGCGATCTCCATGCCGAAGCCGGGGGCGTCCGACGGGGTGACGTAGCCGTCTTTGGGCATGGGCATGCCCGGTATGGGGCACACTTCGTCGAGCGGGATGCCGGGGTCGGAGCCCATCCAGAACTCGGCCATTGGCGACTCGGGCATGGCGATGGAGAAGTGCTGACCCCAGGGGGTGTCGACTCCTGTATGAGGAATGGTTATGAGCCCGGCCGCCTCACCGAGAGTGTAAATCTTGAGCGCCTCTGACAGGCCGCCGCACCACTCGATATCGGGCTGCAAAACATCTACTGCCCGTTGCTCTATTAGCTGCCGGAACGTCCAACGACCGTGGTGGTCTTCGCCGGTGGCGATGGGCATCCAGGGGATGCGCTTGCGCAGCTCTGCGTGGCCCTCCAGATCGGACGGTACGAGGGGCTCATCGAACCAGCGCAGACCGTAGGGCCGCAGCCGCTCCGCCATGCGGACGGCAAATTCGACGTTGAATGACATGACGGGGTTGTACATCAGTTCCGCGTTGGGACCGACGGTGTCACGGGCCGCGGCGATTTTTTCTTCTACCTCGTTGAGACCCGCAATGCCCGAATCGTAGTGGGCGGGGTTGGAGACCTTGAAGTGCTTGAAGCCAAGCTCTTTTGACCAGTCCAGGTCGTCGGAGGTGACGTAGCACAGGATCTTTTCTCTACTCGGCCCACCAAGCAGGCGATAGACGGGCTGGCCCAGCGCCTTGCCCTTCAGGTCCCACAGCGCCAGGTCGATGCCCGACTGGGCGACGGCGGCCAGTCCTCCGGCTCCAAAGCGCTGGGTGGAGCGCCACATCAGGTCGTTGAGGTATTCCAATGCCATGCAATCGCGACCTTCGAGCAGGGGCGCGAAGTGGCTGTCGATGAGGGTTGCGGTGATTTCGCCAAAACTGGTTTGGCCGAGCCCCCAGCTACCGTCCTCTGCGATCACCTGTACCCAGGTGTCTTCGAATGCATTGGCTCCCGGCATTTTGCTGTGAGTGGTCGGGAACTCGGGGTATTTGTTGATGGGCAGCGCCCTGAGGGCGTGCGCGTTCCAGTTGGGCCGACGCGACGCGGAGCGCGGCGGCACGAGGGGAATGGCGACCTGAACGGCCCGGACGGCCTTGATCTTCACTTTTGGGTTCGTGTACTGGCTATCGAGGCTTGCGCCACTCGACGATGGCCAGCGTGGCGATGGGGTCGCTGGAGTCACCCGCAAGGGCAGGATCAACGGCGATCAACGCCACGGAAAACTTGCCGATCCTCTTCACCGAAGGCAATGTCTGGTCGCCCCGCAGGATGAGTGTGGTGGTCCCAAATTCGAAGTCCAACTGGCGCATGAGGACGACTATCTCCACCTGGCCGGGGTCGTCGCAGGGAACGCCGGAGGCACAGCGGGTGTCGGAGACGACCTCGATGAACTCTGCACCGAGCCCGGTCGAAAGACTGGGGCTAACCACAAGTTCGCCTATGTGCAGCCTGACCGGCTGGCCGGTCGGGACCTGGTTGGCATCCCCGCTACCAATGGCGTCGATGGGAGCCTCCAGCGGGCCTTCGAAAAGGTCTATGACGACGGCGTCGGGGTCGGGCGTGGGCTCAGGGGTGGGTTCCACGAATCCGACCGGGGTCGGCAACTGGGGGTCGGCGGTGCCGGTGCGCACGGACGCTGCAACCTCGGCACCGATACCGATGGAGAAGATCTCGGCCTTGGCCAGTATGCCCTCGGCCCCGTTGCCGCCCATGATGATGATGCGACCGTCCTGCAATAGCTCGCCGAGGTGGCGGTAGCGACCGATCTGCAGGTCGCCCGCCTTTGACCAGGTATTGGTGGCCGGGTCCCAGACCTCTATGGAGGTGCGGCTGCCCGTCCCACCGGCGACGAGAACCCGCCCGTCGGGCATGAGCAGGGCCGCGTGTTCGGACCGGGGTTCGATCATGTCGGCTAGCTCGCCCCAGCTATTGTCGGCCGGGTCGTATATTTCCGAGGTCTGGCGCTTGCCCCTGCCGCCGACGACGAGAACGCGGCCATCTTTTAGCAAGGTCGCCGTGTGTTGGGTCCGGCCGATGGTCATGTCTCCGGCGGAGAACCACTCGTTGGCGGCCGGGTCGAAGATTTCGGTGTTTTTGATGTAGGGGCCGTCGGGGTCGCCGCCGCCCACGATCAGCACCCGGCCGTCGCTGAGGAGCGTGCCAGTGTGCCAGATGCGGTCGGTGGACATGCCGCCGACCAGGGTCCAGGTATTCAAAGCAGGATCATAGACCTCAGCTATGGCGGTCGGGGCGTAGTCCCGGTCCGATCCCCCGGTCACGATTACCCGGCCGTCGTCCATGACGACCATGGGAAAGGACTCGTGGGCGACGTTCATTGTCGCCACGGCCGTCCACTTGCCGGTGGCCGGGTCCCAGATCTCGGCATGGTTGGTGCCGGTGTTTTTTATGTCCCGACCTCCGGCCGACAGCACGCTGCCGTCTTTTAGCACGGCCATTGTGTGGGAAAAGCGCTCGTCGACCATGTCGTCGATGAACTCCCAGACCTCCGGTCCCGGTGTCCACAATTCCGCTGTCTTTACCGCGCCCGCGGCGAACTGGGGCTGGTTGCCGCCGGTGACCAGGACGCGCCCGTCGGGCAGCGCCACGGAGGCGGAGCGCATGCGCTGGGCCCGCAGGTCGTCTATCAGCACGGAGGTGCCGGAGTCCGAAGCTACGCCGCTCGCCACGGATTCGGAACCGCCCGAACTTGTGTCGGTGTCGATCGCGGTGTCGGACGCACCGGAGCTGCTGCAAGCGGCGGCCACGAGGCCGACGGCTACCAGGATCATTCCGATAAGCAAGAGCCTCTTCACCGATGCACCTCCACCGAGCCGTGCGTGACTGGTCATCTGGGAATCTTACCCGCATTCACCTTTGCACTGCCGATCTCATTTCCGCCTAGAATGGCGCCATCTCCAGATTCATGAGGCCGGAGGGACTATGCGGGACTACCTGAAGCTACTACCGGTGTTATTGGCGCTGCCCGTGATCGCGCTACTGGCGGTCGGCTGTACGGGACAGTCGCCTGCCTCAGACGTCGGCGATTCCGCTCAACCCACGGCTTCACCCATCCCCGGCCGCCCGAGCACGGCCGCGACCGCCGAGGCGGTGCGAAAATCGTCGGCGGGCGATTGCGAGATCGGGGCGGGCGCCCAGTGCGAGGGGGCCGACTTTGAGGGCAAGGACCTGGCCGCCGAGCAGATACACATGGGTCTGGGCGAAGGTGTGGACCTCAGTGGGGCGAACCTGAGATTCGCCAACCTCAAGGGAGTGAACCTGCTACTGGCAGACCTTAGCGAAGCCGATCTCACCGGTGCGGACCTGACCGGCGCCAACCTCAATAACGTCAACTTCAAGGACGCCGTGCTGAGAGACGCCGACCTGACCGACGCGAACCTGTCCTGGGCGATTCTCAAGGACGCCGACATGGAGGGCGCGATTATGTGCAACACGCTGATGCCGGACGGCGGCACCGCGAACTCCGGGTGTTAGGCCTGCGCTAACTCAGGGGGTAAATATCTCGGTGGTCGGCGTGATCCGATCTTCGCTCAACCCACCGATGACCATGACCTGCCCGGAAGCCAGATTCAGCGCGGTAAAACGGTAACGAGTTTCGGACATGGTGTCGGCGGCGGACCAGGTGTTGGTCACCGGATCGTAAAGCTCGGCGGTGGCGATGCGGCCGATGCCACCGGCCACCAGGATACGCCCGTCGGACAGCAGCACGGCCTGGTGCTCGGAGCGCGGGTCGACGGTGTCCCCTGCTGAGGACCAGGTGCCGGCGGCCGGATCGTAAACCTCGGCGGATTTCTTTTTGCCCTTGCCGCCCACTACCAGCACGCGACCGTCGGCTAGTAGCGTCGCGGAGTGGAACGCCCGGCTCACAGCCATCGAACCCGTCGCTTCATATGACCCGGTGGCGGGGTCGTAAATCTCGGCGGTCTTCAGGTGCGGGCCGTCCAGCTTGCCACCGCCGACTACCAGCACGCGACCGTCGGCTAGAAGAGTGGCGGTGTGGTTGGAGCGGACCTCGACTGTCTCTCCCGCCTCTGCCCAGACGCCTTCGACCGGGTCGTAGGTCTCGGACATTGGGAGCTGGCGCAGGAGCAGGTTACGACCCCCTACGACGAGGACTTTCCCGTCGTTGAGCAGAATGGCACGGTGGCCCTCCCGGGCCTCGACCGGATCGCTGGTGGGCGTCCAGATGCCGGTGGCCGGGTCGAAGATTTCGGGGCCTCCGGGCAGCTCTTTCAGACGGTTGATGCCGCCCGCTACGAGGACACGACCGTCCCCCAGCAACGTGGCCGAGGCGGCCTCGCGTTCCAGTGCCATCGTGCCCGCTGACGTCCAGGTCGCGGTCGCAGGGTCATAGATTTCCGCGTTGTCGTGGACGGTGGCGTACCGGCCCAGGCCCTTGCCACGCCCGCCAATGACCAGCAATCGGCCGTCGGCCAGGACAACACCGACGGGGAAGACGCGCTCGACGGCCATCTCCTCGCCGTACTCGAAGAGGCCCGGCCCGGATGGAGCAACCTCTGCCACGGCCTCGGTGACGGTGTCTTCGCTCTCCGGCACCGCGTCGGAGATGTCTCTGGCGGCGGGGACGGAGTCTGCTCCGCAGGCCAGCGCCAAGAACGTCAAAACGGGCAGCGCTAGTAACAGGCTTCGGCGGAGCATCACGGCCTCCTCTACTGCTTCGGGGCCTGGTCCAGCGACGAACTGACGCACACGCTGCCTGGCAGCGCCAAATAGGCTGCGACGGCTTCTGGGAGCGGATGCTATCAGATTGCCTCGTCGGCGGCCGTCGATTCGCCACACCGCTCCGACAAGAAGCTTTCCGCCGCATGGTGGTACGATGCGCCAACTTTGCGTAAACGGTTGTGGTTGTTCGGGCTGGTCGGGGTCGCACTGGTACCGGCCGCGTGCGGGGGCGTGGCGAGTACACCGAACTCTTCTGGAGTCGGGGACGCGGACGCGGACGCGGACGCGGAGGCCACGGTCCGGGCAAGGGTGGAGTTGGCGCTAGTAGGGACCGACGGTGTCCAACGACCCATTCGATAACGTTACGACGTTGACGTTCGATATTTTCGGCACGGTGCTCGACCTGGCCGGGAGCCTGGTGCCGCCCACTAGCCGATTCCTTGGAGACCACGGCGCGGCCGTTGACGGGGATGCGTTCTGGGGGCAGTGGCGGGCACGGCAACGCATCGAGCAGTACCAGGACAACATTCTGATGCTGGGTCACTCCGGCTACCTGGAGACGTGCAAGCGGGCGTTCGTGTACTGCCTGAGAACGAATGAGGTGGAGTTTTCCGACGACGAGGTCGCGGACTTCATGACCGCTTACCAATATTTGGACCCCTACCAGGATGCGATAGAGGGGCTGAATCGTCTGGCGGCCCGGTTCAAGCTCGTCGCACTGTCTAACGGGGAGCAGGACTATCTTGGGCACCTGGTGGCAAACCGGATCGGGGTCGATTTCGATGCGGTGATCTCGGTTCAGCACGCGGGGGTGTTTAAGCCGCATCCTGCCGTTTATCGGACGGCGGCCGAGATGCTGAATTCGGAGCCGGACGAGTTGATGATGGTGGCCGCTCACGCTTTCGACATTCTCGGCGCCCGCGCGTGCGGGTACCGAGGAGCCTACGCAAACCGGTATGACCTCCCATCGGAAGTTCGAGCCTATCCACCGGACGTTGAAGTGCGAGATTTCATTGAGCTGTCCGACCGGCTGCTAGGAGCGTAGTTAAGTTGGCGATCAGACACCTGAATTGGACCGGAGCACTCTTGCTCAGCATCGCGGCGCTGGCGCTGGCCGTCGCGTGCACGTCTACTCCGGCGACTTCCTCGGACGCCTCCTCACCTACTGCCATACCGGAGAGCGAGAGCGTGTTCGCCACCGCCGAGGCGCAGCGTAAATCGGCGGTGGGCGACTGCACTATCGAACCGGGGGCACAGTGCGAGGGAGCCGACTTCGAGGGCATGGACCTGGCGGCGGAGCAGCTAGGGAATCACCTGCAAAAGGACGGCGTGGACCTGACGGGGGTCAATCTGCGGTCCGCGAACCTGCGCGGGGTCGACCTGTATCTGGCCGATCTTACGGATGCCGACCTGACGGGGGCGGACATGACGGGCGCCAATCTGAATAACGTGAATTTTAAGAACGCCGTGCTAAGAAACGCCAACCTCAAGGACGCCAACCTGGCGTGGGCGAATCTGCGGGGCGCGGACCTGGAGGGCGCGCTCTACTGCAACACGGCGATGCCGGACGGCAGCACCAAAAACGACGACTGCTGACGCCCCCGGGGCCGGCCTACTCTTCGTCGGGCCTGTACGCGACCTCGCCGTGCTGTGAGTGGTCGAGGCCCTGCTCTTCTTCTTCTTCTTTGACCCTGAGCCCGATGGTGAACTTGAGAGCGAACAGGATGACGACGGTCATGCCGAAGGCCCAGCCCCAGGCGGCACCGATGGCCCCCAACTGACGCAGGATTTGCCCTCCCCTATCGACTCCCGGTAGCACCAAATCGGAGATGCCCAAGAACCCGATGCCCACAAAGAGCCCGGCGGCGAGCATCCCCCAAGTTCCGCCGACGCCGTGGACGGCGAAGACGTCGAGGGAGTCGTCCAGCCTGACCCTCTTGGCCAGCTTTACGGCGAAGAAGCAGAACGCACCGGCTCCTAACCCGATGACCAGGGCTGGCATGGGCCCGACGAACCCGGACGCGGGAGTGATGGTGGCCAGCCCCGCGACGGCGCCGGTGGCCAGACCGACGGCGCTGACTTTGCGGTTAATGGACCAGTCGAGCGCGCCCCAGGTGAGGGCGGCCATGGCGGCGGCGGTGTTGGTCACGACGAAGGCGTTGGTGGCGCTGCCACCGGAGACAAGAGCGCTACCGGCGTTGAAGCCGAACCATCCAAACCAGAGCAATGATGCACCGAGTATGACGAACGGGATGTTGTGGGGCTCCATTGCTCGTTTGCCGTAGCCCAGCCTGCGGCCGAATATGATGGCAGCCGCCAGCGCGCCCGCACCGGAACTGACGTGCACGACGGCTCCACCGGCGAAGTCCAGCGCGCCCCATCCGTTGAGCCCCAACCAACCATCGACGCCCCAGACCCAGTGGGCGAGCGGCGCGTAGACGACAGTGGACCAGATGACGGTGAACAGGACGAGGGTGCTGAACTTGATCCGCTCGGCGAAGGCCCCGGTAATGAGCGCTGGGGTGATGATGGCGAACATGGCCTTGAAGATCATGAAGGCCTGGTGAGGGATGGTTGACGAGTACGGACCGGCCTCGGTTGCCGACACGTTCCGGAGACCCAAGTAATTGAGGTTGCCGATGAAGTGGCCGACGTCCGGCCCGAAGGCCAGGGAGTAGCCCCATAGCACCCACACGACGCTGACGAGCGCGATCGCGACGAAGCTGTGCATCAGCGTGCCAGCGACGTTCTTGGAGCGAACGAGGCCGCCGTAGAAAAATGCCAACCCCGGGCACCATGAGCAGCACCAGCGCGGACGAGATGAGCACCCAGGCGGTGTCTCCACTATCCATGCGGTTTCCTCCTGCCAGAGATCGGAGCCGTTGGCCGCGTTGACGCGGGTTGCCTGTCTATCGGTTTCGAGCCAATCAATTTCCGGGCGAGGTTATCAGGTCGGCCCCGCGCCCTACTCGCCCGGGGGTTCGTCCAACTGCCCGCGCAGGCTGGCTAGCCGCTCGGTCAGGACCTGTTTTTGTCGCACCAAGGCGTCCCGGTCGTAGGGGGTGTTGGCGAATTCCCAGGTCTTTGGATCGCTCAACCAACGTTCGACCATCTCGAGCCGGTGCTCGAAGTCCTTGATCGCATCGTCGATGGCGCGAGTGTCGCTCATGGCCTCAGATGAGCAAAAGGATACCTGATCGCGCTCCTCCGGCGTGGCCGGGCGCATCTATGTTGTGCGGATTCGACCCTCCGACTTGCGTCTGGCCTGATTCTCCCGGCGCTCCCTACCCACCTGCCGCAACTTCTCGATGTTGGTCTCGTCGACCCGCATGTAGTTCTCTCGCCAATCGGAACCGTGAGGCCAGACGAAGGGTGTCTGGACAGTGGTTCGCGGCGCTACCGCCTCGCTGAGCAGATCGATCGCCATTTCGAGCGTGGCGCGCTGCATTTCGCTGTCGTAGGGCACGCCCATGGGATTGCCCAGCGGGAAGTCCTGGAACAGGAACCGGGGCACGGCGCAGCGCTCAACGATGTCACGAGCCGAACCGATGACGACGGTGGGGATGCCATTCGCCTCGAGATGCCTGGCCGTCAAACTGACGGACTGGTGGCAAACCGGTCAGATGGGGATGAGAACGGCGAGGTCGATCCTGTCCTGCCGACAAAGCCGTAGGACTTCGGGCGCATCTACTTCGCGGGTACGGCGCTGGCTGTAGCCGGTCGGCACGCCGTAGAAGCGCTCCGAGGCGCTGCCGATGCGGCCCGTCGAAGCGAGCGACCCGAGGGCGCGTATGGGCAGGAAGGTCTCGACGTCGCGGGTGTGGGTCGCCGCCTTGTCCCACGACAGGTCGGCCGTGTACATGGTGTCGGGCATGGGATTGGAGGGCGCGGCGTAGGCGACCTTGGGCGCCCGCAAGTCGGGGTCGGTTTCGGTCGTCTCACCGGGGTCAAGTGGAGTCGTGGTGGTCACGAGGCCGACCCTGCATTGTCTGAGCGGCTTTGGAAGAGCGGCGAAGGGCGCTTCGTCGTTGGCGGCCCATCGGTATGACCAACGGTAGCCTTGCGCTGCGTAGTAGCGCCGTGATTTATCGACATAATCGACGGGCCGGTGGCTCACGTCGCCCTTGCCGCGGCGAAAAGGGAGGCTGCGAACACTAAGCTCATGGAGGCATTCTAGATGGGAATCATGGGCAGGAGGTTTGTGCGGCCGGTTACATCGTCGCTAAAGCCGCCGCCCTGTCTCAACCGGCGGGGTAACTTCGGCTACGGTGTACTGTCAGCAGCTCTCATTCGCGGTGCCTCCATCCGGCATCAATGTGTTGCACAGAATCGCCCCTTCCATGTCCGCGCCCCTCAAGTTCGTAAAGGAGAGGTTGGCGTTGGTCAGGTTTACGTTGCGTAGCACGGCGTCCTTAAAGTTGACGTTGTTCAGGTTGGCGTCCGTCAGATCTGCTCCGGTGAGGTCCGCACCTGTCAGGTCCGCGAGATAGAGATCGACGCCCTTCATGTTCGCCGACCGCAGGTTCGCCCCGGTCAGATCTAAGCCGTCATTTCGGTTATTCCCCAAGAACTCCGCTCCCAGGTCCACACCTTCCAGGTCGGCACCTTCACACTGAGCATTTGGCTCGATGGTGCAGTTGCCAGCAGCAGATTTGCGCTCGGCCTCAGCGGTGGCGAACACGGCCATGCTTTCTGCAACGACGGTGGGCGTCAGGACGTCGGAGGGCGATCCCGCACCAGACGCGCAGGCCACCACTAGCATCGTCGCCAGCAGGGCCATCGTGGGAAACAGCTGTCGCATGGGCGAAGTGTAGCTGGGATTATCGGCGAACGAATCGTGCTGGACCGCCAAAGCCGCGATAGTCGCCGCCAAAACCGACACGGCTTTTATTTTGGGAGTACGTGGCCTCGACTAAGGGCCACCCTGGCTTGACTGCAATCAAGGGCTACGTTCAACAATGCGCGCGCTGATCCGTAAGGCCTCTGACCCGGCCAAATCTCGTTCCCTCGTCGCAACCTCGATGAAATTTTCGGCCGCATCATCGTTTCCCGCGCTCGCATGGGCCACTGCCTCTACGAAGGCTGCGGCTGATAAAGCCAGGTGATCGGTTTGTGCTATGAAGCCGGCCTTTATGTCATCCCAACCCGAGGGAGCATCGATTGCTTCGAAACCTCTCCTGACTTCCACCAACCGCGCTCCGAGGTCTTCCAGTGCCGATAACCAGCCGGGATCGTCGAGCTTCAATGAAAGGCTGCGCGTCCTCAGTTCTTGATTGATGTTGGCCCATTCACTAATCAGCGGCTGAACGCTGTTGAGGTAAACCGCTGAATCTGTCGAGTCGTTGGAATCCCCACTGAGTACATTTGCCAAAACGGCAATGACGATCACAGAGGCGACAACCACCAACACGATCCAGGTCGCCCTTAGAAACCGGGGCTGCGTAGCGATCTCAAGGTCCTCAGAATCGGTCGGGAGGGCAACGTTTGTCTTTGCCGGTCGACATACGCGGGATGGTATATCTAACGGCCCCAGCTCACCGATGACCCCGAGTTCCTGCCCCCGCTCAACCCGTGACGGCCTGCTCCTGGGCGGACGGGGCACCCCAAATGATGGTCAGCTTCAACGGGTCGTCGCCTGTGTTACGGAACCCATGATCCACACCCGGAGGAATAAGTATGGCGTCACCGGCAGCCACCGGAACGTCTTCGTCACCGACCCACATCACACCCTTTCCGCTGATGAAGTAGTAGATCTCCTCCAGGGTATCGTCTCCTTCATGGATGTGGCTCCCTTCGCTGACGCCAGGGTCCAATTCCCACGCTTGGAACTTGATCGGAAGCCTGCTTAACTCTTCAAAAAACCCACGTGTCTTTATCTCGCCGTCGCCTTCGTGGATGCTGTAGGTCGTGACGTCTGTTGAGTCGTTTTCTTTCCAGTAGTAATGCATATCGATACGGTGGCCCACCTCCGATTCCTGACCTACGTGTCATCTTAGCCCCGTGAGAGAGACGTAGGGTCCGGCAGCCGGCGTGGTCTGCGTCGCACGGGTTACTTCCCGGCATCGGCTCAATTTCGTGCGCGCGGGTACGCGCCTCAACAAGGGGCCGCCCTGGCTCAACCGACCCTCGCCCGCGCGTGACCGCGCACACGCCCGCGCATTGGACCCCCTATCGCTCCCTGAAGCAGTCCTGGGCAACCTATGTATTTGTCGGGGGTCCTTGACGGGGCTTTACTGGGGTAATCCTGGGACAAATGTGTGGTGGAGACGGGGGAGGGTCGAACTACTCCTGCAACACGGGCAGGAGTCCATGTAGTGGCGAAGTCAGTTTAGCCGTCGGCAACCTCGGGAACGGCCTCCGCCTGGCAGGCACGGAGGAGCGCCCCAGTTTCATATGCGGAAGGGGTTCAGACAATCATGCCCGGAGATTCGGGCTCTGTTGCCGCCTGTTGAAGGAATCGCTTTTTAGAGCTGTGGCTACCAGAACTTCCACCAAGGCACGGACTCTTCGACAACCAGGGAGTCGCCTGCGTCGGCTTCCGCCGGTAACGCAACGCCGGGCATTGAGCGGAACACCTTGGGGTCCATCTCCGCCAGCAATGTCAACTGTGCGGTGTCGTAATTCATGGAGACGGTTTGGTCCATGATGGCGTGTCTCATCGCGATCTTACCCGGCATACCATCTATGACGGCCTGAAAATCGCCCGCAATCTGCTTGGCCTTGCCCTTGTCCATCGCTAGCCACGAGTTCAGTCTGGCCTTTGACATCTCGGCCATTACCTTGTCACCCATATCGAATTCCTCGGTGATGATGACGGTCATCTTGGCTTTCCGATCCACCTCGGTGTCCGAGAGCATGTTGGTGAACAGTTCAGCCATCTTCGCCGTCTTTTCTTCTTCAGAGAGCTCAACGAGCTTTTTCACATCTATCGGGGCTGCATCGGTAGATTCGGTCATGACTGCCTCCTGATGTTTCACCTGGCGCCCTGAAACTGATCGGGACGAATTGGGTCGATGCTATCACGCACGTTGATGCCATCCCACAGTGACGGCACTGATCCAAGAGGGAGTCCTTTTGGAGCGGCCGAATTCGAGGCTCCGGTAGGTTCAGCCGGTGGCCCACCCTTTTGGAGCCCCCAAATAGCTCAGTTTCCCGCGCGGGGGCACTCAATCCCTAGGACAGGCCGCCCCGCCTCAATCGGCGGGGCTACCGGCGCGCGCAGTCGCTGGATGGATCGTCAGACCGGGCTTGGGTCAGCGGCGGGGACGGCGAAGGTTTGACCTCCCTGGGAGGGGCTGAGACATGCGCTTGGACCCACCGCCAAACATCGCACTCAACACCCAACGGATGATGCTGAAGAACCTTTGCATTTTTCCGTCCTCCTTAACGATCTCCGGTTCACAATCATATCGCTAGTCTAGAGATGACCTTGAGGGCACGAGGGGACGAGGTGCTCATCTTTCGGCCCACCTGCTAGTGCTGACCGGGGACGAGCCCAGTTTCCCGCGAGCAGCCACATAGCCTCTAAGAGGGGCCGCCCCACCTCAACCGACGGATTAGTGCCTCTCCTAGCCGGATGGGCTTTGTGGCCGTAGGCGCGGTCGGACTCTCCTCGTAAATGCCAATCGAAATCCAAACACCTTGAGCCCAGCAAAATTCGAATCACACTCGTTGCAGGCGAAACTGTTAACCATCGCTCGAACGGTCTTTAGGACATGGTGAGATCCACATGCCGGACAAGACCGACGATGAGATGCCGCGGCAACAACTAACGGGCAGATCAACCTGAGCATTTCGGCTTGATCGCATCGAGCGTTACTCACGAAGTTCTCACCGAGGAGATATCTGTAACCCCGCATAGCCCCCGGCAGCCGCCGCCCTGGCTCAACCGGCGGGAGGAACTGGTCCCTCTGTTTCTGCCAAGTCCTAGTTGTGGCAGCCTCGCGAGGGTATGGAGATGACCTCTTCAACCACCCCGTTCCGCACGGCGATGAAGTTGTCGTACCGGTTGACAGTCAGGTCTTGCTGCGAGCTGCGCATCTGAAACTGGTCGCCGACCTTCAGAGGCATCTCGCCTTCGGAATTAAGCACACACAACTCGTCGCCCAGTGAGACGAACTTAACGCCGGGCACACCCTCCACCTCCGGGTCGTGTTTGCTGAGGCTGCTACCGATCGCTCGGTATCCGACATCACCGATGGCTATGCCGGGCCTGGGGGTGCTGACCACCGTACCCAGCACCTTTCCAGCATACTGAAAGTGGCTCTCCATATAGGGCATCGAAGTGCTCATCAACGCGTACGACCCACCCTCGACGTCGGTGATTCCGGGCACCTGCGCCGCCATGTCATACGAGTAGGTCTCTCCCGCGGAAACCATCTCCACTTCGATGCCCTCGGCCCGGATCGCCTCGGCCAGGTCCATGGTCTGACGGTAGTACTTGATGGCGTTGGAGATGCGCTCCTCTTCATCCTTTGGGGCGACGCGCACGGCCGAATGGCTCATGACCCCCATAAATTTTATCCCGGGCATTCCGCTCGCCACCCGGGCGAGGTGAACACCTGCTTCTACGCTACGGACGCCCGCCCTCCCCATGTTGGTGTCCACCTCAACTGATACACCTACAATCGATCCTTGCTGGCAGGCGATCCTGGAGATGTCACGCAGATTCTCCTCGCTGTCGATACCTATGGTGACGGTGGCTCGCTTGGCTAGAGCCGCGACGCGCGCGATCTTGTCGTCGGTCACGATCTCGTTGGCTATCAGCACGTCTGGGATGCCGCTCTCCACCATCACTTCCGCCTCTGCTACTTTGGCGGTACAGACGCCGCCCATCGAGCCTCCCGCCCGGATCTGCATGTGAGCCAGCAGCGGGCTCTTTATGTTCTTGGTGTGCTCTCTGATCTTGACGTCGGTGTCTCTGTAAGTGTCGGCGATGTGCTGGAAATTGTGCTCCAGGGCGTCCATATCTAAGAGAAGGCACGGGGTATCCAACTCTCCGATCGGGGTGCCTACCGGTGGTCTGTATTGGTCCATCAGGTCTCCAGCGTTTCCTTGCGATACATGCCGCGCGCAACGACGTTGAGTACGCCCTCCGGTCATGATTCTGACCTTTCGCGGCAAACCACATTCTAGTCTGCGAGTTTCTGCGCAGTTTCCCGCGAGGAGGTACATAGCCCCTAAGAGGGGCCGCCAAGGCTCAACCGGCGGGGCCGCCCCGGCAACTGTATTTAACTGTCGGCAAATTCGATGGTGTAGTTACCTTCTGTGAGGCTCAGGGTGCAAAGTTGGCTACCATTTTCCACGCTGATGCCGCCCCGCTCGGCCAACATTCGCCCGGTTGAGGTTGAGTAAAAGCCGATTACCCAGACTCTTTTGGTGATAATCGTGGGCGGCACCAGCCGCGTGCCGGTTCCACCATTGGGGGGCACATCCCTCTCATAATGAGCAGGCCAGGCGTCGCAATGGGCTACGGTTGCTTCGTTCGGTTTGTTCAGGAAATGTATGCCGTAAGCCAATGATTCTTCCTTTATCAGCGGTGACCTGGCCGCCGTGGCTCACGGCGGGGGTGAAACGAACGCTGCTATGCCCTCGCGATAGATAGCAGGTGCTGAACCAACCCTTCCGGCATCGAAAGAGCGGGCGAGTGGTCGGTGTCCAGGGTCAGCACCTCCTCGCACGGCGAGGCGGCAACCATCGCCCTCTGAATGCCGGGCAGAATCAGCCCGTCCCGTTCGCATCCGATGTAGTAGCGGGGAACTCTCCCATATCTGTCGGCCGACAACGAGACCGGCTCCGCCAGGACGGCGATCGGCTGGGGACCAAGTCGAGCCATCGCCCAATCGGCGTCCTCCTCCGAGGAGGCCCCGTACAGGGCTCTCCTTGCTCCTTCCCCCTGGACGACGGTGCTGTAAACGCCGTCGTCGGACACCGTCATGTACGGAGCGAAGAACTCGTAGCGCTCCGCCAGCCACTCTTCCCCATTTTCTCCGTCCCTGAGGAGGCCCGCACTGACATACACGAGGGCACGTACCGTTACCGGACACCTTTCCGCCGCCTGGGAAATGGTGTTGCCTCCCAGGCTGTGGCCAACCAGGATGACCGGCTCAGACTGGGCCGAGGTCTGCTGGCAGGTGCGCTCTACATATGCATCGAGCGTCACCAGTTCCAGAGGAGTTTCATCCTCGCCTTGGCCCGGAAGATCGAACGCCACAGCACGGTGCCCGGCGGCCTCTAGCAGAGGTACAACGTGATCCCAAGCCCATGAGCCATGCCATGCTCCGTGTACCAGGACGAACGTGGCCATGCTGAGGACCTCCTGCCGTGTTCCAAGCGAATCATCGCACACCGGCAGTTGGCCGCCCATCAACCGCCGCCCTGGCTCAACCGGCGGGGTATCGGACGAGTAGCTCTTAGCGGCACGCATCGTACGTCCAGGCCGTGGCCCTATACTTGTCGGCTATGGACTGGATAATGGCCTCCCTCGGCACAGCAGTCGGGTTTGCCGCCGTCAACGTTCTGGACAAGATAATCCTGGAGCGACACGTCGCCTCAGTCCCAGTCTTCATCGTCTTCGCCGGCCTTATGCAGCTCCCCAGCGGGATCGTGGCACTGGCGTTCGTGGCCTTTCCGGGCTACCCAGTCGAGACCTGGCTGCTGGCAATCGGGTCGGGAGGCGGACTCGGCCTCTCCCTGGTGCTTATGTTCTTCGTTTTGCGGCGACAGGACGTCTCGCTTGTAACCGCCGTTTTCCAGACCGCCCCGGTTTTCGTGGCCATCTTTGCCGTCGTCTTCCTGTCCGATCATCTCTCCGCCTGGCAATGGGTCGCCATCTTCCTCACCGTGGCCGGGGCGGTCCTGATCTCATTGCGACGCACCGCAGGGGCCCGCAGGCCCACCCTGGGTCTCTGGTTCTTCCTCATGTTGGGCTCTAGCGCCATGCTTGCCGCCGGCCTGATCCTCTCAAAGGCGGCTCTCGACGACGGCATGTCACTGTGGAATCTCCATACGGTGCGCAGCATAGCGATGGCGACCGCGATGGTGTTGCCGATGATCCGGCGGAACACTTTCCCAGAGCTAAAGATGCTCATGCGCAACACCACCGGCCTGTCTCTTTTCGTGTTTACAGAAGGAGGCCTCGCATTCGCCTCGTTTTACCTGACCACGCTGGCCTTCCAACTAGGCCCGGTGGCTCTTGCCACCACGGTAATGGCGTCCAGGCCGTTGTTCGCGTTCCTGATCGGAGTTCTCCTCAGCCTGGGAGTGCTAAAGGTCCTCTCCGAGCCTCTCGACCGTGGTTCGCTCGTCCAACGAGGGGCCGCGATCGCCATGATCGTCGCCGGTATATCAGCTATTTCCCTTTTATGAGGGTCGCATGTCTAAGCTCAGTTTCCCGGGCGGGGTCACATAGCTCTTAGAAGGGCCCGCCCTGGCTCAACCGGCGGGGGCTCTACGGCACTGGAAGCACCGCCTCACAGGTGCCTGGCGGCGGCCAGCACTAACGGTGGCTCGCCAAATCCCCTTGATTGTCAAAAACTACCGCAACCAATAATGCCCTGGAGAACGGGGCGGACATTGCCAAGACCCCAGGGATGATTGGGCCATGCTAACGTGTCCACCGCCTGGCTCTATGACCGGGGAAAATCAAAACCCGAAGATTGCCCAACCTTCAAAGTGAAGTATTAGCTTCTGTAACTAAGGCGAGGAATGAGTCAAGAACCTAACCGTACTAATCAACAACTAAGCGTCTGGATGGCCATTGGCATAAGTGTCGGCGTCGCCCTAGGGGCCGTGTTTGACAACGTTGGCTTGGGCATTGCCCTTGGCGTCGCGATAGGGGCAGGGTTGGGATCGGCCTTTAGCGCGAGAATGCAAAGCAAGTCAGCTGAACCTGCCCGCTTTTTAGTTCTTGCGGGTAGGTTCGGCGGTTGGTTTGTAGCGGCGGCAGGAATCGTAGGTGTGGTACTCCTAATTGTTGATTGAAATGGTCCTGAGCAAGTACATCCAGGCCACGCATAATCAGGCGTTCAGGAAGCTTCACAGCCCCTAAGAGAGGCCGCCCTGGCTCAACCGGCGAGCCAAGGGAGTACTACCCATTCACTAGACAATCCTGAAATCCTTTTTCCCTATCCCTGGGCAGGAGGACCCGTATCCGCTGGTGTCCAAATCTTCGAGGGGGTGTGCCGTATCTGCTAAGGTGCCGTCACACTCAAATGCCAATAAATAGGCTTAGGTCGGCTACTCAACCGGCGGGAGGTATTACCTATGAATAAGCTACTGGCGGCCTTGACCGTAGGGATAATTGGTGCGTTCGCGGTCGCCACGACCGCATTGGCGGCCCAGGGCGTTATTACTGAAGTCAATCCTTCCGGGGTGACCGGAATCATTGTTGAGGACGGCACCCGAGATGAAGTGAGGTTTATCAACCCACCCAAGAACGATGTGAGCCTGAGCGTAGGTCAGTGGGTGGAGTTCACTAAGTCGACCAACAAAGGCGGCAGGCACTTGACCTTCTCGGCCAGTCCGTTAGAGGGTGACCCAGGAGGCGGACGCTAGCTCGTAGCTGCGTCACGTGGCCTATCCTGAAATCCTAGTTTCCTGGGCAGGACCAGACCGCCTTCGCTCAACCGGGGGGGCCTGCACGTAGCTAGCATGGCTTGCAAGAGGCGCTGCACGGCTGCCTGCGGGAGGCTATGGCTTATGTGCGGACGTGCCTGGCTCTCAGAGGCGGCTAGCCATGGGAAGACCCGCGGGGTTGTTATTCACCCGAGCTATGGCCTGATCTCTCTAGCCCACTGACCCGCCAATGCTCTCACCTCGTCGATGTTGGTCAGGGACTGCTTCTCGTGGCTTGGCGAGCTGACCTTCCACACCTTCATGAGGTCGTCCCACCAAACTTTGACGGAGGTCTGAACGTCGCCGTAGACCACGATCTGCTTGTGGGCCTGACCCGATTTGTCCGGGATGTAGGTGATCTCGGGGTCCATAGTCCGCATTCTAGCAGCGTAGAAAACCGCCACGGCATTTAGTCTGGGGGTGCATAGCCCTTAAAGAGGGCCGCCCTGGCTCAACCGGCGGGGGCAAGGTCGAATAACAATTCAGACTTTGAGTGCCTTACCAATGCCCATAACCTATGCTAACGGCCAATGGGATGAGGAGAGTCAAGAGAATAGCCAAGATCGCCGCCAAGTCCTTCCTGGTCTTGCTCATCCTGGCGATAATTTTGATCGTGGCCACGCCCCAGGGCCGGACCGGCTCTCGGGCCGCCATGTTCGTGATGCAGGTCATACCTGCAGTCCCGATCAAGCCCTTGACCTGGTTTACCGGGGACCCGGAACGACGCCCCATACAGTTCGAAGGTGCGGTAGGAGAGTTGGAGGCGGACCTCTACATCCCCGGTGGTGACGGCCCGTTCGATGCGGTTCTGCTGTTCCTTGGGGTCAACCCGGCTGGTAGAGACGATAGCCGAGTGGTCAATCTGGCCGAAGGGCTGGCCAGGACAGGCAGGGTGGTGATGATCCCCTGGTCGGACGACATGACGGCCAAGCGCATTGTCCCGGGCGAGGTCGACAACATTGTGTTGGCCTTCGAGCACCTAGCTGGCCTCGACTTCGTAGACCCCGATCGAGTAGGGATGGCTGGCTTCTGCGTAGGTGCGTCTCTAGTCGCCGTGGCCGCCGAAGACCCTCGGATCTCAGACCGAGTCCGATACATCAATTTCTTCGGCGGGTACTTCGACGCGGCCGACCTCGTCAAGTCAGTGGTGACCAAGTCGAGATCCTATGATGGCGTCGTCGAGGCCTGGGATCCGGACTCCCTGGCCGTTGAGGTGGTGCGCCTTCACCTCATTGAAGGCCTGTCCGACCCAGCCGAGCGTGAGCTGTTGGAGAGCGCCTTCCTCAGAGGGGAGAGCGTGACCAGGGCAGAGGTTGTAAACCTCTCGGAGGAGGGGACGGCGGTGTTCGATCTACTGATGGGGCCAGAGCCCGATGAGGTCGATGTAATTTTCGAACGGCTGCCATCGGCGGTGCACGAGTCGCTTCGACGGATTTCCCCCAGCACCGGTATCGACCGGTTAAACGCACGGCTTTTGATCATGCATGATCGCGAGGACAACCTGGTGCCATCCTACGAGTCTAGACGCCTCTTCGACGTCGTTGACGACCGCGGGAACACGTACTACACCGAGTTTTCGTTCTTCTCCCATGTCGACCCCACCGAGCAGGTCGGGTTCACCGGTTACATCACCGAGGGATTCAAGCTCTTCCTGCACCTATACAACATGTTCCGGACGTTCTAGCCCTTAGCGTTTGACGAGTTTGACTGGGGTAGACATCCCAGTTCCCCGCGAGCAGCTACACAGCCCTTAGAAGGGGCCGCCCAGGCTCAACCGGCTGGGTGCGGAGGGGGTTTCGTGGGGGGTCTATTCAAAGAGGCCCGTAAAGGTCGTAGGCGGCAGCGTGCTCCGGCTGGTCCCGACGGAACGTGTCGGGGTTGGTGCCGCACTCCTGCGCCAGCCAGTAGGTAAATAGCTGCAGCGGAGGCAGGTAGACGATGGGCGTGAGGAAATCAGCCGCGACCGGTAGCTCAAGCGTGGCGTCGGCCGAGCCAAATTCGCCGTCTCCAGTCTGCACCAGCGCCGCGACATGCGCGCCCGTTGCCTCGGCGGCTCGTGCGACCTGGACGGCCCGGGCGTGGTACGGGCCGGGTGGTGCGATCAGCGTCACCAAACAACCAGTAGTTGTGGCGACGAAGGGGCCATGCAGGAACTGCTCCATCTCGAAACCGGTAGTGACTAAATATGCCGCTTCGTTGATCTTGAGCGCCGCCTCATAGGCCGTCGCAGCGTTTGGGCCGCCTCCGGTAAACGCCAGCCAGCGGGAGTTTACAAAGCGTTTGGCCAGCGCCTGGGCCTGGTCGTCTGTCGCTAACGCGACACTGATTACGTCAGGCAGAGCCCTGATCGCGTCGAGCGCACCGTCCGAGGACGTGCCCGAGATCGACGCCGCTACAAGCGCCATCGCTGTAATGGCCGAGGTGTGGCTGACGGTGTAGGTGGCCGACCGGTCGGGTCCTCCGGTGGTGAGCACGATGTCGACTAAGGACAGGTCGGCCACGGTATCGTCGCAGGTCACCAGCGCCGTTACCGCTCCCGCACCATGTGCCAGCTCCAATGCCCGTCGGGAGATCGCCTTGCGACCGGTGTGGCTGAGGACGACTACGACGTCTTCGCTAAGCAACTCGGGTGGGTTACTCACGAACTCGTGGGCGTTCCAGGCGCGGGCGTCGTGGCGCTCGCCGACCGCTCTGAGCAGGTGTTCGGAGACGAGCGCCGCATGCCAGGACGTGCCGATGCCTACGATGTGCACGCGGGCGGCGGTCTCTATGCGCGCGGCCAGTTCCGCCGCAGCCAGTGACTGGGTGTCGATGACGCGTGCGATTGCGCTCGGCTGCTCGCGGATGCACTCGTACATGTGAAACGGGTGGGCTGATCGGGGTGGGGGGCTTTGAGCCATCGGTCTATCCTATGCGAGCCCTAACTGGAGTTCCAACGACGCGGGGTACCTCAGTTTCCCGCGAGCTGGCACATCGCCCCTAAGAGCGGCTGCCCTGGCTCAACCGGCGGGCTGTACGGCCCTGCGCATTCATGTAGCTATCGACACATTGGCATATCATTCGCGGCACGATGCCTAGTGAGCGTGTTCAACGCCAGATTGACCGGCTGCTCGACGAAGCCGAGCAGGCAATGGGTTTGCTCGAGTGGCAAATCGTCAGGCAACGTGTCGGGGCAGTCTTCGCTCTCGACCCCGAAAACGAGGACGCTACCACCTACATGGCCGCCGCCGAGCGTGCTGAGTCGGGTCACGCTGGCGCACCGGGGCCGCCGGAAGCAACCAAACCAGCTACCGAGTCTGAAACACCTACGTCGTTCTCCAACGGCCGCTACACCGTCAAGAAGTTCGTCGGCGAGGGCGGCAAAAAGAAAGTCTACCTCGCCCACGACGCTCAGCTCGACCGTGACATCGCCTTCGCGCTGATCAAGACCGAGGGCCTCGACGAAGCTGGCCGTGAGCGCATCACCCGCGAGGCCCAGTCCATGGGAAGGCTCGGGGCGCACCCACACATAGTCACGGTCTTCGAGTACGGGGATGAGGGCGGAGCGCCGTTCCTGGTCACCGAGCTGATGGGTGGGGGCGACGTCGAGGGGATTCTGGAAGACGCGCCAGATAACCGCGTTCCCCTGGAGCAGGCGCTAGAAATCGCCGGAGCCACCTGCCGGGGACTGGAGTTCGCCCACAGCCGGGGTATAGTCCACCGCGACCTCAAGCCCGGCAACGTGTGGCTGACGGCCGACGGCGTTGCGAAGATCGGCGACTTCGGCCTGGCGGTCGCCATCGACCGGTCCCGGCTCACACAGCACGGAATGATGGTCGGGACAGTCTCGTACATGCCCCCAGAGCAGGCCCTCGGGGGCGAGGTCACACCGAAAGCCGACCTGTACTCGCTGGGCGCGATGCTTTACGAGATGGTCACCGGCCGACCGCCCTTTCTCGGTGACGACTCGGTCGCCATCATCGGCCAGCACATCAACACCGCGCCCGTTGCTCCGTCGTGGCACTGCTCGTGCCCGAAGCCACTAGAAGCGTTGATACTGCGGCTGCTATCGAAAGATCCGGCCGAGCGACCTGAGTCAGCCTCCGACGTGCTGGCCGCGCTGGTTGCGATCGACCCGACGGTTGTCGACACTACGGTCGAAGAGCAGGAGAACGTCCTCGACAGCCTGGCAGGCGGAGTGTTCGTTGGCCGCAGGGCCGAGATGGACCAGCTCAAAGCTGCATTGGAGGAGGCCCTCTCGGGCAAAGGTCGCCTGGTGACCCTTGTTGGTGAGCCGGGCATAGGTAAAACCCGCACGGCACAGGAACTGGTGACGTTTGCCAGCATGCGCGGCATGCAGGTGCTGTGGGGCCGCTGCTACGAGGAACAGGGCGTGCCGCCCTACTGGCCCTGGGTACAGGCGATCCGGGAATACGTGCACGAACGCAACGCCGACGAGCTTCGCAGTGAACTTGGCTCTGCCGCCGCCGTGATCGCGGAGATCGTGACCGATGTCAGGGATGCCCTGCCGGGCTTGCAAGCGCCGCCTGAAGTGAGCCGGGAGGAGGCCCGGTTCCGCCTTCTCGACTCTGTGGCCACTTTCCTAAAGAGCGCCTCTCGAAACAAACCGCTGATGCTTGTGCTGGACGACCTGCACTGGGCCGATGAAGCAACGCTCTCGCTACTCCAGTTCGTTGCCCGGGAGCTGGGCAACGCCAGGGTGCTGGTCATCGGCACCTACCGGGACATGGAGCTGAATCGGCAGCACCCTCTCGCTGAGACGCTGGCTGAATTGACCAGAGTACGGCTGTTCGAGCGGGTCCTGCTGCGGGGCCTGAGCGCCGCCGACGTGGGCAGTTTCATGGAGCTGACCTCCGGTTTGGTGCCGCCCAAAGGCCTGGTGGAAGCCGTCCACAAGGACACCGAGGGTAATCCGCTGTTCGTCACCGAAGTGGTGCGGCTGCTAGTGCAGGACGGTGAGCTCACCCCGGAGAAAGTGCGGGAGCGTGGAACGGGATCCTGGGAGATTCGCATACCTGAAGGGATACGGGAGGTGATCGGCCGTCGGCTGAACCGGCTCTCCGAGCGCTGCAACGATGTGCTGACGACCGCCGCCGTGGTGGGACGGGCCTTCGAGATGCGGGTCATGTCCTCGCTGATGAGCGACA
This sequence comes from Dehalococcoidia bacterium, assembly GCA_965250195.1. Classification (GTDB taxonomy): domain Bacteria; phylum Chloroflexota; class Dehalococcoidia; order Lucifugimonadales; family UBA2962; genus CAUZIR01. Next base: position 2,629,196 of record OZ252295.1, read on the forward strand.
ACATGACCGAGGGCATGCTGCTCGATGTGCTGGAGGAGGCGTTGAACGCTCGGGTGATCGAGGAGCTTTCGGGTTCGGTCGGGCGATACCAGTTCACACATGCGCTCATACAGGAGACGCTGACCGACGACCTCAGCCTCACCCGTCGCGTGCGCCTGCACGCCCGCATCGCCGAGACGCTGGAAGCGCTTTACGGCGACCGCACGAAAGACCACGCCGTCGAGCTCGCACATCACTTCGCCCAGGCCGAGGCAATGCTGGGCAGCGACAAGCTGGTCGAGTATTCGCTTTTTGCGGGCCAGGCGGCTCTGGTGGCGTACGCGTTCGAAGATGCCGAGGCCATCTACCGCCGCGCTCTGAACGCGCTAGAAGGTTCGGAGATGGACGAGTCGAAGGCGGACCTCACGACCGGCCTGGGCATGGCTCTCGGTGGCAGCCTGCGCTGGGCCGAGGGCTGGCCGATCTTGGAGGAGGCGTTCAACTACTACGAGGCCGCCGGTCTGAAAGAAAAGGCCCTTGCCATTGTCATATACCCGGACGTTCACGCTCCCTCAAGGGGGCTGTCGGGTGCGAGCTTGGCAATGGAGCGGGCAGTCGAGCTGGCCGAGCCCGACTCCGCTAAGCGTGCGTACGTTCTGATGCTCTTCGGAGTGTTCGTCTCAGTTGACACGGGGGACGACGACCGTTCAGTCGAAATTATGGGCCGTGCATTCTCCATCGCTGAGGATCTGGGAGACATGCGGCTCCAGATGGAGGTGTTGGCTGGATGGTCCGAGGTCGACTTCTGGCGAGCCAAGGCATCGGAGAGCCTGCCGAAGGCGATCCGAGCGGCCAATTTAGCTGTCGAACTCGATGATCCCAACACCGAGTCATTTGCCCGGTTTTACGTGAGCATTTGCCGGTGGATCGGCGAGTTGGATATGGAGGCAGCCGTCGCAGAGTCACAGCTTGCCATCAAAGCTGCAGAAAGGGCCATGGGCCGCTCCAGTTTGCCTGCAACCCTTTATTTACACGGTCTTATCCAAGTGTTCCGAGGTCGTTTCGACGAAGCGGCCGACTTCCTGCAACAAGCCCATGAACTCGCGCCCGAAGACGAGATTATTCAGGCGTCCATGGCGAATTTTCACAACCAAGCCGGACGACTGGAGTTGGCCGACACATTCTTGGACCGGATGTGGGCAGGTGCCAGCGGACCTGGCCGAAAGCTCAGGTTGGGCCTTTACGTGTTTGTCGCGAACTACCGGCTAACCGTAGAAGCGGACGAACAAATCATGGCCCGAGTTGAGGAGATCACGGAAGAGGCGTCGAACACTCGGATACCGCTCATGCCTCCTGTGATGATCGCCCGGATAAAAGGGCTCATCGCGGAATTGAAAAGCGATGCGGAAGGCGCGCGGTCTGCGTATGACCGGATCAACGAGGAGATCGGTGACGAGTTATCCGTGGGTGTTGCTGGTCCTCTTTCTAACGTACTCGCCAACCTGGCTGTCGCTTTCGGCGACCTTGATCTCGCAAATGAGCACTTCACACAGACGTTGCCCATTCTAGAAAGCGGTGGCTTCAGAACTGTCATGGCCCGGGTGCTCTACGAGTACGGGGACATGCTCCTGACCAGGGACGGCGACGGCGACCGGAAGAAGGCCAACCAGCTACTGGAGAAGGGCCTCCTCCTCTCTCGCGACATCGGCATGCCCTGGCTCACCGAACGCATCCTGGCGCGCCGGGAGATCCTCAAGGCCTAGCGCGGCGGATCGTTCGGTCGCGGATTCTGGGCAGTTTCTCGAGCGGCGGTACACGCCTCTAACAGGGGCCGCCCTGGCTCAACCGGCGGGGTCTACGGCACTGCCCATCCATGTAGCCATCGATACATTGGCATATCATTTGCGGCACGATGCCGAGTGATTTCATTCAGAGTCGTATTGATCGACTTCTGGCTCAGGCGGCAGAGGCAGCCGACGAACTCGACTGGGACGGGGTGGTCTCGGCTAAGCAAAGGGTCGTCACCGTCCAGCCCAAGGTCAAGCCCGCCGAAGAGTAATGGCGAGGTCACCAACCGCCATGGCAAAGTTCGCTACATCAGCCCTCGTGCTGGCAGCGTTCGTCCTGGCCGCGTGTGGCGGCAATTCGGCCGTCGCCAGTCCCAGCGCGACCGAAGAGAGCTACCAGAGCTACTACCAGCAGTCAAAAGGCGACGTCTGCGACCCCAGCTACCCCGGCGTCTTCATCGCTCCGCCGCCGCCGGACCTGGTGTGCGAGGAGGTGCCCTACCGCAACTTCGCCGTCATCGGCTCAGACCCGCACGCCTTCGACGCCGACGGCAACGGAATTGGTTGCGAGGGGTGGCTGCACAGTGCCGGCAACTGACGGCGAGCGAGCGCCTGATCGCGCACACGGGCGCGCCTTGGACCCCCTATCGCTCTCTGTAGCGGTCCTGGGCTATTCCTGTAACTAAGGGGTGTTGCTTGACGGGGTTTGACGGGGTAATCCTGGGAGTTTCGTGTGGGCTGGCACATCGTTGTTAGAGAGGCCTCAGGCACGTCAACCGGCGCTCTGTTTCGACCGAAAGTCCCGGGCCATGGCGGCGAGGGCGCTTAAGAGCCGCTAGTCACGTATTTAGCACCCCCTTGACAGGGCTTTGCTGGGGTCATGCTGGGAGTTGTTGGAGACGGGGGGGTCGAACTACACGTGCAACACGGGTGTAGTCCTTTTCACTGTCCCCCGAAGTTTTTCCGAATGGTCAGTTGGCCCAGTCTGGTCAGGGGATCAGTATTCGAGTGGCCAGATCGGTCATGGCGAACCCCGACTTGCGGACCTACTTCTTAAAGACGGCGACCGTGGCCACGTAGTCCTGGTCAAGGGAGCCCGCCGTCTCCGATGTGGGGTACGGGTCCAGCGCGGAAAGGGCCACGAAAAAGCCTCCGCCCGGGGTGCCGATGGTGGGATCGACCTGTCCGCCCTCCAGTGAAAGGGTCAGTTCACCCACGTTCTGCCCGAACCACGAGATGTGTATCTTGATTTTCGCTTCGCCCGTAGTGGCGCAGGTCGCGTCCTGCGGGCAGCGGGAGTCCTCCAACACCTCCAGGAAAGTGACCGTCAAGCCGTCGCCCTGGATCGGGCTGGCCATGCGCTCGCCCAGGTCCAGTCGCACCAGCGTCCCCAGCGGAGCCACGGTGACTTCGGTATCGTCGTCGGCATCCATCACCTCGTTCGAGAAGACGAACTCGGACGCGGGTCTGCCGCTGGTGCTAGAGCCGCCCACCGGCTCCGGGGTGGGCTCGGCCTCCTCTGCCTGAGCGACCGGTTCCACCCCGACCAGGGTCGATCGGTCGCCTGCCACACCGGTGTCGCTCCGGTTGGTGGCCAGATCCCCGGAGTCGCCGGACGCGGTGGAGTCTGTGGCGGCCGGCGAGCCGGAGCAAGCCATTGCGATAAAGATCACGACGGCGGCCGAGACGCGCAGAAGTCGAATCAAAGGGTCCCCCTGGCGCTCGACGGCCTTAGGGCACGTACAGTTCGGTCTCGGAATACGCGCCGTCCGGGCCGGTGCCGCCGGTAATCAGCGCCCGGCCGTCGGCCAGTATCGTGACGATGTGTCGGTATCTCTCATCCAGCAAGTCGGGAGCCACCGTCCAGGTATCCAGCTCCGGATCGTAGATCTCCACCGAGCCGCCCACAGCCAGCCCACCGCTGACCATCACCTGTCCGTCGGCTAACAGCACCGCCGAGTGTTCGGACCGTTTATTCGCCAGTTCCGAGACCGGAGAGAACGCGGAGGTCGCCGGGTCCCATATCTCTCCCGAATTCTTTGCCTTGCCCTGACCACCGACCACTAGGACCCGGCCGTCAGACAACAGGGTGACCGTGTGCAGTATCCGGCCGACCGACATCTCTCCGGCGTCCGTCCACGTATCGCTCGCCGGATCGTAGAGTTCTGCTGACTCAAGGTACGGGCCATCCATTTTGCCCCCCCCGACCACCAGCACCCTGCCGTCCGTGAGCGTGACGGCGACGTGCCGCCTGCGCTTCTCGCTCATCGACGCGGCTTCGGCCCACACACCGGTCGCGGGGTCGTAAATCTCAGTCGAGGCCAGCGTGCTGAACAGCTCGATATCAAGGCCGCCGGTTACGAGGACGCGACCGTCGTCGAGCACCGCCCAGGCCTCGGTCTCCCGCGCCACCGACAACGAACCGGTCAGGGTCCAGGTATCGGTTGTCGGGTCCCACAATTCCGCCGTGAGGAAGGGATCCAGGGTCACGCCCACCCCTCCTGCCACCAGTACTGATCCGTTGGGGAGGGCGGCCACCACCATCTGCCTGCGGCCCTCGACAAGAGAGCCCGTCCTTGTCCACTCGCCGGTTGCCGGATCATAGATCTCGGTCGTGTCGTAAACCGTCGCCCGGATGGCCCGGCCGCCCTTGCCCCGACCGCCGATGGCCATCACCCGGCCGTCGGGTAGCGTCACCAAGTTGTGGTAAAAGCGATCATCGTGCATCTTACCGGTGCTGGTGAACTCGCCGATCGACCGTGTGAGCTTCGCCGGCTCGTCGGCGCTGTCTGCGTCGCCGCCGGCATCGACGGATGTTGAAGTGGCAGCAGGTGCGCTGCTGCAGGCGACCAGGGCCATCGCCGCAACCAGGGCCAGCACAAATAGGGCCGCGATAAAGAGAGTCCGACGGTGCATCGAATCACCTCCCGCCGAACCCTATTCAGGTCCGGCGAAGATTCACCCGCGTTCCGTGGTTACAGGTACAAGGCCGACTTTACAGCATGCAGTCAACCCGTATACCGCTGTGACCTAATCATCTACACCGGAGAAGGTGGCAACGAGGGCGGACGACAGGTCGCCGACCAGCAGTTCACCAAGGGCAACAAGGCGTTTTGGTGCGCCCCGGCGGCCTCCGGCGCCGGTGGCATCGGTGATACGGCGTATCGGGGGGATACCGATCTATATGGCACCCCGGCCCCTGAGGGCGGCCGCCTCGCCGGCGTCTATGCCCAGGACCTGGCCAAGTACCTCTTCTGTGTGTTCTGAGAGCAGGGGCGCCGCCGTGACCCGGACCACGTTGCCCTCAACCTTTATCGGGCAGCCGATTCCCGTGTAGTCTCCCCGCACCGGGTCGCTTACATCGACCATCATCTCGCGCGCTCGCAGGTGCGGGTCGGTGAGCAGCTCGGCGGTGTCGCGTACCGCGCTGCACGGGATGCCGATGTCGCTCAGTTCGTCCATCACTTCGTATTTCGTTTTCGTTTTCGTCCAGCGCGACACGATTTCGGCGACCTCTTCCGGTCGCTCGGCCCTGGCCTGGTCGGTGGCGTAACGCTCGTCGCCGATCAGCTCGGGCCTGCCGGTGACGGCGAGCAGGGCGTCCCAGGCTTCTCCGCCAATGTTTATGCTCACGTAGTCGTTTGGGCCGCCGCCCGAGCAGAGGTAGACGAAGTCGGGGATTCCCCAGATCCGGTTGCCGGTTCGCCGCACCGGCTCGCCCGCGGGCAGCGTCTCCACGTACCTGACCCGAATGAGGTTTAGCACCGCGTCCTGCATCGAGACCTCGACTTTCGGCGCGATACCGGTCTTATCGCGCTGCCGCAGGGCGGCGAGGATGCCGATGGCGCAGTGCAGCCCAGACCCCGAGTCTGCGATGCCGGACGAGGTAAAGACCGGTGGGCGGTCGGGGAAGCCGTTGGTGCTCATCGCCCCCCCGGCCGCCTGTGCGACGTTCTCGTAGCTCTTGAGGTGCGCGTCAGGCCCGTAGGTTCCGAAGCCCTTTATGGACGCGACGACGAGGCGCGGGAACTCTTCTGACAACGTCTCGGGACCCAGCGCGAAGCTCTCCATGCGGCCGGGGGCGTAGTTCTCCACGACAACGTCGGACTCTGCGGCGAGACGTTTGAACAGGGACACGCCTTCCACAGACTTGAGGTTGACCGTGATGCCCCGCTTGTTGGCGTTGAAGACGAGGTAGTAGAAGCTGTCGACGTCCGGGCGGTCAGCCATCTCCCAGCGGGTTCTATCTCCCCGGCCCGGCTCCTCTATTTTGATGACGTCGGCCCCGAGCCATGCCAGTAGCTGGGTGCAGGACGGCCCTGCCTGCACCTGCGTAAGGTCGAGTATGCGTACGCCCTCTAACGGCCCGGTCCCCGAAGGCCTGGTCATTGGGGACTGTAGCTTCCTTTGCATGGCCCACCTCCGATTGACGGGTTCGGCACGACTTGGGGGAAGTTTATGCGATTCCGCACGGCGAGCGGATTACGAAGGCTGGGGGATACCTAGATCGGCTCAGTTTCCCGCGCGGGGCCACACAGCCCCTAGAACGGGCCGCCCTGGCTCAACCGGCGGGGTCGAGTGTTCGGCTGTGAGGGCCCCACCTCAGTCGGATACAGCACAACTGGAAATGAGCCACCTGAGGGCGATAGGTGGGGCTAGGCGGGAAACCAGGGCCGATTGCCCTGTTTCACAACCTCATGCTATGACTGTCAAGCAGTCTATAGGCGAGAGGAGCGGTGGAGCCAACGAGCGGACTCGAACCGCTGACCTGCTGTTTACGAAACAGCTGCTCTACCGACTGAGCTACGTTGGCCTGCTCCTATGATATCCGCCCCTCGTCGATCTTGCGCTGGAGATACGCGACGAATTCACCGTCGTATTTCGCCTGCACGTCCGGCCTGTTCCAGTCGCGTCCAGTGACTTTGCCACGGCAGTCGGTCGCACCACAGGCACACTCCCACTCCCAGTCATCGTCGTCCGTGGTGCCGTAGTCGAACGTCAACTCCTCCCCCTCGGCGATGGGGCGACGGGCCACGAAGATGACCTGACCCTGCACGGCCAGGTCGGGGTCGCAGGAGTGGTTGAGGTGCAACATCCCACCCTCCCGCTCCCCGTCGCTGGTCGGGCCCAGGAACAGGTCTTCGGCGATCTGTATCTCTGCTGGGCCGAGCTTCAATGACACCTCGTCGCGCTGATCCCGGTCCATCACATATCCACCTTTCACGCAGACGACCTCCCCCACCTCGATTGGGTCTGCCGTGAACAGCCCTCGGCCATGCACTCCACTGTCGCGCTTCTCTATCTTCGGCGAGAACCAACTGAGTTTCATGACGGGATCACCATGTGGCGGTCAATTGCCTGCTAATGCCCCGTCGGGGCGTCGATGACGCGTTGGGCGATGATGTCGCGCATGATCTCTGAGGTTCCCGCGGCGATGGTCCATACCCGGTAGTCCCGGGCGAAGCGTTCAACGAATGTCTCTCGCATGTAGCCGTAACCACCGTGCAGTTGGACGGCGTCGTAGCCGACTTTCACAGCTGTCTCCGAGGCAACGAGTTTGGCCATCGAGACCTCTTTCGCACACTCTTTGCCCGCTGCGAACAGGTCCGCGGCATGGTACGTCAGACCCTTCGCAGCCTCTATGCGCGTCGCCATGTCGGCGATCTTGTGCTGCAGGCCTTGTTTTGCGGCCAGTGGCCGACCAAACGCTTGACGTTGCTTGAGATAGGCCTGGGTGTCTTCGAGCGCTCGTTCGGAGGCGGAGACGCACATGACTGCGACCATGAGGCGCTCGCGCTGCAGACCGGCGGCGAGCTGGTGGAACCCCCTGCCCTCCTCGCCCAAGAGGTCGGCGGCGGGTACCCGGACTCCGTCGAAGGTCAGCTCGGCGGTGTCGGAGGAGAGCATGCCGGTTTTGTCCATTTTCCGGGTGACGATGACGCCGGGCGTATCCCGCTGGACGAGAAATTGGGAGATGCCCCTGTGACGCTTATCTTCGCCAGGAGGTGCGGTCCGAGAGGCCACGAAGTACAGGTCGCCGTAGACGCCGTTGGTGGTGAAGGTCTTGGCGCCGGTGATGACCCAGTCATCTCCGTCGGGCACGGCTAGGGTCTCAATGCCGGCCATGTCGGAGCCGGCGCCGGGCTCGGTGATGGCAAGGGCGCAGACGGTTTCGCCGTTGATGATGCCGGGTAAATAACGGGCCTTTTGGGCTTCGGTACCGATGGCCGACAGCCAGGGCGACGACATGTCGGTGTGCACGATGACGGAGAAGGCAACGCCTCCGGCGCGGCAACGGGCAAGCTCTTCGGCCAGCACGACGGACATCCAAAAGTCGGCGCCGCCGCCACCGTATCGCTCGGGGTATTCGACTCCCAGGAAGCCCAGCTCACCCATCTGGCGAAACAGCGAACTGGGAATCTCGCCCTGCTCTTCCCATTCGTCGACGTTTGGGTCGATCTCCTCGCGCACGAAGCGGCGTACGGCGTCCCTGAAGATCTGGTGCTGGGCTGCAAAACTCATCGCGCTGGCCGGTCCCGACGGCGCAGTTCGTTGCGGCGTATTTTGCCGCTGACGGTCTTAGGGAGTTCATCGATGAACTCGATCTCCCTGGGGTATTTGTAGGGGGCCGTTGCCTCGCGCACATGGGCCTGCAACGTTTTTGCCAACTGATCGGACGGAGAGTTGCCCTGAGTCAGGGCGACGAAGGCCTTTACGATCTGGCCGCGAACGGGGTCGGGCTTGGCCACGACGGCTGCTTCGGCGACGGCCGGGTGCTCCATGAGCGCGGACTCGACTTCGAACGGCCCGATGCGGTACGAGGCACTGATGATGAGGTCGTCGCCGCGGCCGAGGAACCAGAAGTAGCCGTCTTCGTCACGGGTGGCCAGGTCGCCGGTGAAGTACCAATCGCCCCTGAACGCTTTCGCGTTCGCCTCGGGGTCACGCCAGTAGCCCGGGAACAGACCAATTGGCCGCACTGGCGACGTGCGTGCGGCGATCTGGCCCACTTCGCCTGCGGGAACCTCACGGCCGTCGTCATCCACTATGGCCAGATCGAATCCGGGGCAGGCAACGCCCATCGAGCCGGGTTTGTGTTGCATCCCTGGAAAAGTTGCCGCCATAAGGGTCGATTCGGTCTGGCCGTAGCCCTCCCAGATGTGCAGGCCGGTGCCCGCGCGCCAGGCGTCGATTACCTCGCCATCGACGGCCTCACCGGCGGCCACGGTGTGGCGCAGCGCTCTGGGGCTGAATTTCGACAGGTCTTGCTGCACCATCATCCGGTAGGCCGTCGGCGGCGCGAAGAAGGTGGTGATGGGGAACTTTTCCAGGACGTCCAACGCAAGTGCGCCGTCGAAGCGGCTGCGCTGGTCCCAGATGAAGAGGGTCGCACCCATGTTCCAGGGCGCGAAGAAGGCGGTCCACGCCGCCTGCGCCCAGCCGGTGTCGGCGAGGGTCCAGTGAAGATCGGTGGGCCGGTTGTCGAGCCAGAATTTTCCGGTGGCCACATGGCCTATCGGGTAGCTGGCGTGGGTGTTGAGCACCATTTTCGGGTTGCCCGTGGTGCCGGACGTGAAGTAGATCATCAGGGGATCTGTCGAAAGGTTGTTCGGGTGGGGCAGCTCCGGTGACGCGGCCGCCAACAGGTCTTCGAAACTGTTCGAGCCCTCTCCTCCTACGACGACGACGTCCCGCAAACTGGGGCACTCGCCCTTGACCGACTCCAGCTTCGAAAAGTTCTCGTGGTCGGTGATCGCCATTGACGCCTCTGACGCTCCGACTCGGTAGGCGATGTCCTTGGCCGTCAACAGCGTGGTGCCCGGCACCGGCACGAGGCCCGCACGCATGCACCCGAGCACGATTTCCCACCATTCGACGACGCGGTGGAGCATAAGGAAGACGCGATCGCCCTTTTTCGCGCCCAGACCGGTGAGGGCGTTGGCTACGCGCCTGGAACGCTCGGAAAACTCCCGGAACGTGACCTCACGGCAGGCCTGGCCGTCCGGCGCAAGCCAGATCATGGCCACCTTTTCCGGGTCGTCGCCCCGGCGGTCGAAGACATCGAATGCCCAGTTGAATTTTTCCGGCACTTCCTGGCTGAAAGTGCGGTAGGTCTCGGCGTAGTCGCCGACCTGATAATTTTTTTGTTTTGCCGAGGTCAACTGCCAACTCCGGGACGAACTGGGCCGAGCGCGCCAGATTGGTGAAGATCTTCGACCTGTTCAGCGTCGTAACCCAGCTCATTGAGGATCTCGGCTGCGTGTTCGCCCTGCCCCGGCGGGCCCTCGGTCGGGCCGACGGACTGGCCGGAGAGCATGAACGGCTGTGCAAGAAATCGGCCCTCGCCGATGTTTCGAAAAATGCCCCTGGCCTGGAACTGGGGGTTGTCGAAAAGGTCGGCCAGGGCGGTGACGGGCGCGGCCGGGACGTCGGCGGCGCACAAAATCGACTCCCACTCAGCGGCGGGACGCTTCGCAAACGCCGCTCGCACGGCCTCGGTGATCGGCGTGCCACGCTCAACGCGCTCGGGGTAAGTCAGATCCGCCAGGTCCGCGAGACCGGCGGCCTGGCAAAAGCGGCGCCAGAAGTGGTCTTCGTCGACGATGCCCAGGCTGAACCAGCGCCCGTCGGCGCATTCGAAGGCGCCGTAGTGCGGGATGAACGTCACGTTCGGTTTCCCGTCGGCCTCACCGGTTCCGACACGGCCGATCTCGGGCGCCAGCAATGCGAGCGTGGAGTCGGCCATCGACAGGTCTATGTAGGAGCCTCGCCCATTCGAACCGCGCTTAACGAGCGCCGCCAGCACCGCGATGGCCGCGTAGTGCGCGGAAGCGAGGTCGGAGATCAATACGGGGGGCGCCCAGGGGCGGCCCTCGAACCCTATCTGCGCTTGGAGATAGCCGCTAATGGCCAGGAGGTCGATGTCGTGGGCGGGCCGGTCGGCCCAGGGGCCGTCTTGCCCGAAGCCGGAGATTGCGCAGTAGACGAGGCCCGCGTTGCCCGCTGAAAGGGTCTCGTAGTCCGCGCCGAGGCGTTTCGCCACGCCGGGTCGCCATCCCTCCAGCACGACGTCAGCTTTGGTGCCAAGTCGTTTAAGAACGTCGCGGCCGCCCCCGGTCTTGAGGTCGAGGGTGATGCTGCGCTTGCCACGGTTGAGGCCCGACCACATGCCGGGAGCAAGACGGAGAGGGTCTCCGGCGGGCGGTTCGACCTTTACGACGCTGGCACCGAGGTCTGAGAGGATGGACGAACAGAACGGGCCCGGCACGTTCACGGTCAGGTTGATGACCGTCAGTCCGTCTAAGGGGAGCCGGTTCGCTGAGGGGTCAGCCATGATCCGCGTCTATTGAGGCGTCTGCGGCACCCCGGCCGCGCAGACTTCACGTTCGGCGTCGGTCAGTTCGATGTCCAGGGCCGACAGCGCGCCTTCGAGCTGCTCGGAACTTCGCATGCCGACGATGGTGGCGTCGAGCCGGGGCTGCTCTAGTAGCCACGCCAGGGCGGTCTGGGTGAGGGTGTGGCCCGCCCCGTCGGACGCGGCCTTGAGGCGTTCGACAAATTCGAACGCCCGCTCCTGCCAGTAGAGCCGGCGGTAGTTGAGGCCGCTGTTTAGCTTGTCTCCTTTGACGGGCTCGTGGCGGTCGAGGTACTTGCCGGTGAGCATGCCCCCGGCGAGCGCGCCGTAAGGGTAGATGGAGATGTCGTCATCGACGCAGAACGGAATTACTTCGGCCTCTATGTCGCGCTCCAATAAGTTGTACCTGGGCTGGATGCACTCGAACCGGGCCAGCTTGCGGACGTCGGCTGTCCACTGGGATTTTGCGATCTGCCATGCCGGGAAGTTGGAGCAGCCGAGATATCGCACTTTGCCCTGCCGCACGAGGTCGCCGAAGGCTTCCATGGTCTCTTCGATGGGGGTTGCAGGGTCGGGCTTGTGGGCGTAGAGGATGTCGACGTAGTCGGTGCCGAGGCGGCGCAATGTGCCCTCGATCTCGTGCATGATGTGCTTCCGGCTGAGGGTGGCGATGTTCAGGCCGAAGGGCCCGGCGCCGACCTTGGACGCGACGATTGTTTCGTAGCGGCGACCTTCGATCGCCTTTCCCAAAATCTCCTCGGTCCGGCCCTCGTTGTAGGAGTTGGCGGTGTCGAAGAAGTTGACGCCCTCCCCGACTGCTCGGTCGATCAGCGCGAGCGACTCGGGCTCGTCGAGCCGCTCGCCGAACGCGACGGAGCCGAAGCAGATGCGGGAGACGAACAAGCCGGTGCGGCCTACCTGGCGGTGTTGCATTCAGCTGGTCCTTACTCGAAGGCTAGGGCCTTCGCAGGGTTTTTTATCAGGATCTTGTCGATCAGGTCTTGTGAGAAGCCTCGCTTTTTCATCCGCGGCACTATGCCCTCCAGCATGTGGGCGTAGCCGGGGCCGCCGTAGCGCTCCAGATGGATGAGGGAGCAGCGGTCCTGAACGACGAGTAACTGGTTTTCATGACCATGCTCGATGAGGTGCTCCAGGCGCTCGATGCGCTGGGCGTCGGATATCTGGCCGCCGATACGACCCAGATATTCGTGGTTGGTCGACTCGTAACCGAATAGATCGTGCTGGATGTAGCAACCCGAAGACGCCAAGTCCCGAAGTGCTCCGGGGTCTTTTACGACCGGGCCGAGGTGACCCATGATGATCTGTTTTGGATCGGCTCCGGCCTCAACGAGTACGTCGAGTATCTCGGCAGGGCTGGACTGCTCGAAGCCGGGATGGATGGTGATGGGCGCACCGGTGCGGACTGACGCCCGCGCAGACGCCCTGAGTACTTTGGTCACGTTGTCGTCGAGCGGGGCCATGCAGCCGATCTCGCCGATGACGCCGGAGCGCAGGCCGGTGTCGCCGACGCCGACGGTGATGTCGCGGACGATCTCGTCTTCGATGGCACCCTGTTCGCGCTCGTCCATGTAGGCGGGGTGAAACATGGGGATGTAGTAGCTGCCGCCCATGACGACGTTGAGCCCGGTGGCACGGGATATGCGTGTTAGGGCGAGGGGGTCGCGGGCGATGCCGATGCTGGTCGTATCGACCATCGAGTCGCCACCAGCGTGCCTGAAGCGCAGGGCCTCTTTGATGGCCAGTTGCTCGTCCAGCACGCGCAGGTTGGCGTGGTTGCGTAACCACAGCTTGCCCATCTTTCCCAGAATGTCGATTGTCACCGGTTGATTTTCGTGGTGACGCGTCGACGCCTCTTCAGCCTGACAGAAGTAGCCGTCCAGGTCGATCAGAAGGTGCTCGTGGGTGAGGGTGACGCCCATCTGCTCGGGCTCGATTGGCCCCAGCACGGTCTGAACCTTCCCTTTCGTGGCCCCATCTGGGCCTTTCATTTCGCTATCGGGCAAGACTTTCCTCCTCTTCGCCGGGGCGAGTTTACCACCCCCAACACTCTGCAAAGAGAACCTATAATGGCGACCCCATGAATACCCAAAATATGCGTGGCAAGGTGGCGCTGGTAACGGGCGCCAGCACCGGCCTAGGAGAAGCGGTCGCACGTGCCTTCGCCCGCCGGGGAGCGGCGGTCGTGACCGTCGCCCGGCGCGAGGCGGAGGGCGAGGCGGTGGCCCACGGCATTAGGGACGAGGGCGGCAGGGCGCTGTTCGCGCGCGGCGATGTCTCGGTCTCCGGGGACATGGAAAACGCCGTCGCTGTCGGGATCGAAAGCTTCGGGCGGCTGGACTACGCGGTCAATAACGCCGGGATTACCGGCGAGGCAGCACTGACGGCCGACGCGACTTTGGAAAACTGGGACGCGGTGATGGCGATCAACCTCAGAGGGGTGTTCCTGTCGCTGAAGGCGGAGATTCCGGCGATGCTCAAGACGGGAGGCGGTGCGATTGTGAACGTGTCGTCGGGGGTGGGCATGTATGGCGTGCCGACGATTCCCGCCTATGTCGCCAGCAGACACGCGGTGGTGGGCCTGACGAAGGCCGCCGCGCTGGAGTACGCCCCGCTGGGCATTCGGGTGAACTCGATCTGCCCCGGCTCTATCACCACGCCGATGCACTACGCGCTCTGGGGCCAGGGCCGAACGGCCCAACAGACTGACGCCTACATCGCCGAGCTGCACCCGGCCGGGCGGGTGGCCAGCCCGGAGGAGATCGCCGACACGTGCGGGTGGCTGTGCTCGGACGCGGCGTCCTACGTTACCGGCTCGCCGCTGGTGAACGACGGCGGCTGGGCCTCGCGCTAGAACGTCTCTCCGCTCACTCCGTTCGCGCCTGGGGCTTCTTCGCGGGAGCGCTCATCGCTTTGACCTTGGTCCGCTCCGCTACCCGGAGGTCGCTTTTATGATGGCTTGCGGGTTCATCGGCAGGCTGCGCAGGCGGGTGCCGGTGGCGGCGTTGATGGCGTTGGCCAGCGCGGCTAATGGCGCCGAGATGGACGCCTCCCCCACGCCTTTGACCCCGTAGGGATGGTTGGGGTTGGGCACCTCGATCATGACGGCCTCGATCATGGGCAGATCGAGCGAGGTCGGCATGCGGTAGTCGAGTAGCGAGGCGTTTTGCATCGCTCCCTCGTCGTTGAGGAAGTACTCCTCGTTCAGCGCCCAGCCGATCCCCTGGGCGATTCCGCCCTGTATCTGCCCCTCTACGTATGCCGGGTGGATGGCGGTGCCCACGTCTTGAAAGGCGGTGGCACGAAGCACGTCGGTCTTGCCCGTCTCGGGGTCGACTTTTACGTCGACTATCAACGCTGAATAGGAACCCGCCGCGCCGCCGGGGTTGAGGTTGGCCCGCCCAACGATGGGCCCGCCGGTGGAGTTGGCGTTGGCCGCGATCTCTTTGAAAGTGGTCTCCAATTCCGGGTCGGAGACGTGGCGGACCGCGCCGTCTGCGTATTCGACCTGATTGACGGCGACGTCCCACACCCGGGCCGCTCGCTCGATGACCTGGCGCTTGACGTCGTTGGCAGCTTCGTACGCCGCCCAGCCCGACTTGTACGTCACGCCGCTGCCCCCGGTGACAGAAGTGTAACCGATGGCTTCGGTATCGCCGACGCTGGGGAGCACATCCTCCACCGGCAACGCCAACACCTCGGCGAACATCTGGGCGACGGCCGTGCGGCTGCCGCCGATGTCCATCGAGCCCTCGACGAGGGAGACACGGCCGTCTGCCAGCACGTTGCCGACAGCGCAGGCAGGCCCGGCGTTGTTGCGGCAAAAGCCCAGGCCCACTCCCCTGCCGACGCCGTCCCCGTCCAGAGGCGACGAGTAATGGGGGTGTGCCTTGATGGCCTCCATAGTCTCAAGCGCACCGATGGCGCCGTTCATGACGCCGTCCGCCCGCCTGTCGCCCTCCCTAGCCGCGTTAAGTATGCGCAGGTCTACCGGGTCGATGCCCAGTTTTTCAGCGAGCTCGTCCATGACGGACTCGGCGGCGAAGGCGACTATGGGCGCTCCCGGCGCCCGGTACGGCGCGACCTTGGGCTTGTTGTTGAGTACGTCGTAGCAGTCGATGCGCACGTTCTCGATTTTGTACGGCGCGAAGATGGCCGCCGCCGCACCGGTGATGGGCGAAGGTGGGAACGCGCCCGCCTCGAAGGCGAACATGGCGTCGGCGCCGGTGATGCGGCCATCCTTCGTGGCACCGATCTTCACCCGGACGAGGCTGCCGGAGGTAGGCCCGGTGGCCTCCAACACTTCCGCGCGGGACATTGTGAGTTTGACGGGCTGGCCGGTCTTGCGGGAAAGAACGGCGGCCAATGGCTCGACGTAGGCCGGCAATTTGCCGCCGAAGCCGCCGCCGATCTCCATGGGCACGACGCGCACGTCCGAGACGGGGATGCCGAGGACGACGCCTAGCTGGTCACGGATGCCAAAGTGGCCCTGGCTGGAGCACCACACGGTGAGTTTGCCGTCCTGCGACCACGACGCCGTGCCGTTCTGGGGCTCGATGTAGCCCTGGTGCACGGCGGTGGTCCTGAACTCTCGTTCAACGATGACGTCTGCCGAACCAAACCCGGCATCGAGATCGCCGAGGACGTACTGCTCGCGGCCCACGACGTTGGGCGGGAAGTCGTCTACCGGGCCCAGGCTGTAGGGCAGCATGTCTTCGTGAACTATTGGGGCGCCGGGCGCCATGGCCGATTCGACGTCGAGCACCGCCGGGAGCTTTTCGTACTGCACGTCGATCAGTGCGAGAGCCTCCTGCGCCGCATGTACGCTCGTAGCCGCGACGGCGGCCACGGCGTGGCCCCTGTACAGCACCTTACCCCGGGCCATGACGTTGCCGGGGTGGTTCTGGCCGGGCAGGATGCCGGTGCCGACGGGGGCGCCCGGCATAAGGTCGGCCGAGGTCATGACGCCTCGTACGTCTGGGTGAGCCTCGGCACCTGACGTGTCGATGGACACGATGCGGGCGTGGGCGTGGGGGCTGCGCAGCACCGCGCCGTAGAGGGTGCCGGGCAGGGTGATGTCGGCCCCGAAACGGGCGCGGCCGGTTACCTTGTCGGCACCGTCGTGCCTGATCGGGCGGGTGCCAACTACCCTGTAGGCCTGGGATTTGGGGAAGTCTCGTTTGGTCTCGGTCGCCATTTTTCCTCTTTCAGTCAGATTCGATGTTTTTATCAGTCGATGCTGCGCCAGTCGGCCCCAACGTCGTCGTAGCGCCGGTGCAGGTCGGTGACCACGCCTTCGTCTAAAGGCAGGCGCTGATCGACGATGTCGATGTTGGACTGCATGTGGTCGGGGTTGCGTGTGCCGACGATCGCGGTGTCGACCTCGGGGTGCGCCAGCACGAAGCCGAGCGCGGTCTCGATGCGGTTGTCGGGCTCTCCAGCGATCGGGCCACCGGCCTGCATTTTCTGGGAGCGCTGGCCCAGTCTCCGGGCCACGGTGTCTTCGTAGTGGTCCTCTGAACGGAATTCCCGGCCCCACATGCCGTTGCCGATGGGGCGCTTGGCGATGATGCCGATGTTGGCCGCTTTCGCCGCTGCGAAGATCCCATGCCTCGCCCGCTGATCCATAATGGAAAAGGCGGTCTGGAGGGTGTCAAAGAGCCCGCTCTCGATGGCCCACATGGCCTCTTCGTTCTCCTGGCTGTAACCGACGAAGCGCGTCTTGCCCGCTTTCTTGGCGTCCAGGACGGCCTCGATTACGTCGTTGGGAGGCTGGCCGAAGATGTCGTAGGCGTGTACCTGCAGCAGGTCGACATGGTCGGTCTTGAGGCGTTTGAGGCTGCGTTCGATACTCTTTCGCACGATATCACCGGTGAACCGGGGGCCCTCAGTACCGAAGCTGGGGTGGCCGACTTTGGTTGCCAGTATGAAGTCGTCACGCCGATGAGAGATTGTGGCGCCGATGAGGTCTTCGGAGATGCCGTAGCACTCCGCGGTGTCGAAGAAGTTGATGCCGCCGTCGAGTGCAATATTCAGTAGACGTCCAGCAAGGTCAACTTCACCCTCGCTCAGCTGGAAGCCGATTTCTACGAGTCCTACCCCCAGTCGGCTCACCTTCAGCCCGGTCCTGCCGAGCGTCGCCATCTCCATTTATATCTCCTTGTCACGCCTGGGTCGGGCCTGCCCATAGCCGATTTTACAGAGGGGGGTCGGCCCGGGCAATGCGCCCCGTGGCAGACGATAGTATGCCAACACGCACACGGTTATGATGCGATCTATGCTGCTCCAGACCGGACCGACCGGGCACACCGGGCGAGCCCGGCTCGTCGGCGCCGTTGCAACCGCCCTACTGATTACGGCGCTGGCGGCCGTCGCCTGCATTCCCGAGTCGCCGGGAACGGCCAATGAGGGGGGTGCGGATCGCCTGGCCGGTGTCGAGTGGTCGGACGAGCTGGACGGCGGTAGCGGGATTACCGCCCTCGCCGTCGCCCCGGACGGGGCGCTGTACGTCGCCGGTTGGACGACGACGGCGCTTGCGACAGGCTCTGGAGCAGGGGGCCGCGATGGGTTCGTTCGACGCTACTCCCAAGACGGCGAGGTGATCTGGACTCGCCAGTTCGGGGCCAATGGAGACGACAACGCCGAGGACCTCGCGGTCGACGACGCCGGCAACGTTTACGTCGCGGCCCGGGTTAGTGGGCCGGTCGGCCAAAACCCCGGCAGTGGGGGCCGGGACGCGTACGTGGCCGCCTACGACCCGGAAGGCCTGGAGATGTGGTCTCAACAGTTCGGCACGCCGGAGGTGGACTGGGCGGATTCGCTCGCCGTTGCAGAGGATGGGACGGTCTTCGTCTCCGGCTCGACCACCGGGTCTTTCAAGGGGTTTAGCAACGGGGGAGTCACGGATAACTTCTTGGCCGGGATCGATTCGGGGGGCCGGTTGGTATCGATGGTCCAGTTCGGATCGGCCGAGGGTATGGGCGCGACGGCGCTTGCGTCCTCAGGCGGGCGGCTCTATCTCACCGGCTCGACGCTGGGGCCGCTATCTGACAGGCCTACCGGCAAAGAGCACGCTGGCTCCGCCGACCTTTATCTGCGGGTGTACGAGCCCAATGGGGACGTCCTGCGGACGTGGACTTTCGGGTCCAATAACGCCGACACGGCGCTGGACCTGGCGGTAGACACGGAGGGATCTGTCTTCCTCGTCGGGACGACACGTGCCACGCTGCCCAACCCGATTGTCGGGATCGGCGCCCGTATTGGAGGGTTCCTCGACGCGTTCGCCATCGGTCTGACCGCAGATGGGGACGTTAGATGGGTTTCGCAGTTCGGCACTGACGAGTCGGACGTGGCCTCGGGTGTGGCCCAGGGAACGGACGGCGTGCTGTACGTGGCCGGGAGGACGAGCGGCGCCTTTCCGACTTTCTCGGCAACGGGAGAGTTCGACGTTTTCGTCAGCGCCTACAGCGCAGACGGCCGGGCGCTTTGGACGCGCCAGATGGGCTCGACGGCGGAGGACTTCGCCTACGCAATGGCGGTCGGGCCGGGCAAGAACCTGTTCGTGGCCGGGTCGGGCGGCCTGGTGGGCGGCGGGGGCCGCGGCTTCGGTGACGAGCGTGGCTGGGTTATCCGCATGGCGGTCCCCGCAGAGTAGCCCCCTACGGGCGGCGCGGGCCGCTCTAGAGACCCGGAAAAGGCGTCTCTATTCCACTTGTACAGCGCTGACGGGCGGGCCAATACTTGTTTTGCGGCCGATTGCGCCGCGTGCCTGTTATGGACGAACGCCTTACATTCGGTCGATTTTTCGACCAGATAGTCGCCTGGGAGTCGCTGATTGCCCTGGGCTTGTTCGCCGCCTTCATGGTCGGCGCGTTCGTTCTACGCTTTGTCCTCAAGAAGGTCACCGAGCATCTGGAGGAGCGTGCGCCCGATAGCTTCGTCGCCCAGATGATCAACGCTGCCCGTGGCCCGGCGGTACTGTTTGTATTCATACTGGGCCTCTACCTGGGCATTATCGCCCTGCCCATAGAGGGCGGTGGTTGGCGACAGGGTGTCACCTCGGCCTGGACCATCGGGGTGGTGGTCGTAATGGTGCAGGCGGCCGCCAGCGCCGTGCGGTTCTCAATCAACTGGTACCTGAAAGTGGTCGCGCCCAAGACGGCGACGCCGCTCGACGACAAGATGCTGCCCCAGGTGCGGCGCATCCTGCTGATCGTCGTTTACGGCATCGGCTTCCTCATTGCCCTGGACGCACTCGGCGTATCCATCAGCCCGCTGCTAGGCGGTCTCGGTATTACTGGTATAGCAGTTGCCCTGGCGCTACAGCCCACGCTAAGCAACTTCTTCGCCGGAACCTACGTCATGTCGGACGGTGCGATGGATGTGGGCGACTACATTGAGCTGACCGGGGGCCCCGCCGGGTATGTCGCCGACGTGGGCTGGCGCAGCACCAAGATACGGACCATCTACAACAACCTGGTAATCATTCCCAACTCGGTCCTCGCCGACACGATTTTCACCAATTACCAGACACCCAGCACCGCCGTCAGCGTGAGGGTGGACTGTGGGGTGAGCTACGACAGCGACCTTCAGCACGTCCAGGACGTTGCCCTTGCGGCCTCCCGTAAGGTGATTTCCGAGAGCGCTAATGCCGTCGAGTTCGACCCGATCGTGAACTTTAAGACGTTCGGCGACTCGAACATCGATTTTTACATTTTCGCCCGGGCCAGGGACCGCATTTCCAGTTTCAGACTGACCAGCGAGTTGATCAAGGCCATCCACGCCCGCTTTACCGAGGAGGGCATTGAGATCAACTACCCGGTGCGCAAGATCGTCTACGAGGGCGGCCAGAAGCTACCGGTGGAACTGACGACCGTCCCCCCTAATGGCCAGGGGGCCTGAGAAGCCGGTACGACCCCTTTCTTCGAGCCGGCTAGAGCCGGCGGCCGAGCATGTGGCCTTCGTAGACGGCGGCCTCGACGTCCCTGGGTTGCACGCAGTCGCCGATGGCGTGCAACTCCCCTACCCTGCCCTCTAGCTCGCGGTACAGGCCGTCGCGGGCCCTTCCCCCGGCCGCGAACACGACGGTGTCGACGCCTTCCAGGGTCCACTGTTTGGGGGAGTAGACGGCGTCTCTGACCGAGACCGAGCTCTCGCCGATAGCCGTCACTTCGGTCAGCGGAGACAGCGTGACTCCGGCTTTTAGAAGATCTTCGTAAAGGTGGCGCCAGACGCCCGCCTGGATGTGCTCGCCGATGACGGGCATGCCGGTGACGAGGGTCACGTTTTTGCCCCGACCGGCCAGGTGGTTGGCGACGTCGCAACCCTCGCGCAGGCCCTGAGTGTCGATGACCACCACGCTCTGGCCGACAGGTGCGTCGCCCGACATGACGTCGTGGGCGGAGATGACGTTAGCGCCCTCTGCACCAGGCATCTCGGGGATGTACGGGGACGCGCCGGTGGCCAAGACGACGGCGTCGGGCGACCCGGCGATCACGGTTTCGGCCGTGGCCTCGACGCCGGTGCGGATGTTCACACCGGCGCGCCGGGCCCGGGCGTCCATGTAGCGAGCGATGTCGCCCCACTCCGACCTGCCTGGGGCCATAGCGGTGACGATGGTCTGACCGCCGGTGCGGTCGGCGCGCTCCAGTAACGTGACCCGGTGGCCGCGCTCGGCCGCGATGGTCGCCGCTTCGAGCCCGGCCGGGCCACCGCCGATGACCACTACGCGTTTTGGGGCTTCGGCCGCCGGAAGCTCGCTTAGCGCAGCCTCCCTGCCCGCCACCGGGTTGTAGACGCAGGTGATGGGCAGGCGACGCGCCTGCCTGCCTTTGCAGCTCTGGTTGCAGGCGATGCAGGGACGGATCTCGCTCGCCCTGCCCCCCATAGCCTTTGCCGGGAGAAAGGGGTCGGCGATTAGCTCGCGTGCCATGCCGACGAGGTCCATCCGGCCGTCTCGCACGAGCTGGTCGGCGAGTTTGGGAGTATTGATGCGGCCCGACCCGATGACCGGTACCTGAGCGACCGCCTTGACCCGAGCGGCGAGACCGGAAAACTGGCCGGGTTGGTGGTAGTGGGACGGGATGATGCTGGCGGCGCTCTTGAGGTCGTAATTGGTTCCGGCGGTCAGGCTGACGTAGTCGACCTGCTCGGGCCGACACAGGCTCGGGATCCATTCGAGAACATCGTCAATGTTTTGGCCGTAATCCAGGTCATCGTCCGTATAGCGGACGCCGAGGATGCTTTCGGGGCCGATCGCCTCTCGTACCGAGGCGAGGCACTCCTTCGCGAAGGTCATACGGCCTTCAAGGTCGCCGCCGTAGCGGTCGGTCCGCCGATTGGCGTGCTCGGACAGGAACTGGGGGATGAGGTTGCCAAAGGCGATGGCGATCTCTACGCCATCGAAGCCCGAACGCACGACGCGCTCGGCCGCCGCACCAAAGGCACTGACGATGTCCTCAATCTCACCGACGGACAGTTCGTGCGGCATGACTCGGCCGAAGTGGACCGAGGGCGCGGGCAGGGCCGAGGGGGCGACGGTGACGGTCTCGGAGACGCCGGAGGGGTGCGGCACGCGGCGACCGGCGTGGGTTATCTGGGCGACGATTACGGTGCCGTGCTCGTGCACGGCGTCTGCGATGCGGGCCATCGGCGCTATCGCCTCGTCGCCGTGGATCTTTAGAGGGAAGGTGCCCGTGGGGTGGACCGACGCCCCCTCCGTGACGATCATGGCCACGCCGCCCTTGGCCCGCTCGGCGTAGTAGTGGACGTGGCGCTCTGTAAACTGGCCCTCGCTCTCGAAGATGGTCGCGTGGGCGGTGCACACCAATCGATTCTTCAGCGATTTCGAGCCCAACTTTAACGGGCTGAACAGGTCTGGATAGCTCACTTGGCCGTCTGGCCGCCGTCCAGATAGATGACCTGGCCGGTCATGTAGTCGGAGGCTGGGCTGGCGAGGTAGACGGCCAACAGGCCGAGGTCGCGCAGGTCGCCCGGAACGCCCAGCGGCACGCGGGCCATCATGAAGGCGCGCTCGTCGGCATCGTCGCCGCCAAGATCGTTCATTCGGGTCTCGAACTCACCGGGGGCG